>OZ244976.1:0-2335000 GCA_965222905.1 Vicinamibacterales bacterium | reverse complement strand
ACCCCGCCCTGTGCAATGAGGCGCGTTGCGGCCGCCCCGGACTTGGCGAGCTCCGAGGCGACCATGATCGACGTCAGACGGCGATCGTCTCCTTCGTCGATTTTCGCCTTGAACTCTTCGACGTCCGTGGGCACCTCGCGCCGCGCGAAACGGCGCTCGAACGCCTCGGCCGCCTCTTTGGCGGCTCCGGCCGAGTGGAAGTCGGCGACGATGCGGGTCGCGAGATCGACCTTGACCCGCTTGGGATGGGCCGCACCGGATGTCACGCGCGATTTCAGCGCTTCTATCTCGGCGAGCGACAGGTCGGACAGCAGCTCGTGGTAGCTCCACATCAGCGTGTCGGAGATCGACATGAGCTTGCCGAACATCTCGCCCGGCGGCTCGGCGATACCGACGTAGTTGGAGGCCGACTTCGACATCTTCTCGGCACCGTCCAGCCCCACGAGGAGAGGCGTGGTCATCACGACCTGGGGCTCGATGCCCCAGCCCGGCATGATGTCCCGCCCGACGTTCAGATTGAAGAGCTGGTCGGTGCCGCCGAGCTCCACGTCGACCCGCAGGTGAACGGAGTCGTAGGCCTGCGCGAGGGGGTACAGGAACTCGTGGATCGCGATCGGGCGTCCCGCGTCGTACCGCTGCCGGAAATCACGGCGCTCGAGCATCTGCGCCACGTTGTAGCGCGACGCCAGCCGGATCCAGCCCTCGCTGCCGAGGGCGCGGAGCCATCCGCTGTTGAAGTCGACCACGGTCGTGTCCGAGTCGAGCAGCCTGAACACCTGCTTCTTGTAGGTCTCGGCGTTCTCCTCGATCTGCTCCCGCGTCAGCGGCGGCCGCGTCTTCGACCGGCCGGTCGGATCGCCGATGAGCCCGGTGAAGTCGCCGATCAGGAAGATGACCTGGTGGCCCAGATCCTGAAAATGCTTCATCTTGCGGAGCAGGACGGTGTGCCCCAGATGCAGGTCGGGCGCCGTTGGATCGAATCCCACCTTCACGGTGAGGGGCTTGCCCGACGCGGCCGACCGTTCCAGCTTCGCTCGCAGCTCGGCTTCCCGAACGACGTCGACGCAGCCCTTGACGAGGTACGCGATCTGCTCCTGGAGGGTCATCGCAATGATTGTACGTGCGGCCGGGCCGGCTCAACGAAGCGCCGGCCGTCGATCCACCACCCGCCGTCGAGGACGACCTGAATCGCCTCGGGATAAATGCGGTGCTCCTCGACCAGGATGCGCGCGGCGAGCGTGTCGGGCGTGTCGGCCGGAAGCACCGGGACCACGGCCTGCCGGACGATGGGACCGGTGTCGAGCTCCTGCGTCACGATATGGACCGTCGCGCCGCTCACCTTGACGCCGTGCTGCCACGCCTGCCGCTGGGCGTCGAGTCCGACGAAGGCGGGCAACAGCGACGGATGGATATTCAGGATCGCGTCGGGGAACGCCGCCACGAAGCGGCCGCTCAGCAGACGCATGAACCCGGCGAGACAGACGAGGCCGACGTTGCGCCCTGCGAGCTCGCGGGCGAGCGCCGCGTCGAACGCTTCCCGCGACGCGTAGCCGGCATGGTCGAGGGCGACCGTCTCGATGCCGGCCCGGCGTGCCCTGTCGAGCCCCGTGGCGTCCCCCCGGTTGGAGACGACCACCGCGATCTCGGCGTCGAGCCGCTGCTCGTCGATGGCATCGATGATCGCCTGCAGATTGCTCCCGCGACCAGAGATGAGCACGCCCAGGCGGCGGTTCACGGCAGGCCGCGCCGGCTGCGAATCCCGGCTCGTCGCCGGCCGCTCCACCCGGCGACTCACGGTAGCTCGACCCTGTCGTACTCGACCCTGCGCCCCCCCGCTCCCGCTTCACCGACTTCGCCGATGAGCGCCGCGCCGATCTCACCGCAGGTGATGAGCTTGGAAAGCACCCGATGGGCGTCGTCGCGCGAGCAGACCACGATGAGGCCGATGCCCATGTTGAAGGTGCGGTACATGTCCACCCGCGGCACCTCGCCCTGCTCGCGAAGGAAATCGAAGATAGCCGGGATCGTCCAGCGCTCCGGATCGATGACGGCGGTGCAGCCGTCCGGCAGAATCCGCGGTACGTTGTCGGTCAGGCCGCCGCCCGTGATGTGGGCGATGCCCTTGACGCAGCCGGTCTCGAGCACGGGCCGGACCGCCGACTGGTACGACCGGTGAGTCCGCAGGAGCTCCTCGCCCACGGCGCAATCGAGCGCGTCGACCACCGAGTCGACCCTCAGCCCCAGCTTCTCGAACAGAATGCGCCGCGCGAGCGAGTAACCGTTCGTGTGGAGTCCGCTCGACGCCAGGCCGACGATGACGTCTCCCGGGATGATCGACCGTCCGTCGATGATCCGCGCACGGTCCACCAGCCCCACGACGAAGCCCGCCAGGTCGTACTGCCCGTCGGAGTAGAACCCCGGCATCTCGGCGGTCTCGCCGCCAAGCAGCGCACAGCCGTTCTGCCGGCAGCCGGTCGCGACCCCCTCGATCACGGCAGCGGACACGTCCGTAGACAGACGGCCGGTCGCGAGATAGTCGAGAAAGAAGACCGGACGCGCCCCCTGCACCAGGATGTCGTTGACGCAGTGGTTCACCAGGTCCACCCCGACCGTCGTGTGCACGCCGGCCGCGAAGGCCACCTCCAGCTTGGTCCCGACCCCGTCCGCGCTCGCGACCAGCACCGGCTCGTCCATTCCCGACAGCTCGGGCCGAAACAGCCCGCCGAAGGCGCCGATGTCGCTCAGCACCCCGTCCGTGAACGTGCTCCTGGCGAGCCCCTTGACCCGCTCGACCACCTCCATGCCGGCGTCTATGTCGACACCAGACGTCTTGTAGTCCATGACTCCCGCCGCCGACCCGGCAGCGCCCCCGCCGCTAGAACTCCAGCACCCGCATCGCTGCCTCGGCCGCCGCGCGGGCGCCCGCAATCTGCCTCTCGTCCCAGAAAGTGCTTTGCATCGAGACGTAGAAACGCTCCTCCGCCAGGTCCTCGTCGAGCATGTCGAACGCATCGCGCAGCAGAAGGAGTACCGCCTCCATATCCTCGCGACCCGCGAGCGCCTCCAGCACGCCCGCCGGATCGCGCAACGCCACCGAACCCAGCGCCAGCGCAAGCGGCGCCCTTGCCGGATCGATGGCCCCGACGCCGGTAGCGATCAGTGCGTCCAGCACCTCGGTACGGCCGGCAGCGGCAAGCGCCCCGGCCGCGGTCGCGGCGGCGCGCAGCAGGACCTGATCGCCTCCGCCGCTGCCCGTCCCGTACTCCAGAGCCTGCACCACGTAGCGCGCCTGGTTCGCGCAGTCGATTCCGAGCAGGCAAGCCGACGCCGAAACGATCGGCTGCAGCGTGTTCGCCGCATCGCCCTGCGCGGCCGCAATCACCGGTAGCGCGCGCTCGTCCCCAATCCGTCCCAGGGCCATCAGCGCGTCGTCCCGCAACGGTCCCTCGGCGGACGCGATCCGGATGAGGGCATCTACCGCGTAGCCAGCCCGGCGCTCGCCGAGCGCCTCGATGACCGTCGCCCGAAAGAAACCCTCCCCGCGGTCGATGTCGCGCACGAGCTGCTCACGCACCGCAGGATCGCCGTCATGAGCGGCCAGCGCGCGCAGCAGCGACGGCCGCACGAACTCGGACGTCTCGCGGTCGAGGGACGCCAGCAGCCGCGGCGCAAGCGCCGGATCGGGGTCGTGCTCCGCAACCTCGTACGCCGCGGCCCGCACGCGATCGTTGGGCGCTTCGAGCGCCTGCCGAAAAAACTCGCACGCGCGGGGGCCACCGATTCCCGACAGCAGCACCGCGGCGCGGAACTGCACGTAGCTGTCTCCATGCGCGTGGGCAGCCTCGGCGAGCAGCGGCGCCACGAAGTCGCGGTCGAGACGGCGAATGCGCCGGGACGCATCCATGCGCACCGCGTAGTCGAAGTCACCGAGCTCGGTAATCGTCTCCGCCAGCCCGAACGGTGCCTGGGCGAGCCCGGAGCCGGCGCCCGGCCAGCACACCAGCCACCACGACACGACAGCCACCACGACGGGAAGGTGCCGGTTGCGGCGTCGTGGCGCTGGCGTCCTCCCGGTCCGCACCGTTTCGTTGCCGGTCACGGCTCGCTCGGCGCCAGGTCCGCGACGTCGGCGATCTTGAGCACCATCTGCCGGTAGGCCTCGGTGTCGCGGGGCGGATCGATCGGATATGACTTTGTGTAACATGCGTTGCAGTACTGGTCCTGACGCTCGCCGACGGCCTCGCGCAAGCCTTCGATGCTCAGGTAGGCAAGCGTGTCGGCGCCCATGAAACTACGGATCTCGTCGACGCTGTGCCTGGCCGCGATCAGTTCGTCGCGGTGCGGCGTATCGATGCCGTAGTAGCACGGCGCCACGGTCGGCGGGCAACTGATGCGCATGTGCACTTCCCGCGCACCCGCCGCCTTTATCATCGACACGATCTTCTGACTCGTCGTCCCACGCACGATCGAGTCGTCCACCAGCACCACCCGCTTCCCGTCGAGCACGCTCCTCACGGTGTTCAGCTTCACCTTCACCTTCAGCTCGCGCACCGACTGCTGCGGCTGGATGAACGTGCGCCCGACGAAGTGGTTGCGGATGAGCCCCATCTTCAGCGGGATACCGGAGCGCTCGGCGTAGCCGATGGCGGCGACGACACCCGAGTCGGGAATCGGGACCACGACGTCGGCGTCGACGGCCGACTCCTCCGCGAGCAGGCGGCCAAGGTTCGTGCGCACCGCGTTGACGCTCTGGCCGAAGACGTAGCTGTCGGGCCGCGCGAAGTAGACGTGCTCGAATACGCAGTGAGCGGCCGGCACGGGCGGAAACGGCATGTACGACCGTACGCCGTCCTCGCCGATCACCAGCACCTCGCCCGGCTCCACGTCGCGCTCGTAGCGGGCGCCGATCAGATCCATCGCGCAGGTCTCGGAGCAGACGACATAGGCGTCGCCCAGACGGCCGAGAGCGAGCGGGCGGAAGCCGTGGGGGTCCCGGACTGCGATCAGGTTGTCCGGGGTCAGCAGGACGAGCGAGAACGCGCCGCTGACCTGCGAGACCGACTCGACGATGGCGTCCTCCGGCGTCGCGGCGCTCGACCTCGCGTAGAGGTGCAGCACGACCTCCGTGTCGCTGTTGGTCTGGAAGATCGAGCCCTCCCGCACGAGTCGCTGCCGCAGCTCACCGGCGTTGACGATGTTGCCGTTGTGGCAGAGCGCGATCTGCCCATGCGCGCAGTCGATCAGGATCGGCTGCGCGTTGACGATGCGGCTGTCGCCGAAGGTGGAGTAGCGGACGTGGCCGATCGACGCCGGGCCGGGCAGAGCCGCCAGCATCCGGTCGTTGAAGGCGTCGCCCACATAGCCCATGGCGCGCGAGAGCTTCACCGCACCGTTGTGCGCGGCGGCGATTCCGGCGCTCTCCTGGCCCCGGTGCTGCAGTGCGTACAGGCCAAGGTACGTCAGCGACGACGCATTCTCGTGGCCGTAGATGCCGAAGACGCCGCATTCGTCGTGGAACTTGTCGTCCATACCTTCAGCCGGCCCGACCACGGGCCGGTCCGTCATGCGGCCGGAGCCTCGAAATACCCGGACAGCCCGCTCGACCACCGCTGCTCCGCATCGGCGAGCGCGACGTCGACGGCGGGCTCGCCGTCGATCTTCATCCGCAGGCGCGCGCCACCGGTTCGCCCCAGCACGTGCACCGGAACACCCGCCGCCTCGGCCTGCTCCTGTACGGCGTCTACGTCCGCCTCTCGAACCGACACGACAACCTGCGAGGCCGCCTCGCCGTAGAGCGCCGCCGCGACGCCGCCGGCGTCGCCAGCGGGAACCGTCACGTCAAAGCCTATCCCGTCGCTCTCGAACGCGCACTCCGCAAGCGCGACGGCCAGACCGCCGTCGGAGCAATCGTGTGCGGAACGCAGGCGCCCGGCCGTGGCGAGATCCGCCACGAGCTGCTGCAGCGCGCGCTCCGCGCCCAGATCCAGAGCCGGCGGCACGCCGCGTACGAGGCCGTGCATCACCTTCAGATACTCGCTGCCGCCGAGCGCGCCGCCCGGCGCGCCGAGCAGCATCACGACCGCACCGGCCACCTGGAACGTGCGGCCGATCACCCTCCGGGCGTCCTCTATTATCCCCACCACCCCGAGAACCGGCGTCGGCAGAATCGCCCGGCCGTCCGTCTCGTTGTAGAGACTGACGTTGCCGCCGGTGATAGGAATGTCGAGGGCGCGGCAGGCGTCGCCGATGCCGGCGACCGCGCGGGCGAACTGCCACATGATCTCGGGCCGCTCAGGATTCCCGAAGTTCAGGCAGTTGGTGGCCCCGATCGGCCGCCCGCCGGCGCAGGCAACGTTGCGAGCCGACTCGGCCACGGCCAGCATCGCCCCGCGATACGGATCGAGGAAACAGTACCGTCCGTTCCCGTCGACCGAGAAGGCCAGGGCGCGCGACGTGCCCTTGATGCGCACGACCCCGGCCCCGGTCCCGGCCGGCGCGAGGGTGTTGGTCCGCACCATATGGTCGTACTGGCGGTAGATCCAGCGCTTGCTCGCGATGCCCGGCGAACCGATCAGCCGCAGGAAAACCTCCGCCGGCGGGCCTGGCGGCTCCAGGGCCGACTGGTCGAGCGCCTGTCGCTCGACCAGGTCCGCCGGCTCCCGGTACGGCCGGTCGTAGAGCGGAGCCTCGTCGGCAAGGGGCCGGTTGGGAATCTCGGCCACGGTCTCTCCACCCTCGCGCACGCGCAGCAGACCGTCGCCGGTCACCTCGCCGATGCGCACGGCGTGCAGATCCCACTTCTCGAACACCCGGTCGACCTCCGCCTCACGCCCCTGCCGGACGATGAACAGCATCCGCTCCTGCGACTCGGACAGCATGATCTCGTACGGCGTCATGCCCGACTCGCGCTGGGGCACGCGGGCGACGTCGACGTCGATGCCGGCGCCGCCGCGGGCGCCCATCTCGCACGACGAGCAGGTCAACCCGGCCGCCCCCATGTCCTGCAGTCCCACCAGCGCGTCCGTCTGCAGCACCTCCAGGCACGCCTCGAGCAGGAGCTTCTCCATGAACGGATCGCCCACTTGCACGTTGGGGCGCTTCTCGGCCGAGGCGTCGTCGAACTCGGCCGACGCCATCGTCGCGCCGTGGATGCCGTCGCGGCCCGTCTTCGCACCGACGTAGTACACCGCGTTGCCGGTTCCCTCCGCCCGCCCCCGGATGACGCCGTCCGCCGGCGCGATGCCGAGGCAGAAGACGTTGACGAGCGGGTTGCCCGCGTAGGTCTCGTCGAACGCGACCTCCCCGCCGACGGTCGGAATGCCGATGCTGTTGCCGTAGCCGGCGATCCCGGCCACCACGCCCTCTGCAACCCGCCGGGTCGCGGGCGAGTCCAGCGGCCCGAAGCGCAGCGAATCGAGCAGGGCGATGGGCCGTGCACCCATCGTGAAGATGTCGCGAATGATCCCGCCGACGCCGGTCGCAGCGCCCTGGTACGGCTCGATGAACGACGGGTGGTTGTGCGATTCGATCTTGAACACCGCGGCCAGGCCGTCCCCGACGTCGAGGACGCCGGCGTTCTCGCCCGGCCCCTGCAGCACGCGCGGCCCCTCGGTCGGCAAGGTCCGCAGGTGAATCCGCGAGCTCTTGTAGCTGCAGTGCTCGGACCACATCACCGAAAAGATGCCCAGCTCCAGCAGATTGGGGTCGCGCCCGAGGATCGCGACGATGCGTTCGTACTCGCCGGCGCTCAGACCGTGGGCGGCGATGGTGTCCGGGTCGATCACGGGCGGGCTCCAGTCAGCAACACGACCCCGAAGGTCGCCATCACGACTCCCGCCAGACCCAGCACGGCCGCGACTATGATTCCCCCCGGCGGCGGCAGCGGCACGGCGCCGGCGCCGAACAGCGCCGCCGCGGCGAGCAGCAGCAACCCCAGCCCCACGAAGATCCGTCCCAGGCGCCGCCGCGTTTCCGGACCTGCAGGAGCCATCAGATTGCCTCCGCTACCGGCTCGCGCGCCGCCAGCGCCGCCAGCACCGACTCGAACACCACGCGGCCGTCGGTACTCCCGACCGCCGCCTCGCACGCCCGCTCGGGATGCGGCATCAGACCGACGACGTTGCGCTCGCGGTTGCAGATGCCCGCAATCGCGTCCGTCGACCCGTTGACGTTCCAGCGCTCGTCGCGCGTCCCGTCCGGCGCGGTGTAGCGGAAGACGACCTGCCGGTTGTCGGCGAGCGCCCGCAGCGTCGCCGGATCCGCATAGTAGTTCCCGTCGCCGTGGGCGATCGGGATCCGCAGCACCCGGCCGCCCGCGGCGTTCCGCGTGAACACCGTGTCGCTGGCCTCGACTCGCAGGTGAACGTGCTCGCAGATGAACTTCAGATCGCGGTTGCGCCGCATACCTCCGGGCAGCAGCCCCGCCTCGAGCAGCACCTGGAAGCCGTTGCAGATGCCGATGACCGGCCCGCCGGCGGCGGCGAACTCCATCACGCGGGCCATGATCGGGGAAAAGCGGGCGATGGCCCCGCACCGCAGGTAGTCGCCGTACGAGAATCCGCCCGGCAGCACCACCGCGTCCGCACCGCCGAGCCCCGTGGCCTTGTGCCAGACCAGATCGGCCTCCTGCCCCAGAACGCCGGCGAGCGCGTGGTGCGCGTCATGGTCGCAGTTCGACCCCGGAAAGACCACCACCGCGAACTTCATCCTCGTGCCTGTCCTCTTCCGGTCCGGACGCAACCTGTCGCCACCCGCCCCGACGTCCGGCCCGCAACCGCCGCAACCGCGCGGACTATCCCACCTCTACCCGGTAGCTCTCGATCACCGGGTTCGCCAGCAGCCGGTCGGCCATCTCGCGAGCGAGAGACCGCGCATCGTCTACGGTCGCCGCGTCGATGTCGAGCTCGAAGTACTTCCCCTGCCGCACGTTCCGGACCGCGTCGTAGCCGAGCATGTGCAGGGCGCCGGCGACGGTCTTGCCCTGCGGGTCCAGGATCGAGGGCTTCAACGTGACGTATACCTTCGCCTTCACGACACCTCCACCGCCTCGGCGGCCAGCGCACGGTCCATGATCGCATCGACGTGGCGGAGTTGCACGTCCAGATCGAAGGCGCGCTCGATTTCGTCGCGGCCGAGCACCGCGGTCACCTCCGGGTCGCCGAGCAGCAGCGACTTGAAGTCGAGTCCTTCGTCGTGGGAGCGCATGGCGTTGCGTTGCACCAGCGAATAGGCCTCCTCGCGGGAGACGCCGCTGCTGGCCAGCTCCAGCAGCACGGTGCCGGAGAAGACGACGCCCCGCGACCGGTCGAGGTTCTCGCGCATCCGCTCGGGGTAGACGACCAGGCCGCGGACGATGCGCGTGAAGCGACGGACCATGTGATCGAGTACGCAGAAGCTGTCCGGCACGATGACCCGCTCCACCGACGAGTGCGAGATGTCGCGCTCGTGCCACAGCGCGACGTTCTCGATGGCGGCCAGCGCGTTGGTCCGCACCAGGCGGGCCAGCCCCGTGATCTGCTCGCAACCGATCGGGTTGCGCTTGTGCGGCATCGCCGACGACCCTTTCTGGCCCTTCGCGAAGGGCTCGGCCACCTCGCCGATCTCCGTCTTCTGCAGGCCGCGCACCTCCAGCGCGAACTTCTCGAGCGAGGCCGCGCCAATGGCGAGGGCGCTCAGCAACTCGGCGTGGCGGTCGCGCTGCACGACCTGAGAAGCGACAGGGGCCGGGGTCAGCCCGAGACGGTCGCAGACCCCCCGCTCGATGGCCGGATCCAGGTGCGCGTAGGTCCCGACCGCGCCCGACAGCTTGCCGACGCTGATCGTCTCGCGGGCGCGGACCAGCCGCTCGCGATCGCGCTGCAGCTCTGTGAACCAGAGCGCCAGCTTCAGGCCGAAGGTCATCGGTTCGGCGTGGACGCCGTGCGTTCTGCCGATCATGGGTGTTCGGCGGTGCTCGTCGGCCCGCTCGCGCACCGCCGCGGCCAGCAGGTCCAGGTCGGCCAGCAGCAGGTCGCACGCCTCGCGCATCTGCAGCGCGTGCGCGGTGTCGATCACGTCGGACGACGTCATCCCGAAGTGCAGCCAGCGCGCGGAGGGACCGACGTGCTCGGCCACCGCCGTCGTGAACGCGATCACGTCGTGCTGCGTCGTCTCCTCTATCTCCGCGACGCGCGCCGCATCGACCTCCCCGCGCTCCCGGATGTCGCGCGCGGCCTCCGGCGGGATCAGCCCGTGACTCGCCATCGCCTCGGCGGCGGCGACCTCGACGCGCAGCCACGTGTCGTACTTGCGCTGATCGGTCCACAGGCGACCCATCTCGCGCGGCGTGTAGCGGGGAATCATCGGGAACGGACCTCGTTGCGGCCGGCGTCGGGATCGGCGCCGTAAGAGCCGTGCAGCGGAAGCGCCGCCTGGCGGAGAGGCCCGGCCGGCGACGTCGCCGGCTGCGCCCAGATACCCAGATCGATGGTCGGCGTCACCCGATCCTGGCGGGTCACCACCACCTCGACGTCGCTTCGGCCACGGGCTTTCAGCGCCTCGCGGCAGGTCATCTCCGCCAGCTCCGGCAGGTTGTTGACCCGGCTCAGGTGGGCGAGGACCAGGCAACGCACCGACTCGCCGAGGTGGTCGCGCACGAACGCGGCGAGCGACTCGTTCGAGAGGTGGCCGCCGTCGCCGGCGATGCGCTCGCGCGTGGATCGCGCGTAGGGGCTGACGCGCAGGAGCTCGGCGGCGTGGTTCGACTCGATGACCAGCAGGCGGCAGTCGCGAAACCGCTCGACCAGGGACGGCGTCAACGTCCCGACGTCGGTGGCGTAGCCGATGGCCCCTTCCGGCGTCTCTATGCGGAAGGCGACCGTCTCGGCTGCGTCGTGCGGCACCTCGAAGGGAACGAAGCGTAGTCCGCCCAGATCCAGGGCCGCGTCCGGGGCCAGGGCACGGCAGTCGGCGACGTCGGCCGCCCCCCATTCGTCGCGGGCGGCGGGGGTCGCGTAGATCGGCACCCCGTGGCGTTTCGCAATCACCCGCAGGCCGCGCGTATGGTCGCCGTGCGCATGCGTGATCAGAATGGCGTCGAGCATCTCGGGATCGACGTCGATTCCCGCCAGCCGGCGAGACACCTCCCGATAGCTGAACCCGACGTCGAGCAACACGCGGACGCCGGCGTGCGACACGAGCGTCGCATTCCCCGCGCTTCCGCTCCCCAGCACCGTCACCTCGACCGCGATGACCCCGATCCTCCTAGCCCGAAAACCGTCGCCTGTGGCTCCGATTCCCGCCCAACCGGGCCTGCCTAGAAGTCTGCACCGCTTTCTGCGGCGCAGACTCCTAGCCCAGCTCGAGCTGCGCCGGCGACAGCGGCGCCGCCCCCGAGGCGGGTCCCACCAGCGTCGCGGCCAGCGCACCGTTCCGAAACAGGTCCGCCGCCACACGCTGCACGTCGTCGGTCGTGACGCGTTCGATCCCGGCCAACGTCTCCGACAGCGGCACCTGCCGGCCGAAGTACATCTCGCACTGCGCGAGCTGCGACATGCGGCTGCCGGTGCTCTCGAGTCCCAGCACGCAACTGCCCTTCAGATGGTCCTTGGCCCGCTGCAGCTCGTCGCCCGGCACCGGGGTACGCTTCAGCCCGCGCAGCTCCTCGACCACCAGGTCCACCACCTCGGCGACCGCCGCGCCGTCGCACCCGACGTACACCGTCACCACCCCGGCGTCCCGGTAGGACGTCAGGCCGCTGCTGACCGCGTACGCCAGACCGCGCTTCTCGCGGATGTTCTGGAACAGGCGCGAGCTCATCGAGCCGCCCAGCACCGTGTTGAGCACATAGGTGGCGTAACGGTCCTCGTGGCTCTGCGGATAGCCGCGCGTGCCGAGGCACAGATGCGCCTGCTCGAGATCCTTGTCGCGCACCTCGACGCGGGCGGCGACCGACGGCGCACTGGTGCGGAGCGAATCGCCGCCGGCGCCCAGCGACGCGAACGCCTCCCCGATCAGATCGCGAACGGCCGCCGTGTCGATGCTCCCGGCGGCGGAGACGATCAGGTTGCCCGCCGTGTACACCCCCGTGAAGTACTCGCGGAGCGCCGGAGCATCTATCGCGGAGACCGACTCGGCGGTACCGAGAATCGGACGTCCGAGCGGATGGCCCGGCCAGAAATTGGCGGTGAACACCTCGTGCACGAGGTCGTCCGGGGTGTCCTCGACCATCTTGATCTCTTCGAGGACGACACTCTGCTCGCGCCGGATCTCCTCGCCCTCGAACGCCGGATTCAACAGCAGATCGCTCAGCAGATCGACCGCCCGCGGGAGATGCTCGTCGAGGACCTTCACGTAGTAGCCGGCGTACTCCTTCGCCGTGAACGCGTCGAGCTGCCCGCCGATGGAGTCGATCTCCTGGGCGATCGCCTCCGCGGTGCGCGAGGCGGTCCCCTTGAAGAGCATGTGCTCGACGAAGTGGGCGATGCCGGCACGATCCGCGCCCTCGTGCCGCGAGCCCCGGGTCAGCCAGGCGCCGAGGCTGACCGAGCGGACCGCGGGCATCGGTTCCATGAGCAGACAGAGGCCGTTATCGAAATCGTGACGCTCGATCATGTCGGAGGGCACCCGCCCCGCGGGACCGCCGGAGGAGCGAAGTAGGCACGCAAACGCTTGCAAAGACTAAGTTTAAGCGAACCCGGACGCGTGCATCGTACCACACGTTGGAGGATCGCAGCAACCGGCGCCCGGCCGTCGAGCCGCTTCGCGTCGCCTTCACCGGCAGCGGCCACGTGGTAGCATGCGGCCCGCCCGTCTGCAGGAACGGCCTTCTCATGTCAGCGCTGCAGATCCTCACCGAGCTCGAGCCCGACTCGCTCACGGAGGCGCTCGCCCGACTGGGCGCCAGGCCGTTTCACGCCCGGCAGATCTACACCTGGATCTACAGGCGCGGCGTGGCCGATTTCGCCCGCATGACCGACCTGTCGCTGGACCTGCGCGCGAAGCTCGAACGGACGTTCACCATCCCGACGCCGGCGGTGGCCGCACGGAACGAGTCCACCGACGGCACCGTCAAGTTCCTGCTGCGGCTCGGCGACGGACGCGAGGTGGAGTCGGTCTTCATCCCCGACACGCCGGCGATGACGCTCTGCGTGTCGACCCAGGTCGGCTGCGCCATGCGCTGCGGCTTCTGCCTGACCGGCCGGATGGGCCTGCTGCGCAACCTGACGGCGGGCGAGATCGCCGCCCAGGTCCGGGTGATGGCGCACGACCTCGCGCTCGCGAGCCGGCGCTTCAACATCGTGCTGATGGGGATGGGCGAGCCGCTGCACAACTACGACGAGACGATGAAGGCGCTGCGGATGCTGGCGGCCGACTGCGGGCTCGCGGTGAGTCCCAGGCGCGTGACCCTGTCGACGGTCGGCGTGCTTCCGGCCCTCGAGCGGCTGGCGCAGGAGCCGCTCATGCCGAACCTGGCCGTATCGCTGCATGCCACCACCGAGGAACTGCGCGACCGGCTGGTGCCGGTGAGCCGCAAGTACGGCCTGGCCGACCTGGTCGCCGCGTGCCGGCGGTTTCCAACGAAGCGGCGCAACCGCATCACCTTCGAGTACGTCCTGCTGCGCGACGTCAACGACGGGCTCGCCGACGCCCGGCGGCTGGCGAACCTGCTGCGCGGGATCCGGTCCAAGGTCAACCTGATCCCGCTGAACGAGGCGCCCGGCATCCCGTACCGCCGGCCGTCGGATGCCCGCATCGACCTCTTCGCACAGACCCTGGCCGACCGGCACGTCACCGTGTCGGTGCGCAAGAGCCGCGGGCGAGACATCCGCGCCGCCTGCGGGCAGCTCATCGTCGAGGGGGCGCAGCCGGCGCCGGGACAGCGCGCGGCCGCCCTGCTGGGTTCGTCCTCGGCCGCGGAGTCTTAGTTCCGCGCAACGCCGGTTCGTCACACTAGATTCGCGTTTCGTTCCGTCGTTCGCCCGCTCGTCGCATGCCTGCTTCCCGGTGGTCGCCGTTGTCGCTACCTTGGATTGAAGTGTGCAAGTGCATCCTCTTCACGGTGCGTCACGTCCTCTTGCCGGAACTCGATTGGTAGCCCCGCACCCGCAGAGCGTCCACCGCCTGCCGGACCAAGTCATGCAGCGATTCCCACTCCGGTGCGTGCACCTGAATCGGACGTCCGAACAGACTCCGTACCAGATGGATCAGGATCAGGCCCGCGGCCTCATGGACCTGTTCCGCTTCTACGGTCCGCGCAACGTGTTTCGACAGGCGACGGCCTATTTCGGCCCCGGCGGCGGGCTTCCCTGCTACGCGGGGCACGGCTCCTATTTCGACTACGACCACGTGCTCCGAAACCTGACCGGCCGCAGCGGATTCGAAAGCGGCGTCGGCCGCACGATTCAGGGAGGCGGCAAGGGCCATTCGCTGTTCGGGGCGTTCGCCTCCACGCTCGGCGAGCTCGTCGAGCGGGTGCTCGGCTGCCTCCAGGGTCTGGCCGCGGCGTCTGGGAGTTCGCGTTTGGGCTCGTGCAGGGATCTGCGGAGCGACGGGCTCGCCTGCGCGGGACCGGACGTCGTGTCGCTGTTCGCGCCGGAGCAGTACGAAGACCGGGCGCGGTTGTTCGACCCCTTCACGGACGACAGCGTCCTGCGCTGGATCGAGGGGCGTCGGCTGTTCAGCGGCGCGCCGATATGGGTTCCCGCGCAGTTGGTGCTGCTGCACTACGAGCGCGACCCCCGCGAAGCCGTGATCGGCTACAGCAGCTCGGGGGGCCTTGCCTGCCACGGCACGCCGCGCGAGGCGCGGTACCGCGCAATCACCGAGCTGTTCGAGCGCGACGCGATGAACGTCAGTTGGTACTGCCGGATTCCGCCCCGGCGCATCGATTTCGACAGAGCGCCGCGCCAACCCGCGCTGAGGAGGCTGCTGCACGCGGCCGACGGCCTGCCGACGACCCTGCGGTTCCACATGATCCCTCTCGACACTCCCGAGCTGCCGACGGTGACGGTCCTGTCGATCGA
The DNA here is from genome assembly GCA_965222905.1 of Vicinamibacterales bacterium. Classification (GTDB taxonomy): domain Bacteria; phylum Acidobacteriota; class Vicinamibacteria; order Vicinamibacterales; family UBA8438; genus WTFV01. The sequence continues at coordinate 2,319,998 of OZ244976.1, read as the reverse complement.
CCCCTGGCTGCGGCGGTATGCGTACTGCGTCGGGTCCGCCGCCGACGTCGACGCCGACACGGCCGTTCTCGCCGCGCTGACCGAGTACGGCCAGTCGGAGCGCAATCTGCGTCTGACCGTCGCGGCGCCCGACTGGAGCTTCGCCCGAGCGTTGCGGCAGACGTTCGACGTCGGCCCGGACGCGGACCCGCGCGAGCTTGATGCGTTCTTCAAGGTCCTGCCATACTACGGGCACGCGAACAACGTCGAGAAGGTGAGATGGTACGCGGAAGGCATGGGCGCGGTGGGCTTGTCGGAACTGCCCGTATGCGATGGCGACGAACGGGACGGGAAAAGGACGACGCTGGCAAGGCTCCTGGCCGCGCGCGGCATCGATCCCATCGTATTCGACTTCACGCCCCCGCAGCTCGACGGTCTGCGCCTCGTCAAGGCCTTCATTCCTGAGCTCACCCAGCCCATGTCGCCGGCCATGCCCGTCCTGGGACATCCCAGGTTCCACGCTCTGCCGCCTGCACTCGGCTACTCCGATCGGCGCCTTCGGTTTCGGGACCTCAACACCGACCCGTTGCCCTACCCCTAGCAGCCCGATGCCGTCATTGCGCGCGCGGTGGCGGACCGTCCTGAACTTCGCGTTCTGCACGTGCGTCGCGACGACGCTGGGCCTCGAGAGCCAGGGGACGCTGGTGCCTCGCTATTTCGCGATCAGCTACAGCATCGGCTTCGCGGTGCAGGTCTGCATCTGGCTGGGCGGGGCGTACGCGCCGCCGAGGTGGCCGCGGCTCGCCATGCGGGTCGCGATGACCGGTTGCGGCCTGATCATCGGTCTCGCGCTGGGCGGCGTCCTGGTCGCGGGCCACCCGGCGGCGCTGCTCGACAACAACGCGTCGCTCCTGGTCGGCGTGCTCATCAGCGTGCTGGCGGTCGCAGCCTTCGAGGGTGCAAAGCAACTGTGGGACGCCCGCGAAGGGCTGGCGCGGGCCGAGCGGGACGCGCTGGCGCACGACAAGGCGCTGGCGGAGGCCGAGCTGCGGGTGCTGCAGGCGCAGGTGGAGCCGCACTTCCTGTTCAACACGCTGGCCAACGTCATCGCGCTCGTCCGCTCGCATCCCGATCGCGCGGCGCGGCTTCTGGAACAGCTCACCGCGCTGCTCCGCACCTCCCTGTCGCGGACGCGCCGCGCCGACGGGACGCTGGGCGACGAGCTCGCCGTCGTGCGGGCGTATCTGGACATCCAGGCGCAGCGGATGGGGGCGCGGATGACGTACGACGTGGAGGTGGAGCCCGGCCTGGAGACGGTGCGGATGCCGCCGCTCCTCGTCCAGCCGCTCGTGGAGAACGCGGTGCTGCACGGGATCGAGCCGTCGGCGGCCGGCGGCAACGTGCTGGTGAGCGCGAAACGGTCCGCTGGAGAGGTACGGATACGGGTGACCGACGACGGAGTGGGGTTCAACCCGGACACCGCCGGGCACGGAGTGGGCATCGCGAACGTGCGGGAGCGTCTCCAGAGCTCGTTCGGGACATTCGGAACGGTGGCTCTCTTCGAAACGCCCGGCGGAGGCGTCAGCGCGGTCCTGCGGATTCCCGTGAGTCCCGGAGGGGACGCAGCAGGTCCGCGATGAGCACCGCCGGCGCACCCAGAGCGTTGATCGCCGACGACGAGCCGGCGCTACGAGCGGAGCTCGAGCGGCTTCTCTCCGATACCTGGCCGGGTCTCGTCATCGAGGCATCGGTCGGGGACGGCGCGGCGGCGCTCGAGGCCATCGAGCGGCTGAAACCGGACGTCGCCTTCCTGGATATCCGCATGCCGCCCCCGTCGGGTCTCGACGTCGCCCGGACCATCGGCGCGGAGACCGCCGTCGTCTTCGTCACGGCGTACGACGCCCATGCCGTCGAGGCGTTCGATCGCGCCGCCGTGGACTATCTGCTCAAGCCGGTCACGGAACCTCGCCTCCGGGAGTCGGTCCTTCGCCTGCAGCGGTGGCTGGCCGGCGGGAGACCCAAGACCCTCGAAGCGCAGACGCTGGAGTCGCTGATCCGGCGCGTCGGCTATACGGCGGGGTACCTGAACTGGCTGAAGGTCGGCCGGAGGGAGCGGGTCGAGCTGGTGTCCGTGGACGACGTCTGCTTCTTCCGCGCCAGCCAGAAATACACCGCCGCGGTAACACGCGACCGGGAGCACTTGGTCCGTATGCCCATAGCCGAGCTCGCCGCCCGGCTGGACCCGGAGCGCTTCTGGCGGATCCACCGCAGCGGCATCGTCAACGTCGCGGCGATCGAGGTGGCGACCCACGACCGTCGCGGACGCTATCGCGTGACGCTGAAGGATCGCGCGGAAGTCCTCCACGTCAGCGCGCCCTACGGCCATCTGTTCCGCCGCATGTAGCGACCCGGCTCGTCGCCAGCCGCTGAGCCGGGAAATCGACGTACGTGTCTCGTGGCCAACCACCCCTGCCGGAGTACAAGCAGCATGATGGTGGCCCGCCCAGCGCCGAGCGCGCGGCGAATGCCGAACTCGTGCCGGCGCTGCCGTCGCATCCCTTGCGATTTCCCCGGCGCGATGTTTGGCAGGCCCATATCCGGCCGGGCCGATGCGTCCTATCGGGCGCTGCATTCCGCGAAACCTCTTGTTCCGTTCCGTCCTGCCCTACGCCGTTTCGTTCCATCCAATGCAGTTCCGTCGCCTCGTCCCGCTCCGACGACCGCTGCGCTGCTACGGTCTCTCACGTATCAGGCGTGCCATGCGAATCGGCGCGCTCATCGTAGAACCCGGTCGCACGGAGGAACGAGAATGAAGCTCACGGTTTTGGCCATAGTCGAGGATCGATTCGCCGCGCCTGGCGTCGTCATCTCACCCGCCGGCTGCTGCTGCTGCTGCTGCTGCGCGGTCGGAGGCTTCGCGGGCTAAAGCAACAGTATTGGGGCTAGACGCGCGTTCGTAACGCAGTCACCGATGCCGTGGACCGGCAGCGTCACCTCCGGCGTGAGTGCCCCAGGGCCTGCATCGGACGGGTTCCAATCGAACCGGCACCACTCCCCGAGCAAGCCGGTTTCGCGTTCATCCGAGGACATCGATGGCTACGGACACGAACGACGGCGACGACCTCCGCGATTGCCCGCTGGTGCTGAATCCCCACCTGCGCGTCGTGCAGTGCGGCAACGACGAGCTAATGGTGAAGCACGGGTTCCGGTCGCGCTTCTCGACGCTGCTGCGGGACGACGGGCGCACGGGCCTGCTGGCCGTGGTCCTGCGCGCCTTCCGCGAACCGTCGACGCTCGCGGACCTGGAGCGCGCGGGAGCCGTGTCATCGTCTCGTCTCACCGACGCCGCGTCCCTGATCGAGCAGCTCGTCTCTCAGAAGGTGCTGATGCGGCCGACAGACTACCTGCCTCGCGTCTACCTTTCGATGCGCTTCGGCGACGCCGGCGCCGCGGCGCTCGAGCCCGCGAGCGTCGGCATCGTCGGCTGCGGCCCCCTCGGCTCCCGCATGGCGCAAGAACTGGCCCGGGTGCGCGTCGACCGCCTGGTCCTGCTCGACGACCGCGCTGCCTGCCGGGAGGAAGCCGCCTACTTCGACTGCGCGACCCGCCTCGTGGAGCCGGGCGCGCCGTTCGTGCAGGTCACGGCGCGGGCCCTGCACGAGATCGGCTACACCAGCGCGAACCCGGTGCACGCCACCTTGCACGACGACGACGCGCTGACACGCGTCTTCGAGCAGTGCGGGTTCGTGCTGGTGGCCCTCGAACGGTACTCCCCGTCCGTCCTGCACGCTGCCAACCGCGCGGCCCTGGCCGCGGGCCGCCCCTGGATGAGCGTGTACTTCGACGGAAGCGAGGCCGTGATAGGTCCGATCTACGTCCCCGGCGACACCGCCTGCTACAACGAATTCGAGATCCAGAACGAGGCCTGCATCGCCAGACAGGACGACTACCACGTCTACAAGGACTCCCTGACGCCGCCGGCCGCGCCGACGGACGACCGGCGGGTGCCGGACCCGGTGCTGCCGCCCTTCCTGGCCATAGCCAGCGGCTGGGCGACGACGGCGGCGCTCCCGTTCATGTCGGGCGGCAAGTCCTTCCTGCTCGAACGAGCGGTGCACATCGACTTCGAGCGCGTGGAGATCGACTACCAGGACGTCCTCAGGCTGCCCCGGTGCCCGGCCTGCTCGCCCACGCGCCCGGCGTACCGGCACACCTTTCTCTGACAGGCAGGTGGAACCAGATGGGCCCGAAACCGCCGGTCGCTTCGCCCTCGGAGAGTCCGCTGCGGGCCCTCCTGGAGGGAACCGTCCTGCCGAGCCCGAACACGGTCGAGATGCTGCGGACCGCGCCCTCGGACTATCGACGACGATTCGACGGCGGCAATCCCCACGTCGCGGAGCTGTTCCACGAGAACACCAAGTTGTCACCCCATACCACGCTCCACGACCGCGGCGACGCCGCCGCACTCGATCACGCAAGAGCGTGGTACCTGTCGACGGCCTACCGCGTGGAGGATGACGACCTGGCTGCCGACAAGCCCGACGCGGTTCGGCTCCCCATCGACGCGCTGCCACCGGGTCTCGCGAGTACGTTGGGGCCGTTCACGCGGAAAGGGCGGCTCTCGTCGCTGCTCTACGGCCTGGATCTGCTCGTCCTCCACGAGCAGTGGCTGCTACGAGTCGTGCCGCGCGCAGGATTCCTGTGGCGCGACAGACGGCTCGCCGGCGACGACGAACCGCGCATTCGCGAGTCGATAGTGGCCGCGGAGCGCGTGCCGCGCACGGGGCCTCTGCTGTTTGTCGCCGCGGCGCCCTGGCGCTACATGATGTTCCTGGGACCGAGGGGGTACCGGCGCATGCTGCTGGACGCCGGCGAGCTGCTGGGACGACTGCGGGACGTCGCGGCGGACGCCGCCGTCGAGGCCGCGGTGTTCCCGGACTTCTACGACCGCCGCGTGGACGACGCCCTGCTGCTCGACGGCGTCGAGCGCACCGTCGTCGCCATCGTCGCGCTCGAAGGAGGGCGGTCGTGACGGACGGGCCAACCGCCGGCGGCGCCATCCGCCGCGAGCTGCTGGCCGAGCTCGAGAAGATGACCCCGGCCGAGCAGGACGCCCTCGCGGAGATGGTGCGCCGCTACCGCGCAGCGCCGCCCCGCGGCGGCCGACCCTCCGGCCTGGCCTTCGTGCAGGCGTTCCTGAAGACCGACCCGCGACTGCCCGCGTTCCAGGCCCCCGCGCCCGTCCCGGCGGGACCGCCGGCCCTGTTCAAGCGCTTCGCCGGCCGCCGGCAGGTGCGGCTACCGGATGGCGCACCGCGCGTCGGGGCCGATCTGCTGGACGTGCTCGAGCGGCGGCGCTCCAGCCGCGACTTCGGCCGGACGCCGATGCCGCTGTCCGCGCTGGCCCTTCTGCTCCACGCCAGCTACGGGATCAGGGAGTTCGCGCGCGCCTACGACGTGCGCGAATTCCCGTTCCGGTACGCGCCGTCGGCCGGCGGCCTGCAGCCGATCGATCTGTATGTGGTCGCAAACGACGTCGACGGGCTGGCCCGAGGGCTCTACTACCACGATCCGGGCGCGGGCGCACTCACCCTGCTCGACGAGGGGAACCTGCGGCGGCGCATGAGCCGCTGCAGCCTGGGGCCGCCGTGGCTGGCCCACGCCCACGCCGTACTGGTGCTCGTGTGCAATCTGGCGCGGGTCTCCTGGAAGTACGGCGACCGCGGCTACCGGTTCGCGCACGTCGACGCCGGCGTGCTGGCCCAGAACCTCTACCTCGTCGGCACGGCGCTCGGCCTCACTACCTGCGCGGTGGCCGGGTACTACGACGACGCCGTGCACGAGCTGCTTGGCGTCGACGGGCGCGACGAGTGCGCAGTGCTGCTGTTCGCGGTCGGCAGGCCCCCCGACGAAAGGCCCGACGCGGGCGCAGCCGGGATCGGGCATGCCGAGTGACTGGGCGTTCTGCGTCATCGCCGTGTTTCCCGTTGTTTCGGCGGCCGGATTCGGCGTCGCCCATGCCGTGCTGGCGGCGGTTTCCGGCGACAGGTCCGGCGACGCGCTCGCACGGCACGCGCTGTGGATCCACCTACTGCTCCTGACCATTCCGCTCGGCGCCGCGTGGGGCGACGGCCTGCTGCGGGCCGGGCCCGCGGAGCTGGGCGTGCGGTTACCCGCTGTCGGAGGACTCGGCCCCGCGCTGTCGAGCGCCGTCGCGGTGCCGGCCGCCGCCGCGGCGGGCGTGGTCCTGTACTGTGGTGAGCTGCTCGTCGCCGTCGCCGCGCATCGGCGGCGTTGCGCGCTCGCGACCACGCCGGACGCTGCGCCCGGCAACGCCGGACGCGCGCCGGTCGGGGACGGAACGGGGTTCGCGTCCTACATGACGGCAGCCGCCGCGATCGCCTGCGCGGAAGAGTACGTCTGGCGCGGCTACCTCACGCTGTACTTCAGCGACCGCGTGGGTCTCCCCGTCGTGTGGGCGCTCGCGGCGGCGAGCGGGATGTTCGGCCTGCACCACGCGGCCCTCGGCCTGCGGAGCTGCCTGGCGAAGACGGTTCAAGGCTTCGCCTGGGGCCTGATGCTGGTGACGACCGGCAGCCTCATTCCTCCTGTCGTATCGCACACGGCATTTCAGTTCATGGTCTGGAGACGCGCCGGAAGAATTCCCTGACGCGATACGGCGCACCGGCGCTCCGTCCATTCCGTACCACTCCTGTCGCGTCTCGTTCCTCTTTGAGGTAACTTCGTCGCTCCGCCATTCTCTGTCTGCCTCTTCCCTGCTACGGTCTCCGGGATGTCAGACCTGCCACGAAGGAGGGGATGGATGAGGTCGGGACGACGGCGGGCGACTTGGTGATGCGGCTAGAAGCGTCAGGGCGCAGCCGCCTCGACCGGCACGGGCGAGCCGCCCGCGGCGCGCAGGCCGCGCTCGATCCCGAACGAGTCGGCCTGGTTGACGCGGCAGCCGAACGTGACCACGGCGAACTTCATCGGTCGGGAGTATATGTGACCTCACGCCTGTCGCTCTCGCCGGGAACGGCGGTGGAGGGCGCCTCTCTGGCGCCGGATGGACGAGGCGGCGACGCGCCGGCGGGCACGCGCGGACCGGCGTGCTGACGAGCAAGCCCAGTGGACTCCACCAGAGAACGCGACCACGAACGGGACAGCATCCGGCCTCCGGGAGTGTTCACCTCGCAGGCGATGCAACGTGTGCTGCGCATGGCGACGCGCGCCGCCCCGAGCAACCTCCCGGTGCTGATCACGGGCGAATCGGGAACCGGCAAGGAGGTCGTCGCGCGCTTCATCCACGACCTTTCCGGCCGGCCCCGGGAACAGTTCGTCCCCTACAACTGCACCGGCTTCGCGCGCGAGCTTGTCGATTCGCAGCTCTTCGGCCACCGTCGCGGGTCGTTCACGGGAGCCAGCGACAACGCACCCGGGGTCATTCGGAGCGCCCACGGCGGCACCGTGCTCCTGGACGAGATCGGAGAGATCGATGCGCACATCCAGCCCAAGCTGCTGCGGCTGATCGAGAACCAGGAGGTCCAGCCCATCGGCCAGCCACGACCCTCGAAGGTCGACGTGCGCATCCTGGCCGCCACGAACGCGGACATTGACGAGATGGTCCGGGACAAGCGGTTTCGCGAGGATCTGTTCTACCGCCTCAACATCTGCCGCATCCACGTACCTCCGCTGCGCAACCATCGCGAGGACATCTCGCCCCTCGTCAGGTACTACCTGCGCCGGTACTCCCAGGAGCAGCGCAAGCGCAACGTTCGCATCTCGGGCGCCGCGATCGATCAGCTGCTGGCACACGACTGGCCGGGCAACATCCGACAACTCGCCAACGAGATCCGACGCCTGGTGACGTTCGCGAAGAGTGGCGCGGTCATCCGGCAGAGGCACCTCACGCAGGCGGCCGAGCCGGACGGCGCACAGCCGGCCAGGGCCGGCGCCGGGAAGTGCCGCCATCCTGACGCGGTCACGATCCCCACGGACCAGCCGTTGCCTACCGCCGTCGAGGAGGTCGAGCACGCGCTCATCATCACGGCGCTCCTGCAGGCCAAGGGCCGCTTCGGCGCGGCGGCCGACCGCCTGGGCATTTCGCGCAAGGGACTACTGCTTATGCGACGCCGGCTGAACATCGACCCCTTCCTGCGCCACGATTGACGCCAGGGCCGTGCCGGACGGGGGCCGCCCATACGCGGAATCATGCCCGCCAGCATCAGCGTTCCGAGAACGGGCAGGGTTGTCGGTCAACACGATAGCGCCGGGCGCTACACCTTCGGCCCCGAGGTAGGCATTGCTATCCGGCCACCGGCGGCGCTTCGAGACGCTGCCGGACGCGTACGAGGAATTCGGGGTCCGACAGCAACCGGGCGATCGTCCACGAGGTGCTGCGCCTGTTTCACAGCCTCAATCGCCAGGAACAGCATGAAGACCTCCGCGAGCGTCCGGCGCTGACCGGGACGCCCTGGGACGCGACTGCAATCGGTCGCTTTCGCCCAGCCGGCGTTTCATCCGGGTGATCTGGACGCACGCGGCGGAGAACGGCATGCGTGGGTCCTTTGACCGGGACGCCCTGACCGGCCTGTTCAGCTGATGGAAGCGGTCCGGGCGATCGCCAGGAAGCACGACCTGCCCGAGGACTGGTTGAACGAGACCGCCACCAACGCGGGCGCGACGTCCGCATCGCCTGCGGGCAGCACATCGTCGCGGGGGCGCAGGCGGCTCCCGGCCAACGTGCGGCCGCCCTGCTGCGTGGGTAGCCGCCGGCCCGCTGCTCTCGTCGTCAGACGGCCGACGCGACCAGCTCGCCGGCCAGCGTTTCGCCGGCGGCGGTGATACGCACCCGCACCCGCTCGTTCTCCGGGCGTTCGACCGGCACCCGGACGCGCAGATAGTTATCGGTCAGCACCACCGTGCCGCCGGCCTGGGCGAGCGTCAGACCCGGTCGCACGGTACCCACCTGCGCCGCGCGGAACCGCTCCACCAGCGCGGCGCCGGCCTCGCGCACGGCCCGCGCCCGCTCGCGGATGCATCGCCCGTCCACCTTCCCGGACATCCCGGACGCCTCGGTGCCGGGGCGGTCCGAGTAGGGAAAGACGTGCAGATAGGTGAGCGGACTCTCTTCGAGGAATCCGAGGGTCGCCGCCGCGTCGGCGTCCGTTTCGCCGGGGAACCCGACCACCAGATCGCTGCCGATCGCCGCGTGCGGCAGTCGTTCGCGGATGTCCGTGACCACCGCCCGGTACCCCGCCGCCGTGTACGGCCGCCGCATCCGTTGCAGGACCGCGTCGCTGGCATGCTGCAGCGGGAGATGGAAGTGCGGCGCGAACCGCGGGCTGCCCGTCACCAGCTCGACCACCTCGGGGGTGCAGTCCATCGGCTCCAGCGAGCTCATCCGAACCAGGAAGTCGGACGGCTGCGCGGCGAGCGCCTGCAGCAGCGCGACGAGCGACGACGGCGGGGTCAGGTCGCGCCCGTAGGAGCCGAGGTGGACGCCGGTGAGCTGCAGTTCCCGATACCCCGCCTCTACGGCCTCGCCCACCTCGTCGAGCACCCGCGGCAACGGCACGCTGCGGCCGCGCCCCCGCGTCGACGGGATGATGCAGTAGGCGCACGCCTCGTCGCAGCCGGTCTGCACCCGCAGGGTGTAGGCGGTGCGGCCCCGCTCGCCCGGCCGGATGGGGGCGCCGCACGCGCCGTCCCCGCCTCCGAAGCGCACCGCGGTGGTCGGCTCGACGGTGTCGAGGATGCGCGCGGCCAGCGCCTCCTTCTCCACGTTGGGCACCACCGCGACGACGCCGGGCAGGGCCGCCACCTCCTCGGCGGCGCGCGACGCGTAACAGCCGGTGGCGACGATCCGCGCGCCGGCGTTCGTACGCGCGATGCGCCGGATCGCCTGCCGCGTCCCCTGGTCGGCGGTCGCCGTAACCGAGCAACTGTTGACGACGACCACGTCCGCCGCCTCCACAGGTGCCGGGGAACCGCCGCCGGCGCGCAGGCTGCGCTCGATCGCGAACGAGTCGGCCTGGTTGACGCGGCAGCCGAACGTGACGACGGCGAACTTCATCGGGGGGGAGTATATGTGACAACGGTCATGTCGCCCGCGTCCCGAACCGTGCTACAAAGGCGCCCTTGCACATGTCAGAACCGACACTACGCCCGTCCGGCAGCCGCCCGCCGGGCGCCGAGCGCGCGAGGATCGCGGGCCGCTCCGCAGAACCCGGCAGCCAACCGGACACGCGCCCGCCATGGGGCGTCTTCGCGTCGCACGCCATGCAGCACGTGCTGAAATTCGCGACGCGGGCCGCGCCAAGCGGTATTCCCGTGCTGATCACGGGTGAATCTGGAATCGGCAAGGAGGTTCTCGCGCGCATCATTCACGACCGTTCCGGCCGCCCCCGCGAGCTGTTCGTCCCCTACAACTGCACCGGCACCACGCGCGAGATCTTCGACTCGCAGCTCTTCGGCCACCGGCGCGGGTCGTTCACCGGCGCCAGCGACAACGCGCCCGGGGTCATTCGGAGCGCCCACGGCTGGACGGTGCTTCTGAGCGAGATCGGCGAGCTCGACGCGCACATTCAGCCCACGCTGCTGCGGCTGATCGAGAACCAGGAGGTCCAGCCCATCGGCCAGCCCCGACCCTCGAAGGTCGACGTGCGCATCTTGGCCGCCACCAACGCGGACATCGACGAGATGGTCCGGGACAAGCGGTTCCGTGAGGATCTGTTCTATCGTCTCAACATCATCCGGATCCACATTCCTCCCCTCCGCGACCAACCGTTGCCCGCCGCCATAGCAGAAGTGGAGCGCGCGCTCATGATCCGGGCGCTGGCCGCGGGCGGCCGCCTCAACGCCGCGGCCGGGCGCCTGGGCGTCTCGCGCAAGGGTCTGTTGCTCAAGCGGCGCCGGTTGAACATCGACGCGCTCCTGGCCCGAGAGTGAAGCGTCAGGACGCGATCATGCCCGATACACCCTCCGCGTCACGCGTCGAGCCGTCGCTCGGCCAGGCCCTCGTTCCCGTGGTGGTGCTCATCGCCCTGCTCGGCGCGGCGGTGTACCTGTTCGGCGACGAGTCCTCGTTCGGCCCCAACCAGATCTCCCTGGTGCTCGGCACTGCCGTCGCCGGCCTCGTCGGCCTGGCCAACGGGCAGTCGTGGGCGGAGATCGAGGAGGCGATCCGGCGCGGCCTCGCCACGTCGATGGGCGCGATCCTGATCCTCCTCGTCGTCGGCTCGGTCATCGGCACCTGGATCCTGGCCGGCATCGTGCCGACGATGATCCACTACGGCCTGTCGCTGCTCGCGCCGTCCATCTTCTACGCGGCGGCCTGCGTCATCTGCGCCGTCGTTGCCCTTGCCACCGGCAGCTCCTGGACCACCGCCGGCACCGTCGGCCTGGCCCTGATCGGGACCGCCGCCGCCTACGATCTGCACCTCGGACTGGCCGCCGGCGCGATCATCTCGGGGGCCTACTTCGGGGACAAGATGTCGCCGCTGTCCGACACCACCAACCTCGCCCCGGCGGTGGCCGGCTCCGAGCTGTTCACCCACATCCGCCACATGGTCTGGACCACGGCCCCCAGCTTCGCCCTCGCGCTGGTCCTGTTCGCCGCCATCGGCCTCGCCACGCCGGCGCCGGAGGGGTCGGGCGACCTCGACGCCGTCCTGGCGGCGCTGGAGGGCAGCTTCGCCATCGGGCCGCACCTGCTGATCCCGCTGGTGCTGGTGCTAGTGCTCGTGGTGCGCCGCATGCCGGCGTTCCCGGCGCTGCTGATCGGCGCGCTGGTCGGCGGGCTCTTCGCGGTCGCGTTCCAGGAGGAGGCGGTGCTGCGCTACGTCGGCGAGCCGGAGCTGGCACGTCCGGTCGCCCTGGTCAAGGGCGTGTGGCAGGCGCTTTACGGCGGCTACGTGCTGGAGTCGGGGAACGCCGCCCTCGACGAGCTTCTCTCGCGCGGCGGCATGGCGAGCATGCTGCAGACCGTCTGGCTGATCATGACGGCGATGATGTACGGCGCGGTGCTGGAGGCCACCGGCATCCTGCAGGCGCTGGCCCGGCGCATCCTGCGCACGGTGCGGACGGCCGGCGGCCTGATCGTGGCCACCCTCGCGACCTCGTTCGGCGTCAACGTCCTGGCCTCGGATCAATACATATCCATCGTGCTCCCGGGCCGGATGTTCCGCGCCGAGTACGAGCGGAGGCGGCTCGATCCGAAGAACCTGTCGCGGACCCTCGAGGACTCGGGCACGATCACCTCCGTGCTCATTCCCTGGAACACCTGCGGCGCGTTCATGGCCCAGACCCTCGGCGTCTCGACCCTGACCTACGCGCCGTTCGCCTTCTTCAACCTGATCAACCCGCTCGTCGCGGCCATCTACGGATCAGCGCAGATCGGGATCGCGCCGCTCGATTCGGCGGCGGCCGAGAACAGGCCCGCCGCTGCCGAGCACCCGCCCTCCGCGGCGTGAGGATACTCTCCGCAACCCGCGACGAACGCGGTGAGATCTCGAATCGCCCGCTGCCGGGGCGACTACGGCTGGGCGGCCGCCTCGGCCTGCAGCACAGCACCGCCCCGTCGAACTGCCGCAGCCAGCCCTGGGGCACCCATGTACTGCGCCGGCTCGACCGCGGGGAGATCGAGGGATCGGCAGGCGTCACTGGCCCCGGCCGCGCGCCCGCGCGTTCGCTTCTGCGATCTGTTCGCGCGTCATGCGCGCAGCGACCCGGTCGCGAAGCGTGCGCGCCATCTCATCGCCGGCCTTGGCGGCCTGGTTCAGCCACAGGTGGGCGGAAACGGTATCGTGCTCGACACCGCGCCCGAAGAAGTACGCCGCCCCGAGAACACCCTGCGCGCGGGCGTCTCCCTGTTCGGCGGCCAACCGGGACCAGCGAACCGCCTCCCCATAGTCCTGCGCAACGCCACGCCCGAGGTAGTACGCCGCGCCGAGGAGACCCCGTCCGACGGCGTTCCCCTGCTCGGCGGCCTGACGGGACCAGCGCACCGCCTCACCGTAGTCCTGCACAACCCCACGCCCGAAGTAGTACGCCTCCCCAAGACGAGCCTGCCCGACAGCGTGTCCCTGCTCGGCGGCCAGACGGGACCAGCGCACCGCCTCACCGTAGTCCTGCACAACCCCACGCCCGAAGTAGTACGCCTCTCCGAGGACTCCCTGCCCGAACGCGTTTCCCTGCTCGGCGGCGAGACGGGACCAGTGGACCGCCCGCCAGTAGTCCTGCGCAACACCGAACCCGTAGTGGTGGACCGCTCCCAGGACGCCCTGCGCGCGGGCGTCTCCCTGCTCGGCGGCCAACCGGGACCAGCGCACCGCCGCGCCGTAGTCCTGCACAACCCCGCGCCCGAAGTAGTACGCCGCCCCGAGAAGCGCCTGCCCGACGGCATGTCCCTGCTCGGCGGCCAACCGGGACCAGCGCACCGCCGCGCCGTAGTCCTGCGCAACCCCGTGTCCGAAGTAGTACGCGTGCCCGAGGTGAGCCTGCCCGATGGCGCCTCCCTGCTCGGCGGCGGCGCGAAGCCAATGGACCGCCTCCCGATGGTCCTGCGCCACCCCGGCCCCCAGGAGGTACGCCTCTCCGAGGACGGTCTGCCCGATGACATCTCCCTGCACGGCGGCGACCCGGGACCAGCGAACCCCCTCCTCAGCGTCCTGCGTCACGCCGTTCCCGTAGAAGTACGCCTCCCCGAGAAGAGCCTGCCCGAACGAGTTTCCCTGCTCGGCAGCGAGCCGATACCAGCCGACCGCCTCCCCGTAGTCCTGCCCAACGCCGAGGCCCAGGTAGTACGCGAGTCCAAGCAGAGCCCGTCCGGCGGCGTCGTCCTGTTCGGCCGCGAGTCGGAGCCAACGGACCGCCTCCCCGTAGTCCTGCCCAACGCCAAGCCCGTAGTAGTGCGCGTGCCCGAGCAGAGCCTGGCCGGCGGCGTAGCCCTGTTCGGCGGCCAGACGCGACCAGCGCACCGCCTCGCCGTAGTCCTGCACCACGCCGAGCCCGTAGTAGTGCGCCGCCGCGAGGCGAGTCTGCCCGACGGCGTATCCCTGCTCGGCGGCAAGACGGGACCAGCGGACCGCCGCGCCGTAGTCCTGCGCAACACCATTCCCGAAGAAATGCGCCTCCCCGAGAAGAGCCTGCCCGACGGCGTGCCCCTGTTCGGCGGCGAGATGAGACCAGCGGACCGCCTCGCCGTAGTTCTGCGCAACGCCATCTCCGAAGTAGTACGCTTCCGCGAGAAGAGCCTGCGCGTCGGCGTGTCCCTGTTCGGCGAGAACACGGGCCGCCTTCAGGCCGCCGGCGCCTTCATCGCCGCAGGCTGGCACGCCGGCCAGCAGCGAGACGGCAACCCCCAGAACGATCAGTAGCCGCCGCATCATCCACATCACGGGTGCAACCTGGCCCCATTGACTCCTTAGTTGGCACCGCTCGAAGCCGTACTTACATACGGCCGCCTGTAGGCAAGGATAGATCATTGTGCACGGGTATCCCAAATCGGGATTACGGTTTGGGCTCTCCCTGAAAGAGCCGTGGACTCGCCTCGGCTATCCCGACTTGGGATTCTGACAGGCAGCGACTTACAAAAGAGCCGCGCCCGTGATGGGCACGGGCGACACACTGCTTACCTCAGCAACGGTGCTCTGGTGTACACAGGGAGGCAATGATGAAGCGCTTTCTGTTCGCGTCTGTCATAGCCGTTGTTCTCACTCTGACAGCCGGCGTTGGCCGGTCGGATGCGTGCGAGGATTGCCGCGTCGTCAGGGGCGATGGTTGGGAGATCAGGTACTGTATACCGGCACCGTGTCGCTGATCCGGGTGCGACCGAGGGCCGACAGGAAGCAATGGCTTGTGTTCACCCGCGGGCGGTTGCAGCCAACGACCGCCCGCCCGTTTCGCCGGTCTGCGGCGCGGCGGCCCTTGGGGGGGGCGATTGTGCGAGAACGTCCTTGCGGGCCAGCCTTCCGGCTGGCCCGTTCTTGTTTTGTACGCTGGGGCGATGAGCCGCCCGTGCGTCCGGTGCGCTCTAGTTGGGGAGCGAGCGATAGATGTGGAGCGGATGGGCAGTGCGAGCGGCACGGTTATCGCCGGACTGAGCGGTGAGCAAGGTGGGGCTATGAAGTGGACATCGTGGCTTTATCGATGGGTGCCGTACCTTGGGCGTCGCCGGGCCGAAGAGGGTCTGCAACGAGAACTGCGGCTGCACCTCGCGCTCGAACACGAGCGACAGCGTGACGGAGGCCTCCCGGAGGACGATGCGCTGCGGGCGGCGCAGCGGGCGCTCGGCCACCCACTCCTGATTCAGGAACGTACCCGCGACGCATGGGGCTGGCGCTGGCTCGACGATCTGGCGCGGGACGTCTGCCACGCCCTCCGGGGCTTGAGGCGCAGTCCCGGCTTCGCGGCCACCGTGGCGCTCATCCTCGCCTTGGGCATCGGCGCGAACACCGCCATGTTCAGCATCGTCCACGGCGTACTGCTGCGCCCCCTGCCGTATCCGGACGCCGGCGCGATCGTGCGCATCGGCGATTCCTTCGGCCCGAGAAGCGTGTCGGCCATGCTTCTGTCGAACCGTTCGATGCCCTTGCTCCTGGAGCTTTCCGAGTCGTTCGAACAGCTCGCCGCCTACGAGGAAATCTCCGCCGAATGGGACGGTTCGGCCGGTGTCACCCTGCGCGGCGCCAGGGTCTCGCCGTCACTGTTCCCGCTGTTGCGAGCCGCGCCGCTTCTGGGCCGGCTGTTCCTGGAAGAAGAAGCGCGAACGGGCGCGGCGCGCGTCGCGCTGCTGAGCCACGGCGCCTGGACGAGGCGCTTCGCATCGGATCCGGCCATCGTCGGAACCACGATCGACTTCGACGGCGACCCGCACCTCGTCGTCGGCGTGCTCGCCGAGGGCTTCCACTTCCCGACCCCGGACAACGAATTCTGGACGCCGTACGTCATTCCGCCGTTCACGCAGACGAGCATGCAGGAAGCACCCGGGCAACGTACCGTTTTCTGGAATGAAGTCATGTTCAGCGCGCTCGGGCGACTGCGGCCGGGCGTCTCCGCGGAGCAGGCCGCCACGGAAGCCCGCGGCATCCTGCAACGCAGCAGCGACGGATTCCCGGCGCTGGCGGGCGTGAGCGGACAGCGCGACGTGCGGGTGGTACCGCTGCTGGAAGAGATGGTCGGCGAGTACCGGCCGGCGCTGTCGATGCTGACCGCGGTGACGGTGCTAGTGCTGCTGATCGCGTGCCTGAACGCGGCGGGTCTGCTGCTGGCGCGCGGGGTGACGCGCGAGCGGATGCTCGCCGTCAGCGCGGCGCTGGGCGCGAGCAGGAGCCGGATCGCACGTCAACTCCTGGCCGAGAGCACCGTGCTGAGCCTGAGCGGCGGCGTGCTCGGCCTGGCTGCCGCGGCCGTCGTTCTGCGCGCCGTACCCGCCCTGGTTCCGGGCGACGCCGCGCGCCTGGACGAAGTGAGAATCGACCGGGTGGTGTTCGCCTTCACCGTCGGGCTGTCGCTCCTGGTCGGCCTGCTGTGCGGGGCGGGGCCGGCGTTCCGGCGGTCGCTTGCCCATCCGGTGCGCACGCTGAACGAGGGCAACGCGCGGTCGGCGGGCGGTTTCCGGTCGCTGCGCACGCGCCGCGTGCGCGCGACGCTGGCTACGGTGCAGGTAGCGCTGGCGCTCGTACTGCTGATTGGGGCGGGGCTGCTGCTGCGCAGCTTCCTGCAGCTCACCACGTTCGACCGCGGCTTCGATCCCGCCAACGTGCTCGCCACAAGGGTCCTGAGTCCAATATTGAGCCAGTCCGCCACGACGCCGGAAGCAATCCTGGAACGGAGGGCGTCGGAGCAGCGATTCCAGTTGCGGCTTCTCGATGAGATGTCCGCACGGCTGGAGCCACTCTCGGACGTCGAAGCGGTGGGGTTGTCGTGGAGCCTGCCCTTCGTCGGGAAACTCGCGAGCCGTGGGTTGTTGCGCGTGGCCGGTACAACTGTTCCGAGCGCTC
The DNA here is from genome assembly GCA_965222905.1 of Vicinamibacterales bacterium. Lineage (GTDB taxonomy): Bacteria > Acidobacteriota > Vicinamibacteria > Vicinamibacterales > UBA8438 > WTFV01. Next base: position 2,303,016 of record OZ244976.1, on the reverse strand, counting down.
CGAACGAGACGGTGGACACGGCGCTTCAGATCGCAAGTCCCGGCTACTTCGAGGCACTGCGGCTCCGCCTCCACGACGGTCGTGCCTTTACCCGCCTGGACGGCCCCCAGGGCCCGCGCGTTCTCGTGGCCAACGAAACGCTGGCCCGCGAACTCTTGGGGGACGAGCCGGCGGTCGGCCAGCGGGTGGTAGCTCGTGGTGAACCCTGGGAGGTAATCGGCGTCGTGGGAGACATCGTGTACGGCGGGCTCGAACTCACGGCGGAGTCCCAACCCGAAGCGTTCTTCCCACTCGCTCAGATCCACGAAGAGATGGACTTTGGCCTGGGACCGGCGAGAATCACAATCCGGTCGACCCGCGACTCGCTGGCGTTGATTCCGTTCCTTCGGGAAGCCGTGACGGCGACGAACCCGCAAGCGACGTTGGATCCAGTAACGACGATGGAGGAGTTGATGTCGAGTGCAGTCGCGGAGCCCCGCCTCTACGCGGTCTTCGTCGGGTCGCTCGCGGGGCTCACCCTGGTCCTCGCGGCGTTCGGCGTCTACGGGTTGTTGAGCTACACGGTGGCGCAACGCCGGGGCGAGATAGCGATCCGCATGGCATTGGGCGCCGGGCGCCGGCAGATTCTCGCGCTGGTGGTTGGACAGGGCGCGGCGATCGTGGGGGCCGGCACCGTCATCGGGATTGGCGCTGCGGTTGTGTTGAGCCGGATGTTGGACAGCCTTCTCTACGGTCTCGCCACTGACGACCGGCTGACGTTCCTGCTGGCGCCCCTCGTACTGGTCGCCGTCGCGCTCTTCGCCTGCTGGCTTCCGGCCCGGCGGGCGACGCGGGTCGACCCGATGAAGATGCTCCGCTTAGGACAGTGATCGATATAAAGTCTTCAACTTGATCGGGGTAACAGTTTGTAATTCCATTCCCCGTGAAACGCATCGGGGACCAGCGCGAGTGCGTCCATCTGTTCCTTGGTCACCGTAACGCCTGTGGGATATTCCCCGGCGTCGAGTTCGGCCCGGACCCGGAGCCCGGTGGCTGTCCGGACGTTCCCGATGCGGTCGACGATGGTCTCGTACGTCGTCAGCGGGGTGCCGCGCCAGTTCGCCGTGATGTGACAGAAGAGCCGGTGCTCGATCTTGTTCCACTTGCTGGTGCCGGGTGGAAAATGACTCACCTCGATGGTCAGTCCGGTCTCGTCGGCCAACTGTTGAAGCTCATGCTTCCAGGCGCGCAACCGATACCCGTTGCTCCCGCCCGCATCGGCCGTGATGAACAGGGTCGTGGCCTCGGGGTAGGCGCCGCAACCCATCTGATGCCACCAGTGTCGAATCGACGCCACCGCGAACGCCGGTGTGTCGTGGTCCCAGCCCACGCTCACCCAGGCTTCGTTGCGCGCCATGTCGTAGACGCCGTACGGAATCGCCTTGCCCTCGGCGTCGGTCGGGAAATCATGCACCAGCACCGCCGGCGGCGTGCCCTTCGGCTGCCATTCCCGCCCGCCGTTCTTGAAGTTCCCGACCAGCTCCTTCTTCTTCGTGTCGACCGAGATCACCGGCTGGCCGGCGGTCAGATGCTCGTCCGCGGTCTGGTTGATGTGCTCGAACTGCGCGTTGCGGTCCGGATGCGTGGCGCCTTCCTGCCGTTTGCGCGGCGATTGCAGCCGGTAGCCCAGGCGGTGCAGCAGCCGGCCCACAGTGGTCGAACTCACCCGCCACCCCTGCTCGGTCAGCGCCGCCGCCAGCTTCGCGCGACTCTTGCACGTCCAGCGCAGCGGCGAGGTCGGGTCGCCGCGCGTGAGCGGATCCACCAGCGCTTGGAGCGCGGCCTGGATGCCGGGTTGATCCTGCTGGATGCGGGGCCGTCCGCCGCCAGGGCGTCGAATGCGGTCCGTCGGCGCCTCGTCGCGGGCAATCTCCCGGCGCCCCTTGCGAATCGTCTCCCGAGCCACACCGGTGGCCGACGAAACCACCGCGTCGCCGCCGTAGCCGATGGCGAGCGACTCGGCCGCCGCCCACCGGCGGCGACTGCGCTCGTCCAACACGGGCGCGACCACGGCATACTTCGCAACCAGGGTCGCTTCCAGCTCGATGTCTCGCTTCATACCTCCAGTATGACCAGCAACCCAGCAGATGGCAAACTAGTTTCGCGCAGTGTCCTTAGGATGAACCAACCCCGCCAGGAGCGCCAGGAATGAGCTGACGCCTCAGACGCGGCGGCGCCGGGTGCGCCGTCACGATAGGGCCTCTGCTATCAACGAGAAAGGGAGCTATGCCATGAAGAACTCTGCCCTGTCTCGGGCGTACGCGAAAATCGCACGCACGTCGGCCGGGAGCCCGGCAGCGCTGGGGATGGCATGTGCCGTATTGGCCGCTGCCGTGCAGGCCTGCGGCGCAAACAGTCCGGCCGAAGTCGAACGTCGCGGCGCAACACACCCGGTTGAATTCGAACTTCGCAACGCCGTGACATGTATCATCGATCCAGCGACAAACCAGCCACACGGCCTGGAGAGGACCGTACAACCGCACGAGCGACAAGAAGACCGGATTCGCGTCAGCTACACCTGGAAAAATGATTGCCCCTCAAGTATCAGGCTGTACGACATAAGCATACTCGTCTGGGACAACCCGGACCGCACGGGACAGAACATCGGCGCCTTGTACCTGGATGACATCGACATTGGACCGACGGCGGCTGCCGAAATTCGAGGTACCGTCCTGCTCGACGATGGCTACCGAACTGGCGACGTCGAAGGCCCGGACAACGTTGTGATGAACTTCAACATTCGCTACGCTGATCAATAGTGGGAGATGTTGTAGCCTCACACCAATTCCCTTAGGAACTCCGACGGATCGAACCCGACCGCCTCGGCAATCTCGAGGAATTCGATCACGTCGATTCTCCGCTCGCCGCTTTCGTACTTGGCGACGAACGACTGCGGCCGGTTGAGCCGAGCGGCAAGGTCCCGTTGCGTCAGGCCGGCACCGACTCTCCGTTTTTTCAGACAACAGCGAAATAAGGCTGCTGCAGGCGTGAAGTTTGAGCGCGGCACTGATGTCCGTGCAAGTGCTTCAATGCCTCTGGGACCGAACCCGGCTCCGGCCCCTGAAACCGGTCGCCATCCAGGCGCCCGGCATATCGCACGCCGCCGTCGACTCCCCGGAATCGATGCGCGCGCCGATTATGTGGCACATCTGACACGGCAGCTAAAGGTAGCAGCGAAAGAATGCGGGCAACACGGCAATGCGACGGAACTGTGTTGGCAGGGAACGAACGGTGAGAGGACGGAATGTTCGGGGCCCAACCACCTCGATGGGAGCGATTCCGATCCCGCTCGTCGTCGGACCGGTGGCCGGGCCGGCGGCCGCCACCGTGGGGTTTGGCGCATCGCCCGCGACCGGGCGTGCGCTATTGCCGGGCCGCCTCGGCCTGCAACACCTGGTGGAGGGCCAGGACGCGGCGGACGGCATTGCTGATCGCGCGCCCGGTGAAGGAAGAACCGGCGATCCGCCGGATGCCGCGCCGGATGGCCAGCTCGTCGTGCAGCACCTGCCCGTCGAACTGCCGCAGCCAGTCCTGGGGCGCCATGTACTGCGCCGGCTCGAAGAAGACGGTGACGTCGACCCGCTTGATGCGCCCCTCGGTGTCGAGGGAGATGAGCAGGCTCTCGCGCTCGGTTTTCGGCGTGTGCGTGTCTATGTAGGCGCGCCCGACGACCGCGCCGTCCCTGTTTCGGGCGATGTAGCGGGGGAAGATCCTGCCCTGCATCCCGACGCGGGCGATCGCGGCGACCGCCGCCATCTGCTCGCGGGTCAGGATGACCCGGTCGCGCGTCACCGTCGCGCCCGGGTAGACCGCCGCGAGCGCCTCGCCGCGGGTGATGACGCCCTCCTGGGCGCCGGGGGCGATCACGCCAGCGAGCAACGCGAGCAGAACCGTCGCGATGAGTTGCCTGGTCATGTTTGCCTCTCGCCACAAGCCCGAGCACGCCATTCTACCGCCAGCCGCCGCTCAGGTCGCGGGAGCGGTCTCCGCATCGCGCAGATCCCGCAGGTAGTGCGCGAACGCGGAACCTGCGATGGCGCCGACCGTGAGCACCTTCACGACGAAACGCACGGTCACGGCCCCGTCCAGGAAGTTGTAGACCACCGCCGAGACGCTCCCGATCAGCACACACGACGCGACGAACAGCGTCACGTAGGTGAGCTGCTGCCGCAGCCTCGACGCGCGGGCGCTCGGGTCGGAGGCTACGGCGCGGCGGATCATGGCGGCCAGGTACAGGTACACCGGGCACGCGACCACGAGCACCGACACCGCCCACCGGATGCCGTCCCGCGTGAACTCCTCGGGCGGATCCTGCGGATGCGGAAACACCAGGTCGACGAAGCCGAACACCAGCGCTCCCAGATTGAAGGCGCTCACGAACAGCGCCAGGAACATCACCGCGTACAGGAACGCCTCGCGCGGCTTGGCGGAGATGCCGGGACACGGCACGGGGATCGGATACCCGACCGCATCCGCAAAACGCGCCAATGCCTGCCTGACCTGATCGGGCGGCCACCCGGCGCCGACCAGCGCCTGCTCGATGTCCGAACGCAGGACGCCGCGTTCGAGACTCTCCTTCACGAAGCCGACCAGGTCGGGATTGAGCGCCATCCGAGTCCTCCTGTCGGGCCGCTGCCGGCCATTGCATACACTACCGATCTCGACCGATTATGGGGGACGCGCCCGCGACGGTCGACTTCGGCTGCGAAAACGACCGCCGCGCGTGCCCATGAATCGGCAATCGGCAAACTCGGAAAGCGAGGTATTGCGCCATGCGTCGGACGTTGCTCGTCGGCCTTCTGCTCGTCACCTCCATCCCGGCGCCGGCGCAGGAACCGGATGCGCCGCGCACGCCGTGGGGAGCGCCGGACCTGAGCGGCTACTGGGAGTACCGCAGCACGACGCCGCTGGAACGGCCGGCGGCGCTCGCCGGCAAGGCGGTGCTGACGCCGGCCGAAGAGGCGGCCTACCTGACCGAGCGCCACGCGGCGATCGGGCGCGAGCGCGACCTGCAACTCAACGCCGACTGGTGGCAGCCGGGCGGCCTGACCGACGGCCGGACGTCGTTGATCGTCGACCCGTCGGACGGGAGACTGCCGGGCCGCACGCCGGCCGGGCGCCAGCGGGCGCAAACGCTCGGCATCGCGATACGGTTGCGGTCCGCCGACGGCCCGGAGGACCGCGAACGCTACGAGCGCTGCATCATGGGACGGACGGTCCCGCTGCTCGCGGTCTCGCCGAACCGGCTCGCCCAGATCTTCCAGACGCCGGACTACGTGGCCATCCTGCACGAGCAGAACTCCGACCTGCGCACGATCCCGCTCGACGGCCGGCCGCCGCTCGACGGAACGATCCGCCAGTGGCAGGGAAGCTCGCGCGGTCGATGGGAGGGCGACACGCTCGTCATCGAGACCGCCGGCTTCAACGGCGCCTGGACGATCCAGGGCACCGGACCGAACGCGCGCTACGTCGAGCGCATCCGGCTCGCCGGACCCGATACGCTGCACTACGAGTTCACGGCCGACGATCCGGAGTCGTTCGCCGGCCCGTGGACCGTGACGTTCCCTATCACGCGCGCGGCCGGGCCGGTCTTCGAGAACGCCTGCCACGAAGGCAACTACAGCATGCCGCTCATCCTGCGCGGCGCACGCGCCGGGGAACGCGAGCGGCCATGACGAGTCCGGACGGAGGCGCGGCCGGCGGCCCCGTCGCCCAGGGCGGGCGCATCGACTCCATCGCCCTCAAGGCATCAGGCCCGCGACCAGCGTGTCGATCCGGTAGAGGCCGGTCTGCGCGGTCAGGTAGAGCGTCCGGCCGTCGTTGCCGAACGCGGCGTTGGCCGGCTGCTCGGGGGGGCGGATCGTGCCGAGATGATCCCCCTCGGGACTGATGACGACGATGCCGCCGGGGCCGCTCGCCCAGAGGTTCCCCGCCGAATCGACCGCGAAGCCGTCCGGCACGCCCGCGTCCTCGCTGTCGGTGAGGTCGAGCAGCACCGTGCCCTCGCCGAGGCCCAGATCGTCGTCGACCGGATAGCCCATCCACTGCCGCGCCTCACCGTCCGAGTTGGCGACGTAGAGGGTCCGCTCGTCCGGTGACAGCCCGATGCCGTTGGGCCGGGTCTGACCGTCGGCCAGAAGATGCACGGTCCCGTCGGGATCGAGGCGGTAGACGCCGTTCCAGTCGAGCTCGGCGGCCTCGGGACTGGCGAGGCCGTACGGCGGATCGGTGAAGAACGCCGCGCCGCTGGAGTGGAAGACGACGTCGTTCGGGCTGTTGAGACGATTGCCCTCGTAGCGATCCGCGAGCGTGGTCCGCGAGCCGTCCTCCTCGACCCGCGCGAGGCGCCGGTTGCCGTGCTCGCACAGGACGACGCGGCCCTCGAGGTCGAGGGTCAGCCCGTTCGAGCCGCCCTGCCCGTTCGTTTCGAGCTCCGGCAGGAACACCGGGTTGAGAAACACGCTCGTCCCGTCCGCCTCGGACCAGCGGTAGACGGTGTCGCCGGGGATGTCGCTGAAGAGCAGGTGGCCGTCCGTCGCTCCGCCGACCCACACCGGACCCTCGATGAACTGAAAGCCGTCGGCGACCTGCTCGACCGCCGCGTCGGCGGCCAGTAACTCGTCCAGACGGGGGTCGAGTCGCTCGACGGTGCCCGCCTCGCCGGCGGGCGCCTCCGGCTGTGCGGCGGTCGGCTCCTCGGCGAGCGCGCAGGCAAAGACCGCGGTGAGCGCGAGAACGACCGCAATCGCTGTTCCTCTATGCATGATTCGAGTCCTCATCTCTTCGTTTCTTCCGGGTGGACGGGCGAATGGCTCTCACGAGATCCGGATTGTAGGCAATCGGCGCGAGCCGCACGTCGGGCTCGAACGTCACGGCGCCGCCGGCAGCGGGAAGCGCGCCGCAAAGGCGGGCGTCGCGCGAAACGTGACATCGCCCGAAGGGAGATCCGGAACGATGAAGCAGGCCGCAAAGTCGTAATCCCCCGCCCAGGCCAGCCCCTCCTCCGGTCCCATCACGTAGAGGGCGGTCGACAACACGTCGGCCGCAAAGGCGTCCTCGTGCCAGACGGTGACGGACGCGGACCGGCTGACCGGCCGGCCGGTGCGCGGGTCGATGATATGGCCGAAACGGGCGCCGCTCTCCAGCACCAGGTCCCGCTCGGATCCGCCGCTCGTCGCGAGCGAGCCAGCCGCGAGAAGCAGTTCCAGGACGGGCGTGTCGCGACGTGTCGGGTGCGCAACGTCCACCGACCACGCCCCGGCGACCGGCTCACCGGACACAGCAACCTGCCCGCCGAAGTCGATGAGCCACGCGCCCGGCCGGTCGCGCTCGGCGTCGCGGACGCGGTCGAGCGCCTCGCCCTTGCCGAATCCGCCGGCGTCGAGAGTCACGGCGGCCAGGCGCGTGGCGGCGCACGCCTCCGCATCGAGTGCCAGGTGCTCGAAGCCGGCGCTGGCCAGCGCCGCCTCCAGCGCCGCCTCGTCCGGCTGCCGGCCCTCCCCGCGCAGCCCCCAGGCGTCGATGAGGCTTCCCACGGCGGGATCGAACGCTCCACCCGTCGCTGCGCGCCACTCCTCTACGCGGGCGAGAAGGCCGCAGGTTTCGGCCGGCAGCGCCAATGCCTCTCCGACCGGCTGCGCGTTCAGTGCACTCAGCACGCTGCCGTCACGCCACGTGCTGAGCTCGGCCTCGGTCTCTTCGATGACGCGAACCATGCGTTCCAGCCGGGCGAGGCCGGTCTCGCGATCGGCCGCCTCCGTGACGAAGGTCGCGACGGTACCCATCAGGAACACCGTGCGCTCGACGCGGACGGGGTGGGCGAAGGACACGGGGGCTGCCGGACCGTCACAGGCCGTGGCGCCGAGGCACAGCAGCCACGGAGCCAGCACGCGCGCGGCGCGGGCCGTCATGGCGCGAGACGGACGGGTCCGGAGAGCGTCACGCCGGGCCTGCGTCGCGGAAAAACGTCGACCCGCGAGCCGATCACGAGGTGGATGCCGTAGCCGACCACGAACAGCAGGCTCGCGGCCACGTGCGTCCAGATGAAGAAGGTGATGAAGGCGGGCGACGAAGCGACCTGGATGAGATACCCGCTGAGCGCCATCGCCGAGAAGCTGAGGAGCGACGTCCAGCCCGAACGCCGGTTCGCCGGGTTCGGCGAGAGGATCTTCCGCAGCGAGTGCGACCGGAACAGCATGCCGAAGATCGCGATGAAGAAGGGCGCCGCCACGATGTGGATCGAGAGCATGGCCGGCTGCCACGGGTGATTGACGATGGCGAACGGGTCGTCCGTCGCCAGCAGGTACTTCATGGCGAAGTAGGCGACGCCGGTCGCGGCGACGACGACGTGGAACGCGTTGAACGCCCACCGCTCCCACCAGGTCATGGCGTCACCTGCCCGTCCGTCTCGAGAACCCGGTCGAGGGCCAGGATCCGCCGCACCGCCGCATTGACGGCCCGGGTCGTCAGCGTCGCGCCGGCGATCGGACGAATCGCCCGCTGGATTGCCACGTCGTCGCCGAGCGGCCGGTTCTCGTACTGGCGCCTCCACGCCTCCGACGCCAGATACTCGGGCGGCTCGAGAAAGGCCGTCACGTCGATGCGGCGCACCCGCCCGTCCGCCTCGAGCGAGACGAGCAGGCTCTCCCGCTTGGTGCGGACGACGTGCGTGTCGACGTACGCCCGACCGACGACGACGCCGTTGCGGGTGGCGACGTAGCGCGCGTAGATCCTCGACGGCGCCGCGCCGCGCGACAGCTCCGCGATCCGGTCTGCCTGATCCGCGGTGAGATAGACGCGGCCGGCAGCGATCGCCGCGCCGGTAAACGCAGATTCGAGGGCCTCCTCGCGCGAGACGACCCCCGACTGCGCCGGCGCGGCGGCGGCAAGGAGCACCAACCAGCCGGTGAGCGCGCCGATGACTCGCAACGGCACGCACCCTCCCGCGTTCGGCCTCTGTCTTCTCATGATCCCCGCCCGGTCACACGGTGGTCCGCAAACCGTCAGAACGCGTAGCCCACGTTGAAGTTGAACTGGTTGACCCCACTGTCGGCCGCGTTGTTGACCCACATGTGATCGACCTTGACGACGATGTTCGGGATCGGCTTCAGCTCGATGCCGAAGGTCGTGTAGGTGTTGTTCTTCGACGGGTTGCGGGTGAACCCGGCCGCCACCGCCGCGTGGGTATCCACCTTCTCGTACCGCAGATACGGCGTGAGCCCCACGCCGCCGGCGCCCGGCGCCTGGGACAGCAGGTCGTAGCCGAGCTGCACGTAGCCGCCCTGCATCTTTTCGCCCACGCCGCTCTTGCCCTCGAGCCCGAGCACCTGGTTCAACATCGACGTGTCGTCCAGGCTCGCCCGCGCGAACAGGGCGCGGAAATCGAAACCGCGAACCTGCGCCTGGCCGTGCAGATCGAAGATGCCGGTGCGGACCCCGTAGTCGACGCCGTCCACCTCTATGTCGCCCTGGCCCGATCCGCCGGTGTAGAAGCTGGCGCCGAAGAAGACGCCCGGCGTCGGCGTCACGTCGAGACGGCCCGTGAACGCCATGTCGTTCGCCTTCGCCTTGCCGCCCTTCTGGCGCCCGCCCCGCACGCCGCTCGACGAGAAGGCCGAGCCGTTGAAGCCGTTGACGACGTAGGCGCGAAAGGAGACCACGTCGCCGGCCGACCCGTAGACACCGCCGCCGTTCTCGCGCCACGTCGACGGGATGATGCTCTTCTCCGTGACCGGCCGCTCGGCGCCGATGAACACGGTCGGCTCGTGGAACTCGTTGACCAGCCCCATCGGGATCAGCAGCATCCCGGCCCGCAGGCCGAAGTTGTCGGTCGCCAGGTAGTCGACGTAGGCGAACTCGACGAATATCTCCTTCGCGTGCTCGACCTCGATCTCGGAGTTGAACAGGAACTTGTCGTTGAACCGGTAGCCGGCGTACAGGATCGCCCGCAGGAAGTCGAACTGCGTCGTCTTGTCCGAGGCGTAGTTCTCATACAGCATCTCGCCGTAGCCGGCGATCGACACGCCCGAGTCGATGCCGTACGTCACGGCCGCCGACGGCGCCAGACCGAGCGCGCGGGCCCGATCGACCGTCACTGCGACCTGCTGCTCTCCACTCCGCAGCCGCTCGAGCTCCTCGGCGAGCAGGTCGATGCGACGCTCCAGCTCCGCGACGTCGACCTCCTGCTCCTCGGTGTCCTGCTCTTCCGCCTCGCTCGGGCCGGCGCCGGCCGCGGGGGCCGCACCCAATCCGATCCAGAATGCAGCCGCCAGAGCGGCCACCCCGAAGGGAAAACGTCCGATTGCCATCGCGCCACCTCCATCGCAATGCTGTTGCGTGGCGCGGGGCACGCCCCTAGAATGGGACCTGCTGGAACGTGCCGCACGCCGTGCAACCAGGGTCTGGGAACCGCGGGGCGAACGTTCGGCAGGCCCGCCCGGTGTTGCCGCACCCGGCGGGCCGTTCTTCCTTTCCGACGCCCCTGAGCCACCTTCTCGGCCCGGGGAAGCGTCCCCGCGGCAGAAAGGCCAGAAATGAGATCAGGTCTCAGTTGGCGAGTGGGACTATATATCCGACCGATTCGGTCGGTCAAGAAAAACTGAGATTTGGTCTCACTAGAGGTCTCCGGAGAGGTCGGTGGCCGGCGGCTCCGACGCTGACGGGGCCGGAGGTCAAGCCGAGATCCGTTGGAGAACCCCCTCTCTGACCAGCCGCGCCACCAGGGTCAGCTTCCCCTCGGCATCCAGACAGTCGGGCAGATCCTGGACGGCGAACTCGTCAGCCGTCGTGGCGAACTGCAGCGCCGGCCAGACAGCGACCGGCAGCCTGAGCTCCCGGCCACAGTACCGGAGGAGGCACGTCTCGCCCTCCGTCACGGCTTCAGTGAGCAGCCCGGCACGGCGTCCCACCCGCGAGCGGGGCGTCAGCCGGTCTCCGCGGAGCCGCTGGCTGAACAGGTCGGTGAACAGCGGTACGTCGGTGGCCAGGACCTCGTCCGTGAAGCGGCGCCACACGACCTCCGGGTCGAACCGCGACTGCACGAGCGCCAGCTTCTCGCCGAACAGGCGCTCTCGCTCCGCGACGGAAAATCCCTCACGAGCGAACTCGCGGGGGAGATTCCGGCGCAGCGATTCTTCCCCGAGTGCCGCCGCGGTGACGCTCTCGACGAGGAACTCGGCCCAGGTGAACGCGGTGAGCCCGAGCGTGACGTGCAGCGACGGCCGATCCGTCGAACGGGCCGAGTGCATCAGACCGCGCGGAAGGTAGACGGCACTGCCCGGACCGAGCTCGAACTCGTCGCTGACGTCGCCGGGAGGCGTGCCGGGTTCGTAACGCTGGCCCCGGAGTGGCAGTCTCACCTGGGTGTCGTAGATCGACCAGCGTTTCGTACCGCTGATCTGCAATACGAAGACGTCGTGGGTGTCCCAATGCGGGGCGAATCCCTGCGCGTCGGGCGGCGTGAGATACACGTTGGTCTGGATCCGCGACGAGAAGCGCCGCCCGAGCGCGACGCACAGCCGCGCCAGCGCCGGCACACGCGTATGGAGTTGGTTGAAGATGACGGTCGCGCCGTCGTCGAAGTGCCTTGCGACCTCGAGCGGCTGGACCCTGCCGGCGTCGTTCGCGTACTCGCGGGGCGCGACGTCGCCGTCGCCCCGGACCAGCTTGATGTCGCGGTGACTGGCCGCGTGGGTGCCCAGCACGACGTCGAGGTCGGTCGTCGAGAGGAGCTCGGCGTAGTACGGCGACGCCCCGCGCCGGACGTGAAGGAGCCGTTGCTCGTAGTAGTCGCGTTCGAACTCCGCGGTCGGCAGCGGATCGATGAGCCAGGCGTACCAGTCGCGGCGGATCGCCGGTCCTGGCCTGGTGTGGTCCGTCGTCATGTCGGTGCTCCATGCAATGCGACCGATCGCACTCGTTCTCACGCCATGGTCCCGGGGACCGCGTCGGCTTGACAACCCCGGCGCGCGCCACTACGCTACTGGGACTCAGTCTCATTTTATCGAATCAGGAGCATGTCATGAGCAGACCGGACAACAGGAAGCCCCGCGCGAACCGTCCGGGATTGCCGATGTCCCTGACAGACGAGGACATCACGACCGACCGGGTCGATCGCCGCTCGTTTTTCTCGCGCGCGGTCGCGGCCGGCTCGATCGTGGCGGCTGCCGCTCTGACCGCGGCCTGCCCCGGCGGAACCGACTCCGACGGGGGTGGCGACGCCGGCGCCCCCCAGGCGACCGACTCCGATCAGGCGACCGACTCCGATCAGGCGACCGACTCCGATCAGGCGACCGAGGCTACCGACTCCGACAGCTCCCGGTAGGAGCGCTCGCGACGCCCGCCTGCGATCCCCGGCCTGAGCCGGGCGCGCTTCCCTCCCGAGACCGGACCGGACATGTCTCTGCGCAGGGCGATCTTCTGGATCCATCTGGCGGTCGGCGTCACCGCCGCTGTCGTGATCTTCATGATGGCGGTGACCGGCGCGATCCTCACCTACGAGGCGCAGCTCAACCAGTGGGCGCTTCGCGAGTATCGCGCCGATCCGCCGGCCCCGGACGTCGCACCGCTCGGGCTCGACGAGCTGATCGCGCGCGTCACCGGCGAGCAGCCCGCCGGTCTCGTCACCTCCGTGGCCCTGCACAAGGATCCGCGAGAGCCGGCGGTCGTCCGGCTCGACGACGGAGCCACCTTCCATGTCGACCGCTTCACCGGCGAGCGGCTGGGCGATGGCGACACACGAACGCGACGCTTCCTCCGGAGCGTCATGTACTGGCACCGGTGGTTCGCCCTCGAGGGGGAGTATCGGATCGTCGGTCGGACGTTCACGGCAACCGCCAACCTCGGGTTCCTGTTTCTGCTCGTCAGCGGGGTCTACCTCTGGTGGCCGCCAACCGGAAGCGGCGCCGCCTGGAGACACGCGCTGTGGTTTCGCCGCGGCCTCACGGGGCGGGCGCGCGATTTCAACTGGCACAGCGTGCTCGGCTTCTGGTCGGCCGTTCCGCTCGCCATCATCGTCGCCGGCGGCGCCACGATCTCTTATCAGTGGGCCGCCGACCTCGTCCATCGGCTGGTGGGCGAGGCGCCACCGCCTCTGACCTCGCCGCAACCGTTGGGGATGATCCCGGGGGGCGATCCGTCGGTCACGCCGGACCCGGCGACCCCGTTCGTCGAGCTGCAGGCGCTGGCCACGAAGGCCGTCACCGAGACGCCCGGATGGCGAACGATCACGATCGGCCTTCCCGAGTCGATGCACGATCCCGTCGTGGTCGCGGTCGACCGCGGGACGGGCCGCCAGCCGTCGAAGAGCGAGGACCTTCTGTTCGACCGGGCAACAGGCGAGCTGGTCGGGCGTGGCGGCTATCCGACTTTCAGCCGCGGCTTCAAGATCCGCCGCTGGTTGCGGTTCGCGCACACCGGAGAGGTATATGGCGCGATCGGGCAGTCGATCGCCGGCGCCGTGTCCCTGGGCGTCGCCGTCATGGTCTGGACCGGTCTCGCGATGAGCTGGCGCCGTTTCTTCGGCTCCGCCGGGAGAACGTGACGGCCACGGAACCACGTCACGCCTCGCGTGGCGTGAAGAGCCTGCCGCTCGCCTATCGCCGGATCTTCGACGGCGCCGTCGCGGCATCGATTGCGATCCTGGCGGGACGAGTGGTCGGGGTGTCCTGGCTGGTTGCGCCCTGCGTCCGGGTATTGCGCACCGGTCCCGCGACCGAAACATCTGCACAGGACGAATCGGACACTGCATCCACCGAAGCGATCGGGTAGCCTGACAGAAAATGGCCTTCGATCTGCGCCCACTCTGGGTCACGGAGTGGATCGTCTGCGGCTTCTTCTTCTACCTGATCGTCCTCTCGCGCCTCCGCCCGCTCGCACCCGCACGTCGCCGCCGTGTGCTGCTGGTCGGTTTCGTATGCATCACGCTGGCCGTCATGCTGTCCCAGCTCCGGCCGTCACCCAGCCTGCGCATCGTCCGCGACTGGGTGCCCGCGGTCTACCTGCTGCAGGGCTACTGGCTGTGCGGGCTGTTCTTCCAGCGGCCCTCGCTGCGGATCGAACGCCGCCTCCTGGCATTCGACACCTGGCTGTTTCAACACACCGGACTGCGCCGCGCCGCCGCCCGCGCACCGCGTCTCGTCGCCTCGTGGTTCGAGGCCACGTACCTGCTGGCGTACCCCTTCGTCCCCGTCGGCTTCGGCGTATTCCTGGCGCTCGGACACCGCGGCCGGGCGGACGCGTTCTGGACGGTGGCGCTCATCGCGGGATTCACCTGCTACGGCATGCTGCCATGGATCCAGACGCGCCCGCCGCGCGCGCTCGCGGCGGACCGACCGCTCTGGACGCCCCACCTGCGACTGCGCCGCCTCAACACGACGGTCCTGCAAAGGATGAGCGTGCAGGTGAACACGTGCCCGAGCGGTCACGCCGCGACGTCGATGGCGGTTGCCCTGACCATCGTCACGGCCGGCGCCCCCGCGACCGGCGCCGGGTTTCTGTTCGTGGCGGCCAGCATCGTCGCCGCGACCGTGCTCGCCCGCTACCATTACGCGCTCGACACGCTGCTCGGCCTGACGGTCGGCATCGCCGCCTGGGGGATCGTGTTCATATCGCTATAATCGGTCGCCAACCCGCCGCTCACCTGGAGGATACAAGCCATGATTCGCAGACTGCTCCCGTTCGTCGCGCTGACCGTCTGGCTCGCCGGGGCCCCCGCGGTCGCCGCCGCCGCCGACTACCACCACATCCACCTGGTCGCCGATTCGGCAGCGGAGGCCAAGGAGTGGTACATGACCCACATGGGCTGTACCGACTACGGCCGGCACAACGCCTGCGCCGTCGGCGACACCCTGATCATCTTCTTCGAGCGCGAGCCGACCGGCCCGAGCGTCGGCAGCGGAGTCGACCACATCGGGTTCTCGTTCCCGGACCTGGCCGCCAAGATGGCCTCGTTCGAGGCCGCGGGCATCAAGATCCTCAACCCGATCCGCGAGATCGACGGCCTCTTCAAGCTCGCGTTCATCGAGGACCCGTGGGGCACGAAGATCGAGGTGGTCGAGGACACCGAGTGGCTCGGCTTCCACCACCTGCACCTCCGCTCCGCGGACCCGGCCGCAGCGCTCGACTGGTACGAGAACATCTTCGCGGGCGAGCGGGACAGCCTGAAGGGCCGCATCGCGGGCCTGCGCTACGGCACGGTGTGGCTGCTCATCTCGCGCGACGAGGGAGAGCTGGCCCCGACCGAGGGCCGCGCCTTCGATCACCTGGGCTGGCAGTTTCCCGACCTGCGCGCCGCCGCCGAGGAGATCAAGGGCAAGGGCGTCGACTTCACGATGGAACCGCGTCCGTTCACCAACCCGCTCGGCGAGGACATGCTAATCTCGTTCGTCGTGGGACCCGACGGGGTCCGGATCGAAATCGTGCAACCGCGCGCGTAGCCCGGGCTGCGCCGAACACTCCACGCGCTCGATCAGGGCAGGCGTCGGTCCGCGAAACGGATCGACGCCCGTCCGATCCGTCCTGCCGCTATCCGCGGCGCGCCGAAGTCCGCACACTGCGGCAACCCCCGCGTTCCCATCCCAGTTGATTCGGCCAGCCTCGGCCGCGTCGCTTGGTGACCGTCCTCGATCCGGCGCTCCAGTTAGCGCGTCTCAGACCGGTTGGGAGCATACCTGCACACAGGGACATAAGAAGGGACATTATTCTGGACATTTTTTTAGATAAAATTTCCCATGCTCCGAATCCCCGCAGTAGCGGGAGGGCAGCGTTGACCGACGACCGCCCCTGCAGGCGCAGCCATCCGTGGATCAGCTTCCAGGTCGACTTCCACGCGGCCCCGCCTCGCCTCTGGACACTGCTGGGTCAAGCGGTGGCGCGCTGCGGGCAGATCTCCGGCTCGGCACTCCCGCCTGGCGCTGCCGAGGAGATGTGGACGCTCTATCTGATCAAGGGAGTGCAAGCGACGACGGCGATCGAGGGCAACACGCTGAGTACCGAACAGATCCGGGACAGGATCCAGGGGCGACTCCCCCTGCCGCCGTCGCAGGAGTATCTGGGCCGCGAGGTGGACAACGTCCTGCGGGCCTGCGACAGAATCGAGGCGAGCATTCTCGACGGGATCCAACTCCGACTCGGTCCGGACTGGATCGCGGCCTGCAACCGCCAGGTGCTCGACGGCCTCGAGGACCACCTGGAGGAAGGGGTCGTTCCCGGGGAGATTCCGGCCCACGCCGTAGGAGTCGGGCGCTACCGCGGCGCTCCTCGGGCAGACTGCGCCTTTCTGCTCCACCGCCTCTGCGACTGGCTCGAAGCGGAGCGCGGGCTGGCGATGTTCGAGCAGCCGGACAACGATCGGATCGCCACGGCGATACTCCACTCGATTCTCGCCCACCTGTACATCGCCTGGATTCACCCCTTCGGCGACGGCAACGGCCGCACTGCACGCCTCGTCGAGTTCATGCTCCTCGCCCGCGCCGGGGTGCCGCTGACGTCAGCCCAACTCCTCAGCAATCACTACAACCTGACGCGAGCCGAGTACTACCGCCAGCTCGACCGCGCAAGCCACGCGCACGACGGTCGTGGAGATCCAATCGGGTTCATCCTCTACGCGCTACAGGGACTCGTCGACGGGCTGGCGAAACAGTGTGATGAGATCGACGCGATTCAGTTGTCCATCGCGTGGAAGCACTTCGTGTTCGACAGATTTCGGCAGGCGAGACGTTCACCGGCGCTCAACCGGCGCCGCGAAATCGCGCTCGCCCTGACGGACCGGGAGCAGCCGGCCGCACGCACCGAACTTCGGCGCCTCGATCCCACCGTGGCCGAGCTCTACGCCGGCAAGACCGACAAGACCCTGACGCGCGACATCAATTGGCTGCTCGACGAAGACCTGATCGCGAAGGGCACTGGAGGGTACCGGGCGCGGGTCGACCGCATGCGGAGCTTCCGGCCGCCGCGCACCGAACGTAACCGGAACGAACGGGAGCAGAGGCCACGGCAGTGACATTGTCCGGCAGGAACCGGCTCGATCGTCTGCGCGACGAAGCGGATCCGCGGCGGCGGCGCCTGCTCGCGCTCGGGCTGCTGACCGCCCGGCTCGCGCCCAGCGGCATCGAGCCGATTCTGGTGGGCGGCGGCGCACTGGAGTTCTACACCGCCGGCGGTTACGCGACGCATGATATGGATCTCGCGCTGCCGCACGGGCCGGACGTGGACGCCGCGTTCGCCGAGATGGGATTCCGGAAGGAGGGGCGCTTCTGGTACCACGCCGACCTCGACCTGCTCTTCGAGTCGAGGCGCCGGCGCCGGCCGGTCTGCCCGGGGAGGACGCGCCGAGAACCGAAGTCGAGCTCGACGGTCTGCGCGTCGTGATCCTCGGCGTCGAAGACCTGCTCATCGACCGGCTGCGCGCCTGGGTGCATCGGAAGAGCGAGGAGGACGGGCGCTGGGCGCGGCGGCTCGCGCATCTGTACGCGCAGCGCCTGGACTGGCGCTATCTGCAGGAACGGACGAGCGCCACGCCCGAAGAAGCCGAAGCGCTGCAGCAGGTGGAACGAGAGGTGCGCCGGCCATGATCGACTACGACGAGTTCCAGGCGGAGGTGCAGCGGCTCAAGCGCGAGCGCTGGGCCAGAATCCTCGCCGCCGAGCCACCGGGCCGCCCGCCGGGCAGAAGGCCGCGCGATCCGGAGCAGGAACGTATGCTGCTGCGAATGGACCGCGCCCGTATCGAACGGGAGAACCCGGATCTTCTGCGACCGCAGCCACACCGGCCGCGGGACTGAGGCGGCGCCGACCGCGTTGGCCAAGCCTGCCGGCGCCCCCGACGGCATGCCGGACCGGCGGGAGGGCGGTGATAGTACAGTGAGCCGACACCGGACAGCCTGACGGAACGATCCGCACGCGAGGAGGTCACCGATGCGAAGCCAGACACCACACGCCCCGACACCGCAGCCGTCGCGCAGGCGCTTCATCGAGAGCGCCGGCGCCGTCACCGGCGCGGCGTTCGCAACCGCAGCCATGCCCGGGGGCGCGTCCGCGGCCCAGCAGAGCGAGAGCGACAGCCCTGGCGCGCGATTCCGCCGGCTCCTCGGCGGGGACAGCCCACCCCGCTGCATCAACTGCGGCGACGTCGCCACCGCCCGGCTGGCCGAGATGAACGGCTTCGAAATCGTCATGACCGGCGGCAGCGCCCTGTCGCTCAGCAAGTACGGCATCGGCGACTTCGGGATGATCACGATGGACGACCTGGTCGAGTTCTGCGGCCGTACCGCGGACCGCATCGACACGCCGATCATCGCCGACGCCGACGACGGCGGCGGGAACCCGCTGAACGTCTACCGCACCGTGCAGCGGATGGAGAAGGCCGGCGCGGCATGCGTCATGATCGAGGACCTGTACAGCGCCAAGCACATCGCCGGGTACGACGAGGGCAAGATCCTGGCGCGCGAGGCGATGGTCGACAAGGTGCGGGCGGCGGCCGACGCCCGGCGCGACGACGATCTGGCGCTGCTGGTGCGGAGCGACGTGGTCGCCGACGGCGGCCCGCTCGAGGACGCGCTCGAGCGCGTGGCGAGCTACGCCGAGGCGGGCGGCGACGTGATCTTCGTGCCCGGCATCCCGCTCGACCAGTGCCGGCGCGCTGTCGAGATGGCCGGGAAGCCGATCCTGACCGGCGCGCCCTCACTCGCCGCGGCGCGCGACGCCGGGGTCGGGATCCTGTTCATAGGGGCAATGGGAGCCATCGCGGCAGGCGCCATCGACCGCGCGATGGGCGAGCTCGTGCGTGACGGGCAGCTCGGCGACACGGCATCGCTGTCGCTCCCGGGCAGCCGGCGGCTGGAGCTGATCGGCAACGAGGCGACCGCCAACCGGGCCCGGGAGTACAACGCGCTACGCGAGGACGGCCAGTAGACGAAGCCGGCACGGACATCGACGGATCAAGTAGCTTCACGTTCGCGAGGAGGTCGTCATGGTTACCGTCCCGTCTCTCTGGCTGCCCATCCTGCTCTCGGGTGTGTTGGTCTTCGTCGTCAGCTCGATCATCCACATGGTGCTGTCGTACCACGCGGGGGATTCCCAGCCCGTCCCCGACGAGGCGAAGGTGATGGACGCGCTGCGGCCGTTCGAGATCCCGCCCGGCGACTACGCCATGCCGCGCCCGGCCAGCATGAAGGAGATGGGCGAGCCGGCGTTCATCGAGAAGACGAAGGCAGGGCCGGTGGCGTTCATGACGGTGCTCCCCAACGGGCCGACGGCCATCGGCACGAGCCTCGCCCGCTGGTTCGGCTACAGTCTGCTCGTCGGCGCCGTCGCCGGCTACGCCGCCAGCTTGACCATCGGACCGGACGCCGACTACGGCCTCGTGTTCCGGGTCGTCGGCACGGTGGCGTTCGCCGGCTACTCCCTGGCGATCCTGCAGAGCAGCATCTGGTGGCATCGAAGCTGGCGGTACACGTTTCTGACGATGTTCGACGGCCTGGTGTACGCGCTGCTGACCGCCGGGACGTTCGGCTGGCTCTGGCCGTAGCGGCGGGCCTAACAGGTAGTGGGTCAATCTGGCCCGCGACCGCCACGGGCCAGATTTGTGGCACGCGCCTTGCTTAAAAGGCTAGACGCCCGGATCGACCACGGCGACGGGAAGGCCACCGCCGTCTAGTCGGTCGGCGAGATCCCGAGAACCGCGATCAACCGGTCGCGCAGGACGACGCGAAGCACGCTCAGGGCGTTGTCTCTCTCCACACCCATTTCGTACATGCACTTCGCCACGCGGGGATCCTCCCGCATCCGTTCGTACACGTACTTTCGGCTGAACGCATCGACCTCGAAGGCCTGCTTTCCGACGAGATCCGCTTGGAGAGTCGGTGCGACTTCAACAGCCCAATTCACCGCGCCCATGTTCTTCGACATTTCCTGACCGAAGTCGGTCAACGTGAGCGGGCTTCCTGTTCGCACGCCTGCCGGTACCGGAGGAAGCCGGTCGAAGATCCGCTTGATATCGGCCCGGATTTCAGCCATGAAATCTGAAACCGTCTTGCGGTGCTCATCCATGCCCTTGCGATGCTCGTCTACGCCGCCCTTCCAGGACGCTGCTCGCCAGAGGATCGTACCCATACCGATCAGTGCGGCAACGAGCGCACCGAAACCAACAATCGCTTGAGTTTCAGGCCACATCGTCATTCAAGTATCGCGGCCCGTAATGGCGGGAGTCAACGACCCGTCGGGGCCGCTGTAGACAGCGTACCCTCCAGGGAAATCGCTGTCAATGGCGCGTCTGCCCGCTAAAAACCGACCCCCAACATCTTGCGGCGGTGGGCGAGCATCCCGGCGAGTTCTTCGTTCGTCATGCCGGCATTATCGGCATGCCCGAGTGCCGCGTCCAGTCCTTCACGGGATCAGCCGGTCGACGCTCCAGAACGTCGACGCGACTTCGCCGCGGCCCTGTGGGCTGAGTGGCGGGAACTGGGCGACGTTCCGCCGACCGGAGCCGGCGTCACGATCAAGTCGTCGACCGGCCGCACGCTGGCGAGCGCCGAGCAGGGACTCGCGGGCGCGCAGTTCCATTGCGAGTAGAATCGTCCGTACAGACGAAAGCGCCGCAGGGCAGCGCCATCATCGTGAACTCGGTTCGGCGTCCGATCCTGTTTCCGCCAAGAGCCCGGATCGGCCGCGAGAGGAAATGTATGCTTGAGACTACCTCCTACACCCTGACCGGTCAAGCCGATCTACGCGGTAGGGTGCACGACAAGAAAGTGAGGGTTTTTTCGTAGGGGGGGTATCGAGCGAGCGCTGATCGTCCGATTCCTCGGGTAGGAGGACTCCGACCATGCCCGAGGCGCAGTTGACGGAACCGCTCGCTGGCGCGGCCGAAAAAGGGGGCTTCAAGGAGGAGATGTGCCTTGAAGTCGGCGGTCGAGGCTTGGCGGGGGAGCGTGAATGCGCAGGACTTCGAGACGCTCCTGCAGACGGTTCGCCGCCGCGCGCTCGCCAAGTCGGCGGTCGAGGCCGATGTCGACGCGTTCCTCAGGCGGGGGAGCGTGAATGCGCAGGACTTCGAGACGCTCCTGCAGACGGTTCGCCGCCGCGCGCTCGCCACGGCGACCCGGGTCGTAGAAGCGGCTGGGGCGCAGCGCTCGTAGCCGCTATCGGGGCCGAAGTCGATGCGCTCGTCGGTCCCGGGTGCGCCGAGGTGGCGGACTTCGAGGCCCTCGAACAGGCGGTCCGTCACCAAGCCCTCGACATCGCCGCGCAGTGGATGGCGCAGCGCTTCAACGCAGACGATTCCGACCATTCGGGTTCGACCACAGCATGCGCCTGCGGCCGGCGGGCGCGCTACGCCGGCCGTCGCCCGAAGACGTTCACCACGCTGTTGGGGCCGGTTACCCTGCAACGCGCCTACTACCACTGCGACGCCTGCCGCAGCGGGGTGTGTCCGCGCGACCAGGCCCTGGGTCTGCAAGGTAGCTCGCTGTCACCGGCCATCACCGGTGCGGCTGGCCTCGGATGCAAGCCGCGCGGTGCCATGCACAGCTCGCGGCCGAGGGCAGCTTCGCCAAGGCGAGCGAGTGGTTGACCGCCCTGGCCGGGGTGGATGTCGAGACCCGGCAGGTCGAGCGCTGTGCCGAGGCGCTCGGACGCGACATCGCCGACGACGAGCGCTCGGTCACCGAGCAGACCGCCGCGGCGACCGCGCCGACGATGTACCTGGGGCTGGACGGCACCGGCGTGCCGGTGCGCCCAACCGAGGTCGAAGGCCGCCGCGGCAAGCAGCCCGACGGTTCGGCCAAGACCCGCGAGGTCAAGCTGGCCACCGTGTGGACGGCCGAAGGGCGCGACACACAAGGCCGCCCCGTGCGGGACCGCGGGTCGGTCAGCTACAACGCCGCGGTCGAAAGCGCGGCCAGCCGCGACACCGACCCGCAGCCGGCCGCCTTCGCACAACGGGCCTATCGCGAGGCAATACGGCGCGGTTTCGACTCTGCGGCCCAGCGCGTCGTCATCGGCGACGGCGCCGCGTGGATCTGGAACCTGGCCGCCGAGCACTTTCCCGGCGCCATCGAGATCGTTGATATCTACCACGCCAAGCAGCACCTGTGCGACGTCGCCAAGGCCATCTACGGCCCCGGAACCGACCTGGCCGACCGGTGGGCCAGGGACCGGCGTGCCGAACTGGACGCCGGCCGGCTGTGCGCCGTCGTCGCCGCGCTGCGCATCCATGTCGAGACCACGCCCGAGGCGCGACGGTGCATTCACTACCTGTTCGGGAACCGCCACCGGATGCGCTATCCGCAGTTCCGCGCCAGGGGCCTGTGCGTCTCGTCGGGCGTCGTCGAGGCCGGATGCAAACAGATCGGCGACCGGCTCAAGCGCGCCGGCATGCGCTGGACCGTCGCCGGGGCCAACGCCATCATCGCGCTGCGCTGCTGCATCCTCAGCGGACGCTTCGAGGACTTCTGGGAGCGACGTGCCGCAAATGCCGCCTGACGCTCATCTCACAATGATGTCGTGCACCCTACGCGGTACGATTCGAAGGCTCCTCGCCGAAAACCCTGAGATCGACCGCTGGCGTCTGCGTGCGCTTGGCCCCGCCGGGACCATGATCGCACGGCTGCAAGCTACTGGAATCCGGGCCGGTAAACTCGGCGCGCTGATGCGCGAGCTTCACGCGCGCGGGCGACTCGACGGCTTCAAGGTGCGGCGATGACTCACAACGATCTAGTCGAGAAACTGCGGAGCATGCTGGCGACCGCGACGCACGGCGACGACGTGACGGCGACGGTGCTCCTCTTTGGCGTGCTGTTCGATGAGGAGATCCGGGACAGCGGATCGAGCGGTACCAGAATCGGCGAAGCGTCGGGGAAGCGATACGGCCCGATGGTCACGGATGGGCAGAAGCTCGCGCGCCTGCGGTTCGTCGAACCGACGCCGGAAATGGTCAACAGGTGGAAGCGGGAGCCGGGAGCCCCACCGACCCGCGACGAGATCCGCGAGTCGGCTGAGCACGACGACGGTTCCGGCTTTCGTCCGATCCGTGACCTCGGAGATTGAGATCAGATTGACCCAATACCAGCCTAACACCAGCACGCCGCGGCGGAACGTGCGGAACGCATCCGCGAGGAAACCGCCCTTGGCGGAACAGGTTTCCGTTGTCGGCCGCGGCGCGGATTGGTATGTTGTGGTGACATGTCGTCGACCGTGGAGGGTAGCGCTCCCGACCGGAGCCGAGGAGGACCGATGGGCAAGACGCAGACGAGCCGGCGGCGGTTCCTGAAGAAGAGCGCCGCGGCGGCGGGCCTGGTCGCCGCACCGCCGAGCCTGGCGCTGGCCGCCGCGCCGGCCGGCGCGGCCGAACCGACGCGTTCGGTGCTCGACAACAACTCGCTGGAGAGCGTGCTCTACGGCCGCCGCTCGCGCTTCGTCACCACGACGCGCGAGGTCGAGGGCCGCAGCCACAGCGACCGCCCGCAGATCCGGCCCGAGCCGCACCGTCCGAGCGCGCGCACGCCTCTGGGCGAGCTGGTCGGAACGATCACCCCGACGTCGCTCCACTTCACCACGCAGCACCACTACGGGATTCCCGACATCCACCCGGACGAGCACACGCTGATGATCGAGGGCCTGGTGGAGCGGCCGCTCGTGCTGACGATGTCCGAGTTGCAGCGGCTGCCGTTCGTCTCGCGGGTGCACTTCCTCGAATGCGTCGGGAACCGGCCGAACCCGCGCGCCGCCACCGTCACCGGGACGCACGGCCGCATGGCGTGCAGCGAATGGACCGGGGTTCCGCTGTCGGTGCTGCTCGACGAGGTCGGCCTGAAGAACGGCGCGTCCTGGATCATCGCCGAGGCGGCCGACCGCGGGCGGCACACCAAGAGCCTGCCGCTGGCCAAGGCGCTCGACGACGTGCTGGTCGCCTACGGGCAGAACGGCGAGGCCGTGCGGCCGGACCACGGCTATCCGCTGCGGCTGCTGGTGCCCGGATTCGAGGGCATCTACAACGTGAAGTGGCTGAAGCGCATCAAGGTCGTGGATCAGCCGTACCTCTCGTTCCAGGAGCATTCGCGTTTCCTGACCCCGAACCCGAAGACGCAGCGCGACGCCTACGACTTCGGGCCGAACTCGGTCATCACCCAGCCGTCCGGCTCGCACGAGTTGCGCGGTCACGGTCAGCACGTCATCAGCGGGCTGGCGTGGTCCGGCGCGGGCAAGGTGAGCCGCGTCGAGGTCTCGGCCGACGGCGGCCACACGTACCACGAGGCGGAACTGGCCGGTCCGGTGCTGCCGAAGGCCCACACCCGCTTCCACCTGCCGTGGCGCTGGGACGGCGGGGAGGCTGTGCTGCAGTCGCGCTGCCTCGACGACCGGGGCCAGTTGCAGCCGACCGAAGCCGAGTACGCGGACTACTGGGGCCTCACGCGCGGGCAACTGTACGGCACGATCCAGAGCCAGCTCGGCTACTGCAACTGGATTCAGCCGTGGAAGGTCAGCGCCGACGGAAAGGTGACCAATGGACTCGCACCGACCGACGTGGTGGTGGACGTTCATGGGTAGCGCCGGCGCGCGGCGCGCCGGGACGGCGTGCGCGGCCGTCATGCTGCTGGGCGCTGTGGTCGAGGCGCAGCAGGCCCCCTCGCCCTCCGGGCTCGGGCGCGCCCCGACCGCGGCCGAGCAGAGCGACCGCATCGTCGGCCCCGACGGCGCGGAGCTGCCGCCGGGCAGCGGCACGCCCGCCCAGGGAGAGATGGTCTTCGGCCGCCGCGGATGCTCGGCCTGCCACGGACCGACCGGCAGCGAGGGTCCGTCGCTCCAGCTCGTCGGCGGCGACGTGACGACGCGCACCAACTACTGGCCGATCCGGCACTGGCCGTTCGCGCCGAGCGTCTGGGACTACATCCGGCGCGTCATGCCGTACGACAGGCCGGGCGTCCTCACCGACGACGAGGCCTACGCAGTGACCGCGTACCTGCTCTACCGCAACGGCATCATCGGCGAGAACGACGTGATGGACGCCGATAGCCTGCGGCAAGTCAGGATGCCGCGGCGGGACGACTACGTCATGCCCGGCGAGTGGACGCCGGACACCCGGCGCGGGTTCGAGATCCCGCCGGCCCGGTAACCGGTCGACCGGCCGCTATCCCACGGAGGCCGCCTTCTCGGAGGCGGCCTTCGTGCTCATCTCCCCGAGCGCCACGCTGCGCTCGTAGGCGGCCAGCACCGCGTCGGACATGACGGTCCGGAAGCCGCCCTTCTCCAACTGGTAGAGCGCGTCGGCGCTGGTCCCGCCGGGAGACGTGACGCGGTTGCGCAGCTCCGCGGGATGGACCGGCTGCTGCTCGGCGTAGATGGCCGAGCCGCGGATAGTCTGCACCACCAGCTCCCGTGCGGCGTCGCGCGAGAAGCCGAGGTGCACGGCCGCATCGATGAGCGCCTCCATCATCAGGAACACGTAGGCCGGCCCCGACCCGCTGATGGCGGTGGCCATGTCGAGGAACTTCTCCTCCTCGACGAAGAGCTGCCGGCCCAGCGCGGCGACGATGGCCCGGGACTGCTCCCGCTGCTCCTCGGAGACCTCCGGCGTCGCCGTCCAGACCGTCATCCCCTCGCCGACCTGCGCGGGCGTGTTCGGCATGGTGCGCACGATGGCCCGATGCCCCAGCCCGGTGGCAATCGAGGCGATGGTCGCCCCGGCCACGATGGAGACCACCAGCGCGCCGGGCTCGATCGCTCCGGCACCGCGCAGCTCCGTCAAGACCCCCGGCAGCACCTGCGGCTTCACCGACAGCACGACCACCTGGGCCTTCCGCGCCGCTTCCCGGTTGTCGCGCGTCGTCCGGACGCCGAACTGGCCCTCCACCGCGTCCAGCCGCTCCTGGTGACGGTCGCTCGCAATGATGCCGTCCGGCTCCACGTCGTGCCGCGCCAGCAGACCGCCGATCATCGCCGACGCCATCGCC
The DNA here is from genome assembly GCA_965222905.1 of Vicinamibacterales bacterium. Classification (GTDB taxonomy): domain Bacteria; phylum Acidobacteriota; class Vicinamibacteria; order Vicinamibacterales; family UBA8438; genus WTFV01. The sequence goes on along the minus strand of OZ244976.1, from coordinate 2,277,032 downwards.
CCGGCCCCGACGAACGCCACGTTCAAGTCACTCAGCACGTTCTTCGTCACGCCTGCTCCCCGGAACGCCCGCCGGTAGATCCGGCGAGGCTTGAGTATTCTAGTGGCGCTCCATGGACCCCATCGCCCACACCCTGGCCGGCGCCACCCTGGCGGAGACTCGCCTCGGAAAGTCGACGCGGCTGGCCGCCCCGGCCCTGATCCTGGGCGCCAACGCACCCGACATCGACGCGGTGACGATGTTCGTCAGCCGCGACCTGTCGCTCGGGTTCCGGCGCGGGTGGACGCACGGCGTCCTGGCGATGGTGGTCCTGCCCGTCGTGCTGACCCTGCTGCTGCTGCTTCTCGACCGGGTGCTGGCGCGTTGGCGCGGACGGGAGCCGCGGGCGCGGGCAGGTCCTCTCCTGGGCCTCTGCACCCTGGCCGTCGTCTCGCACCCGGTACTCGACTGGCTCAATACCTACGGCGTCCGGTTCCTGATGCCGTTCGACGGCACGTGGTTCTACGGTGACGCGCTGTTCGTGGTCGATCCCTGGGTCTGGCTGCTGCTCGCGACGTCGGTCGTCCTGGCCCGCGGCATCTCGCGCGTGGGCGCGTCCGCCTGGATCGTCCTCGGCATCGCGACCACATCCCTGATCACCGGCTTCGAGGACGCCCCAGCCGCCACGCGCCTCCTCTGGTGCGCCGGCGTGGCCGCCATCGTCTGGCTGCGCCTCGCCGGACGCTGGGCGGGACACATCCCGCGGCTCGCCACGCTCTGCCTGTCCGCGACGGCCCTCTACATCGTGATCATGGTCGCCGCCTCGCAGCTCGCCGAGCGACAGGTCGCGGCATGGCTGGCCGAGCGGGACGACACGCCGGTGGAGATCATGGCGAGCCCCGCGCCGGGCAACCCGCTACGCCGCGACGTCGTCGTGGTCGACGCCGAGCACTATCACTTCCTGGAGGTCGACTGGCTGTCGGCACAGCCGATCCGCATCACGCTGCCGTCCATCGAACGCGGCGGCGACAACCCCGTCACGCGGACCGCGCTGACCGCCCCGCACGTCTGGGGGCTGGCCATCTGGACCCGCTTTCCGGCCTACCGCGTCGAGGAAGTGAAGGACGGCTACCGGGTGTCGATCTCCGACGTCCGCTACGCCTGGCGGGCCGGCAGCGGCTTCGGCGCCGCGGTCGTGGAGCTGGACCCCGACATGAACGTCCGCACTCGCTGAGCCGGCCTCGGCGGCAACGCGGTTCGGGGCGGCGTTCGCACCGAACCCCGCGCTCATCCGGCCGCGGCGGACGACTCGCGGTTCCCAGCGGCAGGCAACGGTTCTCCGCCGGGGGCCAGGCTTTCCCCGCAATACTTGCAGAACGCCGCGTCGACGTCGTGACCCTCGGCGCCGCAGGCCAGGCAGGCCTGGGTCGACACGGGATGTCCCGCGCGCTGGGCGATTGCGACCGACACGATGCCGGTCGGCACCGCGATGATGGCGTAGCCGGCGATCATCAGCATCGCCGCGACGATCTGACCCGGTACCGTGCCGGGCGAGATGTCGCCGTAGCCGACCGTCGTCATCGTCACGATGGCCCAGTAGACGCCGCGTGGGATGCTCGTGAACCCGTTCGCCTCGCCCTCTATACAGGTAGAGCAGCGCCCCCATCACCACGGCGATCGAGACGACCGACGCGAGAAAGACGACGATCTTCGGCCGACTGGCAGCACGGCGCCGTGGCGCGCTCGGATCGACGGCACGCTCTCGAGCATCACCGCCGCCACGCTGGTCACGATAGAGGTCAGCAGCAGGACGTCGAACAACCTGCCGCCGGCCGTGTCGGCTTCGAAGACGATCTCGTGGAGGCGGAAACGCCAGCCCGGTTCGACCGGTCGCTCGTGGTGGCGCATCGGGTTCCGGAGCGCCCAGCCGGGCTCCTCGGTAGTGTTTCGGCCGTTCCGCGGATCGCGGACAGGTCCTCCGTGGAGGCTTCAGGCACGTCAAGTGGTACGGTGAGAAAGTGCACGGGAGGTATCGAATGCCCACAATGCGAGTCTTGTTGGTGGTCGGCACGGCGATCGGCGCGTCCCTCGCTCTGGCTGGCGCCGGCCCGGCGCCGAGGACCGAGTCGAAGAGCGCGGCCATCGAGTCGGAGTCCGCGGCCCTGCAGCCAACCTCTTCGGGCCTGTACTTCCCGCCGGAAGACGGGCCGTGGGCGACGGTCGCCCCGGCCGATGCCGGCTGGGATGCCGAGCGGCTCGAGGCGGCCCTCGCGCTCGCCGGCGAACGCGATTCGACCGGCGTGGTGATTCTCCATCGTGGCCGCATCCTGGCCGAGCGGCACTGGGCACTGGATTCGCCTTCGCGCGGCCACACGAACGGGAGCCACGGTCCCAACGCCGCCGGCCATGCGGTCGAGGATGTTGCGTCGGTGCAGAAGAGCGTGGTCGCCGTCCTGGTCGGCATGGCGCAGGAACGCGGCCTCCTGGCCCTGGACGATCCCGTCACCGACCACGCCGGCAGATGGACGACAGCCACGGACGAGCAGGAACGCGCGGTCACCATCCGCCACTTGATGGCGATGACGACGGGCCTGACGCCGGGGCTGGAGCACGACGCCCCGCCCGGCTCGAAGTGGCTCTACAACACGCCGGCCTATCACCACCTGCTCCGCATCGTCGCAGCCGCCGCCGGACTGGATCGCAACGAGGTGACGCGGGAATGGCTGACCGAACGGCTCGGCATGGACGATTCGCGCTGGGAGCCGCGTCCCTGGGCCAACTCCGCCATCGCCACCGGCTTCGCGACCACCGCACGCGATCTCGCGCGCTTCGGGCTGTTCATCCTGTCCGGCGGGACATGGAACGGCGAAACTCTCATCGAGGACACGGCCTACCTGACCGAGATGCTCAAACCGTCACAAACGCTGAACCCGTCCTACGCCCTGCTCTGGTGGGTCAACGGCCAGGCGTCGTCGATGTCCTGGGCGATTCCTCCCGCGACCACCGCCGGGACGCTGATCCCGGCCGCGCCGGCCGACCTCGTCGCCGCGCAGGGTGCGCGCGACCGCAAGCTCTACGTCGTGCCGAGTCTGGATCTGGTGGTCAGCCGCCTCGGCGACAACGGCTCGCTCGACGGCTCCTCGTTCAACGACGCCTTCTGGGAGCGGCTCATGGAGGCAGCCCCCCCGGCCGGTGAAGGGGCATCGGTCGCATCCCCCCCACTGCATGACATTGCATTACCATTGCCACGTCAGGGGGAACTGCAGGTGCGCGACCAGTTGAGCGTCAGACTGCCTCACGAGTTGAACGCCGCCGTGACGGAACGGGCGAAGCGCGGCGGCCGTCGGGCGTCGTGCGCCTGGCGCTGCAGGCGTACCTGAAGGAGCCTGTAAGCGACGCACGGGACAGACCGGACCGCGCGCGGGAAGACGGCGGCTCTCATGCCTGGGGAGAGTCCAAGGACGCGCAGTCGGAGCGAAGCATCCTGCTGCGCAAGGTCCCGGATGCGCTCTACCAGGCACTGAGGGTCCGGGCGGCGCGCGAGCGCGTGTCCGTGGCCGATTACGTGGTGGACATCCTCGCGCGCCGACAGTTCCGGGAGCGCCTGCAATCGCGACCCCGCGTCAAGCTCAGTGTGTCGGCCGCAGACTTCGTCCGTGAAGGTCGAGACAGCCGGTGATTGTCGTCGACGCGTCGGTCGTGGTCGAGGTGCTGCTCCGCTCCGATGCCGGCGTTGGACTGGAAGAGCGCCTCTTCGAAGGCGACGACCCGGTGCACGCTCCGCACATGCTGGATGTCGAGGTTGCCCACGCACTCAGACGCTGCACACTGCACGCCGACATCGACGAGCGCCATGGCCGCGACGCGCTCGGGGACTTGGCGGCCATGTCCATCGAACGACACGGACACCAGCCACTGCTGGCACGGATCTGGCAGCTTCGGCACAACCTGACGGCGTTACGATGCCGCGTACCCGGCCCTCGCCGAGAGGTTGGGCGCGTCGCTGCTGACGTTCGACGCGGGCCTCGCGTCGGTGGCCGGGCATCACGCCCGGGTCGAGCTCGCGTAGCCTATTCCGGCTGGCTCTCGCCGAGATAGGATTCCATGCCCTCCTGGAGGTTCTCGTGCAGCTGGACGAGAACCTCCAGCCGGCCGTAGAGTCGCTGAATCCCCGACACTGCCTAGTCGAGGTCGTTGGCGACCGTAATCCCGGCCAACGAGCCTACATCCTGCATGACCCGGTCCAGGATGTCCACATATCGCTCGAGTGCATCGTACTCCCTGGCGCGATCAATCACCCAGTCGTAGTCGAAATAGGGTGCCGCCTGACTCGTCTGCGCCACGCGCCACGCCGCCGTGGAAACGTCGGTCGGTTCCCACGCGAACGTCATCTCGACGCTCCCGCTCACGGTCTCGCCTCGCTGCGCGTCCAACAGCGCCTGCAAGGCTTTCTCCATCGTGTCTCGATGGTCGGTCAATCCCGGCGCGGCACCGCGGAACGCGTCCAGGTTCTGCTGAATCTCTAGGTCGACCGCGGCCCGGGCGCGATCCGCGAACGCGCGGAGCTGCCGCTCCTCCCGCCATCCCTCGACCCCGAGCGCCACGAGGACGGCGAATACCACCATCACCGCCTCGGTCGCGAGCTCCGCGAGCCTCCAGCGGACCTTTTCACCAGTGAGCGCCGCCATCGTCGAGGGCACGTTCATGTCGCCTCCGTCGCCTCCCGTCATTTCGTCAGGCTACCACGCGTCTCGATGCGCGGCTCCCCCTGACGGCGGTCGGAAGATCCGATATCTGTAACATTGCACCCTGACGCTTCGCCGCTCTCGGCCGCATCGTTCAAGAGACCCTAATCCCGTTCCGGAGTTCTCATCATGCAGACCACCGCCAGAACCGCCGCCGCCGTCGTCACCGCGCTCCTGAGCGCCGCGCCCCTGCTCGCCCAGCCGCGTCTGACCATGGATTGGGAGGCGATGGCCGAGCAGCTCGTGACTCAGCTCGCGCCCACCCCGGGCGAGAAGATCCTGCTCGTCGCGCGGCCCGGCCAGTTCGACGAACTGATCCCGCCGCTGCGCTATGCCCTGATGCGGACCGGCGCCATCGACCTCGGCGTGATCGACGTCATCGAGGAGCCGTACCCGACCGGCTGGGACGGCGACCTGCTGGCGCGGAGCAACGACGCGGCGCGCGCCGTGTACCGCGAGATGCTGCGCGACTTCGACGGGGCGATCATGCTGCCCGGAGCGCGGCCCGACCACGCCGTCTACGCGGCGCTGCAGGACCTGCTGCACGAGGGCATCGGGCGGACCATCCACTTCCACTGGACCCAGAACGGCAGCGCGTTCCCGCTCCCCGGGCAGCCGATGCCGGGTCAGGCGGTCATCGACGCCAACTACCAGCGGGCGCTGCTCCAGACCGACTACGCGGGGCTGGCCGCGGTTCAGCGGCGCTTGGTAGAGGCGATGCGCGGCGCCGAGGTGCGGGTCACCTCGCCGCTCGGCACCGACGTCCGCTTCCGCATCGGCGACCGGCCGGTGAACTTCGGCGACGGCAACGCGTCGAAGGCGCGGACCGACCAGGGCGTGATCCTGATCGACCGCGAGATCGAGCTGCCGTCCGGCGCGATTCGCGTAGCGCCGATCGAAGAAAGCGTCAACGGCGTCATCGTGTTTCCGCCGTCGCAGTGGGACGGCCGGCCGGTCACCGGGCTCACCGTGCGCATCGAGAATGGCGGCGTCGCCGGCATGACGGCGGAGTCGGGCCAGGAGGCGGCGGAGGCCGAGCTGGCTGGCGTGCCCGAGGAGGCGCGGGCGTTCCGGGAGTTCGCGCTCGGCTTCAACCCGCTGCTCGCCGTCCCGGAGCGCAATCCGTGGATCCCGTACTACGGCTACGGAGCGGGCATCGTGCGCCTGTCGCTCGGCGACAACTCCGAGCTCGGCGGTACGGTGACCGGCGGCTACGTCCGCTGGAACTTCTTCACCGACACGACGGTGACGGTGGGCGACGAGGTCTGGGTCCGCGACGGGCAGCTCGTGCGCTGATTGGGGCGCTCCTCCTGCCGACGTCGGCACGACCCGCGGAACGCACTACACGCGCGGTGGGGATCCGCGCACTCGCAACGGCGCCCCGATCGCCGGAGGACCGTCGCGGCGCCGAGGATGCACGACGTCATGGGCCCCCGGCCCGGTCCGCCGGTTCAGGAGCGAGCCACCTTGTCGACGAGCGCCAGCGCCTCCTTCAACCATTCGGATCGCTGCGCCGGCGTGGCCATGAGCCCTGCGTCGAGATGCGCCTCGCGCGCGCCTTCCCAGGTCGACGACCGCCACGGGTCGTCGGGGGCCGCATCCTTGAGCCGCGACGAGCCGGGTCGCCCGCGCTTGGCGCGAATCCATTCGAGGTGGCGGATGTCGTCCAGATCCTGGGCGCGGCCGGCCGCGCGCTTCATGGCAATCAGGTCTTCGATGGCCGCAACGCGGACGAGCACGCCTTCCAGTGCGATCGTCTCGGCCCGACTCCAGAGGGCATCGAAGTCGATGGGGCGACGCACGAACAGGTCGACCACCAGCCGGGGGTTCGCGCGGTCGACCATCGTGAACACCTGCATCCCCTTCTCCTCGACCCACGCATCCCGACTCGTCGCGTTCGCGAAGTCGCGCGCCTTCACCGGTGCCCGCGGGATGAAGCCAAGCTCGGTCAGCGCGTCGACGATCTCCCGCGCCGGTTCCGGATCCAGATCCACGACCAGATCGACGTCGAGAGTCAGCCGCATGTGGCCGTGCAGGACGACGGCGAACCCGCCGACCACCACGTAGCGGGCGCCGCAGGCGTTCAACGCCTCGAAGAGCGGCGTGAAGAGCCCCACATTGCGATTCTAGACGGAGGTCTCAGATCGGCGCTGATTCTTCCGACCAGACGGCCGGTTGCCTCCCGCCCTCGGCCGTATTGGCCATGGGAGGGACGGAGACTCCGGTATCATGCGTCTCGTGAGGCATCCGACGCACCGGCTGGTGGGAAGCCCTGATCGCACCAGGAGAACCACATGACGCACTTACGACGTTCCGGTTTCGCCCTGATCGCCACGATCGCTCTCGCCGCCTGCGGCGGCGCCGAGCCGGTCGAGATCGCGATGACCAACGGCCAAGGCGAGATCGCCGGGGAGGTGACCGCCACGTCCGTCATCCTGCAGACGCGCCTGACGTCGAAGGCGGGCTGGGTGGACGGCGACCTGCCGGGCGTGGATGGGATCGCGCGCTTCGAGCTCGCGACGAGCGCCGACTTCGCCGATACGATCACGACGGACTGGCTGTCCGCCGCGGCGAACAGCGACCACATAGTCAAGGCGAAGATCGACGGCCTCTCGCCCGGCACCGACTACGTCTACCGGGTGGTCTACGGCCCGGACCCGGAACACACCGAGAGCGGCGCAACGCGGTCGTTCGCAACGCACCCGGGGGCGGACACCGCGGCGCCGACGAGCTTCACCGTCGTCACCGGCATGAACTACTACCAGTTCTACGACAACCCCAACCGCGCCTACACCGGCCCCGACAAGGAGCTCGGCTTCCCGGGCCTGGCGTCGATGCTCGCCCTCGAGCCGGACTTCTTCGTGGCGACCGGCGACAACGTCTACTACGACGCGCCGTACGAGGGGCGGGCGGACACGGCGCCCACGATGCGCCGGAAGTGGCACCGGCAGCTCTCGAAGCAGCGCTTCATCGACTTCTTCACCGACACGCCGACCTACTGGGAGAAAGACGACCACGACTACCGCTACAACGACTGCGACAACACGAGCGACGCGGCGCCGCTGCCCGACCTCGGCCGGCGCATCTTCCTGGAGCAGGTTCCGGTGGCCGATCCCAACGACCCCGATCCGCTGCCCTACCGCACGCACCGCGTCAGTCGGGATCTGCAGATCTGGCTGATCGAAGGACGCGAGTACCGCAGCCCGAACATGATGGAGCCGGGCCCCGGCAAGACGCTGTGGGGCGTCGAGCAGCTTGCCTGGTTCAAGCGGACCCTGGCGGAGAGCGACGCGACGTTCAAGATCCTGATCTCGCCGACGCCGATGGTGGGCCCCGACGACGCCGACCAGGCCGGCCGCGCGGCGGAGAACCACGACCCGGTCAAGCGGGACAACCACTCCAATCCGGGCGGCTTCCGCCACGAGCGGGACGAGCTGTTCGCCTGGCTGATCGAGAACGGCTTTCTCGAGAAGAACTTCTACATCGTGACCGGCGACCGCCACTGGCAGTATCACTCGCTCGACCCGACCGGCTTCGAGGAGTTCTCGACCGGCGCCCTCGTCGACGCCAACTCCCGTGTCGGCCGGCCGCCGGGCGATCCCGACTCGAACGACCCGGACGCGCTCGTGATGCAGTACTACACCTACGACGAGCCGACCGGCGGTTTCCTCAACATCGTCGTCACGCCGGGCGCACCGGCGACCGCCGCTTTCCGGTTCTACGACGAGCAGGGCGAGCTGCTGTACGAGGATGTCAAGACCGCCAACTGAGACCGCGGCGCCCGCCGCCCGGGCGCTCACCGCGGTACTCTTCTGCATCGTGCTGCTGGCCGCGGGCGCGCGCGTCGCGGCTATCGGGGCGAGCGCGGCCTCGCCGTCGCGGCCACCGGGCGCCGACGCCGGGATCGAGACGACGCAGCCGGCCGGCAACGCGCCCGCGGACATCCTCGACCCGGAGCTGTTCGTCGGACCGCCGGTGCCGCCGTGGCTCTTCGGGCCGCCCGCGCCGGGCATCGAAGCGCTCGCGGAGGGCGGCCTCTACGTCGCGACCGGCTACGGTGGCAACGTCGTGGCGCGGGTCACGCCCGAGGGCGTCCTCGTTGCGGGGGAGCTGACCTCTGCCGCCGACACCATTGCGGCGTGGGTCGAGAGCGTTACCGACCGGCCGGTTCGCTACGTGCTCCGAACGCACCGGCACGGCAACGACCCGGCCACCCTGCCCTCGCCCTGGCGGAACGCGACACTCGTGGCTCCGGAGCAGCCGGAAATCGTGGCTCCCGAACAACCGGCACGTTCTCCTGCCGGCGCCGACGCTCAGGCCCCGCCGGAGTCCCCGGACCTTGCTTTCACACAAGGATTGTCGCTGTTCCTCGGCGAAGCGGAGGTGCGGCTCCACTACTTCGCCCCGGCACACACCGGAAACGACGCAGTGGTGCTCTTCCCCGATCTCGGCGTGCTGTTCGCCGGCGATCTCGTTGTCCGCGGACTGCCGTTCATCGACTACGCGGCGGGCGGCAGCAGCCGCGGCTGGGTCGAGACGCTCGACGGGATCCTCGCCCTCGACTTCGACACCGTCGTTCCCGGCGCCGGGCCAATGCTGACGAAGCGCGACGTGCAGGTCTTCCGCGACCGGCTCGTGACGCTCCGGATGCGCGCGATGCAGCTCCTGTATCGCGACGTGCCGCGGGAGGAGGCTCTGCTCTTCCTGACGACCACCGACCTCGACTGGCCGCTCGCGCCAACCGGTCCCTTTGCGGCGCAGAGCTTCGCCAGTCTCTACGACGAGCTGGCGATCGAGCGCGAGGAGGCTCGCTATTCGGCCGCGGCCGAAGCGGACGAAGCTCCCGAGGAAACGGAACGTCCGTAGCGTGACGTCGCCAGCTCTCCGACCCGGAATCAGATATCGTCGGGCAACTCGCGCGGGCGCCACACACCGGAGAGGGTGCCGGCGCTCGACACGGCCAGATCCTTCCAGGAACGAATCGGCAGGCTGATCTCGGCCAGCGCGGCGGTGGGGAGCGTCTCCGGGCGTCCCGCCAGACGCGACACCAGGTCCTCGAGGCCGGGGTTGTGCCCGACGACCATCACGCGCTCCGCGGCGCCGGCGACGTTGCGCACGACGTCGACGATCTCGTCGGGACTCGCGAGGTAGAGGTGACGCTCCAACTGCACTGTCCCCTCGTAGCCGGAGTGCTGCGCGACCTCGTCCGCCGTCCACCGCGCGCGCCTCGCTGTCGAGCTGACGATGACGTCCGGGCGCAATCCCCGCTCGGCCACCAGCCGCCCCATGCGCGGCGCATCCCGCTTTCCGCGCTTGTTCAGCGGCCGGTCGTGGTCGGAAGTCTCCGCATGTTTCCAGCTCGATTTGGCGTGCCGCAGAACGAGCAGCGTCTTCATGGCGTGAGCCTTGTATGATCGGTGATGGATCGGGATTCGGCAAGCTCCGAGTCCTCGCGCGCCAGCCCTGAATAGCCATGCTGCTTATCGGCCTGCTCGACATCTACTCGTTCATCGTCTTCGGCGCGGTAATCATCTCGTGGGTACAGCTTCCGCCCGACAACCCGATCGTGAGCTTCCTCCACTCGATGACCGAGCCGGCCCTCGCTCCGATCCGCTCGGTGCTGCCCGACATGGGCGGGCTCGACTTGTCGCCGCTCGTGCTGCTGTTCGCGTTACGGATACTGCGCGGCATCCTGCTGTCGGCGGCGCTCGGGTTCTAGCCGGCAGTCTGGATTATGATTCCCCCACACAATTTGTTCCTCGGAGGTAGCACGATGCGCAAAGCACTCTTCTTCGGGCTGATCCAGGCCGCGCTCGTCGCCGCCCTGGTCGTGGTCGCCGGCCCCGCGGCGCCGGCCCAGGCGCAGGAGAACCCGTTCGAGACACTGATCGACGTCCGCATGGGCGAACGCGTGTTCCGCGCGCAATGCGGGCGGTGCCACGGCCGGGACGCCAGGGGCAACGACGAGACCGGGGCGCCCGATCTGACCACCGGCCAGTTCTCCCGGGTGAGCAGCGACGCCGGCATGTTCGGCGTGATCCGCGACGGGATCGAGAACACCGCGATGATCGGCATCAGCCCCCGGGCATCCGATCAGACCGTCTGGCAGATCGTCTCCTACATCAACTCGCTGAATCTCGATCCGGGCGACTACGACCTGCCGGGCGATGCCGCCCGAGGCGAGCAGGTGTACGCCGGCGCGAACTGCTCGAGCTGCCACATGATCCGGGGCGCGGGCGGCCGGACCGGGCCCGATCTCTCGACGGTCGGCAGCCGGCTGGACCCGGACGAGCTCGCGACCTCCCTCACCGACCCCAGCGGCGAGGTGGCGCCCCGCTGGTGGACGATGCGCATCACGCGCCCCGACGGCTCGATCATCGAAGGGCTGCGCATGAACGAGGACACGTTCACGGTCCGGATCATGGACAACGACGAGAACCTCTGGAGCTTCATGAAGAGCGAGGTCCGGGCGAGCGAGCGGATCACCACCTCGACGATGCCGGCCGCCGAAAATCTGAGCGAGAGCGAAGTGGACGACCTGGTCGCCTACCTCTTCTCGCTGCGCAGGGAGAGCTGAAGATGAAACGACTTGCGACCGTGCCAGCGCTGATGGCGCTCGTACTGCCCGCCGCGGCGACGGCACAAGAAGACGGCGGTCCCGCGCTGCGCCCGGTGACGTGGGAGCGCCTGTTGAACGCCGCGGACGAGCCTGAGAACTGGCTCATGTACTCGGGCACGCTCGACAGCAAGCGGTACAGCGGACTGGAGCAGATCCACAACCGCAACGTCGGCAATCTCGAGCTGAAGTGGGTCTACCAGATCCCCGAGATCGACCGGGCCGAGACCACACCGCTCGTCGTCGACGGCGTGATGTTCGTCACCGAGGCCCCGAGCAACGTCGTGGCGCTCGACGCGGCGACCGGCCGCCAGTACTGGCGCTACGACCACGAGCTGCCGGACGACCTGCGCATCTGCTGCGGGCGCAACAACCGCGGCGTGGCGATCCTCGGCGAGACGCTCTACATGAGCACGCTCGACGCCCGCACCGTCGCCATCGACGCGCGCACCGGCAACCTGATCTGGAATACCGAGACCGCCCCGTACCAGAGCGGGTACAGCAAGACGGCGGCGCCGCTGGTCGTCAAGGACCAGGTGATCACCGGCATCGCGGGCGGCGAGTTCGGCATCCGCGGCTTCCTCGATTCGTACAACGCCGAAACCGGAGCCCGCAACTGGCGGACCTACACCATCCCGGGCCCCGACGATCCCGGCAACCAGACCTGGGCGGGCGAGTCGTGGCGCACCGGCGGATCGCCGACGTGGATCACCGGCGCCTACGATCCCGACCTCGACCTCGTCTACTGGGGCACCGGCAACCCCGGCCCCGACTGGAACGGCGACGTCCGCCTGGGCGACAACCTCTACTCCGACTCGGTCCTCGCGCTGAACGGCGAGACCGGCAACATGGAGTGGTACTTCCAGTTCACGCCGCACGACATCCACGACTGGGACGCCATCCAGGTGCCGATCCTCGGCGACATCATGCACGAGGGCGAGATGCGGAGGGTCATGATGTGGGCCAACCGCAACGCTTTCTACTACACGCTGGACCGCGAGACCGGCGAGTTCCTGGTCGGCAAGCCGTACGCGCGGCAGACATGGGCGGAGGGGCTCGACGAGAACGGCCGTCCGGTCCGCGTGCCGAACATGGAGCCGTCCCCCGAGGGCACCCTCGTTTCGCCGACGATCGGCGGCGGCACCAACTGGTGGTCGCCCACCTTCAGCCCGCGCACCGGCCTGTTCTACGTCAACGCGTTCGACGGCGAGCAGATCTACTTCATCCGCGACGAGGAGTACGTCGAGGGTGAGCAGTACACCGGCGGCGGCGGCGAGAGCGCCGGGCCGATCGACAACTACCACAGCGCGGTCCGCGCCATCGATCCGGCGACCGGCGACCTCCGCTGGGAGTACCCGATCGCGCCGCGGTCGACCTCCGGCCTGCTGTCCACCGCCGGCGACCTCGTCTTCGGCGGCACAATCGACGGCTACTTCTTCGCCGTCGACGCGGTCAGCGGCGAGGAGCTGTGGCACATGACGGTGGGCGCCCGCGTGCACGCGGCGCCGATCAGCTACGCCGTCGGCGGCCAGCAGTACGTCTCGATCGCGGCGGGCAACGTCGTCTTCACGTTCGGCCTCGCCGACTAGGATCGAAGCGGACACCGACAACAGGCAGGAGCCGGGCGCACCAGACGCGTCCGGCTCCTGCAAACGGCACACCCGATTCGATCCGATCTCGCCACGCCTCACCTGGACGCGCATTCGCGTTCTACGATGCCCGTTATGGCTTTCGTCGCCTTCATCGGCGGTCTCCGTCGGGTTGCGGCCGCCCCGTCCCTGCTTCTCGGCGCCTATGGCGTCGCCCTCGCGGTCGTGCTGGGGATGCAGCTCGTCCCGGGCGGCGTCGCCGCGGCGCAACCCCGATCGGCTGCGGCGGCCGGCGCGCTCGCCGGCATCCCGCACACCTTCGGGCCCGGTCTGGTCGGCTTTGCAGCCGTGCTCTCGACTCTCGGTGACCTGTACGGACAGCGAGCGCCGTTCGGAGCCGCCACTGGAATGGCCGTCGCCGGCGTAGCCGCCTGGACGTTTCTGGCCGGCGGTATTCTCGACCGGCTGGCCCGACAGCAGGGGACGGGAGGATCAGCTTTCTTCGCGACCTGCCGGCACCATTTCTGGCCGCTGGCACGCCTCGCGGCCCTGGCCGGCGCCCTGTACTGGTTCCTGTTGGGCGGGCTGTATCCGTGGCTCCTCGGTGACCTTTTCGGCGCGCCGGCTTGCCGACCGTGCCGGCCGACGGCGCACCGCTCCGGTCCGCGCTCTACGTGATGTTCGGCGCCGGCGTAGCCGGTGTGGGCCTACTCGTCGACTACGCCAGAGTCCGCGCCGTTGTCGAGGATCGCCGGAGCATGGTGGGGGCGCTCCTTGCCGCGCTGCGTTTCGTGCGGCGGCGCCCTGCGGCGGTCACCGGGCTGTGGCTCATGAACGCGGCGCTGGCCGCAGCCACCCTCGCCGCCTGGACCCTCGTCGCGCCCGGTCCCGGCGCTGTCAGCCCGGCAATGCGTGCGGCGTTCCTCGGCGGACAGCTCTGCATCGCGGCGCAACTCTTCGCGCAACTCGTGGCCTGGGGCTCGCAGACGGCGTACTTCCAGGACCAGCTCGCGCATGCCACCTACGTGGCGCGGGCGCGCGTGTCACGACCATAGCTAAGCTAGTTCCGGCTGGCGTTAGCCCGCTTGAGGGCATTCGAGAGGCTGTCGGCCAACGTGTCGGCCAACGTCCGCGCCACCTTCACGCGGGCGAAGCGCTTGTCGTCGCCTTCGACGAGCACCCACGGGGCGCGCCGCGTGCTCGTGCGGGTGACCATCTCGTTGACGGCATCGACGTAGGCGTCCCATTGCTTCCGGTTCCGCCAGTCTTCGTCCGTGATCTTCCAGCGCTTGTACGGCGTCTGCTCGCGGTCGCGGAAGCGGCGGAGCTGTTCGTCCTTGCTGACGTGGAGGTAGAACTTCACGACGACCGTGCCGTGATCGATGAGCTGCCGCTCGAACGCGTTGATCTCGTCGTAGGCGCGCTGCCATGCGTCCGGCCGCGCCAGGTTCTCCACCCGCTCGACGAGCACGCGCCCGTACCAGCTCCGGTCGAAGAACGTGACCTGGCCGGCGCGCGACAGATGCCGCCAGAAACGCCACAAGTAGTGGTGCGACAGCTCCTCGTCGGTTGGCGCGGCGATTGGAATCACCCGGTAGTAGCGGGCGTCGAGCGCGGCGGTGACGCGCCGGATGGCTCCGCCCTTGCCGGCCGCGTCCCAGCCCTCGAACACCGCGACGGTTGAAATGCCCCGTTCGCGGGCCTTCTGCTGAGCGCGATAGAGCCGTCCCTGGTGGCGCTCCAGATCGACACGGAACCGGGGCTTGTCGATGCATTGCGCCAGATCGAGGGCGCCCAGGTGATCGGTCGCATTCTGCGAGGACTCGCGAGCGACGCGGTTCGCCTCGTCCAACGAGCCCGCCGCCACCGATCCGGCGCAGGCCCGCCGAATCGCGTCCCGGACGCAGGCCGCCACCCGCAGGTGCTGCTGGTCCGGGTCGGCCGCATCGATGACGTGCCACGGCGCCTGCTCGTGACCGGTGACGATCACCGCCCGCTTCCAGGCGGCAACGAACCGGTCGTGAAGACGCAGGCGGCGCCACTGGTCCCGGCCGGCCCGCCAGCGGCGCAGTGGATCGGCGGCCGCCGTCTCCAGCCGCGTCCGCTGGATTCGGCTGTCGACGTGCAGCCAGCACTTGATCAGCACGGCGCCACCGTCCACCAGCATGCGCTCGAACGCGGCGATCCGCGCCATGCGGCCGTCGAACGCCTGCTTGCCGGCACTGCCGTCGGCGCGCGCGAGGATCGGTGGACCGTACCAGGCGCTGAGAAACAGGGCGACCTTGCCCCGCGGCGGCAGTTCCCGCCAGTAGCGCCAGAAGGCGGGACGCTCGCGCTCTTCGTCGGACGGTTCGCCCCAGGCGCGCGTCACCAGCCAGCGGGGATCCATCCAGGCGTTGAGCAGGTCGGCCGTCTCGCCCCGGCCGGCCGTCTCCGGGCCGACCAGCAGCACGATGACAGGGCCGGCGCCCGCCTGCCGCAGCGCGTGCTGCGCGGCCAGCAACTCCGCCCGCAACTCGGCGGCCGGCGTGACGATTGCCGGCTCCAACGTCTCTGTCTTCCTGCCCATCCCGAACCGGCCGCGCCCCTCGCCCGTCCTCCCGACGGCGAAGGCGCCGCCCGGCAGCCGTTCACTCTACCATCGCTCGACGTCCACTCCAGCCGGCAAGTCCCTCGACCGCCGCACGCGGGGCTCTGCCCCGCGAATACCGCGAGTGTGGTACAAGTGAAATAGAAGCCGCCTGCCGAGGAGATCAAGCATGCACGTGATTCAGAGACAGTTCGTGAGCATCGCAGCCGCGTTGTCGGTCGCCGTCATCGGCTCGACCACCGCCGCGGCCACCGCCGCCGCCCAATCTCCGGAGCAGCTCCAACAGGCCGTCGAGCGGGAGCTGCGCGAGGACCGCGCGCTGCGCCGGATCGAGGTATCGGTGTCCGGCGACGAGGTGACCCTGAGCGGGCGGGTGCGCCACTTCTGGGACAAGAACGAGGCGTTGCGCCGCACCTTCGACGTCCGGGGCGTCGGCACCGTGGCCAGCGCGATCGAGGTGCCTGTCCAGGAGGACCAGGAGGAGTTGGTCGAGGAAGTGAGCCGGGCCATTCAGCGCTACCCGCACTACCGGATCTGGGACTATCTCGACGGCCGCATCAACAACGGCGTCGTGACGATCGTCGGGCGGGTGACACCGGAACGCGACAAGGCGGGCGAGCTGTTCGAGCGCATCGCCAAGGTGCGCGGCGTGCAGGACGTGCAGATGAACGTCACCCCGCTGTCGCCGAGCCGCTCGGACGACCGGCTCCGCTCCGCGATCGCGCGCCGGCTGTTCTCCAGCGACCACTTCCAGCGCTTCGCGTCGATGACGAATCCGCCGTTCCACATCATCGTGAACAACAGCGTCGTCACTCTGGTCGGCTACGTGCAGAGCCAGATCGAGTTCATCGAGATGCAGCGGATCGTCGCGCAGACGCAGGGCGTGCTCCGGGTCGACAACCAGATACAGACCCTCCGCTAACGCTAAACTAACGGGCGGCGGACGAGGCGGACTCGACGTCGGAAGCGGCCGAAACCGGCGGCGCGCCGGTGCCGGGCGGGCGGCGGACCTCCCGAGTGACCGGAACGTCCGGCTCCAGTTCGACCAGCTCGTCCTCGTGCGCGATGGTCAGCGCGGCCTCCCCTCTCACCACGTAGGTCGCGGACGTCGGGGTCAGGTCGACCTCCAGCCGCTGCCCCCGGATCTGCAGCGGGAAGCGGAGGCCACCGAGCCGCTCCGGCACCTTGGGCGCGAAGCTGATGCGGCCGCCGGCGTCGCGCATCCCCGCGAAGCCGTAGATGAGCGTCATCCAGAACCCGCCCATCGACGCGATGTGACACCCGTCCTGCACGTTGCCGGCCACGTCCGCCAGGTCCATCAACCCCGCGTCGATGGAGTAGCTGAAAGCCTTGTCCATCTCCCCCACCTCGGCCGCGATGATGCTCTCGATGGAGCACGACAGCGACGAATCGCGCGTCGTGCGCCGGTCGTAGTAGACGAAGTTGCGTCGTTTCTGGTCGTGCGAGAACTCGTGCCCGAGGAGGAACATCGCCAGCACGACGTCCGCCTGCTTCACGACGCGGTAGCGGTAGATGACCAGCGGGTGGTAGTGCAGCAGCAGCGGATACTTGTCCCGGGGCGTATTCGCGAAGTCCCAGTCCTGCTTGTCCTTGAACGAGTCGTCCTGCAGGTGCACGCCGTCGCGCTCGTCGTACGGCAGGTACATCCGGTCGGCGGCGCGCCGCCATTGGTCGATCTCGTCCGGATCGAGGCCGGTGTCGCGCACCAGCGCCGCGAACCGCCGCGGATCGGCCGCCGACAGCACGCTGATGGTCTCGACCGCGTACCACAGGTTCTCGCGCGCCATCAGGTTCGTGTACAGGTTGTTGTTCACGACGGTGTTGTACTCGTCCGGCCCGGTCACCCCGTTGATCCGGAAATTGCCGTCGTGGCGGCCGAAGAAGCCGAGATCGACCCACAGGCGAGCCGTCTCGACCAGGATCTCCGCGCCCACCGCCTCGAGAAAGCCCTTGTCCCCCGTCGCGTCGACGTACTTGCGGAGCGCGTACACGATGTCCGCGTTGATGTGGTACTGCGCCGTCCCCGCCGCGTAGTACGCGGACGCCTCGTTGCCGTTGATGGTGCGCCACGGAAAGAGGGCCCCACGCTGGTTGACCTCCTGCGCGCGCCGGCGGGCCTCGTTCAGCAACCCGTGCCGCTGCCGGAGCAGGTTCTGGGCGATCAGCGGCTTCGTATAGGTGAGGAACGGCAGGACGTAGATCTCGGTGTCCCAGAAGTAGTGCCCTTCGTAGCCCGGCCCGGTCAGGCCTTTGGCGGGCACACCGCCCCCCTCTGCCCGCGCCGTCGCCTGGCACATGTGGAACAGGTTGAACCGGATCGTCTGCTGCCACTCCGGGTTGCCGTGCACCTCCACGTCGCTGCGCTGCCAGAAGTCGTCCAGGAAGCGCCGCTGGCTCGCCAGCAGGTCCGGGAATCCGCGTCCCACCGCCCGGTCGAGGACCCGCTCCGCGCGTTGGCAGAGCTCCTCCACCTGCGGGCGCCGCGACGAGTGGTAGGTGATGTACTTGACGAGGCGGATGCGGGTCCCGACCGTGCCGTCGATGGAATAGACCACGCGCCCGGCCGATTCGTCGGCCGCTACCTTCACGCCGAAGGAGCAGTCGGTCTGCACCTCGTGATCGATGGCGCACGACAACGCCATCCCGCTCGACCTGGTCGCATAGCCGCGCACCACGCGCACGTCCGCGGTGCGGCTCACCTGTCCGTCGAGCACCTCGCAGCCGAACTGCCGGGTGCGGGGATCGCCGGTGGGATCGGTCGCCTGGCCGCCGTCGACCAACTCCGACACGATGACGACCGGCGCGTCGTTCGCCAGCAGCGTGACCTCGTACTCGATCGCGGCCAGGTGGCGATGCTCCAGCGAGACGAGACGCCGCGACCGGATCGACACGCGCTGACCTGACGAATGAGCCCAGACCAGCTCCCGCTCCAGCGTGCCGGCCCGCATGTCGAGCGCCCGCTCGAATCCCTCCAGCGTCGCCGTCGGCAGGAAGAACGGCTCGTCGTCGACGTACAGGCGGATGATCTTCGCGTCCGGCACGTCGACGATGGTCTGGCCGAGCTTGGCGAAGCCGTAGGCCTCCTCGCCGTAGACGATCGGCCACGTCTCGTGGAAGCCGTTGACGTAGGTGCCGTTGTGCACCACCGGCTGCCCTTCGTCGCACGTCCCCCGCATCCCCAGGTAGCCGTTCGCGGTGGCGAACAACGATTCGGCAGCGGCCAGGTAGCGCTCGTCGAAGCGCGTCTCCACCAGGCGCCACGGCTCTCGCGGGTAGATGTCCTGGGACGGGTGCCGGCGGTGACTGTCGCCCATCGGTCAGCGAACCTCCACGGGACCGGCTTCGTTCCCGTCCCCGTTGTCGAGCGTGTCACCCAGATCCGTCACCACGTGGTCCGCACCGGCGCGTGCGAGCGCGGCCGTCTCGCCAGTGCGATCGATCGCCACGACCAACCCGAACCCGCCGGCTCTTCCGGCTTCGACGCCGGCGATCGCATCCTCGACGACGACGGCCCGCAACGGTGATACGCCGAGCACCCGCGCCGCGTAGGCGAAGGTGTCGGGCGCCGGCTTGCCGGCCAGTCCCTGCCGCACCGCCACCTGACCGTCGACCCGCAGCTCGAACAGGTCGGCGAGTCCGGCCACGTCCAGGATGGCCTCGCAACTCAGACTCGAAGAGACGACGGCGCAGCGCACGCCGTTGCGGAGCAGGTGCCGCACTACCGCCAACGAGCCGTCGTAGACCTCGACGCCTTCGCTCGACAGCAGATCGCCGAACAGGGCGTTCTTCCGGTTACCGAGACCGCAGACGGTCTCCAGTCCGGGCGGATCGTCGGGGACGCCGTCATCCAGCCTGATGTCGCGCGAGGCGAGGAAGGTCCGGACGCCGTCGTAACGCGGCCGGCCGTCGACGAACCGTGCGTAGTCGCCAGGCATCTCGAACGGGCGGAACGGCTCGCCGCGGGCGGACGCCCGACTCCGCAGGTAGTCGTCGAACATCCGCTTCCACGACGCCGCGTGGAGCCGGGCGGTGGCGGTCAGCACGCCGTCGAGGTCGAAGAGCACCGCCTCGTATGCGGTCCAGTCGATCATCGAGTCCTCTCGAGCCTCCCAACAGGACCAAACATGCCCTGCATCCTCGGCATCAGCCCACATGCTCCCAAGCCTCGATCTCTTCGGCCTTGTGATCGACTTCCTCAACGGCGGCCCGCGCCAAGTCGCGGGTGATGTGCGGCTTCAGTGTCACCATCCTCTCTGCCCTGTCGACAGCCGGTACGTTCGCACCAACCCGCTGCCTCACCAGCAGGGCCGTGGACAGCCGCTCCAGTTCCGCCGTCTTCTTGGTGCCCAGCCAGTCCGCCACGAGACGCATACGCTCCTCGTACGTGTTCAGCGTCTTCTGGTAGCAGCGCTGGATGTGATCCTTCCGTTGCGTCGGTACGATTCGCGGCCCGGGACGCCGCAACTCGAACTCAATCAGCCCGTCCGCACGCATGCCCGAGAGATCATCCCTGAGATCGAACGAAAACGCTCCGTGCTTGTACAGAATGAATTCGAACCCCAGGGGCACTCGCATCAATTCCTGTGCAAAAAAAGTCGCCTTCTGAATATGCGTCTCGCCGCACCAATTGTCCCGCTCGCGCAGTTTTTCGATCAGCCGCGTGAGAAGCGCCGCTCGTCTGAGCCTATCCATTCTCCTCTCCCTCCTCGTCTGCGAGCCGGATTATCGCCTCTCGACGGCCCGTCAGCCACTCCTTCGCGTCCTTACGCAAAGATCGATCCGCAAACACGTAGTCTACAGACACCGCGGGCAGCTTGTTCAAAGTCCCCGAGACCACAAGGGAGGACTCGACGCTGTCGTCACGCAGCCGCACCGGGAAATCGGGCGCCCCGCCGCGCTGCTGATAGCGATCACGTCGGAAGCTGTCGGTTCCATATTCTGCGCTCAAGGAGTCGAAAACCGCCTGCCCCGCCTCCGGATTGATCTCGACGTCCGCCGGATTTCGCGCGTAGATCAGCTTGAAGTGCTCGCGCCTGATTATTCGACAAGCATGCAGATGTCCCGGTTGGTTCTCATCGAAGGCTGCGCTCCTCAGAGCGGCCGTGACCTCGCTGTCCGTCATCTCGAGATGGCGGGACACGTGCGTCGAAAACCTGCCACCGTCAAGCCACTGCTTGAGGAAATCCTTGAGATGAATGTCGTAGATGCGACGCACAGGATGACAATATACTTGGGAATACATGAAGTACCTTGCGAGCATCAAGGCCTCGGCGGATTGAATCCCACCCTCCTCAACTCCGAGTGCCGGCTCAGCAGGTTCTTCGTTCTCCCCCGGCCCCGCAGCCGAGAGAATACGCATGGTGTCGATCAAGCGATAGTGATCGAACTTGCCGTACGCAACACCCGCATGGTGAGAGTCGCGCAAGAGATAGTCCATGCGATCGACCCCGAAGGCGTCGCCGACGATTATTTCCGAGAGAATGGCTTCCCAGTTGGAGAATTCAAGATCTCTTGCCTTCTTCGGACCCAACGCGAGTTTCACAATGTCTTCGTGTCGGAGCGGAGGTGTCACGTCATTCCAGATAGACGTCATTTCCCTGCTGCTTATGATCTTGCGCGTAATCCGCTCGTGATCCCATCCCTCCGGCAGGAGTTCCCTTTCAGCGGCGTGCGAAAAAGGAAGATGACCAATGTCGTGACAAAGAGCCGCCATCCGCAAGACCCTGCGCCAGTACAGCAGTTGGTCGCGCGGCGGTAGTACATCGCGACTCGAATCGGTTGAGTGCCCGGGGTCGGTGACGACACTGAAGACCCGGTCCGCGAGCTCCATCACGCCGAGTGAATGCTCGAAACGCCTGTGGGTCGCTCCTGGATAGACCAGGTAGGTCAATGCAAGCTGGTGGATGTGGCGCAGTCTCTGAAACGGACGTGAATTCAGAACCTTGCGTTCATCGGTGTCAAGACGCACGAAGACGTGAATGGGATCCCGGATCTCATGGATGTGCTTCGACACGTGACATTCACCGTTCAGCCACGTTCATAGCTCAAAATAATGTCCGGCCCCCAGAACATCATTCCGATTGTGCGCCGACGACGCCTGGCCGCGGACACGCGACACCGGTTCCGCCGAGACCGCAGTAACCGGCAGGATTCTTCGCCAGATACTGCTGGTGGTAGCCCTCGGCGTGGTAGAAGGACCGCGCGGTGCGGATCTCCGTCGTGATCGGGCCGTACCCGGCCGCGGTCAGGCCCGGCTGGTACGCGTCCCGCGATGCCTCGGCGGCGGGTAGCTGCTCATCGTCGTCCGCGAAGATCACCGAGCGGTACTGCGTCCCGACGTCATTGCCCTGCCGCATCCCCTGGGTCGGGTCATGACTCTCCCAGAAGACCTTCAGCAGGCCCTCGATGTCGATGACGCGCGGATCGTAGACGACGAGCACCACCTCGGAGTGGCCCGTCCCGCCGCTGCACACCTCTTCATACGTCGGGTTCTTCGTGAACCCGCCCGCATAGCCGACGGCGGTCGAGTAGACGCCGCCGAGCTCCCAGAACTTCCGCTCGGCGCCCCAGAAGCAGCCCATGCCGAACACCGCCTTGCGGGTCCCCTCCGGGAACGGCGGGACGATCGGGCGGCCGTGCACGAAGTGCCCCGCCGGCACCGACAGCCGCGCATCGCGGCCGGGCAACGCCTCCGCAGCGGTCGGCATCCGCAGACTGGCTGGATTGGCGAACAGCATCATCCCTCCTCGACGCGGGCAGCACCCACGTCTCTACAGCATAACGAACGACGCGAGCGGGATATCGTATCGTATCGCCCTGAGTACCGCACCTGTCCCAACCAGCCTTGCTCCGGCCTGCACCTGCCGGAATCAGGTGGCCCGCCTCGTAGACGGTCCCGTCCAGATCGAGGACTACGCCCCGCACACCGGACAGCCGAGGGACGTCCGTCACGGATTCGATCCCGCGATGTCGCGGATGTCCCGCCGGTCGATTTCCCGGTCGAGTCTCCGCTTCTGGTCCAATAGCTGCCCGCGCGGCATCACCGGCACCTCGACGTCCCAGGTCTTCAGCGTCTCGGACGACGCCAGGTCGATGTCCGCGTCGCACCACTCACCCGTCGCCGCTTCCTTGAAGCGCGCGGCTTCGACGACGCAGACGTCGACCGACACGCCCTCGTGCGACAGGGACAGGCCGACGCGATCCCAGGCATCGTCCAGCCGTCGCCAGGGATAGTCGGCGACGTGTTCCCGCGCGGCTCGCAGGAGTACCGGGACATGTTCGGCCGCGATGAAGAGCTCTACGCAGCGGACCGGGCGCGTCGCACCGTGCGCGACTGCGGCGACGTCGCCGGCCACCTGGAACGGAATGGCGCACTCCGCCAGCAAGCCGCATGCCCTGCGCAGCGCAGCCGCCGGTGATCCCCCACCCGGCGCCGAGGTCACGCCGATTCCCCGTCGGCGGACGCCGCGAGCGCGCGCTCGAACGCGGCCCGGACCCGGGGCTCGAAGCAGACGAACTCGACACGCTCGATGGACGGGGCGGCCGCCAGGGCCTGCTCCACCGACCGGACGGCAATCGCGGCCGCCTGCTCCGGCGGGTACCCGTAGACGCCGCAACTGATGGCGGCGAAGGCGATGGTGCGCAGCCCGTGCTCGTGCGCCAGCTCGATCGCCCGCCGGTAGCAGCCGGCAAGCTGCTCCGGCTCACCCTCCGATCCACCACGCCAGACCGGGCCGACGGCGTGAATCACGTGGCGCGCCGGAAGACCGTACCCGGCGGTGATCTTCGCCTCTCCCGTACCGCACCCGCCCAGCTTGCGGCATTCGGCCAGGAGCCCCGGGCCCGCGGCGCGGTGAATCGCGCCGTCCACGCCGCCGCCGCCGAGCAGGTTCGTGTTCGCCGCGTTGACGATCGCGTCGACGTGCAGCGTCGTAATGTCGGCGGTGGTCACGCGCAGGCGCTCGTTTGGCATTGGATTCGTCGGGGTTCACGCCGGGTCGACGCAACGGGTAGTATACGAAGGTCAGGAGTCGAGCCGATGAAGCTGTCGATCACGTATTGCACCCGTTGAAAGTACCTCCCCAGGGCCTCCAGTCTGGCGGCCGAGATCAAGAAGGCGCTCGGTGTGGAAACCGAGTTGATCGAGGGAACCAACGGGATATTCGACGTCGTCGCAGACGGCAGGATGATCTTCTCGAAGCACGCCGAGGAACGGTTTCCGGAATCGGATGAGATCATCGGCGCCCTGAGCGCCCTGAGCGCCGCGTAACGTTCGACGTCGCCGGTTCGGTCGTGCGTCTCACGGGAGGGGAGGGCTCATGCCGAGAACAGTCACGCGTCGGGATCTTCTGGCCGGCGCGGCCGGCGCCATCGGCGCCGCCACGCTCGCACCGGTCAGCCAGCGCGCGCACGCGCAGGAAACCACGAAGTCGCAGGGCGCACCGTCCAGCGGGCTCGGCGGGCGCTCGCCCCACGAGCCGCTGGCGCGCGGAGCGGTCACCGGCACCTCGTCGCGGACGCCGCTGCAGGATCTCCACGGCATGATCACGCCGTCGGACCTCCACTTCGAGCGGCACCACGGCGGCGTGCCGACGGTCGACCCGGACGACTACCAGCTCCTGATCCACGGCATGGTCGAGCGGCCGACGATTCTCACGCTCGCCGACCTGAAGCGTTTTCCGGCCACGTCGCGGATCTGCTTCCTGGAATGCTCCGGCAACTATCCGTCGGGAGCCGGGCCGGAGACGAAGCCCGAGAACGTCTGCGGCATGACCGCCACGACCGAGTGGACCGGCGTCTCGCTCGCCACGCTGTTCCGTGAGGTGGGCGCGAGCGCGAACGCGACGTGGTTCCTGGCCGAGGGCCAGGACGCCGCGGTATTGACCCGCAGCGTCCCGATGGAGAAGGCGTGGGACGACGCGATGATCGCCTACGCGCAGAACGGCGAGGCGCTCCGACCGCCGCAGGGCTATCCGGCGCGGCTCCTGCTGCCTGGCTGGGAGGGCAACTCCAACGTCAAGTGGCTGCGCCGTCTCGAGCTGGCCGACCGCCCCTTCATGACGCGCGAGGAGACGTCGA
The DNA here is from genome assembly GCA_965222905.1 of Vicinamibacterales bacterium. GTDB lineage: Bacteria > Acidobacteriota > Vicinamibacteria > Vicinamibacterales > UBA8438 > WTFV01. Next base: position 2,252,414 of record OZ244976.1, on the reverse strand, counting down.
AGTACACCGACCCGCTGGCCGACGGCACGGCGCGGCAGTTCAGCTTCGTCTTCGACGCCCGCTCGGTCATCACCTCGCCCGCCTACCCCGACGTCATCGAGCCGGGCTGGATCGAGCTCCGCGGCATCGCCTGGTCGGGACGGGGCACCATCGCGCAGGTGGACGTCAGCACCGACGGCGGCCGGACCTGGCAGGCGGCGCGCCTCCAGGAGCCGGTGCTACGGCAGGCGCACACGCGCTTCCGGCACCTGTGGCGCTGGGATGGCTCCGAAACCGAGATCATGAGCCGGGCGACCGACGACACGGGGTACGTGCAGCCGACCCGCGCCGCCCTGCGCGCTGTCCGCGGACGGCGAGCGCGCCGGTATCACCTCAACCCGATCACGGCATGGCGCATCCAGCCGAACGGTCAGGTCTTCTACCGGAAGGAAGCGCCGTGGGACGCGTGAGACTATTCGGGATGCTCACCGTGTCGCTGCTCGTGGCAGCGCTCGCATTGGCCGGCGGCGGCCCCGAGCTCGCGGCCCAGGCTGCCGGGCAGGACGCGGGCGGAGGCGCGGCGGAGGCGATGCCCGAATCGTTCGGTTTCGGCCGCGCCGCGACCCCGGATGAGATCGCCGCCTGGGACATCGACGTCATGCCCGACGGCACCGGTCTGCCGGAGGGCGAGGGCACGGCCGCGAGCGGCGCCCCCATCTACGCCCGGCAGTGCGCCGTCTGTCACGGACAAGCCGGCGAGGGGGGCGTCGCGGACCGACTCGTCGGCTACCAGCCGGAGAGCACGCCGCCGTTCGGGCCGCGCTACGAGGCGTGGCGCGGCGACGGCCCCGACGTGCCGTACTCGGTGGGCAACTACTGGCCGTACGCCACGACGCTCTACGACTACATCCACCGGGCGATGCCGACGAACGCGCCCGGCACCCTCGAGCCCGATCAGGTCTACGGCCTCGTCGCCTGGGTCCTGGCCGAGAACGGTATCATCGCCGCCGACGCGGTGATGAACGCCACGACGCTGCCGGCGGTCGAGATGCCGGCCCACGACATCTTCGTCCCGCAAGAGCGCTGACCGCCGTGAGGCGCGGCGGTTGGTCGAGGACGGGGAAGCACTACTTCCTGTCCCGCCCGCGCCGCTTCGGCAGGCAGGCCGAGCACAGCGGCCGGTTGCACGACCCGCTGCTGGTCAACGACTTCGCCGGCCTGGAGACGTACCGACGCATTCACGGTACAATGGCCATACCTGTAGCCATTCCGGGACAAGAGGACCATGCTCGCCGTATCCATCGCCGAGGCGCGAAACACGTTGACCCGATTGATCCACAAAGCCGAGGACGGAGAACCCGTGCACATCACCCGGCACGGAAGACCCGTCGCCGTCCTGGTTTCCAGGGACGAGTACGAGCGCCTGGAATCGGGAGAGCCGAAGAAGGACTTCTGGCAGGCACTCGAAGACTGGCGCGCGCAGGCGGGTTTCGACTGGCCGGAGTTGACCCCGGACGAAGTGGACGGGTGGCGTGACCGCCGTCCGCCGCCGGAATTCTCATGGCCGGACTGAAGTACCTGCTGGATACGAACGTACTTTCCGAACCCTCACGTCCGCACCCCGACGCCGGCGTCCGTGTACGCCTGCGCGCTCACCGGCACGAAGTGTGCGCAGCAGCCCGATTCTGCACGAGATGCAGTACGGGCTGGCGCGGATGCCGGACGGTGCGCGCAAGCGGCAACTGGCTCGTTACCTGGAGCAGGTCTTGCGCCGTCCGCTGCCGATCCTCCCGTACGATCGCGAAGCCGCCCGGTGGCACGCCGAAGAACGCGCGCGGCTGACCGCTCGCGGGCGGACGCCCCCCGTACGTCGATGGCCAGATCGCCGCGATTGCAACGACCAACGACTTGACGCTGGTCACCCGCAACACCGGCGACTTCGGCGAATTCGTCAATCTGAGAGTGGAAAACTGGTTCGGCCCACCGGCGACAAGAGTCCACGACTCCTGATTGCACGGCCGGCCTCTGACGATCACCGCGCATCCGCGAGAGCGTAGCTCGTGCTGCGCCCGCCGCCTGGATTGCGGACGAGGATGCCGTGGTCGACCAGAAACGCGATGTCCCGCAGGGCCGTGTCCTGGGAACACTTCGCGAGCTTCGCCCACTTCGAGGTGGTGAGCTTGCCCTCGAAGCCGTCCAGCAAGCGGTTCAGCACAAGGCGCTGGCGGTCATTCAGGGAAAGGCCGGCGGCGCGTTCCCAGAATCGCGCTTTCGCCAGCGCGCCGCCCAGGGCTGCCGCCGAACTCTCTATCGAGCGACCGAGGCAACCGAGGAACCAGCCCATCCACTCGCTGACGTCCGTCGTGCCCCGTTGCGTCCGCTCGAGAATGTCGTAGTAGGCGTTGCGCTCCGCCCGGATCTGCGACGACATGCTGTAGAAGCGCTGGGAGCTGCCTTCCGAGCGGGCCAGGGCCATGTCGGCGACCGCGCGGGCGATACGGCCGTTGCCATCGTCGAACGGATGGACGGTCACGAACCGGAGGTGCGCCAGGGCCGCCTTGAGCACCGGGTCGATATCCGTCGGCGCGTCGAACCATTCCAGGAACGTCTCCATCTCGGCTTCGAGTCTGGCAGCCGGCGGCGCCTCGAAGTGCACACGCTCTCGGCCGGTCGGACCGGAGACCACCTGCATGGGATCGGAGCCGCTGTCGCGCCAGGCGCCGACGGTGATGCGCTTCATACCGCTTCTGCCGGTGGGGAACAACGCCGCATGCCAGCCATAGACCCGCTCTGCGGTCAGCGGCTGGTCGTAGTGCCGCGTCGCGTCGAGCATCATCTCGACCACGCCTTCGACATCGCGGTCCGCCCGCCCGATGCCGCCGGCGTCCATGCCAAGACGCCGCGCGACCGAGGACCGGACCTGCCCCGCGTCGAGCTTCTCCCCCTCGATGTCGCTGCTCTTGACCACATCCTCGACCAGCGTTCCGATTACCGCCTCACGCTGAAGGTCGAAGCTGAGGGCTTCCATGCGGCCGATGAGGCGGCCCTGCCGGTGCCTGACGTCCGACAGCAGGGCGGCGAGCGCTTCGTCGTTCCATTGAAGGCGCGGCCAGTCGGGCTGGTCGTGGATGTACATTCTCCGCAATATCCGCGGGGATTATAGCGGTGATTCACCGCGTTGTGCCCTTTGCTACAGTGGGATTCCTTTAGGACACTGCGCGAAACTAGTTTGCCATCTGCTGGGTTGCTGGTCATACTGGAGGTATGAAGCGAGACATCGAGCTGGAAGCGACCCTGGTTGCGAAGTATGCCGTGGTCGCGCCCGTGTTGGACGAGCGCAGTCGCCGCCGGTGGGCGGCGGCCGAGTCGCTCGCCATCGGCTACGGCGGCGACGCGGTGGTTTCGTCGGCCACCGGTGTGGCTCGGGAGACGATTCGCAAGGGGCGCCGGGAGATTTCCCGCGACGAGGCGCCGACGGACCGCATCCGACGCCCTGGCGGCGGACGGCCCCGCATCCAGCAGGATCAACCCGGCATCCAGGCCGCGCTCCAAGCGCTGGTGGATCCGCTCACGCGCGGCGACCCGACCTCGCCGCTGCGCTGGACGTGCAAGAGTCGCGCGAAGCTGGCGGCGGCGCTGACCGAGCAGGGGTGGCGGGTGAGTTCGACCACTGTGGGCCGGCTGCTGCACCGCCTGGGCTACCGGCTGCAATCGCCGCGCAAACGGCAGGAAGGCGCCACGCATCCGGACCGCAACGCGCAGTTCGAGCACATCAACCAGACCGCGGACGAGCATCTGACCGCCGGCCAGCCGGTGATCTCGGTCGACACGAAGAAGAAGGAGCTGGTCGGGAACTTCAAGAACGGCGGGCGGGAATGGCAGCCGAAGGGCACGCCGCCGGCGGTGCTGGTGCATGATTTCCCGACCGACGCCGAGGGCAAGGCGATTCCGTACGGCGTCTACGACATGGCGCGCAACGAAGCCTGGGTGAGCGTGGGCTGGGACCACGACACACCGGCGTTCGCGGTGGCGTCGATTCGACACTGGTGGCATCAGATGGGTTGCGGCGCCTACCCCGAGGCCACGACCCTGTTCATCACGGCCGATGCGGGCGGGAGCAACGGGTATCGGTTGCGCGCCTGGAAGCATGAGCTTCAACAGTTGGCCGACGAGACCGGACTGACCATCGAGGTGAGTCATTTTCCACCCGGCACCAGCAAGTGGAACAAGATCGAGCACCGGCTCTTCTGTCACATCACGGCGAACTGGCGCGGCACCCCGCTGACGACGTACGAGACCATCGTCGACCGCATCGGGAACGTCCGGACAGCCACCGGGCTCCGGGTCCGGGCCGAACTCGACGCCGGGGAATATCCCACAGGCGTTACGGTGACCAAGGAACAGATGGACGCACTCGCGCTGGTCCCCGATGCGTTTCACGGGGAATGGAATTACAAACTGTTACCCCGATCAAGTTGAAGACTTTATATCGATCACTGTCCTTAGCCCGCGACCACGGGCCTCGCGCACGACTCAAGGTGACGCGGGTTCTCCCGGCCCGGCACCATTTACGTAATTGTGGATATACTGGAGAGTCATGGCCCTTGATGCACAGCGTGCCAGACTCAGCATTGACGTGCCCCGGGAAACACGTCGGCGCATACGCCTTGCTGCAGCGCGGCGAGACCAGTCCATTCGGCAGTACGTGTCGGACGCTATCGAAGCGCGGCTGCACGACGATCTGGTCGACGAGACGTCAGGCGACGCGTTCGCCTTGAAGGCGCCTTCGGATCCCGTGCTCGCCGAGTTGTGGGACAACCCCGCCGATGCCGCGTACGACGACCTGTGACCGCGGCGCGATCGTCCTCGTCAGATTCGTCTTCGCGGACGAAAAAGGTGCGAAGCGGCGGCCGGCCTTGATTCTGAGCACGGAACCGTACCACGTGGGACGACGAGAAGTCGTCGTGGCGGCAATCACCAGCAATATCGAACGACTGCTCGCCGGCGATCACAGGATCGCGGAGTGGCGTGAGTCGGGCCTGCCGTTTCCGTCCGTCGTGACTGGCATCCTGAGAACCATCAAGCGCAACATGATCGAAGAGACGCTCGGCGTGCTGTGCGCCGCCGATCTTCTCGCGGTTGAGCGCAACGTGAGGGCGTCGCTGGGACTCTGAAGCTCCTCACGCTGCAGATCACGCGCCGCTCGTCATCCCGACGTGGCCCGCTATCTCGGACAACGGGATAGCGTGGAGCGCCCCAGCCGGCGTCCGGGTAGAGCCGCGCGCGTACGACCTCGGGATCCTCCTGATGATCGACGGAGATTGTGGCCGGCATTCGGCGCCGGATACGCGGGCCGCGCAAGTCGAGACACGCTTGACACGGAAACACACACTGTATAACACTGTGTTTTTACTTGAGAATCACCGGATGATGGGAGGCGCATCCGCATGAGCAAGTACGCTCCACTAACGGATTCCTTGCGCAGTTCCGGACGAGCAACCGTCCCGATGACGTTCCGGGAGATCGAGAGCGTCATAGGATCGGTGCTGCCGCCTTCAGCCTTCACGCAACGCGCGTGGTGGTCCAACAACCCCTCGAACAATGTCATGACCAAGGCTTGGCTCAAAGCCGGGTACAAGTCCGAGAAGGTCGACATGTCCAACCACAAGTTGGAGTTCCGCAAGGCGCCACCCGACGGTGAGCCGCGGCGCGCGAACGGCAACGCCACGCCTGCAGACGATCCGCGAGGTTCGTTCTCGCGTGCCTTCGGTGCACTCAAGGGTACCGTCACGATCGTGCCGGGGACGGACCTGACGGCCCCGATCGGCGAGAAGTGGGACGCTGCGCGATGACGGCCGATGCCCGACTACCTGCTCGACACGTGCGCCGTGATCTGGTTCGCGCAGGGTGACCCCTGGCGCGAGCCCGCTGCAAGCGAGCTCCCGGCGGCCCTTGATCGTGGGGCCACCTTGTTCGTGTCGCCCATCACGGCCTGGGAAGTCGGGATGCTGGTCGCGAAGGGAAGAATCGCCCTTGCGCTCGATTCCGATCTCTGGTTCGAGCGCTTCTGCGCGTTGCCCGGCGTGAAGCTGGCAGCGATGCTACCTTCCGTGCTCGCTGCCTCGACCGCCCTGCCGGGTCAGCCGTCCGGTGATCCGGCGGATCGCATCCTCATCGCGACAGCGCGCGCGTTCGGGTTCTCCCTGGTCACGCGCGACGAGAAGATCCTCCAATACGGCGCCCGCGGTCACGTACAGGTCGTGGCGTGCTGACGGTGAAGGAACTGGAGACCAACATGATCCTGGGGCTGATCGTTGCGGCGGTCGTCACGCTGTTCGCCTACTATCCTGTACCGACGATTGCCGGCGGCATCATCCTGCTCATCCGGGAGCAATGGAGACTCGAATCTCATGGTCGCGATACCTGAGGACGCCGGGGTCACGCGCGGCAACCGCCCCGTTCTTCGGATGTGGTGCCCTCACGACCGTACCGCCAACAGACGATCCGGGACCGCTGCCGGTCACTCATCGCCCGGGAATCCGGACAGCGGCCCTTTCTCGCGAACCGGGGGATAACGTGGAGCGCCCCATTCGGCGTTTGGGTGCTCGATCATTACGTCGATGAAGTGCGGCACCAGGCAAGACATGATCCTCGCGCCCGAATCTACCTGATGTCGGTTCATAGAACTGTTCCAGGTGGCGCCGCCGTGAAGCAGTTGGTTGCGCAACGTATAAAGGCGATCAAATAGATTGCACAGCACACGTTTGGCATTCTCGGTCGCGGCTATGCTCGTTCGGCTCAAGTCCCTGGTTGCCGAAGTTAGGACAGTGATCGATATAAAGTTGTCAACTTCATCGGGGTAACAGTTTGTAATTCCATTCCCCGTGAAACGCATCGGGAACCAGCGCGAGTGCGTCCATCTGTTCCTTGGTCACCGTGACGCCCGTAGGATACTGCCCGGCGTCGAGTTCGGCCAGGACCCGGAGCCCGGTCGCCGTCCGGACGTTCCCGATGCGGTCGACGAGCGCCCCCGCCAGCTTCGCGCGACTCTTGCACGTCCAGCGTAGCGGCGAGGTCGGGTCGCCGCGCGTGAGCGGGTCCACCAGCGCTTCGAGCGCGGCCTGGATGCCGGGTTGATCCTGCTGGATGCGGGGCCGTCCGCCTCCAGGGCGTCGGATGCGGTCGGTGGGCGCCTCGTCGCGGGCAATCTCCCGGCGTCCCTTGCGAATCGTCTCCCGAGCCAGACCGGTGGCCGACGAAACCACCGCGTCGCCGCCGTAGCCGACAGCGAGCGACTCGGCCGCCGCCCACCGGCGGCGACTGCGCTCGTCCAACACCGGCGCGACCACGGCATACTTCGCAACCAGGGTCGCTTCCAGCTTGATATCTCGCTTCATACCTCCAGTATGACCAGGAAACCAGCAGGTAGCAAACTAGTTTAGCGCACTGTCCTTACCTTTCTCTGTTTGTCTTTGAAATCCCGTTTCCAGTTCTCGTTCTCCGTCAGTCCGTGGCGCCGTTTCCAGTACTCGTCGGACACGTACCTGTTCTCCAGCAAGACCTGGATTTCGGATGCAAGATCCGACTGCAGCACGCTGCCAATTGCCTCGCCCGTGTCCGACTCGAAAATCTTCCTGAAGTACTTCGCAAAGTGCGTCTTGGCGTCCCGGGATGAAACGGAGTGGAGTTCTTCACGCAACTCGTACACTGCATTGAAGGCTATCCAGTAGAAAATGAAAGCGGCGTCGAAGTCTGGCTTCCTGTCAGCGGCGTCAGAATCAGGCGCCTTGGCAGACAACTTGTAGTACTCTTCATCGGCGCGCCTGAGCCAACTGAGGGAACGGCGCAACCTGAGGTTGAGGTTGTCATACCGGTTGGACGAGTCTCGCAGGCGGCCGCGCCAAGCGGCGTTCTTCCACTTCTCGTCCAGGACCTCCGCTGACAGCAGTTCCATCGACCGTCCTTCCGATGCGAAGTACTTCTTGCAGGCAGTTCAGACGCACTTCGCCGCACACGCAGGGCGGGCTGCCCCGACCGATCCCGACGCACAGCGCCGCCGGCCGCCCGCCGCCGCTCAGTACCCGATCACCTGCCCGTCCTTGCGCGGATCCGTCCCCCCGTGCAGCATCCCCGTCTCCGGGTGGATCATGATCGCCTGGTAGCCGCCCATGCCGCCGCCGCCCTGCCGCTCGACATGGTGGCCGCGGCGCCGGAGCTCGGCGATGACCTCGTCGGAGACGCCCGGTTCGACGGCCACTGTGCCGCCGGGGCGCAGGCTCGGGCTGTGGCGCACGCGCGCGGCATCGCCCGCTTCCTGCAGGTTCATGCCGAAGTCGATGATGTTCGACAGCACCTGCCAGTGGCCCTGCGGCTGCATGGAGCCGCCCATGACGCCGAACGACATGAAGGGCTTGCCGTCCTTGGTGACGAAAGCGGGCATGTTGGTGTGCAGCGACCGCTTGTGCGGCTCGAGCGAGTTGAGGTGGCCCTCTTCGAGCGAGAAGCCGGAGCCGCGGTTCTGGAGCGCGAAGCCGAGGTCGCCGGGGACCACGTCGGAGCCGAAGCCGCCGAAGATGCTCTCGATGAGCGAGACGGCGTTGCGATCCTTGTCGACCACGGTGAGATAGACGGTGTCGCTGTGATCGAAGGGCTGGCCCGGCGCGACCTCGAGCCCGGCGCGCTCGCGGTCGATGAGCTGGCGGCGCAGGTCTGCGTAGGACTTCGTGATGAGCGGCATCGTCGGCAGCTCGTTGGCGTCGGCGTCCGCCACGTAGGTGTTGCGGTCGGCCCAGACCAGTTTCTTCGCCTCGGCGTAGAGGTGGATGGCGTCGGCGGAGTTGTGGCCCAGCCCGGCGACGTCGTAGCCCTCCATCAGGTTGAGGATCATCAGGGCGAGGATGCCGGAGCTGTTCGGCGGGACCTCCCAGACGTCGTAGCCGCGGTAGCTGGTGCTGACCGGCTCGACCCAGACCGACGAGTGGTCCTCGAAGTCGGCCATCGTGAAGTAGCCGCCGTTCCCCTCGCTGAACGCGACGATGCGGCGGGCGATGTCGCCCTTGTAGAACGCGTCGCGGCCGCCCTGCGCAATGGCTTCGTAGGTGGCGGCGAGGTGCGGGTTCTTGAAGACCTCGCCGACGCGCGGCGGGCGTCCGTTCGGAAGGTAGGTGGCCGCCGAGTCGGGCCACTGCGCCAGGGCGAGGGCCGAGCCGGCCCACTGCCGCTGGATGATCTCGCTCACCGGGAAGCCGCCGCGGGCGTAGGCGATGGCCGGCGCCAGCGCGTCGGCGAGCTCCAGCGTCCCGAACCGCTCCAGCAGCTCGTGCCAGCCATCGACCGCGCCCGGCACCGTCCACGTCAAGGGTCCCTTGCCCGGCATCCGCGTGTAACCCTGCCGGACCAGCGTCTCGCGGTTGATCTGGTACGGCGCGCGGCCGGTGGCGTTCAGCCCGTAGAGCTGCTCGGTCTCGGCGTCCCAGAGGATGGCGAACAGGTCGCCGCCGACGCCGTTCATGTGCGGCTCGACCAGCCCGAGGACGGCGTTGACCGCCACCGCGGCGTCTATCGCGTTGCCGCCGGCCTTGAGGACGTCGATGCCCACCTGCGCCGCCAGCGGCTGGCTGGCCGCCACCATGCCGTACGGGGCGATGACCTCGGACCGGCTGCTGTGCGGGCTCCGGGCCGGCCGGCTGTAGCCGTGCCCCAGCGCATCCTGCGACTGGGCGCGCATCGCCACGTCGGCGCCGAGAATCGTGATTCCAAGCATCGCAGCTACCATCAGGGTAACCCGACCGCTCCAGTGCGCCGGACGACGGAATCGCAGCTTCATTTCCATTGCTCCCTGCATCAAGGCTTCAACGGCAAGCCGTCGCGGTCCTTGAACTCGCCCACGAGGAGGATGATGTGTCGTCTTCCCTACGCGCGGATCATGACCGGGATCGGCCGCCGGGCGCAATGCGGACGTGTCGAGGGGGTGCACGTCAGGAAAGTGAGGGGATTCGTTCCAGGGTATAGGACAAGGCTTGATCGGCCGATACCTGGCAGTGGATGGACTGTCAGCACGAGGACCCGATCATGCCCGATGAACAGATTGCGGCGCTGGAGCGCCAACACGCACACCTTCGCAGTCAATTCGCCTCCATCGGCGAGATGCGCTCCGGTTCGCTGACCGAACGCTTCCGACCCTGCGGCAAGGCCGGGTGTCATTGCGCCAAGCCAGGCGACCCCGGGCACGGTCCGGTCCTGTCGCTGACGCGCAAGCAGGCCGGCAAAACGGTCACACGCATCATCCCGGCCCACGCCGGGTCGGAGACGCAGGCGCGGCTCGCCGAGTATCGCCGCTTCCGGCAATTGTCGAAGATGTTCATCGAGGTCAACGATGCCCTGAGCGAGGCGCGTCTGGCGACCGGCAGCGCAGCAAAAAAAAACCGCAGACCGTGGTGATCGCCAAGTCGCTGGCGGCCGAAGCGACACGTGAGATCGAGCGGCTGCTGGGGGCCGACGCGACGCAGACGCTGGGTGACTTCGAGGCGGCCGAGACGGCGGTGCGCACCGCCGTCCTGGCGGTGGCGGCTCGTTTCGTTGCCGAGCGGCTCAACGCCGACCACAGTGACCAGCACGCCGCCGGCCTGCCCTGCCGGTGCGGACACACGGCCCGCTACGCCGGCCGGCGTGCAAAGACGATCCGCACGGCCCTGGGCGCCATGACCCTGCAGCGGGCCTACTACCATTGCGCGTCCTGCCGAACCGGATTCTGTCCGCGTGACCGGACCCTGGGCATCGACGAGACGACGTTGTCGCCCGCGGCGACACGCATGACGGCGGCGGCCGCCGCCCGAGTCAGCTTCAAAGAGGCCAGCACCCTGCTGGACGAACTGGCCGGGCTCGCCGTCGACCCCAAGCAGGTCGAGCGGACCGCCGAAGCGCTGGGGCGCGCGATCGCAACCGACGAACGCCAAGCCGTCGAGCCGGAGGCGCACCGCGTCAAACCTACCCTGTATCTCGGCATGGATGGTACGGGCATTCCCGTGCGCAAGGCCGAAACCGCGCAGCGCCAAGGCAAGCAGCCCGACGGTTCGGCCAAGACCCGCGAGGTCAAGCTCGCCGTCGCCTGGACGGCCGAACGCCGTCACCCCAAGACCGGCATCGCGATGCGCGACCCGGACTCAGTCTCCTACACGGCCGCCATCGAGACGGCCGCCAGTCGCGATACCGACCGCGAACCCTCCCCCTTCGCCCAGCGCGTGTGCCGCGAAGCCGAACGCCGCCGTTTCGCCGATGCCGAACGCAGGGTCATCCTCGGCGACGGCGCGCCCTGGATCTGGGCCCTCGCCGACGAGTGTTTCCCCGATGCGATCCAGATCGTCGACATCTTCCACGCCAAAAGCCACCTCTGGGACGTCGCCAAGGCCATCTACACACCCGGGTCCGAACTCGCCGCGCAGTGGGCAAAACAACGACGGGACGAACTCGATGCCGGCCGCATCAGCGCCCTCGTCGCCGCCCTCGCCCACCACGCCCCAACCTGCGACGAGGCCCGCAAATGCATCGACTATCTCATCCGCAACCGCAAGCGCATGCGCTATCCCGCGTTCCGGGCCAGGGGCCTGTGCGTCGCCACCGGCATCGTCGAGGCTGGCTGCAAACATGCCGTCGGGGCGCGCCTCAAGCGCGCCGGCATGCACTGGTCCGTCAACGGCGCCAATGCCATCCTCGCCCTGCGCTGCTGCATCCTCAGCGGACGCTTCGAAGCCTTCTGGGAACGACGAAACGCCGCCGCATGAGACAGCACCTCACAAATCTGACGTGCACCCGTGTCGAGGTCGTCCGCGGCCGTCCGCTCCGGACTCGTCTACGCGCGACCGGCCGCGGCGGTGCCGGCCCGGGCGCCGACCTGACGGCGCACCGCGGCGGCGATGCAGGAGGCGGAGACACCAAACCGCTCGAGCAGCTCGTCGGGTCGCCCGCTGCGCGGGACCCCGCGGACGGCGAGGCGCTCCACAACGATGCCGGCGGCCGCCACCGCCTCGCTCACCGCATCGCCGAGCCCGCCCGCGGCGTAGTGGTCCTCGACCGTGATCAGCCGGCTGCCCGTACGGCGGGCGGCGTCGACCAGGGTACGCCGGTCGACCGGCTGCACCGAATAGGCGTCGATGACGCGCAGCGGAATGCCCTCGGCGGCCAGCCTGTCGTGCGCCCGCAGCGCCTCGAACAGGGTCACGCCGGCCGCCACCACCGTCGCCGCGTCATCCGCCGACTCGCGCACCACCTTCGACCCGCCGATGGCGAACTGCTCGTCCGGGCCGTAGATGACCGGGGTCTTCGGCCGGGAGGTCCGGATGTAGACCATGCCGTCGCAGCCCGCCGCCGCCTCGACCAGGCGCGCGGCGCTGACGGCGTCGCACGGATACAGGACTGCGCAGCCGGGCACGGCGCGCATCATGGCGAGGTCCTCCAGCGCCATCTGGGACGGGCCGTCCTCGCCGATCGACACGCCGGCGTGCGATCCGGCGAGCTTGATGTTCATCTGCCCGATGCCGGCCATCCGCACGAAGTCGGACGCGCGCGTCAGGAAGGCGGCGAACGTCGAGGGGAACGGGATGGCGCCGCGGCTGGCGAGTCCCATCGCCGCGCCGACCATGGCCTGCTCGGCGATATAGGTCTCGATGAACCGGTCGCCGTGGGCCGCCTCGAACGTCTCACTGAAAGTGGAATTGCCGACGTCCGCGTCGAGCGCCACGATACGCGGGTCCGCCGCACCGAGCGCGGCCAGCGCATCTCCGTAGGCGGTCCGCGTCGCCACCTGGCTCCCCCGCTCGTACGCCGGCGGGGACGGCAACCGCGGTGGACCGGCGGGAGCCTGCCCCGGCGCCGCATCCGACCGCACCGGCGGCGGAATGGCCGGAATCGCCGTTCCCGGCCCGAGTCGGCCGTTCAACTCGTCGAGCGCGCCGTCCAGGTCCGCGCCCGGCTTTATCGGCTTCCCGTGCCAGCCGTCCTTCCCCTCGATCAACGACACGCCCTTGCCCTTGAGCGTCCGGGCCAGGATCATCGTCGGCCGCCCGGCGGTCCCGGCAGCCTCGTTCAGCGCCGCCAGGATCGCCCCGACGTCGTGGCCGTCGACCACTATCGCGTGCCAGCCGAAAGCGCTCCACCGCTCCCGGTAGGCGGCCATGTCGTGGCCCCACTGCGTCGCGCGGCTCTGGCCGAAGCCGTTGACGTCGGTGATGGCGCAGAGGTTGTCGAGCCGGTGGTTGTCCGCGACCTGAGCCGCCTCCCACACCGAGCCCTCCGCCGACTCGCCGTCACCGATGAGCACGTAGGTCCGATAGGCGGACCCGATGCGGCGGGCGTTGAGCGCGATGCCGACGGCGGCGCAGATTCCCTGTCCGAGCGATCCGGTCGCCACGTCGACGAACGGCAGGCGGGGCGTCGGGTGCCCTTCGAGATCGCAGTCGATCTGCCGCAGCCGCAGCAGATCGTCCGGCGGCACGAAGCCCGCCTCGGCCCAGGCGGCGTACAGCAGCGGCGCGGCGTGGCCCTTCGACAGGACGAAGCGGTCGTTGTCCTCGTGCTGCGGGTTCCGCGGATCGAACCGCATGTGGCCGAAGAACAGGGCCGCGACGAGGTCCGCCGCCGAGCAGCAACTCGACGGATGGCCGCTGCCCGCCTCGCTCGTGGCGCGGACCGAGGCGATGCGCAGCCGAGTCGCGACCTGCTCCAGCGCGGGAACAGTGGTGGTGGAATCGGAGGGCACGGGGCTTCTCTGGCGCGGGAAGTCTAGCACGCCGGCCGCGGACGTTTCGGGCCACGCCAACCCCGGGTAGCCCAGGGAGCGGCCGAGGTGCACACACGACGCAATGCCTATTCGGCGTCCGCTCCCCGGAGCTCTCGCAGCGCCAGGGCGTACGGCGCCGCGTCGACGCCGTGCGCCCGCGCAACCGGGGTCTGCGAGGCGAGCGCCCCGACGGCCCGTTCCCGAAAGGCCGGCTCGGAGGTGATGCGCGCCAGACGGAGAAGCACGCGCGCGGCCTCGCAGTTGGCGGCGAACGGACGCACCGGCTCGCCGAGCAGCCCGACATCGTCCGGACCATGGACACGGTCGAGAAAGCCGCCGCCGCCGGCGGCGTCCCACAGGTGGTGGAGCGCGAACTGCATCAGCTCCTGGGCCACGTCCAGGTACGCCTCGCGATCGGTCCGCTCGTGCAGGTCGAGCAGCGCCGCGCTGGCCCGGACCTGGTCGGCAAGCAGCCCGCGCACCCCCGACCGGGAGCCGGCCCGGTGGGCGATCCCGCCGCCGCGCTCGTAGGTGCCCGCCACCACGTGCTCCATCGCGTCGACGGCGAACTCCAGCAGCGACGAATCGCCGAACGTCTCCGACGCCGCCACGAATCCGCGCGCCATCAGCGCGGTACCGTCGGCATAGACCGCGCGGTCGACCGGCGGTGGCGCGACGCCCGCGGGGTCTCCCTCCGCGTGCGGCCGGTAGTAGTCCGGATCGCCCTGCTGGCTCGCGAAGAACCCGGCGTGATCCGGTGTCAGGTCGGCCAGCGTCCGCCGCACGTAGCCGACCAGGCCGATGGCCCGGTCGAGACAGGCGTCATCGTGCGGCAGCAGGAACAGGCGCAGCGCCTCCGCGTTGACGTCGAGCAGCTTCTCCGTGCCCGGCTCGGTCCAGTCGCGGCGCGCGCAGTAGCGGAATACGCCGCCGTCGACGTCGTCGTAGAGCCCGCCCCAGGCCATTGCGTGGAGCGTGCGGTCGACCACGGCCGCGAACGCCTGGTCGCCGTCACGGGCACGGCGCCACGCCAGCTCCAGGGCGGCGGCATGCACCCGCTTCGCCCCGGCGCCGAAGCCGCCGTGCCGCTCGTCGAACTGCGCGAGAAGCTGGTCGCCCACCCAGGCATCGATATCGGGATCGGGCGCCGCGACGGCCGGGGCGGCAGGCGGCGCAGCAGGTGGTGCGCCCCGCTCGAGGATCGCGTCCCGTTGCGCCGCGAACGCAGCGGCGACGCGCGACAGCAGGTCCCGCATCCGCTCGGCGGTAGCGTAGGTCTCCCCGCCGAGAACGTGACCGTCGGGAGTCAGGAACGCGGTGGTCGGCCACCCGCCCAGACTGTAGCGCTCGCCGACGTCCGGGCGCGCCTCGGCGTCGACGCGGATCGGCACGAACCGCTCCTCGAGGAGATCGGCCACGCGGGGGTCCCCGTACGCCCCCCGCATCATGGCCGCGGTGGCGGGACACCAACGGGGACCGAGCGCCAACAGCACCGGGACCTGCGCCGCGCGCGCCTCCTCGAAGGCGGCGCGGCCCCACGGACGCCACTCGACTAGGGAGATTGCCGCCCCGCTCAACGGCGGCTACTCCTCCTCGGTGATGTCAGCCTTGATGTCGAGATCGATGCAGCCGGCCACGCTGTTCGCGGCCGGACAACCGCGCGGGTGCCGTTCGACGGCGCGCTCGGCCGCCTCGCGCTTCCCCTTCGGGACCGTGAGGTCGTAGCGGACGCGGATGCGCGTGATGCGCAGCACCTTGTCGATCGCTTCGATATCGCCTTCGACGGCGGCGGTGATCTTGTCGGGCGGCGCCGGAATATCGCGCACTTCCAGTGCACGTGCAAGGGTGCCGAGCAGTCAACCGCCGACGGCGCCGACCATGTAGTCGAGCGTCGCCGGGACCTCCTCGTCCGGCTCCACCCCGTAGAACTTCTTGATGCCCCCGTGCACGCCGAACCGGATCGGCGTGTCGAACCCTTCCAGGAACGCCTCCCGGATGGGACCCTTCACCCGATCGATCCGCATGCGGCTGGTATGTACGACGTCTGGCACGACCGGCTCCTTCCGCCTGTTGCCGCGAGCATCGCGGCGCCGAGAACCTCGACTCCCCGATGCTACAATCTTTCGTTATGCCACAGTCAAGAATCGGTGTCGTTCTCGTCGTCTTCGCGTCCGCGTTGCTCCTCGCCGGGAGCGCGCTCCCGGCCGGCGCGCAGGCGCCGAGCTTCCAGGCGGAAGAGGGTCCGGAAGGGGTCCGCAACTACACGCGCGTCGACGCCACCGTCGCGTGCGCCGGCGCGACGCCGGTGGAGGCGTTGGGCGTGCTGCAGGAGCGGGGCTTCCGCACTATCGTCAACTTCCGCACCCCGGGCGAGCAGGGCGCCGATATCGACGCCAGCCGGGAGGCGGCCGAGGCGGCCGGCCTCAACTACGTGCACCTGCCGTTCCGCACGCCGACCGCCGAGATCGTCGAGGCGTTCCTCGACACGGTGGCCGAGCCGTCGAACCAGCCGGTCTACATCCACTGCGGCTCCGCCAACCGGGTCGGCGCGATGTGGCTGATCAAGCGGGTCAAGCAGGACGGCTACTCGGTCGAGGACGCAACCGCCGAGGCCGAGGCGATCGGCCTGCGCAGCCCGCCGCTGAAGAACTTCGCGCTCGCGTACCTGGGCGGGGGCGACTGACCAACCTCGGGGCCGACCGCGACGCGGTGACCAAAGACACCGTGGCCAGCAAGGAACCGGAACGCCTCGGCGACATGGACGCCGAGGCGTTCCGCCGGCACGGCCACGCTCTGGTCGACTGGATAGCGGACTACCTGAACCACACCGAGCGCTACCCGGTCCTCTCGAAGAACGCGCCGGGTGCGGTGCGCGACGCGTTGCCGTCGTCCCCGCCGACCGAGGGCGTCCCCTTCGATGCGATCTTCCGCGACTTCGAGCGGGTGATCCTGCCCGGCATCACCCACTGGAACCACCCGGGCTTCTTCGCCTACTTCGCCATCTCCGGCGCCGCCGCCGGGGTGCTCGCCGAGTTCCTCTCCGCCGCCCTGAACGTGCAGGCGATGCTGTGGCGGACGTCCCCCGCCGCGACCGAGCTCGAAGAGGTGACGCTGGGCTGGCTGCGGCAGCTTCTCGGCCTGCCCGACACGTTCGAAGGCGTCATCTACGACACCGCGTCCATCTCGAGCCTGCACGCGCTGGCCGCGGCCCGGCACCGTGCGGTGGCCGACGTCCGCACCCGCGGATTGGCCGGACGCCCCGACCTCGGCCCGCTGCGCGTCTACGCCTCCGAGCAGGCGCATTCGTCGATAGACAAGGCGATCATGACGCTCGGGCTCGGCCACGACGCACTGTCCCATATCCCCGCGGACGACGAGTTCCGGATGCGGCCCGAGGCTCTGCGCGAGGCCATCGCCGCCGACCGCGCGCGGGGCGTGACGCCGCTGGCGGTGGTCGCCACCGTGGGCACCACCTCGACCACCAGCGTCGACCCGGTAGGCGCCGTCGCCGACATCTGCGCCGCCGAGGGGCTCTGGCTGCACGTCGACGCGGCCTACGCGGGCGTGGCGGCCCTGGTCCCGGAGACGCGGCACGTCCTGGACGGCTGCGGCGCGGCCGACTCGCTGGTGGTCAACCCGCACAAGTGGCTCTTCACGCCGTTCGACCTCAGCGCGTTCTACTGCCGCCATATGGACACGGTGCGCGCGGCGTTCTCGCTGACACCGGACTACCTGCAGACCCTGGAGGCGGTGGAGGTTCGCAACCTGATGGACACCGGGGTGCAGCTCGGCCGCCGGTTCCGGTCGCTGAAGCTCTGGGCGATCCTGCGCCACTTCGGGTCGGACGGCATCCGCGACCGGCTCGCCGAGCACATGCGCCTCGCGCGGCTGTTCGCGGGTTGGGTGGACGACAGCCCGGACTTCGAGCGGCTGGCGCCGGTCCCGTTCAGCGTGGTCTGTTTCCGGGCGACGCCCGGCGGTGTCGCCGTGGCGGGCGCGGACGGTGCCGTGGCCGGCGGTGCAACCAGCGAAGAGATCGCGGCCGTCGATGCCACGACCGACGCCCTGAACGAGCGGCTGCTCGAAGCGGTGAACGCCACCGGCGAGGTCTTCCTGTCCCACACGCGCCTCAACGGGCGCTTCGCCATCCGCCTGGCGGTCGGGCACGTGCGAACGGAGGAGCGCCACGTGCGCCGCGCGTGGGAGCTGCTCGACGAGAACCTGCGTGCACTCCGCTGACCGGATTCTCGGGATGTGTGGCCCCGGTCCCGATGCCAGGAACCTGCTGTAGTCTTGCGCCATGATCCGCCGCATCCAGGCTCTCAACTACCGCTGTCTGCGTTACGTGGACATCGTCCTGGACCGCTTCCACGTCCTGGTCGGCCCCAACGCCAGCGGCAAGAGCACCTTGCTGGACGTCGTCGCATTTCTGGGGGACATGGTGTCCGAAGGGCTGGAGGAAGCGGTAGAGAAGCGCACCCGGAACTTCCAGGACCTGGTCTGGAAGCGGCCTGCGAGCGACCTCGGCTTCGAGCTGGCGGTGGAGTTCACAATACCCGATACCTTGAAGAAACAGCTTCCTCAGGAGAAGAAATTCGAACTGTTTCGCTACGAAATCGCGATCAGGGAAGAGGCTGGAGCAATACGCATCGACTCCGAAAGAGGGCTGCTGATGCCCTGCGGAAGAACCGATGCGCCCGCACAACAGGTTCTGAAATTCCCCGATCCTCCGGAGGTTCCTGCAACGATTCTGATCGGGGGTGGCCGCCCTGGTTCGAGAACGATACTGAGCAAGTCGCGGGAGGGAAGAGACAACTTCAATATAGAAGTATCAAAGCAGGCAGGAAAGGGCTGGACGATCGCCATCTCGTTCGGTCCCGCCCGATCGACGCTGGGGAACCTCCCCGAGTCACCCGAGACCTTCCCTGTCTCCACGCATGTGAAACGATTGCTGGAAACAGGGACACAGCGATTGTTCCTGGACAGCGTTCGCATGCGCCAATCCAGTCCACCGGAACGGCGGCGGGAGGCGTTCTTTGCCGACGGCTCCAATCTTCCCCAGGTGATCCGCAAGCTGCGCAGGGAGAACGAGACGGCGTTCAGGGGATGGTTGAGCCACATTCGGTCCGCTCTTCCGGAAATCGAGGATGTTCGCGTCGTGGAGCGCGCAGACGATCGCCATTGCTATCTCATGCTGCGCTACTCGTCGCAGGTAGACGTCCCATCGTGGACGGTTTCGGACGGAACGTTGCGGCTGCTCGCGCTCACCCTGCCGGCGTACATTCAGGCCCTCGGGAAGATCTACCTCATGGAGGAACCCGAAAACGGCCTGCATCCGGGCGTCATTCAGGACGTGTACGACGCACTTTCCTCGGTGTACGACTCACAGGTGTTGTTGGCGACGCACTCGCCGATCTTCCTGAGCCACGCGGACCTGGAGCACGTTTTATGCTTCGGGAAGAGCTCGGAAGGCGCCACGGACATCATCCCGGCGTCGGCGCATCCGGGGCTCAAGAACTGGCAAGGGTCTCCGAACCTCAGCGTGTTCTTCGCGGCTGGAGTCCTTGGATGAGTTCCGGGACGCAACCCCGGGATCTGCTGGCTGAGGGAGCAGAATCTGTGGCCTGCAAGTCTTGCCAAACCCCCGGAACCGAAGAAAGCCGTGGAGCGGGCCATCCGCCATAAGAAGAAGGTGCGTTCATCGGCACTGTTCAAAGAACTGGCGGCAGTCGCGACATTTGATGGATGCACTGATTCCGCCTTTGGGGAACTGAGAGAAATTCTACAAACTTGGTTCCCTCCGCACAGGATGTAACGGAACTCCGGCGACACGGACCGACGAAGGAGGTCAGCGGCCGGTGTCCCGAGCGAGCCGCCACGCCTCCCGCCAGCGCATGGGGGCACCGCCCGGGTCCGGCTCCAGCGCCACCATGCCGTGCAGGGGAAACTCCACGTCCTCGCCGCCGCGGCCCAGCAGCCGCCGCAGCAGGCGCGCGATGTGCGGCATGTGACCCACCAGCAGCAGCTCCCGCGTCTCCCCCGCCAACCGGTCCGCCAGGATGTCGGAAGGATCGGCCGGCTGCAGGCCGCGGACCATCGTGAAGCCGGCCAGCGGATTGCAGGCCAACCGGAACGCCTCGCCGGTCTGGCGCGCCCGCAGCTTGCCGCTGTGCCAGATCTCGACCGGGGCGACGCCGCGCCCCGCCGCCTCCCGCGCGAGCCGCTCGACCGCCGCGCGACCGTCGCCGGTCAGCGCCCGCTGCGCATCGACGATCGGGTCCGCCGCCTCGCCGTGATGGACCAGGAGAATCACGACTCGATTCCCCGCCAGTGCGCGCTGGTCCAGACCTCGAACCGCAGCAGCGCGAGCACCGTCACCACCTCCAGACGCCCGATCCACATGGCGGCGATCAACGTCAGCTTGCTGACCGGATGCAGCCCGGCGTAGCTGGCCATCGGGCCCACCTCGCCGAACCCCGGACCGATGTTGCCCAGCGTGCCGGTGGTGGCCGTCACCGCGGTCTCCAGGTCCGCCCCGAAGCCGATGACCACCGCCGTGCAGATCGCGAAGGTCAGGACGTAGAACAGGAAGAACACCAGCACCGAGCGGATCACCTCGTCCGGCACCACCTTCCCGCCGAGCTTCAGGGGCAGCACGCCGCGCGGATGCAGCGTCCGCCGCAGCTCCAACAGCGTGAAGCGTCCCACCAGCATGTGCCGCAGCACCTTCGGCCCGCCCGCCGCCGAGCCCGCGCAGCCCCCGATGAACATCACCGCGAGGAGCACCAGCTTGGTCCGGTCGTTCCACAGCTCGAAGTCGGTGGTGGCGTAGCCCGTGGTGGTCAGGATCGACAGCACCTGGAACGTGGCCCGGCGCAGCGGCGCGCCGTCGCCCTCGACGGCCCACAGCAGCAGGGCCAGGGAGCCCGCGGCCAGTGCCACGATTGCCGCGTAGGCCCGGAACTCGTCGTCCCGGAACAGCACGCCTGGGCGGCCGAGCAGCGCGCGGTACTGCAGCGCGAAGTTGGCCCCGGCAAGGAACATGAAGAGGCAGATGATCCACTCGATCAGGGCGCTGTCGTAGCCCATGATCGACTGCGCGTGCGGCGAGAAGCCGCCGGCCGCCAGCGTCGTCATGGCGTGGCAGACCGCGTCGAACCAGGGCATGCCGGCCAAGCCGAGCGCAACCACCTCGGCCGCGGTCAGGCCCGCGTAGAGGCGCCAGAGCGACGCCGCGGTCTTGCGGATCTGCGGCGCCAGCTTTTCCTCCGTGGGACCCGGCGCCTCGGCGAAGAACAACTGACGGACCCCCACCGCGAGGCGCGGCAGGACCGCGACGACCAGGGTGATGACCCCCATGCCGCCGATCCACTGCGTCATCGCCCGCCAGAAGAAGAGGCCCCGCCCCGGCGACTCGAAGTCGGTCAGGATGGTCGCCCCGGTGGCGGTGATCCCCGACATCGCCTCGAACAGCGCGTCGATGACCCCGAAGCCGACCCACAGGTACGGGATCGAACAGAGAACGGCGAACAGCAGCCAGACGCCGGCCACGACCGACAGCGCCTCGATCCGGCGCAGGTCGTCGTCGGCGCCGCGCGAGATGCCGAGGAGCGCCTGCCCGATGCCGCCGCTGACGACGCCACCGAGCACGAAGCCCGGGATGTCGGTCCATTCGCCGTAGAAGGCGGCCACGGCCGCCGGCGCGGCGAACGCGGCGGCGAAGAGCCGGCAGATGCGTCCCGCGACCTGGGCGATGTTGATGAAGCGCATGGGCCGCGGCTACCCGTGCGCGAACAGGTCGCGCACGCCCCGGACCGCGGCCTCGGTGCAGCAGACGAGCAACCGGTCGCCTCCCTCTATCCGGTAGTCGCCCCGCGGGACGAGGACCTCGCCGGCGCGCAACACGGTGCCGATGATGGAATCCCGCGGCAGGCGCAGGTCCTTCACCGCGGTGGGCAGGAACCCCGCCGGTGTGGTCAGCTCCACGACGCGGGCCTGCCCCTCCTGCAGGATGGCGAGCAGACTGGCGCGCCCGCCGTCGATCTGGTGGACCACGGACGTCACCGCCGCGCCGTGGGCCGACAGCGCCACGTCGATGCCGACGCGCTCGAACAGGCGGTGGTTGGCCGGCTTGCTGACGCGGGTGATCACCTTGCCGACGCCGAGCTGCCGTCCGAGCAGCGAGGCGAGCAGGTTGCGCTCGTCGTTGTCGATGACCGAAACGAGGACGTCGCTGCGGCCGATGTCCTCCGACTCCAGCAGCTCCAGGTCGGTGCCGTCCCCCTGGAGGATGAGGGCGCGACCCAGCTTCGCGGCCAACAGCTCGCCGCGGGCCGGGTCCCGCTCGATGACGCAGACCCGAATCCCGTCGGCGCGGTCGAGGTGCTGCGCCAAGCGGTAGCCGACGTCGCCGCCCCCGATGATGGTCACGAGCTGCGACGCCGCGTCCCCCGCCCCGGGGGCCATCAGGGTGCGGAGCTGCGCCATGCCGTCGCGGTTGCCCATCAGCACGACCTTGTCGCCGGCCACCAGGCGCGTCTCGCCGCGCGGGATGGAGGTCGAATGCTCGTGCTTCACCGCGATGATGACCACCCCCGCCGGCAGGTCGAGCGACGCCACCGGCGGTCCCACCAGCGGCGAGGCGGCGTCGAGCCGGTACTCCAGCAGCTCGATGCGTCCGCCCGCGAACACCTCGGCGTCGGTGGCCCCCGGCGCCATGATGATGCGCTCGATGTCGGCGGCCAGCTCGGCCTCCGGCCAGATGATCTCGTCGATCCCGAAGTACCCGGACAGTCCGCCGGCGCCGCCCACGAGGAGATCCTCCCGCGTGGCGAAGCAGATCGTCCTCTGCGCGCCCAGCTTGCTCCCGAGGGCGCAGGCGACGATGTTGACCTCGTCGAGCTGCGCGGCGGCGATGAGCAGCTCGCAACGCTCGACCCCGGCGCGCCGGAGCACGTCGGGATTGGCTCCGCTGCCGGCCAGGAACTCCACGTCGGCGTCCGCGAAGCGCTCGCCGACCAGCGGCTCCGAATCGACCACGAAGACGTCGTGCGCCGGACCGAGGGCCTTCGCCAGCGGATACCCGATGGCCCCGCCGCCGATGATGATGATGTGCATCCGATCGCCGCCGCTACCCGCCGTTGTCGGTCGCTGACCGCGCGCGCTGCAATCCTACTTCCCCGGTGCGGCTTGCCGGACCCTCCGCGAAGGACGCCTCGCCCGGCCATCGATCTTTGGGTACGCCGGCCGCTCTGTACCAGATATACTCCCGCCCCATGGATGCCGCCACCCTGTCGCTCGCCGCGCTGGCGATCGCCATCGTAGTCAGTTGCACCATCCGGCTCCACGTGGGGTTCCTGGCCATCTCCCTCGCCTGGGTGGTCGGCGTCTACATCGCCGACATGAGCGCCGCGGAGGTGATGAGCGGGTTCCCGACCCGGCTGTTCCTGACCCTGGCCGGCGTCACCCTGCTGTTCTCGCAGGCGCAGGCCAACGGCACGCTCGACCTCATCGCCCACAAGGCGGTGCTGCTGTGCCGCGGCAACGTCGGCGTCATGCCGATGATGTTCTTCGCCCTGTCGTTCGTGCTCGCCTCGATCGGACCGGGCAACATCGCCTCGGTCGCCCTGATGGCGCCCATGGGCATGGCGGTCGCCGGACAGGTCGGCATCCCGGCGTTCCTGATGGCGATCATGATCGGCAACGGCGCCAACGCCGGCTCGCTCTCCCCGATCGCCCCGACCGGAGTCATCGTCAACGGCGTCATGGCGGAGATCGGCCTCGCCGGCTACGAGGTTCCGACCTATCTCAACAACATGATGGCCCATGCCGTGGTCGTCTTCGCCGCCTACTTCCTGCTCGGCGGCTGGCGGCTGCTGGGCCGGTATCACGAGGGCGCGCTCGTCGTCCCGACGCGGGACGGCGGCGACGGGGCAGAGGGAAAGACCGCGGCGGAGGACTTCGGGCGGGAGCACTGGATCACCATCGGCGTCATCGGGGCGCTGCTGGCCGGCGTCATCCTGCTCAACGTCGACGTCGGTCTCGGCGCCTTCGCCTGCGCCATCGTGCTCGCGCTGCTCAAGGCCGGCGACGAATCCGCGGCGGTCAAGCTCATGCCCTGGCGCGTGATCATGATGGTCTGCGGCGTCACCGTGCTCATCTCGGTGCTCGACGAGACCGGCGGCCTCGAGCTCTTCACCCGCGTGCTCGCCGGCGTCTCCACCGCCAACACGGTGACCGCCGTGATGGCCTTCACCACCGGCTTCATCTCGATCTACAGCAGCACGTCCGGCGTCGTCCTGCCCGCGTTCCTGCCCACCGTGCCGGGTTTGGCCGCGCAGATCGGCGGCGTGGAGCCCCTGGCCATCGCCTCGTCGATGAACGTCGGCGCGCACCTCGTCGACGTCTCGGCACTGTCGACGCTCGGGGCCCTCTGCATGGCCGCGGCGCCGAAGTCCGAGGACCCGCGTAAGCTGTTCAACCAGTTGATGGCGTGGGGACTGTCGATGACGATCGTCGGCGGGTTCACGTGCTGGCTGCTGTTCACGGTGCTGCGCATCGGGATCGGGTAGGAGGGGCACGGCGGTTCCCAACCACACTGCGAGCTTGCCGAGCCGCGCCCTGCGACGAGAGCAAGTCCGAACCTCGACACGTCAACAACCGCCACCCCGACGAAGCTGTACGGTAGTAGTTGCCGCGGCATCCGCCACGTCGCCAGCTTGAATGTTGCCGCGCCTCCCAGCCATCCGGCGTTGGAGCAGTTCTTGCCCTGCAGCATGCGTTGACTGCCCACCGGACTCGCGGTACGCTTTCGCAACCCTGGAACGGTGATCGCGCATCCCGCGCACCCCACGTCCTCATGATTCAGAATCTCAAAGTCTCACACTTCAAGTGCTTCAGGGAAGTGCATCTCCGAGATCTGAGCCGGTTCAACGTCATCGTCGGCCGCAACGGCGGCGGCAAGACAGCCTTTCTTGAGGCGCTGTTCTTGCTCGCCAGCGCCGGACCGGAACTGGTGCTCAGGATACGACGAATGCGTGGTCTCGGAGAGAGCGTTTCCATTTCTACCGAACACGGTTCCTTCGAGTCGTTGTGGCGGGATCTGTTCTTTGATTTCGATCAGACGTCCACCATTGAATTGAATTCGATAGGAACTGACGAGAGCACGCGCTCGCTGGCCGTATCGTACGGTCCGCCAGAAGCTGCCACCCTGCCATTCGGACAGAGGTCCGTTGAGGATCGCGTGCGGCACGCCACCATAGATTTCGAGTACCGGATTGCCAACGGGGAAGTCGTCAGGTGCCAACCGACACTCACGAATCAAGGACTGTCTTTCGGAGCCGTGGTTGAAACATTGCCTGCCATCCTGCTGTCCCCGGTGTCCCGCGAAGGCCCGGAACACAACGGCCAACGGTTCTCCTCGCTCAGCAAGAAGGGTGAACACATGGCTGTTGTTTCGACAATTCGGAAACAGTTTCCCTTCATCGAAGACCTCAGCGTCGAGTACCACGGCGGCACTGCCATCGTGCACGCCAAGCTTCGCTCGATGTCCGAGAAAGTGCCGTTGCCTCTCGTGTCCGATGGCATCAACAAGATGCTGTCGATCTTGCTCGCGGTACATCATTTCTCACGCGGCGTAGTCCTCATAGACGAGATGGAAAACGGCCTGTACTTCGATCTCATGGGCCGAGCTTCGGCGGCGATCCTGGATGCCGCGAGAGCGTCGAATGCCCAATTGTTCGTAACGACTCACAGCCTCGAGTACCTACGCGCGCTTCTACCGGTTGTCCAAGAGCACCCCGACGAATTTCGCCTCCTACGCACCACGAAGGACAATGGCGCCAGCGCGATCGACTGCTTCGACGGCGCGCACTTCGCCGCCGCTCTGGAGGAAGGCCTCGAGATCAGGTAGTGGGTCGTATGGCAGACAAGGATATCGACCCGTTCCGCTACGACGATCCGGTCTACGTGCTGTGTGAAGGACCTGCGGATGTACGACTGGTGAGACAGATATTGCGGCGCGAGAATCTCGAAGGCTTCTCAGTGAACTACGCGCAGGGCTACCAGAAGTTCGCGCGGCATATCCAGGGCCTCAGGACAAGTTCGGACTGGGGCAAGCTGAGACGCCTCTTGATTATCGGCGACAACGACACGAATCCGACCAATCGGTGGCTGAACGCTCAGGAGGCCCTCACGGACGAAGGGCTGCCTACCCCTGACCGTCATGCGGGAATCGTCGAGGGCGCCCACGACACACCATCCACCGGTATCTTCATGATGCCGCGCGCCAATACGGTCGGGGCGCTCGAAACGCTTCTTGTAGAGGCGGCCCTACAGGAGCATCAGGATCTGGCCGAGTGCCTGCGGCAACTCGACGATTGCCCTGCGACGGAGTGCCAGCAGTGGGACGCAGTGAAGCGCGCGAAGATGCAGTTTCAGACCGTGGTTGCGATCACCTGCAGAGACGACCCGAGCGCCGGCGCCGCGCACATCTGGTCGAAGACCCACAATCCGATTCCGGCCACGAGTCCGGTGTTCGATGAACTGGCGGGTTTTCTTCGACGTGCCGCAGAAGTCCAGCAGCCAAACCGGCGGTAGTTCCCGGAGTCACTGACCCGGACCACCCACCATGGTGGGTGTCGTGCGTATAGTGGTATGATTGTGGCTCCCGAAAAACTGCGAGCTCTCTTCAGCGGACTCCAAGTCTGGCAGCGCAACGGGCAGCGCGCACCTCACAAGTGTCTCCTCGTATTGTGGGCGATCGGCCGGTGCCTGAGCGGCGAGGGCCGCACGGCGTCCTACCGACTGGTCGACGAGCGGCTCGGCGAACTGTTGCGCGAATTCGGTCCGCCGCGAAAGGCCGTGCACACGGAGTTCCCCTTCTGGCGCCTGCAGCGCGACGGGGTGTGGGAGCTCGACCGTACCGACGGCATTTCCGTCACCAGCAGCGGCGACGCCCACAAGACAGCACTGCTTCGGGCCAACGTCCACGGCGGCTTGATCGAGGACATCTACGAAACACTCCGCGCGAATCACCGACTCGCGGCCCAGATCGCGAGCGATCTCCTCGCCGCACATTTTCCGGACACGCAGCACGACGACATCCTCCAGGCGGTCGGTCTCGATCCCGAATTCGCCGCCGGGAAACGCCGCACGATGAGAGACCCCGGCTTCCGTGCGGTGGTGCTGCGGGCCTACGAGTACCGATGCGCTGTCTGCGACTTCGATGTCCGCATCGGCGCCCGCTCGGTGGCGCTCGACGCCGCCCACATCAAGTGGCATCAGGCCGGTGGACCGGACGAGATTCGGAACGGTATCGCGCTCTGTGTCCTTCACCACAAGTTGTTCGACGCAGGCGCCTTCACGATCTCGCAGCCTCTCGACGCCAACGTGGTCCTGGTGTCGGAGGCAGTCGTCGGCACCACCGGTTTCAAGGAGTCGCTCGGCCGTTTCCACAAGCGACCCATCCGCAAACCGATTCGCAACACGTATCGTCCCGAGGAGCGGTTTCTCGCGTGGAACCTCCGCGAAGTCTTTCAGTCTCCGTGGCGGGCGTGACTGCCAATGGCCATGAGGCGGGCTTTTTCCTTGACTCGACAGGCAGCCACACCGACACGGCATGAGGATGAGCGGGCAGCCAGCCGCACGAGACCCGCAAAATCGGCAATGGGTGAGAACGCCGACCGGGCCTCAGAGATGGCAGATCAGACAACCTTCCTCGTCGTCTTCGTGCTCGAGAGTGTCGGCGAGTACTTCGATGAGCGGCCTGTCCGGTCTGGATGCCTTCTCGGCGTCCAGAACCTTCAGGTGCCGGCGCCGGATCTCTTCGGCCCGTTCCGGATCGGCCAGCTCGTCGAGGCTCTCGTTCTGTGACCATGTGAAGTGACGCCCCGTTTCCGGATCGGTCTTCTCGTAGGCCTTCGCGTCCTGGAAGAGTTGGGGGTGGTTGTCCTTCAGGCCGAGCCATTCGGCCTTGCGCTGGAAGAAGCAGAAGTAGCATCCGGAGCGGGTCCGCCACGTGTAGTAGTCGGGCACCCCCAGCCCGCATTCGTCCAGAATGCGGTACACGTCGCGCTCGGTAATGCCGTCCTCCTTGAACGGGTAGCGCGGCGTGATGTTCGGCTTCGACGAGATGTAGCCGTCCCGGTGCTCGTCCCCGCGGATCCCGATGTAGCTGATTACAGGGTCGTCGCCGACGAAGCGCTCGAACGGACGGATCTTGAGCTGCCGTGTGCACCAGCGCATCTGCGGTGACGGCAGGTAGTGCCCATAGACCTCCAGCCAGTGATCGAAGCCGCGCTCGTCGTTCAGCCGGATGATCGGCTTTCCCAGATACGCCTCGACCTTGGCGAGGTAGTCGTAGGTTTCCTGGAGCTCCTTCTTCGTGTCGCAGAAGATGTACTCCATATCGGGCTCGCGGTCGCGCATGTAGACGGCGAGCGCGGTGCTGTCCTTGCCGCCGGACATGCTCAGGATGTGACGCACTCGTGGGCTCACTGGCCGTCCTCTCCCGTTTGCGGCTGGTCCCCGGCGTGTAGCAGCGATTCGGCGGCGAGCGCCAGCGCGGCGAGCGCCTGGTCGTTGTCGAAGGCCGCAGCCTCGGGACCGGCCCGCGACACGGTGTCCAGAATCCGATCGCGGAGCGCTGCAATCCGCTTCTCCTCGGCGGCCCGCAGCGGAAGCACCCGTTCGTGCTCCGGACGGCCGCGGCGGGCCACCGCCAGTCTGAGCAGCGCCGGTCCACAGGCCGCTCCGTTAGTAGCGTCGACCAGGAGCGACTCGGCGCCGCGGAACGCGCGCGCCACGTACGCGAGACGTACCTCGAACCGGTCCTCGTCCGCATCGGACCACTCCGGCGGCGGCTTGTCGGCGAGCTGCGTGAGCAGGGACACCAGCAGATCGTCCGGCCCGAGCGCGCCGTCGGAAGCCCGCAGGACGAAGCTCTTGAGCCGCGGATCGACGGCCGCGTCGCCGACCTGCCTCGCCCGACCCCTCAACTCGGCACATAGCTCCGCCCGATCACCCGGAAGGCTCAGGCGATTCCCCAGCGCGTCGCAGGCCCGAGTGAGCAGTGCAGGATAGGCGTCCCGGATCTCACGCAGTCCGGCTTCAAGAGCCCCGACGAACGCGTCGATACGATGCTGCTCGTCGGTCGAACTGCTTCCGAACGGTGGACAGCCACACGCCGCAGGAAGGTCGTCGAAAACCAACTGCGCCGGCTCTCGGGCTCGAACCAGCGCTTCCCTGATGTCCCGCGCGCACTGGGAAATCCGGAGCGTCCGGCGAGCGTACGGCGTCAACTTCGCGACGAACCGCGCCAGGCCGCGTACAACGTCGAGAAGCGACCGCTTGCGTGCGGGCGAAGAGAGCAGCATCCCGGCCAGAAGCTTGACGACCTCCCGGCGCTGGCTGTCGATGCGGCACTGCCTGACCTCGAACCCGTCGGGTGACCTGATCAGCCGTTCGGCGTGCGACGACGTCCAGGCCGGCATGAAGGAGCCGCGCTCATAGACCGCCACATCGTCGTCCCGAGCGAGCAGCGTGGCGACAACGATGACGGGCAGGGGCCCGTCCTTGATCCCGAAAGGCGGGCGGCGAAGCCGGTCGTAGAGCTCGGTCAGCGGGCGGCGGCCGGTCTCCGAGTCGCGAAGGAACTCCTGGACCGCCGTCCACAGCGGTCGGAGAGCACGTTTCGGCGGGCCGAACCCCCACGCATCGCCTCTCCGCCGATGGAAGCCATGCTGCTCCAGCAGGGAGCGATACATGCTGACCTCGGGCGGACTGCCCTCGAACCCCAGTTGCGCGACGCCACCGCGCAGAATCATCGCCTCGATCAGATTCCTGCGGGCGCGCGCGGCGGCCGTCGAGAGCGTGCGGCGGTTCAGCAGCTCGTTGCGGATCGGGGGCGCACCCGAATAGCGCGCATCGCACAACGCGGACAGGACGCTCGAGACCGCCCGCCACGACGACAGCTCCAGGCGCTCGCCCCCGGTGAACCACTCGCTCCGGCGCGGATCGAACGCGCGGCCGACTTCGGAAGCCACCTGCCGATCGAGCTCCTCGATCCGCCCGGTCAACTCGGTTCTTGCAGTCGGATCGGACTGCAGCTCCGGCGTCGACGTACGAACGAGTTGCGAGGCGGCGAGCTCTTGCACGAGCTGAGACAGGCGGACCGCCGTCTCGGGAACCACCAGCACAACCGGCTTTCCCTTGCCGAGCCCCTCCACGGCCGGGGCCACGGTCCCCTGCTGCCCTCCGAGTCCCTCCCTTTCCGGATCGGTTCGAGGCAACGCCAGCAGCACAACGCCGTCCCCCTCGCCGCTCAGGTGCAAGTCCTCACCCCGTATCACCGCGGACGCCTCGACGAAGTGCACATCGAAGAAGCGCAGCGTGCCGGTCTGGAACAGGTGGCGCCGCGCCACGAGCGGCGTCCGCGGCGCATGCCACTGAAGCACCGTCGCCACAGAGAAGTCGCTCGGCAGTTGCCGCCGCGCGCGAAGCACCAGATCGTCGAGATCCAGATCGCTGCCCTCCCAGATCTGGAACGCATCGCGGAATTGGCGAAAGACCAGAACCGACCGTTGCTTGAGGCGCGTGAGCGCACGTTCCGCCGCACCGCCATCGCCGACGCACGCCGCCACAGTCTCGGATGACGCCCTGAGACCCACCCGGTTTCCGAACATCCCCAGCAGACCGACGGCCTTGAGCACCTGCTCGTCGACGACCTCCGATTCGGGTGGCAGCCGTTGGATCGCGGTCTCGATCTCCGCCCAGCGCCGGCCGTCCCGGCCGAGCACGCGGCTTCCGAACATGCCGGACGCATAGTCGTAGAGCCGGTCGACCGTATAGAGGCTGTCCGGCCCGTGCGTGCGCAGGAAGTCACGAAAGCTCAGTGGTTCGCCGGCGGACAGGAACGCGAAAAGCGAGCGTTCGTTCTGGGCCGAACGGGCGTGAAACAGCGGCCCGAGCAGGGCGGCGGAGATCGGATGGAGCGGCCAGCAGGCGTCCAGGTAACCGGCCAGTCGCGCCCTGTCCCAGCCCGTGCCCGCGGAGACCCACGCAGCCGCGGCGGAAACGCTGCGGGTCCAACTCTCCGCCGTGGAACGCTGCGTGGTCCGACGAATGGCTGCCGCGGTGAGACGGATCATCTGATCGCCGCCTTCACGAAACGCGAGCTCCCCGAAGCGGCCCTGCACTTTCGCCCACTCGTTGCGGTCGGACGGGCCCAACTGGTGGGCGTACTGATCGAAAGACTGATGCAGGACGGTCAGAATCACGAAGGGAACGCCGCTGGTGCGCACGGCGACTTCCGCAAGGGCCTGCAACAGATAGATGTCGCCTCGCGTCGGCTGCTGCGCGGCATACTCCAGCGCCTTGCCTGCCTCGTCGACCATCAGCAGCAGGCCGGCCCCGGTCTTCGCTGCTACCGCCAGGAGCGCTTCCTCGAAGCAACCGACGACGTCGGATGTCGCGCACCGGGAGAGCACGGGATCGGCCCCGTTCAGGAGCCGCCTGATGTTCTTGAGCACGCTCGGCTTCGCGCCCTTCAGTCGCCTCCAGATCGCTTCGAGCGTCGAACCGAGGGCCTTGAGCAAGAGCGTGTCCAGGGGCGCACGCTCGGCGGTGAGGACCACCGGATGCAGCGTCTGGCGCGGAAGGGCAATGTCGCTTGAATCGTTCAGAAGCTTGCGAGCCACCTTCGCGCCGGGAGACCCGCTCGGCGACAGCAGATCGGCCAGGAAGACGGCGAATGCGCTCTTGCCCGACCCGTAAGGCCCCACCAGGCTCCACGCCCGGTCGCCGCCTTCTTCAAGGATGCCGTCCGCGATCTGCGAGAGCGCACGGCGAACCGCGGGCGTGACGATGTAGCCGTCGAGCGCAGCCGGGGAGCCCGCGTCCCGGTCCAGGTTCACGGAGCGGCGAAAGCGACGCTCGACCTCGACGAAGTTCACGAGACGCGCTGATTCCTGACCTGCGTCCATATATCCCCGGTTCTCGCCCGAAGACCAATTGTATCGTGTAAAACCGTGGCATGTGCGACACGATGCGAGACTCACACATCACTCGCGCCGCAAACCTGCCAAGGCGTACGACATCCGACCGCGATAGGATGGAGGCAGCCCGTGAGCCCCGAGCAAGATCAGCAGTGTCCGGCGTGAAGCGGCCGACCCATTGACTGACGCGATTTCCTGGTACGACGCGCGCGCCGAACAGCTCGCAGATCGGTACGAGACCGTACCCGCCGAACGGATTCATCACTGGCTCAAGGACCTGCTTCCCTCGAAGACCGGGACCGTCCTCGACGTCGGTGCCGGCAGCGGTCGTGACGCCGCGTGGCTGGCGTCGCAGGGATACGAAGTCGTCGCGGTCGAACCGTCAGCCAGAATGCGGTCCGTCGCCCGGGCACGACATGCAGACCAACCAATCGAATGGCTGGCTGATCGTCTGCCAGCCCTCGACCGGACGTTCAAGACCGGCCTCTCCTTCGATCTCATTCTGCTGAGCGCCGTCTGGATGCACGTCGCGCCGTCGGATCGGGCGAGGGCGTTTCGCAAGCTGATCACGCTGATCAAGCCCGGCGGGCTCCTGGCCATCACGTTGCGCAGTGGCCCCTCCGAGCCGGAGCGCGGATTCCATCCGGTCTCGGTTGACGAAGTCAGGATTCTTGCCCGAAACCACGGCGCGTTCGTCGAACGGGAGAGCTCGGCGGCCGACCACCTTGGCCGGCCCGAGGTCCACTGGACGCACTTGGCGATCAGGCTGCCGGATGACGGAACCGGCGCGTTACCGCTGCTTCGGCACGTCATCCTGAACGACGACAAGAGTTCGACCTACAAGCTGGGACTCCTGCGCGCACTCTGTCGCATCGCGGATGGAGCCGGCGGGTTCGCGTCGTCTGCGGATGACGACCACGTCTCCATTCCGATGGGCCTGGTCGCCCTGACGTGGCTTCGACTGTACAAGCCGCTCCTCGACGCGGATTTCCCCCAGAACCCTTCGAATCGCGGTAGCGGTCGGCTTGGATTCGCAAAGACCGCCTTCAGTAGGCTCGCCACAGTCTCGCACCACGACCTGCGAGTGGGCATGTCGTTCACTGGGGAGACGGGTATCGCGCTTCACCAAGCCATCAAGGATGTGGTCCGGACCATCGTCCAGATGCCGGTGCGGTACATGACCTATCCCAACGGAACACGACCCATCCTTCCGGTGCGCGGCCCGGTCACGGCTTCGCGTGCGCCGGCCGGATTGCGGCTGGACGGACCCTATCTCGCCAGCTTCGGGGCCATGCGTGTGCCTGTGCACTTGTGGGCGGCGATCCAGCGCTTCAGCGCGTGGGTCGAGCCGGCCATCATCGCAGAGTGGATGCGCGTGACGCGAGGTTACGCAACGAAGCAGGATCGATTAGTCGACAGCGGCCGGCTCGCCGCAGCCATGACGTGGTCGGATCCGACACGTGACGTGAGCGTCCCCCGGAAGCGCGCCGAGCAACTGCTCTCTGCGCGACCGCTCTACTGCGTGTGGAGCGGCAAGCGGCTCACCGCGGCCAACCTCGACATCGACCATTGCCTACCGTGGGCGGTCTGGCCCTGCAGCGATCTCTGGAACCTCATGCCCACGCACCCAAGAGTCAATCAGCATGAGAAACGCAACCAGCTACCGGCCGATCCGCTGTTGAGAGCCGCGCAGGACAGAATTCTCGACTGGTGGAACGCCGCGTATCACGAGAATCCGGACCACCCGCTGGCCCAGCGCTTCGCGCTTGAAGCGTCGGCCAGCCTGCCCGGCGTCGTCGCGGCGGATACGGATCTCGACAGCTACTACTCCGCCCTGAACCTGCAGCGCCTGCGGCTGAAGCAGAACCAGCAGGTTCCGGAATGGAGCGGAACGCCCTACTTGTAACGTCCGCGTAGAGCGCCGTCATTCTTGCCCGTCCGAGCGGGGGTGCGCGTTTCAGTTATCGCGATCTGCCGAACCCCAGGAAGCTCCGGTCCAGCCAATCTGGACGTTCCCGTCGTGGCCTCACTCTTGCAGCGGTCGCCTCGCAAGGCAGGCAGCGCGCAAGTCACCCGGCCAAGATAAGATGGGAGACAGTCCATGAGTTCCGAGTTCATTGCGATCCTGAGCATCGGCGCGACGCTCGCCGGCACGCAACTGGCGGCCGTCCTGTGGCTCGCCGGTTACGTCCGTGTGAGATCGCCGGCGTGCGAACCGAGATCGGCAACGTCCGTGGTGAGACGGCCGAACTGTCTCAACGGATGGCAAGGGTAGAAGGCCTGCTCGAAGGGCTGCGGGACAAGATCGGCAGCGAACGCGACATCGCCTGACCTCAGCGTGACGACGCATTCTCTCGAGCCGATACCAATGGCTCTGCCGCGACACCAGGCAGCATCGGTTTTCGGTACTCACCGCAGTACCTCGAACACTGTCCGCTCGTCGACCACGTGCACGCGGCTCTCGACGGCCGGACCGGTCGTCCCCAGCGGCGCGAACACCACCGGCACGATCTCCAGGTCGGCGGCGCCCGGGACCGGCGGCGCACTCGGGCGGAACCGCAGCGACGCCGCCGACACCGGCCGCGACGTCGGCTTCGCCTCCCCTATGAGCAGGCGCCGGCCGTCGACCGAACGCGCCATCACGTCGTGCTCCGGCTCGTTGCGCCGCCAGTAGCGTTGCGCCGGCTCCCAGGGACCGAGGTCGGCGAGGGCGGACTCGGCGCGGTGCAGGAACGGGACCGCCATGCGGCAGAGCTCCTCCCAGGCCTGCGCCTCCAGCCCGGCGCGGTGCCGGCGCCAGTACGCCAGCCGCGTCTCGCGCGGCGCCTGCGCGAGGGCCGCCCGCCCCGGCGCGACCACCCGGAACCACAACCGCAGGAACGGATCGTCGATCCGATACAGGCTCCGTTTGCCGGAGCGGGGATCGCTCCCGAACGGCGTCTCCCGGCGCACCAGGCCCATCCCGGTGAGCGCCGCCAATGGCCGCGCCAGACTGGAGGCGGGCCAGCCGAGGCGACCGGCAATCTCGCTCACCCGGTGCGCACCGGCGCCGATGACGTCCAGCAAGGGGCGGAGCGCGGTAGCCGGCGGGACCTCCTCCAGGAGCAGCCGATCCGGCTCCAGGTGCAGCGGGCCGGCCGGGTCGAGCACCAGGGTGTCGACGGCGCTCTCGAGGTCGAGGCCGAACGGTTCGGCCAGCTCCCAGTAGCGCGGCATCCCGCCCCACAACGCGTAGAGCGCAAGCAGGTCGCGCCCTTCGGCCGCGGGGAACAGGTCGGCCAGGTATCCCGGCTTCAGCGGGCACACGGCGAACGCTTCTCGCGCCCGACCGTAGAGCGGTGCGCCGGCAGAAAGGATGACGCCGTGCATCATCCGCCGGCTCGACCCGCTGACCACCAAGGTCGGCCGCCCCGGAACCGAATCGACCCACGCCTGCAGCACGCCGGTCAGAGTCGAGTCGGAGGCGATCAGGTACGGCAGCTCGTCGAGCACGAACGGCCCGCGCCAGCCGGTCCCGTGCGCTTCCCGGGCGAGCCGCTGCAGGAAGGACCGCCAGTCCGGGTACTCGACGTCCGCGAAACCCGGAAACCGGCGCTCGACCGCGGCGGCCAGGTAGCGTCGCTGCACCGCCGGGGCGGATGGATCGGCCGCCGCGTACAGGCCGTCATGCCGCTGCGACCACTCGATGAGCAGGCGGGTCTTGCCCACCCGGCGGCGGCCCCAGATGACGGCGAAGGCGCCCGGCTGGACCAGCGCGGCGTCGAGCCGGCGCATCTCGTCGGCACGGTCGATGAAGCGCACGAAATTATTATGTTACGCAGCATTATTCTGAAACGCATAACAATACATCCTACGCCGCGAACATCTCCTGCAGGGACTGCAGCACGTCCCCCAGGGTGCGCGATGCGAGACGCCCGAGCGGCGCCGACAGCCGGTCGACATCGACCGTCCGGATCTGATCCAGCGCGACGAAGCCGGCACGGCGTTGGAAGCGGCAGGGAATCCGCCACGGATAGACGCGTCCGCCGGTGGTCAGCGGTGCGATGATGGCGGTGCGCAGGTGACGGTTCAGCTCGTTCGGGGAGACGATGACGCAGGGCCGCGTCTTGCGGATTTCGCTGCCCACCGTCGGATCCAGGATGACGAGATGAACGTCGCCGCGCGCGAGCTCGTCGCGGGCTACCACTCCCACTCCCGCTCGTCGAAGGCGTTCGCGTGCGGCGGGTCGAGCAGCTCGTCGTCACCGGCCGCGCGCATGGCCCGCGCCGCGGTCTCCCAACCGTCGCGCGGCGTCCTGGTCGCCCGCACCACGAGCCGGCCGGGCTCGGCCTGCAACTCGACCTCGTCCGGCAGCTCGGCCTGATCGAGCAGCGCCTTCGGAATGCGAATGCCGCGGGAGTTCCCTATCCGGACGATACGGGTGATTGTCGGCATGTGTTTACATTGTAATCACTGTCGGGGCCGCCGCCAACGTGGGAGGGCCGCCGGATGCACGACTCCGGGCGAGCGAAGCAGCCGGCGAGCCGCGGTTGTGACCGGACCACGGCCCACGCGACGAAGAAAATATGGCCGGGCGGACGAGGCATGGTGGTATAACGGTCCCAATCGCCCCGGCGCACGCTTCGTACGACCAACGCCATCGAGAACGCCGTCTGATGAAAGCGGGTGCCGCCCTGGCCGGTGTGGCCGTGGGCGCGCGGTCCGCGCACGCCCACGTTCCCGGATCCGCGGCGGCCACAAGACTCACGACGCACGCCATGGCCTTCGGCGAGCGCTCGCGCTACGTCACCGTCATGCGCCCGATGATATCGAACATCGGCCAGAACATCTTCCTGCACGGCGAGCCGGAGGGGCTCGATGCGTTCACGCCGTTGCGGGACTTGGTAGGCAACGTCACCCCGTCCGACCTGCACTACGTGTCGTCCCACGGCAGCGTCCCCCCGGACATCGATCCCGGCCAGCATCGGCTCGTGATCTCGGGTCTGGTGAAGCGGCCGCTGGCGTTCACGATGGACGAGCTCGTGCGCCTGCCGTCCGTTTCCCGCCCCCACTACATCGAGTGCGTCGTCAACCGGCCGACCACCGAGGGGAAGACGGTCGAGCAGATGCACGGGATGATCGCGTGCAGCGAGTGGACCGGCGTGCCGCTCTCCGCGTTGCTCGACGAGGTGGGCGTGGAACCGGGGGCGAACTGGGTCTTCGCGGAAGGGGCCGAATCGATCCGGCTCGGCGCGAGCCTCCCGATGGGCAAGGCCATGGACGACGTGATCGTCGCGTACGGCCAGAACGGGGAGCCGGTGCGCCCGCACCAGGGCTATCCGTTGCGGCTCGTGGTGCCCGGCTTTCAGGGCAAGTATCACGTCAAGTGGCTGCGGCGGCTCAGGCTGGTGAAGCGCCCCCTGATGTCCTACTGGGAAAAGCACCATTTTCTGGACAGGGGCTACCGGCCGGGCGGCGAGGCTCGTACCAGCGACTTCGGCGGCGACTTCTACCTGGAGCAGGGACCGAAGTCGGTCATCACCTTCCCGTCCGGCGCACAGCGTCTGCCCGGCGCCGGCTATTTCACGATCAGCGGTCTGGCATGGTCCGGGTCCGGCGCTGTCCGCAGGGTGGAAGTCTCCACCGACGGCGGCCGGAGCTGGAACGACGCCGCAATCGACGACCCGCCGCGTCGAATGGCCTGGACGCGCTTCACGGCCCCGTGGACCTGGAACGGCAAAGAGGCGATGCTGCAGTCCCGGTGTACGGATGAAAAGGGCCAGGTCCAACCGACGGAAGACAAGTACCGCGAATTCTGGGGCACCTCCGGAGCTCCTCACGGGAACGCCATTCAACCCTGGAGGGTGACCAATGAAGGGCACGTTCTCAATGCGTTGTAGTCTGATCGCGGTCGCCCTGATGCTGGTTCACGGTGTTGCCGCGGACGCGCAGGAGCCCACGTTCGGACTCGGCACGACGCCCACCGAGGGAGACCTCCGGCCGGCGGACGCCGCTGTCGGGCCGGACGGCGAGGGACTCCCGGCGGGGCGAGGCACCGCGCAGGAGGGCGCGCTCTTCTACCGCGCCCGGGGTTGCGCCAAGTGCCACGGGTCGACCGGAACGGAGGGTCCGGGTCCGGAGCTGGTCGGGCCGCAGGGCGAGTACGACGGCATCGGAAGCTACCCGTTCGCGACGATGATCTGGAGCTACATCAACCAGATGATGCCGCTCGACCTGCAGATGCAGCATGCGAAGTTGGGGTTCGTCGGCGGAAGGAGACCTGCGACAGGCGGGATCCTCTACGAACCGTGTTGTCTGAAGCCGGACGAGGTGTACGCCCTGACCGCCTACCTTCTGTACCGCAACGGCATCATCCAGGAGGATGAAGTGATGGACGCCGGCAGCCTGGCCGACGTTCCGATGCCGCTGCGGGGCGCCTATCTCCCGCCTCCGTTTCTCGACACGACGTGGAAGCCGGGGATGCGACAGGCGGAAGTAGGTCAGCCGGAAGACTGACCACGGTCAGTCTGGCCCAGCGTTCGTCCCTGCGGCGGCCCGCGCT
Organism: Vicinamibacterales bacterium; assembly: GCA_965222905.1. Lineage (GTDB taxonomy): Bacteria > Acidobacteriota > Vicinamibacteria > Vicinamibacterales > UBA8438 > WTFV01. The sequence continues at coordinate 2,214,127 of OZ244976.1, read as the reverse complement.
GCTGCACCTATCGCGGGCCGCCGCCATCCCTCACCACGTCGGCGGGAGCCCCCGAGCGCACCGCGCGCCCGGCCTCGAGCACGATCGCCCAGTCGGCGACCCGACGCACTTCGTCGGCTACATGCGAGACGTAGATCATCGGCGTGCCGATCTCGTCGCGCACCCGCTCCAGGTAGGGCAGGATCCGGTCGCGCAGGCCGAGGTCGAGCGCCGCGAGGGGCTCGTCCAGGAGCAGCAGGTCGGGCTCGGTCATCAGGGCCCGCGCGAGGGCGACGCGCTGGCGTTCCCCGCCGGAGAGGCCGTCCACCGAGCGCGATAGCAGCGTGTCGATCTCGAGCAGCTCGAGCACCGGCGCGTGCGGGCCGTGCGATCCGAGTTCATTTGCGCTCGTGCCGGGCTTCCCCGCCTTCCGGGCGCCCGGACTGCGCCCTTCGGCCCGGCCGCGCGCCCCGTACAGAACATTGCGCCGGACGTCGAGATGCGGAAACAGCGCCAGGTCCTGCGGCACGTAACCGATCTGCCGCGCGTGCGCGGGCACGTCGATGCCGCGGCGCGAATCGAACAGCACGTGCCCGCCGACCCGGATCACCCCGGCGTCAGGGCGGCACAGGCCGGCGACGGCATCCAGCGTGGTGGTCTTGCCGGAACCGGACGGCCCGAACACCGCGACGGTGCGGGCGGCGATGGTCTCGTGCAGCTCGAGGGTGAACGCACCGGCGCGGAGCCGAATGTCGATGACGACCGAAGCCTCGTCGCCGCCGTTCACGACCCGGTCCCGAGTCGGTTGGAGAGGTAGACCGCCGCGAATCCGATGGTCACCGCGGCGGCGATCAGCGTCATCGCCGCCGCGTCGCGCCCCAGCTCGGCGTTGCGGTAGATGGCCACCGAGAGGGTCCGGGCGCCGGGCAGCGCGCCGGCCAGCATGATGGTGGCGCCGAACTCCCCGATGGCGCGCGAGAAGCCGAGCACCGTCCCCGCCAGCAGGCCGCGCCGGGCGAGCGGCAGGCTTATGGTCCAGAAGACCCGCCAGGGCCGCGCGCCCAGGGTGGCGGCTATCGCCTCGTAGCGCCGGTCCGCCTGCTCGAACCCGGCCCGCGTCGCCCGTACGAGGAGCGGCAGCCCCATGACCGCCATCGCCACCACCACCGCCTTCCAGGTGAAGACGATATCGATGCCGAGCGGCTCGAGCAGCGCGCCGAGCGGCCCGCGCCGGCCGAACAGCTTCAGCAGGATCAGGCCGGTTGCCACCGGCGGCACGACGAGCGGCAGCGACACGAGGGTTTCCAGAACGGTCCGGCCCGGGAACTCGCGCCGGGCCAGCAGCCACGCGACGGCGACCCCCGGCGGCAGCATGACCAGGGTGGCGACCGCCGCCATCAGCACCGTGAAGCCGGTGACCTGCAGCAGCTCCGCGGTCATCGATCCTGGCTCTGCGTCGCGGGGCTCACTTCGTCGCCTCCGCGGCCGATCCACGGGGCCGGCGGCAGACTGATGAAGCCCGCCTCGTCGAAGCGGCGCCGGGCTTCCGGACTCCCGAGATAGTCGAGGAGCTGCGCCGCGCCGGCCGGATTCGGCGCGTCGACGGCGACCGCGGCCGGGTAGACGATGGAGGGTCCGTCCTCCGGCGGCACCGCGAACGCGATCACCGCACCCGAGGCCGGGCGCACGTCCGTCCGGTAGACGATCCCGGCATCCGCCGTGCCCGCCTCCACCGCGCGCAACGCCGCCCGCACGCTGCTGGCCGGAATAATCCGCCCGGCGAGCGACTCCCAGAGCCCCTGCGATTCGAGGTAGCGGCGGGCGTAGACGCCGGCCGGCACCGCTTCGGGATCGCCGAGAGCGATCCGTCGAATCGACGGACCCGCGAGATCGCCCGGCTTCGCCACCGAGTCCGCCCGATCCGACGGGACGACGATGACGAGCTGGTTCGAGAGCAGGTCCACCCGCCGCGCGGCGTCGATGCGGCCGGCCGCCGCCGCGCGCTCCATCTGCAGCACGTCGGCGCTGATGAAGAGGTCGACCGGCGCACCCTCGATGATCTGGGACGCAAGCATCTGCGATCCGGCGACGTTCAGCAGGATGCGGATGCCCTGCTCCTGCTCGAACCGGTCCGCGACGGCCCCGATCGCCTCGGACAGGCTGGCCGCGGCCGACACCAGCAGCGTGGGCGGCTCGGCGCCGCCGTTCGCGGCGCGGTCGCAGCCCGCGATCGCCCCCAGCGTCACGGCCAGCGCCAGGGTCGACATCACCGCGCGTCGTACCGCGCCCCGAACCCCCACGACGGGGAGCATTTGCACGGCACGATCTAATATCATTCCAATCGATTTGACAAACGACTTCACCCGTTTCCGGCGGTCATCATGGCGCTCCTGACGGTACGGGACGCCGCACTCCGCCTCGGCGTCGGCTACTCCACGCTCAAGCAGTGGATCTACAAGGGAAGCGTCCGGACCTCCCGGACCGACGGCGGGCACCACCGCATCTCGGACGAAGAAGTCACGCGTCTGCTGGCCTCCCGTGGGACCCTCCCCCCGCCGGCTCGGCCCCGCGGCTCGGGCGGCGGGGTGCTGGTGTCGCTGAGCGGCCGGAACCGACTGCGCGGCATCGTCGAGGAGGTGCGGCGCGAAGGGCTCCTGGCTCAGGTCCGGCTCCGTATCGGCGACCAGCAGCTCACGGCGGTCATCACGCGCGACGCGGTCGACGAGTTGGGGCTGCGGCGGGGCGACGAGGCCACCGCGATCGTCAAGGCGACCGAGGTGATGATCGGCCGGGAGGACGCCAGCCGGCAGGACTGACGCCGCTACCTCCCACAACAGGGTGCCGACCGCGCCGTGATAGAATGTCCTTTATTGCCTTATTCCTTGTTTCCTTTCTATCCCCCAGAATGCTTGCAAAGCTCACCTCCAAGAACCAGTTGACGCTTCCCAAGAACGTGATCTCGGACTTCCCGGGAACACGGTACTTCGACGTGGCCGCGGACAACGGGCGCATCGTGCTGACCCCCGTACGGGTCAACCGAGCAGACGCCGTGCGGGCAAGGATGGCGGAAATGGGCCTGTCCGAAGCGGACGTCGCGGATGCCGTGGCGTGGGCTCGCCGGAGACATGAATGAACCCACCGCGGCTGGTGCTCGACACCAACGTGCTGGTGTCGGCGTTGCTCTTCCCAGCCGGTCGGCTTTCCTGGCTACGCGACAAGTGGCAAGCGGAAACCGTCGTCCCGCTGGCGAGCCGTGAGACGACACGTGAGTCGATCCGCGTGCTGTCCTATCCGAAGTTCCGTCTGACAGACGATGAACGGGACGACCTCCTGGCCGACTACCTGCCCTGGTGCGAGGCCGTCGTCGTGCCGGAGGGAATCGAGACACCGAATTGCCGCGATCCCTTTGACCTCCCGTTCCTCGAACTGGCGCTGGCGAGCAAAGCCGACGCGTTGGTCACGGGCGACGACGACCTGCTCGCACTGGCTCCGGTATTCCCCGTTCCGATCCTGCCGCCGCACGCGGCACTGGACTTCGTTGGCGCCCGGCCGCGGCCGGTGTAGGCTGAGGCTCTCGGCATCACGACTCCGACCGAGGAGGGAATCCATGCGTTCCGCCTTCATGCCCGCCGCATTCTTGATCACAGTCCTCTCGTGGACCGCCGCCGGCGCAGCCGCGGCCCAGGCGCAGGCCGAGGTCGACGGAGATATCGTCTACCGTCAGCAGTGCGCCCGCTGTCACGAGGGCGGCACCGGCCGGATGGCGTCCTCCGAGGAGTTGCGCGAGCGCACCGCCGACCAGATCTACGGCGCCCTCAACTTCGGCCTCATGCGGCGGCAGGGACTGGACCTGAGCGACGCCGAGCGGCGCGCCGTCGCGATGTATCTCTCGGGCGGCGCCATCAGCGATCCGCCCATCGAGCAGATCCCGCAGAGCGCCTGGTGCGCCACCGATCCCGGCGCCGCGCCGGGCGATCCGCTGGCCGGGCCGGCCTGGAACGGCTGGGGCAACGGCAGCTCGAACGCGCGCTTCCAGAGCGCGGAGGCGGCCGGGATGACCGCGGAGGACGTGCCGAACCTGCGGCTGAAGTGGGCGTTCGGATTCCCCGGCGCCGACTCCTCCGGGTCGCAGGCATCGGTCGCCGGCGGGCGTATCCTCATCGGCAGCCGCACCGGGCTGGTCTACGCGATCGATGCGAAGAGCGGCTGCATCCACTGGATCCACGAGGCCGACGCCGCCGTCCGCTCCTCGCCCGCGGTGGGCCCCGGTCCGGACGGATCGTTCAACGTCTACTTCGGCGACCACGCCGCCTGGGTCTACGCTCTCGACTTCGCGACCGGCGACCTGCGCTGGAAGACCCTGATCGGCGAGCACATCGACGCGCGGATCACCGCCGCCCCGGTGCTGCACGACGGCCGGCTGTACGTCGGCCTCGCGTCAGGCGAGGAGGGCACGGCGGTGATCCCGACCTACGAGTGCTGCACGTTCCGCGGCAGCACGGTGGCCCTCGACGCGGCGACCGGCGAGCAGCTCTGGCGACGCTACGTGATCGCGGAGGAGCCGACGGTGCGGGGGCGCAACGCGGTGGGCGCGCCGATGTGGGGACCGTCCGGGGCGGGCGTCTGGTCGACTCCCACCGTCGATCCGGCACGGAACACGATCTACGTAGCGACCGGCGACTCCTATTCCAACCCGCCGGCGCCCGAGAGCGACGCCATCATGGCCCTGGCCGCCGACACCGGCGAGGTGCGCTGGATCACCCAGACCACGCCGGGCGACGCGTGGAACGTCGCCTGCATGTCCGAGACGGAGGCCGGACAGACGAACTGCCCCGAGAACGAGGGCCCGGACGTCGACTACGCTGCCTCCACCATCCTGACCACGGCGCCGGACGGGCGGGAGGTGGTGCTGGCGGGCCAGAAGTCGGGGATGATGTACGCCATGGATCCGGACACCGGCGACCTGCTCTGGGAGACGCGGGTGGCCGACGGGGGGATCCTCGGCGGCATCGAGTGGGGGTTCGCGATCGACGCGGCCGGCGCGGTGTACGCGGCGACGTCCGACGCGCTCGAGGAAGAGCCGGGCGAAGCGGGCGGCCTGACCGCGCTGAGCACCGCGAACGGCGAGGTCGTCTGGTACGCCCCGCCGGTGCAGGATACGTGCGGCTCGCGCGAGGGCTGCCACACGGCGCAGCCGGGCGCGGTGAGCGCGATTCCGGGCGTGGTCTTCGCGACCAGTCTCGACGGGCATCTCAGAGCGCACGCGACGGACACCGGGCGGGTCATCTGGGACGTCGACACCGTGGGCGAGTACGACACCGTCAACGACGTACCGGGCCGCGGCGGCTCCCTGAACGGCCCGGGGGTCACCGTGGTCGACGGGATGCTCTACGTCAACTCCGGCTACGGCGGCCGCTACATTCCGGGGAACGTGCTGCTGGCGTTCTCGGTCGACGGGCAGTAGCGGGCAGAGCGGCCTGCGGCGGTGCGCCGACAATCCAGGGAACTCACGGTCTGTAGCCGCAAGGGGCTACAATGGGTCGATGATCACGGTCGGCATCCGGGAGTTGAAGAATCGCCTCAGCGAGCATCTGCGGATGGTCCGGCGAGGCGAGGAGATACTGGTCACGGATCGCGGCGAAGTCGTAGCCGAGTTGCGTCAGCCTTCCACTGTGCCAGCCGCCGCCGCGTACCCCGGACTCGTACGTCGCGCGCGTGCCGGCAAGGCGCGCATCGGCGGGCCGAACCGATCCGATCTCTACCCCTCCCAGGAACCGTTCCTGCCTTCGGGCTCCGCACGGAGACTGCTCGATGACGAGCGAGGCGAACGGTGAACGTCTATGCCGAGTCCAGCGCCGTCCTGGCCTGGTTGCTGGGCGAGGACCATGGACGCAGGACGGAGCATGAATTGGCCGCCGCGGACCTGGTGGTCACATCCGACCTGACGCTGATCGAGTGTGACCGCGTTCTCAGTCGATCCGCCGCGCTGGGAGAACGCAACGGGGCCGAGGCCGCCAGGCGCCGCGCGATTCTCGGTACCGCGGCCGAACACTGGGTCGTGCTCGCCATCGACAGCGAGGTCGTGGCTCGCTCGCGACAGGCTTTCCCTCGCGAGCCGGTCCGGTCGCTGGACGCCATTCACCTGTCCACGGCACTGGTAGCCCGGAGTCTCGTCACGGACATGCAGCTCCTGTCGCTCGACGGACGCGTACGAGACAACGCCGTCGCGCTCGGATTCGACATTGCGCCGGCCGACTGACCCGGAGGGAGAACCGCCATGAATCGCCCCACTGCCGCCGTGCTCCTGACCGCAACGACGTGCGTGCTGCTCTCGATGGCTGCGTCCGCGGCACAACAGTCGGTCCAGCAGCAGACCGATACACGACAGACCGACACACAGCCCGAGCCGGAACCGTTCGCGGCGGACGGAATTCCCCCGGTGCCGCTGCCCGAGGAACCGGTCGTCTACGACACCGCCCAGCGCCAGCGGATCCGCGTCTCCGTCGTCGCCGCCGGGCTGACCTACCCCTGGGGGTTTGCGTTCCTGCCCGACGGCAGCATCCTCGTCACCGAGCGCCTCGGCGCGTTGCGGCGGATTCGCGACGGCGTGCTCGACCCGGCCCCGATCGCGGGCGTCCCCGAGGTCTCGCTCCAAGGGCAGCTCGAAGGCCTGATGGACGTCGCCGTGCACCCGGACTTCGCACAGAACCGGCTCGTCTACCTGACTTACTCGAAGCCGACGGAGACCGGCTCGACGGTGGCGCTGGCTCGGGGCCGCTTCGAGGGTGCTGCGCTCTCCGAGGTCCGCGACGTGTTCGTCGCCGACGCGGAGATGAACGGGGGCGCGTCACGGGTGGCCTTCGCACCGGACGGGACGCTCTACATGACGCTGGGCGGGGCCTTCGGCGGGCGGCGGCCGCTCGCCCAGGACCCGGCGAGCCACGTCGGCAAGGTGCTGCGCCTGCGGGACGACGGCACCGCGCCGGACGACAACCCGTTCGTCGGCCGGGACGACGCGCGGCCCGAGGTGTTCTCGCTCGGGCACCGCAACCCCATGGGGCTGGCCATTCACCCGGAGACGGGGGCCGCATGGGCGAGCGAGCATGCGCCGATGGGGGGCGACGAGGTCAACCTGATCCTGCCCGGCCGCAACTACGGCTGGCCGGTCGTGTCCTACTCGCGCGAGTACTACGGACCGCGCGTGTCGGAGCGGCCCTGGCAGGAGGACATGGAGCAGCCGGAGATCGTCTGGATTCCCTCCATCGCGCCCTCCGGACTCGTGTTCTACAGCGGCGACCGGTTCCCCGCCTGGCGCGGGGACCTGTTCGCGGGCTCGCTGATGACCGGCCGCGTCGACCGTACCGGCCACCTCGAGCGGATCGAGCTCAACCGGCAGGGCATGGAGGAACGGCGGGAATGGCTGCTGGCCGACCTGCGGCAACGCATCCGCGACGTCGACCAGGGCCCGGACGGCCTGCTGTACGTGCTGACCGGAGGCAGCTTCCTCGGCAGTGACCCCGAGCTCGGCGCCGCCGCCCTGCTGCGCATCGAACCGGCAGAGTGATGGCGGCCGGACGGGACGGCGCAAACATCGAATACGAAGCTTCGCCGTGCCCTGGCGGGACTGCGTCCGTGCGGAAAAACGCCGCTCACGCGGAGAATCGCCGCCACGCCGCGCGACCCACTTTGAGCTGGAGTCGGAAGGGAAGGTCCGCCGGCTCGCCCACCACGAGCCGGTACTTGGCGCCTGGACGGGCCGCTCGTACTGCGCAACCACGCTTCCTCGTCCTCGCCGACTTGCCACCAGACGTAGTCGAGGCGACCCCGTCCCTGCTCACGCGAGGAGCACGTGTCCTTCCCAGAAATGGCAAACTCCCGATCGTACGTCGCACGGGCTTCGCATAGACGCGCGGTCGACTCATGGTCGAGCATGGTCGAGCGTACCTGACAACCGTAATGTTGTCTTCGTTTACCGGGTGATTCGTCAATAGACACGGGCATGAAATGGGCCTGAAACGTCGAAGTTCGAGCGAGGCCGAGGTTTCCTTTGGCGGGCGTTGCGTCTTGCGCGGGAGGCCGCGGTGGCTGCACTGTTACCCACGCCGCAGCCGGAAGCCGAGGACGGGGTACGTGCGTCGGCTGCCCGGGCACGAAGGGTAAGGTCTGCTGGCTGCGGAGGCCAGCTACGGTTGGAAGCACCCGACCCGGGCATCGGGCTGCTGCGCCTTGGGGGTCAACGTCTCGGCGTTTCACCCGGCGCAGCGGTCAGCCGCGGGTCGGTCGCGCGTCAACGCGGTCGTTGGCGCTCACGCGGTCGGCGGCGGAAGGTTGAATCCGTCGGGGACGATGGAGTCGGGGGCGCGCAACATCGTGGCGAACAGCGCAGGCAGGTCGAGGTTTCGTTGGCGTGCGGTGCGTACGACGCTGGCGAGGACCTGCTGGGTGTCGGCGCCCTTGCGGGTGCGGTTGCCGCCGCAGACCTTGCGGATGACGACGGCGGGCCGGATGGCTTGTTCGGCGCGCCAGTTGGTGGCGTCGACCGACGGGTCCCACAGAAACGTGAAGATGGCGGGGAATTCGTTGGCCAGATGGGCGGCAAAGCGCTCGGCGTCCTCCAGCGGCGGCGGGTTGTCGATCAGCCGGCTGAGCTGGGCGAGCAGTCGGCCGCGGGCGGTAGCCAGACCGTGGTCGCTCAGACCGCCGGCGTCGCGCCGGTCGCGCAGCGCGAGGCCGGCCTGCAAGACGTCGTGCACTTGGCCGGCCCACGGACTGTGGGGATGAACGTCCTGGAGATGCTCACAGCGTCGGCCCAGGTGTTGCAGACAAGTTTGGTGCTCGCCGTTGGTGTAACGGCGGTAGACCATCCACCCGTCGCGCACGAGCACGCCGTCGAAGTCGGCCCCCAGGACCGCTTGCGCGTCTTCGAATCCGCGGCCCGCGCAGATGGCGTAGACGGTCGTCGTCGGGGTGACGGCCGCCCACAACCAGTGGCCGGCGGCGCCGACGCGCCAACCGGTCTCATCGGCCGTGACCACCGGAGCGTTGCGGACCTGCTCGCGCAACGCCTCGTAGGCCGGCGTCGCGTCGCGTGCCGCACGATGCAGCAGATTCGCGAGGCCCCCCGGCGTCACCTGCAGGCCGAAGCGGGTCTGCAGCAGGTCGGCGACCTTGGCCAGCGGCAGGCCGCCGCGGGTGTGCAACTCGACGACCAGCGCGACCACACCGGGGCCGAGCTGTACGCGGGCCGCCCCCAACGCGTCGGAGGTCTGCAGGGCGTGGCGGCCCTGCACCCGCCGCCGACACTGCGAGCAGTGGCCGACCTCGATGCCGAAGCGGCGCACCAGCGGGCGCACCGGGGGGAGGTCTTCCTGATACTGCGACGCCGCGCCGGTCACTTCGACCGCGCCGCCGCAGTCCGGACAGCTCGTCGGCGCCGGTGCCGCGATGGTCTCGTCGACCCGCGCCGGACACGGGCGGCGCCCCTGCCGGCCATAGCGCGCACCGGGCCGCCGGCCGGGACGGCCCCCGCGACCCTGCGGCCGCTTCTTGGCGAAAGGAGCGGCTTGCCGGCGTCCCGCGCGGCGTTCCGCCCCCAACTGCTGTTTCAGGTGCTCGTTCTCGCGCTGCAGGCGCTCGTTCTGACGCTGCAAGCCGTTGTTCCGGCGCTGCAGGCGGCCATTCTCCCGGTGCACGCCCTTGTGGCGCGCCAGATCGTCACGCAGTCGCCCGAGCTCCCGGTCCTGTTGCTCGATGACAACGTCCCGAGGATCCTGCTCGGGCGGAGCTTTGTCCAGAATGGCGCGTATGCAGCGTAGCAGGCCCACGCCCCTTTTCTATCGGCACCGCGCACCAAACCTTTACCCCAACACGCGGATTTCTCGCCGGGACCCGCTAAACGAAGACGTAATGTTGAGTCGACGACGGCTACGGCCAATCCACGTTATCTGATGGCACATCCCTTGCGCTTGAACCAAGTCCCAACGACTCTGTCGGTTGCGCGACAAAAACGACGAATCAGTTCCAACATTTTGTCTATGTCCCCTGGCGTTGACGAAAGTCCAGTGTCTCCATGTGCAATTCTATTTCTCTGATTGACAACATTATTAATCATGTTGATACATGGCAGGCAATCACCTCTTAACTCAGCCTGAAGATGTCCCTTGTACTCAGAATAGCCAAATCTTGCGAGAAGCTTCCTGATACTTTCGAATGTCGGATTTGAAAAATCACCGACAAAACGGTCAACTGGAAGTTGAGAACTGAATACACCGCTCGTCGACCAGATATCCGCGTCGCGCTTGAACATCCTGTCGACTTTTTCTGCAATACGATCTGGATCCGTGCTGTCACGAATTTCGTTGACAATATCCCTTGAAAAGTAATACAAGAATCGCTTCGCCAAGTTGTTCTTTGGCATCTTCCTCTGAAAGATTCTCTCCAACACTACTTCCATTAGGTCTTCAACGTAGCCTTCCACGTGGCTCGACAAGAGTACAATGCTGGCACGGCACGTCGCACGTGTGATTTCCGCGTCCTTCGGCGCTGCCAACTGAACCGAGTGTCTCTTGGCCAGCCCATTGAGCACCGAAACCTCGTTGAGGCGCTGTAGGAATCCCGAATATGCTGACGTGTACGCCGCCATTAATCAAAAACCCTCGCCGCCAGCCTAGTTCCCCAGAGCTCAAACCGTCTAACCGTTCGGCTCTTGTGATCGATTGAATGGCTTATAAGATCTTGAAACTCTTCATCTCTAAACAACTCTGAATACTGCCGTTTGAAGTTCTCTGCGCTGTCATTTACCAAGGTATCCGGCATATCCGCAAGCGTGGTCATGGTCAGGTCCATCAGCGCCCGGTTGATTACACGACGCCCATGACCGTTATCGGCACGACGAAAACAGTCTTGTGGGTCAAAGACAACAAGACTATTCTTTATTGCCGTGTGCCACGTGGCTCGGAGATTCGCGATCTGTTCTCCGGTAAAGCGCCGCCCACGCTTGGCGAAGCTATTCAGCCAGTGCTTTTGCGGCGTCCTGTAGCTGTCCAATCCATCAACATGAAAGGCAAAGAAACGAAGAATGAGCTCCTCGTCGCGCAGCCTCTTGTCCGGACCACTTCTTCCCAAAATGCTCAGCCACCTTCTGTCTTCTGCCAGCTCTGCAAGAAGATCATTGAGCGGCCCCCTGTGTATACAATTCCTAAGTTCTTGCGCATTCAGCGGCATGGTGTTTGAATTGAGTCTTTCAAAAACATCGAACTGTATCTCCGGGTGCGATTCATTTGTAATTATGACCGCGCGTAGCGTGTGAGTCATGATTCGGCGTCGAGTTCTCTGATCAAGTTGATGAAATCGTTTACCGTTGACCTCCCCGATAACTTCAAGGCCAGAAAGGGCAAATTCGTTAGTTATGAATCTAAAAATAGAGTAAATGCGCTGTTGGCCATCGATTACATCCAACTCGAATTCATCGTTCTGCGAAAGATAGCACGGCGGTATCGGGATATTCAAGAGCATCGATTCAACAAGCCGAGAAGCAAGTTTGTCCGGCCAAACATATTTTCGTTGAAAACGCGGCCTGTCACTCAAAGGACGAAGGTGAAGGGTCTCGTCCTTTATCTGTCCGGCCAAAGACTCGATGCTCAGATCGTACGGTTGAGTGAACAGCTTGCGATCCTCAACAGGCGTTTCGTCTGGATCAGGGTGGCAGATCTCATTCTCGTCTTCATAGTAAGGCATGGCCTTTCCTTTCGGTTCTTGTCTACTGCACGCGGTCTCTCGAACGTCGGTGCTGTCGGTCATGCGCGAACTCTCCCTTCGGGCAGTCCCCCGTCCGGAAATCGAGACTTCGCAAGCTGGGTGCAACACCCGTTCCAGAGATGGCTTGCAACTCCGCCACAGCCTCACGGACCGGCGCGCCACATAGTCGTTCCCACCGGTGGTCGTGAACCCGCCGATGCCGAAGAGCAAGGGGCCCTGGACCGCGTGGTCGTCGAGTCCGAGCGCGCAGGACGTAGGACGATTCAAGACATACGGGCGAACCCTGCAGAGAACCGCCACGCATGGCACCGCCACGAAGAAAACAGCCGCCTTCCACGCACTGGAAACGCAGGTAGACGATGCTAAACGCGCATCGAGTACGATCACGGGTAGCCGCGGCTTGCTCTGATGTGTTGCGAGGCTTCCGAACAGCGCCCCCATTCGTACCGCAGCCGTGCATCTGTGGTTGCGGCCGCGCGTGGAGTCGGTGCGAATCTACGGTGCGCTTGTCAGCGTGAGGCGGCCGTACATCTCGCGCACGGCGACGAATACGAAGTCGGCAGGCATATGCTGCATGTCCAAGGAGGGCCTGGCGGCGCTCCGAGTCGTTGTTGACGTGGATCCGGACGCCTCCGACGCGCTCTGGTTCGACCGCCTCGCGAGTAACCACGCCGCTAGCATGCTCGATCGCCGCGATGCCACGACGGATACCCCGGTCGGCGCGGTACGCGGCGGCGTCCTTGATAGCGAGATCGATCGACTCGGCCGCGGCGGCGTTCCAGACGATCGAGCGGGGCTCGGTGTCGATGAAGACGAGGGCCTGCCTGCACACCGCTTCGATCAGCGCCGCCACCCCGCGGCCGAATTCGTGGAATCGGGAAGCTAGGTTGCCGAGCCCGCCATTCGGCCCGAAGTAGCCCGCCATTGCCGCCGCGACCGCCAAGCGTGCTGGGCTGGTCGCCGAGTGGTCCATACAAACCGGCATCTTCATGGCGCAGCCTCGCGGTTCACACGACCGCCCCCGCTGACGCCCATTGCGGGAAACGATACGGCCCGCTCTACCGTCTCGCTGCTCGAACGCTACAAGCCGCCCTGCTGCTCCTCCGCCTCCCGCACCGCGTGCGCGCCGGTCAGAGAGCTGGCCATCGAGTAGTTGCCCTCGTGGCAGGCGTACTCGTACAGCGGCTCGGCGCTCCGCGTCATCCGCACCTCGGCCGTCCACGGCCCGGCCCACGTGGTCGGGTCGGTCGCGGTGAACGAATAGGTCAGCGTGTCCCGCCCTGTCCTGGTGAAGCGCTCCACCAGGTGCAGGTTCGCGCTCGAGCCGCCGAAGGACGTCTCGCGCAGGAAGTTGGTGGTCTCGACGACCAGCGTGTCGCCGTCCCAGCTCGCCCGCGAGTCGCCGGCCCACTGGCGCAGCGACGCCGGCACGTGCGGGCGTCCGTCCAGCGGAACCAGCCGCGCGTTGTGCACCATCTCGTTCACGATCCCGAAGTGGTCGGGCGTCAGGAAGAGCTGCACGTTGTTGTTGTAGACGCTCGGCGTCATCGGCGGCCCGGAGTTGAAGCCCATCAGGCAGCGCTCGGACAGACCGCGGTCCTCGGGTCCCTCGGCCGGCCGGCCGCGCATGACGCGCGTCGCCAGCCCCCGCGCCTCGGCTTCGGGGCGCATGGCCGGGATACGGCCGTTCGGCGGGTCCACGATGAGGGAGGTGCGGTACTCCGCCAGCTCGGACCCGCGCTCGAACCAGATCGCCTGCTCGTAGCTGACGCGCGCTTCGAGAGACGCGGTCGGCGAGGTGGAATCGCCGGCGAGCCGGCGTTCGGCGAGCAGCGCCTCGTACTCGGCCGCCTCCTCCGCGGTGAGCCGCTCCTTGCCGGCCAGCTCCTCGGGGCGCTGCATCGGCGTGGCGGTCGAGAAGTTCCAGACCCCGGACAGATCGGGCTTGCCGTCCGCCGTGCGGGGAACCTGCGTCTGTGCGAGCGAGGCGACGGGAACGAGAAGGAAGACCGCGAGCGCGAGCCGGAGCGGACGGAGCGACGACAGCGTTCCAGGAGTCATGGCGTTACCTCGAATGACCGTTCTCCTGCAGATTATAGGGGGGCAGCCGCCCTCCCGGAGTGGCCGTAGACGCGAAGCGGGTCAGATTCGCTGCGCGCCGGGGCGCCCGTCCTCGACGAGGAACGACGCCCGCGTCGATATGGGGCTGCCGGGCCGGGTGACGTACTCCAGCACCTGGTAGTCGGCCCGACACCGCTCCGGGGTCAGATCGCAGCGCACGTAGCCGCGCTGGCTGTTGTAGAAGCGGATCCACGGATTCTCGGCGAGCAGCGCCGCGGTGGAGTCGCGGGTATCGCTGCCGTCGCCGCCCGAGCTGATGGACGTGCCGACGAGCTCGGTTCCGATCACCGGCGCGCCGGAATCCTGGTAGTCCACCTTGAGGTCGGCGACCCAGTTGCTGTGGATGTCGCCGGTGAGGACGAGCGGATTGGCAGGTTGCCGCGTCGCGAGAAACTCCATCAGCCGGCGGCGCGCCACCTCGTAGCCGGACCAGACGTCGAGGGCATAGGACTCGCCGTCGCCGGGCGTGAAGTCGACCCGCGCCATCATGATCTGCTGCGGAATGACGTTCCAGCGCGCCGGTGAGCGGTCGAGCCCGTCCATCAGCCAGCGCTCCTGCGTCTCGCCGAGCAGGGTCGCGGCCGGGTCGTATATGCCGTCGCAGACCACGCCGCGGCGGTCGCCGCACGGTTGATCGGTGCGGTACTGGCGCGTGTCGAGCACGTGGAACGACGCGAGATCGCCCCAGCCGAAAGCGCGGTAGAGCTGCAGGTCGGGACCGTTCGGCAGCGACGACCGGCGCAGCGGCATGTGCTCGTAGTACGCCTGATAGGCTGCGGCCCGGCGCCGGAGCAGGAGCTCGGCCGGCAGACCCACTTCCTCCGAGACGTCGTTGGCGTAGTTGTTGTCCACCTCGTGGTCGTCCCACGTGACCACCCACGGGAACGCCGCGTGCGCCGCCTGCAGGTCCGGGTCGCTGCGGTAGAGCGCGTACCGGTTGCGGTAGTCGTCGAGCAGCTCGATCTCGTCGCCGGTGTGCTTCCGCGCAAATCCGTCGCGTCCTTCGTACTCGTAGATGTAGTCGCCGAGGTGGAAGACGAGGTCGAGGTCGTCCTCCGCCATGTGACGGTACGCCGTGTAGTACCCCTGCTCGTAGTGCTGGCACGAGGCGAACGCGAAGCGGAGCCGGTCGGAAGGCGAACCCGGCGCCGGAAGCGTGCGGGTCCGGCCGACCGCGCTCTCGTCGACGCCGGTGCGGAACCGGTACCAGTACCAGCGTCCCGGCTCCAACCCGTCCACCTCGACGTGCACGCTGTGCCCGAGCGTTGCGCCGGCGACGGTCGTGCCGCGCTGCACAACGTCGGCCATCCGCTCGTCCCGCGCGACCTCCCAGACCACCTCCACGTCCTCCGGCGGCATCCCGCCGCCCTGCAGCGGATCGAGGGCCAGACGCGTCCAGAGGACGACGCCGTCCGGCGTCGGATCGCCCGACGCCACGCCGAGGGGAAAGACCGACGGCTGGAAGAGCGAGCGACCCGAGGCGCGGCGGGCGGCTCCGAGGCCAAGCAGGGCCAGACCGCCGGTCAGCAGATCGCGGCGGTCAAAGCGACGTTGCAGCAACGAATCGAAACGGACGTGATTGGTCATCGCCTGCTCCCGGTTGTCGACGGTCCCGAGACACCGCGTCGCAAGCAGTGCGGCAACCGTCGCTGCCCCGCACCTCGCGATGGATCCAGCGTAGGCCGGCATCGTCTCACAGATGTACCGGCAACGCTACCGGTTGACGGGCTTCGCGCGGCTGGGATAGGGTTTACGCGTAATGCGGTCGGGCGTCCACCACGCGCATCATCATCACCATTCCCGCCAGGGAGGCGGGCCTGTGGACTTGCGCGTGACGTAAATCGGGAACCGAGACGCTCACGCACCACGAGGCCTCGCCGAGCACGCGGCGGGGCTTTTTTTGTGCGCGGAAAGAGGTGCGTGCGACAGTGCCACGTGGGAGTGCGACGGGAATGCAGATGGATTTTTCGAAGCTCGACGGGTTGATCCCGGCGGTGATCCAGGACGACGACAGCAACGAGGTGCTGATGGTCGGGTTCATGAACGAGGAGGCCCTCGCGCGCACCCGCACGTCGGGGTTCGCGACCTTCTTCAGCCGGACCCGCAACAAGCTCTGGATGAAGGGCGAGACGTCGGGCAACCGGCTGAAGGTGCGGCGCCTGCTGACCGACTGCGACGACGACACCGTGCTCGTGCGCGTGGAACGGCAGGGCGACGGCAACGTCTGCCACACCGGCGAGCGCACCTGCTTCTTCAAGGCGCTCGACGGCGGCGCCGAGGACGCGGAGCGGCGGGTCGGGGAACAGGCGCGATGACGCTGCGACTGGGCATCCCGAAGGGCTCGCTGCAGGAGGCCACCGTGCAGCTCTTCGCGCGCGCGGGCTTCAACATCTACGTCAGCTCGCGCTCCTACTACCCGACAATCGACGATCCGGAGATCGAGTGCACCCTGATTCGGGCCCAGGAAATGGCGCGCTACGTCGCCGACGAGGCGGTCGACGCGGGATTGACCGGCATCGACTGGATCGCCGAGCACCAGGCGGCCACCGGCGCGGAGGTGGTGAGCGTCACCGACCTGGTCTATTCCAAGCAGAGCTTCCGCAAGGTGCGCTGGGTGCTGGCGGTGCCCGAAGAGTCGCGGTACCGGTCGCCCCGGGACCTGGAGGGAGCGCGGATCTCGACCGAGCTGGTGCGGGTGACGGAGGAGTACTTCGCGCGGCTCGGCGTCGACGTCCACGTCGAGTTCTCGTGGGGCGCGACCGAGGTGAAGCCTCCCGACCTGGCCGACGCGATCGTCGAGGCGACGGAAACGGGATCGACCCTGCGCGCCAATCATCTGCGCATCATCGACACGGTGCTCGAATCGAACCCGCAGCTCATCGCCAACCGGCGCGCCCTCGACGACGACGCGAAGCGGAGGAAGATCGAGAACATCGCGCTGCTGCTGAAGGCGGCGATGGAGGCGCAGGGCCGG
Organism: Vicinamibacterales bacterium; assembly: GCA_965222905.1. Taxonomy (GTDB): domain Bacteria; phylum Acidobacteriota; class Vicinamibacteria; order Vicinamibacterales; family UBA8438; genus WTFV01. The sequence goes on along the minus strand of OZ244976.1, from coordinate 2,197,296 downwards.
GTCGGCCTGATGCTGAACGTGCAGCGCGCCGACCTGGACACGATCCTCGGGCTACTGCCGGCGCTGCAGCGTCCGACCGTGTCTCCGCTCAGCGATGCCGATTGGGTGGCGGTCTCCACGATACTCGAGGAGCGCGACGTCCGCGAGCTCATGCCGCGGCTGCGGGCGGCCGGCGGGCACGGGATCGTCGAGTATCCGCTGAACAAGATCGTCCTATGAAGATCATCGCGTCGTCGCAGGTGCGGGCGGTACGGGCGCTGATCGAGCGCGCGCGGGCGGCCGACGCCGACGTCACCGGCCGGGTGGCCCAGATTGTCGACGACGTGCGGCGGCGCGGCGACCGGGCGGTCCTGAAGTACGCCCGGGCATTCGACCGCCTGCAGGGAGCCATCGAGCTCGACGCCGACGAGATCCGCCGCGGCGCACAGGAGACGCCGCCGGCGGTGCGGACGGCAATCCGGACCGCGGCGCGAAACATCCGCCGGGTGTCGGCGAAGCAGGTCCCGAAGGGATGGCGGATGACCGTGGCCCCGGGCGTGGTGATCGAGCAGCGGGTGACGCCGCTCGACCGCGTCGGCTGCTACGTGCCTGGCGGACGGCACCCGCTGCCGTCTTCGCTCCTGATGACCGCGATCCCGGCGCGGGCGGCGGGCGTGCCGGAGGTGATCGCAACCTGCCCGAACCCCGCCCCGGCGGTGCTGGCGGCGGCGGTCGAAGCGAAGGTCACGCGCCTGTTCCGGATCGGCGGGGCGCACGCCATCGCCGCGTTCGCCTACGGCACGGCGACCATTCCGCGCGTCGACAAGATCGTCGGCCCGGGCAACGCCTACGTCGCCGCCGCCAAGGCGCAGGTGGCGCGCGACTGCCCCATCGACTTCTACGCCGGACCGACCGAGATCGTCGTCGTCTCGAGCGACGGCAACCCGGAGTGGATCGCCGCGGACCTGGTGGCGCAGGCCGAGCACGATCCCGACGCCCGGGCAATCCTGCTCACGCCGGACCGCCCGCTGGCGCGGGCAGTGGCCGCCGCGATGGCCGCGCAGCTCGAGGAGCATCCGGACGCCGCGCCGTCGATCGCGGCGCACGGCGTGGCCGTCGTGACCGTTACCCTCGACGAGGCGGTGGAGCTGGCGAACGCCATCGCTCCGGAGCACGCAGTGACCGACACGCTGGCCGTGGCTCGCCGGGTGATCCGGGCCGGCACCGTCTTCGTCGGACCGTACGGCGCACAGGCAGCCGGCGATTACGCCACCGGGTCGAACCACGTGCTGCCGACCGACGGCGTTGCGCGCGTCCGCGGGGGCCTGAGCGCGGCCGACTTCATGCGGGTGAACAGCGTGCAGCGGCTGACGCGGCAGGGTCTGCGCGGCTTGGCGCCGAGCGTGATCTCGCTGGCCAACGCGGAGGGACTGCGCGCCCACGCGGCTTCGGTGGCGCGGCGCGTGCTGTCGCCGCCGCGAGGCAGACGCTCGGGGCCGGGCACCGGCAGCCAGGAGGCAGGCGGTTGAGCACGAACGAGACAACGACCGACTCGCGACGGGCGTCGATAGCCCGTGAGACGACCGAGACGCAGATTTCGATGCAGCTCGCGCTGGACGGCAGCGGGCAGTACACGGTCAGCACGGGCATCCGCTTCTTCGACCACATGCTGGAGCTGCTGGCCCGGCACGGGGCGTTCGACCTGTCGATCCGGGCGACCGGCGACCTCGACGTCGACCAGCACCACACGGTCGAGGACGTCGGCATCGCGCTCGGGCAGGCGGTGACGCAGGCGCTCGGCTCGAAGCGGGGAATCAACCGGGCGGGCTACTTCGTCATGCCGATGGACGAGACGCTCGGGGTGGCCGCCGTCGATCTCGGCGGCCGCGTGCACGCGGTCACCGACCTGAACCTGGCCGTCGAGCGCGTCGGCGACCTGCAGGCCGAGCTGGTGCACGACTTCTTCGACGGCTTCGCCCAGGGAGCGCGGGCCAACGTGCACGTGAAGGTGCTGTACGGCCGGTCGAGCCACCACCAGATCGAGGCGCTGTTCAAGGCGTTCGCGCGGGCGCTGCGGGTGGCCTGCTCGCGCGACAGACAGCTCGGCGAGATGCTGCCGAGCACGAAGGAGCTGCTGTAGTTTTCCGGTACAGGAAAGGATTCCCGTGCGACAGAAGATCGAGATTCCCACTATCGTCCTTGATTGGTCAGAGTGGTGTTTATGGGGCAGTTTGAAGTTAGACGCGCGAACAGAGCCCGGAGCCGTGTCAATCCCTGCGAGTCCGGGTGTCTACGAGGCCAAACAGACGGCGTCCCGGACCTCGCCCGAAGAGCGGCTGACGATCGGAAAAGCTGGAGATCTTCGGATGCGGGTTAAGCAAGGACTAGCCCGGACTATTCATGGCGACCGTGACTTGGCCCCTGGGAGGCGGCGCCGGGACCGGACTCGGTCACGGAGAACGGGGAATGAGCAGTGAGCGGCCATTGGAACGTTCTCAACCGCGCGTGGCAGGGTGGTTGAGCGCCGAATGGACGTGATGACGGGTGCCGCAGGGGAGGACAGCGCACACTTCCCCCGTTGCGGGCGGTTGGCAGCCTCCGTCAGTCAGCGATGCGGCGCTCGCCGAGCGGCTATCCGGCGCGCGCCCCGAGCGCGAACGCGATGTGCCGCCACGCCGCCAGGTCCGGTGTCGCGCGCGGCAGGCGCAGGACGATGCGACGCACCGAGCACACCACCTGGACGCCGAGCTTCAGCAGCCGGTCGCGCAGCCAAGGCACCTGCGCGCGGGCGCACGCGGTGTCGGCGGCGCGCAGCCGCAACTCCTGCATCAGCACGTAGGCCGCCGCCGTCAGCAGGACGCGCAACTGATTCGCCGAAAACGCCTGGCAACTCGTGCGGTCGATCTGCAGGGCCTTCAGTTCCTTGATCCGGTTCTCGGCGTCCCCGCGGGCGCAGTAGACCTTCTCGTAGAGGAAACGCGGCGTCTGCCGCATGTTGGTCACGACGAAGCGCGGATTGTCCCGCGGCTCGCGGTCTCGGTGGCGGACGACTTCGGCCTTGATCACCACGCGGCGCGCGTGGTTCCACGTGCCGGCCTGGTACTCGTTGGTCTCGGTGTAGATGTGCTCGGTCTGTTCGCTGCGCCACGTCCGCGCCCGCGCCACCAGCATGGCCGGCTCGGCGTACCGCTCCAACACCGCGTTCTTCGCCATCGCGATCACGTAATCGAGCCGCGGCTGCGCCTCCAGGAAGGCGAAGACCGCCGGGCTGGCAAAGCCCCCGTCGAGCCGAACGAGAATGCGCGCCCGCGGAAACGCCCGGCGCAGCCTCGGCAGCAACCGCGACAACAGCCCGACCGTCCCCTCGGAGGCGACCGCCTTGCCGTGCCGCAACAGCGCCGCGCACAGATACTGCTCGGATTCGCGGTCGAAGGTCAGGAAGCCAAGCAGCGGCAGGTAGCACCAGTTGTCGTAGTACCCGTTGAAGAGCGTGTACTGCTGCGCCCCGTGCGTCGGGTCGTCTGTCGGGTCCAGGTCGATCGTGATGCACCGCGCCCGCCCGTCCAGGCGGCGACGATGCCGCTCGATGACCCGCGTGGCCAACTCGTCCGCCATGCGGAAGAGCGCGCAGCGGTTGACCGCGTTCTCGAACCGCGACAGGGTCGGCTGCGATGCCAGGCGCTCGCCCGAAACCGGGTCTCTGTCGAGCAGCAGCTTGTGCACCGGGTCGTCGGCGAGGCGGTCGCCGTCGTTGCAGTCGGGATGGCCGCAGGCGATGCCGAAGATGCGCTGGCCGACCAGGTCCGCGAGCGAGTGCCGGGTCTTGTCCGGCGCCCGCTTGTCGAACAGACACCCGGCGAACGCCTTGACCAGGCCGTAGATGCGCTCGGCGGCCTTCAGCAGGATCGCCCCGCCGTCGGAACTGGCCTGCTCCTGGTTGAACCGGGCGAACAGCGGCTTGTCAAACAGATCCGGGAACAGAACAGTCTGTGGTACAGTGTCGGTCGTCACGCAAGGGCCTCCGTGGTGGCGCAAGTGGTTGTTAACACTGCACTTGTACCACACGGGGGCTCTTGTGTCTGTACCGGAATCGGAACACGCCACGAATTTTCCGGGCTAGTAAAGGGGACGATGCCCCACTCCTCTGGCAAGAAAATACGAGCCAAAGAACCTGTCGGTAGTATTCGCATACGGTGGGCCGAGACCAACCGTCCAGCCGCTACCGAAGAGGAACTACACCGACAGTACAAGGACAAGGTTGGTAGTTTGCCAAAATATACCGAGAGAACGTAGGTGATGATGGGCATCGCACTGATCGACTACAACGCCGGCAATCTCACGTCCGTGCGCAAGGCGCTCACCCACCTCGGCGCGCGCTTCGAGACGCCAGCGGGACCGGCCGCGCTGGCCGGGGCCGGCGCGGTGATCGTCCCGGGCGTGGGCAACTTCGAGGTGACGGCCGCCCTGGACGCCGACTGGCGGCGGGCCATCGCCGGCGTGCTCGAGCGGGGCGGCCTGTTGCTCGGCATCTGCGTCGGCCTGCAGTGGCTCTTCGAAGGCAGCGAGGAAGCGCCCGGCGTGCCCGGTTTCGGCGCGCTGCCGGGACGCTGCCGGCTCATCGAGCATCCCGATCCGGCCGGCCCTGCCGACGGCGCTCTCTTCAAGGTGCCGCACGTCGGCTGGAACAGCCTGCACCGGACCCGCGACTCCTGGGTGCTCGACGGCGTGGAGGAAGGCGACCAGGTCTATTTCACGCACTCGTATGCCGCCCCGATCGGCCCCGACTGCATCGGCTCGACCACCTACGGAATCGAGTTCGCGAGCGTGGTCGAGCGGGATCGCCTGGTCGGCATGCAGTTCCACCCGGAGAAGTCGGGCGACGTCGGCCTGCGTCTCTTCCGGAACGTCCTCGATCGGATGACCGCCTGATGCTGTCCAAGCGCATCATCGCCTGCCTCGACGTCCGCGACGGCCAGGTCGTCAAGGGCATCAACTTCGAGGGACTACGCTCGGCCGGCGACCCGGCCGCGCTCTCCCAGCGCTACAACCGCGAGGGGATCGACGAGGTGGTGATCCTCGACGTGACCGCGACCATCGAGAAGCGCAAGGCGATGGCGCGGACGATCCACGCGGTGGCGCAGGAGATCTTCCTGCCGCTGTGCGTCGGGGGCGGGATCAAGGACGAGGCGCACGCCGACGCCGCCATCGAGGCGGGGGCCGACAAGGTGAGCCTGAACACCGCCGCCATCTCCCGTCCGGAGCTGCTGACCGCCCTCGCGCGGCGCTACGGCAGCCAGGCGGTGATCGTCGCCATCGACGCCAAGCGGGAGGGCGGCAGCTTCCGGATCTACGTGCGGAGCGGGCAGCAGGCGACCGAGCGCGACGCGGTCGAGTGGGCGCGGGAGGCGGCCGACCGCGGCGCCGGCGAGATCCTGCTGACGTCGATAGACCGGGACGGCACGAAGAGCGGCTTCGACTGCGAGCTGACCGCGGCGGTGTCCGAGGCGGTCTCCATCCCGGTCATCGCGTCGGGCGGCGCCGGCACCTTCGACCACTTCGTCGACGTCTTCACGGCCGGCAGGGCGGACGCGGCCCTCGCGGCGTCGATCTTCCACTACGCCGAGCATGCGGTGGCCGACCTCAAGCAGCACCTCCACGACCGCGGCATCCCGGTGCGGATGGGCCGCTGGGCGCGGACCGAGGACGAACCGTGCTGATTCCATCGATAGATCTCAAGGGCGGCCAGGTCGTGCAGCTCATTCAGGGCGAGCGGCCGGCCATCGCCTCGGACGACGTCGACGGGTGGGTCCGCAAGTTCCAGGATTTCCCGCGCGTGCAGGTCATCGACCTCGACGCCGCGATGGGCTCCGGCAACAACGACGTGCTGGTCCGCTCGGTTACCCCGCGGCTCACCTGCCGCGTCGGGGGGGGAATCCGCACGGTCGAGCGGGCGCGCGTGGTGCTCGGCTACGGCGCCACGGCGGTCATCGTCGGCTCGTCGCTGTTCCGCGACGGCCGGCCCGACCTCGACTTCGCCGCGGCGCTGGCCGAGGCGGTCGGCCCCGAGAGGATCATCGCCGCCGTCGACAGCAAAGGCGGACACGTCGTCATCAAGGGCTGGCGGGAGGCCACGCCGCTTACCGCGATCGACGCGGTCCGCGCGCTCGAGCCGTGGTGCGGCGAGTTCCTCTACACGCACGTGGACAAGGAAGGGCTGATGCAGGGGACCGACATGGACGCCATCCTGTCCGTCCGCGACGCGACCTCGCGCCGCCTGACCGCGGCCGGGGGCATCACCACGCGGGCCGAGATCGACCGGCTCGACGCGGCCGGCATCGACGCCGTGGTCGGCATGGCCATCTACACCGGCCGGCTCGACGCCACCCCGCCCGCCGGGAGCACGGATTCCGCCTGACGACCGTCCCGCTGGCGCCTGTATCATGCAGCAGCCACTCGAACAGCATCCGATGCAGGTCTGGGATCCCGATCGGTACGCCACGCACGCGCGGTTCGTCTCCGATCTCGGAGCGCCGGTGGTCGAGTTGCTCGACCCGCGGCCGGGCGAGCGCGTGCTCGATATCGGTTGCGGCGACGGCGCCCTGACGGAGAAGCTGGTGGAGGCCGGGTGCCGCGTCGTGGCCATCGACGCCAGTCCGGAGCAGGTGCGCGCGGCGCGCGAGCGCGGACTCGACGCGCGCGTTGCGGACGCCACCGCCCTGGACTTCGACGCCGAGTTCGACGCGGTGTTCAGCAACGCGGTGCTGCACTGGATCCGGGCCCCCGACGCGGCGCTTGCCGCCATCCGCCGCTCCCTCGCACCGGACGGCCGACTCGTGGCGGAGCTCGGCGGCCACGGGTGCGTCGCGTCGATCCGCGCCGCGTTCGCCGAGGTCCTCGCCCAACGCGGTATCGACGCGGAGCGCCTGAATCCCTGGTACTTCCCGACCGCGGAGGAGTACCGCGAGCGGCTCGACGCGAACGGCTTCGACGTCGACTCCATCCGCCTGTTCCCGCGGCCGACGCCGCTGCCGTCGGACGTGACCGACTGGCTGGAGACCTTCGCCCAGCCGTTTCTGGCCGGCGTCCCGAACAACGACCGGCCGGCGGTGCTGCGCGAGATGCGCGAACGGCTCGAGCCGGTGCTCGGAACCGCCGGCGGCGGCTGGGTGGCCGACTACGTCCGGCTCCGCTTCGCCGCCACCCGGCGCCAGTAGGGAACCATGACGGCCGCACCGCCCGCGCCCGCCGGGACGACGCCGCCGCGATCCTGGGTATGGGGGTTCGGCCGGCTGGCCGTGTACGCCTACTACCGGGTCAATCGTATCGGCAACGCACTGCCGGACGGCGCGCTGCTGCTGGTCGCCAACCACCCCAACACCCTCATCGATCCGGCAGTCATTCAGACGACGGCAGGCCGGCGCATCCGGTTCCTCGCCAAGTCGACCCTCTTCGCGTGGCATCCGCTGAGCCCGCTGATCCGCCGCTCGGGTGCGATTCCCGTCTACCGGAAGATGGATCCCGGCGTCGATACCTCCCGCAACGTCGAGATGTTCTCGGCGGTCGCGGCGTCGCTCGCGGCCGGCGAAGCGATCTGTCTCTTCCCGGAGGGAACCAGCCACGCGCGCGGCCGGCTCGAGCCGCTGCGGACCGGCGCGGCCCGCATGGTGCTCAACAGTTGCGCGGCGGGGCACCCGGTATCCATCGTGCCGGTCGGGCTCAACTTCGATGCACTCGCCCGTTTCCGTTCCCGCGTGACGATGGTGTTCGGGCACAAAGTGGACTACACGGACCTGGCGGCGGGCTACGCGGAGGACGAGACGGCCGCCGTCCGGGCTCTCACCGACCGGATCGAGCAGCGCCTGAAGCACCTGATGGTGGAGGCGGAACCGCGGCACGACCTGCCGATCGTCGAGCGGATCGACCGTCTCTACGCGGCCGCGCGCGGCGCGTCGCGCGATGCGCGCGAGCGGCTCGGCCGCCGCCGCCTGATCGCGGCCGGCATGGCGAAGCTGCGCGAGCAGGATCCGGCGCGGCTGGCCGAGCTGATGGCGCTGGTCGAGGAGCACCTCGCCAGCCTGGCCCGGTTCGGACTCCGCGAACGCGACGTCGACCAGCGGATCCCGGCCGCCGAGGTCGTCCGCTTCGCGCTGCGGGAAGGGATCCTGGCTCTGGTCCTCGGTCCGGTGGCTCTCGCGAGCATCGTCGTCTTCGCAGTGCCCTACTGGCTCACGGACCGCATCGGCCGGTGGGCGCCCAACCTGCAGAGCCGCGCCGTGTGGCAGATCATCGGCGGGGGCCTGCTCCATGCGGTCTGGATCGCGACTGTCGCTTCCCTGGCGGGCGCCCGGGCCGGAACGACGACGGGCGTCGCGGCCGGCCTCGGCCTGTTGGTCCTGGCCGCCCTCGGCACGCTGGCGGTCGAGCGGGAATCGGCCGTCTGGCGCACCACCCGCGCCTTCTTCGCGCTGCGCCAGATGCCGCTCCGAGCCCGCGCCGCTCTGCGTCGCCGTCGCGCGGCGCTCGCCAACGTGCTCGACGACGTGCGGGCGTGGGTCGAGCGCACGACTCGATACTGACTGCCCCGGACGGACCCGTCGCGAGCGACCGGTCCGTCGGGGCGCGTCTCAGAGCCCGAGCCGGGCGGCCATGTCGTTGAAGTCGGTGGCCACCAGGTCGAAGTCGGGGTCGGGCGTCAGATCCCGCTCCACGTTCGGCCCGAACTCCGTCGGGCGCGGCACGTAGGCGGTGCGGAAACCGATCCGGGCCGATGCCCGCAGGTCGCCCGTGTGGGCCGCGACCATCATCACCTGCTCGGGATCGAGCCCCAGCAGGTCGGCCGCCGTCAGGTAGGCCTCGGGGTCGGGCTTGTAGCGGCGCGCGAGCTCCGCCGATAACACCGCGTCCCACGGAATCCCCGCGTTCTTCGCCATGTTGACGAGGAGCGCCACGTTCCCGTTCGACAGCGACGCCAGCACGTAGCGCTTCTTCAGCCGCGTGAGCCCCTCGACGGTGTCGGGCCACGGCGTAAGGCGGTGCCAGGCGCGGTTCAGGTGGTCGAGCTCTTCCTCGGTGAGGCTCTCGAGACCGTACTTCGGCACCAGCTCGTCGAGGATCATCCGGTGCAGATCGTCGATCTTCGTCCAGCCCAGCTCGCCGCGGCGCACCCGCCCCATCGCCGGTCCATAGCCCGACCGCCAGTCGTCGGCGAACGCGGCCCAGTCCGCCTCGATGCCCTTCGCGCGCCCGACCGCCTCACCCTCGCGGGTGATGCTGGTCCGCCAGTCGACGACCGTTCCAAAAACGTCGAACGTCATCGCGCGGACGCCTCGGATTCGGTCGCTCAGCTCCTGCCCGGGGGGCAGCGCCGCGAACGCGGACGTGCGCGTGAACGCCGCGGCCACGAGGGCCCCCGACCCGCTCGCCAAAAACTCTCGTCGTCTCATCGCTCGGTCCGTAGCTGGCATCGAAGTCCTCCTGCGTCCGGTCCCTCCCAGCCTATCGCCCCCGGCCCCGCCCTGTCCATGTCGAATAGCGGCCGTGCTTCGGATAGAATCGTCGTCAATTCGAGACATGATGCACCCTCCAGCGGGCCGAAGATCCGAGACGCGTCCACCGCTCCCGCGCGAAGGCGACCCTGCGGTGCGGCTCGATACGGGCGATGCCAGGACGCTCGCCGCGCTCTACGACCGGCACGCCGGCGCGGTCTATTCGCTGGCGATGCGGATCACGGGTGAACCGGCCGACGCGGAGGCGATCGTGCGCGGGGTCTTTGCCGCGGCCTGGACGGAAGCCGGACGCCATCCGGGCAGGCAGGCGCCGGACGCCCACTGGTTGCTCTCGACGGCGCGCATTCGCGCCATCGATCACGTGCGTGCGGGCGCTACGCCTGACGCGGCGGCGCCGACAGCCGCGGGAGCATTCTGGAACGGCCCGGCGCCCGCGGACGGCGCGGCGACTCCGACCGAGGTGGGAGACATCGCGATGTTGCACCTGCCCGACCCGGCCCGGGGACGCGGCGCCGACGGCACCCTGTCCGCAGAAGCGCCACGGCTGCGCGCGGTGTTCCGCGGACTGCCGGCGCTGGAACGGCTTGCCATCGAGCTCGCGTACTTCGAAGGCCTGACCATCTCACAGATCGCGGCCCGGCTCGAGCAGGCCCCGGATGCGGCCAACAAGCGCATCCGAACGGGCTTGGCGCGCCTTGCAGGCCTTGCCGTCGCGAGGCAGCGCATGAGCGAGCCACGGCACGACATGCCCCCGACCCGCGATCTGGCCGCCCTCTACGCGCTGGGTGCGCTGAACGCGAGCGAGCGGGCGGCGTTCGACGCCCATCTCGAGGTGCACCGCGAATCCGTGGATGAGGTGCTGTCGCTGCTGACGGTCACGCGACGACTCGCCTCGGTGGCGCCACCGCACGAGCCGCCGGCCGGACTGCGCAAACGGGTCGTCGAGACCGTAACCGGCGCACCGCTCCCAAGCGTGGTGGAGCAGGGCGCACCGGAGTCGGCTCAGCCCGCGGACGCCGACCCGAGCGCCGAACCCGTGGACGTGGCCGGCAGCCGGCAACCCCTCGGCACCCCCGAGTCCGTCGTCGCTGGCGGCGGATCGGGGCCCGAGAACGACAACGGCGCCCTCGAGCCGGCGGTCTCCCGCGACGGCTCCGGGCAATTCGACGCCGCTGGCGGCTCGGAGCCCGTCGCCGACGGCGACAGCACCGAATCGATCGCTGACGGCAACTCGGCGCACGCGGATGGCGCCGGCGAACGGCCGCCCGGCAAGAGGGCTGCGCCCGGCGCGCCGACTCACCCCGTCCGGGAACCGACCCCTCCCGCGCCGACTCTACCCGAACAGGAGCCGCCCCCAGCCGTGCCCATGCCGACTCCAACCGTGCAGAAGAAGGGCGGGCGCTGGGGACTGCCGTCGCTCGCCGCCGGAAGCCTCGTCGTCGCCGCCGGCCTCGGCTGGTTCGCCGCCCGGCAGGCCGACCTGGCCACCGCGCTGCAGGAGAACCTCGACGCGGCCAATACCCAGGCCCGAATAGCAGAACTGGAGACGGCGGCCGCGCAACGGGTCGCCGATGGGCTCCGGGGAGGAGCTCGCGTCCTTACGGCCACGGACGTACAGCCGCTCGATCTGGACGGCCAGCCGGTCGCTCCCGATGCCCGCGGGCGCCTGTTCTGGAGCGCGAGCGAGGGCGGACTGCTCACGGTGACCGGCCTGCCGCCGGTCCCCCCCGGACGGATCTACCAGCTATGGCTCATCCCGGAGACGTCCCCGGTGAGTGCGGCGCTGCTGTCGGCCGACCCCGAAGGCCGAGCGATGGCTGCCGTCACTCTGCCGGAAGGCATGACCGAGCTGGTCCCCGCGGCCGTGACCCTGGAACCGGCCGGCGGCGCCACGACTCCCGGCGGGGACGTCTACCTGCTCGGCCGGCCCTGACCCGCCGCCTCACCCTGACGCGGTTCGGCACGCACTACCGTTCGGCGGCCCCCAGGCTGAGCAGGTTGGCCAGGAGCGCGTACGCACCGGTAGTGCCCGCGGGAAGCTGCCGCCAGAGCCCGAGCCCGACGTAGATCCAACGCCCGCGGCCCGGCTGCGCCTCGACCAGCGCCCCACGCTTGAGGCCGGGGTTGTACTCGAACGTGTCCTCGAGCTCGACGAGATCGGCGTAGCGCCGGTCGCGCTCGCCGAGGAAGTACAGACCGCGCTCCTGCACCCACTGATCCCAGGTCGCCGGACCGACCGGATTGGGCCAGGCGAAGACGGAATGGTCGTTGGCGAGAATGCGAATCGGCGCCGCCTCGTCCGTCACCCGGTTGCGGCTGACGACGGCCGGATACGGACCGTACTGCGCCTGGTTGAACTCGAACTTGTTGTACTGCACGATGACCGTCCCGCCGTTGTCGGCGTACTCCAGCAGCCGGTCGTTGTTGGCGCGCAGGTCCTGCCGCCGCTCGTAGGCCCGTACGCCGGTGACGATCACGTCGAAGCGGGAGAGATCGCCCCATGCCAGATCGTCGGCGTCGATGAACTCGAGCCGCGCCCCGAGCTGCTCGATCGCCGGGGGCACGGCGTCGCCCACGCCCTCGATGTAGCCGACCGTCAGGTCCGGCGCGATGGCGACGTCGATGATCTTGAACGTGCCCGCAGCCGGCCGGCCGATATGGCGCCGCTCGATGTGCGGGTACTCGACCACCTGGTAGCCCCGATCGAACCTCTCGCCCGCGTGTTCGACAACGGCGCCCACGGCGTACTCGCCGGCCGCCGTCCCGCCCGCCGACACGTTGAAGCGGACCGTCCGCGATTCGTCCTCGCGCGAGAGCCGCACGGGTACGGTCTCGGGCGTGGCATGCCATCCCGCGGGCAGATCCAGCGCGACCACGCCCTCGGCCGCTTCCGGGCCGGAGTTGGTGAGGGTCACACGTACCTCGCGCGAGGTACCGGCGCCGGCGGGGATGATCGCGATTTCGGGCGTCATGGAGACGGTGAAGCGCGGCGCCACCTGGAGCTCCATCCGCTTCTCGCCGGAAAAGACGTCGTCGACGTAGCGGTACCGGACGGGTTGTTCCACCGCGACGCGGGCCCCGTTCAGCTCCACCTCGAAGGTCGCCCGGAACGGAGTCGGACGGAACGGGAGCCCGAAGGGCACGTCGGGGTCGAAAGCGTAGCGGTCGGCTCCCTCCACGTGGTTCCAATGGATGCCGGTGGGCCCGGCGCCGGCGGGAACTCGGACGCCGCGCTCGCACAGGTACACGCCGGACGCGGCGAGCGGCTCCGCGCCGCAGGCGGCGGCGGAGGCGAAGCCGGACAATCGGACGCCGCCGATGGCCACCTCCTCACCGCCGTGATTCGCGGCCCGCAGGGCCACGTTGACCGGCTGGCCGGGCACGACCACCCCGTCGTCCGCGAACGCGGCGAGCTGCACCGCGTAGGCGAGCAGCGCGGCGCGTTCGAACTGCCGTTCCTTGGTCTCCAGACGGAACCCGATCTCTCGCCGGGCCTGCTCGGTCAGCCCGAGGTCCGCGAGCATCGCGCGCAGCTCCCGCAGCGCCTCGAGGCCGGATACGACCGGCGCCCGCGCTCCGGCCATCCCCTCCGACCCGAACCGCTCGAGCGCCTCGCGCGCGCGGCCCGCCACTCCGGCCAGCGCGCGCACGAGCTCGCCCGGCGGGTTGGCTCCGGCGAAACGGGCGAGCCCCTCGATCGACGTGTCCACGCCGTCGAACAGCGAGGTCTCGTTCGCCCGCCGCTGCCCCGGAAGGGTCGTCTCGGCGAGTCGGTAACGTCCGCCGGACGCGCCGGACGGCAGCGCGACCAGTTGGGAGGTGCCCTGACACTTGTGCATGCCGCGCGCGCGACTGCCGATCTCGGCGTAGGTGGCGCCGAGCAACGGGTCGTAGCCGCCGAGGTCCACGGTGGTCAGGTCCGGATCCGACGCCGAGCGGGAGCGGAATCCCGGTGGGCCGACGCCCATGCCGAACGGGAACCCGACCCGGAAGTAGAACTTCTGCGCCTGCCAGGGCTCGAGTCCCGCGGCGATCTGGTCCGGGAAGCGGTGGGGGTCCGCCGCGGCGTGCCACGCCTCATGCGCGAGCACCGCCGACGCCTGGTGATGCTGGCCGCCGCCGCGCCCCTCCGGCGGCAGGGCAGAGACGACGTCAGGGCGGATGGTGCGGATCATCCGGACGAAGTCGCCGAGGATTTCCTCCCGTCCCCAGCGCTCGAAGGTCTCCTCGATGCTGAAGGAGTACCCGAAGTCGATGGCGCGGCTGAAGTACTGCTCTGCCCCGTCCAGACGATGCGCCGCGTGCAACTCCTCGGTACGCAGAACCGCGAGGGCGTCGAACAGCTCGGGTCCGATCTCGTTCTGGCCGCCGTCGCCGCGCGTCGCCGACAGCAGTACGGCGCGGTGACCCTCACCCCTGGAGAGCCGCGCGAGGAGCGCATTGTTCTCGTCGTCGGGATGGGCCGTGATCATCATGAAGACGCCGGTGCTGTTGAGCGCGCGCAGGGCAAGCCCGAGGGCCACCCGTCCGTCTCCGGGCGCGAGGGGCTGCGCGCCGGCCACGGTCCCGAATCCGCCTGCGCCGAGCACGAGCGACACGGCCGCCGCGGTCGCAAATCTATGGGCGTGCATGGTTCCCCCAGTATACCGGCCAGCCCGTGGCGCAGACCCCGCTGCATTCGAGCGGCGATGCATCCCGCGTCACGAACCCGCCTCGGACCGCGCGGGAGCAGGGGCACCGTCCCGTACCGCCGGCGCGTCCCTCTTGAGCACGGCCTCGTAGAAGGCTTCGTAGCGCGGCACGACCGCTTCCGCGCAGAAGCGGTCGTGCACGGTCCGCCAGCCGCCGGCCGCGATCTGCCGGTGCAGCGCCGGGTCGGTCAGCAGGCGCACGGCGCACGCGGTCATGCCGTCGAGATCGTCCGCTTCGCGCAGGAACCCGGATTCGCCGTCCGTGATGACTTCCGGCAGTCCGCCCACCCGCGAGGCGACCACCGGAACCTCGCACGCCATGGCCTCGAGCGCCGCGACACCGAAACTCTCCTGCGCCGAGGGCAACAGGCACAGGTCGGCGACGGACAGCAGCGGCACGACGAGCTCCTGCTCGCCGAGCGGCACGACATCGCCCGACAGCCCGAGTTCGCGCGCGCGGCGGCAGGCGGCAGACAGATCGGGGCCGTCACCCACGAGCAGCAACCGTGCCGGCACCTGCTCGCGGATGCGGCGAAAGAGCTCGATCACCACGCCGGCCCGCTTCACCGGCCTGAAGTTCGAAACGTGAATCACCAGTTTCGTGTCGGACGCACCGCCACGGTAGCGCGCCGCGAGACTTGCGTCGGCGATCCGCCGGTGGACCTGGCAGTCGAGGAAGTTGGGAATGACCTCGATCTGCGCCCGCACCGGAAGCTGACGGTAGGAATCGTCCCGCAGGCTGCGGGAGACGGCCGTTACGCCGTCCGACTGGTCGATGGAGAACGCGACCGTCTCGAGGTAGGTGGAGTCGCTGCCGATCAGGGTGACGTCGGTGCCGTGCAGCGTCGTGATGACCCGCGGCACATTCCCGTCGCCGGAGGCGGCCAGTATCTGCCGGGCGAGATAGGCGGCGGTGGCATGCGGCACCGCGTAGTGGGCATGGATGATGTCGAGGCGACCCTCGCGGCAGACCTCGACTATCTTGTTGGACAGCGTCAGCAGGTACTGCGGCTCCCGGAACAGCGGATAGCCGGGCGTCCGAACGGCGTGAAACGCCAGCCCCGCCTGGAAGTCGCCCAGGCGCACGGGCGGCTCGCTGCTGATGAGCCGGACCTCGTGGCCGCGCCGCGCCAGCCCCTTGGCAAGCTCCGTCGCGACGATGCCGCTGCCGCCGACGGACGCATAGCAGACGATGCCGACGTTCATGAGCGGATCTTACGGCACGCGTTCTGCATTCTCCAGGGTCAAGGAGGACTGCCCGTGAGAGACGAGATCATCGTGACGACGACCGCAACGCTGCTCCTGTCGCTGGCGCCGTGCGCCGCGCAGGCGCAGTCGCTGGTGGAGACTGCGCGGCAGGAGAGGACGCGGCGGTCACGCATCGCACCGGAAAACCGCGCCAGAGTCTATACGAACGACGACCTGCGGGACAGCGGCGGCTTGACGATCGGCGCCGCACCGCAGGCCACGGTGCCGCAGCCGGACGCCGGATCCGGGCGTGCCGGCCACGGGATCGGAGAGGGCGGCGAGGACGCCGGAGCGGAGGCGGATGCCGGCGAGGTCCCCGGCGAGAGCGACTGGCGCGCACGCATGAGAAATGTACGGGAAGCGAGGGAGCGCGCCGCACTGATGGCGTCGGCCTTGCAGAACCGGGCCGACGGCCTGTGGGCGCAGTTCACGGCGGTGGACGATCCGGCACGGCGGCGGGTCGTGGAACGGCAGCGGACCGAGGCGTTGGCGGAGCTGGAGCGCTCGCAGATGGAAGCCGCGCATCTGGAACGTGAGATCCGCGACATCCAGGAAGAGGCGCGCCGCGCCGGCGTACCGCCGGGCTGGCTGCGGTAGCCCGACAATCGTCGCCTGCGGCTCCGATTGCCGCCCAACCGGGCCTGACCAGGAGTCTGCCCCGTGCTGCGGCGCAGACTCCTGGCCCCGTGATCCGCCTATAATCGTCAACCTGCGTTGCTCGACTCGCGAGCCCGGATTATCGACGCTCGGATCGGGGGAAAGACATGATGAAGACAGCCATCCGCGTGCTGCTGGTGCTGGCGGTTGCGAGCACCGTGGCTTCGGCGCAGTCGCCGGACGGTGACGTACTGAGCATCTACCTGGTGGACGTGGAGGGGGGCGGTGCGACGCTCTACGTGTCGCCGGCGGGCGAATCGATGCTGATCGACACCGGCAACGGCGGCGCGAACGCCGACCGCGACGTCAGCCGCATCATGGCGGCAGCGGAGGACGCCGGTCTCGAGCGGATCGACCACCTGCTGACGACCCACTGGCACGGCGACCACTACGGGGGCCTGGCCGAGCTCGCCACGCGGATCCCGATCGGGCACTACATCGATCACGGACCGACGATAGAGGACAACGAGCGCGTGCAGGCCTTCATCGACGGACCCTACCGCGAGCTCTACGGCGCCGCCAGCCGGACCGTGGTCGTACCCGGCGACGCGGTGCCGCTGAGCGGCGTCGACGTGCGGGTGATGGCATCGGCCGGTGCGGTGATAGACGATCCGCTGCCGGGGGCGGGCGAGCCGAATCCGTACTGTGCGGACTTCGAGCGGTATCCCGAGGACCTGGGGGACAACGGCCAGTCCGCGGGCGTCCACCTGCAGTTCGGAAGCTTCCGCGCGCTGCACCTCGGCGACCTGACGGCCAACAAGGAATTCGAGCTGATGTGCCCGAACAACCCCATCGGCTCGGTCGACCTCTACGTCGTCTCGCACCACGGGCTGAACACCTCGAACGCGCAGGTGCTCGTGCACGGGGTCGCGCCGCGGGTGGCCATCATGAACAACGGCACCCGCAAGGGAGGCACGCCCGACACGATGACCACGCTGCACACGGCCCCGCGCCTGCAGGACCTGTGGCAGCTCCACTTCTCGGTCCTCAGCGGCCAGGAGTACACCGTGCCCGGCGTCTTCATCGCCAATCCCTTCGACGACCAGCCGGACGCGATGCCGCTGGCCCCGGTCCCACCGCCGCGCCGCGGATCCAACGCCGCTCCGCCGCCCGTCCACAGCGGTCCCGCGCACTGGATCAAGGTGGAGGCGCGCCGGGACGGCGCCTTCACGGTGACGAACAGCCGCAACGGCTTCAGCAAGTCGTACGCGGCGTCCGAGTGACGGCGAAGCGATCGGAGACCTGGAGCGCAGAATGACCCAGCAGCGACGCTACCGGATTGGCGCGGTACACGCGCTGATGAACGCGATCCCGACCACGCAGACCGCCTTCGACCGAAACTGGTCGGCGGCGGACGTCGCCCATCTCCTGGACGGGTCGCTCTATCTCGACCGCAGCCGGGGCACGGCCGACGACGCGGAGCTCGGCGAGCGCGTCGACAAGCTGGTGAAGTACAGCGCGTCGACCGGCGCCGAGGCGATCATCGTCACCGGCTCGTTCTTCGGCGACATGACCAAGCGGGCCCGCGAGGGAATGAACATCCCGGTGATGACGTCCTTCGACGGCATCGTCGAGCGTGCGTTCTCCCTCAGCGGGCCGCTGCACGTGCTGTCGACCGCGCCGGACTCCTCGACGCTGCTCGCGGCGGAGATCGAAGCGGAGGCGGCCCGCCGATCGCATCCGCTGTCCATCTCCCGCTCCGCGGTGGACGGGGCCCTGGACGCGCTGGTGGGCGGCGATCCGGAACGCCACGACGAGCTCGTGCTCGACGCGGTCCGCGCGGTCGACGACGGGACGGCGATCCTGTTCGCGCAGTTCTCGATGGAGCGCATCCTGTCCCGCAGCGCCGCCGCGCACCCGGCGCCGGTCGTCGGCCCGGCCAGCGAGGGCGTGCTGCGGCTGCGCGAGCTGCTCACCGGAAGGTAGCTGATAGATTCGAAAGATGTGGGCGCAAATCGCCCGGCGGCGGAGGAACCGTGGACCGCACCTGAATGCGGTCAAAGCCTCCCGGATCGGCTACACACTGACCCACGGTATTTTCTGGCCCCTGAAAGTGGACAGGTCTGTCAGAATATGATACCGCGCTTGTTCTCTGAGCGTTGGGAGGCATAGATCATGCCGTACCTAGCGGTCGCAATCGCAAATAGCTTTCTGGACGTCGCCAAGTCGGCACGGGAGCCGGTGGACCCGATGAAGATCCAGAAGCTCGTGTACTTCGGCCACGGGTGGCACCTCGGGTACGAGGAGGGAGCCTTGAGCGCCGAGTACGCGCAGGCTTGGCGATGGGGACCGGTTTTTCCGGATCTGTACCATGCAGTGAAGATCTGGGGGAGTGGACCGATCATGAAGCCCGTACGCGCTCTGGAGGTCGACCGTGGCAAGCTTCGATGGAATACGCCGCGTATCGGCCCCGAGGAAGCCTTCGCGACGAAACTCATCGAGCGGGTGTGGGAGGTCTACGGCCACATGTCGGGGCCGGCCCTATCGCAACTCACACACGAACCTGATGGGCCTTGGCAGGTAATCCGGGACAGGCATCCCGGCGAACGCGACTTGGTGATCCCGAATCCCCTCATCCGCGATTACTTTGCGCGGAAGCTCGAGGCGAATGCGGGAGCCTGACCTTCGCCTCCTCCAGGCTGGCGAGCCCACAGAACCCGATCGGCAAGCAGCAAGCCTGTACGATGAAGAGAAGAAGTCTCTCGAGAACGCACGGCTTCAAGCGGAAATCGACGATCTCGTTCAGGATCGCGATCAACGGAAGACTTATGGTAACCGTCTGTTCTGGCTCGTCGTCGTCTGGCTCATCGTGATCGGCCTGATCCTGACAATGCATGGATTCAGTTACGTCCCGTTCAAGCTCTCCGTCGCTGTGCTCACCACTCTGATCGGCTCGACTACAGCTTCGGTTCTCGGGTTGTTCGCCATCGTTGCCAACTACCTCTTCCCAAAGCGGTGAAGCATCATCCGTCCCTGGCCTCGAGTCGAGGTGCTCGACCAGCCGAACGGCTCGCCGGACGCCCCTACCGCTTGCCCGAGTACTCCAGCATCTGCCGCGTGAAGTCGCGCGGATACGAGATGACGACGTCGGTGATGGAGCCGTCGGCGGCGGTGACCGGCTCCAGCTTCGGCATCACGAAGCCGGTATAGGATGGCAGATCGACGCGGGCGACCCGCTCGAGCACCTCGTCGCGCAGCGCCGGATCGAAGCGGATGCCGTAGGTTTCGAACAGCGACCTCGCGGCGTCGTAGTCGCCCTCGGACTTGATCCGCTGCACCTCGGCCAGCAGGCCGGCGACCCCGGCGCGAAACGCCTCCGCGTCGGTCACCACGTTGTAGGTCCTGCCGTCCCGCCGGCGCACCTCGATCGCGTCCGTGTTCTCGATGAGCCAGTGCACGACCATCTGCCGGTTGCGCATGTGGTCCTGCTCCAACTGGTTCCCCTCGCGGACGCGCCGGAGCTGGAGGATGGCGTTGCGCGCGTACGCCTCGTACTCGGCCAGCGCGATGTCCGCCTGGTCCTCGGCTTCGAAGATTCCGATCTCCACCAGCTTCGGGTCGGCGATGAAGTAGAGGGCGATGAGGTCGGCCCGCGCCTCCTCCAGCGCGGAGTACTGCTCCCGCAGGAACGGCTGCGCGTTGCCGCCAAGCCGCTCGGCGAGCTGGCCCGAGGCGTGGCCGATCACCTCGTGCATGTTCGTCGTCATGTCGCCGGCGAGGCTGCCCCATTGCTCGGCCCGTGCGGTCTCGGCCTCGTCCCACGTGAACTCCGCACGGTAGGCCGCCGGCGCGGAGAGGTCGTAGGCCTCGATGACGTTCGACAGCGAGATCGACTTGCTGCCGTACTGCTCGCGGACGGTCTGATCGTTCGGCAGGTTGATGCCGATCGGGGTGACCGGCCCCGCGTCGCCGATCTCGATCACGACGTCGATGGCGTTGGCGGTGATGCCGCGCACGCCGGCCTTGCGGTAGCGCGGAGCCCACGGCATGCGGTCCTCGAACCACTGCGCGTGCTCGGCGAGAGTCCGGATCGTCTCGGTCTTCTCGCGGTTGACGTAGTAGACGAGCGCCTCCCACGCACCCTTGGCGCCGCGCGCGTCCATGTAGACCTCGGTGAAGCCGTTGATGGTGTCGACCGGCGACGCCTGGTCGGCCACCCAGGCGACGTCGTAGGCGCGCCGGTCCAGCGGCTCGCCGGTGCGGTACCAGGTGATCAGCGCCTCGATCGCCGCCGCCATCGGCCCGGTCGCAAAGGGAATCGCCGCCTCCAGGTGCCGGACGACCTCGGTGAGCTCCTTCGCGTACTTTCCTCCGCCGTCGATCCGGTAGACCTCCTCGACGAGCGAGCCGTCACGCTTGACCAGCCGCGAGTTCAGCGGATACTGCTCGTCGAAGCGTTCGAGGTCGGCCATCGAGACGCCGTCGTACAGGTTGTTGGCGCTCGACAGCAGCATGTCGTCGCCGGGGGCCGGCGTCTTGTTGGTCAGGATGGGATCGACGGCGGCATCGAAGAACAGCGGCTCCAGGCGGTCGAGCAGCGCGTCGAGGCTCTCGCCGTCGCGGGTCGGGAAGCGGGCGTCCGCCTCCGCGGCCGCGTGCGCCGCCGCGCGGAACGCGGCGGGCGTCGTCTCGATCGTGAACTTGCGGGCCGTGAGGTTGTTGTAGGGCCCGGTGTTGATCCAGAAGAGCTTGGCGTAGCGGTGGATCGCTCCGAGCGTTTCCGCCTCGACGCCGGCGGCGTGCGTGAGGATCTCCTCGAACGTCTCGCGCATGTCCAGGTTGTGGACGTAGCGCTGGTCGTAGAAGATGTCGCGGCCGGCGAGCGCCGCGTTGTACAGGTGCCAGATGAGCACCTTCTCGCGCAGACCCAGCCCCTCGAAGCCGTCGGCGTAGATCTGGCCGATGGCGGCATCGTCGATGCGCTCGAGCAGGTACTGGCGCTCGGCCTCTTGCGCCGCCGCCGCCGCGGACGGCGGCTGCTGCGCCGCGGCGACAGCCGGGGGCGCAACGCCGGCCAGCGCGACGAGAATCGACAGGACGATGAATCGCAGGCAGGTCATGGGATTCCTCCGCCGCCGGGAAACCGGCCACTATAGAATGGAGCGTTTGACGAATTATATCGGTTGGGAGGCTGCCCCATGAGTCGAGCACCGCTGCTTCACGATGTCGTCACCCGGGCGGGGCGCAGCCCCGACGTTCCGAACGTGCCTTCGGGAGGCGCCCCATCCGCTACGCCACACCGGCCGGAGAGACGGCTGTTCTCACCGGTGCGCCGCGCGACCGGGCGGACGGCACTGGCCGCCGTCCTCGCGGCCGCGTGTCTCGCCGGCGCAGCAGCGCCGGTCGAAGCCCAACAGCGCACGCTGACGATCGCCGACATCTACGACCCCGCGCGGCGGGTCGACTTCGACGGCAACGCGCCGTTCGGGCTGGCGTGGCTCGACGACCGGCACTACGTCGAGCGGCGCTCGCCAACGGACGGCTTCGGCAGCCCGTCGGTCCGGGTGGACGCGCTCACGGGCGAGCGCACGGCGCTCTACGACGTCGCGCCGTTCGAAGCGGCGGTGGCGGCGCTGCCGGGCCTGAACGAGGCGGACGCCAGGCGCATCGCGCGGCAGGCGGGACACGTGACGAACGGGACGCGCACGGCGCTGGTCTTCGAGTTCGCCGACGACCTCTACCACTACGACATCGGCACGGCGCGGGCGCGGCGCCTCACGGCGACACCGGACGGCGAGTCCGAAGTGTCGCTCAGCCCCGACGGCAGGCTCGTCGCGTTCGTGCGCGGCGGCAACCTGATCGTAGTGGACGTCGAGCACCACCGCGAGCTCGCGCTGACGACCGACGGCGGCGACCGCGTCCGGAACGGCCAACTGGACTGGGTGTACCAGGAAGAGATCTACGGCCGCGGCAACTTCCGCGGCTACTGGTGGAGCCCCGACTCCTCCCGCATCGCGTACCTGCAGCTCGACGATCGGGAAGTACCTACCTTCACCGTGCTGGACCACATTCCCTACCACCCCGAAGTCGAGGACTGGGAGTACCCCAAGGCGGGCGACACGAATCCCGTCGTCCGGCTCGGCATCGTCCGCGCGGCCGGCGGCCCGACCACGTGGGCGGATCTCTCCGGCTACCGGACGTCCGACCCGCTGGTCGTCAACGTCGATTGGACACCCGACGGCTCGCACGTCGTCTTCCAGGTGCAGGACCGCGAGCAGATCTGGCTCGACCTCGTACTGGCGGACCCGAACGACGGGGCGCTCGAGAAGGTACTGCGCGAGACCACCGACGCCTGGGTCAACGTCAACGGCCCGCCGATCTGGCTGGAGGACGGCACCTTCCTCTGGCTGAGCGAACGTTCCGGCTGGAAGCACCTGTACCATGTCGACCGGTCCGGCACCGTGAAACGCGCCGTGACGAGCGGCGAATGGGAGGTCCGGCGCGTCCACGGCGTCGACGAAACGGCCGGCGTCGTCTATTTCTCCGGCACCGAACGGAGCCCGATCGGGCTGGACGTCTATCGCGCCGGCCTCGACGGCTCCGAACCGCACCGGCTGTCGGACGCACCGGGCACCCACGGGGCCACGTTCAACCCGGGGCTGACCCACTACATCGACCGCTGGAGCGACATCTCCACGCCGCCGCAGGTGCGCGTTCACGCCGCGGACGGGTCCGTGGCGCGCGTCGTGGCGGCGAACGAGGTGCGCGCGCTGGGTGACTACGACCTGCCCGCGCCCGAGTTCCTGCAGGTGACCAACCGCGACGGCTTCGAGATGGAAGCGCTGATGATCAGGCCGCCCGACTTCGACCCCTCGCGGCGCTATCCCGTGTATCAGCACATCTACGGGGGCCCGCACGTGCAACGGGTGCGCAACGCCTGGAGCCGCGAGACGCTCTACTGGCAGCTCCTGGCCCAGCGCGGCATCATCGTCTGGGTTCTCGACAACGGCACCGCCAGCGGCAAGGGCGCCGTCTCCACTTGGCCGGTCTACCAGCGGTTCGGCGAGCTGGAGCTGCGCGATCAGGAGGACGGCATCGACTGGCTCGTCGGGCAGGGCTACGTCGACCCCGACCGCATCGGGATCGAGGGCTGGAGCTACGGCGGCTTCATGGTCAGCTACGCGCTGACCCACAGCCGGCGCTGGACGATGGGCATCGCCGGCGGGTCGGTAACCGACTGGCGCGACTACGACACCATCTACACCGAACGCTACATGCGGATGCCGCAGCACAACCCCGACGGCTACCGGCGCAGCTCCCCCCGCTTCGACGCAGCCGACCTGCACGGCGCGCTGCTGCTCGTCCACGGCTCGATGGACGAGAACGTCCACATGCAGAACACGCTGCAGTTCGCGCTCGCCCTGCAGCAGGCGGGCAAGCCGTTCGACATGATGATCTACCCCCGGTCGCGGCACCGGCTCGGCGGTCCCGACCTGGAGCTGCATCGCCGGGAGAAGATGCTCGCGTTCGTCCTCGAGCACCTTCGTCCCGAGGGTGGCGCGGGCGCCGTCGCGCGTCAGGCGTCTCGATGAACCGTGGCCGGGGCGAAGGCGGGAAGACAGACGGCGATGTACTCCGCTCCGCCAGCCTCGGGGCTGCTGTAGCGCACCCACTCGCCCGGCGAGGCCACGACCGCCTGACCGGCCGTCACGTCCAGGTAGCCGCCCTCATGCTCCACGCGAAGCACACCGCGGAGCACAACGGTAATCTCCTCGAACTCCGGCCGCTGGCCCGGCTCCTCCCAGCCATCCGGAGACACCATGCGCGCAACGCTCACCTGTCGGTGTCCCGAGTTGACCCGGCCCGCGAACTCCTGGATCTGCTTCGGCTTCGTCCCGGCCGCCTCGACGATGGCCGGACGCTCGATCAGTATCGGCATCTCTCGTCCCTAGCCCCCTAGCGCTGCCCGTGCCCCGGATGTCCGGGGCTGGACTGTAGTGAGCAGGAGGTCATCCGAACTCGTCCCGCAGTTCGAAGCCAAAGGTCATGGCAACCAGTTGAGTGTAGCCGTGCCACATCAACTGTGCGCCGGGCGGGTCGCGTTGGCGTCCGAGCCACCCGCCGAGGCGCCCGACCAGGCCGACAGCGTCGCCGAGGCGCGTCGGCGGCGGCAGCTTGCGTGAGCGGGCGAAGGTGGCGAGCACGCGCAACTCGCCATCGGAGAACAGCAGGTCGCCCGGCAGGTCGGGCACTTCGCGCCCGAGTTGGACCATCAACTGGATGCGCCACGCGATGACCATCTTGATGGCCATGGCGCGTTCGAGCCGCTCGGCCGTGTGGTGCTGCAACTCCTCGACCTTGCAGCCGGACTTGAGCACCCGGAAGTATTCTTCGATGCGCCAGCGCCGGACGTACCATTGCAGGATGCGCATGGCGTCGTCGGCGCTGCTCACGGGCAACGTGGTCAGCAGGAACCACTCCAGCGGCTCGACCGCGGGCGGTGGTTGTTCCTCGCGCACGTGGACGACCCACAGTGCGACCGGCTCGTCGCCGGGGCAGGGCAGCGGCACCTGCTGGTAGCGCAGCGTCACGTCGGCGACCCGCTCCGCCCGGCGGTCCTTGCGGGCCTGTTTGCTGGCCTTCACGCGCGCGCTCAGCCGCTGCACCTCGACCTTGGCGGCGCCTCGGGCCGGCGCGTTGCGCACCGTATCGAACAGACGGCGTGAGACCGTCTGCCCGTCGGGCGTCTTTTCCCTGCCGAGGACGCGGTCGGCCTTGGCGCGGACCAGCAGGTCGACCTGCTGGGCAGCCGCGCGGTGCTCGACGAACAGGTCGAGGAAATCGGCCTCGCGGTCCATCACGCACACCACGCGGGTCTCGGACAATTGTTCGGCTGCCTGCGCGCAGTCGCGCAGCCCCTCGATCCAACGGAACGACTTGCGCTCCTCGCGCGGCTTCGGGGGCGGCTCGCCTTCCGCCTCGGGATTCGGGGGCGCAGGCGCGTCGAAGGCGGCCCGCAGCACGCCCAACGCCAGCCCGTCGGGATTGACGGCCAAGGTCGTGTGCAACTCCAGGCCGCGCGCCACCGCCCCGGTCTGGTTCGAGCCGATGGCCCCCAGCCCCTGCGTCTGCCCGCGCCGGGTGAAGTTCAACCGGGTGCCGTCCTGGATGCACAGCACCGTGTCGTGCGCCTGCATCCGGCGCAGCGTCTGCTCGCGATGCGGCGCGAGGATGTTGTCGACCGTCACCGCACTGTCGGCGGGCTGGTCGATCAGCCGGTAATGGCCCTTGACCATCGCGCGGGCGCCGTGGGCGGCGCCGGTGATGGCGCGCATCGGAGACTCTGCCATTTGCTGCGCGCTCTGCACCAGCCGCGCGCTCAGACGCGCGTCGCCCAAACGCGCCCCGCCGAACTCGTGCTCCGCCCAGACCGCGGCGTCGAGACCGTCGCCAACCGCCAGCGGCGCCAAGACCGGTGCAGGCACTGCGAGGCGGGTGTGCCACGCCGGCTCCAACGCATACATATACACCGCCTTGCGCGTTTCCGGCGCCGCGTGCGTGCGATCCTGGCGACCGCGACCGCAGGTCTCACCCACCCGAACCCAGTTCGCCGCGCGCACGCTCGCCCCCGTCTGTTCGGTCTCGTCGACGAACGTCTCCAGCAGCCAGGGGCGATAGCCATACAGACCCTCGCAGTCGTCGCCGACCGTCCGGACGACCCGGCCCAGCACGTGCGAGGCCAGGTTGCGACACATAATGCCGGGGCGCACCAGCAGCCGGCACAGTCCCAACACCCGGTGCAGGTGCGCGCGCCGGCCCGCATCGTCCCACCCGACCCAGGCGTCGCGGGACCGCAGCCGCCGCGCACTCGCCGCAAACCCGACCCCGCCCAGCCAGCCATGCGCCGAACCCACCAGATACCGCAGTTGCGGGCCGACGAACGGACCAGCCCCGCGCGGGTGCTCGTACGCCATCAGCGTGTTCCAGACCTGCCGCTGCTCGTCGGTTTCCACCAGCTCCAGGGTCAGACCCACAACCTTGCCGACCGTGTCCGGCACGTCCACCGCCGGCGCCAGCGGGTGCGGGAGCACCCGCGCCCGGCCCCCACCACCGCGGGCACCTCGACCCGCAGGCAGCGAGACGTGGCCGGCCGCCTGCAGGTCGGACAACGCCCGGCAGCAGCTCGCGCGTTGCCACCGGCCCCGTCCGTCGCGGAAATCGAACGCTTCACAGACGCGATCAGCGACTTGGCCGAGGCTGCCGACACCCTGCGAAACCGCCCCGTCCAGCACGTCGCGCAGGCGGGCGAGGTTGTCCCGTAGAATACGTGAGACCTGATTCTGAATCTCCATGCCGGCCACCGTAGCGAAGTGGCGGCAGGAAGTCCAGCAAAAAATTATGGGCCACGGGCAGCGCTAGCGAGCAAGGAACGTGTGACATGACCTGGAAAGAATCACTCGCCGGCCGCATTCCAGCCGACCTGGGCGCGGAGATCGACACCTTCGAAAGCCAGATCGCCCTGCGGCGGCAGGGCAAGATCGACGAGAAGGTGTTCGCCGAGACGCGTCTCCGCCGCGGCGTCTACGGACAGCGCTACGACAACGGCCAGCGCAACGACGGCACCGGCCCGAAGGCACTGCCCTACCCCTCGGACGGTCTCACCAAGGGTCCCGAGACGGTCTGGGACGCGCCCGGGATGCAGCGGATCAAGATCCCGATGGGCCGACTGACGCCCGACCAGATGGACACGCTGGCGGACCTGGCCGAGGAGTACAGCGACGGCGTGTGCCATGTGACGACGCGCCAGGACATCCAGCTCCACTTCATCCATCTCGAAGACACGCCCGATCTGATGCGCCGGCTCGCCGCGGTCGAGATCACCACCCGCGAGGCGTGCGGCAACACCGTCCGCAACGTCACTGCCTGCCCCCTGGCCGGGGTCTGCCGCGACGAGACGTTCGACGTCACGCCGCACGCCGAGGCGTGCATGCGGTTCCTGCTCGGCCACCCGGATGCACAGGACTTCGGACGCAAGTTCAAGGTGGCGTTCTCGGGCTGCCGCCAGCACGCGTGCGGGCTCGTATCGATGCACGACCTGGGCCTGATCGCGGTCACCCGCATCGAGAACGGCGTCGAGCGGCACGGATTCGAGACCTACGTCGGCGGCGGCCTCGGCGCGGTGCCGCACCAGGCCCGGCTGTTCGAGGAGTTCCTGCCCGTGGAGGAGCTGCTGCCGCTCGCGCAGGCCATCTCCCGGGTGTTCGCCCGGCTCGGCGAGAAGCGTAACCGCGCCCGCGCGCGGATCAAGTTCCTGGTGGCGCACCTCGGCCTCGACGAGTTCAAACGGCTCGTCCTCGAAGAGCGCGCCGCACTGCCCGAGGACCCGCGCTGGACCGCGCACCTGGCGGGCGCACCGGCGGCAGCCGAGCAGCCGCTCGAGCCGGCCGCGGCGGCCGACGGCGGCGGGTCGAACGGCTTCGCGGGCTGGGCGCGCACCAACGTCTACCGCCAGCGCCAGAGCGGCTACGCCACCGTCACCGTCGCGCTGCCGCTCGGCGATCTGACCGCCCACCAGACGCGCCGCCTCGCCGATCTCGCGCGGAAGTACGTCGGCGGCGCGATGCGGGCGACGGTCGAGCAGAACATCGTCCTGCGCTGGGTCGGCGAGGCGGACCTGCCCGCGCTGCACCGCGAGCTGTCGGCCATCGGGCTGGGCCTGGCAGGAGCCGGGACCCTGGCCGACATCACCGCCTGCCCCGGCACCGATACCTGCAAGCTCGGCATCGCCTCGTCGCGCGGCCTCGCGGCGGAGCTCACCTCGCGGCTCTCCGAGCGCGCCGCCAAGGGAGCGTTCGACCCGGCCGTCGAAGGGCTGCGCATCAAGACGAGCGGCTGCTTCAACTCGTGCGGCCAGCACCACATCGCCGACATCGGCTTCTACGGAGTGAGCCGCAATATCGGCGGCTACGCCGTGCCCCACTTCCAGGTGGTGCTCGGCGGCCAGTGGCTCGACAACGCCGGCTCCTACGGACTGGCCTCCGGCGCCGTTCCGTCGAAGCGCATTCCGGAGGTTGTCGAGCGCATCACCGGGCGGTTCGTCGCCGAACGGCGCGAGTCGGAATCGTTCCAGGACTACACGCGCCGCATCGGCAAGCGCGCCCTGCGCGAGATGTTCGCCGACCTGGCGACCGTTCCCGTCCACGACGAGGACGCGTCGTTCTATTCGGACTGGGGCGACCCGCGCGAGTTCACTCTCGGCGATATGGGCGTCGGCGAGTGCGCCGGCGAGGTCGTGTCGCTGACCGAGTTCGATCTCGCGGCGGCCGAGGCCCGCATCTTCGAGGCGCAGTCGCGGCTCGAGGAGCAGGCGGTCCCGGAGGCCGACGAGCTGGCCTACGGCGCAATGCTGCTCGGCGCGCGGGGGCTGATCAAGTCCGAGTTCATCGACATCGGCGACGACCCGGACGCCATCGTCCGCGAGTTCCGCACGCGGTTCTTCGACACGCAGCTTTTCTTCGACAAGTACGCCGGCGGCAAGTTCGCGATGTACCTCTTCCGGCGGCACGAGTCGGGCCCGCGGCGGGCGCCCGACGCGGTGCACCACCTGATCGAGGAGGCGCAGCTCTTCCTGGAGGCCTGCCACGCGTGCCAGGCGCGGCTCGCCGCGCGTCCGGCCGCCGGCATGCCGGCCGCAACCGAGGGGCGGGCCCGGTAGATGGGATACGACGCCGCGGCGCTGCAACGCTTCGCCCTCAAGCTGTTCGCCGAGCCCGCATCGGCGGGCGAGCCCAGCACGATCATCCCGGTCTTCCACCGCTGGATTCAGGAGAGCGCGGTCCCCGGCCTCCTGATCGACGTGGCGGACTACACCCACCTCGTCGACGGTCCGAGCGTGCTCCTCGTGGCTCACGAAGCGAACTACGCACTCGACGGGATCGGCGGGCGGTCGGGTCTGTCGTATACCCGCAAGCAGCCGTCGGAAGGAACTCTCCCGGAGCGACTGGCGACCGCCGCGGGGGCGCTGATCACTGCCGCACTGCGCCTGGAGGAAGATACCTCCCGCATGACCGGCGGCGGCATCACGTTCCTGGGCAACGAGATTGAGTTCGTGGCCAACGACCGCCTCGTCGCACCGCGCACCCCCGACACCGAGACCGCGCTGGGAAACGAGCTGGCCGCGTTCGGCGGCCGTCTGTTCGGCGGCGGCGACGTGGAGGTCCAACCACTGGACGATCCGGCCCGCCTCGGCTTCACACTGAAAACAGCCGGCGCCGTCCCGCTCGACACGCTGCTGTCCAGGTTGGAGTGAAGGCTGGCGCCCGCCGCGTGCGGCGAGGAGCGAGGCCCCCCCAGGGGAAGACGATGCTGACCAGCTTCACGATCCAGAACTTCAAGAGCTACCGCGACGCTACGTTGAAGCTCGCGCCGCTGACGGTCCTGATCGGCGCGAACGCATCCGGCAAGAGCAACGCCATCGAGGGGTTGCGACTGCTGTCCTGGATCGCTGAAGGCAAGAGGCTCGGCACTATTCGCCACGATTTGCTGGAGAAGGAACGCGCGATTCGCGGCAACGTCGGCGACCTCGCATACCGAGGCGTACTCGATGGCCCACTCTCCTATCCTCGATTCGCTTCCGCGCTTCGGTCCGGCCAAAGAGCGGGCCACTTGCTTTCGCTCGGTTACAGGGGGGTACCCGCCTTCTCGTTTTCGTGTCGCACGACCGACGCTCATTGGTGCAACTATTCGATCACGCTCGAAGTACGTGAGAGCGACGAGCTTCACATATCCGATGAACGGCTCACCGGCGGCGGACTTCGTTCCTCTGCGCCGCTCTTCGAGGTCAAGACATCATCGAAAGGCGCCCTGGGCGACATGTTCGTCGCCTACAACAACTTTGCACCGGGGGGCAGGAAACCGCAAATCATGTGCAGCGACCAGACGGCGGTGCTGTGCCAACTCATGAGCTCGGCTCGGTTCGAGAGTGGACACAAGAAAGCCCAAAGGGAAATTCCGACCGTAACGCGCAGGCTCCACCAATTGCTCACGGACATGACGTTGCTGGACCCACGTCCATCGCTCATGAGGAACTACAGCTTCATGAGCGAGCAGAACCCGACCGAGAACGGCAGAAATCTGTCCGGGGTGCTTTACAACCTGTGCCAAGAACAACAGAACAAGGATGAACTGCTCGAGTTTATACGAGCGCTGCCTGAGCAGGACATCAAGGAGATCGCGTTTATTGAGACCCCGCGCGGCGAGGTCATGGTTGCCCTGTCCGAGTCATTTGGCGGAAGCAACAAGGAATACGATGCTTCCTTGTTGTCGGACGGGACGTTGCGTGTCCTCGCGATCGCGGCCGCGATTCTCTCAGCCCCTCCCGGCCTCGTCGTGATCGAAGAGATCGACAACGGGGTGCACCCGAGCCGCGCCGCTCAGCTCCTCAATCAGGTGTCCCGCATCGCGAAGGCGCGGAATCTGCGCGTGCTCATCAGCAGCCACAACCCGGCCCTGTTGGACGCCCTTCCTGATGACGCGGTTCCCGACGTGGTCTTCTGCTACCGGGACCCTGCAGACGGCTCGAGCCGGCTGATTCGTCTGGCAGACGTCCCCGACTACCCGGAGCTCATTGCGCAGGGAACAGTCGGCCACTTGATGACACACCAGATCATCGAGCGTTTCGTGAAGGAGCACCCGGGTCCGGAGCAGAGGAAACAGCGCGGCCGCGCGTGGCTGGACGAGCTCAGGAAGCAGGTCGGGTGATTTCGGGTGATCGGCGGGCCAAAGACCTGTAGATCGTCATGCCGCCAGTCGTCATTGTCGACACCACCGTGTTCCTGAACTTTCTGAACGTTCCCGGCTGCAATCAGAATCGCGACGCCGTTCTGGCTCGGTTCAGCCAACTGCTTGACGAAGGAGCCAACCTTCTGCTCCCGTTGGGTGCTGTCTTCGAGACCGGCAATCACATCGCCGACGTCCGAGACGGCAGGCAGCGCCGGCGCTACGCGGCTGCGTTCACCGACCAGGTACGACGGGCCCTGAACGGAGAGGCGCCCTGGACACTGGCCCCCTTACCGGACGCCGACCAACTGGAGAACCTGCTGGACCGCTTCCCGGATGACGCAATGCGAGGCCTCGGCATGGTTGATATGTCGATCATCGAGGAGTGGGAGCGGACCTGCAGGCGGCACCCGCACCGCCGGGTCAGCGTCTGGTCACTCGACCAGCACCTGACCGGCTACGATCGCACCCCCTGACCGGAAGGAGACTTCCACAACCGGACCGTGAAGCTGTAGTCCTCCTCGATCAGGTCGGGATCCGTGCCGTTGTGCGCGCGCATGCCCGCGACGATCTTGCGTGGGATCCCGAGCCCGCTGGCTTCGATGTACCGGTAGTCGCGCAGGACATCGCGCGTGAGCTCGTTCCTCGAGGCGCGGCACCCGGTGCGCATCTTCTCGACCGTCACCGTGTTCGGGAGCCTGCCCGGTGAGACGATCTCCAGCCTGTCGGCGTACAGCGAGAGCTCGATGTCGGTCACTGCGATGGTGTAGTCGCGATGCGCGACTGCGTTCACCACCGCTTCCCGCACCCCCTCCAGGGGAAAGTCCCAGCGTTCCGCCCGGCGGCCGCTGTCGTCGATCCGGGCCTGCACGTCGATGTGGCGCCGCACGAAGTCGAGTGCGCCTTCGATGACGCCGGCTTCGACCGCACCGCCGTGCTCCGAGAACGTGCGTGGCAGCCCGGGATACGGTGGGTCGAAGTCCGACGCCGCGGCCGGATACAGAGGCACCAGCGGACCGCGCAACGTCGCGCGCGCCTTCGCGTCGTAGTCCTTCTCGACGCCCGAGTAGGCGACGGCGCTGATCCCGGCCTGCGGCAGGAAGCGGTTCGGGCGCACGCCGAAGATCAGCAGGCCGGCGCCGCTCGCCATGACCTTGCCGCGATCCTCCACCATCAGCTCCGAGTTGACGAGCAGCCGGCGCCAGGATTCCACGTCGTCCGGCGGGGGGCAGTACTGGCGGCGCAGGTCGCGAAAGTAGTTGACGAGGCGGCGGCGATCGATGTCATCGAGCGAGGAACCGGGAACCGGCCGGCGGTCGTACTGCAGGCGCCCGGACTGCATGTAGAGACGCGCCTCCTCCTCGTCTGAGGCGTCGCGCGTCGTCGTTCCGACGCGAATCTGCGTAACCCAGGCCGAACCGCGCTTCGCCTTGTACGGCTTGTCCGGCGCATCGGCCGGCAACGAGATGACGCCTACCACGGTTCCGCCACAGTCGATCGTCTCCCAGTAGGGAATCGCGGCCGGCCGCACGTGCGAGCGCGCGACCTCCATCACCCACTCCTCGGTCTTCTGCGGCGGGTGCGTCAGGCCACGGACGGACCCATCGTCGTCCACGCCGAGCAGGATGTGTCCGCCTTCGAAGTTCAGGAGGGCGGCGATCTCGCGGGCGAGCCGTTCCGGCCTGACGTCGTCGCGCTTGAACTCGACGCCCGAGCTCTCGCCGTTGCGGAGCACCTCCGCCAGTTCCGACCGGTTCATCGCACGTCACCGTCTCCGATGTACCCGGTCGCCGCGGTAACGACGCATGCCCACTCCGAGCCGCCGAGCGCCGCCGTGTCCAGGAAGCCGGTGAACGCCGGCAGGTTTCGAATCAGACCCTCGGCTGCGATCTCGTCCCCGAGATGGTCCGCGCCGCAGGCGTCGAGCAGGCGGCCCGGCCGGGTTCGGTCAGCGCCAAGCTCCTCTCGAACATGCACTTCAAAATATCATGACAGTTTGAAGCGCTCAGCGGCGTGCTGACCTCTCGCCCCGGGCAGGGGCGAACAGCGTGAGCTGGATTGCGTCTTCGAGCTCCGGTTGCGCGATCGCGGGCCGGTCTTGAACCGTCGCGAGCAGTCCGACCCGGATCGCTTCGCTTCGCAGCGTCTCCGGGTCGTAGAGGCCGAGACCCCGGCGGATCGTCCACCAGAGTTTGCAGCGCCGTTGCAGCGGGGCGGCGTCGAGCGCGCGTACGGCCGCGATGATGCCCTTGTGACGAGGAACTCCGGCAATGCGCACGCGGTCGTCGAGCACGGCTCTGACGAGATGCGGCGCCTCCGACAGCCAGTCGCCCGGCGGGGCCAGCGCGCCGCTCCGCACGATGACGTGCTCGTCCACCCCGGTATTCTGTCCGAATCATGCGCGATGTTCTCAAGCATCGACGCGGCGCTTCGCGAGTGGATCGGGAAGCACGACATCGCTTGAACGCGCGGCGGATGCGCGTGCGCCCGGCCCGCACACACAGGCCATGAATCAGCATCTCTAATAGAGGGAACGCTTGCCATTAGCGGCGGACGTAGGTACAGTGGCGGGTTCATGCATCTGGAGGCGCTCAACATCTTCTGCGACGTGGTCCGGCACCAGAGCTTCTCCCGGGGCGCGCTGGCCAACTCGGTCAGCCAGTCCGCGGCGAGCCAGGCGGTGCGGCAGCTCGAGCGGCGCCTCGGCGCGCAGTTGATAGACCGGTCGCGCCGTCCGTGGCAACTGACGCCGGAGGGCAAGCTCTTCTTCCAGGGCTGCCAGGAGATCGTCGACCGCTACCACGAGCTCGAGGAAGCGGTGCAGCGTCGGCAGGATCCGTCCGGCTATACGGTGCGCCTGGCGTCCATCTATTCCGTCGGGCTGCACGATCTGAGCCTGTACGTCGACCGGTTTCGCGCGGCGGTACCCGGCGCCCATGTCGACATCGAGTACATGCATCCGGACGAGATCCCGACGCGCATCCAGAACGATCAGTCGGACATCGGCCTGCTCGCCTTCGCCACGCCGGGCCGCGACCTGACGGTGGTCCCATGGCAGCAGCAGACCATGGCCGTTGCCTGTCCACCGGCCCACCGCTTCGCACGCCGGACGACGGCGCTCGGACCGTCGGAGCTGGATGGTGCGGCATTCGTGACGTTCGACCGCGCGCTCCCGGTCCGACGCGAGCTCGACCGCTACCTGCGGCGGCACGGCGTCGACGTCGACGTCGTCGCCGAGTTCGACACCATCGAGAACATCAAGCAGGCGGTGGAGGACGGCGCAGGGGTCGCGATTCTTCCGGGATCGACCCTGCGGCGCGAAGTGGAGCGGCAGACACTCGTGGCCGTCCCCCTGGACACGCTCGACGGCGAAGCGGCGTTCGTGCGGCCTCTGAGCATCGTCCATCGGCGGCGGCGGCGGCTCAATCCGGCCGTGACCGAGTTCATTCGGCTGCTTCGGCTCGACAGCGCCGGGCGGGCCGCTGAAGCGCCGGCGAACCGCCCTCGCGCGGCCGAGGATCCGCATGCCGGCACCGCGGCCACGGTCGCACAGGTGGCGCCCGTCACGGGCACACCGTAACCGGCGGCGGATTCTCCGGATCTCGAACCGATGAAGGCGACCATGCAGAATTCACGCCTCAATCCCCGCACGGCCGGCGCGATGCCGCGCGCCGAGGGACTGTACGACCCGCGCTTCGAGCACGACTCGTGCGGCGTCGGTTTCGTCGTGAACATCAAGGGCAAGCGGTCGCACGAGCTCGTCCGGCAGGCGTTCGAAGTCTCCGAGAATCTGCTGCACCGCGGCGCGTGCGGCTGCGAGGTGAACACGGGCGACGGCGCCGGGATGCTCCTGCAGCTTCCGCACCGGTTCTTCCGCAAGGCGGCTCCTGCCGCCGGGTTCGAGTTGCCGGAGCCGGGCGGCTACGGCGTCGGCATGGTGTTCCTGCCGCGCGACGCCGCCGAACGGCGGCGGGTGGAGGAGACGTTCGCCCGCATCGTCCACGAAGAGGGCCAGCGCCTGCTCGGCTGGCGCGACGTGCCGACGGACAGCGGACACCTCGGCGCCACCGCGAGGAGTGGCGAGCCGGTCATCCGCCAGATCTTCATTGGGCGCGGGCCGGCTCCGGACGACGCGGCGGACGCGGCGGCGCGGTTCGAACGGAAGCTGTACGTCATCCGCAGCCGCGCGGCGCACGAGGCCGACCGGCTCCAGCTTCTCGAGCGCGATCTCTTCTACGTCGCCAGCCTGTCGTCGAACACCATCGTCTACAAGGGGATGCTGATCGCGGACCAGGTCGAACGGATGTTCCCCGACCTCGCGGACCCGGACGTGGAGTCGGCCCTCGCGCTCGTGCATTCCCGTTTCAGCACGAACACGTTCCCCTCGTGGCCGCTGGCCCACCCGTACCGCTACTGCGCGCACAACGGCGAGATCAACACGCTGCGGGGCAACATCAACTGGATGCGGGCCCGCGAGGCGCTCTGCCGGTCGGACCTCTTCGGCGACGATCTGCAGAAGGTGTTTCCGTTGATTCGCGAAGGCCAGAGCGATACCGCGACGTTCGACAACGTGCTGGAGTTCCTGGCCCTGACCGGCCGCCCGCTCGCCCACGCGGTCCTGATGATGATTCCGGAGCCGTGGAGCAACCACGAATCGATGAGCCCGGAGCGCAAGGCGTTCTACGAGTACCACGCCTCCCTCATGGAGCCGTGGGACGGCCCGGCCTCGATCGCCTTCACCGACGGCACGGTCATCGGGGCGGTGCTCGACCGCAACGGGCTGCGGCCCTCGCGCTACTACGTCACGAAGGACGACATGGTGATCATGGCGTCCGAGGTGGGCGTCCTCGACATCCCGCCGGAGAACGTGCTGGTCAAGGAGCGGCTGCATCCGGGCCGCATCTTCCTGGTCGACACGGCCCAGGGCCGGATCGTCGACGACGAGGAGATCAAGCGCGACCTCGCGCGGGAGCGGTCCTACGCCGCGTGGCTGAAGCAGGAGCTGGTCCACATCGACGACCTGCGGCCGGCCCCGGGCGCCCCGGCCGCGCCGCAGGAGGCGGTGCGCACCCTGCAGCGGGCCTTCGGCTACACCGAGGAGGACCTGCGGATCCTCATCGCGCCGATGGCGCAGAACGGCGCCGAGCCGATCGGCTCGATGGGCACCGACACCGCACTCGCGGTCCTCTCGGACCGCTCGCGGCTGCTCTACGACTACTTCAAGCAGCTCTTCGCCCAGGTGACCAACCCGCCGCTCGACGCGATCCGCGAGGAGCTGGTCACCGACATGGGGTCGACCCTCGGTGCCGAGGCCAACCTGCTGGCCCCCGACGCGCGGTCGTGTCATCACGTCAAGGTCGATGCGCCGCTGATCACGAACGACGACCTGGCGAAGCTGCGGCGCCTGCACGATCCGGCGTTCCGGACCGCGACCCTGCCGATGCTGTTCGATCCCCGCGCCGGGGCGGCGGGCCTCGAGCAGGCCATGGACGAGCTGTGCCGGGCGGCGAGTGAAGCGGTCGCAGGCGGGGCGACGCTGCTCGTCCTGTCCGACCGCGGGGTCGATCGCGAGCACGCGCCGGTGCCGGCCCTGCTCGCCACGGCCGGCGTCCACCACCACCTCGTGCGGGAAGGCTCCCGCACCCGCTGCTCGCTGATCGTCGAGACCGGCGAAGCGCGCGAGTGCCATCACATGGCCCTGCTCGTGGGCTACGGCGCGGCGGTCGTCAACCCGTATCTCGCCTTCGAGACCATCGAGGGGCTGCGCGCCGACGGCGAGGTGCAGGACCTCGACCAGGCGCAGGCGGTCCGCAACTACATCAAGGCCTGCACCAAGGGCGTGCTCAAGGTGATGTCCAAGATGGGCATCTCCACGCTCCAGAGCTACCGCGGCGCCCAGATCTTCGAGGCGGTCGGGCTCGACAAGGCGTTCGTCGACCGCTGCTTCACGTGGACCGCGTCGCGCATCGGCGGGATCGGCATCGACACGGTGGCCGAGGAGGTCGTCCGCCGCCACGCGCGGGCGTTCGCCGAGCGCGGGCGCGAGGACGACGAGCTGGATGCGGGCGGCGAGTACCAGTGGCGCCGCGACGGCGAGTACCACCTGTTCAATCCCGAGACCGTCTTCAAGCTGCAGCACGCCAGCCGCAGCAACCAGGCCACCGTCTATCGAGACTATGCCCGGCTCGTCAACGACCAGAGCCGCCAGCGGGCGACGTTGCGCGGCCTGCTCGAGCTGAAGCCGGCGGCCGAGCCGATCCCGCTCGAAGAAGTCGAGCCGGCCGAGGCGATCTTCAAGCGCTTCGCCACCGGCGCCATGTCGTACGGCTCGATCAGCGCCGAGGCGCACGAGACGCTGGCCATCGCGATGAACCGGCTCGGCGGCAAGTCGAACACCGGCGAAGGAGGCGAGGACCCGGCTCGATTCATCCCGGACGAGAACGGCGACCTGCGCCGCAGCGCCGTCAAGCAGGTGGCCTCGGGCCGCTTCGGCGTAACCAGCGAGTACCTCGTCAACGCGGACGACCTGCAGATCAAGATGGCGCAGGGCGCCAAGCCCGGCGAGGGCGGGCAGCTCCCCGGCTTCAAGGTCTATCCGTGGATCGCGAAGGTGCGCTACTCGACGCCGGGCGTCGGTTTGATCTCGCCGCCGCCGCACCACGACATCTACTCTATCGAGGATCTGGCCCAGCTCATCCACGACCTGAAGAACTCGAACCCGGACGCGCGGGTGCACGTGAAGCTGGTGGCGGAGGTCGGCGTCGGCACGGTGGCGGCCGGCGTCTCGAAGGCGCATTCGGACGTCGTGCTCATCTCGGGGCACGACGGCGGCACCGGCGCGTCGCCGCTGACGAGCATCAAGCACGCCGGCGTGCCGTGGGAGCTCGGCCTCGCCGAAACGCAGCAGGTGCTGGTCCTGAACGACCTGCGCGACCGGATCGTCGTCCAGGTCGACGGGCAGATGAAGACCGGCCGCGACGTGGTCATCGCCGCGCTGCTCGGCGCCGAGGAGTACGGCTTCTCGACGGCGCCGCTGGTGGTCTCCGGCTGCATCATGATGCGCGTCTGCCACCTCGACACCTGTCCGGTCGGCATCGCCACCCAGAACCCGAAGCTGCGCGAGCGCTACTCCGGCAAGGCGGAGTTCGTCGAGAACTACTTCCGGTTCGTCGCCGAGGAGATCCGGGAGCTGATGGCGCAGCTCGGCTTCCGCACCATGGACGAGATGATCGGCCGGGCCGACCGCCTGGACGTTCGCCGGGCGGTGGACCACTGGAAGGCGCGCGGCGTCGACCTGTCGACGATTCTGCACCAGCCCGAAGTCCCGGACACGGTCGGCCGCCGCTGCGTGCAGCCGCAGGACCATGGCCTCGACCGCGCTCTGGACAACACGCTCATCGAGCGCTGCGCCGAGGCCATCGAGCACCGCCGCCCGGTGGAGATCTCGCTGCCGATCCGCAACGTCAACCGGACGGTCGGAACGATGCTCGGGTCCAGGATCAGCCGGCGGTGGGGCGCGCAGGGTCTCCCGGACGGCACCATCCGGATCGCGTTCACCGGCTCCGCCGGGCAGAGCTTCGGCGCGTTCGTGCCGCGCGGCGTCTCGATGACGGTCGAAGGCGACGCGAACGACTACTTCGGCAAGGGGCTGTCGGGCGGGCGGCTCGTGATCTTCCCACCCGCAAGCTCGACCTTCACGCCGGAGAAGAACATCATCATCGGCAACGTGGCCCTGTACGGCGCCACCGGAGGCGAGGCGTTCGTGCGCGGCGTCGCGGGCGAACGCTTTGCGGTCCGCAACAGCGGCGCGCACGCCGTCGTCGAAGCGGTCGGCGACCACGGCTGCGAGTACATGACCGGCGGCCGCGTGGTCGTCATCGGATCTACGGGTCGCAATTTCGCGGCCGGCATGAGCGGGGGCATCGCCTACGTGCTGAACGCGGACGGAGACTTCGAACGCCGCTGCAATCCGGGCATGGTCGACCTCGAGCCCCTGGCGGACGACGACCTGCTGCTCGTCGAGGAACTGCTGACCCGGCACGTCGACACGACCGGCAGCACCGTGGCCGGCGGACTTCTTGCGGAATGGGACACCGCTTGCCGGCGGTTCGTCAGGGTGATGCCGCGAGACTACAAGCGTGTGCTGCAGGCCGAGGCGCGGGCGCGCGCCGAAGCGCGCCAGCCGCAGTTCGCCGAGTTGATCGGCGCACAGTGACATACGGAGACCGATGGGCAAGCTGAAGGGATTTCTCGAAATCGAAAGGCAGGCGGCGCCGAAGCGTCCGACCGGCGAGCGGCTCGCCGACTGGAACGAGGTCTACCTGCCGTACGCGACGCCCGACATGCAGGCGCAGGGCGCCCGCTGCATGGACTGCGGCATTCCGTTCTGCCACCAGGGCTGTCCCCTCGGCAACCTGATCCCCGACTGGAACGACCTCGTCTACCGCGGCAGGTGGCGCAGCGCAATCGACCGGCTGCACAAGACCAACAACTTCCCCGAATGGACCGGCCGGCTCTGCCCGGCGCCGTGCGAGGGATCCTGCGTGCTGGCGATCGACGGCGACGCGGTGACCATAAAGTCCGTGGAGCTCGCCATCGTCGAGCGCGCCTTCGACGAAGGGTGGATCGCGCCGGCGCCGCCGGCAGTGCGCACCGGCAGGTCGGTGGCGGTCATCGGATCCGGGCCGGCCGGGCTCGCCGCTGCCGACCAGCTCAACCGAGCCGGCCATACCGTCACGGTCTTCGAGAAGTCGGATCGCATCGGCGGCCTGCTGCGGTACGGCATCCCCGAGTTCAAGATGGAGAAGCGCTTCCTCAACCGGCGGCTCACCGTCATGGAAGGCGAGGGGGTGCAGTTCCGGACCGGAGTCAACGTCGGCGTGGATGTCTCCGCGGCCCGACTCCGCGCCGAGCACGACGCGCTGCTGCTCGCCGGCGGCGCCGGTTGGCCCCGCGATCTGAAGGTTCCGGGGCGGGAGCTGCGCGGCATCCATTTCGCGATGGATTACCTGACGCAGCAGAACCGCCGCAACGAAGGCGACGTCGTGCCCGCCGCGGAGACGATTACCGCGAAGGACAAGCGGGTCGTCATCATCGGCGGCGGCGATACCGGCGCCGACTGCCTCGGCACCGTGCACCGGCAGGGAGCGGCGTCGGTGGCGCAGTTCGAGCTGCTGCCCCAGCCACCGCAGCAACGAGACTCCGACAACCCCTGGCCGACCTGGCCCAACGTCTTCCGGGTGTCGGCGGCGCACGAAGAGGGCGGCGACCGCGTGTACTCCGTGTCGACCGAGCGTTTCTCGGGAACCGACGACGGCCGCGTCGACCGGCTGCACGGCATCAAGGTGGCGTTGCGTCGTGAGAACGGCCGGCCGACGTTCGACCGGGTCGCCGGCAGCGAGTTCGAGATGGAAGTCGACCTGGTCCTGCTCGCGATGGGCTTCCTGGGACCGGAACGACCCGGTCTGCTCACCGAGCTCGGGGTCCGGCTGACCGACCGCGGCAACGTCTGGCGCGACGAGAACTGGATGACCAGCATGCCGTCCGTGTTCGCCGCCGGCGACATGCAGCGCGGGCAGTCGCTCATCGTCTGGGCCATCGCCGAGGGCCGCAGCGCCGCGCGGGGCATCGACGCCTGGCTGATGGGAGCGTCCGACCTGCCGGCGCCCGTGTAGTTTTCCGCCACCCGGCGGTGGGCAACCTCGTCGCCGGCCCGGGCGAGACATCGCCGACCGACTTCCACGGCAGCCGTTCTCGTGTTGGCACGTTCTTTGAATAACCACACGGGGATGGCTACACGTACGCGTGCCGCACGCGCTGCAACGTCCCGTGCACGGCCGGTGCCCCCGGCCACCGGCGAGTCACGTCCGATGTCGAAGACGAAGCTCAAGGGCCTGTCGACCGACGCGAAGCCGCTCGTGATGCTCGCCGAGGTCAACCAGGCGCTGACCGTCGGGAGGACGCCGCGCGAGGGCCTGCAACGGGCGCTGGAGATCCTCGATCACGACTACGGCGTGATCCGCAGCGCGGTCGTCCTCGCCGACGCGAACACGGGGCGCCTGCGGGTGGAAAACTCCGCCGGCGTGCCCGACGAGGGCAGACATGCCGAATGGGAGATGGGCGAGGGGATCACGGGCCGCGTCGTCGCCAGCGGCAAGCCCGTGGTCATTCCCCAGATCAGCCAGGAGCCGGCTTTCCTGCACCGGACCGGCCGCCGGCCCCAGGGCGCGCGCTCCGAGATCACCTTCATGTGCGTGCCGATCCCCGGGGCGCGCAAGGCGCTGGGCTCGCTCAACATCGATTTTCCGTTCGAACGCGCGCGCCAGTACGACCGCGACCTGCACCTCTGCCGCGTGGTGGCCAGCATGTTCGGGCAGGCGATCCGCCTGAAGGAGGCGGCCGAGGTCGAACGCCAGCGCCTCCTCGCCGAGAACACGCACCTGAAGGCGGAGCTGAAGGAGCGCTACGACTTCTCCCAGATCATCGGTACCAGCGGACCGATGCGGCAGGTGTACGAGCAGGTCGCGCAGGTCACCGGCACGAACACCACGGTGCTGGTCCGCGGCGAGTCCGGCACCGGCAAGGAGCTCATCGCGCACGCCATCCACTACAACTCCCCGCGCGCCAAGAAGCCGTTCATCAAGGTGAGCTGTGCCGCTCTGCCCGATTCCCTGATCGAGGCCGAGCTCTTCGGCCACGAGAAGGGCGCGTTCACCGGCGCCGCGGCGCGCAAGAAGGGACGCTTCGAGCTGGCCGACGGAGGCACGCTGTTCCTCGACGAGATCGGCGACATCAACCTGTCCACGCAGGTCAAGCTGCTGCGCGTGCTGCAGGAGAAGGAGTTCGAGAGGCTCGGCGGCGTGACGCCCGTCAGGACCAACGTGCGCCTGATCGCGGCCACCAACGCCGACCTCGAGAAGGCCATCGCCGCCGGCACCTTCCGTGAGGATCTGCACTACCGCCTCAACGTTTTCACGATCTTCGTGCCGCCGCTGCGCGAACGGAAAACCGACATCCTGCTGCTCGCGGACAACTTCCTGGAGAAGTACTCCGTCGAGCACGGCAAGAGCGTCAAGCGAATCTCGACGCCGGCCATCGACATGCTGATGGCGTACCACTGGCCGGGCAACGTACGCGAGCTCGAGAACAGCATCGAACGGGCCCTGCTCGTCTGCGACGGCAGCGTCATCCACGCCCACCACCTGCCGCCGAGTCTGCAGACCAGCGAGGCCACGGGCACGGTGACCCGCGTCGCGCTGTCCGATGCGGTCGGCGCCTACGAGAAGGACCTGATCCAGGACGCGTTGAAGACCACGCGCGGGAACCGGGTCAAGGCGGCAAGGCTCCTCGATTCGACCGAACGCATCATCAGCTACAAGGTCAAGAAGTACGAGATCGACTGCCGACGATTTCGGTAGAAACAGCACTAGACATAAATGTCGTCATTCTATACATTGACGACATTTATGTAGTTTTACACATCAACAGGCTCGCTCGCGCTGCGGCGTCCGCTAGCGACTCTCCGTAACAATCCGCCACGAATACGCCAGAATACGCCCCCGGCGGGCCCCGCAGCGGCCTCGTCCCGGATCGACCAATTCGTTCTATTTCAAAACATACAAAAATGTAGACTCCGACCAGGAACATACATTTCTGTAGTTTTTCAACTCCGGCACGCCCTGGCGCCGGCCCGGACAGCGGCGGATTCAGCGGACTTTGCCGGAATGATCCGTATCCGCCAGATCCTGGCCCGTATCTTGCTTTATCAGTGCGCAACGCTTTCTTTGGTGCCCGAAACCCGTTCTGGAGACAGCTCATGAAACTCATCACGGCCATCATCAAGCCACACATGCTCGACGGGGTGCGCGATGCGCTCTCGAAGTCGGGCATCAAGGGACTGACCGTCACCGAAGTCAAGGGCTTCGGGCGACAGAAGGGTCACACCGAGGTCTACCGCGGCGTCGAGTACTCCGTCGACTTCGTGCCCAAGGTGAAGATCGAGATCGTCACCGACGACGAGCACGTCGCCTCGGCCATCGAGTCGATCACGCAGTCCGCCCGCACCGGCGAGATAGGCGACGGCAAGATCTTCGTCAGCGACGTCGGGCAGGCGGTCCGTATCCGCACGGGCGAGTCGGACTCGGCAGCACTCTAGGGGAATCAACGAACGACCAGCAAGGACAACGCCATGAAACATGCACCTCGTCGCTCATTCGGCCGCCTGTTCCTGCTCGCGCTCTTCGGCGTCGTGCTGCTGCCGCACGCCGCGCTCGGCCAGGACGTGTCGGACGAGATGTTCGCCGTCAACAACACCTGGATGCTCGTGGCGACGTTTCTCGTCTTCATCATGCACCTCGGCTTCGCCTGTCTGGAGTCCGGACTGACGCAGGCGAAGAACGCCGTCAACATCCTCTTCAAGAACACGGGCGTCATCTCCATCGGCCTGATCACTTACGCCTTCGTCGGCTTCAACCTGATGTATCCGGGCGATTTCTCGCTCGGCCAGTTCTTCGGGTTCGCCGGCTTCGGCATCGACGCGGGCGCGGAAGGCGTAACCAGCGCCTACAACCCCGGCTACACGTACTGGACCGACTTCATCTTCCAGGCGATGTTCGCAGCGACGGCCGCCACCATCGTGTCCGGCGCCGTGGCCGAGCGGATCAAGCTGAACTCGTTCCTGATCTTCACGACGATCTACGTAGCGCTCATCTATCCGATCGCCGGGTCGTGGAAGTGGGGCGCCGGGTGGCTGGACCAGATGGGCTTCTACGACTTCGCAGGCTCGACCCTCGTTCACTCGGTCGGGGGCTGGGGCGCGCTCGCCGGCATCATCATTCTCGGCCCGCGGCTCGGCAAGTACGGCGCGCACGCGAAGCCGATTGCGGGACACAGCATGCCGCTGGCCACCATCGGGGTCTTCCTGCTCTGGCTTGGCTGGTTCGGGTTCAACGGCGGTTCTGTGCTGAGCGCCGACCCCGGCCTGGTCTCGCTGGTCTTCGTCACCACGTCGCTGGCCGCGGCGTCCGGCGTCATCGGCGCCATGCTCACCTCCTGGTTCGTCCAGCACAAACCGGACCTGTCGATGGTCCTGAACGGCGCGCTCGCCGGACTGGTCGGCATCACTGCCGGCGCCGACGTGGTCAGCGTCAACGCCTCCATCCTGATCGGCCTGATCGCCGGCATCATCGTGGTCGGCTCGGTGCTCTACATCGATCGGGCGAAGCTCGACGATCCGGTCGGCGCGGTCTCGGTCCACCTGGTCTGCGGCATCTGGGGCACGCTGGCGGTCGGGATCTTCAGCGCCGATCACTCGTTCGTCACGCAGTTGATCGGCGTCCTGGCCTATGGCGCCTTCACGTTCACGGCCGCCCTGCTCATCTTCTTCGCGCTGCACAAGAGCATGGGTCTGCGCGTCAGCGAGGAAGAGGAGCGGATGGGTCTCGACGTCGGCGAGCACGGCATGGAGGCCTACGGCGGGTTCCAGATCACGCACTAGCCGGGTGCGGCCGCGGGGGCGTTCGGAACGTGTCCGGGCGTCCGCCGCGCGGGTCGGCTCGTCGGCAATCGGAAACCGGGGCAGCCTGACCGCGCCCCATCACCGGAAAAGAGCGTCAGCGTCATGCACAGATCAGCCAACCGTTTCATCGTTCTCGCGTTCACCTGCGCCGCGGCGGCGGGCCTCGCGGTTGCTCCCGCGACGGCGCAGGACATGGGCAACAGCGGCAACGTGAGCCTTTCCAGCGGCGTGGACATCGTCAACCAGTACTACTTCCGCGGGATCGTCCAGGAGACCGGCGGATTCATCGCGCAGCCGTTCCTCGACGGCAGCATCAGCTTCGGGGCGGCATCGATAACCGCCGGCACGTGGAGCAGCCTGCACTCGAGGGGCGACGAGGGATTCGCGGGCGCGCCCGGGAGCTTCTACGAGACGGACTTCTACATGGGCATCGGCGGCGCGGCCGGCCCGGTCGGCGTCGACGTCACCTATACCGCCTACATGAGCCCGCGCGGAAGCTGGGGCACCACCAAGGAGATCGCCCTCGGCTTCAGCGTCGACAACGTCGCGGCGCCGTACGTGACGATGGCGTTCGAGGTGTCCGGCGGTGCCGACGGCGGCCCGAACAAGGGCAACTACCTGGAGTTCGGCATCGAGCCGG
This sequence comes from Vicinamibacterales bacterium, assembly GCA_965222905.1. Classification (GTDB taxonomy): domain Bacteria; phylum Acidobacteriota; class Vicinamibacteria; order Vicinamibacterales; family UBA8438; genus WTFV01. Next base: position 2,152,341 of record OZ244976.1, on the reverse strand, counting down.
CGGCGCCACTCGACGACGCGCCGGTCAGTCTGTCGTTTCCGGTGGCTGTCGGCATGAGCATGGGCAACTACTTCGAGTACGAAATGGCAGACGGCATGATCGGCGACAGCACGTTCGGTTTCTTCAGCGCCGGCGCCTCGATCGGCATCCCGCTGAACGTCCCGGAGCAGTACGGAGCCTGGGAGCTCGCCCTCGGCGTGAACGCGCTCGTGCTGGGCGAGGGCGCGAAGGCCATCGACGGCGGGGACAGTGGCACGAAGCTCATCGCGCTGTTCGGCCTCGGTCTCGGTTACTAACCCGGCCGCCTGTGAATCTGCGACTCTGCTTCCTCCTCGGCGGGGTCACAACGTGGGAGTCGGAGGTACGCCAGCCTCCGGCTTCCACCTTTTCCGTGCCGACCGGCCGGCGCCACGGGCGATACGGCAGGCCCAACCGCCCCCGTCGCGAGACCGGAATCGCAGCAGGGCGGTGCGAGGCGACGGCCGGTCCAAGTGTCCGGATCTTGATAAGATACGCCGGTTGGGGCAGTACCGGCGCATCACGCCGTCGATGGACTTTGCGAGGGGAGGGACGTTTCGATGATCGAGCGACGTCGCGTCGCACCGGGCGTGTACGCGTATGCACTGGTGATCGCGGGGTGTATAGCGGCGACACCCCTCCCTGCGTCCGCGCAGGCAAACAGCGGACGGATCGCCTTCAACATGGGACTCGACACGAGCCACGCCTATTTCTTCCGCGGCATCAGGCAGGAGCGGGACGGAGTCATCGCCCAGCCGTACTTCGACACTACCGTCATGCTTCTCGACGGGGGCGATGGCCTCAATTCCATCGCGTTCACGGTGGGCCAGTGGAACAGCTTTCACTCCTCGGGCCGGGGCACCACGACCGGTCCGCACACATGGTACGAATCGGACTTCTTCACCGGCTTCACGTTGGGCCTGGAAAACTGGGAAGCCGGCGTGTCCTACACGGCCTATATGAGCCCGAGTCACTCCTTCGGCACGGTACAGGAGATCGGGATCAGCCTGAGCCTGGACGACACCGGCGTGACCATGCTTCCGTTGCTTCTGCATCCGCATCTCGCCCTCGCGGTCGAAGTGCATGGACAGGCTGACGGCGGCGCGAGCGAAGGGGCGTACTTCGAGCTGGGCATCGAGCCCGGCCTCGACCTCGCGGAAGGGTCGCTGTCGCTGACCGTCCCCCTGACCCTGGGTATGAGCCTCAACAACTACTATGAGGACGGCGGGCTCACCAACGACACGTTCGGTTATCTCGATCTGGGCCTCGTTCTGGGAGTGCCTCTGAACGTACCGGAGTCGTTCGGCTCCTGGGAGCTGACCGGAGGCGCGCACATGCTGCTGCTGGGCCGTTATCTCGAATCTCTCAACGGCGGCAACCAGTTTCAGGCCATCGGCTCCGTGGGCCTCTCCATCGGCTACTAGCTCTCCACGAACATCGAGGCTGTGATGCTTCCCTCCGACCCCGCGGCTGCGCCTGACGACACCCGGTCGCGCGGGACCCTGTCCAATCTGTCCGCGCGTCTGGTCGACGCCCGTGAGGAACTTCGCACCGAGGCGGCCCTGGCCCGCGCGGGCATCCGGACCCTGCGCCGCTACGCGACCCGCATCGACGACATCCTGAAGGACATCTACGAGACCGGCCGCGAGCTCACGGACAAGCCGACCGCCCTGATCCCGCTGGGCGGGTACGGACGCCGCCATCTTTGCCAGTACTCCGACATCGACCTGCTGATCGTCGTCGACGGAGAGATAGGCGCACCGGAAGAACGGTTTCTCCGGGCAATCCTGCATCCGCTCTGGGATCTCGGTTTGGAGGTCGGGCACCAGGTGCGGCAGATCACGGAGTTCCGCGCGCCCGAGACGGACAACCCGGAGTACCTGGCGGCGCTGCTGGACGCACGGTTTCTCGTCGGTGACCCGAGCGTATTCGAGCGCTCCGTCAAGGCCTGCCTGGCCGCCGAGTCGCCCTGGCGCGCTCCGATGCGCGCGGCGCTCGTCGATCTGGCGCGCAAGCGCCACGGGCAGTTCAACCACACCGTGTTTCAGCTCGAGCCGGATATCAAGGACGCCCCCGGGGGGCTGCGCGACGCGACCGCCATACGGCTGTTGGCGCGGATGGCCCGCGGGGCGCCGGGAGAGCCGTACACCGACGTCGGGCGCCTGGACGAGGCGGAGGACTTCATGTTGCGCGTCCGCTCCATTCTGCACACGGAGCGAGGCCACAACCTCAACGTCCTCGACCATGGACTGCAGGAAACCGTCGCGCAGCACTTCGGCTCGCCGGGCGACCAGAAGCGGAGGCAGGTCGAGCTGTTGATGAGCACCTACTACCACCATGCGCGGCGGATCGACCGCTCCATGGCGACGGTGCTCAAGTCGTCGCAGGCGCCGCCCGACAGAAACCGGACCGTCAAGCAGATCGGAGACGACCTCGAGAGCGCCTGGGACGGCATCCGGTTCGTCGACGGCACCCTCGCCTCGCTCCAGCCGCAGAGCTGGCTGCGCCCGTTCGAGGCCGCGCTGAACGAAGACGCGGAAGTATCCGAACAGGTGCTCACCTGCATCGAACGCCACGGGGAGCGCTACGCGCCGGAGAGCTTCTTCCCCACCGAAGAGGAACGCGACCGGCTGCTGCGGGTGCTCCGTCCGCGGCCGGGTCTCTATGCCCGGCTCTCCGACATGCACGGGCGCGGCCTGCTGGGCAGGATGTTCCCCGAGTTCCAGAAGGTCTACTGCCTCGTCGTGCGCGACTTCTACCACAAGTACACGGTCGACGAGCACACGCTGCGCACCATCCGCAACGTGGAGCACCTCTGCACGCCGCGGACGCCCGGCCGGAAGCGCTTTGCCGGCGTGCTCGGCGAGCTGGAGCGACCGGAACTGCTGGTGTTGGCCCTTCTCTTCCACGACGTCGGCAAGTGGACCAACAAGAACCACTCGGAAGAAGGGGTCCGCATGGCGATCGGGGCGTTGCGCCGCCTCCGGCTCCCCGACAAGTCCATCGCCACGGTCGAGTTCCTGATCCGGCACCACCTGCAGATGTCCGTGCTGGCGTTCAGGCGCGACGTCGAGGATCCCGAGACGGCGACGCAGTTCGCCAGGCTGGTCGGCACCGAGGAGCGGCTGAAGCTGCTCTGCCTGCTGACCCTCGCGGACGTCGACGCGGTCAGCCCCGGCGTCATGACGCCGTGGAAGGAAGAGATGCTGTGGCGTCTCTACGTCGACACCTACAACCGGCTGACGCTCGGCTACAGCGACGACGCGATCGACGACGCGGACGCGGTCCGGAACGAGCTGAGCGCCCAGCGCCCAGCCGACGTGTCCGCGGAGGATCTCGACGCGTTCATCGAGGGACTCCCCCAACGCTACCTGCGCATGGTCGACCGACCGCGGGTCTACGAGCACGTCCGGCTCGCGCGCGGGCTGGAGCCGCAGGAGGTACGGTCGCTGCTCGAACAGAAGGATGCCGCGTGGGAGCTCAGCACGATCGCGTTGGATCAGCCCGGCCTGTTCGCGAACGTGTGCGGCGTCCTGTCGTACTTCGGCATGGACATTCTGCGCGGCCAGGCGATAACCAATCGGCACGGCCTCGTCCTGGACATCTTCCAGTTCGCCGACCAGGAGGGCTTTCTGCGCCTGAACCGGGTGGCCCGTGACGAGCTCACCGCGCTGCTCGAGGACGTCATTGCCGGACGCGTGGACGTCGCCGACAAGCTGCGCGGGCGCTGGGAGTCGCGGTCGACCAGCCGTCCGCAGCAACGGACCAGTGCGACCGTGCGCTTCAACAATCACTACTCGCGGCGGTTCACGGTCCTCGAAGTGGTGGTCGCGAACGCGTGGGGTCTGCTCTATCGTCTCAGCCACGTCCTGTCGGCCCACGGTTGCGACATCGACCTGGTGCTGATCTCGACGGAGGGCACGCTGGCCATCGACGTCTTCCACGTCACGAAGAACCGCGCCAAGCTCTCGAACGAGGAACAGCAGACGTTGAAGGACGAGCTGCAGCAGACCCTCGCCACCAATCCGTGAGCCGCGTACAGATATCGCCATGAAGATGATCGAAGCCATTGTCCGTCCCAACCGGGTCGACGCCATCAAGGACGCGCTCTCGAAGCAGGACATCTCGGGCATCACGGTCAGCGAGGTGCGCGGCCACGGCCGCCAGCGCGGCCATACCACCGTGTACCGAGGCCGCGAGTACGACATCAGCCTCCTGCCCAAGGCCAAGATCGAGGTCGTGGTGGCCGACGACATGGTCGACGCGGCGATCGACGCCATCATGGATGCGGCGCGTACAGGTGAAATCGGTGACGGACGGGTCTTCGTGCTGCCGGTCGAGCAGAGCCGGATTATTCGGACGGGTGAGCGGGACGTCGTGTAGCGAACGGGCCGCGCATCGAGCGGCGCAGCGTCTCGCGCAGGGTAGGCAATATTTGCAGAACGAGAGGTAACTGAATGACAGCGAACGACGTGATGGCAAAGATCAAGGACGAGGGAATCCGGGTCGTCGACCTGCGCTTCGTCGACATGCCGGGGTTGTGGCAACACTTCACCGTGTCGGCGAAGGAGTTTTCCGCGGACGTCTTCGACGAGGGGATCGGGTTCGACGGATCGAGCATCCGCGGATTTCAGCAGATCCAGGAAAGCGACATGCTGCTGTTCCCGGATCCGTCGACCGCCTTTGTCGACCCGTTCGCAGCCGAGACCACGCTCTGTCTCATCTGCAACGTCAAGGACCCGATCACCGGCGAGTCCTACTCGCGGGATCCCCGCAACATCGCCCAGAAGGCCGAGGCGTACCTGAAGTCGACGGGCATCGGCGACACCGCCTACTTCGGTCCCGAGCCGGAGTTCTTCATCTTCGACGACATCCGGTTCGGACAGACCTACAACGAGGGCTACTACCACATCGACGCCAGCGAGGGCTTCTGGAACGCCGGCCGGGTGGAGAACCCCGACGCCGCCGGCAATTCGCGCAACCTCGGCTACAAGCCACGGTACAAGGAAGGCTACTTCCCGGTGCCGCCGATGGACAGCCACCAGGATCTGCGCACCGAGATGCTGCTCACCCTGGAGCAGATCGGTGTGGAGATCGAGGTCCATCACCACGAGGTGGGCACGGCCGGCCAGGCCGAGATCGACATGCGCTTCGACTCGCTCGTGAGCATGGGCGACAAGCTGCTGAAGTACAAGTACGCCGTCAAGAACGTCGCCCGCCGCCACGGCAAGACGGTGACGCTGATGCCGAAGCCCCTCTTCCAGGACAACGGGTCCGGCATGCACGTCCACCAGAGCCTCTGGAAGGACGGCAGGAACCAGTTCTTCGAGGCCGGCAACTACGGCGACCTCAGCCAGATGGCGCTCCACTACATCGGGGGCGTCCTCAAGCACGCCCCCGCGTTGCTCGCGCTGACCAATCCGACGACCAACTCCTACCGCCGCCTGGTCCCGGGCTACGAGGCGCCGATCAACCTGATCTACTCGATGCGCAACCGCAGCGCCGCGGTCCGGATCCCGGTCTACTCGAGCAGCGAGAAGTCCAAGCGGATCGAGGTCCGCTTCCCCGACCCGACCTGCAACGGCTACCTGGCCTTCAGCGCGCTGCTGATGGCGGGCCTCGACGGCATCCAGAACAAGATCACGCCGCCGGGACCGCTCGACAAGGACCTCTACGACCTCCCGCCGGAGGAGATGTCCAGGATCGACAGCACGCCGGCCGATCTGGCCGAGGCGCTGAACGCCCTCGAGGCCGACCACGAGTTCCTGCTCAAGGGCGACGTCTTCACGCCGGACGTGATCGAGACGTGGATCGCCTACAAGCGGGAGAACGAGATCGACGCGATCCGCCTGCGGCCCCACCCGTGGGAGTTCGCACTCTACTTCGACATCTAGGAGTCTGCGCCGTAGAACGCAACGAAGCGAGTTCTGCGGCGCAAGCTCCTGGGGCGGTGGGGGCTGGGGCCAAACACGGAGCCTTGCGACGGGTTTGGCGGCTGCTTTCCGTCCGGCGGGGTCCCGGCGCATCCGCGCATCGGGATCCCGCCGGCCCGCTTGGTGTCTCCCCCTCGCCGTCAGCGGGATCCTTGTCGGTCACCGTCCCACGGCCCTCGGTCCGGCCCCTTGCCGGCGCGTCCGTGTGACGAAACGTCGTTCGGAATGCGCTACGATATGTGCCAGGCATGACCACCCTCAGTATTCGGATTTCCGAAGATCTCGACGCACGTTCGAGTGAGGAATCGCGTGCCGCCAGGCAACCGAAGTCGTTGCTGGCGCGCACCGCCCTCGAGCAGTTCCTGGCGCAACAACGTCGCGAGCGTCTCCTCGCGCGGCTTGGGCGAGCCGCAGGCGCGATTGACGGCCACGAGGCCACGGCCTTGGCAGCCGAAGCCTTGCCGCTGGACAACGAGTCGCTGGAATGGGCGGAACGGCGGGTTGCGGCCGACGGACAGCCGGCGGAACGCAAGACGACATGACGGCTGCGATCCGGCGCGGGCAGGTCTGCATCGCCGGCGGCTCGGCGACGGACCGTTGACGGAGCTCTCCGCGGAGGAAATGGTCCGCGTGGAGGAGAGCCTGCTCGCCGCGCTGGGCGTTTTCACCTGACGCGACTTCGCCGATAGACGCAAGCCGCCAAACGCTGCATACCATGTCGTCATTTTTCATGTATTTTTGACGGCATGGTGTCCACCTACGGGCGCTTGACCACGCCGCCCGGGCAGAGCTTCTTCCTGTTCGGCGTGCGCGGCGTGGGCAAGAGCACGTGGGCGCGCGCGATGTTCCCGGACGCCGCGTACGTCGACCTGCTCGACGAGCGGCTGTGCTCCTCTACACCGGCCACCGGTCGTTCGTGGCGAGCGACGGCATCGCGGTGTGGCCCGCCGGTCGCTTCGCTACGGAGGTAGCCGAGGGACGGGTCTGGCCCCTGACCCAACCGGAGACCGTGTCGGCGGTATGATTCCGTCAATGATCGGCAGGGTTTCGGACTGATGCCGCGGGGGGCCGTGGCGGGGCGGAGTCGGGACACGGGTCGCACGCAGTCCTCTCGCGAGTGGGTCGGCGGCCGCCTGTCAACACCCTTCTTCATCGACGATCGCCCAGAACCCTGCCGCCCCGAGATCGTGCTCTGGGTGGAGCTGCCGGACGGCGTCGTCGTCGGTGAGGCAGTCGTCATGCCCGAAGACTCGGAGGGCGCCGTTGCACGCGCGCTGCGCAGCACCATGGCGCAGCCCGCGGTCGGAGCGCCGCGGCAGCCGGACGTCATCCGCGTAGCCGACGCCGCCACCGCCGCCGAGGTGCGCGCCGAGGTTGCGGGAGCCATACCCGTCACGGTCGCCCCGGCGCCGGAGCTCGATGCAGTCCTCGATCGCCTGATCGCGACGCTGCCGGCGTCCAGGAACGAGCCGAGCTACTTCGGCGCGGGACGCGTGTCCGCCGCCGCGGTCGAGAAGCTGTTCACGGCCGGCCGCTCCCTGTACGCGGTCGAGCCGTGGACGGTCGCCGACGAGCGGCAGGTGATCCGGATGGACATCCCGGCGCTCGGCGTCGACGGCGCCTGCCTGTCCATCGTCGGCCGGCTCGGCGAGACTCGCGGCGTGATGGTCTTTCCGTCGCTCGACGACTTCGAGCAGCTCCTCGAAGCCATCCGAGCCGGCGCCCTCGAACGCGGCGCGCGGGCGCTGGGCGCCGAGCTGCTCGGGCTGACGTTCGAGGCCGCCACCGAGCTGGCGCCGTCGATGCGGCGCGAGGCGATGGAGCACGGGTGGCCGGTGGCGGGCGTGAATGCATACCCCGTGGTGGAACGCCGCGACCCGGACGGCACATCGCGCCCGCTCGTCGAACGGGACGTCGAGATCGCCGCGGCCTGCGCCCGGTCGCTCGCCGCGTTCTTCGTCCAGCACGCCGCCATCTTCGAGCCGGGGCGCAGCTTCGCGGCCGTCTGCGAGTCCTGCACCGGAGACGACGATCGGGAGGTGCGGCTCACCGTTCCCTACGAGGCGCCGGCGGACTTCGACCTGACCGAGAACGTCGAACCCGAGCCGGACACGCTCCCCGCACCCGCGCCGGCGGAGCCGTTCCGGCCGCGAGCCGGCCGCAACCAACCCTGTCCGTGCGGCAGCGGACGCAAGTACAAGAAATGCCATCTGGCGGCCGACGAGGCCGAGCACGCCAGCCGCCAGGCCACCGCTCCGGCCCACGCGCTGGACGATCGGCTGGTGCACCGCCTCTCCCGGTTCGCCCGGCGGGAGTTCGGCGCGGCGTGGGAAGCCCACGCAGACGATTTCGCCGACCCGGACGAGGCGCTGCAGCTCGCCCGGCCCTGGTCGGTCTACTGCTTCGAGGTGGCCGGGAAGACGGTCGTCGATGCCTACCTCGACGCTCGCGGACGCTGCTCGAACGAAGAACGGCGCTGGCTGGACGCTCAACGCGCCGCGTGGCTCTCGGTGTGGGAAGTGGAGGCCGTCGATCCGGGACAGACCCTGACCCTGCACGATCTGCTCACCGGCGAGCGGCGCACGGTACGGGAAACGCGCGGGTCGAAGACGCTGGCGCCGCGCGACGCGCTGCTGGCCCGAGTCGTCGACCACGACGGCGTTTCGCTGCTCTGCGGCGTGCACCAGCGCCCGCTGCCCCCCTTCGACACGGCCGAGGTCGTCCGGCGCGCGCAGAGTCGACTGCGCCGCAGGCGGGCCGTGCCGGTCGAGCGACTCCGGGACGCCGCTCTCGGACGCAACCTGATCCGGTACTGGGAGGAGGCCGTCGAAGGCCTCGACGTGCGCAGCGCCATACCGCCCGAATTCCGCAACCGGGACGGCGACCCCGTGCTGCTCACCGTGGACCACTTCGAGGTCGCGCCGGGAGCCATGACCGCAATCGCCGCGCGCATCGCGGAGATGGAAGACACGTACCAGGAAGGCCCCGGCGAGGACGCGCCGGTGTACGTGTTCCTGCGGCCCGACGATGCGACGCGGCCGAACGGCGAGCAGACGATCATCGGCCGGGTACGGATGGACTCCCCGGGGCTCCGGATCGAGACCAACTCGAGGGCGCGGGCGGACGCGTTGCGCGAACGGATCGAGGCGGCCTGCGGCTCTCGCGTCCGCCACCGCGCGCGAGAGCACACGGACCCGCGCCCACCCCGCAAGGGTCCCCGGAAACGACCGGCGGCGCCGGTGGCGCCGGCCTCACCCGAGGAGGAGCGCCTGGTGGCGGAGCTGCAGGCACGCCACTACGCCGGCTGGATCGACCAGCCGCTGCCGGCGCTGAACCGGAAGACGCCGCGGGAGTGCGTGCGCACCGCCGCCGGGCGGCACGCGGTCGATCTGCTGCTGAAGGACATGGAGAACCGGGAACATCGCTCCCCGGGCGCATCCTTCGATTTCTCGACGATCCGCCGCGAGCTCGGCATCGCGCCCCGTTGACATGGACACTCTGACGCCGCGCGACGTCTTCCTGGCGGCGGAGCTGTCGGCGGACGCCGCGGGCCGCTTCCTCGAACGCTACGGACCCCGGGACGGCGAGACGGCCGACCAGCACCTGCAGCAGCTCGCCGACGACCTGCCCAGCCGCTTGGCGCTGGGCGACCTGGCCCCCACGCTGCTCGACATCCTCTCGACGACACCCGATCCCGACGCGGCGCTCGTCGGCTTCTGCCGCTATGTCGGCGCGCGCACCCCCAGGGCCGGGTTCATTCGCGAGTTGGCCGCCGATCCGCGCCTGCTCGACATCCTGATGCAGATCCTGGGCACCTCGCCGTTCCTGAGCGAGATCCTGATCCGCAACCCGGAGTACCTCTACTGGCTGCGGCAACGGCTCGACGCGGCGCCGCCCGACCGCGTCGATTACGACACCGAGCTGGACCGGCTGGTGGACAACGTGCAGACCGTCGAGCAGCAGGTGAACGTGCTGAAGCGCTTCCAGCGGCGGGAGATACTGCGAGTGGCGGCGCGCGATCTGTTCGGGATGCTGAACCGGGAGTCGCTGACGACGACCACCACGCAGTTGTCCAACCTGGCCGACACGATCGTCGACCGCACCCTGTGCATCGCGGCGGCGGAGGCTACCGCCAAGCTGGGTCCGCTCCCCGGACGGTTCGCCGTCATCGGCATGGGCAAGCTCGGCGGCGGCGACCTCAACTACAGCTCCGACATCGACCTGATCTACGTCTACGACGCCTCCGACGAGGTAGCCGGCGCGGCCCACGGACGCTACCAGAAGCTGGGGCGGCGTCTCACCAGCCTGCTGTCCGACCACACCGCCGAGGGCTATCTCTACCGCGTCGACATGCGCCTGCGGCCGATGGGCCAGGGCGGCAATCTCGTCTATTCCCTGAAGCAGTCGGCGCAGTACTACGAGAGCCTCGGGGAGACGTTCGAGCGGTTCGCGCTCCTCAAGGCGCGGGCCATCGCGGGCGACCTCGAGCTCGGAAGGCGGTTCGTCGACATGGTCACGCCGTTCGTCTACCGCAAGTACCTCGATCACGCCGCCATCGAGGAGCTCGCGCGTTACAAGGCGCGAGCAGACCGGGAGCATGCGCGCCACGGAGACCTCGACCTCAACATCAAGGAGGGCCGCGGCGGCATCCGCGAGGTAGAGCTGTTCGCGCAGGTGTTCCAGTTGATCTACGGCGGCGACCAACCGGCGCTGCGGACCGGCCACACGCTGACCGCCCTGGACCAGCTCGGGGCCCTCGACTTCATCGAACCGGAAGTGCAGGCGGACATCTCGACCGCCTACATCTTTCTGCGGAACATCGAGCACGGGCTGCAGGCGGCCGAGGGCCAGCAGACCCACAGCCTCTCCGCCAGCGCGCGCGGCCTGCGGGCGCTGGCGCGGCGGCTCGGCTTCGACGAGATCGAGACGCTCACCGCCGTGCTCGACCGCCATCGGGATCGCGTGCACGCCATCTACGCCAACCTGTTCCACGACGAGACGGGCGAGGAAGGGCTGGCCGGCCGCGAGCTGTTCCGACTGCTGGCCGGCGAGATCGACGACGAGCACGGACGCGCACGGCTGGCGGAGGCCGGCGTCGAGAACCCGGACGGGGCGCTGCAGGCCATCAAGGCGCTCGACGCCGCCCCGTCGCAGGGTCGGTCGTCCTCGCGCAACCTGCTGGCGAACCTGCTGGCGTCGATTCTCTCCAGCGAAGCGCCGTTGTGCGCGCCGGGGCAGGTTCTGATTCGTCTCGAGAAGGTCGTGGCTCGCGCCGGCGCGCCGGCCGCGCTGTATCGCTCGCTGCTCGAGAACGACACGCTGCGGCAGCGGTTGCTCGTCGGCCTCGACGCGGGCGACCTGTTCGCCGCGCGGCTCGCCGCCTACCCGGAGCTGCTCGACTTCCTGCCCGCCGTGGATCTGGACCAGGACGCCTTCCGCGCGGCGGTGATCGCGGCGTTCGACGAGGTGATCGGGAACGGGCCCGACCTGCCATCGCGCTTCGATCCCTTCCGCCGCATCAAGGCGATCGAGGAGTTCAAGGTGCTCGCCGAATGGCTGAACGGCCGCCGCCTCAGCCTGCTGAACGACAGGTTGTCGCTGGTCGCCGACTGCGCCATACAGGCCGCCGCGCGGACGGTGGCGCGGGATCATCCGCCCACGCCGGAGGCGCCGGACCCGGACGCCGGCTGGACCGTATTCGCCCTCGGCAAGCTCGGCAGCCGCGAGCTGACCGTGCACTCCGACCTGGACCTGGTCTTCGTCTACGCCGGGGAGACGACCGACGCCGCCCGGTTCCAGAGCCACCAGAAATTCGTGCGGGCCATCTACGACCTGCTCTCCAAGAGGACTGCGGCCGGGTCCGCCTACGAGATCGACACGCGGCTGCGTCCCGAGGGCAAGATGGGGGCGCTCGCGATTCCCTTCCCGGCGTTCCAGCGCTACCTGCGCGAACGGGCCGAGACCTGGGAGCGAATGGCCTGGACCCGCTGCCGCCCAGCCGGCGGCGATCCGGCGCTTGCCGCCCAGGTCCGCGAGACCGTCGACGCCTTCGTCTACCGGCCGTGGGCGCCCGATACTCCCGGCTACGCCCGGCACGTCCGCTCCCGCATCGAGCGCGAGCTGGCCCGCGAGGCGGCCGGCGACCACCTGGACCTGAAGCGGGGCCGCGGCGGCCTTGCCGACATCGACTTCCTGCTGCAGGTACTGCAGATTCGGGAGGGGTCAACCCGCATGGGCTTCCGCGTCGCCGGCACCCGCTGGCTCCTCGCCACGCTGCCCGAGACCGACTTCCTGCGCCCGGTGGAGGCCGATACCCTTCGCGACGCCTACTGGTTCCTCCGCGAGCTGGAGACGGTGCTGCGCATCCACACCGACACCGGCGGCGGCGCCATCTCGACCGACCCCGACGCGGCCGAGCCGCTCGCGAGGCGGCTGCGGGAGCCGATGTCCGGGACCGAGCTGCTCGCCCGCTATCGCGACGTCACGGAGCAGGTGCGAACGATCTACGAGTCCGGGATGGACCGGCTTGCGCGGGGCTCGGCGTAGAGGCCGGTCGGTTGACGCCATCTCGCCCGCTACGACACGGGTCCACAACTGCGGCTACTGGTGGCCCAGCACCGGGTGCGGCACGTACGGCTCCTCGAGCCGAAGGCATTCCTCGTCGTCCAGCGTGACGTCGAGGGCCGCGACGGCATCATCGAGCTGCTCTATCTTCGTCACCCCGATGATCGGCGCGGTCACACCGGGCTGACGGAGGATCCACGCCAGGGCGATCTGCGCGGGGGTGACACCGCGTCGGCGCGCGAGCTCGACGACCTGGTCGACGACACGGAAGTCCGCGTCGGCGTAGTAGAGCGACTGGGCGTACTCGTCGGTCTGCGCGCGCAGCGTCCCGCCGCCCTTCTTCTCCTCCGAACCGGTCGCCCGTTCGCGATTCCCGGCCAGGAACCCGCGCGCCAGAGGGCTCCACGGAATGACGCCAATCCCCTCGGCACGGCACAAGGGAAGCATCTCGCGCTCTTCCTCGCGGTAGACGAGGTTGTAGTGGTTCTGCATGGACACGAAACGCGCCCAACCGCGCCGTTCGGAGACCTGCAGCATCTGCGCGAACTGCCAAGCGTACATGCTCGACGCGCCGATGTAGCGCGCCTTGCCGGCGCGGACGATGGCGTCGAGCGTCTCCAGGGTCTCCTCGATCGGCGTGTGCGGGTCGAACCGGTGGATCTGGTAGAGGTCGACATAGTCGGTCCCGAGCCGCCGGAGCGAGGCGTCGATCGCATCGAACAGGTGCTTGCGGGACAGGCCGCGGTCGTTCGGGCCGTCGCCCATCGGAAAGAACGCCTTTGTGGCGATCACCACATGGTCGCGCGTGGTGAAGTCGTTGAGAGCGCGGCCGACGATCTCCTCGCTGACGCCACGGGAGTACATGTCGGCGGTGTCGAAGAAATTGATGCCGGCGTCGAGCGCGCGTTGAATGAACGGACGACTGGCGTCCTCGGGCAGTATCCAGGGGCGCCACGCGGTCGACCCGAAGGTCATCGTGCCGAGGCAGAGGCGGGAGACGCGCAGACCGGTGCGGCCGAGGTTGACGTATTCCATGGTTGTCTCGTGATGCCCGCGGCTCCGTGCGGTGGTCCGGACGCACTACTGCCGCCGCGGCGTCAGCCCGCGCGGACAGGCGGCGTCACGCCGAAATCCCCGCCGCTTCAGGGCACCGTGTGGTAGTGGCCGTGCACCGGATCCCACACCTGCCGCGAACCGGACCCGGCGTCGGCGGTGAAGGTGTAGACGATGACTCCCGCGATCGCCACGAGGACCGCGATGAGCGCGTAGGTGCCGAACTTCGATCCGTCGTCCTGCTTGACGGCGCAGCACTGCTTGTACTTACGCCCGCTTCCGCACGGACAGGGGTCGTTCCGGCCGGCCTTGGCTGCTGCCATGATCTCGACTCCGCGGCCAGTATACTGCCGGACGGCCCGGGGCGAAACCCGTCGCCGGCGACGACGAGGACGCGATGACCGAACCGGACGCGACGCGCCCGAACGACGCGCACTGCCACTTCTTCTCGGCAGGGTTCTTCGCCGCATTGGCCCGCGATCCGGCGGCGCCGCGGGTGACGGACGCGGCCGTCGATCTGCCGGCGGCGCTCGGCTGGGACCCGCCGGGGAATCCCGAGCAGCTCGCCGATCGTTGGGTGGCGGAGCTCGACCGCCACGGCGTCGGGCGCGCCGCCCTCATGGCCAGCGTCCCCGGCGACGAGGCATCCGTCGCCGTCGCGGTGGCGCGGCACCCGTCCCGCTTCGCCGGCCTGTTCATGGTGGACCCGACGGCATCGGGGGCCGGCGACCGCGTTCGGCAGGGATTCGCCGAGCACGGCCTGCGCTGCGCCTGCCTCTTCCCGGCGATGCACCGGTTCGCCCTCGACGACGAGTGCGTCACGGCGGTCTTTCGAGACGCGGCCGACCACGGCCGCGCGGTCTTCGTCCACTGCGGGATGCTCTCGGTCGGCGTCCGCCGCAAGCTCGGCCTGGCGTCGCGCTTCGACGTCCGCCTCGGCAATCCGCTCGCGGTCGCGCAGATCGCTTCCGCTTTTCCCGGCGTCCCGGTGATCATCCCGCACTTCGGGGCGGGCTTCCTCCGCGAGACGCTGATGGCCGCGGACCTCGCGGCGAACATCCACGTCGACACGTCGAGCTCCAACGGATGGATGAAGTACACGCCCGGATTGAACCTGGCCGACGTGTTTCGCCAAGCCCTGGCGGTGCTGGGACCGGAGCGCGTCCTGTTCGGATCGGACTCGTCGTTCTTTCCGCGGGGCTGGCAGCAGCCGATTCACCAGGCGCAGTGCGCCGCGCTCGACGAGATCGGCCTGGACGCACAGAGCCGCAGGGCCGTCCTCGCCGACAACTTCGACCGCGTGTTCGGACCCGCCGGGAGCGCGAATCGATTCTCGCGGTAGGACGGGACCATGGCCCCGGACACGATGTGGATCATCGGAACGGTAGTCACGGTCGGCGTTGCGCTCGCCGGCGTGATGTACGCGCTCGTGAATGGTACGCACCGTCGTATCGACGACGTGAACAAGCGCATCGATGATGTTCGTATCGACCTGCAGCGCCTGCACGACGATCACAAAGGGGTCGAGGAGCGGCTACGCATGATCGAGGCCAGCTAGTCCAAGCGCAGAGGATTGGTGGGCAAAGCAATCGTCGTTGCATCCTCGTCAGAGGCGCTTCCGGCCCTGCCGCCCAACGAGGCTTACGGAATCAGCAGCAGCTTTCCGGTGTGGACGCTCGATTCCATGACCCGGTGCGCCTCGGCCGCATCGGCCAGCGGGTAGGAGGCGTGCACGATCGGACGGAGCTCGTTGGAGGCGAACCGCGGCCAGACGCGGGCCCGGAGCGCCATCATGATCTCCGCCTTCTGCTCGATGGAACGCGCGCGCAGCGTCGCCCCGGTCACGGTCAGTCGGCGGGACATCAGCCGCGCGAGGTCGAGCTCCGCCTTCGCCCCCTCCATGAGGGCGATGATCACCAGGCGGCCCTCGATCGCCAGGCTGGCGACGTTGCGCTGCAGGTAGGCGCCGCCGACCATGTCCAGGATGACATCGACGCCCCGGCCGCCGGTCGCCTCGTGCAGAACGGCCACGAAGTCCTCCGCGCGGTAGTCGATGGCGCGCTCGGCCCCGAGCTCGACGCAGGCCGCGCACTTGGCCGGCGTCCCGGCGGTCGCGAAGATGCGCGCCCCGAACAGTCTGGCGAGCTGAATGGCCACCGTGCCGATGCCGCTCGATCCACCGTGCACGAGCAGTGACTCGCCTGCCTTCAATCGGCCGCGATCCATGACGTTGGTCCAGACGGTGGCGTACGCCTCCGGCAGCGCCGCCGCCTCGATCAACGACACCCCCGAGGGGATCGGCAGACACTGGGGCGCCGGCGCGAGGCAGTACTCGGCATAGCCGCCGCCGGTGAGCAGCGCGCACACCTCGTCGCCCACGGCCAGGCCGGAGACCCCCTCCCCCACCGCCGCGAGGGTTCCCGACACCTCCAGCCCCGAAATGTCCGACGCACCCGGGGGCGGCGGGTAGCTCCCCTTGCGCTGCATGACGTCGGCCCGGTTGAGGCCCGCTGCGGCCACTCGGATCAACACCTCGCCCGACCCCGCTACCGGTACCGGCCGGCTGCCGATCTGCAGCGCCTCGGGCGGACCGGGCTCGGTGATCTGGACGACGCGCATGGTTTCGGGAATCGCCATCTGCATGCTCCTGGGATGTCGCGAACGCGGCGCGGCCCTGCGTGACGCCGCCACCGGACCGGCGGGACCCGGCGCGCGAGTATAATTCGTGTCACATGTACTGCTCGCAGCCGCATCCTGCGCTCGTGTTCCGGAGCCGCCGATCATGGCCGTGACCATCAAGCGGGTCATGTTGTGGCAGACCGAGATCCGGAACGAGCCGGGCGCCCTCAGCGCGGTTCTGGAGCCGCTGGCGCAGGCGGGCCTCGATCTCCATGCAGTGATGAAGCGCTGCATCCCGGGCAGCCGCGGCCGGGCAACCGTGGAAATCCTGCCCGGCTCGGGCCGGAAGGCGACGGCGCTCGCCCGCGCCGCGGGATTCAGCCAGTCCCCCACCGAGGCCCTGCTGGTCGAGGGAATCAACCGGCCCGGCCTCGCCTACGCCGTGGC
Source organism: Vicinamibacterales bacterium (assembly GCA_965222905.1). Taxonomy (GTDB): domain Bacteria; phylum Acidobacteriota; class Vicinamibacteria; order Vicinamibacterales; family UBA8438; genus WTFV01. The sequence goes on along the minus strand of OZ244976.1, from coordinate 2,135,707 downwards.
CAACAGCATCGCGTGGGCCGGCATCAGCCTGCGGTTTCTTTCCGCGCAGATCGCCGGCGAGCAGTACTCCGCGCTTCTCGGATTCCGGACGCTGGCGGAGCGCAGGAAGGGCGCGTCGCTGATTCGAAGAGTGGCGAACGACGCCGACGGGGCCGCGTCCGGGGAAGCAGCCTCGCAATGAGCGTGCGGATCGTCCTGGTCGGCTACGGCCGGATGGGCAAGGCGATCGACGCGCTGAGCGCCGACCACGACTGCGAGGTGGTCGAGCGGCTCGACGTCCACAACAACCGTGACGGCGAGGGCATCGATTCGCCTTCGCTGCCTGACGCCGACGTCGCGATCGAGTTCTCGCTGGCCGATTCGGTCGCCTCCAATGTCTCGAAGCTGGCGGCTCGCGGCATCGACGTCGTCGTCGGCACCACCGGCTGGGAGGCGCAGGAGGCGGAGGTGCGGCGGATCGCGGACGAGGCCGGCATCGGCGTGGTCCATGCCGCGAACTTCTCGCTCGGCGTCAATCTCTTCCTCGCCGTCGTGGAACGGAGCGCGGCGCTGTTCGCGCGCTACGAGGACTTCGGGAGCTGGATTCACGAGGGGCACCACGCCGCCAAGCAGGACGCCCCGTCGGGCACCGCACTCGCCCTCCGGACGGCCATGGAGGGGGCGGGCTATGCGCGGAACATCGACGTCGCTTCGACGCGCGCGGGCAGGATGCCGGGCATGCACACCGTCGGGTACGACGGCCCGTTCGACACGATCACCCTGACCCATACCGCCCGCGACCGGTCGACGTTCGCACGGGGTGCGCTGGAGGCGGCCCGCTGGGTGCGCGGCAGGCGCGGCTGGTTCTCGATGCGCGACGTGCTCGGTATCGATTGATCGGGGGGCGCCATGCAGACACGCTGGGCGGGTTGCGGCACGGCCCTCGTCACGCCGTTCACGGCGAGCGGCGACGTGGACGAGGCGGCGGTCAGGCGGCTGGCGCGGCGGCAAATCGACGGCGGCGTGCATTTCCTGGTCCCCTGCGGCACCACGGGCGAGAGCCCCACGCTGTCGCACGCCGAGAAGCTGCGCGTCGTCGAGCTCGTCGTCGAGGCGGCGAACGGCGCCGTGCCCGTGCTGGCGGGCGCGGGCGGCTACGACACGCGGGCCGCCGTCGGGCTGGCCCGCGACCTGGCGAGCGCCGGCGCGAGCGGCATCCTCTCGGTCACGCCGTACTACAACAAGCCGACGCCGGAGGGGCTCTACCGGCACTACGGCGCCATCGCCGACAGCACGGACCTGCCGATCGTGCTGTACAACGTGCCCGGCCGGACCGCCTGCAACATCGCCCCGGCCACGCTGCTCCGCCTCGTCGAGATCGCCAACATCGTCGGGGTGAAGGAAGCATCCGGCGACCTCGGACAGATATGCGCGATCTGCCGCGCGGCGCCGGACGACTTCTGCGTCCTGTCGGGCGACGACGCGTTCACCCTCGCGGTGATGGCGCTCGGCGGCACGGGCGTGGTCTCGGTGGTCGCCAACGAGGCGCCGGCCGAGATGGCGGCGCTCGTCGACCAGGCGGCGGCGGGCGACTTCGCGGCGGCGCGCGCCACGCACGAGCGCCTGCTGCCCCTGATGCAGGTGAACTTCGTCGAATCGAATCCGATCCCGGTAAAGGCCGCGATGGCCGAGCTCGGGCTCCTCGACCTGAACTACCGCCTGCCGATGTCCCCGCCGGCGCCTGCCGCCCGGGCGCGCATCGCCGCGGTGCTGGCTGCGACCGGGCTGTCCAAGACGTCGGACGAATCGGGGTTATGCCCGGTCTCAGGCGGTCCTCTCGACCGAGGTCGGGCCTTCGCCGGGTTGGGAAACGACGCCAAGGCGACAAGCATTGTGAACGGTCTGCTCTCCGCAGAGGGAGCCCCGGAACGGCGGAAGGCCGAGGCGGATGTGCAGGAATGGCATGAGCCTGCGGCGGCTTACCGAGTGGTCGAGCTGTGCCGGCGGCGCCGTTTCACTTCTGTGACCAAGGTCAAGCCTCTCTTCATCGAAGTGCAGTAGACCCGCCGCGCCCTGGGAGACGAACGCGACATGGAACTCGCCGAACGGATACAGCAGCTCTACGCCCGGGCGGCCGAGGCCGACCGGGACGAGGCGCGCGCCGCGTTCGCAACGCTCAGGACGGAGCTCGCCGCGGGACGCGTGCGCGCGGCCGAGCCCGACCCGTCGTCGCCGACCGGCTGGCGCGTGAACGCGTGGGTCAAGCAGGGCATCCTGGTCGGATTCCGCTGCGGCGACGTGGTGGCGTTCGAGTCGCCGAGCACCGACTCGCCCTGGCTCGACAAGGACACGCTGCCGCTCCGCCCGCTCTCGACGGCATCCAACGTGCGGCTCGTTCCGGGCGGATCGTCGGTGCGCGACGGCGCGTATCTCGGCCGCGGCGTCATCTGCATGCCGCCGATGTACATCAACATCGGCGCCTGGGTCGGGGACGGCAGCCTGATCGACTCGCACGCGCTGGTCGGATCCTGCGCCCAGGTGGGCAGCGGCGTGCACGTCAGCGCCGGGGCGCAGATCGGCGGGGTGCTCGAGCCGGTCGGCGCGCTCCCGGTGATCGTCGAGGACGACGCGCTGGTCGGCGGCAACACCGGCCTCTACGAGGGCGCGGTGGTCAAGCGCCGGGCCGTCATCGGAGCCGGCACGGTGCTGACCGGATCGACGCCGATCTACGATCTGCCGCAGGGACGGATCATCAAGCCGGCCGCGGGCGAGCCGACGGTGGTGCCGGAGGGCGCGGTCGTCGTTCCCGGGGCGCGCGCCGTCACCAGCGGTGCGGGTCCCGACTGGGGGCTGTCGCTCGCCACGCCGGTCATCGTCAAGTACCGCGACGACCGCACGGACACCCGCACGGAGCTCGAAGCATGGATCCGGTAGTCGCCCGGGCCGCGTCGCCCGCGCCGGCGCGGGCGACCTATCAGGACGTGCTCGACGCGCCGGCGCATCGAGTGGCCGAGATCATCGACGGAACGCTCTACACGCACCCGCGACCGGCCGCACCCCATGCGCTCGCGAGCTCGTCCCTGGGCTCCGACCTTTCGAATCCGTTCCAGTTCGGCCGCGGCGGACCGGGCGGGTGGTGGATCATCGACGAGCCGGAGCTCCACCTCGGGGAAGACATCCTCGTGCCCGATCTGGCGGGCTGGCGGCGGGAGCGCATGCCGGACTATCCCGACGCGACGTACTTCACGCTGGCGCCGGACTGGGTCTGCGAAGTGCTCTCGGCCTCGACCCGCAAGCTCGACCTGCACGGCAAGCGCCCGGTCTATGCGCGGGAGGGAGTGGCACATCTTTGGCTCATCGACCCGGTGGACCATACGCTGGAGGCATTCGAGTTGCGCGAGAGGGAGTGGGTGCTGATCGCAACCGCCAAGGACGACGACCCGGTCGCCATTCGCCCTTTCGAAGCGGTCACCTTCAATCTCGCCGATCTGTGGCCCTGAGCGCGGAAAGGCCCCGGGCGTTCTCCCGGCCTCGCTCCTGTTCCCAGCGTCGTCTGCGGCGGGCCATCCTGCGGCGCAGACTCTTGGCCCACCGCAGGTTGCTGCGACGCCGATGCCGTGTATGATGCCGCCCGACAGTCATCGTCAAGCACCGAGACGACCGCATGGACACCGAACGGAGCTCCGAAGCATGGATCCGGTAGCCACCCCGCTCGTCGACCTGGCCCGCAACCTCATCGACATCGAGTCCACCAGCGGCGGCGAAGCCGCGGTGACGACGTGGCTTGCGCGCTGCCTGCGCGAGCGGGGCTATCAGGTCACGGAGCAGCCCGTCGTCGATGACCGGATCAACGTCATCGCCACCGTCGGCGCGACCGAACCCGAGATCGTCTATTCAACGCACATCGACTGCGTCCCCCCCTTCTTTCCCAGCCGGATCGAGGGTGACACGTTGTACGGCCGGGGCGCCTGCGACGCGAAGGGAATCCTGGCCGCCCAGATCATGGCCCTCGACCGGCTCCGCGAGTCGGACGAGAACCGCGTCGGACTGCTCGTCGTCGTGGGCGAGGAGAACGGCAGCCACGGCGCCCGCGCTGCCAATCGCCTCTCGAACCGCTCCCGTTACCTGATCAACGGCGAGCCGACCGACAACCGCCTCGGCGCCGCCACCAAGGGCGCCTACCGGGTCCGCCTGTCGGCCACCGGACGCGCGGTCCACTCCGCGTATCCGGAGCTCGGCGACTCGGCCATCGAGAAGCTGCTCGACGCCCTGGTCACCCTCCGGGACCTCGATCTTCCGGTCGATCCGGTCCTCGGCGCGACCACCTACACCGTCGGGGTGCTCTCGGGCGGCGTGGCCCCCAACGTGGTGCCGCCGGTCGCCGAGGCCGACGTCAACTTCCGCACCGTCGAGCCGGCCGCGCGCGTGCGCGAGCGCATCGACGCGTCGATGCCCGATACGGTGTCGATCGACGACGTCATGATCGTCCCGCCGGTCAAATTGACGACCTTGCCGGGGTTCGAGACCGCGCCCTTCTCGTTCACCACCGACATTCCTTTCCTCACGTCGTGGGGCGAGCCGCTGCTGGTCGGCCCCGGCTCCATCCACGTGGCCCACACGATGGACGAGCACGTGAAGGTCGACGAGCTGGTGCAGGCGGTCGACCTGTACGAAGGGCTCGCGCGGGAGCTGCTGGGCGCCTAGAGCTGACTGTGGGCCGGCTTCCACCTCTGGCGCGAGGCCCCCTCATCGAACGGCCGGTTCGCGGCGCCGGAGACAGGAATCGACTGCCCACGAATGCCTTTCCGCTACCTACCGTCGCACCACCTCCGCGTCGACGAGATACGTAACGTCCTGATCGTCGCCGAGCGGAGGGGGCGCATCGATGCGGATGCGACGGAGCATCACGTGAACCGCCTCCGCATCTTGCCGCTCGTCACCGACGACGACCAGGACGATGCGCGGACCTTGGCCTTCGCGCGACGTCACGCACTCAGCAGCTACGACGCCGCGTACCTGGAGACTGCGAAACGCCGCGGCACGACGATCGCGACCCTCGATGCGAAAACTGGCGACCGCGGCCGCTGCGGAAGGCATCATGAACCGGACGGATTGACGGAAGCCGCGGCCATGTCCTGGTCGGTTGCAGGTGATCCGTAGCGTCCCATCGTCGGGTCCGCGTCAGACCGCCGCGATTGCCTTCTGGAGGGCGGTCGCAGTCGATTGCTCACGACACGGAAAGGCGCTCGGGCCCTTCGCGCGCCGCCGCGTCTTCGCCATGACGGCGCCTCCTGCCTCCGTCACTGTCCCTTCGTGCTGTCGCCGCTACGGCGCACCACCTCCGCGTCGACGACCTCCACCCGCTCCAACGGCGTCTCTCCCTCCGTCGCCACCGCCTCGATCCGCGCCACCACGTCCAGTCCTTCCACGACGACACCGAACACGCTGTAGACGCCGTCGAGCGCCGAAGCCGCGGCCGTCACGATGAAGAACGACGTAGACGCGCTCGCCGGGTCGTCGAGCCGCGCCATCGAGACGATGCCGCGCACGTGCCGCGTGTCGTTGAACTCCGGCTGCAGGTTCTGCACGAAGCGCTGCTGGCGGTCGGTGAGCGGCGCGCGGCGGGTCGGCAGGTGGCCGCTCTGGATGACGAAACCGGGTACGACCCGGTGGAACGCGATGCCGTCGTAGACGCCGGCGTCGACGAGCCGGAGGAAGTTGCGGACGTGGTTCGGGGCGCGGTCCGGATACATGTCGATCGCGATACGGCCGTGGGTGGTGTCGAGCACCGCCCGGTAGGCGGCCAGCTCCGCGTCGGTCTCGGTGGTGAACGGAGGAATCTCGGGCGGCGGCTTGTCGCGAATCGTCACCCGGTGCACGACGACGCGCTCGGCGGCGCGCCCCTCGGCGTCGACCGGGGTCTCGGAGATCCGCGTGACGACGTCCATGCCGTCGGCGACCTGGCCCCAGATGGAATGCTGGCCGTCGAGCCCCGGCTGATCGACGATGCAGATGAAGAACTGCGATCCGCCGCTCCCCGGCTGTCCGGGCACGACCACCGCCGAGACCGTGCCCCGCACGTGCCGGGCAGCGCTGAGCTCGGCGTCGACCAGCCCGAGACCGCCCCGGCCGTAATCCGCGGCCCGCTCCGGATCGCTCGTGAACGGGTCGCCGCCCTGGACGATGCCGTTGCGCACCATGCGATGGAACGTCGAGCCGTCGAAATGGCCCTCCCCGGCGAGCTGCATCACCAGCCCGACGTGATTGGGTGCAAGATCGGGGCGGAGATCGATGGCGATTGCACCGAGATCGGTCTCGAAAACCGCCTGCTTGCCGCTCATCTCCTCGAGCGTGAGCGGGGTGACGAACGGTTCGCCGGCCTGCGCGGCCAGCGCCGGAACCGCCGCCGCCAGCCAGACCAGCAGTGTGAGCACTGCACCAGATTTCATCTGCACACCTCGCCTGCACGTCTCGCACCGATCCAATAGCATGATCGGATGCCTCTGCTGAACGAACCCGAGCCACCGCCCGGCTCGCGCCGGGGATGGCTGTACGTCCTGATCGTACTCGGCCTGGCCGCCGGCGCGGGCTACTACCTGTACCTATCGCGGTTCCAGGCGCCGTCCGACGCAGGTGAGCGCCGGGCGGCGGTGGAGACGCCGCGGCCGGCGCGTCCCGCACCCGCAGCCCCGGCCGCACCGGAGAGCGCACCGGCCGCAGCGCTTGCCCCCGAGCCGGAGCCGGAACCCGAGCCGGAGCCGGAACCCGAACCCGAGCCGGAACCCGAACCCGAGCCGGCCGCGGCCCCGCCGCCCGCGATCGTGCTGCGGGTGACCAGCGACGTCGAGGGCGCGGAGGTCTTCATCGACCGCCGCTACGCCGGGACGACGCCGTTCGAGTCGTACGAGGTCGAGCCCGGACGCCGCCGCATCAACGTCTCGGCCCCGGGCTACGAGGGCCATGCCGAAGACGTGGAGATCGACGGCGACCTGACGAGCGTCGACGTGCGTTTCCGGCAGGTGCGCCTGGACCAGCGCGTAGCCGTCGTCCACAAGCACCGCTTCGGCGAGTGCGAGGGGCACCTGGTGGCCACGACGCGCGGGATCGCCTATCGGACCGGCGACGACGACGCGTTCGAGGTCGGGCTCGACGGACTCGAAGAGTTCGCGGTCGACTACGTGGCGCACAATCTCCGGCTCAAGGTCCGCGGCGGACGGACCTACAACTTCACCGACGGCCAGGAGAACGCGGACGCGCTCTTCGTGTTTCACCGGGCGGTCGAGGAGGCCCGAGACCAGTTCGCCCGCGGCGAGACGCCGGCCGCTCCATGATCCCGCAATCGCCGACCCGCTGCCCGTGGGCCGGGTCCGACCCGCTGTACCGCCCGTACCACGACGAGGAATGGGGAGTGCCGCTGCACGACGACCGGCGCCTCTTCGAGATGCTGGTGCTGGAAGGCGCGCAGGCGGGACTGAGCTGGCTGACGATCCTCCGCCGGCGGGAGGGGTATCGCAGCGCCTTCGACCGGTTCGACCCGCGGGCGGTGGCGCGCTACGGGCCGCGTGACGTGGAGCGCCTGCTGGCCGACGCCGGGATCATCCGGAACCGTCTGAAGATCGCCTCGGCCATCAACAATGCCCGCGCGTTCCTCGACGTGCAGGAGCAGTTCGGCAGCTTCGACGAGTACGTCTGGCGGTTCGTCGACGGCCGGCCGATGCGGAACGCCTGGACGACGCACGAGGAGGTCCCGGCGCAGACGCCTGTTTCGAACGCGCTGAGCAAGGACCTCCGCAAGAGGGGATTCACGTTCGTCGGCCCGACGATCTGCTACGCCCACATGCAGGCCACCGGCATGGTCAACGACCACCTGATCGGCTGCTTTCGCCATCGCGAGGTGCGGCTCATGGCCGAGTGACGGCGCGGATCCGCTGCAGAACGATAGCGGCCGCGTGCGCCACGTTCAACGAGTCCACGGCCGGGGCGATGTCGATCCTGACCCGCTCATCACACCGGTCGAGCGCCGTTCGGCTCACGCCGTCTCCTTCGTTGCCGAACAGCAGAGCGACCCCCGCTTCGCAACCGCGGCGCACGAACGCCTCGATCTCGGTCGCGGGTTGCAGCGGGGTGAGGGCGACGACGCGGGCTCCCGCTTCCCGGATCCGCTCGAGGATGCCCGGCCACTCGCCCGCCCGGACCACCCGAAACGGAAGCTGCAGGGTCGTCCCCATCGACGTGCGGATCGCCTTGCGGTAGAGCGGGTCCGCGCAGGTCGGCGACAGCACTATCCCGGCCGCGCCGAACGCCGCGGCATTGCGGAAGATCGACCCGACGTTGTCCGGATCCGATACGCCCTCGAGCACCACGAGCGGGCGTCCCGGCGCAACCGGCGGCAGTCGGGGATCATCCTCCCCGAGCGCGGGGCGCTCCCCCAGCGCCAGGCAGCCGCGGTGGAACCGGAAGCCGGTGACGAGCCGCAACTGCGCGGAGTCGGCGACGTAGACGTCGAACTCGCGTTCGCTCCTGCCGGCGGCCAAGGCCGGTTCCAGCCCCTCCACTGCGCCGGCGATCACCAACAGCGCCCGGGTGCGGAAACGGGACGCCAGGAGGCGCTCCACCGCCAGCCGCCCCTCCGCGACGAAGAGCCCGCGGTCGCGCATCAGCGCCGGGTCGGAGACGACGCGGAAGTCGTCCAGGCGGGGGTCGTCGACCGCGGTGATTCGAATGGGATTGGTCGGCACCGCTACGCGGACCGGACCACCTGCCGCCGGCTGCGATGCCGGTCGAGCACCTCGAGGCCGATCTGCTTGCTCAGATAGACCTTCGACTCGCGGTGGTCCTCGGTATCCGGCTCGAACTTGATCACGTTGAACTCGAGGTGGTCGAGGGTCCCTCGCATGTCGTAGAAGCAGTTCTTCGTCTTGACGACGATCTCGCTGAACCCATTGTCGTGGGCCCACGCCTCCTGCTCCTCGGTCAGGGCGCGGAAGAAGCCCCTGCCGCGCCAGTCGCGACGCGTGCCGCCGATCCAGCTATAGAGCACCTTCCGATCCAGGAACTCGATCGACGGCCGGAGCCGCTCGACCAGGTCGGCCAGTTTCGGCTCGGTCTCGTGCCTCCGCAGCTCGTGCGAGACCTTGTAGGCGACCGGGACCACGGTCGACGGATCGTCGGGCAGCGGCGCCTCCGCCATCAGGATCTGATGGTCGCGTTCGCCCAGTCGGCCCATCACCTCCCTGGCCGTCTTCTTGCGCGGGAACTCGCCGAAGTATTCCTCGATGTACTCGATTTCCAGCGCGCCCTGCTGCAGCCCGTACTGCCGGATCTGATACTCCATGCCAATTGCGCGAGCATCATACACTGATCAGTATGACCAGCTGGTCATACTGATCAGTGGACTAAACCGCTCCGCGGTAGACGGCGGATCGACCCGCCGACACTGAGACGTCCGGCCAGATCGTCGAGCCCCCACAGCCCGTCGTGAGCTTCGCCATACGCTGGTCTGCGAGTGCCTGGAATCCCCCAGGCCCTCCACAGAGGAGCGTCTCATGGCTTCCCTTCGTCAACGCATGCTCGAAGACATGCAGGTGCGGCGGCTGTCGGAGTGCACCCAACGGACGTACGTCGAGACCGTCGCACGGTTCGCTCGTTACTTCGACCGTTCCCCGGCTCGTCTCGGTCCGGAGCAGATTCGCGCCTACCAGGTCTACCTGACCAACGAACGTCGTCTCGCCCCGAGCTCGCTGGTCGTCGCCGTGTCGGCGCTTCGCTTCCTCTATCGGGTCACGCTCCAGAAGCGGTGGGTCTTCGACGACATGATCCCCGCGCCGAAGAAGCCGCGGTCCCTACCGGTCGTGCTCAGCCCGGAAGAAGTGGTCCAGTTTCTCGACGGGGTGAAAGCCGCGAAGCATCACGCCATCCTGACCACGTGCTACGCCGCCGGTCTGCGCATCTCCGAGGCCGTTCACCTCACCGTGTCCGCCATCGACAGCGCACGCATGGTGCTGCGCATCGCGAAGGGCAAGGGACAGAAGGACCGCTACGTGATGCTCTCGCCGAAGCTGCTGGCGGTCCTGCGCACCTGGTGGAAAGTCGAACGGCCCCGCCACTGGCTCTTTCCCGGCGAGCGTCCCGAGACGCCGATCACGCGGGCAGCGGTCCAGCGTGCATGCCAGATCGCCGCCCGCCGCGCGCGCCTCGCCAAAGCGGTTTCGCCACATTCGCTCCGCCATGCGTTTGCCGTCCATCTGCTCGAGGCCGGCACCGACCTGCGCACCATCCAGCTCCTGCTCGGGCATCGGAGTCTGGCGACCACGGCGCAGTACCTGCGGATCGCGACCACCACGGTCTGCTCGACCGCGAGTCCGCTGGATCTGCTCCCACGGCCCGTCCCAGAACGCACCCAGGTCGTCGACTGAGCTACGGTCGTGCCGCGCGCCGCGCTTACCGTGGCGGAGGTGTTCCGCCGCTACGGCGATACCTTCCGGGCCGAAGTCGGAGCCGCCCTCTCGACGGCGCACAGCCGCGTGATGACGGCCATCGAGCAATGCCGCACCGCCGCCCTCGGCGGCCACGTCGAGCAGTGTGACCACTGCGGCCATCGGCGCGTCTGGTACAACTCCTGTCGCAACCGCCACTGTCCGACCTGTCAGTCGCTGGCCCGCGCAACGTGGCTCGAACGGCGCCGGGCGGACCTGCTGCCCACCGAGTACTTCCACGTCGTCTTCACCGTGCCCCCGGCGATCGCCGAGGTCGCCACCCAGAACAAGGCCGTCGTCTACGGTCTCCTCTTCCGGGCCGTCGCCGAGACGCTCCGCACCATAGCGGCCGACCCCCGCCACCTCGGCGCCGAGATCGGCTTCTTCGCCGTCCTGCACACCTGGGGCCAGACGCTCGTCCATCATCCCCATCTGCACTGCGTCATCCCGGGTGGGGGGCTCGCGAGAGACGGCAGTGGCTGGGTTGCCTGCCGACCCGGATTCTTCCTGCCGGTCCGGGTGCTCTCGCGCTACTTCCGTCGGGTTCTTCTCGCGGCGCTGGAGGACGCCTTCGAGTCCGAACAGCTGCGCTTCGCCGGGGCGCTACAGCCCCTCTCCGACCCCCGGTGCTTCGCCGAGCACCTTCGGCCGGCCCGCGAGACCGAATGGGTGGTCTATGCGAAGCGACCCTTCGCCGGCCCCGAACAGGTCCTCGACTACCTCGGCCGGTACACCCACCGGATCGCCATCAGCAACCAGCGCCTGTGCAGCCTCCACGACGACTCCGTGCGCTTCCGCTACACCGACTACCGCCGGGCTGGCGCGTCGCGCAAGAAGACCATGACGCTGACGGCGACCGAGTTCATCCGGCGCATGCTGCTCCACGTGCTCCCGCCCGGCTTCCACCGCATTCGGCACTACGGCTTCCTCGCCAATCGCAACCGCCAGCAGAAGCTCACCGAGTGCCGCCGCTTGCTATGCACGCCACCACCGGCAGCGGAGGCCGGCCCGGTCGCCACTGACTATCGGGATCGCTATGAGGCGTTGACCGGTCGCTCGTTGCGCCGGTGTCCCCGGTGCCACGACGGGAACATGCAGGCCGTTGACCTCGCCGGCGCCTGGGGGTGGTGTCCGGTCATCCTGGATTCGTCGTGACAAGCCCATCGACGCCCGCCAGGCACCCTTCGCAGTTCCCGGGAGGCCCCGGGCCGGTAGAGTTGCGTCTCCGACCCCTCCCGACGGCTGCGGAACGGCCTTCCCGGTCATCCTCGCCGACCGCCGTCGGCCGGCAACCTCCATGCAACGCCCCGTGGGACGCCCGGGCGCTCCGTCCGCCGACAATGCAACGCCCATAGCCGAGCGGCGGGGTAGCGGTTCAGTCCAATCCCATTTTTCGGTCACCGGCGCGGTGACACGCCTTGCCACTGCCGGACGTTTGCTGCCGCGCCGCCAACTGAAAAATGCTCTGCAGTATGACCAGCATCGCGTTATGACAAGTGACCGTCGGCGAGACGGTGGCGGTCGGGGTCCAGCAGGTCGTCTGCTTGTCATAATCAGAGGCTCGCCAGGAAGGCCAACAGCGAGGAGTCGGCCTTGAACCGCTGCGTTCTTTGGCCGAGCGGCTCGAGTTTTCGCAGAGCGTCTTCCTTGAGTTGCAGGTCCGCCTCGACGTATTGATGGGTGGTTTCGAGTCGCTCGTGGCCGAGCCACAGCGCGATGGTCGCCATGTCGACGCCGGCCTGGAGCAGGTGCATCGCGGTAGTGTGGCGGACGACATGCGGCGACACGCGCTTGGCGTCCAGGCTCGGACATCGCTCGCGAGCTCGCCGGCAGGCCTGATCGAGCAGATGGGTGACGCCCTGCCTCGTCAGGCGGTCGCCCCGCGCGTTGCGGAACGCATAGTCGGGCGCGGCTTCGCGCTCTTCGTCGAACCACTGGCGCAGGCAGCGGCTGGTCCTGGTCCACAGGGGAACCGTTCGCTCCTTGCGGCCCTTTCCGAAGAGCTGGACGACCGCGGTGGGGCCGAAGCGTACGTGGGAGCGCCGCACCGCAATGAGTTCGGAGACCCGCGCCCCGGTGTTGTACAGCGTCAGCAGGAGGACGTGGTCCCGCCGTCCGCCGTGGGTCGAACGGTCACAGCCTGTCAGGATGGCGTCCATTTCCGTACGCGTCAGGTAGGCGACCTGTCGTCGCGGCGTGCGTTTACGGGGAATGGCCAGGACGCGAGACGCCAGGTCGACGCACTCAGGCGTACGTAGCGCTGCGAACCGGACGAAGGAACGGACGGCGCCCAGACGCGCATTGCGCGACGCAATGCTGTTGGCGCGGTCTTCTTCGAGGTGGTCGAGAAACGCGAGGATGACGGGAGCGTCGAGGTCGTCGAGTGTGAGCACCTCGGGCTTGCGCTGACGGTGCTGGTCCAGAAACGTCAGCAGCCGGCGAAAGGCGTCGCGGTAGGCGTGGATGGTCTGTGGGCTGACGGCCTTCTGCTGCAGGAGATGGTCGGCGAAGAACGCACGAAGCAATGGGCCGAGCGGGGCACGGGCAGTCATGGCGTTCCCTCCCCGGCGACGAACGCCTCGAACCGCGCGGCGGCCGGTTCGAGCACCGGCGGTGTGGCCGTCAGATACCAGTAGGTGTTTTGCGGGCTGACGTGGCCGAGGTAGACGGCGAGCGCGGGGAGCCGATCGCGGACTACGACTCCTTGCTGCGCCCAGGCGGCGAGCCTGCCCACGGCGAAGCTGTGGCGCAGCTTGTGCAGGCTGACGCCCGGGGTGCCGGCCGGCCCGCGCAGGCCGAGCTGGCGGGCCAACTGCACGAAGGTCCGGGCGAGGGCGTGGTAGTGGAGTCTGGCGCCGCGTTCGGAGACGAAGAAGGCGCCACACAAGCCGTCGTAGCCGAGAACCCGGCGTTGCTCGGTGTAGGCCCGCAGCGCGGCGGCGGTCGTGGGATGGAGCGGCACGAGGCGCGACTTCCGGAACTTGGTGCGCTGAATCTGGAGGCACGGCGGAGTACCGACGAGATCGACGTGATCGATGTCGAGGCGAATCGCCTCGCCGGCGCGGAGGCCGCAGCTGGCCAACAGGCCGATCACGGTGGCGACGGTGTGCGGACGAAGCGCATTGGGTGGTCCGAGGGAGCGGGCAGCGTCCATCAGAGCAACGATCTCGTCGGGCGCGAGGATGCGCGGGATGGGACGTTTGTACGTGCGAACCAGCCCGGCGCCGGGCACGTCGACGTCGGGCTCGGCGGCGCGGACCATCGTGAGAAACCCGCGCACGATGCTCAACCGCCCCGCGTGCTGGCTTTCGGTGCTCGCCGAGGCCCACTCGACGGCGGCCTGCGCAACCGGGGCGTCGTGGCCGCGCCGTTCGAGATGCTCGACGAAGTCCTGCAGGAGGCGTACTTCCCGTTGCATGGTGAAGCCGATGGCGCGGCGCAACGCGACGTAGGTCTGCAAGTACTGGCGCCAAGCCTCGCCGGTCATCGTGCACCTCCGGGCCACGGCAGGGCGATCGTCGCCAGGGTCTCGCGGTCCAGCTTGGCGTAGATGGTGGTGGTCTCCAGGCGGGCATGGCCAAGCAGGTCCGCGACGGTCTTCATCGGCACGTCGCGGCGGACCATCCGGGACGCAAAGGCGTGTCGGAACAGGTGGGCGCCGGGCCGCGGGACGATGACGCCGGCGCGACGCAGCGCCCGTGTGGCGATGGCCGTGACGCCCGACCCGCCGAGCTGCCGATACGGTGGCAGCGCGGTTACGAAGATCAGGTCCGGCGGACTCGCCGGGGGCCGCGAGCGCAACGTGGCGACCAGGGCCGCCCCGACGTCGGCCGGCAACGGGAGTCGTCGCTCCTTTCCTCCTTTGCCGGCCACACGGACAATCCCGTTGTGCCAGTCGACGTCCTTCACCGTGAGGGCTGCGGCCTCTGCTGCCCGGAGTCCAAGCCGGCTCAGCAGCAGCAGAATGGCGCGGTCACGACGACCGTTGGGGCGCGTCTCGTCCACTGCGGCCAGCACCCGCTGCACCTCGGCATCGGCGAGGGCGCGGGGCAGTCTGGCGTGCTTCCATTCGCGGATGGTCGGCACGGCGCCCTCGATGCCGGCGGGAACCACGCCGTGGGCGGTCAGGAAGCGAAGAAACGCACGGGTGGCCGTGGCCGGGTTGCGGCAGGACGACTGACAAAGCCCGCTTGCCCGGACCTGCACGAACGCCGCGATCGTCGGCACGGTGAGGCGGGACCAGTCGGGCGTCGGCGTCCCCGCGCACTCGGCAAGAAAGGCTACGGCGTAGCGCCGGTACATCCGCCGGGTCCCGACGACCAGGCCATGCGCTTGCACGAGGTGATCGTCGAAGCGTTGCAGCCACTGCTCGGACTCGCATGGCGCGGCGACCGGGACAGGGCGCGCCGCTACCCCTCGGGTCCACAGATGCGCGGCCAGCAGACGGACGCCGTATGCCACATCCGGGAGCACGCCGCTCAGGCGCGTCGAAGACGGTCGCCGTGACAGCCCGGTCACGAACCGAGTGACCAGCGTCTCGTCAACATCCGTCGCCGCAACGCGCTGCTGGTCCAGCCAGACACCGAAGATCGCGGCGGCTCGCACGTACCGGCGCACGGTGCTCGTCGCGTACCCGCGCGTCATGAGTACGTCGACGAAGTCGTCGACCCAGCCACCCAACGGCCCGGACCGGATCTGGTCGCAGATGCGTGGGCGAACGGAGAGAGTTTCAAGCATGGTCTCCTCCTTGGCCCCCTGACACCGGGAACCCGTAGAGACCATGCGTACTATGTCAAGCTCGCGGCGGCGCCGACGCCCGCCACGCCAGGGGCAACGGCGCTCGGCTGACAGTCACTTGTCATAACGCGATGCTGGTCATACTGCGCGTATGCCGGAGCTGCCGGACGTCGATGTCTACGTCGCGTGCCTGGCCGAGCGGGTCATCGGAGAGCGGATCGAGCGCATCCGGCTGCTGCGACCGTTCGTGCTCCGCTCGGTCGCCCCGCCGCTCGACAGCGCGGAAGGCCGGACGGTCCACAGCGTGGAAAGGCTCGGCAAGCGAGTCGTCATCGGGCTGTCCGAGGACCTCTTCCTTGTCCTGCACCTGATGGTCGCCGGCCGCCTGCGGTGGCGCGACCTCGGGACCCGAATCCCGCGGAAGCTCGGCCTCGCGGCGTTCGACTTCGCCAACGGAACGCTGTTGTTGACCGAAGCCGGCTCGATCAAGCGCGCAGCGTTGCACCTGGTCGCCGGCCGCGACGGCCTGCGGGCGCACGACCGCGGCGGCATCGACGTCCTCGCCGCCGACCTGACCGCCTTCCGTGACGCGCTCCTCCGCGAGAATCACACGCTCAAGCGGAGCCTCACCGATCCGCGCCTTTTCTCGGGCATCGGCAACGCCTACTCCGACGAGATTCTGCACGCGGCAAGCCTGTCGCCGCTGAAGCTGACGGGGCGCCTGACCGCGTCGGAGATCGCCCGGCTGCACCAGGAGACGCAGTCGACGCTGCGCGCCTGGACCGCGCGGCTGCGGCGCGAGACCGGCGACCGGTTCCCGGAACAGGTGACGGCATTCCATCCCCAAATGGCCGTCCACGGCCGGTATGGCATGCCGTGTCCCACCTGCGGCTCGCTCGTCCAGCGCATCGTCTACGCCAGCAACGAGTCGAACTACTGCCCCCCCTGCCAGACCGGCGGGAAGCTGCTCGCCGACCGCGCCATGTCGCGCTTGCTGAAGAGCGACTGGCCGCGGTCGCTCGACGAATGGGAGGCGATGAAGGAGGAGCGAAACGCAACCGGCGCCGGTCATTGATAGCAATGCAATCATCGATTGCACTCTGCGCCTTGGGTGAAGGCAACGACCAGGATCACGGAGGGACGGCGCGGAACAGGGCAGCCGCCGTGCCCAACGACTCCCGGTCGCCGACAAGGACCGCGGTGTCGCCGGGCGCGTAGCGGAACGCTTCGTCACGACGGTAGATCGGCGCCCCGTCCCGCACCACCGCCACCTGGATCGCGCCGGTCCGCCGCCGCAGATCGAGGGTCCTGGCGTTCTCGCCGATCGCCGGCGAGCCGCTCTCGACCTCGACCAGCTCCAGCGCGTCGTGGATGCCGAGGTGCTGGAGTGCGTCCAGCGTCAGGTCGGGGGCGGCGGTCCCGCGCAGGAGCCCGTAGTGCTCGCTGCGTACCGTATCCAGCTCGTGCGCGATCCGGCCGGCCGGAATCTCGTAGCCCTCGAGCGCGCGCTTGAACAACTCCAGCGACGCCTCGAACTCCTCTACGACCACCGCGTCGGCGCCCAACCGCTTGAGGTCGTCTATGGCGCGCACGTAGCGGGTGCGGACGACGATGCGAGCGGCAGGTGCGAGCCCGCGGGCCGCAGCCACGCCGCGCCGCTCCTCCATGGACGACGGGATGGCGAAGACGATGATCCGGGCGTGCGCGCCCGCGACGCGCTCCAGCAGCGCGTGCCGGGTGCCGTCGCCGTAGACGGCCGGCAGCCCGTCGGCGCGCGCCTGACGCACGAGCTCGAGGCTCTGATCGATGACCGCGCAACGAATCCCCGCCGCCCGCAGCATGCGCGCGAGATAGCGTCCCGCCAGACCGTAGCCGATGACGACGGCGTGGTCGCGGTAACCGGCGGCCATCTGGTCGCCGTCCCGGTCCGCGCCGCCGCCGGTCGCGCGACTGTCGGGGCCTGCGGTCCGCGTCGCGACAGACTCGGCCACGGCGCGGGCCGACCCGATGAGAAACGGCGTCGCCATGAGCGAGAGGGCGGCCACCGACAGGAACGTCTGGTAGTCATCGCCGGCGAACAGGCCCAGCGGGAGCCCGGCCGCGGCCAGCACGAACGAGAACTCGCCGACCTGCGCCAGACCCAGGCCGCTCCGGAGCGCCGTTTCCAGCCGCCGGCCCCGGAGTACGATGGCTCCGGTCGCGATCGAGGTCTTGACCGCCACGATCAGCAGGGTCGCGCCGATGACCACCAACGGCCGTTGCACCAGCAGCGACAGGTCGAGCAGCATGCCGATCGACGTGAAGAAGACGCCGCTGAACAGCACGCGGAACGGAATGACGTCGGAGAGCGCCTGCTGGCCGTACTCCGACTCCGAGATGATCAGCCCCGCGAGAAACGCCCCGATGGCCAGCGAGAAACCGAACGCGGCGCTGACGAGCGCGGTGCCGATGGCGAAGAACCCGACGCAGAGCGTGAAGAGATCCCGGTTGCGCTCGGCTGCCACCCGGTCGAGCGTCCAGCGCACCGCGACCCGCCCGCCGATGACAAGCGCCGCCATCGCACCGACGCTGCCCAGCATCCGGGTCCAGAACGCGGCCATGTCGGGCCCCGCGCCGGTCGCCGCCAGCAGCGGCAGCAGCGCCATCAGGAGAACGATGCAGAGGTCCTGAAACAGCAGGACCGACACCGCCTCCCGCCCGTGCGGCGTGTCGAGCTCGCCGCGGTCCGCGTACAGCTTCGTGACCGCCGCGGTCGACGACATCGCGATCAGGGCGCCGTAGAACAGCGCCCTGCCCATCGGCATGTCCAGAGCGGTACCGGCGGCGATCGCCAGCGCCAGCATGCCGGCCATCTGCGCCCCGCCGGCCACGACCACCGAGCGCCCCCAGCGCAGCACGTCGGAGAGCGACAGCTCCAGACCGATCTCGAACAGCAGCAGCACGACGCCGATCTCGGACAGCGCGGCCACCGCCTCCGGGTCGGGAATCAGCCCCACCCCGGACGGCCCGATGAAGATTCCCACGGCGAGGAAGCCGACGAGCGGGGGCAGGCGCAGGCGATGCGCCAGCGCCACGACCGGCAGCGCGAGCCCGGCGATGATCGCCAAGTCGAGAAGGACGCCGAGGTCGTGCATGTCCAACAGAGTACCATCCGCCCCGCGAGGCGGCCGCGCACGCTCCCGGGTGTTGGTGTTGTTAGTTGTAGTTAGTTAGCGAACGCGCAGACGCTGCGCGGACCGCGGCGGCGCGCCGTACGCATCGTACAGCCGGCCACAATCGTGAGGGTATACTGTCCATTGACGCCGGTCGCCTGCTGAGCGACCGACAACAGGGGTAGGCCCGAAATGAAGGCGACTATGCGGATCGTCGGGCGTGGCCGAAACCGTATGGGAGGACTCTGCCAAGCGTTAGCGCGGCAACTGTTGACACGATGCACTACCGGGAACCGCTACCAGTCGGATGCCCTCCCGATGCGGCCGAAGAAATCTCCCGGCCGCGCGACGTTTTCCGCCTGGTGCGAACGAATCCACCCACAAATCGAGATTTCAGATCCCAACGCGCAGAACGGCCAGAGCGCGTTTTCCCTGGGGTAACGGAATGCCAGGCTCGTGGATTGTCCGTGCATGCCAACCGTGGCGATTCCGAGAACGCCTTGAAGCTCCCCTCACTGCGCGGGGCGCCTGATTTGCCGATTGCGGCTGGACGCAGGCGCCGGCTGCATCCAGAAGACGGGACGAGCTTCTCATCATACGTGGTGGCCACTTGCCGGTTACGACATACAGGCCCGATGTGAAGTGGACACGGCATGAAGACCATTCGCTGCACGGATACGCTGTTTTACCACGACGGTCCACAGATACTCGAGGCCCTGGATGCCATCGGTGGACACTACCTGGTAGTGATGGTGAACGTGGGCGACGACCGGGACCGTTGTCTGGCCGTAGGCGTCGCCCCCGACCGGATCAGGCAATTCCGCGCCGGCGCGCTCGATTTGAAGTCCTTGATGGTGGAGGCGGGAAGCGAGGAGTGGCATCTGGCAACCGCCACGAACCTCGAACAGCCTTTGGCTATCGAACTCCAGCAAACCCCGCTTTCGGAGAGCGGACTCCTGCCAGACGACGGCTTCTTTCTGCCCCACCACCAGGCAGAAGAACTTACTTTGAAAGAAGCACGGAAAAGAAACAACCTTATTCTCGAAATTTCCGTCGCGCCACCGGAATCCGTCTGTGGACACGGTATCCGGCTGGACACGTACGCCATGTTGCTGACTCAGTTCCAGACCATTGCCAGACACGCCTGGAGAGCCGCTTCGAAAGGGGATCGCCATCACCTTCGAACAGAGATGAAGGGCGCCGACGAACACTTGATGAACGTAGTGATTCCGGCTGCAACCGGGTCGTTTCGGGTCGTATTGGAAGTGGCCGGCGGTCCGGGCGCGCCCGGCACCGGCGCGCTAGTGTCCTGAATCGGAAATTCTTGCACAGTAAGACTGGAGCGTTTCCAGGATCTGATCGGCCGTCTTGGTCCACACAAACGGCTTCGGATCCTCATTGTAGATGGCGAGGTAGTCGATGATCGCCTGCTCCAACTCCGCCGTGCTGCGGTGGGTGCCCCGGCGGATCTGCTTCTCGGTGAGCAGGGCGAACCAGCGCTCGACCAGGTTGAGCCACGACGCACTCGTGGGGGTGAAGTGCAGGTGAAAGCGGGGATGCCGCGCGAGCCACTGGTGGATCATCGCCGTCTTGTGGGTCCCATAGTTGTCCAGAACGACATGGATGTCCTGGTCGGCGGGCACCGCCTTGTCGATGGCGCGCAGAAACTTGATGAACTCGACCGCGCGATGCCGGCGGTGGCATTGCGCGAGCACTTTGCCAGTCGCCACGTTCAGGGCGGCGAACAGCGACGTGGTCCCGTGCCGCCGGTAGTCGTGCGTGCGCCGTTCCGGCAGGCCCGGGCGCATCGGCAGCACCGGTTGGGTACGGTCCAGGGCCTGCATCTGCGACTTCTCGTCGACGCACAAGACCACCGCCCGCTCGGGCGGATGCAGGTACAGGCCGACGATATCGCGCACTTTCTCGATGAACAGCGGGTCCTTCGACAACTTGAAGGTCTCGCAGCGGTGGGGTTGCAGGGCGAACGCCCGCCAGATGCGGCCGACCGTCGCCGCACTCAGCCCGCACACGCGGGCCATCGAGCGTGTACTCCAGTGTGTGGCGTCGCGGGGCATCGATTCCAGGGTGGTGGTCACGACGCGCTCCACATCCGCGTCCGACACCGTACGCGGCGTGCCGGGGCGGGCTTCATCCAGCAAGCCGTCACAACCGGATTGGAGAAACCGGCGGCGCCACTTTCCGACGGTCACCCGCGTCGTGCCCAACTCGGCGGCCACCGCCAGGTCGCTCTTCCCCGCGGCGCTGGCCAGCACGATTCGGGCGCGCAGGGCCAGCGCCTGGGCGGTCTTCGGGCGGCGCACCCAGCGTTCGAGTTCCTCCCGCTGCATGGTCCTGAGCTTGGGAATCGCACGTGTGTGGTGATTGGCCAACGTCTGCCCTCCGTGACGAGGACGACGGTAGCAGACCGCCTATCACTGATCAATAACTTTAGATTCAGGACACTAGCGTGTGCTCTGCAGCGGATGGACCTGGTCTTCGAGCACGCGTCCAGCCCGCACGATACCCTGGTCACTCTCAGGGAACATCGCGGACATCTGGCAAGTGCCTACCTCAAATTCCTGCGGTTCCTGGTACAACGCAAGACGGGATTTCGTTATTCCTGGGCGGAACCCACATCCACGGCGCCCACTTGTCGTGAAATACTGGAGTCTGAAGCTCGCCCGCTTGTGGAAGCACTTTCCGCCAGTTCAAATCGCTACAATGAAGTGGTTACATACGTCGGAGAATTCGAGAAATTCAATCGGAAGACGGGCGCATGGGGGCTCCTCACGAGAAAAGGCACCGTTTCGGGCTTGATTCGGGAAGGCGGACCTGACCTCGACCGGCTGGTTGTCGGTGAACGCTACAAGTTCTACTGCGTCATGGAAACCGAGGAAGTCGAGAGTACGGGCCGGAAGTCGCACACGCTCTACTTGAAGCAACACGCCCCAGCGTGACGGCTGCGTCGCACTTCATCGTTGGAAGTTCGCGCAGTTCACCCAACCGGACAGCTCTCGCCGAGTTCATGACGACGAGTCAGCCCGGGGCAACCGCGGCGCGGACGCCGGCCGGATCGTAGGCGAGATTGGCGGCCAGCCAGCGCTCGACCTCGTCGACCGGCAGGCCCTTGCGCGCGGCGTACGCCGCCACCTGATCGGCGCCGATCCGGCCGACGGTGAAGTACCGCGATTCCGGATGCGCGAAGTAGAGGCCGCTGACGCTGGCCGCCGGGGTCATCGCGGCGCTCTCGGTCAGGTCGAGACCGGCCGCGCGCGCGTCGAGCAAATCGAACAGCTTGAACTTCTCGCTGTGATCCGGACAGGCGGGATAGCCGAACGCGGGACGGATCCCGCGGTAGCGCTCCGCGATGAGATCCTGGTTGGAGTGTGACTCGCCGGACTCGTAGCCCCACTCCCGGCGCACGCGCGCGTGCAGCATCTCCGCGAACGCCTCTGCCAGCCGGTCGGCCAGCGCCTTGACCATGATGGCGTGGTAGTCGTCGTGGTCCTGCTCGTACCGCTGCGCGAGGTCCTCGGCGCCGATCCCGGCGGTGACGGCGAACGCTCCGACGTGGTCGGTCCGCCCCGACTCATGAGGCGCTATGAAGTCGGCCAGCGACCGCTGCGGGCGGTCACCGAACGCCTCCTGCTGGCGGAGCATGTGGAAACGCACGACCTCCGGGCCCCCGCCCCCCGCGGACGCCGCCGGATCGTGCAGGACCACGTCGTCCCCGTCGGCGGTCGCCGGCCAGTAGCCGTAGACCCCGCGCGCGGTCAGGCCGCGCATCGCCACGATTTCCGCCAGCAGCGCCTGCGCGTGGTCGTACAGCTCCCGCGCCGCCGCGCCCTGCGCCGGATCGTCGAGAATCGCCGGGAAGCGGCCCTTGAGCTCCCACGCCGCGAAGAAGAACGTCCAGTCGACGTAGGGCGTCAGCTCGTCCAGCGCGACGTCGACCGCCCGGCGGCCGGTGAACGCCGGGACCGGCAGGTCGGCCGCATCCCAGTCCGTGCGGAACGGATTGGCCCGCGCCTCCGCGTAGGTCGCCAGCTTCCGCTGCCCCCGCCGGGCGAACTGCTCGCGCAGCCGCGCCTGGTCGGCGTGGTTGTCCGCGTCGAAGGCGGGCCGACGCTCCGGGTTCAGCAGCCCGGAGACCACGTCGACCACACGGGAGGCGTCGGCCACGTGGACCGTGCTCCCGTCGAACGCGGGGGCAATCCTGACTGCCGTGTGCTGGCGCGACGTCGTGGCTCCACCGATGAGCAGCGGCGTCCGCATCTTGCGACGCTTCATCTCCGCGGCCACGAACACCATTTCGTCGAGGGACGGCGTGATCAGTCCGCTCAACCCGACCAGATCCGCGCCCTCGTCCACCGCGGTCTGGAGAATCCTGTCGCACGGCGCCATGACACCGAGGTCGATCACGTCGTAGCTGTTGCAGCGCAGCACGACGCCGACGATGTTCTTGCCGATGTCGTGCACGTCGCCCTTGACGGTCGCCAGCACGATCCGACCCTGCGCCGAGCTGGTGAGCTGATCCGCCTCCATGTAGGGCTGCAGATAGACCACCGCCTTCTTCATGGCGCGGGCGCTCTTGACTACCTGGGGCAGGAACATCTTGCCGGCGCCGAACAGGTCGCCGACCACCTTCATGCCGTCCATCAGCGGGCCTTCGATGACGTCGAGCGGCCGCGCGGACTGCCGCCGCGCCTCCTCCACGTCGGCCTCGATGAAGTCGACGATTCCGTGCACCAGGGCGTGGGCCAGCCGCTCGCCGACCCCCGCGTCGCGCCAGCTCAGGTCGACCTCGCGCGTCCGCGCGGTCCCCTGCACGCCCTCGGCGAAGCGCACCAGCCGCTCGGTCGCGTCGGAGCGCCGGTTGAAGATGACGTCCTCGACGTGAGTCAGCAGGTCGGCCGGGATGTCCTCGTAGACCGCGAGCTGGCCGGCGTTGACGATCCCCATGTCCATGCCGGCGCGGACCGCGTGGTAGAGGAAGGCCGCGTGCATCGCCTCGCGCACGACGTCGTTGCCCCGGAACGAGAACGACAGGTTGCTGACGCCGCCGCTCACCTTGGCGCCGGGACAGCGGGTCTTGATGATCCGGGTCGCCTCGATGAAGTTGATGGCGTAGCCGGCGTGTTCCTCGAGTCCGGTGGCGACCGCGAGGATGTTCGGGTCGAAGATGATGTCCCCGGGTGCCACGCCGGCGCGCTCCGTCAGCAGCCCGTAGGCGCGCTCGCAGATCGCGACCTTGCGATCGATGGTGTCGGCCTGGCCGGTCTCGTCGAACGCCATCACGACCATCGCGGCGCCATAGCGCCGGATGAGACGCGCCTGGTCGAGGAACGCGGCCTCGCCCTCCTTGAGGCTGATCGAGTTGACGATGCCCTTGCCCTGCACGCACTTCAACCCCGCCTCGAGGACCGACCACTTCGAGCTGTCGATCATGATCGGCACGCGGGCGATCTCCGGCTCGGTGGCGATGAGACTCAGGAGCCGCGTCATGCACGCCTCCGAGTCGAGCATCCCCTCGTCCAGGTTGACGTCGACGATGTTGGCGCCGCCGCGCACCTGATCGAGGGCGACGTCGGCCGCCGCGGCGTAGTCGTCGTTCCGGATCAGGCGCGCGAAGCGGCGCGAGCCGGTCACGTTGGTCCGCTCGCCGATCATCAGGAAGTTGGCGTCGGGTCGGACCGTGAGCCGTTCGAGCCCGCTGAGCTCCGTCAGCCGCGGCGCACCCCCCGCGGGGCGCGGGCGCGGCGGCACGTCCGCCACGGCCTCGGCGACGGCGCGGATGTGCTCCGGGGTGGTGCCGCAGCAGCCGCCGAGGAGGTTGACGAAGCCGCTCGTCGCGAACTCGCGCAGCAGCCCGGCCGTCTCCTCCGGCTGCTCGTCGTACTCGCCGAACGCGTTCGGCAGGCCGGCGTTCGGGTAGCAACTGATCCAGGTATCGGCGACGCGGGCCAGCTCGGCGAGGTACGGCCGCATGTCGCGCGCCCCGAGCGCGCAGTTGATGCCGACCGAGAAGGGCCGGGCGTGGGCGACCGAGACCCAGAACGCGTCGATGGTCTGGCCCGAGAGCGTGCGGCCGCTACGGTCGGTGATGGTGACCGAGAGCATGAGGGGCAGCTCGGTCCCGTGCTCGTCGAATACCTGCTGGACCGCGGAGATCGCGGCCTTGGCGTTGAGCGTGTCGAAGATCGTCTCGATCAACAGCAGATCGCAGCCGCCCTCGATCAGCGCACGGGCCTGCTCGGCGTAGGCGTCCCGCAGCGCGTCGAAGGTGGAGGCGCGGAACGTCTGGTCGTTGACGTCGGGCGATATGGACAGCGTCCGGTTGGTCGGCCCGATCGCGCCCGCGACGTAGCGCGGGCGATCCGGCGTGCGGGCGGTCCAGCGCGCGGTGGCCCGTTTGGCGATGCGGGCCGCCTCGACGTTCAGCTCGTGGACTATCGACTCGAGGCGGTAGTCCGACTGCGCGATCGACGTGCCGCTGAACGTGTTGGTCTCGAGGATGTCGGCGCCGGCCGCGAGGTACTCGTCGGCAATCGCCTCGATCACGTCCGGCCGGGTCAGCGCCAGCAGGTCGTTGTCGCCCTTCAGGTCCTGCGGATGGTCGGCGAACCGCGTCCCGCGGAAGTCGGCCTCCGCGAGCCCGCGCCGCTGGATCATCGTCCCCATGGCGCCGTCGAGGATCAGAATCCGCTCGCGCAGGGCGTCGTCGAGTGCCTGTCGTACGTTTTCAGGCATTTCCACCGTGCCGGAGAATGTCGTATCCCCTGCGGTTGGCGAGCTTGCCAGCGATTGTGTCAATCACCGACGACCGGCTCGCCCTGGACGGAATGCGTATCCCCAACTCGCCGCCGATCTGTCGCAGTAGCGCGACCGAGTACGATTCGTCGAGCAGCCTGTACTGAACCTGGTCCCCGGGCAGAGTCTCCAACTCTTTCGCGACCTGCCGTGCACGGATTCGTACGTCGTCACCAAGAACGCTGGCCTTTCGACCGACGCGCCGGCCGTTGGTCGAGAGCCCAAGGACACGCGACAACACGGGATCGCTATCAACCGCCTTCATGAGCTCTCGCAGTCGGTCGATCACTGAACCGTCTATTTGGCTGCGGGTAGGCACCAACTCAAGCTGCCTCCTGATCCCCTCCAAGTAGTTGATCAACATCTTCAGGTCGTTGTCGATCCGGGATTTCTCGTCCGGAGACGGCAGCGACGCGACCAGATCGGACAGCTTGCCAAGAAAACCGTCCATCTTCCTGCTGGTGAGACCGCGCTTGCTGTTCATCGCTAGAACTTCTCCAAGAACTCATCCACGATCCTCGGGTACTCGTTCTTTTGGGTAGCGCGCCGTGCGTTCTCCGTGCCTCGAAACCAGACCGGACAGCTGTTCTCCGCTGCCTCGGTGTACCCGATCAACTCGGTCGTGTGGGTCTCGAAGCATTTCTCACGACCGACCTGCCTTCTGACATCAGTCATGATGGCAGCGTGCGCGCCAGTGAGCATCGATCCTCCGATTCGGACCCTCACAAAGAGAACCGCCCCAAAGCCTGCCACGGCGGTGGTTCCGTCGCGTCTGCCCGCAAGAGCAGCAGCGTGCTTCACGGTCTTTCCAATCTCTCTTACCTTGTTTATTAGGATGTTCAATCCGATCGTAGAAAGGTGATCGGGTATGGCCGTGACGACATAGTGATCGCTCGCGAGGAGCGCATTCTGCGTCATCAGGTACAAGTTCGGAGGACAGTCGATCAATATGTAGTCGTAGTTGGCACGCACTTCATCAACCACGGTCGAAAGGAACTCCCTGTCCCGCATGAACTGATTGGTGTTCTCCCGTAACATTTCCATGCTGGGATACGTGCCGGCAACACGACCGCCTCCGACGTCCTCGCCGAGCAAGTCGATGTCGCATGGGATCAAGTCAACGCGGAGATGCGGCTTGCCCAAGACGACGATCGGCGTCTTCCAGGTGTACTTTTTCGCATCGATTGGCTTCTTCTCCACATAGCGCTTGTACATCGTCGCAATAGTGCCGACGCTCGACTTGCGCTTCTGCCACTCCACGATCGGGGCGCAGAGAAAAGTCAGATTCGTCTGGGGATCGATGTCAATCAGCAGCACCCTCTTGTTCTTGAATCCAGCCAGCCAGCAGCCGATATGGTACGTCGATGTCGTCTTGGCGACGCCACCCTTGTAGTTGATGAACGCTATGGTCTTCGCTGCTGCCATCGACAACGCCCGTCCGTTCCGTGAAACCGACTCCCGCAACAAGAACACCGCCGCGGGGCCATGCTCCCGCGGCGGAACCCAAGAACATCCGACGCTCCCTTCGGCTGACGCGGATCGTCGTCACCCGCAGTTCGCACGCCGGCCTCCTACCGGAACTCTCCACAGGTCAGCATCATCGATCCGTAGAAGGGATTGCGGATCTCGCTGGTCGCCTGGACCCACTCCTTGTCCACCATCGGGCAGTAGGCGACCCGCAGCTCGCCGAACCCGACCTCCTTGCCGTACGCGATGAGAGCGTCGCTCAGGGGGCCGAACGCGTCGCGCGCCGACCAGAGATCCGTCGCCTCCGCGAGCGCCTCGGCCGCCGCGCCGATCGCAGCGGCCAGCTCGCCCATCTCGGCCGCCTCGGCCGCGATCGTCCGGGCCGCCTCGGCCACCCCGTCCGTCGAGTCGTTGGCGAGCGCCACCTGAATGTGCAGGTACGGCGCGGCCAGCCCGTCGGCCACCGCCGCGAGCGCCGGAACGGCGAACGCCACCAACGCCAGCGCGATCACTGCAAGTCTGACCATCGTCTTCCTCCCTCGGCCCCGGTTCCGGCGCGCGGGGGCCCCTCCTAAACGTACTCTCCCGGTCACGGTGGTGACAATGCGCGACCCCGATCCGCGGCCGGACATCCATGGGCCGCACCAGCGAGCCGGCGCCGCCCGGCGCGGCGGGGCGCGCGTTCTGCCCTGTTGCGCTGCCGTTGCACGAACCGTCGGTCGGCGGTAAGCTGAGCGCATGCCTTCAAGAACATGCGCGGTTTCGGCGGCGCTGGCCGGACTGCTGCTCGCCGGCGCGGGCGTCGCGGCGCAACAGCAGCCCCTGTTCCGGAGCGGCACGCAACTGGTCGACCTTTTCGTCACGGTCACCGACCGCAACGGCCGCCTCGTGCCAGACCTCTTCCAGGAAGACTTCGAGGTCTTCGACGACGGGCGACCGGCCGAGATCGTGCTGTTCGAGAACGACGTCCGGCCGATTACGGTCGTCGTCATGCTCGACACCAGCGCGAGCATGGACCTGAACCGCCGCCGCCTGATGGCCGGGGCCGAGCAGTTCCTGATTCGGATGCTGCCGTTCGATCGGGCGCGGGTCGGCGCGTTCAACGACAAGGTCGAGATCGAGCCGGCCGAGTTCACCGGCGACCGCGACGAGCTGATCTCCTGGCTGTCCCGCCTGGACTTCGGCAACTCAACGCGCGTGTACGACGCCGCCGCCACGGCCCTCGATGCGCTCTCGGAGGTGGCTGGCCGACGCGTCGTGCTCCTGTTCACCGACGGCGACGACACCGACAGCGAGGCCGGGTCGCGGGACGTTCTCAACCAGGCCGTCACCGACGAGGTGATGATCTACTCCATCGGCTTCGAGAGCAACTACTTCAACGGGGCCCGCTACGTGACGACCCGTCCGGACCGCAACCTGAGGCGGTTCGCCGAGGAGACCGGCGGCGGCTATTTCGAGCTGACCGAGGCGGCCGACCTCGGCCCGACCTTCACGCGCGTCGCGCAGGAGCTGCACAGTCAGTACGTCATAGGCTTCACGCCCCGCAGCGACGGCCGGCAGCACGAGATAGAGGTGCGTATCAAGCAGCGCGGGATGCAGGCGCGCGCGCGACGCACCTACGCCGCTCCGAACGTCACCAACGACGGCCCCTGAGCACCGATTCCCGACCGAGAATCGCCGGCCGCGACCATCGCAATCCGGGATTCGTCACTCGATGTACTCCGCCCGGATCGAGCGCGCCGTCACCACCATGCTCGAGGCGCACGGCCTGCGGCGGCGCAAGGCGGGCCGCGGCTTCGAGGCCTCCCATGCGCTGTCGGTAGCGTTCATCGCCGCCGACTTCGGGTTCGACGAGGACACGGTCGTCGCGGCCCTGCTGCACGACACGCTCGAGGATACCGCCCTCGATCCGCGGGTCATCGCGGAACGCTTCGGAGCACAAGTGCTCCGCATGGTGGAGGACGTCTCCGAGCCGCCGCAGCCGGCGCGCTGGAAGACGCGCAAGCTCGCCTACCTGGAACAGCTTCGGACGACGCCGCGGCTCGGCGCGCTCGCCGTCGCCGCGGCCGACAAGATCCACAACCTGACGAAGATGACGGCCGGCATCGAAACGCGCGGCGCCGCCTTCCTCGACGCGTTCAGCGCCGGGCCGCGGGAGATGCTGTGGTACCAGAACGCGGTCTACGACCTGGCCGCCGGGCGCTGGAGTCACCCGATTCTGGAGGAGCACCGGCGGCGGCTCGACGCCTTCGTCGAAGCCGCCGGGGCGCTGGTGCGCGGATAGGCGGGGCCGACCCTGCCGCCATCAGTGGATTGTCCCGGTCGGGTGCGGGGCCACGCCGCCGGTGGAGGAGGCCGGTCCGCCCGCCTCCTCCGACCCGCAGTCGTCGCAGCCGTGGCACGCCGCGCCGCCGCCGCCGCTCTTCGGCATCGCGAATATGCCGCGCATGTGCCGGTAGAGCGAGAGGACCGCGTACGCGACGATGGTCGCCACCGCGGCTTCCTGCCAGTCCATCACACCCCCCAACCCAGCAGAGATCCCGCCTGGTAGACGAGGAGCGACGCCCCGTAGGCGAGCACGGACATATAGGCGAACATGAACACCGGCCAGCCCCAGGAGCCCGACTCCCGCCGGACCACGCCGATGGTGCTCATGCACTGGCACGCCAGCACGAAGAAGACCATCAGCGATACCCCGGCCAGCGGCGTCATCAACGGGGAGCCGTCCGCGTGCCGCGCCTCCTGCAGCGACGCCCGCAACGACTGGCTCTCCTCGTCGGCCTCCGCGATGCCGAAAACGATGCCGAGGGTCGAGACGAAGACCTCGCGGGCGGCGAACGCGCCGAGAATGCCGACCCCGATGCGCCAGTCGAAGCCGAGCGGCTCGATGGCCGGCTCGATCACCCTTCCGAGCCGCCCGGCGATGCTGTATTGGAGGCTCTCTCCCGCCTCCCGGCCCTCGAGCAGCGCGAGCCGCTCCTCGCGGACGCCGGGATCCGCCACCGCCTGCACCTCGGCGCGCTGTTCCGCGTACCGCTCGGCGATCTCCGCGCTGCGCGGATACGACAGCAGGGCCCAGAGGATGATGGTCATCGTCAGGATGATCGTCCCGGCATCGACCAGGAACTTCCGCAGCCCGCGCCAGGCGACCAGCGTCACGTTGCGCCAGAGCGGAACCCGATACGGCGGCAGCTCCAGGACCAGCGGCAGCCGCGGCCCCTTGAGCACGGTGCGGCGCAGGACCGCGGCGGCTCCCAGAGTGGCGACCACCGAGAGCGCGTACATTGCGAACAGGACCGCGGCCCCGGCGCTCAACAGGCCGAGCACGCGCGCGTCGCCCGCGAACACGACCGCGGTCACCAGCGCGTACACCGGCAGCCGGGCGCTGCAGGAGACCATCGGCAGCGTCAGCATGGTGATCAGCCGGTCCCGGCGGCTCTCGAT
Source organism: Vicinamibacterales bacterium (assembly GCA_965222905.1). Taxonomy (GTDB): domain Bacteria; phylum Acidobacteriota; class Vicinamibacteria; order Vicinamibacterales; family UBA8438; genus WTFV01. The sequence continues at coordinate 2,105,643 of OZ244976.1, read as the reverse complement.
CGTCCGGGTGGCCATGACGGCCGGGATCGCGCAGGCGAACCCCGACAGCATCGGCACGAACGCCTTGCCGTGCAGGCCGATGCGCCCCATCAGGCGATCGATGACGAACGCCACGCGCGCCAGGTAGCCCACGTCCTCGAGAACCGCGATGAAGAGGAACAGCATCGCGATCTGCGGCACGAACACCACGACGTTGCCGACGCCGGCAATGACGCCGTTGACCATCAGGTCCTCGAGCGGGCCTTCGGGCAGCAGCGCCGTGACGCCGGACTGCAGTGCCGCGGTGGCCGACTCGATGGTCCCGATGAACGGCTCGGACCAGGCGAACAGCGCCTCGAACAGAAGCGCCATGACGATGGCGAACACGCCCATGCCGTAGAAGCGATGGGTCAGGATGCCGTCGATGCGGTCCGTCCAGGCGCGACTGCCGGCCCCGGCCGGCGACACCCGGCGCACGTCGGCCACCACCGTCTCGATCCACCCGTAGCGCGCCGCGATGACCTCCTGATCCAGGTTCACCTGCTCGCCCGCGGCCCGCAGGCGCAAACCGTCCACGGTCTTGCGCGCGGCAGGCGGCAACCCCTCGACGTCGTCCTCGTCCGTCGTGTGCGACAGCAGCGACCAGACCGCCCACGACCGCCGGGCGGCCGGCGTCCGGTCCAACGCCCCGCCTTGCAGGGCCCCCTCCACCGCGGATACGGCGGTCTCCACCGGCGCGGGGAATCCGGTCCACATGACGTCGCCCCGCGGAGCCAGCTCTACGGCGCCGCCGATGGCGCGCCGCAGGTCGTCGAGTCCCTCTCCGGTCGAGCCGACCGTCGGTACGACCGTGACGCCGAGCCAGTCGCCCAGCCTGCCGGCATCGACCCTGACCCCGGCCGCCGCGGCTTCGTCGACCATGTTCAGCGCCACCACCACCGGCACCCCGGTCTCGACGATCTGCAGGACGAGATAGAGGCCGCGTTCGATCGTCCCCGCGTCGACGACCACCAGCACCGCGTCCGGCGTCTCGCCGCGCCGGCCCAACACCTCGTCGACCGCGACCTGCTCGTCCGGCGAGTGGGTGCTCAGGCTGTAGGTGCCCGGCAGATCCACCAGCTCGACGTCGGCCCCGCCGGGCAGCGTGATCTGGCGCGAAGAACGGGTCACGGTGACCCCGGGGTAGTTCCCGATCTTGGCGCGCGCGCCGGTCAGGGCGTTGAAGATGGTCGTCTTGCCGGAGTTGGCGTTGCCGGCGACGAGCACCCGCGGAGCTCTGGCCCTCGGGGCGACCTCGCGCGGCGGATGGGCGTCGAAGCGGGACGCCCCGGACGCCGCGCCGGCGCCCCCGGAAGCCACCTGGTCGAGTGGCGCCAGCGAGACCTCCGCGGCGTCGGCCGACCGCAGGCTCAGCAGGTAGCCCCGCAGCCGGATCTCCAGCGGATCGCCGAACGGGGCGCGACGGACCATCTCGATGCGCGTGCCCGGCAGCAGGCCCATCTCCATGAGCCGGCCGCCGACGCGCCTCTCGCAGTCGATGCGATGAACGACGGCGCTATCGCCGATCGGGAGTTGATCGAGTGTACGGAGGCCCTGGTGCACGTGGATGCCTCCCGAAGAGGGCGTGTGTACGGACGCACGGTCCACTCCGGTATCCCCGGAATGCGACCGGATCTCAGTTTGGCCTAGTCTACAGCAGGAAGCCGTCGCACAGCGGATCGTCGTCGTCGAGCACGAACTCGTGGTGCCCGGTGATCCAGGCGCGCCCCTCGATCCGCGGCACGATGGCCGGCAGGTCGCCTACCGACGTCCGATCCTCGACCGTTCCCGAGAACGTGGTGCCGATGAGGCTCTCGTGCACGAAACGCCCGCCGGGGTCCAGCAGGCCCATGGCGTCGACGACCGCCATGACCGCCGACGTGCCGGTGCCGCACGGCGAACGGTCCACCTGCGCATCGGCGAAGACCGTGACGTTCCGCAGGTGGGCCCCCTCCGCGTCCGGGGGTCCCGTGAAAATGGTTCCGTAGATCCCGCACAGACGGGCGTCCGCAGGATGCACGACGTCGACCGCCTTGTCGATGCGATCCCGGATCAGCCCGCCGAGCGCGCGCAGCCGGCCCAGCTCCTCGCCGCGGATCGGCACGCCGGCCGCCTCGCCGTCGACGATGGCGTAGAAGGCGCCCCCGAATGCCACGTCGACCGGGACGGTGCGGCCTTCCACCTCGATGGGTGTCCCCGCCCGCAGCACGAACGACGGCACGTTGACGAACGACACCGCCTCTACGCTGCCGTCCCCGCGAAGGATGGCGCGCGCCCGCACCGTACCGGCCGGGGTGTCGAGCACGATGTCCGCCGCCGGATCCGGCAGTTGCAGCAAGCGCTGCTCGATGGCGACCTTCACCACCGCAATGACGCCGTGCCCACACATCGTGCTGTAGCCCTCGTTGTGCATGAACAGCACGCCGGCGTGGGCGCCGGCCGACACCGGCTCGGTCAGCACGGCGCCGTACATGTCGGCGTGCCCGCGCGGCTCGCGCATCAGGGCGCGGCGGACGCGATCGTGGCGGCGGCGCACCCATGCCCGCTTGTCGAGCATCGACGCTCCGACCGGGGCGGGAAACCCCTCGACCACGAGGCGCAACGGCTCGCCGCCCGCATGCGCATCTATCGTCTTGACACGTCGCGTCATGGAACCCGACAGGTATCATGGGCGCGCAATGACGCCCCGGCACCGTCCCGCCGCCGCTCTCCTGTTCCTGGCCCTCGCCTGGGGCTCTCGCGCCGCCGCCCTCGATGCCAGCGAACGGGAGCCCGATGCAAGACTCGCCGCGGGCTTCGAGCTTGCCTACGACCTCGATTGCAACGCGGCCGTCGAGACGTTCAGGCAAGTCATCGCGAAGCGGCGGGCGAACCGCGAACCGGGCGCGGCAGGCACGGTCGCCGCGGACGCAGGTGAATGAAGAGGGATGGTAGCGGTACGGGGAATCGAACCCCGGTCCCGTGGCTGAGAACCACGTATCCTAACCCCTAGACGATACCGCCCCGTCTACCTTGCTGCATTTTAGCAACCCGCCGTTTCGAGCGTCAACGAGGGGCGCTATCATAGACGCGTGATTCGCGCCGTTCTCGGACTCACGGCCGGTCTGGCGCTGGGGGCCGCCGTCGCCGCCTGGCTCTCGGCGGGGCAGGTCGCCGGTCCGGCCCTCGCGATCGTGCAACCCGGCGAGGTCATCGGACGCACCGCGTCCTTCGTCGCGACGGCGGAGACGCCCGGCGCCGAGTTCCTCACGCTCACCGCGCACATCGAGCAGGACGGAACCGTCTACCCTCTCTTCTCCCTCGACGACCCGGCCGGCGCCGCGCTCGAGCAGGAGACCGGCGACCGCCTGCGCATCGCGCGCACCTTCGACCGCGAGACGCACCCCGGCCTGGTGGAGGGACCGGCGCGCATCGTCGTCGCCGCAACGCGGCCGGTGCTGTTCGGGCTGCGCGAGAGCGGGTCGGAGACCGCCGTCGACGTCACGGTTCGCCTCACCCCGCCGCGCCTGACGCCGCTGTCGACGCTGCACTACATCACGCACGGCGGCTCGGAGCTCGTCGTCTACCGGGTGGTTCCCGCGGACGCGGAGTCGGGCGTCCGCGTGGGCGGTATCGAGTACCCGGGCTACCCGGCGGCCGGCGCCGGCATCGACGGACGCGAAGACCTGCGGGTCGCGTTCTTCGCGCTGCTCCACGATCAGGACCTCGGCGCACCGGTCGAGCTCTACGCGCGCGACCCGGCCGGCAACGAGGCGACGGCCAGCTTCGCGCACCGCATTTTCGAACGACGGTTCCGCCGCTCGCGGATCCCGCTCAGCGACGGCTTCCTGCGGCGCGTCGTGCCCGGCATCGTGGCAGGGTCGCCGGAGCTGGCCGGCGAGCACGCCGACAGCTCCACGTCGCCGTCCGAGTTGCTGCAGGTCTATCTGCTCATCAACGGACAGCTCCGGGAGAGCAACCGCGCCGCCGTTGCCGCCCTGGCCGCCGAGACGGCGCCCCGCCAGCTCTGGAGCGGACCGTTCCGGCAACTCGCCAACTCCCAGGTCGAGTCCGGCTTCGCCGACCATCGCACGTATCTCTACGATGGGAACGAAGTCGATCAGCAGGTGCATCTCGGCTTCGATCTGGCATCGACCGCCAATGCGCCGGTGCATGCGGCGAACGCCGGCACCGTCGTCTTCGCCGAGTATCTGGGCATCTTCGGCCGCTGCATCGTGATCGATCACGGCATGGGGCTGCAGTCGCTCTACGCCCACCTGTCGTCCATCGACGTCGCTCCCGGCATGCCGGTCGAGCGTGACCAGCAGCTCGGCCTGAGCGGCCAGACCGGTCTGGCCGGCGGGGATCACCTGCATTTCGCGATGCTTCTGCAGGGCAGGCCGGTGACCGCGATGGAATGGTGGGACGGGCACTGGATCGAGGATCGCGTGCTGCGCAAGCTGCGCGAGGCGGGGAGCCGACCGGCCCCCAGATGACCCCCGCAGCCGACTGCCGTTATAATTGATGAGCTTGCAAGGTAATCCGGGAGCGCGCCTCTGCACGCGGTCCCGGTTTCTCCCGTATCCATGTCCGCGCAGGAGAAGCTCGATGCGACACCGCACATTCTGGATCCTCGTCTCGCTCGCCGCGATCGCCGTCGCCGGCGCGTGCAATTCCCGCTCCGATGTACCGCCCGTGTCCATCGTCCCCGAGGGGGGCGGCGCGGCGTCCAACGCCGTCGGCGCCACGGGCACCAGCACCCTCAGCGGCATGATCATGCTCGAGGGCGAGACGCCGGCGGCCGAAACCATCCGCATGAACTCCGATCCGGTCTGCGTCAAGCAGGCGACGATGACCGATACCGAGTACTACGTGGTCGGCGACGGCGGCGGGCTCGGGAACGTCTTCGTCTACGTCAAGGAAGGGCTGTCCGGATCGTACCCGGCGTCCACCGAAACCGTGACCCTGGACCAGAACGGCTGCCGCTACACGCCGCACGTCTTCGGCCTGCAGGTCGGACAGACGGTGCAGATCGTCAACTCCGATCCGACGCTGCACAACATCCACGCCACCCCGGCCGTCAACGCCGAGTTCAACACCGGTCAGCCGATTCAGGGCATGTCGATGGAGCGGACCTTCGACTCGGTCGAGGTGATGGTGCCCTTCAAGTGCGACGTGCACGGCTGGATGAACGCCTACGTCGGCGTGCTCGACCACCCGTATTTCGCGACGACCGGCTCCGACGGCGCGTTCGACATCGGCAGTCTGCCGGCCGGCAACTACGTGATCGAGGCGTGGCACGAGATGCTGGGCGTGCAGACGCAGAACGTGACGGTCGGCGACGGCGCAACCGCTAACGTGTCGTTCACGTTCACCGTCGGCTAGGAGTCTGCGCCGTGGGACGATTTTCGGCACGATCGGCCACTACATATAGTGGTTGTAAGCGTCGTTGGCCACTGCATATTGGGGCATATTTTTTCTGCGGCGCAGACTCCTAGACGACACCCACGGAATCTATCGGGTCGGGATCGTCCGGTCGCAGGCGTCCCGGCTCGGTGCGCCTTCCGCCGCGGCCCGCGCGGCCGCCGCTCATGCGCTGGCTGCATTACTACCTGAGGTTCGTCGCCGCGGCGTCGCTGGTGCTCATCGTGGCCGGAGGTCTGGTCACCAGCACCGGCTCCGGATTGGCCGTGCCCGACTGGCCGAACACCTACGGCACCTTCATGTTCGCTTTCCCGCTCTCGAAGATGGTGGGCGGCATTTTCTACGAGCACGGCCATCGCCTGATCGCGAGCACCGTCGGACTGCTGACGATCGGGCTGGCCGTCTGGATCGCGCGCATCGAGCCGCGCCGCTGGGTCCGCCGCCTCGGCTGGACCGCGCTGGCCGCGGTCATCGCGCAGGGACTGCTCGGGGGGATAACCGTCCTCTACTTCCTGCCGGCCCCGATCTCCATCAGCCACGCGGGTCTGGCGCAGCTCTTCTTCGCGCTCGTGGTGAGCCTGACGCTGTTCACCTCGCCGGGCTGGCGTGCGGGCCATGGCGGGTCCGGCGCACGGGACGATCCCGTGCCGGCGCGGCTCGCGCTGGCCACGCCGGCCGTCATCTACGGGCAGATCCTGCTCGGCGCCACGATGCGGCATACCGGGGCCGGGCTCGCGATTCCCGATTTCCCGCTGGCCTTCGGGCACGTGGTGCCCCCGGAATGGACCACCGCCATCGGCATCCACTTCGCCCATCGGGTCGGCGCGCTGGCCGTGGCGACCATCGTGATCGCGACGGCGGCACACCTGCTGTTCCATCATCCGGGGCGGCGTGCGCTGACGCGACCCGCGCTCCTGCTCTCGGGGCTCGTGCTCGTGCAGGTGGGCCTGGGGGCCTGGACGGTGCTGAGCGGCCGGCAGGTGGCGGTCAACACCTCCCACGTAGCCGTCGGAGCCGCCACGTTCGCCGCGTCGGTCGTGCTGGCCCTACGGGCGCACCGGGGCTGGTTCGCGGACGCCGCCGATCTCCGGCATGCACCCGGCACCGTCGTGGAGCCTCTCGGCGGCAGCTCGGAGGCGCGGGCGTGAAGAGCGACGCGGCGGCGATGCCGGCGACGTCGAATCGCGTCGCGGACTTCCTGGCGCTGACGAAGCCACGGCTCAACTCCCTGGTGGTCGCGACCGCCGGTGTCGGTTACTACCTCGGCGCCGGCGCGGGACTCGACCTTGCAGTTCTGCTCCACGTGCTCGTTGGTTCGGCGCTCGTCGCGGGCGGCGCGGCAGCCTTCAACCAGGTCGCCGAGCGGGACATCGACCAGGTCATGCAGCGCACCCGCCTGCGACCCGCGGCAGCCGGTCGCCTCACCCCGATCGAGGGCCGGCTGTTCGCGACGACGCTGAGCGTGGCCGGCCTGTTCGAGCTGGCGCTGCGGGTGAACGCGCTCGCGGCGGCGGTGGCCCTGACCACTCTGATCAGCTATGCCGCCGTCTACACGCCGCTCAAGCGCCGGACGCCCTGGGCGACGCTGGTCGGTGCGGTACCGGGCGCGCTGCCGCCGGTGATCGGATGGACCGCCGCGCGCGGCGCGCTGACGGTGGAAGCGTGGATCCTGTTCGGTATCGTCTTCCTCTGGCAGCTACCGCATTTCCATGCGCTCTCCTGGCTCTACCGGGACGATTTCGGGCGCGCCGGTCTGCCCCTGGTGGCAACCCGCGATCCCGGCGGCCGCCGGACCGCGCTGCAGGCGCTCCTCTGCACTGCCGCGCTTCTCCCCCTGAGTCTGGCGCCGGCGCTGGTCGGGATGACCGGACCGCACCATGTTGCGGTCGCCGGCCTCCTGGGCGTGCTGTTCCTGGGACTGGCCGTCCGCTTCCTCGCCCGGCGCTCCGAGGCGCGGGCGCGCGCCCTGTTCCTCGGATCGCTGATATATCTGCCGCTGTTCTGGGTCTCGCTGCTCGCGGGTCCCGTGCTCTGAGGCCTCCGCGTGCTGGACGTCACCGATCTGCCGGGTGTCAACGCCACGCTCAACGCCGTCTCGGCGGTACTGCTGTCCGCGGGGTACGCGCTGATCAGGACGGGCAGGGTCCGGCAGCACCGCGCGTGCATGCTCGCGGCATGCGCCACCTCGACTCTCTTCCTGACCTCGTACGTCGTCTACCACCTCAACGTCGGTTCCGTGGCGTTCACCGGACAGGGGCCGATCCGTGTCGTGTACTTCTCGGTGCTGATCAGCCACATCGTGCTCGCGGCGCTCATCCTGCCGCTGGCTCTCGTGACCCTGATCCGGGCGCTGCGCGAGCGCTTCGCCGCCCACGCGGCGATCGCACGCTGGACGTTGCCGGTCTGGCTCTACGTGTCGGTGACCGGCGTGATGGTCTACTGGATGCTGTACCGGATGTGAGGGGCCGTCCCGCCGCCGCTACGGGACCACGCTGACCGCCGCCGCGGCAAGGGTCGCCACGAGGCCGCGCAGGCGAACCACGTTGCCGCCGCCGTCCGGATGCACCCGGCTCGAGAGAAAGACGACGACGGTCTCCGTCTGCGGATCGATCCAGATCGAGGTCCCGGTGAACCCCGTGTGGCCGAAGGAACGCAAGGAAAAGAGATCCCCGCGGTTGCTCGAATAGCGCGAGTCGAGGTCCCAGCCGAGCCCGCGCACGTCCTGCAGGCGGGCCGGCGTCGACGCCCTCGTCATGCGCGCGACGGTGAGCGGCGACAGCACCCTCCCGCCGGACGGCGCGCGGCCGCCGGCGAGCAGCATCGCACCGAAGCCGGCCAGGTCGTCGGCGGTGCCGAACAGTCCCGCGTGCCCCGCGACGCCTCCCATGCGCCGCGCGGTCGGGTCGTGCACGGTGCCCCGCAGCATGACGGCGTCCGGTCCCCCGCAGGGCCACCCGCGGGGCGTGCACGCCTCGGTGGGCGCGATACGCGCGACCCGATCCGCACCCGGCCGGAACGACGTGTCGCGCATTCCGAGCGGGATGAACAGTCGCTCCGCGGCGAAGACGTCGAGCGGCATCCCGCTCACCCGCCCGACGATCGCGCCGAGCAGGAGGAAGTTGAGATCGCTGTAGATGAAACCCTCGCCCGGCGGCGCCTCGAGGCGTTCCGCGAGCACGCGCCGCAGCGCCTCGTCGGTTCCCTGGAACTCCTCCTCGAGCGGCAGGTCGGGCCGCAGCCCCGACACGTGCGTCAACAGATGCTCGATGGTGACGGCGTCCTTGCCGTGGCGCTCGAATCCCGGCAGGTGGCGGGCGACGCGATCGCGCAGCCGGATGGCTCCATCCTCCACGAGGGCCATAACGCTCGGGGTGGTCGCGATCACTTTCGTCAAGGAAGCAAGGTCGAAGATCGTATCGACCGCCATCGGTTCGCGGACGGGGCTCACCGCCCGCAGACCGAACGCCTTTCGGTAGACGGTGCGGCCCCGGTGAGCGACCAGCACCACCGCGCCGGGGAGCTGCCCGGCCGCGATCGCATCGCGGACGACGGAATCGATCCGCGCGAGGCGGGCCGTATCGACCGCCGGCGGCGAGCCGGCGGGAGGCTGAACCGCGGCCTGCATCGCCACCGGGGCCGGCGGCACGACCAGCAGGCCCAGAAGTGCTCCGAAGAGCGTGAGGCGGAAGCGCATCGCCAGCATCGATTCGACCGGATCCGAGTGTATACTGTTGCTTCGCTCCGGGCGGACGCGGGGCGTCACAGATCCCGCTGCCCCCGGTGGAGCCACCGCCAGGCCAAGAGGAAGCGCCATGCCACGTTTCGCAGTCATCGTGACGGTGCCGGTCGTCGCATCACTGCTCCTGACGTCGCTCGCCGCGGTCGCATCCGCCCAGACCGGCGTGATCACGGGCACCGTGCGCGACGTCGAAGGCGAGCCCATCATCGCCGCGGAGGTGGTGGGGGAGAACACGGAGTGGCAGCGTCGCGTCGAGGCGACGACCAACGACTCCGGCCGCTTTTCCTTCATCGGTCTGCAGCGGGGACGCTGGCTGTTTCTCATCCGGCAGCGGGGCTACGAGCCGGTGCAGGGATTCGCCAACGTGCGCGGGTCCGGCACGGGGCGCGTGAACTTCGTCATGGAGACCGACCCGCTCCATCCGCCGGCGCCCTCGACCGGCGTGCTGGCCAACCTCCGGGGCGACGAGCTGGAGGAAGCGCTCGACGCCGCCGACGCTCTCTATGACCGCGGCGACTACGACGACGCCATCGACGCATACGAATCCGTGCTGGTCAGCGTCCCCGGGCTCACCGGTCTGCACGTCCAGATCGGGCACGCGTACCGCCAGAAGAACGACTTCAACCGGGCGCTCGCGGCGTATCGCGCGGTGCCCGCCAGCGACCCCGCCAGCATCGAGGCGCAGGGGGCGATAGAAGCGCTGCAGGCCACCCAGGACCGGTAGCGCACCCGGTACCCGACGGCAGAGGATCGCCAATCGCGTTCACTATACTCAGCGAGCAATTCCCGGCAGGATTCTCGGGACACACAGGAGCACCACATGAGCCCGCGTCTGCATCAAATCATCTGTTCCACAATCGGCGCCGTTGTCGTTCTGGCGCTCACCGCTTCGGCGGCTCGGGCCCAGGGACGCGTGGTCGGCCAGGTCACGGACGAACAGGGGACCCCGCTCGCCGGCGTCCAGATTACGGCGACGAACCCGGCCGGCAATCCTTCCCAGTTCACTACCCTGACCGAGGACGACGGGCGCTTCGCCATCCTCGGACTCTCGAGCGGCCAATGGATGTTCCGGGCCGACTGCACGGGCGCCTGCGGCGAAAGCAACGGCTCGTCGCGCGGCTACGCGCCCCAGGAGGGCCCCTCGAACATCACCCAGACCCGAAATCAGCCCGTCGACTTCGCGTTGCCCCGCATCCTCCACCCGCTGGCGCAGATGCTGGGCCCCGATGCGGTCGCCGGGGTCGATCTCGACGCGGTGGATGCGGACATAGAGTCGGCGGACGCCGCGTTCAACAGCGGGCGCTACGCGGAGTCGATCACCGGCTACGAGGCCGTGCTGGGGCGGCTTCCGGCGCTTAGCAACCTGCACTTCAACATCGGCAACGCCTACTCGCAGATGCAGGACCACGAGGCCGCGATCGCGGCATTCGAACGTGCGGTGGCCGCCGATCCGATGAATCAGGACATGCAGGTCGCCCGTGCCCGGGCGCGGCTCGCCAACGGCACGGCCGACGCGGCGGACCGGCAGTTGCTCGAACAGGCCGCATCCAGCCTCACCGCCTCGCGCGAGGATCTCTACAACCAGGGTGAGCAGGCCTTCGGCCGCGGTGACACCGACGGCGCGGCCCAGTGGTACGAGCGGGCGAACATGGTCGACCCGAGCTGGGGCAAGCCGCTCTTCAAGCTCGCGCTCGTGGCGCTGAACAAGGGCGACATCCCGACCGCGAAGGAGTACCTCCAGCGCGTGGTCGACGTCGACGATCCGACGTCGGCAACCGAGACCGCGCAGGCGCAGGCTACGTTGAACGCACTGCCCTAGTAGCCGGCGCCCTGGCCGGGTTGCTCCGTACTCGCATCAGCACGTTACCCATCGCTCGCGGTGCCCCATCTGGAGGGCATCGCGCGTGATGCTATCTCTGCCCCCCCGCTCTCCCAAGCCCCAGTGCGAAACCCGAGGGCTCCTTGACATCTCTGCCACGTTCGTCTCAGAATGGTGATGAATGAACGTTCATTCAAAAATCCCGCCGCCCGCGACCACTGCGGAACGCCGATCACCGGGGCGGCGGCAGCTCGGTGCAGGCGACAAGCGGAGTGCGATTCTGAACGCCGCCACGCACGTGTTCGCCCGGCGCGGCTTCTTCAACGCCCAGGTCGCGGACGTGGCTCGGGAAGCGGGGGTCGCCGCCGGCACGGTCTATCTCTACTTCCGGAGCAAGGACGACCTGCTGACGTCGATCTTCGAGGAGTCGATGACCAGGGCGCTGGCGGATACGGAGCGGGCGCTCGACGGCGTCACCGATCCGGTCGAGCGGCTGCGCCGCCTCGCGCGCGTGCATCTCGGCGGCCTCGGCAGCCGGCGTGACCTGGCGATCGTGTTCCAGGTCGAGCTGCGGCAGTCCACGAAGTTCATGGCGCGCTTCTCGGGCGCCCAACTGCGGACGTATCTCGATCACCTGCGGGACGCCGTCAGCGCGGCGCAGGAGGCAGGCGTGTTCCGGGCCGACCTCAACGCCACGCTGGCGGCGAAGGCCATCTTCGGCGCACTCGACGAGATGGTGACCAACTGGGTGCTGAGCAACCGCGACCACCGGCTGGTCGACGACGCGGACCCGGTCATCGATCTCCTGGTCAATGGAATGAAGGCGCAGCCAACGGTCTGAACGATGCAGCGGATACACTCGATCGCCGTGCTCGGCGCGGGCGCGATGGGCGCCCAGATCGCCGCCCATGCCGCCAACGCCGGCCTCTCCGTGCTCCTGCTCGATCTCGACGCCGCGACCGCGAGCGAAGGGCTGAAGCGTGCGCGCAAGCTGAAGCCCGCCCCGTTCTTCACGCCGGAGACGGCGCGGCGCATCGCCGTGGGCGGGTTCGACACCGATCTTGCGCGCGTCGGCGATCACGACTGGATCCTCGAAGCCGTCGTCGAGCGGCTCGACGTGAAGCAGGAGCTGCTGGCGAAGGTCGAGCCTCACCGCGCGGACCACGCGGTTGTCAGCTCCAACACGTCGGGCATCCCGATTGCGAGCCTCGCCGCCGGGCGCGGCGCGGCGTTCCGGCGTCACTGGCTCGGAACCCATTTCTTCAATCCGCCGCGGTACCTGCCGCTGCTCGAGATCATCCCGACGGCGGACACGGACCCGGCGTTGGTCGACGCCATGGTCCGGTTCGGCGATCATGCGCTCGGCAAAGGCGTGGTGGTCGCGAAGGACACCCCGAACTTCATCGGCAACCGCATCGGCATGTTCGGCGTGACACGCGTGCTGGAGCAGCTCGCGGGCGGCGCGTACACGATCGAGGAAGTCGACGCCATGACCGGCCCCGCCCTCGGCCGGCCGCGCTCGGCGACGTTCCGGACCCTGGACATCGCGGGCCTGGACATCCTGGCCCACGTGGCGGCCAACCTGGTCGAGCGCCTCGAGGACGCGGAGGAACGTGCGTCCTTCGCGCTGCCCCCGCTGGTGGCCGACATGGTCGAGCGGGGCTGGATCGGATCGAAGGCTGGCGGTGGCTTCTACCGCAAGCGCAAGACCGGCGACGGCAGCGAGATCCTGACGCTGGACCCGCACACGATGGACTACCGCGCCCGCCGGTCGCCGCGACTGCCGGCGCTGGACGCGGCCGCCGCGATGGACGACCACGGCGAGCGGATTCGGACCCTGTTTCAAGGGCGTGATCGCGTCGGGGAGTTCCTGCGCGCGACGCTCGCCCCGACGCTGGTGTACGCGGCGGAGGTCGCCCCGGCGATCGCGCATTCGATAGACGACGTCGACCGCGCGATGCGGTGGGGCTTCGGCTGGGAGCTCGGCCCCTTCGAGCTCTGGGACGCCATCGGAGTGGACGCCGTGCTGGAGGCGGCCGAGCGGACGGAGCCGCCGGCGTTGGTGCGCGAGTTGCGGCAAGCTGCCCCGTCGCCAACGAGTACCGTTCGCTTCAGGGCGGAACCGATTCCCCCCCGCGCTCGCGACCTGCAGCTTCTGCGACGGTCAAAGGAGCAACGCCCGCCGGTCCGGCGGAACGCTGGCGCGAGCCTCGTCGATCTCGGCGACGGCGTGCTCGGCTTGGAGTTCCACTCGAAGATGAACGCCATCGGCGGCGACACAGTCGCGATGATGAACGCCGGCGTGGAGGAAGCGTCGCGGAACTTCGACGCGCTGGTCATCGGCAACGACGCGCCGGCGTTCTCCGCGGGCGCCAACCTGATGCTCCTGCTGCTCGAGGCGCAGGAGGAGAACTGGGACGAGATCGACCTGATGGTGCGCACGTTCCAGTCGGCCGTGCTCGGGCTGCGGTACGCCGGCGTTCCGGTGGTCGTCGCCCCGGCCGGGCCGGCCCTCGGGGGCGGCTGCGAGATCGTGCTGCACGGGGACCGCGTGCAGGCGGCGGCCGAGACCTACATGGGCCAGGTGGAAGTGGGCGCGGGCCTGATCCCGGCCGGGTGCGGCACGAAGGAACTGCTCGCGCGATTCACGGCCCGCGCCCCCGCCGGCGCGGCCGACCCGCTGCCGTACATCCAGCAGGCGTTCGAGCTGATCGGATTCGGTAAGGTCTCGACGAGCGCCGCCGACGCCCGGCGCCTGGGGTTGCTGCGCGACACCGACGCCGTCACGATGAACCGGGAGCGCCTGCTGGCCGATGCGAAAGCGGCGGCCCTGGACCTGGCCCGCGCCGGGTACCAGCCGCCCGCACGCCGCAACGACGTCCCCGTGGGCGGCGCCGGGGTGCGCGCCGCACTGGATCTCGGGGTGCACCTGGCGTGGCGCGGCGGACACGTCAGCGACTACGACGCCCACCTCGGGCGGACGCTCTCCCGCATCCTCGCGGGCGGCGACCTGCCGCACGCCACGACGGTATCGGAGCAGCGGCTGCTCGATCTCGAACGCGAAGCCTTTCTGAGCCTGTGCGGTCAGCCGAAGACGCAGGCGCGCATGGCCCACGTGCTCAAGACCGGCAAACCCCTGAGGAACTGATGACCGACCGAGGCGCCGGACTGCCGCTCTTGCTCGTCCCCGGCATTCAGGGCCGCTGGGAGTGGATGCGCCCCGCGGTGGACGCGCTCGCGGCGCGCTGCCGCGTGATCAGCGGATCGCTGCCGGGAGACTCCGGCTCCATCGCCGACGTCGATCCGGCGGTCGGCTTCGAGCGCTACACCGAGTGGCTCGACACCCTGCTCGAACGCGCCGGCGTCCGCGGTCCGGTCGCGCTGTGCGGAGTGTCCTACGGCGGCTGGATCGCGCTGCACTACGCGGCCGCCCGCCCGGAACGCGTGAGGAGCCTGACCCTCGTCTCGACGCCGTCGCCCACCTGGCAGCCCGGATGCAGGGTGGAGCGGTACCTGGCGGCCCCCCGGCTGATGGCGCCTGTCTTCGCGCTCGGATCGTGTTTTCGGCTCTACCCGGAGATCGCGGCCGCCTTCCCGCGGCCCGGAGCGCGCACGCGGTTCATCGCGAGCCACCTGCGGCGGGTCGTACGGTATCCGGCTGCACCGACCCGCATGGCCGAGCGCGCGCGCTACGCCGACCGCGTCGACTTCGCCGCCGACTGCGCGCGAATCGCGGTTCCCACCCAGGTCATGACCGGCGAGCCGGGCCTGGATCGGGTCGTGGAGGTCGCAAGCACCCGGGAGTACCTGCGGGCAATCCCGGGCGCGCGCTACGATCGGCTCGACCGGACGGGACACCTGGGTCTCGTCACGCGTCCCCGGTGCTTCGCCGACACGGTGACCGAGTTCGTCCAATCACACGCCGTGAGAGACGCCCCGTTGCCGGTCCCCGCGTGACCGGCAAGTCCAACCAAGCGAGTCAAGACCATGAGAGACGCAGTCATCGCATCCGCTGTCCGCACCCCGGCCGGCAAGGCGCCGAAGGGCACGTTGCGCACGACCCGCCCCGACGAGCTGGCCGCCGTCGCGATTCGTGAGGCGCTCCGGCGCGCCGAGGGCATCGAGCCGGAGACGGTGGACGACGTCATCCTCGGCTGTGCGATGCCCGAGGCCGAGCAGGGGATGAACGTGGCCCGCATCGCCAGCCTGCGAGCCGGCATTCCGGTCGAGGCGTCGGCCGTCACCATCAACCGCTTCTGCTCGTCGGGGCTGCAGTCGATCGCCTTCGCGGCAGAGAAGATCATGGTCGGCTGGGCCGATACGATCGTCGCCGGCGGCACCGAATCGATGAGCCTCGTGCCCATGGGTGGCCACAAGATCGCGCCGAACCCGGAGCTGGTGGCGCACTACCCGGACGTCTATCTCAGCACCGGCCTGGTCGCCGAGAACCACGCGCGGGAGTCCTCGATCGGCCGCGAGGAGCAGGACGCCTACGCCCTGCGCAGCCACCAGCGGGCGCTCGCGGCCCTGGAAGCCGGCCGTTTCGACGCCGAGACGGTTCCGATCACGGTCAGCGTCGCCGAGCCGGCCAACGGCCGCGGAGAGGCGCCGGTGGTGCGCGACGTCACGTTCGAGAAGGACGAAGGTCCGCGCGCGGACACCTCCCTGGAGGCGCTCGGCAAGCTGCGCCCGGTGTTTCTCGCAGGCGGATCGGTCACCGCCGGCAACTCGTCGCAGATGAGCGACGGCGCGGCCGCGGTCGTCGTCACCACCGCGGAGCGGGCCGCGCGGGCGGGGCTGAAGCCGCTGGCGCGCTTCGTCGCCTACGCGACGGCGGGGGTCGAGCCGGAGCTGTTCGGCATCGGTCCCGTCCCGGCGATCCGCAAGGCGCTGAAAACGGCCGGGTTGACGATCGACGACATCGACCTGGTGGAGCTGAACGAGGCCTTCGCCGCCCAGATACTGGCCTGCCTGCGCGAGCTGCCGATCGATCCCGACAGGCTCAACGTCAACGGCGGCGCCATCGCGCTCGGCCATCCGCTCGGTTGCACCGGCGCGAAGCTGACGGCCACGCTGCTCTACGAGCTCGAGCGGCGGAACGGACGCTACGGCATGGTCACCATGTGCGTGGGCGGCGGCATGGGGGCCGCCGGCATCTTCGAGAGACTCTGACCGGCGCCGCGTGGTTCGAGCGCGTCGACCGCGGCATCTCGGCAGACGAGGGACATCATGACCACCACCGCAATCGAGACCGTTCCGCGCGGCGGAGAGTGGCTCCTGGAGGCGGCGCCGCAGGACAGCATCTTCACTCCGGAGCGCATGACCGACGAGCACCGGCTGATTCAGCAGACGGCCCGGGAGTTCACGAACGAGGTCGCCGAGCACACCGAGCAGTTGGAGACGAAGGACTGGGACCTGACCCGCGAGCTGCTGCGCCGCGCCGGCGAGCTCGGGCTGCTGGCCACCGACGTGCCGGAGGCCTACGGCGGCCTGGCGCTCGACAAGGCCAGCGCGGCCATCATCGCCGGCTGCTTCGGCCAGTGCGGCTCGTTCAGCGCCACCTACGGCGCGCACGCCAATCTCGCCATCCTGCCGATCCGGATGTTCGGCACCGGCGAGCAGAAGCAGCGCTACCTGCCGTCCCTGGTGACCGGGGAGACCGTCGGGGCCTACTGCCTGAGCGAGGCCGGCTCCGGCTCGGACGCGCTCGGGGCCAAGGCGCGCGCGACGCGCCAGGCGGACGGCAGCTTCGTGCTGAACGGCGAGAAGATGTGGATCACGAACGGCGGGTTCGCCGACCTCTACATCGTCTTCGCCAAGGTGGACGGCGAGCACTTCACGGCGTTCATCGTCGAGCGCGGGTTCGACGGCGTCTCCACCGGCAAGGAAGAGCACAAGATGGGCCTGCACGGCTCGTCGACGACCCCGGTTATCCTGCAGGACGTCCGGGTCCCGGCCGACAACCTGCTCGGTGAAGTCGGCAAGGGCCACAAGGTCGCCTTCAACGTGCTGAACTACGGCCGCTTCAAGCTGGGCGCATCGACGGCGGGCGGCGCCCGCGGCGCCATCGGCGAATCGGCGCGCTACGCGGCCAGCCGGCGACAGTTCGGGCAGCCGATCGCGAGCTTCGGCGCGATCAAGCACAAGCTCGGCGGCATGGTCGCCAGGACCTACGCCCTCGAATCGATGGTCTTTCGCACCGTGGGTCTCATCGACGGGACGCTGGAGGGCGCCGATCCCGGCGACGGCGGCGCCATTCTCCGCGCGCTGGAGGAGTACGCCGTCGAGTCGTCGATTCTCAAGGTGGCGGGCAGCGAAACGCTGCACGAGGTTCTCGACGAGAACGTGCAGATCCACGGCGGCAACGGGTTCGTCCGGGACTACCCGGCCGAGCGGCACTACCGCGATTCGCGGGTGAACCGCATCTTCGAGGGCACCAACGAGATCAACCGGCTGCTCATACCGGGCATGCTCGTCAAACGCGCCGTCAAGGGCCATCTGCCTCTGATCCCCGCCGCCAGGAAGCTGCAGGACGCGATTCTGGCGCCGTCGGCTCCCGCCGCGTCCGCGGGCGGCCCGCTCGATACCGCGGAGGCGGCGGTCGGCATGTTCCGCAAGGTGGGACTCGCCGTCATCGGACTCGCGATGCAGACCTACGGGGACAAGCTCGGCGAACAGCAGGAGGTGCTCTCGTTCGCGGCGGACGTCGCGATCGACACCTATGCGGCCGACAGCGCCGTCGCCCGCGCACGGATCGCCGCGGAAACCGGAGCGGCGGCGGCCGATCTGCAAGCCGATGCCGCCGCGTCGTACGTCGACGGGGCGGCCATGCGCATCGAGACGACAGCCCGCTCCGCGTTCGCCGCGATGGCGGAAGGCGACGAGCTCCGGACGCACCTCGCGGCTCTGCGCCGGCTCCTCAAGGTGACGCCGGTCAACGACGTGCGTATCCGGCGGCGCCTCTCGGAGGCGACGGTGGACCGAGGCGCGTACCCCTTGTAGGAGCGGCGTCCGGCGGCGCCGCCGGGAGTCCGGACGA
Source organism: Vicinamibacterales bacterium (assembly GCA_965222905.1). Taxonomy (GTDB): domain Bacteria; phylum Acidobacteriota; class Vicinamibacteria; order Vicinamibacterales; family UBA8438; genus WTFV01. The sequence goes on along the minus strand of OZ244976.1, from coordinate 2,087,625 downwards.
TCCTCGGTAATCGCTCCGCTGGACACTCGGGATATATTGGTGGGGCGGCGGCAGCAACGAGGAGTCGAGACTCGTGACCAGACTCATCGATTCGCACACGGCGCTGGTGCGGGAGCGACTCGCAGCCGGAGCGGTGGCGGGCGCCCTCCTGCTCTCGGCGGCCTGTGGCCCGCCCGAACCGGACGACAGCAACTACTTGGAGCTGCTCGTCGAAGCCCGCGCCTACAAGGACGAGTTCCTTGCGAGCGACCCCGAGTCCTTCGTGCCGCTCGACCGCCGCTCGTGGATGGTGCCGCTCCGCTACTACGACCCGGACCCGTCGTACCGCGTCCCCGCCCAGCTCGACATCGCCGACGATCAGCCGATCTACGACGTCCCGACGTCGACCGGGCAGTTCCGGCGCATGCAGCGCATCGGGCACCTCGAGTTCGTGCTTCACGGCGAGTCCCACAGGCTGACGGCGCTGCTCTCCGAAGAGGAGGGCCTGTTCGTGCCGTTCCGCGACGAGACGAGCCGCAGCGAGACCTATCCGGCCGGACGCTACATCGATCTGCCGTTCAGCTCGACCGGCGTCTACGACCTCGACTTCAACCGCGCCTACCATCCCACCTGCTACTTCGACGAGCAGTACGACTGCCCGTTTCCTCCGCCGGAGAACCGCCTCCCCAGACCTATTCACGCCGGCGAGAAGCTGCCGCCCGAAGACGAACGCCGGCTGCCGGTCTTCGTGCCGGTCGAGCCGGTCGCACCGGGGCCATGAGCCCGTCCGGCGTCCGAAACCCTGACTCCCGAATGGCGAGCGGCGACACCCTGCTCGGCGTCGTCTTCGACTTCGACGGCGTCATCGCGGACACCGAGCGCCTGCACCTGCAGGCGTACCAGGACGTGCTGCGCAATCGCGGGATGACCCTGTCCAGGGAGGACTACGAGGCGCGCTACCTCGGCTTCGACGACGTCGGCGTTTTCACCACCGTCGCCGCCGACCTCGGACTGGCCCTCGACCGCGGCGAGCTGGAACGCCTGATCGAGGTCAAGGGACGGCGCTACACGGAGCTGGTCGGCGCGGGCGAGGTCGTGTTTCCGGACGCGCCCGAGTGCATCGAGCGGCTCGCCGGGGATCTCGTCCTGGGAATCGCTTCCGGCGCGCTCCATCAGGAGATCGAGGACATTCTGAACGGCGCGGGGCTCCGCACGCATTTCTCGGCCATCGTCGCGGCCGACGACGTCGAGCATGCCAAGCCGGCCCCGGACGGCTATGCGCGGGCGGTGGAGCTGCTGAGCGCGGAGCTCGGCCGGCCCCCGTCGCCCTCCGGTTTCGTGGCGATAGAGGACTCCCGCTGGGGCATCGAGGCAGCCGTCGCCGCCGGGCTCCCCTGCGTCGGCGTCACGACGACCTACGGCGCCGGCGCGCTGACCGGCGCGGCGGCCATCGTGTCCCGTCTCGCCGACGTCGACCGCCGGTCGCTGGCCGCCGTGTGCCGGCGGCACGGTGCGGCCGGGAGCCCGTGGTGAAGCCACGGACTCCCGGGGTCGACGTACGCGCTCGACCGGTGCAGAATGGAAAAACGTGACGATCGTGGTCTCCGCGGATTTCATCCGGCGCTTCACCGAGGTCGCCAAGGCCCCGTCGCCCGATCTGGCGCCGGCCGCTCTCTCGATCGCCCGCATCGAGTACCCGCAGCTCGACGCGTCGCGCTACCTGCGGGCGCTCGACCGGATGGGCGCCGCGGCGGCGGACCGCATCGCCGCCCTCGGGGAGGACGCCGACCTGCCGCGGCGCGTCGCCGGAATCAGCGCCTATCTGTTCAAGGAGCAGGGATTCGCGGGTAACCGGAAGCACTACGACGACCCGCGCAACAGCTTCCTCAACAACGTCATCGATCGCCGCACCGGCATCCCGATCACCCTCGCCCTCGTCTACATCGAAGTGTCCCGCCGAGTCGGCCTGCACGTCGACGGCGTCAACTTCCCCGGTCACTTTCTGCTCCGTGCGCAGCCGGGCGGCACCGACGCTCCATTCGGCGAAGATCAGGTCATCGTGGATCCCTTCCACGGCGGCGCCATCCTCTCCGAGCTCGACTGCCGCAAGCTGCTGCGCTCCCACGCGGGCGACGAGGTCCCGTTCGACCGCCGGATGCTGATGCGGGCCACCAAGCCGGAGATCATCGTCCGCATGCTGGTCAACCTGAAGCGGATCTACGTCCGCATGCGCTCGTTCCCGCAGGCGCACGCCATCACCGAGCTGCTGCTGGCCCTCGACCCCTCGGCCACCACGGAGCTGCGCGACCGCGGCCTGCTGGCCTACCACCTGAACGACTACCCCGCCGCGCTGCGGGACCTGGAGTCGTACCTGCGGTTCTCGCCCCGCGGAAGAGCCGGAGACACCGAAACGAGCGAGGCGGAATCGAGCGAGACGGACGAACACAAGGAGATCTGGGAGCACGTGAAGGCGTTGCGGCGGCGAGTGGCCAACCTCAACTAGTCGGCGAAGGAAGTCGAAGGCAGGCGTCCGTGCGGCGGGAACTCCGTTCTGATCGGGAGGTACCTATGAGAAGCACGTGGGAGCTCACTTTCGTCACTCTGCTCGTCCTGAGTCTCGCGCCGACCGCGGCCGCACAGACCACCACGGGCGGGTTTTCCGGGAACGTCGTCGACGACGGCGGCCTGGTTCTGCCCGGCGCGACGATCACCCTGCTGCAGGAAGCGACCGGCGCGATCCGGAACACGGTGACGAACGAGGTCGGCGTTTGCCGCGGTCCAGCCCGGGCCGTACACCGTGCGGGTCGAGTTGCCCGGCTTCTCGACCTACGAGCTGACCGGCGCCCAGTTGTCGACCAACCAGCAGTACAACGTCGGCACGGTGGAGCTCTCGATCGCCGCCCTGCAGGAGACCGTCCAGGTCACCGCACAGCGGATCGTCGAGACGATCAGCTCCGACCGCTCGGCGCTGATCACCGAGGAGACGATCGAGGCCATCACCGTCCGCGGCCGCGACGTCACGTCGATGCTGCGGATCCTGCCGGGCGTCGGCTACCAGCCCGATCCGGACGCGATCGGCGAGATCGTCATCGGCTCGTGGCTGCCCAACGTCGGCGGCACCCGCCAGGGCTGGAGCACCGTCACCATCGACGGGATCCCCGGCAACGACATCGGCCTGCCGGAGGTCTCCAGCCATTCGATGAACCCGGACGCGGTCGGCGAGGTGAACGTGCAGCTCACCAACTTCACGGCCGACACCGGACGCAACGGCGGCGCGCAGATCAACCTCGTCACCAAGGCGGGGACGAACAACTTCTCCGGCACCGCCTACACCTACGGCCGCAGCGAGCAGTTCCGGAGCGAGGACTACTTCGACAAGCAGGCGGGGATTCCGAAGCCGGAGTACCGCTACTGGACGCTCGGCGCCAACGCGGGCGGCCCGATCGTGCGGGACAAGGTGTTCTTCTTCTACAGCTACGAGCAGTGGGGGGTCAGGACGCCGCAGAACCTCGCCCAGCTCACGGTGCCGAGCGGGCCGGAACGGATGGGCGACTTCTCGCGGAGCTTCGACCAGTCCGGGAACCTGATTCCCGTGATCGATCCGCTGACCGGTATGGCGTTCCCCAACAACGTCGTCCCGGCGGGCCGGATCAACCCGCACGGGCAGGCGCTGCTGAACTGGTACCCCGATCCGAACGTCGACGGGCAGTCGAACTACAACTACCAGTTCCAGGGTCAGCAGCGCGCCCCCCGGGTCAACAACGTCACCCGAGTCGACGTCCGGCCGACCTCGAACGACGCGATCTACGCCCGCTTCTCGCACTGGCTGCAGCCGACCAGCTCCTGGCGGGGCGGCTGGGAGAGCCTGGAGCGGACGTTCACCTACAACGACTTCGCCGTCGCCACGAACTACACGCGCGTCATCGGCAACAACATGGTGAACGAGTTCAACTTCGGCTGGCGGCACTCGTCGGAGCACAACCCGTGGGCCAGCTCCTTCGACATCAACCGGAACCGGCGCACCGACTCCCACAGCGCCTTCCCCGGCGACGACGGCCGCGACAACGGGGGCGACGGGTCCAACACGCAGGGCATGGTGCCGTACACCCTCGCGCAGTGGTATCCGAACAACAATCTGTACGGGATCATTCCGGCGATGAGCTTCGGCGCGCCGATTCCGAACGCCGCGAACCCGAGCTGGGACTCGCGCTTCATCAACTACGGCAACGACGACCTGTTCAACTTCTACAACGGGCTGTCGTGGACCTCGGGGCGCCACAACTTCAAGGTCGGCGTCTACGTCGAGCACCTGACGAACATCGAGGGGAAAGGCGCCAGCGCGCTGGCCGGGAACTTCGACTTCAACCGCGACCCGGCGAACCCGTTCGGCACCGGTCACCCCTACGCGAACGCCCTGGTCGGATCGTTCCGGTCGTACCAGGAGAACACGGCCCGGCTGGGGCAGCTCGCCAACCAGTGGATCGGCAACGTCTTCATCCAGGACAAGTGGCAGCCGATCGACCGGTTGACGCTGGACATCGGGATGCGGTTCAGCAAGTACACGGTGTTCGAGCAGGCGAACCCCTCGGCATCGTTCCTGCCGTCGCGCTTCGACCACATGAACGCCGCGCAACTGTACGTGCCCACCATGGTCAACGGCGTCCGGATGGCGATGAACCCGAACGACCCGACCGATATCCAGCCGCAGGTGGTCATCGGCGCGCTCGTGCCGGGATCCCTCGGCGACAACGGCATGGTGCGCCACGACGACTCGCAGGTGCCGGCTCCGTTCCAGAACCTGCCGACGATCCTGCTCGAGCCGCGGATCGGCTTCGCCTACGACCTGTTCGGCAACGGCCGCACGGCGCTCCGGGCGAACTTCGGCGTCTTCCACAACACGCAGCAGGCGGGCGCGCTCAGTTGGCGGCAGGCGCTCAATCCGCCGCTCGTGGCGACGCCCCAGGTCTGGTACAACACGATGTACAACTGGGACTCGATCCGGCAGGGCGTACTCGCCGGCACGGGCGGCATCGTTTATCCGACGGGCACGGTGTACGGCGTGGTGACCGATCACCGGGCGCCGACGCTCTACAGCTACACGGCCGGCGTGCAGACCGAGATCGGCTGGCAGGCGGTGCTCGACATCGCCTACGTCGGGACGCGGGCCACCAACCTCCCGCAGCTCTGGGACGAGAACACCATCGAGCGGGGCGCCCGGTTCCTGCCGCAGAACCAGGACCCGACGACCGGCCGTCCGCTGCCCGACAACTTCATGCGCCCCTACCCGGGCTACGCCAGCATCATCATGACGGAGAACGCCGGGAGGTCGCGGTACGACGCGCTGCAGACGCAGGTCAACCGGCGGTTCACGGGCGGCCTGGAGTTCTCGGTCTCCTACACGCTGTCGCGGTCGCTGGACCACACGTCGGCCGACATCCTCTACGGCTCCCGGTCGCGCGTGCCGAAGTACGAGAACCGGGACACCTGGTCCTGGGGACTGTCGGACTTCGACCGCACCCACCTGCTGACGCTCAACTACACGTGGGAGCTGCCCGGTCCCGGCGGGGCGGCCGGAATCCTGCTGAACGACTGGGTGCTTTCCGGCATCACGCAGTTCGTCAGCGGCGCGCCGGCCACCGTCAGCTTCAGCACCACCGACAACCAGGACATCCTCGGCGGCGGCGACCTGCTGCGCCGCTCCTCGAACCCGGACGGACTGGCGAGCATCGACCTGGTGGTGCCGGCCAACATCGATCCGAGCTGCGACCTGTCGGCCGGCGGCGGCTCCATCGACCGCTGGTTCAACACCGACTGCTTCAGCCGCCCCGCGGCGGGCGAGGTGGGCAACGTGCGGAAGGACGATCTGCGGCTGCCGGGCGTCTACGACACCGGCGTCCGCCTCGGGAAGCGGATGCCGGTCGGCAACGGGCAGTTCTTCGAGCTCGGCTGGGAGATCTACAACCTGTTCAATCAGGTGCAGTTCCGCAACGTCGACCTCGACGCGCAGTTCGACGAGGCCGGCAACCAGGTGGACTCGCGGTTCGGGCAGGTGATCTCCGCCCGGCCGCCCCGCACCATGGTCTTCTCGGCGCGTTACCGCTGGTAGCGGCGGCTACCTCCGGTAGCCCACGGCCGGGATCGATTGACTCGCGATGTTGGGGCGGGACCTCGGGTCCCGCCCCAGGTCGACTTGGTGGCGGCCGGACGGACGCGCTGCGAATCAGCCCGCGGGCGTCTCTATCGGCAGGTCCTCGCGATCGCCCCATTCCTTCCACGAGCCGAGGTAGTTGCGGACCCGGGGGTATCCGAGCAGCCGTAGCGCCACGTAGCCGTGCGCCGCGCGGTAGCCGCCCTGGCAGTAGGAGACGACCTCCTTGTCCGGAGTGACGCCGGCGGACTCGTACATCGCCCGGAGATCCGCGGCCGGCTTGAACGCGCCCGCCTCGTCCAGGTTGCGCGTCCACTCGATGTGGACGGCGCCGGGGATGGCCCCGCCGCGTCCGGCCCGCACCAGCGTGCCGCAGTACTCGGCATCGCTGCGGGTATCGAGGATCGCGATGTCCGCCCGCTCGAGGCGCTCGCTGACCTGCCGCCAGGTCGCCAGACGCGCGTCGTCGCCCCCCACCTCCCAGGTTCCCTTCACCGGCGCCTCCGCCTCCCGGGTGGCCGGAAGCCCGGCTCGCTCCCAGGCCCCGAAGCCGCCGTCGAGCAGGCGCGCATCGGGATGTCCGAAGAACTCGAGAAACCAGAAGGCGCGCGCCGCGCGGATTCCCGACTGCTCGTCGTAGACCACCACCGGACGCGCGGCGTCGACGCCACGCGAGGTGAGCAGATGCGCGATGATCCACAGGAACGCCCTGAGCGGCGCCGGGTCGGTGTCGATCAGGCTCAGACCGAAGAGATCGAGATGGGCGGCGCCCGGGATGTGACCGGCCGCGAACGCCTCGGCCGGCCGCAGATCCAGCAGGACCGGGGTCTCGCCGGCAGTCCCGGGCGTAGCGCCCGCCGCCGCACCGGTCTCCAGCCGGCGGGCCAGCTCCGGCGGATCAATCAGCAGCTCCGGGTTGGCGTAGCCCTTCGGATTCCCCATGTCCATTCTCCCGCCGGGTTGCCGCGCACCGGCGCTCAGACCGGCTCCCACGCCGCGTCGTGCCGCCGGACGGCGCCCTCCCCTTCCAGCTTGACCAGGTGCGCGAGCACGCTTTCTCCCGCCGCCCTCTGCAGCTCCGCGGCGAGATCCCGATAGACCACGCCCACGATGGCCGCCGGCGTCGTGTGCCCCCGGCGCAACGCGGAGAGGATCTCGTCGTCGCGGCGGCGCCGGTGGGCGACATACTGGTCGATCAGCGCGACCATGTCGTCGATCTCGGGTCCGTGCGCCGGCAGGACGCGGGCCGGCCGCAGCTCGCGGATGCGCGCGAGCGAGGCGAGGTACTGCGTCAGGCTGCCCCCGTAGCTGGCAGGCACGACCACCGTACCTCCCTGGATGAGCAGGTCGCCGCAGAAGAGCGTGCCGTCCTCCTCGTCGAAGAAGCAGAGATGATCCGGTGCGTGGCCGGGGGTGTGCAGCACCCGCAACCCTCGTCCTCCGGCTGGCGCCAGCTCGCCATCCGCCAACGGCCGCCAGTCGACCGGGTACTCCCCGTCGCGCTCGGGCCAGGGCATCTTGAAGAACGCGACGCCGGCCCAGCGGGAGGCGAGTCCCGGGGCGCCCGACGCGTGGTCCGGATGGCCGTGGGTCACGAGCACCCGCGCGAGCGACCGCCCGCCGAGCGCCTCGCCGAGCGCGTCCAGGTGCCGCGGCTCCCCGGTGGCGGCGTCGATCAGGGCCGGCTCACGGCCGGCCAGCAGCCAGGTGTTGTTGCCGGCCCCGGTATAGGGGCCCGGGTTGAAGCCCGGAATCAGGGTGACCTTCACGAGACGGCAACGACGGACCCGGTCATCAGCGCCTCGAGCTTCGCGCGGAGACCGTCCGGGATGGGAGTGGTCCGGTTGGCGTCGTAGTCGAACACCGCCTGCACCGACCTGCCGGCCGCCACGACCGCGTCGTCCCGCACGCGGTGGGCCTCGAACTCGGACGTGAAGCTGGTGCGTCCGAGGGCCACCACCCGCACGCCGACCTCGACCTGATCGCCGAAGACCACCTGCGCCTTGTAGTCGCAGGACGCGTGGACCAGGATGACGCCCAACCCGGTCTGGGCCAGCTCGCGACGGAGACCGAGCGTCTCGGCCATCACGGCCCGCGCCTGCTCGAAATACGTGAAATAGACCGCGTTGTTGACGTGCCCCATCGCATCGCAGTCGCGAAAGCGGACCTCGATGCGATGCGTGAAGGCGGAAGTCACGGCGTATGATACCGCGTGCATTCGACGCTCGCGGTCCCGGAGACCTTCACCGCCGAGGAGACCGCGATGCTCGCTCCCTACTTCGGCAACACCCACCGGCCGGTCTTCGTCCTGACCAACCTTCCGGAAGCGGTGAAGGGAGCCCTCTTCGCACGGTATTCGCGGTCACCGAAGTCGGCCCGCCGGCTATTTCTCGACGAGTTCCTCGACAGTGTCGAGCCCCGTTCCGGTGGGGCGGCACCGGGTCCTGGCAGGAACCGCGCCGAGAGCCTGTACCACCGGGTGTTCGTTCAGTACGGCGACGACTCGGTGGCGCAGCTCGGCGGCGCGCACATCGCCTGCGAAGGCGTCTCGAACCTCCTTACGAAGGTGCTCGAACGCGGCCGGCTGATGTCCTACCTCGAGCAATCCACGCGTTACGTGCCATACACGGATCGGCCGGGCGGTCGTTGGAAGTATGTCGTCCCGGCGGAGCTCGAGGACGACTCGGACCGCCGAGCGTTCGAAGAGACGCTGGACCGGGCGTTCGAAACGTATGCGCGCTTGATCGAACCGATGCAGCAGTACTACAGCAACCGGAATCGGCGCAGTGCGAAGGACTCGGAGGCGGTGTACCGGGCGGTGATCCGCGCCAAGGCGCTCGACACGCTGCGCGGCCTTCTGCCGGCCGCCACGCGGTCGAACGTCGGCATCTACGGTTCCGGCCAGGCGTACGAGGCACTCCTTCTCAGGATGCGCGCGCATCCCCTGTCCGAGACTCGTGAGGTGGGCGGACTGATGCTCCCTGAACTCAGAAAGGTCCTCCCTGAGTTCCTGGAGCGCGTTGATCTGCCCGATCGAGGTGGCGTATGGACCAAATACCTGCGCGACCGCGCTCAGGAGACCCGAGCCTTGTCCACCAGAATTGCGGGACAGGCCGACGGAGAGCCACGCCCCCAGGTTGCGTTGAGCGACTTCGATCCGGAGGGCGAGGTCAAGGTGGTGGCTGCTGCACTGTACCCCGTGACCCAGCTCCCTCTCGACAGGCTCCTCGCCATCGCAGGTTCAATGACACCGGAAGAGCGAGCAGGCGTACTGACGACCTACGTCGGTGAGCGGAAGAATCGCCGACACCGCCCCGGCCGGGCCTTCGAACATGCCATTTACACGTTTGACGTGATATCCGACTATGGGGCATTCCGGGATCTGCAACGCCACCGGATGCTCACTCTCGACTGGCAGGAGTTGACGACGCAGCACGGATACGCACCGCCTCCCGAAGCGGTCACGGAAGTGCGTGCGCTTGCCGACTGGGAGCGCGTGATGGACGACTCCGCTGCGCTGCACGAACGCCTGGCGCGGAAATACTCATCCGCTGTCGCACAGTACGCCGTTTCGATGGCGTACCGTATCCGCTTCTACATGCGCATGAACGCACGGGAGGCAATGCACGTCATCGAGCTCAGAACATCGCCACAGGGACACCCCTCATACCGGCGCATCTGCCGAGAGATGTGGAAGTCAATCGAAGTCAAGGCGGGACACTCAGCAATCGCGAAGGCGATGACTTTCGCGAATCACTCGGACGTCGAGCTCGAGCGGCTCGCGTCCGAACGCGCCATCGACAGAAAGCGGGCGGCGCAGCAACAAGGAGCGTCCTGACGCCGCGCGGTACGGAAACGGCGCGGCGCGGACCGGGGCGCCCCGGCACGGCGCTCGCAGGCCGCGCGCGACAAGCCCCCGCGCGAATCACCCGCCGGACTCGCCGTCCTCGTGCCAGTAGCGGTCGTACTCGGCGAGGAAGGTCAGGCTGTCGAACGAGCGCATGCGGTCGACGAACAGCACGCCGTCGAGGTGGTCGGTCTCGTGCTGGATCACGCGGGCGGCGAATCCGTTGGCGGTGATGCGCTGCGGCATGCCGTGACGGTCGAGGGAACGGATCCGGATGTCCACCGCGCGCGGCACGCGGCCCCGGACGTCCGGGATGCTCAGGCAGCCCTCCCAGTCCTCGTCCTCGCCCGTGCCGAGGGGCTCGATCTCCGGGTTGATCATCACCACCGGCGGCAGGCCGCCCTCCGGGTCGTCCACGCCCGCGACGAACAGCCGCAGGCTCTGGTGCACCTGCGGCGCCGCCAGGCCGATGCCGGCGTACTCGTTCATCGTCTCGAACAAGTCGTCGATGAGCTGCTGGACGGCCGGAGAGCCGACGTCGGCCGGATCCAGAGGCGGCGTCCGCCGGCGGAGCACGGGGTGCCCCATCCGCGCCACCTTCAGAATGGACATCGAATCACATTATATTCGCCCGGTGAACGCCCCGCACGACCACGGCTCCCTCCTTCGGTTCTGCTCCTCCTGCGGCGGCCCCCTCGCGCCGAAGCTGCTCAAGGAGGGCGAGCCGGAGCGGCCCGTCTGCACCCGCTGCGGACACGTCGTCTACCTCGATCCGAAGGTGGCCGTCGGGACCGTGATCACCAACGGGAAGGGCGACGTCGCACTGGTGCGGCGCGCCATCGAGCCGGGCTACGGCAAGTGGGTCTTCCCGGGCGGCTACGTCGACCGCGGAGAGGCACCGGTCGTTGCGGCCGTCCGGGAGGCTCGCGAAGAGGCCAGCCTCGAGATCCGGCTCGACGGGCTGATCAACATCTACGCGTACGCCGGGACGGTCCCGATCGTCATCGTCTACAAGGCTTCCGTGGTGGGTGGGACGCTGGACGCGGCCGACGAGTCGCTGGAGGCGGCGTGGTTCGGTCCTGACGCCATCCCGTGGGCCGAGCTCGCCTTCCGGAGCACTCGGGACGCGCTACGCGACCACCGGCGGGGCCTGCTCCACCCCGACCTGATCTGAACGGGTCGGAAACAGGAAGTCCTGGCGCTCGACTTCCTCCACCGCCCTGTCGACCAGCTCCGCCACCGGCAGATTCCGCTCGGCGCGCTCGACTTCCCGGCGCGACGCCCTGGTCGACGGCCGGCGGGGCACGAACAGGGTGCAGCAGTCCTGGTCGGGGATGATGGAGATTGGATACGTGCCGAGGCGGCGCGCCTCCTGCGTGATCTCCTCCTTGTCCAAGCCGATCAGCGGCCGCAGCACCGGAAGGGTGACGACGTGGTTGATCACCGCCAGGTTCTCGATGGTCTGTGACGCCACCTGCCCCACCGACTCGCCGGTGACGAGCGCCTTCGCGCCGCAGACGCCGGCCAGCCGCTCGGCGATCCGCATCATCATCCGCCGGTAGAGCACGACCCGCAGCGGGGGCGGTGCCGACAGCACGATCGTCTGCTGGATCTCCCCGAAGCGCACCGAGTACAGCCGGGACCGCAACTGGTGGCGCGTCAGCAGGTCGGCGATTTCCTGCGTCTTGTCGATCGACGCACGCGACAGGATCGGATACGCGTGGAAGTGAACGAACCGCACGCGGCAGCCCCGCTTCATCAGGCGGTAGGCGGCGACCGGCGAGTCGATGCCGCCGGACAGCAGACAGAGCACGGCCCCGCTGGTGCCGGTCGGCAACCCGCCCTGGCCCGGCTCCCTGCCCAGCGCGTAGAAGACGCGGTCGGGAAGAATCTCGATGGTGATCGCGAGCTCGGGAGACCCGAGATCGACGCGCCAGCCTGTAGCCGCCCCGATCCGACCACCGACCTCGCGTTCGAGCTGCGGCGACGTCAGCGGATAGGTCTTGTCCGCCCGGCTGGCCCGGACCCGGAAGCTCGCGACGCCGTCCGCGCCGACGGCGTCGGGCTCGTCCAAATGCCGGAGAATCGCGCCGGCGATCTCGTCGACTTCCCGTCCCGCGTTCCGGGACCGGGCGAAGTTCGCCACGCCGAACACCCGCCCGAGGCGCTCGCGCACCGCCGGCCAGTCGGCCGCCGGCCCCAACTCCACCTGGATCCGTCCCATGAGCGGGCGCACGCGTGTGACGTCGAGATCGGTCGTCGCGTCGCGCAGGTTGCTCGCGAGCCGGTCGATGAACCAGGGCCGATTCCGCCCCTTGAGCGCGATCTCCTGATAGTGAACGATGACCGACTCCATCACCTGTCTCCGGCGCCGACGGCGCCCCCGATGGTACCCGGCGCACCGCTCGCGAGCCAATCGCCGCTCATGATCGGACCGCCGGCAGGCATTACCATGGACACATGCGCGACATCGTGGCGACCCTGGTCGCGATCCTGCTCATCTTCTTCGCCCTGCGGATGGCGACGGCGCTGACCCGCGACCGGCGCAAGCGGCACGGCAAACGCGCGTCCATCGCGGCAGGCGGACGGACGATACTGGCCGAGATCCCGTCGGAAACCGGTCTCGTCTTCTTCACCGAGGATGCGGAGGCGTTTCACCACGGCGACCGGCCAATCCCGAAAGCGACCATAGCGGCGGCCCGCGTGCTCATCAACGGCGCCCCGATCGCCGTCGCAACGAGCCCCGATCATCGCGCCGTGACCGCGATACCGAGCAACCTCGTCCAGCAGCGGCCGGAAGGGCTCGCGCGCGACCAGTGGGACGTCGCCATCGACACCGACGACGACACCGTCATCGTCCCCTGCGGCGCTATCCGCGAGCAGATCTCGCAGGAACTCGCCCGCAGCATCTTCGACGCGGTGAAGCGCATCCTCGAAGCCCGGAGCTGAATCCAGGCCGCGCGGCCGGCCGGCGTCACCACTCGATCTCGGCCGCCCCGGACCGGTGGTTCACCGCCCGTGCGAGGGCGAACAGCAGATCGGACAACCGGTTCACGTAGCGCAGGAGCTCGGGCTCCACCGCGTCGACACCGAGTCCGACGATGCGGCGCTCGGCGCGGCGGCAGACGGCGCGAGACTGGTGCAGGGCCGCCCCGGTCGCACTGCCGCCCGGCAAGATGAAGCTGCGCAGCGGCGGCAGCGCGCCGTCGACCAGGTCGATCCAGGCCTCCAGACGCTCGACGTCGGCCGCACCTATCTGCGCCTTGGTCACGCGCGCGGCAATGCGCGACCGCGGGTCGGCCAGCCGCGCCCCGATCGCGAACAGGTCGCGCTGCACCGCGACAACCATCTCGTCGAGGTCGTCCGGAAGCCCGGCCGCGCGGGCGAGACCGACCACTGCGTTCAGCTCGTCGACGTCCCCGTAGACCGCAACGCGCGCATCGTCCTTCGGCACCGTGGTCCCGTCGAACAGCGCGGTGGTGCCGCGGTCCCCGACACCGGTGTAGAGAGGCATGGGTCGGGATTATCACACGGTGCGATCGCCGGGCCGCACGAACGGCAGCGAGGTGACGACCGCCGGCACGCGCTCCGCCCCCGACGAGACATGGACGGACGCCCCGCCGGCGTCGGCCAGATTCCGACGGACGTACCCCAGCGCGATGACCTCGCCCAGCGCCGGCGAGTGGACGGCGCTCGTCACGCGCCCCACCTCGTCGTCGCCGCTGAAGATCGCCGCAGCGCGGGTCGGCAGCACCGGTTCCGCGCCGTCCAGCCGCCCCAGAGTCAGCCCCACCAGCCTGCGCGCAACCCGGCCCTGGCCACGGTGGAGAATGCGGATGATGACCTCCTGCCCCACATAGCATCCCTTGTCGAAGCTGATGGCGCGGTCTGCAATCCCCGCCTCCAGCGGAATCGTGTCGCGATCCATGTCGATCGGGAACGCGGGCCGGCCCGATTCCACGCGCACTGCTTCCCCGGCCGCGCGTTCCACCGAGACGGCGCCGGCCGCCGCGAGCGCACGTTGCAGCGCCTCTCCGGCCGGCCGGTCCACGACGACGCGGTAACCCTCGATGCCCAGGTCGTCCGTCCGCGCCACCCAGCCGGCGCCCGTCCCGATGTCGAGGGCGCGATGCTCGCAGACCGCCATCTCGCCGGCCGTCGGCCCGGTAAGCGACTCCGCCACGTCGCGGGCCGCCGGTCCGTGCACGCCGAACCCCACCGACCCGGAGGTCAGGTCCGCAATCCGCACGTCCTCGGTGAAGACGAGATCGTCGAACCGTTCCCGGAGCCGATCCACCACGCTGCGGTCGACCTCCAGCAGCAGGCGGTCGCGCCCGGCGAACACGTACAGGTCGGCGATCATGCGCCCCTGGGGCGTAAGGCAGGTCGCATAGCAGCCCTCCCCCGGCGACAGGGCGGCGACGTCGTTGCTGAGCAGCCCCTGCAGGAAGTCGGCGCGGTCGTGCCCGGCGACCGCGAGCCAGCCGCGGTTCTCCAACTCGATGCAGCCCGCGCCGGTGCGCAGAGTCCGGTAGTCAGCGAGGTTCATGGTCGGTCCGAATGGCGGGTCGATGATATGCTGATTCTTGTGCAAGGACGACTTCGCGCCTGCGTGCGCCTGGCACTCTGCCTGTCCGCGGTCGCCGTGACGGCAACCGGCGTCCGGACCCAACCGCCTGCCGACGCGGGGGCCGGCGAGGCTCTCTTCAACATCTTCGTCGGCTCGACGCCGGCCGGCTTCGAACGCGTGCGCCTGGTCCGGACCGAGGACGGCTGGCTGCTGCAGGCGAGCGGGCAGATGACGGCGCCGGTACCGCTGGACACGCGGGTCTTCGAAGCCGCCTACGACACGGAGTGGCGTCCCCGGCGGCTCACGCTGGAAGGCTCCCAGGCGGGTATTCCCTTCCGTCTCGAGAGCACGTTCGCGGACGGCGCCGCGACGAACACCTTGCAGGAAGGCGACCGGCAGACCACGACCGAGGCTCCGATCGACCCGGCCTCGGTCCTGCTGCCGAACTCGGTGTTCGCCAGCTACGAGGCGCTGGCCATCCGGCTCGGCGGGTCGCAGCCGGGCGCGGTGCTGCCGATCTACGTTCCACCGCGCGGCGACGTCTCGGCCCGGGTCGACGCGGTCGGGATTCAGCATATCGAGACCGCCTCGCGCACGATCGAAGCACGGACCTACCGCATCACGTTCGTCGATCCTTCCCAACCGCTCGAGGCCGAGGTGTGGATCGACGAGAACAACCGGCTGCTGCGGGTCAGCCTGCCGTACGCCGCGTTGGAGGTCGCCCGGCGCGACATCGCGTCGGTCTCGGCGCGGCTGACCACCGATCCGCCGCACCCCGGCAGCGAGCGCGTGCGCGTGGCCGCGTCCGGGTTCACCCTGGCAACCACGGTGACCGCGCCGGTCGACCTGACGCCACCCCCCGACGGCCGCTGGCCGGCGGTGCTGCTGGTACCCGGCACCGGTCCGGTCGATCGCGACGAGACCGTCTCCGGCGTGCCGATCTTTCGCCAGCTCGCCTGGACGCTCACGGATCGCGGATTCGTCGTCGCCCGCTACGACAAGCGGGGCTTCGGACAGAGCGGCGGCCGGGCCGAATCGGCCACGCTCGACGACTATGCCCAGGACGTGCGGGAGATGGTGCGCCATCTCCAGCGGCGCGACGACGTCGATCGTGATCGCATCGTCGCGGTCGGCTACGGCGAGGGCGGCTGGATCGGACTGCTGGCCGCGCGCCGCGAGAACCGGATCAAGGGGCTCGCGCTGCTGGCGACGCCAGGTACGACCGGTGATACTTTCGTGCTCGAGCAGCAACGGGACGAGCTGCGCCGCACCGGCACGACGGGTGACGAACGCCAGGAACGCATCGATCTGCAGGGCCGCATCAATCGTGCCGTCCTGGGAGACGGCGGGTGGGACGGCATTCCAGACGAGCTGCGCAGACAGGCCGACACGCCGCTGTTTCGCAGCTTCCTGGCATTCGACCCGACGGAGGAGGTGCGCCGCGTACGCCAGCCGCTGCTGCTTGTACAGGGCGCGCTGGACCGGCTGGTCCCGCTCTATCACGCGCAGCGTCTCGAGAACGTCGCGCGCCTGCGGGGACGGCGGGAGTCGACGGTGGAGCTGGCCGCGCTCGACGGCGTGAACCACCTGCTGCTGGCGGCGAGCGGCTCGGAAGAAGAGAACGCGTCGTCGGGAAACCGGGAAATCAGCCCCCGCGTCGCCGAGATCCTGATCGACTGGATCGAACGCACCCTGCCTGCAGAATAGCCGCCCGCCGCGGCCGTCACCGCCGGCCCGGGACGGGGGTCAATCGCCTTCCTCGGTTGCCGCTGGAAGGTCGCGGATCACGCTGAACTCCACCTTCCCCACCCGGACGCGGTCGCCCTCCTCCAGGGTGGCGAACCTGATGCGGGCTTCGTTGACGAAGGTGCCGTTCGTGCTCTTGAGATCCTCGATCGCGAGATTCTCTTCCGTCGCGGTCAGCCGGCAGTGAATGCGGGAGAGCAGCACGTCGCCGACGATGAAGTCGGCGTGCGTGCCCCTGCCCAGTGTCCGTCCCGAGCCCGGTGGCAGCCGCAGGGTCCTCGTCTGTTCGTCGATGGTCGCACGAAGAATCCACATGGCTCGCTCGGCGATCAGCCCTTCCGGGGCTGCGACGGACGAATCTCGACCCGGCTCGGCAAGCTCCGCGCGTCGTGGCTCAGCAGATCGACGACCACCTGTGCGACGTCGGAGGCCGTCAGCTTCCAGGGCGCCGCGGCGTGCCGATCGTCGCTGCCGGCGAACGCGGTCCCTACCGATCCCGGTGCGACCGCACTCACCCGGATGCCGTCGAAACGCACTTCTTGCATCAGGGCGGCGGTGAACGCGTCCAGGCCCGCCTTCGACGCGCAGTAGGCGGCGCCGTTCGCGAACGGGTAGCTGCCGGCCAGACTGCTCACGTTGACGATCCACCCGCCGCCGCGACGGCGCATGATCGGGATCGCGGCCCGGCAACAATAGAAGACCCCGTTCAGGTTGGTCTCGATCACCTGCGCCCAGTCGTCGATGGACTGCTCCGCGACCGGCTCGAAACGGCCGACGCCGGCATTGTTGACCAGGATGTCCACGCCGCCGAACCGATCGGCCGCGGCGGCGATCAGCCGTTCCGCGTCGGCCGGCAGCCGCACGTCGGCCGCCAGGGTCTCGATGCGTCCGGCCCCGGCCGTCCCGGCGACTTCCGCGAGCCCGGCGGAGGCTTCGTCGAGCGACCCGGCCGAGCGACCCGATATCAGGACGTCGGCGCCGCGTTGCAGCAGGCTCTCCGCCACCGCACGTCCAATCCCCTTCGATCCGCCGGTAACGATCGCCACCGAGCCCGCGAAACGGGCGTGCCCCCCCTGCGCCGCCGATCCCGTGTCGACTTTCATCGCCACTAGAATACCGCGAGCATCGCGGGGATGCCGCGGCGCCTGACCATGTCGGTTCTCGCCATCATCGGCGCCGGAACGCTGGGCGGCGCACTCGCCCACGTGACCGCTTCGCACGACATCTACCGGGAAGTGCGGCTGATCGACGAGGCCGGCGACATCGCGGCCGGCAAGGCGCTCGACATCCTGCAGGCAGGGCCTGTCGAGGGTTTCGGCACCACCGTCGTCGCGGACAGCAACCCCTCTGCGGCAATAGGCGCGGACCTGGTGGTCCTGACCGGCCCGGCGGAGGCACCCGATTCCGAGTGGGACGACAATTCCGGCCTGGACCGGCTGCGACGGGTACTCGCGTTCGGTCGCGGCGCCGTCGTCATCTGCGCGGGCGCCGGACAGCGCCGCCTCGTCGAGCGGGGCGTGTCCGAGACGGGATTCGACAGGCGCCGGCTGCTCGGCTCCGCTCCGGAGGCCCTCCGGGGCGCACTGCGGGCCATCGTCGCGCTGGAGGTCGGCTGCGAAGCCTCGGAGGTGGCGCTCACCGTGCTCGGCGCCCCCCCGGAGCACGTCGTCGTGCCCTGGAGCCAGGCGACGGTCGGCGGCCTGTCGCTCGAAGCGATTCTCCCGCCTCCGGCGCACAGGCGCCTGCGCGACCGTACTGCGGCGCTGTGGCCGCCGGGTCCCTACGCACTCGCGGCGGCCGCCGGACGGGTCGCGGGGGCCCTCATCACCGGCAGCAGCCGTCAGACATCCTGTTTCGTCGCGGTCGACGGCGAATTCGGGACGCGCAGGCAGGCGCTGGCCGCCCCGGTCCAGCTCGGCGCAGGCGGTGTGGCGCGCATCGTCGAACCGGCCCTGAACGCCAGCGAACGCAGCCGGCTCGAAGCCGCCCGCGCCGGGTGACGCGACCAACCGACGCGACTACCCGGATTCGGCGCCGGCCACGATCTCGCGGTCGAACACCTCGGCGAACCGCCCGGCCACGCAGTCGGCCACCGCGACGTCCGGAATCCGGGAGCCGACGAGCCGGGCGAGCGAGGTCACGCCGCGATCGGCGAGACCGCACGGCCGGATCAACGCGAAGTCGTCGAGGTCGATCGTCACGTTCAGTGCGAATCCGTGACTGGTGACCCAGCGCGACAGCCGGACCCCGATCGCGGCCAGCTTGTCGTTGCCGACCCAGACGCCGGTCAGCCCCGGGATCCGCATCGCGCGGACGCCGAACCCGGCCGCGACCCGAATGAGAACCTCCTCGAGATCGCGGACGTACCGGTGTACGTCGCAGCGGTCGGGCTTCAGCAACACGATCGGATACCCCACGAGCTGCCCCGGACCGTGGTAGGTCACGTCGCCGCCCCGGGGTGCGTCGTGGACCTCGACGCCGCGCCGGCGCAGCACGGCCGGCGACGCCAGCACGTTGTCCGCGCCGGCCCGCACGCCGCGGGTGATGACGGGCGGATGCTCGAGCAGCAGCAACTGATCGGCTATGACGCCCCGCTGGCGCTCGGCCACCAGCGTCCGCTGCAACTCGACGGCATCGGCGTATCGTACGAGCCCAAGCCGCCGAACCTGAAGAGCCCGCGGAGTACGCATGGCGAGGCCGGGTGAAGGCTACAGCACGCCGCTGTCGAATTGCTCCAGGGCAGACTTGATCCTGGCCATGAAACGGTCCGCGACCGCGCCGTCGATGAGCCGATGGTCGAAGCCGAGGGTGAGGTAGGCGCGTGGGCGCGCCGCGATCGTCCCCGCCTCGTCAATCACCACGGGCCGGCGCTCCACCGCTCCCACGCAGAGGATGGCCACCTGCGGCTGGTTGATGATCGGCATCCCGAAGATGGAACCGAACGCGCCGGGATTGGTGATCGTGAAGGTTCCGCCCTGCACGTCCTCCGGCGCCAGCCGCTTCGAGCGGGCGCGCGTGGCCAGATCCGCTATCGCCGCACTCAGCTCCAGGACGCTCCTTTCGCCGGCGCGCCTGATCACCGGCACGATCAGACCCTCGTCGTCGTCGAGGGCGACGGCGATGCCCAGATTGACGTCCGGCGCATGGACCACACCGGCGCCGTCGCTCGTCAGCGACGCGTTGAGCACCGGCATCTCGACCAGTGCGTCGACGACCGCCTTCGCGACGAACGACAGGAACGTCAGCGGGGCGCCGCGCTCCGCGTACGGACCCCGGTGAACCTCCCGGAGCGCCGCCACGCGCGAGAAATCGACGTCGAATACCGTGTGCACGTGCGCCGCCGTACGGCGGCTGCGGAGCATGTGCTCCGCGATCCCGCGCCGCATGACCGACAACGGCTCGATCCGCCGGTCGTCTGCCGGCGCCGGCGGAACCGCGGCCCCGGCCGGCGCTGCCGACGCGACGTGCTCGAGAATGTCGTTCTTCGTCACCCGACCGCCCGCACCGGTTCCTGCGACGTCGGCAGGGTCGACGCCGTGCTCGCGCGCCAGCCTGCGAACGACCGGCGAGACGCGGAGGTTCCGGGACGTTTCCGATGGCGGCGCCGCCGCCGTCCGCCCGGCTGCCTGCGGCGCCGGCCCTTCGGATCCCGTCGGAGGCGATCCGCCGCTCTCGACGATCGTCTCCCCCGGCGCGCCTATGATCGCGACGACGCTGTCGACGGGCACGGTATCGCCCGCCTCCGCACGCACCTCCGCCAGGACGCCGCCGGCCGGTGACGGCACCTCGGCGTCGATCTTGTCCGTGGACACCTCGAACAGTGGCTCGTCGCGATCGACCCGATCGCCCACGCGCTTGTTCCAGCGCACGATCGTGCCCTCGGCGATCGACTCGCCGAGTTGAGGCATGACCACGTCGGTTGGCATCGGTTGGATACGGGCCGGCCCGCCGGCACGTGCGGTACGGCCTCGCAACGGCCGGCGAGAGGCACCAGCCTCGGCAGGCTACGCCGGGATGAGAGACCGGGGCCGAAAACCGACCCCGGACCCGAGCGACAGTCGCCGGCGCGGGCCCGGCGACACGCAGGACGCTACTCGTCGGTTAGCACGGCGTCCTTGATCTGCTTCGCGATCCGCGCCTTGACCACCTGCTTCGCCGGGATCTCGATGGCTTCGCCGGTCGCCGGGTTGCGACCCATCCGCGCCTCGCGCTTTTGCAGCACGAGCTTGGCGATGCCGGGCAGCGTGAACTCGCCGGAATCCTGAAGCTCTTGCTGGCAAATCTTCTGCAGCTCGTCGAAGAACTCGCGCACGTCCGCGCGCTTGAGACTGATGCCGAAGGCATCCATGTGCTCGACGAAATGCACGAACAACTCGGTCTTGCCCATCTTGCGGGCTGCGGCCATCGACGCTCCCCCTGGTGTGAGCGCGCGATTGTGGACGCCTGCAGGACCGCGCGCGCCCACGGCCATCAGGACGGAAAAGCCCAATAAAACTGAGAGAATCGTAGCGTGGGGGTTGTCGTGTGTCAATCCGTTCCGGGTCGGCGCAGGTCCGGTCAGGCTAAACTCGGCAGATGCCGGCCTCGCCCATCGAGACGTTCCCCAACCCGAGACGCGAGCGCGACTACGAGATCGCCATCCGCTGCCCCGAGTTCACGTCGGTCTGTCCCAAGACCGGGCTCCCCGACTTCGGGGAGATCCGCATCACGTACACGCCCGGCGAACGTTGCATCGAGCTCAAGGCGCTGAAGTACTTCCTGATCGAGTTCCGTGACCAGGGCATCTTCTACGAGGACGTCACGAACCGCATCCTCGACGACCTCGTGGCGGCGTGCCGCCCGCGGCGGATGACGGTGATCGGCGACTTCTCGGTGCGCGGGGGCATCACCACCCAGGTGACGGCAACCTATGAGTCTGCGCCGTAGAACGGCGTTAGACTCATAGCGAGGACTGGTTGGGCGGGGGGCGGAGCCGACTGGCGACGATTTCCGGGCGATGAGCAGCGATGAACCGCCACACAGCGTGCCCATCGAGGCGGAGCTGGATCTGCACACCTTCGCGCCGCGCGACGTCCGGTCCGTGGTCACGGAGTACGTGCACGCGGCCTCGGAGGCCGGACTGCGGGAGGTGCGCATCGTGCACGGCCGAGGATCCGGGGTCCAGCGCGGGAACGTCCAGGCCACGCTCGAGCAGCATCCCCTGGTCACGGCCTTCTGGGACGATCCACGTTCCCACCTCGGCGCGACGGTCGCGTCGATCCGTCCCGCCGCCCCGGATGACGCTGGCTGAAGCCCCCTTTACCGAGACCCGCCGACTCCGCCCGCAGGCGCGGGCCGGCGCGGCGGTGCGCCTGGTCGGCTGCCTCTCGCTGGCCTTCGTCACACCGGTGAGCGCCCAATCGCGCCTTCCCGAGATGGTGATCGAGGCCCCCGAGCACCTGCGCCCGGTCGCAGGCCGGATCCAACGGCTGGATGCCGGCCGGCTGGAAGCGGTGATGCGCCTGATCGGTCTCCACGATCCAGGCAACCGGATTCGGGTCGT
The DNA here is from genome assembly GCA_965222905.1 of Vicinamibacterales bacterium. Classification (GTDB taxonomy): domain Bacteria; phylum Acidobacteriota; class Vicinamibacteria; order Vicinamibacterales; family UBA8438; genus WTFV01. The sequence goes on along the minus strand of OZ244976.1, from coordinate 2,065,793 downwards.
GCTCGTGCCGGAGGGCTCCCGCATCGCGCGGGACACCGCGCCCTGGGTCGGTGCGTTCGCCGACGCGGCACACGATCTCATCGTCCTGTTCCCGGACCGTATCGGGAGCTATCCGCACGACTCGCTCGAGGTCGTACTGCACCACGAGGTCGCTCACATCCTGGCCGCGCGGGCGGCCGGCGGCGGACGCCTGCCGCGTTGGTTCAACGAAGGGCTCGCCAGCGTCGCGGAACGGAGCTGGGACATCGGCAACCGCTCCCGGTTCCTGTGGGCCACGGTCATCGCCGGCCAGCCGACGGTCACCACGCTCGAAGGCCTCTTCGCCGGAGACGGACGGGACGCGGCGCGCGCCTACATCATTTCGCACGCCATCGTGCGGGACGTCATACGGCGGCACGGCACCGCCGTCGTACCCCACATCCTGTCCGGGGTCGCGGCGGGAGCCACCTTCGACAGCGCGTTCATCGGCGCCACCGGAACCACGGTGCGCGGCGCGACGCGCCTGTTCTGGCGCAGCTCCGGCGGCTGGGAGGAGTGGATCACCTTCCTGGCGAGCCCCTTCACGCTCTGGACCCTCATCACGAGCCTGGCGCTGGCCGCGATCTGGCGCCACCGCCTGCGGCGGGCGGCGCGGCGGCGGCGCTGGGAGGCCGAGGAGCAACTCGAAGCGGACGAGTGGGAACAGCACCGGGGCGACTACCGGTTGCACTGACGGCTGCTACCAGGGATCGAGCCCGAGGAGGCGCGCCGGATTCCGGCGGACCATGATGTCGATTTCCTCCTCGGTGATGCCGGCGGCGAGCATGGCGCGAATGTAGTCGCGCAGGCCGGCGGCGTGCAACGGATTGCCCTCCTGTCCGAGGTCGGACGACATGAAGAAGGCCTCGGCGCCCAGCTCGCGGATCGCCGAGACGTAGTCCTCGATCGGTCGGCCACCGCGGTAGACGGCCAGCCAGTCGATCTCCATGATCGCGTCGTCCTCGGCCATCTGCCGCATCTGCTCGCGCGTCGCGCCCTGGCTGAACACATGCGTCACGAGAATTCGGGGCACGCCGAGCCGCCTCGCCTCCGGAATCAGGCGCAGCACCTCGCCCGGGGCCGAATGCCCCATCGCCAGCGTCAGGTCGTGCTCGGCGAGCAGCGCGAAGACCTCCAGCACCGCCGGCAGCGGCTCGCCGTCCTCCAGGATCGACACGAACGGCCCGTCACCGCCCCCCGACGTCACGGCGTGCTCGGAGTCGAAGGTCGGCAGCCAGACCACCTTGCCGCGACCGCCGGAGAACGTGGCCATCTGCCGCACCGCCTCCGGGTTGATCCCGCCCACGGCACGGTTGAGGGCGAGCCCGCCGAAGATCTCCAGGCCGTCCACCTGCCCCATCGCTATGGCCGCCCGATCGGCGGTCATGGTGAAGTGGTTCTTCAGCAGGATGGCTCGCATTCCGGCCTCCGCGGCCAGGCGCGAGGCCTCGATGTCGCCCACCGACCGCGGACGCGAATCGGGGCCGGTATGGAAATGCAGATCGACGACGCCGTCCAGGGAGATCTCCGCCTCCTGTCCTGCGGCCAGGACAGCCGCCCCGGCACCTGCCATTCCCGACGCGACGATCAGCAGCACGGCGAATCGCATCACTCTACCCATCGAAGACCTCCTGTCGTCACACCGGCCGGCCGGCAGCCCCGGCAGCACTCGAACCGCACGGCACTATCATAGAGGCACCGGGCCGGGAAGCCAGCCTGGCGCCGGCCGCGACCATCGCAGCCACCCGCTCGGCGCCCGCCACCGGAAAGACATGCCGGCCACTTCCGAACCTGTCGAGCCCCGCTCGCGCCCCTGGATCTGGGCCGTCTACATCCTCCTCTTCGCCGCTTCCGTACCGTGGTACCTCCCGGCGGGCGGCCCCCTGCGGCTCTGGTTCGGGCTCCCGCACTGGGTCGTCATCTCGCTGGCCGCCTGTCTCGCGATCGCCGTCTTCACCGCGTACGTGGTGACGCGCTACTGGTCCGTGCCGCCCGGCGACGAAGACCCGAACGACGGAGACGGAACGCCGTGAGCCCGTCGCTCGCGATCGGCGCCGGCGCCGCGGTCGGCCTCTACCTGCTGGTGTTGATCGCGGTCGGCTACGCCACGCGGCGGCGCGGCCCGCAGACCGGCCTCGGCGACTTCTACCTGGCCGGCCGCAACCTGGGCGGCTTCGTGCTGCTGCTGACCCTGTATGCGACGCAGTACAGCGGCAACACGCTGCTCGGCTATCCCGGCGAGGCGTTCCGGCTCGGCTACGCGTGGGTGATGAGCGTCGGCTTCATGATGGCGATCATCGTCGTCTACCTGCTCTTCGCTCCGCGCCTGCAGCGCATCGCCCGCCGCCACGCCTTCGTCACGCCCGGGGACTGGATCGACCACCGCTTTCGCTCGCCTCGCCTGACGCTGATCGCCAACGTGCTGCTGGTCCTGGCAATCTCCAACTACCTGCTGGCGCAGCTCATGGCGATGGGTCACGTCACCGAGGGGCTCTCGGGCGGGGCGGTGCCCTACTGGGTCGGCGTCGTGCTGCTGACGCTGGTGGTCATCGTCTACGAGACCGTGGGCGGCATGCGCGCCGTCGCGTGGACCGATTGCGTGCAGGGCATCATGCTGCTGGTGGGGTTGGCCGGTCTGCTGCTGGCCGTCGTGCCGACCCCCGCCCACCTCGCCGACCTGACCCTGGCGGTCGCGGCGGAGGCGCCCGAGAAGGTCGCCGTTCCGACCTGGGAGGTTTCGCGCAACTGGTTCAGCACGCTCCTCCTCATCGGCTTCTCCGGCGCTGTCTATCCCCACGCGATTCAGCGCATCTACGCGGCCCGCGACGCCGCCACGCTCAAGCGCGCGTTCGGCGTGATGGTCTTCCTGCCGCTCGTCACGACCGGCGTGATGTGCATGGTCGGCATCCTCGCCATCCGCGAGCTGTCCGCGACCGGCGACGCCGACCAGGTGATGCCGGCGCTGCTGACCGCCTGGAGCACGCGGTCGGTCCTGCTCTACGGCCTCACCGTGCTCGTCATCACCGCCGTCGTCGCCGCCGTCATGTCGACCGCCGACTCGGTGCTCCTGAGCCTGTCCTCCATCCTCGCCAAGGACGTCGTCGGCACGACCCTGCTCGAGGGCGCCTCCGAGGAACGCCTGACCCGCGCCGGGAAGCTGCTGTCGTGGGTGGTCGTCGGCGTGCTGGTGGTCATCGCCCTGTCGCCGCGGGTGACGCTGTGGGGCCTGACCGAGATCAAGATGGAGATCCTGGCTCAGGTGGCGCCGCTGTTCGTCCTCGGCGTGACGTGGCGGCGCCTGACGACGCCCGCCGCGTTCACCGGGATGCTCGCCGGCTGCGCGACCTACGCCGGCCTGCTGCTCGCGGGGCTGCCGACGGTATGGAACGTCCACGCCGGAGTCGTCGGGCTCGGCGTCAATGTCGCGGCGTGCGTGGGGGTCACGCTGTTCGCCGAGCGGCTCGCCAGCGACTATAGTGCGTGACTATAATGCGGAATGGCTTACAGCACGCTTCCGGCGCGCGCGGCCCGATCCACGAGCGACAGGGATACGCCGGCCCTCGCCCCGATCCGCTACCGCCGTTCGCCCGACGGGCTGCAGTTCCCCGGATGCCGCCCGGTGCGACTGCGTCGAGATCACCTCGCCGACTTCGAAGGCCGATTGGAGTACTGGGAGGCGCGGACCGAGACCGCCTGGGTCCTGGCCGAACCGGCCGGAGGCATCCACGAGTCGACTTCACGCCGCCTGCCGGAGCTGGCGCGACTGATCGCGACCGTGCGCGGCGCGCCGATTCGAGCGTTCGGAGCGGTCGACCTCCGGGTGAACGACGCCGCCGGCCGGGCCGAGCGGATCATGCAGGCCGACGAGACGCTCTACCTGTACCCGCGCCGCGCACGCATGCCGTCCGGACCGCTCGTCATCGGCCGGCATGACCTCCCGGACGTCGTGCTGGAGGTGGACCACACGACCGACATCCGGCAGGGCAAGCTGCCGCTCTAGAAAGAAACTCAGAGCGCCCTCCCTGTTCAGGCGGCCTTCACTTCGACCTCGACGCCAAGGTTCCGCAGACGCCGGAGCAGGCTCTGGGTGACGCGCTGCTTGTCGCGGTTCGCCAGGTACCGGCCGCCAAGGTCGTGGTAGTCCTTCTCGTCGCGAAGCATGAAGTAGGCGGCGGTCAGCATGGAGGCGGCGACCGCCACGATGGCCTTCTTCGGGCCGCGCCGGCCTTTGAGCCGTCGAAACTGCGCCTGCAGATAGCTCCCGTTCTTCCGGGTCGCCGCCCACGCGGCCTGGACCAGCGCTGTCTTCAACCAGGGAGTCGCGTGACGGATCCGGGTCGAGCGGCGCTTCCCCGCACTCTCGTCGAGGCGCGGGCACAGGCCCGCCCACGAGACCAGGTGGCCCGCACTGGGGAACTGGGTCATGTCCACGCCGACCTCGGCGATGATCACCCGCGCCACCGTCTCACTGACCCCGGGCATCGTTGCCAGCCGGTCGGCGGCCTCGCGAAAAGGGCGAAGCACCTCGTCGGCCTGCTGCTCGACTTGCTGCACAGCGGCGGTCAGCGCATCGATCTGCGCCAGGTGCAGCTTCAGCAGGAAGCGATGATGCGCCGTCACCCGGCCGTGCACCGCGGCGACGATGTCCGCACGGTCGGCCTTCAGGCGCCCCTTGGTGCAATCAGCCAACCGCTCGGGATCGGTCTGCCCGGCGATGAGCGCCGCCAGGATCGCCCGGCCGCTGACGCCCAGGATGTCGCTGGCCACGCGCGTCAGCTTCACGTTCGCGTCTTCCAGCGTCTTCTGCAGGCGCAGGGTGTGCCGCGCGATCTCACGGACCAGTTGCTTGCGGGTCCGCGTCAGGTCGCGCAGCTCCTGGATCGGGGCCGGCGGCACGAAGCTGCCCGGGATCAGCCCGTGCGCCAACAGGTCGGCGATCCAGGTCGCGTCCTTCCGGTCGCTCTTGCGCCCCGAAACGTTTCGGATGTGCTGCGCGTTGGCGAGCACCAGCGTGAACGAAGCTTCGTCTTCGAGGACGTGCCACACCGGCTTCCAGTACACGCCGGTCGCCTCCATCGCCACGTGCGTGCAGCCCGCCTCGGTCAGCCAGGCCGCCAGTTCGAGCAGACCCGCTGTCGTGGTCGCGAACTCCCGGTGCTCGGTCGTGACCTTCCGACCCGCCGCGATGCGCGCGCACGCGTTCACGCACCGCGAGTGGACATCCAGCCCGGCGCACCGGGGATACAAAACTTCCATGCGTCACCTCCTGTATCGCGAAGTGCTGGCGTGGAGTCCGCGGGTACGAAATCTAGAAGACGCGCTTCCCGGGCGATCCGGTGTCGCAATACGGGGTGCTCGCGGGACTCCGGGTCAAACTACGAAACGGGCTCTCGGCACCATAGAGAAACCGACCTCTGTGCCAGCGTCACGGCCTACACAATATACTTGTTTCATCGATGCGTGGGTCCGGCGCCGCCGGGTGGGAAACTACGAAGCATGGGGATTCCCCGAGCTGTGGATGCTGGTGCCTCCCGCCGGAGCGACCCGCCGCCGCCCCGCCGGTGTGACGATCCATCGACTCGCGGGCGACCGCTACGAGGTCGTCGCCGAAAGCGCGGCGTTTCCGGGCTGGACGGCTTCCGAGATCCACGTGGCGCTGACCGAGCCGCTGACGACCGAGCGCACCTGCCGGATCCTGGAGCGCGTCGGCCGCGCGCTCGGGGCGCGGGCGGGAACGGGCCCGCAGGACGATCCGCTGCTGCGCGTGCTGGGCAATCGCGAACGGGCGGAGGGCAAGGCTGCGGGGCGAGCCGAGGGGCAAGCCGAGCTCGTTCGCGCGATGCTCGTGGAGCGCGGGATCACCGTATCCGAGTCGTTCACCGCCCGCGCGGCAGCGGTTGACGATACACTCGGCGGCGCGCGGATGGCGGCTTCGGCGCTCGCCTGTACCGACGAGACGGACTTCTGGCGGCGCCTGCCCTGATACCGACACTCGCGGCGTCAGCCCCTCCCCGACCATCCGCGATCGCCCTGGCGAACCATTGCGCCGGCAAGGCGGCCGAACAAGCGCCACGAGTTGCCGTCCGTCTCATCGCACCTCGGCTGCCGCGGAAGTCACCGCGAGTTCACGCGCGTGCTCTGCGACGACACGCACTGCCAGCGACCGTCGCGCACCACCCAGACGTCCGTGTAGCGCAGGGTGATCTCGGCCTCCTGCCCCTGCCTCATGCCGACCACGCGGAGCGTGAACCAGACCACCGCGGCGTCGTCGTAGACCTGCACGATGAAGTCGTCCTGCGTAGCCGACAGCACCCGCTGGTTGAACGCCTCGGCAAGGGCCAGCTCCCGGGCCTTGTCGCCCCGGACGCCGTCGTCGTAGGTCACGATGAAATCATCGGCGAGAATGCTCTCGAGAAACTCGACGTCCCGCGCGTAGAACGCCTCGTTCCAGCCCCGCTCGAGCGCGATGAGAGCCTCCTCGGTCGAGACCTCCGGCAGTTGGGACGCGAAGGCGCCCGCCGTCAAGACGAACGCGAGCGCGCAACACGGGAGATACCGCGGCCATCGTCTTCGCATTGTTGCCTCCGCGCTGTCGAATACCGGCCCATTATTCCACGCCGCGCCGATCCGCCCATGCGCTACACTGTGCGTCATCATGACCGAGGCATCGACCGGCACATCCAGGGTCGGGATTCGCGAGTTGCGCCAGAACCTGAGCGTCTACGTACGACGCATTCACCGCGGCGAGCGTTTCGAGGTCACCGAGCGCGGCAGGCCCGTCGCCCTGCTGGTACCCCTCGCCGACGCCATGTCGCCGCTGGCGAAGCTCGTCGCGACGGGGCGCGCACGCATGCCGGAGGGAGATCTCCTGGATCTTCCCCCGCTCGCCGGCGAGCCCTCGACGACGGTGAGCAACGCGATAGCCGCCGACCGCGAAGACCGGCTCTGAAGCCGCATGGTGTATCTGGACTCGTCCGCACTCGTCAAGCTCGTCGTGACCGAGCCGGAGTCGACGGCCCTGCTCCAATACCTGCGAGACCACCCCGAGCGCGTATCGAGCGCGTTGGCGCGCGTGGAAGTGTGCCGCGCATTGCGCCGCACGGGTGCGCCGGAGGCGGCGTTGCAGCGCGCGGATCAGGTGCTGGCGCGCATCGCCCTGGTGGCAATGGACGATCCCCTGCTGCGGGCTGCCGCCACATTGTCGCCCAAAGGGTTGCGCAGCCTGGACGCCCTGCATCTCGCCACTGCGCTCTCCCTGGATGACCTGGATGCGGTCGTCACCTACGACCAGCGGCTCGACGCCGCCGCGGCCCAGGCAGGCCTTGCAGTAGCTTCGCCCGCGTGAGGTGGGCCGGATGCGCTTCTTCAACACCGAGGGTCCCGTACGGCGGGAAGACCACTACTGCATCCCGCCGCTTGCGCGCATCGATCTCGAGGCGGTGCTCGGTTTCGTCCGTGACAAGAAGTACTTCGTGCTGCACGCGCCGCGCCAGACGGGCAAGACGTCGGCCCTGCTGGCGCTGCGCGACCTGCTGAACGGCGGCGGCGACTACCGTTGCGTGTACGCGGATTTCGAGGTCGGGCAGGCCGCACGCGAGGACACCGCACGGGCCATGCGCGCCATGCTCGGGGAGCTGGCCCGGCGGGCACGGGTAACGCTGGGCGACGAGACGCCGGACGCTCTGCGGGGCGCCGCGCTGGAGACCGAGGGCGCCGACGGCGCGCTGATCGACGTGCTCTCGCGCTGGGCCGAGGCCGATCCTCGACCGCTGGTGCTTCTGCTCGACGAGATCGACACGCTGGTCGGCGACACGCTCGTGTCCGTGCTGCGGCAACTGCGGGCCGGGTACGACCAGCGGCCCGCCGGCTTTCCGCACAGCGTGATCCTGTGCGGCGTGGTGGACGTGCGCGACTACCGCATCCAGTCGAGCGCCGCGAACGCGCTGGTGCTCGGGGGCAGCGCCTTCAACGTCAAGTCGAAATCGCTGCGGCTCGGCGACTTCACGGAGGCGGAAGTACGGACCCTGCTCGCTCAGCACACCGCGGAGACGGGACAGACGTTCACCGAGGACGCATTGCAGATGGTCCGGACCCGCACGGCCGGCCAGCCGTGGCTGGTGAACGCGCTCTGCTACGACGCCTGCTTCGACGACAGGGCGGGCCGCGACCGCTCGCGCCCAATCACCGGCGACGACATCCTGGCCGCCCAGGAACGGTTGATCCTGCGGCGCGACACGCACATCGACCAGTTGGCGCACAAGTTGCGCGAGGAACGGGTGCGGCGGGTGATCGAGCCGATCCTGTCCGGCGCGGTCGAGCAGGCGTGGTCGGAGGAAGATCTCCTCTACCTGCGCGACCTCGGGCTGATCGCGCAGGACGCCGGCGGCGCGCCACGCATCGCCAACCCGATCTACGCCGAGGTCGTGCCGCGCCACCTGAACGCCGCGGTGCAGGCGGGCCTGCCGCACGAGCGGACATGGTACGTGGACGCCGACGGCGCCCTGGACGTGGAGGGGCTGATCGCCGACTTCCAGACGTTCTTCCGGGAGCACTCGGAGCACTGGGTGCAGCGCTTCGAGCAGTATCAGGAGGCGGGCCCGCAGCTTCTGCTCCAGGCGCATCTGCAACGGGTGGTCAACGGCGGCGGCGTCATCGAGCGGGAGTACGCGCTCGGCCGCGGCCGCACGGACCTCCTGATCCGCTGGCCCTACGGCGGGCGCACACGGAAGTTCGTGGTGGAGTGCAAGCTGCGCCGCGGGGGACTCGAGCGCACCATCGTGGAGGGACTGGCGCAGACGCGCGGCTACCTGGACCGCTGCGGGGCCGAGGCGGGCCACCTGATCGTGTTCGACCGCGCGCCGGAACGCGCGTGGACGGAGAAGATCTTCCGCCGCGACCCGGTGGCGGACGGCGCCCCGGTCACCGTGTGGGGCATGTGACGGCTTCGAACGCGCGCTGTCCGGGGCTCGGCGCCGATTCCTGCACCGGTCAGGAGGACCGCGCGGCCCGGAGCCGTTCGCCGGCCGGTTTCGTTGGCGATCCGGCCCGCGAGCGCATCCGGATTTCCCGCGCACGTCGGCTATGATGGCTGGATAGCGGCTCCGGGAGACAGGGTTCCGGCATGCGCATCGCCAACCCCATGTACGACGCCGTCTTCAAGCATCTGCTGGAGGATCCGGCGTCCGCGAAACTGATCGTCGGCGCGATCCTCGGCGAGGAGATCGAGAGCCTCGAGATGGCGCCGCAGGAGGCCGCCGTGCAGGTCGGCTCACCGCAGCCGGCGGCGCCGGAAGGCACAGGCTTCACGGTGCTGCGGGTCGACTTCGCGGCGACGGTGCGGACGGCGGCGGGAGAGCATCTGCGGGTGCTCATCGAAGTGCAGAAGGCGCGCTACTCGAACGACGTGATGCGTTTCCGCCGCTACCTGGGGATGCACTACGCGGACGAGCGGAACACCGTGACGTATACGGAGGGAGGCCGCGAGCGCGAGCGGCCGCGGCGGCTGACGACGATCTACTTCCTGGGAGAGCCGCTGCCGCGCACGGCAGCCACGGTGCTGAAGGTGGCCCGGGAGTACGTGGACGCGGTGACGGGGGACTGGCTGGCGCAGCGGGAGGAGTTCGTCGAGGCGCTGACGCACGACTGCTACGTGGTGCAGGTGTCGCGGCTGCCGGCGCAACGACGCAACGACCTGGAGAAGCTGCTGAGCGTGTTCGACCAGGATCTGCGCGCCGCGGACAGCCGGCACACGCTGGAGCTGGACGCCGCCACGATGCCGGAACGCTACGCGCCCGTGCTGCGCCGCCTGCAGCTCGCGACGGCGAGTCCGGAGTTGCGCCACTCGATGCTCACGGAGGACGAAATCGTGGGCGCGTGGGAGCGGGTGCACCGGGAACACCAGGAGCAGCAGGAGGCCATCGCGGAACAACAGGAGGCCATCGCGGAACAGCAGGAGGCCATCGCGGAGCAGCAGGAGGCCATCGCCGCGCGGGACGCGACCATCGAATCGCAACGGGCGGAGATCGAAGCGTTGCGGCGCCGGCTCGGCAACGGCGGATAGCTCCGGCGGCGCCGACTGCCTGGAATCGGCCCGTCATCCGCGCAACCTCCATGGCCCGGCGCGGTCCGGCCAGCGCGTCGCAGGCCACCGCAGCGATTACGGCGGCGGCAGCGGCAGATGGACACCGACGTAGCCAATCTCGATCCTCCGCGCCAACGCGTCGAACCGCAGATGAATGCGCGCTCCGCTCCCGAAGCGGGCGTGCCACTCGAACGGGACCCGTTCACCGCCGGCGGCACGAAACGTTCGCGCCTCGAGGAGCTTCCCCTGCTTGTAGTCCCTCACCGACTGACTCTCGGGGGTGACCTTGCACTTCCACGGTGGGGCATCGCCACCGACGGCCACCCACGCCGCCGCCGTTTCGTCGAGTTCCGCCAGTCTGTTCACGAGCGTTGGAAGCCACCCCGCGTTCAACTCGGCGAGGTGATCCTCCACGTCCGGGCCGAACGCCAGGTGCGGAAACATCTGTTCCCGCCGGGTCCACAAGTCTGCCGCGTCCAGACACTGGCGTCGGAGCCGGTCGCGGTGGCGATCGAGAATCGGGCCGGCGTGCGCCGACCGCGTAAGGTGATCGATCTCTTCGTGAGCATCCGCAAAGGCGTCGTTGGGCAACAGTTCATGGAAATCGACCGGGAAGTCGGTCGCGGTCCCAGACCGGCTCGGAAGGAAAGCCGACGGCAATCGCATCCGTGATGGCGCAAAGGACGAGCGGCGCACCGTCGTGTCGCGGTAACGTCGTTGCGTCACACATCTGAAAGCGCTCGGTGATGTCTGGTCCGAGGTCGTTCAGGAGCGGTACCTTTTGGCTCAGCCTCACGAGAAACAGGTACGAGTCGCGCTCCCCTTGACCTCTCAACTCCATAAACGCTTCGAACAACGACCGGCCGTCGGCGCACCGGATTCTGTCTGTCGAGTCCTGCATCCGCAGAATCGGCTGCGCAGCCCCTCCATTGACGAGAGCTGCCATGCCACTCGCCACACCGCGTAGCGAGTCCACTGCCTCGTGCCACCCGGCCGGGACGAAGCTCGCGTGGTTCAGAATCATCTCGCGCATGTCTGACCGCCCGGTTCAAGGCTTCGGTGCGAGCAGGCGCGCGAGGTTGTCCTCGTGCTGATCGAAGAAACCGGCAGGCCAGTGCGACAACCGGCCGTCGGCGTCGAGGGCCGGCGAAGAGACGGTCGCGCGGCCGTCTGGCTGCCGCTCGAAGTAGTGGAACGCCGTCTCGTCGGGCGCGATCAGGCCGTCGCGCACGGCGATCCGGACGCCGTCGATGAAGTGGTCGCTGTGGGTCTCGACGACGACCTGCACTCCAGCCCGCGCCGCCCGGACAGCGAGCTCCGCGAGCTTCGTCTGTCCGCGAGGATGCAGGTGCGCCTCGGGGTTCTCGATGAGGCAGAGCGTGCCCGGCAACGCGAGCAGGGAAAGCACCACAGGCAGCACGTACGACAGACCGAAGCCGACGTTGGTAGCTCTGTAGCGCCGCGTTGCGGCATCGCCTGCCCGGTCGAACGTGAATCCCGCAATGACCGTATCAGCGTCGGACACCGCTCGGAGTTGCAGATGTGCGCCGGGACTGACGTCCTGCAGCCAGTGGTCCACGACGTTGATCAGGCGGCGCCCGGCCGAGCCCGCACATCGCGGATCGTCGTCGGGCAGAACGTCGTTCTGTCGATCGTTGAGGTAGCTCCAGGCGTACTCACCGCTGGCGCCGAAGTCGCCGTGCCGCGCCAGAATCTCCGCCAGCGGATACGACTTGCGCGGACCGATCCGCTCCGCAGGTACGTGAACGACGCGCCCGCCGAACGGCGGGACACCGCGCCACGGCCTCGCAACCCACGCTCTCGGGTACCGGCTCTGCTCATCCTCCGGTACGGGAACACCGATACGCTCCAGCGCGGCGTCGGAGGCAACAACCTCACTCGACGAGGGCAGCCGCACGTCACGCCATACCGTTGGGGACCCCTCTGCAAACAGAATCCGCTCCACCTCGTCGCGGGTAACCGCCGTCAACTGATCGGCGGCCTTCGCGTGCTCGAATGCCCACGCCCACGGAGCGTCGCCCCCCGTCGCTGCGTCACCGAAGAGCACGAACCCGACGAGCGCCTCGTCCTTCCCTTCGAAGACCACTTCGGAACCGACACCGAGGTCGGTTAGCGTCCCGCCCAGGATCAGCCGCCCCTCCAGCAACCCCCCGGTCTTGAACGACTGGCGCAGCACCAGCAGGGCCTGGATCACGCTGCTCTTGCCCATCCCGTTCAGGCCGCAAAGCAGGTTCAGCGGCGCGCACGGCAGGTCGAGCCGCGCGAAGCACTTGAAGTTCAGCAGGCCGATCCGTCGCAGCATCGGAGGATCTCCTGCACTAGTAGCGCGACCCTACGGTCGCGTTGGGAGTTTCGCCGACGCGAAACTCCTACGGCGCCAGCTCCTACGAGAGTGTCCACAGCGTGTACGCCGCCGTGAACGTGCCGACGAGCGCGGCACCGTAGCAGATCCCGGCGACGATCTGCGTGCCCTGCTTCAACTGGAACAGGTCGTTGATCGTGTACCGGAAACGATGCGCCCAGTGGAAGAGCGGAAGGGAGATGAAAACGAACAGATACAGACGCGTGAGGGGATGGGTGACGAGCGCATGCAGCGACTCGTAATCCGGACCCTCCATCCAGCCCAGGGGAAACGCCAGCCCGAGCAGGAAGATATGAATCGGGAACACCAGCGCCGACACCATCCCCCCGGCGCCGAACAGGGTCCACAGCAGGGGAGTCGGGTTCCTGGCCATCTAGCCTCGCAGGAGGATCCACGCGACCACGCCGGAGAGAACGGCGCCCGCGGCGTAGTGCGCGCCGGCGATCGCCCATCCCGGCACGCGCTTCTCCCCGACGCGGATCACGGCGATCGTCGGGGTGAGGTTGAAGAACGTGATGGCGTGATACAGCACGGCCACCAACGCGACGCCGTTGAGCGCCACGAGCGCCGGCGCGCCCAGACGCTCCACGAAGCGCGCATACTCTTCGGCTCCCTGGCCCAGGGCCCGGACCTGCCAGATCGAGAGCACGGCGAAGAAGCCGACGAAGACGCTCGTGAGCTCCCGGACGACGAACCTGAAGTATGCGCCGTTCTGCAGCCACCAGCCCAGCGGCATCGGGCGCCGATACATCGCCGGCCGGCCGGAGTCGTGCGCGCGGTCACTCACTTCGAACCCCATGGCAGCAGGATGGACTTGAACCAGTTCGTCGCGCTGGCCACCTTGTAGAGCTGAATCGCCCCGGCGGGGTCCACGTTCTTCGGGCACACCTTCGTGCACTCGCCTACGAACGTGCACCCCCACATGCCGTCGTGCTCGTCGAGCACCTCCATCCGCCCCGCCGCGCCCTGGTCCCGCGAGTCCAGATTGTAGCGCTGGGCGAGGGCGATCGCCGCCGGTCCCGTGAACTCCGGCTCGAGACCGACGACCGGACAGGCAGAGTAGCAGAGCATGCAGTTGATGCACATGCTGAACTGCTTGTACGCGTCGAGCTGGGCCGGCGTCTGGCGGTACTCCCCCTCGGCGATCGGCTTCTCTTCGTCACGCACGATCCAGGGCTGCACGTTCCGGAGCTTCTCCAGGAAGTCGGTGATGTCGACCACGAGGTCGCGCATGACCGGAAAGAACTGCAGCGGCTCGATGCGGACCGGGCCCGGCGCATAGTCGGACAGCGGGACCGCACAGGTGAGCTTCGGCTGGCCATCGACCATCATTCCGCAGCTTCCGCAGACGCCCATGCGGCACGACCACCGATAGGTGAGTGACCCGTCCAACTGGTCCTTGACGTAGTTCAACGCGTCCAGCACGACCCAATCCTTGCGGCAGGGCACCTCGTAGGATTGGAAGCCGGGTTCAGAGTCTTTCTCCGGACTGTACCGCGCCACTTCCAACGTAATCGTATCCACCATGTGGTTACCTGCCGTAGACGCGTTCCCCTGGCGGCCAGCGTGTAATGGTCACGGGCGAATACTCGATGCGCGGCGAGCCGTCGGCCGTCCGATACGCGAGCGAGTGGGCCAGGAACCGCTCGTCGTCGCGTTGCGGATGGTCCAACCGCTGGTGGGCTCCGCGGGACTCGGTCCGCGCTTCGGCCGAGCGGAGGATCACTTGCCCGAGCTCGAGCATGTAGCCGAGCTCGAGAGCCGCGGTCAGCTCCGTGTTGAAGGCCCGACTGCGGTCCTCGAGCCGCAGGCGCTGCGCGTGGGCCTGCAGCCGACCGAGCGTCTCCGCGCCGGCGGTCAGGGCCGCCCCGGTCCGGTAGATGCCCGCGCTCTCCTCCATGGCCGTCTGCATTTCGGAGCGGACGTCGGCAATCCGCTCCGTTCGCCCGCTCGCGTTGAAGAAGTCGTCCGCCAGCCGCCGCTTCTCGTCCCGCACCTGAGCCTCGACCGACGCCCCCGGCACCGGCGCCCGCGCCGCGAAGGTCGCGGCCGCCTGCCCGGCGCGCGCGCCGAAGACGAGACACTCGCTCAGCGAATTCGAGCCCAGCCGGTTGGCGCCGTTCAGGTTGACGCAGGCCACTTCTCCCGCCGCATACAGCCCGTCGAGCGGCGTCGCACCCATGATGTCCGTGTGCACGCCGCCCATCATGTAGTGGACCACCGGCCGCACCGGGATCAACTCCCTGACCGGATCGAGGTTCGCGTACTTCCGGCACAGCTCGCGGACGAACGGCAGCTTCCTGTCGATCACCTGTTCGCCGATGTGGCGAATATCCAGGCTCACGTAGTGGCCGTACGGGCCCTCCAGCGTCCGCCCCCGCTCCTGCTCCTTGATGAACGCCTGCGAAAGCCGGTCGCGCGGACCGAGCTCCATCGAACGCAGAACGGGTTTGGGCGTCGGCGTGCCGAGGTCGTAGTCCTGAAGGTATCGGTAGCCGTCCTTGTTCAGCATCCACCCACCCTCGGCGCGCGCCGCCTCCGTGATCAGGATCCCGGTCTGGGGCAGACCGGTGGGGTGGTACTGGACGAACTCCATGTCCTTCAACGGCACGCCGGCCCGATAGGCCAGCGCCATGCCGTCGCCGTTCTTGATGTTGGCGTTGGTCGTGAACGGGAAGATCTTGCCGCAGCCGCCGGTGCACAGAATCACGGCCTTCGCCGTGATGCCGTGAATCTTCCCCGTGGCGAGCTCGATGGCCACGACACCCTGACAGCGCCCCTCGTCGACCAGCAGCTTCGTGACGAACCACTCGTCGAATCGCCTCACGCTCGTGTAACGCAAGGAGGTCTGGAACAGCGTATGGAGCATGTGGAAGCCGGTCTTGTCGGCGGCGAACCACGTGCGCTGGATCTTCATCCCCCCGAACGGGCGCACGGCGACGCTCCCGTCGGGTTCCCGGTTCCACGGGCATCCCCAGTGCTCGAGCTGCAGCATCTCGCGGGGCGCCTCTTCGACGAAGGCCTCGACGACGTCCTGGTCGCACAGCCAGTCGGCTCCCGAGATGGTGTCGTAAGCGTGGGCGTCGAGGCTGTCGCTCGGCTTGATGACGGCGGCGGCGCCCCCTTCGGCCGACACGGTGTGGCTCCGCATCGGGTAAACCTTGGAGACGACCGCAATATCGAGCTCCGGCACGGCCGCGGCGGCGGCTATGGCCGCACGCAAGCCCGCGGCGCCACCACCGACGATGAGCAGGTCACACGACGACATATCCATTCGCTCTGCTATGGAAGACCTCCAGCCTCGGAACGGGAACGCGAGAGAATACACCGTGCGCCCCCGGCGCCGCAAGCGGCCGTCCGCGGATGGGTGGAAGCTCGCCACGGACCGCGAGAAATCGATACACTCAGGGTCTGATTTTCTCTGGGGAGGACGACGATGTCACTGCGAATCAACGACGTGGCGCCGGACTTCAGGGCCGAGACGACCGAAGGCGCGATCAATTTTCACGAGTGGATCGGCGACGGCTGGGCGATCCTGTTCTCGCACCCGAAGGACTTCACGCCGGTCTGCACCACCGAGCTGGGCACCGTGGCCGGGCTGGGACCGGAGTTCGCGAAGCGCAACTGCAAGGTGCTGGGCATCAGCGTCGACGGCGTCAGCGATCACCAGCGGTGGTCGAAGGACATCCAGGCGTCGCAGGGCCATGCGCTCAACTACCCGCTGATCGGCGACCCGGAGCTGAAGGTCGTCAAGGCCTACGACATGCTCCCGGCCGGCGCCGGCGACACGTCGGCCGGCCGCACGCCGGCCGACAACGCCACCGCGCGGTCCGTGTTCCTGATCGGCCCGGACAAGCGCATCAAGGCGACGCTGACCTATCCGATGAGCACCGGCCGCAACTTCGACGAGATCCTGCGGCTGCTCGACTCGTGCCAGCTCACCGCGGCGAAGAAGGTGGCGACCCCGGCCAACTGGAACCAGGGCGACAACGTCATCATCCTGCCGGCGGTCTCCGACGCCGAGGCACGCGAGAAGTACCCGGACGGCTGGCAGTCGCCGCTGCCGTACATCCGCATCGTCCCGCAGCCGAAGTAGACGCGGGGTACCGGCCTGCGGCTCCGACTTCCGCCCCACCGGGCCTGCCTGGGAGTCTGCCCCGTTCTGCGGCGCAGACTTCTAGTGGATGACGGTGTCGTCGCCCATCTCGTCGAGCGGCTCGAGGTGCGGTATCTCCAGCCCGCTCACGGCGCGGATGGCGGCGTCGAGCGCCTCCACCGCGCTGCAGGGCTCGACCTCGTCCCGCAATTGCTTGCGCGTGTCGCGCAGCGTGCGGAGCACCTGAGCCCTGTCGAACCGTTGACCTGCGCAGTGCTCGCAGAAGCTCATGATGCGTCGTCCTGCATGTGCGGGTAGCGGTAGTCGCCCGGCGGCAGGAAGTTCTCCTTCGTCGTGCGCGCGCTCACCCAGCGGATCATGTTCAGGAGGCTGCCCGCCTTGTCGTTCGTGCCCGACGCGCGGGCGCCACCGAACGGCTGCTGGCCGACCACCGCGCCGGTCGGCTTGTCGTTGATGTAGAAGTTCCCCGCCGCGTGCACGAGCTTGCGGTGGGCGAGATTGATCGCCTTGCGGTCGGTCCCGAAGATGGCGCCGGTCAGCGCGTAGGGCGACGTCGCGTCGCACAGCTCCAGCGTCGCCTCGTACGCGTCGTCGTCGTAGACGTAGACGGTCAGCACCGGCCCGAACAGCTCGACCTCCATCGTCCGGTAGTGCGGATCGTGGGCCCGGATGACCGTCGGCGCGACGAAGTAGCCCTTGCTGTCGTCGCAGTGGCCGCCGCAGACGACGTCGGCGCCCGCGTCGGCGCGCGCGCCGTCGATCGCCGACTTCTGCGTGTTGTACGACGCGCGATCGATGACCGCGCCCATGAAGTTCTTCATGTCGGCGACGTCGCCGTACTCGATCCCCTCGATCCGGTGGCACCACTCGTCGCCGTGCCGGTCCCAGAGGCTCTTCGGGATATAGGCCCGGCTCGCGGCGCTGCACTTCTGACCCTGGTACTCGTAGGCGCCGCGAATCAGCCCCGTCCCCAGCACGTCCGGATCGGCCGAGGCGTGCGCGAAGATGAAGTCCTTGCCGCCGGTCTCCCCGACGATGCGCGGATAGCTCCGGTAGCTCGCGATGTTCGTGCCGACCGTCTTCCACATGCCCTGGAAGACGGCGGTGCTGCCGGTGAAATGCACACCGCCGAGATCCGGGTGGTTCATCGCCGGGTCGCCGATCTGCCCCCCACTGCCCGGCACCAGGTTGATGACGCCGTCGGGCAGCCCCGCCTCCTTGAACACCTCCATCAGCCGATAGGCTGCGAGAACCGCCGTCGATGCCGGCTTCCAGATGACGGTGTTGCCCATCATCGCCGGGCTGGTCGGCAGGTTGCCCGCAATCGCCGTGAAGTTGAAGGGCGTGACCGCCAGCACGAAACCCTCGAGCGGCCGGTACTCGACGTAGTTCCACAAACCCGGACCGCTGGAGGGCTGCTCGGCGAAGATCTGCGGCATGTACGAGACGTTGTAGCGGAGGAAGTCGATCAGCTCGCAGGCCGCGTCGATCTCGGCCTGGACGACCGTCTTGCTCTGGTTCAGCATCGTCGCCGCGTTGATGATCGGGCGGTACTTGCCGGCGAGCAGTTCGGCCGCCTTCAGGAAGACGGATGCGCGCGCCTCCCACGGCATCGCGGCCCATTCGGGACGCGCCGCTGCCGCGGCGGCCACCGCTTGCTGCACCGAGTCGGCGTTCCCCTTGTGGAAGGACGCCAGCACGTGCTGGTGGTCATGCGGCATGACGCATTTGCCGAGATCGCCGGTCCGGACCTCGGCGCCGCCGATGAGCAGCGGGATCTCGATCTGCTGTCCGGCGGCCTCGGCGAGATGAGCGGTCAGCACCCCGCGTTCGGGAGACCCGGGCGCGTAGCCGAGCACGGGCTCGTTGACGGGTGTGGGCACTTGAACTCGAGCGTTGATCATCGAAACGACTCCTTCGGTCTGCGACAGATTACTGCATCGGGCCACGTGTTCGCCCCGCCCGTCGGGCTCAGCACGAGCCGAAACGGGACGGACTCGTGATGTCGAGCGCGGCGTCGAATCGCCGGTCGACCACCAGATCTCCGATCAGGGCCGCCGTCAACGGCGCCAGCAGGATGCCGTTGCGGAAGTGTCCGCAGGCGTACACGAGGCCGGGCACGGCCGCCGACGGCCCGATGACCGGTAGCTCGTCCGGCGTTGCGGGCCTGAGGCCGACGCGGGCCGCCTTGAACGACGCTTTGCTCACGCCCGGCGCGATCCGCCGCGCCGCATCCATCAGTTCCCGGACGCCGGCCACCGTGGCGCGTTCGTCGAAGCCGACCTCCTCGCTCGTCGCACCGGCGAGCACCGAGCCGTCGCTCCACGGCACCAGGTAGCAGTTCGGCGCCCAGACCACGCGCCTGAAAGCGGGCGCCGGCCACCCGAGGTGCAGGAGCTGCCCGCGCACCGGTCGAATCGGGACCGGCGCGGCTCCCTCGATCTCCACGTGTCCGACCCAGCTCCCGGCTGCCATGATGGCCGATTCGCAGATGAGCGCGTCGGCGGCCGTCTCGACCCGGATTCCGGCGCCGTTGCGCACTATGCGCGTCGCGGAGAACGTCTGGAACGACACGCCGTGGGCCGCCGCGGCCCGCCGCAGCGCGGCGGTCAGCTCGGACGCGCCGATGAACCCGTGCGACTCGACGATCAGCCCACCCTGCACGGCCGGCGCGAGTTGCGGCTCGACTTCCCGCACCGCTCCCGCGTCGAGAAGCTCCGCGCCGATGCCGCGGGCCCGGCAGGCGGCCTGGATGCCCTCGAGGCGTGCCATGTCCGTCGGACCGGTGGCGATCTCGAGCGTGCCGGTGCGCACGTACTGCACCGCGGCGCCCGAATCCTCGACGATACGCGCCACGAACTCGTCGTAGAGATCCAGGCTGCGGGTGGTCAGATCGAGGAGCGGCCGGCGATCGTGCGCTTCGACGTACGGCGCAAGGACGCCGGCCGACGCCTGGGTCGCGCCCTGGCCCACCTCGCGACGGTCGATGACGCGGACGCTGAGCCCGCGCCGCGCCAGCTCGTAGGCGATCGCGCACCCGATGATCCCGGCTCCGATGACGACGACTTGCGATGTCTGGTTCACGGTCTGGCGTCCGGCCCAACCGTTCAGTGTACTACGGTCGGGCTGCGGGCGTGCGCGGCGGCGCGGCGGGCACGCCGCTGCCGGGCTACTCGAACAGGCGTCCGATGGCGATGCAGAGCGCTGGCAGGCCGTAGAAGAGGAGGGCGACCCACACGACCGTCAGCTTGCGTGACCGCAGCGCGAGCTTCGTCACCTGCCGCGCCGCCTCGAGCGGCAGTCGGCGAATCGCCTTCACCGGATAGATCAGCAGCAGGCCGCTCACGTTGAACAGCAGGTGCACCAGGGCGATCTCGAGGCCGGCAGCCGCGTTCGGTCCCGAGACCGCGAGGGCAGCGAGGAGCGCCGTCACCGTGGTACCGAGGTTGGCCCCGATGGTGACCGGGAACGCCTGCTCCAGCCGCAGCAGGCCGGCGCCGCCCAACGGCACGAGAAGCGACGTCGTTATCGAGCTCGACTGCACCATGACGGTCACGATCACGCCGACCAGCATGGCGATGACCGCACTCGAGCTGAGCGCCCGGTCTATGATGCCTTCGACCCGCGAGGCCACTGCAGCCCGCATGACCTTCACGAGCAGGAACAGCGCAAAGAAGATGAACGCGCCGCTGGCGCCGATGAGGAAGACGGCCTGCCCGCCCTCCGCCGCGAAGAGCGCCCCGGCCGTCGCAATGACCGGTGCGAATCCGGCGCTCAGCGCGGTGCTCAGGGGACTCTCGTATTCGACTCCGCCCACCTGTCCCAGCGCCTCGGCCAGCATGCTGGCGGTGCGTCCGAGGTAGCCGGTGGCGATCTCTACCGGCAGCAGCACCAGCACCGCCAGATAGTTGAAGATGTCATGGCAGATGGCGACCGGAAAAGCGCGCTCGAACTCGTCCCGGCGTCCGATGTGGGCCAGCGAGACGAGGGTCGCGGTCACCGTGGTCCCGATGTTGGCCCCCATCACCATGGGAATCGCGTTGGCCAGGGGCAGCGGATTCTCCGGCGCTGCGACCAGAGCGACGACCATGGAGGTGGTCACCGAAGAGCTCTGCATGACCGTGGTTGCCAGCAGGCCGACGATGAGGCCGATAAATGGATTGGAGGTCGCCGCGAAGAAGCTCTCGATGAAGTCCTGCCCGATCAGCTCGAAGCCGTCACCGAGTCCCTTGACGCCGAGGAGAAACACGAACAGCAGGACCACCACGCTCAGCGCGCGCTGGACGATGGCCGACCCGGAACGTTCTGGGCTGGGGGTTGTGGCGGGCAAAGCGATCCGGACGATGCTCGGTGTCCTGCCTTTCTTCGACCAGACTGCCGGTTCGGCCCCCCAACCGATCCGGCGCCTAATTCTACACGCTGGCGGCTCCCACGGGCGAGCACGGACACCGGCGGGAGACAGCCGGTCATCCCGCGGTGACACATTTCCTCACGTCGAGCACGCTCCGAACGCGCAGCGACGCACCGAAACGGCTTGCAACCCCGTGGGATCGCGACATAATCGCTCTGTGACACCAACGGCACGGCTCTTGCTAATCTGTTCGACGGGTGAGGAGTCTTCCGCATGGGCATGACACGCGCAACGTTCTCGATCACCGCCGCCCTCGTCGTCACGCTGGTCGTCGCCGCGGCCGGCATCGGCGCCTATCTCGCGGTGCGTCACAACACGCCGGGGCCGGACGCGACCGCAGCGGATCCGGCGCCGGCGGAGCGGATGGGCGTGGGCCTCCACGAGCCCGCCGCACAGGCAGGACCGGCAACGGGGATCGCCGTCGATGCTACCGAGCAGATCATCGAACCGGCGATCGTCGCCGAGGCGGCCGCGGCCGCGGATCCACCGGCGGCCGAGGCGCCCCGCGCCCTTCCGGCGCCGACCCCGGCTCCGCGTCGCCCCGCGGCCCGGCCGTCGGTTCCCGCCCCGCCCCGCCCCGCCCCGCGGCGGGAGCCGGCCCGCCCCGCGCGCGCGGAAGTCGAGCGACCGGCGCCGCGCCCCGTCCCGGCGACCGCGCCACGGCAACCGGAGCCCCCCGCGCCCGCTCGCCGGGCGCCGGCGCGCGCGGGCCGTGACCTCCCCGTGGTCGATGGCTGGAGACCGGCAGAGCCGCCGGCGGAGGAAGCGAGCGCTCCGACGCGCGAGGGAGGGATCGCCCGGAACCTGCCGCCGCTGCCGGCCGTGAGCCTCGATCCCCCGACATCCGGAAGAGCCCCCGATCCGCTGCCGCCGGCGACCGAGGATCTCGTCGTTCCGGCCGATTCGGTGATCGGATTGCAGATCGATACGTTCGTCACCTCGGACCGCGCGGAGGTGGAGGACGATGTGCGGGCGCGCGTGACGCGCGACGTGATGGTGTCGCGCCGGATCGCCATCCCCGCCGGCAGCCTCGTCGCCGGATCGGTGGTCATGGTGGAGCGCGGCGGCAAGCTGAAAGGGACCGCCCGCCTCGGGGTCCGCTTCCACACGGTCGTGTTCGACGACGGGGTCGAGGTACCCATCGTGACCGAAACCGTCTATCGCGAGGGAAGCTCGCGCGGGCGTGACAATGCGGCCCGGATCGGAGGCGGGGCGGTGGCCGGCGCCATCCTCGGCGCGATCTTCGGCGGCGGCCGCGGCGCGGCGATCGGCGGCGCCGCCGGGGCCGCGGGCGGCACGGCGGCAGCCGCCGCGGGCGACGCGGAACCGGCGGCGCTGGCGGCCGGAACGACGTTGACGGTCCGTCTCTCACGACCGGCCAGCGTGACCGTGGAGCGGTAGCCGGCCTGGTCGGAAGAACGTTCATCCCCGTGCTATAGTGCTGGCCGTGGCGCAGGACGAGATCACGCAAGCCGTGCTCGCCCGCGACGAAGTCGTCAGGTATCTCGAAGGTCGCGGCGGACAGACCCCGGATCAGGCGCACGCCGCCATCCACGGCTACCTCGAAGAGCTTCGCACCACGCAGCGGTACCGGATTTACCGCGCGCTCCAGCATCCGCTCTACCCCCTGCTCCGCAAGATCAACCGCATCAGCGAAGGGACCGACATCGTCCGCTCGGCGACCCGGACCAAGCGGATCGTCTACGCGTCGAATCACAAGAGCCACACCGACTGGATGGTGCAGCCGATCGTGATAGACGACCTCGGCATCCGGCCGCCGGTCATCGCCGCGGGCAGCAACCTCTACGGCGGTGCGCTCGGGCTCATCCAGAAGCACGTCACCGGCGCCATCCCCATTCGCCGGGAGATGAAGGACCCGGCCTATCTCGTCACGCTCAAGGCGTACGTCGCAGAGCTGCTGCGCCGGACCGATCTCCTCCTGTACCTGGAAGGCGGACGCAGCTACAGCGGAGAGATCAAGCCGTTCAAGACCGGGCTGCTGCATGCCGCGGCCCAGGCGGACAGGACAGACAAGGACCTGGTCATCATCCCGACCGCCATCGCCTACGACCTGGTCATCGAGGACTTCGTGCTGTCCCGCCAGCGGATCAAGCGCGTCCAGCGTCCGTTCCACCAGGAACTGGCGGAGATGCTGCGATATACGGTCGGCTACCAGTCGCGCAGCATAGTCACCTTCGGGCCGCCGATCCGCTTCGACGGTTACGATCCCGACAACCGCCGCGACATGGTGCGGCTGAAGCGCCGCGTGCGCGAGGCCATCGGCGGCCTGTACAAGGTGGTTCCCACCGCCCTGATGGCGGCGGCTGTTCGGCCCTCCATCGAACGCGCGGAGCTCGAGGACCGGATCGATCGACTCATCGAGGTGCTGCGGTCTTCGGGCGCGAATCTGGACGTCGAGACCGGCCGCGCCGCCGTGGAAGCGGCTGCGGGCCCGCTGGCGACCCGCGGCATCGTGGTCGTGGAGGGAGAGCGCTTCCGCGTCCGCGAACGGATGGTCCTGCGCTACTATGCGCGGTCGCTCGATCATCTGCTCGCGCATCGCGGCGAATCGGCCCTGACGCACTAAAGGAGCCCGTGCGGGGTATCACCACGGACTCTCAATGGATCTCACCCCCTCGACCGTGCTGGATATCCTCTCGCGCCGGCTGTTCCTCGCGCTGGCGGGAAGTCGTACGCTCAAGAACGCCGCCTCGAGGTACGGCATGCGCGGTACCCACGGCGTCGCGCGCCGCTTCATCGGCGGCCGGAACGTCAACGAAGCCATCGACGCGGCCCGCCGGCTGGAACGGCGCGGTCTGCTCCACACGTTCAACTACCTGGGCGAGCACGTCCGCAGCCCGGAAGCGGCCGAGGCGGCCACGATCGCCTACCTGTGGGTGATCGAGTCGGTCAGCCTCGCCGGCATGACCTGCAACCTGTCGGTGAAGCTGACGCAGCTCGGGCTCGAGCTCGACACCGGACTGTGCCGCGACAATCTGAAGCGCATCCTGACCCACACCGACGCCCGCCGCTGCTTCGTCCGGGTCGACATGGAGGGCTCGCCGCTGGTCGACCGCACGCTGGACGTGGCGGCGGCGATGCGCACGAGCGGATACCGGCATCTCGGCGTCGTCCTGCAGTCGGCCCTCCGCCGCACGCCGGACGATCTCGCCCGCGTCAACGAGCTCGGCCTCCCGGTGCGCCTGGTGAAGGGGGCCTACAAGGAGGCGGCGGACGTGGCCTTCCAGGACAAGCGAGAGGTCGACGGCGCGTTCGTGCAGTTGACCGAGACGCTGCTCGACAGCGGGGTGCATCCCGCCTTCGCCACCCACGATCCCCGCATGGTCCGTGCGGTACGGGAGGCCGCGGACGTGCGCGGGCTCGGGCGCGATCGGTTCGAGTTCCAGATGCTCTACGGGGTTCGGCGCGACCTGCAGGCAGCGCTCCAGGCGCAAGGCTACGCCGTGCGGATCTACCTGCCGTTCGGCGGCGACTGGTTCCCCTACTTCATGCGCCGGCTCGCGGAACGTCCCGCGAACGTGCTGTTCGTGGTGCGCAGCCTGCTGCACGAGCAGCTCGGCGACCAGCACGGGTTCGGGGAGTGAATCGGAGAGATCCACGCCTGTCGGGGCGCAGGCGGGCTATGCGTACCGGTCTGGGTCTCGCCGCGGCGCTCGTGCTGGCGACCACGGCGCAAGCCGGGCAAGCGACTACTGCGGCCGCCGTCGACGCCGGCGCACTCGACGGACCGCCGCCGCCGGCGCCGCCGGCGATCATCGCCCGCGACGCGGCCGGGCGGGCAACGCTGCGGGCCGTGCGCCTGGAGGACGCGCTCGATATCGACGGCGCGCTCGACGAGCGCCTCTACCGCGACTTTCCGCCGGCGTCCGACTTCATCCAGGTGCTGCCGGACGAGGGCAGTCTCGCCAGTGAGCAGACCGAGATCTGGGTCGCGTTCGACAGCGAGAACCTCTACGTCTCCGGCCGCTGCCTCAACGCGGCGCCGGAATCCGAGTGGGTCGCCAACGACATGCGGCGCGACGGGATGGGGCTGGGACAGTACGTCGGGATCCTGCTCGATACGTTCCACGACCGCCGTAACGCCGTGGAGCTCGTGATCAACCCGCTCGGCGGGCGGTTGGACGGTCAGATCACCAACGAGCGCGGCTGGAACGGCGATTGGAACCCGGTCTGGAGCGTGCGGGTCGGACGCTTCGACGGCGGTTGGACGTTCGAGGCGGCCATCCCCTTCAAGTCGCTGCGCTACCGGCCGGGCCGGCGGCAGACGTGGGGCTTCAACGTCGAGCGGCGCGTCGTCTGGAAGAACGAGTACTCGGCCCTCGTGCCGTTGCCCGCCTCCTGGGGCTACGGGGCCATCATGCAGGTGTCGCAGGCCGCCACCCTGGTCGGCCTCGAGGCACCCGACGCGGGCATCGACCTGGAAATCAAGCCCTACGCCATCGGCGAGTCCAACAGCACCCGCTCGGCGGGGCCGGAGCTCGCGAACGTAGTGACCGGGGACATTGGCCTCGATGTCAAGTACGGC
This sequence comes from Vicinamibacterales bacterium, assembly GCA_965222905.1. Taxonomy (GTDB): domain Bacteria; phylum Acidobacteriota; class Vicinamibacteria; order Vicinamibacterales; family UBA8438; genus WTFV01. The sequence continues at coordinate 2,040,237 of OZ244976.1, read as the reverse complement.
GTCACCCAGAACCTCGTGGCGGACCTGACCCTGAACACGGACTTCGCGCAGGTCGAGGCCGACGAGCAGCAGGTCAACCTGACGCGGTTCAGTCTCTACTTCCCGGAGAAGCGCGAGTTCTTCCTTGAGAATCAAGGGGTGTTCGCCTTCGGCGGCGAGGCGGGGGCCGGCCAGTTCGCGGGGATCAGCAACACGCCGATCCTGTTCTACAGCCGCCAGATCGGACTGCACACGGAACGCGGGGTGACGCGCGAGGTGCCGATCGACGCCGGCGGCCGGCTGACCGGCCGGATCGGCAGGTACAGCCTCGGGTTGCTGAACATCCGGACCGCCGACGCGCCCGGCGCCGGCGCGCGCCCCACCAACTTCTCGGCCCTCCGCGTCCGGCGCGACATCCTCCGGCGGAGCAACATCGGGGCGATGTTCACGGGCCGCTCGGTGTCACGGGCGGGTCCCGGATCCAACGAGAGCTACGGCGTCGACGGCCTGTTCTCCTTCTACCAGAACCTCAACATCAGCACCTACTGGGCCGAGACGCGTACGCCGGGCGCCGCCCTCGGCGACGACGAGACGAGCTACCGGGCGCAGCTCGACTACACCGGCGACCGCTACGGCCTGCAGTTGGAGCGGTTGGCCGTCGGCGAGAACTTCAATCCCGAGATCGGGTTCCTGCGGAGGGGCGACTTCGAGCAGAGCCTGGGCCGGTTCCGGTTCAGCCCCCGGCCCCGCTCCATCGAGTCAATCCGCCAGTTCTTCTGGGAAGGGCAGCTCGATTACATCACCGACCGCCAGGGCGTACTGGAGACGCGCCAGGCGCTTGGGCGGTTCGCGATGGACTTCGAGAACGGCGACCTGTTCGACGTCATCTACAATCACAACTACGAGTTTCTCGAACGCCCGTTCCCGATCGCGCCCGGCGTCACCATCCCGACGGCCGGCTACCGCTTCGACGACGTCGAGGTGGGCTACTCGCTGGGACAGCAGCACCGCATCTCGGGCCGCGTCTCCGCCCAGCACGGCGGCTTCTATGGCGGGACGAAGACCAGCGTGAACTTCGGCCTCGGCAGCGCCTTCTCCGGGACCCGCGTCGAGATCACGCCGCAGCTCTCGATCGAGCCGAACCTCTCGCTCAACCGGGTCGATCTGCCCGTGGGCCGGTTCGACACGACGCTCGTGAGCGCGCGGACGATCTACGCGGTGAACCCGCTGATGTTCGTCAGCGCCCTGGTGCAGTACAACTCCGCCACCGGCAGCGTCGGCACGAACGTGCGGCTGCGCTGGGAGTACCACCCCGGCAGCGAGCTGTTCGTCGTCTACAACGAGAACCGCGACGACGCCCTGCGCCCGAACCGGTTCCCGCGCCTCGAGAACCGGGCGTTCATCGTCAAGATCAACCGGCTGTTCCGCTTCTGAGCCCGGCAGCCGCGGGCTCTCGCCCCGGGCTGCCCGTCAATCGACCCAGTCGGCGATGAAGATGTTCGTGTCCCCCTCGGCCGCCGCGTCGCGGTTGGACGCGAAGACGAGCTTCGTGCCGTCGGGCGAGAACATCGGAAAGCCGTCGAACACGTCGGTGAACGTGATCTGCTCCAGGCCGTTGCCGTCGAGGTCGATCATGAACAGGTCGAAGTTGCGGCCGTCCGGATTGTGCAGGTTCGACGAGAAAATGATGCGCTCGCCGTCGGGATGCCAGTACGGAGCGAAGCTGGCCCCGCCGAAGTCGGTCACCTGCCGCACGTTGCTCCCGTCGGAGTCCATGACGAAGACCTCCACGGCAGTGGGTCGCCAGAGTCCCTGGTCGAGCAGGCGCTTGAAGTCGTCGTACTCCGGGCCGTCCGGGATCTCGCGGCCGCGGAAGATGATTTTCGACCCGTCGGGCGAGAAGAACGGCCCGCCGTCCGGACCCTGCCGGTGCGTCAGCCGGCGCACGTCCGAGCCGTCGCCGTTCATGGAGTAGATCTCCATGTCGCCGTCGCGCACGCTGGTGAAGACGATGCGGCCGTCCGATCCGATGGTCGCCTCCGCGTCGTAGCCCGGCTCGTCGGTCAGTCGCGTCACGCCGCTGCCGTCCGGGTTCGCACGGAAGATGTCGAAGGTGTCGTAGATGGCCCAGACGTAGCCCATCCGGAAGCTCGGCGCCGGCGGGCAGGCCGCGTCGCCGAGGTGCGTCGAGGCATAGACGATCGACTCGTCGCCCGGATAGAAGTACGAGCAGGTGGTGCGGCCGTCGCCGGTGCTCACCATCTGCTGGTCCGAGCCGTCGAGGTTCATGCGGAAGATCTGGTCGCACGGCACCCCGTCGCGGGTCGACTGGAAGATTATCTGGGAGCCGTCGGACGAGAAGTACGCCTCGGCGTTCTCGCCGCCGAAGGTGAGCTGCCGGACGTTGGTCAGGTGCACCTCGCTGCCCGCGCCTGGCGGCGTCTGCCCGGCGGGGTTCTCGGCGGCCGGCTCCCCGGCGGGAGCCCCGCCCGCGAGCGGGACCGCGAGGACCGCCGCCAGCAGCATGGCGATCAACATCGAACGAACTTGATGGTCCTGCACAGCGCAATCTCCTGGGGAGTGCGGGCGGCTCCGGAACGTCCGGAACACGCGCTATTGCCGGCCCACGAGCTCCAGCAGCCCGAGGGTGAGCCATGGTACATAAGTGATGACGAGCACGCCAATCCCGAGGATCACGAGCAGCGGCACCGACGCGCGGTAGACGTCCAGCAGCGGCCGGTCGAAGCGGTACGAGGCGAGGAACAGGTTCAACCCGACCGGCGGGGTCAGGTAGCCGAGCTCCAGGTTGGCGATGAAGATGATGCCGAGATGCACCGGATCGATGCCGTAAGCGGCCCCGATCGCGCTGATGAGCGGCACCACGACGACGATGGCCGAGAAGATGTCCATCACGCAGCCGACGATCAGCAGGAAGACGTTGAGGGCCAGGAGAAACAGCAACGGCGACTCGATGCGCGACTGCGTCCACTCCAGCAGCCGGAACGGGATGTCGACGTCGACCATGTAGGCGGTGAACCCCTTGGCCACGGCCAGGATGATCAGCACGCCGCCAATCAGCACCACGCACTCCCGGAACGCCTGCTGCAGGCCCGGGCCGAGGCGGAAGTCGCGGTGCACCAGGCCGGTGACGATTGCCGCGTAGAGCGCGGTCAGCGCCGAGGTCTCCACCAGGGTCGCGCGTCCGCTCAGGAGCGCGCCGAGCACGACCGCCGGCAGGGCCAGCTCCCACTTCGCCGTCCAGAGCGCCCGACGCGCCTCCGCCCAGGCGAAGGCGTGGCGGCCCGCGCCGGTGATGATCCCCTCGCGCATTCCCCAGGCCGCCACCAGGCCGATCAGGAGCACGCCGGGCAGGATGCCGCCGATGAACAGGTTCTCCGGCGCGGTCTGCGCGACGATGGCGTACAGGATGAGCGGCATCGCCGGGGGCAGCAGCAGCCCGAGCGATCCCGAGGCGGTGAGCAGGCCGACCGAGAAGCGGTCGCGGTAGCCGTCCTTCAGCAGGGCCGGCAGCAGCAGCCCGCCGAGGGCCAGAATCGTCACGCCGGAACCGCCGGTGAAGATCGTGAAGAACGCGCAGACGACGGCGCAGACCACCGCCGTCCCGCCCGGCATCCAGCCGACGAGCGCGCGGAACACGCGCAGCAACCGCTCCGACGACTGCCCCTGGGCCAGGATGAACCCGGTCAGCGTGAAGAGCGGGATGGAGGGCAGATGCGGCTCGGTGGCCAGGTCGTAGGCGTACAGCGGCACCGCCGCCGGGTCGAACGCGTCGACCATGTAGAGAAACACCGCCGCGCCGGCGAGCACCGTGAAGATCGGCGCGCCGGCCAGGGCCGAGAGCACCACGAGCACGACCCACGGCCAACCGGGGCCGCCGGCCAGCACGCACGACGCGTCCTCGCCCAGCCCGCAGGCCGCTCCCGTCCCGCTCAGCCAGATGCCGGCGAGGATGCCGAGCGCGGCGGCCGCACGCGCGCCCCAGCCGCCGGCCCGCCACCCCAGCCGCACCGCGATGACGCCGAAGGCGAACGGCAGCACCAACAGGAAGGCCCACGACGGAATCCCGAGCGCGATGTCGCCGCCCACCTCCATCTCGATGGCGACGATGTCGATCGCCGACCAGGCCAGCAGCGCGGAGACGGTCGCGCCCACGGTCGCGGCAAACCCCTGCGCGACCTGCCGCGCCGTCCCCTCCGGGATGAAGGTGGCGGTAGCGAGGGCGATCAGCTTGTTCTGGCGGGCGGCGAGGCCGGCCCCCAGGAACCCGACCCACAACGTCAGGTGCTGAACGAACGGAATCGACCCCGGAATGCCCCCGGCGACGATGGGGCGAACCACGATCTCGGCCAGCGGCAGGAGGGCCATCGCCCCCAGCGCGAACGCGGCGACAAGCTCCTCGGTCCGGTGCAGGAATCCGAGCACGGGCTCGACGCGGCGCGCGACGGCGCCGTACAACGCGTTCATCATGCTTCGTCCCTCGTACCGCACCGGTTTCGCGAGCTTCCTGACGCGCTTTTCGTCGATGGGAACGGACTGCCCGGCCCCTCGACGCGGGCGGGGAGCCAGCGCGCACCCCGCTCGACGAGCCCGGAGTTCCCGGAGGCCTCGCTGTCGTTCCGTTCGACCCACAGTGGAACCCAGGCCGCCTTCAGGTTCTCGACGGCCCCGTGCCAGGTACCGCCGCGTTCCGGCGTGCTGCACACGGCAACGGCGACGTCGGCGAGGCAATAGATGTACTTGTTGCGCGACATCGCGTTGCCGACGTGGAAACGCGCCTCCGGGCTGAACGGCGTGACGAGCGCCAGATCGTTCGACACGAGGTGCTTGCGATACTTCGCCGACGTGGCGGATCTCAGCAGGCCGTCGGCCAGCACGCCCACCGCCGTTCCTTCGCTCTCGAGAGCGCCCAGCATGGCGCGTTGATCGATGCCCCTTGCGCCGCCGGAGACAACGGTCCTGCCCTGCCCGGCAACCTGCTTCCCCAGGCGTTCCGCAAAACGCTGATCGTCGTCGTCGGCCTCGCGGGACCCCACCACCGCGATGCCACCGGCGTTCAACAGATGCCTGCCGCCGCAGCCGAACAGTGCGGCCGGCGCCTTCGCGCCGAGGCGTTTCTTCAACCGAGCCGGGTAGTCTGCATCCGATCGCGTCAGCACCCACAGGCCGGCTCGCTGCCACTTCTCCAGAGCGAGTCCGAGCGCCGCGCCCCGGTCCAGCAACGCCTCGAGACGCCCGAGCGGCACGGCGGAATCCGTCCACCCGGCGACGAGATCGCGCCAACCGCTGTCGAGCAGGGAAGCCGGCGCGAGGTCATGGTCCCTCAACCAGACCGCGAGCCGGGCCCACTCGCTGTTGGACAGCGGTCTCGCGTTCCCGGCGTCGGACTTGCCGAACGACAGCGTCAGCAGGAGGACGGCGTGGGCCTGCGGCGTCGGATGCATGTCAGGCGCCTGGGTTCGACGTCGCCAGCGCGAACGGCCAGACAGGGCCGCCGCCGGCCCGCCGGATCAGTGCTGCGATGACCGTCAGCGTCCACCCCGAATCGACGAGGTCATCCACCAGCAGCACCGCGCCGCCCGGCAGGTCGCCATCGATGGCAAAGACGCCGTCCAGGTTGCGGCATTGATGCGTCCCGTTCCGCTGCTCTTTCTGAGGCGCGTTGCCCTTCACCTTGACCACCACCGGCGCGAATGGCAGCGACAACGCGTTCGCAAGGCGCTCGGCGAAGTCAGGCACCGGCGTCGGATGATTGTACGACGGCACGCAGGCGACCCACCGCGGCGGGGGGTCCGGTCGCCAGCGGTCGCGAACCATCTCGGCCGCGGCTTCGACCAGTTCGTCCCGGAAGCGGCCGGCACCCTTGTCCCGGGCAACGACGTCGCCCCAACCGGCATCGCCCCACCGCGAGAGTATCCGGCCGGTCTCGGCGGCCAGTTTTCCGGCGAGATTCCCCGAGAAGCCGTACTCGGGAAGCAGGCCGTTCCGCACGCGCTTCTTGCTTTCCAGTGGCATATCCGCCTGGCGGAGAAAGCGGGTCGCCGCGATTGCCCGGGGTCGGGAGAACGTCGGCGCGACGATGGGCCTTCCCACGCAGGACGCGCATTTCCCGCAGGGCCGCGGGTCGGGGTCGTCGAGCGCTCTGGCCAGAAACGCCATCAGACACGCCGGCTCGTCGATGTAGGACTGAACCTCCCGCCATTCCGTCTCCCGTTGCCGGGTCAGCCGCCGAATGCGCTCATGGTCCATCCGATAGGCGACCGGCGTTCTCCGCCACCTGCCGCCGTCTTTCGTGATCGGGGCCGGATTGTCCACGGAAAGAACCTTCAGAACCTTTTCGAGTTGTCCGTAGCGAAGGTTCAACGACGCCTCGAGCTCGCGGATGCCGAGACCGTCGCTCTCCTCGAGCGCGTCGAGGACCGCCGTCACCCATTGTTCCTTCGGAAACGCGGTGTTGCGGAAGTACGCGTGGATTTCTTCGTCTTCCGCGCCCGACATGAGTATCCCGAGCGCGCGATCCACGCCGCGGCCGGCGCGACCGACCTGTTGATAGTAGGCGACAATGGATCCCGGCGCCTGGTAGTGCACGACGAATCCAAGGTCGGGCTTGTCGTAGCCCATTCCCAGGGCGGTGGTCGCAACCAGCGCCTTCAGCTCGTTGCGGCCCAGGGCCCGCTCCAGCCGGCGGCGGTAGGCATCGGAGTCTTCGTAGCGCTCATGGGCGACACCGCTGTAGTAGGGTCGGGCGACGACCCTGCCTTCATCGTGCCCGCACCGATTCAGCCATTCCGACACCTGCTCCGCATCGCGCTTCGTCAGCGTATAGACGATCCCGGTCCCCGGCAGCTCGTCGATGTGGTCCGCAAGCCAGGCGAGGCGTTCCGCCTGCGTCGGCAGACGCATCGTCTGCAGAGACAGCGTTTCCCGCATCAATGCGCCGCGCTGGACGACCGTTCGGCCAAGTTGCGCCTGGGCATCCGCTATCACACGGTCGTTTGCAGTCGCCGTCGTGCCCAGTATCGGCATGTTGTCCGGCATCCGCTGCAGGACGTTGACCAGACGCCGATAGTCGGGACGAAAATCATGACCCCAGTCGGATATGCAGTGTGCCTCGTCCACCACCAGCAGTCCGATGCGCCCGGCGATCGGCAGCAGGACGTCCTCGACGAATTCATCGTTCGCCAGCCGCTCGGGAGAAACGAGCATGGCGTCCGCCTCGTTGTCGTGCACCGCGCGTTGAACGGCTTGCCACTCGTCCTTGTTCGTGGAATTGATGGTGAACGCTCGGATGCCAAGGCGTTCGGCGGCCTGTATCTGATTGCGCATGGGTGCGGCTCTTTTTCATAGATTGCTATCTCGCTCATTCATAAGGGTTTATGTCCGAGGACACTCCCTCTTCAGTGCGTTTTGAGGGGTGACAGCGTCCGGCGAGCGCCCCATCCGCCTCTTTTCGGGCCGCCGCCCGACCCGACCACGACGCCGGCACGCGCCGGTCCCCCTCAGGCGCGCTCCCTTCTGGACATTCGCGGGGTGCGGCTCTTCATAGAGGATTTTTCGCCCTATTCATGGGCTCTTTTGCCCGCGAATGCGTCTCTCCAGTGGCCATTTCGGGGGGGGGACATCAAGCAGGCCAGCGCGTGCCGGCGTCTTTCCGGCAGCCAGCCGAGCCTCACGGCGCCGAACACCTTCGGTCTTCTCCCCGACAGGCGCGCTCCCTTCTGGACATTCGCGCGGCGTTCTGGTACGGTGCCGTGGGAAGGGAGGCAGGCCTGCGATGGCTGTGACGACAGGATTCCAGGGACGTACATTCGACGTGCCCCGAACCGGCGTCCCGTGCATCGATCCCCCGAGGCGAGCCCCGTGCGCAGCGGCCGATGCTGTCTTCGCGGATGCCAAAGCCTTCCTCTCGTCCAGCGAAGCCCGGCAGATGAGCGAGAGCGAACTCGAACGGGAACTGCACCGGCGGGGCCAGGAGTTGGTGCGCAAGCTCCTGCAAGGACATCGCGACCAACGCAGCCCGAAAGAGGCTGCTGGTCCGGCCGAGGGCAAGGGCACCAGCGGTGTCGAGTGCTCGGAGCCGCGCGAGCACGAAAGCCACGCCGAAACGACCTCCGGCACGATGCAGGTTGTGGGTCTGGGCTGCGCGCGGCGCGGTCACGACGGCTTGCATCGGCTCGATGCCGCGCTGAACCTGCTGCCGGAGCGCTACCTGGTCGAGATGCGCCGCCGCGTGACCATCGCGACCGCCTCGCGGGCACCACCGCGTACGCCCTGGAAGCCACCGTGGTACTCGACATCATCCACGTGGCAGCGGCGACGCGGCGTGCGGTGCTCGTCGCCGGCTCATCGAAGGGCCTGTCGGCATTTGGTCCGCGACCCGATGGGAGCCGACCGGCGCACGGTGACACTTGGCTCCAGTTGCGGCGGTCCGCAGCCGCCGCGGGTAGCCGGAGCCTGGATGCGTACTGAGGAAGAACCTGGCCAGCGCGGTGCTGGCGCGCGGCCTGGACAAGCGGCGGTTACGGCGGTTACGGGAGCGTTGAGCCATGCAAGTTGTTCTCCGCCGCACCGCTCCACCCGCCCCGGCGCCCTATGCGGCGGCGGAGGCTTCTTTCGCGGAGACCAAAGCCTACCTTTCTTCGCGCGAGGCCCTGCAGATGCGTGAGAGCGACCTCGAACGGGAGTTGAACCGGCGTGGTCAGGAGTTGATGCGCAAGCTCCTGCAAGGGCACCTCGACCAACGCAGCCCGGGGGAGGCGGCGGGTCCGGTCGAGGGGGCCGACGGCGTCGAGCGTTCGGAGCGGCGGCTGCACGACCGGCAGTTGGAGACGACCTTCGGGACGGTGGCGGTCGAGCGCCTGGGCTACGCGCGGCACGGTCACGACAGTCTGCATCCGCTCGATGCGTCGCTGAACCTGCCGGCTGAGCGTTACTCGCTCGAGGTGCGCCGCCGGGTGGCCGAAGCGGCCGCATCGCGGTCGTTCGACGAAGCGCTGTTCGAGCTGTCTCGCCATAGCGGGGCCGATGTGCCCAAGCGTCAGGCGGAACAGTTGGTCGCTCGCGCGGCTGAGGACTTCGACGCCTTCTACGCGGCGCGCCGAGCGGCGGCGGGCGAGCCGGTCGCTGACGAGTCGGTTGTGGTGCTCACCTTCGACGGCAAGGGCGTGGTGCTGCATCACGAGGACCTGCGCGAGGCGACGCGCAAGGCGGCCGAGAGGCGCCGGCGGCAACGCGAGCAGCTCTCCCCGTTCAACCGCCTGCGGCCGGGCGAGAAGAAGCACGCCAAACGCATGGCGACGGTGGCCGCCGTCTACGCGGTCGCGCCGTTGGTGCGCAGCCCGGAGGATTTCCTGCAGAGCCTGATGCCCCGACAGCCGGCGGCCAAGGCCAAGAATCGGGCCAAGACCGCGGCGGTGCGTCCTCGCCCGGTGGCCAAACGGGTCTGGGCGAGCCTCGAACACGATCCGGCCGAGGTGGTCGCCGAGGCGATGCTGGAAGCCGAGCGCCACGACCCGGAGCGCGTCAAGCGCTGGGTCGTGCTCGTCGACGGCGCCGAGACGCAACTCGCCCTCGTCGAAGCGGGCGCCGCCGCCTACGGCGTCGACGTGACGGTGATCCTCGACATCATTCACGTGGTCGAGTACGTCTGGAAGGCGGCGCACGTGTTCCATCGCGAGGGGAGCCCCGACGCGGCGCATTGGGCCTGGACGCGCGTGCAGAGCATTCTCGAGGGCAAGTCCAGCAAGGTGGCCGCGGCGATGCGGCGGGCGGCGACCGTCGCAGGCTTGTCGAGCGACACCCGCAAGCCGGTCGATACGTGCGCCGACTACCTGCAGAAGTACGCGCCGTATCTGCACTACGACCGCTACCTCGCGGCGGGCTATCCCATCGCCACCGGCGTGATCGAAGGGGCGTGCCGGTACCTGGTCCGCGACCGGATGGAGTTGACCGGAGCCCGCTGGCGGCTGGTCGGCGCCGAGGCGGTCCTGAAGCTGCGGGCGCTACGGGCCAGCGGCGACTTCGATGCGTACTGGGACTTCCACGAAGCGCGCGAGTACGAGCGGAACCACGCCCAGCGCTACGCTGACGGGATAGCACCGCCGGTCAGCGAGCCGCCCCCATCGCCCTCCTCACCTCGCCTTCGCCGGGTCAAGTAGCTCTTGCCATGCCGCTCGCAGCCCCTCCTGGACCCCTCTGGACCGCCGACGCAAAAGAGCCGCACCCATTGCGCATGAGGGCCAGCAAGGGGGACACGATCAGAGTCGGCCCGCGGCCGCGGTCGCGCAGCATTCGTGTGGCAATGAAATAGACCGAGCTCTTGCCCCATCCGGTGCGCTGCACCACGAGCAACCGCGCCCTGTCGTTCACGATCGCGTCGATGGACTCCCACTGGCCGTCACGAAAGACGGCGCTGCCGTCGTCGAGCTGGCGCCTGAGGAGAGCGAGAGCTGTCGACCGATCTGTCATCGTGCGAGGGAGGATGGAGGCAATCAGCCTACGGTCTCTGCCGATCGAGTCACAGATCCGCGCTTCGCCACTCGCTCAGCCCGGCAACGATGCACTCCTCGAGCCACACGCGGAATCGATCCTCGATGGACATCGGATCCTCCCGGTAGTTGATCTGAAACACGGCCCGCGCCAACGCCTTGGCGGGGCTGGACTCCCGGTCGTCTCTATCCGTCTGCACCCGCTGGAAAAAGACGGCGCAGCAGGCGAGCACTCCCCGGAACTCATGACCGATGCCGTGAAACGCAATCAGCAGTTGGCTCTGGTTCGCATTGTGGATCACGAGCCGAGCCCATGCGCGATACGTCTCCATGTTGGCGAAATACTCGAGCGTCTTCGCTCCGGCCACAATCTGTTGGCGGAAATAATGACTGCGCGCGTCGTGATCGCTCGCCCCGTCAACGAACACCGTGACGTGATCGAGCAGAGGCTTGACCTCCTTGTCGAAAGTCACCGTCACCTGTCTCAACCGCTCCGCCGCGATTCGCCGGAGTTCCTCGGCGCGATCCTTCACGGTATTCCACTCCGCCAGCAGCGCATCGCGGCGATGCTCCAGCTCCTTCCGGGTCGAACGGATCAAGTCCTCCGCAATAACCAGCCTTCCGACGTCGCGAGACAGCCCGAGCGCCCGTACGAATTCCCGGCGCTGAATTTCGGAGAAGAAGACGATCAGAGGCTTCAGGTCTCCCAGGTCAGCCGCTTCCAGGGCGTCCAGGTACGTACTCTTGCTGGCGCTTCGCACCACCAGCGGGAAACGAACCGCCTTCACCAGCGCAAGAGTGGCCAGCGCGCGAGCCACCCGTCCGTTGCCGTCCTGAAACGGATGGATCTGAGTGAACCGATGGTGGAGCCACGCTGCTTCGACTTCCGGAGCAACCTCAGCGTGGTTCCGATGCATTTCGATCAGGGCGTCCATTTCGGACGCAACCTGCTCCGGTGGACAGTACTCGTGTATCTTGCCCGACCGCCCGGTTGGATTGTTCGGCATCCGCTTGTAGGCGCCCCTGAGCAATGGGACCTGCACTCGGTTTCCGAACTGGTCCCTACCCTCCGCTATCTCCTGGTTCTGCGTCAAGAGGGCATGGAGTTCATCGATGTAGCTCGTCGACAATGGCCGTTCGTCCTCGACGAAGGCGAATACGTAGTCTATCGCCGCCTCGTGATCGCGGATCATGGACGCAACTGTTTCCGGCGTCGCGCCGGCCCCGTGGGGAATCAGCGCCGCGTCGATGCCGTGCTCGATGAGGATTTCGGTTACGCCTCTGTCGAAATCGTACACCCGCTCGATCAGGCCGGTCTCGATCGCCCATTCCCTGCGCAACTTCTCGTTGAATGTCGGCAATGCCTCGGAATCCGCGAGCCGGTCACGCTCTTCCTGCCAGACTCTGGCCAAGGCCGCGAGCTCGCCCTGTTCCAATGACCTCGGATCGACCTCGTAGTCGCGGATCGGATGCCATTTGTGTCCGCCGTTCATCTGCCCAATCCCCAGGCCCCACGCCTGATCGGCTAGTTCGCCCGGAACGCGTCGCGGGCGGCGATGGCCGCGTCGTAGATGTCCGCCGGCACCCGGTCACCGCGCCACGTGGCGGTCAACCGCTCGGCCACGGCGCGCAACTCTGCCGCCTCGGCCTCGCTGACCGACGCCACGGTCAGCCCGCGTTTCTGCATCTCGGCCACCGCATCCCGGTCCTGGCGCGGCACCTCGTCGAACAGGAAGTCCTGCATCGCCGCTGCCCCCTCCAGCAGCGCCTCGCGGTCCGCCTCGCCGATGCGGGCCCAGGCCCGCTCGGTCATCACCGTGGCGCCGAAGACCGGGCTGAGCGGGATGTCGAGCATGTGGGACGTCTGCCGGTACCACTGGAACACCAGCGCGCCGTACGGCGGACTCGGGTAGGCGTCGATGAGCCCGGTGTTCAGCCCCATGAGCACGTCGGTCAGCTCCAGCGGCACCGGCTCGAAGCCGTTCTCGCGGTACCAGCGCACCATGCCGTCGTCGCCCGCCGACGTGAAGAGCTTCGCGCCCTGCAGGTCGCTCATGTCGCGTATCGGCTGCGCCGAGAAGATGTGCGCCCAGCCGCCGTGTCCCCAGTTGAGCAGCACGAGGCCGTTGTCCGCGAGCGCCTCGCGCAGGCGCGGCGTGAGCACCTCGAGGACGTGCAGCGCCTCGGCGTCCGACTCGAAGAAGAACGGGATGCCGAACACGTTGAACGTCTCGTCGACGTCCGTCAGTCCGGGCAGGGTGAGCGCGGCCACCTGCGGGTTGTTCAGCCGCATCCGCCGGATGATGGTCGCCTCGTCGCCGGTGGTCCCCCGCACCTGCAGGCGGACGCGGCCGTCGGTCGCCCGCTGCCACGCCGACGCCATCTGTCGCAGCGACCGGTCCCAGACCGAGTTGGCGGGCAGGATCGTGCCGAGCCGGAGGTTGGTGCGCTGGGCGACGAGCAGGGCGGGGCTCAGCAGCAGCACGAGGGCGACGGCAAGGCGGAACGCTTTCATGGTCGGTTCTCCAGCTCATCATCGAGCTCGTCGAACGGCTCGAAGAACAGATCGTCGATGTGGTCCAGCAACACCCGGGCCCGCTTCTGCGCGATCAGGTTCAGCAGCCGGCTCTCCGGCGCCTCGTCCGGATCGATTGCAATGGCGGTCTCCAGCAGCTCGCGAAACTCCCCCCGGTTCTCCTCGGCAACCGACACGCCGGTCGCCAGCGCGAGGTAGGGGCCGGCGTCCTGCCCGCGGGACAGCTCCACCGCGCGGTCGAAATGCTCCCTGGCCCGCGCATACGACCCGCCCATCGCCTCGCCCACCGATTCGAGCGTGACGAAGGCCGAATGCAGCACGCCGCGCTCGAAGCCCTCGTCGAGCTCCAGCGCCCGGTCCAGCAGGGCGCGCGCCGCCGGCAGATCGGCGATGAGCCCCGGCCGATCCAGACCGAGCGAGATGGCGAGCATCCAGGCTCCGCCCAGGTAGTACAGGCTCTCGACCTCCTCGGCCTCGAAAACCGCCACCGCCGTCTCCGGGTCGGACTGCAAGCGCGCGGTGATGCCGGGGTGGTCTACCTCGACGTTGCGCAGCCCGTAGTCCCGCGCCCGGAGGTACATGCGGCGGGCCCGCTCGTTCAGCTCCAGAGCCACGTCGTAGTCGTCCCACTCGGCCACCGCCGCGTCGGCCTGAAGGAAGGCGTTGGCGTAGAGGACGAATCCCGTGTTCGCGAACAGCAGCACGTCCTGGCGAGCCGGATCCGCGTCGATGATCGACTCGATCGTCTTGAGCAGGAACGGGAGCGAGTCGCGGACCAGCTCCGGATCCTCGTCCGAAAGATACACGGCGGGATTCACCAGGGTCGGCAGCACCGCGTTGACCGCCATGGTGCGCAGCGAGCAGCCCGCCAGGATCGTCGCCGCGAGGGCGATGAAGATCGTGCGAACACCGGGCCTGGATGCGTGTCTCGCCATCTGAAAGCCGCTCAATCGGCAATGATATCAGGGGACCTTGTCGAAGCCGCGTGGGCCCGGTGCCCCGCGAGACCCGGAACTTGCACGTTGCATGGAGTCGTGTAGCATCCACGAGTGCTCCGCGGTTGGGCGGACAAGGCGACGGAGGACGTGTACGAGGGCGCCAAATCGAAGGCAGCACGGTCGATCCCACGCGCTGCCTGGGGTGCATTGCGCCGCAAGCTGGACCGTCTCGAAGCCGCACGCGAGCTACGGGATCTCTCGGATCCGGGCCTGCGCCGGGAACCGCTGAAGGGCGATCAGCGCGGCCGATACAGCCTGCGCGTGAACTTGCAGTATCGAATCACGTTTCGTTGGGAGGACGCGGACGCGTACGACGTTCGCTGTGAGGACTACCACTCATGACGAGCCCGAGATACCGACCACCGACACACGCCGGCGAGATGCTCCTCGAAGAGTTCCTGCGGCCGCGTGGTCTCACGCAGGCGGAAGCCGCTCACCGCATGGGCATTCCGGCGAATCGGATCAACGAGCTCATCAAGGGTAAGCGCGGGGTCACCGCCGCCACCGCGTTGAAACTCTCCCGACTGCTCGGCACGACGCCGGAATTCTGGATGAGTCTCCAGTCGGCGTGGGAGCTGTGGCACGCACGGCAGGATGAGCGGCGGGTGTCCTGAGGTGAGTTTCGCACCGGTTCCCGCCGGCTGGTTCGTCATGGGCAGCGCCGCCGGACAGCGGGACGAGGCGCCCGTGCACCGGGTCTGGGTCGACGCATTCGAGCTGGCCGTCGATCCGGTGACCCGCACCGAGTACGCCCGCTTCCGGGAAGAGACCGGCCGGGCGGCGCCGCGCGAGTGGGACAATCCGCGGTTCGCCGATCCCGAGCTGCCGGTGGTAGGGGTGAGCTGGAACGACGCGGTCGTCTACTGTCTCTGGCGGTCGTCGCAGGGAGAGACTCCGGTGCGGCTGCCGACCGAGGCGGAATGGGAACGGGCCGCCCGCGGCGCGCAGGAGGGCCGGGACTATCCGTGGGGCGACGCGATGCCTCCCTGGATCCCGAACGGCGGCAGGGGTCCGCTCGACGGACCGTGGCCGGTGAGCCTCGGCCCGCCGAACGACTTCGGCATACGCGGCATCGCCGCGAACATCCACGAGTGGTGCGCCGACTGGCATTCGAGGGATTTCTACGAGCGTTCGCCGGTGCGCAATCCGGCCGGTGCAACGCACGGCATCCGGCGCGTCTCGCGCGGGGGATCGTGGCGGCATGCGGTCACCATCAGCCGGGTGGCGGCACGCAGCAAGCTCGACCCGTCGTTCCGCTACACCGATTACGGCTTCCGGGTCGCCCGCGATGTCTGAGGACCTGGATCTCGCCCACCGCGTGGCCCATGCGGTGCGCGACGCGGGGGGCCGGGCGTTCATCGTCGGCGGCTGGGTGCGCGACGACCTGCTGGGCCGCGCGTCGAAC
Organism: Vicinamibacterales bacterium; assembly: GCA_965222905.1. Classification (GTDB taxonomy): domain Bacteria; phylum Acidobacteriota; class Vicinamibacteria; order Vicinamibacterales; family UBA8438; genus WTFV01. The sequence continues at coordinate 2,024,814 of OZ244976.1, read as the reverse complement.
GGCAGCGCATCCGCGGGCCCCACGTCGAGGGACCGCGCACCGAAGGACATCGACGTCGAAGTCTTCGGCCTCCCCGCGGACCGGCTGCGGACGGTGCTTTCGGCACTGGGGCCGGTCAACAGCGTCGGGGCCAGCTTCGCGGTCTTCAAGCTCGGTCCGCTCGACGTCTCCCTGCCGCGCACCGAATCGAAGGCAGGCCGCGGCCACCGGGGATTCGTCGTCACCGGCGATCCGACGCTGCCGTTGGCGGAGGCGGCGCGGCGCCGCGACTTCACCGTGAACGCCATCGCCTGGGACCCGCTGACGCGGGAGCATCTGGACCCGCACGGGGGGCGTGACGATCTGGACGCCAAGCGCCTGCGCATGGTCGACCCGACGACCTTCGGCGACGACAGCCTGCGCGTGCTGCGTGCGATCCAGCTCTCGGCGCGTCTGGAGTTCGAGGTCGACGAGCCGACGCGCGCCGTCTGCCGCACGATCGCGCTGGACGACCTGCCCGCCGAACGGGTCTGGGGGGAGATGGAGAAGCTGCTCCTCCTCGCCGACCGGCCGTCGCTCGGCTTCGCGCTGGCGCGCGACCTCGGTGTCGTCGACCGGCTCTTCCCGGAAGTGGCGGCGCTGGTCGACTGCCCGCAGGAGCCGGAGTGGCACCCGGAGGGCGACGTCTGGATCCATACCCTGCTCGTGGTGGACCAGGCCCGCCAAGGGATTGACGACCTGCCCCGCCCGCAGCGGATCGCGGTGATGCTCGGCGCCGTCTGCCACGACTTCGGCAAGCCGGCGACCACCGCGTACATCGACGGCCGCATCCGGTCGCTGAACCACGAGGAGATGGGGGTGCCGCCCGCGACGGCGTTTCTGGACCGGCTCAACGTCCACACGTTCGACGGTTACGACGTCCGGGGCCAGGTGCTCGGCCTGGTCGCGCACCACCTGAAGCCGGGAATGTGGCGCGCGGCGCCCAAGGTCGGCGACGGCGCCTTCCGGCGGCTGGCCCGGAAAGTGGATCTGGAGCTGCTGGCCCGCCTCGCGAAGGCGGACTGCCGGGGGCGCACGGGAGACTTCGACTGCTCGTCGATGGACTGGTTCCTCGAACGGGCGCGGTCGCTCGGCGTCGAGCACGCCCCCCCTGCGCCAATCCTGATGGGCCGCCACCTGCTGGCCCTCGGCGTGGCGCCCGGCCCCGGCATCGGAGCCATCCTGCGGCAGGTCTACGAGCGGCAGCTCGACGGTGGCATCGGGACGCTGGAGGAAGCGACCGCGGCGGCCAGCGCGCTGCTGGAGGAACAGCGGCACTGAAATTGCCGCCCGCGCGCGACCGCCGAGCCGGTGTCGAACTGTCGCCCCCCGGCAGCCGGCCAAGCGGAGTCGAAGCTGTTCCCTCGCAGCCGACCAGCAACTTCCGCCTGACCGGCGTCGTGACCGCAAGGCCAAGAGAATGCTACTCATAAACCGTGGAAGCATAGTCTTCAATGCGTCTACGCTTTGATGTTCTATGTCTTTGAGCGACCACATTCAAGCACGCTTTGGCAATAGAGTTCGGGAGCTTCGAAAAGCCAAGGGCTTTTCTCAGGAGGAATTCGCCGCTGAGTGTGGATTGGACAGGACCTACGTTGGCGGGATCGAACGTGGAGAACGTAACGTTGCTCTTCGTAATATTCAAGTCATCGCTCGAACCCTCGACGTTTCAATTTCTCAACTATTCGAAGGGTTGTAACAGATGCAGATCCAAACCACCGACTTCAATGATGCCGACGACGTGATACAGTCTACCTTCGCTGACGAATGGCGCGAATTAGAAGTTATTCTAGCCTCTATGAGGCTACACCAGCCCTTTCAAGGTGCTAATTGATACTCATACAAGGACTTAGTCATTAGCCAGGCTTCTGCGGCTGCCAGAGAAGGGCACGGTCGGCTTGCTCGCTTGGCGTTTGGAGGGGCCTCCGCGTCGGGCGTGATGCGCCGTTCCAATCCCAGAAACCGCTGGACATTTGCACCTCCGATCGCCAGACTCGTCTGGGAGAGCGCCTCTCTCGATGGGCGCGATTGGAGGTGCCATGGTACTGGATGCGTTTTTCCGCCGAGCCAGCGAGACGTTTCCGATCCCGGTGATGCTGCGAGCGCTGCTCGAACGCGTCTTCGAGCCCGCCCGCCTCAACGACTGGTTCGAGGCCGTCACCGAGAAGCAGTATACGCGGGAGCTGCTGTTCTCGTCGGCGTTCGAGCTGATGAGTGTGGTGGTCTTCAAAGCCTTTGGGAGTGTCCATGCCGCGTATCAGGCGAAGCGGACGGCGGGGAGATCACGGTCTCCGTCACGTCGGTGTACAACAAGCTCAACGGCGTGGAGGCCCAGACCTCCCGGGCGTTGGTGCGCGACACCGCGGGGCACCTCCGCCACCTCGTCGAGGACGTGCAGGGGGGCTGTCGCCCGTGGCTGCCGGGCTATCGGGTGAAAGTCCTGGATGGGAACTGCATTGCAGCGACGGAGCATCGCCTGCAGGTGTTGCGCACCACCGCCGCGGGACCGCTGCCAGGCGAGGCGCTGGTGGTCTATGACCCGGCGGTGGAGATGGCGATCGATGTCTTCCCGTGCGAAGACGGGCACGCACAAGAGCGGGCCCTGTTGGGCGCGGTGGTGCCGACGGTCCAAGCGGGCGATCTCTGGATCATGGATCGCAATTTCTGCGTCCGTGCGTTCCTGGCCGGCATCGAGGCCCGCGCCGGCACATTCCTGTGCCGCTACCACAAAGGCCTGCCGGTGACCGCGCTGGCGCCGGCGCGGTTCGTGGGGTCGATCGAGACCGGGAAAGTGTATGAACAGCAGGTCGAAGTCCTCATGGCGCCGCGCCCGGGCGAGGACGCGGACGACGTCCGCATCTATCGCCTGGTCCGGGTCGAACTCACCCGTGCGACCCGCGGCGGCGACAAGACCTTGCTCCTGCTGACCGACCTGTCGAAGTCGGCCGCCACGGGGAAGCAAGTCGCGGAGCTGTATCGGCGGCGGTGGACGATTGAGACGATGTTCCAGCAGCTGGAAGCGCACCTGCACTCGGAAGTGAACACGCTCGGGTATCCCGCGGCCGCCCTGTTCGCGTTCTGCGTCGCGCTCGTGGCCTATAACGTGCTGGCGGTGGTGAAGGGGGCCCTTCGCGGCCTGCACGGCGAGCAGACGATCCACGACACGGTCTCCGGCTACTACATCGCGGGCGAGATCGGCCGGACCTATGAAGCGCTGCTGGGGTTCGTCCCGGCCGACCAGTGGACGCAGGTGCAGGCCCTCTCGCATGAAGCCTTCCTCACGCTTCTTATGGGGCTTGCCCGGGCGGTGGATCTGGCGAAGTACCGCAAGCATCCCCGCGGGCCCAAGAAGCCGAAGCCCAAGCGCACCATGCATGCCGGCCAGCCCCACGTTTCCACCGCCAAGCTCTTGGGGAAGAAACGATGACGCTCCCACGCGACTCGGAGGGGCCCAGGAGCTACCGGCACGTCTCGTCCTCAACCGTGGCGGCGATTACCTATGAGCGCTCGACGCGCACGCTCGGGATCCGCTTTCAGCGCGGCGCTGAGTACCGGTATTTCTCCGTTCCTGAGACGGTCTACCCCGAGTTGCGCTCTGCGGATTCCAAAGGGCGATACTTCAACGCTCGGATACGAGATGCTGGGTATACGTTTCAGCGGGTACACTAGATTCCTTGAGCGGCCGGGATCTTTACAGTTGAGTCAAGTTCAGGTTTTGATCGTGGTTTCTTCGCTACCATAGCGCCCCCAATGGCCAAAGGGCCACGCGGCGAGGAGCACGCTCAACCTACATGCTTGTTGGTCTGAGGCGGAGCCTCGCTAGTTCTTGTGACGTGCACCTTGAAAGGGCTGGAGGCTACACCTAAAGAAATCGGACCAAGCCGGAATCAAGGGTTCCCTGATATTCGATCCCGTAGGAACAAACGAATACGTGAAGAACCGACTAAAGCGACTTGCGAATTGGACAGCGAATTACCCAATTCCCTCCAACTTCAGTTTTCTCGGGACCGACGTTGATTTTGTTTCAAATGGATTACTCGTAGAGATCCAATTCTCTAACTATCCGTTTCTCCTGAATAATACGGTTCGGTCAGAACTATTCTTCAAGGCCGGGACCCCATTGGCTGGCAAGCGAATAGAGGCCGCCATCATTGTTACGAAAGCAAAGATGTTTCCTGCGTCGAACAGCACGTTATGCTATGAGCAAGCAGTGCGGCAACTCCAGGAGCTTTTCCGCCACGGGGTTTTTGATGTCCCTATAAGAGTTGTTGGATTGTTTGAGCAGATTAACGAGATCGTGGACGCTGTGTTTACTAAGTATATAAACAACCGATACTCACGAACTGTCGAAGAGCGGCGAAACGAAAGTTATCGTATCACCCCTGGTCACCGGGCCCGTAGTCGCTGTCGAATCTCGGCACGTCGTTGACAGCCGGCTCGTCCCCAAACAGGGCCGGTTGGTTCTTGACTTCCTTTATCCTTTCCTTGCGCTTCTCTATCTGCCTTCTTTTCTCAATCTTGTCTGTGGGCCGCTTCTCACCTCTTATGTCAGCTGCAAACACTCCTTCCTCGTAGTCGAGCCGAGCATAGAGTTCACTCAAGTGGTGTGACTCCGGATAAATCCTGGCCTTCGATCCCTCTGTTGGACTCTTGCCGACCTGCATGTCGAAGTTGAAGTTACCAACCGGTTCACCGGTTCGCTCAACATAGCTTCTTAGCGTCTTCAGATTTGGAAACGGGTTAGACTTGTCTGGCTCGCCGCTGAGTCTCCGAACCGCGACTGCATAATAAGCGCCGTCCAGCTCCGCCCCTAAAAAATGCCTGTTGCAATCTCGTGATACCACGGCAACTGTCCCAACACCCATATATGGGTCAAGAACAACATCGCTGGGACGTGTAGTGGAGAGCACAATCCTGGCGACCAAATCTTCAGGAAACTGACATGGATGAATCGTTTGCTCTTCATGGTTATGCTTTACGTTACGGAAAATCCATATGTCGCCAGGGTTCTTCCCGTCAGGATGACAAGACAACTCTCCTTTGCGATCTCCTCGATAGTGTTGCTTATTTGGGTACTTTTGAGGCACCCGAATCGCATCCAAGTCAAAAACATACTCGTCGTTCTTCGTGAACCAGAGTATTGTTTCGTGCCGGCACGAGAATTTCCTCCGGCCGTGGAGTCCATGCTGACGGACCCATATAATCCGATTCCTCGGAATCATCCCAAGTCGTTCAAGTATCGGAAAAAAACGAACATCAAGGGGAATCAATCGTCCCCTATCTGAAAATGCGCCGACCTGCCAAAACAAGGAACCTGTATCTTTAAGAAGACGACAACATTCACCGAGAACCGTCGCCTGTTGTTCAAGGTAGACTGCCAGCGAACCTCTTAGTTCGTATTCCTTGCCTAGATTATATGGCGGCGACGAGACAACCAGATCAACGCAACTATCGGGAAGTCCCCTCATGTAATCGAGAGTGTCCCCGAGATAGATACTATTGAGTGGCAGTTCTTGTTTCACGGCCTCAGCAAATGAAGAATAAAGATGTCTTTCCAGGAAACCCGCACGCATGACACGGGCACCTGCGCCTCCTATAACTTAGTATACTCCAAAACTGCAGCTTGTGGCTGTCCAGAAACGAACAGATCGGCGCAGAGACCTTCCACCGCCCAGTCGGCACCCGGAAACAGCCGACGCTACCGCCCCTCGCGCAGCCGGCGAAGCTGAATCTCATTGGCCATGCGCTGCCCGGCGGGCGAGCCGGGATCCACCGCAAGCAGTTGCCGCGCATAGTCCTGCGCCCGGTCCCACTCCGCCTGGCGCATCAGGATCCGGGCCAGGGCGAGCAGCACGTCGGGATCGCGCGCCGCGCGCCGGTTCGCTTCCAGGAAAGCCGTCTCCGCCTCGGCGAGCCGCCCCAGGGTCTCGAGCGCCAGCCCGTGGTTGTAGGCGACGCGGACGCGGTCCGGGATGAGAGCAACCGCCTGTCCGAGCCTCTCGGCCGCCTCGTCGAGACGCTGCTCCTCGGCGAGCAGCAGGCCCAGCGAGTAGTGCAGCTCCCCGTCGTCCGGCACCCGGTCGATGCCGTCGCGCAGGACCGCCTCGGCCGCGGTGTTACGTCCCAGCCGGTTGAGCAGCGTGGCGAGGTTGAAACGCGCCGGCAGGAACAGCGGGTCGAGCCGCAGCGCGGTCCGGTAGGCGGCTGCGGCGTCCTCCAGGCGCTCCTCGCCGGCGGCCAGCACACCCAGATTGAGGTGCGCGGCGGGCTGGTCGGCCGCCGCCATCTGCGCGGCCACGAGCTCCGCCCGCGCCGCCGCGAACGCGGTCCGCCGGGCTTCGGTCAGCAACGAACGCGGCACGCCGGCGAGCCCGCGGGCGGCCTCTATGCGTACCGCCCGGATGGGGTCTTCGAGCATTGGCGCGAGCACCGCGGCCCGTCGCCGCGGCGGCAGCCGCTCCAGCCCGCCGGCCGCCGACGCGCGCACCAGCGGGTCGGGATCGACCGCCGCGGCCTCGATGGCCCGTAGCGCGTCCCGCCCGTACGCGCGCAGAGCCTCGACCGCCGTGGCTCGCACGATGGGCGGCAGGGCGGCATCGTCCGCCACCGCCAGCAGCGGCGCCTCCGCCTCCCGCGCCCCGGCGCGGGCCGCCGCGAACCCCTCGGCGAAGTGCGCTCCGACGGGCGCCCCCCACCATTCCACGGCCCGCTCCGCCGCCCACGCCGCCGGCCGATCCTCGTGGCACTGCGTACAGGCGTTGGGCGTGCCCAGCGACACCGACAGGTCGGGACGCGGAATGCGGAAGCCGTGGTCGCGGCGCGGGTCGACCTGCATGTAGGTCCGTGCCGGCATGTGGCAGCTCACGCAGCGCGCCCCGGTCGAGGCCGGCACGTGGAAGTGGTGCTCCGGCGTGTCGTAGCGGTCCGGCGCCAGCGTCGGGAACCGCTCCACCGGCGTCTCCCGGTGGCATTGCAGACAGACCGCGTCCCCCTCCGCGCGCAGCCCGAGACGGTGGGGATCGTGGCAGTCCGAGCAGCGCACCCCCGCCGCGTGCATCCGGCTCTGGACGAACGAGCCCCACACGTAGACCTCGTCCTGGATCTGCCCGTCCGGGTGGTACAGCCCCTCGTCGAGCCTCGCCGGCAGGAAGTCGTCGAGAAATGGGCCCACGTGGCGATCGATCTCGGCGAGACGCCGGCGCCGGGAGTGGCAACCGGAGCAGGCCCGGATCTCGGCTTCCGCCTCACCGGCCGGAAAGTCGACGAGCAGGCCCGTCGCCGCCGGCGTCGACGCCGACTCCGTGGGAGCGGCGCGCGCCCGGTCGACGTGCGCGGCAGCCGGACCGTGGCAGGCCTGGCACCCGACGTCGATCGCGGCCCAGGTGGTGCGGTACGTATCGCTCTCCAGGTCGTAGTTCGGGCGCAGATACGTCGAGTGGCACTCCGCGCACATCACGTTCCAGCGCTGGTAGCGACCGGTCCAGTGCAGCGGATCGTCCGGTGGGATCGCCTGGTCCGGATAGAGGTGGAACCACTCGCTCCGCTCCGTGTCCCATGCGATCGTCAGGCTCTGGAGGTAGCCGCCGGGAAACGGCGCCAGGTACTGCTGGAGCGGCTCGACGCCGAAGGTGTAGGCCAGCTCGAAGTCGGCGAGTTGCCCGTCCGGACCCTCCGTGTTGACGAAGAAGCGCCCGGCGCGCGTGAAGAAGCGGGATGTCACGCCGAAGTGGGTGAACGTGGCGCCGTCGAAGTCGCCCAGCACGGTCTCGGCCGTCGCTTCCTGCATGGCGAGGTCGTGGTGCGAGCCGGACCAGGCCGCGTGCTCCCGCGCGTGGCAGTCGGCGCACGACACGTCGTCGACGTACGCCGCGCCGCTCTCGCCGGCGTCCAGCTCCTGACGCGGCGGCGCACCGCCCGTCCCCGGCCCGATCGCGCACGCGGCCAGCAGCGCGGCGCCCGCGGCGATCGCGGCAATCGAGGCGATGGGCACGGATCGAACGTCTGCCATGGTGGAGCGCTCCGGCGCGAGTCTGCCACAAAACGCCCGGACCACTCGACCGGCAACGACCGGACCGGGGAAACGGACGGGTGTCGCTATAGTTACGGGCAGGAGAACGATGGGACGACGCGCGGTCCAACGGCGCAAGGCGCGCCATGAACGGGACACCGGCGGCGCGGCCCGGCGCGCCCCGGCGCACGCCGCACGCCCATCCGTCGGGATGCCGGCCCTCGCGGCCATCTTCGCCGCAGCCTTGATCGTCCGCCTCGTCCACGTCTGGCAGCTCGGCGACTCGCCGTTCGCCGACCTCCTGCTCGGCGACTCGGCGGGGTACGACCGCTGGGCGCGGGAGCTCGCGGGCGGCGACTGGCTCGGGTCGGAGGTCTTCTACCAGGCGCCGCTCTATCCCTACCTGCTCGGCGCGATCTACGCCCTGCTCGGATCGGACGTCACGGTCGTGCGGATCTGCCAGGCGGCGCTGGGAGCCGGCTCCGCGGTCCTGCTGGCGGCGGCCGGCGGCCGGTTCTTCTCGCCGCGGGTGGGCATCGCCGCCGGGGCGGTGCTGGCCCTCTATGCGCCGGCGATCTTCGTCGACGCGACGCTGCAGAAGTCGGTGGTCGACGTCTTCCTGCTCACGGGGCTGCTGTGGCTGCTGAGCCGCACCCTGGACGGCACCCCCCCGGCCCGGCGCTGGATCGGCATCGGCGCGCTGCTCGGCGCGCTCTGCCTGACCCGCGAGAACGCGCTGATCCTGGTGGCGGCGCTGGGGGTCTGGCTCTGGCTGGAGCGGCGCGAGCGGCGCGACTGGCTGCGGCAGGCGGCGCTGGTGGCGGCCGGGGTGGCGATAATGCTGGTGCCGGTCGCCCTGCGCAACGGGGCGGTCGGCGGCGAGTGGCACCTGACCACCTCGCAGTTCGGACCGAACTTCTACATAGGCAACGGCGCGGAGGCCGACGGCGCCTATCGCCCGCTGCGCTACGGCCGCGGCGACGCGGCGTTCGAGCGCGACGACGCGACGGCGCTGGCCGAGGAGGCGCTGGGACGCGACCTGACGCCGGCCGCCGTGTCGCGCTACTGGGTCGGGCGGTCGTTCGACGACATCGCCGCGGCGCCCGGGCGCTGGCTGGGCCTGCTCGTCCGCAAGACGGCGCTCACCTTCAACGCGGTCGAGACGGTCGACACCGAGAGCCAGTACGCCCACGCAGAGCATTCCCTCCCGCTGGCGGCGACCGGGTGGCTCACGCACTTCGGGCTACTGGTGCCGCTGGCCGCGGCCGGCATCGCGGTCACCTGGCCACAACGGCGGCGCCTCCTGCCGCTCTACCTGATGCTCGGCATGTACGCGGCGAGCGTGATCGGGTTCTACGTCTTCGCCCGCTACCGCTATCCCCTGGCGCCATTCCTCGTGCTGTTCGCGGCAGCGGGCGGCGACCACCTGGTGTGCGTCGCGCGGCGCGCCGCCACCCTCGCCCACGCTCCGGTGGTCGCGGCGGTCGTCCTGCTGTGCGCCGCCGGCGCCAACTGGCCGCTGCTGTCGAAGAGCCACATGCGCGCCGCGTCCTACAACAACCTCGCCACCGCGTACCGCGAGCGCGGCAACCTGCCGCGGGCCATCGAGCTGTACGAGACCGCCCTGACCCTGGACGAGAACTACGCGCAGGCGCACAGCAACATCGGGAGCGCGCTCGCCGCCGGCGGGGAACCGGAGCGTGCCCTCGAGCACTACCGGCAGGCGATCTCGACCGACCCCGATACCGGCGACCTGCGCTACAACTACGGCAACGCACTGCTCGCCGCGAACCTGTACGCGGAGGCGGCCGAGCAGTTCCGGTTCGCGGTGGAAGCGTGGCCGCAGGACGCCGAGGCGTTCAACAACCTCGGGATCGCCCTCGCCTCGGCAGGTCGCATGGCGGAAGCGGCGGATGCCTTCCGCGAGGCGGTCAGACTCGATCCGGCGGGCGCTCTCGCGCACCGCAACCTGGGAATCGCGCTGGAGGAACTGGGCGATGCGGACGGGGCGCAACGCCACTACGCCGAGGCCCAACGGCTCGAGACTCTGGCTTCAGGAACGCCGTGATCCAGGCGAGAAGAGGCTCCAGGCCGTGCTCGACGTCTTCCTGGTTCAGGTTGCCGCCGTGACCGTAACGCCCAGTTCCGTGAGAGCCGTCCTCGTGTCCGTCTCGAGTCGAGTGAACGCCGCGAGGGTGCGCAACGGAGACCAGTCCGTGATCAGGTCCGCCAACCGGTGAGCCGCACGTCCCGGTTTGAAGCTTTTCGCACGCCTTCCCTTCGCGCCGTTCGCGGTACGTAGCGCCTCGTAGAGAACTCTCTTCGGGTCTGGCAGCCTCTCCCACCGATGCGAGGGTGGCAGAGGAAGGTCCTCGGTTCCCGACGGACGACCGGCTGCGTCGCGGAGAGCGGCCTCGTTGTGTAGGAGCCAAGCCTCCTGCATGCGCACCGGCACGACACAGACATGATTGAACGCTGTACGGTTTGCGGCCTGAATCTCCTCGTACCGAACACGCGGGTCCTGCCTCTCGGCGTCCCGGTGCACGAAGAGAAGTCTGCACGGGTATTGTTCAGTCGCGATAGTCAGTCTCTGGGCCAGATTTCGAGGTCTCTCTTCGAGCCCCCTGAGATCTGCCCACCTGATTTCGAAGTCTTCCGGCGTCAACCGCCTCATCAGCCACTGAAGAATCGGTACCAGTACCACGTCGGACGTTCCATCGGTTACCAGCGTCACCCGCAGCGTCATCTTCGAAGCTCGGTCTGGGACGGCGCAAGCGGCAGGCTGGGTTGTTGCATATCTTTCCGGTGCATCACTCGGGTCGCGCCGACGTGCGGCACATCGTGATTGTCATCGCCATTGACGGCCTGCAGGGGATTCAGATACGCCATCAAGTCTCCTCGTGTAACAGTCGGTTCATCCGCATCTTCTTTGTCACGCCACGTGCCCGGCAAATAACGTATCGAGAGCCGCGACGCCTCGGATTCACTGCCTCGCCCGGCATGCGCCACAAGCAGCGCGTCGTCATGAACACAGGCGACAACGGACGGCGAGTGCGTGTTGACGATCACCTGTCGAAGGGGATTTTCGGCGTCGACCGCTTCGTCGACATCAACGGCAAGTTCACCCAGCAATTCAATCACGGCCGAAATTCGAAGCGGGTGCATCCCGTTCTCCGGCTCCTCCAGGCAGAGCAACCGTCTGCTCTTGGGGTCGGACTCCATGACCGTGAGGGCGAGAAACCGCAGCGTGCCGTCGGACAACGCACTCGCAACGTGCTCCGTGTTCTGGAGATCCGTCATCACGATACTCAAGAGCTGTCGCTTGTCGTCAACGTCTACGGCGACTCCACGCACGTTCTCGACGAGCTCGGAGAGTCTGTTCGCAACACGAGCGTAGACATCTCGATCTCCACCCGGGTGATTCCGCTGCGCGGCCTGCGCAAGGTCGTACAGCGTCGCCGGCAGGTGGGCTCCACTCGGCCCTATGCTACGCGGCGCAGTAAATCCATCCGGCGCCCGGAGCGCCGACGGTTCAAGCTGAAGTTGGGTCCACCCCGCCATTTCCTGCCGGGCGAGCACCAGGGTTCGGTGCTCGGCGGCGTTATTGACCGACGACAACATCGTGCGTGGCAGGTTCGCGGCAGAAACACGGCGTGGACGCCCGCCACCGAGGCCGGCGACACTATCGGCATGCAGTGAGACGACCGCTTCCCCTGCGCCTTCGATCTCGGTCGAAATGTACGGGCTCGTGCGGCGGCCCTTGACGACGGAGTCCCGCCATGACTTCTTGTGCGAGAAACCTAGCCGATTCTTCGCTTCGGATCGGTTGATGTGAACCATCTTTTCGCGGACGATCTCCAGCGCACCCATAGTCCTGATCGTCGAATCGTGCCTATAACGCAGCTCCAACTCGTATTGGAGGAACGTCATCGATGCCCTGGCCGTCTGGCCAAGCTCGTCTTCGCCTTCCTCCGGGATCAGGAACTCCGCGGCGAACGTCATCCTTTCGGCAACGTGATCGCCGGCGCGCCGGAAGAGGCTCCACACGTCGCCCTGTCGCGAATCGCCGCCTCGTACAGTCGACGCCGCCTCGACCAAGGGCTTGTCGGCCAGCGTAGCCAGGAATGCGATGGCGTCGAACAGATTGGACTTCCCGACCCCGTTCGGTCCGGCAACGCACGTGAAGGGTCCCAGCCGGACATCGATCCGGTCCAGATTCTTGAAACCCTCCACTTCGAGGCGCGTGAGCACTTTGCTGGTTACCTTCGACGAAAGACGCAAGGCGTGGATGCGCGTGCGAAGACCGCGTCAGACGGCGACCGCGCGTCACTTCAGACTCCGTTCCCGGACGAACCGATGCCGCGGCCCCCGCCCCGCTACTCCTCCTGACCTTCCGTCGTGGACACGGCGGTCAGATCCTGGCTGTCGATCGAGTACTTGATCCAGCCCTCGAACATCTCGTCCCAGCTCTGCTCGCCCCAGTAGACCTCCTTCTGCGGCGCGGGGTTGTAGCGGTTGCGGTACGAGTTGTCGTAGTGGCCCTCGACGATCAGGGTGCTCCCGCCCGGGATCCGCAACGGCTCGACCAGCTCGAACTCGGTCTGCCAGTTGAAGTCGTAGCGCGGGACGTCGAGCAGCACCTCCTCGCGGCCGTCGGGCCATTCGAGGACGAACCGCATGTCCTTGCCGCGCAGATGCATGTGGGGCGAGATCGCGTAGAACGTGATCGGCTCGGCCACGTCCGTGCGCATGACGATCTCCCAGTCGTCGGCGTGGGGCGGAATCGGCGGCACCCCGCGACGCGGCACCTCCGCGCCGTTGACGACGACCGGCAGCGTCCGCTCGGGAGTGGTCGGCAGCGGGCTCCCGATGGTGCGCGACAGGATCTCATGGGTGACCGTGCCCGAGGCCTTCCAGATCCCGATCCGGGAATGGTCGGTCTCGGGTCGGCCGGTCACGTTGTAGTGCAGGCTCCAGCGCAGGAACTTCCCGGCCGGCACCCGCTTGGCCACCCCGTCGTGGAACATCTCGAACCCGCGGCCCGGAACGAAGCAGATCAGCTTGGCGGCGCCGGCCCCGAGCACGTTCGAGTCCCGGTCGCTCGCCGACCGGATCTCGTCGCCGGTCAGCGGACGCCCGTCGAAGTACGGCACGCCGTCGACGATCGTCGTTCCCGCCGGCAGCGTCGTGACGTGGGCACTCATGTGGTGGACGACCGACCGGTTGCCGGGCAGCATCTCGACCGCCTCGGCGAAGACGTCCTCGTCGAACGGAAGCTCGGAGTAGAAGTTGTAGTACGGGAGCTCGCCGTCTGCCGGGATCTCCATGACCACCGGCGACTCGAGGACGATGTCCGGCGGGCGGCCGCTCGGATGGTGCCACTCGTTCGCGGTGAACACCGGCGGCGGCGGCAGGTCGGCGGGATCCCCCAGCGGCGCCCCGGCGTCGGCCCAGGCCGCGACGGTGTCGATCTGCGCCTGGCCGAGCGACCGCACGTTGCGGATGGGGAGGCCTCCCGGCGCGGCGTGCCATGGCGGCATCTCGCGCGCGACCACCTTGTCCCGGATGGCCCGCGCCCACGGCCGGACCTCACGGTACGACAGGAAGGACATGGGGGCGATGTCGCCCGACCGGTGACAGCTCGCGCAGTGGTCGAAGACGATCGGCGCGATGTCGCGGGCGAACGTCGGGACGGCCTCGGACGGCGCCGGAACGGCCTCGGACGGCGGCTGGGCGGCGGCGCTGGCGACGACGGCCAGCGGCATGAGCGCCGCGGCCATCCAGCGAACGAAGTGCGAATCACGCATGGTCGCCCTCTGCTCCCGCGCTCTGTCCCTCTGCAAGTCCTCATTCCGCCAGCCTGCCGTCCGCCGTCACGATGTACCGGAGACCCAACCGCATGACGTCGACCTGAATCCGCCCGGGCGGAACGTCGTCCGGACGCTCGAAGCGGACCACGTGCTGTCTCGACAGCTCCCGGTTCCGCCCCGCGATGCGACTCGCGACGTCGCCGAGGGGCCCCTCCAGGCGCGACCCCAGGAAGATGGTCGCCTGGGACCCGCCGGTGAACCGTTCCAGGTCGCGCCCGACCGCCTCGGCCACCGACAGGCGCCGCTGCAGCGAGCCCGGCGCCGGCGGCAACATCAGCACCGTGTGGGCGGTCACGCCCTGGCGGAGCAACTGCTCGACGATGTCCAGAAACCGCTCGGCCCGATTCTGACTCCGATCCCGCCCGGACGACGCGAGGAGCAGGATCACGGGACGGTGCGGCCCCGTGTCGTCGGCGATCCACTCGCTGGCCTCCGCCAGACCGTCGACGACCCGCATCGACCGCCCCCCGAGCGCCATCCGGCGCAGGCCGGCCCGGATTTCCTCCGGCTCGATGGCGCCCCGCACCAGCCAGCGGGGCCGGGGCGACAGAGCCAGCAGCGACACCTCCTGGTTGGGCAGGCGCTCGAAGAAGCTGCTCAACCCCTCGCGGACCCGATCGAAGGCCCGGGCCGCGGTGCGGCTGTTGTCCACCAGGACGACCAGCTTGGTCGGCAGATTCGCCGGCCGCACGTCGATGACCGGACGGACGACGCCGTCCTCGCGGACGATCACTTCCGGCACTTCGAGGTCCGTGACGATGGCGCCGGTCCCCCGCTCGAAGGCCTGGACGTACAGCCGCAACTGGGCGTCGGCCGGCGCCGCCCGGAGCGCCAGGACAGCGAGCACGACGGCCAGGACGCCGAAGCGACGCGCCCGGCGCCGGACGGCAACCGGCTTTGCAAGGTCCATTGCCCCATCCTACTCCCATCGCGGACCATTGCGCGCCAGGAAGAGCAAGGGCCGGGCGAGATGCCCGGCCCTCGACGGAATCGTCGACCGCGGGTCAGGCTAGAAGCCGTACCGCATGCCGATCTGCACCTGCCGCGGGAAGCCGCTGCCGGCCCACAGCGACCGCAGCAGCAGGAAGTTGGCCGACTTCTCGTCCCCGCTCGGGTTGGTGAAGTTCGCGCGGTTCGTCACGTTGAAGATCTCGAAGAAGAGATCCAGCGTCTGCCGGCTGCTCCAGCGCGCCCGGTAGCCGATGCGCGTATCGATCTGGAGGAAGTCCGGGCCGTACGCCCCGTTCAGTCCACCGGCATAGTCGACGGTGATCGGAACGTCGCCCGGGTTGACCGGGGTCCCCTTGTAGTCCCCCGGGTCGAGGAAGTCGGGGCCGATGCCGTTCCGGTTGAGGTCATAGTCGCTGTTGTGGATGTGAAACGGCTGCCCGCTCATGTACCGCAGAACGCCGCTCAGCGTGATCCCGCCCGGGAGCAGGGTCTGGCCGCTCAGCGTCATGTTGTGCCGGCGGTCGAACGGGCTCGGCCCCCAGAGATCTGCCAGGTTCCTGGCGGTTCCGACCTGAGCGAAGTTCCTCGTGTGCAAGGCGAACGTGTCCCCCTCGGACTTCGACAGCGAGTAGACGGCGCGTCCGCTCCAGCGGTTGGACAACCGCTTCTCCAACTGGAAATTGACGGCGTTGTAGCGGCTCGACCCGTCACTCTCCGTCACCCATACGTCGCCGACGAACGCATCCCCGGCGTTCAGCCCCGCCCGGTCCAGCACGTTGAAGACGTCGGAGCGGGTCACGGGATCCGTGCGGAACGTGCCGCTCCGCATCTGGGGGTTGAAGTTGGTCCGGATGTGCAGATCCCGCCCGAGCATCTGGATGTAGTCGACCGACGCCGAGAGAACCGACGACAGCTCGCGCTCGTACCCGAACGTGATCTGATGCATGTACGGCTGCTTGCGGTCCGGACTGTCGAAAAAGACCCCGCCCGTGTTGAACTGCGTGCTGCCCGACGGAAACAGCGCGTTTAGCACGTCCCGGTTCACCACCGGGCAGGGTCCGTTCGGGCTCGCCGGGCAACCACCGTTGTCGATGGCGATCAACCGCAGCAGGTCGCCGCTGGGCGACAGACCGGCCGTCGGGCCGGGATCGTCCGTGTCCTGCGGAAACGACGCGACGAACGAGTCGGGGTACGGCTGATTCCGAAGGAACTCGGTCACCACGTAGCCGAGGGTCTTGTCATAGAAGATCCCGTAGCCGCCCCGCAGTACCGAGCGGCCGTCGCCGGCCAGGTCGTACGCGAACGACGTCCGCGGCGCGAAGTTGTTCCCGTCGATCGGGTATGCGCGATCCATGCCGACGAAGAACGGGTTGTTCGGATTCTCGAGCGGGAACACCTCCAGGTCGTACCGCGCGCCGAGGCTGAGCGTCAGCCGGTCGTTCACCGACCATTTGTCCTGCGCGTACGCCTCGAGGGTGTAGAACCGGTGCGGCACCTCGAGCTGGCCGCCGGCGCGGATGTAGAGGCGCTCCGGCCACGTGCTGTAGTCGTCTTGGTCGAACACCCGGTCGGTATTGAAGTTGAACTGTCCGTTCTGGGTGCTCTGGTTCCGCCAGTTCATCCACGTGTTGTGGAGGGTCGTGCCGAACTTGAGGTCGTGGTCCCCCATCGTGTCGGGCACGAACCAGGAGAAGGTGTCGGAGTAGCTCCAGTGGTTGTCGGTGTTCCCGCGCGCACTGCTCAACTGGTTGTCCGTGAAGGTATCGAAGTTGTACTGGACGCGGCACTGGCTCTGCAGCGTCCCGAACTGGTCGGCGGGAGCACCGAAGCCTCCGAGATCGCGCCAGCACGGGTTGCCGCGCCAGTACTGCTCGCGCGTCGCCGATACCCGGAAGGTGTTCACCTTGGAGCTGCCGATCACGCTCGTCCAGCTTCCGACGTACGTCTGGTCGTTGTCGGTCTCGTCCTCCTGCGCGTGGAGCGTCGCCTGACGGCCGCCGAGCAGATCGAACTGCGGCGCGAGCTCGCGCAGCCAGCGGAACGCCCAGGTGTTGCCGGCGTTGACCTGGTGGTCGAAGCGGATCAGGGTGTTCCACGCCGTCCAGTTCTCCACGTGCGTGAAATTCAGCTCCGGACGGGTCGCGAACACCTTCGTCCGGCCCGGCGCGACGAGCTGCCGCTCGAGGCTGAAGAAGAAGTGCGCCCGGTCACGGAGGATCGGCCCGCCGATGACGCCGCCGAACTCCTTCTTGCTGGACGGCTCCTGGTCCTTCGCGGCCTGCAACGCCGGATCCTGGGCGACGAAGTAATCGTACGCCGTCAGGTTGTTGCTGGTGAAGTAGTTGAAGAGGGCGCCGGTGAACTCGTTGGTCCCCTGCTTGGTGATCGAGTTGATGACCGCGCCGGCCGCGCGGCCGAACTCGGCGTCGAACTGGTTGGTGATGACCTGGAACTCCTGCACCGACTCCAGCGGGACGCGCGTCTGGCCGCCGGCCCAGGTGCCGCTGTTGTCGTCGTTGTTGGCCGCGCCGTCGACGGCCACGTTGTTCGTGTTGGGATGCTGCCCATTGACGATGATCGTGTCGTTGCCGAGGCTCGACGAGGGCCTGAACTGCACGCCGGGCAGCAGGGCGATGGCGGCGAAGTAGCTCCGGTTGCCGGTCGGCAGATCGGTCAGGTCGCTCGTCGTGATCGTGCCCCCCACCTCGGCCGACGACAGGTCGATGAGCGGCGCCTCCCCGGTTACCGTAACCGTCTCCTCGAGGGCGCCGATCCGCATCTCGATGTCGAGATCGAGCGTCCGGCCGACGCCGATCGCGAACTCGGTCCGCTCGAAGGTGCTGAAGCCGGGAAGCTGCGCGGTGATCGTGAAGGTGCCCGGGAGCAACTGGCCCACGAAATAGCCGCCGTCCCCGGTCGAGATCACCTCCCGGAACGTGCCGTTGTCCTGGTTCGTGATCAGGATGGTCACGCCCGGCAAGGCGGCCCCCTGTTGATCCACCACACTGCCGCGCAGCTCCGCGCGGCCCTGTTGGGCGAGGGCCTCGGTTCCCGTGGCGCACAGAACCGCGACCGCGATGCAGACGACTGAGAATTGTCGCACAACGCCCTCCTCTCGAGGATCGATCTGGATCCAACCGGCACGGTCCGAGGCAGACGCTCAGGCTAGGGCTGCCCGTGGCCCATAATTTTTTGCTGGACTTCCTGCCGCCACTTCGCTACGGTGGCCGGCATGGAGATTCAGAATCAGGTCTCACGTATTCTACGGGACAACCTCGCCCGCCTGCGCGACGTGCTGGACGGGGCGGTTTCGCAGGGTGTCGGCAGCCTCGGCCAAGTCGCTGATCGCGTCTGTGAAGCGTTCGATTTCCGCGACGGACGGGGCCGGTGGCAACGCGCGAGCTGCTGCCGGGCGTTGTCCGACCTGCAGGCGGCCGGCCACGTCTCGCTGCCTGCGGGTCGAGGTGCCCGCGGTGGTGGGGGCCGGGCGCGGGTGCTCCCGCACCCGCTGGCGCCGGCGGTGGACGTGCCGGACACGGTCGGCAAGGTTGTGGGTCTGACCCTGGAGCTGGTGGAAACCGACGAGCAGCGGCAGGTCTGGAACACGCTGATGGCGTACGAGCACCCGCGCGGGGCTGGTCCGTTCGTCGGCCCGCAACTGCGGTATCTGGTGGGTTCGGCGCATGGCTGGCTGGGCGGGGTCGGGTTTGCGGCGAGTGCGCGGCGGCTGCGGTCCCGCGACGCCTGGGTCGGGTGGGACGATGCGGGCCGGCGCGCGCACCTGCACCGGGTGTTGGGACTGTGCCGGCTGCTGGTGCGCCCCGGCATTATGTGTCGCAACCTGGCCTCGCACGTGCTGGGCCGGGTCGTCCGGACGGTCGGCGACGACTGCGAGGGTCTGTATGGCTATCGCCCCTGGCTGCTGGAGACGTTCGTCGACGAGACCGAACAGACGGGGGCGAGCGTGCGCGCGGCGAACTGGGTTCGGGTGGGTGAGACCTGCGGTCGCGGTCGCCAGGATCGCACGCACGCGGCGCCGGAAACGCGCAAGGCGGTGTATATGTATGCGTTGGAGCCGGCGTGGCACACCCGCCTCGCAGTGCCTGCACCGGTCTTGGCGCCGCTGGCGGTTGGCGACGGTCTCGACGCCGCGGTCTGGGCGGAGCACGAGTTCGGCGGGGCGCGTTTGGGCGACGCGCGTCTGAGCGCGCGGCTGGTGCAGAGCGCGCAGCAAATGGCAGAGTCTCCGATGCGCGCCATCACCGGCGCCGCCCACGGCGCCCGCGCGATGGTCAAGGGCCATTACCGGCTGATCGACCAGCCCGCCGACAGTGCGGTGACGGTCGACAACATCCTCGCGCCGCATCGCGAGCAGACGCTGCGCCGGATGCAGGCGCACGACACGGTGCTGTGCATCCAGGACGGCACCCGGTTGAACTTCACCCGGCGCGGGCAGACGCAGGGGCTGGGGGCCATCGGCTCGAACCAGACCGGGGCGGTGGCGCGCGGCCTGGAGTTGCACACGACCTTGGCCGTCAATCCCGACGGGCTGGCGTTGGGCGTGCTGCGGGCCGCCTTCGACGCGCCTGCGCCCCCGAATCCCGAGGCGGAAGGCGAGCCGCCCCCGAAGCCGCGCGAGGAGCGCAAGTCGTTCCGTTGGATCGAGGGGCTGCGCGACTGCGCGCAGGCAGCCGAACAATTGTCCGAGACCCGCGTGGTGTGCGTGATGGACCGCGAGGCCGATTTCCTCGACCTGTTCGTCGAGCACCGCGCGGCTGCCCAGCAGGTCGACCTGCTGGTCCGCGCCAAGGCCGACCGCGTCCTCGGCAGGGAAAAGACGCCCGACGGGCAGACGGTCTCACGCCGTCTGTTCGATACGGTGCGCAACGCGCCGGCCCGAGGCGCCGCCAAGGTCGAGGTGCAGCGGCTGAGCGCGCGCGTGAAGGCCAGCAAACAGGCCCGCAAGGACCGCCGGGCGGAGCGGGTCGCCGACGTGACGCTGCGCTACCAGCAGGTGCCGCTGCCCTGCCCCGGCGACGAGCCGGTCGCACTGTGGGTCGTCCACGTGCGCGAGGAACAACCACCGCCCGCGGTCGAGCCGCTGGAGTGGTTCCTGCTGACCACGTTGCCCGTGAGCAGCGCCGACGACGCCATGCGCATCCTGCAATGGTACGTCCGGCGCTGGCGCATCGAAGAATACTTCCGGGTGCTCAAGTCCGGCTGCAAGGTCGAGGAGTTGCAGCACCACACGGCCGAGCGGCTCGAACGCGCCATGGCCATCAAGATGGTCATCGCGTGGCGCATCCAGTTGATGGTCCAACTCGGGCGCGAAGTGCCCGACCTGCCGGGCGACCTGCTGTTCTCCGATGGCGAGTTGCGCGTGCTCGCCACCTTCGCCCGCTCACGCAAGCTGCCGCCGCCGACGCGCCTCGGCGACGCTGTCGGCCTGGTCGGGCGCCTCGGCGGGTGGCTCGGACGCCAACGCGACCCGCCCGGCGCACAGTTGATGTGGCACGGCTACACTCAACTGGTTGCCATGACCTTTGGCTTCGAACTGCGGGACGAGTTCGGATGACCTCCTGCTCACTACAGTCCAGCCCCGGACATCCGGGGCACGGGCAGGGCTAGGGGATCGGCGTGTCGTCTCCGCCCCCTGCGCCTGCCTGACTGGATCGCGCCCCCCGCGAATGATCCATGGCGGACGATGGTGCAAGGCGCGTGCCGTCATGCGTCGCGGGTCCGCCCGAGACCGTGTCCCCGGAATACGATGTTCGTGCGGGTATAACGGAGGACACGAGCGGCTTCGGCAGGGTCGTGACACAGCCGAGCCCGCCGCAATCCACACGATTGGATCGCAGCCCGCCAACTTATTGGATCGAGGACTCGGTGACGCGGCGGGAGATTTGGGCGCAACAACCCAGGGGCAAGCTGAGGAAGCGTTTCCCCCGCCAAGGGGAATGGCTCCTCAGGCTGGACTTGAACCAGCAACCCTCCGGTTAACAGCCGGATGCTCTGCCAATTGAGCTACTGAGGAACAGGCAAGACCATTGATCATACCATCTCCGCCGGCACGGTTGCGCGGCGCCCGCGGCGGGGCGCATTCCGGCCGCCGCCCGCACGGTCACTCATCCTCGCGCACCCGTCTCGACGCGAGAAGTTGCACTACCGATCCGAGCAGACCGAGGGTGAACCAGCCGGCCGCGAACGCCTCGTGCCCTTCGAGGGGTACCAGCGGATACAACCCCGCGACGTCGCCCGCGGTGGCGGCCATCGCGGCCTGGTCCCGGGACAGCGCCAGCCCGCCGACGAGCGTGGTCCAGCCGCCGATGAACGCCGTGGCGAGGATCACGACGTAGCGACGGACGATGAGCGACATGAGTGCTCCGAGCACGCACGCGGCGAGCACGAGCCAGATCGCCGGGTCGCCCTCGACGGCCAGATGCACGATGAACGCCGCCACGCCGGCCCCCAGGAGCGCAACGGTCGCGAGGTAGACGGCCAGAGCCACCGCCGCCCCCGCGAATCCACCGGCCAGCGTCGCCGCGATGAACCACCAACCGTCGAGCTGGTCGGCGAACGTGGGAGTGACGATGACGCCGCCGATGAAGCCGTACAGCGCCAGCAGCGGCCGCAGCAACGGGTACCCCGCGAAGCCGGCCACCAGCCCGCCGCCAAGTAGAATGACGGCAACGGGAAACTGGAGGGAGACCGACTCCATTACCCGCCGATTATGGCAGCGAGCCGACGGTCTGTCGCCGGCCGCCTCCGTTCCCCATGCGCACACGTCCCGCGACATCCGGCCGACGCCCCGGAACGGGCAGTCTTCTCGCCACGATCGGCGGATTGGCGCTGTTCGCGCACTACCTCCGTGAAGCCGGCGCCGGAACCGTCGCCGGCGACATCCGCGCACTGGGCTGGACGTTCGGCCTGGTGATCGTGCTGTCGGGCCTCCGCTTCGCCGTGCGGGCGCTGGCCTGGCTGCGCTGTCTTCCGGCCGGACACGACCTCGGCCTGCGCGATCTGCTGCCGGCGTTCGTGGCCGGCGATGCGGTCGCCAACCTGACCCCGCTGAGTCTCGTCGCCGGCGAGCCGGTCAAGGTGCTCTATCTCCGGCGCCGCGCACCCCTCGGCCGCACGGTCCCGGCGCTGGCCGTCGAGACGCTCTTCTACACCCTGTCGATGGTCGTCGTGATCGGCGCCGGCGCTGTCGCGCTCGTGATGATGGTCCAGCCGCCGGCGTCCGAGTGGCTCCTCTACGGCCTGCCGCTGGCGACCCTCGTGCTGTTCGTGGCCGGCACGCACTGGCTCATCTGGCGTCGCGTCCGCGCCGCCAGCGCGGCGCTCCGCTGGCTCGCGCGGCGGGGCGCCGCGACCGCGTTCCTCGAGCGGGCGGCGGATCGCGCCCGGGACGCGGAATCCCGCATCTACCGCGACTACCCGCGAACGTGGCCGCGCGTGCTGCTCGTCACCGTGCTCGAGATGTCGTTCCATGTGCTGGCGGTCATGGAGGCGTTCGTCGTGCTCTCGGCCATCGGGGGGCGAGCCCCGACGCTGATGGAGGTCTTCGTCTTCGAAGCCGCGAACCGTTTCGTCACTGTGGTCTTCAAGGTGGTTCCACTGCGGATCGGAGTCGACCAGGCCGGCACCGCGGCCGTCGCCACGCTGCTGGGATTCGGCGAGACCACCGGCGTTACGCTGGCGACCACGCGCACCGCGCGCATGCTGGTCTGGATGGCCGCCGGCATGGTGGTGCTGGCGCGCCGCGGGCTCTCCCCGCGCAGACTCGCGGCGGAGACGCAAGGAACGTCGGTAGTCGCGGTCATGGCGCGCTCTCCCGACGGCGCCCGCGCGCCGAAGAGCCGCCTGCGGCAGGCGGTCCCCGCGGAGGCGGACCGGCGGCGGCTCTACGCGGCCTTCCTGGCGGACACCGTGGCGGTACGCCGCGACCTGCCGGACGTCGCGTTGCGCGTCGCCTACGCGCCCGGCGGCGGAGCCGACGGGTTCGCCTCCCTCGGCATCGACGAGACCGTCCTGCTCGCGCAGCGCGGCGACGACCTGGGCGCGCGGGAACGCGCCCTGTTCGAGGATCTGTTCGCGGCCGGCTTCACCAGGGCGGTGATCGTCGGATCGGATCTGCCGACGCTGCCCGCCGCGCACGTTGCCGAAGCCCTGGCGCGACTGAGCCCCGACACCGTGACGCTCGGCCCCGCCGCCGACGGCGGCTACTACCTGATCGGCCTGACGGCGCCCAATCCGGGCGACGCGGTTCCGGATCTGTTCACCGGCGTCGGCTGGGGCACATCCTCGGCGTTCGACGATACGGTGCGCGCGGCGACCCGGTCCGGGATCGCCGTCGAGCGGATCGCGGCGTGGTACGACGTCGACGACGCGGCCGGTCTCGAGCGCCTGCGGCGCGACGTCGGTCGAGCCGCCGAGGAGAAGCGCGCGCCAGCGACCGCCCGGGTGCTGGAAACCCTGATTGCGGCGGGAGGCCTGCCGCCGGTGCCCAGGCTCGGCGAAGAAGACCGCGGCTGACCCCGACGCCCCGCTGCCCTACAGCTCGCGCCGGCCCTCCATCGCCTTGTGAATCGTCACGTCGTCGGCGTACTCGAGGTCGCTTCCGACCGGCAGTCCCATCGCGATCCGGGTGACGCGCACCCCGAGCGGCTTCAGCAGCTTCGCCAGGTAGATGGCCGTTGCCTCGCCCTCGACGTTGGGATTCGTCGCCAGGATGACCTCGGTCACGCCGCCGCGACCGACGCGATCGAGCAGGCTCTGGATGCGCAGGTCGTCGGGACCGATACCCTGCAACGGCGACAGCGCCCCCATCAGAACGTGGTAGGCGCCGTTGAACTCCTTCGTCCGTTCCACCGCGGCGACGTTGTTGGGATCTTCGACCACGCAGATGACGCGGCGGTCGCGGCCGTCGTGCGTGCAGTAGTAACAGGGATCGGCGTCCGTGATGTTGTGGCAGACCGAGCAGTAGGTAATCTGCTCCTTGACGTCCCGGATGGCCCCGACCAGCGCCTCCACGTCGTCACGCGGCTGCCGCAGAAGATGAAACGCCAGCCGCTGGGCGCCCTTGGCCCCGATTCCCGGCAGCCGCTGAAGCTGGTCCACCAGCGCCTGGAGCGGTCCGAGCTCCGTCATCCGCCGAATCCCGGAATCCGCAGGCCGCCCATCATGCCTCCCATCCTGCCGGCGACCTCCTCGTCGACCTTGCGCTGCGCGTCATTGACCGCCGCCACGATGAGGTCCTGCAGCATCTCGACGTCGTCCGCGGAAACGACCTCGGGGTCGATCGTGATCGCGCGCACCTGCTTGACGCCGTTCATGACGACGGTCACCATGCCGCCGCCCGCCGTCGCCTCGACCTCCGTGGCGGCGAGCTCACGCTGCAGGCGTTCCTGCATTTCCTGCGCCTGCTTCATCATTTGTTGAATGTTCATCAGATTTTCTCGACGCTGGTGATCTCCGCCGGAAACAACTCCAGCATCGCCTTGACGACGCTATCGCCGAGCGCCCGCTCGCGCAGCCTGGTCGACGGGCCATCCGCGACCGGGGAACCGCCCTTCGTCACCGAACCCTCCCCGGCCATCGTACCCGTCCCGGCGGCGCCACCGGCACCCGGCGCCACGGCGGCGGCGGCCTGCTCTTGCGCACCCTGCGCCTCGGCAGGCTGCTCCTGCACCGCTTCGACCGTCAGCCGCCGCCCGACCACGCGGGCCGACAACGTCTCGATCCACTCCCGCTTCGCCTTCAGTTGAGCGGCCAGCGTTTGCCGCGCCGGGGGAAAGGCGAAGACGAGGCGGTCACCCACGACCTCGATCCGTTGCGCCTGCGCCACGACCGTGCCGTGGAAGAACCGGTTGGCCTGCTTGATCTCCGCCAGCAGCAGGTCCTTCGCGCCGGCCTCCCCCGCCGGACCCGGCGCCGCGGGAGCCGGAATCGACGCGACGGGCGTGCGGGCCGCCCGGGGGTCGCCCGCACCTGCCGTGCCGGCCTCGGCAGGCGCCGCGCGGCGAGGCGCCGCCGCGGATGCCGGCCGCGAATCGGGCGCGCGGCGCGGTTTGCCGGGTGGGGCGGCGGATGGCGGAACGGCGGACGCACCGCGCCCCTGCAGCAACTCGCCGAGCGGCACGAGCTTGCGCAGGTGCATCCAGCGGAGCAGCGCCATCTCCAAGTGATAGCGCGGCTGGGCCGCGCTCCGGATCTCGGCCTCGGCGCGAGCCAGCACGTCGAACGCGCGCATCAGGTCCTCGCGTGAGAACCGTTGCGCGAGCGCAAGCAGCCGGTCCCGCTCCCCTTCGCCGGCGATCTCGGGATCGTCGGCCCGCGCCGGGTCGACCGACAGCACCAGCAGGTCGCGTATCGCGCGCGAGAGCTCACGGCAGACCATCCGCAGGTCGTAGCCCGCCTCCACGAACCGCCCCGCGAGACCGAATACCGCGGCCGCGTCTTCGTCGGCAACCGCGGTAACGGCGTCGAGCACCGGATCGCGGCCGATGAGACCGAGCACGGTCGAGACGTCGTCGATCCCGATAGTTTCGCCGGCGAAGGCAATCACCTGATCGAACGCGCTCTGCGCGTCGCGCATGCTGCCGTCGGCGGCACGTGCGACGAGCCCCAGCGCCGCGTCGTCCACGGCGATCGACTCGGCATCGGCGATCATCCGCAACTGCTCGGCGATCTGCTGCCGGCCGATGGTCCGCAGCTCGTAGACCTGCGACCGCGACAGGATCGTGTCGGGGATCTTCTCGAGTTGGGTCGTCGCCATCATGAACACGACGTGCGGCGGCGGCTCCTCGATCGACTTGAGCAGGGCGTTGAACGAATGGCTGGAGAGCTGGTGAACCTCGTCGATGATGTAGACCTTGTAGCGGTTCCGGACCGGGGCCATCGCCAGCCCGGCGATGATGACCTCGCGAATGTTGTCCACCTGCGTGTGGGTGGCGGCGTCGATCTCCAGGACGTCGATGTCGCGCCCTTCGGCGATCTCGCGACACGCGTCGCACGTCCCGCAAGGGTCCGGCGTCGGCCCGCTCGCACAATTCAGCGCGCGGGCGAGGATGCGGGCCGTCGTCGTCTTGCCGACGCCGCGGGGACCGGCGAACACGAACGCCTGCGCGAGCCGCCCCTGGGCCAGCGCGTTGCGGAGCGTCTTCGTGGCGGCCTGCTGGCCAACGACGTCATCGAACCGCTGCGGCCGGTACTTGCGTGCGAGAACCTGGTAGGCCATCCGTCGCCAAGGCTCGTTCGGCGCGACGAGGCGCGCGGTAGAAGACCCGCGGACGCGGACACGGGTCCCACCGCGGCCCGGAAGAGCCTGCGGCACATGTCAGTGACTACTTAGCGCTGCTGCCTTCCGGCCCTGACGCGGTTCGTAGGCTGAAATTGCACAGGTTCCGAGCCGCGGCGCGACCCGTCACCACGCGCGGTCCCTTCAGTGTACGCCGGCACGCGGAGTCCGATCAACCGCACCGAGCCCGGAGCCGCGGGAGCGGCGGAGCTCCGACACGTGTCTCTACAAGCCTACAAGCGGAAGATGTGCCCCCTCTGGACGCCCGCGGGTGGTGGTCGACAGCGGGGTAGCGACCTACGAGGCCGGTCCCCTGCGCGCCTACTGCCGATCGACCCGGGCGCACAACACGGTGGAGATCGAAGGCCGCGACCAGGTGGAGCTGTGGGGCGCGTTCCGCGCAGGCCGGCGCTGCCGCCCGCGGGAGGTGGTCTGGACGCCGCGAGATGGCGCCTTCGAGCTGTCGGCGCGGCACGACGGCTACCGGGTGCTGCCGGGGCGTGGCCTATCCGGGCTACCGGAACCGCCTCCGGCAGGTCGAGCAGATGGACGCGACGGGGCGCGGCTGGACGAGCAGCGCGCCGCCGCGGCGTCGGCGCGGCTCGACAACGTGGTCTTCACCGGCAGGCTGGAGCGGGAAGCGATCCCGGCGGTGCTGGCAACCTCGGACGCCGGCTTGCCGCTCGTTCTCGGCGTGCGCGGGTTCGCACAGCGGTTCGTCGAGGACGCCGGCTGCGGCGTGTGCATCGCCCCCGGGGACGCCGACGAGCTGGTGGAGGCGGTGCTGCGGCTGGCCGACGACCCGGCGTTGCGGCGGCGTCTGGGGCAGGCCGGCCGCGCGTTGGCCGCCAGCTTCGATCGCGATCGGCTGGCGGCGCGCTACCTGGAGATCGTGCGCGCTACGCGGCCCGCTTTCCGGTGATCGCTTCCCGGAGCCCCTCGAGAAGCCCTTCCAGCTTGGCCATTCGCTCCCGAAGCTGCCCGAGCTGCTCGTTGCTCTCCTTGCCCTGCGCGTCCATCCGGTCCCGGAGCTGCCCGAGCTGCTCGTTGCTCTCCTTGCCCTGCGCGTCCATCCGGTCCCGGAGCTGCCCGAGCTGCTCGTTGGTCCCCTTGCCTTGCGCGTCCATCCGGTCCCGGAGCTGCCCGAGCTGCTCGTTGGTCCCCTTGCCTTGCGCATCCATCCGGTCCCGAAGACGGTAGTCGTACCGCGCCGCAATCCCCCACACTCCCAGAAGCACGGCCGCGACCACGCTCATGGCGCCGAGCACTACCGGGATGATTACAGTGCCCTCCATCTGACTGTTTCCGTAAGGTAGTCGTCGTCCGCCCCCGTGTCAACGCAGGGGCTCGAGCACGCAACCGCGTTTGCGCCGCCAAGACGCGAGCGACTACCGGCTGGCCCTCCCCCGGCAGATTCCAGGTCGCGCGACAGGTCTACAGGGCGGACAGGAGAAACGTCGAGCCGCTCTGGGTTCGGCGCGATGACGAAGAGGTGCGTCCCGATCAGGCGCTCGAGGTTCCGGCCGGCGCCGAAACACGCGCCCTTCGGCCATGCAGCCGAGAGCGGATGCCGTTCGTAGCGGGCGGGTGTAGGCGTTGCGGCGGCGATCACGTCAGAATCCCCAGCGACGGCGCGTACTCGATCGCGTCTGCCCGCTTGCTGACGGGTGCACGACATCATTGTGGTGCGCCCCTCAGGCGGCGTGTGTGGCTCGTCGCTCCCAGAAGTCCTCGAAGCGGCCGCTGAGGATGCAGCAGCGCAGGGCGATGATGGCGTTGGCGCCAGCGACGGTCCAGCGCATGCCGGCGCGCTTGAACCGTGCGCCGATCTGCTTGCAGCCGGCCTCGACGACGCCCGAAGAGATGCACAGGCCCTTGGCACGGAACTGCGGATAGCGCATGCGGTGTCGGTTCCCGAACACATAGTGAATGCACCTTCGCGCTTCGGGCGTGGTCTCGACATGGATGCGCAGCGCTGCGACGACGGCGCGGAGCCGGCCGGCATCCAACTCGGCACGCCGGTCCCTGGCCCACTGGTCGGCCGAGTCTGTGCCGGCGCCGTAGATGGCCTTGGCCACGTCGCACAGATGCTGCTTGGCGTGGTAGATGTCGACGATTTCGATGGCGCCGGGAAACTGCTCGTCGGCGACGCGCCAGATCCAGGGGGCGCCGTCGCCGATGACGACCCGGCGGGCCGCGGTGTCGAAGCCGCGCCGTTGCGCCTCGCGATAGGCACGTTGGGCGAAGGCGGACGGCAACGGGTCGGTGTCGCGGCTGGCCGCGCTCTCGACCGCGGCGTTGTAGCTGACCGACCCGCGGTCGCGCACGGGCCGGCCCGCCTTGTCGCGCCCTTCGGCCGTCCACAGGGTGGCCAGCTTGACCTCGCGGGTCTTGGCCGAACCGTCGGGCTGCTTGCCGCGGCGGCCTTCGACCTCGGCGGGGCGCACCGGCACACCGGTGCCGTCCAGCCCCAGGTTACATGGTCGGCGCGGGGCTGGGGACGGTGTCGGCCACCTCGCGTTCGTCGGCGGCGACCTCACGTCCCAGGGCTTCGGCGGCGCGCTCGACCTGCTGGGTCTCGACGCGCACCGCGGCCAGTTCCCACAACACAGGTCGCTGGCCGCGGCGAAGCTGAAGTCGGACGCCGCCAGCCCACCATCCGCAGCACGCCGGGCGACAGCGACGTGGCGTGCAGGCCCAACGCCCGGTCGCGCGGACAAATGCCCGCGCGACAGGTGTCGCAGTGGTAGTAGGCGCGTTCCAGTGTCAGCGGCCCCAGCACCGAGGTGAACGTCTTGGGGCGGCGGCCGGCGTAGCGCGCCGTCCGGCCGCAGGCGCACGCTGTCGTCGAACCCGAATGGTCGGAATCGTCCGCGTTGAAGCGCTGCGCCATCACCTGCGCGGTGATTTCGAGGACTTGGTGACGCAGTGCCTGCTCAAGAGCCTCGAAGTCCTGCTCGTCGACCCTCCCCGGCCCGATGAGCGCATCGAGTTCGGCCGTGATCGCGGCTACGAACGCTGGGCCCAAACCACCTTGGCGACCTGGCTCGCGGTGGCGAGTGCTCGACGGTGAACGGTCTGCAAGAGGGTTTCGAAGTCCTGCGCATTCACGCTTCCTCGTCGCAGGAACGCGTCGACGTCGGCCTCGACCGCCGCCTCCAACGCTGCGAACATCTCCTCCTTGAAGCCCCTTTTTTCGGCCGCGTGATCGAGCGGTTCAGTCAACTGCGACTCGGGCATGGTCGGAGTCCTCCTACCCGATCAATCGGCCGATCAGCTCTCGCTCAATACCCCCGACGGCAAATCCTCACTTTCCTGTCGTGCACCCTTGAGCGCTCCCGGTCGAACCGCCACAGGTGCCCGTTCTCGCGGCGAGGGCACGCCGGGACCACGAGCTTCTGATCAGTACCTCGCGCCCTTGCGTCTCTCGCCCCGGATCATCATCGACCGGCAGCGTACCACGTCGCAGGCGTGCTCGAAATCCACCCGGAGCCCGCCCAGGAGCCAAGAAAACCGCTCAGAGCGGCAGTTTCTGGACCGCCTAGAGGGCGAAAGTCTCCCGATCAGCAGCGGATCGGCCGATCCGGCCAATGCGCACGAGCCTGGATTCCGCCCGCGCCGCGGATCTGCTGCCGCCGAGCTCGGCGCGGACCCGCGCGACCTCGAAGAGCGACCTTCGCCTCTCGCCGCCAAAACACACGGCAGGCAAAGGCGGAATTCTCAAAGCACGGATTCGAGCCCGGAGCCGCGGGAGCGGCGGAGCGCCTGAAGCCCACTCTCGCCGCCAAATGAAGCGAAAGCGGAATTTGGCGGAGAGAGTGGGATTCGAACCCACGGTAGGAGGATTACCCCTACACACGCTTTCCAAGCGTGCACCTTCAACCTCTCGGACATCTCTCCGCGCGCATCGGCATCCGATGCTCTTGACAGTCTACCAGCCCGGCGGATGACTCAGGCAGCGCAACGCACGCGGACCGCGGCCGGCAACCGTCAGAATTCCCGGAGGCGCGACGACACGATGACATCCATCGCGCGGATATCCCTCCGCTGCACGAGGAGAGCCTTGTACGCGTGGTTGTACGCCTGCAGCATGTAGCCGAGCCGGGTCGTCCGGGCCAGACGGATCAGTCCTCCCCCGGAAGCGAGTTCCACGTAAACCTCGTCGCCGTCCTGCACCCGGCGGCTCGGGACTGCGATCGCGACGGTCTTCGGCCGGTGGGCTGGAACCATCGAGTCGCCACTGATCAGAATCCCGTAGGCGTCCGGATCGCGCAGGTCTCTCGGCCGGGACACCCAGTGCACGACGCCGGTCCGCTCTGCCCCCCGGTCGTCCCACGAGAGACCCGCCGGCGAAGCATCGCCCTCTGCCACCACCGGAATGCCGGCGGGTGTCACGATCGGGGATTCGATACGCTCAGGTGCCGCACCAGCCACCCCGCACGCCTCCCGCACCCGGTCGTAGTCCGGATCGACCCCTACGAGCAACTCATCGACGGAGCAGCGGAGACCCTTCGCGATCTTGACGAGAGTCAGCGTTTCCAGGACGGAATAGCGGTCATTCTCCCAGTCGGAGACCTGGGGCTGCGGGACGCCCAGCAGGTCGGCCAACGCCTTCTGCGTGTCAAGCCCCGCGTCCCGGCGCAACCGCCTGATGTTCTGGCCCAGCGACACGGAGACAGATTACCGCACAGACGACCAAACGTGAAAGAACTTACACGTGCGGAATCAATCAGTTAACGTAGAACCTGCCGTTCGCCCGACGAGCGTCGCGAGGGCCTCGTCAGAAGTCCCGGCGGCGCGAGTACAGAATGACGTGCATGGAATGAATGTCTTTCGCCTTGACGAAGCGCGCCGTGTAGACGTGATTGTACGTCTGCAGCATGTAGCCGCCGTGGGTCGCGTACGCCAGGCGGACCAGACACTCGCCGGACGGCAACCTGACGTAAACCTCGTCACCGTCCTGCACCCGACGGCCGGGAGACACGATCACGATGGAACTCAGCCGGTGCGCCGGGGCCATCGAGTCGCCACGGATCTGAACGCCGTAAGCGTTCGGATCACGCAGATCCCCGGGGCGCGGTATCCACTGCACGATGTCGGCCCGCTCTCTGCCCCGGTCGTCCGAGGTGACACCCTCCGGCAACGCCTCGCCTTCCGCCACCACGGGAATGTCAACGGGCACTTCGACCAGGAGATCGACGCTGGCAGCCTCGCGGACGGCGGCGCCGGTAGCCTCCCGAACCCGGTCGTAGTCCGGATCGATGCCCGCAAGCAACTGGTCCACGGAGCAGCGGAGGCCTTTCGCGATCTTGACGAGGGTCAGGGTTTCCAGGACCGCGTAGCGGTCGTTCTCCCAGTCGGACACCTGGGGTTGCGGGACGCCCAGCAGGTCTGCCAGCGCCTTCTGGGTCTGGAGACCGGCCTCCCAACGCAGCCGCTTGATGTTCTGACCGAGCGACACGACCACAGATTACCGCATTTTAGGGTTCACGTTCAAAAACGTACCTCAATTCAATCAATGACTTACCGCTCAAAAAAATAGTCTTTACACGTTGCTCCCGACCACATATAGTCAGAACCCGATGCTCACCAAGCAGCAACTCGAGATCCTCCGTTCCGAGCCCGGCACCAACCGCGTGGCGAAGGCTATCGCCCTGGCCGGAGTCACGCAGGTGACCGTCGCCGAGGGACTCGGTTTGCCGCAGCCCTACGTCAGCGACGTGGCGCGACAACGCTACAAGACTATTACCGTCGAGAACGCCAGAAAGTTCGCAAAATTTTTCGGCTGCTCGATCGAGGACCTGTTCCCGCCGGCCGACGGGGGCAACTCGTGACCCGGCGCATCGTCCGGCGGCCGTCGCCGAGGCGCCCGTGACGAGCCCGGCTCAACGCGATCGCGAGTTCACCTTCGGAAGCACGCCCTGCTACGTTGTCGTCCGGGCAGGCACGCCGCCGACCATGAGCGCGGCGATCGCCGACGTCTTCATCGTCGAAGAAGGGGGACGGGCTCTCCGCCGGATCGCCAACGCCCAAGGTACGCCGAGAACATTCAATGCCGATGGCGCCGACGAGGCGCTCGCCCTCGCGGCTCTGTACCTGGAGCGCCATTTCGGACCACTTCGAGACGCCCCGGTCCCCGTCCCCGAACACGGTCCCGCCCGCCCCGTTCGCGAGCCGCCCCTGCGCCAGACCGACTGACGGAACCGGCGAGTCCAGCGTCGGCAAGCATGGACGGGGCAAGGGATTCGAGCCCGGAGCGGCGCGAGCCGCGCAGCGCCTGAATCCCACCCTCTCCGCCAAACGGAGCGAATGCGGAATTTGGCGGAGAGGGTGGGATTCGAACCCACGTGCCGGTTTCCCGACAAGACGCTTTCGAGGCGCCCCCGTTACGACCACTTCGGTACCTCTCCGCATGGTGGCCTTCCATTGTACGCCGGCCGGCGCCCCCGCGTCAGCCCGCCGGCGCATCCGCCGCTTGCCGCCGCGCGCTGAAGAACGCCTGCATCCTGCCGCGGCACTCGTCGCCGAGGACGCCGACGACCACCGCCACGCGATGATTCAGCGCCGGATGCTCGAGCGCGCGCATCACGGAACGCACGGCTCCCGCCTTCGGCTCGGGTGCGCCGTACACGAGCGTGCCAATCCGCGCATGAACCAGCGCACCGGCGCACATCAGACACGGCTCGACGGTCACGTACAGCGTCGCGCCGGTCAGCCGGTAATTGCCCGCGCGACGGGCCGCGTCGCGCAGAGCCACGATCTCGGCGTGCGCCGTCGGATCGACCTCCCCGATCGTGTGGTTGAAGCCGCGGCCGATGATGCGCCCCGTGTCGCGCTCGACCACGACGGCGCCCACCGGCACCTCGTCGCTGGCCATCGCCCTGGATGCTTCCGCCAGGGCCTCCCGCATGTACGTCTCGTGCTCGACCATCGGATTCGCGGGGGCGGCGGTTCGCCGAGGCAGCCCGCTATGATTATCCTCCACGATGAAGGGACTCATCCTCAGCGGCGGCAAGGGCACGCGCCTGCGGCCGCTCACGTTCACCAGCGCCAAGCAGCTCGTCCCGGTGGCGAACAAGCCGGTGCTGTTCTACGGCATCGAAACGCTGGCCGCGGCCGGGATCCGCGAGATCGGCATCGTCGTGGGCGACACGCAGGCGGAAATCGAGGCAGCGGTCGGCGACGGGTCGCAATGGGGGGTCACGGTCAGCTACATTCCGCAGGACGCGCCGCGCGGACTCGCGCATGCCGTGCGGATCGCCGAACCGTTCATCGGGGACGATCCCTTCGTGATGTACCTGGGCGACAACCTGCTCGCGAAAGGCATCGTCCCGTTCGTCGAGGAATTCGCGGCGACGCGACCGGCGGCCCAGATTCTGCTCACGCCGGTGCCGCACCCGGAGCAGTACGGCGTGGCCGAGACCGACGGCGACCGGGTTGTCCGGCTGATCGAGAAGCCGAAGATCCCCAGGAGCAACCTAGCCCTGGTGGGCGTCTACATGTTCGGCCCCGCGATCTTCGAATCGGTCCGGCGGATCGCGCCGAGCCTCAGGAACGAACTCGAGATCACGGACGCGATACAGGACCTGATCGACCGCGGTCTGGAGGTCCGCCGCCACATCGTCGACGGGTGGTGGAAGGACACCGGGCGCCTGGAGGACCTGCTGGAGGCCAACCGGCTGATCCTCGACACCCTGACCCGGCGGATCGACGGCGCGGTGGACGCTGGATCGCGTGTCGAGGGCAAGGTCGTGGTCGAGCCGGGCGCGGTCATTTCGGGGTCGGTGGTCCGCGGCCCGGTCATCATCGGACATGATGCACGCATCCGCGACGCGTACATCGGGCCGTTCACCGCGATCATGCGCGACGTGGAGATCAGCGGGTCCGAGATCGAGCACAGCATCGTGATGGAGGGCAGCCGCATCACGGACCTGACCGGCCGCGTCACCGACAGCCTGATCGGCCGCAGCGTCACCATCGTCCGCCATTCCGGCAAGCCGGCGGCGCTGCGGTTCATGCTGGGCGACCGCTCGGAAGTGGGCCTTCGCTGAGCGCCGCGCCCGGAAAGGAACGACTCGTGGCCGATCCTGTCAAGTACGCCACCGTCCATCGGGAGCCGATAGACGGCGTCCGGACGAAGGCGTTGCGCCTGATCCCGGACGAGCGCGGCTGGTTGATGGAGGTCCTGCGCGCCGACGACGCGCTCTTCGAGAAGTTCGGGCAGGTGTACGTGTCCGGCACGTATCC
The DNA here is from genome assembly GCA_965222905.1 of Vicinamibacterales bacterium. Lineage (GTDB taxonomy): Bacteria > Acidobacteriota > Vicinamibacteria > Vicinamibacterales > UBA8438 > WTFV01. Next base: position 1,990,421 of record OZ244976.1, on the reverse strand, counting down.
CGGCGTGGTCAAGGCGTGGCACTACCACCGGCGCCAAGTCGACCACTTCGCGTGCGTCGCCGGCATGATCAAGCTGGTGCTGGTCGACACGCGGGAGGACTCGCCGACCCGGGGACACGTCAACGAGTTCTTCATCGGCGCCCAAAACCCCACGCTGGTGCGGATACCGAGCCTCGTCTACCACGGTTGGAAGTGCATCGGCCGCGATCCGTCGCTCGTCGTCAACGTTCCGACCGAGCCCTACCGGTACGACGATCCCGACGAATACCGCCTGGAGCCTCACGGCTCCCTGCCGTACGACTGGAGCCGCAAGGATGGTTGAGGTAGTCGTCACGGGCGGGGCCGGCTTCATCGGCAGCAACTTCGTCCACCACGCGCTCGACGCGCATCCCGACTGGCGCGTGACGACGCTGGACAAGCTGACCTACGCAGGCCGGCGCGAGAACCTGCAGGATCTGGACACCCATGCGCGGCACCGGTTCGTCCACGGGGACGTCGCGGACGCCTCGGTCGCGTCCCCCCTTGTTCGCAACGCGGATATCGTGGTGCATTTCGCGGCCGAGACGCACGTCGACCGCTCTCTGATGAGCGCCGCGGAGTTCATCCGGACCGACGTGCACGGCACGTTCGTGCTCCTCGACGCCGCCCGTGAAGCCCCACGCCTGCGCCGCTTCGTGCAGATCTCGACGGACGAGGTCTACGGCAGCGTCCCGGACGGGGCCAGCCGGGAGAGCGACGAGCTGCGGCCGCGCAACCCCTACGCGGCCAGCAAGGCGGGGGCGGACCGCCTCGCCTACAGCTACTGGGCCAGCTATCAGGTGCCGGTGGTGATCACGCGCGCCTCGAACAACTACGGCCCCCGACAGTACCCGGAGAAGATCATCCCGCTGTTCATCACGAACGCCATCGACAAGCGGCCGCTCCCGCTCTACGGCGACGGCTTGAACGTCCGCGACTGGCTGCACGTCGACGACCACTGCCGAGCGCTCGATCTGCTGATCGAGAGGGGCCGGCCCGGCGAGACCTACAACATCGGCGGCGGAAACGCGGTGACGAACCTCGACCTGACGCACCGCATCCTGGATCGGCTCGAGCGGCCCGCCTCCCTGATCCTGCCGGTGGCGGATCGACCAGGTCACGATCGCCGCTACTGCCTGGACACCGCGAAGCTGCGTGCACTGGGCTGGGAGCCGCGGACCGCCTTCGAGGCCGGCCTGAACGCCACCGTCGACTGGTACGCGACGAACGAATGGTGGTGGCGGCCGATCAAGGAGGACAGCGAGGCCTACAGCGCTTACTACGACCGGCAGTACGCCCGGCGCGGATGAATGGCCGGCGGTCGCCGTCGCGTGTCCGTCAGCGTTCCCCGGACGGCTGCAGGTCGAGGACGTCGGGATTGGCTTCCTCGCCCGCGGTCGATTCCGGACCGCCGATCACCGGCGGGCGCCTGATCAACGGGCGGGTCGATTCGGATCCCGCGGCCGGCGCCCTGGCCGCCAGCTCCTTGCCGCGCATCACCAGCATGCCGTGCTGGCCCGCCACCTCGGTGACTACCGCGCGCACGCCCGCGTCGACCTGCGCGATCCGGCGGCACATGCCGGCGGCGGCGGCCAGGCCGCTGCCGAGGAACAGCGCCGCGGTCAGGCCGGCGTCGAGAACTAGGCTCGCCGCGAGCCCGGCGCCGGCCAGCATCCCCACCGTGGCGCCGAAGGGGGCCAGCCGGTGGCGGGCGCTGACGCGGAACAGACAACGGCCCTCCTCGTGTTCTTCCAGCAACGTCCGCAGGTCGAGCCAGCCCCAGCGGCCGGTCGCCACGGCCAGATCGCGCTCCTGCTGCCAGGTGTCGTGCGCGTCTATCGCACGCCCGACGGCCCGCGCCTGAAGGCCGCGGGTGATACGCGTCAGCAGTGCGGCGCGATCGACCCACCGCTCGCTCCAGAGCGCCATCCGGTCCTGCCCACGGCACATCAGGCGGATCGCCCGGCCGATCTCCAGCCGCTCACCGGCGCCGCGGCTGCGGGTCGCGGCGGCGGCGCGCCGGGTGCCGACGTCCGGGGGCCAGAGCTTGCCGCGCAGGCGGCCCCAGCCGCGCGCGATCGGCTGCAGCAGGTGCAGCCAGGCGATCGTCGTCCGGTAGAGGACACGACTCGCCAGGGGACTGAACGGACCGACGGCGGGAAGGCCCCGGACGTCCGTGCGCCGACCGTAGCCGACGCACTTCAGAAGCGTGGTGGCCAAACCCGCGACGGCGCCCAGGCCCGCCGCGACGGCCAGCGCCGGCTGGCCGAACCAGGCGCTCGCGCCGGCCGCGCACGCCAGCAGGACGGATCCGAGCTGCCACTCCATCAGATGCGGTGCGTAGGTCATCGACGGAATGTGGGCGCTGTACACGGAGGGAAACGCCGCCGTGCCCCACACCCCCGCGTTGACGCGGACCCGGGAGATGGCGCGGACAAAGGGCAGCGAGCTGTAGATCCGCCCCTTCCAGACCGCGTGGCCGTTCAGGAAGCGTTCCGGGTGGTTGTCCATCAGTTGGGTCTCGGCTTCGCCGTAGCCCACCTGCTGGCGCCAGTAGCCACGCATCGTACGGCGATGGCGATGCCAGACGATCGCCGACGGCGCGAAACCGATCTGCTGGCCGCGCGCCTGCAGCCGCCAGCAGACGTCGACGTCGTCGCCCGCGGCGTGGTAGGCGGGATCGAACCCGCCGATGGCCAGCAGCGCATCGCGGCGGTAGGCCATGTTGCAGCCCGGCACGTGCTCGGCCGCCCGGTCGTCGAGCAGCACGTGGGTCGGCGCGCCGGGCGACCGGGCGACGCATTGCGCCATCCAGGGATCGTCCTCCGGCACCACGTTGGGCCCGCCGGCCCCGACGACGTCGGACCGCAGGAACGGCTGGACGAGGTAGATCAGCCAGGACGGATCGACGCACACGTCGGCGTCGGTGTACGCGACGATCGAACCGCTCGCGCGGACCAGCGCCGCGTTGCGCGCCGCACTCAGTCCGCCGTGCGGCGTATCGATGACCGTCACCCGCGCGTGTCCCCGTGCGATCTCCCCGGTAGCGTCGGTCGAGCCGTCGTTGACGACGAGCACCTCGTAGTCGGGATAGTCCAGTTCCCCGACCGAGCGCAGGCACTCGTCGAGGGTCTCGGCCGCGTTGCGGGCGCAAATCAGTACGGACACCCTCGGCCAGTCGCGACGGCGGTCCGGCGGAAAGCCGGCATCCGCGAACTCGAGCGCCACGTCGGCCAGGGCGGGCTTGGGACGGTGCCGCTCGTCGGTCAGTCCGAACCGCCAGTCGTCGACGGCGTGGCCGCCGCGCCACCAGTCGTCGGTCCACGAGAACGCGACCGCACCGCAGGCGCCCTCCTCGAACGCGATGCGGATCTGCGCCGCGGTGAGCGCCGCCTGCCCCTCCTCGCCCTCGCGCAGACTGTCGGCGCCCCCCTCGGCCAGCAGCAGGGGCCGATTGCCGGCCACGACCTGCAGGTGCGCGAGGTACTCCCGCAGATCGTCGCCGCGATGCAGGTAGACGTTGAACGCACAGAGATCGAAGAACGACAGATCGAGGTAGTCCGTCGGCGGGTAATTGACGTAGGTGAGCAGCGCGTCGGGCGCGGCCTGCTTCGCGTCGTCGTACACGTCCCGCAGGAACCGTTCGATACGGGACGCGCCGTGCCAGCGCACGACGCCGGACGGAATCTCGTTGCCGATGGCGATGAGCAGGGTCGCGCGATGCCCGGCGAGCTGCCGGACCTCCCTGACGAGGTCCCGCCGCACGGCGCGGGCGAGCCTGCGGTCGTCGAGAAAGGCGACATGCTGCGCCCACGGAACCCCCGCCGCCACGCGCAGCCCCTGGTCGGCCGCCGCGTCCAGCAGCTCCGCCCGCGGCACGGTGTAGGTCCGCACCGTGTTGATGCCGGACTGCTCCATCAGCCCGAAGTCCTCGGCGACCCGGGCCAACGGCGGAAACTGGTAGCCGCTCGCGTCGGGAGCGAACGTGCCGTAGGCCACGCCCTTGATCAGGAAGCGCTCCGAGCCGACCCGGAGGAACTTGCCGACCACGCCGGGAGACGGTGCGACGGCTGCGTTCTTGGGCGGCATGATGGTCCCTGTAATGGTACCAGCACCGGAGGAACGCTGCCGGGCGGCGGGCGCACGGCGGCCCGGCCGGCCACTGCGACGTATAATCCGGCCGCCCATGCCTCGCCCGTCCGAACATGCGCCGCTGTCGGCCGGCGGCGGCTTCGTCCTGCTCTTCCTGGCCATGGTGGCGCCCGCGATAGCCCAGCAGCGGGCGACGCTGCTGGCCGACGTTGCCATCTACGGCGACAACACCGAGTTCTTCAACCCCTTCCGGGACGGCGAGACGCTGCTGGGGGCGGCCGCCACGGTGGGAGTCGACCTCGAGCTGACGGACCAGGCGACCCTTCGCGGCGGGCTGTTCCTGAACCACCGGTACGGCTCCGCACGATTCGCCGAGCAGTGGCGGCCGGTGATCAGCCTGACCGTCGAGAGCGGGCCGTCGCGTTTCGTGTTCGGCACGCTCGACACCGTCCCCCACGACTTCGTGGCCGCCCCCGATCTCGGCGGGCCGCACGGCCTGCTGCCGCCGCTGCAGGTCGAGACGCTGGCGTTCACGCGTCCCTACGAGGGGGGACTCCAGTGGCGGGTGGCGGCGGAGCGGTTCGCGCAGGACGCCTGGATCGACTGGCAACGCCTGAACACCGCCGAGCACCGCGAGCGCTTCGACGCGGGGGTTCGGGGCCGGCTGACCTTGGGCGCCGGGTGGCCGGTCGCGCTCGGGTACCAGCTTCATATCGTGCACGAGGGCGGACAGCTCTTCGATCCCGGTCCGGTCAACGACAGCGTCGCCGGGGGGCCGGGGCTGGTGATCGAGCCGCGCATCGACTTCTTCGACGCCACGTCGATAGAGGCCTACCTGATGTGGTCCAGGCACGTCCCGGATCGGGCCGCGTCGGAGCTGAGCAGCCATGGCCACGGTCTCTTCCTGCGCGCCGCCGCCTCGAAGCACGGCTGGCGCGGACACGCCATCTTCTGGAACGCCTGCCTGTGGCTGAAGGAGGAAGGCGACCTCAACTACGGCTCGCGCCTGCAGGACGGCACCGTGTTCCGGCCGACCCGCCGCTACGGAGAAGTCGGGCTGTCGAAGGCGTTCTACGAGGCGGACGGCGTCATGCTCGCCGGCTCGCTGCGCGTGCATCGCATAGAGCAGGCCTACAACTACTCGTTCCGGATCCTCGCCCACGTCGGCGTTGCGCTGCCGATCTTCACGCGTTGAGAGCCGCCGCCGGGGCACGAACCGCCGCCGGAGGCCGCCACCGGGTCGCGAGAGGAGAGCCGGGGGCCGGAATGGGCAGGAACAGGAAGTGGCGCGCCCTGCAGGATTCGAACCTGCGGCCTCCTGGTTCGTAGCCAGACGCTCTATCCAGCTGAGCTAAGGGCGCGTTCGTAAGCGGACGGAACATTTCATTATAACCGACCGGTGGCCGTATCAGCGCGGGCGGCCGAAACACCACTACCCGCCGGAGCGGATCAACCCGTGCCCGGCCGGGAGGCCCTCGTCGAGACCAACCGGCAACCGCCCGCGAATCGGAATCTCCCCGGCGATGGCCTTCACCGCCGTCACCTCCGACACCCCGCGGTAGTCGTAGGTCAGGAGCACCGACGGCAGCTCGGGCAGGGACCGCGTCACGTACGGGTTGCCGAAGAGGACGACGACGAGCGGCTGGCCGCGCTCCGCCGCATCGCCGGCCAGGTCCCGTAGAAGAGCAACGAGGTCGTCGTCCAGATCCATCCGGCCGCTGAACGAGGCGGTACGCACGAAGACGCCGGCGACGATGGCGTCGTAGCGCGAAGCCGTCTCGCGCACGAGCTCCAGGTCGGTCGGCGGCGTCCGGTCCGACAGCTCGATAGCCGTCACGTCGGGCCAGCGCTCCCGCAGCTCGGGAATCACGAAGCGGCTCGGCGCGCCGATGCCCCAGCCCGACGGGTAGTCGAGAACCGAGAGATAGAGGATCGACCCGGCCCGCGGCGTCCGCAGCGGCACGTCCACGGGACCGTCCCTGATCAGCGTGATGGATCGCTCGCTCACCTCGCTGGCGACGGCGGCGTGCGCTCGGGCGCCGACGAGCTCCGGCAGGAGGTCGAGGTCGACCCGGGAGCGGCGGTGCAGGCCGAGCCGCGCCTTCGCCTCCAGGACGCGGCGCACGGATCGGTCGAGCTGCGCCATGCCGATCGTCCCGTCGGCCACCGCCGCCTTGACGCCGGCGAGGGCGGCCCGATCGTCCGGCGAATGAAGGACCACGTCGTGCCCGGCCGCCACCGCCCGCGCCGCCGCCGCCGCCGGCGGCAGCATGCGCGTGATGGCGCGCATGCGCATCGAGTCGGTGAAGACCAGGCCGTCGAACCCGAGATCGTCCCGCAGCAGCGCGGTCGTGATCGGCCGGCTGAACGTCGCCGGCTTGCGCTCGTCCGGGTCGAGGGCAGGCAGCGCGACGTGCGCCGTCATCACGCCGCCCGCCCCCGCGGCGATACCCGCCCGGAACGGCGGCAGCTCGACCGATTCCAGGCGTTCCCGCGGGTGCCGGAGGATCGGCAGCGCGAGGTGCGAATCGACATCCGTGTCGCCGTGGCCGGGGAAGTGCTTGATCGCAGCGATCATGCCGCCGGCCGCGAGCCCCTCGACGTACGCGGCCGCCAGGCTGCCGACAGTCGCCGGATCCTCACCGAACGACCGGGTGTTGATCACCGGATTGCGCGGGTTGTTGTTGACGTCGACCACCGGGGCGAAGTTCACGTGGATGCCGATCGCCCGCGCTTCGATCGCCGTGATGCGGCCCGCCTCGAAAGCCAGCCGCGGATCTCCTGCGGCCCCGAACGCCATGGCGCGGGGGAAGTTCGTGGCGCCGGCCATCCGGAACCCGACCCCCGTCTCGAAATCGGAGGTGACCAGCAGCGGGATCTCCGCCGCCGCCTGCAAGCGGTTCAGAAGCGACGCGGCGGCCAGCGGCTGACCGAGCGTCGTTCGCGAGTACGTCGGGTTGAGGAGGACATCCGGCGTCGCCCGCCGCGCCCCGAACACGTGCACGCCGCCGACGCGGAAGTCCTGTACCAGCTCGGCCAGATCGTCGTAGATCACGCTGTCGGTGCTGGTGTAGATCGACCGGAACGAGGGCGTGACGAGCTGGCCGACCTTCTCGTCGAGGGTCAGCCGGCCGAGCGTCTCCTCGACCCAGCGCCGCGCGGGCGGGTCCAGATCGTCCTGGGCCAGAAGGCTCCCGATGCCGAGGGTCGCTAGCAGGAACGCGGCGACCGCCAGCGGCGCGCCTCGGAACGGCAACCGCGAGGGCTCGATCCGCATCAGCGGATTCTACAGCCCATCGCTATAATCGCCCCCGTGAGCCACGCAGCCCACCGCGCCGCGGCCCCGAAGACAACCCGCTGCCGCGTCGTCACGGTCAGCGACACCCGGACCGAGGAGACCGACCGCGGCGGCGGCGCCATCGTGGAGCTTCTCGCGCAGGAGGGACACGACGTCGCGGGCAAGACGATCGTGCGGGACGATCCCGAACGGGTGCGCGGCGCCCTGCAAGCCGGGATCGAGACCCCGGACGTAGACGTCGTCATCACCACCGGCGGAACCGGCATCACCCGGCGCGACGGCACCTACGAAGTGGTCTCGGCGCTGCTCGACAAGCGCATCGACGGCTTCGGCGAGCTGTTCCGCGCGTTGAGCTACGAGGAAATCGGACCGGCCGCGATGCTCAGCCGCGCCTGCGCCGGACTCGCCGGGGGCACGATCGTGATCAGCCTGCCCGGCTCCGAGAACGCGGTGCGGCTGGCGATGACGAAGCTGATCCTGCCGGAGCTCGGCCACATGGTCCGCGAGGCGCGCCGGTGACCGGCGACGGCCGCGGCACGAAGATGCGGCCCTTCCGGGAGACGATCCCGATCGACGAGGCGCTGCGCATCGTCGACGAGGCCGCCCGGCCCCTCGACCGCACCGTCCGCGTGGGGCTGGCCGAGGCGCACGGCCGAGTGCTTGCCGCCGCCATCGTCGCCGACGCCGACGTGCCGCCCTTCGACCGCGCGGCGATGGACGGCTACGCCGTGATGGCGGCCGACACGTCCGGGGCGAGCCGGGAAGATCCGGCGCGGCTCCGCTGCGTTGCGACAGTCCACACCGGCGAGGTGTCGGCACGCGTGCTCGGCGCCGGGGAGTGCATCCAGATCGCGACCGGCGCGCCGCTTCCCGACGGCGCCGACGCCGTGGTGATGGTCGAGCAGACCGACCGCCGCGGCGACGCGGTCGGCGTCTTCACGACGGTGCAGCGGCGGCAGCATATCGGCCGGCGGGGCGCCGACATCGCGGCCGGCCAGACCGTGCTCCGCCCCGGCGACGTCCTGACCCCTAGCCGCGTCGGCTCGATTGCCGCCCTCGGCCTGGCCGCGGTCGAGGTCTACGACCGACCGCGGGTCGGCATCGTGTCGACCGGCGACGAGATCGTAGAGCCGGGCCGGCCCCTCGCACCCGGTCAGATCTACGACATCAACCGCTTCACCCTCGGCGCGGTCATCGCCGAGCACGGCGGGGTCGCCGCCGCCCACCCGATCACCGGGGACTCCCTCGAGGCGCTCGGCGCCGCGGTCGACGCCATCGTCGCGCGGGGAACCGACATCCTCGTGTTCTCCGGCGGCAGCTCCGTCGGCGAGCGCGACCTGACCCGCGACGTCCTCCGCCAGAAGGGCGACATGGCGTTCCACGGCATCGCGGTCAAGCCGGGCAAACCGACGGCGTTCGGCCGCATCGGCTCGACGCCCGTGCTCGGCATGCCGGGCTACCCGACCTCGTGCCTCTCGAACGCCTACCTGCTGCTGATACCGCTGTTGCGCCGCATGGCGCACCTTCCCCCGCACCGGACGCGGACCGTCACCGTGCCGGCGGCGCACCGCTTCGCCTCGGTCGGCGGCCGGCACCAGTTCTACTCGGTTCGGGTGGTCGACGGCGCCGCCGTCGGCGCCTTCAAGGCCTCGGGCGACATCACCAGCATGTCGCAGGCCGACGGCTACATCGAGATCCCGATGGGGGTCGACGCGGTGGAGGAAGGCGAGCGGGTCGACGTGACGCTGTTCTGAAGTCAGTCCACCTCGTCGACGACGAAAGCCTGCACCATGTCAATCTGGAACAACGGGACCGTCAGTGGTGGAAACTCGAGCCGGGCCAACGACGAGTGCACGAACTCTCGCCAGTACCCCCACACGTGAAACGGGCAGTAGTGCAGCGCAAACGTCTTCAACTGCTCATCGGGAAAGTCCGGCGCATCATCCTTGAACGCGTACAAGGCTTCCAGCGTCGCCTTGACGACGACGCGTGGCTCGCTTTCGTCACGCTGCTCGGAAGAGGGCGCCGGGGCATCCAGTCGAAACACAAAGGTGCTCGTCGCCTTGAACCCGGCGTTCTGCCCGTCGCCGACCGAATCGACGCTGGGCGTGCGGAAGTTGGTTGATGCCCGCAGACGCGCGTCAATATCGACTTCCTCTATTGCCATCCGTGCGTGCGCCGAGAACCCGGAGAATCGGACGCGTTCCAGACGGGTACGAGTCACAACCTCGTTCGCCGCCTGCATCGGGGTCAGTTTGCGCTTCGACGCGCGAGCGGGCGCCGACCCCGTCTTCGGTCTGCCGTTGGCCGCTGAACCTGAGGTCTTCTTTGCCATCACGCTGCCAGGGGACTCTCCTGAGTGACGACTGAGTCGCTCCAAGAATCAGAACCGCGGCCAAACGAACTGACCGACACACGTTGAGTCGCGTGGCCGAAGACATCCACCTCGAACACTGAACGCGCAAACGCATCGCGCGTCATGGCAACACGCGCCAGACGCGCACGCAGCTCACTGGCCGCTCTCTCCGCATACTGAAGGTCCGCCCGCAGTCGAACCAGACGGTCCAACGCCTCCGTCTGAATCTCCCCCCGCCGCCAGCGCTTGATCGTTGCGATGCCGACGGAAACGTAGCCGGCGAACTCCGGCCACTTCATGTCCAACTTGCGGCGCAGGCTGTCGATCTCGTCAATCGTCAGCAAGCCGACCTTTCCGCGGTACGCGTCGGAAACCGCCCGGTGGTAAGCCCGAACATGCTTCCCAAGAATCACGACTTCACCGCAGTTCGCACACTGTGGTGCGGTCAACTCCACTGAAACGGACTCGCCCTTCAGTTCCGCTTCAACAGTTCTGGGCGCTTCCGGGTCAACATCGTGCCCACACGCTATGCACTTCATCCTGCAATACCCCAGCGAGAGTCTAGAAGTCTACATTCTGGTGGATTCATGAAAGCTCACGATGATCAGCCGCCCGTCGAACAGCGAGAACTTCAGGTACATCCTGCGCCCGACGTGCGCAGAGAACCACGCGGCCTCGTACAGATCGTGTCCCTCGCACAGACCGTCGTACCCTGGATCGTCTCGGGCGTGGAGATCCTGAACCGTGATCTCACTGAGACACTCCCGGAGGGCAACGGTGATGGTCGGCTCGCCGCGGATGCCGATCTCGTCGCAGTGTTGACGAAGACGGTCGTAGTGGGCCCGCGACGCCTGCCAGCCATCCCCGCGTCGGATACACAAACGGGCCGCCTCCAGTACCGCCCTAAGGTCGCCTTGGCCATCGGGCCTGGACTCGTCCGCCATGGAGACAACGCAAGCCTAGTCGACAACTGGAGCCTCAGGACCGTCCCCGGCCCGATGCCACATGGTATCAATCGATACCCCTTAAGGTCAAGCCAGACCGTCCTTCGGCTGCTCCGGCGGGGGGACCACGACGTCCGTGGTATCAATTGGCATCTCCAAGGCCCACATCGGCGAGCGGTGCGAGTTGAGCCCGCCCGACGCAGAGCAAGGTCACCGCTTGCCGAGCCGCCGCGCCCACTCCAGCTCGAGTTCGTCCGCGGTGTGGAGGTCGAAGACGTCCCCAGTCCGCCGGTGGTCGCCGCGAAACTCGGTATGGCAGCGGTAGCACACCTCGAGGTCGCGCAGTCGGCCGTAGACGATGAGGTCGAGCAGCGCGGCGCCGCCGAGCACGCCGTAGGCGACCAGGTCCATCTGGTACCAGTAGAAGCCGGCGCTGATGAGCGCGCCGGTGATGATCACGGCCAGGCCGAGCTTCGGGTCGAAGTCCTTCCGGACGTAGACCTCGCCGCCCTCGCAGACCGGACAGACGTCGACCTCCTCGCTGGCGCGGACCTTGTCGCTCACCGCGAGCGAGATCGCGCGGTCGCACCCGCCGCACAGGACGGCGGTCGGCGCCTCGGCCGCGGCGATCGGCAGGCGGCTCGCGCACTCCGGGCAGATGAGGGTCAGGTTCATAGCGGCACCCGCTGCGAGATCAGCAGGTACTTCGCGAGCACCTCGCCGACGATGACGGTGAAGAAATCGACGTACAGGATGCCGGTAGCCGACTGCGTGGAGCGGATCTTGGCCGTCTCCCAAGTCAGGTAGGAAAGGACGGCCGGCCCGAGCAGCCCGAACAGCACCCGCTGCCAGAGGAAGACCCCTTCGATCGACAACGCGTAGCGGTCGAAGCCGGCCCCCGACGGCGCCTCCCAGGTGGCGAGCGCCGCGGCGACGACCGCGCCGACGACCGCGATCCGCACGCCGGTCGTTGCGATGTGGAACTTCACGATCCGCTGCAGCAGGGAGACGTCCATCGACGGCAGCACGAGGTACCAGTGACCCAGGATCATCGCCGTGCAGCTTCCCCCGAGCAGCGCCGACGACGAGAGGAAGCTGGCGGCGGTAAGCCACGCGGACGGCCCGGCCTCGACCACCGACCAGCTCGCCGCCTGCGCCACGAGCGCGGCCCCGCCCCCCAGCGCCGTGGTCCAGAGCAACAGCGGGCGCAGGCGCGCGAGCGCGCGGCCGATCGTCGCCCAGTAGACGAGCAGAGCGCCCGTCGCCACGAGCAGGGCGCCGAACCCGAACGCGGCGGCCGGCGCGCCGGCCGGCGGGTCGGGCCGGAACGCCAGCGCGACCAGCAGGAGGATGGCAGCCAGCCCGGCGTTGAAACGGAAGAACTTGACGCCCGCCGCCTGCCCCACCAGCAACAGCGATGCGGCGATACCGACCGCGAGGTGGGCGAGAAACAGGAAGAGCACCGAGGCCATGACGCGGCGATCTCCTCCTGGTCCCCTCTATATCGCGGAGCTGCGAGCGTCTCGCGGATTCCGTCGAGCGTCTCGTCGCGGGCTAGCCGAGCCGCCGGTTCACCTCGTCCCAGTTGATCGTGTCGAACCAGGCCGAGATGTAGTCGGGACGCCGGTTCTGGTACTTCAGGTAGTAGGCGTGCTCCCAGACGTCGAGGCCGAGGATGGCGGTCTTGCCGTCCATGATCGGGCTGTCCTGGTTTGGCGAGCTCTCGATGCTCAGCGCGCCGCCCGAGTTGATCAGCCAGACCCAGCCGCTGCCGAACCGGCCGGCCCCGGCCGCGGCAAACTGCTCCTTGAACGTGTCGAGCGATCCGAACGCGGCGTCGATCGCGCTGGACATGTTGCCGGTCGGTGCGCCGCCGCCGTTCGGACTCATCACCTGCCAGAACATCGTGTGGTTCGAATGCCCGCCGCCGTTGTTGCGAACCGCGGTCCGGATCGCCGCCGGCACGCTCTCCAGGTCAGCGATGAGCTCGTCGAGGCCCTTCGCGGCCAGCTCCGGATGCCCGTCGAGTGCACCGTTGAGCTTGGTGACGTAGGTCTGGTGGTGCTTCGTATGGTGAATGCGCATCGTCTGTTCGTCGATGTGCGGCTCCAGGGCGTTGTAGTCGTACGGCAGCGCGGGCAATTCGTGAGCCATGAACTGAGTCTCTCCTTGGGGATCGGATCGCCCAGCCTCATCGAGCCCGGACGTTGAGGTGCAGCTAACGAGTTTAGCAGACTGCATACGGCTGCTAGTGGATCTCCAGCATGCGGTCGAGCGCCACGCGGGTCCATTCCTTCTCGCGATCCGGCACCACGATCCGGTTGTGAACCACGCCGTGGCGTAGCGCGTCGAGCACCCACAGCAGGTGGTTGGGCGACACCCGGAACATCGTCGAGCAGAGGCACCCGATCGGGTCGAGGGTCAGGATGGTGCGCTCGGGGGCGAGCTCGGCCGCCAGCCGGCTGACGAGGTGGATCTCGGTGCCTATCGCCCATGTGGACCCGGGCGGGCTGCCGGCGACCTTGTCGATGATGTACTCCGTGGAGCCGCTGTCGTCGGCCGCCTGCACGACGTCCCAGGTGCACTCGGGGTGCACGATGACCCGCGTGCCGGGATGGCTGCGCCGCACATGCTCCACCTGCGGGACGGTGAACCGGGTGTGCACCGAGCAGTGGCCCTTCCACAGGATCATCCGGGCATTGCGCAGGTGGTCGGCCTCCACCCCGCCGTACGGCAGGTCCGGATCCCAGACAACCATCTCGTCGAGCGGCACCCCCATCCGCCAGGCGGTGTTGCGTCCCAGGTGCTGATCGGGCAGGAACAGGATCTGCCGCCCGCGCGCCCACGCCCAGCGCAGCGTCGGCTCGGCGTTGCCCGAAGTGCACACCACCCCGCGCCGCTCGCCGCAGAACGCCTTGATGGATGCCGCCGAGTTGATGTACGTCACCGGAACGACGTCGGTGGCGCCCAGGGCCTCCAGCTCGTCCCAGCAGACCTCGAGCTGATCCGCGGCCGCCATGTCCGCCATCGAGCAGCCCGCGGCCAGATCCGGCAGTATCACCTGCTGGTGCGGCGCGCTCAGCACGTCGGCGCTCTCCGCCATGAAGTGGACGCCGCAGAACACGATGTAGTCGGCGTCGTGGCGGCCGGCCGCCTGCCGCGCCAGCTTGAACGAGTCGCCGGTGCAGTCGGCGAAGCGGATCACCTCGTCCCGCTGGTAGTGGTGCCCCAGGATCAGCAGGCGCTCGCCGAGATCCTGGCGAGCTTGCGCGATCCGCTCCGCCATCTCGTCGTCGGAGAGTCCGAGATAGCGGTCCGGCAACGCCTGCCGCTCTCCGATCTGCGTGTTCTCGAACCGGGTCAGTTCCTCGACGTCCATAACCGTGCTCCGTACTCCGTTCCGCGCGGGGTCTCTGGCCTCCCGTACCCCTGTCCGCCACCGGTGTCCGTCGTTCCGTCCGGGGCAACCCGGCCAGCTTGTGAATCTTTTCTCAAGCACGCCTCAAGAAAAAGCGCCGACCCGCTCGGGAGTTCGGCGCCAGCGTCCCCCATTCGGAGAACGCCGCCCCGTTGCCGTTGTTCAACTTTGTGAAAAGTTTCTCAAGCCCAGGTCATCAAAAAGGCCAGACCCCAGCGTGGAACCTGACGCTATCGTGAATCTTACCACGCATCCCCACCGGCCCTGTCGGCACCGGAGTGCGCCATGCATCATCGCGACCCGAACGGTCCCGGCGGCCACCGACGTGCCGGGGAGCGCGAGAGGCGCGCGGCAACGACGCGCCTCAAGCACCGTCGGTCCAGGCCGGCGGCGGCCACACGCCGATGTCATGCTCCATTCCGCGGACCAGGTTCGCGAACGAATTGGTGAGCTTGCGGAACGATCGTGAGCGGCGGTACGCGTCTGGCAGCGAGAACAGGGCGCTGAACGCGGGTTGGTCCGTGGTTTCCAGGTAGCTCGCGCCGGGCTGCATCCTCACCTCCAGTTGCTCCTTGGCGCCGCGAGGCCGCTCCGGTGCCGGATGAGGTTCCGCGTCCATCCTGACGCCGCGACGGCCGCGCAACGATTCGATTGCAGCCAGAAACCAAGCCTCGTACTCCCGGTGCGCCAGAACGACCCGGCACGGTGTGCCGCTCGACGCCGCTTCCGCCCATGCCTGCACGGTCGCCCCCATGTCAGCGGGACAGTCGTCGTCTCCGTCAAGCAGTATGAGCACGGCGCTACAGTCCGGCTCCACGAGCGCCAGTCGGACAGCCCGCTGTATTCCTTCTTCCTTCACAAGCGAAGAGCGCGGCCGTCGAATCGGTCTCCCGATGCCCACAGCCTCAACCTGGGCTTCGTGGACCAAGCGTCGCAACAGGACCGGGAACGCCAGTACATCCCCATGTCCCTCCACGATCGGCTGGATCTTCACGCCGCTCTGTCCCCCGACCACGCCTTCGTTTACGGAGAATCCGAATCGGTCTCCTCATCGGAGGTCAGGGCGTTCGAACGGAGCAGCTCGCCTGCGCCCATCAAGTGCTCTGCCAGTGCCGTTCGCACTGCCTTCGAAGCGCGACCGATCCGAGTAGCGCCATACTCCCAACTCAGGATCCGCAGGTGTCGGTCCTCGATCCACTTGGCGTCGAGAATGTCCGGGCTGTGAGTCGTGACCACGACCTGCATGGAACGGCTGGCCAATCTGAGCACGTCAAGGATGGAACCGATCGCTCCGGGATGCATCGATGCCTCCGGTTCCTCGATGACCAGGAGCGATGGCGCCGGTCGCTGGAACACGGCCGTAATGAGCCCCAGAACACGGAGCGTCCCGTCTGACATGCTGAAGGCTTCGAACTTGACGGGCTCCGCCCCCATCCGGTTCTGCGTGAACTCCAGGGTCAACTTGTTGCCGTGCTTCTTCGGTCGCACGCCGACCGTCCCGGGCACGACGCTTTCCAGCAACTGGCAGATCCGAGTCCGGTCTTCCACCTTGCGCTGGATCTCACGCAGCACACTGGCCGCATTCCTGCCGTCCGAGCGCAACCCGGTACCACCGTCGGGATCCTGCATCGCCCGCAGTGCCTCCGGCTCGATCCGGTACGTCCGCATTCCCGACAGGAAACGCAACACAGCTCGAAAGCGTTCGTCTCCACCGACCAGCGGCAGGGCCAGAGCTTTCGGTTCGACAGCGGGAGCCAGCGATTCCACGCTGCTCTCCCAGACCATGGAGCCCTTGACGATTCGGCGGACAAACAAATGCTTAGACCCATCGGACCTTGTCGCGTAACACCTTTCGTCAGCGACTTCGAAGTCGTTGCCTCGCCGCGGGCGCAGATCAACGGAGTAGTAGGCCTCGGTCGTATCGCTATCCGGCCTCTCCAACTCCACCGACAGGGTTAAATTCGTTGGACGACCTCTCGCCGAGCCGCGATGGGAGACGGCGGAAAATCCTCCACGCCGCTCGATAACCGCCTGCAGCGGAGAGGCCATGGCCTCGGAGAGAAATGCGAAGGCATCGGTGAAGTTGCTCTTCCCGGAACCGTTCGGTCCGACGACGAAGGTCGGATTGTCGAAGTCCACGTCCTGAAAGGAAAGACTGCGGAAGCCCATCAATCGCATGCCACGTAGAGTGCAATCAACCATTGCCTCACCTCGGCACCAGAAGTACCATGGCGTCCAGAGAACGGCTCCTTCACGGATGCAAGAAACAGAGCAGGCCCAACTCTTCGGAGGAGCCAGGACATCCGAGCCGCTTCCATGCCAGCCAGCTCCACAACGTACCCGCCTCTCAGCCTGCCCACGCCGCACCCGGCGGTTGCTCCACCGATCCAGGTGCTCGCCCGTCTCCCATCCATTCCCTGAGAGCCCGTCGCTCATCAAGAAGCAGCGGCATAGCGCCGCCCATCGCAACCGCCAGTTGAGGGTACTCCTGAGCAAACTCTGCACCCAACTCGTCGGCGATGAGATCAGGTACGCTCTTCGCCAATCGACATCGGACCTTCTTGCCGCCGATTGTCCACTGCTCATTCGCAAGATCACGGATCATTGGCAAATCGCTCCCGCCGCCGGTCAATATGAGCGTAAAGAAACCCTTGTCTCGCGCGCCGGCCGCCCCCCAACTCTCGTGAACTCCTGTTAAGAGGTCTTGAATTGCCGCGCGGATATTAGCTGCAAATATCGAGATACCCTCAAGCTCCAGGAACTCGTCCTTCGTCAGCTCAACCACCTGATCATTCGGTAGACGCTCCGAGATCTGGCCAGTCTTGAACAGCCTCTCTTTCAGTCGACGAACACTCCGACGACGCAGGTCATCTCGTACTCGGCGCTCCAGATCCGGATCAGTTCCTAGGTTGGCTCTCTGTAATAGCTCCTTGAGCAAGAGCGAATCCAACGTGTCGCCGGCCTGCCTGATAGCCTTTCCGCACGGCAAAACGGGAAAAGCTCTCTTCGCCTGTATATTCTGAACCCGCCAGAACAGCGACACGTCCGTTGTGCCGGCACCAACATCCACGACCAGCATTAGTCCACGATCGTAGTCCTTCCATACTCTGCCGCTCGCCGCCGCTAATGCTTCCAGCCTTCCCCCCGTGTGCCGTGTTGATGTCGATCCTGGGGTGCTGTCCCCACCGCGATCCAGCAGCCACATCAAACTTTCGTCATGGTCGTTAGCGCGTCGGAGAACATCCTTCACGTCCGACACGTGAATGCCTTCCCGCCACTTCCCACGAAAAGTGTCCGCCACGAGCTCTGCCCTGACCAGCGCTCGCGCAATGAACGGCTCAGCCCACACGCGTTGCGAGTTCCTCCACCATGGGAGGGTAAATCTCCTCGTAATGTAGCGCGTGCCGATCCTAGCTTCCACCTCCGTTGTAGCCAAATCTGTAAGGTAGGCCAGACAAAACGTTATCGCGTCCTGGTACGTCAACGGTACCGACGCAATCGGATTCAACGTCGAGTCTAGCTTTTTGTTTTCGAAGCCATGATCCGAGTCGATCTGGCTGATTTCCTGCTTGATCGAATCGATGCGCTGCCTTGCCTGCACCCCAGATTCACCATATTGCGCGCCCCGCTTCACGGCCTCCGAACCAGCGAACATCAGGCCATCGTCAGCAATCCACACTGACGAATTCACCGAATAAATCGCACCATCAAGGTCGTCGTCCGCCTTCCCTAGTGGCAGATCCAGAGGTTCCACGTCTCCATGCTCTTCGTGCCTCCAAGCAAATGCTTTTGACTTAGCCGTACCAAAGTCGAGACACAACATCCATTCGGGTCGTGGTGATGCATTGAGACCGATCACGGTCTCATCGATCTCATACCCGGTGGTTCCTCCTAGCTCTGGTGCACTGACAGTCCCGGTCTCTTCCTGCTGACCCGCTTCCGGGGCAGCAGGTGGTCCGGGTGTCCCGTCCAGCTCACCCAGAAGTTCTCGCAACTCACGTCGTTCTGCATCCGAAACGACTCTGCTGAATAGTGGTTGTTCCGACCTCGCATCGGCTTCAAGCCGGTCGAGTAGACTGCACAGTAGCGGGTGTTTTCTGGAGCCAGCCATCACCACTTCACCTTTCGTTGACTGGACTCGCTCCTGTCGGCAACGGGCTCAACGTTCCCCTTGAGGACGACCTGCGGCACGCTATCCTCACTCATACGCTCAACGATCGGGCTGATTAGCCGAACACGGCGTCCAGGCGCCCCTTCCGCCCGGTATCGGTGCTCGCGTGGCGAATATTCCACTTCCTGCCCCACTTCCCGACTCCGGATGCGCAATTGTCTCCACGTCTTCACGAGTTCCAGCTTGTTTGCCATGGCGCCCGCCGTTCGGATCAGTCGAATCAACGCACCTGCGGACTGTGGTAGAACCGTTGAGACATCTGGGAGCAGCTCGGTCTTCACAACTTCGGATGCATGCGCCAGTCTGTTCCTGTCGATTAGTAATTCCGCGAGCACCTGATCGACGGATCGTACTTGGCTCTCCTCGGCGTGCTCGCTATGGACGCGACGCCGAGCCCCGATCAGCCAGTCCCGTACGTCTCTGGAAATCCCAGGAATTGTTGTAGCCATTCTTCGACAGATGGTGTCGGCGCGAGAGTGGGACCCGCAAGCAGTCTGAAGAGAGAGGCGTAGGCGATCGTCTGTCAGGCCAAGCCTAGCTAGCAGCAGCAACGCCTCTCCGATGTCCTCTCCCACTCGCGCGATGTCAACAGACGATTCCGATTCGCACAGTGTACGCCATTCACGTCGCGTGAACCACTCTTCCACGACGGCGAGTGCCTCGTAAGTCCTGCTCTCCGCAGCCTGAGAAAAGCCTGAGCGGACGATCTCGTGAATGAGTGCGGCTGTCTGTCTTGCGACATCCTGCTTGACCCCGATGCTCTCGGGGCGTACGTGCTCGCGAGCGCTCCGTTCAACGAGTCGGCTGAGCGAACGCCCAACCTGTGTGCCAACCGGCAGATGACGCGTCGTCATGATGTCGGTAAAAGCGCTGAGGAGCCGCTTGAGGCGGCGGCCGAGACTGTCACCCGGTTTCTTCGTCGGAAACGTCATCGATACGAGTGCCGTCGCAAGCGCCTCCAGCGCGGTTCCGACATCGGTCGAGAGTTCCACGAGCCCTGCAATACACTCCTTGCGAACCGCTTCACCAAGCTCCTCGCGGACGGCCCCGGCCGCCAGAAAGTCTAGGTACCACTGGCTGTTGCGCACCGCCCGCCAGGATCGCGCGGCGTACAAGCGGTCATCAGCGTCCCTTACTTCCTGGAGATCCGGCAATGGTTCGACGATCGCGTTCCGCAGCAAGTCGTCAACGATCGGCCGGAGTGGTTTCGCCACGGCCGCGACTCGTTCCAGCGTCGCGATGGCAGTGAGTCGCTGCCACGGCGTAGCGCTTGCCCGGACAGCCTGAGCGACCCGAGTGAGGCCATCTCGAAACGAATCGTCCTGAGCCACGTCGTGGATTCTCTTGCTCCTGACGAGGTCAACCACGACCGCCCGCTGTGACTGCACGTCAGCGGCACCGGCGAACAGCGACGATGCCTCTGCGCTGGTCAATCCCCCTCCTTGTGGCCACGTCAGTCGCCGACCGCGGACAACAGACGAGTTTACAGGTTATTGCACACGGAAACGGGTGTCACATCGTGCGACGACATGGACCATTGGGCAGCCTCTGGCCCGCACGCACCGACGCTCACGCCGGCTGCGAGACGACGTTGTAGAGGGTGTCGCGCTCGACCGGCTCCCGGCCGGCGACGCGGATCAGGCGGCTGATCTCGGCCGGGGTCATCGCCTCGGGAGTCGGGGCGCCGGCCATGTGGTAGATGCGCTCTTCCTGCACCGTGCCGTCGAGGTCGTCGACCCCGAACCAGAGGGAGGTCTGGGCGACGCCGACGCCGGTGGCGATCCAGAACGCCTTGACGTGGGGCACGTTGTCGAGCATCAGGCGGGCGACAGCGTGGACGCGCAACGTGTCGGCCGCGGTCGGGGCCGGCAGCTTCTCCATCCGGTTGTTGTCGGGATGGAACGCGAGCGGTATGAACGCCTGGAAGCCGCCGGTCTCGTCCTGCAGGGCGCGGGCGCGCAGCATGTGGTCCACGCGCTCCTCGTCGGTCTCGATGTGGCCGTAGAGCATCGTCACGTTCGAGCGCATGCCGAGTCCGTGGGCCAGCCGGTGGATCGCCAAGTAGCGGTCGGCGTCCGCCTTGTCGTGGCAAATCTTGCGGCGGACGCGCTCGGAGAAGACCTCGGCCCCGCCGCCGGGCAGCGAGTCGAGCCCTGCGTCCATCAGGTCGCGGAGCACCTGCTCGTCGGTCATCCCATAGAGCTCGGCGAAGAACGCGATCTCGATCGCCGTGAAGCACTTCAGGTGGATGTCAGGCCGGATCCGCTTGAAGCCGCGCAGCAGCTCCAAGTAGTAGTCCCAGGGCAGATCCGGGTGCAGGCCGTTGACCACATGCACCTCGGTCAGGGGCTGGTCGGCCCGCTCGCGCAGCTTTCCCCAGGCCTGCTCGTGGCTCATGGTGTACGCGCCCACGTCGCCCGGCTGCAGGCGGGCGAACGCGCAGAACAGGCAGCTCGCGACGCAGACGTTGGTCGCCTCGAGGCGGATGTTGTGGTTGAAGAACGTGCGGTCGCCGTGGCGCTTCTCGCGCTCCCGGTTGGCCAGCCAGCCGACGGCGAGCAGGTCCGGAGCGTCGAACAACCGGATCCCGTCCTCGAGGTCGAGGCGGATGCCGCCGTCCAGCTTGTCGGCGACGTCCCGCAGCCCCACCGAGGCAATCCGCGCGTACATGGCTCCCCCCTGCGCCCTCCCGTTCAGTCGACGAACTCGACCGGCACGGGTGCAGGAATCACCTTTCGATCGTAGGCGTCGGCGAACAGGCGCTCCACCGCGGCGCGCCCCCGATCTCCGTAGTCCAGAGTCAGACCGTTCACGTACATGCCGACGAAGCGGTCGGTCCGTTCGACGTCGAGGCCCCGGCCGAAGTCGAGCGCGTATTCGATCGCGGCCTCGCGGTGATCGAGCGCGTGCGCGATGCTCGCCCGCAGCAGGCGCGACACCTCGCGCATCGGGCCGGCCCCGAGATCGCGCCGGATGACGTTGCACCCGAGCGGTAGCGGCAGACCTGCGGTCCGGTCGGCCCACCAGACGCCGAGGTCGACCAGGCACCGCAGCCCCTCGTCGCCGTAGGTCAACTGCCCTTCGTGGATCAGCAGTCCTGCCTCCACCGTGCCG
This sequence comes from Vicinamibacterales bacterium, assembly GCA_965222905.1. Taxonomy (GTDB): domain Bacteria; phylum Acidobacteriota; class Vicinamibacteria; order Vicinamibacterales; family UBA8438; genus WTFV01. Next base: position 1,969,010 of record OZ244976.1, on the reverse strand, counting down.
TCGACGACCGCGGGCTGAATCTCGTCGAACGGCATCACGCGGTAGGCGACGCCGGGATGGAACAGTTGCAGCGCGAGATACGCCGTCGTCAGCTCGCCCGGAATGGCAACCGTCACGCCGTCGAGCGAGCGCGGGCCATCCGCCTGCGTCACCACGATCGGCCCGTAGCGATCGCCCATGCTGGCGCCGTGCGGCAACAGGGCATAGCGGTCGAGGAGGTGGGCGTAGGCGTGAAACGAGACTGCTGTCACCTCGTAGCGCCCCTCGAAAGCCGAGCGGTTCAGGCTCTCGATGTCGGCCAGCACCTGATCGATTTCGAACCCGTCCGCGGCCACCGCGCCGCAGGCGAAGCCGTAGAACATGAACGCGTCGTCCGAGTCGGGACTGTGAGCAACCGTGATACGCATGAGAGATGAAAGGGACTGCCGCGCGCCGGACTCAGGCGTCGTCGTCCTCGGATTCGGCGTAAGGCGTCGCGGCCTGTCGCACGACGATGGTCATGCCGAACAGCACGATGACGCCGGCCGCCGCGAGCGCCAGATAGCCGCCGGGCGCCATCGTGGGGTCCGGCAACGCGACGGCGGTCCGGCTGCCCTGCACGATCGCGCGCGCCTGCGACTGCGCCCAGACCTGATCGGCGGTCGTCCGCTCCATCCACTGCTCGCTGACCAGGACGACCCCGAACGCCGCCAAGCCGACCAGCAGTAGCGGATGGCGAGAGTTCTTGCGGGTGATCACGCTCAGGATGGCCAGGACGGCGGCCAGAATCCCGAGCCCGAGGACCCATAGCCCGGCGATGTTCGGGAAGCCTCCGAGACCGCGCCCGCCGACGAGCATCCACGGCATGAAGGCGCTTCCCGCCAGCACCAGCCCGGCGGTGAGAGGGAGGTAGTACGCGCGCATGCTGTGCGAGAGGACGCCGGCCGCAGCCATCGTCGCAGTCTAGCACGGCGCCGCGGCAGCTTACGACGGTTGCACGCCCGGCGGAATCCGCACGCGGCTGACGCTCAGCCGCTCTCGCTCGGTGGGGCGAATGCCCGGCGCCGGGGGCAACGCCCGCGGGTTGAGCTGCTCGAGCCCTTCGAGGATGTCGGACGCCCACCCGAAGATGTTGCGTCCGGCGACGATGCGCCGCATCGCGCGCATCCGCCGGCGGCGCTCGTCGAGCGGCATGTCGATCGCCCGCTCGATCGCCGAGGTGAAGCCCTCGACGTCGTAGGGGTTGATGAGCAGCGCGTCGTGGAGCTGCTGCGCAGCGCCCGCCATCTCGCTCAGAACCAGCACCCCGTCCTCGTCCTCCCGCGCCGCGACGAACTCCTTGGCCACCAGGTTCATGCCGTCGTGCAGCGAGCTGACGATGCAGAAATTCGCGAGGCGGTAGAGCGCCACGAGACGCTTGATCCGGAACGACGACTTCCGGTAGCGGATCGCCCGCCCGGATCCGTGCCGCGCGTTGATGTCGGCCACCTTGCGGTCGATCGCCTCGACGACGTCGACGTAGCTGGGCAGACTGGACCGCGAGGGGACGCCGACCTGCACGAAAGTCAACCGGTCGCGCACGTCGCTGCGCCGCTCCAGCAGCAGCTCCAGCGCGTCGAGGCGCTCCAGAACGCCTTTCGTGTAGTCGAGACGGTCGACCCCGATCCCGATCAGCGGGGTGTCGAGCCCGAGCTCCTGCCGCAGGCGCGCCTGCTCCGCGCCGAGGGCGGCGTCGTGCGTGATCCGCTGGATACGGTCGTAGTCGACGCCGATCGGCACGGCCTTGACCGCCACGATCCGGTTCCCCGTGCGAACGGTGTTGCGCGTCACCTCCAAGCCGCTCTCGCGAGCCGCGGTCAGGAAGTTGCGGCGATCCCGGTCGAGCTGAAAGGCGATGAGATCGTTGCCGAGCAGACCCGTCAGCAACTCGCGACGCCAAGGGCAGATGCGGAGCCGGTCGGGGCTCGGCCAGGGGATGTGCCAGAAGATGGCCGTCTTCACCCCCGGCTGGCGGCGGCGCAGCCGCGCCCCGACGAGCGCGAGGTGGTAGTCCTGTATGAAGACCGGCGCCGAGAGATCGGGGAGCTCCGCCTCGATGACGTCCGCGAACCGGTCGTTGACCTGCTGGTAGCGTTCCCAGTCCGGCTTGCGGAAGATGGGCCGTACGTGCGCCTCGTGGCACAGCGGCCACAGTCCTTCGTTCGCGAAGCCCTCGTAGTACTGCTTCGCTTCCTCCTCCGTCAGCCAGAGCCGGCGCAGGGTGTACCCGGGATGGTCCGGCGGCACGATCACGCGGTCGTGTTCATCGACGACGTCCCGATCCGCGTCGCCGGACCCGTGCGCAATCCAGACCCCGCCGCGTTCGCGCATCAGCGCATCGAGGGCCACGGCGACGCCGCCGGTGGTCGGCGACCATTGAACGGTCCCGTCTCGGGCGCGGGTGTGCTGATACGGCTCGCGGTTGGACACGACCACGAGCGGCCGGCGCGGGCGGATCTCGGGTACGTCAGTGATGGCGGACATGACCGCGCAACGGCGGTGGACATCGGACTCGCGACGGGCGTCCGGCCCCCGGCTACACGTCGAACGACAATCCGCACCCGCACTCGCTCTTGGCGTTGGGGTTGCGGAAGATCAACGACTGCCCGAGCATGGACGCATCGCAGTCGAGGACGGTGCCGCGCAGGTACTTGTAGCTCTTCGGGTCGACGAAGATCTTCATCTCGTCGCCCTCGAAGACCTCGTCGTCCGGCCGGGGCTCCGTCTCCCACCGGAACACGTAGCTGAAGCCGGAGCACCCGCCCGCCTTGACGCCGACCCGCAGCCCACCGTCGGCCACGCCGTCGCTCGCCATCGCCTCGCGGATCCGCTTTGCCGCCGCTGCAGTGACCTCAATCATCGTCGGGCACTCCAGTGTACCCGATTGCCCGCGGCGGCGTCAGGCGGCGTACGGCGACAACTGCCGCAAACGGGCCACCAGGCCGGCCACCTTGTCGACGGCGTAGTCGACCTCGTCCTGCGTCGTGGTGCGGCCGAGACCGAAGCGGATGGAGGCGCGGGCGAGATCGTCGCTGACCCCGATCGCCTCGAGCACGTGCGACGGCTCCGGGTTCACCGACGTGCAGGCCGCCCCCGAGGAGACGGCCACGTCGTCGAGTCCCACGAGCAGCGACTCGCCCTCGATGCCGTCGAAGCTGACGTTGAGGTTGTGCGGCAGGCGCGCGGCCAGCGACCCGTTGACGCTCACCCCGTCCAGGCGCTCGCGCAGCCCCGCCAACAACCGGTCGCGCAGCCGTCCCACGCGGGCGCCCTCCTCCTCCAGGTCGGCGCGGCAGATCGCGGCCGCGGCGCCGAAGCCGACGATGCCCGGCACGTTCAGCGTCCCGGAGCGCAGTCCCTGCTCGTGCCCCCCGCCGTCGACGAGCGGATCGATTGCCAGACGCGGTCGGCGGCGCCGGACGTACAGCGCGCCGATCCCCTTCGGGCCGCACATCTTGTGCGCCGTCAGCGACAGCAGATCCACGCCGAGCTCGTCGACGTCGACCGGCACCTTTCCGACCGCCTGCGCCGCGTCGGAGTGCAGCACGATGGCGCGCGGCCGCGTCAGCTCGGCTATCCGCGCCACCGGCTGGAGGACGCCGATCTCGTTGTTGGCGGCCATCACCGACACGAGGCGGGTGTGGGGCCGCAGCGCGCACTCGACGTCGGCCGCGTCGCACAGACCATCCGGCCGGGGCGCGATGCGGGTCACTTCGACGCCCTCGCGTTCGAGCCGGCGGCACGGATCGAGCACCGCGTGATGCTCGGTGGTCATCGTCACGACGTGCAGCGGCCGGCGCGGATCCGCCGCCACCACGCCCCGCACCGCGAGATTGTCGGACTCGGTGGCGCCGCTCGTGAAATAAATCTCGCGCGGGTCGGCGCCGATCAGCTCGGCGACCTGCCGGCGAGCCGCCGCCACCGCGTCGCGGGCGGTCCAGCCGAACGCGTGGTGGCGACTCGACGCGTTTCCGAAGCGCTCGGAGAAGAACGGCAGCATCGCCTCGACCACCCGGGGGTCGACGGGCGTCGTCGCGTGGTGATCCAGGTAGATGGGCAACTCGGGCATGGCGCGTTTCGCTTCGGGTTTCCGGAGAGCCGGCGGCACCGGATCCCGCGGCAGGAGACGGAATCTAGCGATCAACCGCGGCCGGCGTGGAGAACGCCGACTCGGCGGGCCGGCGCGCCACGGTGAGCGGCAACGGCTCGGACCCGTCGTCGCTGACCAGCTCGTCGACCGTGAAGGCGGCCAGCGATTGCACGATGCGATCCTTGAGCCGCCAGAGGGGATCGCGCACGTTGCACTTGGCGTACTGCTCGCAGCTCTCGTCCTCGTCCGAGCAGGCGGTCACCAGGACCGGCCCGTCGATCGCCTGGATCACGTCGGCGACCGAGATCAGGGTCGCATCGCGCGCGAGCTGGTAGCCGCCGCGCGTCCCTTGGTGCGAGGCGACCATCCCCATCCGGACGAGCCGCTGCAGCACCTTGGCCATCAGCTCGACCGGGATGTCGTAGCGGCCGGCGATCTCGCGGGCGTTGGAAGAGCTTCCGGGAGGACCCGACGCGAGATCCTTCAGTGCGATGAGCGCGTAGTCGGCCTTCTTCGAGAATCGCAGCATCGGGAACCCGCCGCGGACGGAGAGCTACCGGTCATTCTAGGAGCCTGCGCCGTAGAACGCAACGGAGTGAGTTCCGCGGCGCAAGCTCCTGGGGCGGTGGGGGCTGGGGCCAAACACGGAGCCCTGCGACGCGTTTGGCGGCGCTAGATCGCGCCGGCCGGTGCGCCAAACCGGGCGCAAAGAAGGACCGACGCTGTAGTACTGTCGGCCGGCAGGGACGTCGAACGGCACCTTCTTGCCTTGCGCCAATCGGTCGCCGCGCTGCGCCGGCACGGCGACCTGTCCCCGCTGAGGCTTCTCTTCGACGCCAGCCGCCGCAGATCCGTCGAACGCGGCCTGCAGCTCTGCGCCCGGAGCATCTTCGAGCTGAGCCGCGGGATCGGTCCCGTCGCCGGCCGGAATCCGGCGGTCTACCGGTCGTCCATCGAGTGCCTCGTCGCCTCGAAGGTGCTGCCGCCGGACCTCGGCGAGCGGCTCCGGACCTTCGCCGCCGTGGGGGATGCGTTCGGACGAGGCAGGACCAGACTCGGCCGCAAGGAGATGTCCCGGGTGCTGGCCGAGCACCTCGACGACTTCGACGAGCTGGCAGGCCACGTCGAGCGGTGGCGCACGGAGCGCCGCACTCAGTGATCGTGCTGCCGCAGATACGCCAGCAGGTCCGCGAGACCGTCCGCGTCGAGCCCCTGCTCGAGCCCGTCGGGCATCAGTGAACGACCCTCCGCCCGCAGCTCCCGGATCCGGCTGCGCGACACCGTGTCGGCCTCACCGTTGGCGCGCGACAACGTGACGGTGGCGTCGGTCTCGGCGGCGAGGATGCCGTTGAGCAGCTCCCCGTCCACCGTCTCCACCAGGTAGTTGGCGTACTCGGGTGCGAACGCCGCGCTCGGATCCAGGATGGAGGTCAGCAGATCCTCCTCGCCCCGGAAGAACGACATGTCGAGACCGGGACCGACCGGATGGCCGGCGCCGCGGAACCGGTGGCACTGGGCGCAGAGGCTCCGGAAGTGCGCTTCGCCGCGCCCGGCGCTGCCCCGCCGGCCGACCACCTGCGGCAGCCACTCGCCGACTACCGCCTGCCGGTTGCCGAACTCGTGGTCGGTGAAGAAGGCGGCCGCCCGGGTCTGCACGTCCTCGGTGGAGCGCCGCAGCAACCGGCGGCGCTGGCCGAAGTCGAGGTCCAGCTCGCCGGCCGTCAGATCGCCGTTCTCCAGCGCCTCGACCAGGAGCACGTGGAACGGCTGGTTCCGCAGGAGCATGTCGAGCACGATTTCCTTTACCGCCGGCCCGTAGCTGCGCCAGCGGGCAAGCGTCTCGGCGCCGCGTGCCGGGTCGTCCAGGCCGGCCACGGCGCGGGCCGCCTCCACCTGGAGCGCCGGCGGCGACTGCGGCTCCATCAGCGCCAGCAGCGTCTCGGCGACCTGTGCGTAGGAGCCCAGGCCGAGCAGTGCGATCTCCGCAGTCCGGTCGTCGACCGGCAGAGACTCGTCCAGCGCACGGTCGTTCGCGCGACCGATAGCGCGATCAACCGCCGGGAGATCCGTCGCGCCGGCGGACGAGACGACCCGCAGCGCCGCCCGTACGACCTCGGTGTGACTGGAATCGAGAAGCTGCGAGACCGTGCGCGACGTGCGATCGGGAGCGGGCAGCACTTCCAGTCCCTGCAGGCCGTCCGCCAGCCCGTCGAGCAGCGCGGCCCGGCGCTCGTCCGCCAAGGTCGACCGGACGGCCAGATCTGCCAAGCTCCGGAGATCTCCCGCGCCGCCGGCGGCGACCGCCATCGCGGCGAGGTGGCGCACGGCGTCGAGCAATCCGGCCACCCGGTCGGGGTCGCCCCGGCCGCCATCCGTGTCGAGCAGGCCCCGGAGCGCCTCCGCGTGGTCGTCCTCGACGGCGGCCAGCGCGGCATAGCGCGTCCAGTCGTGGTGCGCGTCTTCTTGCAGAACCCACTGCAGCGCCTCGCGCACCCGTCTCGTGTTCGTCCCGGCGAGCGTCAACACCGCCTGCATGCGGACGCGCGCGTCGTCGTCGCCGATCAGTTGCGTGATCAGCTCGACTGCGTTCGGATCGTCCAGGTAATCCGCGGCCAGCACCGCGGCGCTCTCGCGCACGCCCGCTGGCCCGATCCGCACCGCCCGGCGCAGGTCGCTCACCTGCAGCGCGTCCAGTCCGCGCAACGACCAGAGGGAGTGCAGCCGGGCAAGGGGGTCCTCGCTGTTGTCGAGCACGTACCGTAGCGGCGGAACGGCGGCCACATCGTCTCGCTCCACCAGGACCCGCTGGGCCGTGTCGCGCCACCACTTGTTGGGATGGGCCAGGCCGTCGACCAACGCCGGCAGCTCGGCCCCGGCCAACGCCGGCCGCACCGTGGGCAGCCCGTCACGCGGCACGATCCGGTAGATACGCCCCTTGTCGTCGCCGGCCCGCAGGTCGAGCGTCTCCTCGACCGCGTCCGGGATCCACTCCGGGTGCTCGATGACCTCCCGGTGCATGTCGACGACGTAGAGCGCTCCCTCGGGTCCGGTCGCCACGGTGACCGGCCGGAACCAGTTATCGCGCCCCGCCAGCAGCTCGACCCCCTCGGCCCGGCGGCTGGCGATGAAGCTGGGCCCATCGGGCGTCAGCACGTCCTGGTGCACGACGTTGACCACCACATCGTTCACGAAGAGGCTGCCCTCGTATGCCGGCGGCAGCGCGCCGCCCCCGTAGTACGCGATCCCGGATCCGCCCGAGAAGTGCCCGGACTGATTAGGGTTGTTGACGCGGGTCTGGGCGTTCGACACCTGAAAGAGCTGCGCCGAGCTGCCGTGGTCCGAGATCATGTCGCGCGTGGTCGGCGGCACCAGCCACGGATTGTCTCGAAGACGGGCGATCGGGAACACCATGTGCTGGATGTGGTTGACGTTGTGGGTGCCGAACATGCGTCCCCAGGCGTCGAAGGCGATGCCGTGGCCCCCCGTGGTCTCGAATGACGGCTCCAGCGCGCCGGTGTCGGGCCGGAAGCGGAAATCCGTGCCGCGGATCGAGACCGCCGCCTCGGGCCGCCCGGGCGGATGGCCGCTGCCGTGGTTGCCGCCGTTGGCGCCGTAGACCCAGTTGTCGACGCCCCAGGTGAGGCCGTTGATGTTGTGCTGCGTGTTCTCGACCGGAAAGCCGGTGAAGAGCACTTCGCGCGCGTCGGCCACCCCGTCGCCGTCGGGGTCGCGCAGGTGCACGATGTCGGGCGGCGCGGTCACCAGCACGCCGTCGCGCCACGGCAGGACCGACGTCGGGTAGGGCAGTCCGTCGGCAAAGAGCGTCCAGGTCTCGTAATAGCCGTCGAGGTCCTCGTCGACCAGCCGCTTGACCCGGCCCAGCGGCGGCCACCCTTCCGGCCGCTGCGGGTAGCCGCCCATCTCGACCACGAACATCCGGCCGTCGGCGTCGAACGCGATCCCCACCGGATCGACGACGGCGGGCTCCTGCGCCGCCAGCTCGAGCCGCAGGTCGTCCGGGAGCTCCGCGGTGGCGATGAACTCCTCCGGACCGAGCGACACGCCGCGGTCGTCGCCGTGCACGCAGCCCGGGAGGACGATCGCGAGCACCAGCAGAATCCGCTTCCACATCGCTGCCTCCCTCACGCCTTCCAGATCCCCTGCGCCACCGCCGGCACGAACGCGTCCAGGCCGTCGGGACGGAACGGCAGCGTCCGCCCCTGCTCGGCGCTCATGTAGGCGGTCATCAGCAGCTCGACCACCTCGACGCCGTCGTCGAACGTCAGGTCCGGCGTCTCGCCCCGGAGGAACGCCCGGACCATGTGGCGGTTCTCCGCGGTATAGCCGTACTCGGCCGTCTCGTCCACCACCACCGGCATCGATCCGACCTCGGCGTTCTGCTTCTCGACCAGGTCCTCGCCCGCCGCGCCGCACACCTCGCGGCTGAAGAACAGCTTCACGCCGCTGTCGAGCGAGTTGACGGCCAGCGAGTACTCGGGACCGAGCAGCTCCATGCTCAGCCGCAGCCCGGCGCCGACGTAGCTCCACGAGGTGCTGGCCTCGCCGATCAACGGCGTCCCGTCCTCCGCCTCGTACTCGATGCTGACGCCGGCGAAGTCCTCCGCGGGACGCGCGGCGTAGTCGACGGCAGCCCCCATCGCCCGCCGCAGCCGGTCGCTGTACTCCGGCCGGCTCCACTTCAGCGACGCGATGCGACCGGTCACGCGCCGCGGCCGGATGGTGGCGCGGGGCGCGCCGGGCGCGGTCAGCAGGTGCCGCACCACCTCGACCGAGTGGCACGCCATGTCGTTCAGCACGCCGCCGCCCTGCAGGTCGCCCCGCCAGAACCACGGGCTGTGCGGTCCGCTGTGCTCCTCGGCTGCCCGGGCCAGGTACGGCCGGCCGGTGAGGGCGGCGCCGCGCCGCCAGATCAGCTCCCGGCCGCGGGTCACCGGCGGCGCGAACACTTGGTTCTCCAGGTAACCGTGCCGGAGGCCGGCCTGCTCGACGAGCCCACGCATGTGCTTCGCCTCGGCGACGGTGCGCGCCAGCGGCTTCTCGCAGGCGATGCCGCGCAGCGTCGCCCCGGCGTTCACGGCGGCGCAGACCGCCTCCAGGTTCGCAACCCGCGCGTGGTTCGGCCCGCAGATCCAGACGGCATCGACCGCCGGGTCGGCCACGAGCGCCTCGATGGAGGAACAGGCCCGCGCCTCCCCCACGTCCAGCTCGCGCGCCAGCGCCGCCGCCGACTCGGCGTGCTCGGGATTCGGGCTCCAACACCCGCGCACGTCGACGTCTCGCACGCCGACCAGCGACCGGATGTGAAAGCGGGTGATGAAGCCGCTGCCGATGAAGCCGATGCCGAGCCTTGGGGGGGTCACGTCGCGGACAGGCTAACATTCGTGCACAGGGAGCGGATCGCGGATGACTTTGTCGTCAGACGAGCTCGTCCCCCCAGAGCCGTTCGAGAAACACCCGCCACGGCAACACCTCGACCTCTCCGGCCAGCCGGGGAGCGGGGTCGTTGCTGACGACGACGGCCCGCCGCGGGCGATGCTCCTCGGTGAACGCGCGGATGCCCTTCAGGTCGTCCGGCCGAACACGCCCCGTTCCCTTGACCTCGATGGCGAGCTCGGGCTCGCGGCCCAGCACGAAGTCGACCTCCAGACCCGACTTCGTCCGCCAGTACCGGATCGGAAGGTCCCGCTCCCGGTAGCTCCGAAAGGCGAGAAGCTCCATGAGCACGTAGTGCTCCAGGGCCTGACCGAACGCCGGTCCCGCGGCGCGGTCGAGGCGGCGTCCGCTCAGGTAGCCGGCGACTCCGACGTCGAAGAGATAGAACTTCGGCGCGCGAACGATTACGGCGCGAGCCCGACGCCGGCTGAACGGCTCGACGAAGACCCCGAGCAGAGTATCGACGAGGATCTGAAAGTACTCCCGCACCGTCTTGGCATTCACGCCGCAGTCACGCGCGATGTTGCTGTAGTTCAGCACCTGCCCATGGCAGAAGCCGAGCGCGTCGAAGAACCGGGCGAAGGCCGCGGCATTGCGCGTCAGACCCTCGGCGAAGACCTCCTCCTTGAGGTAGTCGTCGACGTATCCCGCCAGCGCGCGGCGATGCTGCGCGGCGTCGTAGTGCTGGGGCACGAGCCCGCGATTCAGCGCGCGCAGCAGATCGAGCTCGGGGACCTCCGGCCACGCGAGCGGATGCAACGCGAACCGCCACGCCCGGCCGCCCAGAAGGTTGGCCCCGCCCCGTTTCAGCTTCCTCGCGCTCGACCCGCAGAGGACGAACGCCAGGCCGTGACGCTCGATCAGGCGGTGCACCTCGTCGAGCAGCGCCGGCACCTTCTGCACCTCGTCGACGACGATGGGACGTGCGCGGCTCCTCGCGTCGAGCGCCAGCACCCGCTCGGCGAGCAGCCACGGCTCGCGCGTGAGCTCGAGGAAAGTGCGGGTCTCCAGCAGATCGAAGCGCGCGGAGTCCGGCAACCGCTCGGCGAGCAGCGTCGACTTGCCCGTCTTGCGCGGTCCCCACAGAAACGCCGACTGCTGCGCCGGAAGGTTCAGGACGACCTCGCGTCGATACGAACCCATTCGGAATGTATTCCTGTCTGGCTTGACCAATCAGGATTATATTCCGGAATGGTCGACACGCGGTGTCCCCGTGCGCCGGACTGTAGATCATCCCCTTGGCGATGAGACCCGACCTGCGAGGCGCGACAGACTCGATCCTCACCCCGAGTGCGGCGGCGATATCGCCGGAGCGGTGGCTGTCGGGTCCGAGAACGGCCATGGCTCGGAGGTAGTCCTTCTCCTTGGGAGTCAGCCGATCGAACCGAACGCGGAAGAAGTCGCGGTCGAGCGTGTCGATGACGCCAGATCGGGCCGACCGGACGTCGTCGCCGGTAATCGGACTCGCGGGCGCCGCATTCCAGACGTGGTAGCCCCATTCCTGGAGGAAGTACGGGTAGCCGCCGGACTCCGCCACGACACGGTCGACCGCCGCGGAAGCCAACTCGACCGCGAATTCGTGGGCCGGAACGACAATGGCCGCCGCAGCTTCCTCCGGCGGCAACGTGCTCAGGACGGGGAACTCGAAGAGGCGCTCGGCATAGGACCTGGCCGCGCCGACCAGAGCCGGCAGTTGCGGCAGGCCGGCGCCGGTCAGGATGACCGGCAGACCGAGTTGTGTCGTCCGGTGAATGGCCGTCACCAGGGCGGCGAGCTCGTCGGTGGACAGGTACTGGACTTCGTCGACGACCACCATCAGCGCGGATTCGCAAGCGGCCGCGGCCTCGCCGGCCGCCACGAGTACATCGGTCAGGTCTTCCGCCAGCGGGCCCGAATCCGCCCTGCCGGCGAGCGGGTCGACGCCGATGGAGATCGACGCTCCCACCGGCAACTTGAGCGTGAACGACTTGAGCACGCCCAGCGCGGTGGTGACCGCTCTGCGAACCAAGCCGTTCCACTCGAGCAGAATCCCCCGCAGCCGAACCGCCAGCAGCGTGCGAAAGTCACCGTTCTCGGACGCCTCGATGAACCCGACCTTCACCCCCTCGGCGCCCGCGATCTCGGCGAAACGGTTCAACAGGACGGTCTTGCCGACACCTCGCAGCCCGACGAGCATGCAGCTCTTGGCCGACCTGCCGCTCAGCGTTCGCCGCAGAGTGACGCCGAACTCGTCAATCAGGTCGTCGCGACCGATCAAGGCCGGCGGACGTGTGCCCGCGCCCGGCTGGTAGGGGTTCTGGAGCCGATCCATCTTGACAAAACTTACCATGCATTATGTGTGTCATGGATGAACCGCGACGGCGACATAAGATCCTCCCCCGTTGGCCGGGAACCCCACCCGACGGCTTCCGGGAGTCACGGGTCGCGGCGAGCGTCGGCTTGCCGAGACGTTTCTCGCAACGACTCCAGCAGCGCGGAACGCAACGAGCACCACGGCGGGCACGGGTGTTCACGAGCGTCCCGCTGCATCCGCGCGTTGAATCACGTCCCGCCCCTTCATGCCGACGTGCGGCGCCGCCGCCAGAAGATGCCGATCGTTGCTGTAGATCTCCGTCAGCCCGTGCTCGCGGGCCGACAGCAGGTGCACCGCGTCACCGGTTCGCAGGAACACGTCACGAGACAGCTTCCCGTAGACATCGGCGACCGCGGCCCTGACGCGCGCCGTCAACGGCAGCCACTCCCAAAGCCCTACCGACTCGTCCACGTTCAGTTGGCGCAGGACGACGTCCAGGCCTCGCTCGCTCAGCCTCTCCTCGCGCAGCTTGCGGTGGAGTGCTGCATGCAGCTCGAGTCGCCCGTAGACGGAGCACGCTATGCGCTCGCAACTACCCGCGAACGCCCGCACCTGCTCCCAGCCTGGCTCCTCGACGTAGCACTTGAGCATGTACGCCGTATCGAAGTACGTCATCCACGATCCCGGTCGTCGGACACGTCGGCGGTGGAGTCGCCGGGGACCGCGGGCAAGGCTTCGAACTCGGGCAGCAGAACGCGGTCGCGAAACGACCGGCCCGCATCGCCCTCGCGAAACGGCACCAGAGACGCCACGGGGCGCCCGCGCTCGGTAACGACGACGCCCTCGCCGCCCGCCGCGCGGCGTACCCATTCGCCGGTCTTCATGTGCAGGTCACGAATCCCGATCCGCTCCATGTGCACGAATGTGACACATCGTGCCGCGCGGATCAACGTGCCGATGTACTTCGTCAAGACGAAGCTGACTCTCGCCAATCCAAGAACGTACATCGGGCGGTTCTCTTCGGCGGCCCCGGCAACGCCCGACCCGCCTTGCACCGCTCCGCGTCGATACCGCATGATGCAGACATGGAACGCGGGCGGGTCGACCAGTCGCTCGTGGAGCGCCTGACGCGGGCGTTGGAACCCCGGGCGGAGATCCTGGAGGCCTATCTGTTCGGTTCGCACGCCCGCGGGGACGCGCACCACCACAGCGACGTCGACGTCGCCGTCTACATTGACGACGCCCGCGCCGACGGCGGTCTCTTCGGGTACCAGGCCGCCCTGACGACCCGCCTCATGGACGCGCTCGGGACGAACGCCGTCGACGTCGTCGTCCTCAACCGGGCGCCGCCCCTGCTCTACCATCGCGTCCTCCGCGACGGCGTCCGGCTGCTCTCCCGGGACCTGCGGGCGACCACGACCCGCGCCGGGCAGGCGCTCTCGCGGTACTTCGATTTCCTGCCGCAGATGGAGAAGATGGACGCCGCGCGACGGTTCGCGGCCAGCGGGGGCCGCCGGTGAGCCCGGGTCGTGTCGACCGCGGTGTTGTTGATCGGCACCTGATCGCTCTGCGCCAAGCGCTCGCGGCCCTACGCCGGCACGCCGGCATATCGCCAGCGTCGCTCCGCGCCGATTCCGACCGGCGCTGGACCGTTGAGCGCGGTCTGCATCTCTGCGCGCAGAATGCCCTCGACATCGCGAGTCATATCGCCTCGGCTGAGGGCCTCGACCCGACGACCTACGGCTCGTCCATCGACTGCCTGGTGGAAGCGAACGTGGTGCCGGCGCAGTTCGGCGAACGCTTCCGCGGGATCGCCGGCTTCCGCAACGTGCTCGTGCACGGCTATCTCGATGTCGACCTTGACCTCCTCGCCAAGCTGCTTCGCGAGTCTCTCGACGACTTCGAGGAGTTCGCGGGTCACGTCGAGCAATGGCTCGCCGATAACGTCGCACCACCAACTGGCCCACCCTCACGCGCGACTGAAGGCGAGGCGGTTTTGGCAGTCGGTGTCGGTGGATGCCCGGCCGGTTGGTTCTATGTTGTGTTGCAGCCCTCCGGCACATCGCGTTGGGGAATCGTCGGCCATTTGGGTGAGTTGGTGCAGGAAGTCTCCGAACCCGCCCGCATTTTCGTCGACATTCCCATCGGGCTTCCGAATGAGCACAGCGAACGGGAGTGCGACTTGGCTGCACGCCGCAAGCTCGGCGAACCCCGGAGACGGAGCGTGTTCCGGGCACCAGCGCGAGCCGTACTGCAAGCAGTCGATTACGAGGACGCCAAGCACCGCAGCCGGGCAGTGACCGGCAAGGACCTCAGCGCTCAGACGTTCGGCATTGTGCCCAAGTGCAGCGAAGTCGATCGATTGCTTCGCGGCAACACGAAGGCCCGGAAGATCATCCGTGAAGTACACCCCGAAGTCTGTTTCTGGGCGTTAGCCGGACGTAGACCGATGAAGCACAACAAGGGGAAGCCGGAAGGATTCCGGGAGCGCGTCGCTGTGCTGAAGCAACTCCGGCCCGCGGCTGAGCAGGAAATCGAGGGAATGTTGAGTCAGTTCGCGCGCAAGGACGTCGCGCGCGACGATGCAGTCGATGCCATGGTTGCTGCACTGACTGCTTCTGCGGAAACAACGGCGCTACGAACCCTTCCTCCGGAGCCGCCAAGAGATTCAGTCGGGCTCCCGATGGAAATGGTCTTCCAGCATCTCGCGACGGGGCGGCCGTTCCATTCAGTCAAGCACGATCCCGGTCGCCTGACACGTCAGCGGTAGGATCGCCGGGAGTCGCCGTTAGGGCGACGAATTCTGGCAGCACAACGCGCTCACTGAACGAACGACCCGGATGTTGCGCGCGAAACAGCATCTGCGACTCGACAGGATGACCGCGCATCTCCACGATAGCGCCCGCCCGCCGCATACATCCGACGATCATTGTGCCGAAGCCGCGAGTCCGGAAGCGATGCATTTCCGAATGTGGCACGCGTGCCCAGGCTGTTCAGGCGGTGAGCGCGTTGGGATTCCTTGCCCTGACTTGTTCGACGAGCGTATCGAAGAACGCATCAAGGACTGCGACATCGCGAGTATCGCTGAGCCTGAGTCGAAACTCACCTCCACCAGCACGAAGTCCTCCACGGTCCCCGTGGTCCAGGAGGGCGGTCGGCGGCCGGACTCACCTCCACCAGCACGAAGTCCTCCACGGTCCCCGTGGTCCAGGAGGGCGGTCGGCGGCCGGACAGCGAAGTCGCACGGTCTCGAAAGAGATCGCACCACGTCGAACCATGCTTCTGGGAGAGGTTGTCCTCCGCGACGTTGAAGATCATGATGTAGCCGATCACTATCTCCGGCGAGTGGAGCTGGGCGTTGGCGACTTCACCGATCAGGTCGTCGATTCTGTTGGGGACGGTGCCGCCGAGGTTCTTGAGGAGCGATTTGAGAGAGACTCCCAAGCGGTACTTGCCGTCGTACTGCCACGCGACGTCCCATTTTTCTCCCGGCCGGCGCCGGGAATCGACGACTCCTTCTCGACGTCCTTCAGGCCGCGGCGCGTCAGTTCCTGCACGCAGAAGTCCGCGAGCGCGTCGAGTCGCGACGTCGATGTCGCCTTCTCTTCCGTGACGGCTATCCGGTAAAGGTCGTCGACGGCGTCCTGGGCAGTAATCATGCGCGGCGTTCACGCGGTGGCGGGCAAACCGTGCTCCGTGTCGATCTCGCCAGTACTCAGGTCGGCCGTACTCAGCAGACTGGCGGTCTCGTTCTGCAACCGGGTCAGGGCCCTTCCGAAGTACACGGGGTCGACCTCGATCCCGAGCGTGTTCCTGCCGCACGCGGCGGCGGCTACCTGCGTTGACGCAGTCCCAGTGAAAGGATCGAGCACCGTGTCTCCCACGAAGCTGAACATCCGGATGAGACGTTCGGCCAGGGCGACCGGATAGGGCGCGGGGTGGTCTCGCGTCGATGCGCCGGCGATATCGGTCCAGACCTGTCGGAACATCGTCCTGAAGCTCGCCTCCGACAGCAGACTAAGGGTTCGGGCGGCGCGGCTCGGACGCCGGTAGCCGCCCGGCTTCCGCTGCATCAGGATGAACTCGACATCGTTCTTGATCACGGCGTTGGGTTCGTACGGCTTCCCCAGGAACCCGCCCGTCCCACGCTCCACCTCGTGCGCGGCGTTGGCGATCTTGTGCCAGATGATCGGCGCGAGGTTGTCGAACCCGAGCGCCCGGCAGCGTTCCTGGATCGAGGCGTGCAGGGGAACGACAGTATGCCGGCCGCCGTTCCTGCGTCTGGACAGGCAGACGTCGCCGACGACGCAAATGAGACGTCCGCCGGGCACAAGCGCCCTGTGGCACAGGCGCCAGACCTGATCCAGCTCATCCAGGAACTCGTCGTAGTCGGCGACCCAGCCGAGTTGGCCCTCCGAGCGGCGGTACTCCTTCAGGGTCCAGTATGGCGGCGAGGTCAGGACGAGGTGGATCGACTCCGACGGCAGGACTGCGCGGCGGGCGTCTCCCAGCAGCAACCGGTGCCTAGTCGGCACCTGCGCCACGGCGGCCCCGATCTTTGCCATCGCCGACCGATCCTTCGCGATCCGCGGCAGGTCGCGCGCCGGGTCCTCCAGGCGCCTGAACGCTTCCGGCACGAAGGCGTCGAGCGGTGCGTCGGGGTTCATCTCGCTTGCGTTCCAGACTAGAAGTCGAACGCCCCGCCGGGCAACTGCGCCCCAGGGCTTCACTCAGTATTTCGGCAGCGACGGGTCGACGGCGTCGATCCAGCGCAGGATGCCGCCGCGCAGGTTCTTGGCCTGCGCGAAGCCGGCCTCGCGCAGCAGCTTGACTGCCTTGGCGCTGCGCACGCCCGACTTGCAGTGGACGATCATCTCGCCGCGCCCCTCCAGCTCGTGGAGGCGGCTGGGCAGGTCGCCGAGCGGGATCAGCGTCGAGCCGGGGATGGCGCAGATCTGGTACTCCTGCGGCTCGCGGACGTCGAGGATGAAGACGCCGTCGCGGCCGTCGAGGCGCGCCTTGAGCTGCTCGACGGTGGCGTCGTCCGCGTCGCCGGCAGCCGGCTCGGGAACCGGGGCGGCCGGGGTGATGCCGCAGAACTGCTCGTAGTCGATCAGCTCGGTGACGGTGGGGCTGTCGCCGCAGACCGGGCAGTCCGGGTCCTTGCGCAGCTTCAGCTCGCGGAAGCGCATCCGGAGCGCGTCGTAGACCAGGAAGCGCCCGATGAGCGGCTCGCCGACCCCCATGATCAGCTTGACCGCCTCGGTCGCCTGGATGGTGCCGACCACGCCGCACAGCACCCCCAGCACCCCGCCCTCGGCGCAGCTCGGCACGAGCCCCGGCGGCGGCGGCTCCGGGTAGAGGCAGCGGTAGCACGGCCCGTCCTTGGCCGCGAAGACCGAGGCCTGCCCCTCGAAGCGGAAGATACTGCCGTAGGCGTTCGGAATACCGAGGATCACGCAGGCATCGTTGACGAGGTAGCGGGTCGGGAAGTTGTCGGTGCCGTCGACGATGACGTCGTAGCCGCGCAGCACGTCGAGCGCGTTGCCCGACGACAGCGCCATCTCGTGGGTCTCGATGTGCACCTCGGGATTGATGGCGTTCAGGGTGTCGCGCGCCGAATCGAGCTTCGAGCGCCCGACGTCCGGCGTCCCGTGGATGACCTGCCGGTGCAGGTTGCTGTAGTCGACCACGTCGAAGTCGACGATGCCGAGCCGGCCGACGCCGGCCGCGGCCAGGTACATCGCCACCGGCGAGCCGAGCCCCCCGGCGCCGATGCAGAGAACGCTGGCCGCCTTCAGCTTCAACTGCCCGTCCATGCCGACCTCCGGCATGATCAGGTGCCGGCTGTAGCGGGCGACCTCCTCGTTGCTCAGCGCCGGCGGCGCGGCGACGGTCACGACCGCACCCCGCCCGCCACCGACGGGATGATGCTGACGGTGTCGCCGTCCTTGACCGGCGTCGCCTCCTTCTCGAGGAAGCGGATGTCGTCGTCGTTCAGATAGATGGCGACGAAGCTGCGCAGCTTGCCTTCCTCGTTGTAGAGGTGCTTGCGGAGGTCCGAGTACCGCGCCGTCATGTTGGCGAGCAGCTCGCCGACCGTTCCGCCCTCGGCCTCGACGACGTCCTGCTTGTCCGCGTAGACGCGCAACGGCGTCGGAATCAGAATCCTGGTTGGCATGATGTTTCCTCGATAGCGACCTGCTCTTCGTCGAACGCCGACCGGTCGTCGCGCAACCGCCACGAGGTCAACGCCCCCGGCTCGCCGCCGGCGACCGCGACGATGACGTAGGCGAACACCGGCCACGCGTGGTCCAGGTCGTACTGCGACGGGCGCGCCGGATGGTCCGGGTGCGAGTGATAGAAGCCCAGCAGGTCGGCGCCCAGCGCTTCCGCCCGCCGCTCGGCCGCACGGTAGTCGACGGGCCGCACCCGGAACCGGCGCCGCGATCCCTCCTCGGTGGTGTTGGGCAGGGCCAGCGCCTCGACCACCCGGTCGCCGCTGCCGATGAGCGCCCCGCAGCACTCGTGCGGGTACGTCTCCTGCCCGTGGCGCCGGATGCCGGCGTCGGCCTCGGCGCACAGCGTCAGCATCGGTCGCCCCACGCCCGCTCAGTCCGACTCCGCCCCGGACTCGGTGGCGAAGCCCTTGTCCCGCCACGCCAGCGTGCCGCCGGTGATGCTCCGCACGTTGCGATAGCCGAGCGACTTGAGGAACAGCAGCCCGGAGAGCGAGGCGTTCCCGCGCTGGCAGACGCTGAGAATCGGCGCGTCGCGATCCTCCGGCAACCCGGCGTGATTCTCGGGAAGCTCGGCGAGCGGCCGGTTGACGGCGCCCGGCACATGCGCTTCCTCGTACTGCTTCCGCGGCCGGACGTCGATCACGAACGGCTTGCCGTTCTGCAGTTGCGCGTGGGCGGACTCGACGTCGATGGTCAGATCGGCGTTGCTCCGCACGTTCTCCACCATCGTGTCGAGCAGCGGGTTGCGCGCCGGCACAGCCGGCTTCGCCTCCTGCGCCACGAGCCCCGGCAGGTGCTTGACCACCGACGACGCGTACTTGAAGGCGTTGTCCGGGAAGATCACCACGACGACCTTCCCCGGCTCGTCCGGCACCAGCTCGAACGCCCCCTGCAGGGCCATGGCCGAGCTCGGTCCCGCGACGATGCTCTCCTCCCGGTTCAGGCGGAGGCAGAGATCGAACGCGGCCTGGTTGTGGACCTCGACCATGTCGTCGTACTCGTCCGGAAAGAACAGCTTCGTCTGCTTGAGTTGCCGGAAGCTGCGCACGCCGGGGATGTCGTGCCCCTCGTTCGGATAGACGCCGAGCACCTGGACCGCCGAACGTTGCGCCTTGAGAAAGCGGCCCGTGCCGGTGATGGTGCCGCAGGTACCGAGACCGGCGACGAAGTGGGTGACCCTGCCGTCGGTCTGGCGCCAGATCTCCGGCCCGGTCGTCTTGTAGTGCGCCTCGGGGTTCGCCTCGTTGACGTACTGGTTGAGCATGTGAAAATCGGGACGATCCCCGATCTCCATCGCCTTCGCGATGGCCCCCTCCGGCGCCCCGGGAGCCGGACACAGGGTGTCGGCCAGCTCCATCACGTCGGCGCCGAAGAAGCGCAGCATGGTGCGCTTCTCGAGCGGGATCTCGCTCGACAGCGGCGTCGTCAGCGAGTAGCCCCTGGCGTTCGCGATCATCGCCAGCGCCATGCCGGTGTTCCCCGACGTCGGCTCCACCAGCTTCTGCTTGGCGTGCACCGTGTGCCGCGCCTCGCCGTCCTCGACGAGGTTGGCCGCGACGCGGTCCTTGACCGCCCCGAACGGGTTGTACCACTCCAGCTTGCCGTAGACCTGCGTGTGGCGGAAGGGCGTCACCCGGTTCAGGCGGACCAGCGGGGTCGGATTGTCGGCGCCGGAAAGCAGACCGAGAATGGAGTCGTAGACGCGCAGCCCGTGGTCATCCATACCCCCCTGATCCTACCCGATCGCGGGGCCGGACCACGCCTCCGCCGACCGCCCGCGCGGGACTCTCGGGGGTGCGGGCGGACCGGCGGACGGGCGCAACATCGACGGTGCGCAACCGGCTCGGTTGGCGTATGGTACGGGCAACCAAGGAGACTGACCATGCGCGAGTGTCCGCACCGTTCCGCAACCGTGACGCGTCGCGACGCACTGAGACGGATCGGCGCCGCCGGCATGGGGATCGTCGCGGCTCCGGGGCTGACGGCCGCTCACCCGACCGCGGCGCGCCGGCAGGGCGGAAGCGACGGCGTGACGTTCCCCGACGGGGCGATCATCCGCACCGTGCTCCGCGACATCGATCCCGCGGAGCTCGCCGGCGGAGCGACTCTCTTCCACGAGCACCTGTCCATCGGCGACCCGCTTCCACCCTGGGTGACTCCGCCGGAGAACCCCCGGTCGCCCTTCACCGCCGACCTCGACCTGATGGCCGACGAGGTGAACGCGACCGCCCAGGAGGGCGTGAGCTGCATCGTCAACGGCGGCACGAAGGACCTCGGCCAGAACTATGAGCGCCTGCGCGCGCTGGCCGGGCGGGTGAACCTGCACATCGTGATGGCCGGCGGACTGTGGACGCAGCCGCGTTATCCACCGGAGATCGCGGGGCAGACCGAGGAAGAGGTGGCGGCCGACTTCATGCGCGACGCCGCGGCTGAGCGCTGGGGCGGCATCGGCGAGATCGGCTCGTCGATGACGATGCATCCCGACGAACGGAAGGTGCTGCGCGCCAGTTGCCTCGTCCACCAGCGAACCGGACTGCCGCTGTTCACGCATACCCCGCACGACGGCTGCTCGTCGTGCGCGCTCGAGCAGCTCGACATCATCGAGGCGATGGGCGTGGATCCGCGGCTCGTCTGCATCGGACACCTTGCCGACATCCGGGACGACCCGGGCGCCGAGGTGCACATCGCGCTGGCCCGGCGCGGCGCCTTCCTCGGCTTCGACACGGTGGGCCACCAGATCACGCAGGGCGACGCGGAGAAGGTGCAGATGATCGTGTCGGTCATCGACGCGGGGTACGAAGACCACGTGCTGCTGTCGGCGGACTTCGCCCGCGAGGCGGAGTTGAAAGCGAAGGGCGGCGCGGGCTATTCCTCCGTCGTGACGATCTTCGTGCCGAAGCTGCGCTACGCGGGGGTGCCGGAGGAGACGATCCAGAAGATCCTGGTGGACAACCCGCGACGGTTCCTGGCTTTCGTGCCGCAGGACGCGTAAGGCGCAGTCGTGCCTCGACGGCCGAGTTGAAAGCACCGCTGCGGGAAGCCCGTTGCTTCAGGAGATGACCATGCCGAACCGATACCTGACGTTCGCGACCCTGCTTCTCGGCGTCACAGTCCTGTCCTTCTCGCCCCTGCTCAGCGCGCAGCAGGGCGAGACGATCACCCGCGAGGTGCGGCCGTTCGTACCCGTCACGGACGAGATGCTGCGCGATCCCGACCCCGGGGACTGGCTGATGACCCACCGGACGTACGACTTCCAGGCCTACAGTCCGCTGGACGAGATCAACCGGGACAACGTGCACCAGTTGCAGGTGGCCTGGATGCGGGCGATGGACGACGGGCCGCAGCAGACCCAGCCGCTCGTCCACGGCGGCGTGATGTACCTCGCCAACAACGACGACCATATCCAGGCGCTCGACGCGACGACCGGCGACCTGCTCTGGGACTACCGGCGGCAGTTGCCCGACGACCTGCGCCAGTACGTCACGCTGGGCAACCGGACCCGGAACCTGGCGATATACGGCAACCACATCTACCACCTGACCGCCGACGCGCACCTGCTCGCCCTCGACGCGCGTACCGGCGAGGTGGCCTTCGACACCGAGATGGCCGACTACCGCGCGGGGATCACCCACTCCTCGGGCGCCATGATCATCGATGGCAGGGTGCTCGCCGGGCGGGCCTGCTTCCCCACCGACATCCCGGCGCGCTGCTTCATCTCGGCCCACGATGCGGACACCGGTGAGGAGCTCTGGCGGGTCTACACGGCGGCCGGCGCGGACGACCCCGGCGGGCAGACCTGGGGCAACGTGCCGACGTCGCAACGGGGCCACGTGTCGGCGTGGGGCTCGCCGGGCAGCTACGACCCCGAGCTCGGGCTCATCTACTGGGGCATCGCCGTCCCGATGCCCTACACCCGGATCATGCGCCGCGGCACCTGGGACGTCGGAGACCGCACCCCGTGCGAGCTGTACTCGAACTCCACGGTCGCCCTCGGCGTCGAGACCGGCGAGATGGAGTGGTACTACCAGCACCTGCCGTGCGACGACTGGGACCAGGACTTCGTCCAGGAACGCACGCTGATCGACACGGTGGTCGCCCCCGACCCCGAAGCGGTGATGTGGATCAACCCGCGCCTCGCCGGCGCCGCCGAGGAGCGCAGGATCGCGGTCACAATAGGAGAGCCGGGCGGGCTGTTCGTGCTCGACCGTGTGACCGGGGAGTTCCTGTGGGCGACGCCGCTGCCCTACGAGAGCACCGAGCGCTTCGTCATCCGGGACATCGATCCGGCGACCGGGCAGGTCTTCATCAACATGGACCTGGTGGCGCGGGAGGTGGGCCAGCAGTTCGTCATCTGCGGGCACAACGTGAAGGGCTGGTGGTCGTGGTCGTACAGCCCGCGGACCGGGCTGCTCTACATCCCGATCAATCGCTCCTGTCTCAACCAGACCGCCAACGATCGGTCGGCCACGGGAACCGGCCCGAGGTTCACGCAGCCCGAGCCGGGGCTCGCGGAGGATGGCCACCTCACCGAGGTGCGGGCCATCGACATCTCGACCGGCCGCGAGGCGTGGCGCTACAGCCAGCGGGCGCCGAACGCCGGGTCGACGCTCGCCACCGCCGGCAACGTGGTCTTCCACGGCGACCTCAACCGCCGCTACCGGGCCTTCGACGCCGAAACCGGCGACGTGCTGTGGGAGACGATTCTCGGCAGCCAGATCACCGGCTTTCCGGTCACCTATACGGCGGGCGGGAGGCAGTATCTGACCGTGCCGGTGGGTGGTGCGGCGATCTTTCGAATGAGCAACTACGCGTCGGAGCTGGAGGCGCCGACGGGCAGCAACATGCTCGTCACGTTCGCGCTGCCGCCGGCGCCATGAACGGGGGCCCGTTCCGCCGGAGAGAAGGAGAACGGCAATGCCGGCATTCCGCGTGTCGTTGACGGGAACCTGCGTCCTCGGCGCGCTCGTGCTGTGGGGAACTCCTCCCGTGGCCGCGCAGCAGGGCGCGGCGGGCGGAGAATGGCGCAGCTACACGGGCGAGTCGGGCGGTACGAAGTACTCGCCGCTGGATCAGATCGGCCCCGACAACGTGCAGGACCTCTACATCGCCTGGCGGTGGAGATCGGTCGACTACGACCTGGTCGACGAGGACCCCGACCTGCGTTTCAATCCGACGCTGCTCGCCACGCCGCTGATGGTCGGCGGCCGGCTGTTCATGGGCACGAACCTGGGGCAGGCGGCCGCCATCGACCCTGCCACGGGCGAGACGGTCTGGACCTACCGCGCGCTCGACGACGGCGCCGGCCGGCCGCGCGGGGGCCCCACCCGCGGCGTCGGCTACTGGGAAGACCCGGAACGCGAAGACGAGCGGATCTTCATCGTGAGCGGCGAGCACCTCGTCGCCCTCGACGCCCGGACCGGCGATCCGCTGCGCGAGTTCGGGCAGGGAGGCAAGATCGACCTGACGCAGGGCGTGCCGCACCTGGACGAATATCGCTGGACCGCGGCCCCGCTGGTCTGCCGCGACACGATCATCGTCGGCATCTTCACCAGCGACCGCTTCGAGCAGCGGGAGCAGGCGCCCGGCTACATCCGGGGCTTCGACGCCGTCACCGGCCAACTGAAGTGGCGCTTCAATCCGGTGCCCCAGCCGGGCGAGTTCGGGAACGAGACGTGGGAGGACGGGTCCTGGGAGCACACCGGGGCCAGCAACGTCTGGACGGTGATGAGCGCCGACGAGGAGCTGGGCTACGCGTACCTCCCGACCGCCACGCCGACCCACAACTGGTACGGCGGACACCGGCCGGGCGACAACCTGTTCGCCGAGAGCCTGGTCTGCCTCGAGTGCGAGACCGGGCGCCGCGTCTGGCACTACCAGATGATCCATCACGGCATCTGGGACTACGACACCGCGTCCACGCCGATCCTGGCCGACATCACGGTGGACGGGCGGCCGATCAGGGCGGTGGTGCAGGTCACCAAGCAGGCGTTCGCGTACGTCTTCGACCGCGTCACGGGCGAACCGGTCTGGCCTATCGAGGAGCGGCCGGTCCCGCAATCCGACGTGCCCGGCGAGCGGACATCGCCGACGCAGCCGTTCCCGACCCGGCCGGCGCCGTTCGACCGGCAGGGGATCACGGTCGACGACCTGATCGACTTCACGCCGGATCTGCGGGCCGAGGCGCTCGATATCTTCAACCGCTACCGCTCGGGGCCGATCTTCACCCCGCCGTCCCTGCGCGACGAATCGCCGGGCGGCACGCTGGGGACGCTGCAGCTTCCCGGCTGGGTCGGCGGCGCCAACTGGAACGGCGCGGCGTACGACCCCGAGACGCAGATGCTCTACGTCCCGTCGATCACCGCGCCGATCCGGATCTGGCTGCGCGAGGCCGACCCGGAGGCGTCGCCGTTCCGGTACCTGCAGGGACCGAGCAGCGTCTGGATCGACGGGCCGCGGGGTCTGCCGCTCGTCAAGCCGCCGTGGGGACGGATCACGGCGATCGATCTCAATACCGGCGAGCACGTCTGGATGCGGCCCAACGGACCCGGACCGCGTGACCACGTCGCCCTACAGGACCTGCCGCTCCCGTGGCTCGGGGCCCCCGGACGGGCGGCGCCGCTGCTGACGAAGACGCTGCTGTTCCTGGGTGACGGCTCGCGAACGATGCAGGTGGTGCCGCCCCTGGGCGGCGGGCGCATGTTCCGCGCCTGGGACAAGGCGACCGGCCGGGTGTTGTGGCAGACGGAGCTGCCCGCCGGCACGTCCGGCGCGCCGATGACCTACCTGCACGACGGCACGCAGTACGTCGTGGTCGCCGTGAGCGAACGCGACCACGAGGGCGAATTGATCGCTTTTTCGGTGCAGTAGCTCTCACTCGACCGCTATGAGGTCCTCGTAACCCAGCAGATCGAGGTACTCCCGGACCTGCTGCACTGCATCCGCCGCCGACGGCGCCGTGAGGGAAGCCGTAACCGGCGGCATGTCGTCGTCGAGCACGAGGAAGGCTTGCGCTTCGAACGTCTGCTCGGCGATGTCGCTCGGCTGCGCGTTGCACGCGATCTCGATGCGGTGCGGTCCGGACTGGTAGCGCAGTGCGTCCATTCGTCTCCTCCGAATGACGGCGGCCGTTCGGGTGCGAGGCACGGCCCCCGCGACCGGATCCCACCCGCGGGCGCGCGGTCCCATCGGTTCCGGTTATCGGACCGACACGAGGTCTCCGACACCCCCGCCGATCTCCGCGCGGTTCCGCGCCGTCCGATCCGCGTTGTACGATCGTCTGCCAGCGGGCAACCAGAATTGCGAGGTCCGGCCATGAGAATCCCCCCCTTCGAGCTCGAGCGCTTCCAGTCGGTCCACGAGCACCGGGTGGAGATCAACCTGACGGAGAGCGGCGTGGAGCCGCTGGAAGTGCGTGAGCTCCTCGGCCCGGACGCCGCCGGCGTGCTGCTGGACGAGCCGCTCGCCTACACCCAGTCCAACGGCACGCCGGAGCTGCGCGCCGCCGTCGCGGCCACCCTCCCCGGCGCCACCGAAGACCACGTGCTGGTCGCCAACGGCGGTGCGGAAGCCAACTTCGTCGCCTGCTGGCGCCTGATCGAGCCGGGCGACGAGGTCGTGGTGATGCAGCCGAACTACGGGCAGGTGCAGGGGCTGGCCGAGGGGTTCGGCGCCATCGTGCGGCCCTGGCCGCTACGCGAGGAGCGCGCCGCCCCAGCATCCCGCTGGGCGCCCGACGTCGACGAGCTGCGGGCGCTGGTGACGGATCGTACGAAGCTCATCGCCGTCTGCAACCCGAACAATCCCACCGGGGCGCGGCTGACCGAGGCCGAGGTGGCCGCGGTCTGCGAGGTCGCGGGGCGTCACGGCGCATGGGTGTTGTCGGACGAGATCTATCGCGGCGTCGAGCGCGACGGCGTCGAGACACCGACGGTGTGGGGACGAACCGAGCGGGTGATCGTCACCGGGGGCCTGTCGAAAGCCTACGGCCTGCCCGGCCTGCGTATCGGCTGGGCGGCCGCCGCGCCGCCCATGGCCGCCGACCTCTGGAGCCGCCGCGACTACACGACGATTGCACCGAGTGCGCTGAGCGACCGGCTCGCCCGCCACGCCCTGGCCCCGGACCGCCGGACGGCGCTGCTGGAGCGCACCCGACGGATGATCGCCGCCAACTTCCCGATCGTCGTCGCCTGGCTCGACGCGCACGCCGGGAATCTCGCGTGGGTGCCCCCCGAGGCCGGGGCGATAGGATTCGTCCGGTACGGCTACGACATCGGATCGACCGCGCTCGCCGACCGGCTCCGGCGGACCGAAGGCGTGCTGGTCGTTCCCGGCGACCACTTCGGTCTCGACGGCTACCTGCGGATCGGGTACGGCGGCCGCGCCGCGTCCCTGCGGGAAGGACTGGCCCGGCTCGACCGCGTGCTGGCCGATCTGCCGCAAGCGGCCGCCCGGTTCCCGGCCGGCGCCTGACATCGAAAGTAGAATCACGCCACTGACAATGACAGAGTCACAGACCGCTACGCCCGGCGCCCTCGACGGCCTGACCGTCCTCGACCTGACCCGCGTGCTCTCCGGCCCCTACTGCACGATGATGCTCGCCGACATGGGCGCCCGCGTCATCAAGGTGGAGCAGCCCGGCAAGGGCGACGACACCCGCGCCTGGGGGCCTCCGTTCCAGGACGGCGAGAGCGCCTACTTCATGAGCATCAACCGCAACAAGGAGAGCATCACGCTCAACCTGAAGCATCCGGACGGGCGGCGGGTGCTGGACGCACTGATCGAGCGGGCGGACGTCCTGGTCGAGAACTTTCGGCCCGGCACGCTGGACCGGATGGGGCTCGGCTACGCGGATCTGTCGAAGCGGCGTCCGGGTCTCGTCTACTGCTCCATCTCCGGCTTCGGCCAGACCGGCCCCCGGCGGCGCGAGCCGGGCTACGACGCGGTCATGCAGGGCGAAGGCGGTCTGATGAGCATCACCGGCGCACCGGACGGCCCCGGCTACCGGCTGGGAGTGGCCATCGCGGACATCGCTTCCGGGATGTTCTCGGCCTTCGGCGTCGCCGTCGCCCTGCTCGCCCGGCATCGCACCGGCCGCGGGCAGCTCGTCGACGTCGGCATGCTGGACTCGGTGGCGGCGCTACTCACGTATCAGGCGGGGATCTACTTCGCCACCGGCACACCGCCCGGCCGGCTCGGCAACCTGCACCCGACGATCACGCCCTACGAGACCCTCGAGGCGGCCGACGGCGATCTGGTCGTCGCGGCCGGCAACGACCAGCTCTGGCGTACGTTCTGCGGCGTGCTCGGCCTGGAGGCGCTGGCCGACGACCCGCGCTTCCGGACCAACAAGGACCGGGTCGGCGCCCGCGAGGCCCTGCACCCGCTGCTGGTCGAGCGGCTGCGCACGCGGCCGGCCGCGGAATGGCTGGCGGAGCTGAAGGCCGCCGGGGTCCCCTGCGGCGGCGTCCGCGATTTCGAGCAGGTGCTGACCGACCCGCAGATCGTCGAGCGGGCGATGGTGATCGCGCTCGACCATCCGGTAGCGGGCGCGATCCGCCAGCTCGGCGTCCCGGTCAAGCTGGGCGACACGCCCGGAGCGGTCCGCACCCCGCCGCCGGTGCTCGGGCAGCATACCGGCGCCATTCTCGGCGAGCTCGGCTACTCGGAAGCGGACGCGGAACGCCTGAAGCGCGACGGCGCGGTCTGATTGTCACCGCTCCACCATCGGCGTCAGCGCCGACAGCACGAAGTCCAGCAGGTCCTCCGCGGCGAGGTCGCCGAGGGCCGGGTGCTCGGCGACGACCCGCTCCTCGCTCAGCACGCGGCGGCCCCGCACGTACGCCATCCGCCCCATCAGCGCGGGCGGATGCCGGGTGGTGTCGAGGGCAAGCTCGATAACGTCCTCGCTCGCGCCCCCGGGCGCAAGGCGCACCGCTCCCGCCGGCGTCTCCACCGCGAAGCGGTAGCCTTCCGCCTTGAGCGCGGATGCCACGGTCCTGAAAAGCGGCGCCGCCACCGCGCGCAGGACTCTGTCGCCGTCCGCCTCGGCCGCGGCTGCGTCCTCGCGTCGCGCCCCGGCCCGCGCGCGCGCATCCTCTATGGTCCGCCGCACGCGGCGCTTGACGTCTCCGGTATCCATGTCGCCCCGTCAGCCCCGCGGACCGGCGCCCGCCTCGTAGATCCGCACCAGCTCGATCAGCTTGTAACCCCTGGTCTGGTAGGGCGGGATCACCCGCTGGGTGTGCAGATACTGGATCATGGCCTCGTCCGCGTAGTCCGGCGCGCCCAGCTCCGGGTCGTCCGCCAGGGCGGTCTCGAGTGCCTCCATCGTCGTCACCTTCTCGGCCACGGTCCGCCGGACGGGGACGACGCCCCACAGGCGGCGCCGCTCCTGCCGGTCGCGCGTACGGAAGCCGACGTAGATCTCGTTGCTGATGAAGTTGTAGTCGACCTCCGCCCGCGCCGCCACGGCGTCCTCGACCCGCAGGAAGACGATGTCGTCGCGCTCGGCGAGCCACGCCAGCAAGTGCTCCGTGAAGTCTCCCTCACCCGACCACTGCTCCCGGTCGATGTCCATCGCCTCCGCACCCGCACTCAACCACGCGGCGCCACGAGCAGCTTCGCCGCCGCCCGCATGCCGATCATGACCGGACGATCCGGCGCGATGCGGACCTGCACGTGGTCGGCCGCCTCGTGACGCACCGCGACGCGGATCGACTGGCCGGGCGTCAGATCGTGGCTCTCCAGGAAACGGAGGAACTCCGCGTCCTGGTCGGTGACCCGGGCCAGAACGACCGGCGTGTCCAGCGGACAGGTCAGCAGGCTCTGGTACCGCGGCGTCGCGATGGCGCCGTCGGGGTCCGGAATCGGATCCCCGTGGGGGTCGACCGCGGGCCGTCCGAGCATGGCGTCGATCCGGTCGATGAGACGGTCGGACGCCGCATGCTCGAGCCGCTCGGCCTCGTCGTGCACCTCGGCCCAGCTCATGTCGAGCACCTTCACCAGGAACAGCTCGATCAGCCGGTGGCGCCGCAGCACCAGCGCGGCCAGCTTCTGTCCCGACGGCGTCAACCGCACGCCGGCGTACGGCTCGTAGCGCACCAACCCGGAGTCGGCCAGAGCCTTCACCATGGTCGTGGCGGTGCCGGGCACGACGCCCAGCGCGCTCGCGAGCCGCCCCATCGGCACCAGCGCGCCGTCGTCGCCGTGGGCGATTTCGGCCTGATAGATGGCCTTGAGGTAGTTCTCTACGGTGCTGGAAGGCGGCATGCGCGCAAAAGCGTACCACGGCGGCCGGCAGGCCGGACACGTGAAAGCTGCAACCGGTGTCGGTCACGCGTCGAGGGGTCGGGGTCTCTGCGTCGGTCCATCTACAACGAGTGGAGAAACGCTGCCAGCGCCTCCCGGTCGGCGGGGGAGAGCCGCTCGAAGCCCTCCCGCGCCAGATTCGCCTCGTTGGCGTGCCGCCGGACCGCCTCGACCGCCGTCGCGGCGCTGCCGTCGTGCAGCAGGGGACGCCGGAAGCGCAGCCCCCAGAGTGGCGGGGTCCGGATTTCGCCGGGCTCGGCGCCGGCCTGCCGGATGCCGTCGCCGGTACCGACGTCATGCAGGAGGAGGTCCGAGAACAGAGGCACCGGCCGGCGGTCGAACAGCGGATTGCTGCTCGGTCCGGTCGTCAGCGCCGGCGCGTGGCACGCGGCGCAGCCGATGGCGTCGAACACCTGCCGGCCGAGCGTCGCCAGCCGCGAGAGCGGACCGCGGGCCGGCGGCGCCAGCAACCGCATGAACGACTCGAAGTTGTCGATGCCGCGCCGGCCGGTGGACGGCTCCGCGACGTCCTCGGGGTCCGGCGTCTCGTCGCAGAGCGCGAGCTGCCGCGCCGACAACCGAAACGTGAGCTCGGCCGGGAACAGGTCGTTCGTGATCCCCATCTCGTTCCGATAGGCGTCCGCCCCGAAATCGAGCAGGGTCGCCCGCTGCGACTTCCACCCGAAGCGGCCCACCCGCGGCTCGCCCGTCAGCAGGTCGAGGACGATCGGAGCCCGCCCGCTGACGCCGTCGCGGTCGAGATCGTCGGGATCGGCAAGCGCCTCGAGCGTCGCGTCGGGAATCGCCTCGATCAGGCCGGCCCCGAACAGCGGGACCGGAACCCGCTTGACGATGACGTTCGCCTCGGGCGGAATCACCGACTGGCAGGCGTGGGTGGGGATCGAGAAGATCTGGAACAGCGAGCCGCGGCCCGGCTCGATGTCGCGGTAGGCCCCGTCCGGCTCCCGGATGCCGGCGCGCGTCGTGGTCATCGGCGCTATCCCGCCGATGGCCGGAACGTTGTGGCAGCCCGCGCAACTCGTGTTGTTGTAGGCCGGACCGAGTCCTTCCTCGGCGTCCTCGACCTCCAGGAAGTCGTCGAGGCCGAGCACGAACTCCTCGAACTCGACCGGGGTCAGGCCCGGCAGCGGATCGCCCGGCACGACCTGCTGCCGTGCAGCCGACTGCGCGACCGCCAGGAGCACAAGGACTACCACCGCCGACCCCACCGCGCGCAGCCTCGTTCCGCGCTCACGGGACATCGGGACTCGGCTCCGCTCGCTCCGCCCAGCGCCCTGTCGCCGATGCCCGGCCACCGGCGCTTGTGCCCGGATCCGGCGTGTCCTCGACGACGATCGCGCCCCGCATGAAGTTGTGGCCGGCGCCGCACAGCCGCGAGCACTCGAACGCGTAGCGCCCGGCCTCCGTCGCCTCGAAGACGACCACCGCCTCGCCCTGCCGCCGCTTCGGCACCAGCAGGTTCACGTTGCGGCCCACGATGCGGAACCCGTGCATCGTGTCGTCGCTACGAATGCGGAGCTCCAGCGTCACTCCACGCGGCACGCGGATCTCGGACGGCGTGAAGCTGAACCGCTCGGCCAGGATCCGCACGACGCGGCGCTCGCCGTCAATCGGCCGGCCGGCCGCCGCGTGCACGCCCGAACCGCCGCTCGGCTCCCCCGGCGCCGGCGCCGGCCGATGCGCGCCGGCATCGACGCCGAGCAGAAGCACGCCCGCCACCAGGACGCCCGCTGCCGGACTTCCCCGCATCAGAACCACCACCCCAGCCCGACGTTGAAGGAGTTCGGCGCCTGGATGACGTCGCTCCGGTTGCGCAGCACCGTGTAGTCCACCTTGACGGCGACGTCGGGATCCGGGAACCACGTGAGGCCGACGATCCAGGCGGCGCGGTCGAACGCGGGCAGGGGCTCGAACCCGGCCGGCATCCGATGCTGCGTGTCGAAGTTCTCGTAGCGCAGGAACAGGGCCACCTCGCGCGGCGCGGGCCGCGGGACGATGAAGTACGACCCTTCCAGGTAGAAGCCGCGCATCTGCTCGGCGACGTTGGGGCCGACCCCCGTCAGGCGCTGCACGGCGCGGTTCAGCGCTCCCATTCCGTCGAGGAACGCGTGCGCGTACAGTCCGCGCACGGCAAACTCACCTGTGCGATAGCGCCCGTCGGCCTCGACCAGGGTCACGCTCGAGTCCACGCGCGGAAACGCGAAGCCGGTGTCTCCGCTCCACACGCTGGCGCCGAGCACCAGGCCCGGCGTACCGACGTACTCCACGCGGGCGGTGCCGGCGACGTTGCGGCCGTTCGCCTCGGCCCCCTTCTGCCGCCCGTCGCGCAGCCCCTCGCCGGCGCCGAACCGCGCCGCGTCGAGCGTCTCCATCGCGTACGCCCGGTAGCGGAAACCGCCGCGGAGCTCGCCGTGCACGCCTGCCCCGGCCCCGAACCAGGTGGTCGGGATGATCACGGTCTCCACGAACGGGCGCTCGACACCGTGGAACACCGGCGGCTCGTGCCGCTCGTTGATGACGCCGACCGGCGCCAGCACCATCCCGGCCCGCAGGTTGAACGGCCGGCTGATGAGAAAGTCGACGTACGCCTGCTCCAGCTCCAGCTCCCCATCCGTCTCCGGCGACACGACGGCATGCTCCAGCTCCAGCTCCGACACGAAGCGGATGCGTTCCGAGAAGCTGTGGGTGAAGAGCAGCACGAAGCGGTGGAAGTCGAGCACCGGGTCGGCGTGCTCCGCGTCGTTGACGTGGAAATCCATGTAGCCGGAGATCGGTCCGGTGCGGGACGTCGCGGCGCCGCCCGACGCCGGCTGCTGCGCGGACGCGCTGGCCGCCCAGCCAACCAGCAGCAGCGCCGATGCGATTTTGCAAGGTATGAATCTACATTTCGCAGTATGCATGTTTTGTATTTTGATTATTCAAAATACGCGACCTGCTGTCAACTCACGATTGCGGGCCGGTTAAGGTGGCATGGAAGTCCCGGCTATCGGACGCCGTGCTTCTGCTGCAGGTGCTCGACCGCCGCCCGCATTTCGTCGGCGTCCCAGGCCGTCCAGTCGTCGGCTGCAGGCAGCCCCGACACGCCAGCGTTCCGGCCCGAGGCGACCAGCCTGACCGCAAGGCGTTGCGAGCCGTAGTCCCGGCACAAAGCCAGGAACCGCGTCGTCAAGGCGACGGACGGAAGCTCGTTCACGCACGAGCATCGTAGTGGATTTCTGCGCCGCCTGCATCGAGCGGCGCTCGATTGACGTATTTCTGATACGTATGCATACTATAAACATGCGAATCGGCGAGCGGGGCCAGGTCACGATTCCCAAACCGCTGAGGGACAAGTTCGGCCTGGAACCTCACGACGAAGTGACCTTCATCGAATCGAGAGGCGAGCTCATACTGCGCAAGACGCGGGCGGCGGCGGTCGAGTCCGGCATTCGCAAGTGGGTCGGACGCCTCGGGCGGATGCCCGAATCGGTCGACGAGTTCATCGACGACGTCCGCGGATCATGATCACCGCCGTCGACACGAGCGTTCTGCTCGACGTGCTGCGCCCGAATCCGAGCTTCGTCGAGCGATCACTCGCGTTGATCGAAACGAGTACGACACTGGGGCCGCTCGTCCTGTGCGACCCGGTGTACGCCGAGTTGGCGGCCAACTTCGACCGGATGGACGAGCTGGATGCCTTTCTGGCAGACGCGGGCGTCAGGCGCGAGTCCCTGAACGGGAGCGCGTTGTTCCTGTCAGGACGGATGTGGCGCGCCTATCGGTCCGCTGGCGGTAGCCGCCAACGCATCATCTCCGACTTCCTGGTTGGCGCCCACGCCTCCGTGCAGGCCAGTCGTCTGGCAACCCGCGATCGCGGGTTCTACCGCCGCTACTTCGACGATCTGATCGTCGTCGAGCCGTGACCGGCGCTGTGAATCGTCACCCCTTCACGCAGACGACCTGCTTGAGAGCGTGGACGATGTCCACCAGGTCGGACGAATCGGCCATGACCGCATCGATGTCCTTGTAGGCGCCCGGAATCTCGTCGATGACGCCGGCGTCCTTGCGGCACTCGACGCCGGCCGTCTGGCGCTCCAGGTCGGCCGCAGTGAAGGACGCCTTCGCCTGCGAGCGGCTCATCCGCCGGCCCGCCCCGTGGGCGCACGACTGCAGCGATTCCTCCGAACCGCGCCCCCGCACGATGTACGAGCGCGCCCCCATGCTGCCGGGGATGATGCCCGGTTCGCCGCGTCCGGCCCGGATCGCCCCCTTGCGGGTCACGTAGACCGGCTCGCCGAAGTGTTCCTCTTCCGCCACGTAGTTGTGATGGCACTCCACCGCCGTCCCCGCCACCCGGAACGGCGGCAGCAGCGCCCGCAGCGCGGCGAGGATGCGCGCCATCATCAGGCGCCGGTTCTCCAGCGCGTAGCGTTGCGCCCAGGTCAGGGCGTCGAAGTAGTCGGCGAAGTGGTCCGACCCCTCCTCCAGGTAGGCGAGGTCCTTCGCCGGCAGGCGCGCCAGGTGCCGCTCCATGTCCCGCTTCGCGAGCTGGGTGAAGTAGCGGCCCAGCACGTTGCCCACGCCGCGGCTCCCGGAGTGCAGCATCACCCAGACCCGGTCCGCCTCGTCGAGGCACACTTCGATGAAGTGGTTGCCGCCGCCGAGCGTACCGAGCTGCCGCGGCCACTTCCCGTGCACGTCGCGGATCATCTTCGCGATCCGTTCGTGGCGGGCCAGGACCCGCTCCAGGCCGGGGCGCAGCGCGTCCAGCACGCCACGCTCGGCGACCGGCTCCGGGTGGGCGGCGAAGCCGACCGGGACCGCCTCCTCGATCACCTCGCGGACCGGCCGTAGCGAGTCGGGGAGCTTCGACGCGTCGAGCGTGAGCCGCGCGGCGCTCATCCCGCAGCCGATGTCGACGCCGACCGCCGCCGGAATCAGCGCGCGCCGGGTGGGAATCACGGAACCGACGGTGGCCCCGATGCCGAGGTGCACATCGGGCATGGCGGCCACGTGGCCGACCACGATCGGCAGCCGCGAGACCGCCGCGAGCTGCTGTATCGACGCCTGGTCGACGTCGTCGGTGAAGATCTTGACCGGGACGCCGCCCCGGTCGAGCACTTGCCGCACCGGCATCTATCGCCCGCCTCCTTCGGTCAGGCCAACCTTTTATTGTGACACGAAACTGGTTCCCTGCGTCTGCGGCCGCCACGTGGATCGACCGGGATATGATGCGGTATGGCCGATCGAGGGTGGGTGGCGCGCGGCGGCGGGGCGGAACCGGAAACCGGTACGCGGGCGCCGGCCGCGGCCCGGAGACCTGCCGCGCCTCCGGACTACGCCTCGCGTTTCCCCGGGTGCCGCCCCGTGCGCCTGCTCACCGACCGGCTCACGGATTTCGAGGGTCGCCTCGAGTACTGGGACGCCCGGACCGAGACGGCGTGGGTGGTGGCGGAGCCGACCGGCGGCATCCACGAGGGCACGTCGCGGCGGCTGATTCACCTGGCGGAGCGGATCGCGCTGGTGCGCGGCACGCCGATCGCCTCGTTCGGATCCGTCGACCTGCTCGTTCGGGATTCCCGCGGCGCCTCCGAGCGGATGATGCAGGCCGACGAAACCCTGTATCTGCACCCCGGCCGGGCGCGGTTGCCGGCGGGATCGCTGGTCATCGGCGAGCACGACCTGCCGGACGTGGTGCTGGAAGTGGACCACACGACGGACGTCCGTCCAGGCAAGCTGCCGCTCTACGAGTCCTGGGGCTTCCCGGAGCTATGGGTCGTGGTGCCGCCGGCGGGTACGCGGCGACGGCGCCCGGCGGGCGTGACCATCCACCGGCTGGAGGACGGACGGTATCGGTCCGCGACGGCGAGCCGTGCGTTTCCGGGCTGGACGGCGAAGGAGATCCACACGGCCCTGACCGAGCCGGCGCCGACCGCGTGGACGTGGCGGGCGCTCGAACGGGTCGGACGGGCTCTGGGCGCGCAGGAGGGAACCGGACCCGACGACACGCCGCTGCTGCGCACGCTCAGCGAGCAGGCCCGCGCTGCCGGACGCGCGGAGGGACAGGCGGCGGGGCGCGCCGAGGAGCTGGCAGCGCTCGTGCGCAGCGCGCTGCAGGTGCGTGGGATTCCGGTGTCGGATCGGTTTCCGGCCGGATTGCCCGCGCTCGCCGACGTCCCGCGGAACGCGCTGGTGGCCGCGGCGCTCGCCTGCACGGACGAGGAGGACCTCCGGCGCCGTGTTGGAATGCCGGATTGAAGCGGGACCTCACGCTGCCGGCGAAGGTAGAACGGCGGACGGCCCGCGAACACGCCTGCCTGGAAACCATGGTCAGCGTTGGAATCCAGGCGAAAAGGCTGCCGCGGCGCATCAGCCCATGTACCGGTAGTCGAACACGCACGATGCGCCGATCATCTCGCGAAACCACAACGTGGCGCGGGCGCCCTGCGAATCCGTCAGGTGAACAGGCTCGTTCAGAACGAAATGCACCGGCTGGGTCTGGCCGTCGTTGATGGCCACGTTGTTCGCGTAGAGGTACGTACGATCCAGGGTATCGAGGATCGGATTCAGCCTCCCCTGAATGCCTGGCAGATGCCCCGTTTCGTTCGCGATGATCAGCGATCCCCCGTCCGGGGCCGGCTGCAGGCGAACCTCCAGAGGCTCCTCGGGCTGATGGTCGCGCACGACGTGGGCCATGCATCCCGTCGCGGCACAGAGCACGGTCATCGGCAGCCTGGCGTAGAGCACGAACTCGGCGCGCCCGAAGACGTCGGTCCGCGCCTCCCGATACGTCTTGTTCGGATAGAGAATCAGCACGTTGACACCCGGCAACGGTTGGCCCGTGTCGGTGTGCCTTACCACGACGCGAACCGCGACGCCGTCCGACACCGGAGGACGCGCCGCCGGCAGGACGACCTTCAGTTCCCGCTCGCCGATCAGCTCAAAGACCGGCCGCTCGCCGGCGAGGGCGAACGTCTCGTCCTGAATGACGCCGATGCCTTCGCCGCGTCGTTCGATGAAGTACTGCCGGCCGCCCGCGCCCGGCACCTCGCCCACCGGGCACTGGCCCAGCCGGGACGCCAGCAGCTCGTTGCGCGTGAACTGGCTGGTGCGCAGTTCGTCGGTGGTCATGGAATTGCACAACCCGCCGGGTGAATACAACTCCAGCCGATCGTCGAACATGAACAGGCGTATCCGCGACCCCGACACCGCGTAGTCACGATGCACCACCGCGTTGACCACCGCCTCGAAAACCGCGCGTTCGCTGAACTGCGGCACGTCGATGCGCGCCGGATCCTTGTACGCCGCGACCCGCCGATTGCGGACCACGAAGCGCACCGCCTCGCGAATCTGCTCGTCGAGCGGACCGGTAACGTCCCGGGCGTCGAGCTGCCGGCCCGCGTCCATGCGGTCGCCGCCATAGCACACGGCCTGGATCCACGCGTTCGGCAACCATTCCCGCGCGTCGTCCACGGCCAGCAGCACGCCGCCGACGGTCGCTCGCAACGCACCGTGCCGGTCGTCCTTCAGGAACTTCAGCTTCGACAAGGCGATCTCGGCCGGTTCATCCGCGCGCGAGCTCACGTACTGCCGCCACAACGCCGGGCGCAAGCTGCTGATCCCAGTGTTCTGGACCACCTGGGTGTCGGTGGCCGCGGCGTCGGACTGCCCGCGTGCCTGCGACAATCGGCGGACCTCCGCGGAATCCATCTGCCGCTTCGTGTCTCCCCGCCGACGATAGTAGCCGCCGGGCGACCGGTGCACCGTCCCGCTTTCCGGAATCTCGACCACCAGCGCACCACCGCCCGCCGGTTCCGGCGCCTGCACCCGGAAGATGCCGAAGTCGAGCGGCGGCTTGACGCTGTCCGAACAGATCTCCGTCACCAAGTTCGCCAGTGCGTCCAGTTGCGCGGGATCGCGCCCCTGCGGCTTCCGGTCGTCCGATACCCCCAGAACGAGACGGCCGCCACCAGCATTGGCGAACGCCGCGAGCTCGTCGGCGAGATCGTCGCGACGCGGGCCGACAACCCGGCTGCCGCGGAATCGAACTTCCTTCAGCTCGAGCTCCGTGTCTTCACCGAGTGCGACCTGTTCCCACAGGCGTGGTGCGTCGATTGGCATGGTTTCTCCCGGTACGGACCCACTCCATGCCGTATCGGGTTACGTTCCAATGATGTCGACGATCACTTCGGCAGGCCCCGTTCGTCATAGAGCAGGTCGCCGTGGTCGACGGCCGAAGGTCCGGGCCCCATTCGCGCGGCGCAGCGTTGTCCGATGGCGTGAAGCTCCCGGGCCAGCGCCTCCGCATTGCGCAGGCGCTTCTCCCGCTCCAGACGGTCGCGCAACGCGACGGTGATCGCACCGGTCATGGTCTCGCCCGTGAGGCTGGAGAGTTCGACAGCCAGCCGGCAGGTCTCCTCGTTCTTGATGTGGAGGCTCATGGGCCGTCCGCGGTAAGTCGAAACGACTTCGACTCTACTCCGCCGTAGTTCGTCAGCATCAACCACTCACCCCTTGAGAACCACGATGTCCTCGTCAAGTCCCTGCCGGCAGAGCTCCAGCCGAGGGCTGCGGCTGACGTCTCCGATCGACAGCGCCATGTCGAGCGGATAGAACGAGACCCCATCGACGAGCCCGCGCAACGGGTATTCCCGGCGTCCGCGGCTCACCAGGCCGGCTTCCACCAGCCACGGGCCGACTCCATCTCCGGACACGACGACTTTCGCCGCGGGCGAGAAGACTCCTCGGTCACCGCTCTCCGCGAGAACGCCCCACTCGACGAACGACCGGACGACCCGTTGCACGGCGCGCGTCAGCGTGCTCCGCTCCCCCCAGGACTCCGCCATGCGCCGCACGATCTGCGGCAGGGCAGCCTCCCCCTGGAGAGCCAGCAGCCGGCCGGTCGTCGCCGCCACGTCACGGAAGAACGGATACGTTGCCAGACACATGCCCCAGTGCAGCGGAAGCCGGTCGCGTCCGGTTCGGCAACGCAACAGCGCGAGCGCGTCGTCGCGAAGCGGCACGGCGGCGGCGGGCACGGCCGTCCAGACGTGCAGCAGAACGGTCATCGTCTTGCCCCGCGCGCTGTGAGGACCTTCGCCGGCCACCTGTCCGTCGAGGAGTCGTTCGAGCTGTGCGCGAATCTCCGGGACGGAGAGTCCCTGCATGGTCCACTCGGCCGTGGCGTCAAGCCAGCGCAAGCGGACCTTCCGGTCGAACCCGATGATGCGGCGCGTCGTACCGGACATCACTTCCGCTCGATCTCGACGAAGGGTACGACGACTTCCTCCAGGGTGATTCCGCCATGGGCCACCGGACGCTCCGACTCGCGAACGAATGCCCGGCGCGCGGGGGCGAGCAGCGCAAAGTAATCCTCGGGCAGTCCGGTCGCCGGCCATTCAATCGCATCCGGAAACCGGGTCGCGACCCGCGAGCGCAGACCCCGATCACGGTAGACGCGTGCACGCTGGCCTCTCAGCTCCGCGAGCGACTTCTCCCTCGGCGCCCCGCAACCCTCGGCTTCCACGTTTCCGTGGTCCGATGTCAGGAAGACGGCGAAACCTCGGTCGAGGAGCGTGTCGAGCAAACCCGCCAACGCTCCGCTCTCTGTCCACAGCTTGACCTGATTGTGCATCCCGGCGCTTCCGAGCGTCATGCCATGCATGATCCGATCCACGGCGTCGACCACCAGGCCCACGGCACGGGCGCTGGGATGAGACACGAGTTCCTCCACGCGCCCGACGTCCGCGGGGTCGCGCAGGTTCTTTTCGTAGACGGCCTCGACGGGGGACAGGCCTTCGTCTCCCCAGAACCGCTTCCACGCGGACGGCTCACGGTCCGTGCCGTCAATGCTGGTTGCGAAGTACAACGGTGGGCGGCCCGCGAAACAGGCCTGTCGGGACACCATGGTCAGCGTGGGGATCCAGGCGAACAGGCTGTCCTCCCGGAACCGCAACGCCGGCCGCTGTTGCGCGAGCAACTCGTGAACCACCACCCACTGGTCGAGCGCCAGCCCGTCCATCACGACGAGCGCGACCTTCCCGTCCCTGGATTCCTGCAGACGCCGCGCGAGCAACCGGGGAATCTGGTGGATCATCACCGGCGGCGACGGTGGCAGATTGTGCAACGTCTCGAAGCGCTGCCGGATCCAGGCGGTAAACGCCTCGTCGATTCGATCGCGGATGCTGCGGTACCGTTCCAGAGCGGTCCCGTCGAGCGTACCCCCGTCGGCGCCGAAGACGAGCGCGTTCAACTGCGCCCAGCGTGGTGCGAAAGCAAGCCACACCTGGTGTGACGCCGCGTCTTTCGGAATCGTCTCCTCGATGGACTTCAGCAACCCGTCGAGCCGGCGCCTGCGATGCGCCTGCGGGTCGATCTCGATACCGGCCAGCGCCCACGAACCCGCCACTTCATGCCCGCCGGGATGCGAAATCGGCCGGAGCGCACCTTCCAGGAACAGGTTGTCGATGTAGACCCGCACGTCGGGATGATCGAACGGGATCTCGGCCGGGCCGCGGAACGCAAGTCCGTACCGCTCCGTCGATTCGTGCACCGCGACCCCTCCGGAGGTCTGCCGATCAAGAAAGATTGGCCAGCGCTCCTGCAGAAACGCGAAGAATGCCTCGCGATCCGGAACGATCTGCGCCAACGGCCACTGGTCGAACACGGGGTCCTTGCGAAGCTCCCGAATGAGGCGGTGTTCCAGGGTCTCCGGCAGGCGGAGTCTGCGGTAGTGGCGGCGCAACAAGAAGCGGAGCAGATCCGATGCCAGCCTGATTGTCTCGGGCGCGAACCGGAACAGGTGCCGAAGGACGAAAGCCTCGGTCTGCGCCTCGCCGAGGGACCGTGCCGGCGGCTCCTGTGCCTGGACCGCGTACAGCGCATCGAGATCGCTCCGGTCCAACGCGCCGACCACCGAACGGCTCAGCTTCGGGAACAGGTCCCCGAGTTGGAAAGAGAGTCGGCGGCCCGCCTGCAGCACGTCGTACGGAACCTCATGCAGACCCGATTCTTCGTCGCCGACCACGACGACAAGGTCCGCCAGATCGCCGCGGTCCCAGTGCGATCGGTAGCGGGACTCGTAGAAGAAACGGAAAGCGATGCGGTCCTCGAAGGAGACAACCTCGAAACCGCGCGCCTGCAGCGCGCCGAGAATGGCCTCCTCCGCCAGAAGCCCATCAGGATCCGCCACGACCGTGACGCGCTCGACGCCCGACGTGAATTCCCCCAGGATCTGATCGCGCCAGTCAGCCACCGCCGCCCCTTCCCTCGACATGCACCAGCAGGAGTGGAACGAGCTCCGGGCTGGTCTCGGCGGCGCGATCGAGTCGATCCCGCCGGGATCGTTGCTCCGCCTCCAACTGCGTCAGGCGATGATCGCGCACCGCCGGCAACCCGATTCGCTCGATGATCGAGCGCCGAGCCGCAAAGGCGCAGTCTCCCTTCTCGCGTTCGGCGGCGCGCCGGACGCGGTGCGCCTGAACCAGTTCCTCGTACATCGGCCGACCGTGCTCGTGCGCCGATTCCTGGACACGGTCGAAGGCCTCGGCCGCCGCTTCGCCTTCGACATGTTCACGGACAGACGGCTGGTCGGCCAGCATGCGGTTCCACACGAATCGGGCTGTCGGGGCCAGGACACGACCGTCTTCATGCCTGAAGAGCGGCATGACGCGGTGCCGACTCCCTTCAGGTGCATGTAGCGTGATCCGCCACAGCGACCAGAATCCCCGGACCTCCGACGGCAACTCCTTCAGCGCGAGACGCGGAATCGGTTGCCCGGGAGTGAACGGCGGGATCCGCGTCGCCAGCCCGCGGAGGCGCGGCTCCTGCAGCGTGAGATGTCGTGCGCGGGGTGATCGTGCCGCGTCCGCGACCGAGAACACGACGGCTTCCTCTCGCTTTCCGTCAGGCCAGGTCAGGTTCCAGTCAAGATCGTTCCGTTCCGCCGCGCCGCCGTGTGCCTGCACGTAGCTGACGGTCATCCGTTCCACCCAGTGCGGCAGCGGGTGGGTCACCAGATTCCGCGCCTCGCCGGGATCGACGTCCTCGGCGTTCCCGAGAATGGCCACGTTGTCGCGGACCGCCCGCCCCTGCTCCCTGACCGTTTCCACCGCCGCGTCGACTCCGGCATCGAGCGCCTCGGGCCGAAGGATCGCTTCGACGTACAGGTTGTCGAAGAGTTGCCCGGCCAACGCCGAATCCAGGATGTCGCCGGTCTTGTCGACGCCGAACTCCTGGAGAATGACGGCCAGCTTCTCTTCCAGAACCTCGCGGACACGGTGCTCGACCGTGTCCTGGATCGCGAAGTTGACGGCGCGCACGGCGTGCGCCTGGCCGATGCGGTCCACCCGTCCGATGCGCTGCTCGAGCTTCATCGGGTTCCACGGGATGTCGTAGTTGACCACCACGTGGCAGAACTGCAGGTTCAGCCCCTCACCGCCCGCGTCCGTCGAGACCAGGATCCGAGCGTTGCCGCCGAATGATTGCTGCGCGTTCTCCCGCTCGTCCATCCCCAACGATCCGTTGAGGCAGACGACCGAGAAGCCCCGGTCGGCAAGAAACTCCCGCAGCATCTCCTGCGTGGGCACGAACTCGGTGAAGACGAGGACTTTCAGAACCGGATCCGATTCCTCCTGTTGCAGGCGGTAGATCCAGTCCAGCAAGGCTTCCGCTTTCGCATCCGGGCCGGCCGCCTCCGTGCCCCGGGCCGCGTCGAGCAGCAGCCTGACCTCGGCGCGTTCGTCCTTGAGTGCCGCCAGCCGGGTCGTGAGCAACGTGTCCATCTGCTCCTGGCCGTCGAGGTCCGCCCATTCCTCGTCGGACAGCTCGGGAAACAGCAGTAGCTGTTCGTCCGGCTCCTGCAGCACCTCGAGCCGACGCTCCAACGTGGTTCGGATGGCGCGCGTCGACGATGTGACCAGTCGCTGCATCAGGATCATCAGAAAGCCGACATAGCTCTTCTTCTCGCGCACGGCCCGGTTGTAGCCGGCGCGCACGTACTCGGTAACCGCCTCGTACAGGGAACGCTGGCGGCCGTGCCGGGCCTCCCAGGCAATCGGCTCGAGTCGTGTGCTGCGCGGCTTGAACAGGGGACGTCCATCCGTGTCCACGGCATGGCGCTTCTCCGTCCGAATCACGAACGGGCGCACCCGCTCACGCGAAATGCTCGCGGGATCCGGGAAGGCCTCGTCGTCGACCAGCGACATCAGCCGGTGGAAGGCGTCCGACTTCCCCTGGTGCGGCGTCGCCGACAGCAGCAAGAAATACGGCGCCGCATGCGCCAGCCCCCGGCCAAGCCTGTACCGGGCGACCTGATCCGTGCTGCCGCCAAGCCTGTGCGCCTCGTCGACGACAATCAGATCCCAGCCGGCCGCTATCAAGCCCTCGAAACGGTCGTCGTTGTACTCCGCCACTCGCTCGCGCGACCATCCGCGCCTGACGTCCAGCGGTTTTGCCGAATCGATGGAGCAGACAACCTGATCCCACGTCCGCCAGACGTTGTCGGTGGGCGCGATGCGTCGGAACGCTTGAAAGTCACTCGGGCTGAAGAGCCTGAACTCCTCGTCGAAGTGCGTCCGCATCTCCGCGATCCACTGCGTCACGAGCCCCTTCGGCGCCACGACCAGCGTCCGGCGCACCATGCCGCGCAGTTTCAGCTCGCGCATGATGAGCCCCGCCTCGATCGTCTTGCCCAGGCCGACCTCGTCCGCCAGCAGGTAGCGGACGCGATCACCGGCCGCCGCACGTCGCAGGGCGCGAACCTGATGCGGCAAGGGCCTGACCGGCGCCTCGATGGGCGCCAACAGCGAATCCCCGGTCAGCGTGTCGGAAACCCGCGCGGCCGCAACGACGTACGACAGCCAATCCGAACTGCCCTGGGCGCTCCCTCCGACCGACTGAAGCCGATTCGATCGCACCCGGACGACCACATCCTTCGCTGGAATCCACACGCGACAGATCGAGTCGCCCCACAAGGTCTGTGTTTCGACCACCCGAGCAATCTGCTCGTGGTCGACGCTCCACGCCCAGTCACCCGAACGGAACACCTGCCCGCGATTCGATTCCCCGATTCGTACCGGGTCGTCCATCGCCTCAGTTGTCATTGTCCGTGTCGGCCGCAGGCTCATCGCCACCCTGCCCAGGCTCGGGCGGCTCCGGATCAAGTCCTTGCCAAGACCGAGCGATCTTTTTCCAGTCGATGTCGCGCCGTTCCGCGCCGGTCCAGACGTCCCAGAACGCCGGATCCGGTGAATGTGGTCGAAATTCCGCCGCAATCTCCTCGACCTCGACCAGGATCGGAGCCGGCGCCGCCCAGCCGAGCAGTATCGCCCGCCGTGTCGGAAGGCTCGGAAGTTCACGCAGGAGGGGACCGAGACCGTCCGGGACAAGGCGTTTCACCAACTCCTGGTCGCGGTCATTGACAAGCCGGTGCAGCAGAAACGTGTTGCACTGGGAAAGGACGGTCGGTGAAACCTCCGATGGACGCTGCGACGCCAGAACCAGGCCCAGGCCGAACTTCCGGCCCTCACGCGCGATCTTCTCGAAAACCCTGGCGCAGGCCTTGCCGGCGGCCGACGCCGTCTCACCCGTCAACTCCCGGTGCACAAACGTGTGCGCCTCCTCGAGCACTAGCGTAGTGGGAAGCTCCTGGCCCCCATCACGCCGATACCGCTGGACCGCCTCGAAGACCATGCGACCGAGAACGCTGACGACGATGTGGACCACTTCGGATGGAACGAGAGACAGGTCGATCACAGCTATCGGGCCGTTCTTCGCTTGATCCGCTCCGACATAGCTTGTGAGCCAGTCCTCCAGCGTGATCGGCACAGTTTCGTCCGGTCGCAAGACGGACGCCAAGCGGCCCTGCGCAAGGAGACCCCGAATCCGAAGGCTCAAGGTGTCGACGAACTGCGCCACATCGCGGCCGGACTGACCCGCCGCAAGGGCATCCACATAGCCGGGTAGTTCGTCCACCGAGAATGGCCGCGGAGTGTCCTCATCCACAACTCCGCCATCATCTGGCAGGTCCAGTGCTATCGCCACTTCCCGAATCCGCTCGATTGCCCTCTCAAGCTCCGCCTCGGCAAAGTCATTGTGCCAGTGCTTACCGTTTCGCGGTCTAGGCGGTCGGGAACGAGCGCCCTCCTCCACCGCCTGTGCCGTGTCAGCCACGGCCTGGAGCATCGTCCGGAGATTCTCTTCCGTACACTCCGGCTCTTTGGCAAGCTCTTCGAAGTCCGTATGGATATTCAGAAGAACTTCGGCTACGCCCTCGCGCCTCCCGGGCTGCTGGTGATCACCGCTCTGGACAATCACGTTCAGTCGATTCCGATATCGTTTCGCTCGACCCTTTGCTTTCGTCTCGAACGCGTCCGCCGGTCCGAGGCCAGATCGCGCTCGCCGCAGTGCATCGAAGAGCACCGGCCGCTGCACACCCGGTGCTGCCCCGGAGAAAGCAGCCCACTCGGCCCCATTCCACAACCA
This sequence comes from Vicinamibacterales bacterium, assembly GCA_965222905.1. Taxonomy (GTDB): domain Bacteria; phylum Acidobacteriota; class Vicinamibacteria; order Vicinamibacterales; family UBA8438; genus WTFV01. The sequence goes on along the minus strand of OZ244976.1, from coordinate 1,924,123 downwards.
GGCAGGGACCTGGAGCGGCTTGCCGTCGGTTCCCGGCTCCACACGAAACAACCGCACGTCGAAACCGCCGAAGGCCCGAGCGTACTCTCCGTTCGGATCGAGCACGATGAAGCGGGCATTCGGCACCGCGCTCGGTGCCTCACCGCCCCCATCAGTCTTTTTTCCCCGCGCTCTCCGGGCCGCATCCAGCGACCAGCGGATGAGACCCGCCACCGAGCAGGACTTTCCCGCACCCGTGTTTCCGAGAACCGCCAGATGTCTCCCGAACAGCTTGTCGGGATCAACGTGTACCGGTGCGCGCGCGGCCGTCGGGCAGCGTCCGATCAGGATCCGTTGGGACTCTCGAGCTTCTCCCTCGACGATCGCGCTGAGCTGTTCGGCCCCGGGAAGAAGAACGGGATCGCCTACCGACGGAAACACATCCACGCCGCGTCGCACCTCGAAGGAGTAGTCCTCACCCTCGGACCGAACCTTCAGGGTCCCGAGCGGCGTCAAGCTCATCATCCGCGCCGGAAACGGCAAGTCGACGAGGCCGAAGTCCTTCTGCATCCCTTTGCGCATCGGAAAGGGAAACCGTTGAATGCGTACGGAAGAAATCACGCAGGCCGTGGCGCCGCCCTCGTTCGGAATGAGCACGTAGTTGTTGATGCGGGGAAACCCCGTCGGTCTACCGGTGTTCAACGCCGTCGCCTGCGGAGCGTCGACGTCGAGTAGCACCGTGATCCGATCCGCGGACACCTCCTCGACAGTGCCTACGACCCGGTCGCCGATACTCTGCACGACTGACGTCATGGTTCATCTATCCCGTCTTCACTCCCCTCATTCGTTCGGACCGGGTCGTCTGCCCTTGGACGTGCTCGGCGTCTCAGCAGATCCATCATGCGCCATGTCGCGCGGTCGATGGCAGGCTTGGGGAGATAGTTCTCGACCAGTGTGGTCAGATCGCCAAAATGCGGGCCGACGAGCAACGTAATCTGTACGTCCCTGGCGACCCGTTCACAGAAAGTGCGCAGTCGTCCGGCAGCATCATCGCAGGATATGATCACCAGGTGCGTGGACGGAATGGTGAGCATGTCTGACAGCACCCGATTGACGTGGTCGTCCCCGAAACCGTATCCGTAAGTTACAACTACGGAGTTCGGACGGCACGTCGCCGCGGCAAAGTCTCGAAAAAGGTCGGCGTACGGGTACTCCAGGGTTTCAACATCTTTGGCGGCGTTCGGATAGACGAGCACTCCTGCCCCGGGACAGTCGGAAACCTCCGGGTGGCTCTCCGCGGCGCCGAATGGAAGCGCGCATCGCTGAACTTCCGCCCGTCCGGAAGGCCCAGTTCGGGCACGCCAATCCAAGGACCCATGAAGCTTGGTGAGTCGCACAACCCCTTCGAGATAGCGGGGTTCTCCTCGGATTCCCGGCGGATTGTAGTGAAGATCGACGCCCAGGCGGGACGAACGGAAGACCGGACTGAGATTGCCAAGGAACCGATCTATCACACGCAGTCCGAGCAGGTCGCATCCATGCTCGACCACTCGATCGTAGTTGGTCGTGAAGATGTGCAGCCGCTCTCGGCTCGCGGTACGGCTTGCGAAGGGCAGAAGGAAGCCGCCGAGCAACCGGCGCACACTGTCCGCCTTCTTCGGGTCGTCAACATCGGTGAGCGCCTGATTGATGCCGCGTTCGGTATCGAGAATCTGCTTGAGAAAGGAGACGAGGGTGTCGTTCAACACGCCCTCCCATGCGTCGTGTTGTGACGACACGCTGCCGGAAATCTCCCCGTTGCCTCCGAGCGCTTCCACCCCAGAAAGGGTCTCAAGACCTCCGATAAGCTCCTGTACGGCACGGATCTGATCCTCGATGTTCGGATCACCTCGACCGAGACGCTCTGCGCTGTTCGCAGCGGCGATGCGGACCGCGAAGGCGTACGTGTTCCGGACATCCTTCACCGCCATGTCGACGGTCGGCGCCCCGGCCTCCATTGCCAACGCAGTCGTCAAGCCGCTACCGATCACCAGATTCAGGTGCTCGGCCTGAAGCAGAGCCGACAACCACGGCTCAACGTGATCCTTGTGGTCGTCGGGCTTCGGGTCCGCTCCGCTCAGGTTCGGGGTATGGGCTCCCGACCGAATCACATGCGTTGGCCACTTGGTCTCGGCCTGCGCTTCATTGTTTGTCACGCGTCCTCTCCGCTGCGCGTAAGCGCCTGGTCATACCACATCAGCAGCTTCGGGTCCTCCTGAAGCACGTTCTCCGGAACCCTGCGGGCGACCTCGACGATGGTGGCGTAGTCGCGAGCCTGCCAAGCCCTCCGGAAACCGGCACGAATCGCTTCCAGGCGGAACAGCTTCAGGCGTCTCTGCGTGGAGTGCCGGTACTCGTCGAACTCCCGGAGCAGGCCCCGCATCCGCAACTCCTCGAGGTCACCGGCCTTGCGCGAATCCGGGACGTACCAGCGGTCCCTGGCCTTGGCGCGAAGCGCGAGATCATCCTTCGGCAGGTTGCGCAGCTCCTTGAAGTTGCCGGACAGGTAGGCATGGATCTGGCTCGGAACCTCGCCCCTGCCGTCGTAGCAGAGGAAGTTCTGCTCCAGGAACTCCGACAGCTCTATCATCTTCTCGTGCTTCTGCCACCCACCGAGCTCGCGGATGAAATGCGGATGAATCTCCTGAAAAGTCTGGGGCTTCTTCGTGAGCTGCTGCCGTAGCCACTGGATGGCGGATTCCTCGTCCTTGACGAAGAGTTCGAGTTGAACGAGCTCACGGGCCCCCAGTCGTTTGGTGTCGTACTCGGCAACCTGCTCTGGGAGGAAGAACATGCCATCCCGCTCCGGAAAGCGCTGCGCGAGGCCGTCCTGGAACTCGGTCGCCGAGAGGGGAACCGTGACGCCGCGTTGCACGTGGAAAGCTACCATGCGGTCGAACAGGAGGTAGCCCTGGCGTTCCGCGATTACCTCGGCGCTCCCATCCCTGGCGACGAACACGGGAAGCTGCCGCATGTGGGTGCGGACGAAGTCCCACGCGCCGTCTTCGGTCCCGGCCTTCAGCCGGAAACGGTCCTCCAATCCGTCGTTCGGCTTGTAGGCGGAAATCACCAGATCCTGCTTGACGGCCGTGCTCGTGACCTGCCGGTACGAGCCCTGCTGCTTGTCGAGGGTGCGGACGTCGGCGACCACAAAGCCGGCAGCCAGCATGGCCTCCTGGATGGCGTTCCAGACGGCGCTCTTGGAGTTGTGGAACACGACCGTGATCCACCGACCGGGCTTCAGAACGCGGCAGTACGCCTGGAAGCACCGCTGCATCAGGCGCTGATAGTCGGCGATTCCCTTGCCCTTTGGCCGATCGACGATGGCCTCTGTCTCGCTGCAGGTGCGGATGCCGTGCCAGGATTCGACCAGGTAGTTGAGGTCGGCGTAGAATATGTTCTCGCCAAAAGGCGGGTCAGTGAACACGTAGTCGATGGAATTGTCAGGTAGACCTTCGCCGCTACAGTCGCCAGTCGTTACCGTTGCAGAATGGACCCGCGAATACTCGGACTTGAAGACCTTCGTGAGGCGATTCAATTTGCCGTCAAGGATGTACCATGGTGAACATTCGGAATGTTGAGATGGTACGTAGTAAGGACAGTGATCGATATAAAGTCTTCAACTTGATCGGGGTAACAGTTTGTAATTCCATTCCCCGTGAAACGCATCGGGGACCAGCGCGAGTGCGTCCATCTGTTCCTTGGTCACCGTAACGCCTGTGGGATATTCCCCGGCGTCGAGTTCGGCCCGGACCCGGAGCCCGGTGGCTGTCCGGACGTTCCCGATGCGGTCGACGATGGTCTCGTACGTCGTCAGCGGGGTGCCGCGCCAGTTCGCCGTGATGTGACAGAAGAGCCGGTGCTCGATCTTGTTCCACTTGCTGGTGCCGGGTGGAAAATGACTCACCTCGATGGTCAGTCCGGTCTCGTCGGCCAACTGTTGAAGCTCATGCTTCCAGGCGCGCAACCGATACCCGTTGCTCCCGCCCGCATCGGCCGTGATGAACAGGGTCGTGGCCTCGGGGTAGGCGCCGCAACCCATCTGATGCCACCAGTGTCGAATCGACGCCACCGCGAACGCCGGTGTGTCGTGGTCCCAGCCCACGCTCACCCAGGCTTCGTTGCGCGCCATGTCGTAGACGCCGTACGGAATCGCCTTGCCCTCGGCGTCGGTCGGGAAATCATGCACCAGCACCGCCGGCGGCGTGCCCTTCGGCTGCCATTCCCGCCCGCCGTTCTTGAAGTTCCCGACCAGCTCCTTCTTCTTCGTGTCGACCGAGATCACCGGCTGGCCGGCGGTCAGATGCTCGTCCGCGGTCTGGTTGATGTGCTCGAACTGCGCGTTGCGGTCCGGATGCGTGGCGCCTTCCTGCCGTTTGCGCGGCGATTGCAGCCGGTAGCCCAGGCGGTGCAGCAGCCGGCCCACAGTGGTCGAACTCACCCGCCACCCCTGCTCGGTCAGCGCCGCCGCCAGCTTCGCGCGACTCTTGCACGTCCAGCGCAGCGGCGAGGTCGGGTCGCCGCGCGTGAGCGGATCCACCAGCGCTTGGAGCGCGGCCTGGATGCCGGGTTGATCCTGCTGGATGCGGGGCCGTCCGCCGCCAGGGCGTCGAATGCGGTCCGTCGGCGCCTCGTCGCGGGCAATCTCCCGGCGCCCCTTGCGAATCGTCTCCCGAGCCACACCGGTGGCCGACGAAACCACCGCGTCGCCGCCGTAGCCGATGGCGAGCGACTCGGCCGCCGCCCACCGGCGGCGACTGCGCTCGTCCAACACGGGCGCGACCACGGCATACTTCGCAACCAGGGTCGCTTCCAGCTCGATGTCTCGCTTCATACCTCCAGTATGACCAGCAACCCAGCAGATGGCAAACTAGTTTCGCGCAGTGTCCTAAACTCCCTTAAACCACTGTTGGTTCTGGGAGAACCCAGTTGGCCTGTACGCATTGAGGACGGTCAGATTCCAGATTGCCTGTTCAACAAGAAAAAGCAGGCTGTTCGTCAGCGGAGGCGCATCACACCCTCCGGCGCGCCGCCACATCGCCGCCAGCGCATGCGCCGCCCGCAACAGGAACAGGTGGTGCACGTGCGTGAACCCCTTCGGCGCAAGACGAGATCCGTGGTACATCTCGTCGATGGGGAAGGGGTTGGTGGGGACTTCCGACGGCAACGGTAGACCGGCGACGTTCTCCAGGACGTGCAGGTCGGCGGCGTCTGGTTCCTTTTCGTACCTCACACCGCCCACGTTGTAGTCGATCAGGACGGGTCGCAACCGGATGCGCTTCCAGGGCTGGCCCGACGCCGGATCGACGAGTGTCTCGAACAAACGCACGAGGTTGCCCTTGGTCAGGCTCGCCGCGCAATGCGGACAGGGAAAAGAAGATCGCGTGCGACTGGTACCCCTGTCCAGAGCCTCGTCCAGAAACACCACTTCGCCCGCGCAGTCCGGGCAGGAAAAGACCTCGCTCCACACGGTGTAGTTGATCCGTCCCGTGGTCTGTCCGTCCGTGTGGAGCGTCTCGTACATCCAGCCGAGCTCCGCGTCGACCTCCTGCAGGAGCCGGGCCGACGCCTCGCTGAACGCCGAAACGTCGAAGGGAAGGTTGTAGTTGGCGGCAATGAAAGTAGCCGCGGGCGACAGGTCACCGAGGATTGCGCGCCGGGCGCCCCATTTCGGTGGCTCTCGTCCCTCAGCTTTCCATCTCTGTTCGAGCGCCTGGCGGTAGTCACGCGGCGCTGTGCCACACCATTGCGCCGCGACACCGGTCATGCCGGAGCCGCAGAATCGGTCGAGGACGAGGTCGCCCGGTTGGGTGTAGTGGAGGATCGACGGAACGATCGCCAGGTGCGGCACCTTCGTGTGGTAGCCATGCGCCCGGTAGAGGGAATCGGTCTTCCCGACGCTGACGTCGACGGCGAACGGCTCGCGATGATACGGCTCGTCAGGGTCGTAGGACCTGCCGTAGTACTCTACGAACTGGTTCACGAACGGATTGGGGCAGGCCGTGTAGTACGGCGGATCGGACAGCCGCAGGATGTCCTCGTCCTCGCCCACGGGAAAGTCGGGCCGCCGCCGGAGTTCCGGCAGCTTCTCCTTCAAGCGCTCGAGGAAGTACTCCCGGCGTGCCTCGTCCGACTCGAAGGTCATCCCGAGGCACTCTACCGGTTCCGAGTCGCGCGCCGCGGACTCGCGGAACAGCTTGGGGCCGGGGTCACTCTTTGCCGCCACGTTCATCCTCCCGGCCCTTGAACACGTTGGCGGCCCCCCGAATGACATGGTCAGTGACTATGTTCCGCTCAGGCACACCACCAACATGGTCACTGACCATGATCCGCCGACTGACCATGTTCCGCTCAAGGCTCCGCACGTGACTACCACCGATTCGGCCGTTGCTCGAACCGGCGTTCGAGTAACGTAACGATCCGCTTGGTTTCAGCGCTTGGTGCACTGAGGATGGCGCGAGAAACCTGTCGCGGCTTATCCAGGAGGACCAGCGGATTCTCGGGAAATTCCGGTGGCAGCGAGATTACGTTTCGTCGGTCGCCGGGCGATACAGAGAATCCTCTACTCCCGACATCGTAGAGCGCGACGGAATAGACCAGAGGCTCGTGACGCGAGTAGGGATCGAGATTCGTCCACCAAGCTGCAACAAAGGACCAAGCCCGGCTGAGCCGCGCCCGTACGGTATCTGGATCGAGCAAGTACATTTCGAGCCCATTCACGAGGTCATGGCTTCGTGGCTCGGTACCCGTGACATTCTGGACCGTGACCAGAGTACCATCCGTGTGGATCTCGACGACAACGAGGTCTCGTGCGGCGCTCCAGTCGTCGAAATCGCCCTGCTCGACCCGCAGCAGCGAGGTCTCAGCGGAGAGTCGCTTCGATTCTTCGTAGGCGAACAGCGGAGGTTCGCATTCATGCGCCACGCGTTGGACTCTACGCTGGAATGCTCCTTCTCCCAGGTCCAGGGGATCGACAACTTCCTCGTCCCGCAACGTCGTCCAGACTGTCTGCAGCCAGACAACGTCCTGAGTCTCGGGCGGGCGCCTGCTCAGCGCTGCATCAATGCGCGCCTCGGCTTTCCTTTGGTGACCCGGCACCTGCGCCAGCTCCGCGGCCGTCACGGCAGCCCGCACAAGCTCGCTCAGATCTTCCGGGTCGTCGAACACCTTCCGCCAGTGGCCATCTACGTAGTCCTGTACCTTGTCGACGAAGGCTTGCTGTCGAGGCTCGCGTGAAACACCGCGCTGGAGAAACACGAAAATGTGCTTGTGATGTCGCCGTGCTTCGTCATATTCCTCCTCGGTGGCGGCCAGCCCCGGCGGCCCCACAAACCCATAGCGCCCACCGAGCAGGAGCACCAAGGCGTCCGCGCTGCGCACTCCATCGAGGCAGGCGTTACGCGGCGAGATGCTGGCAGCGGAAAAGTCCTCGGCCCGGACCGACTCGCAGCCGGCCTCTCGGATACCGCGACTCGCGGCATCCCGGAAGCCGCCGTAGTCTTCCATGACGGAGCTGACGAAGACCCGGGGGTGAGGCTGAATCACTGGCATAGACAGTCCGCAATTGGCGACTACTCGATCACGATCCGCACCTTCGCCTCGTCCATTCCCTTCGCCTGTTCGTCGACGTAGCCGCCGAAACGCTTCTTCAGCTCACCAGGCGTTGCCGGCGATCCGCTCGGGAAGAGCGCGCGTTGGAGTTCCTCGGCGGTGACGACCACCTTCGAGAGGCCGGACAGTACCTGCGCGACCGCGTCGATGAAGTCATGGCTCGCATCGCCGGGGAGCGTGCCGGACGCGATGAACGCCTGCACCAGTTCACGCTGATCGGGTCCGAGCAACTCCAACTGGTCACGGGTGGTCGGATCCGCCAAGTTGGCCAACAGGATACCGGTCCAGGTCGAGATCAGCGTGTCCAGCTCGCCGTCCAGCACGGAGAGCACGTTGCCAGCCGCAGCCCGGACAGGCTCGGCCGACGGTCGGAAGGCGCAGTACGGACACTCGGCAGCAGCGTCCAGTTCCTGCTCGGTCAACGCCAAACAGCTCTTGAGCGCAGCCAGGCGGTTCTGAAAATCAGTCAGTTGCTGCCTGGGCATCAGGTCGATCGTCGCCAGATTCCGGACTTGTTGCAGGCGCTCATCCTTGAGAAGCCGGCCCTTGCGCCTGTCGTCATCGACCCCGAGCCTGGCCCGCGCGTGAAGGGCCAGGTACGCGTCGACGTACGCGTGCTTCAGGTCGTCGAGCCTTCTCTGTGCCTGCTGCCGGAAGCCCGTAGCCGATCGCTTCGCTGGATCGAGGAACTGCGCGACGAGGCCCTCACGGACGTTCTTCAGCGTCCCCACCCACTCGTGATCCGGAGGAAGCGCCGCCTCTGCGGCGGGGAAATACGACGCCGCATTCGCGAAATCCCCGACCAGCGCGTGCATGGCTTCGACCTCTCCGAGAGCATCCAGGCCGGCTCGCTGAGCCACCACGTCTTGGCGACCGTAAGGAAAGTTCTTGAGCGTACCGGGCGACGTGAAGGCTTGAAGCGACTCGAGAAAATCCTTTGGCCGCGTCGAGCTTCCCGCGCAGGTCATCGGTGGCATGCTCGTCGAGGAGCTTTCGCCCCCAGAACTGGAACCCGGCCTGGAGGGACTGCCGGCCCATCGCCAGCCGCTTCACCCGCGCATCTATGGCCTTCTGCAGCTCCTGAACCGGCTGTTCCTTGCCCTGCGCCACAAGCTGCGCCATGCCCGGCGTCAGTTCCAGCAGTTCGAAGAGCGCCGTCAGCGCGGGGATGTTCCAAGACTTCGGACGTTCGACGTGCTTGAGGCCGACGAGGTCGGTCAGCGGCGTGGCGGGGAGCGCCGCGACGTCGGTCGCGTCGAACTTCCGCCCGGGAACAGCGAGGACCAGATCGCCGGAGTAGACGAGGCTCGCCAGCAGGACGACCACCCAGTCCGGCTCCAGGCGATACGTACCCGGCGCCATGTACTCGACGTCGTGAACCGTGTGGATCAGTTCGCCCCGGTTGAGCACCTGTCCCTGGCCCTTGTTGCCCAGCAGCTCGACGACATGCTTCGCGTAGCGTGAGCGACTCGGGTCGAGCCGATCTCCGTCGAGCAGCTCCAGCGCGTCGAGGACCTTGGCTCCCTGCTGCGTCTTGCGCGGGCCGGCGATCCAGCGCAGCGCGTCCTGCACCGCCTGCGGACGACTCCCGCTGGTCCAATAGACCGGAAACGTCGGGTACCCGGGCGCTTCGTCCTCGAAGCGCGTGGCCAGCGCCGCGGAGCCGACGGCATTCACGACGTCCAGGACGTTGACCTGCGCCCCTTCGGTCGCCAGCTTGCCCTTCACCCACCCGATGAGCGGCTTCGTCCGTCCCTGGTGCGTCACCTCGACCGCGGTGGTCATGTGCTCCCGGAGCCACCTCCCCAACTCGTGCAGGTAGCCGGACGCCTTCGACTCATAGACCTTCTTCGCCCGGCCGGACGCGCGGGAGGCCAGATCGAGCGCCGCGGCACATCCCTTGAGGGCCTCATGGAAAGCGTCGTCGCGCCCCGTCAGCCGAAAGAACACCTCGTCCGCCTTCTTCTCGTCCCGGAAGCGCGGCGGGTCGTAGGGCTGGATGAAGTAGAGGTAGAAGTCGCGCGGCGGCACGGCCGTGGACCGTTCGTTCGGCGCGCCGAAGAAAAGGTAGCCCAGCCGGGAGGCGTGGCGCTCCCGCCACTCCAGCTCGTGCTCCCAGATCTTGAAGCCGGTCACGTAGGTCGCGTCTTTGCACTCCAGGACGGTGGTGAGCGCTTGATAGTAGTAGCGGTCGAGTTGCGCGTCGTCGAGCGATTCGGCGCGCTTTTCGATCTGCGCGTCGTAGTCGTCCGTCTTCTGTAGGTCGAGATAGTACTGGCGGTTGTCCGCATTCGACGAGATGAACTGCCCGCTCACGGTCCTGTGGACTTCGCGCAGGACGGTCTCGACCTGCGAGAGCAGGTCGTCGGCCGGCTCGCCGCCCAGCTCTTCGATGTCCGGCTGGTAGAGGCACAGCGTGTCGCGGAGCTCGTCCGGCGTGGCCCCGAGCGGCGCGTGGATGTCGTTGTGCGTGAGCCGGTGAACGGACAGTGCGTGGATGATCCGCAGTGCCATCGGCCTGTACGCCGGCCGTGTGAACGCACGGGTAATGCGGGACTCCAGCACCTGGCTGCAGTCGATCACAGCCTTGATCTCCGGCACGGCGCGGAACGACGGGTTTTCGCGCAGCACACCCCAGTACGCATCGTAGGCGATGAGGCCGGGACTGCGGGCAGGCGGCTCGTCGTCTACGATCCGGTTCATAGCCAGCGAGAGGGTCTTCAGCACCTCGCGCTTCTCGATCACCGCGATCCGCTCGAACGTGTCGATGAAGTCGGGGTGGACCGGGAACAGCCGCACGAACTCGTCCAGCCGCTCGTTCATGTTGCCGTAGAACCGGGTGAACGGCTGGAGGTAGGCCCGGATCCGTACCTGCTGCTCGGCCGACTTCTTCAGGAGGCGCTCGGCCACGACGTGCTTGACGTCGGTCCGCGCGATGCGGATCTGCTCGAAGCGGTCCTTCACCCTGCGCAGACTCTCGGCCACATGGTGGAAGCGGGGACTGTCGAAGATCGCCTCCTGCAGGCCGGCGACGAAACGGAAGCGGAGATCCTTGCAGACCTCGCCCACCTCACGGAGGAAATTCAGATCGAGAACCAGCTCCTGATCCCTGCGGCTCTTGAGGTAGTCGAGCAGCTCGTCCACGACGAACAGCAGCCCCTGGTCGGGGTACCGCTCGTGGAACGCCGTCATCATGTCCTCGAAGGCGCCCTTGTGATTCGGGATCGTGTCCCTGCTCGGGAAGCGGTAGTCGATACCCCACCCGGCCAGCGCCTCCTCGAGTTGGGAGCAGACGAACTCGCGGAAGTCCATCGTCGTGGCGCCGAGCTCGGTGCGGGCCACCTTGAACCGGCCGGCGATGCGGCGCGCGGCGTCGGAGACGAGCGGGCTGACCGAGTCGACGAGATCCGCGCGCTCGGCGATCACGGAGATGACCGACATCAGGTGGGACTTGCCCGTGCCGTAGTTCCCGACGACGAGGAAGCCCTTGTTGTCGGCAGGCTGGTCGAACTGGATCTGCGGAATCACGACCTGCGCGAGCCTCTCCGCCATTTCCGTGCTCACGACGTAGGTCGACACGAGTTGCTTCGCAGCCGACTCCTGGTCGGCGTCTCGAAGCTGCACCACCGTCTCGATCGGCTCGAACTGAATCAGGTCGCCGTACTTCATTTGGGTTCCAGTGCGGTGACGATGCCGAATCTCATCAGCTCACGACGTCCGGGCAAACGACCACCACGTCGCCGCGGTCGTCCCGGGAGTAGCGCCGGTGTTCCGGGTGTTCCGGGGTCGCGTAGGTCAGGTAGCCCTTCTCCAGCGTCCCGTTCCAAGCCGCGACGATGGTACGGTTTCGAGACACAACCTGCAACAGCCGGAGCGGATCTTGCCTGAGCGCCGCGTCGAACAGGATCTCGATGTTGTCGAGCAGCACCAGCGGCTCGTCCTTACCTACAACCTCATTGAGCAGATCAGGCAACCGCAGCGCCCGCTCGCGCGCGGTGAGGTCGAGCATCCGGCGCGACAGCTCCAGGTTGAGATTGACGAGCCGGGACCCTGTTCTCTCCGCAACCTCCCGCAGCGCCTCGGTCTTGCCGGACCCGCTGGGAGCGGCAACGAGAATCAGACGATGATACAGTGCCTTGGCGCCGTCGACCCGGGCAAGCACCTTCTCCGACAGAGCCTCGGGCATCGTGAATCGCGGGCTACGGGTGGCCGTTCAAGGACGTCACCCCTCCCGGGCGTCCGGCTGGTAGGTCGCGAACGAGGTGGGCGTTTCCCAGACCGTGACGCGGACCACCGGGAATCCGTGATCCCGGGTCTGGTCGAAGATGAGGCGGGCGACGTACTCGACGGTGGGGTTCTCGTCGCTGACGAACACCGGCTCGCCCAACTCGCGCAGCGGGCCGATCAGCGGGTCGTCGCGGTGGAGGATCATCTTGTGATCGAGCTCGCGGTCGATCCAGCCCTTGATTTTCCGCTTGATGTCGCTGAAGTCGCAGACCATGTGGCGGTCGTCGAGCGACTCGGTCCGCACCTCCACCTCGGCCACCGCGTTGTGCCCGTGGGGATGCTTGCAGACGCCGTCGTAATTCAGCAGGCGGTGGCCGTAGCAGAAGTCGATGCGCTTGGTGACCGAGTACATTGTGCCGTCTTCGAAATGAGGGTCAGGGAAGCATGCCGCTCACCGCGATCGTCGCGCCCGGGGCGGCGAGCGGGGTGACCGTCTCCCCGGCCCGGAGGACCGTGACGTCGCGGTAGTCGTCGCCGGCCGGGTGGCGGTAGACCTCCAGACAGGCGTCCGGAAGGGAGACGATCCAGTATTCCGGGATGCCGCAGCGCGCGTAGAGGCGCCGCTTGACGGTCCGATCCCGGCGCAACGAGTCGTCCGCCACCTCGACCACGAGGAGCGCCGCCGAGGGATGCGCGTCGCGGTAGTCCGCAATCTCTCCCTCCACCACCGCCACGTCCGGTTCCGGCTCCGAGTCGTCGGCAATCGCGAGCGGCAACTGGCACTGCACGATGCAGTCCTCGCCGAACACGCGCCTCAGCACCCGGTCGACGAGTCGGATGGCGGTGGCGTGGCGGCTGCCGTGCGGCGCCATCATGAGGAGGTCTCCTTCGATCAGCTCCAGCCGATCGTCGGGACCGAACACGCCCGCCTCCACCGCGCGGTCGTAGACGTCGCGACGCCAGCGATAGGTCTCGGCGGCAGGATCGGACACGGAGGTCACTGTAACGTCGGATCGTCAGACGCGGGGCGACAGGTCGAGGATGGCGGCGCGAAGCTCCCGCACATCGCGTTCGAGCGTGTCGAGCCGCGCCCCCAGATGCCTGGACAGCTCGGAGATCCGCGCCCCGAGTTGGACGGACACGAAGCCGAGTCCACCGACCGCGGCCACGATGATGCCGACGCAGATCGCGGCAACCGCAAGCCAGTGCTCCAGCATCCTTTCAGGATATCACCAGCGGCCAGGGTGCTTGAGTGTACCCGGCTGGAGCTGGCTGGTAGGATTCCAGCCCATGGCGGACGACCTTCGGCAGGCGGAACGACACGGCAGCGCGGCGGCGACGGGCGAGGACGCTCCGGGTGCGGCGGTCGCGGGCGTGGCGAGCTCCCGTACCGCGGTGCTCTGCTCGGCCGGCCTCGACAGCGCGGTGCTGCTGGCGAGCGAGCTGCAGGCGGCGACCGAGGCGGCCGGCGACGCGGCGCACGTGCAGCCGGTCTACGTGCGGAGCGGCCTCGCGTGGGAGGCGGAAGAATGCCGGCTCGCGGAACGCCTGATTGCGGCGTCGCCGTTCGCCGGGCGCGTCGCCCCACTCGCAACCCTGGATTGTCCCGTGACGGACACCTACCGGCCGAGCCACTGGGCCCTGTCCGGCACGCCGCCGGACTACGCCACGGCCGACGAGGAGGTCTATCTGGTCGGCCGCAACGTGCTGCTGCTCGCGAAGGTCGCCACCTGGTGCGCCGTCAACCGCATCGGGGGCATCGCCCTGGGACCGCTCGCCGGCAACCCCTTCCCCGACGCCACGCCGGAGTTCTTCGCGGCGATGGAGCAGGCGCTGTCGCAGGGACTGGACCACGCGCTGCGCATCGTCACGCCGTTCCGGCATCTGTCGAAGGCCGCGGTGATCGCCCGCGGGCAGGAGCTTCAGGTGCCGTTCGAGCTGACGCTGTCGTGCATGAACCCGGTGGACGGCCGGCACTGCGGACGCTGCAGCAAGTGCCGCGAGCGGCTGCAAGCGTTCGAGGCGGCGGGCGTCGCGGACCCGGCGTCCTACGCGTTCAGGCCGTCCGACGTGGTGGCGACCGGCGTCTGAGCGCCGCATCGCCCTCGCGGGCTCGACGTCGAAGCGTCGGGCCCGCTCCTCACGACGTCCCGACCCGGATCGATCCGTCGTCCGTCCGGACCCGAAGCACGAACCCGCCGCCGCCGATCACCCGCCTCAGCGCCTCGGCGCCACGCTCGGCGTTCCCGCCGAAGCGGTCGTCGACGCGGATGCGGCCGTCGTCGGTCGCCAGATCGAGCAGAGCGCTGAAGTCGCGCGGCAGGTCGACGGTCACCCGCCCGTCCTCGGCGTGCAGGTCCCAATCGCCGCTCATGACGCTTCCCGGCGCCGCACCGATCACAATCCGGCCGTCGTCGGTCGAGGCCTCGAGGCCGGCCAGGGCGCCCGATACCCTGATCGAGCCGTCGTCCGTATGCGCCGCGACGTCACCCTCGACCTGCTCGAGCTGCACCGAGCCGTCGTCCGTCCGCGCCCGCACGGAGCCGCGCAACCCCTCGCCGCGAATGCGGCCGTCGTCCGTGGAGAGCTCGATGGTCCCGGCCACGTCGGCGACCGTGATCCGGCCGTCGTCGGTCCGGACGACGAGGTTGCTCTCGTGCGGCACCGAGGCAACAAGCCGCGCGCCGCGCCAGTTGTTGCCCACCGCCAGCGTGACGCGCAGTCCGTCCGCGTCGCGCCGCCGCGCCGCGATCCGCACCCGATCGCCGCTCTGCTCCGTCTCTATCTCTATCTCCTCCAGCCGCTCCCGGTTCGCCGCCCGTTTCTCGACGACGACGCGCACCTCGGAACGGTCCCATCCCCGGACCTCGATCCGCCCGTCGAAGGTCGACAGATCGACGTCCGGCACTCCGTTGACCACGAAGACGTGCTCCTCTTCCTCCACCGCCTCGTAGCCCTCGACGTCGATGATGCAGCCGCCAAGCGCCAGCGCGCCGGCGGCGACGCCGGCCAGGGCCGTCCACGACCTTCCCCGCATTTCTGCCCTCCCGGTTCGATGTTCGCTGGATAAGTAGACGCGGAAGCGGCTGGGGTGGTTCCGCGAGGCGGGATGCATCGCCGGTCCCCGATGCGGCGGGGGTTCTCCGACGGGCTACGAGGAACCGGCGCTGCCGGTGCGGGCCTCCCGCGCCTGCCGCTCGAGCGCTTCCGCGAGCGCGTCCCGGCGGTGCAGCAGCCCCTTGCGCTCGCGCCGGCCCCGCTCGGAGCCGACCGCGTACTCGCAGAACAACGGGAACGCGATGGTCGAATCGGCGTAGACGACGACCGTGTCCGGGAGCACACCCGGATTCACCTTGCCCCAGCTCACCGCCTCGGCCGGGGTGGCGCCCGACAGTCCGCCCCAGACCACCTGATCGGTGGTGATCTGGATGAAGTAGTCGTTGCCGCCCTTCGGGATCCCGTACACCTCCCACAGCGTCGGCTGGCCCTGCAGGTAGAAGTTCTTCGGCGAGCCGCCGCCCAGGATCACGCAGCCGTTCTTCTCGGCGGCCAGGATGATGGCGCACACCTCGTTGACGTCCCGGCTCGGATCGACGACCAGCCCGCTCTTCTCGATGAGGCGGTGGTAGGCGACGTTCATCCCGATGGAGCTGTCGCCGGGCGAAGACGTGTAGATCGGTACGCCTGCCGCCGCGGCCTTGGCGACCACCGAGTATTCCTCGCACTCCGCTCGGCGATCGAGCAGGTCGCGCCCGAGGCGGTAGTGCAGCTCGGCGCTCGAGGTGGGGCCGTCGAGTCCGGAGCGGACGAGGAACTCGCGGACGTAGGCGTCGGTCTCCAGCAGCACCGTGGCGGGAAACAGCACGTCGTAGATGCGGATGACGCCGTCCTCGTACAGCTCGACGTCGTCGAGGAAGGGCGACCCGCGGTGCAGGGTGAAGTTCAGCGCGTAGTGCAGGTCGTGGTAGAGGTTCGCCCCCGTGCTGATCACGAAGTCCACGAGTCCGCGGTCGAGCAGCTCGATGACGCACCCGCCGAGCCCGGCCGGGGTCAGTGCGCCGGCCAGCGTCAGGCCGATCGTGGTGTCGTGCGCCGGGTCCAGCATCCCGTCCGTGAAGACGTGGCATGCCTCGGACAGGCGACCCGCGTTGAACGCCTGGAACCCTTCGTCGATCAACGTGCGGACGCCGGCGTCGCCGCGCGGGCGATAGTAGCGGATCGGCTTGCCGCGGAGGTGCCGGGCGGCAGGGGTCTCGGTCGTTCCGGGCAGGCGGTGCGGCACGTCGGAGACTCCTGGCCCGGCAGCCCGCGGCGGTCACTCCACCCAGTCGGCACGCCGGCCGCCGAGCGCGATCAGAACCAGCGCCGCACCGGTCGCACCGGCCACGAGGCCCAGGCCGTCCGACGCCCAGCTCTCCCAGGCGGCGTCGATGACAGCGAGCCAGACGGCCCCGCCGGCGCACGCGAGGCCGGCGACGAAGGCGGCGGGGCGGTTGAAAGCGAGCCGGAGCAATGCCCCGCGCACCCGGCGGATCAGGGACGTCACGATACTACATGCCGGTGGCGTGGTACCCGCCGTCGACCATGAGCACTTCCCCGGTGACGCCGCGCCCGCCCGGTCCGAGCAGAAAACCGGCGGCCGCGGCCACCTCGTCGGCGTCGACGGTGCGGCCGAGCGGCGCACTCTCGCGGTAATGCTGCAGAATGCGGCTGAACTCGGGAATCCCGGACGCGGCCAACGTCTTGATCGGCCCGGCGGAGATGGCGTTGACGCGGATGTTCCGCGGCCCGAGATCGTTCGCCAGGTAGCGCACCGTCGCCTCGAGCGCCGCCTTGGCGACGCCCATGACGTTGTAGTGCGGAAACACGCGGTCGCTGCCGAGATACGTGAGCGTCACGACGCTGCCGCCGCCGCGGCGCTCCATGAGCGGCGCCGCCCCGCGGGCCAGCGCGACGAGCGAGTAGGCGCTGATGTCGAGGGACTGCGCGAAATCCGCGCGGCTGGTCTCGAGGAACGGCGCCGAGATCGCCTCCCGCGACGCGAACGCGACCGCGTGCACCAGGAAGTCGAGTCCGCCGTGCGTCTCGTCGACCTGACGGTAGAGTTCGGTGATGGCCGAGTCGTCCGTCACGTCGCACGCCACGAGTTGCGGCGGCGTGGCCAGCGTATCGGCAAGCTTGCGGGCGTTCGATTCGAACCGCTCCGTGGCGTAGCCGAGGGTCAGCCGGGCACCGGCCTCGTCCGCGGCCCGGGCAATAGCCCAGGCCAGCGACCGTTTGTTGGCGACGCCGACGATCAGACCGTTCTTGCCGGCGAGGTCACCCATGCGCCGTCAACTAGCGGGAACGGCCCCGTCCGCGGCGGGACGACCGCGACTTGGAGCCGGGACGCCCCTCTGCCTGGGCCTGGTTGCCGGAGGGGCGACCGTTGCCGGGCGCACCGCCGGCGGGCCGGCGATCACCGAACGGGCGGGACTGCCCCCCGCGACCCGGCCTGCCGGCTTGCGGTGGTGCACTTCCACCGTTTCCGCCCGGCTGCTGGTGCATGGTGAACACGGGCGGCTCGCGGGGCGGCGGCGGCGTGCCCTCCGGGTGCGTCAGCGTGGCCCGGATCAACGGGCGGCGGACCGACCCTTCACGCTCGACGTCCTGAACATCGCCGCGGGCGTCCGCGATCGCCTGCTTCATCACCTGGTCTTCGCGCGAACCGTTGTCCACAGTGTCGCCCTCGCGGACTTGCCGCTGCCCCATCTGGTTCCCCCAGAGCAATCAGAACGCCGTTAGAAAAGGCGGGACCGAAAAAAGCCGGTGCGCAGGAGATCGAGTCTAGCAGAGCCGGCGAACGTGACGCAAACCCGCGCCCGTGCGCGACGCGGACGCGCGAGACTACCCCTGACGATGCTTGCCGACCCAGGCCCGGACGACCGCCAGCGCATTCGCGACCGCGTCCGGGCTCGTCGACTGCGGCGTGCGCCGCGCGTCGACGGACGCGCGACTCGTGACGCGGGCAGCGATATCGGCGCCGAAGCGGGCGTCGTAGCCCGGCCATTCCTCCGCCGTCAGCGAGCCGAAGTCACGTCCCTGCGCCAGCAGGTCACGCACCATACCGCCCACGATCTCATGCGCGCGCCGGAACGGCACGCCGCGGTCGACCAGGTAATCGGCGACGTCGGTCGCCAGCAGCATGCCGCCGGCGGCGCCCTCGGAACGCGCCGGGCGCGCCTCGATGCTCGCCACCACCGCGGTCGTGGCCCGCAGCGATCCGCGGACCTGGTCCTCGGCGTCGAAGACCGCTTCCTTGTCCTCCTGCAGGTCCTTGTTGTAGCCGCTCGGCAGCCCCTTCATCGTCGTCAACCAGCCGGCCAGACGACCGATCACCCGCCCGCTCTTGCCGCGCACGAGCTCCAGCGGATCGGGGTTCTTCTTCTGCGGCATCAGGCTGCTTCCGGTCGCCACCCGGTCGTGGAGCTCGAAGTAGCCGAACTCCTCGCCGGTGAAGATGATGAGGTCCTCGGCGAGCCGACTGACGTGCACCATCGTCAGCGCGCAGGCGTGCAGGGTGGACGCCACGAAGTCGCGATCCGCCGCCGCGTCGATGCTGTTGGCCACCACGCGGGAGAAGCCGAGCCGCCTGGCGAGCGCGGCGGTGTCGACCGCATAGCTCGTGCCCGCCACGGCGCCGGATCCGAGCGGCATCGCATCGGCCTCTCCGCGCGCCGCGTCCAGGCGGGCGTGGTCGCGCTGGAACGCCGCGGCGTGGGCAAGCAGGAAGTGGGCCACGAGGATCGGCTGGGCGCGCCGCAGATGCGTGTACGCCGGCATGATCGCCTGCCCCGCCTCCGCCGCACGATCGGCCAGCGCTCCGACCAGCGCGACCACTTCCCCCTGCAGCACCGGCAACCGCCGGCGCAGGTAGAGGCGCAGATCCAGCGAGACCTGCTCGTTGCGCGAGCGGCCGGTGTGGAGCCGGCGCCCGACGTCGCCGAGGCGGTCGACGAGCTGCCGCTCGACGAACGCGTGCACGTCCTCGTCGGGGCCCGCGACGAACGAAGGATCGTCCCGGCCGTGCTGCCGGATCTCGATCAGCGCTTCGCGAATGGCGCCGGCATCCACGGCCGAGAGAACGCCGGCCGCGGCCAGCGCCGCGGCCCACGCCAGGCTCCCCTCCACGTCGTCGTCGAACAGGCGCCGGTCGAACCCGAACGAGGCCTGGAAGCGGAAGACCTCCTCGTCGGGAGTACTTTCGAACCGCCCGGACCAGAGATGCGACTCGTCGCTCATGTCGCGGAAGGCCCCGCCGACTCCGGCCCGCCGGCTGCGGCCGCCCGCCGCTTGCTCGCCGCGTTGGCGACCGGCAGGCCCCAGATCTCGATGAAGCCTTCCGCCGCCGCGTGGTCGAACTTGTCGCCTTCGTCGTAGGTGGCCAGCGCCGTGTCGTACAGCGACGCGGGGGACCTGCGTCCGACGACGCGGCAATCGCCCTTCGACAGCTTCACCCGCACGGTGCCGGTGACGTGCTGCTGCACGTTCGCGACGAAGGCGTCGATGGCGTCGCGCGTCGGCGAGAACCACAGCCCGTCGTAGACCAGATCGGCGTAGGTGCGGGACAGGCCGGCCTTCAGCCGCTCGAGGTCGCGCGGGATGACCAGCGCCTCGAGCTCGCGGTGGGCAACGTGCAGCACCGTCGCGGCGGGCGCCTCGTAGATCTCGCGCGACTTGATCCCGACCAGGCGGTTCTCGACCATGTCGATCCGCCCCACGCCGTGCGCGCCGGCAATCGTCTCCAGCGAGTTGATCAGCTCGGTCAGCGGCATCGCCACGCCGTTGACCTTGGACGGGACGCCGCGCTCGAACTCGACCTCGACGTAGGCCGGTGCGTCGGGAGCGCCGGCGGGCGATTTCGTCAGCGTGTAGATATCCTCCGGCGGCTCCTGCCACGGGTCTTCCAGCACGCCGCACTCTATCGACTTGCCCCACAGATTCGAATCGGTGCTGTAGGGGCTGTCCACCGAGGCCGGCACGGGGATGCCGTGCTCGCGCGCGTACTCGATCTCGTCGGGCCGGGTCATGCCCCAGACACGGGCCGGGGCGACCACCTCGAGCGCCGGATTCAGGGCGCGCACCGACACGTCCATGCGCACCTGGTCGTTGCCCTTGCCGGTGCAGCCGTGCGCGATCATGCCGGCGTCTTCCATCTCCGCGATCTCGACCAGCTTCCTGGCGATCAGCGGGCGGCCGAGCGCGGTCGCCAGCGGGTACTTGCCCTCGTATATCGCCCCGGCCTGGAGCGCCGGCAGAATGTACTCCTGCGCGAACTCCTCCCGGGCGTCGACCACGTGGGCGCGCACCGCCCCGACCGCGAGAGCGCGCTCGCGCACGTCGTCGAGCTCCTTGCCCTGGCCGAGGTCGATGGTGACCGCCACGATCTCCGCGTCGTGGCGGTCGGCCAGCCACTTGACCGCCACCGAGGTGTCCAACCCGCCCGAGTACGCCAACACGATCCGTTCCATGCCCTGCTCTCCTCAATCCGTCTGAAACAACGCCCGCCGCGGATGCGCGCGGTCGTCCATCGCCCATCCCTCGAACAGGCGCGTCACCTCGCGGCCGGCCCGCGCGTGCCGGGTGATCACCAGAATGGTGTCGTCGCCGGCCACGGTGCCGACCACCTCCTGCAACTCGGCCTTGTCTATCGCCAGGGCCAGCGGCTGAGCCTGACCCGGACCGGTCCGCAGCACGAGCAACTGCTGCACCAGATCGACGCGGCGCAGGTACTCGAGAATCGCCCGGCGCAACGTCGCGTCGGCCAGCCCGCGGGCGCCCTCCGTGACGCCGGGCCGCTCGTACGCGCCGTCACTCGCGCGCTTGAGGAGCTGCAACTCCTTGATGTCGCGCGAGATCGTGGCCTGCGTGGCATGGAAACCGCGCTTGCGGAGCTGCTGACCGAGCACGTCCTGGCTGCAGACGGCCTCGCGCGACACGAGATCGAGGATGGCCGACTGCCGGTAACGCTTCATAAATATTCAATCAGGCGAATCAGTATACACAGCCAGGAATCGCCGTGCAACGCGGGTCGCGCCCCGAAAACGCCTGTCAGAGCCGTTGTTCCTGGGGCCCGCCCGGTTGACGCGACCAGGCCCGCCCACGTATAATTACACCTTAGCATGCATAGATATCCAGCCCCGCGGCGGCGGCCCTGACCCACCCATGTCCACCATCAGTATCGGAATCGCCGGTGCGACCGGCTACGGCGGCCAGGAGTTGCTGCGCCTCGCGGCACGTCACGCCGCGGTCGACGTCACGGTCGCGATGAGTTCCGGCAGCAGCGAGACCGCACAGGACCTGCCTGCACTGGCAGGGATCTGGGACGGCCCTGTCGAGCCGTTCTCGATAGACGGTCTGGTCGACCGGGCCGACGTCGTCTTTCTCGGTCTGCCCGACACGGTCAGCGCCGAGTTGGCCCCGGCCCTGCTTGCCCGCGGGCGACGGGTCTTCGACCTGTCCGGGGCCTTTCGGCTGCGCGACGACGGCGTGCGTCGACGCTGGTATCCGGCGACACCGGCGCTCGACCGGCCCGCCGTCTACGGCCTGACGGAATGGAATCGCAACCTGCTGCCGGGGGCCGGGCTCGTCGCCTGTCCCGGCTGCTACCCGACCGGCGCGCTCCTGGCCCTGAAACCGCTCGTCGACGCCGGACTGATCGCCGCGGACGCGGACGTCTGCATCGACGCGAAGTCCGGAATATCGGGAGCCGGCAAGAAGCCGAGCCCGCGGACGCACTTCTCCGAGGTGCACGGCAGCGTGGCGGCATACGGCATCTTCGCGCACCGGCACGGCGCGGAAATCGAGCAGGAGTTGGCGCGCCCGGTGACGTTCGTCCCGCACCTGGTGCCGCTCGACCGGGGCATCCTGGAGACGATCTACACCCGCCTGCGCCCCGGCGTGACGGCGGATGCAATCGCCGAGACGTATGCGCGCGCCTACGACGGATCGCCGTTCGTGCGGTTGACCGGCGACCGGCCACCCGAGATCAAGCACGTGGCGCACACGAATTTCTGCGACGTCGGGTGGCAGGTGGACAGCGGGCGGCTGGTGCTGGTGTGCTGCCTGGACAATCTGGTGAAGGGCGCCGCCGGGCAGGCGCTGCAGAGCTTCAACGTCGCGTGCGGGCTGGACGAGCGCGAGGGATTGCGGTGACGCCGCGGCGCCGGCCGCCGGCGGTCATCAAGCTCGGCGGCGAGCTGCTGGAAGAGCCGGCGCGGCTGCGCCGGCTCGCGACGGCACTGGCCGAGGTTGCGGACCGCGAACCGCTGGCGATCGTGCACGGCGGCGGCCGCGAGGTGGACACCGAGATGGCGCGGCTCGGGATCCCGAAGCGGGCCGTCGACGGACTGCGCATCACCGACGGCCCAACTCTGGACGTGGTGGCCGGCGTCCTGGCCGGGCGCGTCAACACGCGCCTGGTGGCGGCGCTCGGCGCGGCGGGGGCCAGTGCGGTCGGCCTGACCGGCGCCGACGGGGGCCTGGCGCGGGTGCAGCGGGAACGGCGGTACCGCGCGGCGGACGGGACGGAGGTCGATCTCGGATTCGTGGGGCGGCCGGTCGGCACCGACCCGCCCGCGTTGCTCATCGACCTGCTGGATGCCGGCCACGTGCCGGTCGTCGCCAGCCTCGGCGCCGCCTCCGGGGGACAGATATTCAACGTCAACGCCGATACATTGGCCGGGTTTCTGGCTGCCCGGCTCCGGGCGCGAGTCCTGATCATCGCGGGCGGTACGGCCGGCGTACTGGACGCGGACGGCCGCACGATCCCCACGGTGGACGACCGGGGGATCGACGCGCTGATCGGCGGCGGGCAGGCCAGCGCCGGCATGGTGGCCAAGCTGCTCGCCTGCCGGGCCGCGCTCGAGGGAGGCGCCGGCGCGGTCACCATCGTCGACGGCAGGCAGGCCCGCCGCGGGATGTTCGATCACGCAGCCGGACGGCCGGCCGCGCCCGGAACGAGGGTGACCGCGGCCGGACGGCCGACCGCGGGCACGCGGGTCCGGTCGCGGGCACGAAGACCGGGTCGCGGGCCTGACGCAGAGTCGGCCACCGGGAGAGAACGATGACGACGAGGGCAGAGGCGGTCAAGGCGGTCGAGGCCGCGCACGTGCTGCAGAACTACAGGCGGCACCCGGTGGTGTTCGTGCGCGGCAGCGGATCGCGCCTGGTCGATACGGAGGGACGCGAATACCTCGACCTGCTCTCGGGAATCGGGGTCGCCTCGCTCGGTCACGCGCATCCCGGACTGGCGAACGCGCTGGCCGCCCAGGCCGGCGAGCTCCTGCATGTGTCCAACCTCTTCTTCCACCCCCTGCAGGGCGAGGTGGCCGAGCGCCTCGCACGGCTGTCCGGGCTGCCGCGGGCGTTTTTCTGCAACAGCGGAACCGAGGCAGTCGAGGCATGCCTGAAGTTCGCCCGCCGCTACTGGCGGACGCAGGGCACGGACGACCGCCACGAGATCGTCGCGTTCGAGGGCGCGTTCCACGGCCGGACGTTCGGCTCGCTGTCCGTGACGGCGGGCGAGCCGTACCGCACACCGTTCGCCCCGCTGCTGCCCGGCGTGCGGTTCGTCTCCCCGACAGATCCCGACGGCGTGCGCGACGCCGTCACCGCGCGGACCGCGGCCGTGGTCGTCGAACCGCTTCAGGGCGAAGGCGGGGTACGGCCGATTCCGCAAGCCACTGCGGCAGCGATCGCCGAGACCTGTGCGGCGACGGGGACGCTGCTGATCGCCGACGAGGTGCAGTGCGGCCTGGGGCGCACGGGCCGGCCGTTCTACAGTGCGGCCATCGGGCTGACTCCCGACCTGATGTCCGTCGGCAAGTCGCTGGGAGGCGGCTTTCCGGTCGCCGCCGCGCTCATGAGCGAGGCGGTCGCCGCGGCGGTGGGCTACGGCGATCACGGCACAACCTACGGCGGGAACCTGCTCGCGTGCCGCGCGGCGCTGGTCTTTCTCGACGCGCTCGGGAACGGCCTCATCGAACGCGTGGCGGCCGCCGGCCGCCGCTTCCGGCAGGGTCTCGACGCGCTGGTGGCGGACAGCGGCGCGGTTCACGAGGTGCGCGGGGACGGACTCATGTGGGGCATCGAGGTCGACCCGGCGGTGGCGGACAGGGCGGTCGACTGCGCCATCGCACGCGGACTGCTGATCAACCGCACCGCCGGCACCGTGGTCCGGCTGCTGCCGCCCCTCAACCTCTCCGACGACGACATCGACGACGGACTGCGGCTGCTGCGGCTCGCGCTCGACGATGCCGGCGCCGCGCTGCCCGCGGCGTGAAGGAACGGACACCGCCGACCATGGCCATGACCCAGATCGCAACCGCCGCGTCCCCGGCGGCGGGCGCCCGGAAGATCGTGATTCGTCCCGCGACCACCGGGGATGCCGGCCGCGTGTACCAGCTCATCAGCGAGAACCTCGTCGCCGGTCATCTGCTCGCGCGGCCCCTCGGGGAGGTGGAGTTGCACGTGCCGCGATTCCTCGTCGCGACCGACGGCGAGGAGGTCGTCGGCTGCGGCGAGCTGGCCCGTCTGAGCCCCACCGTCGCCGAGGTCCGGTCGCTCGTCGTAGAGGGGCCGCGGCGCGGGACCGGCGTCGGGCGGCGCCTGCTCGAATCCCTGATCGCCGGGGCGGTGTCGCAGCGGTTTCCGCGCCTCTGCGCCTTCACGCACCAGGCGCGTCCGTTCGTGCGCGCCGGATTCTCCATCGTTCCGCACCCGTGGGTTCCGGCGAAGATCGCAGCCGACTGCCAGACGTGCGAACTCTTCCGCCGCTGTCGCCAGTACGCCGTCGTGCTCGACCTGAAGCGGACGACCGGAGCCTGGCGATGAGCGCGCAGGCCATCATCGCGGTGGACGGCGGGATAACTGCGCCGGAAGGCTACCGTGCGGCCGGGGTCGCCTGCGGCCTCAAGCCCGCTGGGCTCGACGTCGCGCTCGTCGTCTCGGACCGCGTGGCGAGCGCCGCCGGCATCTTCACGACGAACCTCGCAGTAGCGGCGCCGGTCGTGGTGTCGCGCGAGCAGCTCGCGCGCTCCGGCGGGTACGCCCGGGCCATCACCGTCAACAGCAAGTGCGCCAACGCCTGCACCGGCGCCGACGGCATGGCGGCCGCGCGCGTGATGGCCGCCGCTACCGCGGACGCCGTCGGCTGCGACCCGGCGCACGTACTGATCGCGTCGACCGGCGTCATCGGCATGCGGCTCGACACCGGGAAGGTGACCGCCGGCATCGCCGAGGCGGCGCGGGGCCTGAGTCGCGACGCACACCGGGCGGCGGCCGAGGCGATCATGACGACCGACGTCTCCTCCAAGGCCGCCGCGGTCCGCGTCACGACGCCGGAGGGAAGCTTCACGATCGGCGGCATGGCGAAGGGCGCCGGGATGATCGAACCGAACCTGGCGACGATGCTCGGGTTCCTGACCACGGACGCCGCCGTGGAGCCCGCGACGCTCGACCGCGCTCTCCGCGAGGTGGCTCGGCACACGTTCAACGCAATCACCGTCGACGGCGAGCCGTCGACCAACGACACGGTCTTCATGCTGGCCAACGGGGCTGGCGGAGTCGCTGTCGACGAGACGACGTATCCGGCGTTCGTGGCCGGTCTCCACCATCTGTGTGGCGGGCTGGCCCGCGAAATCGTGCGCGGCGGCGAGGGCGCCACGAAGCTCGTGACGGTACGCGTCACCGGGGCCGCGTCGGAGGAGGACGCGCGGCGGGCGGCGCGGCTGATCGCCAACTCGCCGCTGGTCAAGACGGCGATCAACGGGGGCGACCCCAACTGGGGACGGCTGGTAGCGGTCGCCGGAAGGGCCGGCGTCGCATTCGATCAGAACCGGACCGTCGTGCGCATCGGCGGGGTGACGCTCTACGACGGGACGACGATATTCACCGACCGGGAGCGGGAGGCGGCCGCGCATCTGAAGGGACACGAGGTCGCGGTCGCGGTGGATCTCGGCGTCGGCGGCGCGGGCGCGGCCACGATGTGGACCTGCGACTTCAGCGCCGAGTACGTGCACATCAACGCGGACTACCGCACCTGAAGCTGCCACAGTGACCACCTACCATCCCGCACCGGCGACGACGCACGCCCCGCACGGCGCCGGCAGCCTCGAGGGGCGCTGCTTCCTGTCGATTCTCGACTTCGAGCCGGCCGACCTGGAGCACGGCCTGACTCTGTCGGCCACCCTCAAGCGCGACCGGCCGCTGGGCAAGGAGGCGCCGACCTCGGCGGCGCTGCAGGGCACCTACGTCGCGCTGCTCTTCGAGAAACCGTCGCTCCGCACCCGCTCCACGTTCGAGATCGCCATCCGCGAGCTGGGCGGCAACTTCATCGTCCCGTCGGCGGACGTCGCCCTCGGGAAGCGGGAATCGCTGGCGGACGTCGGCCGCTGCCTGGAGCGCTGGGTGGCCGGAGCGGTGGTCCGCACCTACGAGCAGTCACGGCTGACCGATCTGGCGCTGGCCACCACCGCGTTTCGCGTCATCAACGCGCTCAGCAACGAGGAGCATCCCTGTCAGGCCCTGGCCGATTGCCTGACCCTGCTGGAACGCTGGGGCGACCCGCGCGGGCGCAGCGTGGCGTTCGTCGGCGACGGCAACAACGTAGCGACCTCGTTCGCCCAGGCCGCGGCCATGCTCGGCATCCACGTGCGCGTGGCGTCGCCGGACGGATGCGATCTCCCGCCGGAGGTCGACGGGGACGTCGCGCGGGTCGCCCGGTACGGGGCCGAGCTGACGCGGTTTCGCGACCCCGTCGCCGCGGTGCGCGGAGCCGACGCCGTCTACACCGACGTCTGGACGTCGATGGGCCGCGAAGCCGAGGTCGCCGAGCGCCGCCGTCTCTTCGCGCCGTACCAGGTGAACGACGCGCTCATGGCCAACGCCGGGCCGGACGCCTGCTTCCTGCACTGCCTGCCGGCTCATCGCGGCGAGGAGGTGACCGACTCGGTGCTGGACAGCCCGGCGTCGGTGGTCTTCGACCAGGCCGAGAACCGCCTCCATACGCAGAAGGCGCTGCTCGTGATGCTGTTCGAGGATTGACGCTCCGCGCAGCGCGCGTCAGGACTCCGACACATCTTCGAGCTCGGCCGCCGCCCGCTCGACCTTCTCGGCCAGCCCGGCCTTGTACGCGGCCAGCCTCTCGGCCACGCGCGCATCCGACAGGGCCAGAATCTGCGCGGCGAGCACGGCCGCGTTGACCGCCCCGGCGGAACCCACCGACACCGTGGCCACGGGTACCCCGGGCGGCATCTGAACGGTGGCGAGCAGCGCATCCCAGCCCTTGAGCGGAGACGAGTCGATCGGCACCCCGATGACCGGCAGGGCCGAGTGCGCCGCGACCACCCCGGCGAGATGAGCCGCGGCACCGGCGCCGACGATGAACACCTTCACCCCGCCGGACGGCGCCTCCTCGATGATGCGCTGCACCCGCGCCGGCGAGCGGTGCGCCGAGGCGACCGTCATGTGCGACGTGACGCCGAGAACGTCGAGCACCTCGACCGCCCTGCGCATGACCGGGGCGTCCGAGTTGGATCCCATCAGTATCTGTACGTCTCTTTGCATCTGTACGTCTCGTTCCGCCATCCGACGACTGTCCTCCGGGGTTCAGGCCCGGCCCCGACTGTCGGCCGCGATCAGCGCCTTCTGTCCGATATCGGTCCGCACATGGCTGCCGTCGAACGAGATGCACCCGACGGCGTCGTACGCGCGGGCGATGGCCTGCGGATAGCTCGCACCGCGCGCCACGACGGTGAGCACGCGCCCGCCGCTGGTGACGATGCGGCCACCCTGCAGGGCCGTGCCCGCGTGCGCCACGTGCACGCCCGGCACCTCGGCGGCGGCGGCGAGTCCATCGATCCGCCGTCCGGTCTCGTACGATCCGGGGTATCCGCCCGAGGCCATCACGACACCGACGTGCGGGTCCGAGGTGACGCGCCAGCGGGCGTCGCCCAGATCCCCCCGCGCCGCCGCGAGCAGCACCGCCGCGAGGCCGCTCTCGACCATCGGGAGGATGACCTGCGCCTCCGGATCGCCGAAGCGCACGTTGAACTCGATGACCCGTGGGCCGTCCGCCGTCAGCATCAGACCGACGTAGAGCACCCCGCGGTACTCCCGGCCCTCGCCGCGCAAACCGTCGAGCGCCGGGTCGACGATATCGCGCATGACCCGCGCTTCGAGCTCGGAGTCGAAGAGCGGACTGGGCCCGAACGCACCCATGCCGCCGGTGTTCGGCCCGGCGTCGCCGTCGAAGATGCGCTTGTGATCCTGGGCCGCCGGGAGCGCCAGACAGCGCCGGCCGTCGGAGACGGCGAAGAAGGAGACCTCCGGACCCGTCAGGCACTCCTCGATGACGACGGTCGCGCCGGCGTCCCCGAAGCGACGGGTCACCATCGCCTCGCGCACGGCGGCTTCGGCGGCAGCCCGATCCGGCGCCACCGTGACTCCCTTGCCGGCCGCGAGTCCGTCGGCCTTGACGACGACCGGGAACCCGAACCGATCTCCGCCGACCGCATCGAGCGCCTGCCGCTCGTCCGCGCACACCTCGAACCGGGCGGTCGGAATGCCGTGACGCGCCATGAAGGCCTTGGCGAAGGCTTTGCTCGATTCGAGCGCCGCCGCGGCCAGCGTCGGTCCGAAGAGCAGCCGGCCCGCCTCTGCGAAGCGATCGGCCACGCCCTGCGCCAGCGGCAGCTCCGGCCCCACGACGGTGAGGTCGGCGCCCTCGGCCGCGGCCAGCGCCAGCAGCGCCTGCGGCTTCGAAACGTCCACGGGAGCCACCCGTGTGTCGGCCTCCCGCGCGATGCCCGCGTTGCCGGGCGCACAGACGACCCGGTCGACGGCGGCGTCGGCCGTCAGGGTCCTGACGAGCGCGTGCTCGCGGGCGCCGCCCCCGACGACCAGCACCTTCACTGTCGCAACTCCCTGTACATGAAACGTGCTCGCAGACCTTCGGCCAAACCGGCGCCGCACCCGCTGCCGCTCCGCGGCGCCGGTTGACGGCAGAGAAGCATTCAACCTATCCTGAGCGTTTGCGGGCCGACGCGGTGAGCCTAGCATACGCGTCGGCCTTGCCAGAGCGACCCCGGCGGCATCCGGGATCGACGGAGGGGGTGAAATCGAACGTGGCTGAGGTCCGAGTTCAGGAAAACGAATCTATCGAGAGCGCCCTCCGTCGTTTCAAACGGAAGGTCCAGCAGGAAGACATCATCAAGGACATCAAGAAGCACACCTTCTATCTGAAGCCCGGGGACAAGCGGCGCGCCAAGCAGGCGCTCGCGAGAAAGCGCTCCCGGAAGAAGATGCGGCGGGACGCGGATTGACCGCGTCGTCGGTGCGCGCGCGCCGTTGACAGCAACGAGGGCGCGTGTTAGGTTTTCGGGTCTTTCGGGCACAGTCAAGAGCCTTCCCGGCAGCAGTGACCGCCAGACCGAGGTGAGTCCTCCGGGTGTCGGAGACCGGGGAGTCGGGAGTAATAGCAGCCATGCAGATCGAAGAGCGGCGTGTCGGCGACGTCATGATTCTGGACCTGGGGGGCAAGCTGACGATTGGGGAAGGCGACGAGCTCCTGAAGGACAAGATCAACAGCGTGATCCACCAGGGACAAAAGAAGCTGGTGCTCAACCTCGCCGGGGTGCCCTACGTCGACAGCGCCGGGCTCGGACAGATGGTCAGCACCCTGCATACCGTCAACCGTCAGGGCGGGACGTTGAAGCTGCTGAACCTGACCAAGCGCATCGAGGATCTCCTGTCCATCACGAAGCTTCTGACCGTGTTCGACGCCTTCGAGAACGAGCAAGAGGCCCTCGACAGCTTCTCCTGATCGGCGAGTGTCCGCCGAAGAGCACGAGCTTCACCCAGGCCAAGCCGCGGCATCCTCCTGCGCCGCGGCGGTCGGCCATCCCATAGATTCGTTCGTTCTTCGCTCCGGTCCGGGAACCATCGTCGCCCGGCCCGGCCTTGGCGGTCTGCGTGGACGGGAGCGTCCCGGCTGGCGGGTTTCATGCGGGACGCCACCCGTCCCGCCGCGGGCGGCGACCAATGCGCCACGGGCAGACGGGTCCGCGGGCAGGGTTGACTGAGGAAAAGATGGCCGAGTTCAACATCCGATCCGATGCCGTCGACGTCGAGCAGATCATGGAGCAGATCCGGGCCCGCCTGCGCGAGAAGCGGGGCGTGGACTACACCGAGGACCAGATCCGCGAGTTGGCGAGCGTGAAGCTCGACCGCTTTCTCGACCCGCGGAACGTACGCTCCGACCTCCTCGATCACTACCGGAGACAGCGCGACCCTTCTTCAGCCTCGGAATCTTCCGCGGCGGCGGAAGCGTTCGAGCCGGTCGCGGTGCCCCCGTTCGATCCCGACGACGTCTACCGATCCTCCCGCGGCGGCATCGGCGGCGTCCTGCGGGCGCTCCGGCGGTTGCTGCAACCGGTGCTGAAGCTGTTCATCAATCCGGGTCCGATGCTGGGGACCGTTCAGGCGCTCTCGGAGCATGCGGACAGTACC
This sequence comes from Vicinamibacterales bacterium, assembly GCA_965222905.1. Classification (GTDB taxonomy): domain Bacteria; phylum Acidobacteriota; class Vicinamibacteria; order Vicinamibacterales; family UBA8438; genus WTFV01. The sequence goes on along the minus strand of OZ244976.1, from coordinate 1,893,718 downwards.
GGTCGGACGCTGTCGCGGGTGCTGGCGGTGAACCGGGCGCGCGCGGATCTCGACGTGCTGACCTACGAGGTCATGAACAACCTGGTCGTCGAGATGACCAGGTTGGCCATCGACCTGAAGAATCACAAGATGCGGGTCGAATCGGTCGCCGCGCGCCTCGATTTCGACGAGCGGCGGTCTCGGGCACTCGAGGAAATCCTGCAGTTCCGGACCACTGCCGTGTCCGGCGAGGCTTCGCCGGCGGCGGACGCCGCCGTAGCTCCCGAAAGCGGCAATGGCGAAGAGGGAAGCCCGGAGAAGAAGCGCCGCCGGCGGCGGCGTGGACGACGGCGTTCCGGGAACGGCGCCGCGACTTCGTCCGAAGGGGCTGACGGCGCGCCCGGCGAGAGCGAGCCGACCGACGGGAAGGGCGCGGGCAGCCGCGGCGCGGGATCGGCCGCGCGCAACGGCGTCGACCCGCCGGCCGTACCGCACGTCGAACCCCAGTCCGGCACGACCGGTGAACCGGCCGGCGAACCCTCCGGCGGACCGGCCGGCGGACCGGCCGGCGAACCCTCCGAATCGTGAAGCTCGCGGTCGTCGTACAGCGCTACGGCGCCGATATCAACGGCGGAGCCGAGCTGCACGCACGCTACATCGCGGAGCGGCTGTCCCGCCATGTCGACGTCGAGGTCCTCACGAGCTGCGCTCGGGACTACATCACCTGGCGCAACGAGCTCGACCCGGGTGACGACGTGGTCAACGGTGTCCGGGTGCGCAGGTTTCCGGTGCGCCGGGAACGCGATCCGGACGACTTCGGCCGCCGGTCGAACCAGGTCTTCGAGCAGCGGCATTCCTTCGGCGACGAGTTGAACTGGCTCGACGCCGAAGGACCGACAAGCCCCGCGCTGGTTGCCCACCTGCACCGCGCCGCGGCGGCCTACGACTTCATCGTGTTCTTCAGCTATCGCTACTACCATGCGTATCATGGCGTCCGCGCGGCCCCGTCGCGAGCCGTGCTCGTCCCGACCGCCGAACGCGATCCCGCACTCGGGCTCGCGGTCTCCGCCCGCACTTTCAGAAGCGTGCGCGCCCTCATGTACAACTCGCACGAAGAGCGGGCGCTCATCCACGGCGTGTCGGACAACCGGCACGTCCCGGGCGTGATCGTGGGCGTGGGCTCGGAAGTTCGCGACGATGCGGCCGCCGCACGATTCCGGACGCGGACCGGCATCGAGGGACGCTTCGTCCTCTACGTGGGACGGATCGACGAGAACAAGGGCTGCGCCGAGCTGTTCGACTACTTCAGCCACTACGCCGGCCGGGTTTCGCGCCGGATGCAACTGCTGCTCATCGGCAGGCCGGTCATGGCCATTCCGTCGCACGAGCGGATCCGCCACCTCGGATTCGTTACCGAGGAGGAAAAGTACGACGCGATGGCGGCCGCCGACGTGCTGCTGATGCCGTCCTACTTCGAGAGCCTGTCGATGGTCACGCTCGAAGCCTGGGCCATGCGCATGCCGGTGCTGGCCAACGGCCGCTGTGACGTGCTGCGGGGTCAGGTCGTCCGGGCGAACGCCGGCCTCTACTACGAATCGTACGACGAGTTCGCCGAGGCGCTGCACCGCCTGGAGGCGGATCGCGGCCTGCGGAGCGTTCTGGGAGCGAACGGGCGCGCGTACTTCGAGCGGCACTACACGTGGGACGTCGTCGAGGGGAAGTACCTCACGATGCTGGAGCGGCTGAAGCGCGCGAACGAGGGCGGCTGCCGGGCGCGGCGCGAGCCGGAACCGGGCTGGCTGAGCCGCCGCCGCCGCGTTCTGGCGCCCGCACGCGAAGTGGTCGACCGGCTTCCGGTGGGACCCGCGGCCGCGACGTGGGACGCCGGCGACACTCGGGACCCCGATGACGCCGCCGGCGCCCCCCCGGCGGGTGACCGATGATGAGACGCGACATCGCGGTCCATCAGGTCCTGGCGACGCTCGGCTACGGCGACGCCATCGGCAACGAGGTCCTCGGGATACAGCGGGTCCTGCGGGACGCCGGGTACGAGTCACGGATCTACGTGGAGACGGTGGAGCCGCGTCTGGAGGATCGCACCGAGGACTACCGGTATCTGGTCGACGACAGCCACGCGGACAACATCCTGATCCATCACTTCTCCATCGGCTCCCGCGCCTCGCGGGTCGCGTTCGCGTTGCCGGATCGGATGATCCTCGTCTACCACAACATCACGCCCGCCCACTACTTTCTGGATGCCCGCTTCTCGATCGCCAGGCAGTGCTACACCGGCCGGCGCGAGCTCGGGGCCTACGTCGCGCGTTGCGACCTGGCGCTCGGAGACTCTGCCTTCAATCAGGCCGAGCTCGACGCGCTCGGGTTTCCCCGCACCGGCGTCCTGCCGGTCGTGCCGGACTTCTCCCACCTGGACGTCACGCCGCACCGGTGGCTGGCGCGGCAGTTCGACGACGACTCGACCAACATCCTCTTCGTGGGCCGGATCATCCCGAACAAGCGGATCGACGACGTCATTCGCTTCTTCCATGCCTACCGTACCCGGTACAACCGCGCGTCGCGGCTCCTGCTCGTCGGCTCTCATACCCTGTTCGACGACTATCGCGCCTCGATCGCCCATCTCATCCGGCGCCTCGGCGCCACGAACGTGCACCTGATCGGCCACGTGACGGACGAAGAGCTGACCGCGCTCTACGACGTCGCCGACCTCTTTCTCTCGGCAAGCGAGCACGAGGGCTTCTGTGTCCCGTTGATCGAGGCGTTCCACAAGCGGATCCCGGTGATTGCGTTCGCGGCGGCAGCCGTTCCCGCGACGATGGACGGCGGCGGGATCCTCTACGAACACAAGGACCCGCGGCACGTCGCCGCGCTGATGAATACGGTACTGACGGACCCGACGCTGGAAGACGAGGTTCTCGCCTCCCAGGACGAGGCGCTCGATCGGCTGCGCGCCAGGGACTTCGCCGGCACGCTGCTCGAATTCGTCGAGCGCGTTCGCACGGCGCCCCGCCTGCCCCCGTGGCGGGTGGCCCCGGATTTCTGGGAACAGCTCGGTCTCTTCGAGCGGCTCGAGGAGCTGAAGATCTTCAGGCCCTCGGCATTCAAGGCACTTCCCGACCGGCAGTCGCAGCACGTCGTTTCACCGGATCCGACGGGATGAGGGAGTTGCAACGTTGGTGATCAACCAGTGGATACCGGCGGCGCACCGCGGAGACGCGGTCGGCGACAGCGCGCGCGGCGTCCGTGATCTGCTGCGGCGCAAGGGCCACGAAGCCGACGTCTTCGCCCTGTCAATCGACGGCGACCTGCGTGACGAAGTCCGGCCGTTCACCGACGCGAAGGCCACGGGAGGCGACATCACCGTGCTGCACTTCGCCGTCCCCTCTCCCATGACCGCGGCACTGACCGAGCTGCGGGGGAGGCGCGTGCTGCAGTATCACAACGTCACGCCGGCCCATTTCTTCGCGCCGTACGACGCAGGCATCTTCCGCATCGCCGCCCTGGGCCGAACGGAGCTGCAGACCCTGACGGACCGCATCGATCTGGCGCTCGGCGACTCCGAGTACAACCGCCGGGAGCTGGCGGCCCTCGGATTCTCCAGGACCGGCGTGATGCCGATCCTGGTCGACACCGAGCGGATCGAGAACGCCCCGCGCCGCCCCGCCCTCGAAAGAACGCTCGACGACGGTCCGACCAACATACTTTTCGTAGGGCGCGTTGCCCCCAACAAGAAGCTCGAAGACCACATCCGACTGGCCGAGCACTACAAGCGCTACGTCGACTCCGACTATCGCTTCATCTTCGTCGGCCGGACGACCGCGGTACCACGCTACTACTCGACCCTGCTGGCGCTCATCGCCGAGTACGAGATGCCGGCCGGGCGGTTCCTCTTCACGGGACAGGTACCCGACGCCGAGCTGGCGACCTACTACCGCATGGCGAGCGCCTACGTCTCGCTGAGCGAGCACGAGGGTTTCTGCGTGCCGCTCGTCGAAGCCATGGCCACCGGCGTGCCGATTCTCGCTTTCGGCGCGGCGGCGGTGCCGGAGACTCTGGGCGGCGCCGGCATCTGCTTCACGCCCAAGGATCTCGAGCACGCGGCCGAGCTGCTTGGACTCCTGGTGTACGATGACGAGTTGAGATCGTCGGTCATCGCCGGCCAGAGGCGACGGTTGGCCGACTTCGGCACGGCACGCACCGCCCTGGCCCTCGACGACATGATCGAGTCACTGACCGCGTGAAGATCGCTTTCATCGTCCAACGGTACGGAACCGAGATCATCGGAGGTTCCGAATATCTCTGCCGGCTCGTGGCGGAACGGCTCGCTGCGCGGCACGACGTCGAGGTTCTGACGACATGCGCCCGCGACTACGTTACGTGGGCAAACGAGTACCCGGAAGGCGCCGATCGCGTCCGCGGAGTAACCGTCCATCGGTTCGCCAACGACGGGACGCGAGACATCGAGAGCTTCAACGAGTACTCGGACTGGATCTTCTCCAACCCGCACGGCGCCGACGACGAGCTCGAATGGCTGAAGCGACAGGGGCCCTGGTGCCCGGCGCTGATCGAGCATCTCGAGCGGCACCATGCCGGCTACGACGCGCTGATCTTCTTCACCTACCTCTACGCGCCGACGGTGCTCGGCCTGCGAATCGATCCACGCCGGAGCATCCTGGTGCCGACGGCGCACGACGAGCCCGCGATTCGGCTCGGCATCTACCGCGACGTGTTCAGCGCGCCGGCCGGCATGGCGTACAACACCGACGTGGAGCGCGCGTTCGTGCGGAGCCGATTTCGCATCGGCGCGGCGTCGGAAGCGACGGTCGGATGCGGGGTGGACCTGCCGCTGCAGTTCACGACCGGCGTCCACGATCCCGATCCGGACGAGTCTTCCTTCCAGCCCGACGTCGATCCACGACGCGCGAGCGCCGCTGCTTTCCGCCGCCGGCATCGCCTCTACGAACCGTTCGTGCTCTACGGCGGCCGCATCGATCCCGGCAAGGGTTGCGAGGAGCTGATCGCACACTTCAGCGCCTACGCGACCAGCCGGGGAGACGCCATCCTGGCCCTGATGGGAGTCAAGCTGATGCGGATTCCGGACGAGCCGTTCATTCGGTTCGCCGGTTTGCTGTCGGAAGGCGAACGTCTGGAGGCGCTGCAGGCAGCCACGGTCGTCGTCGTGCCGTCACCCTACGAGAGCCTGTCCCTGCTCGCCCTCGAGGCGTTCGCGGTCGGCACCCCGGTGCTGGCCAACGCACGCAGCGAGGTCGTGCGCGAGCATTGCCAGCGCAGCAACGGGGGGCTCTACTACGGTGACCGTGACGAGTTCGTCGAGTGTCTCAAGCTCCTGATCGGGGATGCAAACCTGCGCGAAGCGCTCAGCCGCAACGGTCAGGATTACATCAGAACCAACTACGAGTGGGACGTCATCCTGCGCAAGTACGATCGGCTCATCGAAGGTGTAGCGGCAGAGCGCCCGGGCCGCGCGCGTGGTTCGCGCAACGCGCCCGGCGGCGGCCGCGGCAGGCCGCGAGGATCACGCAAGCGATAGGCGTCCTTCGGCCGGCCCCTTCCGGCCGACCGATACCCTCAGTCGACACGGCTCAGACGTTTGTCGAACGCCTCGACCAGGTCGGACACGAACGGCGCGGATTGTGCGCCCGCCGGTCCCCGAGCGGTACGGACCGTGGCGCCCGCGCGCGCCCGGGCGGAAGCGGCAGCGCCGGCGCGAGACCCGCGTGTGCGGATCCCGTGGCGCTTGATCATCTCGTTGAGCGTCGTCGGCTTGACCCGCAGCAGCTCGGCGGCGCGCTTCTGTACCCCGCCGGCCGCTTCGAGCGCACGCACGATCAACCGCACCTCCATGTCGTCGATGATCTTGCGGAAGGGAATCCCGTCCGACGGCATGTCGAAGTGCGGCAGTTGGAACGACGGCGACGCCCTTACGACGTCGGGAACGAGCTCGGGACCGATCTGGCGCTTGACCGTCAGCACCGCCGCCCTCTCGATCACGTTCTCCAGCTCCCGCACGTTGCCGGGCCAGTGATACGCCTCGAGAAGCTGCATGGCATCCGGCGTCAACTCCAGATCGGGCTTGTTGTTTTCCTTCCCGTATTTCGTGAGGAAGCTTCGGGCCAGCAGCGGCACATCCTCGAGGCGCTCGCGCAGGGGCGGCAGCTCGATCGCAATCACGTGAAGCCGGTAGTACAGATCCTCCCGGAACGACCCGTCCTCGACCATCTGTCGCAGGTCCACGTTGGTGGCGGCGATGATCCGGACGTCCACCTTGATCGTGTCGACCCCCCCCAGGCGCCTGAACTCGCGCTCCTGGAGCACCCGCAACAGCTTCGCCTGGGTCTCGAGCGGCACCGTCCCTATCTCGTCGAAGAAGATGCTCCCGTTGTCCGCCATCTCGAACAGGCCCTTCTTGGCGCCGACCGCCCCGGTGAAGGCGCCCTTGACGTGCCCGAAGAGATTCGATTCCAGAAGATCCGGAGGCAGGCTGCCCGAGTTGACCGTGACGAACGGCCGCCCGGCTCGCGGTGAGTTGGCGTGGACGGCGCGCGCAACGAGCTCCTTGCCCGTGCCGCTCTCCCCCGAAACGAGAATGGTGGCGCGGCTCGGCGCCGCCTGCGCGATGATCTCGAAGACGCTCCGGATACGCGGACTGTGGCCGATGATGTCGCTGAATCGGTTCGCCTGCGCCCGGAGGTTCTGGCGCAGCACACGGTTCTCGCTCAGCAGCCGCTGCTGCGCCACCGCGTTGCGCACGACGAGCAGGACGTCGTCGTTCTTGAACGGCTTCTCGATGAAGTCGAAGGCCCCGCGCTTGAACGCCTCCCGTGTGTTCCTCGACGTGCCGAAAGCGGTGATCATGATCACCGGCGGTGCTTCGTCGAGCTGCGTGATCTCGTCGAGAGCCTCCAGCCCGTCCATCCCCGGCATCATCACGTCCAGCAGCACCGCGTCGAACGTTCCCGCCCGCGCCAGATCGACGCCCGCCTGACCGGACGACGCGAGCCGTATGCGACACCCTTGGCGCTCCAGCAGGGAGTGGAGGATCTCCCGCATGATCGCTTCGTCGTCGACAACCAGGAGCGAAGCTCCGTCCAGCATCTAGTAGCCTCGCGATCAGCGGGCGGCTTCGGTGGCCGGCGCCCGGTCGGGGACCGCGAGCGGCAGGGTCAGCGTGAACCGCGTCCCGTGCCCGGGCCGACTCGCGCATTCGATGGTTCCCTGATGTTCCTGCACGACACCGTAGGTCACCGACAGTCCGAGCCCGGTTCCCTGACCGACCGTCTTGGTCGTGAAGAACGGATCGTAGATCCGTGAGAGATGTTCCGCCGAAATGCCCGCACCCGTATCGGCCACCTCTACGAGGGCGCTATCCCGCTCCACGCGGCTGCGCACCGTCAACCAGCCGCCGCTCGGCATCGCGTCGCGGGCATTCAGAAACAGGTTGAGAAAAACCTGCTGCATCTTGAACTCGATGCCCCGCACGACCGGCGGACGGGCCAGCAGCTCGCGGCGCACCTTGATGTTTCCGGCCTCGAGCTGCTGCTCGAGCAGCACGAGGACATCCCCGATCACCGCGTTGATGTCGACCGGCCCCGTCGTATCCGCCCGACCCGGGCGCGCGAGATTCAACAGTCCCTTGACGATCCGGGCCGCCCGGAACGTCTGCCGTTCGATCTTCTCCAGCAGCCGTGTCCGCGGATCCTCCGGATCCGCATCCTCGAGCAGCATCTGGGTAAAGCTCGAAATGCCGGTCAACGGGGTGTTGACCTCGTGTGCGACGCCGGCCGCCAGCAACCCGATGGAGGCCATCTTCTCGGATAGCTGCAACTGCTCTTCGAGCTGCACCCGGGCGGTGCCGTCGACCACGATGAGCATCGTCCCGCTGATCCGGCCGCTCGGTGTCAGGAGCGGCGCCGTGGCGGCCTTCACCCGCAACCGCCGTTGCTCCCTGTGGCGGGAAAGAAGTGGTACGCGATAGAGCTCGGCGCCCGCCGGTCGCTCCGTGCGCGCGGCGTTCAGACGGCCGACGAAGTCCGAGTCGAACAACTCGTCCAGCGACTTGCCGACCGCCTCCGCACGGGAGACGCCGTGCAGGCGTTCGAAGCCTGCGTTCCAGCGGAGGACCCGGTCATCGAGATCCAGCACGGCCAGCCCGTCGCTCAGCGATTCGATGATGTCCTCGCTGAACTGCCGCATGCGGTCGAGCTCGCCCGCCTTCTCCCGCAACCGGCCGTAGAGACGTCCGTTCTCCAGCGCGGTCGCCACCTGGCCCGCCACCGCGGCCAGCAACGCCATGTCCTCGCTGCTCAGCGGCTCGCCGCTCCCCTTGCGGCCCAGGGCCATGACCGCGACGGTCCCCTCCCCGGCGACGCACGGTACGAAGTAGTACAAACCGCGGTCCTGCCAGAACGCCGCGTCGTCGGGCGCGCACTCCCACCGTTTCCCCGGATCGTCGAGCAGCGCGGCCTGCCGGCCGTGCATCCGGCTACCGAGGCCGGAGGACCGCGGCAGGACGGGCGGGGTGGCGTCGAACCCGACCCAGCGAATCGGGCGGAAGTCGTTGTCCGCAAGCCGCGTCTCGTCGCCGGCCGGATCGCGGCCGAGCAGCAGCACCATCCGGTCGAGCCCGAGCGTCTCCACGACCCGGTTCACCAGCCGTTCGCTCAACCGTTCGAGGTCCAGGTCTGTGCTGAGGTCGCGCGCGAACCGGGTCAGAGCGCGGCGGTAGTCGAACCGCTCGCGATAGTAGGCCCGGTCGAGCATGGTCTGAATGGTGTTCTTGACCGGTCCGGCCAGCAGGACCACGACCGCCGTCGCCAGGAGCGCGATGATCGAGCTGTGCTGATCGGCCTCGTCGAGAAACACTTCGGTCGCGAGTCGCTCCAGCCCGAGATAGATGACGACCATCGCCGCCACGACCACCGCGTAACCCACGCTCCGCTTGACGATGACCTCGACGTCGCGGAGCCGGTAGCGGATGATCGCGGACGCGAAGGCCAGCGGAATGAGGCCCAGAGGCACCGCCGTCAGCTCCAGCACTCCGGCTGGCTCGATCCCGAGGGCCCAGGGGAGGGCGTAACCCAACGTGAACGGGAGGCCGCCGAGCGCGGCGCCGGACACGATCCAGCCAAGTTGCCGCCGCGAGGTGCTGGAGCTGACGCGGCGGAGTCCGGCGACCATCGTGGCCAGCCCGCCCAGCGTGCACACCGCCAAGTAGAGGTGCTGCAGGCTCCAGACCCGCTCGACGGACCGCAGGAAGCCGGCGTCCCCATCCGGACCCAGCACGGCCGCCGCCTGCATCACGCCGAGAACGATCGCCGGCGCGTATACGAGAGGCAGCACGACATGTCCGACACGGTGGCGAACCCGGCTCGGGCCGCCTTCCGGAAACACCAGAGCGAAGTGCATGAAGAGCGGGGCCAACAGCAGGATGGCCACTTCGTCGGCCCAGAAGAAGATCCAGTCGAGTCGGTCGTACCGCCCGGTGTACGAGAACGCGAACACGCCGAAAAAGGCGACGGTCAACCAGAAGAAATGAAGTGAAGCCTGATGCCCCGGTCGCTGGACGCGAACCGCCGCGCCGACGAGCAGGCCGAGCAGGCCGACCGCTGCAAGCACGAAGTAGGTGGGCGGCGCGACCGCGGATGTCTTCTCCAGCAAGACGGTATGCAGACGCTCCTGGCTGAGGCGCAGGAGCGTATAGTCGAGCCGCGTCCCCGCGGCGACGTCGCTCAGCAGGCGCAACAGGTCGCCGTGGCGCTCGATCGGCTCGCCCCGAACGGCCAGGAGCACGTCGCCCGCCTCGATCCCCGCCAGCGCCGCCGGCGAGTTCGGCGCTACCGTCGAGGCAACCAGGCCGCCCGCGCTGTCCCTCCAGAAGACACCGTCCTCCACGCCCCCGCCGCCGGCGCGTACGACCGCGTTGGCAACCGCCAGACACAGCAACGCCGCGACGACGCCGACGGCCAGCAGAGCCCGACCCCACTCGGCCAGATAGCGGCGAAAACTCGCCTCTCGTTCAGCCAACGTCATGACAGGCCGGAATCGATACATGCAAACCATGCGCCATACATGCCCTCACGACGCCGGCGCAAGCCCCGTATAGATGTCCGGCCCATGTGGCATCACGATGGATGCAAGAAAATGGAGGCTGCGATCCAATACTCTGGATCATGTCGCGCTCTGCGGCGCAAGCTCCTAGCCCGAAAACCGTCGCCTGTGGCTCCGATTTCCGCCCAACCGGGCCTGCCTGGAAGTCTGCCCCGTTTCTACGGCGCAGACTCCTAGAAGCGGACGACCAGACCGCCGACGAGTTGCCGCGGCGGATCGACGACCAGCAACTCGTCATAGACCGATGCGCCCAGGGTCTGCTCGTGGAAGAGGCTGCGCAAGGCCACCAGCAATTCCCAACTGCTTCCCTCGAACGGCGCGAAGGGCAGCGTCTGAGTGACCTGTACGTCGAAACGGGCGTCGAGACCGGAGGTCGCGCCGTCGTGGACGGGACGTGAGAACCCCGTGCCGACGCGGCACCGCGCGGCTATCCGGGTGGAGGTCTCGGGAATCTCGGCCTCCAGCGTCGCCGTCACGTCGTGGAATTGCTCCTTGCCGGTTCGGAACCACTCCGCCGTGGGCTCCGCCATGTTCCGGGCTCCCGGTGGAGTCCATTCCGAGCGCACTACGCGGTAGTCGACCGCGCCGCGCAACCGATCCTCCATCTCGTGACTGAAGGTCACTCCCCAGCCGTCCACCTCGACGCCGCCGGCGGCAGTCAGATAGTAGTGCCCACCGGACGCCGGCAAGGTTCCGAGCGGCGCATGGACACCGGGCGCGAACATCGCCATGAGCTGGCCGTCGACGGTCTGGCTGAAACGGCGCACGCCGATGACGGAGCGTTCCCCGAGGTCGTGCTCGATGCCTGCCTCGACGTGCCGGACCTGTTCCGCGTGCAGATCCTCCACACCGGAGAGCGACGAGTAGGTCCTTTCCGGCGGGAGCCATAAGCCGTCGACCGGCGGCAGGAACTGCTCTCCGCCCGGGGCGGTCACGTTCCGTGACAGGCCGGCGCGCAGCCTCGTCCCGTCGACGGGGGTCATCGTGACGCTCGCCCGCGGGCTCAGGAGCCGGCCGTCCTGCAGGTACCCGTATCGTGCGAGCTCCGCACCGTAGCCGACCTCGAGGGCGGGAGAAACGGTCCACGTGTCCACTGCATCGATCCGGCCGACCTCACGGCTGGGCACGCCCGCATCGACCGGTCCGGGGCCGTCGATCCGCAGGTCGGCGGCGGCCGCGTGCGCCTGCCGGCTGTACGAGATCGCAACCTGCAAGTCGTGATCGTTGCTGGGCTCCGCGGCGTACCAGCCGGCGACCGCCCACGACGAAGTCTCGCCGGTCGTCATGTCGACGGTTCCCCGAAGCGCCCAGTCGCCAGCGCCCGACGGCGCCACGGACACGTAGGCCACCTGCCCCGGCCAGGTATCGGAAGGCCAGAAGAAGTCGGGTCCGGTCAGCGTCGCCCGCGTCAGGAGCTGCACCTCACCCGAGATCGGCAATCCCGGCAGTCCCGCCAGCGGACGCTGCAGCGCGGCGTGGCCGGCCGCCGCCCACCGCTCGGCGATGCTGCGACCTTCGCTGGAACCGGGAGCTCGCGCCCCGCCCGGTTGCACAAGAGCCCCCCCGGTCATGCGGTCCTTGAGCACGCTGCGCCGCGCGCGGTGGAGCCGCCACATCTTGGCGCCCTGCTGCAGCGCGCCGGCCGCCGTCCGCGGGTCGGAATCCGATTCGTCAGGCGTCGGCGCGACGCCTGCGGCTGCATCCCCCGGCTCCCCGCGGGGCGGCACGGTCTCGTCGTCGGCAGGAATGCGCGCGAGCGGAACATTGCCGAACTGGAGTGCGCCGCCCGCGAGCTGAAGCTCCCCGCTCGACTCCGTGGATCCGCCGAGCACCAATGGCTCCAACAGCGCTTCGCCCGGCGCTACCTGCACGAAGCGTCGGTCGCCGCCGGTCGCGTGCGTCCGAATCAGGTAGCGACCCACCGGGAGCGCGTCGAACCGGAACCGTCCCGCCGAATCCGAAACGGCAAGTGACGAGCCTCCCGGGCCGGACAGGGAAACAAGGACGTCGCCGGCGGAGGTCCCGTCCGCCGCGGTGACCACGCCGGCAAGCTCGCCCGTGGCGGCCGCGGGGCCCTCCGGCACCGGTTGCGGCGAGCCTCGCTGCTCCTCACCGACCGCATCCAGCGGGGCCGCGGACCCGAGCAGCAGAACGACACCGGCGACGACGAGGAACATGCGGGCCATGTTTGTTCGCGGCGCGACCCGTCCGCCCCCCGGGGGCGGACGGGTCGCGCCCGCGCCTCCCTAGGTTTCCAGCACGGTGAACATCACGTTCTCGATAAGCTCCGTCGAGTTCGTGTTGTCGGTGACCTTGATCTCCAGCCGGTAGTCCCCGGCCGGAAAGAGCGACAGCGGCACGGTCTGCCCCGCCACGATCTGGTGGCCGAGCGTCACGTCGAAGCCGGGCGGCAGCGTCTGGCCGTTGAACGCCTGCGGGTTCGTCCGGTTGAAGTACTCCTCGCGTCCATCCGCCCGCTGATGAAAGGTGTACTCGATGGTGATGTCCGGCTTCGATTGGTCGGCCAGCCCCGGGTTGTAGACGAGGAAGATCAGCGACAACTCCGCCTGCTTGCCGAAGTCCTGGTCGAGCTTCGGGACTATGCGGGTGGTGCCGAGGCTGTACGGACTGAGGATCTGCTGTTCCGGGGTGAGCGGCGCCGCCATCGGCTCGACCACCTCGGGCACGATGACCGAGCTCAACTGGAGCCGTCCGTTCCACAGGTCCGGCACGTCGACGCGAGACCGCAGCATCATCATCGCCGCGCTCTCCTCGCTCGCGTCGAAGCTGAGGCGCGGACGGCGCTGCAGGCGATACGCCAGATACTCCTGCTCCTGGCACGCGACGCGACTGCCGAGGTCATTCGGAAACAGGCCGCCGCAGTACTCGTCGATCTGCGCGCGATCCCGATCGCCGGGAGGATCGCTCTCCGGGGCCAGATCGCGGGAGCTTTCCCGAAGCACGATGTAGACGTCGTACGCGCCACCGGGAGCCGCGAACGCCCGGCTGAGGCGAATCGGCTCGTCGCCGCCGGACGCCACGTCCGCGAAGTAGGCATCCTCGAAGATCGGATTGTCGTCCCCCGGCTCGACGACGTACAGGTACATCGAGAGCGTCGGCGTGTCGACCCTGTCCGGATCGATCGACAAGGTGAACGGCACGTAGGCGTTGCCGTCGGTACCTTTCAGAAAGTCCGCCCGAAACTCGAACGGATCGCCGCTCGGAACGAGCCGGCCGTCGAGCGCGGCCTCAATGGCTTCGAGCATCGAACGCAACTCCGCTCGCTGCCAGTCCTCCAGGTCGTCCTGGGCGGCTGCGGGCGAGACGGCAAGCAGTGCGACGGCGACACACGCGGTCAGGACTCTCGTGCGCCGGGCAAGGTCATGCATGGGATCTTGATCTCCTGCCGGATGAACTCAGGGTTAACCTGCCCATCATATGCGACCGCCGGCGCTCAAGTCAAACCGCGGGATGCGCCTCAAGGCATTGACATCAAAGCAGTTACGCGCCCCGTCGTCAATCGTGCGGCATGCTATCATCCCGTTTTTCCGACGCCGCCGCCATGCTCGACTCCCGCCGCCCGGTCGTCGTCCTCGTCGTCCTCGACGGCTGGGGCATCAGCCCGGAGCGCCGTCACAATGCGATCGCCCTCGGCAGCACTCCAACGTATTCCGAGCTCCTGGAACGCTTTCCGCATGCGTCGCTCGTGACGAGCGGCGAGGCGGTGGGCCTGCCGGCGGGACAGATGGGCAACTCCGAGGTCGGTCACATGAACCTCGGCGCCGGCCGCGTGATCTATCAGGACCTCTCGCGAATCGACCAGAGCATCCGGGAGGGCGAGTTCTTCGCGAACCCGCAGCTCGTCGCCGCCATGAGCCGCTGCGCCAGCGACAGGCATGCCCTGCACCTCGTGGGTCTGGTTTCGCAGGGTGGCGTGCACAGCCACCTCCGGCACCTGGTGGCGCTCGTCGAGCTGGCGCGGCGCCAACGCGTGGAGCGGCTCTTCATCCACGCGCTCACCGACGGACGCGACACCGCGCCCACCGCGGCGGCCGACGACGTGGCGGCGGTCGAGCGTACGCTGGCGGACGCGGGAGTGGGACGGATCGCGACCGTGATCGGCCGCTACTACGCGATGGACCGCGACCGGCGCTGGGATCGGACCCGTCGCGGGTACGCGGCGCTGACCGAGGGCATCGGCCGCACCGCCCCGGACGCCGCCACGCTCATCCAGGACGCCTACGTCGCGGGCACCACCGACGAGTTCATGACCCCGGGCGTAGTGGTGGACGGCGGCGGACAGCCGATCGGTTCCCTGCACGACGGTGCCTCCGTGGTCTTCTTCAACTTCCGTGCGGACCGGGCACGGCAGTTGACGCAGGCCCTCGCGTTCGACGAGGCCGCCTTCGATGGGTTCGAGCGGCCGCGACGCCCGGCGCTCGCGGTCACGACGATGACCGAGTACGACGCGACGTACGGCCTGCCCATCGCCTTCGATCCGCCTTCCTTCTCGGGCAACGTGGCCGAGGTCCTGGCGGCCGCCGGCCGGACCAACCTGCGGCTGGCCGAGACGGAGAAGTACGCCCACGTCACCTACTTCTTCAACAGCGGCGAGGAACGCGCGTACGCCGGCGAGGAACGCATCCTGATCCCGTCACCCAGGGTGCCGACGTACGACCTGCAGCCGGAGATGAGCGCGGCCGGCATCACGGACACGCTCGTCGACGACGTCGAGCACGGCCGACACGACGTGATCGTCTGCAACTTCGCCAACGCCGACATGGTGGGGCATACCGGCAATCTGGACGCCGCGGCCCGCGCCGTCTCGACCCTCGACCGCTGCCTGGCCCGCATCGTCGGCGCGGTCACCGGGGCCGGCGGCACGATGATCGTGACGGCCGATCACGGCAACGCCGAACAGATGTGGGATGGGGAACGGAAGGGGCCGCACACGGCGCACACCAGCAACCCGGTGCCGGTGCTGCTCATCGACAAGGAACTCTCCGGGGCGCGCCACGTGCTTCGGGACGGATCCTTGCGGGACGTGGCTCCCACGCTGCTGACCATCGCGGGCGTCGGCGTACCGCGCGAGATGACCGGCCGCGACCTCCGGACCTGGACGGACTGACTTCCCGTGCCCGGCGCGGCCGATCAACCGCCGGCCTGACCGGCCTGGTCGCTCTCGCCGGCGGCGATCCGCAGCGCGCGCAGAAACCGGCGATCTTTCGGGGTCATCCCGTTGGGCAGGTGGTCGTCCTCGTCCGCCCCGACAGGACCGGTCTCACGGGCGGCGGACGAGCCGTCGCGGCTGCCGAACCCAATCTCGGTCTCCAGCGACACGCGCATCTCGTACCCCGCCGCGCGGGCTCTCTCGCGGCACGCCTCGACCCCAGGGTCCTGGGCCACCGCGGCGCCGATGGCCTCGGCGAGCTCGCGCGCGAGACGGTTCACGACGTCGTTCATGCTGCTACCTCCTCGCCGCACGGACCGGCCATGCGCGGGGTACCGCCGCCGAAAGCTCTCCTGGAACGGGAAACCAGCCGGATGAGGACCACCAGCGGCATGGAAAGTAGAGGCGATCGCAGCGATTCTAGACGCGGCCGGACGCCGTGTCAATCTTCGAACCACGGCATATGGAGGTTTTGCCTTGCGAACCCACTACATCCTGTAGCCGGACGCAAACGAAGAAACCACCCCGCCCGGCACTGGTAGAATCCCCCTGAATGCGTTCCCATGTCGATCGCCCGAATCCGGACGCCGGCAGGGGCCCCGAGCGGCTCGGCGCGCCCGGCAGCTTCCCGTTCACGCGGGGCATCCACCCGACGATGTACCGTGGCCGGCTCTGGACGATGCGACAGTACGCCGGCTTCGGCACGGCGGCGGAGTCGAACCGCCGCTATCGCTACCTGCTCGCTCAGGGCGTGACCGGTCTGAGCGTAGCCTTCGACCTGCCCACGCAGATCGGTTACGACTCCGACCACCCGCTCGCGGCCGGAGAGGTGGGCCGCGTGGGCGTTGCCATCGACTCGCTCGAGGACATGTCGCGGCTCTTCGACGGCATCCCCCTCGACCGCGTGTCGACCTCGATGACGATCAACGCGACCGCCATCATCCTGCTCGCGCTGTACGTCGCCGCGGGCAAGCGCCAGGGCATCGATCCGCGCGGGCTGGCGGGCACCGTGCAGAACGACATCCTGAAGGAGTACGTGGCGCGCGGCACCTACATCTACCCGCCGCGGGCCTCGCTCCGCGTCGTCACCGACGTGGTCGCCTTCTGCGAGCAGGAGCTCCCGCGCTGGCACCCGATCTCCATCAGCGGCTACCACATCCGCGAAGCAGGATCGACGGCGGCGCAGGAGATCGCGTTCACGTTCGCCCACGCACTCGCATACGTGCAGGCGGCAGTCGACCGCGGGCTCGACGTGGATTCGTTCGGCAGCCGTCTCTCGTTCTTCTTCAACGCGCACAACGACTTCCTCGAAGAGATCGCCAAGTTCCGCGCCGCCCGCCGGCTCTGGGCCACGCTGATGCGCGATCGCTTCGGCGCCACCGCGCCGCGCGCGCAGCAGCTCCGGTTCCACACACAGACGGCCGGCAGCACGCTGACCGCGCAGCAGCCGGAGAACAACATCGTGCGCGTGGCCCTGCAGGCCCTGGCCGCGGTGCTCGGCGGCACGCAGTCGCTCCACTGCAACGGGCGCGACGAGGCGCTCGGGCTGCCGACCGAAGAGGCCGCGCAAATTGCGTTGCGTACGCAGCAGATCGTCGCGGCCGAGACCGGCGTGACCGATACGGTCGACCCCGTCGGGGGCGCATGGACGATCGAGGCGCTCACCGACCGTCTCGAAGCCGAGGCGCTGTCGCTGCTCGAGCGCATCGACGCGCGGGGCGGCGTGCTGGCCGCCATCGAGTCCGGCTTCATCCAGGCGGAGATCCAGGAAGCCGCCTACCGCGCGCAGCAGGCGGTCGACGCCGGTGACGCGATCGTGATCGGCGTCAACCGCTTCGCCGCCGAGGAGACGGCGCAGATCGAGACCCACCGTATCGATCCGCAAATCGAAGCGGACCAGGCGGGGCGTGTCGCCGCGCTGCGCGCCGGCCGCGATCGGGAGGCGCAACGGACCGCCCTCGCCACGGTCGAGCGGGCGGCGCAGGACGGGACGAACCTGGTTCCGCCGATCATCGCGGCCGTCGAGGCACTGGCGACCGTGGGAGAGATTGCGGATACGCTGCGCGGCGTCTGCGGCGAGTACCAGGCCGCCGACTAGCAGTCGGCACTACAGGCTCCTGCCTCCGGCGTGGCGAGTCGGGTGTCCGCCACCCCGCCGGGCCGCTCACGCGAGCGCCGCTTCGGACACCGCGGCCCGCGCCGTCGTCGCGTCGTCCAGCGCTATCGCCCCATCCTTGATCTGAATGACCCGGCGGGCGTGCCGGGCCACGTCCGGCTCGTGGGTGATCAGCAAGATCGTATTGCCCCCGCGGTGCAGTCCTTCGAGGACTGCCATGATCTCGATGCCGGTCTTGGAGTCGAGGTTGCCCGTAGGTTCGTCCGCCAGCACGAGGGAAGGACTGTTCACCAGCGCGCGGGCAATCGCCACCCGCTGGCGTTGGCCGCCGGAGAGTTCGTTCGGCCGGTGGCTCATCCGATCGTCGAGCTCGACCAGGCTCAGCGCCGCGGTCGCCCGCTCGCGGCGGACCGCCGCCGGCACACCCGCATAGATCAGGGGCAGCTCGACGTTGTGCAGCGCGGATGCCCGCGGCAGCAGGTTGAAGGTCTGGAAAACGAACCCGATCTCCTGGTTCCGGATGCGCGCGAGGTCGTCGTCGTTCATCCGGCTGACGTCCTTGCCGTTCAGCAGGTACTCGCCGCGCGTGGGCGTATCGAGACAGCCGATGAGGTTCATCAGCGTCGACTTGCCGGACCCGGAGGGTCCCATGATGGCGACGAACTCGCCGCGCTCGATGTCTACCGATACACCGCGCAGGGCATGGACCGACTCGGTCCCCATCCGGTAGGTCTTCCAGAGATCGCGGGTGTGGATCAACGGCATCGGTTCGGATATCCGTGTACGGCGCTCCCGGCCCGGGAGCACGCTATTGGCACTGACGCACGGCAGGGCCGTCCGGTTCCCTCGGCCGTTCGCCGCCGGCAGCCGTCGTCAGACGTACGGCGGCGGCGGCGGCACGATTTCCGTGCCTCCGGGCGCCGCGGGCGGGACCGCTTTCCGGAAGAAGAACGCCCCGAGCAGACCGCCCAGCGTCGAAAAGATCGCGCTGACGATCAGCATCGTGACGAACCCGATGAGGACTCTCAACGCGACGCTCGACGACAACGCCTCGATGAGCTCGCGTACCTCCGGCGGCACGTCGAGAGCGCCGACGTCGAACATGCCCAGCGATCCCATCACCATCTGGACCGGCACCGACACCACGGCGAAGACGACGGCCCCGACTACCCCGGCAAGCAGACCGGCGAGAGCCCCTTCACCCAGATCGAGGGGCTCGGGCTGCTCCCGCTGCAGCAGCCAAGTGGTTATGACTCCCCCGCCGAGCACCCACAGGCAGCAGCAGTTACCCAACTCGATGATGGGCAGGGCCGACAGCACGCCGTTGAACGCGCCGCCGACCAGCACCGCCTGCAGGCGGGTCAATCGTAGTACTCCAGGCCGAGGTGGGTGATCAGCTCCTCGCCCCGCAGGTGACGCAGCGTGTTCTTCAGCTTCATCAACTGGATGAACAGGTCGTGCTCCGGATAGAGGTCGCGGCGGTGAATGGGGCTCTTGAAGTAGAAGGAGAGCCATTCCTGGATGCCGCTCATGCCGGCCCGCGACGCGAGATCGAGGAGCAGGGCCACGTCGAGCACGATGGGCGCCGCCAGAATGCTGTCCCGGCAGAGGAAGTTGATCTTGAGCTGCATCGGGTAGTCGAGCCACCCGACCAGATCGATGTTGTCCCAGCCTTCCTTGTTGTCGCCGCGCGGCGGGTAGTAGTTGATGCGGACCACGTGGTGCAGGTCGCCATAGAGCGTCGGATAGAGCTCCGGCTGCAGGATGTGATCGAGCACCGACTTCTTGCTCTCCTCCTTCGTCTTGAACGACTCCGGATCGTCGAGCACCTCGCCGTCGCGGTTCCCCAGGATGTTGGTGGAGTACCAGCCGGACACTCCCAGCAGGCGCGCCTTCAGTCCGGGGGCGACCATCGTCTTCATCAACGTCTGGCCGGTCTTGAGGTCCTTTCCCGCGAGCGGCGATCCGGTCTGCAGGGCCAACGCCTCGAGCGCGGGCACGTCGGCGCTCAGGTTCGGCGCCGCATTGGCGTAGGGAATCCCTTCCTTGAGAGCGGCGTAAGCGTAGATCATGCTCGACGGGATGGCCGGGTCGGACGCCTCGAGACCACGCTCGAACGCGTCGAGCGACTGGTGGACCGGCGCCTCCTCCATGTACACCTCGGTGCTGCCGCACCAGACGAGCACCAGCCGCTCCACCCCCTGCGTGTCCCGGAACCGGCGGACGTCGGCCCGGAGCTGCTCGGCGAGATCGCGCTTGCTGGAGCCGGTCTTCACGTTCGGGCCGTCGAGCCTCTTGACGTAGGCCTGATCGAAGACCGCGGGCCAGGGCTGTACCGCCTCGAGCTCGGGGCGGACCTCATCGAGCAGCCCGCCCCGCAGCACCGCGGCGTTGCTCGCCGCCTCGTAGCAGTTGTCCTCGAAGATGTCCCAGCCGCCGAAAACGAGATCGTCGAGGGTGGCGAGCGGGACGAAGTCCTTGATCAGGGGCGAGCGCCCCTCGGTCCGCTTGCCGAGCCGGATCGTGCCCATCTGCGTGAGCGACCCGGTCGGCGCGGCGAGTCCCTTGCGGATGGCGTGGACACCGGCGATGAGAGTCGTGCTGACGGCGCCGAGACCGGCGAGCAGAATTCCAAGGCGCCCCGTGGCCGGAGCGATCTGACGGGAGCCTTGCACAGGCGGACACTATATCATGGTGTTTTGAGCCTTGGCTTCCCGCCGGCCGCTTCCGCGGATCGAGAAGCCGACCTGAGAATCCCGGCGCGGTACAGGCGCCGGGCGCGGATGGGACGAGGCCAGTGTTCAAGCTGAGAAAGAGCGGAGGTCCACGCGACCTCGAAGTGTCGATGGTCGGTCTCAAGCTCGGCGCGTCGGTGCTGCAGCTCGGCGGCCGTGACGATCGACTGATCGCGGAGCTCGCCAAGGTGGTCGGGATCAGCGGCGAAGCCGGCGTCGTGGCGGAGACGGACGCCGAGTGCGACCGGGTGCGGCGCGCGGCGGAGCGCGCCGGGGTGCTGGTGGAGGCCAGGACGGCCCGGCTCGGCGCGCTGCCCTGCGATGCCGAGTCGCTCGACGTGGTCGTGGCGCCCGACCTGATCGGGAGCCTGCGCATGAACGAACGGGTCCTGTGTCTCCAGCAGGTGCTCAAGGTGCTGAGGCCGAACGGGCGTTGCGTCGTGATCGAGGCGGCCCAGCGGGGAGGCATCGGCGGCCTCTTCTCGCAGCGGGCACTCGACCGGACCTACCTGTTGAACGGCGGGGCCGCCGGCGCGCTCGAGGCGGAGGGATTCCGGGCCGTGCGCCTCCTCGCCGAACAGGAGGGCAAGAGCTTCTTCGAGGGGACGAAATAGGGTGAGCGGAGATGTCCGTACACCAACCCGGCCAGACCACGCGTTCGGCGCTCCGCGCGCCTGAGGTCTATTCGGCGGACGAGGTCGCGCATGCGGCCGGCGTCGACGGACGCGTGGTCCGGCGCCTGATGGCAGCGGGCGAGACAGCGACCCTGGACGGCGTGTTCGTCGCCGAACGGGAGGCGGTACGCATTGCACGGCGCCTGCGGCGCGGGCCGGCCCCCACGACCCGTCCCGTCTTCGGCGGCGCCCTCCTCGACCGGGACCTCGAAGACTCGCCGTCCGGCGCCGTCTCGGTCGCGATGTCGACCCTGGCCCACGGCATGGTCATCCCGCTCCTGGTCATGCTGACCGCGGTGCAGATGACGACGGCCTCCGACGACGCGCCGGATACCGGCGATCCCGCCCTCTCGCGCCTGGTGTTCGTGGCCGAGCCCGGACACGGCGGAGGTGGGGGCGGAGGAGGACTGCGGCAGCCGCTGCCGCCGCCGCGTGCGGAGCGGCGCGGCGAGAGCCGCACCAGCAGTCCCGTTCCACCGCGCGAAGAACCGGCCGTCGTGGAACCGGTCGAGGAACCGCGTCCTCCCGAGCCGCTGGAGCGCGACGCGCTGCCGCGCATCGTGGCGCCGTTGATGGCGATGCGCGCCGACCGCCGGGATCTCCGCGGCCTGCTCGAGCCCCCACCGGCTCCGACCACGACCGGAGCGCCATCGAGCGGCCCCGGCCGGGACGGCGGCGTCGGCGCGGGAGCCGGGCGCGGCGTCGGCCCGGGTTCGGGAGCCGGGGTCGGCCCCGGCGCGGGCGGCGGCGCGGGCGGAGGGCCCTACCGCGTGGGAAGCGGCATTTCACCGCCGGCTATCCAGCTCGAGGTCAAGCCGGTCTATACCGCGGACGCGCTGCGGGGTGAAGTCGAAGGCGACGTCGTTCTGGAGGTCGTGGTCCTCGCGAGCGGCGAGGTGGGCGAAGTCCAAGTCGTCCGCAGCCTCGGTCACGGGCTCGACGAGACCGCGGTGGCCGCGATGCGCCAGTGGCGTTTCCATCCGGCCCGGAGGCAGGGTGTCACGGTCGACGTCGTCGTCGAAGTGGCGATGGAGTTCAGGCTGCGATGAGGAGACGATGGTCGAGATGACGCTGATCGCCGTGACCCTGCTGTCTCTGTTCCTGGCCATCGCCATGGGCGTGGTGACGTGGCGGCTCGTGCAGGAAGAGCGGCGGCGGTCGGCCGCGCGGCTGGCGGCGCTCGCAGCCGAGCTGAGAAGCGGCGAGGGATGGTCCGCGAGCGATGTGCCGGGACCGTTCGAGCCGGAGCCCGCGGCGGACGATGGCGCCGCAAGCGAGCCCGGGGCCGGGAGCGGCGGGCTGTTCTCTTCACCCGTGCCGTCGACGCCGGCTGGCTGGGGGCGCTTCGCCGCCCTCGCGGGAGCGGCGGGCGTCGTACTCGCCGTCGTGGCAACCGTGTTCCTGCTGTCCGAACCCGGTGCCGGTGATTCGAACGAGCCACTGGACGATGCCCGTCCGCCGCTCGATCTGATCGCGCTGCGGCACGCGGCCGAGGGACCGTTTCTCGACATCAGCGGGTCGGTTCGCAACCCGGCGGCGGTCGACGCCGAGCGGCTGTCGGTCGTCGCGATGGCATTCGATGCGGCCGGCACGCTGGTGGCCACCCGCCGGACACCCGTGGATACTCCCTCTCTCCCGCCCGGCGCCGACTCCCCGTTCACGATTCGCCTGCTGGCCGCCGGCATCAACCGGTACCGGATCAGCTTCCTTCTGGACGAAACGACGATTCCGCATATCGATCGCCGCTCGGCCGTGCAACCTCCGATCCCCGTGGGAGATGCGTCATGAAGCACGCGTGCGCCGGCATCCGGATTCCATCTCTCCTGTTGGCCGTCGCGGTCATGGCGCCCGCAACGGCCGCCGCCCAGGACACCGACCGTCCGGCGTTCCGGTTCCGCACCGGCGTCGACCTGATCAACGTGAGCGCCACCGTGACCGACCGGCGCGGTCGCTTCGTGTCCGGTCTGGACAAGGACGACTTCCTCGTCTACGAAGACGGCGTGCCGCAGACCCTCACCCACTTCAGCCGCGAGCGCGTACCGGTCAGCCTCGGCATCGTGCTCGACACGAGCGGCAGCATGGAGGGCGAGCGGATGGCCGCCGCGCGGAACGCCCTCGACCGCTTCCTGTTCGACCTGCTCGGCCCGGACGACGAGTTCTTCCTGTACCGGTTCAACTACCAGCCGCGGCTCGTGCACGACTGGACCAACGACCCCGAACGGGTGAGCCGCGCCCTCGGCGGCATCCGTCCCCGCGGGGGCACCGCGCTCTACGATGCGGTGGCCGACGCCGTGGTGCTGGCGGAACAGGGCCGGCACCGCAAGAAGGCGGTGGTCGTCATCTCGGACGGCAACGACACCAACAGCGAGATTCGTGTCCGCGACCTGCAGCGTTTGATTCGCGAGACCGAGGTCATGGTCTACGCCATCGGCATCGACAGCCGGGGACCGTCGCGGTACGGCGGGGGCCGGCCGCCGGCGCCGCGGACGCGCCCGCCGGTGCGGATCCCCTTCCCGATTCCCGGCGGCGGCGGGAGGGGACGCCTGCCGATCCCGCCGACGACCCGTGTGCCCGGGGGCGGAGCGGTGTTCGGCGCCGGCGACCGGGTCAACGCGTCCGCGCTGCGCGACCTGACCGACGACAGCGGCGGCCGGACGGAGGTCATCCGCGACGCCGACGACCTCGACGCCGCCACCGCGGGGATCGCCGACGAGCTCAGCCGGCAGTACTTCCTCGCCTACCCGGCGCCGGGCCACGCAGACGGACGCTGGCACGAGATAGAGGTCGAGATCCGGGACTCGCGGCTTCGCGTCCGGGCGCGGCGGGGCTATATCGCCACGCCGTAACCGGCCAGCTCCGGCGCCGCGGCGTCAGCCGGGAATCCCGGCCGACGCACGGGAGCCCGGCCGCGATCCGGCCGGGTGGTACACTCGCACGCTCGATGGATGCCAGCAACACCGTCTTCCTGATCGACGGCAGCTCCCAGATGTACCGTGCGTTCCACGCGATACGGGGGCTGAGCGCGCCGGACGGCCGGCCGACGAACGCCGTCTTCGGTTTCGTCACGATGCTGCGCAAGCTCATCGCCGACCATCGGCCGGCCCTGATTGCCGCGGCCTTCGACGTCCGGGGACCGACCTTCCGGAACGAGCTCGCGGTCGACTACAAGGCGAACCGGGCGCCGATGCCGCCCGACCTGCGCGAGCAGGTGCCGCACGTGCACGAGGCGTGCGAGGCCCTCGGCGTGCCGGTGCTGACGCAAGCGACGTTCGAGGCGGACGACGTCATCGGGACGCTGGCCGCGCAGGCCCGCGTTGCCGGCTTCGAGGTGGCCATCGTCACCGGCGACAAGGACTTCTTCCAGCTCGTCCGCGACGGCGTATCGGTTTTCAACCCGCGCGACCCCGGCACGTGGTACGACGCCGATGGCGTACGGGAAAAGTTCGGCGTCGGGCCCGAGCAGGTGATCGACGTCCTGGCCCTGATGGGCGACGCCGTCGACAACGTGAAGGGCGTCCCCGGCATCGGCGAGAAGGGCGCCCGCGAGCTGATCGCGGCGCACGGCTCCCTCGATGCGCTGCTGGAGCACACCGCGGACGTCAAGAAGAAGCGGCAACGAACGGCGCTCGAGCAGCACGCGGATGAGGCGCGCAGGAGCCGCGAGCTGGTCACCATCCGGACGGACGTGCCGGTCCCGTTCGAGCCGGACACGCTGAGATACCGCGGCCCGTCGCCCGAGCTCTGCTTCACGCTCTTCAGCTCGCTGGGCTTCCGGACCCTCGTAGCCGAGTACGCGCCGACGGCGACGACGGTCGAGAAGGACTACGGCGTGGTGCGATCCGGGGCGGAGCTCGCCGAGCTGCTCGACGCCGTCGGGCGTGCCGGGCGGGTCGGCATCGCGGTCGTGGCCGGCGAGTCGGACGCGATACGCGCCGATCTGGTCGGCATCGCACTCTCGGCCGGGCCCGGTCACGCCCGCTACGTGCCGCTCGGACACCGGACGCTGGAAGCGGACACCGGCATGGGGCGCGAGGCGTTGCTCGGCGCGCTGGCGAAACCGCTTGCCGACGCCGGCGTGGCGAAGGCCGGCCACGACCTGAAGCAGGCCGCTCTCGTCCTCGGCCGCCATGGCGTCCCGCTGGCAGGACTCGACGTCGACACGCTGCTCGCCAGCTATCTTCTCGACGCCACCCGGCCGGACCACGACCTCGGCGACCTCGCCCTGGAGAAGATCGGCTACAAGGCGATCGCACCGGAGGAGGTCTTCGGCAAGGGCGCGAAGGCGCAGAACCCCGCCGACCTGCCGGTGGAGGCAGTGGTCGACTACGCCAGTGAGCGCAGCGACCTGGCGCTGCAGGTCGCGGACCATCTCCACGCGCAGCTCGACCGCGACGGGCTCGAGCCGCTCTACCGCGACCTCGAGCTGCCGCTCGTGCCGGTGCTCGCCGACCTGGAGCGCGCCGGCGTCCGGCTCGACACGGAAGCTCTGGCCGCACAATCGGTCGCAATGGACGCGCAGCTCTCGGCACTGCAGAACGACATCCACGCGCTGGCCGGGGAGCCCTTCAATATCAACTCGCCGCGCCAGCTCTCGACCATCCTCTTCGAGAAGCTGCAGCTTCCGTCCCGCAAGCGCACCGGCAAGACGAAGGCCGCCTCGACGTCGGTGGACGTGCTCGAGGAGCTCGCCCTCGTCCACGATCTCCCACGCAAGGTGCTGGAGTGGCGCAGCCTCGCGAAGCTCAAGGGGACCTACATCGACGCGCTGCCGCAGCTCGTCAATCGCGAGACCGGGCGGCTGCACACGTCGTTCGCCCAGGCCGTGGCGGCGACCGGACGGCTCAGCAGCCACGACCCGAACCTGCAGAACATCCCGATCCGGACCGCCGTCGGCCGCGAGATCCGCGGCGCCTTCACCGCACCGCCGGGGGCGGTCCTGATCTCCGCCGACTACTCGCAGATCGAGCTGCGGGTGCTGGCCCACCTCTCCGGCGACCCGAACCTGACCGGCGCCTTCGAGCGGGGCGAGGACATCCACGCTCAGACGGCGTTCAAGGTCTTCGGAGCCGACAGCGGACTCGACCCGCACGAGCTGCGGCGGCGGGCCAAGATCGTCAACTATGCCCTGCTCTACGGCAAGACCGCCTTCACCCTGTCGAAGGACATCGGCGTCGCCCCCAAGGCCGCACAGACGTTCATCGACGCCTACTTCGAGGGCTTCCCGGCCGTCCGCGCCTACCTGGAGAAGACGCTCGACAAGGCCCGCGAAACCGGCGTCGTGACCACGATGTTCGACCGGCGGCGGCGCGTGCCCGACATCGCGAGCCGCAACGGCCAGCTTCGGAGCGCGGCCGAGCGCGTCGCGGTGAACATGCCCATTCAGGGCAGCGCGGCCGACATCCTGAAGCGCGCGATGATCGACGTGCACGCCGCCCTGCCGCCCGACGCACGGATGATCCTGACCGTCCACGACGAGCTGCTGTTCGAGGCCCCCGAGTCGCGCGCGCGGGAGGTCGCAGATCTGGTCCGAAAGAAGATGGAGTCCGCCGTCGAGCTGTCGGTACGGCTGACCGTCGACGTCGGGATCGGCCGGAACTGGAAAGAGGCGAAGGGCTGACGCTTGGAACGGCAATTGCTTTCCAAGACGGGCATCATGGGCCGATTCCGACTCTTCGCTCTGCTGATCGTGCTCGCCCAGGTCGCGGCCGCGGCCGCGCCGCAACCGGGGTTGACTCTCGCCGGCGTCTATCGCCGCGGCATCGACGTCACGCGCTACTGGGTGAGCGAAAAGCTCGACGGCGTTCGCGCCCGGTGGGACGGTGCGGCGCTCTACTCCCGGCGCGGCAACCGCTTCAACGCGCCGCCCTGGTTCGTCGAGGGGTTTCCGAACGTGCCGCTCGACGGCGAATTGTGGGCCGGCCGCGGCACCTTCGAGATGCTCTCAGGCATCGTGCGCCGAACGCGTCCTGATGAAGACGCGTGGCGCAGGGTCCGCTTCATGGTGTTCGATCTGCCCGCGGACCCCGCCGACTTCAACGGCCGACTGCGGCGTCTCCGGGACCTGTTCGCCGGCCGCCGGTCTCCCCATATCGGTCTCGTCGAACAGTTCCGGGTCGCGGATCACGCAGAGTTGATAGCGGTCCTGGACCGTGTCGTGGCCGCCGGCGGCGAAGGGCTGATGCTGCACGACGGAAACGCGCGTTACCGGGCCGGCCGGACGAACCACCTGCTGAAGCTCAAGCGCCACGACGACGCCGAGGCGGTGGTCGTCGCGCACCTGCCCGGCCGGGGGAAGTACGCCGGCCTGCTGGGCTCCCTGCTGGTGGAAACGCCGGACGGACGCCGCTTCCGGCTCGGCTCCGGTTTCTCGGACGAGGAACGGCGACGCCCGCCGCCGATCGGGGCAACCGTCACCTACAAGTACTTCGGCCTCACGCGCAACGGCATCCCGCGGTTCGCCAGCTTCCTGCGGGTCCGGCCCGACCCGTGACGCGCGAACCGCCGCCGCGGAACCCGCGTGCGCCCGCGCGGCAACCGTCTGCTGGTAAGCTGCGCACGACGCCGGAAGCGATCTGACCATGCCGTCGCTGCGGTTCAAGGGCCGCGTGTTCGTGGAGAACTTCCACTTGGGCGTGCCGTTCCACGAGCTGACGCCGGTCCGCGCCCGGGGGCTGAGCCCGAAGGCGAGCCTGCACGACAACCTGATCGTCGAGGGCGACAACCTCCTCGCGCTCAAGGCGCTGCTGCATCGGTGGCATCACGTTCCAGCAACTGCCGTTCGAGATCTACGAATCGGTCGACAGACTGGAACGATGATCCTCAAGGAGTACCAGAAGCGGGTGCTGGATCGCGTCGGCGAGTTCGTCGAGCGACTCGTGGAGTGGCGCGACAAGGCCGAGAAGGTGCGCGAGATCGATCCCGACTTCGACTGGGTGCGTCGAGCCTGGGAGAAGACGGCTCCGAGCCGCCCGTACCTGTCGCGCCGGAACGGCCTGCGGGAACCGCTGCCGTCGTTCTGCCTCAAGGTTCCCACCGGAGGGGGCAAGACCCTGCTCGCCATCAAGGTGATCGACTGCGTCAACACCCGTTACCGCCGGCGGCAGACCGGGCTCGTGCTGTGGATCGTGCCGAGCGCGCAGATCTACACGCAGACGCAGCGGGCGCTGCGCGACCGCGATCATCCGTACCGGCAGCAACTCGACGTGGCGTCCGCCGGACGGACCCTGGTGCTGGAGAAGACGAGCGGCTTCGGCCGGCGGGACGTGGAGGAACGGCTGTGCGTACTGCTGTTGATGCTGCCGTCCGCGAACCGTGAGACCAAAGAGCAGTTGCGGATGTTCCGCGACGCCGGCGGCTTCGACCGCTTCTTCCCTCCCGACGACGACGCGGACGCGCACCGCGACCTGCGCGCGCGCGTACCGAACCTGGACGCCTTCGAGCAGTCGGGCGGCGTCTGGGGCGGACAGATCAAGACGTCGCTCGGCAACGCGCTGCGCCTGCTGCGACCGCTGATCGTACTGGACGAGGGTCACAAGGCGTACAGCCCGAACGCCAGGGCGACGCTCGAGGGCTTCAACCCCTGCATGATCGTCGAGCTGTCGGCGACGCCGCCGAAGGGCGCCAACGTGCTGGTGGAGATCTCCGGCCGCGAACTGAATGCGGAGGAGATGATCAAGCTGGATCTGCACATCACGAACAAGGCCCAAGCGAGCTGGCAGGATACCTTGCTCGCCTCCATCGAGCGCCGCGAAGCGCTGGAGGAGGCGGCGCGGAACCACGAGGCCGACTCCGGCGTCTACATCCGTCCCATCTGCCTCGTGCAGGTGGAACGCACGGGCCGCGATCAACGGCGGGCCGGCGTGATTCACGCCGACGATGTGCGCGACTATCTGCTGCGCCATCCGCGAATCAGCGCCGACCAGGTCGCCGTGAAGACGAGCGGGCGGGACGAGTTGAAGGCGGCGGACGAAGCCGGCGGCCTGCTCTCGCGCGATTGTCCCATCCGGTTCATCATCACGAAGCAGGCGTTGCAGGAAGGCTGGGACTGTTCGTTTGCCTACGTCCTCGCGATCCTGACGAATCCGGGGTCCCGTAGCGCTTTGACGCAACTGGTGGGCCGCATCCTCCGCCAGCCGTACGCGGCGAAGACGCGGGTCGCCGCGCTGGACGAGAGCTATGTGTTCTGTTTTCGGCGGCGCGGCGCGGATTTGCTGAGCGAGGTGCGCAAGGGCTTCGGCCTGGAGGGACTGCAGGGCCTGGAGGGGCGGATCGCATCCGACGAGGACGGCGTGCCGGCCGGCGCGCCGCTGATCTCACGCCAGCGGGAACGCTACCGGCGGGCAGCCGCCGACCTCGTGTTGCCCGCGTTCATGATCAGGGACGGTCGGCAGTGGCGTCTGGTGCACTACGAAACGGACATCCTGTCCCGCGTGCCCTGGGACGACACCAAGCTGTCGCCCCTGTTCGACGTCGAGCTCGGCGCGGGCAGCCGGAACGTCGAGTTGCGCGCGGGGCTGGACGTGCACCCCCTGAACACAATGTCCGGCGCGACCGCCGTCGCGGCGGCCGCGGGAGCGGACACCGGCGAGGATCGGATCGACTACTACTTCGCCGCCGGACACCTGCTCGACGCGATGCCAAATCCGTGGCGCGGAGCGGAAGCGGCCCGGCGGGTGTTCGACGCTCTCCTGAAGCGGTATCCGCGCGAACGGGTGGCGGCCAACTACCTGTTCGTGCTCGAAGAGCTGCGCAAGCAACTGGAGAAGGAGCGAGACCGACTGTCGCGGCAGGTGTTCGCGGAGTTGCTGGAGGCAGGCGTGATGCGTTTCGTCGTGGTCGCCGACGACCTCACGTTCAATCGCCTGCCGCAGCGGATCGAAGCCCCCGGGGCGCGGCAGGCGAACCGCGAGGACGGCGGACGTTACCAGCACAACCTCCTCGACGTGCTCACCGAGGAGGAGCTGAACGGCTTGGAGAACAAGGTGGCCACCTATCTGGACACGCAGGCCCGGCTGTTCTTCTGGTACCGGAACCGTGCGCGCAGGGACTACTACGTGCAGGGCTGGGAGCCGGGCCGCATCTACGCGGACTTCATCCTGACGCTGAAGCCGGACGAGCCCGACGTGGGCGACGAGTACCACCGCGTCTTCGTCGTGGAAACGAAGGGGGTTCACCTCGGCGGTTCCGAGGACACCGAGTACAAGCGCTCCGTCTTCGACGTCTGCTCGGAGCACGCGAGAAAGACGAACTGGGCGGAGTTCGTGCCCGCCATGCGCAACAAGGTGATGCGCTTCGAGGTGGTGGGCGAAAAGGAGTGGGAGCAACGCCTGAACGCGATGCTCGCCGGGTGACGGTGTTCCCGGTGCTGCTTTGGTCGCATGCGAGTTGCGGAAGGGCATCTGGACTACCATGACGCGGTCATATGCGGGCGAGATGACGAAGCTCGCCGCGACGTTCGAGTGGGCGGCGACGGCCGACCTCGATCCTCTGCGCCGAGCCGTCCGCACCGCCGGCCTCTCGCCGCTCCGCGCCGTTGGTTCCGGCGGCTCCCTCACCGGCGCCCATGCGCTGGCCAGCCTGCACCAACGGTACACAGGCCATCTCGCCGCGGTCGCCACACCCCTCGAAGCAGTGGGCGAGTTACTGGATGCGACCGTCGCCACCTGGCTGTTGAGCGCGGGCGGCGGGAATGCCGACATCCTGTCGGCCGCAAAGATGCTGATCCTGCGTGAACCGCGCCAACTCGGCGTCCTCTGCGGCCGGGAGGCCAGCCCCCTGGCAAGGCTTTGCCGCCGGCATCCATTCGTCGACCTGCTGCTCTACCCGCCGCCAGCGGGAAAGGACGGCTTCCTCGCCACGAACTCGCTCCTCGGCTTCACCGCACTTCTCACGCGCGCCTATGCTGCAGAGTTCGGTTCGGATGCCGACTGGCCGGATGCAGTCGCTTGCCTGAAACGACTGCTCCGGGACACCGCGGGTGCTCTGCAATCCTGGGAGGCGGATACGATACCGCTCTGGACGCGCTCCACCACCCTCGTGCTTCATGGCCCGTCCACTCGGATTGGAGCGATCGATCTCGAGTCCAAGTTCACGGAGGCCGCGCTCGGCCACCTTCAACTTGCCGACTACCGCAACTTCGCTCACGGCCGGCATCACTGGCTGGCGAAGCGAGGCGAGACCAGTGCCGTACTCGCCTTCGTTACCGATGCAGATCGTGCAATCGCCGAGCGCACGCTCGACCTGATCCCCAAGGATGTTCCGCAAGCGCGAATCCTGTTCGACGGCGGACCGAGCGCCGTGGCACTCGCGTCGCTGCTGGCCGCGCTGAAGATCACGGGATGGGTTGGACGCGCCCGAGGCATCGACGCGGGACGACCCGGCGTGCCAGAATTCGGCCGCAAGATCTACAATCTGCGACTTCCACGCACACGCCGCACCACGCGACTGCCGCGCCTCACGGCGCGAAAGGCGGCGGCAATAGCCCGAAAAGCACGCGTCGCTCCGGGTGACCTCGCGGCCCTCGACGACCTCGGTCATTGGCGCAACGCGCTCACCGCTTTTCTGACCCGCTTGTGCGACGCCCGCTTCGGCGGAGTCGTTCTCGACTACGACGGCACGGTCGTCGACGTTCGCCGCCGGTCCGAGCCTGCGGACCCGGAAATGGTCTCCGAACTGATTCGCGTTGCTGGAGCGGGCGCTCGCATTGGAATCGCGACTGGCCGCGGCGCATCAGTCCGTCGTGACCTTCAGAAGCGCCTACCGCGCGTACTCTGGCCTGTCGTTCTGGTCGGTTACTACAACGGCGCGGAAATCACGTCGCTGGACGACGACGGCGCTCCGAATGGGTCCAGGCACGTTTGCGGCGCCCTTCAACCACTCGCCGACGCCCTGCGCTGTCAACCAGCGCTTTCCAACTGCGCGCGCCAGGAAGATCGTCCATTTCAGATTACACTCGAAGCCACTCGCGCCATGCCTGGGAAACGGCTGTGGGATCTAGCGCACGAAGCAATCCTCACGACCGGCGTTCACGACGTGACAGTCATGAGTTCCAGCCATTCGGTCGATATCGTAGCCGCGAGCGTGTCCAAGCTGAACGTCGTCCGGCGACTGCGTGAGACCGTCGGCGATGAACCCATCCTGGCCATCGGCGATCGTGGACGTTGGCCGGGCAACGACCATGAACTGCTCAGCGAGCCGTTTGCACTCGGGGTCGACGAAATCAACGTCGATCCCGCAACCTGCTGGCATCTCGGCAAGCCGGGGCAGCGCGGTCCGACGGTGACGATGGAATATCTTTCCGCGCTCGAGGTGCAGGACGGCCGCATGAAGTTCATTGCGGAGGCGCTGCAATGAACCAGGACCTTGCGCTCAAGGTACTTGGCCGGATCATGAACTGGTCCGACGACCGCGCCCGCGACGAGTTTCGGTGGCTGCGGCTGATGGCGCGACTCAAGTACGACGGGTATCACGACTTCCACGCCGGGATGCGTTTCGCAGAGAGTCTGGTGACTTGGCTGCAACAATTCGAAAATCCAGAGGAACGGGAGACAGCCTACGCGTTCGTACGCGGCACTCTCGTCTACGTCGGCTCCAGTGAAATGCAACGGCTCGTCGAACAGTTCTACCCGCGCACCGTCCGAGATCGGCTCGTCAGCATGGTGGCGGCCGAGTGCGGTATTCAACGCTATCAGGTGCTCGCAGACCCGGACGCCTGGGCAAGAGAGAAACGCCTGCTCCGCCAGACCCTGTTCATGGGCTTGAGCGACGGAGCGCGGATCGACACGATCCGCCGCGCGTATTCGGGTGTACTGAGCAACGAACAGTTCGTCTCCAGTACGCAGGTCGACACCGAGAAATGGAAAGATCTCCTCGACAATCTTCGGCAGGATCTGCAGGATCCGGGCGCGCGGTTCCGCCTCGTCTATCTGATCGACGACTTCACAGGCACGGGGACCTCGCTTCTTCGCTTCGACGAAAAAAAGAAACAAGTGGAAGGGCAAACTGATTCGCTTTCGTGACTCGGTGGAGATCGCCAACGAAGCGCTTCGCAACGACGAGTTGTTCGCCGACGACTGGGTGCTCGGCGTCCACCACTACGTAGCGTCATCGGCCGCCGTCGAAGCGATCAGGACGCGTCTTTCCGAAGCAACCAACAGCTTGGAGACAGTCCGGAACCGAATTCCACACTCTTCCTTCGGCATGGTATTTCCGCACGAACTGCCGATCGACGCGATTCCCGGGCGCCACGACGACTTCATCAGACTCACCCAGACCTACTACGACCCGACAATCCAAACGAAGCACACCGACATCGGCGGCGTGGAGCACCTTGGCCTGGGATACGGAGCTTGCGCGCTCCCACTCGTGCTCGAACACAATACTCCCAACAACGCCGTCGCCCTGCTCTGGGCGGAAACGGAAGGCGGAAATCGCGGGGGTACGGCTCTTTTTCATAGATTGCTATCTCGCTCATTCATAAGGGTTTATGTCCGAGGACACTCCCTCTTCAGTGCGTTTTGAGGGGTGACAGCGTCCGGCGAGCGCCCCATCCGCCTCTTTTCGGGCCGCCGCCCGACCCGACCACGACGCCGGCACGCGCCGGTCCCCCTCAGGCGCGCTCCCTTCTGGACATTCGCGGGGTGCGGCTCTTCATAGAGGATTTTTCGCCCTATTCATGGGCTCTTTTGCCCGCGGATGCGTCTCCCCAGTGGCCATTTCGGGAGGGACATCAAGCAGGCCAGCGCGTACCGGCGTCTTTTCGGCAGCCAGCCGAGCCTCGTCACGGCGCCGAACACCTTCGGTCTTCTCCCCGACAGGCGCGCTCCCTTCTGGACATTCGCGCGGCGTTCTGGTACGGTGCCGTGGGAAGGGAGGCAGGCCTGCGATGGCTGTGACGACAGGATTCCAGGGACGTACATTCGACGTGCCCCGAACCGGCGTCCCGTGCATCGATCCCCCGAGGCGAGCCCCGTGCGCAGCGGCCGATGCTGTCTTCGCGGATGCCAAAGCCTTCCTCTCGTCCAGCGAAGCCCGGCGGATGAGCGAGAGCGAACTCGAACGGGAACTGCACCGGCGGGGCCAGGAGTTGGTGCGCAAGCTCCTGCAAGGACATCGCGACCAACGCAGCCCGAAAGAGGCTGCTGGTCCGGCCGAGGGCAAGGGCACCAGCGGTGTCGAGTGCTCGGAGCCGCGCGAGCACGAAAGCCACGCCGAAACGGCCTCCGGCACGATGCAGGTTGTGGGTCTGGGCTGCGCGCGGCGCGGTCACGACGGCTTGCATCGGCTCGATGCCGCGCTGAACCTGCTGCCGGAGCGCTACCTGGTCGAGATGCGCCGCCGCGTGACCATCGCGACCGCCTCGCGGGCACCACCGCGTACGCCCTGGAAGCCACCGTGGTACTCGACATCATCCACGTGGCAGCGGCGACGCGGCGTGCGGTGCTCGTCGCCGGCTCATCGAAGGGCCTGTCGGCATTTGGTCCGCGACCCGATGGGAGCCGACCGGCGCACGGTGACACTTGGCTCCAGTTGCGGCGGTCCGCAGCCGCCGCGGGTAGCCGGAGCCTGGATGCGTACTGAGGAAGAACCTGGCCAGCGCGGTGCTGGCGCGCGGCCTGGACAAGCGGCGGTTGGCGGTTACGGGAGCGTTGAGCCATGCAAGTTGTTCTCCGCCGCACCGCTCCACCCGCCCCGGCGCCCTATGCGGCGGCGGAGGCTTCTTTCGCGGAGACCAAAGCCTACCTTTCTTCGCGCGAGGCCCTGCAGATGCGTGAGAGCGACCTCGAACGGGAGTTGAACCGGCGTGGTCAGGAGTTGATGCGCAAGCTCCTGCAAGGGCACCTCGACCAACGCAGCCCGGGGGAGGCGGCGGGTCCGGTCGAGGGGGCCGACGGCGTCGAGCGTTCGGAGCGGCGGCTGCACGACCGGCAGTTGGAGACGACCTTCGGGACGGTGGCGGTCGAGCGCCTGGGCTACGCGCGGCACGGTCACGACAGTCTGCATCCGCTCGATGCGTCGCTGAACCTGCCGGCTGAGCGTTACTCGCTCGAGGTGCGCCGCCGGGTGGCCGAAGCGGCCGCATCGCGGTCGTTCGACGAAGCGCTGTTCGAGCTGTCTCGCCATAGCGGGGCCGATGTGCCCAAGCGTCAGGCGGAACAGTTGGTCGCTCGCGCGGCTGAGGACTTCGACGCCTTCTACGCGGCGCGCCGAGCGGCGGCGGGCGAGCCGGTCGCTGACGAGTCGGTTGTGGTGCTCACCTTCGACGGCAAGGGCGTGGTGCTGCATCACGAGGACCTGCGCGAGGCGACGCGCAAGGCGGCCGAGAGGCGCCGGCGGCAACGCGAGCAGCTCTCCCCGTTCAACCGCCTGCGGCCGGGCGAGAAGAAGCACGCCAAACGCATGGCGACGGTGGCCGCCGTCTACGCGGTCGCGCCGTTGGTGCGCAGCCCGGAGGATTTCCTGCAGAGCCTGATGCCCCGACAGCCGGCGGCCAAGGCCAAGAATCGGGCCAAGACCGCGGCGGTGCGTCCTCGCCCGGTGGCCAAACGGGTCTGGGCGAGCCTCGAACACGATCCGGCCGAGGTGGTCGCCGAGGCGATGCTGGAAGCCGAGCGCCACGACCCGGAGCGCGTCAAGCGCTGGGTCGTGCTCGTCGACGGCGCCGAGACGCAACTCGCCCTCGTCGAAGCGGGCGCCGCCGCCTACGGCGTCGACGTGACGGTGATCCTCGACATCATTCACGTGGTCGAGTACGTCTGGAAGGCGGCGCACGTGTTCCATCGCGAGGGGAGCCCCGACGCGGCGCATTGGGCCTGGACGCGCGTGCAGAGCATTCTCGAGGGCAAGTCCAGCAAGGTGGCCGCGGCGATGCGGCGGGCGGCGACCGTCGCAGGCTTGTCGAGCGACACCCGCAAGCCGGTCGATACGTGCGCCGACTACCTGCAGAAGTACGCGCCGTATCTGCACTACGACCGCTACCTCGCGGCGGGCTATCCCATCGCCACCGGCGTGATCGAAGGGGCGTGCCGGTACCTGGTCCGCGACCGGATGGAGTTGACCGGAGCCCGCTGGCGGCTGGTCGGCGCCGAGGCGGTCCTGAAGCTGCGGGCGCTACGGGCCAGCGGCGACTTCGATGCGTACTGGGACTTCCACGAAGCGCGCGAGTACGAGCGGAACCACGCCCAGCGCTACGCTGACGGGATAGCACCGCCGGTCAGCGAGCCGCCCCCATCGCCCTCCTCACCTCGCCTTCGCCGGGTCAAGTAGCTCTTGCCATGCCGCTCGCAGCCCCTCCTGGACCCCTCTGGACCGCCGACGCAAAAGAGCCGCACCCAAATCGCGGCGACATTGATGCGCCAGCCATGCGCCCGCTCTTCCGTCGTCGCCAACGACACGTCTGAGGGGCTGGGCCATGGCGAATCCCTTCGAGAAACGAGCTACGGAGTACTTTCGGGACGACGAGGCTTTCCTCGCCATCGTCACTCCGGAACCACTCGTCACCTTTCTCCAGCAGCCGGCGCATGATGGAAGCCTCTACGACCGTCTGGCGATCATAGTCGGCACACCGGGCAGCGGAAAGACGACGTTGGCCCGCCTGTTCCAGTTCCGGACACTGATGACCCTGCTGCGCAATCGCAACATGGCCAATCACAAGCCGCTGCTCGACACGCTCACGCGCTGTGGAGCGATCGAGAACGAGCGCCCGGCGCGCATCGGTGGACGGATTCCACTCGAGGCCGAGTACCGGGATTTCTGGGAGCTTCCCTATCCTGAGAAATTCAAGACCGACCTGATGATCACGCTGCTGCAAGCCCGCACCGTGCTCGCGTGGCTTCGGAACATCGAAGCTGCCGACGTGCCTCTCGATCACGTCGACATCGCACCGCGGGTTGGGGCCGACGCCGCACTTACGGCTATCGGGGGCAAGCGGGCGCCGGAGCTGCTCGAGCGTGCTCGCAAGGTCGAGCTCGACATCTACAACATCTCAGCCTCCCTCATACCACCGGACCTCGACGACGTAGAGCCCGACGCCGTCGCCGCCTACCGGCCGTTCGACGTCATCGAGACATTCCGAATTGCCCAGAACGACGCGGTGCTTTCGCTTCAGCCACTCGTCGTCTTCGATGATGCGCACACCCTTCACCGCGACCAGCTCATGGCGCTTCGCCGGTGGCTCTCGCGGCGGGAGCTCAAGGTATCGAGATGGGTCCTGACGCGGCTCGACGCTCTCACTCCGCGCGACGTGCTGCTGGACGGACCAGCGAAGGCGGATGAATCCGGGGATCGCGCGGTCGAGAATTCTCGGGAGGTGAAGGTCATTCGTATGCAGGAAGGCAAGGAGCGCGCCAACCAGAGGCGGGTATTCCGCAGAATGGCCAAGGACATGGCAGGACGCTATCTACGTCAGATGGAGGTGTTCAACCGCCGCGGTCTTCACAGCCTCGGGGATCTGCTGTCTTCGACGGACGAGTCGCTCCCCGCAGGCAAGTGCCAACAGCTCAGACGGCACGTCGATGCATTGCAGCGCCGGTACCGGATATCGACGGAGCGTCGCCGCGGACTCGAGAACGAAGTCGAGGACTATCTTGCCGCCAATACCGGAGAAAACGGCGAAGATCTGCGACTCGGGATTCTATCCGTGCTATTCGAGCGCTACGCCAAGCGAATTCCGCAGCCCAACCTGTTCAGTGAGAATCCGGACGATGCAGACCCCAGTCGGCCACTCAAGGTCGACGCCGGGGTCGCGGACGGGGCGCGCATCCATCTGCTGCACCGGTACGAACGGCCTTACTTCTTCAGCATCGACACTCTGTGCGACGCGAGTTCGGAAAACGCCGAGCAGTTTCTGCAGCTCGCTGCGGAACTGGATGAGTGGAACTTTCCGCGATTTCAATTCGTCCGTCGGCTCGCCGACGGCATCGCCGCCGAATGCCTGGCCAAGAGCCGCAAGGGCAATGCTTCACTCGGCGGCGGAGCAACCGCCTTCGGCATCCCGCAAGACGAGTTCGATGCCATTCCTGGGACACGTCCGGACTTGGCGCAGGTACTCCAGTTCGGTGTCGCGTACAACGCGCTGGTTTTGGTCCCGAACTACAGCACCAAGAAGCGCATGTGGTGCCTGGTCGAGCTCGGCGGCGTGCTCCTGCTACACCACGGCTTGACCTTGCGGCGCGGTGGTTTTCTCGAGCGTCGCACTGACGATCTGGTGCGGTTGATCAACGGTAGCTGAGATGGATCACGAATGCCGCTGGGATCCTTGTGTCGCCCACCGTGGTAGCGATGTGGACGGGTTTCTCGACCACTATTTCGCGCGGACCGATCGGAACGCTTTCCTTGTGGCGGGCGCCGGCTTCGATCCCCGGGCCCGGGTCGTCGCCACCCGGCTCGGCAACGTCACCAAGGCCATACGCGCGCTGTTCATCCGGGAAGTTCGGCCCGATCCACCGCGGAGTCAATGGGATCAGGCAGCCGCGAACACGAAGGTTCTCCTTGCTGCGCTCAACGGCCAACAGGTCGAGATCGAGATCTTCGGACCGGACGGTGCGGTGGTCGGCGGGCGCAACGTCATCGACATCCTCAGGCGGCAGGATTTCGAGGGCGTGACCGACATCATCGTTGACATCAGCGCGCTGTCCACGGGCACGGGCTTCCCAGCCATCCGTTATTTCGTCGAACGTGCCCGGCGTAGCGGGCGAACCGCGAATCTGCATGTATTCGTCGTTCACGACCCACGTCTGGACGCCGAGATTCGCGCAATATCAAGTGACGCGCCCGGCTACGTGCACGGCTTCAAGGGTCGCTCGACCCTCTCTGGCATGGACGACGCGGCGAAGCTGTGGCTGCCACAGTTGGCCGCCGGGCGGCGCGCCACGCTCGGACGGCTTTACGACTTCGTAGAACCCCACGAAACATGTCCGATTCTTCCCTTTCCCGCGCTCGACTCTCGTCTGGGCGACGCGCTGGCAGAGGAGTACCTCACCGAGATCGAAAACACCTGGTCGGTCGACCCGAGCAACATCGTCTACGCCGACGAGGGAGACCCCCTGGATCTCTACCGCACGATTCTCAGGCTGGACGACCTTCGCAGACCGGTCTTCGCGGAAACGGGCGGTTCGATGCTCGTTCTTTCCCCGGTCGGCAGCAAGGTGATGGCTCTCGGTGCGCTGATGGCAGCCGTGGAGCGTAACCTGCCCGTCGCACACGTGGAGGCAATCGGCTACGAAATCGGACAAGACCTGCCGGTGGAAATCAACCAGCCGAATCTCATGCACATATGGCTGGAAGGCGACGTCTATTCCCGATCCCAACCGGCGCGATCGAAGCAAGGGAACACGGCACGATGACCTCTTTCACGCAGCCCCGGATCTTCGGGACCGGGCTGATAGCCCTCGATCTGGTCGTCGGCGTGGATCCCGAGACACCCGTGCGCTGTTGGGCGGGTGGGACGTGCGGCAACGTGCTCTCCATTCTGGCCTGGCTCGGATGGGATGCCTACCCGATCGCACGGATGGGTGGAGATGCGGCCTCCGAGCGCGTCCGCGCGGACATGGCGCGCTGGGGCGTGCATTCCGAATGGGCCACGTGCGCTCCAACCACCCCCACACCCATTGTCGTTCAGGAAATACGACGCGGACGGGATGGACGCCCCCGGCACCGATTCTCCTGGTCCTGCCCACGTTGCGGCGGGTGGCTGCCGCCTTTCAGGGCGATTACGGTCAGCGCGGTGGAGCGGATCAAACCGGCGCTAGCGGACGCGTCGGTATTCTTCCTCGATCGCCTGTCGCGTGCGAACCTCGACTTGGCCGCCGAAGCATCGGCTCGCGGCGCGGTCGTCGTGTTCGAACCGTCCGGCAGGGCCACGGACAAGCTCATGGCGGAGGGGCTCGCACTCGCTCATGTCGTCAAGTACGCCGACGATCGCCTTGCCGGCTTCCATGAAGCAATGGACGAAGGCTCTGCGTCGCTGCTGGAAGTGAGGACCCTTGGGGCACGCGGTCTGCGCTATCGCCATCGGCTCCGCCGCGGTATTTCCGACTGGATGCATCTCAAGGCCGTTTCTGCGCCGCGGCTTGCCGACGCCTGCGGCTCCGGCGACTGGTGCACGGCCGGCTTCATCGCCAAGGCTGCGGTCGACGGACAGAGAGGACTGCGCCGCGCCGGCGCTCGCGGCGTTCGCGCGGCACTACAGTACGGACAGGTGCTCGCAGCGTGGAACTGCTGCTTCGAGGGCGCGCGGGGCGGCATGTACGCCGTTACCCGCGACGCATTCGAGACTCAGATTGCGGATCTCCAGGACGGCCGACTCGAGCCGATCGAAGAAAAACCTGACAGAGGCAAATCAACACAGGTTGTGACCTGTCCGGCCTGCTCACCGGAAAGTGAACGACTGGCTGGGCACAAGCAAGAAGACACTCGGATTCCCAGATGATCCTGACCGTCCACGACGAGCTGCTGTTCGAGGCCCCCGAGTCGCACGCGCGGGATGTCGCAGAGCTGGTCCGAACGAAGATGGAGTCCGCGGTCGAGCTGTCGGTCCCCCTGACCGTCGACGTCGGGATCGGCCGGAACTGGAAGGAAGCGAAGGGCTGAGGAGGCGCGTAGACGGGCCGGACCTCGGTCGAAGCCCAGCCCGTCCGCTGTCTGCGATTACTGCCTAACGCATGAAGGTCAGCGTCCCCATATCGACGGCTGGCGGCTGACACGAGGCGTTGGTCATCCAGTCCGCCGTCATCATGGTCTGGTCGAAGGACGTGACCGTCACGTCTATCGCGCACTCGCTGCTGCCGAAATAGGTTGCAAACGCCTCGAGGAAGCCGAACGAGAGCGCCGCGGTCATGTCCGTAACCGTTCCCGTCACCGGCCCCTCGAGGTCAACTTCTGCCGGCGCGCCGACAGCGACAAGTGCCGCGGGCATCTGCATCGACCAGTCGCCGGTCACGTTAGCGCCGTCCTGCGTGAGCATCGCCATGGCCTCGCCAATGACAAGATTCCCTTCGACCCTTCCCGACCAGGTGCCGGTGAGCGTAATCGGCTCGGGCTCGGGCTCGGGCTCCACGTTGGTCGGCGCCGTCGGGCTGTCGTCGTCGCCGCAGCCGGCGGCCAGCAGTGCAAAGCAGATAGCGACGGCCAGACGGCCGCGGTTGCTCTTCAACATGAGTCGTGCCGATACCTTTCAATCGCCGGCTCACCGTGCGCCAGCATTCGTCGGCGCACCGCGCGCCGGCAGTGTGACGCCGCTCACAGACTGAGCGGCGCCGTATTGAGTAATCCCGTGCTGTCCCCGAGCTGCTCGGCCGGCACGCCGGCCTTGTCGAGTACCGTCAACAGCAGGTTCGCATACGGCGTGTCCGCCTCATAGGCGCGGTGCCGCCCGCCGCGCAGACGTCCGCCGCCGCCGCCCGCCACGAGACACGGCAGGTTCGTGTGCTCGTGGAGGTTGCCGTTCCCGATGCCGCCACCGTAGACGATCATCGAGTGATCCAGGAGGTTGCCGTCGCCGTCCGGCGTCTCGCGCAGCTTGCCGAGCAGATAGGAAAGCACCTGGATGTGATACGTGTCGATCTTCGACTTCTTGGCGATGTACTCGGGGTCGTTGCGGTGATGCGACACCGTGTGGTGCTGATCCGGCACCCCGATCTGCGGGTACGGCCGCGGGCTCGCCTCGCGCGCCATCATGAGCGTGAACACCCGCGTGACGTCGGCCTGGAACGCCAGCACCTGCAGGTCGAACATCAGCTTCGCATGGTCCTCGAACTCCTCGGGGATGTCCACCGGCCGCTCCGGCAGCTCGACGAACGACTCGTCGCCCCGCGACTCCGAGCGCTGGACCCGCTGCTCGATGTCGCGCACCGCGTCGAGATACTCGTCCAGCTTGTTGCGGTCGCTCGGGCCGAGCGTTCCCCCCAGCCGCGCCACTTCCGCGGTCACCGAGTCGAGGATGCTTCCGGTCTGCCGAACCACCGCAAGCCGGTCGGCGGCGCTGCCGCCCTCTCCGAACAGCCGCTCGAAGACGACGCGCGGATGCGCTTCCATGTCGAGCGGGGTGGTCTCGTTGCGCCACGAGATCGTGTTCGAGTAGAAGCAGTCGCCGGTGTCGCAGGCGATGGCCGTCGGCTGCTCCAGGGCCAGCTCGAGCGACGGCAGCGGCGTCTCCTTGCCGAACTCGCGCGCCGCGATCTGATCCGCCGTAGTTCCCAGCTTGATGGCGGTCGGCCCCTGGCGCCCGCGGCGCTCCCAGGCGTGGACACCGCTCAACCAGACCGCGGTCGCCCGCGGGTGATCCCCGTTGCCGTCGCCGAACGAGTCGGCCTGCCGGTGGGCCAGCCCGCTCAGGACCAGCACCTGGTCCCGGAACGGCTCGAGCGGGCTCAGAATCGGTGAGAAGTCGAATCCGCGTCCGGTCTGCGCCGGCACCCACCGCTCCTGGATGACCCCGTTCGGAACGTAGATGAATCCCAGTCGGCGGGCCGGCGCCGACACCGCGCGCGCCGCCGATGACGCGGCCGGCACCATGGCGTCGAGGAACGGCAGGGCCAGCGTGGCGCCGACGCCGCGCAGGAACGTCCGCCGGGGCAGGGCTTTCTGCATGATGATCATGATTGCGACATCCTCATCTGAAACGGCGTGCTCCGAACGATGCCCAGGACGATGGACGAAAACCGGAAGTCGTTCTGCGCCGCGTCGTGCACGATGGCGCGGACCGCCGGCATGTCGTACGACTCGACGTTGCGGCCGAGCGCGTAGGTCAGCAGCTTCTCGGTCACGGTGGCGACGAACCGCTGCGGGTCGCGCAGCAACGCCTGCCGCATCCCGTCCGGCCCCTCGAACGACATGCCGTCGGGTAGAACGCCCGACGCGTCGATCGGCCCATTGGACTCGCTGCGTGTGCGCCAGCGGCCGACCGCGTCGAAGTTCTCGAGGGCGAAGCCGAGTGGGTCCATCTGGGCGTGGCAGCTTGCGCAGGCCGGATTCGCCCGATGCCGCTCCATCGCGGCGCGCATCGACAGCGCCGCGCCGTCGTCGGTCGTCTCCGCCAGGGCGGGGATGTCCGGCGGCGGGGGGGGCGGCGGCGACGCCAGCAGGTTCTCCAGGATCCACTTGCCGCGCAGCACCGGCGAGGTGCGCGTCGCATAGGAGGTAAGGGTCAGGATGCCGCCCTGGCCCAGCAGCCCGCGCCGCGCGGTGCCGTCCAGCGACACGCGCCGGAAGTGGCTGCCGTAGACGTGGGGCATCCCGTAGTGCTTCGCGAGCCGCTCGTTGACGAAGCTGTAGTCGGCGGTCAGCAACTCGCTGACGCTTCGGTCCTCACGCAGCACGCTGTCCATGAACAGCTCGGTCTCGCGCTGAAACGCCTGCCGGAGGTTCTCGTCGAAGCCGGGGAAGAAGCCAGGGTCCGGCTCCTTGGCCTCGACGTCGCGCAGGTAGAGCCACTGCTCGGCGAAATTGTCGACGAGCGCGCGCGAGCGGCGGTCGGCCAGCATGCGCTGCACCTGCGCCTCCAGCACCTCCGGGTCGCTGAGGGTGCCGTCGATGGCGCGGTCGAGCAACTCGTCGTCGGGGATGCTGCTCCAGAGGAAGAACGACAGGCGCGAGGCCAGCTCCAGGTCACCGACGCGATAAGGCGCGCCGGGCGCAACGTCGGCCGGGTCGCGCTCGATGCGGAAGATGAACTCGGGGCTGACCAGCAGCCGCTCCAGGGCGCGCTGAATGCCGCGATCGAAACCGCCCGCGGCGCGACCCTCCTCGTAGAACGGGAGCAGCAGGTCGAGATCGTCGCCGGTCACCGGGCGGCGGTACGCGCGGCGGGCCAGGGTCGACAGGATCTCCCGCACGCAGGGCTCCGCCGCCACGGCGCCGCCACGCGGCCGGCAAGTGAAGATACGCTCCCTGCTCGGCGTGTCGCCCGCGCCGTCGACCCCGTAGGGACCGCTGAGCGTCACCGTGGAGATGGCCGGCTCGCGCCGCTGCCCGCGCCGCGAAGCGCGCACGAGGCTCTCGTGCTGCGCGCCAGTCTTCTGCAGAAAGGCCACCGCGATCTCCCGGGGACCGCCGCCGAGCGGCACCCGGACGTCGACCGGCGGCTCCGCCTCGAACGCGAACACGCCGCTCGCCCCCCGCACCAACGGCCGGCCGCCTATGGTGAAGAGGCCGACGCGCTCGCCGTCGACGCTCACCTCCACCTCGTGCTCCTCGCGCGCGGCCTGGGCGAACTCGACGGTCAGGACGTACTCGCCGGCCGCCGGCAGGTGACTGCGGATCACCGTCCCGCCACGCGTGCCGAGCGG
The DNA here is from genome assembly GCA_965222905.1 of Vicinamibacterales bacterium. Lineage (GTDB taxonomy): Bacteria > Acidobacteriota > Vicinamibacteria > Vicinamibacterales > UBA8438 > WTFV01. The sequence goes on along the minus strand of OZ244976.1, from coordinate 1,849,619 downwards.
CAGTCCCTCCAAGTGGCCGTCCTGAATCAGGTCGCGATCGAGCTGGTGGCGGTCGACGATGGGCGGCATGCTCGTATCGCCGACCGCGAGCCGGCTGATCTTGCGCGCCGCGGCCAGATATCTCTCCAGCGTCGACGGCGAAACGAACAGCAGCTCGGCGAGATTGTCGAAGCCGCTCGTGACGTTGTCCGCCGGCAGCAGCGTCGAGACGTCGAACTCCTTCGGGAGATTGTCGAGCGCCAGCAGATCGCGCACCGCGTTCTGGTACTCGGTGCGGCTGAGCCGGTGCAGCGCCGGCCGCCGGCCCGGATTGGGCGCGTCGGCCGCGGCCCGGTCGAGCTCGACCTCCAGCCAGCCGATGACCTCGTCGTACGTGGCGTCGTCGGGACGCGGACGCCCGACCGGCGGCATCGTGCGCGCCTCCAGCTTGCGGATGACGCGCTCCCACGCGTCGGGCTCGCCGGCCACGTGGCTCGGATCGAGCGCATCGAGCGCGAGGCCGGCGATGCGCAACTGCGAAATCTGCATCGACGGGGCCGTGCCGCGCCCGTTCACGATGCGCTCGTTGTGGCAGGTGACGCAGTACCGGTCGAGCGTCGCCTCCACGGCCGCGGCGGTCGCCTCGCCCTCCGCCGGAGGCGCGGACATCGCCGGCGCCGCGGCGAGCACGCAGCCCGATGCCACCGCCAGCACGACGCCCCGGACCCGGCGCACGGCCGGGCTGTCTCGCCGCGTCATCATCACATCACCCATCGGCATCATTTCTGTAAGCGTGTGGTCGGTTCACGACGCGTATTTCATCGGGAGATCAGCCCCCACCGGCCAGCGGACGAACGGACACAAAGCCGCGCGCGGGCGCGTACCCGGAGAATTCCGCCCAGCTCCCTGTCGGTACCCGCCCTTTGTACGCTGCTCGCCGGGTGTTGTCAACGCAGACGCCACGCGATAGCATCCGCAATTACCCGTGTCCGGTCCTCCAACCATGCCTGGAAAGGGACGTCTCATGCGCGAAGAACGGGGCTGCCGGCGGCCGATGCTCGTCCTGGCCGCACTCGTCGCCGCCGCGATCACCCTGCCCTGCGCCGCCGCGGCGGCCGACACGCCGCTGACGGAAGCGGCCAGATCGGGCGACGCCGCCCGCGTCGCCGCTCTGCTGGATCAGGGCGCCGACGCTCGGGCCGCCGAGCCGGACGGCACCACCGCACTGCACTGGGCGGCGCGCGTCGCAGCGGCGGAGGTCGTCGAGCACCTGCTCGCGGCCGGGGCCGACCCGGAGCGGGCGAACCGCTACGGCATCACCCCCCTCGCGCTCGCGGCGGAGAGCGGCGAGCCGGTCATCGTCGGCGCGCTGCTCGCGGCCGGGGCCGACCCGAACACCGCCACCCCCGCGGGCGAAACGGTGCTGATGGTAGCCGCCCGGACCGGGCGCGTCCCGGTCCTAGATCGGCTTCTCGCCGCCGGCGCGGCAGTCGACGCCACCGAGAGCTGGCGGGAGCAGACCGCCCTCATGTGGGCCGCCGCCGAGAACAACGCCGATGCGGTCCGGCGGCTGCTCGCGGCCGGGGCCGACGTCGAGGCGCGCTCGGGCGCCGGGCTGACGCCGCTGCTGTTCGCGGTGCGCGAGGGCCACATCGCCGCGGTCCGGGCCCTGCTGAACGGCGGCGCCGACGTCAACGCCGGGGTGAACAACACGACGGCAGGCACCGGCTCGTACACACCGGCCGCAACCGGCCATACGTCGCCGCTCGCGCTGGCCATCGTCAACGCCCACTACGAGTTGGCCGCGACCCTGCTCGAGGCGGGGGCCGATCCGAACGCCTATGACGCGCGCGGTACGTTGCTGCACGCGCTGGCCTGGATCCGCCGCCCCGGCTCGGGCCGCCCGCCGGCGCCAACGGGGAACCTGGACAGCCTCGACCTGGCGCGGCGACTGCTCGCGGAGGGCGCCAGTCCCAACGTGCGCATCGCGTGGCGGGAGATCCCGTTCGAGGTCGACCTGGGCATCGTCAAGCCGCCGCCGAACATCTCGGTCGGCCGCAACTTCATCAGCTTCGTCGGCGCTACGCCGTTCTACCTGGCCGCCAAACACGGGGACCTGGAGCTGATGAAGCTGCTGGTCGACTACGGCGCCGACCCGCTGACGCCGACCGGCCAGGGCGTGACCCCGCTGATGGCGGCGGCCGGCCTCGGGTTCTGGGACGGCGAGAGTCCGGGTCCGCTCAACGGCACCCCCGAGCGCGTGCGGCTCGAAGCACTGAAGATGGCCCTCGCCCTCGGCAACGACCTGCATGCGGTCGCCGACTTCGGCGACACGGAGATCGAGGGTGACGGGGTGGACCTGCTGCTGCGGCACCCGCTGAACCTGCTGGAGATGGACGCGCAACGCGACCGGGGCGACATGCGCTGGGGCGGCTGCACGGCGCTGCACGGCGCCGCGATGATGGGCTCGAACCTGATCGTCGAGTACCTGATAGAGCAGGGTGCTGACGTCAACGCCCGCAACACCATTGGCTGGACGCCGCTGATGGTCGCCGAAGGCGTCTTCGTGGCGAATACCGAAAAGGCGTGGCCGGAGACGGTGGCGCTGCTGCGTGAACTCGGCGGAGAAACGGTGGAACGACGATGACCAAGAGACAACTGGGAAGCCTGACCGCTGCGCTCGCCTGCGCGGCGCTCGTCGCCGCGGCGACGCCGGGAACGGTGGCGGTGGAGGCGGCGGACAACGACGGCGTCATTCGCGGCATCGTCGCCAGCGCCAACGGTCCCGAGGCGGGCGTGTGGGTGATTGCCGAGACCGACGACCTCGAGACGGTGTTCCGCAAGATCGTCGTCACCGACGACGACGGGCAGTACGTCCTGCCGGAACTCCCGGACGCGACCTACGACGTCTGGGTCCGGGGCTATGGCCTCGTCGACTCCGAGCCGGTCGCCGGGCGGCCGGACCAGGCGCTCGATCTGGCCGCGGTGGTGGCGGCGACGCCGCAGGAGGCGGCGCAGGTCTATCCCTCCACCTACTGGCTGTCGCTGATCAACCTGCCCGCGTCGCACGAGTTCCCGGGCACCGGGACCGAAGGCAACGGCATCAATCCGCTGATGGGCAGCCAGAGCGAGTGGATCAACAACCTGAAGGGCTGCCAGCGCTGCCACCAGGTGGGCAGCAAGCGCACCCGCGAGATCCCCGACCTCGAGGACTTCGACTCGGCCCGCTCGGCCTGGGACGATCGGGTGCAACGGGGGCAACGCGGCTCGCTGATGAACCGCTTCGTCACGGGGTTCGGCCGCGAGGCCGGTCTCGACATGCTGGTCGACTGGACCGACCGCATCGCCGCCGGCGAGGCGCCTCCGCCCCCGCCCCGACCGCAGGGCATCGAGCGCAACGTCGTGCTCACGATGTGGAACTGGGGCGACAACGTCGCCTTCGTCCACGACGAGATCGCCACCGACAAGCGCAACCCGCGCGTCAACGCCAACGGGCCGCTCTACGGCGTCGACATCGGCAACGACTTCCTGCTCGTGACCGACACTATCGAGCACAGCTCGAAGATGATCAAGATCCCGCTGCGCGAGAACGACCCGCCGGTCCCGTCGATGTTCCAGACCGAGGGCTTCAAGCCGTGGCGCGACTTCGGGGCCGAGGCGGTGTGGAACGACCCCGCCAACCCGCACAACCCGATGATCGACGCCGAGGGGCGCGTCTGGCTCACGACCCGGGTCCGGCATCCGAACAACCCCGACTGGTGCCGTGAAGGGTCCGACAACGCCTACGCGCGGTACTTCCCCATCGACCGGGCCGGCCGCCACACCGGCTACTACGATCCGGAGACGGAAGACTTCGTTCTGATCGGCACCTGCTACGGGACGCACCATCTGCAGTTCGCCGAGGACGCCAACGACACGCTCTACTTCAGCGGCGGCGGCGCCGTCATCGGCTGGCTCGACACGAAGCTCTACGACGAGACCGGCGACGAGCAGCTCGCCCAGGGCTGGTGCCCGACCGTCATCGACACCAACGGCGACGGCGTCATCACGAAGCCCTGGAACGAGCCGGCCCCGCGCGGCAGCCGTGAGGAGCCGCCGTTCGATCCGGCCCTCGACACGCGTGTGGTGGTCGGCGCCTACGGCGTCATCGCCAACCCGCTCGACGATGCCGTCTGGATCGTCTCGGACGACTTCCCCGGCCGCATGCTGCGCCTCGAGCGCGGCGACAATCCGCCGGAGACCTGCATCAGCGAGCTGTACACCGTGCCGGTGGAGAAGGGCTACCGCACCCGCGGGCTCGACGTCGACCGCAACGGCGTGCTCTGGACGGCGCTGGCCGGCAGCAGCCACTTCGCCTCGTTCGACCGCGGCGAGTGCACGGTCTTCGGAGGCCCCGAGGCACGCGCCGGCCGGCAGTGCGACGCGGGCTGGTCCCTCTACAAGGTTCCGGGCCCGAACTTCCGGAACACCGACGTCGGGACCGACTTCCACTATTACAACTGGGTCGACCAGTTCAACACCCTCGGCCTCGGCGAGAACATCCCGATCGCCAACGGGTCGAGCTCCGACTCGCTGCTGGCCCTCAATCCGCAGACCGGCGAGTGGGTGACCATGCGCGTCCCCTATCCGCAGGGGTTCCACAGCCGCGGGCTCGACGGCCGGATCGACGATCCGGACGCCGGCTGGAAGGGCCGCGGCGTCTACGCCACCTACGGGGCGGACGCTGCGTGGCACGTCGAGGGCGGCCCGGTGGAGCCGGGGAACCTGGTGAAGTTCCAGATCCGGCCGGACCCGCTGGCGCACTGAGAGCGGCCACGGCAGCTCGTGTCGTTGCCCAGAGCCTGACCGTCCCGACCTCCGGGGCGGTCGGGCTCTTGTTCGGTACCGGCCCCACCTCGTTTACCTGTGGTCTGCACACCAGAGGGAAGGAGACGCCGTTGACGCGGAGACCTGCCCCGATGTACGATTAGCTCTTCGTACGACTCCCCGGCGTTCAGCCGGTTGGGCGGCCTAAATGGCCGCCTTTTCCATGTCAGCTCCCAAGCCCCGAACCATCGTGTACGTGGACGGCTTCAACTTCTACTATGGAGTCGTCAAGAACACCGGCTACAAGTGGCTCGATTTCGAACGCTACTTCACATGTCTCCGCGCGAACGACGACATTCGAAAGATCAAGTATTTCACGGCACTCGTGGAAGCGGGCGCTCATCGCGTGCGTCAAGAGGCGCTCCTGAACGCTTTGCAGACACGTCCGCTCATCGAGACGATTCTGGGGCGCTTCAAACGGAAGCGGGTCACGTGCATGTACCCCGCGTGCAATGCAACCGGGCTCGGTGACCGCGTGTTCGAGGTTCCGGAAGAAAAGCGCACGGACGTCAACATCGCCATCCACATGCTCGACGACGCTTATCAGGGCTTGTGCGAGCAACAGGTGCTCGTAAGCGGCGATTCCGATTTGGTTCCGGCGTTACAGATGGTCCGGTACCGCTTCCCGACCATCAGGACGATAGTCTACGTCCCAGCGCGAACGCAGACTAGGGGCAGAGCCTTCGAGCTCCGACGGGCGGCCCACCGCCACCGAGACCTCCCGCTGACATTGCTGGCGAAGACACAATTTCCAACACGTATTCCAGATGGATCTGGGGGTTTATCGAGAAGCCGGCGGAGTGGTAGTCCGGCTCGTCGCGGCTCTGCCCGATACGGGCATGATGTCGCGCCCCCACGCCGCACGGCTGTCTACAACGGTCGCGCCGACCTATAATCAACACTCGTTCGCCATCGGATCAGGGTTCGACAGGGTGACAGCACCGGGTAGGTCACGCGCGAGTACAATCGGCAGCACCGGAGGCAACGATGCGCAAATGGCAGATTCTCGCGATCGTCGGGTTCACGTTCGGAGTCATCGGCAGCGGCTGGGCCATCGCCGAGCAGCAGCGCGCCGCCTCCCAGGTCTACGAGCTGCGCGTCTACAAGACGATGCCGGGCCAGCGGGAGGCGCTGGCGAAGCGGTTCGGCGACCACACCGCCGCGATGTTCGAGCGGGCCGGCATGACCAACGTCGGCTACTGGAACGCGGTGACCGGCGACGACGTCGAGGACACGTTCGTCTACATGCTCGCGTATCCGTCCCGCGAGGCGCGCGACGAGATGTGGCGGGAGCTGGGCACCTTCGAGGACTTCCAGGAGATCATCATCGCGGTCGAGCGGGACGAGGAGCGCAAGCTGGTCGACAGCATCGACGCGCGGATCCTGGAGCCGACGTCGTACTCCGCGCTGAAGTAGCCGGGGCGGCCGACGAGCGGGCATTCCACGGCCGTGATGACCTTGCAATTGCGGACATCGGGTCCAGGATTGCAAGGTATTCCCAAGATCCCGCGGAGCAATCGTCGCCCCCCGCCTCCGCCAGTTTCCCGCCGTCGCCTTGATTCAGGCCGCGGCAGTTCAGCGGGGATCGTGTCGGCCGGCAATCGAATACGGCACCCGAACACCCGGATCGTCGGCCGGAAAGTCCTTCGTGTTGCGCGTGACCAGAACGCCGCCGATGCGGCGGGCGCTGGCCCAGATGATAGCGTCGGGCAGACGGATCCGATGCTCGCGCCGGATCGCCACGGCCAGCTCGCTCACATCGTCGTCGATCGGTACGCGGGTGAAGCCAGACAGGAACCACCGGAGGCGTGCCGTCTCCCGGTCATCCTCTGCCCCGACCATTGCCTCCATCCACGTGATGGCGCTTATCGCCGGGTCGTGGTGCCGCGAGAGCTCGTCACGAGCCGCCTCGATGCCGGCGAGATAGTCGATCAGGATATTCGTGTCGATGAGGGCGCGCATTCTTCACGACCACTCGCGCCGGAGACGGCGCTCGTACCGCAGGCCGTCCACGTTGTGGTCCCGCCAGATCCCGAACGCGTCTTCACGGTCGCCCACATGCCGCGCATCCAGGTAGTTCGCAACCGCGCGCCGGATGACCTCGGCGCGCGACACGCCTTCGCGCCGACAGACGTCAGCCAGTTGGCGCACTTGCTCCTCGGGAAGCTCTATGATCGTTCGCATGGCGTATGATGCCGATATATGATGACCATATTAGCCGCTGACCGCAACGTGGGGCAAGTATGATGAATCCCGTCGAGAGAACGCTGGCCACAGCGGCGCTGACGAATGCGGAGACGAAGGCAATGGCAGACAGCAGGACGGCACGCATTTTCGACCGGCATTACATCGGCGCTCTGGTTCTGGTTCTGGCGCTCGCCGGCTCCGGCACGGCGGCGGCCCAGCAGGGCGTGAGCGGCGAATGGCGCGTCCACGGCGGCGACGCCGGCTTCACGCGCTACGCGGCGCTGGATCAGATCGACGCGGAGACGGTGGGCGATCTGCAGATCGCCTGGCGGCGCGAGGCGGTCGACGCATCGCTCCGGGAGCGGTGGCCGGAGTTGCGCTACTCGAACCAGCTCCGCGCGACGCCGATCATGGTCGACGGCGTGCTCTACGCGTCGAACGGCATCGGCCTGGTGGAGGCCTTCGACCCCGGCACGGGCGAGACCATCTGGGTGCAGGATGGAACGTTTCTCGGCGACGAGACGCCGCGCGGCGCGCCGAACCGGGGCGTCGCCTGGTGGGAGTCGGACGACGACCGGCGCATCTACGCGATTCGCCCGCCGTACCTGATGGCGGTCGACGCCGAAACGGGCCGGCTGATCGACTCCTTCGGCGACTCGGGTCTGGTCGATCTGAGCTACGACGCCGCGACCGGCTACTCGGGCACCTCGCCGCCGCTGGTGGTCAGGGACGTCGTGATCCTCGGCAGCGCGATGGCCGACCATCCGTTCACCAAGGAGCAGCACCCGGGCGACGTCCGCGCCTACGACGTGCGCACCGGCGCGTTGCGTTGGACCTGGAGCCCGGTTCCGCGGGCCGGCGAGCCGGGCGTGGAGACGTGGCTCGACAACTCCTGGGAGTACTCGGGGATGTCGAACGTCTGGACCATGTTCAGCGCCGACCTCGAGCTCGGCTACGTCTATCTGCCGACCGGCGCCCCGACCAACGACATGTACGGCGGGCACCGCCCGGGCAACAACCTGTACGCGAACAGCCTGGTCTGCGTCGACGCCGAGACCGGGGAGCGCGTCTGGCACTTCCAGACGGTGCACCACGACCTCTGGGACTACGACAACAACGTCGCGCCCATCCTGATGGACATCACCGTCGACGGCCGCGAGATCAAGGCGGTGGTGCAGCTCACGAAGCAGGCGATCGCCTACGTCTTCGACCGGGTCACCGGCGAGCCGGTCTGGCCGATCGTCGAGCGCGCGGTGCCTGGCTCGAACACGCCGGGCGAGTGGATCTCGCCGACGCAGCCGTTCCCGACGAAGCCGCTGCCGTTCGACCGGCACGGCATCGGCATCGACGACCTGATCGACTTCACGCCGGAGCTTCGCGCCGAGGCGATGGAGATCGTCGAGCCGTACATCCTCGGCGAGATCTTCACCCCGCCGTCGATCCGCGGCGAGGACGCGACCGACACGAAGGGCACGCTGCAGCTCCCCGGCTCGGTCGGCGGCGCCGAGTGGGGCGGAGCCGGGTTCGACCCCGAGACCGGCATGCTCTACGTGCCGTCGGTGACCGGCGCGTTCGCGGCCGACCTGACGCCGGGGAACCCCGACCGCATGAACGTGCGCTACACGCGCGGCACCCGGGCGTTCCCGAACGGGCCGCAGGGGCTGCCGCTGACCAAGCCCCCCTACGGCCGGATCACCGCCATCGACATGAATACCGGCGAGCACGTCTGGATGGTCCCCAACGGCGACGGGCCGCGGAACCACCCGGCGATCGCGCACCTCGACCTGCCGCCGCTCGGGCAGCCGGGCCGCGCGATGACCCTGCTCACGAAGACGCTGCTCTTCGTCAGCGAAGGCGACCCGATCATGGTCCGCACTCCGCCGGGCGCCGGTCCCGACGCCGGCCGCAAGGTCCGGGCGTTCGACAAGGAGTCGGGCGAGGTAGTCTGGGAAACCGAGTTCCCGGCGGGCACCAACGGCTCGCCGATTACCTACCTGCACGAGGGGAAGCAGTACATCCTGATACCGATCGGCTCGCTCCGGCATCCCGGTGAGTGGGTTGCGCTGGCTCTGCCGTAAGGGCGTATGGTGAGAGCACGCGAAGCGGTCTCCCTTGACGCGGTCTTCACTTCACGCCACCTTACTTGTGAGGTGCCGCGGTGGATCGATAGCCTCTATGCACGCGCGGCCGATGCGCCCAGCATCTCCTGTGGCCGATATGACTCCGTCGGTGCGCTCAGAAACATCTCTGCCACGCCGTAACCTTGGTCATCGAGCACCTGCTCTGCCGATGGTACCAGCTCCGCCACCGAGCGCTTCCAGTCGTCCAACTCGATCGGCCGACCTGCCATAGGCGCGTCGAGGCGTATCAGCCGTTCCGCGCCGATCAGAAGACCGGCTTGGCCAAGGGCGTTCTGGGACTGCAGGCTCATGGCTGTCTCGATGATCCCTCGCCAAGCCAAGAGACCTCCGCCCATCATCTGTGCTCTGTTCAGGCTGCACGACTTCGTTCCGCAGCCCAGGCTCAAGACGGAAATCCGGTGTCGGGTCACGTCGAAGCACGACAGCGCATCGACCACACCGATCATGACGGGATTGTTTGCCCACGCGCCGCCGTCGACGAAGGCGTAGGCGCCATCCTCCAAGGGACGGAAGAAAGTCGGCGCGGCGGCGGTCGCTGCCGCCACCTTGATCATGTTCTCCATACCGTCAAGCTTGAAGTCCGGATGGTGAGGCGTTTTGAAGATGTATACCTCGCCGTGATGGCCATCGAACGATGGGATGCACAGCCGCGTGAGCGACTCTCCGAACTTCCGCTCCCCCAGCGCCTCCAGCAGCAGCGCGTCGAGTGCCGCGCGGTTGTATCGATACCGAAACAAGCGTGTGACCCACTGGCCGACGCGCTGTACAAACCGATGCGCGCCATCGCCCACGGGCGGGAAGATCTCGTCGCCCCGCTCGATGTACATCCGCGAGATGTCCGCCGCGCGAAGTCCAGCCCCGAGACCCAAGGCGATGATGCCCCCAGTCGATGTGCCGGCGATGAGGTCGAAGTATCTGGCCAACGGCTGGCCGTCAAGGTACCGCTCCTCCAGGCCGGCGAGCACCGTAGCCGGAAACACTCCACGGATGCCGCCTCCGTCGATCGAGAGAATCCGGAACTCCCGGTCACCCGACCACGGCAACCGCTCCCGCCGTCGCTTCAAGGCGCCGGATGAGCGCCGCGTCGGCTTGCAGTGGTCGTCAGACACGAAACCTCTCGCTCGGCGTGGTGCCTCCACCCAGCCACTTCCCCGTAGCCAACCAAATCTCGTAGCACGCCAGCCACTCACTGGCCCAGGGCACGATCCTGTCGGCGACATGGCAACCGGCGTGCCATTCCCTGGTGTAGGGCCGGTAGAGGCAGAGCATGGGATGGCCGGAATCCCTTCGGTTCCGATACAGATGCGGAATCGGATCGTTCGGATCATCCCGTCGACGACGCAACGCCGGATTCAGCACGATGACTTCCGGGATCAGTCTGTAGTTCCCGCGACCACTTCCTCGCTCCCGAAACAGTGAGATCCGGACGTCATGGCGCTGGGAATGGGGTCGGAGCGGCCCTTCCCAACACACGAACTGCCGGGCCTTTTCGACAACCAGAAAGTGCGGCCAGTCGTCCTGCATCCGCTCCACCTGCCTTGGGATGCTCAAGCTCATCGTTCACACCTGGTCGCCATGGACTTGCGACCGGGGTGCTCCTGCGGCGGCACGGGATCATCCTCGACGATCCCCGCCAAGACCGTCCGTTCGTACTCGAGCGAACGAGCTTCGTACATCTGCACGAAGTCATGATCGAGCGGCATCTGCTCGTTGAACCAGGCGGCGAAACCGTACGGGTTCGCGATGAGGCGCTTTCCGTGCTCCCGCGATGTTCGCTCGCGATGGTGAAAAAGCCAACTCTCGCGCTCCGGTGTCGCCGGCCGACCAGCAGTGGCGTCACATCCAGATGCATGCCATCGGCGTAGTGGACAGTGATGCAGCGCGTGCGCCGTTCCGCCATGTCGTAGTACCGCGATCCTGGTTCCGCTCGGATCGCCTCGTACAGCAGGTCCAACACTTGCGCGGCTGGCGTGTCGGCAGCAAGAAGGAGGGCCGCAACGATGTCGATATCGAACTCATCCGTCCGCAGCTTGGATGCGATCGTCGACCTCGTCGCCATCGATCCCTGCGGATAGAAGTGCTCGACGCACCCATACAGCGGGCTCTTCGTTCGCTCGATCCACCGCTTGATCGCCTCATGCCGCGCGACAGCCTCGTCGTAGGCAGTCGGGCTGAGCTGCACGCGGATCGCGACATCCGCGAGCAACACGTCACCAGTCTTCGCCAACACCTGCGTCACCGGGAGCGTCGTCGTTGTCATGACAGCCTTCAACCGCGGCTGGGGAATCTCACAACGGACCATCCGCCGGAGCGAGTTATGGGGGGAGACCGCGAGGGTTCTCTCCGATCAGCCTTCTTTACAAAGTGCCAATAAAATCCTACACTTGTCAAGTGTCAACCACTGCTCGGTTTCCCGTCCGGCACGTTGGGGTACCCCTGGATTCATTGAACAATTCGAGATCGGCCGGCGCCAGGGATGGCCACGGCGGGTGAGCAATGGCCCTGGAGTCGCCGACCGATAGAACGGCCGGGATCCGACCCTCGCCACGTCCAGGCTGCGTGCGCCGGGGTGCCGGCACCCGGAACAGGAGGTCACCATGATTGGTCCGCGTCTACGGTTGGCCCGGACGGCTTCAGGCCTGACGTTGCGCGACCTGGCCGCGAAGATGGACCGGCGCGTGACGGCACAGGCGATCAGTCTGTACGAGAGGAACGCATCGATGCCGAGCTCCGGCGTGCTGATGGCGCTCGCAGAAGCCCTGAACGTGCCCGTCGCATACCTCGCTGGTCGACGGCAGATCGACCTCGAGTTCGTGCGGTTCCGTACGAAGGGACCGACGAACAAGCGTCTTCGCGCTCAACTGGAGGCCCAGGTCATCCACATGCTCGAGCGCTATCTCACGATCGAAGAAGTTCTCGGACTCCCCAGCATCGAGTGGGTCAAGCCATGCTCGGCTCCGTACCCCGTGGTGGGCGGACTCGATGAAGCAGATCGTGCGGCAGAAGATCTGCGGCGGCGTTGGGGACTCGGAGTCGGCCCGATTCCCAACCTGGCCGAGCTGCTCGAAGACCGCGGCGTCAAGGTGCTGGCGACCGACCTCACCGCCGAGGTTCACGGCCTCATGGCACAGGTCCATCGCCCCGAAGGCGAACCGATTCCCGTGATCGTCGTCCGCCGCATGCAGTGGGGCGACCGGCAGCGCTTCACGATGGCCCACGAACTGGGGCATCTGCTGATGCAGGTTGATCCCGGGCTCAACGTCGAGAAGGCTGCGCACCGGTTCGCTGGCGCGGTGCTGATGCCCGAAGACGCCATGCGGGCTACTCTGGGCACGCACCGGACGTCCATCTGCCTGCGAGAGCTGTTCGACCTCAAGCCCATATTCGGTGTCAGCGTCCAGGCACTCACCTATCGGTGCCGCCAACTGGGCATCATCGGCCGCAAGCTCTTCAACCGCTTGACTGACGAGTTCACGGCGCGAGGCTGGAGCGTCGCTCCATTCCAGGAACCGCTACTCGTTCGCAGTGAAGAGCCGTCTCGGTTCAAGCGTCTCTGTTTCCGTGCGCTGGCCGAAGGAGTGATCTCCGATTCCAAGGGCGCCGAGCTTCTGAACGTCAGTATCCGTGACCTAGACGATCTGATGTATCAGCCTCCCAGCACAGATCACCGAACCATGACCGTCGTCGTCTCCGACGCCTCTGTTTTGCTGGATCTGGAAAGGGGATGCCTGCTTGAGGCGTTCTGTCGAACTCGACGCTTCCGGCCAGATCCTCGCTCTGACCTACCAGGATAGTCACCCCGCACTCTCCCAACCGGACAGCCTTGCGCTCGCACTCGCCAAGACCCAGGACCACACTCTGCTCACCGGCGACAGACTCCTCCGCGACCTCGCCGCTGCCGAGCGGGTCGCGCACCACGGACTCCTTTGGGCTCTCGACGAGATGGCCGATGCTTCCGTGGCGACACACAACCAGCTCTGTTCCGGACTTCGCCGGATTCGCGCTCATCCCCGTTGTCGCCTGCCCGAACGGGAAGTTCGGAAGCGCCTGTCGCGCTATTGTCCCCATAGACCGATCCCGTTCGTCGAATTGCCGGAGAAAGGCGAGCCGGGCGCAAGGTCCGGGCGTTCGACAAGGAGTCGGGCGAGGTAGTCTGGGAAACCGAGTTCCCGGCCGGCACCAACGGCTCGCCGATGTCAGAACCGGAACAGGCGGTTGAACTTGACGACGAAGCCGCGGTTGCGCAGGTCCCAGCCCCGGTCGGGCCGCAACCCCCCGGTGACGTCGCGGTCGTCGGTGTAGACCACGAACAGCTCGCTGCCGGGGCTGTACTCCCACCGCAGGCGCAGGTTGCTGCCGAAGGAGTTGCTGGCCGAGTTGTACTGCAGCAGGCCGCTGAAGAACATCCGCGGGTTGAACGCGTAGTTCACCCGCGTCACCGCCAGGTTGGTCTGGTATTCCCCGTACGGCGTGTCGATCCAGTTGAACGAGACGGTCGGCTCCACCGACATCTGCGGCAGCACCGCGATGCGTCCCTGGCTGAGCTGCACCGTCGTCAGGTCGCCGTCGAAGAAGTCGCCCCGCTTCACCGCCACACTCCCGTTGATCCGCCGCTGCTGGCCGATGGAGTACGAGATCTGGGCGTCGGCGAAGCTGTAGCCCCCCACCGGGATCGAGAAGTCGGAGCCGGGAGGCGTGAACGGCTCGACCAGCAGCTCGTAGTTGTCGGTCGCGGTGAAGGTGAGCTGATCGCTGGACTCGAACTCGGTCTGGAACGCCACGATGTTCTGGCGCGTCTCCAGGTGGTTCTCGTCGGCCGTCAGGATGTAGTCGATGCCGCCTTCCAGGCTGAACTGCCGGACGCTCGCGATGGACTGCGGCCGCGGGCTGAACCGTCCCGACGTGTAGGTGCGCCGGAAGTTGTCGCGCCGGAGAAAGCCCACCTCGGGCAGGAAGTTGTCCTCGACCAGCAGGTGGTCCACCTGGAAGCCGTAGCGGTCGGCCGCGTACTCGAACTTGCCCTGGTAGCTCAGGTCCTTGCCGCGGTAATCCGGGCCGGGGACCTTCGTCCGGGCGAGGTAGGTGATCACGCTGAGGTTCTCGAACAAGGCGAAGGTGCCGTCGACCCCGTAGGCCTGGCTGGAGCCGGGGGCCACCCGCGAGATCGAGCGGTTGGTGAACATCGCGCCGACCGAGCTCCGCCGCAGGAGGTCGCGCCGCAGACGAACGACGGTGAAGTTGGTCGGCCTGGAGGCGGAGACCATCTCGTCGTCGGTGTGGATGTTCAGCGCCCCGACGTCGAACTGCCCCACCTTGCCGGTCACTCGCGCGCCCCCGACGATCGGCACCACGCGACCCTGCTCCAGCCCGATCTTCCGGCTGTAGAAGAGCTGCGGCACGTTGGCGTCGCCGAAGATCCCGCCCACCGGCCCGCCGCCGGGGCCGCCGAAGCGGCCGGTGACGCCGCCGCGCGCGAAGCCGAAGATGCCCCGCCCCTCCAGGAAGAACTCGCGCTTCTCCGGGAAGAAGAGCGGGAAGCGGGTCAGGTTGACCTGCCGCTCGTCCACCTCGACCTGCGCGAAGTCGGTGCGGTAGGTGAAGTCCGCGGTCAGATTCTGGGTGATGCCGTACTTGACGTCGATGCCCCCGTCGCCGCTGCCCTCGTCGACGATCTGCGGGGACGCGGTCAGGTCGGTGGTCAGGCCCCCGATGGCGTACGGCTTGACCTCGATGTTGCGGCTGGCCGGGGGCGGCTCGACGCCGACCAGCGACCCGGCCGCAGAGACCCGGAAGATGCCGGCCGCCCCGCTGCCGCCGCCGGCCGACATGGGCAGCCGCGTCAGGTAGACCCACTCGTTCTTGCGCCGGATCGCCCGGCGGAGCTGGATGCCCCAGATATAGGGCGGCTCCGACCGGTAGCGCAAGGTCTTGAACGGAATCTCCATCTCGACCGTCCAGCCGCCGTCGAAGCGGCCGGTCCGCACGTCCCAGACCGGATTCCAGTCGTTGTTCGGGTTGCCCTCGTTCGTGAATTGCGAGTCGGAGCGCGCCCCGAGCGGGTTGGTGTAGAAGTTGAAGCCGTTGCGGCGGTCGTAGAAGGTGTCGAAGAACGCGGTGAACGTGTCGTTCTGCCGGAGTTGCGTGGTGTCGCGCCGCATCTCGTTGGCCACCCACTGGCTCTCGGGGGCCGAGTCCCAAACTCGCGCCGAGACGTAGACGTTGGTTTCGTCGAACATGATCCACGCCTCCGTCCGCTCGGTCGCGGGCGCGCCGCTGTCGGGCAACTGCTGGATGAAGCCCGTGATGGCCGGCACCGCTCCATAGACCGGTTCGTCGAGCACGCCGTCCAGACGGAGACCCTCGTCGAGGCGGATTGCGCGGACCGTCGCGCGTCCCTGTTCGTCGCGGGTCATCACGGCCGGAGCGACGGGCGCCGGGGGACCGTCGATGAGAGCCGCCTCGATCACGGCGCCTGCGGAGGAGACCGCCGGCACGTCGGCAGGCCCTGTCGGCTGGGGTTGAGCCTGGGCCGCGGCCACGGACGCGGTGACGAGCGCCGCGGCGAGAAGTCCTGGCCTGATGCGCTTCATCGGGTGTACGTGCGTTCCAGATCGCCTTGCGGGTTCAGGAGCCGGCCGCGCCACGGGTCCGCCCAGCCGGCGTGCATACCGAGGATCCACTGGATTGCGCCGGCGCGCTCGATCGGCTCGCTCCGGCATCCCGGCGAGTGGGTCACGCTGGCGCTGCCGTGGATCACGCGTCGTACAGCCGAAAGCCGGCGGCCGAAAAGTGGCGGTCGAACGCGAACGCCTCGTCGATTCCGCGCCGGCGCATCACGAGGAAGCTCACCTGGTCGACCAGGCTGACGGTGCGGGGCGCCGTGCGAAGCGCGGCGACCGCCGTGTCGTGCAGCAACTCGTCCACCCACTCGACCTCGAACGCGCGCGCCTCGGAGGCAAAAGCAAGCGCTGCCTCCCATCCGAGCCGGCCGCGCAGTAGCGCCATAGACTCGGACAGCACGTAGTTGTGCGTCAGTAGCCGGCGCCGGGTCCGGAGCAGCGCATCGAACTGTCGCCGTGCCGCGTGATGCTTCAGGTCGCGAGCGCTGGCCAGTGCGAAGACAGCCGACGTATCGACGAAGATCATGGCGCGTCAGACTTCTCCCAGCGACTGGCGATAACCTCGGCGAGCCATTTGTCGTGATCGACCGACACCGGCACGTCTTCCGGCGAGTGCGGGTCGACGCCCATCCCGACGAACGTGAAGTCGTCGATGCTCCTCTTGCGGTCCCGGGCCTGGTCAGCGGTTCCGAAAGCCTCGGACAACGTATCGCGTACAACCGACGACATAGATCGACCCCGTTCGTAGGCTCGCCGCCGAACCGCCTCGTAGGTGGCGTCGTCGAGTTGAATCTGTGTGCGTCGCATGCGCGCACCTCCTCCTTCGTTCCGCGCCGAACGCCAGCATTCTACAGCATGCCATCATGACGCTATGGCGTCACAGCGAAACCCCGGACAAGGTTCAGCTATCGGCTCGTGACCCTGAAGGATCTGTCGACGACGGAAGAGGAGCTTGCGCAGGCGCTCACGGTGGCAGCCGCGGAGGGTTTCATCTATCGCGGACTCGTCCAGGCGCCGCTGGGGGGACATGCCGTGGTCGTCCTCGATCACGACGACATGGAAGCTGCTCGTCTCGAGTATCTGGTACTGGCAACCGTCCGCCTGACGACGCTGGAGCGGGAAATCGCGGAGGCTGCGGGCCTCGGCTACCGCGTGATGGGCCTCACAATGAACGGGGCGGTGCCTTCGACTTCAACGACAAGATCGGCAATTCTGACCCGGCCCGCCCCACGCCGAGGACGCGCCGGGAGTGCCGGCGCCGTAGCCGCTACTGCCCGACCACCGGCTCCCGTGCGCCGAGGGCGCGCAGCAACTCCGCCGTGCTCTCGGAGGGTGCGTTGGCGTTGCCGTACTCGACCAGGTAGAGCGGCGTGCGGCCGCGGTTGTCTTCGGCGTTGACGTCGGCGCCGTGGTCGACGAGGAGCCGGATGACCCCGTCCTCCCACATCGCGGCCGCCCCGTGGAGGGCGGTGCTGCCGGCCGGCGTCGTGGCCGACACGTCTGCCCCCCGCTCGATGAGCAGGGACACTGTCTCCTCGACCCGGTGGTCGGCCGGGCGGCGCGCGTCGTTCTCGCCGAGCCCGGAGGCAACCATGAGCGGGGTCGTACCGAACGCGTTAGGAAGAAGCGGATCGGCCCCGGCGTCGAGCAGCACGCGCATCATCTCCAGGTTGGCGGCGCGGGCGGCGAGCCAGAACGGGGTGGCTCCCTTGTAGGGCCTGCGCGAGATGTAGTCGCCGCGCAGCGCCGCCACGGGATTGGTGAACCGCGCGTCGACGCCGGCACCCGCCTCGATCAGGGCTGCCGCCAGATTCGGCCGATTGGTCTCGACCGCCGCGTGCAGCGCGGTGCGGCCGAGCCGGTCCGCCGCGTTCACGTCCGCCCCCCGCTCGATGAGGTAGAACGCCGTCTCCTCGTGGCCGCTGGCGTAGGGGATGATCCGCCAGTCGATGCCGGCCAGCGCGTCGGTGCTGCGGCTGGCGACGAGCAACGGCGTACTGCCGTCTATCGCTCGCGCTTCGAGATCGGCGCCCGCCTCCAGAAGAAGCTGCACGGTCTCGAGGTCACCGGCGCGCGCCGCGAACATCAGCGCCGTGAACCGGCCGGTGGTGCGGGCGCGGACGCCGCCGCCGGACTCCAGCAGCCGGCGCGCCACGTCGGCATGGCCACCGGCGGCGGCCCACATCAGCGCGGTCTGGCTCCGCTCGTGCTCCGCGAGCCGCGCATCGGCGCCGCGCTCCAGCAGCCGGGCGACGATCGTCCCCAGTCCGTGTTGCGCGGCCGTCATGAGCATCGTCTCACCGGTAGCGAGCCGCGCGTTCGGATCGGCGCCGGCCCCGATGAGCCGCAGGGCAACGTCGACGCTCGCGCTGTCGAGCGCGATCCAGAGAGGTGGAACGCCCAGGTCGTTAACGGCGTCGACGTCGGCACCGGCCGCGATCAGCCGGCTGGCCGTCTCGCCGTCGTTCCAGTGCGCTGCCCAGTGCAGTGCCGTGGCGCCGTCCGGCTGCGTCGCCGTGACATCCGCACTCTCGTCGACCAGCGCGCGCACAGCCTCCCAGTCCTGGCGCTCGGCCGCCTCGACGACGCGAAGGTCATCGTCGGCGCCCGCCGCCGGCGCCGAGACCGCAAAGACTGCAAGAAGGAAGAGGGCGACCAGGAATCCGGCCCCGACGTGGCTGCGCATCAGATCTGTCTCCGTTTCAGCGTAAGGGCGCCGACGGCCAGGAACCAGCCGGACGCGAACGCGACCATCAGCCACTCCAGCCCGACAATCGCTCGGCGCTCGATTCGCACAACGACTCAGCGAACGCCGCGCGCTCTCGATGGCGGCGGGCCCCGGACCGCTAGACGCCCGACAGCTCCTTCAGCGCCCCGGTGCTGTCGCCGATCGTCTCCGGATGGACGCCCAGCTTGCCAAGCAGGCTCATGAACAGGTTCGTCACCGGCGGATCGTCGTCGTAGCTGATGTGCCGCCCGCCCTTGAGCGTACCGGAGCCGCCGCCCGCCACCACCATCGGCAGCTTGTGATGGTTGTGCACGTTCCCGTTGCTCATCCCGGCGCCATACAGGACCATGGCGTGGTCGAGCAGCGAGCCATCGCCGTCCTCGGTCGCAGCGAGGCGTTCGAGGTAGTACGAGAACAGCTCCACGTGATGGGTGTTGACCTTGATCAGCTTCTCGACCTTCTCCTGGTCGCCGCCGTGGTGCGACAGGGGGTGGTGGGCGTCCGAGACGTCGATCTCCGGATAGGCCCGGTTACTCGTCTCGTGGGCCACCATGAAGGTGATGATGCGGGTCAGGTCGGCCTGGTAGGCCAGGACCTGCAGGTCGAACATCAGCTTCGCGTGCTCGCTGAACGCGCCGGGGATGCCGGCCGGCTGCTCCATCGCCACCGACAGGTCGGTCAGCCCCTGCTGCTCGGCCATCCGAATGCGGCGCTCGACGTCGCGAATCGCTTCCGTGTACTCGTCGAGCTTGCCGCGGTCCCGTGCGCCGAGCTTGCTGCGCAGCCGGGCGAGCTTGTCGGCGACGGCATCCAGAATGGTGCCGTCCTCCTCCATCCGCGCCAGCCGCGCCGCGGCGTCGGTGGTACCGCTACCGCCGAACAGCCGCTCGAAGACCACCCGCGGGTTGTTCTCCATCGGCAACGGAGTGGTCTCGCCCAGCCAGTTGAGAGTATTGGCGTAGACGCAACTGTAGCCGGGGTCGCAGGCGCCGAGCGGCTCCTTCGAATCCAGTGACAGCTCCAGCGAGGCGAGCTGGGTCTCGTTCTCCAGCACCCGCGCCGCGATCTGGTCCATCGAGATGCCCGCGCGGATGTCGGCGCCGGCGGTCTTCTTCGGATGGACGCCGGTAAGGAACGCCCCGGCCGCGCGGGCATGGTCGCCGGCGCCCTCGCCGGGCAACGCGTCGCCGTGCTTGTTGGCGAGCCCGCTCACGACGGTCAGTCGATCGCGGTACGGCGCAAGCGACCGCATGACCGGCTTCATGTCGAAAGCCTTGCCGGTCGCATCGGGGGTCCACTGCTCCATGACGATGCCGTTCGGCACGTAGACCACCCCGAGCCGCTTGACCGGCGCGGCGGCCGAGACGCGGAGCGGCGTGAATGCCGGCACCATGCCGTCGAGCAGCGGCAGCGCCAGCGTCGCGCCGACACCGCGCAGGAACGTCCGTCGTGGCAGATGCGTCTTCGTGATGATCATTGCTCTCGCGCCTTCCTCATCTGAAACGGCGTGCTCTCGACGATGCCGAGAATCAGCGACGACCAGCGGTAATCGTCCGCCTCGGCCTGCCGCACGATGCGCCGAATCCACGGGTGGTCGTAGTACTCCACGCCGCGGCCGAGCGCGTAGGTCAGCAGCTTCTCGGTCACGGTGCCGACGAAGTCCTCGCGGTTGGCGAGCAGCATCTCGCGCACGCTGGCCGGCCCATTCAGCTCGCGTCCGCTGGGCAGCGTGCCGGAGGTCTCCTCCACCGGAAGCTCCCGGTAGCCGCCGATGGCGTCGAAGCTCTCGAGCGCGAAACCGAGCGGGTCCATGCGGACGTGGCAGCTCGCGCAGACCGGGTCGGTCCGATGCCGCTCCATCCGCTCGCGGACCGAGCGCGGCCGGCTCTCGGGATTCGACGGGTCGGCCACCGAGTCCGAATCCTCCAGCCCCGGCACGTCGGCCGGCGGCGGCGGCGGCGGCGCGCCGAGCAGGTTCTCGAGCACCCACACGCCCCGCTTCACCGGTGACGTGCGGTTGGCATAGGAGGTCGCGGTCAGGACGCTGCCCTGGCCCAGAATGCCGCGGCGCCGTTCGTCCGGCAGCGTCACGCGCCGGAAGTGGTTCCCCGCGACGTTCGGAACCCCGTAGTGCTTCGCGAGCCGCTCGTTGACGAAAGTGTAGTCGGAGGTCAGGACCTCGATGACGCTGCGGTCCTCCTTGATCTGGCTCTCGAACCAGAGCTCCGTCTCGCGCGTGAACGCCTCGCGCAGATTCCCGTCGAACTCCGGGAACGCGACCGGATCCGGCTTGACCGACCGCATGTTCCGCAGGAACAGCCACTGGCCGGCGAAGTTGTCGACCAGGGCGCTCGCCTTCGGATCGGCCAGCATCCGCCGCACCTGGGCGTCGAGCACGCCTTCGTCGCGGAGCGTGCCGCGCGCCGCCACGTCCAGCAGCTCGTCGTCCGGAATGCTGCTCCAGAGAAAGAACGACAGGCGGGACGCCAGCTCCAGGTCGGAGAGGCGGTACGGCGCACCCGGCGCTGCATCGGGCGGGTCGTGCTCGATGCGGAACAGGAACTCCGGATCGACCAGGATGGCGCGCAGTGCGAACTCGATGCCCGACTCGAAGCCGCCCCTGGCGTGTCCCACGTCATGGAACGCCATGAGGGCGGCGAGGTCGTCGTCGGTGACCGGCCGGCGGAACGCACGGCGCGCGAGGCCGCCGAGGATCTCCTCCGCGCACGCCGGCTCGGCCGCCGACCCGTCCGGCAGGCAGGTGAAGATCCGCTCGCGGCTGGGCGTGGCGGCGTCCGCCGCCGGCGCATTCGCGAGGAACGGCCCCTCGATCTCGACGATCCAGACCGCCATCGGGGCGTCCCGATCACCCGCGTAGTGGTAGGTCTCGGCCGCGCTCACAGGCTCGCGGACCCCTTCCGGCAACGCGCTCCGGCGGAGGAACGACAGCGCGACCTCGCGCATGCCCGCCTGCACCGGCATCCGGAAGCGGAGATCGGCGTCCGCGTTCCGCTCGTAGGGGGTCAGGTTGAAGACCGCGCTCCAGGCCTCGCGCTGTCCGTCCGCGCCGATCTCGAAGCGCGCGACGCGGGCGCGGTCCAGACGCACCTCCAGCTCGTTGCGGCGCTGCAGCCCCTTGATCGCATCGCCGTGCGTCCGCTCCAGGGTGACCTTGAACTCGTACTCCCCGTCGACCGGAAAGTAGTGCCGGGTCGCGAACCCGCCGCGGCTGCCGAACGGGTGCAGCTCGCTCATCCGCGTGTGCTGCATCAGCACCGGCGACGTGGTGTAGACCGCCGTGGTGGATCGGATCGACGGATCCCCGATTGCCGTCTCGGCGATCTTGCCCGCCGCAAGCATGTAGCGCTCGAGGAGCGAAGGCGACAGCGACAGGACGTCGGCGATGTTGTCGAAGCCGTAGCTCAAATCGTCGGCCGGCAGCAGCTCGCGGCCGTCGATCTCCAGGGCCAGCAGATCCCGGATCGCGTTGGTGTACTCGGTCCGGTTGAGCCGATGCACGGTCTCGTTGCCGGGGTTCGGATCGGCGGCGGCCGCGCGGTCGAGCTCGGTCTCGATCCAGTCCACGAACGCCACGTAGGTCGCGTCGTCGGGACGCGGGCGCCGCGGCGGCGGCATCTCGCGGGCGCGCAGCTTGCGGATCACCTTCTCCCACACTTCCGCGCCCTGGCCCACGTGGGCCATGTCGACCGACTCGAAGGTCAGTCCGGCGGTCTGCAGGCGGTCACTGTGGCAGGTGGTGCAGTAGCGGTCCAGAACGGCCCGATACTCCGCGCTCTCGGCGGTCGCTGCCGCGATGGACTCCGTGCCGGCCGTGTTGGACGGCGCGGCGGCGGCCTCGGGCGCCTGGCCGGCCGCGTGAACCGGGGTCGGCGCAACGAGCAGAGCCGCCAGAGCGATGACCGCCGCCGATGCGTACAAACGTCGGAATATCGCCAACACTGGACGCCTCACTCTCAGGATGGCGGCGGGAGCAGCCCCAAGTTATCCGTGCATTATCCGAATCGCCCGCCGCCGGTGTCAAGATGCGCTACGCCGCCGGCACGGACCGCCGGTTCCCGCAGGGTCCCCGACCTCTGACGTTCACGGGCCGGCCCGAGCCTCGGCCTGCGCACCGGCGAGGATGTTGTACAGGCCGTAGTTGCCCTCGTGGCACGCATACTCGAACAGCCGGCCGTCGGACCTCGTCATCGTCATCTCGACGCTCCAGGTGCGGGTGAACGCGGTCCGATCGTCGATCGTGAAACGATAGAGCAGCGTGTCGGCATCGAGCAGGCTGAAACGTTCGACCAGATGGAGATTCGATCCAAGGGCTTCGAGGAGCTCCATGTTGGGCGCAGGGTGTGCGGTGCCGAGATCCTCGAAGTTCCCGGTCTCGACGACGAGCGTGTCGTCTTCCCAGCGGCCTCGCGAGTCGCCCTTCCACTGGCGCACCTGGCTGGACAGGGGCGGCTGCTCGCCCAGCGGGACGAGCCGCACGTCGTTCACCATCTCGTTGAGAATCGCAACGTGTCCCGGCGTCTGGAACAACTGAACGAAGTTGTTGTACGCGCCGGGCAGCATCGGCGGCCCGGAATTGAAGCCGAGGATGCACCGTTCGTCCACGTCGCGGTCCTCCGGACCGGCGTTCCGGCTGCGCGCCTCCTCGCGGGCGGCCATCCGCGCCATGCCCGCGGGCATGTAGGGCGGCAGGCGCCCATCCGGCGGGTCGACGATGAGCGATGTGCGGCGGGTCCCGGCGACCGTCGTGCCGTCCGCGAACCAGAACCGGTTGTAGCTGCCGGGGTCGCCCGGGCGCGGCGCAGTGTCCACCCGCGCGGCGGCCCGTGCTTCGAGTGCCGACACGTCCTCGTCGGTCAGGAACTCCCTGCCCGCCAGATCGGCGGGTCGTTGAAGCGGCGTCAGGGAGCTGAAGTCCCACACGCCCTGCAGGGCGGGCCGACCGTCCGGCGTGCGCGGCACGGACGCCTCGGCGGACGATGCCGGCTGCGCGGCGACGAATGCCGGCGCCAGCGACCCCAACGCGATCACGACGACGAAAAACCGCACCATAACGGTAAGCCGAAAGTTCATCTGGACATCCCTTTCGCCGCCACGATCCGTGGCTGCAACGAGAGCGTGAGTGTCGCGTGCCCGGACTCTCGTCCCTGCTGGTGCCGCGATCCGCTGCTTCGGGGAACAGCCTAACAGGAAACCGCCGCCCGCGGAGAACCCCCCAGCCGACCGTAAGGTCTCGTGGTTGAGCGGCCGGACGGCGGCGGACTATAATCGGCCGAAATGCGCCTGTTCACGGTGGTTGTCGTCGGCGTGCTGGCCGCCCTGATGGCGACGCCGTTCGTCGCCGGCGCGCAGTCGCGCGACGCCCCGATCCCGCACGACGCGGGCCAGAGCGTGAATCCGTCGTTCGAGGGCTGGTATCCCAACGAGGACGGCACATTCTCGCTGTCGTTCGGCTACTTCAACCGCAACTACGAAGCCGCGCTCGATATTCCCGTCGGCCCGGACAACCACTTCACGCCGGGCGCCGAGGATCGCGGGCAGCCGACGTATCTGCTGCCGCGCCGACACACCGGCGTGTTCACGGTGGTCGTTCCCGCCGACTTCGGCGACCGGACTCTGACCTGGTCGTTGACCGCCGCCGGCGAGACGTTCGCCGTGCCCGGCCACCTCCGTCCGGAGTGGCGAATCGACGCCCTGGAGGAGGTGACCAGCGGCAACCGTCCGCCGGAGCTCTCTTTCGACGTCGAAGAGGGTGACGCGCGCACCGGACAGGGTCCCGGCGGTGTGCGGCAGTCCCTGGTCGCCGCGGCCGGCGAAGCGGTGACGGTCACCATCCGCGTTCGCGACGACCGGGTCCGCAAGCAGAGCCTGCAGGGCCGTCCGACCCGCATGGGCCTCGTCTGGAGCAAATACCGCGGCCCCGGCGCCGTCGAGATCGCCGATCCGACGCCCACGATCGGGGAGGATGGCCTGGTCGCGACGACCGTCACGTTCAGCGAGCCGGGCGACTACGTCCTGCGTGCGCTGGCCTGGGACGACTCGGGCGGACCGGGACCGATCATGGCCGGCGGCTTCCAGTGCTGCTGGACCAATGCGTACGTCGACGTTCGTGTAGAGTGACGTTCCGGGCCGCACCGGCGGCAATTCGATGCGTGACAAGCGGAGAGGCAGTCATGAAGACCTACAGGCTCGTGCTCGCGGCGGTTGCGTTGTCGATGTTGGCCGGCGGCGCCCTGCCGGCGACCGCCCAGACGACGGATACGGACGACGTGACGTTCGCCCGTGACGTCGCACCGATTCTCCAGCGGAGCTGTCAGGCATGCCATCGCAGCGGCAGCATGGCGCCGATGTCGCTGGTGAGCTACCAGGAAGTGCGGCCCTGGGCCCGCGCGATCCGCGAGAAGGTCTCCACGCGCACGATGCCGCCGTGGCATCTCGACAAGACGGTCGGCATCCGGGACTTCGCCAACGACATCTCCCTGAGCGACGCCGAGATCGACGCGGTGGTGCGCTGGGTCGACGCCGGTGCGCCGCTCGGCAACCCGGCCGACATGCCGCCGCCCGTCGAGTGGCCGGCGGACGACGTCTGGCGCCTCGCGGACAAGTACGAGGAGCTCGGCGAGCCGGACCTGGTGGTCCGCTCGACGCCGTGGACGCAGTCGGCCGAGGGCCAGGACCAGTGGTACCAGCCGGTCGTCGAGATCGGGCTGACCGAGGATCGCTGGGTCAAGGCACTCGAGGTGCGGCCGTCGCTGCCGGGCCGCCCCATCGTGCATCACGCCGTCACCTACCTGATGCAGCAGGAGAGCCCCGAGGACTTCGAGGCGGCGGTCGACGTCCCGGGCACCGGCTCCTACTTCACCGAGTTCGCGGTCGGCAAGATCGGCGACGTCTTCCGCGAGAACACCGGCAAGCTGCTGAAGGCCGACTCGCAGATCCGTTTCGATCTCCACTACCACTCGGTCGGCGAGGAGATCAGCGATTCGACCGAGCTCGGCATCTGGTTCTACCCCAAGGGCTACGTCCCGAAGTACCGGGTCTACGCGCAGGCGATGGGCGTGCGCCAGGCGATGCAGACGCTCGACATCCCGCCCGGTCAGGTGACCGAGCACGAGGCGTTCGTCCCGTTGCGATTCCCGGCGCGGCTCGAGAACTTCCAGCCGCACATGCACATCCGCGGCAAGGCCCTGGCGATGGAGGCGATCTATCCGAACGGGCGGACGGAGATGCTGAGCTACGTCGATCAGTTCGATTTCAACTGGCACGTCAACTACGTCTACGCCGACCACTCGGCCCCGGTCCTGCCCGCCGGCACGGTCGTCAAGATCACCGCGTGGCACGACAACTCGCCCGGCAACCGCGCGAACCCGGACCCGACGCAGTGGGTCGGCTGGGGCCAGCGCAGCTACGACGACATGTACCACGCGCACGTGAACGTGGTGTACCTCACCGACGATGACTACGAGCAGATCATCGCGGAGCGGGCCGCGTCGACCGACGACGACGAGTAGCCGAGCACTACCGGGGGACCCCGCTCCTGGTGGGCGGCGGCCCCCATCTGCGTCACGGCCGGGACGGCGCGCGACATGGTGACGAGGGAGCCTGCCGACATGCCCATGACCATCATCCGCTTGCGTCCCCTGCTCGCGGCGTGCGCCCTGGTGCTCTTCGCCACTTGCCAACCGCTCGCGGAGATGGCGCTCACAGCATCGGCGGAGAGCGCCGCCCAGCCGTCTTCCGCGCCGACATTCCAGGTCGACCCGTTCTGGCCGCAGGAGCTTCCGGGCGACTGGCTGCTCGGCAACGTAGTCGGCGTGGCGACCGACTCGAGCGACAACGTCTGGATCATCCACCGGCCGAACAGCCAGCGCGGGGCGGAGAACACGCCGCCGGTTATCGCCTTCGACCCCGCCGGCGCCGTCGTCCACGCCTGGGGCGGCCCCGGCGAAGGGTACGACTGGGGGACCCAGACGCACGGGATTCACGTCGACCACGATGACAACGTCTGGGTCGGCTTCGGCGGCGGACTCCCCTACGACCTGACGACCCGCGCCACCACCGACAACGCACACGTCCTGAAGTTCACGCCGGAGGGCGAATTTCTGTTGCAGATCGGCGACTTCGGCCGGGGCACGGAGGGCAGCAACAGCACCGAGTTCCTCGGCCAGCCGACCGACGTCTTCGTGGATCCCGCAGCCGGCGAGGCCTACATCAGCGACGGGTACACGAACCGGCGGGTCGTCGTTTTCGACGCGGACAGCGGCGATTACCGGCGGCACTGGAGCGCCTACGGCAACCCGCCGGACGACGCACCGCAGCCCCCCTTCACGCGCGACGGGCCGCTGCCGCAGCAGTTCAACACGCCGCACTGCGTCGGGCGCGCCGCGGACGGCCGGGTCTACGTCTGCGACCGCGGGAACCAGCGGCTCCAGGTGTTCGAGCCGGACGGGACTTTCGTGGCCGAGGCGCTGATCGCCGCCCGGCTGCGCAACGGAACCGTCGGCGGCACGCCGTGGGATCTGTCCTTCTCACGCGATCCAGAACAGAGGTTCGTCTTCGTCGCCGACGGCAGCAACCATGCCGTCCACACGCTCTCGCGCGAGACGCTCGACGTGATCGCCACCTTCGGCCGCCGCGGGCGCTGGGCCGGCCAGTTCGAGTCGCCTCACAGCCTCGCCGTCGATTCCCAGGGCAACCTGTTCGTCGGCGAGACACTCGACGGCCGCCGCGTCCAGAAGTTCGTGCCGGCCAACTGAATCGCCACACGCGGAGACTTCGGATGACTCGCTATCAGCCGGACTTGCGGCCCACCACCACCGTCATTCCCACCTCGCGCCAGACGCACTCGGCGTCGAAACCGGCAGCCGCAACGGCCGCCAGCTCGTCCTCGATCGGGAAGTAGGTGTCTTCCTCGGCCCACTCCTCGAAGTGCCCGAACGCGCGCTCCTCGTCGATCCCCTGCACCACCATGTGATCCGCCCAGGCGCGCCAGGTCGCCTCGCTCGCGTCCGGATCCGCCGGCATCGTGGCGTCGGCGTTGATGAAGACGCCGCCGGGTTCGAGCGCGCCGTGGATCCGCCGGTAGAGCGCCCGCTTGGCGTCCAGAGTCCGTACGTGGTGCAGAGCCAGCGACGCCGCGGCGCCGTTGCAGCGCGGCAACGCCGCGAAGAACGACTGTTCCGTAAAGCGCACACGCCCGCCGAACCGCGCGAGCCGCGTCCGGGCCTGCGCGAGCATCTCCGGATCGACGTCGATGAGCTCGACGGTCCCGCTGTCGCGCGACTTCAGAATGGCCTCGGCGAGCGCGCCGGTGCCTCCGCCCAGGTCGAGCACCAGGCCCGGAGCAACGGCCGCCAGCTCGCGGGCCGCCACACCGAGCATCGCCTCGTAGCCGGGAATGAACTGGCGGATCGCGGCGTCGTAGGCGTCGATAGGGACGCGCAGGTGACGGCGTACGGAGTGAGCGCTGTCGCTATTCATGACCGATCGGCGCTCGGCAGGTCGTATCTACGGGGTGCATTGCCGGCGGGACGCCGAACTCGCCGCTACGGCACGAGCCCAAAGATCTCGGTGACCGGAAGACGGAACCCGGGAAACAGCGGCTCGCCCTCCAGCACGTCGGATTCCCCGAGTCGCCGTGGGATGCCATCCGGTTCATGCATCGTGACCGTCACTCGCTTGGGATCCACTACCCAGACGAGGCGCGTGCCGGCAGCGAGCCACGACGCCACCTTGTCCGCTACTTCGCGGCGAGTGTCACCCGGTGAAGTGACCTCTACCGCCAGATCCGGCGCTCCCTCCCAGAAGGTCACCGGGAGACCTGACGCCAGGATCCGCTCCCGCCGGACGAATGCGACATCCGGAGCGAGCACGGTATCGGGATCCCTCTCCAGAACGAACCCGGTCTCCGCACCGCAGACGACACCCAGCCCGTGGGCCTTCACGTGCTGACCCAGCGGTACCGCCACGTTCATGATGACGGCGCCGTGCCGGAATCCCGCCGCCGCCATACGCTGCAACTCTCCTCTGACCAGGGCATACCGGCAGTTGTCGTCCGGCAGGCGGAGCAACTCCTCCGCGGTCATGGCCCTGCCGACCCGTGGCGCCGGAAGGCGTTGTCCGGGAACCGGCAGCGAAGGCGCCGACGCACCAGGGTTCATGGGATACCGCTGACTGTCAAGCGGTGATCGGGGGCCTCAAGGGATGACGGTGACGGTGACGTCCGCGGTCGTGGCGAGACCGCCATCGTGGGCGATGCCGCGCAGCACGTAGGTGCCCGGCTCGGCGAACGTGGCCTCGGATACCCAGCGACCGTCCTCGGGCGGTTCCGGCGTCTTCCAGCCGGGCGACCAGGGAGACCCGCCGGTGTCGCGCGTGTCCTCCCAGACCTTGGTCTGGGGCGGATCGAACGTGACGTCTCCGGCGCCGCGGTAGACGAACCACGAGAAACGGTGCCCGGTCGCCGTGTCGGTCGTGATGCGGCCGGGGAGGCGCGGACTCGAAGCCGCCATCGAACGGGCGCGCGGCTTGCCGTCGTCGGTGGAGACGGCGATCAGGGTCACCGGCTCGCCGACACGCGTCGTGCGCTCGCCGGCCCCTTCGATCTCCAGCGTGGGCGCCTGGTTGTCAGCCAGCTCGGGCGTGGTCGCGGCGGCGCCTCCCGCCCCGTAGTTGGCCTGGATGACGAGGTCGTCGATGAAGTAGTCACGCCGCAGGCTGGCGTACGCGCGCTCGGTCTGCCCGTTGGTCGTCAGGGTCCAGATCAGCTCCTTGTCGCCGAAGTCGGCCGGAACCCGGATGCGGAACACGAAGCGGTTCCGGCGCGGGTAGAAGTGGGTCGGCTGTCCCTGATCCGGTCCCCCCGGCTCGATGCTGTTGCCGGGGCCGACGGGAACGTCGATCACCTCTTCCCAGTTGCGGTTCATGTAGCCGAACACGAGGTCGAAGGAACCGTCGTCGTTCCGCTCCCAGCCTTCATAGGCGGGCGCTATGCTCTGTCCCGTCGCGTACGACCGCTGGGCGAAGCTTGCCGACGGCGTCGCGAGCAGCCACGCCGCCAGCACCACGAACCCGAAACGCACGGTACTCATCGGGCGCACCTCAGTTGCCGCCGCCGGCGTCGGCCTCGGCCGCCTCATCCGCTACCCCGCAGAGCAGACACCCGATTTCGGATCCGCTGCCGGCCTCGATCGCAGCCTCACGCGTGGCGACTTCCTGAGCGAACTCCTCGTCGTCCAGGTAGATGGCCTGCATCAGGTTGATGAACATGTTGTCGACGGAGCGGTGGCCGGAGCCGGACCAGTTGCGCGGATCGACCACGTTCGGGTTGGTCGGCGAGTTGTTGAAGTACCCGGTGAGGTGCAGGATGGTCCCCTTCGGGAGCAGCGGTGCGGCGTCGTCGGCGTACTTGTAGACGCGCACCCAGTTGTGGTCGTAGCCGGCGCAGTTGAGGGTCTGCACGGACGTGCCCCAGACCGCTTCCAGACACATCCGGACGCCCGGCGCATGCATGTGCGGCTCGAAAACGCTGATCTTCGAGTTCTCCGGCAGCGTGAAGTAGGCGTCGGCGCGCTGGTCGGCCTCCATCGGACGGATGTCGAGGTCCGGACCGTTGCCGAAGAAGAGCAACTGCATCTCCTTCTCGGGCTCGTACCCCTTCGGGTGGAACTTGAAGGCGACGTCGATGTGGGCGCGCGTATCGGTGCCGTTCGCGTGCAGGTGCGTGGTCGGGAAGAGCAGGGTCGACCCCGCCTCCAGCAGCCGGCCGGCGTTCTCGTCGAAGACGTCGGCGTTGCGGCCGACCTCGTGCACCGGCCAGTTCAGCGGCGCGCCCTGCTCCTCGCCCTCCTCGGCCTCCACGATGCTGTACAGCGCCGAATGGTGGACGATGAAGAGGCCGCCGACGGTGTCGGAGCGGACGCCGCGCTGCAGGTCGTTGCGCTCCTTGTACTCGATGGCCGCCACGTAGCGATCCTCGGTCAGTCCCGTCTCGGATGTTCCCAGGCTGCCCCACCAGTCGGGCGCGTCGCCCTCGATCTCGAAAGCCGGCGACGAGACGATCAGGTCGGGCGCGCCGATCTCCCAGTCGTCCACGTCGATGAACGGCGGCGGCTCCGGCATGTCGGCCGGATCTCCCTGCGGCGCGCCGTTGTCGGCCCAGCGCGCGATCGTGGCGACCTCGGCGTCGCTCAGCGACCAGTCGTCCTTGAACTGCTGGATGCCGATGTTCTTCTCGATGTACCACGGCGGCATGACGCCCGGCTTGTCCCGCAGCCCGGTCCGGTACTTGATGGCGCGCGCCCAGGGCCGCACCTCTTGGTACGAGATGAGCGACATCGGTGCGAGCGAGTTCGGCCGGTGGCACTTCTGGCAGCTACGCTGCAGGATGGGCGCGACGTCGCGACTGAACGTCGGGTCCTCGGGAGCGGCCCCGGCGGAAGCGGGAACCGGCAACCAGAGCGCGATGATCGCGGCGACGCCGCAGAGACCGACCAGCTTCGAAGTCGTCATGACACGAATCCTCACACGTTTCCGGGAACTGGAAACCAATAGGAATTGTATCGCACGGGGAGAGCCCCGCGACAGCCGGCGGAGCGGCGGCGCCCCGGCCGGCGCCGTAGCGATGCGGATGAGTCCTGTCCGCGGCGTTCGGACCCGACCCGCATGCCACCGCGCCCTTCCCTCCCGGCTGGAACTTGCGTCCGCGGTGCGGTAGCATGCCCGTCACACTATGAATATGCGCCTCTACGCGGTGGCGCCGGCAATCTGCGTCCTGGTGGCAGCAACGACCGGCCCCGCGTTGGCCGCCGGCGGCATGAACCTCACTCCCGTTCGGCCGGGCGGTGTGCCGGTCTCGGTCGAACTTCCGGCGCACCAGGCCGCCGGCAGCCCCGCACTGGCCGACCGCCGGCTCGCCGACGCGGCGCAACACAGGGAGATCGAGACTGTGCGGGTGCTGATCGATGAGGGGGTCGACGTCGATGCGCCGCAGGCCGATGGAGCGACGGCACTGGCGTGGGCGGTCCACTGGGACGATCTCGCCACGGCCGACCTGCTGCTCGGCGCGGGCGCCGATGTCAACACCGCAAACGACCTGGGCGTGACGCCGCTGATGCTCGCCGGTCTGAACGGCAGCGTGCCGATGGTCGATCTTCTCCTGAGAGCCGGAGCGGACCCGAACGCAGCCCGGCCCGCGGGCGGGACCGCCCTCATGATGGCCGCACGCTCGGGCGATGCAACCGTGCTGCGGCGGCTGATCGCTGCAGGAGCCGACATCGACGCGGCGACGAGCAGCGGCCATACCGCCCTGATGTGGGCCGTCGCGGAGCGGCACACACGCGCCGTGACGCTCCTGGCCGAGGTCGGAGCGGACGTGCAGGCGCGCACCGCCGTGTATACCCCACGGGCGCGGACGATTGTCCGTGAGGCGAACGTGCTGAGCCGGTTCGAGGCGGTCAATCCCGCCGGGCTGCCCCGTGACGGGGATCGGGACCCGCCGCGGCCCGAGGGCGGGTTCACGCCGCTGCTCTACGCGATTCTGGCGGGTGACGCCTCGAACGTGCGCGTGCTGCTGTCCGCCGGCGCGAACGTCGACGACGCCGGACCCGACGGCGTCACCGGGTTGATGCTGGCGTTGATAAAGCGCCACGAAGAGACGGCCCTCCTGCTCCTCGACGCGGGGGCGGATCCGAGTCCGGCCGAAGCCGGGTTCGCGGCGCTGCATCTGGCGAGCGCCACCGGCAGCCTGGCCGTGGCCGAGGCGCTGCTGGCCCGCGGCGCGGATCCCGATGTCCGCCTCCGACGTCCCCAACGCCTGACGAACGCCTTCGAGATCGGCGTCTTCACGTCTCCGGGCTCGGGCCGGCTGACCCAAATCGGCTCTACGCCGTTCATGGTCGCCGCCAAGTCCGCGGACGCCCGGATGATGCGGCTCCTCGCCGAGGCCGGCGCCGACCCGCACCTGACCACCGCCGACGGGACGACCGCCCTGATGCTCGCGGCCGGGCTCGGCAAGCGCGCCGCGACCGACATCACCTACTACGACTGGACCGAGGAGAAGGCGGTCGCGGCCCTCGCCGCCGGGCTGGAGCTCGGACTCGACATCAACGCCGCCAACGAGCCTGGCGAGACCGCTCTGCACGCGGCCGCCTATCACAACGCGAACCGGGTCATCGAGTTCCTCGTCGACAACGGCGCGGCGATCGACGCGCCGAACGCCGCGGAGCAGACGCCCCTGCGGATCGCGGAGGGACATCTGATCTGCTGCACCACCTTCGTGCGGCACGCCGAGGCGGCGGCGCGGCTGCAGGAGTTGGGGGCCGACCCCGACGCCGGCATCCAGTTGACGTTCGGACTGACGAACTACGGCGATCAGGATCAGGCCCTGCCCGATGCGCCGCGGCCCTGAGAGCCTGAACGGGACGATGAAGACGATGGCGCTGACGAAGCTGGCGGGGATGGTGGTCGTCGCGAGCGCTGCCGGTGCGCTGGGCCTCGCCGCCGCGAGTCCCGCGCGGGCGCAGAACGAGCAGGTGAACCCGGCGGCAGCCGCCACGGCACGCGCCGCGCTCGACCGCTACTGCGTCACCTGCCACAACGAAAGGCTGCGCACGGCCGGGCTGACCCTCGACACGGTCGATCCGGCACACGTCGGCGACGCCCGCGAGACATGGGAGAAGGTGGTGCGGAAGCTCCGCACCGGCATGATGCCGCCCGCGCCGCGGCCGCGGCCGGACGCGGACACCTACTCCACGGTCGTCGGCTACCTGGAGGCTGCCCTCGACCGCGCCGCGGACGCGAGTCCCGATCCCGGGCGGCCGGCGGTGCAGCGGCTCAACCGCACCGAGTACACGAACGCGATCCGCGACCTGCTGGCGCTGGAGGTCGACGGCCGGGCCCTGCTGCCGGCGGACGACTCGGGCTACGGATTCGACAACATCGGCGACGTGCTGTCGGTCTCGCCGGGGTTGCTGGAACGCTACCTGCTGGCGGCGGCGAAGATCAGCCGGCGCGCGGTCGGCGACCCGACGCTGCGCCCGGCCACCGCCATCTACAAGACGTCGCCGCTGCTCTCGCAGGACGGCCGCCTCAGCGAGGACCTGCCGTTCGGTTCCCGCGGCGGCCTCGCGGTGCGCCACCACTTCCCGCTCGACGCCGAGTACGTGATCCGCGTGGCCCTGCGGGGACGCGCACGTGCCGGGCATCGACTGGAGGTCCGTCTCGATCGCGAACGCTTCCGGCTCTTCGACCTCGGGGCCGGAGAGCCACTGGCGGTACGCATCCCGGTAACGGCCGGCACGCGGCTGCTGGGGACCTCCTTCGTCGAGGAGATCGGGCGATCGCTGCCGGTCGACGGGCGCCCGGCCCCGCCCCCGATCACCAGCTTCGCTTTCACGCTCTATCCGAACGCTCCTGCAGTGGAACGCATCGAGGTGATCGGGCCGTACGACGGTCGGACGCCCGACGATACCCCGAGCCGCCGGGCCATCTTCGCCTGCCATCCGGTCGCAGGCGACGACGAACGGCCGTGCGCCGAGCAGATCCTCGCCTCGCTCGCGCGCCGCGCCTACCGGCGGCCGGTGGCAGCCGCCGACACCGCCCCCCTCCTCGCCGCCTTCGAAGCGGGCCGGAACGCGGGAGACAGCTTCGACGACGGCATCCGGTGGGCCCTCGAAGCGCTGCTCGTGTCGCCGAAGTTCCTGTTCCGGGTGGAGCGCGAGCCGGCGGACGCCGCGCCCGGCGCCCCGTATCGCATCACCGACCTGGACCTGGCCTCGCGGCTGTCGTTCTTCCTCTGGAGCAGCATCCCGGACGACGAGCTCATCGACGTAGCCGCCCGCGGGGAGTTGAGCGACCCGGCCGTGCTCCACCACCAGGTGCGCCGGATGCTGTCGGATCCCCGCGCGCAGGCGCTGGTGGAGAACTTCGCCGGCCAGTGGCTCTATCTCCGCAACCTGCGCAGCGTGGCGCCGGACACCACGCGGTTCCCCGAGTTCGACGACAACCTCCGGCAGGCGCTCCGGCAGGAGACGGAGCTGCTCTTCGGCAGTCAGCTCCGCGAGGACCACAGCGTTCACGACCTGCTGCGGGCCGACTACACCTTCGTCAACGAAAGGCTGGCCCGGCACTACGGGATGCCCAACATCTACGGGAACCACTTCCGGCGCGTGCGGTACCGCGACGACCGGCGGGCCGGCCTGCTCGGTCACGGAAGCATCCTGACGGTGACGTCGTACCCGCACCGTACGTCGCCCGTGCTGCGCGGCAAGTGGCTCCTGGAGAACCTGCTGGGGGCGCCGCCGCCGCCGCCGCCCCCCGACATCCCGGAGCTCGGCGGAGACGACGACGCCGGAGTCCCGGCCACGATGCGCGAGCGCATGGCGCAGCACCGGGCCAGCCCCGCCTGCGCCACCTGTCACGCCAAGATCGACCCGCTGGGCTTCGCCCTCGAGAACTTCGACGCGGTCGGACGCTGGCGCGCGGGTGAGGACGGAGCCGCCGCCGCCATCGACGCCTCGGGCGCTCTGCCCGACGGCGCGCCGTTCGACGGCCCCGCCGCGTTCCGGGACGCTCTGCTGCGCGAGCCCTGGGCCAGCGAGTTCGCCACCACCGTCACCGAGAAGCTGCTGACCTACGCGCTCGGGCGCGGGCTGGATCACCGCGACGCGCCTGCCGTCCGCCGGATTCTCCGGAGCGCCCGGACCGACGACTATCGCTGGTCGTCGCTGATTCTCGGTATCGTCGAGAGCATGCCGTTCCAGATGCGAAGATCGTTGGACGTGGACGAACCGAACGCGCCGTAGCGGCCGAAGAGGCACAAATGATCATCACGAAGAAGACGCTTTCCCGCCGTACGGTGCTCCGCGGTCTCGGCGCCTCGCTGGCGCTGCCGTTGCTGGACGGCATGGTCCCGGCGTTCGCGGCGATCCGCAACTCCGCGGCCAACCCCGTCCGTCGCTTCGGTGCCGTCTACGTGCCGAACGGCGTCGAGATGCGTGCGTGGACCCCCAAGGGGACCGGTACCGCGCTGGAGCTGACGCCGGTGCTCGAGCCGCTGGCGCCGGTGCGCGAGCAGGTCAACGTGCTGAGCGGTCTGGCCGACAAGGTCGCCATTCCGCGCGAGGGTGAAGGGGTCGGCGACCACGCCCGCGCCGCGTCGACGTGGCTGACCGGCGTGCACGTCAAGAAGACCGAGGGTCCCGACATCCGCGCCGGCATCTCGATGGATCAGATCGCCGCGCGGGCCTTCGGCAACGAGACCCAGCTCGCGTCGCTGGAGCTGGCCATCGATTCGGTCGAGGTGCTCGGCGCCTGCGATCAGGGCTATAGCTGCGCCTACACGAACACGATCGCCTGGCGCACGCCGACCACGCCGCTGCCGATGGAGAACAACCCGCGCGCGGTGTTCGAGCGCCTGTTCGGGGCGACCGACAGCACGGACGTCGAGGCGCGGCTGGCCCGCCTGCGCCAGGACCGCAGCATCCTCGACTTCGTGACCGCCGAGGCCGACGCGATCAGACGCACCCTCGGTCACGGCGACCAGCTCAAGCTGGCGCAGTATCTCGATGCGGTGCGGGACGTCGAGCGGCGCATCCAGACGGCGGAGCGGCAGAGCGACCGCGAGATTCCGGTCGTCGAGCAGCCGGCGGGCATCCCGGACACCTTCGAGGAGCACTGCCGGCTGATGTTCGACCTCCTGATCCTGGCCTACCAGACCGACCTGACGCGCGTCGGGACGTTCATGTTCGGCAAGGAGGTCAGCGGCCGGTCGTTCCCGGAGATCGGCGTGCCGGGCGGCCATCACGGCTACTCGCACCACCAGAACGATCCCGAGAACCTGGAGATGCTCGCGCGGATCAACACGCACCACGTCCGTCAGTTCGGCTACTTCCTGGAGAAGATGCAGTCGATTCCGGACGGCGACGGCTCGCTGCTCGACCACTCGCTGTTCCTCTACGGCGCGGGCATCAGCGACGGGAACCTTCACTTCCACCTCGACCTGCCGACGCTGCTGGCGGGCGGAGCGGCCGGGCGGGTCAAGGGCGGGCGCCACCTGCGCTACGAGCACGACACGCCGCTGTCCAACCTGCACATGGCGGTGCTCGGCAAGCTGGGACTGCCGGTGGAGACCTTCGGCGACAGCAGCGGCGCGCTGGAATATCTGACGGAGATCTGAACTCGCCCGAGGCGCGGCACGCGGGTGTGTTCGCGACAGCCGAACGGGAGGAACCCGATGCACAAGTCGGCGCTCTGTCTGGTTCTGCCGATGATGCTGGCCGCGAGCGCCACCCTCGGCCAGACGTCCGGCCTCCAGCTTTCGATCTCGACGCCGGCGGACGGTGACGTCGTTCCCCGCAGGCTGACGGTGTCCGGCACCTCCGCCGGGCTTTCGACGAACCGGATCCTGGTGTTCGTCTACGCGCCCGCGGCCGAGCGGTGGTTCTTCCAGGGCGAAGCGACCGTTGCAGCCGACGGCGCCTGGACCGTTGAGCAGGTCGTGATCAGCGGCGGCGCGATTCGGACGGCGGGCGGAGCGGAACGCCCGGGAGTCGTGGGCGCCGGCGTTCAGATCGTCGCAACGGCGATGAACGAGATTCCGCCGGGCCTCTCGGGTGTCCCGACCGGGAGCTTCCCGCCATCCGGAACGCTCGCCCAGTCCCCGATCGTAGTGGTGACGCGCGGGGAGTGACTCTCACTCGACGCAATGTCCGCCAATGACGGCGATTCGGGAGGGTTCGGGTCCGACCCGGTCGCACGACGTTCGACGAACCAGGTGGGTCCGGCAGGGAACCGGGGGAGACACATGCAGGTGCACGGACCGCGCAGCCGTTCGACGCTGGCGCTCATCACGTTCGCTGCCGCCGTTGCGGTGACGCCGCCCCTGCTCGCGGAAGACTGGACGCAGTTTCGCGGACGCGGCCGCCTCGGCGTTTGGTACGAAACCGGGATCGTCGAGACGCTGCCTGACGAGCTGAAGGTGACATGGCGCTCGCCCATCGGCTCCGGATACTCGGGTCCCGCGGTCGCCGATGGGCGGGTCTTCGTATCCGACTGGGTGGAAGATCCGGAATCTCGCACGGTGGACGGCACCGAACGTGCCCTGGCGCTCGACGAACAGACCGGCGAGGTGCTGTGGACCCACGAATGGCAGACCACCTACCGGATGCTGGTCTACTCCTACGCCGTGGGGCCGCGCGCCACCCCCACGGTCGACGACGACCGCGTCTACGTGCTCGGCGCCACCGGCCGGCTCTTCTGCTTCGACGTGGAGACGGGTGCGATCCGCTGGGAGAAGGACTACATCGAGGACTACGACACGAGCGTGCCGGTGTATGGCATCGCGAGCGCGCCGCTGGTCGACGGCGAGCGCCTGATTGCACTGGTCGGGGGCGAACCGGATGCGCTGGTCGTCGCCTTCGACAAGCACACCGGCGAGGAGCTGTGGCGTTCGCTGCCGGTTCGCTCGGAGCTGGGATACGCGCACCCGGTGATCTACGAAGCGGGCGGGGTCCGCCAGTTGATCATCTGGCATCCGGAGGCGCTCGCGTCGCTCGATCCGGAAACGGGCGCGGTGTACTGGGAGCACCCCTGGGCGGTGTCGATGGCGGTGTCGCTGGCGACGCCTGTCAAGAGCGGCGACTACCTCCTCGTGTCACAGTTCTTCAACGGCTCGATGATGATGCGTCTCAGCAGCGACCGGCCTGCCGCCACGGAGATGTGGCGGGGCCGGAGCCGCAGCGAGCTGCCGGACATGACCGAGGGTCTGCACGCCCTGGTCACGACGCCGGTCATCGTCGGCGACACCATCTACGGCGTGGGCAGCTACGGCGAGTTGCGCGGTCTCGATGCCAGAACCGGCGGGCGTCTCTGGATGAGCCGGGACATGACGGTCGAGGTGCGCTGGAGCAGCGCACACCTGGTCCGGCACGCGGATCGGTACTTCGTCAACAACGACGTCGGGGACCTGATCATCGCGCAGCTCACCCCCACCGGCTATGTGGAACTTTCCCGTGCGAAGCTGATCGAGCCGACCAGCGGTTCCGGCACGCGGACGCCGCACGGGGCGATCGCCGAACGCATCGTCAACTGGACGCATCCGGCCTACGCGAACGGCCACATCGTGCATCGGAACGACCACGAGATCATCCGGGCATCGCTCAGGGCCTCGGATTACTGACCCACGGTCGGGAGAAACAACCATGTCGAGCGCGACGCGCATGGCAATCGTGGCCGCACTGGCCGCCGTCGCGGCAATCGCCACGTTCGGTCCGGGGCCGCTCCAGGCCCAGACGTATTCCAACAATCCGTACCGCCCCGTCCCGTGGCCCAAGCCCTGGCAGCCGGACGGGTTGAACGGATCGATCGACTTCGGCGCGACGACGGGGATCTACGCAGACCCCAGTACCGATCACATCTGGCTTGCAACCAGGTGCGGGCGCACGCCCCGGTACCACACCAACCAGGAGGGCTGCGTCTTCAAGCCCGACTACGACATGGTCTTCAAGTTCGATCTGGACGGCAACCTCGTGGCGCGGTTCGGTGCGGGAACGCTGGGCAAGCCGCACTCGATGTTCGTGGACGCCGACGGCAACGTCTGGGTGGCCGACTTTGCGGGCGGGGCCGAGTACGGCCACACGGCAGCGGAGGTGGCGGAGGAGATGAGGCGCAGGGGGCTCGGCCACCAGGTCGTCAAGTTCAGCCCCGCTGGAGAGGTCCTGATGCGCCTCGGCACGCCGGGAGTTCCCGGGGGCGACGAAACCCACTTCCGCAATCCCTCGGCGGTCGCCGTCGCTCTCGACGGATCCATCTTCGTGGGCGACGGTCACGGCGGCAACGGGAACAACCGTCTCGTCAAGTTCGCGCCCGACGGCGCGTTCATCAAGCAGATCGGCTGCTCGGACTGCCCGTCGGGCCAGACGGGAAACACGGCCTGGGGGGATGTCAAGGACGCGCATGCCCTGGACTTCGATGCCGAAGGGCGGCTGTTCGTCGCCGACAAGTTGAACGGCCGGATTCAGATCTTCGACCAGGACCTCAACCTGCTCGACGTGTGGACGCAGTTCGGCGCGCCGGCCGGGCTGGCGATCGACCGGGGATCCGGTCTTCTCGTCACCGCGGACGCCGAGTCGCACAACTCGCCGCCGCTCGACGGCTCGCCCGCCAACGCGGGCTGGGAGCAAGGGCTCTATGTCGGGTCCGCCAGAACCGGTTGGGTGACGTCCTTCATCCTTGCCGCGGCGCCGCCGATCACCGGCGGAGACGGGGGACCGGAAGGGGTGGCGGTCGACCGCTACGGCAACATCTATTGGGGCGAGACCCGATCCACCCTGGACATCATGCGCGGGCAGCACATCATGAAGTTCGTCGACATCACGCGGACGCCCCACGCGACTTGCGAATGGTGGGGATATGAATCGGAGCGGGAGGGCAGAGGCGTGGTCGGCTGCGGCATCGACCGGGAGTCCCGCAACGACCCGTAGCGGCAGCCAACGGAATGCCTGGAGTCGAGATGAAGAAACGCGATTTCACCGGCGTCGCCGCTGTCGCGCTCGGCGTGATCCTTGCCGGGGCGCCGGCGCTCTCTCAAACGCGGACGCCGACGGAGGGACCGGCCTTCGACGGATCGCCGGCGTGGTTCCTGCAGGGATCGTTCCCCGATCCGGGGGGACGGACGGTCGTCGATCCGGATGGAAAAGTCACGACGGTCCCTCGCGGCGAAGCCACGGGTTACAGCACCACCGCCGGAGGGACGCCGGGATGCAGCCGCTCGCCCGTCTGCGGCAACCGGAATGGCCGCACCCGCCAGTCGTTGCAGCGGGTGCAGTGGGAACAGACGCTGGGCTACACCTTCACGTATCCCTACGTGCTGCCCGCCGGCTTCGGCGGAGTTTCGGCGGTGGCCCTGGATTCGAAGGACAACCTCTGGGTCTTCCAGCGCGCGCCGGCCGGGAAGCCGCAGCTCTTCAAGTTCGATCCGGACTACCACCTCGTCCTCGCGGTCGGCCCGGACGTGATCGGCTACCAGGACAAGGCGCACGGCATGGCCGTGGATGCGGAGGACAACGTCTGGATCACCGCCACGAACGGCGCCACCGTGATGAAGCTCAGTCCCGAGGGCGAGCTCCTCCTGACGATCGGGGAGACGGGACGCCGCGGGGACTGGGACGAAGCCAGGGGACAGCGCCTGCTCTGGCAGCCGGTGATGGTCTCCTTCGGTCCGAACGGCGACGTCTATATCGCCCAGGGGCATGGCAACGAGAGCCCCAACGACACCGGCAGCGGCGATCCGGCCAACAACATCGGCGCCTCGCGGATCCTGCACGTCGACAGCGACGGCAACTACGTCAACCAGTGGTTCGGCAACGAGGTCGGCCCGGGGAAGTTCAACTCGGCCCATGGGCTCGCCGTCGATCCGACGAACGGCGACGTCTGGATCGGCGACCGCGAGGACTATCGCATCGTGATCTACTCGGGTGACGGCAGGTTCCTCAGAACGCTGCAGATGAGAAACCTCGTGTGCGCCCTCTACTTCGACTCGCACGGCCAGCCCTGGATGGCGAGCGGCCAGGATGGCCAGTTCCTGAAGCTGGATCGGACCGGCAAGGTGCTCGGCGCCATCGGCAACGGAATGGGGACAGGGACCGGCCAGTTCATCGAAGCCAGCTACTGGGTCATGGACAGGCACGACAATCTGTACGCGGGCGACACGAGCGTCGGCCGCGTCACCAGAATGGTCGCGCCCAGGTAGCAGCAGCAGCTCGGCGCGCGACGATCGGAAAGGCCGGTGAGCCGGCACCGCCGAGAGGAGCGAGCTGTTGCGACACGCCTTCAGGCGGACGACGCTCGCTCTTGAAGAATGTCGGCGATCCGGCGATCGACGTGATCATGAATCGCATTGGCGAGCTGGGAGAAATCCCGGAGATCGACAGCCGTGGTCTCACCGGACCAACCGGGATACTGCGCGGGACCGCTGTAGGCAGTGAGCTGCGCGAGCGTGTCGTCGGTGAAGACGGCAGGAAGCCGCTCACCCGTCTGTCGAACGGCCTCGGCGAGCTCGAGGAGACCATGGTCGCGGGGCACGAGCCTTCCATGCGCAACCAGGAGCGCCTCGAGCGCCTTTTCCGCTGCGGCCTGCGCGCAGTAGCAACGCACGGGAACCGCGAGGCCCTGGTCCGTCGAGTTGACGGCGGTGAGGTCCTCACGGGCCTTGTCCAGCCAGGCGGACGCCTCTTCCTTCTGGTATTTCAGTAACCGAACCATGCGAGCAGCCTCGGTTTCGGGCGCCCGGACCAACAGGTCACGGGCATGACGCGAGCCGAACCGAACCACGCGGTCGCGCTCATAGGCGACCAGGCCCTCGACCACAGCCGGCCGATATACCCAGCTCAGGGACTCGGAGTACCGCTCGAGCAGCGACAAGGTCGCGGGAACGACGTCGACGGGCGGGTGACCCGACGACAGCGCGCCCAGGGTTGCCACGCGTAGTGCAGACAGATTCTCGACGTTCTTCACGACCAGGAGATCGACGTCGCTCTTCGGCGTCATCGACCCCCGGGCCGCAGAACCGAAGACGACAATGAGGTCGGGATCGACCCGCTCGATGATGGGGGCCAGGACGGTATGAAGTTGAGCAGGATCGGGTCGGCCATCGACCACGGCCCACGTGGGAACCCGAGCGGGAGAGGCAACGTAAGATGCGGACGGAACCACAACGCACCGAGTCTACCGGAACTGGCCGGACAGCTTCCTGGAAGTCGACCCGCAGCCCGTCAAGGCTCGAGGAATGTCCCGGAGGCGTCAGCGAGCGGCGCGGCCCACGAGGCCCTGAAAAGTGCTCTCGACGAAGTCGTCCACGCCGGGTACGAACAAGACCGCGAGAATCGTGACGACCAGCGCGGTGGCGATACCCCAGTAGAAGTACCGCATCGCCCGGTCCGGGGACAGTTCTGCGAGATCCAACATCCGTCAGTCCCTCGGCGCCGCCTCGAAGACCCAGGAGCCTCCCGCTTCCACGGAAGCCCGGGTCACCTGCGACGGGTACTTGTCCCGGATGGCGGCGCAGATGCCGTCAAGTACTTCGCCGGATTCGATGCGCACCAACCGGCGCTCGTAGCGTTTTCCCTCGATCCGGAGCACCGCGCGGCCATCGCGTTCCGCCTGCACCGGCCAGCGCTTCCACCACCGCCCGACGGTCGTGCCCATATAGCCCGACCAGACATAGAGCCGGCCATCGTATTCCGTCGTCCAGATGCGGCGCGACCGGGGGGGATCGAGCAACTGCAACTCGATGGTCGGGATGTCCCTGACGAAGCTCCAGTCCGGCTCCGGGCCGGCGTGCAGCTCGCCGGCCACCAGGGGGCCGCCGGAGAACAGCCGGTTCGGACCATCGGCATACCGTTGCTTCACTGCTGCCGTGGTGACCGCCGTCACCGGGATCAACAGCAGGCAGCCGACGACGATCAGCACTCGCTGGACCATGCTCATGTCGCACCCAGTCTAGCACCGGCCGCCGCTCGCAGTCGCTGTTTACGGGCGTTAGAATCCCCTCATGACGTGCCTGCGCCCGCCGATTGCCGTCGCTGCCGCGCTGGTTGCCGCCATCGTTCTGCTTGCGGGGTTGGCCCTGGCGGTGCAGGACCCCACGACCGATCCAGACGAGGCGACCGGGCGCGTCACGCTTTCGATCGTCGGCACCACCGACCTGCACGGCCGCGTGTTCCCCAACGACGGACGCGGAGGCCTTGCGCTGCTGGGCGGGTATCTGCGCAATCTGCGCGCGGCGCGCGCGGCCGACGGCGGCGCGGTGCTGCTCCTGGACGCGGGCGACACCTTCGAGGGCGGGATCGCATCCAATCTCTCGGAAGGAGCCCTCGTCGTCGACGCCTACGACGCGCTCGGCTACGACGCGCTCGCCATCGGCAACCATGAGTTCGACTACGGAGCCCTCGACACCGCGTCCGGGGACGGGAGCACGCCCGACATGCGCGGTGCGCTCAAGGCCGTGGCCGCCCGCGCGAGGTTTCCGTTTCTCGCGGCGAACTTGATCGACGCGGCGACGGGACTTCCGGTGGATTGGCCGAACGTCCGGCCGTCCACACTCGTCGACGCCGCGGGCGTTCGGGTGGGCATCGTCGGGATCATGACCCGCTACGGGCTCACGAGGACGCTCGCGTCGAACGTCCAGGGACTCGACACGACCGCGCTCGCACCCACCGTCGAGCTCGAGGCGCGGCGCCTGCGCGGGCGCGGCGCCGATCTCGTGCTGGTACTCGCGCACGCCGGCGGCGCGTGCTTTCGGTTCGACGATCCCACCGCCCTGTCGTCGTGCGACGACGACGCCGAGATCTTCGAGTTGGCCCGGCGGCTGCCACTGGATCTCGTCGATGCGATCGTCGCCGGACACACCCACGGGGCGGTGGCGCACGAGGTGGCCGGCATCCCGATCGTCCAGGCCTATTCGCGCGGGAGGGCGTTCGCCCGCCTCGATCTGACCGTCGAGCGCGGCGCCGGTGTCGTGGCCGCCCGACTCTTCCCGCCCCAGGCGGTCTGCGCCGCCGTCGCCCCGGACGGGTGGTCCTGCGCGACCGATGGCGGCAGGCCCGCGTCCTACGAAGCTCGGCCCGTCCAGCCGGACGAGGCAGTAGTCGCCGCGATGCAGCCGGAGCTCGACCGGGTGAACCGCTGGCGCGCCGAGCCGCTCGGCGTCATCCTGGAGACACCTCTCCCGCGGAACCCGGCCGGCATCGAATCGCCGCTCGGCAACCTGTTCGCGGATGCACTCCTGGCTGCCGTGCCGGGCGCGGATCTCGCGATCGGCATGGGTGGCAGGCGCGCGGGTCTGCGCAGGGATCTACCCGCCGGACCTCTCACCCGTGGGCCTCTCTACGACGTGTTCGCCTTCGACAATCGCATCGTCGAGCTGGCGATGACCGGGGCACAGGTGCAGCGCGCCCTGGCTCGCGAGTTGACGCGCGAGCTGGCCCGCAGCCTGCGGGGAATCCCGAGCGTGTCGGGTATCCGCGTGCGGGTGGCGTGCGCAGGGGAACGGCGGGAACTCGAGATCGTCCGGCCATCGGGAGCCTCGATCGGCCCGGACGAAACGCTCGTCGTGGCA
This sequence comes from Vicinamibacterales bacterium, assembly GCA_965222905.1. Taxonomy (GTDB): domain Bacteria; phylum Acidobacteriota; class Vicinamibacteria; order Vicinamibacterales; family UBA8438; genus WTFV01. Next base: position 1,804,967 of record OZ244976.1, on the reverse strand, counting down.
ACCACGGACTTCTTCGTCCGGCGCGCCGCACGCGACGCCATCGTCGCCCCGCCGGCGGCGCTGCCGTCCGCCCCGCTGGTCCGGGAGGCGGTTGCCGCCTGGCTCGGCGACCGCGGCGGACGGCTCAGCGCGGCCGACCTGACGACACCGCCGCGCTGGGAAACGCCCGACCGGGCCTGCCTCGCTGCCGACGGGTAGAGCTGGCCGAACAGGCTCTCAAAACCGGCTTGACGGTCAACGCTCGAAGTCGGCACGCCGTTTCGCCAGCTCGGTCAGAATCTCGGGGGCTTCCTTCAGAGCAGCGAGCGGACCCAGGTGCTCGTCGATGTATACCCAGTCTAGGGTGCCGGCTTGCCGGACGATGATGCTCTCGACGTCGACCCAGTCCCGCCCGCGCGCCGCGAACGCCTTCAGAACGATAAGATCCTCGGCCGAGCACGTGAGCAGCGGAACGTCACCGGGAAACGCGAACCGGGTCGCGCGTGCGACCACCAATTCCTCGAAGGGCAGCCCGCCGAGCGCGATGTCGATGCCGACGCCGGACACGGAGCGGAGCAGCAACACGCGGTTTGCGCGTGCGAAGACGGCCACGTCGTCGATGCGTCCCGCGTATCGGTCGAGCAGCGCCGTGATGAACGGCTCCTCGCCCCCGAACCCTGTCAGCAGCGTCACGTCGACATCGATAGTCTCTCGCGGCTCGCCCCAGCGCTGCACGGCCAGACCGCCGATGAAGCAGAAGCGCCAGTCGCGGGCTTCACAGAAGTTCTGCAGGTCGGCCGCCACCCGGATCAGCTCAAACACGGCGGGACTGCGCCTGCTTGAACCAGCGTTGCTGCTCGATGAGGCCCGATGTCGGTCGCGGCGCCCGCGGGGGTCTGGTGAAGTCCGCTTCGCCGCACAGGAGAGCGATCGCGCGTTGCGGGTCGAGGCGCCGCAGCTCCTCGCGACGTACTCGCTCAAGCCGGGGTCCGGCCTCTTTCCAGACCTGAACCCACCGCCGGCCCGCAGCAATCTGCTCGGGACTCCAGCCCGCCAGACGTTCGTTTCCCACCCCGTGATTGTAGTGGAGAGCGATTGAACCAAGCCGCCCCCTCGCCGGCCGGACGCTTCCTGCGCCGCTACCTGCGCATCGCATCGCTGCTGCTGGTCACCGGCGTCTTCTTCGCCATCCTGTGGATGGTCTTCGCCCTGGTCCTGCCGGCGCCGCGCCTGCGCCGGCCGGCACGCAATGCCATCTTTCGTCTCTGGGCGCGCCTTTGCCTGCGCGTCATCGGAGGCCGTCTCCGCGTGGAGGGGCCTCCCCCGCGGGCGCCCTTCCTGCTCGTCTGCAATCACCTCGGCTACGTCGACATTCCGGTTTTGGCGGCCTGCACCGACGCGTGGTTCGTCGCCAAGATGGAAATGCGTTCCTGGCCGCTCGTCGGCATCCTCTGCCGTTCGGTGGGTACCATCTTCATAGACCGGGAGACGGGCCGTGACGTGCTGCGCGTCAATCGGCTGATCGAGGACGTGCTAAAGGACGGCTACGGCGTCGTGCTCTTCCCCGAGGGAACGAGCACGCAGGGCTTCGAGGTCCGCCGCTTCCGCACTTCTCTTCTCGACCACGCGGCACGCAGCGGCATGCCGGTCCACACGGCGGCACTCACCTATCGCACGCCGCCCGGGGAGCCGCCCGCCAACCTGTCGGTCTGCTGGTGGGGTGACGCTCCCCTCTTCGCCCACGCGCAGCGGTTGTTCGAGCTGCGCCGTTTCGACGCCGTCGTGCGCTTCAGTCCTCACGCCGTCAGGGGAAGCGACCGCAAGGAGCTGGCGGCGCGCCTGCACAGCGAGGTGGAACGCATCTTCGAGCCCGTGGTCGCATCGGACGAGCGCGCCTTCGAGACCGGCTTCTGAGCCCGGAACCCCGCCCCCGCGAATCGAGGGGACATCGCTATCCTGCACCGGCACTCGTTGCTCTCGGCGAGTCTCGCGTCGACGTCAGCAGGAGGACCGTCCTAAGCATGTCGAAGGGACTGAGAACCGCCATCTGCGTCCGAGAGGAACGGGGTCGTCACGGGCGAAACTGGATGATTCACGTCGTCGCGAACGTGACTGGCCACTGCCCGAGCTGGCGTGGCGTCGCGCGGTTGGCCGTGCGGAGCTTGTTCACTTGGCGCTTGAAGCTATAAAAGGGCGTCTTCGTCAAGACGAAGTCGCAAACTTGCGCTCTGACACTGTCTGTCCAGCAAACTCTTCCGCCAGTTCATTTGCGAGTTGTTCATCCTCAAGCATCGAGAAAAAAGTCTGCTGACCGATGCCCTCTACACGGTCTGAAAATCGGTACTGCCCGCTCCTGTCAGCTTTCCACATAGCCTTCTTCATTTCGAACAGACCCTTCCAGTGGTTTGTCGTGAACACAAGCCAATGGATGAGGCGTCCACCTGAATCGAACATTGCAAACGACCATACGTAGTCGAGACACGCCAAACTAGACTCCTTGACCGACCAGGGCGGTGGCGAAGAAAACGGAAGCCGTTCTTGTAGTGTTGACGACCAGCTTCCGGATTCCGCTTCGCAGTTGCCAAGAATAGGCGCCTCAACAATGACGCGTCGACTGGTAGCCACACGGGCGTTCATTCGCGGCGTGCCGGGCTGTGACGCCGGATGCGTGGGGTTCGGTGCGGAGGCCACGGGCGCATTCCCGATTTCCCGGAACAGTGTGTAGGCAAAGATGGACTGTGAGGCTGGGGGAGGTTGAGCCGGTCTTCGGACAGACGGGGAGGGTGGTACTGGACATTACGGCTCGGACTGCCCATGATGGTGCGTTGAAATGGACAAGACCATCGACACCCCGAGCCGCGAGATCGATCTTGGCAACATTCCCGTCCACCTGCGCACTGCCCTCCGGCGGGCGCTGGAGTTTGAGGCGCGTGCTCCAGCGCCCAGGTCGGCAGAGGAAACGGAGCAGTGCGAAGAGCAGCTGCGGGCCATCGCGGACGAGTTCTTCGGCGCCCTCCTCACCCCCGTGCTGCAACGCGCGGTGGGCTCGGCCGCGGTTGGCGACGCGGCGAGCGCCCTCGTGCGCCACCTGCCCCGGCGGATGCGGAGCGACGGCCTGGAGACCGTCAACGTCCGCACCTCCCGGGGCACGACGGTGCCGGTCACGACGCCGTACTACCGCGAGAAACACGCCCGTCGGGCGAAGCGGAGGCCGGGACTCTACCCCGCCTTGGTGGTGCTGGGCATCTACGACCGGTGCACGCCGAAGCTGGCCTCGGATGCAAGCCGCGCGGTCGCCATGCACAGCTCGCTGGCCGAAGCGCAGGCGCAGCTCCGCTCCGACGGCATCGCCCTGGATATCAAGACCCTCCGCTCGACCGCCTATCGCTACGCTGCGCGGGCCCGAGCGGCCCAGCAGAGCGCGGCGTGTGGCCTGCTGGACCGCGTGACCGGCAAGCGGGTGGTCGTCTCCCTCGACGGGGGCCGCGTCCGCGTGAGGCGCAAGAAGCGTGGCCCCAAGACGAAGAAGGGGCGCAACCGATTCCATACCGACTGGAAGGAACCGAAGCTCCTCATCCTGTACGTCGTCGGCGACGACGGGCGACCGTCTCAGACGTGGGCCCCGATCATCGACGGCACGCTCCGGGGACCGCAGGCGGTCTTCGCCCTGCTGTTGTCGTACGCGCGGCAGATCGGCCTCAACGCCGCTGACAAGGTGCTCTTCATCGCCGACGGCGCGCCCTGGATCTGGCGACGCCTCCAGCGCCTCATCGCCGCGCTCGGGCTCTCGCCGACACAGGTGCTGGGGCTGATCGACTTCTATCATGCCGCCAAGCAACTCTCCGACGCGGTCAAGCTGCGCCGCTGGAGCGCGACGCAACGCACCCGCTGGCTCAACCGCACGCGGGGGCTGCTCAAGCGAGCACGCGTGGACGAGGTGATCACGGCCCTGCGGGAGCTGTGCCGCGGGCGCACGGCCGGCAAGATCCGCACGCACCTCAACTACTTCCTGAAGAACCGTCATCGTTTCGCCTACACCACAATGGTCGGGCTCGGGCTTCCGCGGGGCAGCGGCGCCGTCGAAAGCGCCATCCGTCGCGTCATCAATCTCCGCATCAAGGGCGCATCCATCTATTGGCTACCGGAGAGCGTCGACGCGATTCTTCTCCTGCGGTCTTTCTATAAGTCCGGCAGATGGAACTGTTTGCAGCGGATGGCCATGACGCCGGTGGGTGTGAGCGCGTGACCGGGAAATCGGGAATGCGCCCGAGGCCACGGCTGTTGCATGAATCGGGGGCCGAAACACGGCCGAACCGCGCTCAACTTCCGGACACGCTGTCGACGTCGGAAGGAAAAGACGGGTGATCCCCGCGCGTGCGGGGCTACCCCTCTTTCCTTTGCTCTGGGCTGTGCTGTCCCCGGTCCACCGCCGCTGGGGCGGAGCAACCGTCGTGAAAGAGCATCTCGAGGGGCGTCGTTGTGGACAAGACCGAAAGCTGATCGGACACTCAAGCACAATGCGTTCCGCTGTCCACCGCCCTCTTCGCCGGCTCTTTGCACCATCGTCCGGTCTGGTCTTCCGTAACCGTGGCTTCCCGCCCTGACGCTTGCCCTGACGGTCGCGCCTGGCTCTGGCCCGATCCGGCGCTCTTGCGCGATGGATTCTGCTCTGTCGTCGTTTCGTTTCAGACGTTGACGTGCTTTCGCAGCATCCGTCGTATCTGCTGAGTCACTTCGGCGATAGGTCGCGCGAGTGCGGGTGGGCCGTGTCGTCGATTTCATCTGTCGTAGCTTTGGCCCCTGGTGGCAGTGTTCTCCCTGTCGTTCTCGTCTGGAGCCGCTCTTCGGCGTCCATCCCGTTTCCCGGCATCAGGTTCATCCCGGCCTTCGCGGTCCGCCACGCGCTCACTCCGTGCGCGTCCGCTTCGAACACTACCCTGTCGCGTTGTTGCCCGCACGCTGTGCGAGCGTAGTCGAGCAGTGCCTTCGCGCCCGGCCCTTGCGGTTCCAGGTAGGCGCTCAGTCCCGTGGCCTCGAAGTAGTGCTCGGCGTTGTTCGGTTCCATGCGATGTGTCTTCTCGCCTCGTGCGTTCGTTGCCGTGGTCACTTCGATGGCGCCGCTGCGTGTCCGGATCCGGCACTTCGTGTACAGACCGTTGCTGATCGCGTGCGCCGCTCGGTTTCCGAGCTGCCGCGCTTCGATTCGTTCCTGTTCGGGGATTCCGCTCAGTGCCTTCTCGGCGTCGCCGGCGATTGTCGGCGATGCCCAGTGGTAGCTCTGTGCGATGGCGTCCGCCGCCTCTTGGCTTATCGCGTTGACCGCGGCCTCGAGTGCTTCGGGCTCTTTCTCGCTCGCCTTGATGATGTCGAAGACGTCGCGCGCCAGCGGCTCCTCGGCTCGTTCCAGCTTGCCGCGCAGGATTTGAGCGCTCGACAACGCTGTTTCCGATCTGCCGTCGATCGTGCACGTTTGCTGGCCCGCGCCGAGTAGTGGCGCGGTCGCCCAGAGGTCCAGTTTCCGCTCGCCCTTGTCGAACGAAACCGTCCATAGCCGCGCCATGGGGTGGAACGCCGGCCTTCCCCCTAGTGCGCGCATTCTCGCTTCGAACTGCGTGGCCGGGTTGTTGGCCTCAGCGAGCATGCCCAGCGGCGTGTCCGGTTGGACCACCAGGTCGATGTCGTAGCTGTACCGGTGCTTCCAGCGTGCGGCCAGGATCGATCCGCCGCCGATGGCGTACTGCGTCTGTCGGTCGCTGATGCTCCGGAGCTCTTCGCGCACCGTCTCGCCGATTGCGTGCCACAGAGTTTCGGCCGGGGGCGGGAGTGTCAGGGTCGGCGGCGTCATTCGTCTTCTACCTCCGGCACCATCGCCCATCGGTTGAGCGCCCGCGCTGCGCGGCACTGCGCGTGTCCGCTTCGGTGGAGCGCTGCCACCAACTGGCGTAGCGTGTACGCCCCTTCCGCCCAGGCGCTGATGAGCTCGTACCAATCGGCTTCCTGGGCGAAGACGTGGAGGACCGTCCGCTGCCGCTCGTCGGGTTTCTCGGCGCGGATCGCATCGTAGAATTCCCAGCTCTGCGGTCGTTCGCTCCAGCCGGCGCAGCTGCGCGCCAGTCGCAGTTCCACCGTGATGCTGTTGCGTCTTGTTTCCTCCGCCCCGCGCGCTCGACTCAGCCGCTGCGTCTCTTCCGCGGTCGGTTCGGTGTCGGCGAATACCTCCGGGCTCCGAAGTCTCAGTGGTCTCCGGTAGGGCTGCGTTCGCCGGTCTATGTCGTCGTTCGGTTGCATCGCTCACTCGTCGTGTAGTTCCAGTGTGTGACACGTCAGCTTCGGGCGCAAGCGGTCACTCGTCTACGGTACGCTGCTTGCGCCGGCCGGCGCCGGCCGTGTGACGCACGTACGACTCTCGCATAGATGGGGACCCGGAGAGGCGCTCCCAGGCCCGGCGTGGTACCCTCAGCGCAGGCTCCGCACATAGTTCACCAGGCGCCATATGTCCGGCTCGGCGAGCCGGCCGCCGAAGGCGTCCATGGTGAAGTCCGGTCCGATGCCGTCGCGGATGGCGACGAAGATCTCGCCGTCGCTGGCGCCGTGCCGCCAGTTCTCGTCGGCCAGGTTCGAAGGACGCGCGCCGTAGGCGGCGGTGGCAGCGGCCAGCCGGCCGTCACCGCGCCCGGTCGGCCCGTGACACGCGGCGCAGTGCCGGGTGTAGAGCTCGGCGCCGGCGGCTACCGAGTCGGGCGTGGCCGCCAGCGGGTTCGTCAGGACCTGCGCCTCCGGGTGTGCGTGCGGCCGGGCCGGGTGCGCAAGGTCCACTGCCGCGTCCTCCGGCGCCTCGCCTCCCGCCAGCGAACGGAGGAGCGCCGCCGTGTCCTCGCGGACGAAGCGGTCGCCCGCGATGCCGTCGGCGAAGAACGCCAGCGCCAGTGGCGTCTCGCCGCGCCGGTTCTCCGCGCGAGGGTCGGCGCCGCGGGCCGCCAACAGCTCGATGACGCTGTTCATGCCGTGCGAGGCCGCCGCGTGCAGCGCGGTGTCGCCGGACTCGTTGGCGGCGTTGACGCCGGCGCCCAGCGCCAGAGCCGCCTCGACCGCAGCGTGCGCCATCCGCTCCTCGACGGCCGGGATCGTCGAGCCGAGCGCCGCCGACTCCACCGGGTTGTACGAAGAGAAGTCACGCCGGTCCCGGATGAACGCGCTCCCGCCGCCCCGGTTGTAGCCCTGTCCCGCCGCCGCCATCAGCGGCGTCGTGCCGTCGCGGCTCGACAGGCGCGGGTCCGCGCCGGCGGCAGCGAGAACGCGCATCATGTCGATCTCGAGGAACCGGGCGGCGAGCCAGAACGGGGTGGCGCCGACCCATCGGTCCATGAAGGCGAAGTCGTGGCTCCAGCGCCGGACCGGCGTTCCCTTCGTGAGGCGCGCGTTCGGATCGGCGCCGTGTTCGAGAAGTGCGCGCACGAGGGGCAAACCAGCGCCCGGATCGTCGTTCGAGACGCCGCGGTCACGTAGCGTGCCGCGCAAAACGGCCGCGTGCAACGCCGTGTAACCGAGCGGCGCCGCGTTCGGGTCGGCCCCTTCGTCGAGCAGAAACCCGGCCAGCGACCCGTGGCCGCCGTGCGCCGCGATGTTCAGCGCGGTGTTGCCGTCCGCCGCCCTGTCGTACACATCGGCGCCGGCGGCGACCAGCAGGCGGGCCGATTCGGTGTCACCCGACCGCGCGGCGAACAGCAGCGCCGTGCTGCCGCCCTCGGCGACCTCTTCTAGCGCGATGCCGCGCGACGCCGAGCCGGCGGACCGGCTGCCGCCCATGTTGTAGACCCGGCGCCGGGTCCTGCTCCGGACTCCGACGTCCGCCCCGTGCTCGATGAGCGCCCGCGTGATCGCCGGATGCCGATTCGCGACCGCCCACATCAGGGCCGACTGGCCGCGCGTGGACTCGGTCACGTCCACGCGCGCGCGGGCGGCCAGCAGGGCGTTCACCGCCTCCAGACTCCCGGCGCGCGACGCGGCCATCAGCGCGGTCTCGCCACTCTCGAGCGCGGCGTTCGGATCCGCGCCGGCCGCCAGCAGGCTCTCGACAAGGACACCGTACCCGCGGGCGCACGCCATGAGAAGCGGCGTGACGCCCAGGTCGTTCGCCGCATTGGCATCCGCCCCCGCACCAATCAGCAGGTCGGCGATCTCCAGGTGCTCCCGGTGCACCGCCCAATGCAGCGCGGTGGCGCCGTCCGGCTGCCGCGTGTCGACGTCAACCGGTCCGGCCAGCAGCAACCGCACGGCGGCGAGATCCGCGGCCCGCACGGCCGAGATCAGCCGTGGCGTGGCGGGTGTGGGATCTGACTGGGCCCCAACGTCCGACCACGCCGCGAACAGGATGCTCGCGAGCGCCAACGCGACCGCAGCCGGAGACGGACGCGCGCAGTGTGCCGCGCACGGGTTGGACGTGATCGGGATCAGGATCAGGCTGGTCGTCTTCGGTGCCTCGGATTGCGGCATGGCCCTTCTACAGTTCCAGGCGCCCGGTGCTGTCGTGCAGGGCGTCGAGCCGCATGCCCAGCTTCTCCGCCACCGTCAGGTGCAGGTTGGCGAGCGGCGTGCCGCCGGCGACGGATCGGCCGCTGCCGGTTCCGCCGTCGTACCGCAGGTGCCGGCCGCCCTTCAGGCGTCCCGCGCCGCCGCCCGCCACGACCAGCGGAAGGTTCCACGGCTGGTGGTCGCCCTCGGACATGCCCGCCCCGTAGTAGAGGATGACGTGGTCCAGCAGCGAGCCGTCGCCGTCCGGGGTGCCGGCAAGGCGGTTCAGGTAGTACGAGAACTGTTCCGCGTGGTGCGTGTTGATGCGGATCAACTGCTCGCGGCTGATCGAGCTGTCTTCGTGCGACAAAGGATGATGACCGCCGGGGGCGCCTATCTCGGGGTAGGTGCGGCTGCTGAACTCGCGGCCCATCATGAACGTGATGACGCGCGTCAGATCGCTCTGGTAGGCGAGCACCTGAAGATCGAACATCAGCCGCGCGTAATCCGCGAAGCTCGCGGGCACGCCGGCCGGCTGGTCGAACGCCGGCAGCTCGCGCGCCGCCTGCGCCTCGACACGCTGGATCCGCCGCTCGATGTCTCGCACCGCGTCGAGATACTCGGTCAGCTTGGCCGCGTCGCTCGGACCGAGATCGCGCGCGAGGTCGGCCGCCTTCTCGCTGACCGAGTCGAGCAGGCTGCGGTTCTGCGCCAGGCGCACCTGCCGGACCGCCGGGTCGGTGCTGCCGCCGTCGCCGAACATCCGCTCGAACACCACGCGCGGGTTGTGCTCCATGGGGAGCGGCGTGCGCGGACCGCGCCAAGTGATGGTGTGACTGTAGGTGCAGCTATAGCCGCCGTCGCAGGTGCCGGCCCCCTTGTCGCCGGACTCCAGCGACAGCTCCAGCGATCCGAGGGCCGTGTCCCGGCCGATCTCTCGCGCGAGGAGCTGATCGAGCGAGACGTCGGCGAGGAAGTCGCTGCCCTCCTGGCCGAAGGGGCGCGGAATGGCCCCGGTCAGGTACTTGGTCGCGCAGCGGCCGTGGACCGCACCGCTGCGGGCGGTCAGGCCGTCGACGTTCTGGGTCAGGCCGGTCAGCACCAGCAGCCGGTCGCGGAACGGCTCGAGCGGCTTCAGGATGGGCGAGAGCTCGAACCCGGCGCCGGTGGCGGCCGGCGTCCACTGGTCGATCACCACGCCGTTCGGCACGTAGACGACGCCGAACCGGCGGACGGGGCGGGCCGCGGAGCGGCTGAGCGCGGTCAGCGCCGGCGCCATGCCGTCGAGCAGCGGCAGCGCCACCGCCGCACCGAGGCCGCGCAGCACCGTCCGGCGGGGAATGGCCTTGCGCGTGATGATCATGACTCCGACCTCCGCATCCGGAACGGCGTGCTCTCGACGATGCCCAGGATCAGGGACGACCAGCGGTAGTCGTCCTCCGCGGCGGCGCGCGTGATGGCGCGGATCACCGGACGATCGTAGTACTCGATCCCGCGGCCGAGGGCGTACGTGACGAGCTTCTCGGTGACCGTCTCGACGAACTGCTCCGAGCGGTCCAGCAGCACCTGCCGCAGACCGGCGGGACCCTCGAACCTCGTGGTCCCGTCCGCGAGGACGGCCGAGGCGTCGATCGGCAGGCCGGCGTCGCGGGTGCGCCAGGCCCCGACCGCGTCGAAGTTCTCCAGCGCGAAACCGAGCGGGTCCATCGGCGCGTGGCAGATGGCGCAGGCGGCGTTGCGCCGGTGCTGCGCGAGCCGCTCCCGCACGGTACGGGGCTCGCCCGCCTCCCCGCCCGCCGGAAGCGGCGGGATGTCCGGGGGCGGCGGCGCGGGCGGCGTGCCGAGGACGTTCTCGAGCAGCCACTTCGCCCGCAGCACAGGCGACGTGCGGTTGCCGTATGAAGTCGCGGCAAGGATGCTGCCGTGGCCGAGCAGGCCGCCGCGCCGGTCGTCCGGCAGCTTCACGCGCCGGTAGTGGCTGCCGGAGACACCCGGAATCCCGTAGTGCCGGGCCAACCGTTCGTTGAGAAACGAGTAGTCCGCGCGCAGCAGGTCGACGACGCTCCTGTCCTCGCGCAGGTGGCTCTCGACGAACAGCTCGGTCTCCTGCCGGAAGGCCTCGCGGAGGTTCTCGTCGAACGCGGGAAACAGGTTCGGATCGGGAGCGATGCCCTCGACGCTGCGCAGCGACAGCCACTGGCCGGCGAAGTTGTCGACGAGCGCGCGCGCCCGGGCGTCGGCGAGCATGCGCCGCACTTGGCGTTCGCGCTCCGCCGGATCGGACAGGCGGCCCTGCGCCGCGGCGTCGAGGAGCTCGTCGTCCGGAATGCTGCTCCAGAGGAAGAACGACAACCGGGAAGCAAGCTCCAGGTCGTTGAGCAGGTACGGAACGCCGGGCGGCACCTCCTCGGAATCGCGTTCTATACGAAACAGGAACTCCGGATCGATCAGCAGGCGTTCGAGCGCCATCCGGATGCCGGTCTCAAAGCCGTCCGCTGCGCGGCCGGTCCGGTAGAAGTCGAGCAGCGGCTCGATGTCACGGTCGCCGACCGGGCGGCGGTACGCGCGGCGGGCCAACGTCGCGAGGATCGTGCGGGCGCAGCCGTCCTCATCCAAGCGGGCGTTCTGCCGGCCGCTCGCAGCCCGGCCCGCAGGGCTCGTCAGCGCCTCCACATCCGCTCCGCCGCCGGGGCCGGCGCCGGGATCGCGACCCGGCCGGCAGACGAAGATGCGGGCGCGGCTCGCCGTCTCTCCCGATCCGCTCGCGGCGTACGGGCCATCGATGGCGACGCTCTCCACCCCCGGCCCCTCCGGGCGCGGCGACGTGTCGGTGGTCTCGGTAACGGTGGCGCCGTACTCCCGCAACGCCGGCTGCAGCACGCCTTCCTGCTCCCACGACTTGCCCACGAACGACACCCCGACCATCCTCGCGCCCGCGCGCACCGGAACGCGTACGACGAGGTCCGCGTCCGCGCCGGTCCGGTAGTCGTCCCAGTCCTGGGTCGGATACTCGGCGTCGCCGGCGGCCACGAAAGTCCCGGAGAAGGTGGCCGGCGCCGGCCTCCCCGGCGCCGCCCCGCCGACGGTGAAGCGCGCCACGCGCCGGCCGTCGAGCCGCAGGTCGAGGTCGTGCGCCTCGTCGAGGTTCACGATGTACTCGTAGACGCTCCGCTTCAGCCGGATGGTGATGACGTACTCGCCGTCGAGGGGAAAGCGGTGGCGGACGGCAAGACCGGCGCGCGACCCGAACGGCAGGTCCTCGCTCATCCGGTCGTTCTGGGTCATCGAGATCGGGATCCCGTAGGTCTGCGACGTGAAGCCCGGTCCGATCGTCGGATCGCCGACCGCGAGGCGGCTGATACGCCGCGCTGCGGACAGGTAGCGCTCCATCAGCACCGGCGAGAGCGCAAGCGTGCCCGCGAGGTTGTCGAACCCGTGGCCGGTGCCGTCAGCCGGCAGCAGCGCGGCGCCGTCGACCTCCAGCGCGAGGAGGTCGCGGACGGCGTTCGCGTACTCGGCCCGGTTCAGCCGGTGCGTCGGCACCCTGCCCGGCTCCAGCCGGGACGCGGCGGCGTGGTCCAGCTCGGCCTCGAGCCATGCCCGGAAGTCTTCGGACGCCTGCCGATCCGGCCGCGGACGCCCGGCCGGGGGCATCATCCCGCCGCGCAGCTTCAGGACGACCCGCTCCCACACGTCAGGCGCCTCGCCGACGCGGGACACGTCCAGCGCATCGAGCGCCAGCCCGCCGGTCCGCAGCCGCTGGTTGTGACAGGTGACGCAGTAGCGATCGAGCAGCGCGCGTCGGGAAGCCGCAGCAGCGGCAGGCTCGCGGGGTTGCGACGCCCGGACGCCGGCGGCCGCCTCCGTGCGCGATCCGGCCGCAAGGGCATCGAGCTGCCCACCTCCGGCCAGAGCCACGGCCAGACAGAATGCGGTTGCCCGCCCCATCGCCGCCATCTTATTAGAATGACCTCGACATGCGCATTCTTTGCTTTCGTGCCGGACCCGCCGCGCTGGCCGTCGTCCTCCTCGCCGCGTCGCTCGCCGCCCAGGACCGTAGCGGGGAACCTGTCCCCAAGGTGGCCCCGAGCGGCCGGGTGACGACGAGCGTGACGTTCGACGGCCGCGTCCTGCCCGACGGCGGGTGGTTCACCTATACCCCGTCCCATTCCGGGCCCTCACGCATCACCATCGACTACGGACAGCCCCACGCGCGCGGGCGCGAAGTCTTCGGCGCGCTCGTCCCCTACGGCGAGGTCTGGCGCCTGGGAGCGAACTGGGCCACTCGGCTGACCCTCGACTTCGACGTCCGCTTCGGCGAGCTCGACGTGCCGCGCGGGGAGTACACGCTGTTCATGCTCCCGCGCAAGAACGGCGGCGAGCTCGTCGTCAGCCGCCAGACCCGGCAATGGGGAACGGATTACGACCCGTCACGGGACTTCGGGAGGACGCCCATCGGCCGCCGCGCGCTCGCGGAGACCGTCCACAGCCTTGCCATCACGCTGGAGCCGAACCTGCCGGCGGAGGAAGGAGCCGTTCCTTCCGGGATGCTCCGCGTCACCTGGGGCGAAGCGGCGTACTTCACCGACTGGCGAATGCTCTGGCCGTAGCGCCCGAGGCGCGATCCGCGCTGCGTTCGAGCGGCGATCCATCCCGCCCGTACCGCCTGGACCGACCGCGGCTTGAGCATCGCGTCGAAGTGCACTACGCTGGCTCTCACCGACACGCGGCCCGAAGGGAGAGGTTTCATGCATATCGAGGCGACGACCCGTGTTCGAACCGGCGCGGCGTTGATGACGATCGCTGCGATGCTGCTCGCCGGAGCGGGCATGCTGCCCGACAGTCTGGCGATCGCCCAGGACACCGGCGCCACGGGCGTGATCGCCGGCAGCGTGACGGCCGACCACGGCGAGGTGCGGGCCCTGCGCGTCAAGGCGCATGACACGGTCCAGCGGATCGCCTACACCGTCTACACGCAGGACGGCCGCTACCGGATCTTCAACCTGCCGCCGAGCACCTACGACGTCACCGTGATCGAGGAGACGTTCGAATCGCCGACTGCGACCGTCGAGGTGAGCGCGGGGGCGACGACCACGGTCGACATCGCGCTGACCACGCTCGGCGCGGGACCGGAGCAGGGAGCGGCGGCGCTCGGGGCGTCGGCCCAGCGCAACTACGGCGGCGGCGCGGCGGACGATCGGGCGGCGGAGATCGTCGACTTCGACACCCTCTATCCGCCCCACCCGGCCCGCGACGTCATGCTGCGCTCCTGCTTCGGCTGCCACGGCCCGGCCGGCTTCCACCGCCGCGGGCCGCGCAACGAGCGCGGGTGGCGTGCGGCGGTCGACCGGATGTTCGATATCGACGGCCGTGTGGCGAACATGGCACCCGGCGTGCCGCAGATAACACACGACCTCGTGTCGGTCGAGGAGAAGGATCTGATCATCGAGTACCTGACCGCCAACTTCGGGCCGGGATCGACGCCGCGGGACCTGGAGCTCGACCCGCTGATCCGGGACGAGGAAGCGCTATCCGAGGCGGTCTACATCGAGTACGAGCTGAACCGCGGCCCCCGGCGCCTGCCCTCGAACGGCGCGCCCACGCGCGGCAGCATCCACAGCGTCTTCGCGAGCCGGGCCGAGCCGGGCGTCATCTGGGTATCCGGCAACGGCTCCAACTCGATCATCCGCATGGACAGCCGGGACGCCGACTTCGAGACCCGCACGCAGGAGCTCTGGATCGAGAACCCGGAGGACATCAACGTCACGCCGCACGGCATCGTCGAGTACCGCGGGCGCGTCTACTGGGTCGAGCTGACCGGCGACCACTTCGGCGAGCTCGATCCGGCCACCGGCGAGATGAAGCGCTATCCGATGCCGACCAAGGGCGGCGGCCCGCACAGCGTCTGGGTCGATTCCCGCGGCAGCTTCTGGTACACCTACTTCGCCTCGGCCGGCCGGATCGGCCGTTTCGACCTGGCCGCGCAGGACTTCACAGAGTGGGAACCCCTGGCCGGATTCAGCGGCTACGGCATCGTCGTCGACCGGCAGGACCGCGTCTGGGCCGTCGGCCTGCACACTCCCGCCATCTACATGTACAACCAGGAGACGGCCGCGTGGCGGTCGTACCCGCTGGCCAACCCGGCGCGGCGCCCCGCCATCGACGCCAACGGCAAGATCTGGGCGGCGCACTACTTCGGCAACGCGATCTCGAAGATCGATCCCGTCACGTCGGCCGTCACCGAGTACACGCTGCCGCTCAAGGACGGCAACCCCTACGACGTCTGGCCGGACGACGACGACAACCTCTGGGTCGAGAACGGCATCTACAACTCGCTGGTCCGCTTCGACCAGAAGACCGACGAGTTCACCTACTTCCCGTTCCCGGAGCTGCAGGCGCACACCCCGAAGCTGGACCGCGACGCGGAGGGCACACTCTGGTTCACCCTGCGCGGGCCATCCGGACCGGGCGTGGCGGCGCTCAAGCCGCACGGCAACGTGCCGGCGCAGACGAACGCCGGCCAGTAGATACGCCAGGCAGTGGCTGGAAATCGTCCACTGCGTGGTTGATTTCCAGCCACGTGGTGGACGATTTCCGGCAAGAACCGGGACGGTCGCAGGCTCGAAGAGACGCGGCTGGCCGAATCATGCCCGGAGCCTCTCGCCGCCCATCGTAGTTCCGGCCTGATCCGGACTTCCGCGGATGTAGACTTCCATCGTGGCGCAAGGCTCCCGACCCGTCGTCGATCCGGTCATCGAGGTCTACAAGAAGGACATCGACCGGACCCTGCTGCGCGAGAACCTGAAGCTCAACGTGGAGGAGCGTCTGCGCCAGTTGATGGAGCTTCAACGGTTCGCCGAAGAGCTGCAGCGGGCCGGCCGCGCGGCGCGGCACGTATCGTGACCGATTTCGCAACCCTGCTCCGCATCGGCCGCGGGCTCAACTTCACGCTTACGACGACGCTCAGCGCCATCGACCTGCTCGGAGAGATCGCCGGCGGCGGCACCTACGCGTCAAGGACCTCGAAGCGATCGCCGAGTTGGAAACGCTACGGGACGAGCGCGGTTCGGGCTGACAGAATCGTTGTCGTCCGCTACTTCGTCGCCGCGCTGCGCCTTGAACTCGGCCTATTGCACATGCGTTCTCACGGCTGAATCCAACCGCCTGTGAATCAGCGAGACATTCTGGCCGCTGCTGCGGCCTCGGATATTGTCCGCGCCTGCACCGATCTACGTAGCCTCCCCTTCTCGTCCAGCACAAATGCCGCTGAATGCCAAAACGACGTTCAACGCCGACCGTCTGCTCTCGAATCTCTCCTGCTGATCGACATAGAGGACCGGATCCATTACTTTTTTGATGAATGCCAGTACGTTATTGGCGCACCGGTCCTCATTCTGCTTAGCGCGGAGAGCTTCAAAGAGGCGGTCCCGCTTTGTCATACCCGGATGCGGGTCGGCGATACTACGTTCGGATAGGTAACGGCCGATCTCCCGTCCGGTCAGGCCTGTAGCCGTGTCACCGATGGTGTCGCACAGCTTCTGTAGAGTGGCGTCGGTCAGTTTCGGTTCATTTTCCCTGGCAGTGTCTCACTTCAACGACTTGGCCGATTGCGTTCGGGGCAGCCCTTCGACTTTGTGCCGACACGGAATCAGAGAAGCATCCTGAGTTCGAGGAACCTGGCCTGAACTCTCTCCCAGGATGGATACGGCCCGAAGCAGAGTTGGCGGCACTGTGCCTCGTACTCAGCGCCGATCGCCTCGGCCAAGGCGGCTGGCGGAAACAGGGCGTCGCTATGCGCGAAACTCATGTCGTCGGGCGCGAAATAGCTCCGCTCGAAGTGCGCACGGCTGATCTCGTCATAGTCTGACTTGATTGCGGCGTACTCATCTGAGACAAGCATGGCGACCACGGCTTCCTGCGCGGCGAGATGGAACAGGTCGTAGTAGTGCCGTGCGTACGAACCAAGCGGCCGCTCGTCACGCTTCAGTAGTTCTACCTTCCCGTGAATGGCGAACATCTTCTCGACGAACGTGCGACGGAAATGAAGCAGGCGCATCGGGAAACTCCCTTCGTCCTCTGCTTCGAGCGACAACCCCTGTTCAGAGAGGAAGGTAGCGAGATACGAACGTAGCTCTACCGTTTCGGTAGGCTCCCGGCCACTCGCGGTTCCGGCTTCCACGAGCACCTGGCCTGAGACCTCTCCTGGTCCCCCGAAGCGCTGCGCGTAGACGAACCGGTCGGACCGACCGAAACCACCGATGGTATTGCTTCCCTCCTTGAGAAACGCCAACGCAGGGTGCGCATTCAACGAATCCCGGAGCCTCTTGAGCTCCCGGTTTATCGCGCGCGCACCCAAGACCGGACGAAAGGCCAGCGGATCCAGAAAGATATCCACGTCCTCCGAAAAGCGCTCAATCAGATCCCAACCCTTCGAGAGGCTGGTGCCTCCCTTGAAAATGATCTTCTCGCCGTCATTGGCCGCGACGATTCGGAGGGCTTCGGTGACGTAGTAGTCCTTTTCGATGAGCGCGGGCCGCAACCCGCGGTCGCGGAAGTGTTCCGTCGCCTGGAGGACTGCCTGCTCGAATTCGGGATGCTCGAACAGCTTCACCGCTCGAGACCCCGTCGTTTCGCCTGCCAGTCCCACGCATGAGGCAGTCCCCGCAGCATACCGAACTCGAACCGCGACACGGAATTCAGTGATTCCCGCAGAC
Organism: Vicinamibacterales bacterium; assembly: GCA_965222905.1. Taxonomy (GTDB): domain Bacteria; phylum Acidobacteriota; class Vicinamibacteria; order Vicinamibacterales; family UBA8438; genus WTFV01. Next base: position 1,787,763 of record OZ244976.1, on the reverse strand, counting down.
GTTGGAGCACCGCCGGCTTCTTGCCGAGCTCCTGACCGATGGCGCCGAGCATGGCACGCACGCGCGGCGGCTCGGATCCGGTGACGTTGAGCACCCGCTCGAAACGGCCTGTTTCCCGGAACAGCGCCAGGGCACGCTGCACGGTCTCCGCGGGAGAGAGCTCGCTGGTCCTGCCGGCACGCCGCAGGAAGTCGAGCAGCGCCGCGTCCGTCTCGCGCAGTCCTCTCCAGGCGTCCGGCCTCCTCGTGTGAACGATCGTGTCGCGGCCCAGGAGCTTTCTCGGCAGCGTGAAGCCGGTCGTCGCCACTTCGGCGCGACCCGGCATCTGGGTCGTGAATCCCAGCAGGTTCGCGGCCGCGATTCCGGAGGGAAAAACCGGCTTTCGCGCGGCAGCAAGGTTCCGCATAGCGGTCGGGTTCGGCAGGCTCTTGCCGAATGTAGTTTGCCGGGAGCGGTAGTAGACGCCTTTGCTCACCCGTTCCAACTGACCCTGCCGCGCCAACCGGGAGAGAGCCTTCGCGACCGCGGAGACAGGAGCGTCGGAGAAGTCCTCGTACCGCCACAGGCGTTCCCCGCCTTCTGCTATCCGATGGCGGACCCGGGCTGCGACCGGTCGCGGCCGCGCCGACAACCGCCTGCTGGCCATGTCTTCAATGTGAGGCCCAACTCCGACGAGTGTCAAGTTTTAGAGCAAAAAAACTTGACAAATCAGTAGCATGGGAGGCGGCAACAGGTGAGCGGGAGCGCGCCTCACCGGTGGTTGACCCGGCGACGCGCCCTGTGGCAGTGCGCTCCTTCGCGTCTACCTCGCTGCCCCGAGCTGCGCCCTGAACTCCGCCTCGAGCGCGGCCTCCCACGCGACGCGGTCCTCGATCTGGTCGCGGCGGGTCTGCAGGCAATCGAAGCAGAGGGTGCCGGGGATGGCGTGTCCCTCGCCGCCGGGCGGGATGCCGCGCTCCTCCATGATCTGGCGGAGCAGGACCGCGCTGTGCTTCTGGGCCTTGTAGAAGTCCGAGTAGCTGAAGCCGTCGGCGATGGCGAGCGGCGAGTAGCCGAGATCGGTGCGGGCGTCCAGGTCGGCGCCCTGCTCGACCAGGTACTCGACGACGTTGTTCGCGCCGCGGAACGCGGCCCCGTGCAGGGCGGTCATCCCCCTGTAGTTCGCGGCGTTGATGTCGTTGCCGTGCTCAAGGCACAGCTTCACCGCCTCGAGGACCTCGTCCTCCTGGCCCGGCAGCGACCCGCCGTCCTCGCCCGGGTTCCAGATGGCGACCCCGGAGGCGACCATCAGCGGCGTCGTCCCGTCGGCGCTCGGCACCGTCGCGTCGGCGCCCGCGTCCAGCAGCACTCTCATCGCCTCGGTGTCGGTCACCTTGGCGGCCAGGAAGAAGGGGGTCGCGCCCAGCCGGTTGAGGCGGTTGCGCTGGCCGTCCTTCATACCGTTGGTGGTCATCCGCGCGTTGACGTCACCGCCGACGTCGATCATCTTCTTCAGCACGTCGATGCTGTCGACGCTGCCGCTCGGGATGGGGCCCGGGAATCCGAAGCCGGTGTTCATCCGGCGGGTACGCGCGATCTGGTGCAGCGCGTTCCAGCCGGCTCCGGCCAGGTTCGGGTCGGCGCCGCGGTCGAGCAGGTAGTCGGCCAGCTCCCAGTTGGCGTTGGCCACGGCGACGACCAGCGCGCTCTGGCCGTCCGACAGCGTGTCGTTGACGTCGGCGCCGGCGGCCAGGAGCACCTGCACCGCATCGATGTGGCCGCCGCGGGCGGCGAACAGCAACGCCGTGAAGCCGGTGGGCGGCGGCGCGTAGAACAGGCGGTTGCCGCCCGGCGCCCGCTCCACCGTCTCGGTCTTCGCATGGAGGTCGGCGCCCAGCTCGGCCAGGGCGTGCACGGCGTCGGCGTTGTTGCGGGCGGCCGCCCACATCAGCGCGGTCTGGCCGCGGAAGCCGTCGCGGAGGTTCGGGTCGGCGCCCCGCACGAGCAGCACGCGAATGGCCGCCGCATTGCCGGTGCGCGCGGCGGTCATCAGGACCGTCTCGCCCTCCGGCAGGGCGGCGTTCGGCTCGGCCCCGGCGTCGAGCAGCGCCTCCAGGATCTCGGCGTTGCCGTTCTCCGCCGCCAGCGAAATCGGGCGCACGCCGTAGCGGTTTGCTACAGAGACGTCGGCTCCGGCTGCGAGCAGCAGGTCGACCAGCCCGGCATCGTTCTTGTGCACCGCCCAGTGCAGCGCGGTGGCGCCGTCCGGGGCGGTCTGGTTGACGTCGGCGCCCTGATCGACGACCAGCGAGCGCACCGTGTCGAAATCGACCGCCTTGACCGCCGCGATCAGCGGTGCGTCCCGCCGGGCTGCAGCCTCCGCCGTGAGCGTGGCGGCCAGGCCTGCGACGAACACGGCCACGGCGATCAGCGCAGTCGGGATGTACGAACTCTTCCTGCTGTTGGCATGCATGACAACCACCTCGTCCCGAACGCCCATCCTAGCCCGAAAACCGTCGCCTGCGGCTCCGATTTCCGCCCAACCGGGCCTGTCCGGGAGTCTACTCCGTTTCTACGGCGCAGACTCCTGGCGCGGCGTGCTCCGCCCCCGGCGATCCGTGACCGCCGGGTAGAATGACGGCCATGGAGAAGCGCCAGCTTCCCGTCGGCATCCAGACCTTCCGCCAGATTCGGGAAGAAGGCTATTACTACGTCGACAAGACCGCCTACGCCCGGCGACTCGGGAACGACGCCGGCAAGCATTACTTCCTGTCGCGCCCGCGGCGGTTCGGCAAGAGCCTGTTCGTGGACACGCTCAAGGAACTGTACGAGGGCAGCGAGCCGCTGTTCCGCGGCCTGGCCGTCCACGACGGCTGGGACTGGTCGAAGCACCACCCGGTAGTGCGACTGAGCTTCGGCAGCGGCAACTTCAAGCGGCCCGGCGTCCTCGAGGAGATTGCAGCGGCGCAGATCGAGGACATCGGCAGGCGGGCCGGCGTCGACTCGCGCGGCGGCAGCGCGCCGGTGCTCTTCCGCCGCCTGATCGAGACGCTGAGCGAGCGGGCGGGCCGGCGGGTGGTCGTGCTGGTGGACGAGTACGACAAGCCGATTCTGGACGCACTGGACGCACCGGAGACCGCGAGAGCCAACCGCGACGACCTGCGCGGGCTGTACGGCACGATCAAGGACTGCGACGCCCACGTCGAGCTCACCTTCATAACCGGTGTGAGCAGGTTCAGCAAGGTGAGCCTGTTCTCCGGCCTGAACAACCTCACCGATCTCACACTGAACCCGCACTACTCGGCGATCTGCGGTTACACCGACGCGGACCTCGACACGGTGTTCGCCCCGGAGCTGCCGGGCCTGGAGCGGAACGAGATCCGCGCCTGGTACAACGGCTATGCGTGGCGGGGAAGCGAGAACGTCTACAACCCCTACGCCATCCTTCACCTCTTCGCCAGCCGCGAGTTCGAGGCGCACTGGTTCGAGACCGCAACGCCGCGGTTCCTGATCGACACGCTGCTCCGGCGCGGCTTCGCGGCCCCGGACATCGAGAACGTCCACGCCGACGCCGCCCTGCTGTCGACCTTCGACGTGGACGCCATGCCTGCGGAGGCGCTGCTGTTCCAGACCGGCTACCTGACTATCGTGGACGAGGAGCGGCGCGACGGGAGGACGCTGTACCGGCTTGCGTACCCGAATCGCGAGGTGCGGCGGGGCATGAGCGAGAGCCTGCTGGATGCCCTGGCGCCGAACTGGCGGTCGGCGGGGGACGCCGGCGCACTCCGCCGACTTCTCGCGGCGCAGGACTGGACCGGCGTCGAGACGCTGTTCCGGCGGCTGCTGGCGGGCATCCCGCACGACTGGCACCGAAGAAACGACATCGCCCACTACGAGGGGTACTGGTCGAGCGTGTTCTACGCCTGGTTCCGGGCCTCGCTGGACGACCTGGCCGTGGAAGACGCCACCAGCCGCGGCCGACTGGACATGGCCGTGCGCCTGGAGGAGAACGTCTACCTGTTCGAGTTCAAGGTGGCGGAGCGTTCGGAGAAGGGCGCGGCGCTGGCGCAGTTGCAGGCGCGGCGCTACGCGGACAAGTACCGCGCGCCGGGCCGCATGGTCCACCTGATCGGCGTGGAAATCAGCGCCGAGAGACGGGACATCACGGCCTTCGACGTGGAACGCGGGGCACTCGAAACGCCGAGAGTATGATGCCGTGTGAATCGACGCAGGCTTCCCGTCGGCATCCAGACCTTCCGCCGCATCCGGGAAGAGGGCTACTACTACGTCGACAAGACCGCCTACGCCCAGCGGATTGCGCAGGACGCCGGCACGCACTACTTTCTCTCGCGACCTCGCCGGTTCGGCAAGAGCCTGTTCGTGGACACGCTCAAGGAGCTGTACGAGGGCAGCGAGCCGCTGTTCCGCGGACTGGCCGTCCACGACGGCTGGGACTGGTCGAAGCGCCATCCCGTCGTACGCCTGAGCTTCGCCGGCGGCAACTTCAGGAGGCCCGGTGAGCTGCAGGCCAGCGGCATGCAGCAACTCGCCGCGGCCGAGCGCCGGGCCGGACTGCCGGCTTCCGAGGTTCCCACGCTCGCGGGACGCTTCGCGGACCTTCTGGAGGCGCTGCACGACCGGACGGGCGAGCGCATCGTCGTCCTGGTGGACGAGTACGACAAGCCGATCCTGAACGCGCTGGAAGGTCCGGCGCCTTCCGGCGAGCGCGGTGAAACGCCCGCCGCCGATTCGCAGGCGACCGCCAACCGCGACGACCTGCGCGGGCTCTACGGCACGCTCAAGGACTGCGACGCCCACGTCGAGCTCACCTTCATCACCGGCGTGAGCAAGTTCAGCAAGGTCAGCCTCTTCTCCGATCTCAACTTCCTCACCGACCTCACCCTGAATCCGCACTACGCCGCGATCTGCGGCTACACCGAGGTCGATCTGGACACCGTCTTCGCACCCGAGCTCCCCGGCCTCGACCGCGACCAGATCCGCGCCTGGTACAACGGCTACAACTGGCGGGGGCAAGAGCGCGTCTACAACCCCTGGGCCATCCTCCACCTGTTCGCCAGCCGCGAGTTCAAGGCGCACTGGTTCGAAACCGCCACCCCGCGCTTCCTCATCGACACGTTGATCGAGCGCGGCTTCTCCGCCCCCGCGCTCGAGAGCCTGCACGCCGACGACGAATTGCTCTCGGCCTTCGACGTGGCGTCGGTGGCGACCGAGGCGCTGCTGTTCCAGACCGGCTACCTGACGATCGTGGCTGAGGAGCAGGACCCGGACGGCGTGCCTCTCTACCAGCTCGGTTATCCGAACCGGGAAGTGCGGCGCGGATTGAACCGCGGCCTGCTCGACGCCCTGGCCCCGAACTGGCGGTCGGCGAGCAGCGGCATCGCGCTCCGCCGCGTATTGGCGGCCGAGGACTGGAACGGTCTGGAGGCGTTGTTCCGCACACTGCTGGCCGGCATCCCCCACGACTGGCACCGGCGGAACGACGTCGCCCGCTACGAGGGCTACTGGTCCAGCGTCTTCTACGCCTGGTTCCAGGCGTCGATGGACGGCGTCGCGGCGGAGGATGCCACCAGCCGCGGGCGGCTGGACATGGCGGTGGTGCTCGGCGACAAGGCGTTCCTGTTCGAGTTCAAGGTGGCCGAGCGTTCGGAGCAGGGCGCGGCGCTGGCGCAGTTGAAGGCGCGGCGCTACGCGGACAAGTACCACGCTCCCAATCGCACGGTCCACCTGATCGGCGTGGAAGTCAGCGCCGAGACAGGTGACATCACCGCGTTCGACGTGGAGCCCGCCTGAGCGCCGAAGGCCGTTCATGGTCGCCTGCCGCGACAGCCAGCCCCCCAGTGTCTCCAGCAGACGCTTCAGCCGCGCCGTTCGATGCGGACCCGAGGCAACCGGGACGGACGGATAGAATGCCCTGGTGGACAGGCGCAGGCTCCCCGTCGGCATCCAGACCTTCTGCCGCATCCGGGAGGAGGGCTACTACTACGTAGACAAGACCGGCTATGCCCGACGGATCGCGCAGGACGCCGGCACCCACTACTTCCTGTCGCGCCCGCGGCGGTTCGGCAAGAGCCTGTTCGTGGACATGCTCAAGGAGCTGTACGAGGGCAGCGAGCCGCTGTTCCGCGGCTTGGCGGTCCATGACGTCTGGGACTGGTCGAAGCGCCATCCCGTCGTCCGCCTGAGCTTCGCCGGCGGCAACTTCAAGCGGCCGGCCGAACTGCACGCGAGCGTCATGCGGCAACTCGCCGCGAGCGAACGCCGGGCGGGGCTGCCGGCCTCGCACGTTCCCACGCCCGCGGGACGCTTCGCCGACCTTCTGGAGGCGCTGCACGACCAGACGGGCGAGCGCGTCGTCGTCCTGGTGGACGAGTACGACAAGCCGATCCTCGACGCGCGGGACGAGGCAGAGCCGGCAGCGGACGAGCGTGGGGGAACTCCCACCGCCCACGTGCAGGCGAAGGCCAACCGCGACGACCTGCGCGGACTCTACGGCACCCTCAAGGACTGCGATGCCCACGTCGAGCTCACCTTCATCACCGGGGTGAGCAGGAGCCTTCAGCCGGGGTGCGCGAGGGGGCACCCCTCGCAGGAGAAAGCCTCCAAGGTCAGCCTGTTCTCCGACCTCAACTTCCTCACCGACCTCACCCTGGACCCGCGCTACGCGGCCATTTGCGGCTACACCGAGGCGGACCTCGACACGGTGTTCGCACCCGAGCTCCCCGGCCTCGACCGCGGCCAGATCCGCGCCTGGTACAACGGCTACAACTGGCGGGGAAGAGAGCGCGTCTACAACCCCTGGGCCATCCTCCACCTGTTCGCCAGCCGCGAGTTCGAGACGCACTGGTTCGAGACCGCGACGCCGCGCTTCCTCATCGACACGCTGCTCCGGCGCGGCTTCGCGGCCCCGGACCTGGAGAACGTCCACGCCAACGCCGCCCTGCTGGCGACGTTCGACGTGGACACGATGGCGACCGAGGCGCTGCTGTTCCAGACCGGCTACCTGACGATCGTGGACGAGGAGCGGCACGACGGGCAGCCGCTGTACCGTCTGGGGTATCCGAACCGGGAAGTACGACGGGGACTGAACGAGAGCCTGCTGGACGTACTGGCGTCGAACTGGCGGTCGGCGGGAGACGCCGGCGCGCTGCGGCGACTGCTCGCGGCCAGGGACTGGACCGGGTTGGAGGCGTTGTTCCGCAAGCTGCTGGCCGGCATCCCGCACGACTGGCACCGGCGGAACGACGTCGCCCGCTACGAGGGCTACTGGTCCAGCGTCTTCTACGCCTGGTTCCAGGCGTCGATGGACGGCGTGGCGGTGGAGGACGCCACCAGCCGCGGGCGGCTGGACATGGCCGTGCGACTGGAGAATGGCGTCTACCTGTTCGAGTTCAAGGTGGCGGAGCGTTCGGAGGAGGGCTCGGCGCTGGCGCAGTTGAAGGCGCGGCGCTACGCGGACAAGTACCACGCTCCCAATCGCACGGTCCACCTGATCGGCGTGGAAGTCAGCGCCGAGACACGTGACATCACCGCGTTCGACGTGGAAAGCGCGTGAACCCCGAAGGCCGTTCATGGTCGCCTGCCGCGACAGCCAGCCCCCCCAGTGTCTCCAGCAGACGCTTCAGCCGCGCCGTTCGCTACGGACCGAGGCAACCGGGACGGACGGATAGAATGCCCTGGTGGACAGGCGCAGACTCCCGGTCGGCATCCAGACCTTCCGCCGCATCCGGGAGGAAGGCTACTACTACGTCGACAAGACGGCCTACGCACGACGGATCGCGCAGAACGACAGCACGCACTACTTTCTCTCGCGTCCCCGGCGGTTCGGCAAGAGCCTGTTCGTGGACACGCTCAAGGAGCTGTACGAGGGCAGCGAGCCATTGTTCCGCGGTCTGGCCGTCCACGACGCATGGGACTGGTCGAAGCGCCATCCCGTCGTACGACTGAGCTTCGCCGGCGGCAACTTCAAAAGCCCGGGTGCGCTGGTGGAGAGTGCATCCGCCCAGATCGAGGACATCGGCCGGCAGGCCGGTCTCGATTGCGGCGCCGGCAGCGCTCCCGTGCGTTTCCGGCGGTTGATCGAGGCGCTGCACGAGCGGACCGGCGAGCGCGTCGTCGTTCTGGTGGACGAGTACGACAAGCCGATGCTGAACGCGCTGGAAGGGCCGGCCCCGTCAGGCGGGCGCGACGGCACGCCCGCCGCCGCCAACGCGCAGGCGACCGCCAACCGCGACGATCTGCGCGGGCTCTACGGCACGCTCAAGGACTGCGACGCCCACGTCGAGCTCACCTTCATCACCGGCGTCAGCAAGTTCAGCAAGGTCAGCCTCTTCTCCGACCTCAACTTTCTCACCGACCTCACCCTGAATCCGCACTACGCCGCGATCTGCGGCTACACCGAGGCCGATCTGGACGCCGTGTTCGCCCCCGAGCTCCCCGGCCTCGACCGCGACCAGATCCGCGCCTGGTACAACGGCTACAACTGGCGCGGCAACGAGAAGTCTACAACCCCTGGGCCATCCTCCACCTGTTCGCCAGCCGCGAGTTCAAGGCGCACTGGTTCGAAACCGCCACCCCGCGCTTCCTCATCGACACGCTGCTGCGGCGCGGCTTCTCGGGCCCCGACCTCGAGAGCCTGCACGCCGACGACGAATTGCTGTCGGCTTTCGACGTGGCGTCGGTGGCCACCGAGGCGTTGTTGTTCCAAACCGGCTACCTGACGATCGCGGCCGAGGAGAACCTGGACGGGTACGTCCAGTACCGCCTCGGGTACCCGAACCGGGAGGTGCGGCGGGGACTGAATCGCGGCCTGCTCGACGCCCTGGCGCCGAACTGGAGGTCGACAGGCAGCGGCATCGCGCTCCGCCGCCTGCTGGCGGCCGCGGACTGGACCGGGCTGGAGGCGTTGTTCCGCAAGCTGCTGGCCGGCATCCCGCACGACTGGCACCGGCGGAACGACATCGCCCGCTACGAGGGGTACTGGTCCAGCGTCTTCTACGCCTGGTTTCAGGCGTCGATGGACGGCGTGGCGGTGGAGGACGCCACCAGCCGCGGCCGGCTGGACATGGCGGTGGTGCTCGGCGGCAACGCATACCTGTTCGAGTTCAAGGTGACCGAGCGCGCGGCTGGGAGTTCCCGGCCGCAGAGCGGGGAAGGAACCCACTCACGAGCAGGCGGGAACCCCTCACAGGCGAACGGTGCGGCCCTGGCGCAGTTGAAGGCGCGCCGCTACGCGGACAAGTACCGCGCGCCGGGCCGCAACGTTCACCTGATCGGCGTCGAGGTCAGCGCCGAGACACGCGACATCACCGCGTTCGACGTAGAACCGGGCTGAACGCTGTACCGCACGACGCTTCCCCGAACGAAGGGTCCAGCCGCCCGCGCCGGGCCGGCAGGCGCCTGTATCGCGATCCACACCGGGCTATACTTTGAATATACATCGATGTCCATCCGGGGGGAACGATGGTAACCAGGGTGCAGCAGTGGGGAAACAGTCAGGGGCTCCGCATCGCCAAGTCGCTCCTGGAGGAAGTCGGTATCCACGTGGGCGATCGGGTGCGCGTCTCGATCCGGGACCGGCGCCTCGTCATCGAACCGGTGGCCGCCGGGCGCGGACGACATGACCTGCGGGCGTTGGTTGCCGACATGCCTGACGATTACCGCGTCGCGGAAGAGGACTGGGGTCCCCCCGCCGGCCGGGAAGTGTGGTAGCCCGTGCCCCGCTACGTGCCCGAGAAAAAGGACTTCGTGGTGGTGACGTTCGATCCGCAGTCCGGCCGCGAACAACGGAGCCGTCGTCCCGCGCTGGTGATCAGCAACACCCTGTTCAACCGCCATACCGGACTGGCCATGGTCTGCCCGTTGACCAACACGGACAGGAAAGTGCCCTTTCACGTTGCCGTGCCGGCCGAATCGTCGCTGACGGGTTACGTCATGGTCGAACAACTCAAAACGATCGACTACCGCAGCCGCAACGTCACGTTCGTGGAGAAAGCGCCCCTCCTCGTGATCGACGAGGCGCTGAGCCTCCTGGATGCCTGCCTTTACGATCCGGCCTGACGGCCCTAGACCCCCGTCAGCGGCCCGGTGCTGTCGGAAATGCTGTCGACCTTCACGTTCACCTTCTCGAGCAGGGTCAGCCCGAGGTTCATGAACGGGGTGTGCAGGTCGTAGACGAGGTGCCGGTTGCCGGCGAGCTGGCCGCAGCCGCCGCCCATCAGGGTAATCGGCAGGTTGTACGGCGTGTGCTGGTCGCCGTCGCCCATGCCGGCGCCGTGCAGCAGCATGGCGTGATCGAGCAGCGTGCCGTCGCCGTCCGGGGCGTTGCGCATCTTCTCGACCAGCCTGGCGAAGAGGTTCATCTGGTACTGGCTGATCTTCGTGTACTGCGCGATATTGTGCGGGTCCTGCTGGTGGTGCGACACCGTGTGGTGCGCCTCAGGCACGCCGATGTTCGGGTAGGTGCGTCCACTTGTCTCGCGCGCCATCTGCATGCAGCTCACGCGGGTGATGTCGGCCTGGAAGGCGAGCACCAGCATGTCGTGCAGCAGCCCGACGTGCTCCTCGTAGTCGTCGGGGACCCCGGCCGGCTGGTCGACCGCGGGCAGCGGCGTGGACGCCTGGTTGGCCTCGGTGCGCTGAATCCGGCGCTCGATCTCGCGAATGGACTGGAGGTACTCGCCGACGGTGGCGCGGTCCTGCCCGCCGACCCGCTTCTCGAGCCGCTGGATACTCTCGGTCACCGAGTCGAGGATGCTGCGGTCGGTCTTCATCTGCGCGAGGCGCGCCTCGACGCTGCCGCCGTCGCCGAACAGGCGCTGGAAGACGACGCGCGGGTCGCGCTCGTGGGGCAGCGGAGTCGTCGGCGTCAGCCACGACGTGGAGTTGCGGTAGGCGCAGCTATAGCCGTTCTCGCAGTTGCCGACCTGGTAGTTCGACTCGGTGGTCAGCTCCAGCGAGCGAAGCGCCGTGTCGGCGCCCAGCTTGTCGGCCGCATACTGGTCGATCGTCTTCCCGGCGCGGATGTCGGCCCCTTCGGTCCGCTTCGGCAGGATGCCGTTGAGCCAGCCGCCGTGCGCCCGCGTGTGGACCCCGCCGCCCTCGTTGGGGCTGACCACGCCGGAGTTGCTCAGGCCGGTCACCACCGTCAACCGATCGCGGTACGGCGCGAGCGGACTCAGCACCGGAGTCAGGTCGAAGCCCGACCCGCCGATCCCGGTCGGATGGAAGTTGCGCGGAAGCGTCCCGTTCGGCACGTAGAAGAACGCGAGGCGCGGGACGGGCGCGGTCACTGTCCTGGCGGAGGCCGAGAGCGCCGGCACCATGGCGTCGAGCAGCGGCAGGGCGACGGTGGCGCCGAGCCCGCGCAGCACGGTCCGGCGAGACAGCGATTTCTGGGTCACGATCATGACTGCGCTCTCCTCATCAGGAACGGGTCACTCTTGACGATGCCGAGAATGACGGTCTGGAACCGGTAGTCGTCCGCCGCCGCCTCGCGCACGATGCGGCGCAGCGTCGGCATGTCGTAGGGCTCGAGGCCGCGGCCCAGAGCGTACGTCATCAGCTTCTCGGTCACCGTGGTGACGAACTGCTCGGCGTTGCCGGCCAGCGCCCGCCGCATCTGGGCGACGCCGTCGAACGCCCGGCCGTCGGGCAGCACGCCCGACGGGTCGATCGGGTTGAACGATTCGTCGACGACGCGCCAGCGGCCGATCGCGTCGAAGTTCTCCAGCGCGAAGCCGGTCGGGTCGATCATCGAGTGGCAGGCCGAGCAGGCCGGGTTGTTGCGGTGCGCCTCCATCCGCGCGCGCAGGGTCGGGCGCCTGGCCTGGGTCCTCTGGTCGTTCAGGGCCGGGATGTTCGGCGGCGGATCCGGCGGCGGCGTCCCCAGCAGGTTGTCCAGGATCCACTTGCCGCGCAGCACCGGCGACGTCCGGATGGCGTGCGACGTCAACGTCAGGATGCTGCCGTGCCCCAGGATGCCGCGCCGCGCCCCGTCGGCCGGCAGGTCGACCCGCCGGAAGTGGCTGCCGGTCACGCCGGGAATCCCGTAGTGCTCGGCCAGCCGCTCGTTCAGGAACGTGTAGTCGGCGGTCAGCAGCTCGACCATGCCGCGGTCGTCCCGCACGATGCGGTCGACGAAGAGCTCGGTCTCGCGCAGCATGCTCTGGCGCAGCGACTCGTCGAAGGCGACCGAGAACGGATCGCCGGGACGGATCGTCGTCTCCAGGTTGCGAAGCTGCAGCCACTGCGCGGCGAAGTTGGTGGTGAGCGTCGCGGACCGCGGGTCGGCGACCATCCGCCGCACCTGCCGCTCCAGCTCGGCCGGATCGCTCAGGCGGCCCTGCTCCGCGGCGTCGAGCAGCTCGTCGTCGGGGATGCTGCTCCAGAGGAAGAACGAGAGCCGCGAAGCGAGGTCCAGATGGGTGCGGCTCTTTTGCGTCGGCGGTCCAGAGGGGTCCAGGAGGGGCTGCGAGCGGCATGGCAAGAGCTACTTGACCCGGCGAAGGCGAGGTGAGGAGGGCGATGGGGGCGGCTCGCTGACCGGCGGTGCTATCCCGTCAGCGTAGCGCTGGGCGTGGTTCCGCTCGTACTCGCGCGCTTCGTGGAAGTCCCAGTACGCATCGAAGTCGCCGCTGGCCCGTAGCGCCCGCAGCTTCAGGACCGCCTCGGCGCCGACCAGCCGCCAGCGGGCTCCGGTCAACTCCATCCGGTCGCGGACCAGGTACCGGCACGCCCCTTCGATCACGCCGGTGGCGATGGGATAGCCCGCCGCGAGGTAGCGGTCGTAGTGCAGATACGGCGCGTACTTCTGCAGGTAGTCGGCGCACGTATCGACCGGCTTGCGGGTGTCGCTCGACAAGCCTGCGACGGTCGCCGCCCGCCGCATCGCCGCGGCCACCTTGCTGGACTTGCCCTCGAGAATGCTCTGCACGCGCGTCCAGGCCCAATGCGCCGCGTCGGGGCTCCCCTCGCGATGGAACACGTGCGCCGCCTTCCAGACGTACTCGACCACGTGAATGATGTCGAGGATCACCGTCACGTCGACGCCGTAGGCGGCGGCGCCCGCTTCGACGAGGGCGAGTTGCGTCTCGGCGCCGTCGACGAGCACGACCCAGCGCTTGACGCGCTCCGGGTCGTGGCGCTCGGCTTCCAGCATCGCCTCGGCGACCACCTCGGCCGGATCGTGTTCGAGGCTCGCCCAGACCCGTTTGGCCACCGGGCGAGGACGCACCGCCGCGGTCTTGGCCCGATTCTTGGCCTTGGCCGCCGGCTGTCGGGGCATCAGGCTCTGCAGGAAATCCTCCGGGCTGCGCACCAACGGCGCGACCGCGTAGACGGCGGCCACCGTCGCCATGCGTTTGGCGTGCTTCTTCTCGCCCGGCCGCAGGCGGTTGAACGGGGAGAGCTGCTCGCGTTGCCGCCGGCGCCTCTCGGCCGCCTTGCGCGTCGCCTCGCGCAGGTCCTCGTGATGCAGCACCACGCCCTTGCCGTCGAAGGTGAGCACCACAACCGACTCGTCAGCGACCGGCTCGCCCGCCGCCGCTCGGCGCGCCGCGTAGAAGGCGTCGAAGTCCTCAGCCGCGCGAGCGACCAACTGTTCCGCCTGATGGGTATTCCGGTGAAGTGGAACAGCGTTTCCGGGGATCTGGAACACGGTTTCCGGCGAAGTGGAACGCTCGTCGGAGCGTAGCGACGTTCGTCGGTCAGTTCCCTCCCCTCGGTGTCGCAGCAGACCTTCAAGATTCTACTCGTGACGTGGTGTTCGAGAGCATGGACGAAGATGCCTGTGGAGCCTGTGGGCGCCGTCTGCGGCGTCCAAGGTGTTGTGGGAAACGCGCCTTCGGCGACCGCTCAGTTGCGCCGAACGCATCGCGCGCGTTTTCCACATCACCGGCAGGATCCACAGGCCGGACGGACCCGACGGGCCCCCGGTCGCGCGTGTCGCCGGCGCGATGGTTCTGGGCTTCGCTTCGCCGCGGTAATGGCGTTGCCGTTCTGGTGCTCATGTCGTCTCCTTCGGGCGGTTGTTCGGCGCGTCGTGCGTACGTCGCATCGAGCGGCCCTTCAGCTCGATGCGGTGCGCGTCGTGGAGCAGGCGGTCGCAGATGGCGTCGGCCTGGTTGGGGTCACCGATGACGGCGTGCCAGTCGGTCACCGGCAACTGGCTGGCGATCAGCGTGGAGGCGCGTTCGGCGCGGTCCTCGATCACCTCGGTCAGGTCGCGGCGCTCGGCGTCACGCAACGGCGCGAGCATCCAGTCGTCGATGGCGAGCAGGTCGAGCTTTGCCAGCCGCGCCATCAGCCGCGTGTAGGAACCGTCTCCGCGGCCGACGGCCACCTCGTGCAACAGGCGCGGCATGCGGACGTAGCGGGCGGTGAAGCCGCGGCGACACGCCCGTTCGACGAAGGCGCAACAGAGAAAACTCTTCCCGATTCCACACGGCCCGGTGACGATCAAGTTGTGGCGCTCGGCGAGCCACGCGCAGGTTCCCAGCGTCAGGACCTGCTGGCGGTTGAGCCGTCGGGCAGGCGTGAAGTCGACGGCCTCGAGCGTCGCCGGATGACGCAGCTTGGCCGTCTGCAGGCGCCGTTGCAGCTTGCGCTGTTCGCGGGCCGTCCACTCGGCGTCGACCAGCAGGCCGAAACGCTCCTCGAAGCCGAGCGTGGCGGCCTCGCCGCTCTGCAGTTGTTGCTGGACGGCGTCGGCCATCGCGCCCAGCTTCATGGCGTTGAGTTTGTCGACGGTCTGTTCGATCAGCATCGGTCCTCCTCCTCGGTCGTGGCCGCGGCGTAGTAGTCGGCGCCGCGGATGTTGGTGTGCGTGGGCGTCGGGGTCGTCTCGGCCGCCGGCTCCAGAGGCAGACGGTCCTGGCCGGCGGCGAGAATGTTCTTGACGGTGCGATAGCGGTAGGAGCCGAGTGCCATCGCGCGAGCGCTCGCCGCGTCGAGCCGGTCGTTCCCGTACTGCTGTCCCAGGCGCATGATCCCCAGGCAGGCTCGATACCCTTGCTCCGGGTGCGGGCGACGCTCGATGATCTGGGCGACGAGCTGTCCGGTCGCCGGTCCGGCCTGCTCGGCCCAACGGATCAGCCGCGACGGCGTCCACTCGGCATGCGCGCGGTGGGCGCTCGGCATGTGCTCGCGATGGGTGGACGGCTGCCCGTCGTAGCGCCGCCGGTGCGACGTCAGTCGCTTGCCGCGATAGAAGATCTCGACCGTGTTCGTGGTGTAGCGGACCTCGACCTGCTCGCGGACCAGCTGGAACGGCACGCTATAGACGTGGCGCTCGACCTCGACGTGGTAGTCGATGTTGGCGCGGCACAGCTTCCAGTGCGCCAGGACGTAGCGCGCGGTCGGCAGGGACCGGAGCGCCGGCCGGTCGACCTGCTCGTAGAGGGCGCGGCGGCTGACGCCCAGCTTCTTCATCGGCCGGTCGTTGAGCTCGTCGAGCAGGACGCGGATCGCGGCGTTCAACGGGCCGAGCTCGAAGAAGGTCTGGTCGCGGAGGCGGGCGAGTATCCACCGCTGTGCGATGAGTACACAATTCTCCACAGCAGCCTTATCCCGAGGTTTCCTCGGTCGCGCCGGAACGACGACGGCGCCGTAGTGGGTGGCCAGGTCCTCGTAGGTGCGGTTGACGCCGGGCTCGTAGCGGCAGGGGCGGGTGATGGCGCTCTTGAGCTGGTCGGGGACCCACAACGTGGTAGCGCCGCCGAAGTACTCCACCATGCGGATATGCGCGTCGATCCAGTCCGGCAACTGCTGGGTCTCGGTCGCCGCGGCGTAGGTGAGGCTGCTGGCGCCGAGCACGGCGACGAACAGCTCGACGCGTCGGAGCTCACCCGTGCGCCGGTCGACCAGGCTCGGCCGCTTGCCGGAGTAGTCGATGAACGTCTTCTCGCCGGCGCGGTGCACCTGCCGCATCGACGGCCGCAGCCGCCGCGTCCATTGCCGGTAGATCTCGCAGAACTGGGTGCGGCCGAGCCGTCCGGATGGATTTGCGCGTACTCCTCCCACAGCAACTGCAGCGTGACGCTGTCGCGCTTGAGCTCGCGGTGGATGTACGCGCAGTCGGGCCGGATCCGGTCGTGCACCGGCGCGGCGCGTGGAAACAATCGAGCCTCGAGCGCCGCGTCGTCCAAATCGGCCGGCAACGGCCAGCCGAGCCCACGTTGCGCCGCCCTCTGCAGATAGCGATTGACCGTCCCCACGCCGACGGCGCACGCCTGCGCCACCGCCTGGTGGGACAGTCCTTGCTCGTGCTTGAGTCGTAAAACCTCGCGGATCTTCCTCATCAGCAGCCTCCGTGCCGGCATCGCCACGCCCCTCCTGTCGAAAGGGCAAGAGCATGCCGGGTCAAGCTACCGACGAGCGTTCACGACCTCCGGAACCGCTGTTCCACTTCCTCCGGAATCGATGTTCCACTTCCTCCGGATTCCGTGTTCCACTTCCTCCGGAATACCCACCTGACGCTTGGGCACCTGGGCCCCGCTATGGCGAGACAGCTCGAACAGCGCTTCGTCGAACGACCGCGATGCGGCCGCTTCGGCCACCCGGCGGCGCACCTCGAGCGAGTAACGCTCAGCCGGCAGGTTCAGCGACGCATCGAGCGGATGCAGACTGTCGTGACCGTGCCGCGCGTAGCCCAGGCGCTCGACCGCCACCGTCCCGAAGGTCGTCTCCAACTGCCGGTCGTGCAGCCGCCGCTCCGAACGCTCGACACCGTCGGCCCCCTCGACCGGACCCGCCGCCTCCCCCGGGCTGCGTTGGTCGAGGTGCCCTTGCAGGAGCTTGCGCATCAACTCCTGACCACGCCGGTTCAACTCCCGTTCGAGGTCGCTCTCACGCATCTGCAGGGCCTCGCGCGAAGAAAGGTAGGCTTTGGTCTCCGCGAAAGAAGCCTCCGCCGCCGCATAGGGCGCCGGGGCGGGTGGAGCGGTGCGGCGGGGAACAACGTGCATGGCTCAACGCTCCCGTAACCGCCGCTTGTCCAGGCCGCGCGCCAGCACCGCGCTGGCCAGGTTCTTCCGCAGTACGCATCAAGGCTCCGGCTACCCGCGGCGGCTGAGCGCCGGTCGTCTCCCATCGGGTCGCGGACCAAATGCCGACAGGCCCTTCGATGAGCCGGCGACGAGCACCGCACGCCGCGTCGCCGCTGCCACGTGGATGATGTCGAGTACCACGGTGGCTTCCAGGGCGTACGCGGTGGTGCCCGCGAGGCGGTCGCGATGGTCACGCGGCGGCGCATCTCGACCCAGTAGCGCTCCGGCAGCAGGTTCAGCGCGGCATCGAGCCGATGCAAGCCGTCGTGACCGCGCCGCGCGCAGCCCAGACCCACAACCTGCATCGTGCCGGAGGCCGTTTCGGCGTGGCTTTCGTGCTCGCGCGGCTCCGAGCACTCGACACCGCTGGTGTCCTCGGCCGGACCAGCAGCCTCTTTCGGGCTGCGTTGGTCGCGATGTCCTTGCAGGAGCTTGCGCACCAACTCCTGGCCCCGCCGGTGCAGTTCCCGTTCGAGTTCGCTCTCGCTCATCTGCCGGGCTTCGCTGGACGAGAGGAAGGCTTTGGCATCCGCGAAGACAGCATCGGCCGCTGCGCACGGGGCTCGCCTCGGGGGATCGATGCAAGGGACGCAGGTTCGGGGCACGTCGAATGTACGTCCCTGGAATCCTGTCGTCACAGCCATCGCAGGTCTGCCTCCCTTCCCACGGCACCGTACCAGAACGCCGCGCGAATGTCCAGAAGGGAGCGCGCCTGTCGGGGAGAAGACCGAAGGTGTTCGGCGCCGTGACGAGGCTCGGCTGGCTGCCGAAAAGACGCCGGTACGGCGCTGGCCTGCTTGATGTCCCTCCCGAAATGGCCACTGGGGAGACGCATCCGCGGGCAAAAGAGCCCATGAATAGGGCGAAAAATCCTCTATGAAGAGCCGCACCCCGCGAATGTCCAGAAGGGAGCGCGCCTGAGGGGGACCGGCGCGTGCCGGCGTCGTGGTCGGGTCGGGCGGCGGCCCGAAAAGAGGCGGATGGGGCGCTCGCCGGACGCTGTCACCCCTCAAAACGCACTGAAGAGGGAGTGTCCTCGGACATAAACCCTTATGAATGAGCGAGATAGCAATCTATGAAAAAGAGCCGCACCCGGTCCAGATCCGGGACGCGGTACGGCTCGCCGGGCGCCGCAGCAGCCGGGTCGACCTCGATGCGGTAGAGGAACTCCGGGCTCACGAGCAGCCGGCGGAGGGCCAGCTCGACGCCGTCCTCGAAGCCGCCGCCGCGGCGGCCCTGCCCGTAGAAGTCGAGCAGCACCTGCATCTCGTCCGTGGTCACCGGACGACGGTAGGCGCGCCGGGCCAGCCCCGACAGAATGTCGTGGGCGCACGACGCCTCACCGGCGGTATCCGGCGGGCGGCAGGTGAAGATGCGCTCGCGCGACGGAGTCTCCGTCACGCCGGAGCCGCCGTAGGGGCCGGTGATCGTCACGCTGCGCACGAACGGCTGCTGTCCGGCCAGACCGCCGGTGTTGCCCGCCACGCGCGGATTCGGGAACGGCTCGCGGACCTGCTCGACGAGAGCGGACGGCTTCTTGAAGAAGGTGACGCCCACCTCGCGCGGGCCGGCCGCGACCGGCAGCCGGAAATCCACGGTGGACGCCTGGGCGTAGGGATTGTCCGGCACACCGTCCCGCTGCGGGCCCAGGGTGACCAGCTTCACCGGCTCGCCGTCGAGGGTCACTTCCAGGTCGTGGTTCTCGCGGAGGCGCCGCGTGCCGGTCAGCTCGACCCGCACGTCGTACTCGGCGTCCCGCGGAAACAGGTGCTCGATGTAGAGGCCGCCGCGCGTCCCGAACGGCAGCGCCTCGACGCGGCCGTGCTGCGGCAGGTCCTGCGCCGCCTCGTAGGTGTCGGCCGACATCGCCGGCGGCGCGCTGCCGACGGCCAGGCGGCTGATGGTGCGCGCGGCTGCCAGGTAACGCTCCATCAGCGACTGCGACATTCTCAGGATGCCGCCGATGTTGTCGAAGCCGAAGCTCGCGTCGTCGGCCGGCAGGAAATCGTCCGCGTCGAGCTCCACCGCCAGCAGATCGCGGATGGCGTTGCGATACTCGGTACGGTTCAGGCGATGGAAGGTCGCCGTCCGACCGGGATCGCGGGTCTCGGCCCAGGCGCCGTCCAGCTCGCCCTCGAGCCAGGTCAGGAACGTCTCGAGCTCGACCGCATCCGGCCGCGGGCGCCCGGCCGGCGGCATGACCCCGCCGCGCAGCTTGCGGACCACCTTCTCCCAGGCGTCGGCATGGCTGCCGACCTCCGCGAGATCGAGCGTGTCGAGGGTGAGTCCGACGGCGCGGAGCTGTCCGACGAGCGGGGACGCCGCGCGGCCCCGGCCGTTCACCATCCGCTCGTTGTGGCAGGTGACGCAGTAGCGGTCGAGCAGCGCGCGGTGGGAAGCGCTGTCGGATGCCGCGACGGCCTCCGCCGACGCGATGACCGCCTCCGCCGCCGGCTCCTGCGCCGTCGATGCCGCTATGGGCATTCCTGCGCCCGCAAGCGCAAACACAAACACCGACGCGTGCAACGCCACGCTGATTCTCGTCACGAGGGCGCACCTCACCAAGTTTGATTCTCGAATCCCGCATGCTATTGGTTGGCGGCAGGCGTGTCAACGACTACCAGATCTCCGTCAGCGCCAAGCTGAACCCGGTCAGCGACGGCCCGGCGGAAACGTACTCCGGTGCGCGTAGACACTCGACCGAGGCGCCCGGGCGGTGGACGTAGACATCCCTGCGCTGCGGATCGATCTCCGCGTTCCTGCGGCTGGTCTCGCCTCCGGCCGGCGGCATGATCGACAAACCTCCCCCGGCCGCGCGCTCGATGCGCAACTCCCCGTTCAACCGACACAACTCGTAGAACTGATCGTCGTCGAGCTGGACGACCGGCGGGAGCGCCAGAAACAGTGCGCCTTCGCCATTGGCGCTTTCGAGGTTCGCGTGCCGCGAAGGCATCGTTATCGTCACTGGCCGACCAAGGGGTCGATTGCCAGCGTACTACACCCGCTGCTACCGAAATGCTCGGCTGCACGTCCGAGGATTCGCGAGCGTATCGGATTGACAGGGCCAGACCAGATCTACAAACTAAAGACCACAACAAAACACTAAAGGACACATCACATGGACTTCCAGATCAGGAGTACGCGGTTCCGGATCACCCGAGAAGACGTTCTGAGCGCTGCGCAACGCGAGCTTCCGCAGTCCGGAGACGGACGCAACAAGTATTTCGTCGCACTGCGCGGACAGCCGTATCCGATCAAGCAGGTCATCCGACTGGTGACCGGTCTACCGCTCGCGGGCTTCACGGCACAGGACGCGCACAGGATTCTGTCTCGTCTGGGGTTCGACATTGCCGAGCGGTCCGTTGGAGGGTGGCCGCTGAACGGCGGGGTGCCGGCCCACGTGAACGGCGACCCTGCAGAGTCGCCAGCGACGCCTGCGGTCGAGGAAGGTGCGGACCACCACGGTGACGTGCTGAGACTGCTTGTCGTCTTCGAGAGTGATGAGGACGGTTGGGAGGTGGCCAGCTGCCCGACGCTGCCTGGGTGCCACAGTCAGGGACGCACGAGGGAGGAAGCACTGGCGAACGTACGCGAGGCGATCAAGGGCTACCTGGCGAGCATGCGCGAGCACGGCGACGCGCTTCCCTCCTCATCCGAGTATCAGGTCATCGAGGTGGGGGTATAGTGGCGCGCCTCCCTATCATCTCAGGCGATGATTTCGTCACGGCAGTCGCCAGGATCGGATTCGCCCTCGACCGCATGGAGGGAAGCCACATGATCCTGATCGGCCGGACAGGCCGACGGCTCTCCGTCCCGAGGCACCGCGAACTGGGTCGAGGTCTCCTCAGGGCGCTGATCCGGGACGCCGGCCTGACTCGGGAGGAATTCCTGGAACTCATCCGCTGACCACTACGCACACCGCCCGTGGATCGCGGTGGCAGTTCTCTCCGAGCGGTCCGGTGATAGGCTCGTACGATACATATGACTCTTACGCGACGGTCGGTGATCAAGGGCGCCGGCGCGGCCGGCTCCCTGCTGTTCGCGGGAGGGCTCCCGATCTGGGCCAGAGCGGAGCAGCCGAGCACGCCGGCGGCACCGAGCGAGTACATCAGCCTGTCGTCCGCCCTGCTGGGTGTCGAGCCAACCGTGCTCGAGCCGGCAGCCAGGCCGGGCACTCCCCCGCTCGCCGACACGTTCCACGCGCTGTGCGACGAGGCAGCCCCCGCCGCGCTTGCGGCGCTGCTGGCCGAATACGACCGGAACGCGGTCGGAGGCGCCGAGCCGCCGGCCATCGCCCAGCGCCTGCTGGAGGCCGAGGGCAATCCGCGGCCGGACGGGGTGGGTGCACTGGCACGGCTGACCATGCTGATGTGGCTCTACGGCGTCTGGTACGGCGCAACGGAGGCGGCCAGGATGCCGGCGGCGGCCGAGGTCATCGATCCCACCCATCGCGTCGATCTCGTAGTCTCGGTGCACGCATACCGCAACGGCTGGATCTGGCGGCTCGCGCAGACGAGTCCGGCGGGCGTCGCCGGCGCGCCCGGCGCCTGGGCCGAGCCGCCGCCGGAGCTGGCGCAGTTCCTGAACGAGGCCTGACCCGCGGGGCCGGGCAGCCACACGCATCCCTCCCATGAGCAGGACACGACAGAACCGCTACGACGCCGTCATCGTCGGCTCGGGCTTCGCCGGCGCCAATCTCGCCCTGCTGCTCGCCCGCGCGGGCAAGCGGGTGCTGATCCTCGAAGCGGGCCCGGGGCTCGACTCGACACACGGCGATCACTTGGAACGCTTCGTGCTGAGCACGTTCAAATCCCCCTCGGCGCCGTACCCGCCCGACGCCGGCGCCCTCGATCCGAGCCGCACGAACGCGCCGCGGCCGACCACCGAGGCGCTGTTCCTGGCGTGGAACGACCCGGCCCGGTCGTACCTGGAGTACGCGCCCGGCTCGCTGCCGTTCGGGAGCACATCGGAACGACTGGCCGGCGGAACGGGGAACCACTGGATGGGAACCGCGGTCCGGATGGACGGCGCCGACTTCGCGCTGCGGGCCACTTACGGACACGGCCTCGACTGGCCGCTCGGCTACGACGACCTGGAGCCGTACTACGGGCAGGCGGAACAGCTCATCGGCGTCGCCGGCGACCGGGCCGAGCAGGAGGAGGCCAACGGCATCCCCTACGGCGCGGGCTACGACTACCCGCAGGGACCGATCGCGCCGTCCCACGGAGATCGCCTCTTCCGGGCGCGGGTGGACGGCGCGGCGATCGCGGCCGACGCCCCCGCGGTGGCCCGCACCACGTCGACGCCGGCAGGCCGCAACGCGGGGCCGTTCATGAACCGGAGCCCCTGCCGCGGCAGCACGAGTTGCACGCCGATTTGCCCGGTGCGCGCGAAGTACGACCCGCGCGAAGCGCTGCGCATGGCGCTCGACACCGGCCGCGCCGAGCTGCTGCCGAAGGCGGTGGTCGACGCCATCCACATCGATGACGGCGGCGCCGTGACCGGCCTGCACTACCTCACCTACGACGACGTCTCGGTGCCGGCCGCCACCGGCCGAACCGGCGAAGGGGTCGCCACCGCGGACGTCTACGTGCTGGCCGCGCACGCCATCGAGAACGCGCGCATCCTGCTGTACAGCGAGCGGGTCACGGGCCGGGCCGTCGCCAACTCCTCCGGGCTGGTGGGACGGCACCTGATGGACCATCCCGTCTACCTCGCCTGGGGCCTGATGCCGGAAGCAGCGCCGTTCTACGGCTATCGCGGGCCGCAGTCGACCTCCGGCGTCGAGACGTTGCGGGACGGCGCGTTCCGGCGCCGCCGGGCCGCCTGGCGCATCGAGCTGGGCAACGCCGGCTGGACCTGGCCGATCGGCGATCCCTACGTCACCGGCGCCGACTTCGTCTACGGCCGCAACGACAGCGGCGTCAACCCGGAGCGGCGCATCCTCGCGAACCGGGAATACATATCGACCGTCAACGGCATCCTGACCCGGCAGTTCCGTCTCGCCTTCCTCGTCGAGCAGGACGCGGACCCGTCCAACCGGGTCGAGCTGTCGGACGCCTGGACGGACAACCTGGGCATACCGCGACCGCGCATCACCTACGGGGTGTCGGACTATGTACGGGCGGGTTTCGCCTCGGCGCGAGCCGCGACCGAGCGCATCATGGCGCTGCTCGGCGCGACGGATCACACGGTGACCGGCGCCGACGCCCCGACCGCGTTCCGCTACGAAGGCCAGGACTACAACTACCGAGGCGCGGGTCACATGTGCGGCACGCACATCATGGGATCGGCGCCGGGCAACTCGGTCGTCGACGCCTCGCAGCGGACCTGGGACCACCCCAACCTGTATCTCGCCGGCTGCGGATCGATGCCCAGCGTCGGCACCCAGAACCCCACCCTCACGATGCTCGCGCTGGCCTGCCGCACGGCGGACGAGATCCTGGCGCGACTGGGATGAGAGCCCGTGCATGGACTCCCAGGCGCCTCTCCGTCAGCTCCGCCCGGTGCCCCGCCGGCCCGGATTGGCCGCGATCTGTTTCCGGGCTACGATGAACGGTCATGGGTGCGTTCAAGGTCGACTGCGAGCTTCAGGAGCTCACCAGGAAACAGCCGCCGGTGAACATTGCCGGGGTGATGGTGGACACCGGCTCCGAATACACCTGGCTCCCGGAGAAGCTGCTGGCGCAGGCGGGAGTCGAGGGCTTCGCGGCCCTGGTCGATGCACGCCGGAAACGGCTCGTCGCCTCCGGGCCGCTGCCGGTGGCGGTGGGAACCCCGTCGAACGATCACTCTCGCCACCGGAGGTGACACATGCGCCGTGCAGGCTCTCTTTTGGTACTGGCATGTCTCGCGCTGCCCGTGACCGCGGCCGCGCAGGACCCGTTCGCGGACGTCCCCAACGAGCCGCGCCCCGAGGAGTACCACCACTGGGACGCCGAGGCCGTCGCCGGCTTTCAGGGGGCGCTCGACGAGGCGCTCCGCAACGGCGAGGGCATCTGGGGCACGCCGTTCGTGGTCGCGACCGCCCTGCCCCGCGCCGACCACAGGCCGCACAGCGTGCAGATCATTCACCGCGCCGGCTACACCCAGCCGGAGATCCACACCACGAAGTGGGACCTCTACGTCGTCCTGAAGGGCGCCGGCACGGTCCTGGTCGGCGGCGAACGGGTGAACTGGACGGCGGGGCAACCTCCCGAGGGACAGCGGCCGCAGCTCGAAGGTGCGCAGGGGTTCGAGGTCACCGAGGGGGACATCCTCCACGTGCCCGCCCGATCGTGGCATCAGGTGGTCGTCCCCGAGGGCGGCGCGATCACCTATGCGCTGATCAACGTGTTCGAGTGACCGCCGACAGCAAGGCCCAAAGGACCATTCCCGCGTGTGCGGGGAAGCTGAGGCGCGGGGCGGCAAGGTCGAGCGCGACCTGGGTCCATCCCCGCCGCTGCGGGGCAGTCGCGCGGTTGGGTGGCCGCGTTGGCTGCGGTTACTACCGATCGTCGGCTTGGTTGCCCAATCTGTCAATCAGGAGCGTTCGCACTTCGCGGACGTCGTTCTCGACTTTGATCGTCCGCTCCGCGAGGTCGTCTACCCTGGTTCCCAGGTCGTCGATTCGCCGGTTCACGCTGGTGTTCAGGTCGTTGATCCGGGTGCTCAGGCTCTGGTTCAGCGCATCGATCTGGCGGTTGGTGCTCGTCTCGAGCGCCTCGATCTGTTGTCTGGTGCTCGTCTCAAGCGCCTCGATCTGTTGCCTGGTGCTGTTGTGCAGCGCCACCGTTACCGTCAGCAGCACCGCCGTGCCTGCTACGACGGCCGTGATGATTGCTGTCTTGTCGCTCATCGTTCTTGTCCTCACGATAGCATGCCGCCTGTTGGTCTGCCGGACCGCCGCACTGTGGTCTGTCTCCGGCTTGACGGGGCGCCCCGTCAAGCCGGTCGAGTAGGTTCCGGCGTTCACGGCTCCTCCCCGCGTGTGCGGGGAAGCCACGTGCTGGCGGTCGCTCTGCGGGGCGTTCACGGGTCCATCCCCGCGTGTGCGGGGAAGCCCGCGATGTTGACCGGCGCCGGGTTGGTGGACCGGGTCCATCCCCGCGTGTGCGGGGAAGCCGTTGTGGTTCGACATGGACGGCGCGCACGCTTCGGGTCCATCCCCGCGTGTGCGGGGAAGCCGTGTCGCTGGCCTCGGCCGAGTACTGCGCCACGGGTCCATCCCCGCGTGTGCGGGGAAGCCTCGACGACGGCAGCTATCGCCGTCGCAATCGCGGGTCCATCCCCGCGTGTGCGGGGAAGCCGCGGTTGTGCGGGCGAGGGTCCAGGGCGTTTCGGGTCCATCCCCGCGTGTGCGGGGAAGCCGCCGGCGGGACGGCCGGCGAGGAACTCGGCACGGGTCCATCCCCGCGTGTGCGGGGAAGCCGCCGGCTCGATCGTGGCGTCGATGAGCGAGAGGGGTCCATCCCCGCGTGTGCGGGGAAGCCCCGGAGTCGCCGCCCGACGTCGTCCTCGACCCGGGTCCATCCCCGCGTGTGCGGGGAAGCCCCACGCGCGGCGCCGGCCGTCGACCAGGTGCCAGGTCCATCCCCGCGTGTGCGGGGAAGCCGTGCATGTGCGCCTGTCCGCCATGCGCCGCGGCGGTCCATCCCCGCGTGTGCGGGGAAGCCTGTTTCTCGCGATCCGCGTATTCAGCCATCCAGGGTCCATCCCCGCGTGTGCGGGGAAGCCACGGGGATCGCTGTAGCCGCGGTGGCCAACTGGGGTCCATCCCCGCGTGTGCGGGGAAGCCACGATCCAGTTGCCGCGCGCCACGACCACCAGGGGTCCATCCCCGCGTGTGCGGGGAAGCCATTTCCATGTCGACGTCCTGGACCTCAGGGCCGGGTCCATCCCCGCGTGTGCGGGGAAGCCCCGAAGTCCTGCAAGACCTCCAGGAGGCCATCGGGTCCATCCCCGCGTGTGCGGGGAAGCCTCTGTCAGATTATTGACGCAATCTCCGCCTATTCAGTTGTCAATGAGCGGCAAAGTTGGGATCTCAGCAGATCACAACCTCTTGACGAGGAGCACGCCATCGGCATCCCGGATCTCCTTTGGCGGGTCGCCAAGATGTCGGAGCGCCAAACCGCCGGCGACGGCGCCGTCGCGCCAGATCATGGCGACCGCGCCGTTCCCGAGCGTGGTGAACCAGTCTTCGAGCACGGCCCAGACGCGCTCGCGTACGCCCGACGACAAATCGGGCGCCACGTACACGCCCGGTGCGATCTCCAGCATCGCCGAGGCGAGGAAGCCGCGGTATCTGGGCTCGACGTCGCGCGTGACGATCACTGTCATCGGCATGAACGTCACGCGTCCTGCGAGGTTGGATCCTCTATCTCCTCGAAGAGGGACTTGATTCTGTCAATCATCTTGGGAATCGTCCGGTCCCGACTCAGTGTGCGCCCGCATTCACGCCGGGTCACGCGCTCGATGTTCTCTCCAGGGGCATCAGTGACCCTCTTTGCAGCCCGGAACGCCACAGGAATCGTGACCGAGTCACGAAACAAATCGGCAACATCCAGCACGAACGACTGCCCGGAATCCTCATGAATGAACCCGAGCTGCGGCAGCGTCGCCGTCGCGGACACCGAGATCGCGGCAGCGGCTTCAACCGCGCTCGCCGCGTGATTCAACGCCTGGTTCGGTGCGTCGTTCGCCATCGGCCGGGCCCGATCGTAACGGCGGCCCCGCCATTCGATGCCTATCTGCGTCGCCATCAAACGGTAGGTTTCCTTCATCCTGGACCCTTCGATGCCACGCAGAACCGCAATGTCGCGATGAGGGAGCACCTCGCCCATACGCCAGGCGTACATGCGCCGCGCGACCTGTAAGCGAACGTCCGTGTCCGCCCAGGCCCTGGCCTGCCGTCGCGCGAGTCCAGAGCGGTCGGCGATCAACGGCGGCGCCGTGTAGCAACGTACGCCATCTTCGCCGACGGCGGCCAGCGCCGTGCCGTGCCTCGCGAGCAGACGCAGTGCGTCGTGGCTGACGGTCGATCCGGGGCCGAGCAGAATCATGGAGACGCCTTGAAACGAGATGGCGTAGTGCCCCGGTTCAAGAGGGTCGTTCGCCGCCACGTGCGGGCCACGCTCGAAGGAGAGCGTCCCGTCGCGCGCCGTCAGGGCGCCGCGCGAGAGCCAGAGGAGCCCCGATCGGTCGGCGTGCGGAATCCGCGCGGTTTCGAGTCCAAGGCGCCCTTTGAGCATCTATCGCTCCGGAACAGCCCGGTTCGGCGGCCGCAGCAGCAGCATGCCGTAACCGTAGGCTCGATGCCGTCCGACGCCATTCCGTAGAATGCCGGCGAACGTCTCTTCATTGGACACCGCCAGCGTTCCCTGCAGGATCGCGTCCGGCCCCTCTGGCGCACCGGAGCTGCCACGAACAGCCCGAGACCGATTGACCGCGACCAACCTGCATTGCTCCACCGCAACTGCGTCGCCGAAGCGCTCGGAAAGCCACGCCGCGTAGACCGACTGCCGAGTAACGCCGGCCTTCGCCGCGGCCTCGTCGGACTCGACCCATCCTGATGGGAACCTTCGGACCACTTCTACCCGGAATGCGTCCACCTCCGCGCCCTTGGACAAGGAGTGGCCAAGCTGTGCGTCCGGAAGATCCCGGCGCAGCCGACGCACAGGCCGAAGGCGCAGATCAAAGCCGAGACGCTGCCCTCGTTCGAACTTCGACGGCATGCGTTTCGACCGCATGCTGTCGGGGTTGAGCACGTCGAGGCAATCGGGTGGAGCCACGGTCTCCGCGGTGCGCCGCAACTCGGCATCGTCGACATCCGCGTAGCCGTAGAGGGCCGCACTAGCCCGACGTTCGGATGCGAACAACCGAAAGGGCTGGACCACGCCCTTGCCGAACATCGCGGACAAGAGGATGTGGAAAGCGTAGCCTGCGTCGAACGAGCCGTTGCGAACCAACCCCCGGTTGCCGGCCCAGCGATTGAACTTGCGCATGTCGAGCGGCGCATGAACCAGATGGACCGTCATGCTTCGTCTCTCGACGACGTGATCGAGCCCTCGCAAATGCGGCGTCCACCGCCATGCAGCCCACTCGCCCAGTTGCGTTCGTGGGTCATGGTTGTCGTGCGGAAAGCGCCAAGCGCCCCCTCGCTCTCCGGCCAGAATGCGAGGAACTCGCCCGCGCCGGACGGCGCAACTGCCTGCAGGGCCTCGCAGGCATTCGCGGCGTCCGTCACCCAGCCCGCGAAAATCCGTGCGGAGGGCAAGCACGACTTGCGACCGATAAAAAGCGGCCTTGCGGGCCGATCGAGAGCTGCCGCCAGAGCATCCATCGTGGGAGCAGCATCGGCCGGATCGAGCCGAAGCACAACGGCCAGACGCAGGTCGGCGTGATAGTCCCGCCAACGTTGATGTGCACCCGCATAAGTCGCCGCTCCACCGGCCCGTCCGGCCGGGACGCCACGGGTCGTCCATGCCCGATCGTTCTTGCCGAGTTGTGCGGTCTGGTAGTCGGTCATTCGACTGAGAGCTACATCCCGCTGCCACACGACGCCGAAGACAATCCGATCCTGCAACGCCTGATGTTCAGCGCGCATAGCCCGCGTCCACCCGAGCGCGTTGGCGAGCAGGCCAGTGAGCATCGACTGGGCCGGCACGTTCCGAATCACGCCGTGGGCGTCAATCATCTCCCCACCGAAGGCGGCCAGCGGAGCATGGAACCGCAGATGCAGCCAACGCATCAAACCCTGCCCGTTCGCATCACGTTGCCCGACCATTGCGCAAGCTCGTTCAGCGACGGCACCCGGTCCGTACCTGGCATCACGGCGTCTTCCAGACTCATCAACCTCCTCGCTTCACCGGTCTCGTACGCCGCATCGACGTTCTCCAGGTATAGCTGCACCCTCTCCGCGGCCGCTCTGGTCGCAGGTTTGCAAGGCGCACGAAACGCCTCGGCCAAGCTGCGCGGCTGCCGGTCGCCGGCCTCGACCAGCATCCAGCTCGCGTACCCGTACGGAGCAGTCGGCCCCAGCTTGGCCCCTGGCGATACCGTTGCGATCAGACGGACGAGCCGGGCCGCTACTTCTCCCGCGATCTCGGTGTCTCCGCCCAGATTGTCGAGCAGAGTGCCACGGTCCAGCACGACGTAGCCGTAGAACAGCCCGGAGGTCAGCTCGGTCTCGCCGATATGGTCAGCACCCGCATCGTCCTCCGTCCGTTGCAGATCGTCGACGACCGTGAAGTAGTCGGTCTCGCCTTCTTCCGCGTGCACCGTAAAGGCATGGGCGACGTGGACCGCCGCATCGACGTTGGCTTCCACGTCCGACGTGACCATCCGGCCGAACAGTGCGGCAGCAATACCTCCAGGCATGGCACAGTTGTCTCGCAACGCCTTCATGTTCGCCTTCGAGTTCTTGACCCACTCCGCCGCCGCGGCCTCGGCCGCTTTCGGGTCGGGTCCATGGTCCCGCGCAATCTTCCGCGCTTCGTCGGCGAGATAGGCGATCTCGGGCTCACCGAGCAGCAGGGGCTGTCGGTTCGATCGCTTGTCGCCCTTGTCCCCGTACACGGCGGTCTGGAATGCGCCCGAGATCACCTTGATGGCGTCCGCGTGGTGGCCGGCGCCCTCCAGCGGCTGAATCACGCGCCGGGTGACGGTCTCACGGGAGCGAACGCTCGCGGTGGCGCCGTCGATTCTCTGGAGCGCGTAGTCGCTGTCCGCTACTCGCCAGTGACGCTTCAGACACTGCGACGAGATCCGCGTGCGGATCGCACCGCCATAGTTGATGCGCTTGGCAAGGCCGGAGTCGTCGCGGTTCAACAACACGGCGGAGTAGCCGTGCAGACTGTGAATCTGGAGGAAACGAGCATCAGGCATCAGTGGAAGTCTCCCGGTCTCGAGACTCGCGTTCCGCGGCGGCGTGGGCGCGGTAGTAGTCTCGCGCAATCCGACGGTCCGTGCTTTCGCCGCCAAACAGAACGAAATCGCCCAGGGTCACGAGATTGAACCGGTTGAACTCGCCGGTCGCAAGGCGGCGGCAGGTGCGAACCGCGCCTTCCCGGCGCAAATCGGGCGCGGCCGCCAGAAGGCGCGCAAGGCGCAACTCCGAGAATCCAGCTTCGTACAGTGCCCGCCCCATGGACAGCGAATAGTCGTGGGCAGGTTTCTTTTCAGGATCCCGGCCCTTCGGAGTCAGGACCGCCATGGCCTGAATCAGAGAAGCCCAACCGGCCTCGTTGCCCACGGCGCCGACAGGATTGTGCTTGGCCAGCAGCTTCCAGAAGGCGGCCGCACCAGCGCCGTGGTCAGGGCCGCGACGGAGCGCCGCCGCCGGCCCTGGATCGAGACGCGCGATCTCGAATGCCATCTTCGGAATCGCTTCTCTCAAGTTCTGTGTCGTCGGCACGGCTTCCGCGTCTGGTAGCGCGTCTCTACGCGGCATTGTGGGTCTCCTGCACCTCGAAGATCTCGGGCTGATCACTGAACACGCTCCGGGGTCGCCGAAGCCGGCTGTTGAAGGCGCTTGTCGCCCTCGCCTGCGCACGGTGGCGCCACACAGCCGGACAAGGCACCGCACCGATCGCCTCGTCGAGAAGCGTGCGCGCCGTCCTGATCATGTCCCGTACGAACTCCGCGCGTGCCACCGCTCTCGCTGCGTCATCCGCTGCGACAAAGCGACGGTCGATGGCTCCGAAGAACACCGCGTCGACCGCCTCGTCGAGCCGACGAGCGTAGGGGTTGGCATGCGTCCTGTCGGCCTTTATCAATTCCTCCGCGGGCTTGCCACCGCTCGCGGCCACGGCAATGCCGAACCGCAACGCTTTCTCGACTTCGCGAATCTCGTCGATCTGCGCTTCGGAGATGCGCGCCAGCGCGTCGCGTTGTTCTCGTCTGCCGAAAGCGGCGGCGGTCCTGCCGTCGAAGGCGATGTCGTTGCGCTCGTGGTAGCCGTCAGTCTTACCCTGTCCGCCGGCGACTCCCCGAGCGACGACCCTCCAGTGTCCCGGTCGCGTCGAATCGAGCTTCATGGCCCGAGAAAGCTCGAATGAGTCCCGATCGAAAATCAGCTTCGCAAGGCGATCGTACCGAAACCCCACGCTCGAGAGCGAGAGCGCCTTGACGTCCTTCGCGCCGACTGGAGTCCAGAAGTCCCCCAGGTTGCCATGCGCGTCCTTCGCGGCAACGCGCGCCATCTTCGAGGCCGCGGTCCAGGCAACGATCCCGCGATCCTCCGCTCGCAACCGTACCCGGCGGCAGACTTCGATGAAGTACGGATCCAACCTGCGCAAGTCGAGTGATGCCGTACCATCCCAGGGCTCCAGCCAGAGCAGAGCCAGGCCGCGCTCCGGATCGAAGTAATCCGGATGGCTGTCCAGCAGCGAGGGGCGCCCCGCCAGCATCCGCCGCATGTCATGAAAGAGATGTGCGCCCAAGCCTCCATCGGCGGGCGCCAGGCCGAGGCACGGCCGCGCCGAGAAACCGCCGTTCATCCGAGCGATGCCGTAGTTCCCGGCGCCGAGAAACCCGGCCATCGTCTGCAGGTCGATCAGCGCCAGCATCCAGTCGTCCGGCGCGCATCCAATCGCAACCGCTTGTTTGACGTCGTGATTCTTCGCCGTGACCAGGATGTCGAGGTCGTCCGGGGTCGTCACCCGGCCGCGATACTGGCTCAACGCGTTCGGCGCCGGACACTGCATGAAGGCGGGCTGCGCCGGATCGTTCACGACCAAATGCCACGGCTCGTCTGCGCTGAACCCCGGCGTCAGACTTCGAAGCAGCGCGCGCCACTCCCCCGCCGTCCGCGGCGGCGCGGCGGGGCCAGATCCCTGTACCGCGATCACGCCGAGTTGCGCCAGGAACGCATGCCACGCGTGCCGTTGGTGCGGACGCAACGCAGAGAACGCCGCGACGCCGTCCTCCGCCAGCGCCTCGTACACCTCCGGCAAGGACATCACCGTCGACGTGCCGTCGACCAGACGAATCCGAATCAGCGGGTCGGCCAGCAGATTATGCATGGCCGGATCGTATCCCGGTCCGATCGTAGGTCAGCTTGTAGTCGCCGACCTGCAGCACCAAGCCACCGGCCGGCGCCGGCACTGCTCGCGCGGCCTCAATCTCCTCCTTCCCAGGCGGTCTGCCCCGGAACAGGTGCGCCGGCAGGTTGAAGGTCTGCACCGGCGTGCCGAACGGCCCGGACACGGGATCGGCGAGCACGATGCGAGGCCCGTCTTCGCCCAGCCGGGTGCGCACGTGCTCGTCGATGTCGGGGAATACCAAGTCTTCATCGAACGGTTCGTCGCGTGTGAGCGCATGGTTCCTGGCGACTCCGGCTTCAGCGGCGCGCAAACCGAAAACCTTCGTCTCGTGCGACAGCCAACGCTCCCCGAGCGTATCGGCGAGTTCTCGCAGCACATCCGGATGGGTCGCACGCTCCACCAGCATCCGATTCATCGCCGGGACGGTCCAGGTGGCGTGATCGCAAATCAGCCCGCGTGTCGCCTCCAGACCAAGGAGGTTCGCGTAGATGCCACCGCGATTCGAAACACCGAGCCCATGCGCAAGGAGCGATCCATCGAGCCCGCTCTCCAGACCGGTCTCTGGGACCAGCACCAGGCACTGAGGCTCCCGAAAACTCGGTGGCCGATCTGTTCTCTCGTGCCGGTGCAGTCGACCGATTCGCTGCAACAGAACGTCCACTGGACAGATATCCGAGATGAGGAGGTCGGCGTCGATGTCGAGCGACTGCTCGAGCGTTTGCGTACCGACGACTACCAGGCCACCCGGAGATCGGGACACCTTGCCGATCGCGCGTTCCACGGCGTCGTCCAACAGCCTCCGGTCCTCGGCAGCGAAGCGGCTATGATGCAGCGCTGGCCCCTCTGCAACGGTCAACACGACATCCTCCCCGCCCTGGGCCAGCAACGCACCGAACACTGCTTGCGCGCTGGTGACCGTGTTACGAATCACGAGGACCCTGGCCCCGTCCCGAGCCGCAACTACAGCCGTTCGGGCAATCGACTCCGGTTCGCTCAGAATCGGGACTGCGCTCATCGAAACGGACTTCGTCGACGCGCTGGTCGTGATGGCTCGTGTCTCCGGGACGCCTTCGGCCGCCGCAAGCGTTAGCGCCGGGTAGAGGACTTCTTCGGCATCTGTCGGTGCCGGAGGAAGACACCTGGCGGACTTGGATATGAACTTCGAGCGCGCCACGGCACCGAGGGTGGCCGACATCAGGAAGGCATGCCCGCCGAGCCCGAGGTGTGCGTGCAGCACGGCGAGCAACAACTCGGTCATGTAGGCGTCGCTGGCATGTACTTCGTCTACGACCAGCAGACTCCGCGACAGCGAGGCTGCCCGAAAATGCGCCCACTTCACCCGCAACCCCGCGAGCAGGACCTGATCGACCGTCCCGACGGCCGCCGGCGAGCTCAAGAATTTCCGGGCGCTCTCCGCGGACCAGCGCGCGAGGCGCGTCTCCTCGTCGGGCTCGTCCTCCCAGAACACCTCGAACTTCTCGACACGTCGCCCCTTGGCAGTTCCAGCGACGAGATAGCCCGGGACGGCAAGAACGGTCTGGACATGCGCCGCTGGCGGCAACAGTCGGTCCAACGCGTCCCGTACTCGGCTGTGCAGTTGCTTCGCCGCGGCACGCGTCGGCACCGCGAAGTACAGGCCATCCACGAGGCCGGCACGCCACAGCGCAGCGAAACGCAGGACAGCCGCCTCGGTCTTTCCGGATCCTGTTTCGCTCTCCAGAATCAAGAGCGGCCGGTCGAGCGGAGCCGCAGACACGGCGCGCTGCGACGGGCGCGGCTCCTGGTAGTCGAACAGCATTCCCACGTCCGCCACGGCAGCGTCCGCCGACCAATCGAACCGCCGAAACCCCTTGCCCCTGACTGCATCAGTCGCGATGCGACGGGCACGCTCGATATAGTGCGGATCCGGATCCGGCTCGTATTCGAACGCGTCCTCATCCGACCCGAGCTGGTCGGCGAGAGCTACGACCCCGGCGAACAGATGCGCCAGCGCCGGCGCGTCGGGCATGGGAGGCCCGTCTCGGAACGCATCCGGGAACCAGGCGCGGCCACGCTGTCGCAGCAGCTTCGCGGTCGCGCGGGGGTCGTAGCCCGCGAACGGCTTCCACAGCTCGGGCGGTCCGCCTCCCGACTGCGTTGGTCTGCGTCCCGGGCGGCCATGATGGGCGAGCATCGCGTGCAGCAGGCAGATGACGCCGGCCCCCCATTCATCGACGATGTCATGCAGACCGAGAAGCTCGCAGATGTCAGACTGATCGAAGCAGAGCAACGCTTCTGCGATGTGTCCGGCCGGTCGTGGCGCTGTACGGGAAGGCTGGTTCGGACGCGTTACCTTGAACTGGAAGCCGGTGTTCAGCTTGCCAAAATCATGCAGGAACGCGAGGAACGTCAACCGGGCGGCGGTCGTTTCGGAGAAACCGTTCGCACCGGCCGCCCGGACGAACCGCGCCCGCAGCACGGGATCGCGGAGCAGCGATTCAAAGCACGCCGCAACGTCGGCGCAATGATGTTCGAGACGGTGGATGCGGCCTGACGACTTGTCGAACTTTCCCCATGCCTCCATCATCACATGTCGCGGTCTCACGGCCCGTGGAACCCGCGGCGCGGCAGCGCCACGCCACGCGAAACTGTAACACTCGACGCCATGAGCGCCTTCGTCGCGATAGACTTCGAGACCGCCTCGGCCCGCCGCGACAGCGCCTGCGCGGTCGGCCTCGCCGCCGGCTGCGACGGCCGGATCGTCCTCTCGCGGACCTACCTGATCCGGCCTCCCGCTGCGCAGTTTACGTTCACCGACCTGCACGGCCTGGACTGGGAGGACGTGCACGACGCGCCGACCTTCGCCGAGCTGTGGCCGACCCTCCGCGCCTGGTTCGACGATGCCGCGTTCGTCGCCGCCCACAACGCCGCGTTCGACCGGAGCGTGCTGCACGCCTGTTGCGCCCGGTACCGGCTGCGGCCGCCACGGGCGCAATTCACGTGCACCGTACAACTCGCCCGCGTGCAGTGGAGAATCCGGCCGACGAAGCTGCCCGACGTCTGCCGGCGGCTGCGCATCCCGCTCCAGCATCACGACGCCGGCTCCGACGCGGTGGCATGCGCGCGCATCGTGATCGCGGCCGAGGCTGATGGCTGGCGGATGCGTGGGCAGCGTCGTCCGTCTCGCACCGCATCTGGCAAGCACGAGCGAGCCAGACGCGCGATGATCCACGTCGGCCCCGGCAGCGACCGCTCGCGACCGGCGCGCTCCCCATGGCCGACATTCTTTCGAGGACTGCGGTCGTGGTGGAGACGTCTTCGACGCTACGTCATGCCAGAGCAATAAGCGGAGATCGAAGACGCCACCGTGGTCGCCACGTCGCAGATCGCCTACCCCGAGACCCGTGCGGCGCTGGCGCGCTGGCGACGGGAAGGCGCGCTGAGCGCAGGCGCGTTCGCGACTCCCGGTCCGCTGCCACGGGCTGGCGATGCTGACGACCGGCGCGAGGGCGTTTACGGGACGGCGGCAAGCCGTCGACGATGACAGGCTGGATGTGAGGGTCCCGCCGGCCCTCGAAGGACCCGCGCCGGTCACGCCCCACTCCCGCCGGCCGCAAGATGAAACGTCACACGGACGAACCGGTTGGGTTCGTCGTGCATCAGCACCGGCTCCGTGCCGTTGAAGGCGCGAACGCGTTCCACCGTCATGTGGTTCGGGAGCGTGCCCGGACTGCTCACGTCGACACGCCGCCCTGGGACGATCTGTGTAAATTGAAGATCAGATCGTCATTTTGTACACTGACCTGTGATTCCGCGTCATCTCGCGGCGACTGTGGAGCGGGCGGCGGCCCGGTATCCGGTGGTGTCGGTGAACGGCCCCCGCCAATCCGGGAAGACGACGCTCCTGCGGAACACCTTTCCGGGCTACCGCTACGTCTCGCTCGAATCGCCGGACGAGCGGACGTTCGCCCTGGAGGATCCGCGCGGGTTCCTCGGCCGCTTCGACGGGCCGGTGATCCTGGACGAGGCGCAAAGGACGCCCGATCTGTTTTCCTACATTCAGACGATCGTCGACGAGGATCCGGTGCCCGGCCGCTTTCTGTTGTCGGGATCCCGGAACTTCCTGCTGATGCAGGGGATCTCGCAGTCGCTGGCGGGCCGGGTGCGACTGACCTCCCTGCTGCCGTTCTCGCTGGCCGAGCTGACCCGCCGCAGCGCGTCGGCAATGGACGATCTGCTGACCGGCGGGGGCCGGAACCCGGCACCGGCGAGCGCGTGGACGGACCACGCGGTGCGCGGCTTCTATCCGCGCATTCACGACCTCGGGCTCGATCCGAGCGAGTGGCTGGCCCAGTACTTCCAGACCTACCTGGAGCGCGACGTGCGCGACCTGACGCAGGTCGGCGATCTGGAGGCGTTCGGCCGCTTCGTCCGGCTGTGCGCGGGCCGGGCCGGCGGACTGCTGAACCTGTCGAGTCTCGGCAATGACTGCGGCGTCAGCCACGACACGACCCGCCGCTGGCTGTCGGTGCTGGAAGCCAGCTTCGTCACGTTCCGTCTCCAGCCCTACCACCGGAGCTTCAACAAGCGGCTCACGAAGCGCGCCAAGCTCTACTTCATCGACACGGGACTGCTCTGCTGGTTGCTGCGCATCCGGGACGCCGACCAACTCGCGAGCCACGCGGCGCGCGGAGCGGTGTTCGAGAACCTGGTGATCGCCGAGGCGCTGAAGGTCGGCTGCAACGCGGGGGAACCGACCGACCTGTACCACTGGCGCGACCAGCGTGACAACGAGGTCGACCTGATCGTCGAGTCGTCCCACGGCCCGCACCCGGTGGAGATCAAGTCGGGTGCAACCGTGGCCAGCGACTTCTTCAAGGGGCTCGCCCGCTGGCGCTCGATGGCGGGGCCTTCTACCCCGGCCACCCTCGTCTACGGGGGAGGCGAAAGCTACTTCCGGAACGGCGTCGACGTGCGGGCTTGGCGGGACTGGCTGTGAGCGTTCAACGAGTGTCCGCGGGCGCCAGCTCGGGCTGCCGGCCGCACCTGGCCGCGATCTCCCAGTCCCCGCCCTCGGCCTGCCGCCAGTAGCGGGTGACCGGCAGTGCCGGTGTGTCGTCGTAGGGATCGATCTGCACGAAGCCGTAGCAGGACGCGAGATGCTCGGGCCGCAGGGCGCGCAGCAGTTCCGCGTCCGAGAGGTCGTGCTCGGCCTGCAGGCGTCCGAACTGCACCGGGGTGATGGTCCGCTGCCAGGGGCCGCCGTTGATCACGACCGGCGAGAGGGCGTCACGAACCGGCGAGAAGCCGTCGACGATGACGGTGCGGCCCAGGCGCGTCGACTCCAGCACGCTCTGGCGCCAGTCGACCAGGTGCGTGTGGTTGTGCACGAAGACGGCGATGGGACGCGCGGTGGCCGGCGCACTGGCCTGCGCAGCCTCCAACCGTCCCCCGTAGATCAGGTCGCGTGTCCGCCAGAAGTAGTCGAACAGCCCGCCGCGGCTGTCCGGCAGGCGCGGGCATTCACGCACCGGCGGCCCCTGCGGGTCGAGCTGCGTGAGCACCCGCTCGAAGCGGCGGCGGGCGCGGCGCGCGGCCGCGCGGTAGTCGCAGAGAGCAACGAGCTCGTCGTCGCGCAACTCGTCCATCGGCGCCGCCAGCAGACCTGCCTCGTGCGCTCTCTGCGCCAGGGGCTTGAACCGGTCGTCGTTCGGTAGCGAGTCGACCAGAAATGCAGGCCCCTGGGCCCGCACCGCGGCCAGATCCCACGTCGCCGGTTGCACGTCCCCGGCGTCGAGGTCCACCCGGAACTGCTGCCACGGCATCCGGAAGAGGACGTAGCGCAGCAACTCCGGCGTCGTTGCCCCGAGGTCGGCGGTCCCCTCCGCGGCCAGCCCGTGCGTCAGACCGGCGCCCTCGTCGGCGAAGTTGTCGATGACCGGATAGCGCGCCTCGTGCTCGTCGAAGAAGGCGTCGACGGCGCGCGCCCGCGCCGACCGTGCCAGATGCCGGCGGCCGGCCCGCTCGACGAACGGTTCCGGCCACGCCTCGAACCGATCCACGCGCCAGCCGATCTGGTGACCGTGCTCGACGTATATCTGCCCGTCCTCCGAGCGCCAGGATCCGCCGGCGGCCAGCGTGGCGCCGAGCGCCTGCTCCACCCGTCGCGCCACCGACGGAAACAGCAGCGCGGCGTCGTGCTCGCCGGGCACGAGGAAGATCCGGTTCGATCCCGAGCCCGCGAACGCGGCGAGGGCGTCCACCGTTTCCGCGTGCGCCGCCAGCACGCGTTCCAGTCTCGCGAGCGCCTCGGGCTCCGTGCAACCGAGCGTCGGATCGTCCGCCGTGCAGTCCGCGCCCGGCAGCCGTTCCAGCTCGAAGGTGTCGCCGTTCAGAATGAGGTCGGTCGCGCCCCCGCCTTCCGCATCGAGCGCCTCCAGAAAGAGGCCGAGCTCGTCTCCCCAGCGGAAGTCCTCCTCGACGCGCCACTCCCCCGCCGCATCCCGGCCGAGCCCCATGTGGAGGTCCGCGATCACGGCAACGAGCCGGGGTGAGCCGCTGTCCTGCAGGGCCGCCAGCGCCACGGCCGACGACCCAGCCTCCTGCCACAGGGGCGCCGTCACCGCGGCGCAGACCGCCGCCACCGCCACCACGACAGCCAGGACCGTCCCCGCCGGCAGCAGGGCCGGACCCGACGGCGGTGCGCCGGGCCGTGTTCCGCTACGGCGTCGCAGCGAGCGAGAAGCGGACGATTTCCTCATCGTTGCGTGCAATGACGTGCCGGTTGGCGTAGGCCGGATGCGACCAGTTGACGTACGGCCCCTGCGCGCGGCGACGCACGTAGGGACTCGTCGGGGCGATCAGACGCGTACGGCTGATCTCGTCGTAGCCTTCCGGCGAGAACCGGGCGATGACCAGGTCGCCGCCGTCGGTGTTGATGAAGTAGCGGTCGCCGTGGCGGACGAAGAACGCCGTCGCCCAGCGCGCGGGGTCCTGGATGAGCGCCTCGGTCTCCCAGACCCGCCGGCCGGTCCGCAGCTCCAGGCAGCGCAGGATGCCCTCTCCGCTGACGCCGTAGACGTAATCGCCCTGGATCACCGGCGTGCTCATCACGGAGTCGAGCGTGTCGAAGACGCGCCCGTACTGCGGGTCGCTCTCGCCGATGCCCTGCCAGATCAGCGCGGCGTCCGGATGGCTCTCGGCCAGCCGCAGCATGCGCGCCCCGCCCCACTGCGAGGTCACGAAGAGGTACGGTTCGGCGTGGACCGGCGTCGGCACGCTCATCCCCATGTCGACGATGTGCGGCACCTCCCAGTAGACGGAGCCTGTCTGCGGGTCGAGCGCGCTGATCGCCCGCGGGTGCCAGATGATGAGCTGCGGCACGCCGGCCGCATCGATCAGGAAGGGCGCCGAGTAGCCCGGCTCCCAGTCGGACGACAGCGCCTCCCAGAGCACCTCGCCGGTGTGCTTGTCGAAGGCGATGACCTTGGCGTCGGGCTCGCCGCCCACCAGGCAGATGAGCCGGTCGCCGTCGACCAGCGGCGCGCCGCTGATGCCCCACGACGGGATCGAGGCGTAGAAGTCCTGGACGTAGTCTTTCTGCCACAGGACCCGCCCGTCGGCGACGTCGAGGGCCAGCAGGTTGCCCATCGCCCCGAGCGCGTAGACCCGGTCGCCGTCGACGGTCGGCGTCGCCCGCGGCCCGATGGCGTAGGCGAGCTGGAGCCCGGCGTAGTTGGTCTCCCACTCGTGCGTCCAGAGGATCGCCCCGGTCGCCTCGTCCAGGGCGAGGATCCGCTCGACGACGGCGGTGGTGCGGGGGTCGGCGCGGAGCGCGTCGGTGACGAAGACGCGGCCGTTCGCCACCGCCGGCCCGGCGTAGCCGCCATTGATCGGCACGCGCCATGTGGCGGTCAGGCCGCCGTCCGGGAACGTCTCGAGGATGCCGGTGTCGGTCCAGACTCCCAGCCGCCCGGCGCCGCGCCACTCGGGCCAGTCCGCGGCGCGGAGCGGCCACGCGGCGGCGGCGAGGATCACTACTGCGATGACCGTCTTGACGATGCCGCGCATCTGCTCATGGTCTCACAGTCGGCGCTGCCGATGCAGCGGTTTCGGAACGGCCAGCCGCATTGCCGTCTCTCCGGCTCCGCCACCGGGCATCGGCGCCGGCATCAGTGAACCTGAGTTCTCGGGCGGAGCGGGTGCCCCCAGCGAAGCCCCGGGAACCGGGCGAAGTCGCTGTCGGTGGTAATCAACTCGCACCCGTGCTCGATGGCGAGCGCCGCGAGGTACGCGTCCGTCACCAGCGGCCCCTGGATGCGACGGCACAGCCCGACGAAAATGTCCCAGTGCTGCCGGCCCGGAGCGACGATCACTGCGCGAGGCCGGGTCACGAGCCCCTGGCAGAAAGCGATCGCGGTCTCCATGGGCGTGGGCGGATCGAAGATCCTGCGGTTCGTGACGACGCGGAGAAAGCCGGCGAGCACCACCTCCGACAACGCGAAGGGAGCGGCCGACGCAGTCAACGCTCGGAGCCAGGCGGTATAGCGCGGGTGCTCGGAGGCGTCCTCGCGGTGGGCATAGATGAGTACGTTGACGTCCGGGAGTTGCATCGGCTACCCGCGATCCTTGTATCGCTCCAGATCGTCGATTTCGAGGAGCGCAGAAGCCTTGTCGATATTGTGGCGCGAGAAGCGCCCCCCCGCCCCGAACGTGACCAGTTCGAACGGCTCGGACTCGTTCCCGGCTGCCGGCTCCCGCATGAACAATTGAACTGCCTGCTCGACGACACGGCTGACCGACGTGCCCGAATCCGCGGCGCGCTGCTTCAGTTGTGCCAGGAGATGCTCGTCGAGCGTGATCGTGGTTCGCATGATGCGTGATCATACCGCACCCGCATCACTACATCACAGGCAACCGGAACGCGATGAGCTCCCCCGAGTAGCCGGCCCCGCTGACCGCGACCACGATGTACTGCACGCCGTCGAGCAGGTAGGTCATCGGCGACCCGGACTGCTGGGCCGGCAGGAACACCGTGCCCACCTCGGCCCCGCTCGCCTTGTCGTAGGCGCGCAGCATTGCGCCGCGCTCGCCCGACGGCAGGGTGTGGGTCCCGGGATCGCCCGCGATGAGCAGCGTGCGGGTCACCAGCGTGCCGACGCTGCCGGGCTGGCCGGTGCGGGGGACGTCGAGGCCCTGCAACGCCGGGTGATTGCGGACGTTGTCGGGCGTCTCCCCGTGCGGGATCCGCCACAGGATCTCTCCACGGTCCATGTCGATGGCCGCGATGATGCCGTAGGGCGGCTTGAGCAGCCGCAACCCCTGGATGGTGAGCCGACCGCGCTGGCGCTGCGCGGCGGTCAGCGGCGGCCGCGGCGGCACCTCGAACTCGGTGCGCCCGCCGCCGGCGGACGAGCCCGCGCCGCCGGAGGTCCGCGGTCCCGCGACCGCGTTGCCCTGGATGTAGGCCATGTCGGACTGCCCCGGATAGGGGGGCACGATGCTCAGCAACCCGAGCGAGCTGTTCGACGACACGTAGAGAATGCGGGTCTCGGGATCGTAGGAGCCGCCGGGCCAGTTGGAGCCGCCGCCCTGGGCCGGGGCCATCAGGGTGCCGAGCGGCCCCTCGAGCCGACTCACCACCGGCGGCGTGAACAGCGGCCCGAGCTGGTAGAACGACGCCCGCTCCACCGCCGCGGCGCGCAACTCGGGGGTGAAATCGATCAGGTCGTCCAGCGTGACGCCCTGCCGGTCGTAGGCGGCCGGCCTGGTGGGAAACGGCTGCGTGGGCGAGTACCACTCGCCGGGCACGTCCCCCGCCGGGACCGGCCGCTCCTCGATCGGCCAGATCGGCTCTCCGGTCTCGCGGTCGAAGACGTACAGGAAGGCCTGCTTGGTCGGCTGCGCGACCGCCTTCACCAGCTCCCCGTCGATCATCAGGTCCAGCAGGATCGGCGCGCAGGGATTGTCCTGATCCCAGATGCCGTGATGCACGAACTGAAAGTGCCAGCGGCGCTCGCCGGTGTGGAGGTCGACCGCCACCAGGCTCTCGGCGAACAGGTTGTCGCCCGGCCGGTAGCCGCCGTAGTAGTCGCCGGTGGACGTCTCCACCGGCAGATAGACCAGCCCCAGATCCACGTCCACCGAGATCTGGCCCCATACCCCGGTGTTGCCGGTATAGACCGCCGAGTCGGCCAGCCACGTCTCGCGCCCGAACTGGCCCGGCCGCGGGATGGTGTGGAAGATCCAGAGCCGCTCGCCGGTGCGGGCGTCGTAGCCGCGGACGTAGCCCTTCACGTTGGCGCGGCTGCGCGGGTTGCCGCCGGTCCGATGGGCGGCGCCGACGATGATGACGTCGCCCGCCACGATCGGCGTCGCATGCAGACCGATCTCGCCGGTTACCGGATCGATGAACTGGTCGGCCTCCTGCTTCAGATCGACCATGCCGTCCATCCCGAACTCCGGCACCGGGCGGCCCGTCGAGGCGTCGAGGGCGATCAGCCGGTAGCCCGGGGTGACGTAGACGACCCGGGGCGGCTCGCCGTCGGCTTCCCAGTACGCCAGACCGCGGCCGGACAACTGCCGCGGCGCGGCGGCCCCGCGCGCCCCCTCGTCGAGGCTGTACATCCAGCGCATCTCGCCGGTCGCCGCGTCGAGTGAGACCACCGCTTTCCGCGATCCGCCGGTCGTGTACATCACGCCGTCGACCACGAGCGGCGTCGACTGGAACCGGTACTCCGGTACCGGACCGAGGTTGTCCGTCTTGAACCGCCAGGCCACTTCGAGATCGCCGAAGTTGCCGGCGTCGATCTGATCGAGCGGCGCGTAGCGGGTGTGGCCGAGATCACCCCCGTAGGTGCGCCACTCGCCGCCGGCCGCACCGGTCTGCGCCGCCGCCGTCGCCACCGCCGCCAGACAGACCGCCACCGGACCGATCGAGCGGATGATCTTGGACATGCGGCCAGTATACGCGGGAATCCCCACCCGCAAATGCGAGCGCCGGCGGCGGGGAACCGACCATGCGGATGGACGAACATACTGTTTCTGCTACATAATGCGGTGTGCGGCTTGCTTTCCTCGATCGCGCCCGCGAGCTCAGTCGTTTGCGGCGAGCCCTGTCCCGGCCGCATGGCTCGCTGATCGTCGTCTATGGGCGGCGCCGGTGCGGCAAGTCGCGGCTGCTGCAGGAGGCGCTACGCGGTCACCGGCACGCGTACTACCTGGCCTCTCTCAGCGACGCCGCCATTCAGAGGCACGCCCTCTCGGTCGAGGCAGGGCGTGTCGTACCGGGCTTCGCCGCGGCCTCGTACGGCGACTGGGCGGCCGTCCTGGACACATGGCGCATGCGGGCCCCGGCAGATGCCTGGCTGGTGCTCGATGAAATGCCCTACCTGGTCCAGGTCTCCCCGGCGCTGCCGAGCATCATCCAGAGGATCATCGATACGCCCGGGGAACGGCCGTTACGTCTGCTGGCGTGCGGATCGTCCCAGCGCATGATGCACGGTCTGGTGCTGGACGAGACCGCGCCGCTGTACGGCCGCGCCGCGGAGACCGTCCAGGTTGCTCCGATGCCGCCGGAGGCGCTGCCCCACGCACTGCAGCTCGACGCCGAGGAGAGCGTCGTCGCGTACTCCATCTGGGGCGGGCTGCCGCGCAACTGGGAACTCGCCGCGGACTACGGCTCGACGTCCGAGGCGCTGGCGGCGCTCGTGCTCGACCGCAACGGGGTGCTCCACAGTGAACCGGCACGCCTCCTGATGGACGACATGC
The DNA here is from genome assembly GCA_965222905.1 of Vicinamibacterales bacterium. GTDB lineage: Bacteria > Acidobacteriota > Vicinamibacteria > Vicinamibacterales > UBA8438 > WTFV01. Next base: position 1,743,950 of record OZ244976.1, on the reverse strand, counting down.
GCAGCGCCGTGCAGGCCAATTCGCTGCTCGGGCTGATCGGCTCCGGGTGTCATCGTCTCAGCGAGCTCGCGGGTCGCGTCGGCCAGCCGGCCACCAACCTGAGCCGTCCCCTGAGCCGGTTGATCGATCTGGGCTATGTACGCCGGGAGGTTCCCTTCGGCGAGAGTACTCGATCGACGCGGCGCAGCCTGTACCGATTGGACGACCCCTTCCTGCTGTTCTGGTATCGGTTCGTTGCGCCGAACCGATCCCGTCTCGAGATCGATCTGATCGATCCGGTTCATACCGAGGTGCAGGCCCGGCTCGCAGGCCACGTGGCGGAGGTATGGGAGTGGCTGGCGCGCCGTTCGGTGCCGCACGTGACGATCGATGACCTGCACTGGGACCGTGCGTCGCGCTGGTGGGGCACCGGCACCGGAGGCGAACCGCTGGAGATCGACGTAGTGGCCGAATCCTCCGACCGTCGCCACCTGCTGCTCGGGGAAGTGAAGTGGTCCGACCGCGCCGACCCGGCAGGCATACTCGCCGGGCTGGTTCGCAAGGCCCGGCGCATCCCGTTCCGCCGCGGTCGCCCGATGCACTACGCACTCTGGTTGAAACGCGGTGCCGCAGACCGGGTCGACGGGGCGACGATCGTCACGCCGGAGAGGGTGATGTCGGCATCCTCCGGGGTGTGACGTGGGCGCTCGCACCCCGCCAGTCGCCGGGCGGGATGCGAGCGGCCGACCGATCAGATCCCGGCTCCCCGGCGCAACCCGCGAGGCCGCCGCTCCGCTTCCTCCCCCAACTCGGCCGACAGCGAGGTCGCGGCGCCGTCGCGCATGATGGCGATCGTGAAAGATTCGCCCGAATCGAGGGCGGAGAGCCGCCGGCGGAGCGCGCCGAGATCCTCGACCTGCTCGCCGTCGATCGCCGTGATGACGTCGCCGGCCCGCAGACCCGCGGCGGCCGCAACGGTGTCCTCCTCGACGTGCCGCACGAGAACGCCCGCGGAGACGCCGAAGTACCCGGCGAGCTGGCCGTCTACCGACTCCCCGCGAATCCCCAGCCGGGCCCGCCCGGCAAGGGAGGCGAAAGCACCGTTGACGACGTCCGGCAACCCCTCGAGCAAGGCCGAATCCCCCCGCCATACGAAGGCTTCAGCCCGTTCGGGGATCTCCATGCCGCGCAGGTTCGCCCGCCAGTCAGGGCGGGACCGCTCCCCCGGGGTCACGTTCACCGTGAGCCGCGCCCCATCGCGCAGCACGGTCGCGGCCACGGTCCGACCGGCCGGCGTCTCCCGAACCACCCGCGTCAACTGCCGCACGCCGCGAATGCGTTCGCCATCGAACTCGACGAGGACGTCGCCGGCCTCGATGCCCGCGACGGCCGCCGGGGCACCGTCGACCACCTCCGTGACGACCGCCCCTTCCGCCGCGGCGGCGGCCCCGGCACCAGCTTCGACGTCGCTCACCGCCACGCCGATGTAGCTGCCGTCCGCGCCGGAATCGAAGAGCGCCCGCACCTCCGCACGCGCTCTCTCGTGTGCGTCCCCGTCGCGTTGCGCCGGTGCCGCTCGGTTGGCTCCGGCAATGGCCGGACCCGATACGAGAGCCGCCGCGACCGCAAGAATCCCGACGCACCGTCCCTTCGTCGTTGACGTCCTCCGCATGAACTGCCTCCGTGCTGTACCTGGCGCGGGCGCCATTGCCCGCCGGTCATGGAGGTTAAGACGCCCGCCCGGCCGCATTTGGTTGGGCGCCGGACGTCCAGACGGGGACCGTGCGAGGGTTGAGCCCGATCAGCCTGCGATCCGCGCGAGAGCGCCGTCAAGCGCGCGCCGCGTGAAGACGCGGATCATGGCGCGGCGGTAGTCCGCGCTGGCATGGATGTCTTCGTTGAGGTCCTCGACGCCGTCCCCGGCGATCCCGGTCGCGGCGGAGAGGGTGCCGGATGTGGCGGAACGCCCCGTCAATGCCGCTTCCACGTTCGCCAGCCGGAACGGCGACGGCGATGCCCCGGTCAGGCCGATGCGGGCCGACGCGATCATGCCGTCACGCACCTCGAGCGCCGCCGCCACGCCGACGATGGCGAACCGCGACGCGCGCTGGTGCAGCTTGGCGTAGGCCGCCGCCCGCGCCGGCGCAAGCGTCACCCTGGCGAGGATCTCCTCCGGGGCAAGGTCGACGGTCAGCATGCCCACGAAGAAGTCCCGTGCCTTGACGGCGCGCCAGCCGTGGGGCCCCTTCAGGTGGAAGTCCGCGTCGACGGCCAGCATCACCGCCGGGTAGTCCGCGGCCGGATCGGCGTGCGCGAGGCTCCCGCCGAGGGTCCCGCGGTTGCGGACCTGCTGATCGCCGATGAGCGCGGCGGTCTCCGCCACCGCCGGGCAACGGTCGCGCAGCAGCGCCGACGTGGCGACGTCGTGGTGCGTGGTCCCGGCGCCGATCTCGATCCGGCCGTCGGCCTCGCGGATGCCGGCGAAGTCGGGGACGTGCGCGATGTCGATCAGGACCGTCGGCTCGCTCAGGCGCAGCTTCATCAGCGGCACCAGGCTGTGACCGCCCGCGATCAGCTTGCCGGCGCCGCCGGCCGCGGCCAGCTTCGCGAGCGCGTCGTCGAGCGAGGTGGCGCGTTCGTATGCGAAAGCGGTCGGAATCATGCGTCGGAGCTCCTGGCCGACTGGCCGTGAATGATGCGCCACAGCTTCTCGGGCCGCAGCATCATGTCGAGGTGCCGCACGCCGAGGCCGCTCACGGCGTCCACCGCGGCGTTGACGATGCAGGGCGTCGAGCCGATGGTCCCCGCCTCGCCGACACCCTTGGCCCCGAGCGGATTGACCGGCGTCGGGGTGACGGTGTTGTCGAGCTCGAAGCGCGGGAAATCGCTCGCCCGCGGCAGCGCGTAGTCCATGAACGACGCGGTCAGCGGCTGGCCGTCGGCGCCGTAGGCGACCTCCTCGATCATCGCCTGCCCGATGCCCTGCGCGAGTCCGCCGTGGATCTGCCCCTCGACGATGAGCGGATTGATCAGGTGGCCGGCGTCGTCGACCGCCACCATCTTGAGCAACCGCGGCTCGCCCGTCTCCCGGTCGACCTCCAGCATCGCGATGTGGCAGCCGAAGGGATAGGTGTTGTTCTTCGGCTCGAAGAACGCCTCGTCGCTCAGCCCCGGCGTCAAGCCCTCGGGCAGCCTGATCGGCCGGTAGGCATAGGCCGCCACCGCGGCGAACGGCTTGGCCGACGCGGGGGCGCCCTTCACGGCGATCGTCCCGTTCTCGAAGACGAGATCGCTCTCGTGCGCCTCGAGCAGGGCCGCGGCGAACCTGGCCATCTTGGCCTTCACCTTCGTCCCCGCGTCGTGCAGCGCCGCCCCGCCGACCGCCTGTGAGCGGCTGCCGAAGGTGCCGATACCCTGCTTCACGACCGCGGTGTCGCCGTGGTGGATCGTGACGTGCTCGAGCGGCACGCCGAACTGATCGGCCAGCATCTGCGCGAAGGTGGTCTCGTTGCCCTGCCCGTGCGGCGAGGCGCCGGTCGTCGCGCTGATCCGGCCGTCCCGCTCGACGGTGACCTGCGAGTGCTCCCAGCCGCCGGGCGGCAACGTGGAGGATGGGCCCATGCCGCAAATCTCGACGTACATCGACAGCCCGAGGCCGACGATCCGGCCGTCGGCCCGCGCCGCGTCTCGTTCGGCCTTGAGCTCTTCCCAGCCGGCGACGTGCAGGGCATGGTCGAGCGCCTTCTCGTAGTCGCCGGAGTCGTAGACCGCCCCCATGTGGGTCTTGTAGGGGAACTGGTCGGGCTGGATGAAGTTCCTGCGCCGCAGCTCGGCCGGGTCCATCTCGAGCTCGCGGGCCAGCATGTCCATCGCCCGCTCGACGAAGTAGGCCGCCTCCGGCCGCCCCGCGCCCCGATACGCGTCGGTCGGGGTCTTGTTGGTGAAGACCTCGGTCAGCGTCGCGCGGATGGCGGGAACAACGTAGGTGGCGTTGGCCATCGTCATGCTGTTGGTCGGCACGCCGGCGGTCAGCAGCATGTTGTAGGCGCCGATGTCGGCGATGATGCGCATCCGCAGACCGAGCACCTTGCCCGCCCGCGTGGCCGCCAACTCGACGTAGGCGATCAGATCGCGGCCGTGCACGGTGGCGAGGAACGCCTCCGAACGGTCCTCCACCCACTTGATCGGCAGCCCGAGCCGCTTCGACAGCGCGGATGCCACGTACTCCTCGCCGTAGATGTTGATCTTCGCCCCGAACCCGCCGCCCACCTCCGGGGCGATGGCCCGCACGCGGTCCTCCCCCAGGTCGAGCATCCGCGCCACGAAGGTGCGCAGGATGTGGGGATTCTGGGTCGACGACCAGATGGTCAGCGCCTCCCGGCCCGGCTCGTAGTGCGCCACCACGCCGCGCGCCTCGATGGCGCTCGGCGCCAGTCGCTGATTCACCATCCGCTGGGCGATCACCACGTCCGCCGCCTCGAAGGCCGCGTCGACGGCGGTGTCGTCGACCGCCCCCTTGCGGCCGACCCCGGTGCCTGCCGGCAGCGGGCCGAGGGCGACGTTGTTCGGGAAGTCGGCGTGCAGCACCGCGGACCGGCCGGTCGTCGCGGCCTCCGGATCGACCACCGCCGGCAGTGGCTCGCAGTCGACCTCGATGGCGTCGGCGGCGTCCCGCGCCACGTAGCGGTCGCAGGCCACGACAACCGCGACCGGATCGCCGACGAAGCGGACGGTGTCCACCGCCACCGCGTGGTGTTCGGGCGACGGGAACGGCGTGCCGATCGGCATCGGCGCGAGAAACCCGGCGATCTGCGCCCCGGTGAAGACCGCCTCCACCCCTTCCATCTCCGCGGCGGCGCGGGTTTCGATGGACCGGATCCGGCCATGCGCGACGTCGCTGCGCTTGAACGCGAGGTGCTGCATGCCGGCGATCTTCACGTCGTCGACGTAGGTGCCGCGGCCCTGGATCAGACGCGGGTCCTCGCGGCGCTTGACGCGCTGGCCGACGAGCTTGGGTAGAACGGGCGCTGCAGCCATGGTCTATCTCCGGTCCGCGCCGTCCGGGGCGCGGCTGGTCGTCGCGACGTAGGGCATCCGGTCCTCCAGGTGGCGAACCTGCACAGCCGGCTAGCGTAACGGCATGGGCTCGGCGCGACAAGCCGCTCCCGTGACGGAGACGAGCCAGTCCCGCTCGACGCGCCGCACGTTCGCCCGCACGCCGTAGACCTCGGCGAGGCGCGCCGCGGTCAGCGTTGCCGCGGGCGAGCCGTCCGCCACGATCCGGCCATCCGCCATCCAGAGCAGCCGATCCGCGGTGCGCGCGGCGAGCGCCGCATCGTGCATCACCACCAGAACGCCGCGGCCGGCGTCGGCGCCGGCGCGCAGAAGCTGCATCACCTGGTGCTGGTGGAGCGGATCGAGGGCCGCGGTCGGCTCGTCGGCCAGCAGGAGCGGCGCCTCGGCGGCCAGCGCCCGGGCCACGTGCACGCGTGCCAGCTCGCCGCCGGAGAGCGTCGTGCAGGACCGCTCGACGAGGGACTCCAGGTCGCACGCATGGACAGCACGCGCCACCGCCTCCGCGTCGGCGCCGGCCAGCCTGCCCAGGGTGGCGCCGTGGGCGAACCGGCCCAGCGCCACGACGTCGCGTACTTTCACCGGCCAGGCCAGCGGCCGCATCTGCGGCAGGTAGGCGATGCGCCGCGCCCGCGCGGACGGCGGCATCCGAGCCGGGTCGTCCCCGGCGATGCGGACGACGCCGGCAACGCGCGGGGTCAGCCCCAGTACCGCCCGCAGCGCCGTGGTCTTGCCGGCGCCGTTCGCCCCCAGCAGCGCCACCAGCTCGCCGCCGGCGAGGCGCCAGGACGCCTCGCGCACCACCGCGCGTCCGTCCAGGGCCACCGACAGTCCGTCGACCGCGAGCTCAGCCACCGTTCACCCGCCTGCGCGCCGCGATCCAGATGAAGACCGGCGCTCCGATCAGTGCCGCGACGACGCCGAGTCGCAGTTCCGCATCGGTCGGGGCCAACCGCACGCCGATATCCGCCAGCACCAGGATCGCCCCGCCCAGCAGGGTTGACGGCACCAGGGTCCGGGCGGGATCGTGGTCGACCAGCGGCCGCACCAGGTGCGGTGCGACGATGCCGACGAAGCCGATCGCGCCGGCCGTGGAGACCGCCGCGCCGGTCGCCAGACCGGCGCCGACCACCACCAGCCGGCGCGCACGGGGCAGATCGACGCCGACGCCGGACGCCGCCTCCTCGCCCAGCGTCAGCGCGGAGAGGCCGCGCCGCGCCGCCAGCAGCAGACCCAGCCCCGCCGCCAGAAACGGGGCCGCCAGCGCCAGGTCCGCGAAGCTCCGGTTGGCGACGGTGCCGAGGGTCCAGTCGAGCATGTCGGCGAGTGAGAAGGGGTTCGGGGCCAGGTTCATCAGCAGCGCCATCATCGCGCCGGCAAAGCTGGACAGTCCCACGCCGACGAGAATCAGCGTCACCACCGACCCGACCCGCGCCGCCGCCGCCGTCAGCAGTGCGGTAGCGCCGAGCGCGCCGGCGATCGCGGCGACCGGCAGCACGAAAGCGCCCACCCCGACGAGACCGTAGTAGATGACGAAGGTGGCCGCGAGCGACGCGGTGGCGGACACCCCCAACACGCCCGGCTCGGCCAGCGGATTGCGCAGCAGCCCCTGCAGCGCGGCGCCGGAGGCGCCGAGCGCGGCGCCGGTCCCGAAGGCGGCCAGCGCGCGCGGCAGGCGGATCTCCCACACCACGATCAGGTCGCCGGGGGAGGCTGCGCCCACCAGCGCGGAGAGCACGCGGCCTGCTCCGAGCGGCGTCGAGCCCAGCAGGCAGGCGGCCGCGGCCGCGGCCAGACCCGCCGCCGTCAGGAGCCCGATCAGCACCCGATCATTGCGCACGGCGCCCTCCAACCGCGGGCATCCGCGGTTCAACCCCCGAGATCGAAACGCCCGCCCGCGACGACCGCCCGCGGCAGGCCCGGATACCCCAGCGCGCTGTCGTAGACCGCGTCGGTCGCGTTGTCGATCCGCACGAACAGGGTCAGGTCGTCGTGAACGCGCACCTGCCCGCCGAGGGTGAGGAGCGCGTAGCCCGGGTTGCGGGTGATGTCCACCCCGCGCCCGTCCGACACCCGCTGCAGGCCGAGGAACGCGCTGTCGTGACGGTCTCCGGTCACCTGCAGATTCAGGTGCAGACTCGCCCGCCCCCGTGTGTAGCCGATGCGCAGGTGACCGCCGTGACGCGGCCGGCGCAGCAGCGGCTGCCCCGGCTGAAACTGCTCGCTCGTGCTGACGTTGGACACCACCTCGGTGTCGACCAGCGCGTAGGAGGCGCTCGCCGTCAGCCCCCCGATGGGCCGCTGCAACGCGAGCTCCAACTCCAGACCGGCCGCCCGCGAGCCGTCGATGTTGACGTAGTCGGCAACGCCGTCTCCGCCGCCCCCGAGCGACGGCGCATAGGCGATCTGCTCGGTGTAGTCGTTGCGGAACCAGGTCGCCCGCGCCAGCCAGCGCTGGCCTGCGAAAGTGAGCTCGGCGCCGATATCGGCGGTCACCGCCTGCTCGGGCTGCAGCGAGAGGTCGCCGTCCACCCACTGCGAGCCGTACAACTGCGAGAAGGTGGGATTCTTGATGCCCCTGCCGACGTTGGCCGACACCTTGACCGACGAGAGCGCGCCTGCCCGCACCGGCAACGGGTAGCCGCCGGCGGAAAGCTTGGGGTTGAGTGCGGTCCCGTAGTGCGCGTTGTCGTCGACGCGCGCCCCGCCGGTCACGAACCACGCCTCCGCGATGGCGAACTGCTGCTGGACGAAGTACGAATGGTTCTCGACCTGCTGCACGTCGTCGAGGGCGTTCGTCTCGCGGTAGTAGTCGTAGCCGGCGCTCAGCACCTGCTGGTCCAGCCAGGTCGCGTTGATCTGGTAGCGCGCGGCCGGACGCCGGAGCTGCGTCTCGAAGGTGAACGGGTAGTCGTAGCCGCTGTACGGGCCGCTCTGCGCGAGAAACCGACCGGCGTCGAGGCGGGTGGGATCGGCGGCGAGCGCGTCGAACGCCGCCTGGTCGAGCAGTCGCACGAGCCGCGGCCCGGCCGGATAGAGCGCCCCGGGCTGTCCTTCGAGTACCGCCCGCACGACATGCCGCGGATCGGCGATGGCATCGTCCGACTGCCGGCCGGCCCGAAAGTAGCTCGCCGTGACGGCGTGGTCGACACGCGAGCCGAGACGCTGGTCGACGTCCAGGTGCCAGGTCATGGCATCGGTGTCGTAGCGGGTCCCGGTGTCGCCAGGCGCGTAGCCAATCGGCCCGACCGCATTCGCGCGGGCGCTGCTGTAGCGAAAACCGGACCGCAGGCGCGTGTGATCGTCCACGAGCACGCCGGCGTTGCCGTCGATCACCTGCTGGTCGAAGCGGTCCGACTCCGGCAGGCGGTCCTGGAACGCACCGTCCGTGGAGCGGTGGGCGACGCCGATCTGGTAGTCGATCCGCCGCCGCACGCCGCCCAGCAGGCGCAGGTCGCCGCGCGACGTACCGAACGAGCCGCCCTCGATGGAGCCGGACAGGCGGGGGCCACTGTCCGGCGTCCCCCGCTTCGTGAAGATCTGGATGACCGAGCCGATCGCATCCGAGCCGTAGAGGGCCGACTGCGCGCCGCGCACCACCTCGACCCGCTCGATCTCGCCGGCCGCCACGCGGCCGAAGTCGTAGGAGCCGCCGTCGTCGTTCACCCGCACGCCGTCGATCAGCACGTGGTTGTAGTCCGATTCGCCGCCGCGCGCGTAGACCGCGGAGATCGAGCCCTCCCGGCCTGTCGACTGCACGCTGAAAGCGGGCACCTGCCGCAGCACTTCCGCCACCGAATGGCTGCCGAGCCGCGCGATATCCTCGGCGGTGAAGACCGCGTGCGACTCGGTCACCGACGCGCCGCGCTCGGCGGTGCGCGAGGCGGTGACGACGACCGAGTCCTCGAGCGGGGCGAGGTCGAGCCGGAAGTCGACGGTCGCGGTGCCGGCGTCGGCCGCGCCTGCAGTCACGGTGATGCCGGCGGGCGCAAACCCGGCGAGCCCGGCCGTCAGGCGCTCGGCGCCCTCCGGCGGAAGCTCCAAGCGGTAGCGGCCGTCCATGCCGCTGGACGCGACGGCCACCACGCGCAACCCGCGGCGAGCCTCGATGGCGGCCCCGGGCAGGACGCCGCCGGACGGGTCGGTCACGAGGCCGGTCACGGCGACCGGCGCCTGGGCCGCGACCGGCGCGACAGCCACTGCACTCAGGACGAACAGGAACAGGAGAAAGGGTCGGAACGAAACGCGGAAGGGACGACGAACGAACGCGAAGACACAATCGGCCACGGATCCTCCTTTGCTTCCCCTTCGGAAGCGGGGTGAGGCGTGGCCAAGCCGGTCTCCTGGCTTGCAGGGTCGCGCCTACTCTCCGCGCCTTCCCGTCCTCAACGGACAGTGGCTGTCGTGCGGATTTCGTACCTGCTCACAGTTGCGAGGGCAGCGTCGGCATCGCACCGACTTCCCGAGCACCTGGCCACGGACAGTGAAGTGGGGATCATACCAGACCGACCCAGCCCTCCCGGCGGCCTGCGATCCGGCCGGGCGTTACGGCGCACCGGTCCGCCGGCGGGAGACAGCTCGCCGTGAGGTGCGCCCGCGCAGGGCAACCGGCCGAGCGTCAGGAAGGTCCGGTCCCGCTCGCGGCGGCGCCCGCCGCCAGCGCCTCGACCGCATCGACCAGGAACCAGCCGCCGCAGGACGTCGCCGCGCCGTCGATCGATACCGCCGGGCCGGCCTGCACGCGCCGCACCGCCACCGGATGCCGGAACGCAGTCCACGCCACGTTGTGATCGATCGCGCCAAACGCGCCGACCGCATAGACGTCGGGCGTCTCGTAGGCCAGTCGTTCCAGCGGAATCGGCCGCCAGCCGCTCCGGTCGTCGAAGTTGTCGAGCCCCGCCGCCGCGATCAGGTGATGCACGAACGTCCCGGAGCCGGCGGCTACCCCCGACGGCGAGATGTAGAGCGTGCGGGCGCCCGGGGGGGTCGCCCGCGCCCGTGCGAGCCGGGCGTCCATGCCGGCGATCAGCGCCTCGCCGCGGGCGGGGACCCCGAGCGCGGCGGCGGCCTGCCGAATCCGCTCGCGGACCGCGTCGATATCGGGCGCGAAATCGATCTGCAGCACCGGCACGCCGGCCCGTTTGAAGAACGCGGGGGCGCGCGGCCCACCCCCGTAGCTGCGTACCACCAGATCCGGCTGCAGCGCCAGAACGTCCTCGGCCCGCGGACGGACCGACGGCAACCCCGCCGCCTCGGCCCGCAGGTACGAGAAGTCCTCGTCGGCATCCGGCGAGAGGGCCAGGACGTGCTCCCGATCCGCAAGACCCAGGACGTACTGATCCGCGCAGTAGTCGAGGCTCACGATACGTCCGGCAGGCCCCTCCGGCCGGGACGGCGTCGGCGCCGTTCCGCAGGCCGCGACCAGGCCGGCGGCCAGCAACGGCATGGCCCGCCACCGGCGCGCCAAACAGCGGACACGGTGGCCAATGTGCATCTGTTCGCTCCCCTCGGAGTCGTGGCGACCGGCCGCGCGGGTCCATCGTCGGGCAGACCGGCCTGCGACGCGCGCACCGTCCCGGACGCATCCGTGGCCATTCAACGCGACCGCCCCGCGGGTAGTATCATGCGAACAGAGGGTCAAAATCGTGATCGGTGGCAGGATTTTCGGAAGGAGGCGACCATGACCGCACCGACAGCCGACCCGCTGGATGCCGAAATCGCAGCGTACAAGAGTATGCGCGAACAGTTGGAAACCGAACACCTGGGCAAGTGGGTCGTGTTCCACGACGGCAACCCGGTCGGGTTCTTCGACACGTTCGAGGAGGCTGATCGCAGGAGTACTGAACAGTTCGACCTGCAGCCATGCCTGATCCGCAAGATCGGGGCCGGCCCGCGTGTCCTGCCGAGCTCACTGTGGCCTCTGCTTCATGTCAGCACCCTCAACGAGCCTTGATCGATACAGGCGCCAGCGACTGCTGCGTAGACATCGATCTCGCCGAGCAACTCCAGTTGAAGAAAGTCGACAGGGACGCGGTCACCGGCGTGACCGGTGAGCGGCTGATCGTGGATGTGTATTCAGCCCGCATCCGCATCGAGGCCCTCGACATCACCCTGCTGGACCCGTGTCCGGGCTACCCGCTCAGGAAGATGGGCAGCCCGTTCAGGATCATTCTCGGACGGAGCTTTCTGTATCGCGTCACGATGTCGTACGACGGATCCAGCGGCAGAGTCCAGATCGCTCCAACGCCCCCGGGGAGCGGCGGGCTGAGGCGCTACCTCCCGGGCAGACGGTGACGACCACCCGCCGTTTGCGCCCGGGGCCGGCCCACGCCGGCCCCGGAGCGGGGAAACCTCACATCCCCGAGACACGGCCGGCGATGCGGTAGCAGTGGAAGATGATGTGCCACCCGAGCGCCACCACCGCAAGCCACGCCACCCAGTAGAAGTCCCCCGGAATCCCGAAGTTGCCGCCGAAGAAGGGCGTCGCGTGCTCGTTGAGCATCGCCCACAGCAGCGGCAGCGACAGGTAGGTGTTGTGCTTGGAGCGCAGCCCGGCCAGCGCCGGGTCGCTCGCTTCCGGCGCTTTTCCGGCCTTCACCGCCGCGATGATCCGCTGCTGCGCGGGCCAGATCCGGAACCACACGTTGAAGGCCATCATCGTCCCGAACATCGACCCGGTGTGGATCAGGACCGATCGCGGCGGGAACCCGCCGACCTCCACGAACATCCAGACGACGATTGCCAGCAGCACGAACGAGACGATCGTGGCGGCGCGGACGTTCGACTTGAGGCCGCTGCTCCAGAGCGCGTCGTAGGCGAAGACCGCGAGGAAGGTCACCGCAATCATAGCGATCGCGGCCGCCCCCCAGCTTGCATCGGTCTCGATCGCCAGCCCGCCGTGGTAGAAGACGAGCAACAACAGGAGGACCCCGGTGATCCAGGTCCAGGCGGCGCCCCAGCGGAACCAGAAGAGCGCCCGGGGCATCAGCTCCGGCACCACCTTCTGCTTCGTCGGCCCGTCGAGCTGCGCGGCCAACGGCGCGTTCACGAAATTGAAGAAGTAGAGGTGCCCGATCCAGATGATCCCCACGAATACGTGAAGCCACCGGAAAACGAACTGCAGGCCTTCCATCATGGTCGTTCCTCCTCCTCGTCGCGACGCCAGTAGCGACTTGCCCGATTGTATGCGTTGAGGGGCGCGCCGCCGGTCAGAATAATTCGCGTCCAGGACCCGGCACCGCTGAAAAGGCGCCAACCCGACGACGCCGGCTGACACGCTGCAGCGCCAACACCGGCGCTACCGTGCCCATACCAGCAGGCATACAGCGCTCCCCACGGCAAGGGCCGCGGCCAGCAGCACCGTCCCGCGCGCCCGCCGATAGTCCTCCGCCGAACCGCCCTCGGCAGTGGAGGGATCGCCGATCCAGACGTCGGTCACGAGCCGGCCCCGCAGCCGAATCGGACCCGCCAGACGACGCCGGATCGCGCCCGCCAGGGCGGCTTCGCTCCAGCCGGCGTTCGGACCCGGCACGACCGCGTGCTGCCGCCAGCCCCAGCGCACGGCCCCGTGACCGGAAGCGCCTGGAACCAGCGCCGCGGCGACGGCGATGAGCAGCCAGGTCACCCGCGCCGGCACCAGATTCAGCAGGTCGTCGAGACGGGCGCCGCACCAGCCGAAGTCGCGATACCGTTCGGACTTGTAGCCGACCATCGAGTCCATCGTGCTGACCGTCTTGAACAGCGCGATACCCGGCACACCGGCCACCGCGTACCAGAAGATGGGCGAGACCACCCCGTCGACCAGGCTCTCTCCCAGGCTCTCGATGGCGCTCCGGCGGCAGGCGAAGCCGTCCATCGGCTCGGTATCGCGGCCGACGAGTCGTCCGGCCGCCGTCCGGGCAGCGGCGAGATCACCGGTCGTGACCGCCGCGTCCACGTCGCCCGCATGGGCCAGCAGGTCGCCGAGAGCGATGAGGCTGTAGAGCACCAGGAGATGCGCCGCACCGGCCGCCACCGGATGCAGTCCCGCCGCACCGGCCACGAGCGCGGTGAAGCCGCCGCCCCAGACCAGCGCCAGCGCGACGAAGAGCACGCACCCGCCGATGCGGCCGTCGGCTCCGGCCGCGCGCAACCGCACCTCGATCCAGGTCAGGGAGCTGCCAATCAGGCGGATCGGGTGCCAGCGATACGCGGGATCCCCCACGATGAGATCCAACGCCACCGCCGCCGCCAGCAGGTCCGCGCGGGGAGCCAGGCTGCTCAGGTCCACTGCGCCTGCCCGCCGATCACTCGGCCGATGCGTACCCTCGAGACGCGGGGCAACGGGCCGCTCAGGCCCACTTCGCCTGCCACCCGGCCGCGACCGCCCGCAGAACCAGCTCGATGGGATCGCCGGACGCCTCCATCAGCTCGATCCGGAACGCCGGCCAGCGATCCGGCCGGCCGGCCAGGGCGCAAGCGATGCAGGCGGCCTGACAACGCAGCGCCTCTTGCGCCAGCCCCTCCGGAATGGTGCCGCACGACACCCGATCCAGGACCGCGGCCAGCGCATAGGCCGCCGCGCCGACGCCCGGCTCGAAGAAGACGGCCTTTCTGTTCTTGTCGAGCAACTCGTAGCGCGCCGCCGGGAGCAGTTCGGCCAGACGCTCCATGGCCCGCGCCTCGGTAAGACCGAAACGGCCGAGTGCGTGGAAGAGCCCGCGCGTGTAGGACGCCTCCAGGCCGTTCTGCCAGCGCAACGCTTCGGCGATCGACTCCTTCACCGCGATGCCGATCATCTCGCCGAGCTTCACGTGCGGGCTCGTCGATTCCTTCGGGCGTCGTTCGGGATCGAGCGGGGCAGCGAGGCAGAACTGATCGGTGCCGGTCCCGGTGGCGATGGTCGGGGAATAGCGGCTGGGCACGGCCAGGTCGGCGAGCGCGGCCGACTTCGCCTCGGTCATCGTCACCACGGCCCGGGCCTGGGCGGCGGGCGTGACGGGACAATCGATCAGCAGGATCGTGTTGATGGTGCCCGGCGGGGGCGACGCCCGGCGCCAACCCTCGTCGGTCTCCGTCCAGGCCGCGGGATCGCCCGCCCGCGCGGCGTTGCCGGCCACGCCGGCCGTCGTGAACGCATCCACCCGCAGGCCCTCGAAGGTCGCGGTGCGGTGGGCGGCGTAGACCATGTTGGCCGCGGTGCCCAGGACCGCGGTCTCGTCCGGGCTCAGTCCCAGCTCGGCGCACACCCGGTGGTGGTAGGCGACCTGCCCCGCGGCGGCGATCAGCTCGTGGCGCTCCCGGTCAGCGGTCGCTTCGCAGCTCTGGTGGTTGACGAGATAGCGCAGGTCCTCGCGCTGTCCCCCCACGTGCGCGGAGTTGCTCAGCACGCGGTGCGGCGACAGGAGTTCTGCGACCAGATAGCGGCCGGCGCGATGCGCGGCGAAGCACCGCTCCCGGCACAGCAGCTCGGCCGACGCCGGCGGAAACGCCGGGGTCATCGACGCGGCGACGCGGCGGCGTCCGATCGCCCCATCCGCTCGGCCGCGTGCTGAATCGCGTTGACGATGTGCTGGTACCCGGTGCAGCGGCAGAGGTTGCCGTCGAGGCCGTCGCGGATCTCCTGCTCCGTGGGGGCCGGGTTGTCTTCCAGCAGGTTGACGGCCGACAGGATCATTCCGGGAGTGCAGTAGCCGCACTGCAGCCCGTGCTCCTCCCAGAACCCCTCCTGCAAGGGATGCAGGCGGTCGCCGTCGGCCAGCCCCTCGATGGTTGTCACCTCGGAGCCGTCGGCCTGCACCGCGAAAATGGTGCACGACTTCGCGCTGCGCCCGTCCACCAGCACCGTGCAGGCGCCGCACTGGCTCGTGTCGCAGCCGACGTGCGCGCCGGTCAGGTTGAGATTCTCGCGCAGGAAGTGGACCAGCAGCAGGCGCGGCTCCACGTCGGCGGTGCGCCGCCTGCCGTTAACGGTGATCGAGACTCGGGCCATCGGTACCTCCGGAAGAATGACAAGGGTAGCACCCGGTCCCTGTCGTCGGCGAACCCCGGCGCCGTGGGGGTTTGCCGCCGCGGGCGGGTGCTGCCGGCGAAGTGGATGGACATCCCTGGAAACGCGCGCCTTGATTTGCACTTGACAATAAATAATTACCACTTGAAAATAACATACGGGGTAAGCAATGAAGCAGAACGAGTCGGTCCAGAAGCTCGTGCTCGCCGCGGCGCAGCGCCTCTGTGACACCAGGAACGACTGGACGTTCACGCCCGCCGAGGTGGTGCGGTCCCTGCCCGAGGTGAACGAGGCGACGGTACGAACGGAAGTCACCGGCCGGTGCTGCGTGAACGCGCCGGCTCATCACGCCCGGCGCTGGCCGTACTTTCGCCGCGTCGACCGCGGGCGCTATCGGATCGAACCTCCCTTCCGGCAGCGTCCGCCTGCGTCCAGCACCACCGGATACGCTCCCGCACGACGTCACGCCGGCCAGCGCGTTGCAGAGACCGCGCCAGCGTACGGCGAAGAGCGCACCGACACCCGAGACACGGTCCATGCGGTCGTAACCGTGAGCGAGGGATGGTACGTCGCGGAATGCCTGGAGCTCGCCGTCGTCACGCAGGCGAGGTCGTTCGACGATCTGCTCGCGAACCTCCGCGAGGCGCTGGCGCTTCACATGGACGGCGAGGATCCCGCATGGCTCGGGCTGTCGTCCTCGCCCCGGCTGTTCGTGAGCTACGAAGCGCCACTCGCCACCGACTGATGCCGCGTCTGCGACGCCTCTCGTCCGGCGACGTGCTGCGTATCTTCCACCGCATGGGTTTCGAAGTCGCCGGACAACGGGGCAGCCATGCCAAGCTGGTGCGTGTCTCTCCCAGCGGGGAGCGACAGGTCCTGATCGTTCCCCTCCACAGGAGCCTGGCAACCGGCACCCTGCACGCCATCTATCGACAGGCGTCGCGCCTGGTACCGTCCGTCAATCTGCGGCGGGCGTTCTTCACGGACTGAAGGCAGCGTCGGCAACGCCAAGGCATTATCAATCGATGATAACATGCCCATGTCCAGATCTCCGCGTGATCCAGCCTGGACACGCTGCTCGATCTGGACGGCCAGATCCTGGTGATTGACGCCACAGGGGACCATTGGGTGCGATTCAACGTCAAGCGTGTGCCACCGACGCCGGAGCGACCGCACGGGATCGACTACTCGTTGACGCTTCATGGACGTGCCGGGCAGCGCCTCGTCGGCTTCGACAACGCGCATGCCGTGCAGCCGACCGCCGGCCCGAGCGGCCGCAGCCGGCGACGACGCGATCACCGCCACCGTCACGGCACCGTACGGCCCTACGACTACAAGGATGCGGCCACGCTACTTGCGGACTTCTGGCGAGAGGTCGACGCCGTTCTCACAGAACGAGGAGTCGAGACATGAAGTCACTCAAGGTCGGCATCGCCAGCTACGCGGACATGAAGGCCCGGACGATGGCCATCGCCCGTGGAGAGCTGAGGTCACGCCCCGGCGAACCGGACGTGTGGTTCACGTCCATCGAGAGCTTCGCCAAGGTGCTCTCCGATCGAAACCGCGCTCTTTTGAACCAGATCGTCGAAGAAGAACCAGAGTCGTTGACCGCATTGGCCGAAATATCGGGCCGTGCCAAGTCGAATCTGTCCAGAACCCTGCATACCTTGGAACGATACCACCTCGTGCACCTGGAGAGTCGGAAGGGTCGACTCCTGCCTCGCGTGCCGTATTCGCGCATCGTGCTGGAAACGCCTATCGCCACTGGGCGCCGCGAGTCCGTGCAATTCCCTGAACCACCCGCAATACGTGAGCCGGCACCACCCGACCGAGTCGCCGATGTCGGCGAGTCGTACGGTGTCGACCATGCTGCAACCTTGCCGAACCCCCATCCAGGAAAGATCCTGCTGGGAGACTTCCTGGAGCCGATGCGAATCAGCCAGGCCGAGTTGGCACGCGCCATCGGCGTGCCGCCACGGCACATCAACGAAATGGTGCTGGGCAAGCGCGCCGTGACTGCACAGACCGATCTGCTGCTGACCAAGTATTTCGGCCTCTCGGAAGGACTGTTCCTTCGGCTGCAAGCGGCCTACGACCTGGAACGCGCCAGAGTCTCTCTGAAGGACAGGTTGACCGCGATCAGGCCTCGTGATGCTGCCTGACGAGTTGGTGCGTGCTTCTCTCCAGCTCAAAGTCGTCTCGCCTTTTGGTTACCGTAAAGATCAATGTGCCCAAGTGCGAACTTTGTCTTATCTCGTATCTCATTGGAGATTCCAATGAGCACGTTCCTCTCGTAGTCGTGCACTTCGTCGTCCGGTTCCGGTACGGGATTACAGCCGCGCCACTCCTTGCACGACTTCGACACACATTTCATGTAGTCGTCAATGACCCCGACAACATCTATCCGCGGGTCTTCACAGCCGAGATCGAGTGCCGCATCTCTCAGGTCCTTTCTCGTGGAGTCGAGATATAGGTACAGGGCCAAACCGTGCGCATAACGGTCGTCGGGAATCGAATCCAACTCGCCAGGGTTGGCCAGCACGATACCGCTCGGCCATTCGCTACCCCGCAGAGCAAAATCACCTTTATTCCGGGTCCAGTTGTGTGCCAGGTAGTTCCTTAACTCCCGCGCGAACCTGCAATTCGAACAAGGGCACTTGGTCTCTTGGCCTGCTCGATAAGAATCCGCTACATACAACAAGCAAGACAGCTTCCACGTGCAGTGTTCCTGCTGCAGAAACATGTGCCCGGTCGACAATGCGCAGTTCGTCCTTATTATCGCTTCGATAACCGCTGTCTGCCATTCGACATAGCTGTTGGCTACATGATTGTACAGAGTCTCCATGTTGTAGATGTGGAGAACTCTCTGTTTATCCGTACTGTCACTCTCATGAATCAGGCCGATGTCGCCGTGATGGTCCATTCCGTAGCCTCCCCGCCTACCTTTGCTCCCGACGACGTAACGATACCCGACCCGGCTCCGCAGCGCCCCACAGGCGTGCGATTGCACCCGATCGTCGCTCACATCCTTCCGGAGGTCACTCCGGCCGGTGCGAAAGCGGGTGGAAGTTCGATGCCCGAGCAAAGCAATGCCGCGAGATTCCTACTTCCTCCCCTGTGGGTAAGCCAGAAGGAACGGGAGACCGCCCCAATCACGACTTGAAGCTCGTCGACGAATCTCCAGAACGGCAACCGCTCCTTCCACATGGCATATACGAACAAAGCGGCGACCCCTGGTTGTCCGCTCTTCACGTACCGGCCCAGCGTTGCCGACAAGAGTTTGACGTCCGCTCGTTGCAGCTTGTCATCGTCTGCTTCGTTCGCATCGATGTACGTCATCGGGTCCATCGTGAAAGAGCCAGGGAACCTGAAGGTCGTCTGGACAGTCAAGTACGCCGCCAGCGTCCATCTGACGACGCCATGACGAGCAGGACGGGACGATACGCGAACCGTTCCAGGCATCGGCAAGTCCATCACATTTCTTGCGATCTCTTTCCGTAATTCCACCGGACAGCCTGTCGGTTCCAATGACGGCCCTCAACAGCTCCGCCGTATTGGGATAGCGTTCCGCCGACGCGCCTGCCTTTCGATACGCCGTCACAATCGCCGGCTCACAACAAGGCGGTCCAAGTGAAGCTGCCAACGCGGCATCGAGATGCCGGCGAACTTGCCCGGTTCTCGCTCCAAAGCGCTCAGAAGGCGCCATTCCATGCGTTATGGCAATGTGCAGTCGACCCTCAGCGTTCTTGGCGTTCAGCTTGGCAAGCCGCAACGCGACTTCAACCTCGATGCTATGTTGCAGATAGTTCCCGTCGTTTCCCTTCGCCATCCTTGTCGCCAAAGAAAAGGCCCGGCATCGCTGCCGGGCCTCGAAGTTCCGCCGCGCTCCGCGCAGGCTCCTAGCTGACCGTCAGCAGGTTCAGCGGGCCGGTGCTGTCGGCGATGCGCTCTACCGGCACGCCCATCTTGTCGAGGATGGTCAGGTGCAGGTTGGTCGCCGGCGTCTTCTCCTGGTAGCGCAGGTGACGCCCACCCGGCCGGAGCTGGCCCGACGCGCCGCCCACGACGACGATCGGCAGCCCCTTGTTGTCGTGCAGGTTGCTGTCGGACATCCCGGCGCCGTAGAGCAGCATCATGTGGTCTAGCAGGTTGCCGTCGCCGTCCGGCGTGGCCCGCGCCTTCTCGAGGAAGTACCCGAAGAGCGAGATGTGGAACTCGTTAATCTTCGCGATCTTCTCGTAGAGGGTGGGGTCGTTGCGGTGATGCGACGTCGGGTGGTGCGAGTCCGGCACCCCGATCTCGGGATACGTCCGGCCGCTGATCTCGCGCGCCATCATGCAGGTGCTGACGCGGGTCAGGTCGGTCTGGTAGGCCAGAAGCATCAGGTCGAACATCAGCCTGGCGTGCTCGGCGTAGGTCGCCGGAATGCCGGCCGGCTGGTCGACCTCGGGCAGCTCGCGGTCGCTCTGCTCCTCCGCCCGCTGGATGCGCCGCTCGATGTCGCGCACCGCCTCCAGGTACTCGTTGACGCGGACCCGGTCGTTGGGGCCGAGGCCGCGCTGCAGCGCGTCGACCTTCTCGGTCACCGAGTCGAGGATGCTCCGGTCCTTGCGGATCCGGGCCATCCGCGCCGCCGAGTCCGTCGTGCCGGCGTCCCCGAAGAGCCGCTCGAAGACCGCGCGCGGGTTGTTCTCGCCGGAGAGCGGCGTCGTCTCGCTGCGCCACGCGATGGTGTTGGTGTAGGTGCAACTGAAACCGACGTCGCACGAGCCCGACACGTCGCGGCTGTCGAGCGCGATCTCCAGCGACGCGAGCTGCGTGTGCTGCTCGAAGCTGCGCGCGACGAGCTGGTCGACCGAGACGCCCGCCTGCAGGTTCGACTCGGTCCGCGCCGGCGTCACGCCGGTCAGGAACCGGGTGGCGGCGCTGGCGTGCACCCCCGCGTTGCTGGGCACGGCGTTCAGGCCGGTCAGCACGTGCATCTGATCCTTGAACGCCTCGATGGGCTTCAGGATGCGGGTGGTCGCGAACCCGTCCCCGTCGGTCTCCGGCGTGAAGTGCTTCATCGCCATGCCGTTGGGCACGTAGACGACGCCGAAGCGCCGGACCGGCCGGGCCGCCGAGTTGCGGATGGCGGCGAACGCCGGGACCATGCCGTCGAGCAGCGGCAGCGCGAGCGACGCGCCGATGCCGCGCAGGACGGTGCGGCGGGGGATGGATTTCCGGGTGACGATCATGAGTCTGACCTCCGCATCTGGAACGGGGTACTGTTGACGATGCCGAGAATGATAGACGACCAGCGATAGTCCTCGCCAGCGGCGTCCCGCACGATCCTGCGCACGGTCGGGGCGTCGTAGTACTCCACCCCGCGCCCGAGCGCGTACATCAGCAGCTTCTCGGTCACGGTGCCGACGAAGTCGTCCGGCCGGTCCAGGAGCAGGTCGCGCAGCCCGGCGCGGCCCTCGAACCGCACGCCGTCGGGCAGGACGCCGGAGGCGTCGACGGGCGTGCCTCCCTCGTTGTCGTCGCGCCAGCCGCCGATGGCGTCGTAGTTCTGCAGGGAGAACCCGATCGGGTCCATCGGCGCGTGGCACACCGAGCAGGCCGGGTTCTCGCGGTGCTGGACCATCGCCTCGCGCATCGACACCGGCTCGCCGTCCTCGTTCCGCTCTTCGAGCGCCGGGATGTCGGGCGGCGGCTCGGGCGGCGGCGCTCCGAGCAGGTTCTCGAGCACCCACTTGCCGCGCAGCACCGGCGACGTGCGGTTCGGGTACGAGGTCACGGTCATGACGCTGCCGTGGCCCAGGAGACCGCCCCGCCGGGCGCCGTCGAGCTTCACCCGCCGGAACCGGTTCCCGTAGATGTTCGGGATGCCGTAGTGCTCGGCGAGCCGCTGGTTGACGTAGGTGTAGTCGGCAGACAGCAGCTCGAGCACGCTGGCGTCGGACCGCAACTGGTTGCCGATGAACAGCTCGGTCTCGCGCGTGAACGCCTCGCGCAGGTTCTCGTCGAACTCCGGGAAGATGTTGGGGTCGGGATAGACGCCGCCCATGTTGCGCAGATAGAGCCACTGCCCGGCGAAGTTGTCGACCATCGCCTGCGAGCGCGGGTCCGCCATCATGCGCCGGACCTGCGACTCCAGAACCGCCGGGTCGCTCAGGGTCCCGTTCTCCGCCGCGGCGAGCAGCTCGTCGTCCGGAATGCTGCTCCACAGGAAGAAGGACAGGCGGGAGGCGAGCTCGACGTCGGTGACCGGATAGCTGGCGCCGCCGGCGATGTCCACCGGATCCCGCTCGACCCGATAGAGGAAATCGGGATCCGCCAGCAGCCGCTCGAGCGCGAACTGAATGCCCTTCTCGAAGCCGCCGTCGGCCCGGCCCCACTCGTAGAACTCGAGCAGCGTCGCCACGTCGGTCTCGCCCACCGGGCGGCGGTACGCGCGCCGGGCGAGGGCGCCCAGAATCTGCCGGGCGCATGCCTCCTGCACCGCCTCGGGAGCCGCGGCCTCCGGGAGGCAGGTGAAGATGCGCCGCCGGGTGGGCGTGTCGCCCGGCCCGTCCACGCGCAACGGCCCGGTGATCTGCACGCTCGACAGGGCGGGATTGCCGTCCGGCATCTCGTTGACGGCCAGGGCGAAGCCGGTCTGCCGCGGCTGCAGCACGCCCTCCTCTTCCCACGTCTCGCGCGGGAAGGAGACGCCGACGGTGTGCGGACCCGCCGCGACCGAGACGGTCGCCTCCAGCGGATCGTCGGCGTGCAGCACGTAGTCCTCCCAGTCGTCCGTCCCGCGGATGTTGCCGGCGAAGCTGATCGGCGCGGCCATCCCCGGCGCCTCGCCGCCGAACCGGAACTGCTCGATGCGGCGGCCGTCGAGCCGGAACTCGATCTCGTGCGCCGCGTCGATGCCGCGCACGTAGCCGACGTAGTTGGTCTGCAGGCGCACCTTGATGCGGTATTCGCCGTCCACGGGGAAGTGGTGGCGGATCGCGGCCCCGCCGCGCGACCCGAACGGCAGGTCCTCGCTCTGCTGATCGCCCTGGATCAGGTTCAGCGGGACGTCGTAGGTCGCGATCTCCGCGCCGCCGGTCGGCGCCTCGCCGATCGCCAGGCGGCCGATCTTCTTGGCCGCCGACACGTAGCGCTCGAACAGGGCCGGCGACAGCGACAGCGAGGTGGCGATGTTGTCGAAGCCGTTCCGGTCCGGCGCGTCGGCCGGAATGAGCGCGGCGACGTCGATCTCCAGGTCGAGCAGGTCGCGGACGACGTTGCGGTACTCCGTCTGGTTCAGGCGGTGGAAGGCCTGGGTCCGGCCGGGATTCGGACGCGCCTCGGCAACGCGGTCCAGCTCGTCCTCGAGCCAGCGCCGGAAGCCGTCGTAGGTCTCCTTGTCGGGGCGGGAGCGGGGCTGCGGGGGCATCGCGCCCACGCGCAGCTTGCGGACCACCTTCTCCCAGAGCTCGGGATCGTGGGCCACGTCGTCGACGTCGGCGGCGTCGAGAGCCAGCCCGACGAGGCGCAACTGCTCGGCGATCATGCCGGTGCCGTTGCCGGCGACCACGCGCTCGTTGTGACAGGTGACGCAGTAGCGATCGAGAAGCGCACGCTGCGGGGACACGGACGCGGCGGCCGGCTCCGCGGCCTGCGCGAACGCCGTCTCTACCGCCGCGGCCGGCAGCATGAGCACGGCGGCGACACCTGCGGCGAACCAGATCTTGCGCACCGATGGCCCCTTTCGGATCGGATGGAGAGGTAACGAGCTCCGGTAGTTTGAACGCATCCGTGGTGCATTGTCAATCGTCTCCTGCTGCGGTAGCATGGGCCGCGGATCGGCTCGACCCGGGCGCGATCCCGCTCTCGCACACGTACCACGGGCGGACACCGGCGGAGCACCGCGCCCCGGTCGCGCAGGAGGCGAAGTGGACATGAAGGCGACGCGCATCGCGAACGACTGGAGACCCCCGGCGCTGCTCGCGGCGGTGATCGCGGCGCTCCTGGCCGGGGGCCCGGAAGCGGCGGCCAGCGGCGTCGATGGGCCCTCGCTCGTCGAGGCGGCGCGCGCGCAGGACGTCGATACCGTCCGGGCTCTCGTCGCCGAGGGAGTCGACGTCGACGCCGCCCAGCCCGACGGCGCCACCGCCCTGCATTGGGCCGCCTACCGGAACGATCCGGAAGTGGCCGCACTCCTGCTCGACGCCGGCGCGGACGTCGACGCCGCCAACGAGCTCGGCGCGACGCCGGTCTGGCTGGCCGCCGACAACGGCAGCGCCGCCATGGTGGAGCGGCTGCTCGATGCGGGCGCCGACCCGGACATCGCGCTGCTCAACGGCGAGACGCCGGTCATGACCGCATCGCGTACCGGAAACGCCGACGCCGTGCGGCTGCTCGCTACCCGCGGCGCCGGCGTCAACGCGAAGGAACGCTCGCGCGGACAGACCGCGCTGATGTGGGCGGTGGCTCAGGGCCACCACGAGATCATCGACGTGCTCCTGGCGCACGGGGCGGACGTCCACGCCCGTTCCCGCATCCGACCCCGCATGATGCACGCCGAGGCCACCAACGGGTCGCAGTACGACCAGGGTCTCGTCTGGAACCGGGGCGGGTACACGCCGCTGCTGTTCGCGGCCCGCCACGGTGACGTCGAAGCGGGACGGCGGCTGGTCGCGGCCGGCGCCGACGTCGACGACGGAGCGCCCACCGGCGCCAGCGCGCTGGTCGTGGCGGCGCACGGCGGCCATCTCGACTTCGCGCGGTTCGCGCTCGGCACGGGCGCCGACCCCAACGACAGCGGGGCGGGATACACGGCGCTGCACGCGGCGATCCTGCGGGGAGACCTGGAGCTGGCCACGGCCCTGCTGGCCGCCGGCGCGGATCCCAACGCCCGGCTGGAGCGGGGAACACCGCTGCGTCGCGCGGGCCGGGACTGGGCCATCGCGCCGCAGTTCGTCAGCGCCACGCCCTACTGGCTGGCGGCCTACTACCAGGAAGCGGATCTCATGCGCGCGCTGGCCGCCTGGGGCGCGGACCCGGCGCTGACCACGCTCGAGCGCTGGGCGTACGTCTTCGAGCGGGCCGGCGGCATCGGACCACCGCACATCGCGGGCGGCTTCCAGACGCCGCTGCTGGCCGCGGTCAGCGGCGCGAACAACCGCGGGCGGCGCTTCAACAGCTCGCTGCGCAACCCCGACCGCGAGGAGCACGCGGCGTACGAGGCGGCCAGGGCCGCGATCGAGCACGGGGCCGACGTCAACCGGACCGACCACGGCGGCACCGCGCCGCTGCACAGCGCTGCGCAGCGCAACTACGCCACGCTGGTCGATCTGCTGGCCGCGAACGGGGCCGCGCTGAACCTGAAGGACGGACGGGGAACGACGGCCCTGACGCTGGCCGAGCGCGCCGAGGCGCGGCGCCTCGAACGGCCCGACATCACCCGCTATCCGAGCGGCAACTCGGCGCAGGTGCTGCGGGATCTCGGCGCCGGCAAGGAAGCGGAGGAGACGGAGGCCGCCGAGGAGTGGCAGCCGCAGTAGCGCGCCCTGACGGTGGCGCGACCTGACTGGTGGTGTTGGAAGTTTCGCCGACGAACCCTGCCGTACAAGCCCACAGCGCGTCTTCAGTTGGCGACCGAACTCGGGGAGCCGCGCAGTCACCGTGCCGCGCGGCTCCCTTTCCTTGTGGACTTCGCGTGAAAGCGACCGAGGCGATCGACGCCGGCTTCTCGAACGCACGCCAATCGACCGCACGCCGGTGAACCCGCGCCGGACACACGCTACGGGCGCTGGATGGACACCAGGAGGACTGCAGTGACTCGTTACGCACGCGAATACTCGCCGCTTCGCTCCGACACCCGATTCCGGCGGTCACCGATCCTTGCCGCCGCCGTCGTCGCGTGCGCGATGTTCTCCGCCGCGGCCGCCCCCGCCGTCGCGCAGTACGGCGCCCCCAACGGCGAGTGGCCCTCCTACGGCGGCGACCTCGGCGGCACCAAGTACTCGGGCCTCGATCAGATCGACGCCGGCAACTTCAACGATCTGGAGATCGCCTGGCGCTGGCGCTCGGCCGACGAGACGCTCGACCTCGACGCCCTGCGCGAGATTCACGAGAACCTGAGCATCCTCAACATGAAAGTCACCCCGCTGATGGTCGGCGGGACGGTCTACATCGTCACGCCCCTCCGGCTCGCCGTCGCGCTCGACGCGGGCACCGGCGCGGTCCAGTGGGTTTACGACCCGGACGTGGTCCGCGGGACCAGGTTCGCGATCAACACCAGCGGCTACAGCACGCGCGGTCTGGCCTACTGGACGGACGGCGACGAGGCGCGCATCTTCTACGGCACCCCGGACGGGTACCTGCTGGCCGTCGATGCGGAGACCGGCGAGCCGGCCCGCGGCTTCGGCGACAACGGGCGCATCGACATCGCGGACGGGATCCCGCGCAACGGCCGGGGCACGGTCGACAACCAGGGCCATCCCTGGATCAGCCTCAACTCGCCCCCCATCGTCGCCCACGATGTGGTCGTGACCCCGATGTCCATCTCCGATCAGCCGATCGCGCGCGAGCAGGCACCGGGCTGGGTCAAGGGCATCGACGCCCGCACCGGCGACACGCGGTGGACGTTCCGCACCGTCCCGCAGGCCGACGACCTCGGCGTAGACACCTGGCTGAACGGCTCGTGGCGCTACACCGGCGGCACCAACGTCTGGTCGGCGTTCAGCGTCGACGACGAGCTCGGCTACATCTACCTGCCGACCGGCACCCCGACCAACGACTACTACGGCGGCCACCGCCTCGGCGACAACCTCTTCGCCGAGAGCCTCGTCGCCCTCGACATCGAGACCGGCCAGCGGATCTGGCACTTCCAGACCGTGCACCACGGCGTCTGGGACTACGACTTCCCCACCCACCCGAACCTGGTCGACGTCATCGTCGACGGCCGCGAGGTGAAGGCGCTCGCCCAGATCAGCAAGCAGGGCTACGCCTACGTCTTCGACCGCGTGACCGGCGAGCCGGTGTGGCCCATCGAGGAACGCGCGGTGGAGACCGACACCGACCTGCCCGGCGAGGTGCTGTCGCCGACGCAGCCGTTCCCGACGAAGCCGCTGCCCTTCGAGGACCAGGGCTCGTCCATCGAGCAGCTCGTCGACTTCACGCCGGAACTGCGGGCGGGGGCGGTCGAGGCGGTGCGCAATCACCGGCTCGGCGGTCTGTTCTCGCCGCCGATGCTCTCGGTGGAAGGCGGCCTGCAGGGGACGATCCAGCGCCCGGCGATCGGCGGCGGCGCCAACTGGATGGGGGCCGCGGTGGACCCGGAGACCGGCATCCTCTACGTCCCGTCGGAGAACGCCTACTCGATCATGAAGTACATCACCCCGGACGCCGAGGGCGCCAACCTCGAACTCACCCAGGGGGGATTCGCCACGCCGTCCCTGATGCCGCAGGGCCTGCCGCTGTTCAAGCCGCCCTACTCGCGCATCACCGCCATCGACCTCAACACCGGCGACCACGCCTGGATGCAGCCCAACGGCGACGGGAACCGCTTCCGCAACCACCCGCGCCTGCGCAACCTGGACCTGCCGCCCGTCGGCGGGGACGGCCGCGGCGGGCCGGTCCTGACCAAGACGCTGCTCGTGAGCGCGCTGACCGCCGGCGGCGCCGGCAACGACGACGGCCCGCGGCTGGTGGCGCGCGACAAGGCGACGGGCGAGATCGTCGGCTCGGTGGATCTGCCGGGCGGGGCCATCGGGACGCCGATGACCTACCTGCACGAGGGACGACAATTCCTCGCGCTGACGGTGGGCGGCGAGGTGCCGGAGCTGGTGGCGTTCGCGTTGCCGGAGTAGACCAGGAGTAGACCGCATCCGAACACGCCCGAAACGCCCGAAACGGGAAGTCCTTGGGAACGTTCTCGCAGGTTTTCCGTGATGCGCTGAACGGCGTGTACGATCCGGCCGTCCTGTCCTTTGCCGTCGCTTGCGGCCTCGTTGCGGAGCCGTCCTCGGAGCGTATCTCGGCGGCCTGGTACAACTCTTCGACATCGAGAGCGTCAACGCGCGGGTTATAGTTGGACTTGGTTGGCCGACCGTGCTTCCGCGCCTGCTCGCGATAGCTGCTTCGGGAAGCACGCGGGAGGAGGAGCAGGAAATGCCATGAGTCTGGTGGAGAGCTTGCTCGGATATCGGAGTTTCTCGAGCGAACCGGAGATCCGCAGGAGCATCGAGCAGTCGAATTGCTACGACGCATCGAAGGAATCGCCGGAAGACGCCAGCAGTCTCCTGATCTTCGACACCTCCAGACAGCACACCTGGCTTGTGGCCACCGGAGAACACCTGTACTTCATCCTGGACGACGTTCGTCAACCGGCCCCGCGGATCCGACGTTCGGTGCGCAGAAGCGAATTGAAGGGCCTTCCCGACGGGAGTGTCGCCGTCACCACGCGGCAGAAGTCAGACCGTACGGGACTCGTCGATGTCGGTCTTCGGAGGCGTGGTTGGCTCTACAGCAAGAAGTACTTTTCTTCCGAGCAACTTATTGAGCGCGCGGTGAACGATCTTCTCGCGGCCGCGGACGGCCGCACGCTGCTCATGCATGACCATCCCTGCACTCAAGGCACCGGGTCCGACCGAGGGGATAGGGCCCTGCCATGAATCTGGTCGAGAGTCTGCTCGGTGATCGGAGTTTCTCCAGCGAGCCGGAAATTCGCCGGAGCATAGAGCGCCGAGCATCGCGATGATCACCGCGATGCCGATGTTCATCGTGAAGAACTTCTTTCGCGACACCCTGTCGGGCTTCGTGGCCGGGCGCTACTGGCAGGTCCGTTTCTCTCCACGCTTAGGACACTGCGCGAAACTAGTTTGCCATCTGCTGGGTTGCTGGTCATACTGGAGGTATGAAGCGAGACATCGAGCTGGAAGCGACCCTGGTTGCGAAGTATGCCGTGGTCGCGCCCGTGTTGGACGAGCGCAGTCGCCGCCGGTGGGCGGCGGCCGAGTCGCTCGCCATCGGCTACGGCGGCGACGCGGTGGTTTCGTCGGCCACCGGTGTGGCTCGGGAGACGATTCGCAAGGGGCGCCGGGAGATTGCCCGCGACGAGGCGCCGACGGACCGCATTCGACGCCCTGGCGGCGGACGGCCCCGCATCCAGCAGGATCAACCCGGCATCCAGGCCGCGCTCCAAGCGCTGGTGGATCCGCTCACGCGCGGCGACCCGACCTCGCCGCTGCGCTGGACGTGCAAGAGTCGCGCGAAGCTGGCGGCGGCGCTGACCGAGCAGGGGTGGCGGGTGAGTTCGACCACTGTGGGCCGGCTGCTGCACCGCCTGGGCTACCGGCTGCAATCGCCGCGCAAACGGCAGGAAGGCGCCACGCATCCGGACCGCAACGCGCAGTTCGAGCACATCAACCAGACCGCGGACGAGCATCTGACCGCCGGCCAGCCGGTGATCTCGGTCGACACGAAGAAGAAGGAGCTGGTCGGGAACTTCAAGAACGGCGGGCGGGAATGGCAGCCGAAGGGCACGCCGCCGGCGGTGCTGGTGCATGATTTCCCGACCGACGCCGAGGGCAAGGCGATTCCGTACGGCGTCTACGACATGGCGCGCAACGAAGCCTGGGTGAGCGTGGGCTGGGACCACGACACACCGGCGTTCGCGGTGGCGTCGATTCGACACTGGTGGCATCAGATGGGTTGCGGCGCCTACCCCGAGGCCACGACCCTGTTCATCACGGCCGATGCGGGCGGGAGCAACGGGTATCGGTTGCGCGCCTGGAAGCATGAGCTTCAACAGTTGGCCGACGAGACCGGACTGACCATCGAGGTGAGTCATTTTCCACCCGGCACCAGCAAGTGGAACAAGATCGAGCACCGGC
Organism: Vicinamibacterales bacterium; assembly: GCA_965222905.1. GTDB lineage: Bacteria > Acidobacteriota > Vicinamibacteria > Vicinamibacterales > UBA8438 > WTFV01. The sequence goes on along the minus strand of OZ244976.1, from coordinate 1,715,048 downwards.
TCTTCTGTCACATCACGGCGAACTGGCGCGGCACCCCGCTGACGACGTACGAGACCATCGTCGACCGCATCGGGAACGTCCGGACAGCCACCGGGCTCCGGGTCCGGGCCGAACTCGACGCCGGGGAATATCCCACAGGCGTTACGGTGACCAAGGAACAGATGGACGCACTCGCGCTGGTCCCCGATGCGTTTCACGGGGAATGGAATTACAAACTGTTACCCCGATCAAGTTGAAGACTTTATATCGATCACTGTCCTTACCGGCAGCGTGCACGCCATCCATGACGTGCTGACCGGTCGTTCCGAAGCGATGCGCGAGTACCTCTTGCAGGGCGGGTTCTTCTCGGCGCTGGTCGAGTCCGAGACGCACTTCGGCGACGTGGGTTCGACCGCGGCCGCCTGGAATGGGCTCAGACGCTGGAGTTCGCGCCTTGTCCATCTGCTGACCCGACCCGCCTGGATCACGGAGTCGGGCACCCGGGTCAACCAGTTCCGGAAGGCGTGGGCGCGCGGTGCGACGAATTCCGCCGCCGCGCGTGCGGCGCGCATGATCTCCGCGGACTTCGCAAATGTCGGAGCCTCGCGACCGTGGCGCATGTACGTGCACACCGTACCGTTCATGAACGCCGCCATCCAGGGCTTCGATCAGCTCTACCAGATCTGTTCCGTGAGTTCGTAGGAAAGATCAAGAAGGCGCTCCTTGGACAGGTCGGCTTGCCCAAGAAAACCGTGACAGCGGCCGTGAAGCGCTGGAATAGAGAGACGAGAGGGGGCCGCGATCTCAATCGCCGTCGAAATGGTCGCTGAGATGATCGACGATGTACTTGCGGATCTCGGCGATCTGGTCGCGAGTCTCCGCGACCTGGTCGCGGGTCTCCGCGATCTGGGCGGTGAGACGCGCCTCGCTCGCAACGATCTGTGTCGCGATGAAGACCTGAACGTTCCACGCGGCCATCCAGGCCGCCCCGGCGATGGTTGCGACGATCAGGATGACCGGCCACTCCTCACGCAACCGCTGCATGAATCGACTGTATCACCGTGTGGCGCTACCGTCGACAGTGCCCGCACGAACTGATTGTGACCATCGCACGGGCGGCTTACGCGATTGTGGCCGACTCACATGCCCCAGATATGAATGTCCACGCCACCCGCCGACTCGCGGCGGTGGAACACCTTGTCGTCCCAGGCCCGGTCGCGACGGTCGAAGATGACGAGATGCCCCGCGTCGGCGGCGCAACGGTCCATGTAGACCGCGGTCTGCTCCACCCCATCTCGCATAGTGCGCTCAAGACTCTTGTGCAGGACCTTGCACTCGATCACGAACTTGCGTGCCCGCTGGCCTGGCGTACCGCCGGCGCCTGAACCGGCCACCTGCTGCGGCCAGACGATGAGCAGGTCCGTGCGGCCCCGGCCCAGGCCGTACTCCCGCTCGATGCGGCCGCCGCCGTTCACGACGCGCTGGAGAAATGCCTGCAGGAGAAGCTGCGGGCCGGCCTCCTGGTAGTCGAAGCGCGCGACCCAGTGCTCGGCGTGCTCGCGGAAGAAGGTCTGGAAGGCGGCGAGCAGCTTGACGACGTCCAGCCCGCCGTCGGCATCGACGTACCACGTCAGCTCCTGGACCAGCCCCTCCTGGGCAGCCGCGGTCAGCTCGCGCGGCACCACTTCCGCGTAGAAGGGATTGGCGATGCGTAATGGCGGATCGCTGGCGACCAGCCCCAGGTCGCGGACGTACTCGATGTCGCGGGCGGAGAAATCGCGTTCGTCGCCGCCGCTCAGCAGGGGCTCGACGACGCGCCGCACGCGATCCTCCTGCAGCTTGTCCGCCAACTGGTCCAGATGCGTCTCGCGGCGCTGGATGATCCGCTCCTGCGCGTCGCAAACGTCGTCCGTGGTGATCGCGCGGCTGCGGTTCCGCCCGGATTCGTCCCGGAAGCAGGTCTCGTCCGCCAGCGCGTTCACCAGCCACGGCTGGCCGCGGGTCCGCTCCCAGATCGCCTCCAGCGCGGCCGGTTCGAACGCCTGCCGCGTCTCCCCGGTGTGCTGCGCGAGCAACGCCGTCACGTCGTCCCGGGAGAAGTCGCCCAGACGCAACGATCGGGCCTTGACGTTGAAGGCGCTGCCGCCGGCAATCACCGCCTGCTCCGCGCTGGAACGGATGCGGTAGTCGCGCACGTCCCGCACGCCGCACAGGACGACGCTTTGCGGAAAGCCGGCGGGGCGCAGGTCGTATCCCGCCCGCAACTGGCGCAGGACCGACAGCAGCGTGTCGCCGACCAGAGCGTCGATCTCGTCCACCAGCAACACCAGCGGTTGCGCGGCGGCCTCGGACCAGCGAGACAATGCCTCGCGCAGCGCGCCCGCCGGACCGTGCTTCGCCAGGATGCCGGGCCAGGCCGCGTCCAGGAAGCCGTCGCCCGACGTCGTCCGCGCCCGGGAAGCCAGCTCGCCAAGGATCGCCCGCATGGCCGCCTCGACGTCCTCGCGCATCGCCTGCGCGGGCTCGACGTTCACGTAGACGCAACGGTAGTCACCCTCCCCACCGCCGTTGAGCAGGTCTCGCAGGGCCAGCAGGGCGGACGTCTTGCCCGTCTGCCGCGGCGCGTGGAGCACGAAGTAGCGCTCGGTGCGGATCAGATCGAGGACGTCGCGCAGGTCCAGACGTTCCAGGGGCGGAATACAGTAGTGCTTCGCGGCGGCGACGGGACCGGCCGTGTTGAAGAAGCGACGCACTGCGCCAGTATCGCACGCGCCCTTGGCCTGGGCGCCGGTGGCGTCTGGCGCAAGAGATCGCCCCTTCGCGTGACCGCGCACGCTGGCCTTCCTCCGGGAGCATTTTGGCGGACTGGCGGCGCCACTTCGCCTGGTTCGCGTAGACGGTGCAATCTGCCGATATATAATTGGCAAATGCCGCACGATCAACGCTTGGAGCACGGGGCCTTCCGGTTGGCGGAAGCCACCGCCGAACAGCTCGGCGGGTTGGACATTCTCGGCTGCCGAGTGCTGTCGGACGCCGATATGGCCAGAGCGGTGGAGCTCGGTTTCCCCGTAGACACGATCGATGAGCTCCGCCGGACGGGCGTGACGGACCGGGAGATCGGCAACCTGATCATCAAGCCCCGCACGCTGTCGCATCGGCGGGCGAAGCGGTCCAGGCTGACTGTGGAAGAGTCCGATCGCGCCGCCAGAGTCGCCCGGATAGTGGCGCTGGCCGGAAAGACGTTCGCCAACAGGGACAAGGCCCACCGCTGGCTCCACAAGGAGTTGAGCGCGCTGGACGGCAGGCGGCCGATGGATCTGATCCGCACGCACGCCGGCGCCCGGATCGTCGAGGACCTGCTGACCGGCATTGCCTGGGGCGCCGCCGCCTGATGGAGCTCTGGCGACTGTCGGACGCCGACTACGCGGAACGCTTCGACGGGGGATACGGGCTCGTCTGCGACGGTCGATGGAACGGGCGGGGGCGTCCGGTCACCTACTGCTCGACCGGCCCCGCGCTCTGCGTGTTGGAGAAGCTGGTACACATCGACGACCCGGCACTGCTGCCCGACGAGATGATGCTCGTCCGCTATGACGCGCCGAACGAGCTGGCCGTCGAGGAAGTCCCTGTCGACGGTCTGCCGGAACTCTGGCGCATGGACCGGAACGTAACCATGGGTATCGGCAACGGCTGGCTGGACGGCATCGCGACGTGCCTTCTCCGCGTCCCGTCGGTCATCGTCCCGATTCGCGACACGAGGGACAGAAACATCGTCATCAACCATCACCACGGTGCGGCAGCCCGCATCACGATCTCCCGGATCGAGACGTTCCGGTACGATCCAAGACTGTTCGCGTTCGGATGACATCGGCGCCATCGGTGGATTCGCCGGACTGAAGCACACTGCCGTTCCCATTTCCCGTCGCGGATTCCCTTCCCGATCGGGAAATCCGGGAGCCCGTGAGGTCGTCCGAGCACGAACTTTCCCGATCGGGACATCATCACTTGTCAAAGAAGGTTCTCCTATCTATCTTTCCCGAGCGGGAAATATAGCGATGACACCGGAGAAGTTCGGGCGGATCGTTCGTGAGACGCGCCGCGCCCAGGGGCTCCGGCAGGATCAGTTGGCGGGCGCCGCCGGGGTCGGCGTCCGGTTCCTGGTGGAGCTGGAGGCGGGAAAAGCGACTGCACAGATCGGCAAGGCGCTCGCGGTGCTCGCCGCTCTCGGCTGCAACCTGCGCATCGAGGCGCCGCGGATCGAGCCGCGGCCGGGCACGACCGGCGACGAGTCGCGGCGATGATGCGGGTCCTCACGGTCTGGTGGGAGGGCGCAGTCGTCGGCTCGCTCACCGCGGACCGGCACGGCGCGATGCGGTTCACCTACGACGCCGACTGGCTCGCGGACCCGGCCGCGCCGGCCCTGTCGGTCGCGCTGCCCAAGCGCCCGGAGCCGTATCCGCCCCGGCAGTCCCGGCCGTTCTTCGAGGGACTGTTGCCCGAGGGCGCGCAGCGCGATGCCGTCGCGGCGGCCCTGGGCGTGTCGCGCGCGAACGACTTCAGGCTGCTCGACCGGCTCGGCGGCGAGGTGGCGGGCGCGCTCTCGTTGTGTCCCGCGGGCGAGACTCCACCTCCTCCGGAAGCGACGGAGGCGACCGCGGCACTCACCGACGACGAGCTCGCCGCCCTCCTGGCAACTCTCGATACACGGCCCTTCCTGGCCGGCACGCGGGGTCTCCGCCTGTCGCTCGCCGGAGCGCAGTCGAAAATGCCGGTGGTCGTCGTCGACGGACGGGTTGGACTTGCCGGGCCGGGCCAGCCGACCACGCACATCCTCAAGCCGCCGATCGCCCGCTTTCCCGCAACGACCGAGAACGAGGCGTTCGCCATGCGTCTCGCCGCGGGGCTCGGACTCGAGGTGGCGCCGGTCGACCCGTATGTCGCAGCCGGCCGGGCCTGCCTGCTGGTGACCCGCTACGACCGCCGGACCGCGCCGGACGGCACCGTCCGGCGCCTGCACCAGGAGGACTTCTGCCAGGCGCTCGGGGTCGTTTCAGACCGGAAGTACGCGGCCGACGGTGGCCCCGGCTTCCGGCAGTGCTTCGACCTGGTCCGGCGCGCCTGCTCGCGGCCGGCCGTCGAGGTGCTCAAGCTGCTCGACGCGGCCATCGTCCAGGTGCTGCTCGGGAATGCCGACGCGCACGGCAAGAACTACAGCCTGCTGCATTGGGACGGACCCATCGAGCTGGCGCCGCTGTACGACCTGCTCTCGACGGTGGCCTATCCCGACCTGTCCCCGCGCTTCGCCATGCGGGTCGCCCGGCGCGCCACCCTCGAAGAAATGCGGCGGGGCGACTGGGACCGGTTCGCAGGCAGCGCCGGACTCGGTCCGCCCTTCGTCCGCCGGCGGGTCCGTGAACTGGCCGATCTCGCAACGGCCCGGGCAACCGCCGTCGCCGGCGAGCTGGCCGGCCCGGGCCTGGACGAGACCGCTCTGGCCCGCTGCGCCGAGCGCGTCACCGACCGCGCCCGGCGCCTCGCGCTGACGGTCTGACCGCCCCCTGCTACTGCTGATCCGCCTCCGCGGCGCGGGCCCCGCTCAGAATGTTCAGCAGGCCGTAGTTGCCTTCGTGGCAGGCGTACTCGAACACCGGCTCGTCGTTCCGCCGCATCGGGACCGCCACGGTGAACGGCCGCGTGAAAATAGTCGGGTCGTCGACGGTGTACTCGTAGAGCAGCGTGTCCGCATCCACCCGACGGAACCGCTCCGTGAGGGTGACGGTCAGGCCAGTGCCGATGGCCTGCATGGCGGACGGATCGAAGCTGCCGGTGAGCTCGGACAGGTTCGTGGTCTCGATGACCAGGGTCTCACCCTCCCAGCGCCCGCGGGAGTCGCCCATCCACTGCCGCACGCTCTCCGGCAGGTGCGGGCGGCCGTCGAGCGGAATGATCCGCGCGTCGTGCACCATCTCGTTGAGGATGACGACGTGGTCGGGCGTCTGAAAGAGCTGCATGTTGTTGTTGTAGCCGCTCGGCATCATCGGCGGGCCGCTGTTGAAGCCGAGGAGGCACCGCTCGGCCAGACCGCGATCCTCGGGATGATCGGCGCCGGTGCCCGCGCTCCGGACACGGACCGGACTGTCGATTGGCAGGTCCTCGGCCAGCGATCCGATCTGGCGCAGACGCTCACCCTCCGGCGTCAGCGGCGGCAACCGGCCGTCGGGCGGATCGACGATGAGCGACGTCCGCCGGTCGCCGATGATGTTCGTGCCGTAGTCAAGCCAGAAGTCGTTGTAGCCACCCACCCGGCGGCCCCGTTCCGCGCCGGTTCCACCCGCCGGCAGCAGCTCGGTCCGCACTTCGCTCGGCTCGAGCAGCGCCGCGCGCCGCGCGCTGGCCGCCGCCTCGGCCGCGGCCGCCTCCTCCTCGGTGAGGACCGCACTCTCCTGATCCTCCGGCCGCTGGAGCGGTGTCATGGTCCGGAAGTCCCAGACCCCCTGCAGGTCCGGCTGACCGTCCGGCGTCCGCAACTGCGTCTGTCCGGCCGCCGCCGACGTGAACACCAACAGAACCACCGCCGCCAGCGCCATCGCGCGAACTCGCATCTGCATTTCCAAGTCTCCCGTTGCCCGATTCCCCACAGGACCGTGCACCTGCCGCAACCGCTCATGGTACCACCCGCGTCGCGGGCCGTACCTCATTGGCGCGCATCCAGGATCCGCTTCCACAGCCTCCGGAACCGGGCCGGCAAGTCGCCGCCGCCGGCCGTGACGTTGGCGATTTGCGATTCGCGATCGGGGCCGGCCAGCAACTGCTCGGCGGCGAGCGACGGCGCCCGCCTCTCTCTCACACAAATGTCGTTCCGGGAAGATATGACGACAAATTCGTTGCGTCGACAGCGGATTTTGTCACCGGGCGCCGATTTTGTCGCCCGGCGCCGGCTCCGATGACTACTCGCCCGCCCTGAGGCCCCTCCGGCGGCATGCACGCAACCCGAACGACAAGCACGTTTCCACAAAAACGTAGGCTTAGTCCGCCACCGCAGACAAAAACGTCCCCTTCGTGAGCGCTCGCAGCCGTCATCTCTCCGCGAGCGGATCGCCAAACTTGCTGCCGTGCCCGTTGGACGAATCGACCGGGGTGGGCACACCGCAGGCCCCGTTTTCGGCACTGGCACCTTCCTTGCACATGTACTCGGCCCATGACACTTGTTCCGGCGGGAAACCGCCCGTGCTCGGAACCCCGGCATCTACATGCGCCACGAAGAAGGAGGAGTATCGTGCCCTGTCACAGACGTCGCAGCAACCACGCCGCACACGGGTGGCGCCTCGGATTGGCGGCAGCGTTGCTGGCCGCAGTGGTCGCGTGGGCCGGCCCCCTGCACGCCCAGGAAGCAGCAGAAGTTCGGGAAGCGGAAGCCCAGGAAGTGGAAGTCGAGGAAACGCAGCCGGAACTGCCCCCGATCTCGTTCGGCGGCGGGATGCAGTCCAGCTTCCTGCGCCACCAGTCCAACGATACCGATGGAACCGATCACCTCAGGGTCAACAGCCTGCGACTCTACGTCAACGGCGCCGCGACCCACAACATCAAGTTCATGGTGAACACGGACATCGACTACGGCGGCTCGCTGGGCGCCCCGAACCTCGGCCAGAACACCAGATTCAAGATCCTCGACGCGGTCGCCCAGTTCGAGATGTCCGATCAGTTCAACGTGTGGGTGGGACGATTCCTGCCCCCGAGCGACCGGGCCAACCTGTACGGCCCGTTCTACGCGCACCACTGGGCGGTCTACGCGGACGGCGTGCAGGACGGCTATCCGTTCATCTTTCAGGGACGCGCCAACGGCGCCGCCTACTGGGGCCAGTTCGACAAGGTCAAGCTGTCCGCGGGGGCCTTCGACGGCCATTCGACAACCGGACGTTCGTCGCTCATCGGGGCCGGCAGGGTGCAGGTCGACTTCTGGGATCCGGAGCCCGGGTACTACCTCAACAGCACGTACTACGGCGAGAAGAACATCCTCGCCATCGGGCTGGCGGGGCAGACGCAGGCCGAAGCCGGCAACGCCTTCAGCGCCGACTTCCTCATGGAGCGCAAGGTCGCGGGCGGCGGTGCGGTGTCCCTCGAAGCCGAATGGGCGCGGTACGACGGCCTCGGCGGCTACGACCCGCGCTACGTGATGAACGACGGCGGCTACCTTCTGGCCGCCTATCTGTTTCCGAAACGCGTCGGTCCCGGTCAGTTCGAGATTCTCGGCAAGTACGCCCGCGCCCGGTTTCGCGAGGGAGTCACGCCGAACTACGACCAGAAGACGACGGAGGTCGATCTCAACTACATCATCCGGCAGTTCAACGCGCGCCTGATGATCTTCTTCAAGAACACCGGCTATACCGCGGTCCAGACCGACGACTTCCAGGTCGGGGTCGGACTTCAGATCCAGATGTAGCTATCCGTCCATACACAGGAGCCAGCTTAATGAAACGCATCCATGCATCTCTCGTCATCTTCGCCGCCGCCCTGGTCGGCTGCGGCGGATCCGGCGACGCACCAGAGTCTTCCGCGGAGGGTCCGACCGGCGATCCCATCAAGGTCGGCGTCCTGCATTCGCTGTCGGGCACGATGGCCATCAGCGAGACGACTCTCAAGGACACCGTCCTGATGATGGTGGACGAGCAGAACGCCAAGGGCGGCCTGCTCGGCAGACCGGTGGAGGCGGTGGTGGTCGATCCGGCCTCCGACTGGCCGCTGTTCGCCGAGCGCGCGCGCGAGCTGCTCGAGTCCGACCAGGTCGACGTCGTGTTCGGCTGCTGGACGTCGGTGTCGAGGAAGTCGGTGCTCCCGGTGTTCGAGGAGAACAACGGCCTTCTCTTCTACCCCGTCCAGTACGAGGGCGAAGAATCGTCGAAGAACGTCATCTATACCGGCGCGGCGCCGAATCAGCAGGCGATTCCGGCCATCGACTATCTGATGAACGAGGTCGGCACCGAGCGCTGGGTGCTCGAAGGCACCGACTACGTCTATCCGCGCACGACCAACCGCATCCTCGAGGCCTATCTGAAGCAGAAGGGGGTCGCGGACGACGACATCTCGATCAACTACACCCCGTTCGGGCACTCGGACTGGCAGACCCGCGTGGCCGCCATCCGCCGCTTCGGCGCGGCCGGCAAGCCGACGGCGGTGGTCTCCACGATCAACGGCGACGCCAACGTCCCCTTCTACTTGGAGCTCGCCAACCAGGAGGTCTCCGCGGACGACATTCCCGTCGTGGCGTTCTCGGTGGGCGAGGAAGAGCTGTCGGGCCTCGACACCACGCCGCTGGTCGGCCATCTGGCGGCCTGGAACTACTTCCAGAGCGTGGACTCGGCGGCGAACGCGGAGTTCATCGCGAGGTGGAAGACATTCGTTGACAACGCGGACCGCACGACGAACGACCCCATGGAGGCGCACTTCATCGGCTTCAACCTCTGGGTCAACGCGGTGGAAAAGGCCGGCACGACCGACGTCGACGCGGTGTTGGCGGCGCTGCCGGGAACCGAAACGCCCAATCTGACGGGCGGCATGGCGCAGGTGCTTCCGAACCACCACATCACCAAGCCGGTGTACATCGGCGAGGTGCAGGCGAACGGGCAGTTCGACGTGGTCTGGCAGACCGACGGCACCGTGCCGGGAGACGCCTGGTCGGACTATCTGCCGGTCAGCGAGGACACGGCAGCGGATTGGGTGACCCTGAATTGCGGCAACTACAACACCGAGACGCAGGTGTGCTCGGGACAGAACTACGAATAGGGGAGGAAACGCCGGGCGGGCGGTGGATCGGATGTCTGCTGCTCGCCTGGAGCCTCCTCCTCGCGTGTCCGGTCCCGGCGGCGGCGCAAGCCGACGACGACGGTTTTCGGGCGCTGGTGGCCGAGTTCGCCGACGCCAACTTCCGCGAGAAGGAGGCGGTGGCCGGACGGTTGCTCGCGACCGGGCATCCCAGCGTGCGCGGGGTGCTCACGGCGCTGCTCGACGACCGCCTGTTCGAGCGCGAGGGTGACGGCGGCGTCTTCGTCGTCGAATCGAACGACGACCGGCTGGACGCCTACCAGTTGATCGACCCCGTCTCGCTGGCCGCCGTCGAGGCGGTCGACCCGGACCTGCTGCGGCGAATCATCACCAACAATCGGCTCCGGAGGGCCCTCCGAGCCACGGTTGCAGGGTTCGATCTGTCCAGTCCCGACGCCGGCGTGCGTCTGGACGCCGTGCGGGAGCTGCTGCGCGGTCTCGACGCGGCCACGCTGGATCTGCTGCGCCGCCGGGCGGCGGTGGAGACCGACGCCGGCGTGGCGTACGAAATCGAGACGGCGCTGTCGATCTCGGCGCTCGACGACGACGACCCGCAGGTGCGCCTCGAGGCCGTCGAACGGCTCGCCGGCCGCCTGAACCCGGTCGTCCGCAACCGGCTGGCGGGATTGCTCGAGACCACCGAGGACGGCGGACACGTCGAGGCCGACGAGAACGTCCGCGCCGCGGCGACCGACGCGATGTGGCAGATCGATTCGATGCGCAACGTGTACTCCGTCATCGAGACCGTCGCCTTCGGGCTGAGCCTCGGATCGGTCCTGGTGCTGGTCGCCATCGGCCTGGCCATCACCTTCGGCGTCATGGGCGTCATCAACATGGCCCACGGCGAGCTGATGATGCTCGGGGCCTACACGACCTACGTCGTGCAACTGTGGATGCCGGACCACATCGGCGTCTCCATGCTGGTGGCGGTTCCGGCGGCGTTCGTCGTCGCCGGCGCCGCGGGCGTGCTCATCGAACGGACCGTCATCCGGTTCCTCTACGGGCGACCGCTCGAGACGCTCCTTGCGACGTTCGGCGTGAGCCTCGTCCTGCAGCAGCTCGTGCGGTCCGTTTTCTCCGCCAACAACCGCGCGGTCGTCACGCCGGCGTGGATGAGCGGGGCGCTCCGGTTCAACGACGCGTTCTCGCTCACGTACAACCGGTTGTACATCGTCCTGTTCGCCCTGATCGTGTTCGCGCTCGTGCTGGCGGTGCTCAAGTACACGCGGTTGGGCCTGCACATCCGCGCGGTCTCTCAGAACCGCGTGATGGCCCGCGCCATGGGGGTGCGGACCGAGTGGGTCGACGCGATGACGTTCGGACTCGGCGCCGGGATCGCCGGCGTGGCCGGCGTGGCCCTGACGCAGTTGACGAACGTCGGCCCCAACCTGGGCCAGTCCTACATCGTCGACTCGTTCATGGTCGTCGTGTTCGGCGGCGTCGGCAACCTCTGGGGCACGCTCATCGGCGGGATGTCGCTGGGCATCGCGAACAAGCTGCTCGAGCCGTTCGCCGGCGCCGTGCTGGGCAAGATCCTCGTCCTGATCGTCCTGATCCTCTTCATCCAGCACCGTCCCCGCGGACTGTTTCCGCAGGCGGGACGGGCCGCGGAGAGCGGGTGAGGGTTCCGGCGCCGCGCCTGCCGGCGGCGATCGCGGATCGCGGCAGCGTCTTGTTTCTGGGGTCGCTGGCGGCGGTGGCGCTGCTCGCGCCGATCTTCAATCTGGCCGTGCCGGACTCGTCGCCCTTCCACCTGTCGAGCTATGCCGTCGGCCTCATCGGCAAGTACCTCTGCTACGCCATCCTCGCGCTCGCGGTCGATTTCATCTGGGGCTTCGGCGGCATCCTGAGCCTGGGGCACGCGGCGTTCTTCGCGCTCGGCGGCTATGCGATGGGGATGTACCTCATGCGCCAGATCGGGACCCGCGGCGTCTACGGGCACCCGGTCCTGCCGGACTTCATGGTGTTTCTGAACTGGAGCGAGCTGCCGTGGTTCTGGTACGGCTTCGACTGGTTCTGGTTCGCGCTCGTCATGGTGGCGCTGGTCCCCGGCGCGCTGGCGTTCGGGTTCGGCTGGCTGGCGTTCCGGTCCCGCGTCACCGGCGTGTATCTGTCGATCATGACGCAGGCGCTCACCTACGCCCTGATGCTCGCGTTCTTCCGGAACGACATGGGGTTCGGCGGCAACAACGGGTTCACCGACTTCAAGGACCTGCTCGGCTTCGACCTGCAGAGCGACGCCACGCGCTCGACGCTGCTGGTCGCGACGGCCGTGGCGCTCGGCGCCAGCTACTGGACCTGCCGGGAGGTCCTCGGATCGCGCGCCGGGCGCGTGCTGCGCGCGATCCGCGACGCCGAGAACCGCACGCGTTTTCTCGGCTACCGCGTGGACGCCTACAAGCTCTGGGTGTTTGTCCTGTCGGCGGTGCTGGCCGGCGTGGCCGGCGCGCTGTACGTGCCGCAGGTGGGCATCATCAATCCCAGCGAGTTCGAGCCCATCAACTCCATCGAGGTCGTGATCTGGGTGGCGGTCGGGGGCCGGGGGACGCTGTACGGCGCGGCCGCCGGGGCCGTGCTCGTGAACTACGCGAAGACGTACTTCACCGGCGCGCTGCCCGAGCTCTGGCTGTACGCGCTCGGTGCGATGTTCGTGGGCGTCACGCTCTTTCTGCCCCGGGGTCTGGCGGGCATCGTGCCCATGCTCAGGCGGAACGATGACTGACGAGCGCCGTCCCGGCGAATCCGTGAGCAGGCGCGACGCCTGGCGCGAGAAGCGCGAGGCCGCGGTGCGGCGGCAACCGTCGGTGCTGCGCGGCAACGTGCTCTACATCCAGAACGTGACGGTCAGCTTCGACGGCTTCAAGGCGCTCGACGATCTGACGCTGCACGTCGACCCGGGCGAGCTGCTGTGCGTCATCGGACCGAACGGAGCCGGCAAGACCACGATGATGGACGTCGTCACCGGCAAGACCCGGCCCGACGCGGGTACGGTGTGGTTCGGGAACCAGATCAACCTGCTCATGCTGAGCGAGCCGGAGATCGCGCAGGCCGGCATCTGCCGCAAGTTTCAGAAGCCGACCGTCTTCGATTTCCTCACCGTCTTCGAGAACCTGGAGCTCGCCCTGGCCGGCGAGAAGTCGTTCTGGCGCACCTTCCTCGCACGTCTGACGAGCAGGGACCGCGAGCGCATCGACGAGGTGCTCGAGACGACCGGGTTGGCGTCGAAGCGCGAGCAGCAGGCGGGCACGCTGGCGCACGGACAGAAGCAGTGGCTCGAGATCGGCATGCTGCTGATGCAGGAGCCGAAGCTGCTGCTCGTGGACGAGCCGGTCGCCGGCATGACGCCGCAGGAGACCGAGCGCACCGGGGAGCTGCTGCTGTCGCTCGCCGGCCCGCACTCGGTGATCGTCGTGGAGCACGACATGGAGTTCGTCCGGTCGATCGCCAATCGGGTGGCCGTCCTGCACGAGGGAACGGTGCTGGCCGAAGGAGACATGGACGTCGTACAAAGCGATCCACGCGTCATCGAGGTGTACCTCGGCGCATGAGCCTGCTGAGAATCAGAGGTCTCAACCAGTCGTACGGCGGCAGCCGCACGCTCTGGGACATCGACCTGGACGTCGCGGCGGGCGCGCGCCTGTGCCTGATGGGACGCAACGGCATGGGCAAGACCACGTTGCTCAAGTGCGTCATGGGGCTGATTCCGGTGACGTCGGGCACGATCGCGTTCGACGACGCCGACCTGCTCGCGCGTTCCACGGAGAGCCGGGCGCGGCTGGGCATCGGCTATGTGCCCCAGGGGCGCGAGATCTTCCCGCAGCTCACCGTCGAGGAGAACCTGCGGATCGGACTGGCGGCGCGGAGGGACGGCGGCCGGGGAATTCCGGCGCGCGTGTTCGAGCTGTTTCCGGTGCTGAAGCAGATGCTCCAGCGCCGCGGAGGCGACCTGTCGGGAGGCCAGCAACAGCAGCTTGCGATCGGACGGGCGCTGGTGCTCGAGCCCAGGCTGCTCATTCTGGACGAGCCCACGGAGGGGATCCAGCCGAACATCGTCCACGAGATCGGCGATATCATCCTGACGCTCAACCGCGAAGCCGGCGTGACCGTGCTGCTGGTCGAGCAGAAGCTGCCGTTCGCCCGGCGCGTGGCCAGCGAGTTCCGCATCCTGGACAAGGGGCGCGCGGTGGCCGGCGGGGCGATCGACGAGTTGAGCGACGATGACATCCGCGAGCACCTCACCGTCTAGTCTCGGCCCCGCCGTCGCGCCGCCGCCCGCCTCGCCGCCGGATGCAGGGATCGCAAGACAACCCGGGCGCGGGCGGGTCGCCGTCGTGCAGGCCCGCGGGCGCAGTGTGGTGTGCCGGGCGTACGCGACGAGCCCGCTACGCCTGCTGACGCCGAAGAACCATGGTCATGCCGCCTGGATCTACACGTCGAGTCACGGCGGCGGCTTGGTCGACGGCGACGACGTCGCCGTGCAGGCGTCCGTCGGGAGCGGCGCCACCGCGTTCCTGTCGACGCAGTCCGCCACCAAGGTCTACCGCTCGCCGCGCGGGACCCGGGCGGCGCTCGACGCCGACGTCGGGGAGAACGGCCTGCTCGTGGTCGCCCCGGACGCCGTCGTCTGCTTCGCCGGGTCGCGCTATCGTCAGACGCAGCGGGTAACCATCGCCGCGGGAGGCGGACTCGTCCTCCTCGACCAGGTCACGTCGGGCCGGCGGGAGTCGGGCGAGCGTTGGGTCTTCGACGAGTACGTCAGCCGCACCGCCGTCTACCTCGAAGGGCGCCTCGTGGTGCACGACGCGCTGGCCCTGCGCGCGGCGGACGGCCGGCTGGCGACCCGCTTCGGCCGGTACGACGTGCTGGCCGTAGCCGTGTTGATCGGCGCCGGTCTCAAGGAGGAGATCGAGCGACTCGACGCCCGCGTGCAGGAGGAGCCCGTCGGACGGCGGGCCGACCGGCTCGTCGCGGCCGCACCCGTCGGCGACGCGGGTTGCGTCCTGCGCATCGCGGGTCGCACGGTCGAGGACGTCGACCGGACGTTGCGGGATTTCCTCGGCTTTGTGCCCCGGCTCCTCGGTGACAGCCCGTGGGCGCGGAAATGGTAACGACATGCACCTGACACCCCGCGAGGTCGACAAGCTGATCCTGCACCAGGCCGGTTTTCTTGCGCAGAAACGGCTTGCCCGCGGTCTCAGGCTGAACTACGTGGAGGCGGTGGCGCTCATCGCGACGCAGCTATTGGAGTTCATTCGGGACGGCCGCTCGGTGGCCGAGCTGATGGACCTCGGGCGCCGCTTCCTGGGGACCGACGACGTCCTCGACGGAATCGGCGACATGGTGGACGAGGTGCAGGTCGAAGGCACGTTCCCCGACGGCACGAAGCTGGTGACCGTCCACCACCCCATCGTGGCGGAGCACGGCGACCACGAGCTGGCGCTCTACGGGAGCTTTCTCGCGCCCCGCGGGATGGAGCCGGCGGTCGGCCGGCCGGCGGCGGCCCTGGCGGGCGCCCCGGGCGAGGTCCTGCCCGGCGACGGGCAGATCACGCTGAACGACGGCCGCGCGGCCATCGACCTGAGCATCGCGAACACCGGCGACCGGCCGATTCAGGTCGGCAGCCACTATCACTTCTTCGAGACCAATCGGGCGCTCGTCTTCGACCGGCGGGCGGCCTACGGGCGCCGCCTGGACATTCCCGCGGGCACCGCGGTCCGCTTCGAGCCCGGAGAGCGCAGGACGGCCACGCTGGTGCCGATTGCCGGCGCACGGGTCATCCGCGGCGGGAACGCGTGGGCGAGCGGCCCGGTCGACGAGACGCGCGATCTGGGGAGCTGGGAGTAGCCATGGCGCATCGTATCGACCGGCGGCACTACGCGGACCTCTACGGACCGACCAGCGGCGACCGGCTGCGTCTGGGCGACACGGGCCTCGTGGCGAAGGTCGAGCAGGACGCGACCGTCTACGGCGACGAGTGCAAGTTCGGCGGCGGCAAGGTTTTGCGCGACGGCATGGGACAGGCGGCGGGGGTGTCGGACGAGCGTGCCCTCGATTGCGTGATCACCAACGCCCTGATCGTCGACTGGACCGGCATCCGCAAGGCGGACGTCGGCATCAAGAACGGCCGGATCGCGGGCATCGGCAAGGCGGGCAACCCGGACGTCATGGCGGGCGTGAGCGACGACCTCGTCGTGGGGGTGACCACCGAGGCCATCGCCGGCGAGGGATTGATCCTGACCGCGGGCGCCATCGATGCCCACGTGCACTTCATCTCCCCCCAGCAGGTCTACGAGGCGGTCGCCAGCGGCGTGACGACGTTCATCGGCGGCGGAACCGGACCGGCCACCGGCACCAAGGCGACCACGTGCACGCCGGGCAGCCGGCACATCGAGCTGATGCTGCAGGCGAACGATCCCCTGCCGATGAACTTCGGCTTTCTGGGCAAGGGCAACACGTCCCTGCCGCAGGGACTCGCAGAGCAGATCCGGAGCGGCGCCGTCGGCCTGAAGCTGCACGAGGACTGGGGCTCGACGCCGGCCACCATCGACTGCTGCCTCACCGTGGCGGACGGCTTCGACGTCCAGGTCGCGATTCACACCGACACGCTGAACGAATCGGGGTTCGTGGACGCCTCGATGGAGGCGTTCAAGGGCCGTACGATCCACACCTACCACACCGAGGGCGCCGGGGGAGGGCACGCTCCGGACATCATCCGCGTGTGCGGCGAGCCGAACGTGCTGCCGAGCTCCACCAATCCGACGCGGCCGTATACGGTCAACACGCTCGACGAGCATCTCGACATGCTCATGGTCTGCCACCATCTCGACAAGAACACGCCGGAGGACGTCGCGTTCGCGGAGAGCCGGATTCGCGGGCAGACGATAGCGGCCGAGGACGTGCTGCACGACCTCGGGGCCATCAGCATCATGGCCAGCGACAGCCAGGCCATGGGACGCGTGGGAGAGGTCATCACCCGCACGTGGCAGACCGCCGACAAGATGCGGACCGAGCGCGGCCGTCTGGATGCCGAACAGGGCGACAACGACAACCTGCGGATCCGCCGCTACGTGGCCAAGTACACGGTGAACCCCGCGATCGCGCACGGCATCGCGCACGATGTGGGCTCGGTCGAGGTGGGCAAGCTGGCCGACCTGGTGCTGTGGAAGCCGGCGTTCTTCGGCGTGAAGCCGGAGCTGGTGCTCAAGGGCGGGTTCATCGCCTGGGCGCAGATGGGCGACGCCAACGCGTCGATTCCCACGCCGCAGCCCCAGTTGATGCGCCCGATGTTCGGCGCCTATGGCCGGGCGACCGGCGCGACGTCGCTGGCGTTCGTCTCCGGCCTGTCGCTGCAGGAAGGGACGGTCGAGGGCTACGGACTCACGAAGGGCCTGTCGGCGGTGCGCGGGTGCCGCACCATCGGCAAGCGGGACATGAAGCTCAACGACGCGCTGCCGCGCATTCAGGTCGACCCGGAAACCTACGTCGTCACCGCCGACGGCGAGGCGTTGTCGGCCGCGGCGGCCGCGGTGCTGCCGCTCGCCCAGCGGTATTGCCTGTTCTGATCGCGGCATGTCGGACTGGCTCGCGTGGCAGGTCGTGGACTCGGCGTTTCCGGTCGGCGTGTTCGCGCACTCCTGGGGCCTCGAAGCGGCGTGGCAGGCCGGCCACGTGGACGGCGAGGCGGCGTTGCGGCAGTTTCTGACGGAGTCGATTCGGCAGACGGGATGGAGCGTGCTGCCGCTCATGAACTCGGCCTATCGGCAGCCGGAGCGGCTGGCGGAGCTCGACGCCTTGACCCAGGCATTTCTCACGAACAGCGTGGCCAACCGGGCCAGCCGGGTGCAGGGACGCACGCTGGTCGCCACCGCCGCCCGGGTCTGGCCCTCGCCCGCGATGACCGACCTGCAGGCGCGGTCCGAGGCGGGATGGGCGCACGTGGCGCCGCTCTCGGGCGTCGTCTTGCGAACCATCGGGCTGTCGCATGCGACGGCGCAGAAGGCGGTCCTCTACGGCGCCGCCCGCGGCATCCTGTCGGCGGCGGTGCGGCTGGGTATCGCCGGCAGCTATCGAGCGCAGCGGATGCAGCACGACGCCGCGGCGTCCCTCGACGCAACGCTCGAGCAGTGCGGCGGACTCGCGGCCGAGGACATCTGTCAGACGGCGCCGGTCATCGATCTGCTGCAGGGAGCGCACGACCGCCTGTACTCACGACTCTTCCAGTCATGAACGACGCGGGGCACAGACCATTTCAGCGCTGCGTCGAGAAAGTGAAGCCGCAATGCACGACATGCTCAACCACCCCTGCTACCACCATGACCCGTCCGGGCGCGATCCGACCGCACCCGGCCTCTTCGCGGATCGGGACGCGCCGCATGTCCGCGACTACCGGCAGCGCGCGTTCACGGTCGGCATCGGCGGGCCCGTCGGCAGCGGCAAGACGGCGCTGCTCCTCGCGCTGTGCCGCAAGCTCCGCGACCGCTACAGCCTCGCCGTCGTGACGAACGACATCTTCACCAGGGAGGACGGCGAGTTCCTGGTGCGCCACCAGGCCCTGGAGACGCACCGCATCACCGCCGTCGAGACCGGGGGTTGCCCGCACACCGCGGTCCGCGACGACGTCAGCCAGAACCTGGACGCACTGGCCCAACTGATGGGGAAGGTGCAGCCCGAGCTGCTGTTCGTCGAGAGCGGCGGGGACAATCTGGCCGCCCAGTTCAGTCGCGATCTCGCGGACTTCACGATCTACGTCATCGACGTGTCCGGCGGCGACAAGATCCCCCGCAAGGGCGGACCCGGCATCACGCAGTCCGATCTGCTCGTCATCAACAAGACCGACCTCGCCTCGCTCGTCGGCGCCGACCTCGACGTCATGGCCCGAGACTCGCGGCGCATGCGGGGGGATGGCCCGTTGGTGTTCGCCCAGGTGACCAACGGGGTGGGCGTGGACACGATCACCGACGCCGTGGTCGGCGGCCTGGAGGCGACGCGCTCCGCCACGTCCTGAGAACTGCGCGGGTGGTTCGGTCTGCCGTGGGCATCGATCCAGACGGTGGACAGCGTCAGCAGGTCGACGTCACGGGTCGACCGGCCGACGCCGTGAGCCGCCATGGCGGCAGCGCCGATCAGCGCATATCGCGCGGCCGCTTGATCGAGAATCGCGGCGACCCGTTCGATCTGGCTCACCCGATGAGCCGTTCGAGGCATGCGCTGGGTTGGCGAGTGGCCTGTCGCCTCCGTTCCAGCAGTCGAATCGCGGTCCGCCGGTCGAGACCGTGCGTGGCCCGGAACGATTCGAGGTCCTCGTCGCCCAGGCGGAACGCAAGCTCCAGACGCTCCGAGGGCGACAGCTCGCGCACGGCGGCGGCATCGCCTGCCCGGAGAACCGACGCGACCGACTTCATCCCGCGAGTGTAGCAGCCGCGCCGGATCGGGTGCCGCGATCTGATGGCGGACATCCCCCGCGCCGCTGACGGTCGGCGGCAAGGTGCCGGAACTGGTCGCGTTCTCGCTGCCGGAACAAGGGCGGCGCCGCGGGTGCAATGGACGCCGTTCAGTTCTCCAACTCGTTCGGAAACCGGCAGCCGATCCGAATGGCCAAACGTCGGGCGTCGGCGTAGAAGTCTTCGAAGGAATCCGAGCCTTCGATCCATGAACTCAAGGTCGCCCGCGCCACGTAGTCGCGAATCCGTGCCTTTGCATCCTCCTTCACACTCCGAGTGCTCAAGCCGAAACGCTGTTTGATGAAGCGTGACGGATTATCGACCGGGATTTCTTCCTGCCGGCACCCGAGCTCGTCAGCAAGCGCGTCCCGCACGGTCGCCAGCCAGCATTCGACGTTCCGATCAGCCACGCCAAACAGGGTCGCGTGCCCGTACGCCTTTGGAATCTTCGCCGACTCACGCTTCTTGACATCCCGCCAGCGGTTCGCGTCGGCGTCCGTCAGAACAACCACGAAGTCGCACTCCTTGGCGGTCTTCAGGTCGATCAACGATTTGCGGAGCTCCCGCCTGAAAGATTCACGCGACGCGCCCCGAAATCGGGGCGCAGCCAGCTTGGCATCGGGACACCAGCGCCTTGCGAGGCCCCAGACTACAGCCTCATCCGTATCGCCCTGTACGTAATACCCGATCTTCATCACAGCATCTCCCGAAAATGCTGCTCTCCCAGCGGAAAGTCTCCGAGCCGCGCCCTGGCCGCCTCGATGTCCGGTTGTGTGATGGACGTGTGGGCCCGATCTCGATTGAGCACGAACACGCCGTCCAGGTGCGAATCGAAGAGATCGATGAAGTAGGGAGCGTGAGACGTGAAGACGAGTTGTGGTCGGCCGGGGGACGAATCGACCATCTCGATCAGGGTCTTCAGAAAACTGACATGGATCCCGTTCTCCGGCTCCTCGAGCATATACAGGGGAGACAGGTTGTCCGTGGGTTGTATCAACAGGACGTACGCCATCGCAAGAAAACGCAAGGTTCCACTCGATGCATTCACAGCGGGCACGGAGTTCCCGTCCGAGTCCTCGAAGAACATGAACACGTTCTTTTCGGAGCCCATGAAGTTGATCAGATCGAGGCGCGGCTCGATCTTCCGGATGACCTCCAGAAGTCTGCGGTAGTCCCGCTCCCTGCCGCTCTTGAGCATGAACAACACCGAGGCAAGGTTCTCTCCATCGGAATCGAGAACGAAAGAGCCGGGCTTGTAGACAGCCCCCCTCATGGAGGCCGACGAGAGATCGTAGTAGCTCCAACCAGCCAGGTAGCGCTTGAATTGGACGGCCCGCGGATTCGATTCCTCGTCATATATCCGCTGCAGCATCGTCGCGTCGGTCGGCGCACTCGTTTCGCGATACGGCTCAAGGCCACCACCATGTCCCGGCTCGGAACGACGCGCTCGCATGAACTCCGGCTCATCGAGAATCCGAATCCTACCCGCGCGGTTCTCCAACAGAATCGTTTTCTTCGCGAACGCTCCTCCTGTAACGCTCAGGAGCTCGCGGGTCAGCCCGACTGCCGCTTCCATGAATCCGTTCTGCGGGGGCGAAATAGTCAACTCGTACTCGAACATCAGCTCCTCGTCGAGATGGGGAACATGAGCTCTGACATGAAAGTCTACTGTGGACTTGTCAAGGGCGAAATTGGTCATGCCGAACCGCCCACGCGCAACCGCATCCGCACACCTGTCGAGCGGCGCCAATGCACTCCCGGAGACGAACTGCAGAGCCTGACACAGACTCGTCTTACCGGAGTTGTTCAAGCCGAGCAGCAGATTCATTCCCTGCGGCCGGAATATGCCGTTTATCAGAGACTTGAAGTTATCGACGCGAAACTCCTTGAGCATTCCAGGCTCCTCGACAATCCATCCGCACGCTACCCCGGATAGCAGTATACGACGACCGAAGCAGCAGGGTCGTAGTACAGGCCCCCTGCGGCCCATTGGACCAAAGGCGACCCGGTCCAAGCGATGCGGGAGGTCCCCGCAGGAGACGGTCGAGGTCGCTCGAGGAGTGAATCGTCAATCGAGTTCTGAACCACGATGCCCGGATCGGAGCAGACCCGCATGCTCGCCGAGAATCATCCGCGCCTGTGTCCCGGCGTCCAGCGCCGCCGTCCGGCCTCGCATCCCCACGGCCAGCGCGGCGCCCAGCCCCGTCCACAGCAGCACGATGGCCCACTCCTCCGGCCAGACGAGCGCCGACGGGCTGCCCGGCAGGTAGAGCAGGATGAAGAATACCGTGGCCGCCACCGCGAGCCAGCCGACCAGTAACGGCGCCGCGACCCGATACGGACGCGGCAGGTCCGGGTACCGGCGCCGGATGACGAGAAACGCCACCGCCACCAGCAGGTAGGCGACCACCGTCGCCAGCGAGCCGGCGTCGACCAGCCACACCAGCGCGGGCCGTCCGAAGAACGGGGCGACGACGGTGATGCCGGTCAGCACCGCGACCACCGCCACCGGCGACCCGTGGCGCGGGTGCAGGCGTGCGAAGACGGCCGGCAGCATGCCGCCGCGGGCCATCGCGAACAGCAGCCGGGAAGCGCCGAGAAAGAACGCGTTCCAGCTCGTGAGGATGCCGAACGCACCGCCCACTACCAGCACGCGCCCGGCCCAGAGGCTGCCGTAGACCGCGCTCATGGCATCGGCGGTCGGCAGCGCCCGCCCGGCCAGCGTCGCGGGATCCAGCGACAGGCCCACCGTCCACTGCACGAGGCCGTACCAACCGAGCGCCATGATGATCGACAGCACGATGATGCGGCCGATGGTGCGGAACGGGACGTCGATCTCCTCGGCGAGCTGCGGGATGACGTCGAAGCCGACGTAGAGGAACGGGGTCATGATCACGACCCGCAGCACCCCTTCCCAGCTCGTGATCCAGGGGACCAGGTTGGCCGTGTCGCCGCGCACCGTGCCCGGCAGGAAGAACGCCAGCCCCACCAGAAGGAGGCTGCCGACGGCGAGACGCTGCGCGAAGGCGGCGAAGCGGATGCCGCGGTAGTTGACGACGCCGATCACGACGGCGCCCGCCACGCCGGCGAGCACCCAGGTCGCGTGCACCTCCCAGCCGGCCACGGTGTAGAGGCTGCCGGCCTCGAAGCCGCCGGGGACCAGGTAGCTGACGACGGTCGGCAGGGCGACCGCCTCGAAGGCGCAGACCGCCACGTAGGCAAGCACCAGCGTCCAGCCGCAGACGAACGCCCCGGCCGGTCCGAGCGCCACGAAGGTGAAGCTGAGCTCGCCGCCGGCGCGCGAGAGGGCGGACGACAGCTCGGCGTAGGTGAGCCCGACGAGCCAGACCATCACCGCACCCGCGCCGAACGCCAGAATCGAGCCGACCGCACCCGCCCGGACGATCATCTCGCCGGCGAGGACAACCCAGCTCCAGCCGACCATCGCGCCGAAGGCGATGGCCAGCACGTCGCCGCGGCCGAGCAGCTTCCGGAGGTGGACCGGTGGGTCAGGCATCTCGGCGGCCATTGGCGCGGGCCGGCCGCGCGACGTCAGGCGGACGTCTCGCCGGTCGCGGGACGGCGCGGGATTTCGCCACGGCCTGCTACCGCTCGTGGACCACCCGGCCGCCGAGCACGGTCAGGTCGACCTCGGTGTCCATGGTCTGCGCCGGGTCGATGGTCAGCAAGTCCTGCGACAGGACCACCATGTCGGCCAGCTTGCCGACCTCCAGGCTGCCCTTCTCGTTCTCCTCGAAGGTCAGGTGGGCGGCCAGCCGGGTGTAGCCGACGATGGCCTCGGGCATGGTCAGGGCCTCGCCGGGACCGACCACCGCGCCGCTCATCCCCCGCCGGGTCACGGCGGCCTGCAGCCCCACCATGGGCCCGATCGGCAGGATGTCGCTGCCCAGCGCCACGAAGACCCCGTGCCGCATGGGCGACCGCAGCGGGTTGTTGGTCGCGTAGCGCTCGCCGTCGAGGTGCTCGGCGTAGCGTCCCTCGAGCGTGTAGGTGAAGTTGGGCTGCTGCGCGACGTGGATGTTCCAGGTCGCCATCTTCTGCATCGTCTCGGCCGGCGGCCGGACCGTGAAGTGATTCAGGTAGTGGCGGTGGTCGGCGCGGGGCGATGCCTGCAGCATGCGGGCCCAGACGTCGACGGTCATGGCGATGGCCGCGTCGCCGATGGTGTGGAAGCCCATCTGCCAGCCCCGCTCATGGGCCGCGCGGGAGATCGCCGCCAGCCCCGCCTCGTCGATCAGCGGACCGCTGCCGTAGTAGTCGGGCTGCCCCTTGTAGGGCTCGAGGGTCCAGGCGGCGGCGCCGGTGTAGCCGCCGTCGACGAAGAACTTCATCGGTCCGACCCGCAGCCACTCGTCGCCATCGCCCGTCCGGCGGCCGAAACGGTCCAGCATGTCGATCGCCCGTTGCGGGTCCGGCGGCACCCGAAACTGCACCGCGGCCCGCGGCAGCTCACCCGCGTGGTCCGCGTAGACCGCCTCCCACCGGCGGTAGCCGGCGATGTCGACCCCGGCGTGGATGATGCTCGTGATCCCCAGCCGCAGCAGGCCGCGGAGATTCTCCACGAAGGTCGTCTGCAGTTCCTCCGGGGTCGGGTCCGGCACCAACCGGCTGACCAGCCCCTGCGCGCCCTCGCGCAGGATGCCGTTCATGCGGCCCCGGTCGTCGAGCTCGATGATGCCGCCCGGCGGCGTCTCGGTGTCCGGGGTCAGCCCGGCCGCCTCCAGGGCCAGCGAGCTCGCCACGGAGCTGTGCCCGCCGGCGCGGGTCAGCACGACCGGGTTGGCCGGCGCCGCGTCGTCCAGATCCCAGCGGAACGGCCGGCGCTGCTCCGCCAGCTCGTCCTCCGACCAGCCGTAGCCGGTGATCCACTCGCCTGCTCCGAGCTGCTCCGCCTTGCGCGTGACCCGCGCCTTCAGCTCGGCGAGGTTCTCCAGCCCCGCCAGATCGACCCAGCGGGCGGGATTCCCGCGAATGTGGATATGCGTGTCGATGAATCCGGGCAGCACCAGCCGCCCGGCGAGGTCGATGGTGCGACCGGCGTCGTACCGGTCGGCCAGCTCGTCCCAACCGAGCGCCACGATGCGACCGTCGCGCACCGCCACCGACGAGTAGGTGGAGAGCAGGGCGTCGGCGGTGAACACCTTGCCGTTGTGCAGCAGCAGGTCGACCGGCTCCTGCGCCTGCGCCGGATCCGCTGCCATGCTCATGACGGCCGCCGCAAGCACCCGCGCCGCGATTCGGATTCGTCTCATCTCGTACATCCGCGCAATATACGATAGCCGCATGCAGCGCCGGCGGATCCTGGCCGACGCCTGCGTCGCCTGCGACCGATAAACAGTAGCCGGCCGTGCGGCATTCACTGGAGGATCCCATGTCCCCTCGACACACAGGTTTCGTCGCCGTCGCCGCCGCGCTCGTTCTCTCGGCCCAGCCCGCCGCCGCGCAGTACGGCGCCGTCGACGGCGAGTGGCGCAGCTACGCCGGCGACAACGGCAGCACCAAGTACTCCCCGCTCGACCAGATCGACGCCGGCAACTTCGACGATCTGCGCATCGTCTGGCGCTGGCAGTCCGCCGACGGCCAGGTGGACCTGGAAGCGCTGCGGGAGAGCGAGGACGACCGGCCGATCTCCATCCGCGGCCTGCAAGCGACGCCGCTGATGATCGACGGGGTGCTCTACCTGACCACGGCCCTCTACCAGGCGGCGGCGGTCGACGCCGGCACCGGCGAGACCCTCTGGGTGCACGACCCGCAGGCCTACCTGGCCGGCGACCCGACGCACTCCTACCGGTCGCGCGGCCTCGCCTGGTGGAGCGACGGCGACGACGCCCGCATCTTCTGGGGCACGAGCGAGGCGTACCTGATCGCGGTCGACGCCCGCACCGGGGAGCCGGTGCGCGACTTCGGCGACAACGGCCGGGTCGACCTGATGGAGGGCGTGCCGCGGGCCGAGCGCGGCGCGACCAACTACCAGGGCCGCAACCTGGTGGGGGTCGCCTCGCCGCCGGTCATCACCCGCGACGTGGTCGTCACGCCGACGATCATCTCGGACTTCGTCGTCCGCAGGGAGGCGCCGCCCGGCTGGGTCAAGGGGATCGACGCGCGGACCGGCGACGTCCGGTGGGTGTTCCGCACCGTCCCGCAGGCCGATGACTTCGGCGCCGACACGTGGCTGAACGAGTCGTGGCGCTACTCGGGCAACGCCAACATCTGGCCCCCGCTCACCGCCGACGACGAGCTCGGCTACGTCTACCTGCCGACCGGCACCCCGACCAGCGACTACTACGGCGGCCACCGCCTCGGCGACAACCTGTTCGCCGAGAGCATCGTCGCCGTCGACGCCGAGACGGGACAGCGGGTCTGGCACTTCCAGGCGGTCCACCACGGCGTCTGGGACTACGACTTCCCCGCCGCGCCGACTCTCATCGACATCGAGGTCGACGGCCGCCCGATCAAGGCGCTCGCGCAGGTCAGCAAGCAGGGCTTCACCTACGTCTTCGATCGCGCCACCGGCGAGCCGGTGTGGCCGATCGAAGAGCGTACGGTGGAGACCGACACCGACCTCGAGGGCGAGGTGTTGTCGCCCACGCAGCCGTTTCCGACCAGGCCGCCGCCGTTCGAGTACCAGGGCATCGACATCGACGACCTGGTCGACTTCACTCCCGAGATCCGGGCGCTGGCGGTCGAGGCGGTCGAGAACTTCCGGCTCGGGCCGCTCTTCACGCCCCCGATGCTGAGCGTGGACGGCGGGCTGCAGGGCACCATCCAGCGGCCCCACATCGCCGGCGGCGCGACCTGGGGCGGCGCGGCGGCGGACCCCGAGACCGGCCTGCTCTACGTGCCGTCCAGGAACTCGTTCTCGGTCATCAAGTACTACACGCCCGACCCGGCGGAGGGCGGCAACCTGCGCTACACGCAGGCGGACTTCGACAGCGGAACCCAGCCGACCATGCCGCAGGGCCTGCCGCTGCTCAAGCCGCCCTACTCGCGGATGACCGCCATCGACCTCAACGCCGGCGACCACGCCTGGATGCAGCCGAACGGCGACGGGGATCGCTACCGCAACCACCCGCTGCTGCGCGACCTGGACCTGCCGCCGCTCGGAGGCGAGGGACGCGGCGGACCGGTGCTGACGAAGACGCTGCTGATCAGTGCGCTGTCGGCCGGCGGCTCGGACGGCGGCCCGCGGCTCGTGGCGCGCGACAAGGCGACCGGCGCGATCGTCGGCTCGATCGACCTCCCGTCCGGCGCCATCGGAACGCCGATGACCTACCTGTACGAGGGGAAGCAGTACATCGCGCTGACCATCGGCGGGGACGTGCCGGAGCTGATCGCGCTGGCGCTGCCGTAGAGCGATCGGAGGGGCAACTGGCGACGTCGCAGTCGAGTTGGGCGCGGCGGTATGATGGTGACGTGAAGTCGAACGAAGAGGCGCTCGACGTGCTCGCCTATCAGGTCGAGGCGCTCGCATGACGAGACTCACTGCAAGCTCGGTACGGGACGCGTTCGCGGCCACGCTCGACCGTGTCGCCGAGGGTGGCGAACGCATCATCCTGGATCGACACGGAAAGAGCGTTGCGGCACTCGTGCCGATCGAAGACTTGGAGCTTCTCCGGCAGATCGAGGATCAACTCGACAACGAGGCCGCCGCGAAAGCTGGCAAGGAGCGGGGGCGCATCGCGTGGTCCGCGTTGAAGCGCGACCTGGACATCTGAACTCCGGGTAGCAGCTCTCGCTGCTCACCCGAGATCAGCCGCCGAATCGAGCCGCGATGCACCGCGTCGAGCTGGTTCCGTCTGCGGCGCGCGTGTTCCGCGCCCTCGACCGAGTGGTTCAGCGACGCCTCGCCAAGCAGATCGACGCCACTGAGCCACACCGCCGACGGCGGCGCGGCATGAACCGGAACGGGAGGATCGAAATGGCTTCTTCACGACGTCGATTTCTGATGCACGCGGCCGCAATGGGCGGCGCCGCCTTCGTACATCCCAGTCGGACCCTGGCCGGGACAGGCGAGTCGGCGGCAGCAGCAGCGAGCGCCGCGCCCGCGACGTTCTCTCCCCCGGAGCTTCTCGCCCGGCAAGCGGCCCGCGCCCGGCGAGCCGCGGCGCATCCGGCAACGGCTCCGTCGGGGATGCAATCCGGTAGTGGAACCGACTACGCGGCCATGTACCGCGACCGGCGCAACTGGGGCCGCTGGGGCGACGGCGACCAGGTCGGAGCGATCAACCTCATCACCCCCGAGAAGCGTGCCGCGGCGGCCGGGCTGGTGCGCACCGGCCGAACCGTCTCGCTGAGTCGCGTCTTCGAGCCGCCGCAGCACTTCATCCAGAAGAGCTCGCTCGGACCCGGCGGCGGCTTCGTGATGGACTACCTCGGCTTCATCTATCACGGCTCCACCATCACGCACGTCGACGCGCTGTGCCACATCTGGGACGACGACGGGATGTGGCAGGGGCACGATCCGGACGTCGAGATCACGACCCAGGGCGCGCAGTTCGGCGACATCACGCACTGGAGCGGCGGGATCATCACCAAGGGCGTGCTGATCGACGTCCCGCGCCACCGCGGCGAGCCGCACGTCGGCATCGACGAGCCGGTGCGCGGCGACGAGCTCGAAGCGATCGCCAGCGCTCAGGGCGTCAGCGTCGAAGCGGGGGATGCGCTGCTGGTCCACAGCGGCTGGACCGCCTACATGGCGAGCGGGGACGACGGCAGCCGCGGGCGCCCGGGGCTGCATCCAAGCTGCGCGGAGTTCATCCGCGACCACGATGTCGCGCTTCTCGGTTGGGACCTGATGGACGCCCGCGCCGACAGCGACCTGCCGTGGCCGGTCCACGGCGTGCTGTTCAACTTCGGCGTGGCGCTGCTCGACAACGCGCTGCTCGAGCCGGTGGCCGCGGCGTGCGCAGAGGAAGGGCGCTGGGAGTTCATGTTCCAGGCGCTGCCGTTGCGGGTGGCGCGCGGCACGGGGAGCCCCGTCAACCCGATCGCGATGTTCTGAGCCGGTCTTCCCGCAGCTCGTCCGCCTTGAACGTAACCTTGGAGATGAGATGAGCACGCTCGGCAACGACTTGATCCGGTCCCTCAACGAAGCCCTCGCCCATGCCAGGGGCGAGGGCCACGCGGTCGTCCACGCTCCCGTGACGCCCCGCGAGGTTCGGAAGCAGGCGAAGCTCACGCAGGCGCAGATGGCGCCGCTGATGGGCATGAGCCTTTCCGGCTACCGGAAATGGGAACAGGGAACACGGCGGGTCAGTGGCCCTGCTGCAACCCTTCTGCGTGTGGTCGAACGGGAGCCGGAAGCTGTGAGGCGCGCATTGCTGACCGATCGAGCGTGAACGTGACATGGCGCACGGCGTCGGGAGCCCGGTCAACCCGATCGCGGCAGGCTGAGGACGAAGCCAGGTTGACCGCCTTGCGGAAGGCCGCTCGCATCGGTATTGCCGACATCGACGCCTGGCGGTTCAAGGCCTTCGACTCCGCCGACGCTCTCCGGCGTCATCTCGCGATCGTCGCCAGCCGGACGATTGCCGGGGGGACGGATCCCGCTCGGTGATGGGCCGGCATCGGTGGCGCAGGACCTGCCCCGGCACGTCCACCCGATCGCAGGCCAGGAAGGATGAGGGCTCGCCGGAATTCGCTGTCGATCCGGCCCCGCATGGTGCTATTGTTACGGTTTGTTCGAGGACACCCCTTCAGGAGGGACTGCATGCGGCGGGCGTGCACAGTGACGATACCGACGCTGGCGATCGGCGTGGCCCTGTTTCTCGGCTTTCCGGCGGGAGCGGCAGCGCAATCCGCCGCGGCGGAGAACGTCGAGACCGCGCCGGCCGCTGACTGGGCGGTTCCCCGCACGCCGTGGGGCGCGCCCGACCTGCAGGGCGTCTGGGACTACCGCACGATGACGCCGCTGGAGCGCCCGCGCGAGCTGGCCGGCAAGGAGACGCTGACCGCCGCGGAAGCGGCGGCGTACGAGCAGCGGGAGAACGAGCGGCTGGACGACTACGACCGCGCACCGAGCGTGCATGCGAAGTGGTGGCTGGACTACGGGCGGGCGCTGACCGAGGACCGGCGGACGTCGTTGATCGTGGATCCGCCCGACGGCCGGCTCCCGGCGGTGACCGAGGACGCGAAGCAGCGTGCGGCGGCGCGCTCCGAGCGGCGGCGGCTGTACGGCGGAGACGGGGCGGACTACCGCGGGCTGACCGAGCGCTGCATCACCTTCGGCATGCCGCGGCTGCCGGGCGCCTACAACAACAACTACCAGATCCTGCAGACGCCGACCCACGTGGCGATCGTCTCGGAGATGATCCACGACGCGCGCATCGTCCCGCTGGACGGGCGCCCGCACCTGTCGGCGGACCTGCCGCAGTGGCACGGCGACTCGCGCGGGTACTACGACGGCGACACGCTGGTGGTCGAGACCGTCAACTTCTCGCCGAAGAGCGCCTTCCGCGGCTCGACCGAGACGTTGCGGCTGGTGGAACGGTTCACGCGCGTCGGCCCGGACACGGTCCACTTCGAGATCACCATGGCGGACCCGGCCACCTGGACGAGCTCGTGGACCGCGCTGGTCCCGATGACCAAGACCGACCCCGAGCAGGTGCTCTACGAGTACGCCTGCCACGAGGGCAACCACGGCCTGCGCAACATCCTGCACAACGCGCGGTACGAAGAAGATCGGGACTACCTGGACAAGCTGCCGTCGCCGGCGAAGTAAACGGAACTGACGAGGGAATGATGCGTAGCGCAACACCATCCGTCCTGTTCGGCGTGACACTCGCGGTCGTTCTGGGCTTGGCGGCAACCGCCGGCGCCCAGACCGAGCCGATCAACTTCACCGATCACATCCGCCCGATCATGGAGAGGAGCTGCTGGAACTGCCACGGCGAGGCGGCGCAGCTCTCCGACCTCGATCTGAGCTCGCGCGAGGGCGCGCTCGAGGGCGGCGCGAAGGGTCCGGCCATCGTGCCCGGCCGGGCCGAGGACAGCCGCCTGTTCCGGATGGTGGCGGGCCTCGATCAGCCCTTCATGCCGATGAGCGGCGATCCGCTGAGCGACGCGGAGCTCGTCGCGGTCCGCACCTGGATCGACGAGGGGGCCCACTGGGACGCCGGCGAGGTGACGGTCGCCGCCGACGCGCTGGCCGCGCTGGAGAACGACGCGCTGCCGCCGGGCGCCCGCGACTACTGGGCGTTCCAGCACCCGGAGCAGGCACCGGTGCCGGCCTCGAAGACGTTCGACCACCCGATCGACCGCTTCCTCGAAGCCTCCCGACAGGACGCCGGCGCCACCGCCGCACCGCGGGCCGATCGCCTCACGCTGCTGCGGCGCGCCTACCTCGACCTGATCGGCCTGCCGCCCACCCTCGAGCAGGTGGAGGAGTTCCTGGCCGACACCGAGCGCGGCGCCTGGGAGCGGCTGATCGACAAGCTGCTCGACTCGTCCCACTACGGCGAGCGCTGGGGCCGGCACTGGCTGGACGTGGCGCGCTACGCCGACACCGACGGGTTCGAGCAAGACTACGTCCGCCTGAACATGTGGCGCTACCGCGACTACGTCATCGACGCGTTCAACGACGACAAGCCGTACAACCAGTTCCTGCGCGAGCAGATGGCGGGCGACGAGCTGGATCACGTCACGGACGAGACGCGCATCGCCACCGGCTTCCTGCGGTCCGGCCCGCGCGTCAACTTCCGCGAGAAGGACAACCCGGAGCGCCGCCACGACTACCTGGACGACATGCTGGCGACCGTTGGACGGGGCGTCCTCGGCATGACGGTCCACTGCGCCCGCTGCCACGACCACAAGTTCGACCCGATCCTGCAGAAGGACTACTACAGCATGCAGGCGGCGATCTTCGGCTACGTCGAGATCGACTACCCGCTGCTCGACCGCGACGAGGCGGACGCCTACTTCGCCGCGATGCGGGACGTCGACGATCGGCAGCAGCCGTTGCGCGACGACGTGGACGCGATCGAGACGCCGTACCGCGAGGAGCTCCGCGCGCAGATGATCCGGGAGCGCTTCCCGGAGAACGTGCAGGCGGCGGCCTTCAAGCCGGAGGCCGAGCGGACCCCGGGCGAACAGCTCCTCGCCACGCAGGTGCTCACCATCAACCCGCCGCGCGCGCAAGTCGCCGCCGCGCTGACCCCGGAGGACAACGCGCGGGTGGACGAGTTGAACGCGGAGATCGCGGCGCTGGAGGACCAGCGGCCGCCCACGCCGGCGATGGCGCACATCGTCACCGACGGCGACTACCGCTTCGCGCCGGACGGCCCGGGCGACCAGGTGATCGGCTGTCCGGAATGCCGGACGCCGCCCGACGTCGACGGCACCTACCTGTACGAGGAAGGGGGGCCCGCCTACCAGGCTCCGCCCAACTACTTCCTGATCCGCGGCGACCCGTTCAGCCCCGGCTCGCCGATGTCGCCCGGCTTTCTGACCGCGGCCACCTACGGCGATCCGCCGACGGAGATCCCGCGCCCCGACGGGCGGACGTCCGGCCGGCGCCTGGCCCTCGCCGAGTGGATCGCGTCGCGCGACAACCCGCTGACGGCGCGGGTCATGGTCAACCGGATCTGGCACCACCACTTCGGGCGGGGGATCGTCCGGACCCTCGACAACCTGGGCCGGATGGGCGATACGCCGACGCATCCCGAGCTGCTCGACTGGCTGGCGGTAGAGTTCATGGACCGCGGCTGGAGCTTCAAGGAGCTGCACCGGCTGCTGATGACGTCGGAGGCGTACCGCATGGCCTCCTCGTTCCGCCACGAGGCGAGCGCGGACGCCGACCCCGAGAACAACCTGCTCTGGCACTACCGCGGGCAGCGGCTCGAGGCGGAGATCCTGCGCGACGCCATCATGACGGTCAGCGGCGGCATCGACCTGACCGTAGGCGGCCCGGCGGTCTTCCCGCACATTCCGGCGGACATCCTGTTCCAGTCGGACGGCAAGGGATTCTGGTGCGGCAGTCCCCCGGCGGGACGGCGGATCACGGCGCCGTCCACCGGCCTCTGGTGCGAGGAGCCGGACCGACCGGAAGTGTGGCGCCGCAGCGTCTACGTCTTCCGGCGCCGGTCGCTCGGCTTCCCCTTCTTCGACACCTTCGATCTGCCGGACCAGAACCAGACGGCGGCGGCGCGCAACGTCTCCACCGTCTCGACGCAGGCGCTGACGCTGATGAACAACCCGTTCGTGCTGAACCAGGCCGAGCTGTTCGCGGCGCGGCTGGAGCGGGAGGCGCCGGGCGATCTGGACGCCCAGATCGATCTCGCCTACCTGATCGCGCTTACGCGCAAGCCGTCGGACATGGAGCGCGAGATCGCCCGCGGCCTGGCTACCGAGCAGTCGCTGGTCGACTTCACGCACGTGATGCTGAACCTGAACGAGTTCCTGTACCTGAGGTAGCGACGATGCACGATCATCACCATCACCACTGCCGGAAACGGACGATCTGGTCACGGCGCGACTTCCTGTTCCAGTCGGGCGGCGGCATCGCCGGCCTCGCGCTGGCCGACATGCTCGATCGGCAGGGCCTGCTGGCGGCGGAGACGGCGCAGTCCGACACCTGCGAGGCGCCGATCCCGGGCAACCCGTTCGCGCCGAAGCCGGCTCACTTCGAGCCGCGCGCCAAGGCGGTCATCTCGCTCTTCATGAGCGGCGGCGTCAGCCAGGTCGACACGTTCGACCCGAAGCCGGCGCTGACGAAGTACGCCGGCCAGCCGATGGCCGAGTCGGTGGTCGTCCGCCAGGGGCATCCCGGCCCGCTCATGCCGAGCCCGTTCGAGTTCCACCGGCACGGCGACAGCGGCATCGAGGTCTCCGAGATCTTCCCGCACCTGGGCGGCAAGGTCGACGAGATGGCGTTCATCCGGTCGATGTACGGCCGGTCGAACGACCACATCCAGGCGACCTACGAGATGCAGAGCGGCCAGATCCGGATGGGCTTCCCGAGCGTCGGGTCGTGGGTCACCTACGGCCTCGGCTCCGAGGCGGCCAGCCTGCCCGCCTACGTCGTGATGAACGACTACCGCGGCGGCCCGCTCGGCGGCCCCAACGACTGGAGCGCCGGGTTCATGCCGGCCACCTACCAGGGCACGCTGTTCCGCGCGGTCGGCGACCCGATCGTCGACCTGCAGCCGCCGGAGGGGATGACCGAGACGCAGCAGCGGGCGCGGCTCGACGCCCTGGCGAAGCTGAACGACCTCGACATGGCGAAGAACCCGGGCAACTCGGAGCTGGCCGCCCGGATCTCGTCCTACGAGCTGGCCTACCGGATGCAGGGCTGCGCGCCCGAGGCGGTCGACACGTCGGTCGAGTCCGAAGCGACCAGGAAGCTCTACGGTCTCGACAACCCGATCACCGAACCGTTCGGGCGGCAGTGCCTGATGGCGCGGCGCCTGGTGGAGCGCGGCGTCCGCTTCGTGCAGCTCTTCCACGGCGGCATCGGCCAGCAGAACACCGACACTTGGGACGCGCACAGCAACCTCATCGAGAACCACACGCAGCACGCGGCCGAGACCGACCTCCCGATCGCCGGCCTGATGACCGACCTGAAGGCCCGCGGCATGCTCGACGAGACGCTGCTCGTCTGGCACGCCGAGTTCGGCCGGATGCCGATCTCGCAGCGCGGCGTCGGCCGCGACCACAACCCGGGCACCATGACCGGCTGGATGGCCGGGGCCGGCATCGCGGGCGGCCAGGTGATCGGCGCCAGCGACGAGTTCGGCTACAAGGCGGCCGAGCAGCGGGTGTCCGCGCACGACCTGCACGCGACCATCCTGCACCTGCTGGGCATCGACCACGAGAAGCTGACGTACCGCTACAACGGCCGCGACATGCGGCTGACGGACGTCCACGGAGTGCCGATCCCGCAGATCATCGCCTGAGAGGGATCGGCGAACCGTCACCTCGAACGAAAGGAGGCGCCCGAGTCAAGAACTGGAAGAACCACAGCCTGCAGCAGCCGGGCGATCGGGAATCCGGGGAACCGTCCGCCTGACGGTTCGTTCCGGATCGCCTGGCAAGGCACTCGCCGGGGAGGAGGGTAGCCATGCACGCATCGTTCTTCACCCATCGACGCAGCCGAGTGTTGCGGTTTCCATCCTGTGCGCTACTGCTGCTAGTGTCCTGAATCTAAAGTTATTGATCAGTGATAGGCGGTCTGCTACCGTCGTCCTCGTCACGGAGGGCAGACGTTGGCCAATCACCACACACGTGCGATTCCCAAGCTCAGGACCATGCAGCGGGAGGAACTCGAACGCTGGGTGCGCCGCCCGAAGACCGCCCAGGCGCTGGCCCTGCGCGCCCGAATCGTGCTGGCCAGCGCCGCGGGGAAGAGCGACCTGGCGGTGGCCGCCGAGTTGGGCACGACGCGGGTGACCGTCGGAAAGTGGCGCCGCCGGTTTCTCCAATCCGGTTGTGACGGCTTGCTGGATGAAGCCCGCCCCGGCACGCCGCGTACGGTGTCGGACGCGGATGTGGAGCGCGTCGTGACCACCACCCTGGAATCGATGCCCCGCGACGCCACACACTGGAGTACACGCTCGATGGCCCGCGTGTGCGGGCTGAGTGCGGCGACGGTCGGCCGCATCTGGCGGGCGTTCGCCCTGCAACCCCACCGCTGCGAGACCTTCAAGTTGTCGAAGGACCCGCTGTTCATCGAGAAAGTGCGCGATATCGTCGGCCTGTACCTGCATCCGCCCGAGCGGGCGGTGGTCTTGTGCGTCGACGAGAAGTCGCAGATGCAGGCCCTGGACCGTACCCAACCGGTGCTGCCGATGCGCCCGGGCCTGCCGGAACGGCGCACGCACGACTACCGGCGGCACGGGACCACGTCGCTGTTCGCCGCCCTGAACGTGGCGACTGGCAAAGTGCTCGCGCAATGCCACCGCCGGCATCGCGCGGTCGAGTTCATCAAGTTTCTGCGCGCCATCGACAAGGCGGTGCCCGCCGACCAGGACATCCATGTCGTTCTGGACAACTATGGGACCCACAAGACGGCGATGATCCACCAGTGGCTCGCGCGGCATCCCCGCTTTCACCTGCACTTCACCCCCACGAGTGCGTCGTGGCTCAACCTGGTCGAGCGCTGGTTCGCCCTGCTCACCGAGAAGCAGATCCGCCGGGGCACCCACCGCAGCACGGCGGAGTTGGAGCAGGCGATCATCGACTACCTCGCCATCTACAATGAGGATCCGAAGCCGTTTGTGTGGACCAAGACGGCCGATCAGATCCTGGAAACGCTCCAGTCTTACTGTGCAAGAATTTCCGATTCAGGACACTAGCGGTCCTTTCCCTCGCCGCGCCGGCCACGGCGCAGAACACGGCGGCTTTCCAGGGAACGATCTCGGACAACACGGGCGGCGTGCTGCCGGGCGTCGCGGTGACGCTCACGAGCGACGCGTTGATCGCGGGTCAGGCCATCGTGGTTTCCGGAGCCGACGGCGCCTACCGACTCCCCAACCTGCCGCCCGGCCTGTACGAGCTGATGTTCGAGCTGCCCGGCTTCCAGACCGTGGTGCGCGCGGAGCAGCGCCTGACGGTCGGGTTCACGGCGGAGATCGACGTCGTGATGTCGGTCAGCGCCCTCGAAGAGACGGTGACCGTGACCGGCGAGAGCCCGGTGGTCGACATCGAGCAGACGGCGACCAGCATCGCGCTCACCAACGAGGTGCTCCAGGCGGTGCCGCGCGGCCGCGGCCTGATGGACGCCTACATCATGACCCCCGGGGTCATCACGTCGGGCGCGCCGCAGGTGGGCGACAGCAACTTCGTCGCGCGCAAGTCGATCATCAACTACGGCGTCCGCGGACAGCCGAAGCTGATGGTCGAGGGGATCAACATCACGACCGGTCCCGACGCGAACTCGGGCGTGTACGTCAGCTTCCTCTCCTACGAGGAGCTGGAGGTGCGCGCCTCGGGCAACGACGCCGAGGTGATGACGCCCGGCATCGCGATGACCGCCGTCATCAAGTCGGGCGGGAACGACTTCAGCGGGTCGGGCAACTTCGGGTTTCAGCGGCCCGGTTTCCAGGCGAACAACATCGACGCCGAGTTGGCCGCGCAGGGCATCTCCGACAGCGCCCCGCTCCGGCGGTACGAGGAGTACGGCTTCGACCTCGGCGGCCGGATCACGCAGGACCGGGTCTGGTTCTACACCGGCATGGACCGGCAGATCCGCGTCGACAACCGGTTCGGGTTCGCCGAGTCGACCGGGCCGGACGGCCTCTACCGGACGCCGGACGACGTGCAGGGCGACTACAACGCGGAGCTGAACACGTTCACGCTGAAGCTGACGGGCCAGCTCAGCAGGGCGAACCGGGTGAGCGCCCTGTACCAGTCGGGCGACAAGCTGCAGCCCCAGAACGGCGGCGGCCGGCTCCGGCCGCTCGAGGCGACGCGCGACTACCGCGACGAGACGAAGCTGTGGAAGGTGGGCTTGCAGAGCGTACCGAACAGCCGCGTCGTCTTCGAGTCGAACTACGGCTGGGGCGGCTACTTCGCCAACTACGACGCCGGGCGCAGCCCCGAGCCGGCGAAGGACACGGCCGGCAAGGTGAGCCGCTACGATCAGGTGACGCGCCTCCGGACCGGCCCGTACGAGAGATCGGATCAGCGGCCGCGGGGCCGGCTCCAGTCCGACTCGTCGCTCACCTTCCTGCCGCCGAACGCCGCCGGGTCGCACGAGATGAAGCTGGGGATCACCTTCTACTGGGAGAAGCACTCGACCGGGATCCTCGACAACCCGAGCGGCAACTACGTCCTCTGGTACGAGGGCTGCGAGGGCGGCCCCGGCATCCTGCCGGACATGAGCAACTGCACGCCGGACCAGCTCGAGGTGTGGAGCAGCCCGGTCGCCCCGGACAACCTGTCCCGGACGCAGTCGGTGTACTTCAAGGACAGTTGGCGGATGTCGGACCGCTTCACGGCGAACCTGGGCATCCGGTACGACCGGCAGCGCTCGCTCCTGGACGCGCAGACCTACGCCGGGTCGCAGTACTACCCGGAGGTGTTCCCGCGCCTGGAGTTTCCGGCGAAGGACATCAACGAGTGGACGCGCGCCGTGCCGCGGGCCGGCTTCGCGTACGACCTGACCGGTGACGGCCGGACCGTCCTGAAGGGAACGTTCGGCATCTTCAACTACACGATCGGCGAATCGTTCGCCGGCGCGTACAACGCCAACTCCCTGTCGCGGGCCCGGTTCGCCTGGAACGACCTGAACGGGAACAACCTGTTCGACCCGGGCGAGGCGAACCTGACGCACAACTCGGTGACGGGCGCGGGGATCGGCGCGACCGGGGCGGATTGCACGGTGTCGGCGGACGAGTGCGCGCGCAACCCCGACTTCATCACCCGGACCGGCGCGAGCACGAACGTGATCAACCCCGACCTGGAGCAGCCGAAGATCTACGAGTCGACCCTCGCTCTGGAGCGGGAGCTCGTGCCCGGCCTCGCGTCGCGGTTCCAGTACGTCTACAAGAACCTGCAGGGCCTCTTCAACAACGTGCGGGCGGATCAGTTCAATGCCTACGACCGCCGGATCATGGCGCAGGACCCGGGCATCGACGGC
Organism: Vicinamibacterales bacterium; assembly: GCA_965222905.1. Taxonomy (GTDB): domain Bacteria; phylum Acidobacteriota; class Vicinamibacteria; order Vicinamibacterales; family UBA8438; genus WTFV01. The sequence goes on along the minus strand of OZ244976.1, from coordinate 1,677,215 downwards.
ATGCCGGGCACGCCGGACGATGGCGCGGATTTCATGATCTGGGACTACCCCGCGGAGGCCCGCTCGCTCACCAGACGGCTGCGGATGAACTCGACGGAGGCCGACAAGTTCCACACGTTCGAGGTGACGCTCACGCGGCGCGCCTCGTCGCGGTGGAGCGCGGTCGGGTCGATGTGGTACACCTGGACCGACGCGCTGCTCCGCCGGCCGCCGGCCAACCCGAACCAGCGGGATCTGTTCAACCGGAACCAGACGACCAGTTGGAACGCGACCGCCAGCGTCGTTTACAACATGCCGGCCGACACGACGGCGTCGCTCAGCCTGCAGAGCCGCTCCGGCGTCTACGGCCAGCGGACCGCGCGGTTCACCCGCGCGCACGGCCTTGTCGGCCTGAGCAGCATCGACGCGCCGGTAGAGCCGTACGGCGGCGTCGACGGCGAGACGCGGAGCCAGACGATGAACGTCCTGAGCGTTCGCCTGAGCAAGGCGCTCGACCTGGGGCGCGGACGGGCGGCCGTCAACTTCGATGTCTTCAACCTGTTCAACTCGAACGCGGCCGTCAGGCGGGACTACCGCTCCGGCGCCACGTTCTACGAGGTCGACGAAATCCTCGCGCCGCGGATCGCGCGGGTGAGCTTCGACTACCGCTTCTGACGATCAGCGTGTTGTCACGAACAGGTTGTTCCTGACCGACAACACACCGAACGTCCCGTTGACGATGGAGCCGGCCGTCTGCTTGTCGCCCGGCGAGTCGACGGCCCCCGTAAGGGTCACGTGGCCGCGCTCCACGATGATGTGGATGGACGGCTGCCGCAGGCGGCCGTACCGCTCCAGGAACGGGTGCCGGTAGATCCGCTCGGCCAGCTCGGCCCGCAGGGCGTCGTCGCCGGTCGACGCCGGCAGCGTTTCGATCCGGCTCCTCACCTCTCGGACGCCGGGGACGCGTGAGGCGCGGCGGGCGAGCTCCGTCGCCTTGACCGACTCGGTCACTTGGCCGAACAGGGTGACCACGCCGCGGTTCACCCCGATGTCGGCGTGATCGAAGATGGTGAACCGCGCGTAGCGTCGGACCTGCTCCGCCACGCGCGCGCCGATGAGCGCATCGTCGTCCACGAACGCGATGGTCATCTCGTCGACGACCGACCGTACCCCTCCGACCTCGAGCGCGCGCGCGGCCGCCTCCTCCCGGGCCCAGACGCTCGGCACCTCGCCGATCAGAGTCACCACCTGCGCCCGAACCGTCGCGGTCACACCGCGCAGCGCTTCCTCGCCCGACAAGGCGGCGCCGACCTGCCGCTCGATCCGTTCGTCGGTCGCAGCGACCTGCCCGACGGCGCCGTTACCGCCCGTCGGGAGTGCCATCGCAGCCCCGGCGAGCACGCCGATCACGACGACCCGGCATCCGGTCATTGCGCCCTCCCTCGCGACCGCTCCGGTCGGATCATAGGCCGCCGTGCTGGTAAAGCCAATCGCAGCGCCGGCTGCCGTCGCCACTGTGGCGTCGGTGGTGGTCTTTCCGGGTGCACGTCAGATTTGTGAGTGCTGTCTCATGCAGCGGCGTTTCGTCGTTCCCAGAAGGCTTCGAAGCGTCCGCTGAGGATGCAGCAGCGCAGAGCGAGGATGGCATTGGCGCCGTTGACGGACCAGTGCATGCCGGCGCGCTTGAGGCGCGCCCCGACGGCATGTTTGCAGCCAGCCTCGACGATGCCGGTGGCGACGCACAGGCCCCTGGCCCGGAACGCGGGATAGCGCATGCGCTTGCGGTTGCGGATGAGATAGTCGATGCATTTGCGGGCCTCGTCGCAGGTTGGGGCGTGTCGGGCGAGGGCGGCGACGATGGCGCTGATGCGGCCGGCATCGAGTTCGTCCCGTCGTTGTTTCGCCCACTGCGCGGCGAGTTCGGACCCGGGTGTGTAGATGGCCTTGGCGACGTCCCAGAGGTGGCTTTTGGCGTGGAAGATGTCGACGATCTGGATCGCATCGGGGAAACACTCGTCGGCGAGGGCCCAGATCCAGGGCGCGCCGTCGCCGAGGATGACCTTGCGTTCGGCATCGGCGAAACGGCGGCGTTCGGCTTCGCGGCACACGCGCTGGGCGAAGGGGGAGGGTTCGCGGTCGGTATCGCGACTGGCGGCCGTCTCGATGGCGGCCGTGTAGGAGACTGAGTCCGGGTCGCGCATCGCGATGCCGGTCTTGGGGTGACGGCGTTCGGCCGTCCAGGCGACGGCGAGCTTGACCTCGCGGGTCTTGGCCGAACCGTCGGGCTGCTTGCCTTGGCGCTGCGCGGTTTCGGCCTTGCGCACGGGAATGCCCGTACCATCCATGCCGAGATACAGGGTAGGTTTGACGCGGTGCGCCTCCGGCTCGACGGCTTGGCGTTCGTCGGTTGCGATCGCGCGCCCCAGCGCTTCGGCGGTCCGCTCGACCTGCTTGGGGTCGACGGCGAGCCCGGCCAGTTCGTCCAGCAGGGTGCTGGCCTCCTTGAAGCTGACTCGGGCGGCGGCCGCCGCCGTCATGCGTGTCGCCGCGGGCGACAACGTCGTCTCGTCGATGCCCAGGGTCCGGTCACGCGGACAGAATCCGGTTCGGCAGGACGCGCAATGGTAGTAGGCCCGCTGCAGGGTCATGGCGCCCAGGGCCGTGCGGATCGTCTTTGCACGCCGGCCGGCGTAGCGGGCCGTGTGTCCGCACCGGCAGGGCAGGCCGGCGGCGTGCTGGTCACTGTGGTCGGCGTTGAGCCGCTCGGCAACGAAACGAGCCGCCACCGCCAGGACGGCGGTGCGCACCGCCGTCTCGGCCGCCTCGAAGTCACCCAGCGTCTGCGTCGCGTCGGCCCCCAGCAGCCGCTCGATCTCACGTGTCGCTTCGGCCGCCAGCGACTTGGCGATCACCACGGTCTGCGGTTTTTTTTTGCTGCGCTGCCGGTCGCCAGACGCGCCTCGCTCAGGGCATCGTTGACCTCGATGAACATCTTCGACAATTGCCGGAAGCGGCGATACTCGGCGAGCCGCGCCTGCGTCTCCGACCCGGCGTGGGCCGGGATGATGCGTGTGACCGTTTTGCCGGCCTGCTTGCGCGTCAGCGACAGGACCGGACCGTGCCCGGGGTCGCCTGGCTTGGCGCAATGACACCCGGCCTTGCCGCAGGGTCGGAAGCGTTCGGTCAGCGAACCGGAGCGCATCTCGCCGATCGAGGCGAATTGACTGCGAAGGTGTGCGTGTTGCCGTTCCAGCGCCGCAATCTGTTCATCGGGCATGATCGGGTCCTCGTTCTGACAGTCCATACACTGCCAGATATCGGCCGATCAAGCCTTGTCCTATACCCTGGAACGAATCCCCTCACTTTCCTGACGTGCACCCGGTCTTTCCGTTCGACTTGATCCGGTTTGTGTGGTGTGATGGGTGCTCTGCAACAGCGTGACAGGAGGGTCCCATGAGACTGCTCGTCATCGCCATCATCGCGACTTCGATCACGGCAACGTTAATCGCCTGCGGCGCCCCGGCCGGCACGGAGGCAACGGCGGCGGCCGGAGGCGGCCCTGCGCTCCTCGACACGGGCGATCCCCTCACCTGCGATCTCGACGGCTACGCGCCGGACGGCGGCCCGGCGGCGACGATGGAGCAGAACACCCTGCTCGTGACGTGGGCCGGCGCCGCCGGCGCGGATCTGCGCTTGCGCCTGGGCCTCGAAGACGCGGCCCCCGTCGTCCGCGACTTGGCAATCCGCGCACAAGGCGGCGCGTGGGGCACGCTGGGCCGCAACCTGGCGCCGGACTTCCACGTGACCTCCGGGGTACGCCGGATCTCCTACCAGCAACTGAACCCGCTGCACGATCTCGGCGTCGAGATCACCCGGGAGGTGATCGACCGCGAGAAGTGGTACGTCTTCTGGGACGCGCCGCTGCTGACCCCCGGCATCCGCGAAGGCGAGTCCCCCGGCACCAACCCGGACCTGCCGCGGTCCCCCGACGAGATCCGCGAGGCGAGCGCCGCGTTCAACACCACGGCGTGCACCGTCGGCACGGACGGCTCGCGCCTCGAGGTCACGTTCGACGGACTGTCGATGGGCATCTTCAGCGGCGATCTGCGCTTCACGGTCTACGAGGGCACGAACCTGGTACGCCTCGAGGCGATCGCGGCCACGGACGAGCCGTCCGTCGCCTACAAGTACCGGGGCGGGCTGAAGGGCTTCTCGACCGAACACACCGCGCGCGTTGCCTGGCGCGACATCAGCGGCAGCCCGCTGGACTACCGGTTCGGCGGACCCGCCAACGACGACGCCATCCCGTTGCGCGCGCACAACCGGATTGTCATCGCCGAGGGCTCGGGCGGCTCCGTCGCCGCGTTCCCGCCGCCCGTCACCTTCTTCTTCACCCGCGAGGTGGAAACGAACCACGGCTACAACTGGTACCGCAACGACGGCGACGGCTCCTTCGCCATGGGCGTCCGGCAGGGCGACGGCGAGGCGGCGCTCGAAGGCCGGGCCCTCGAGCCGTACGGCGCGGTGCCGCGCACCGACGACAACACCGCCGTCATGGGCCGGTTCTTCGAGAACTTCGCGCTCTACAACGCTCCGCCGGGGACGCAGCAGCGCATGGCGGTCTACTTCTACGCGAGCCCGGAGGAGGCCGAGCCGACGCGTGACGCGGCGCTCGCCTTCACGCACGGCGACACCTTCAAGCCGGTCCCGGGCTACAAGACCTTCGTCAACCACTTCCACATTCGGTTCGTCGACCGCCTGCGGGCCTCCGGCTCGCTCGACACGCCGATTCCGGACGTGCAGGCGCTCAAGGCACTCGGGCTCGATATCATCGGCCTGAGCGACTTCCACGCGGATCGGCTCGCCGCGGCGGACAGCGGCGCGGCGCGCTTCAAGGACCAGTTGGACTACTACGAAGGGACCCGCAGAGCCTCCGACGAGGGCTTCCTGGTCACGCCGTGGGAAGAGCCCAACGCCCACTTCGGCGGGCACTACAACACGCTGTTCCCGAAGAATGTCTACTTCACGCGAACGCGCGAGGCGGGACAGCCGTTCCGGGAGGAAGACCCCACCTACGGCACGGTGTACCGCACCGGCAGTCCCGAGGACCTGCTGCAGGTCCTGGAAGCGGAAAACGGATACTGGTTCCATGCCCATCCGCGCGCGAAGGGCTCGACCGGACATCCCGATGCCGAGATCGGCACTGCATGGATCGGCAGCGACCGGTACCTGGGCATCGCCTTCAAGCCGGGAATGGGCGCCGACCTCTCCGCGGAACGGCTGTGCGAGTACCGCTGCTTCGACGCCATCGACAAGATGAACAACCACTTCTCGGGCTCTGGCCTGCAGCCGAAGTACCTCATCGCGGACTGCGACACGTACCACAAGTTCCCGGGCGACGACATCTATCCGAACGTCCCGGTGAACTACCTCCGGCTCGACCGGGTGCCGCTGCCGGACGAGGACTGGACGCCGATCCTCGACGCCCTGCGCGGCGGTGATTACTTCGTCACGACCGGCCAGGTCCTCATCACCGACTACACGGTCGAAGGATCCGGCGACGAGCGGACCATCGCGGCCGACCTCGAATGGACGTTCCCGCTGGAGTTCGTCGAGATCGTCTGGGGTGACGGGGAGAGCACCGACCGCGAGATCATCCGGGCCACGGACTCGAGCGCGTTCGGCGCGCGCCGGTTCGAGATCCCGTTCGACGCGGCGGGCAAGTCCTGGGTGCGTTTCGCGGCGTGGGACTCGGCCGGCAACGGCGCGTTCGTGCAGCCGGTCTGGCTGACCGAGTAGCCGGACATCCTGGAGGCTCCGGACACGCGCTCAGAGCCGAGCGCACCGCTCGCGCAACCGCGCGCGGGCGGCACTGAGCGCCTGGTCCGCCGTCGCTACCCAGCGCTCGTCCTCCGCGAGCAGCGTGCCGGAGCGGTCCAGTGCGCGTGCCGTCTCGGTCGGCGCGGGACCGCCGTACGTCCGCCGCACGCCGACGAAGTGCTCCGGGGAGAGCACGCGCTGCAGCTCCGGCTCGCCGTACGGCAGGGAGACGCCGAACGCCAGCGCGGCGGCGGCCAGCGCGGCGGCCAGTGCCAGGTCCGGATTGCGCCGTTTCGCCGCGATCACGTCCCTGGTAATGGCGTGGCTCGTCCGAAACGGCAGGCCATGCTCTCGCGTCAGCGTGTCCGCCAGCTCGGTCGACGTAATCCACCCCTCCGCGGTGCGGGCTCGCAGCCGCCCGGTGTTCACCTCGGCTTCGCGCAGCGCCGCGGCCACCAGCGTGGTTGCGCGTGTCGCGTCGCGGAACACGGAGAACACGAGCGGCTGCAGGTCGTCCTCGGTGTCGACGATGTCGCCGAACGGCGTGTTGTGGACGGCCAGCAGCACCGCCGTCGCCTGCCCGAGGGCCCTGCTCGCGATGGCGCGCGCGTGCTCCAGCGCGACCGGGTTGCGCTTCTGCGGCATGATGCTGCTGCTCTGCACGAACCCGTCGGACAGGCGGAGGTAGTCGAGCTCGGCCGTGCACCACAGAAGCAGGTCCTGCACCACGCGCCCGAGCCCGGCCAGCGCGACGGCAGCCGCCGACGCACCCTCCAACATGTAGTCGACCGCCGCGATGCTGCCGTAGGTGTTGCCCGTCGGCCCGGAGAACCCGAGCAGATCGCTCGTCAGATCGCGATCGATCGGAAACCCGGTGCCGGCGAACGCACACGCCCCGAGCGGATTGCGATTGGTCGTTTCGTATGCCGCGCGCAGCCGCAAGTGGTCGCGCTCGAGCTGTTCGATGATCGCGAGGAAGTAGTGCGCCACCGTCGTCGGCTGGGCCGGCTGGGTGTGCGTGTGCACCGCGAAGACCGTCTCCCGGTGCCGTGCCGCACCGTCGACGAGCGATCGGCGCACCGCGTGGGTGGACGCCAGCAGCCGGAGGATGAGCTCTCGCTGGCGCATGCGGTACATCGTCATGTCGATGTCGTTGCGGCTGCGGGCCGTGTGCAGCCGGCCGGCCACCTCCTCGCCGCAGGCGTTCGCGATCAGCCGTTCCACGTAGAAGAAGAGGTCCTCGCAACCACCACCGAACCCGGCGGCGCGGACGTCGTCCTCCGAGATCGCGTCGAGCGCCGCCCGCAACGCGCGGGCGTCCGCCGGGGCGAGGATCCCGCACGCGGCGAGCATCACCAGGTGCGCGTAGTGGATCTCGATGAGCGGCGAGACGAACTGCGCCTTCGCGTCGTCGAAGTTCTCGCGCAGGACGCAGTCGACGTACTCGGGTGCGAACGCCATCAAGCCGCCCGCGCCCCCGGTGCGACGCCGCTCCCCGCGTGACGCCCGGCCGAGTCCCAGGCCGCGACCCGCACCCACTTCTTCTCCGAAGCGTCGAACGGTATTCTGCACGCCTTCTTCCCGAACAGCGGCAGGTCCGTCGTGCTGATGAACTGCCGGTCTATCGTCACCCCGTCGCTCCACGCGGTCTCCACGAAGTCCAGCAAGCGCAGCGGATTCAACTGGTGCTTCTTGATGCGGCGGCGTCCCGTCGTCACGTTGAACTCCGGCTTCAGGTTCTGGCCCAGCGAGGACCACTGCCTTCCGCGTTCGCGCACGCCATGTCCCGGATGACCGGCTGCCCGCCGTCGACGGCGACACGTACCAGCAGCGACGCGCTCTCGGGGCCGCTCCCGGTGACCGTCAGGATGTCGTCCTCCATCTCCGCCGTCAGGCCGTCGGGGCGCTGGTACGCAACGAGGTCGCACGCCAGCGGATCGGGTCGTGGAGCGGACCGTCGAACTGCGGCACGAAGACCGCCGACACCCGGTGGGGACCGGCGCTGACGCGGATCGGGTCCGTCCGAGGATTGACGCCGTTGGGGTCGGAGATGTTGTCAGAATGGGATACACCGACGCCCGGCCGGAATTCCTTGAGAAAGCCAGTCTACCCGGCGGGGCGCCCGATGTTCCACTGCAATCAGCAAGAACTGGGCGGGCCGCCCTCTGGAGAGCTACGAGACCTTCCTGAAACCCGCGCACCACGCACCCCCTCCAGCGGACTGCGCATACGCGCCGGGGGCAACGGCGCGTTCGTACAGCCGGTCTGGCCGCCCGCCCTGGAGCGGGCGGTTCGTGCAGCCGGTCTGGCTGACCGCCCGGTGACGCTCAGCAACTCATGCAGCGGTGGTTGTTGACGGCGCCGAGGCTCTCGAGCAGCGCGATCGTCTCCGGGAACGGCTGGATACGCTTTGCGTTGATGTGGTGACTGCCTCTGACCCGCTTCAACCGCCACCCGCGCGATTCGAGAAGGCGGCAGAACTCCCTTCCGCTGAGGACCCTCACACGGCAATCTCGATGACCCTGTCCGTCTCGGAAACGGGAACATCCTGGATGTCCACGGAGAGACACCCTTCGACGGCTTCGCAGATGTTGCTCAGCAACTCCTCGAACGAGTCTCCCTGGGTCGCACATCCGGGGATGGACGGCACCTCTGCCCAGTACCCGCCCTCCTCCGCTTCATGAACCACGACCTTCAGTTTCATGATTTCTTCACCCGCAAAGCCAGGACCGCACGGCCCTTCGCAAGAGATCCGTATGCCTCTACGATCTTCTCGCTACGGTACCACGTCGCATGTCGGCGAGCGCTGCTGTTCACAGGACCACCGTGGCGTTCACCACCTCGATAGTGGAGACCCGACGGGATCGCCCACGGGGCCGGTGAGCTTCGCCCCGTTGCCCCGAATCGACCGATCACCGGCCCGCCGTCGGCGCGTGCTACGCTGAACGCCTGAGCACGGACACGAAGTGGATCGTCGGGACCGGGATCCGAGTCGTCGCAGCCACTCTGACGCCCGGTGTGGGCCGCGCCGCGGCACGGCCCGCGGGCAACGAAATCCAAGGCGCTGTGCGCGTCCCATACCGGCGAAGCCGCGCGAGGCAGCGCCGCGCTGGAGGGGAACGCTCTGCTCGTGTCGTGGCGCGGCGACGCAAGCACGGATCTGCGCCTGCGGCTCGGCCTCGACGACGCGCAGCCGGTCGTCCGTGAGCTGGCGGTTCGCCCGTACGGCGGCGAGTGGGGCACGCTGGGCCGGAACTTGCGGCCCGACTTCCACGTGACGTCCGGCGTGCGCCGGGTGTCGTATCAGCAACTGAACCCGCTTCGCGACCGCGGCGTCGAGATCGCCGCCGGTCCGCCAGGTCGCGATTCGACAAGCCGGCAGAACTCCCTTCCGCTGAGGCTTCGCCCCGTCGTCCCCAATCGACCGGGCGCCGGCCGCCGGCCGCCGTCGGCGCGTGCTACGCTGAACGCATGAGCACCGACACGAAGTGGATCGTCGGGACCGGGATCGGAATCGTCGCAGCCATTCTGACGACCGGTGTGGGCCTCGCCGCCCTGATGGTTTCATTGATCGGCGGCGTGAGCACCCGGATCGACGACGTGAACGCCCGAATCGACGACCTCAATACCACCGTGAACGCCCGGATTGACGACCTGCGCACTGACCTCCGGGACTTCCGCACCGAAGTGAACACCCGCATGGACGGCTTCGACACCCGGCTGCGCAACGTCGAGATCGCCTTCGGCAAGGTCGACCAGAGGCTGCTCATCATTGAGCGCTTCGTCCTCCCGACGCCGGAGCAGCCCGCGGAGTAGCCGGGCCGCGGCGATGTTCCCCCGGCAAGAGGAAGAGCCCGGCCATGGCGCAAACGTGCGAACTGGCGACGAAGGCAGACCTCGTTGCGCTTGAAGCACGTCTGGCCTGACGTCTCATCACGGCGGGTATCGCCATCGCAGGCATCGCCGTTGCGGCGGGCGTGGCGCTGACCGTCACCGTCCTCAGGCTACTCACCTGACCGCTGCCCGCCCGCCATACGCCCGGCAATCCACGATGGACGCGGAGCGGTGACGGTCAGCAGCTCATGCAGCGGTGGTTGTTCACCGCGCCCAGGCTCTCCAGCAGCGCGATCGTCTCCGGGAACGGCTGGATGCGCTGGACCGGGCCGTTGGCCATGTCGACCGTGGTCTGCCCCATGCGGCTGACCTGCGTGACGTCGACGCCCCGCGCGACCAGGTAGCGGACCAGCGCGTCGTCCCCGCGGGAAGCGGCGTGGTGGATCGCGTTGTAGCCGTTGTGGTCGCGGGCGTGCACGTCGGCGCCGACCTCTTCCACCAGAAAGCGCACGGCGGGCAGCCAGCCGTCCGGGACGTGCCGGTGCGAGTTGCCGGCGAAGCCCTGGCCGTAGCCCACCCCGGAAGCGGCGAGCAGCGGGGGCACGCCCGGGCCGCCGTAGGGTACTGGCGGGAGACCCGACGGATCGGGGTCGGCGGGACGACGGCGCGAAGGGACCTTGACCGTCGGCAGATGCGGGTCGGCGCCGTGGGCCAGGAGCAGGCGCATCGCGCCGACGTCGAGCGCATAGGCGGCGCGCCAGAACGGGGTGGCCCCCGCGCGGTCGACGCCGAGCAGGTCGCGGTTGTAGGTGGTGTACCACAGCGACCGCGTCAGCCGCGCGTTGACGTCGGCGCCGGCGTCTATCAGCGCCTGCATCAACTCCAGGTACGAGGTGAACTGCTGCAGGTAGTCGGTGGGCTGCGGATGCCGCGCCTTCGGCGCCCAGTGCATGTTGAGCGCCCCGTAGAGCGGCGTGGCCCCGGCGTCGCTGGCGAGCGTCGGGTCGGCGCCCAGGTCCAGCAGCCGCATCGCGAGGTCGAAGTGCCCGTTGATCGCGGCGATGAGCAGCGCGCTGGTGCCGTCGGCCGCGCTCACCCGGTTGACGTCGGCGCCCCCCTCGATCACCGCCAGCGCCGCGTCGGTGTGGCCCTCGCGCGCCGCTAGCAGCAGGGCCGTCAGCCCGCCGTGCGTCCCGACCAGGTCGGCGAAGCCGAGCGGCTCGGGCTCCTCCAGCAGGTCCGCCTCGATGGCCGCGGCCTCGGCCGCCGCGATGGCGGCACGCTCCGCGGGCGAAAGCGGTGCGGACGAGGTCCATTCGGCCGGACCGGCGGCACCTGCGGCGCCGGCCTCGGTGGACGGCGGGTCGGCAGACGTCGGGGCGACGGTCGCCGTGGCGCCGGACGCGGCGGATGCCACCGGGGTCTCAGGCCCCTCACCTTGCTCGGACGCCCATCGCGCTCGTAGCGCCGCCATCCGCTCCCGACGGCGGCGGGTCTCGGCCCGGTCCGCCTCGTTGCGCGCGGCGACGTCCACCACCTTGCCGGCCAGCTCCGGGTCGGCGCCTCGTGACAGCAGCACCGTGACGGCCTCGGTCCGTGCCCCGGCGGCGGCGAACATCAGCGGGGTCTGGCCCCACACCGGCTCGCGGGCGTCGGGATCGGCGCCATGGTCCAACAACGCCGCGACCGCACCGGCGTCACCCGCGCCGGCCGCGAAATGCAACACGGCGGCGCCGGTCGTCGTGACGGCGGCCGGATCGGCGCCGCCCGCGAGCAGTGCCTCCACCGCCCCGGCCTGCCCGCTCCGGCTCGCCACGTGCAGCGGCGTGTGACCGCCCAGCCGGGTCCGCGCCTCGGCGTCGGCGCCGGCCGCGAGCAGTAACTCTGCAATCTCGACGTCCCCGTGCTGTGCGGCCCAGTGCAGGGCCGTCATGCCGTCGCCGTGGGCCGCGTCCAGGTCGGCCCCGCCGGCGATCAAGCCGCGGACCGCGTCGACGTCCTGCCGCATGGCGGCGTCGGCCAGCGGTGCATCGATCGCGGCCGAGGCGAGCGTCAGCGTCGTCAGGACGGCTGCGGAGATACCCACGGCCAACGCGGCGACACGCATCGGGCGCACCGCCCTCGGCGTTTTGGCGCCGACGGACACGCGCCGTCCGGACAACGGCCTGTTCGCATCGACAACGGCGATTCGAATGGGATGCATCGCTGGCTCCAACCGGCTACCCGGAATCACGCGGACAGCGAGAACGTTCCCGTGCTGTCGCCGAAGCGCTCGAGGTCGTCGACCCCGAGCCGGTGCAGCAGGTCGAGCATGACGTTGGCCATCGGAGTGCCCGGCTCGGCCCGCAGGTGCAGGTTGCCGGGCAGCTTCCCGTTGGCTCCGCCGGCCACGAAGAGCGGGCACCGCTTGTGGTTGTGCACGTTCGGATTGCCCATGGGCGACCCGTAGATGACCACCGCCTTGTCGAGCAGGGTCGCGTCTCCCTCCTCGATGCTCCGCAGCTTCTCGAGGAAGTAGGGGATCAGGCTCACGTGGTAGCGGTTGAGCCGGGCGAACTCCTCGATGTTCTGCTCGCGGTCGCCGTGGTGCGAGGCGGGGTGGAACCCGCGCGTGACCCCGCTCTCCGGGTAGACCCGGCCGGTGGCGTCGCGCGACAGCTTGAACGAGAAGACGCGGGTCATGTCGGCCTCGAAGGCAAGCGCCTGCAGGTCGAACATCAGCTTGACGTGCTCGTCGAAGGAGTCGGGCACGCCGGCCGGGGCGCCCGGCAGCAGCAGCCCCTCCTCACCGGTGTTGCGCGCCTCCACCCGCTGGATCCGCCGCTCGATCTCGCGCACGTCGTCCAGGTAGCGGTCCATCCGCCGCCGGTCCGCCGGATCGAGGTCGCGTTGCAGCGAGGCCACCTCGCCGGTGATGAAGTCGAGCACGCTGCGGCGTTCCCGCCGCCGCGTGGCGCGCTGCTCGGCGGTGCCGCCGGCCCCGAACAGGAGGTCGAAGGCCAGCCGTGGGTCCCGGATCATCGGCAGCGGCTCGGTCGGCGAGGCCCAACTGATGGTGTCGGTGTAGACGCACGAATAGCCGTAGGCGCAGCCGCCGGCCTGGTCCACGTTCTCGATGCAGAGCTGCATCGAGGGAATCGGGGTGTCCTGGCCGAAACGCGCCGCGTAGAGCTGATCGAGCGAGATCCCGGCCCGCACGTCCGAGCTCTCGGTCTGCTTCGGATGCGACTGGGTCAGGAAGGCGGCGCTCGACCGGAAGTGGTCGCCGCCGATCTCGGGCGGGGTCACCGCCTCGGCCGGCGCCACGTCGGTGTCGCTGACGATGGTCAGCGCGTCGCGGAACGGCTCCAGCGGGCTGAGCGCGCCCGGCGTCAGATCGAAGTCCCGCCCCACCGCGGCCGGTGACCAGAGGTGGCGGGATGCGCCGTACTCGGTGCTGCCGGCGGCGCCGTGCACGTTCTCGACGCACACGAAGCGCGTCGGATCGGCGACCGGGCGGGCGGCGGCGCGCGTCCGGCCGCGGCCCGCCGGCACGAACGCGTCCAGGAACGGCAGGGCCACCGAGACCCCCACGCCGCGCAGGAAGGTGCGCCGGGGCAGATGCTTGCCGGTAACGAAGTTCATGGGATGCTCTCCTCGCCCAGCCCGCCCTTCATCCGGAACGCCGGCGTGCGCACGACGCCGAGGATGAAGGCGGAGAGGCGGTTGTCGGCGTTGGCGGCGGCGTTGGCGACGTCGCGCACGAACGGCATGTCGTAGTGCTCGATCCGGCGGCCGAGGGCATAGGCCATCAGGTTCTCGACGAAGGTCCGGACGATCGGCACGGGACGCTCCAGGAGGGCGCTCCGGAGGTCGGCGGCGCTGCGGATCGGCGTGCCGTCGTACAGCTCGCCCGAGGCGTCGATGGACGATCCGTTGTCCTTGATGCGGCGGGCCCCGGTGACGCCGTAGTGCTCCAGGGCGAGCCCGATCGGGTCCATCATGCGATGGCACGAGGCGCACGCCGGGCTTGCGCGGTGCCGCTCCAGCCGCTCGCGCACCGGGAGAAGCCGTCCGTCCTCGGCCACCACCGTCTCTTCCAGATCCGGCACGTCGGGCGGCGGGGGGGGCGGCGGGCTGCCGAGCAGCACCTCCATCACCCACTTCCCGCGGAGCACCGGCGACGTACGGTCGGCGTAGGAGGTGAGCGCGAGCACGCTGCCGTGCCCCAGCAGGCCCCGCCGGAGCTCGCCGGCCGGGAACGTCACGCGGCGGAAGCGCGGACCGACGACACCGGGAATCCCGTAGTGCTTCGCGAGCCGCTCGTTGACGAAGGTGTAGTCGGCGTCGAGCAGCTCCAGCACGCTGCGGTCCTCGCGGACCAGGTTCAGGAAGAACAGCTCGGTCTCGCGCTGCATCGCCCACTTGAGCTGCTCGTCGAAGTCGGGATAGACCCGCACGTCCGGGTGCAGCGTCTCCAGGTCGGGCAGCCGCAGCCACTGGGCCGCGAAGCGCGTGGCGAGCGCTTCCGCGCGGGGATCGGCCAGCATCCGCCGGACCTGCCGTTCGAGGACGTCCGGCTCGGACAGCCGCCGCTCGGTGGCCAGCCGGATCAGCTCGGCGTCCGGTCCCGCCGCCCAGACGAAGAACGACAGCCGCGCCGCGAGGTCGTGGTCGCCGATCGTGAAAGCGGCGGACGGCCGCACGTCGACCGGCGGCTCCTCGAAGCGGAAGACGAAATGCGGGCTGGCCAGCATCCCTTCGAGCGCCATGCGCACGCCGGCCTCGAACCCGCCTGCGGACGCCCCGGCGGCGTAGAGGTCCATGAGGGCCGCGTGGTTGCCCCGCGTCAGGGGGCGCCGGTAGGCCGCCGCGCCGAGCCGGTCCACGATCTCGCTCGCGCAGCCGCGGGCCTCCTCGCCCGCCCCCGGCCGGCACGTGAAGATACTGGCGCGGCTGGGGGTCTCCGAGACGCCGGTCACTTCCAGCGGGCCGCGGACCGCCAGGTCGCGCAGGTGGGGCAGGCTCGTGAAGCCGTAGGCGTCGGCGATGCTGGTGCTGGCGAGCGACCACTCGTGCGGCGAGATGATGTCCTGCACCGGCCCGTCGAACTGCGGCACGAAGACGGCCGACACCCGGTGGGGGCCGGCGCTGACCCGCATCGGTTCCGTCCAGAGGTTGACGCCGTTCGGGTCCGAGACGTGCATCCAGCGGTCGAGGTCGAAGAGCGCGGCCTGCTCGCCGTCGATCGCGATCTCGATCTGCTCCGGACGCGTCGTCGTGTGCAGCGCGCCCGGGCCGCTGCCGAAGAGCGCGCCGGTGGTCTCGTGGTGGAACGACACCCGGAAGCGGTAGTCGCCGTCCGCGGGAAACGTGTGCGTCACCGAGACGCCGCCCCGCGACCCGTAGGGCGCGCCCTCGACCTGCTCGCGCTGCGACACCCAGCGCGGGACCTTGTAGACCGCCTCGACCGGCTCCGCCGCGGGATCGCCGACGGCGAGGCGGCTGATCGCGCTGGCCGCGCGCAGGTAGCCGTTCATCAGCGTCGGCGACAGCATCTGCACGTCGGCGATGTTGTCGAAGTTGGCGCTCTTGGTGTCGAGCGGCAGGTAGTCGCCCGCGTCGACGTCGAGAGCCAGCAGATCGCGGACCGACCGCTCGTACTCCGCGCGGTTCAGACGCTGAAAGCCCCGCCGGCCCGGATTGGGATTCGCTTCGGCGGCTGCGTCGAGCCGCGTCTCGAGCTCGGCGGCCAGCCCGATCAGGACCGACTCGTCCGGACGCCGGACGCCGGCCGGCGGCATCAGCCCGGCCCGCAGCTTGCGGACCATCCGCTCGGCCACCGCGGCCTGCTCGACCGCGTTGTCGACCTCGAACCCGGCGAGCGACAGGTTGCCGGAGCGCAGACGGTCGTTGTGGCAGCGGCGGCACGTACCCTCGACCACCGCCTGCGCCGCTTCAGCCGTGTCGGGCGTCTGCGCCGCCTCGATGGCACGAGGCGTCCGCACGGTCTCGGCCGCCGCAGGCGCCCGGGCCTGCGCCGCCGGGCCAGCCGTGATCGCGACGCCGAGCGCAAGCGCGATTCCGAGCGCTCCCCGTATTCTCTTCAGCATTGATGTACCGCTGCCCGGCAGGGATTCCTCAAGACAGCCCAGTCTACCCGGCGGCGGCCCGATGTTCCACCGTGAATTCCAGCGGTACGCCTGCACCCCTCCGGGCCGGGACGGTTTTCGCCCGGCGCGGCAGCGTGCTACGCTGACGGCATGGACGCCGTCACGCCCTGGCTCACGCCGGCGCTGCTGGTCGCACTATTCGCGTGGCTGCGTCTCGACATCCGCGAACTGCGCCGCGATCTGAACCAACGCATCGACAAGACCGAGAAGCGAATCGACGATCTCGCCAAGGACATCAACAAGCGCTTCGACGACGTCGACAAGCGCTTCGACAACATCAACCGCGAGCTCGCCGACCAGCGCGAGCGCATGGCGAAGCTCGAAGGCTCGCTGGAAGGCTTCCTTGCCGGCCGCCGCGACCGGGACGCTGCCTGACGCCCGCCCGCCATCATCGATCCGCAGGTCGATGGATAGTCACGGCCTCCATCCGTCGACATGAGTCTCGGACTGACGCCGGCCAGGCACCTGCGCTGGGCGCCTCGCGACGGCGACCCCGTCCCGCCCGCCTTCGCGCGCCTGCAAGCCGCCTTCGACGCCGACTGGCGCGAGGCGCTCTTCACGCTGGCGGCGGAGCGTATCGACACCCATGAAACGCCCGCCCTGCGCTTCTGGCAGGAGATCTCTGAACGCCACCTGACCGCGCTGTGCCATCTGCCGGAACACGAGACGAATATCCAGGTCGAGCCCCCGACGGCGGCCGACTGCGCGGGCTGGATTCTGTCCGCCCCCCCGATGCACGGGGGCGAGTATCTCTCCGAGGACAGCCTGCAGGGGGTCTGGAGCCACCTGGACGCGTGGGTGCGCGAAGCCGTCGGGACCACGACCGGCGGCCTGCCGGCGTTTCTGCGCGCGCGGGCCCCGAGCTGGCATCAGGTGGGGCGAGTCTGCTTCCACTTGGCCGAGAACCGGAACGACCAGGAGCGGCCGTTCGCGTTCATGGCCACGTACGCCTCCGGATTCGGCGCGAGCGGACGGGTGAAGCACCTGCCGCTCCGCCGGGCGCTGCAGCAGTACGCCGGGGCGAAGAACCGCGCGGCGCTCATCGCCCTGCTGTCGCCGATCCAGCAGGCGGCGGAGACGTGCGACTGGGTGCGGGAGCTGGTCGACTCGGGCGACGTCTACCAACCGCTGGCGTGGACGCCGGATCGCGCCTACCGGCTGCTCCGCAGCGTGCCGGCGCTGGAGGCGAGCGGCCTGTCCGTGCGCCTGCCGAACTGGTGGCGCAAGCGCCCGCGCCCGCAGGTCAGCGTCACCATCGGGGGCACGACGCCGTCGATGGTGGGCGCCGACGCCCTGGTGGACTTCGACGTGGGGGTCGCGCTGGGCGGCGAGTCGCTGTCGCGCGCCGAGCTGGAGACGCTGCTCGACGGCGACGGCGAGCTGATGCTGCTGAAGGGCCAGTGGGTCGAGGTGGACCGCGACCGACTGCGGGAGGCGATCGAGCACTGGGAGGCGGTGCGCGATCTGGCCGGCGACGACGGCATCTCCTTCATCGAGGGCATGCGCCTGCTCGCCGGCGCGTCGGCCGATCTCCGCCACGAGGATCGGACGGAGGCCGAACGCCCCTGGGTGCACGTCGAAGCCGGCGACGCCATGCGCGGGCTCCTGGCCGGGATGCGGCAGCCGGACGCGCTCGACCCGGTGGCGGTCGGCGGCGCGCTGCGGACCACGCTCCGGCCGTACCAGCGCGACGGCGTGGCCTGGCTCCGGCTGCTGACGACGCTGGGCCTGGGCGCCTGCCTGGCCGACGACATGGGTCTCGGCAAGACCATCCAGGTTCTGGCGCTGCTGCTGGGCGACCGGGGCGAGGGTGCGCCCCCGCCGGCGCCGGCGCTGCTGGTCATCCCCGCCTCCCTGCTCGGGAACTGGCGCCGCGAGGCCGAGCGTTTCGCCCCGTCGCTGGCCCTGCAGTTTCTGCACCCGGCCGAAACCGACCGGGAGACGCTGGCGGACGTCGCGGCCGCTCCGGCGCGGCGCCTGGCCGGCGTCGATCTGGCGGTGACGACCTACGCGATGCTGCAGCGGCAACCCTGGCTGGCGGACGTGCAGTGGCGGCTGGTGATTCTGGACGAAGCCCAGGCCATCAAGAACCCGGCCACCCGCCAGAGCCGGGCGGTGCGCGCGCTGCCGGCCCGCGCCCGCGTCGCCTTGACCGGCACGCCGATCGAGAACCGCCTGGGGGACCTCTGGGCGCTGTTCGACTTCCTGAACCCGGGACTGCTCGGCTCGCGCGACGTGTTCAACGGATTCGTCAAGGAGCTGCAGGAGCGCCAGGAGCAGCCGTTCGCGCCGCTGCGCCGGCTCGTCGCCCCCTACATCCTGCGGCGCCTGAAGACGGACCGCCGCATCATCGACGACCTGCCGGACAAGACCGAAACGACCCGCGACTGCCACCTGACCCGCAAGCAGGTGGCGCTCTACCAGCGCGTCGTGCGCTCGATGCAGGACGAGCTGGAAGCGACCGAAGGCATCAAGCGGCGCGGCGTGGTGCTGCGGTCGCTCATGCGACTGAAGCAGACGTGCAACCATCCCAGCCAGCTCGCCGGCGACGGCGACTACCGGCCCGGCGACAGCGGCAAGTTCGCGCGCCTGGCCGAGATCTGCGAGGAGCTGGCCGAGCGCCAGGAACGGGCGCTGGTCTTCACGCAGTTCCGGGAGATCATCGATCCGCTGTCGGAGTACCTGGCGACGGTCTTCGGCCGGGCCGGCCTCGTGCTGCACGGCGGGACCGGCGTCAAGCGGCGGCAGGAGCTGGTGGACCGGTTCCAGCGCGACGACGGACCGCCCTTCTTCATCCTGTCGCTCAAGGCGGGCGGCACGGGGCTGAACCTGACCGCGGCGTCCCACGTCATCCACTTCGACCGCTGGTGGAACCCGGCGGTCGAGAATCAGGCCACCGATCGCGCCTTCCGCATCGGCCAGCGGCGCAACGTGCTGGTCCACCGCTTCGTCACGCGCGGCACGATCGAGGAGAAAATCGATCGGATGATTGCCGAGAAGCGGCAGTTGGCCGATGATCTGCTGGACGGCGAACAGGAGGTCAACCTCACCGAGCTTTCCGACGACGAGCTGATCGACCTGGTCCGGCTCGACGTCACGCGCGCGAATCCACAGTCGGCGAGCTGAGGAGGGCTACGCAGTTGGACTGGTATCCACCCTATGTGCCGGTCGCCGCCCGGCGCGCGCGAGCCAGGCTGGAGCTGCGCGCCCTGCTCGAGCGCGGCGTCGAGGTGCAGCCGGTCGAGCTCGAGGGCAGGGGGCGCGCCATCGCCCGCAGCTTCTGGGGCCGGCGCTGGTGCGAGCACCTGGAGTCGTTCTCCGATTACGCCAACCGCCTGCCGCGCGGCCGCACCTACGTGCGCAACGGCTCCGTCTGCCACCTGGCCATCGAGCCGGGCGGCGTCGACGCGATGGTCGTCGGCCGGGAGCTGTACCACGTCGTCATCCGCATCCGGAAGCTGAAGCGGCCGGCCTGGAAGGCGATCCAGTCCGCGTGCGCGGGGCAGATCGGATCGGTCCTCGAGCTGCTGCAGGGCCGGCTGTCCGACCGCGTCATGGAGATCGTCACCGACCGCGACACCGGCCTGTTTCCGCAGCCGGGCGAGATCAAGCTGGCGTGCGACTGCCCCGACTGGGCCACGATGTGCAAGCACGCGGCGGCGGTGCTCTACGGCGTCGGCGCCCGTCTCGACAAGAGCCCGGAGCTGCTCTTCCGCCTGCGCGAGGTCGACGAGGCGGAGCTGATCGCCGCCGACATGGCGCTGCCGGAGGGCGCGGCGACGGCCGACACCCTGGCGAACGACGACCTGGGGAGCATCTTCGGCATCGATCTCGACGCCGGGGAGGGCGTGCCCGCACCGAGCGCGCGGAAGCCGCCGGCATCTGCCGGGGCCACATCGTCCGGGTTCCGCCCCACGGGTACGCTCGTCGCCCGGCTGCGCGAGCAATGCGGGTTCTCGGTCGCCGAGTTCGCCGCATTGCTCCGGGTCTCCGCGGCGTCGGTGCGCCGCTGGGAAGCCGCGCCCGGACCGCTCGACCTGCAATCCCGCCCGCGGGAGGCGCTGCTGGCGCTACGCCTGGAGATCGAGAAACACGACGACTGACGGCTTCTTGGCGACGCCACGGGCAGTCGAGAGAACGGCCATTCACGCCGGCATCGCCATCCGCCAGCCGCAACAGCGCCCATCGCGGGTGACCGCGGTGGGGAGCGCAATGGCGCCCTACCTACCGGTGCGCCTCGCGCCACTCACGCACCAGGCGTTGCGCCTCGGCGATCTGCGCGGGGCTCATCCGCTCCTCCAACCAGTCGAGGGGGCTGCGATCGTGCTGGTCGTTCTGCGACACGGCCAGATGCAGCCACATGTACGCCGCAACCTCGTCCCGCGGCACGCCGCGGCGCCCCCGGGAGTAGAAGGTGGCGCCGAGCATCCACTGCGCGGCGTCATGTCCCTGCTCGGCCGCGCGGCGGAACCAGCCGAGTGACTCGACTTCGTCCGGGGACACGCCCTCGCCGTTGCTGTAGACGAACCCGAGACGAAACTGCGCGTCGGCGTAACCCTGCCCTGCCGCGCGTCGGAACCACGCGACCGCTTCGGCGTCGTCCTCCGGAACGCCGTTGCCTCTCTGATACAGGTCACCAAGCTGGGATTGCGCTTCGGGGTCCCCCTGCTCGGCAGCGCGCCGGAGCTCGGCAACGTCCGGCGGATCCTGGACGTCGCCCGCCTCCCGAACCGGGGGCCTGTCCCAGGGCCTGTCCCCGCCGTCGACCGCTGCCCTGAGAATCTCGGTGAACCAGGGGCTGAAGCCGCTGGTGCGGGCCAGAATCAGACCATCTTCGTCGACGAGCACGTAGGTCGGGAAGCCGCGCACGTCCCAGGCTCTTGCGATGTCGCTGTCGATACCGGCGTGCCAGTTGGTCCAGGGCATCGGCTCGCGCTCGCGAAAGGCGGTCACCGTATCGAGCCGCTCGTCGACGCTGATCGCCAGCAGGGTGAACCGATCGGCCGGCAACTCGGCGACCAGCTCGCGCAACTCGGGCAGCACGTCGACGCAGGGCCGACACCACGTCGCCCAGAAATCGATCAGCACGACCCGGCCCCGATAGGCCGACAGGCTGTCCGCGGCGCCGTCGAGACGGCGGCCCGTCATGTCCAACGCCGTGCCCCCCACGGTCGCGTGCCGGATGGTCCGGATCAGATCCGCCTCGGCTTCCGCAAACGTGCGCGGGGCCGACCTTCCGTAGGGGCTGCCTGGCGCGCCGGCGGAGGGATCCGGCGGCGTGCCTGCGCCGCCGAACCTCTGTTCCCCGACGCCGGCGCTCAGGCCCGTCGCCGCCTCGAGCGCACGCTGCCGCCTCCCGTCGCGTCCCTCTTCCTCGAGCATCCGCCCGTTGGCGGACCGCATCAGCCCGGCCGCCAGGTAGTACCGCGCCGTCGCCCGCAACGCCGGACTCTCTGCGCCGGACGCCATCTCCTCGAAGAACCTGTCGATGCCCGGCGCCGACGACTCTCCGTTGTGTGCGTAGAACAGGCGGCGGGCATCCATCTGCATCAGCATCGCCGGCCAGCGCTCGTCGTGCGGCGCCCGCGCGACGAGCACCTGCGCTCCCTTGTAGATGTGCCGGTCGGCGTCCGGCTCGGTGAAGGTCTGCATGACGAGGAATTCCGCGGCTTCCGTCGTCTTGTCGTGCGTGGCGCCGGCGTCGACGATCACGGTCGCCGCGGTGATCGCGGGGCGGATGTCCGGACGCTCGTTGAACGCGTCCTGGAGGCGGAGGTTGCGTTCCTCGGCCGACAGACCGGCCATGGCGATCCCGCTGGTGCGTTCCCTCCAGGCGCTCTGCTGGTCGAGGTACTCCTGCACGACGGCCCAATCGGGATCGACGCCGGCCGGCTGTGAGGTGGCGTCCGGAACCGAAGCTGGCTGCTCGCGGACCATCCCTGTTCGCGCCGTGTCGTGCCGGGCGGCAACCAGCAACAGCGCCAGGCACGACGGCGCGATCACGACGAGCGCCAACATCCGAAGAAAACGCCGGCTGTCGGGAGTGCGGTCACGCTTCTCCGTCATGATGTCCTCCCCGGAAGGCGGCCCCGAAGCGACGGGGGACGAGGACGAAGAGAGCTAGGTCTTCCGATCCGCCAACAGGATGTTGTCGATGCGCGTGTTCACGGCAGTGATCTGACCGATGAGGTCCCGACGTGCTTCGTGCAACTCGCGGCGCACACTCTCCACCATCCGCCAGACACCCAACAGCACACCCGCGCCGGTGAGCACGGTGGCGATGACCTCGGGACTCATGGCATCAGTCTACCCCGAGGACCGCGTGTATCTCTCTCATCCGTATGGACCGTGCCGGGTGTCGCCGTTCATCGCTCCGCCGACCCGACGACGCTCGGGGGCAGCGCGAAGACGTACAGCGTCGTGCCCGTGCGCCGGTAGCGTGAGGCGGCGTCCGGCGGGGCGTCGAACGCGACCGGCGGATCGTTGGGGGCGCTGCTCCCGATGATCGCTACGTACTGGCGGCCGTCGGGGCCCAGGTACGAGATGGCCGAGCTCTGGAAACCGGTCCCGGTGCGGAACGTCCAGACGATATCTCCGGTGCGGGCGTCGAAGGCGCGGAACACCCCCTGGTCGGCGCCGCCCTGGAAGACCAGGTCGCCGGCGGTGGCCATCACCGGCGTGTAGTTGGCGGTCGGCCACTCCACGCGCCAGACCGTCCGGCCGGAGACCGGATCGTTGGCCTGCAGCTCGTTGGCGTGAGCGCCCATCGGCGAGGGTTGCGGCGGGCCCCCGCTTGCGCGGAGGTTGTAGCGTTCGCCCGGCACGTACTCCCCCTCGACGACCCGCATGGCGCCGCAGCGGTTCGAAGTGGCGGTGTAGAGCAGTCCGGTGCGCGGGGAGTACGCGTCGTTCTGCCAGTTCCGCGCCGAGATGCCCGGACACCAGGGGACGTTGGTGTTCTCGGCCTCCGGCACGTACCGCTGTCGGTCTTCCAGGTCCGTGAACTGGATCTTCTCGATGTTGTAGAGCGCCCGGCCGGTCTCCATGTCGACGCCCCGCATGATGTCGTTCGGGGCGAAGGCCCAGGGCTCGGCCAGCAGCTCGCCCGTGGCGCGGTCGAGCACGTAGAAGTAGCCGTTGCGCGACGCGCGGATCATGGCGCGGCGCGTCCGGCCGCCGAGATCGAGGTCCACGAGCACGCCGGCGCTGACCTCGTCCAGGTCCCACTGGTCCTGCGGCGTGACGTTGTACGCCCAGACGAGCTCGCCCGTCGTCGCGTCCCGGGCCAGGACCGAGGCGCAGTAGTTGTTGCGATAGGTGGCCAGACCGCCGTGCTCGTCGAGATCGATGACGCCCCACTCGCGGCGGTAATCGGGGTTCCACGGCCCGCAGTTGCCGGTGCCGTAGTAGAGGTAGTTCAGCTCGGGGTCGTAGCTGAACCAGCCCCATACCGCACCCCCGCCCAGGCGCCACGAGTCGCCGAACCAGGAATCGAGGGCCGGGTTGGCGATCCGGTCGTCGGGGTAGAAGGGCCGGAACCGGGGTCCGATGCCCACATCCTCGTTGGGGCCGAGGTTGTCGTAGCGCCACCGCACCTCGCCGGTGTCGACGTCGTAGGCGGTGACATGGCCGCGGACGCCGCGGTCTCCGCCCGACACGCCGAAGATCACGTTGCGGCCCGCGACCAGCGGCGCGCCGGTCCGCACCTCCGAGCTCGGGTAGTCCGTGGGGTCTTCCCGCCAGAGCACCTGGCCGGTGGAGGCGTCCAGGGCCATGGCCTGGCCGTCGAGCGTGTTGAAGAAGATCTTGCCGTCGGCGTAGGCGAGGCCCCGCGTCTGGGCCCCGCAGCAGGCCCGCTCGGTGACCAGCTCCAGCTCCTCCAGCTCTGCGCGGAACTCCCACTTGACGACTCCGTCCCGCGCCAAATCGATCGCGTACACGCGATTCGGCTTCGGCGTCACGACGTACATCGTGTCGCCCACGACGAGCGGCGCCGCCTGGTGCGAGTCCAGAATCGGGAGCGGGAGGGTCCAGGCGACCGACAGGTCGCCGACGTTGTCCAGGGTGATCTGGTCCAGCGGACTGTAGTTCCAGGCCGCGTAGTTGCCGTTGGGCATGACCCACTGGGCGGCATCCGCCTGCAGGGACACCAGGTCCGCCTCCTGCGCGTGCGTGGTCGCCGCCCCGACGCCGACGAGCAGCAGGAGTGTGAACGCGCGCCGCGCGCCGCCTGACCAGGTGCTGTGCCGGTGCATGATGCGTCCTCCCTCATCCGAAGACTCAGCGACCGTCGTCGCCGACCAACCGCTGCGCTTCGGCGTGGCCCTGTGCGGCGGCCAGACGGTACCACCGCGCCGCTTCGACGAAATCCCGGCGCACGCCGCGGCCTTCCAGGTACATGACGCCCAGGTTGAACTGCGCCTGAACGTGGCCCTGCTCGGCCGCCCGGTGATACCACCTGACCGCTTCTTCGTCGTCCTGCGGCACGCCCCGGCCGCGGTCGTACAGGAAGCCGAGGTTGGTCTGCGCGAAGGCGTGCCCCTGCTCCGCCGCCCGCCGGAACCAGCGCGCCGCTTCCCCGTCGTCGCCCGCCACCCCGCGACCGTCCCGGTACATGTCGCCGAGGCTGTTCTGCGCGAGCGCGTTTCCCTGCTCGGCCGACCGCCGGAACCAGCGCACCGCCTCCCCGTCGTCCCGGGACACCCCGCGACCGTCCCGATACAGGATGCCGAGGTTGTTCTGGGCGCGGGCGTTGCCCTGCTCCGCCGCCCGGCGGTGCCACGACACGGCGACCCTGTCGTTGCGCGCTACGCCGCGACCGGTGTTGTACAGGAAACCGAGGGCGGCCTGTCCGGGGGCGTACCCCTGCTCGGCCGCGCGCCGGAACCAGGACACGGCGATACGGTAGTCCTGTGCCACGCCGCGACCGTCCTCGTACCTTGCCCCAAGCTCCGCCTGCGCCCGCGCGTCTCCCTGCTGGGCGACGAGGCGAAGCTGGGCGACACCGAGCTGGGCGACATCAACCCGCGCCACGTCAGGCGGCTGTACCGCGTCGACGGCCCCCGCCACCAGGACCACCGCCAACAGCGGAACGACGCGCAACCGCGCAGGCGCCTTGTTCGCAGTCATGACCGTCCCGAGCGTATCACCGTCGCAGGTCGTTCGATGCGGTACCGTCAGACCGACCGGGATCGGGCATGGAATCGACCACGGTCATGGCGTCGTCCGTACGAACCGTTACGGATAAGGCCTTCGTGCATTTCCGTGGCTTCCGCACGTCGGATTCGACGCCACGGCGGCGGCGGCTCGGTCGGCGGCGGGGTCGCACCGCCACCGGGTTGGTGGTATAAGGGCGGCACGGGGCGGCCACGCGGGGTGCTGGCGCCGTCCGACGACACCGAGGAGTTGCGAACCATGTCGAAGAGAACTCGCGGCGGCGGCGGCGGATCGCGTTGCCAGGAATCGAATCTAGCGGCGGCGGTGGTCCGGGTAGCAGTCGCCGGACTCATCGTGGCTGGTGTCCAGACCGGCGGATCGGGGGGCGTCGTCACCGCGGCGCAGCCGCCGGCGGCGGACGGGGCCTTCACGGCCGAGCAGGCCGTCGCCGGGTGGACGGTGTATGCGCGCCAGTGCGGGGAGTGCCATGGTCAGGCGCTGGACGGGGCGGAAGCGCCGGCACTGCGCGGGGTGGACTTCCTGGACGGCTGGACCGGGCAGACGACCGACGAGCTGTTCGCGTACGTGCGGGACGCGATGCCGCCCGGCGGCGGCGGGTCGCTGGGCGATCAGGTCTACCTGAACCTGGTCGCGTACATCCTGGACGTGAACGGCGCCCGGCCCGGGGACGCGCCGTTGACGGCGGATGCGGCGGTCGCGATCGGCGATGCGGCCGACGTGGCCGAGGCGCGGCGCGCGGCGCGGGAAGGCGATCGGCCCCGGCGGCGGCCGGCGCGGTTCGTCAACCGCGAGGTGCCGCACGAGCTGACCCCGGTGACCGACGCCCTGCTGGCGGACCCGCCGCCGGGCGACTGGCCGAGCTGGCGGCGGACGCGCAATGGCCACGGCTACAGCCCGCTGGATCGGATCACGCGCGACAACGTCGACCAACTGCGGCTGGCCTGGGTTCTGGCGATCCGGGAGGGGCGCCACCAGACGACGCCGCTGGTGCACGACGGCGTGATGTTCCTGGCCAATCCGGGCAGTGTGGTGCAGGCCATCGACGCGGCCACCGGCGAAGTGATCTGGCAGTACCGGTCGCCGCTGCCGGAGGAAGCGCCGCAGCGGGCGCCGACCCGTACGCTGGCGCTCTACGGCGACAAGGTGTTCCTCGCCACCGCCGACGCGGCGATCGTGGCGCTCGATGCGCGGACCGGCGCCGAAGTGTGGCGCACCATGAAGGCGGACTACACGCAGGGGTTCCGCGGCAACGCCGGCCCGGTCATCGCGGACGGCGTCGTCGTCACCGGCACCAACGGGTGCCAGCGCTACAAGGAGCAGACCTGCTTCATCACCGGCCACGACCCGGATACCGGCGAGGAGCTGTGGCGCACGTCGACGATCGCGCTGCCGGGCGACCCCAACGACGCGTCGTGGGGCGACA
Source organism: Vicinamibacterales bacterium (assembly GCA_965222905.1). Taxonomy (GTDB): domain Bacteria; phylum Acidobacteriota; class Vicinamibacteria; order Vicinamibacterales; family UBA8438; genus WTFV01. Next base: position 1,650,830 of record OZ244976.1, on the reverse strand, counting down.
CGCCGCCCTATCTGCGCGCGGGCGGCGACTCGTGGATCCCGGGCAGCTACGACCCGGAGCTCGGCCTCTTCTACATCGGCACGGCGCAGGCGAAGCCCTGGGTGGCGGCGAGCCGCGGGATGACGACGCGGCAGGACGCGCTCTACACCAACTCGACGCTGGCCCTGAACCCGCGGACAGGACAGGTGCAGTGGTACTTCCAGCACGCGCCGGGCGAGACGCTCGACCTCGACATCGTCTACGAGCGGGTGCTGGTGGACGCCGGCGGCGAGCAGTGGCTGTTCACGATCGGCAAGGACGGCATCCTCTGGAAGCTCGACCGGCGCAACGGCGCGCTCGTCGACCTGCGCGAGACGGTCTACCAGGACATCTTCGAGTCGATCGACCGGACCACCGGGCGGTTCTCGTACCGGCAGGACATCATCGACGCGCGCATCGGCGACCGCGTGCCCGCCTGCCCCAGCCTGCTGGGCGGCCACAACTGGCAGGCGTCGGCGTATCACCCCGGCGCCGGCGCGCTGGTGATCCCGCTCCACCAGGCCTGCATGTACCTGACCGGACGCGCGGTGGAGTTCGTCGAGGGGGGCGGCGGCGAGGCGGGCCGGTCCGAGTACCGCGAGATGCCGGGCACGAACGGCAACGTGGGCAAGCTGGCCGCCTACGACGTGCGGACGATGGAGGAGCTGTGGAGCCGCGAGCAGCGCGCAGCCTTCCTGACGTCGACGCTGACGACGGCCGGCGGCCTGGTCTTCGCGGGCGACGCCGACCGCTACTACCGGGCTTTCGACATCCGGACGGGCGACGTCCTCTGGGAGACCCGCCTCGGCACCGCGGCGGCCGGCTATCCGATTACCTACGAGGCCGGCGGACGGCAGTTCATCGCCGTCCCGGGCGCGCTGGGGGGTGCGTTCCGGAGCCTGACCGCGCAACTCACCCCGGAGATCTTCCAGCCGGAGGGAGGGAACGCGCTCTACGTCTTCGCGATGCCGGAGTGACCGGATTCACTCCGGCATCGCCAGCCGCCGGACCGACACACCGTTCAGTCCAGATCGACGATCGTGATGGCGTTCCAGTTGTTCATCGGGATGAGCAGTCGGTTCCGCTTCGAGTCGTAGGCCATCGAGGCGGCGCTCGGGATGCCGGACGCCACGACCTCGGCCGCCTGTCCCGGGCGAATGCGCGAGACGGTGCCCAACCTGACGCTGGCGACGTACTTCGTGCCGTCGTCCAGGATGACCAGCCCGTCGTTGCCGCCGTCCACCGCATGCTCGGTCTTCACGAGCTCGCCGTCGGCCGAGAACGTGAGCACCGCGTTGTCGTTGATGTTCACCACGACGATGTTGCCGTCCGGATCGAAGGCGATACCGTTCGGCCGGGCGAGCGGCTCGCCCTCGACGACGACCGACGCGGCTCCATCCGGCGCGATGCGGTACACGCGCCAGGTGTCGCTCTCTTCGGTGCCGGTCTGCGTGGCGTAGATGGTCCCGTCCTCGGCAACCTCGATGTCGTTGAAGCGTTGCGCATCCTCCACGGTGACGCTGCCCCTCGGTGCGCCGCTCTCCATGTCGAACCACCGCACGACGTTGATATCGGCCACGTACAGCAGGCCGTTGACGATGTCGCTGCCGAGCGGATGGTTCAGCGTCAGGCCGTTCCGGTTGACGCCGATCCACTTCAGCGTGTGAGCGGTGCCGTCGGGGTTGATCAGCGAGATGTAGCCGTCGTTCGGCAGCACGTCCTGGGCAATCCCTGCGTTGACCGCCACGTACAGGTCGCGCTCCGCGTCGTAGGACATGCTCTCGGCGAATCGGAAGCCGCCGTAGGTCCGGGCGTTCGACGACAGGTCGAGCGGCTCACCGGCCTCGAAAGGTTGATCGGCTGCTTCCTGCGTCTGTGCCTCGCCGGTCGCCGGACCGGCGGCGCCGGCGGCGACCAGGGCCGCGACTACCATCCATCGAAAAACGACCTGTTCTACGCGAAAACCTGACATGACTGATCCTCCATTCGAGCACTGAGTCCGTAGTGTTTCCAAAGTTCTACGCCGTCGCCGGATGCACCTTCCGGCCACCGACCACCGTGCGCACGACGCCGATGTTCTTGATGTCGTCGGGGTCCGCGTCGTGCGGGTCGCGCTCGAGGACGACGAAGTCGGCCAGCTTGCCGGCGGTGATCGTGCCCTTGTCCCGCTCCTCGTAGGACGCCCGCGCGCCGTGGAGCGTGCCGATGCGCAGCGCCTCGTCCACGCTCACCCGCTGGCTGGCGCCCCACACCTGGCCTTCGAAGTCCCGGCGGGTCACCATGCTCTGGATCGCCATCAGCGGCTCGAACGGCCCGGGCGTGTAGTCGGACGCCCCCGCAACGGGGATGCCGTAGTCGAGGAAGGAGCGGTGCGCGAACATCCATTCCATCTTCGCGGCGCCGTACTCCCGCCATTTCTCGCCGTGGAAGTGGATATAGGTCCAGAACGGGGTCGGGATCGTGCCGGTGTCCCGGATGCGCCGGAGGAGGTCGGGGTTGACGAGCGAGCAGTGCTCGATGCGGTGCCGGCGGTCGGGATGCGGCCAGCGGTCGAGGACCCGCTCGTAGGCGTTCAGCACCATGTCGATGCTGACGTCCCCGTTGGCGTGGATGCCCACTTGCCAGTTGTGGCGGTGCGCCTCCTCGACGACCTCGTGAATCTCCTGCTGCGACATCGTCAGGATGCCGTAGTCGTCCGGCCGGCCCTCGAACGGCGTGCTCATCCGCATCGTGCGTTCCGACGCGGACCCGTCGGCCCCGTACTTCACACCGCCGATGCGCACCCACTCGTCGCCGAAGCCGGTGTAGACGCCGGCGTCGCGCAGGCTCTCGTACGGCCCACGGACCATGACGTAGACGCGGTGGCGCAGTTCCCCCGCCTCACGGGCGTCCTGATAGGCGACCAGCCGGCCGCGGCTCGCCCCCGCGTCGTGCACGGTGGTGAGGCCGGCCGCGGTCATCAGCCGCGAGATGTAGGCCATGCCCTCGCCGGCGCGGGCGCGCTGCTCCTCCTCGGTGAGATCCTCGCGCTCGCCGACGGCGGCGAAAACGTCCCGGGCGTGCTCGGCCACCATGCCCGAGAGCCCGCCGTCGACGTCGCGGGCGAACCGCCCGTCGGGCGGGTCCGGGGTGTCGCGGGTGATGCCGGCCAGGGCGAACGCGGTGCTGTTGAACCAGTTGGTGTGCCCTCCGCGATGCGCCACGTTGACCGGATGGTCGGGCACCGCCGCGTCCAGGTGGGTCCGGTGCAGCGGGCCGTCGACCACCTTCGTATCGTCGAACATGAAGCCCCGCACCCACCGGCCGGGCGGCGTGTCGAGGGCCTTGGTCCGCAGGGCGCCCTGGATCTCGGCCACCGTCCGCAGGTTCGTGTTCACGCCGTAGAGCTCGTTCACGCCGCTCGGGTGGGAGTGGGTATCGATGAATCCCGGCGTGACCGTCATCCCCGCGGCGTCGATGACCTCGGTGTTCGGACCGACGAGGTTCCGCACGTCGTCGGTGCTGCCCACGGCGACGAACCGGTCCCCCCGGACCGCGAACGCCTCGGCGCGGGGCAGGGCGTCGTCGACGGTGTAGACCCGGGCGTCTATCACCGCCAGGTCCGCCTGACTCGTCTCGCCGGCGGGCTCCTGCGCCGCCGCAATCGGCAATCCGGCCGCGCCGGCCGCGCCGGCCAGCACGGCGCCGAGACCGAAAAACTGCTTGCGTGTATAGGTCGCCATCGGCTCTCCCCCTGGCAGCCCGTTTTCTGCCTCCGGCGGGCTACTCGTAATCCTCGGCGGCGAGCGACAGCCGCACGACTTCGGCGCCGTTGCGCGCCACGACGTGGCGGTTCGCGAACGCGGGATGGGCCCACAGGACCGCGCGGTCGTCCCAGCGCCCCGAGGCGCCGCCCTGGGTGCGGGTGGTCGGCGTCAGCAGTTGCGTCCGGTCGACCTCCTCGTACCCGCCCGGCGTGAAGCGCGCGATGACCAGCTCGCCCGTCTCGTGGACCATGAACCACCGGTTGCCGTTGCGGACGAGGTAGGAGTTCGTCCACCGGTTGTCCGGCGTCAGCCGCTCGGTCGACCAGAGCCGGGCGCCGTTTCTCAGGTCGACGCCGCGGAACTCGCCGTAGCTGCTGAGGCCGTATACCGCGTCGCCGGCAACCGCCGGCGTCGATATCAGCGACCGTTGCGGCGGTCGGTCGGTCCGGTTGAGGTTCGCGCCTTCCCAGAGCAGGCGCGCCGCCGGACGGTCGGGGTTGAGGGCCAGCACGAGACCGCCGTTCTCCACCTGCGTCACCAGCAGGTACGGGCCGTTCCGGACCGGCGTCCCGATCGTGTACCCGCTCGGCACGGCGAAGTCGTGCTGCCACCAGATGTTGCCGGTCGCCGGATCGAGCGACGTCACTCCCGCGGGGTACCAGACGATCAACTGCCGGACGCCGCCGGCGTCGATCACGATCGGCGACGAGTACCCCGCTTCCGAGTTCGTCTCTATCGCGCGCCATGCCTCGGCGCCGGTCGCCTTGTCGAACGCCACCACCATCGCGTCCGGCTCGCCGCCGAGGAGCGCGATCAGGTGCTCGCCCTCGACCAGCGGCGACTGCGACACGCCGAAGACCGGCACCGTCACCCCGTAGTCGGCGACGGTGTCCACCCGCCAGACGAGGTCGCCGGTCGCGGTATCGAAGCACGACAGCGTCCCGGCAGCGCCCAGAATATAGACCCGGTCGCCGTCGACGGCGGGCGTCGCGCGGGGACCGATCGCGAACTTGTAGTGGATGTTGCGGTAGGCCGCGGGCCACTCCTGCGTCCACAGCACGGCGCCGGTCTCCTCGTCGAGCGCCAGCAGCCGCTCGTGGCCGTCCATGGTGCGGCTGCCCGGCGTCTCCCGGTAGTCGAGAACGAAGACGCGGCCATCCGCAACGGCCGGCCCGGCCAAGCCGGTGCGCACCGGCGTCCGCCACTTCACGAGCAGGCCGTCGTCGGCGAAGCGCTCGACGATGCCGGTGTCGCGCCACACGGCGTCCCGGTCGGCGCCGCGCCACTGCGGCCAGTCCTCGGCGTGGAGCGCGGCCGCCCCCAACCAGACGCTGGCGCAGGCAACCGCAACGGCGATTCGGCTCGGTGCAGGACGGTCGGACATCGGCTGCTCCACGGTCAGGTCGTTGATCCGTTCAACTCGGTCACGATGGTATTGGCGATGGAATCCCCGGGTCAACGCCGGACGCCCGTGAACGCGAAGCGCCCACCGACCTCACCCGACCCTCTGCTGCGCCGAAATCGCTGGCTCGACGGGCGACATTCGGGTATAACCCCGGCATGCTGCTACGGACCATCGTCGCCGCAATCTGCGTCCCGGCGCTGGCGCTCGCCACGGCCGCCGCACATGCCCAGGTGGGCGGCAACCTGGCCGCCGGACCGCCGCTCGACATTCACTTGGAGATTGCGACGAGTCCGGACGGCCCGTTGCTGTCCACCACCGAGGTCGACCTGGTTACGGGCGAGTACTACCGGCTGAACGTCACGAGTGACGGCGTCGAGCCGTGGCGGCTCGAGGTCGACGACCTGCTGCGCAACTCGCACCTGCGCCTCGTCACCATCAACGGGATCGAGGTGCACCTGCAGGCGCTGGCGTTCCGAGCAATCGAATTCGATGTCGCCGGCACGGCCCAGTTCAGCTTTACGCCGATTCGGACCGGCGCGTTCGAATTCACCGTCGGGGACGTCCCCTCGGTCCGCCGGCTGCGCGCGGACGGCGGGCGCACCGCGACGGGGACATTTACCGTCGAATAGCCGCTCGGCCGTGAAGGCGAGCGATCCGCCAGGAGTCTGCGCCGTAGAAACGGCGTAGACTCCCAGGCACGCCCGCTTGGGCGGAAATCGGAGCCGCAGGCGACGATTTTCGGGCTAGGATGGACACCATGAGGAGGTGCAGCATGAGGCACGTCATCGCGATTCTTGCGGCCGTCGTCCTGGTTCCGGTGCTGGCGGCCGCGCAGCCCCCGGAGCGCACGCCGTGGGGCGACCCCGATCTCCAGGGGGTTTGGACCAACCGGACCACGACGCCGCTCGAGCGGCCGAGCGACTTCGAGGGGCGGGCGGTGCTCACCGAAGAGGAGCGCGCGAATCTCGACGCGCAGGCCGAGGCCGCCCGGGACCGCCCGCCGCCCCCCGGCCAGACCGGCGCCTACAACAGCTTCTGGCTCGACCGCGGCGTGCGGACCAATCAGACGTCGCTCATCGTCGACCCGCCCGACGGGACGTACCCGCCGAGGACGGAGCGTGTGCGGGAAAGCGACGCGGCGTTCGCGGCGTTGCGGGACGGCACGCGGTTCGACACGTGGCACGACCTGAACCTCTACGACCGGTGCCTCACGCGCGGGATGCCTGGCGCCATGATCCCGGGCTTCTACAACCACAACTACCAGATCCTGCAGACGCCCGACTACGTCGTGATCGTGGTGGAGATGATTCACGACGCGCGGATCATCCCGCTGGACGGACGCGCGCACCTGCCGCCGCAGATCGGCCAGTGGATGGGCGATTCGCGCGCCCGCTGGGAGGGCGACACGCTGGTGGTCGAGACGACCAACCTGACCCCGAGGGGCGATCAGCGGGTGCGCTACCTGGTGCATGCGGCCAGCGAGCAGGCGCACGTGGTCGAGCGGTTCACGCGGGTCGACGCCGACCGGATCGACTACAGCTTCACGGTCACCGACCCGGCGACGTACGCGGCCCCGTGGACCGCGGAGATTCCGATGGTGCCGCTCGGGGGGGAGATCTTCGAGTACGCGTGCCACGAAGGGAACTACGGGCTCCAGAACATCCTGGCGGGCGCCCGCGCGGCTGAGCAGTAGCAGGCGGCCGGATCGAGCAGGCAAAGGCTCCCCGCGCACGGGCGCCGGCTGCTCGACGACGAACGTAATCTCCAGGTTGCAATTTCAGGGGGGTATGGAAATGAAGCGACGACTGCTTGAGTTGCTCGGTATGGCAACGGTGCTCGTAACCGTCACGGTGCTCCTGCAGCTTACCGCGGTTTCGGTGAGGGGCCAGGCTCCGAGTGCGACCGCGTGGGGGCATCCGAACCTGGAGGGCATCTGGCTCGATGTGTACTCCACGCCCCTGGAACGGGACGTCGAGATCGGCGAGCGAGAGTTCGCCACGGAGGAAGAGCGGGCCGCACGGAATCAGGCCGCGCTCGCTCGCCCGGCGGTGCTTCCCAGCGGGGCGTACAACACCGTCTACACGTCAGCGAAGCCGGCGGGCCCGCGCACGTCGCTCGTCGTCGATCCGCCGGACGGGAGGATTCCCGCCCTCACGGCAGAGGCCCAGCGGCGGAACGAGGTGGAGCAAGAGTGGCGCGTCATGCTCCTGCGCAACACGGATACCTGCCGGAACAATGCGCCGCAATGCGCCGGGGGGGAGTACGGGCCGCCGTCCCCGCGCAGATACGACACCACTCCCTACTACAACACGCGGGGCCGCATGAACCGCCACGACGGCCCGGAGGATCAGAGTCTGGGCGACCGCTGCATGTCGGGGCGCACACCCGACTTGAACGGGTTCCGTCGCATCGTGCAGGGCGCGGATTCCATCGCGATCGCCTACGACACCGGGCAGGGTCAGGGGTTCCAGCGCATCGTCAATCTGGGCGGGAGCCATCCGCCGGGCCGGATCCGTCTGCGGCACGGGGACTCACGTGGCCGCTGGGAGGGCGAGACGCTGGTCATCGAGACCACGAATTTCTCGCACAAGTTCCCCTACCAGGGTTCGGCCGAGAACCGTCGGCTCGTCGAGCGGTATACGCAGGCTGACGAGGACACGCTCGAATACGAGTTGACGATCGAGGATCCGACGGTGTGGGTGGCGCCGTGGACCATCCGGCAGGAACTGCGGCGTCAGAGCGACGAGCAGAACCGGATCTACTACGAGCCGCGGTGCCACGAGGGGAACTACGGCCTGCCGGCGTTGCTCCTCGGCTATCGTCTGGACGATCAGGCGTTTGCGGAAGGGCGCGGTCCGGATCCGGCTTCCTTCTCCATCTACGACGCCGACGCGCTTCAGCGGTGAGCCCGTCGGACCGAGGGCGCACGGACCCGGCCTCGCCACACCGCGCGAGGCCGGGTCCCGTCTCCTAACGGTTACCTTGGACGCTCTACGGTGTCGACACCGGGTCGCGCCAGCTCCCACGGGGCGCCGGTGCCGGACGACCCGAGAAACAGCCTGGTCCCGTCGGGAAGCGTGATGTCCCGGCCGTTCGCCCGGTTCGTGCCGTCCTTCGCCTGGTATCCATCGACGAGGACTGCGGTTCCGGGCAGAAGCGACCTCCTCGTGAAGCCCCGCCTGAACAGCACGTTCGGAGTACCCCCTTCGAACGCCCATGCCTCCGTCATGCCGTCGTCCAGCTCCACGTCGATGTGGATCCAGACGTGGGGATTGACCCACTCGACTCTCGTGACCTCGCCGCTGAACTCGACCGGCCGGTCCGCGTCGAATTCCGCCGCGAACGCGTGATGCGCCGCCACTGGTGCGGCCGTTCCCGCCAGCCACAAACCGATCCCGACGACCGCACTCACGCCCCCAATCAGTAGTTTCGTCCTCATGGGTTTTCGGCCTCCCTGCCGCTGTTGTTTCACACGCGGTTTCACATCCGACGGGTTTCCCGGACTTCTTCCTGGATTACGTGAACCGGTTCGTTACCGCCGATACCACTCATGCAGAAGATCGCCAGGCGGAATCTTGCGCGTAATCTCCACGATCATGGTCTCGCCTTCCCACCGCCTGACCAACTGCTCGCGGCGCAGGTGCCCGTACATGAACTCCTCGGCGAACTCGATGCAGGGATAGTCCAGCGCCGTGGCATTCGGTTCCAGGCGGCGATAGATCGGCATGGCGATCGTCCACGGCTCGGTAAAGGTCTCCGGATCGTCAATCGTCACTTCGTACAAGATGGCATCGGGCGACAGCGGCGAGAAGCGCTCGGTGAGTTGCAGGGCTTCACTGTGGAAGTTCCCGGCCCGGTCGAACCAGTTCCTGCCGTTGAAGTCCGTCACGTCGACCACCAGCGTGTCCCCTTCCCACCGTCCGACCGAGTGCCCCATGTAGCTATAGTCCGGCGGAAGGTCGACGTCGTCCAGGTGGATGACACGCGCCGCGTTCGAGAACCCGAAGTTCATGTGGATCTTGTCGGCGCCCTGGACGATCTGGAAGGGATAGGGCATGTACATCGCGCGAGGAGTCCCCGGCAGGTAGCACTTGAGCTCGGGATCGCGGTCGATCCAGTTCGCGGCGTTCTCCTGCTTCACCTCGAGCGCTTCCGGCCTGTACGGGATCCGGCCGTCTCCCTGCACGACCCCCAGCGACCCCGGCACGCCGGCCGCGGCGCCCAGCGCCACCACCGGCGCCGCCGGCACCCGGGCGTACTCGTAGGGATAGACTCCCTCCTGCATCACCATGCCCGGCAGCGCTTCGTGCGCTTCCAGGTCCCAATGCGCTTCGTTGTTGGCCTGCCACACGCCGTTGAAGTTCGGGCGCCCGTCGGGGGTCTGCGCCGACCGCGGCGCCGGGTCCTGGCTCTGGCTGGCCGTACCGGTCACCCCGAAGGAGAGGACGGCGCCCATGCTGAAGGCGGCAAGGGCCGTGACAACGGTCGAGACTCTGAAACGGTTTCGCATCATTACTCCTTCGCAACGAGGCTCCGCCCCACACCGGAAGTGCCGGGCAGCGCCAGGCTTCGTTACTCGCATGGCGGGCGACGGCTACGGGCTGCCGCCAGTGCACGGCCGACGCCGCTCAGTCCTGCAAGCCAGTTACGCATGTGGCGGTGTCCAGGGAGAACGGATCCGGGCCGCGCCCTTCCGCGAACGCCTGCTCATCCACGCGGGCGCCGATGAGCAGTGCCGGCAGGCCGTAGTTCCCTTCGTGGCACCGCGGCTCGTAGTAGATCCGGTTCTGCCGGTCGCTCTGACGCTTCAACTCCTGCCGTACGGTCCACGGCACCACCCACGCCGTCGGGTCCTCGATCGTCACTTCGTAGGCGAGGGTGTCCTCGTCGATGCGCGTATAGCGTTCGACGAGCCGCCGGTTCCCGCCCGACTCGCGGAAGCGGAACTTGGGCGAGAAATTCGTGGTCTCGATGACCAGCGTCTCGCCCTCCCAGCGACCACGCGAGTCCCCATGCCGCAGACGGATCCGGTTCGGGGGATGGCTTCCGCTCAGGTTGACGATGCGCTGGTACCCCTGGCCCTGCCCGGTGTCGTAGCCGATCGCGATGGAATCCGCACCCTGTACGATGCGGCGGAACCCATTGAAATCGGGTGTGCGCCCCGACATGCACCGGTCGCCCAGACTCTGATCCTCCGGGCCGAAGTGGCGGTTCATGCGGCCGGTATTGTAGAAGGGAGCGACCTCGAATCTGCGCGGCGACGGCAGCCCGTACTCCCCGCCGGAGCAGCCCCTGGCGCCGGACCGGCAGGTCTCGGTGCTGCGCAAGAGCATGAGGCGCCACTCTCGCTCTGCTTCGTTCCGCCGCCGGGCCTCCGGTGTGAGGGCGGGCATCCTCCCGTTCGGCGGATCGACGACGAGCGACGTGCGAGGACCGGCCGGCCTCGCCGACGTGTAGACGGCATTGTACGCCCCGGCCACGTCCTGCCGGCCATCCGGCCCGCGCCGGTTGCGCCCCGGGTTGACCATGCGGGCCTGATCGCGTGCGGCCCGCTCCGCCGCGGTGAAGAACTCTCGATCACCGAGTTCGGCGGGCCGTTCGAAGGGCGTTGCGTACACGTCGAGCCAGATGCCCTCCAGGTTCGGATGCCCCCACCCGGTCTCACTCGGACCCTGCCCTTCCACCGGCACGGCGGCGAGCTGCAGAAGCACCACGACGGTGGCGATTGCCGTTGCCACACCGAGCGACTCGAGCAGTCGTCGCTTCATCTTCGTACCTCACAGACACCACGACTCACTGCCGGGAACACGGCCCGGAAGGACCGGCTCTTCGCCCGCCGGCGCCGCTGTTGTCGACTCCTCGAATCAGGTCGAATATACGCCCGCTGTCGCACCCTGTCAAAGCGCACGTCCGAAACACGGGAGCGTTCTTGACGTATATTCCCTCCATTCGAGCATCCACGTAGATCGCGACCGGAAGTCCAGCCAGGCCCGGGCGTATTCGCCCGAAGGCCACCAGGGAGGTTCCGTTTGAAACCGAGGCCCCCGAAGACAATTGTCAGCCACCCCTCTCTCGCCATCTGGACGCTGACCCTCCTGGCCCTGGCCTGGGCGCCGGCGCAGGCCGTCGCCGAAGCGCGCGGCGCGGCGCAGGACGAGCCCCAGGAACAGATAGAGGCGCTCGGCCGCGCCCTCGGCATGACCCCGGAGGAGGTCGAGGCGCTGGGGCTGTCGGCCGAGGAGATCGGCAACCTTCTGGCCGGGTTCTCCGAGGAGACGGTCGTCGTCGGCTCCCGTGCCCGGCCGCGGACGGTGACGGCATCGCCGGTGCCGGTGGACGTGCTCTCCACCAGCGAGCTGACCAGCCAGGGGAGCGTCAACCTGCAGGACCAGCTCCGCACCGTCGTCCCGTCGTTCGCCGTCAACACGCAGCCGATCAGCGACGCGTCCACCGTCGTCCGGCCGGCGATGCTGCGCAACCTGGCCCCGGACCACACGCTGGTGCTGGTCAACGGCAAGCGCCGGCACCGCTCGTCGATCATCGACTGGCACGGCGGGAACGGCGTGGCGTTCGGCTCCCAGGGTCCCGACATCTCGGCCATTCCGGCCATCGCGCTGCGGCAGGTCGAGGTGCTGCGGGACGGGGCAGCCGCGCAGTACGGCTCGGACGCCATCGCCGGCGTGCTGAACTTCCAGCTCAAGGACGCCTCGTCGGGCGGCGCCTTCGAGTACAACACCGGCCGGTTCGGGGACGGCGGCGGCGAGGCGGTGAACTTCGCGGCCAACGCCGGCCTGCCCCTGGGCGCCACCGGTTTCGCCAACCTGAGCCTGGAGTACGGCGGCTCGAGCCCGACCAATCGGAGCGCACCCCGGAGCGACGCCATCGCCCTCATCGCGGCCGGCAACACCGACGTGGCGTCCGACACGCCGCAGGTCTGGGGCTCGCCGGACGTCGACGACGACCTGAAGCTGTTCGGGAACTTCGGCTACACCACCGCCGCGGGCGTGCAGGTCTACAGCCACACCAACTACGCCAGCAAGCGGGTGACCGGGGGCTTCTTCTTCCGGAATCCGAACACGCGGGGCGGCGTCTTCAGCCTCGACGGCGGCCAGACGCTGCTCGTCGGCGACGCGCTGCTGGCTGGCGGGATGGGGTCGGCGAACTGTCCGACGGTGGCCATCACCGACAACGTGGCCGACCCGGTGGCCCTGCGGCAGGTGTTCGACGACCCGAACTGCTTCTCGTTCCGGGAGCGCTTTCCGGGCGGCTTCACGCCCAGCTTCGGCGGCGAGGCGCAGGACATGTCGCTGGTGGGCGGCGTCCGGGGCTTCACGGTGGACGGCTTCAACTGGGACATCAGCGGCTCTCTGGGCGCCCACGAAACCGACCTCTTCATCCGCGACACCGTCAACGCCTCGCTCGGCCCCGACACCCCGACCGAGTTCAATCTCGGCAGCAACCGGCAACGGGACATCGGCCTCAACGCGGACCTCTCTTACGCCGCCACCGACATGATCAACATCGCGGCCGGGGCGGAGTGGCGCAACGAGCAGTACCGGACCGTCGCGGGCGATCCCGAGTCGTGGACGGTCGGCCCCTACGGCCGGGGCCAGGGCTTCTCGGCCGGGTCCAACGGGTTCTTCGGCTATGGCCCGATGGCCGCCGGGACCTGGAGCCGGCGCAACGTCGCGCTCTACGGCGACGTCGAGCTGAACGGCGCCGAGACCGACTGGACGCTCGGCACGGCCGTCCGCGTCGAGCACTTCGACGACTTCGGCACGACGATGAACAGCAAGCTCTCCGGCCGCTTCGGCTTCGTGCGGGCCAGCGTGAGCAGCGGGTTCCGCGCCCCGACGCCGGGCCAGCAGAACGGGTTCAACATCTCGACCATCTTCGACCCGGCCCTCGGCGATCTGGTGAACAACGGCACCATCCCGTCCATCTCGCCGGTGGCGGCGCTGCGCGGCGGCGTGCCGCTCGCCCCGGAGAAGTCGATCAACTACACCGCCGGCGTCGTCCTCGACACCGGGCAATTCAGCCTCACCGCCGACTACTTCCGGATCAACGTGTCGGACCGGATCGGGATCACGAGCAACTTCACGCTGACCGCGGAGGAGATCGACACCCTGCTGGCCGAGGGCGTCGAGGCGGCCCGCGACCTGCGGCGGTTCCGGTTCTTCACCAACGCTTTCTCCACCGCCTCGCAGGGCATCGACCTGGTGTCGACGTTCACGCCGCTGGCGCTGCGCGGCAACACCACCATCAGCGCCGTCTTCAACTACACCGACACCGTGGTGACCGACAACCGGAAGGGGCTGCTGAACGACCGACGTCTGACCGAGTTCGCCTACGCGCTGCCCCGAACCCGCTGGAACATGGGCCTGACCCAGCAGGTCGGACGGGTGAGCATCCTCGGCCGCGTCAACTACTTCGGGGCCTGGTACGACTACGACAGCGGATTCGCGCAGGTCTTCGTCCCGTCCGGCGGCATCGAGCAGGGCTTCTTCGACGGCCGGCCGATCATCGACCTGGAGGCGAGCATCGCCCTGGGCGGCGGCACGACCCTGGCCATCGGCGCACAGAACGCGTTCAACACCTACCCCGACGAGAGCGCGCGCGCGATGTCCGTCGGCGAGCGGTACAGCGAGTACACGCCGTGGGGCTTCAACGGCGCCTACTACTACGTGCGGGTGGGCTACGGCTGGGGCAACTGACTGCCTTGACACGCACGCCGTGCCGGTCATAATCGGCGCGAAGCGGCGCCTCGGGGAATAAACGAGGTCGCGTCCAAAACGGACGGGGCTCGATGGACGTGCGAGAAACGGAACAAGGAGGACGACGATGAGCCATCGGTTTTTCGCGGCGGTGGTGGCGGCGGTCGCGATCGCGGCATTGACGCCCCTGGCCGCGGCAGCCCAGGCGGAGAACACCGCGGACATGCCCCGGACGGCATGGGGCGCCCCGGACCTGCAGGGCGTCTGGGACTTCCGGTCCATCACCCCGATGGAGCGGCCGGACGACCTGGCGGACCAGGAATTCCTGAGCGCGGAAGAGGCGGCGCGCATCGAGCAGGAGACCCTCGCCCGCAACGACGAGCTGCTGAACCGGCCCGCCCAACGCACCTCGGCGACCGAGAGCGTCGACAGCGGCGAGAACGGGGCGCCCGGCTTCTACAACAACTTCTGGCTGGACCGCGGCACGACGACGGTCGGCACCCGGCGCACGTCGCTGGTCGTGGACCCGCCCAACGGCAAGATGCCGCCGCTGACTCCCGAGGCCGAAGCGCAGCAGGCGGCACTGCGGGCGGCGCGCGAAGGGGTCGTGACCCACGCCCCCACGCCCGGCGGCTTCGTCGAGGACTTCGGCTCCAACGGCCTGCAGTTGCGCTGCATCACCGGCTTCAACTCCGGGCCGCCGATGACACCGGGCGGCTACAACAACAACGTGCAGATCTTCCAGACGCCGGACACGGTGGCCCTGCTCAACGAGATGAATCACAACGTACGCGTAGTCCCGCTCGACGGCCGCGAGCACACGGATCTGCCGCAGTGGACGGGCGACGCGCGCGGCCACTGGGAGGGCGACACCCTGGTCGTCGAGACGAGCCGCTTCCTGCGCGAGACCAGCTTCTCGCAGGGGCGCACCGACGCCAACCTGCGCCTCGTCGAGCGCTTCACTCGCGTCTCGGACGGCATGCTGCTGTACCAGGCCACGATCGATGATCCGACCGTCTGGACGCGGCCGTGGACCTACGAGGTCCCCATGCAGCGGAACGATCAGCCGCTCTACGAGTACGCCTGCCACGAGGGCAACTACGGGCTGTACAACATCCTGGCCGGGGCGCGCGCCGAGGAAGCGGCGGCCGAGGCGGCAGCACAGGAATCCAGGTAACGCCGCATCGAACCGGAGGCGAACCCGGCCGGCACATCGCGAACGTGCCGGTCGGGCCGTTGCCGCGCTCATTCGGACAACCGTCCACTGCCCCATGCAGAAACAGCCCCCGCGTGGGCCCTGGGCCAGCCGTAGCAGCAGGCGCCTGCTCGGCGCTCAGAACACCGCGATCGGGTTCAGCGGCGACCCGGTCCCGCCGCGGATCGGCAACGGCGCCGCCATCAGCAGGAACTCCCAGCGGTTGCGTTCGGCGGCCGCCTCGCCGAGCGCCTCCAGGTCGCAGTTGTCGAACAGGTGCACGCCCAGGTACAGCAGCGCGAAGTCGTGGACTGCCCCCGGCAGCTCCGACGGAGCGACGTAGGTCGGGTGGTCGCTGCCCATCAACGCGATGTCCCGCTCCTTCAGCCAGGGGATGACCGACGGGTGCAGCCCCGCCGAGCGGCCCCCCGGCCGGCGGCCCCGCAGCCACGGCCCCTCGGCCGCGCGGCGCGCCCATACGCCGGTGCGGATGAACAGCGCGTCACCGGGTGAGACCTTCACCCCCGCCTGTTCCTCCCACGCTTCCAGATCCTCGACATAGATCGGCGTCCCCGGCTCCAGGTACGGCACGCCCCGCAGCCGCGGGATGTCGATGAGCACGCCGCGCGTCACGATGCCGTTCTTCAGGTTGTGGATCGAGTTCTTCGCGTGCCCGTTCGCGATGACCGTGTCGGCGTCCGGCGCGTAGCCGTTGTAGAAGACCCCGTCGTCGTTGATGTGGGCGAGCGCGTCGAGGTGGGTATGGGAGATGCCGTGATACTGGATGGAGATCCGGTCCGAGCTGATCCCGACCATCTCGTGCTCGTAGGGCCTCGGGTTGTCGACCGCCTCGACGGTGTCGGCGTCCCCGGCCAGGGACACCGTGACGCCCTCCTCGACCAGCGCCACCGCTTCCAGGCGCTTGGCGGGCGTGATCAGGTTCAGCGCGCCGATCTCGTCGTCCGCGCCCCACCGCCCCCAGTTGGTCAGCTCCGTCTTCCACTGCTCGTACCGGGCCTCGGTGACGGCCCGCTCCGAGCTCTGGGCGGATGCTCCGGACGCCGCCAGCACCGACAACAGCAGGACCGCCGACGCTCTCAAGCTCATCTTCATCGTGTTCCCTCCCGGGTGGAAGACGCTCCGATTGTAGTCCCTGGCGCGCCGCCCCTGCGCTGAACGAGCCGAGGCCAGGTTCGCGTTGCCGTTCCGCCGCACGTCGCGGTCAAGGCGGCGCTCTATGTGGCCATGCGGCAGCAGGGCATCAGCTTGAGCGAGTTGGCCCGTTCGCTCGGCGGCCAGCCCGTTCAGCTCCGCAGGCTGCTCGACCCCGGCAAGGCCTCCAGCGTGAAGCGTATCGATCACGCCCTTTCCGCGATCGGTCGGAGGGTGTGCGTATCGCTGGAGCCCCAGCGCTGAAGTCCCGAGCGTAGCGCAGTGCGGACCCGGATCCCCGCGAGCTTACCGAGTTGCAGTCCCTCGAGGATCCGCAGTCCGACTGACCAGTCCGCAGCAGGCACCCGGCCAGTCGCCCCTTGGCCCAGCTAAAATGCCACCATGAGCGCCGACGAGAGCGAATCCAAAGACCTCAAGCTGAAACCTGCGACGCCGGCTCGGCTCGCAGACACGCTACTGGCAGGGCCAGGAACGCTCTCCGACGATAGGAACGGAAGCGAGTGGGCCGACGAAGTGGTTCGTCGTGACTCGGCGTGGGATCAGGACGAGAGCGCGGAACGCCCAGCGCCGCGGGTGTTTCGTGACGCCCGACACCGACTCGACGACAAGCGAACGGAAGACGATATGAAAGAGGGTGCACGAAGCGGCATGAGCGCAAGGGACATGCAGAGTTATGCTTGGGACTACTTTGAGCTCCACGCGAACCAGCGCATGTCGTTATTCAAGTTCTTCATTACACTGGCTGTCTTCATGGCTACCAGCTTGGGCGCGTCACTCGTCCAGCAACTATATGGCATCGGCGCCTTGCTGGGAGCACTACTCATTGTCGTCTCGTTTGTGTTTGGCAAGCTGGACGAACGCGTGCGAACCCTCCTCAAGAACTCCGAGCTCGCACTGAAGAGTTTGGAGGGGACGCTCTTGACCTCGAGCGCGCGACAACCGTGCGAACTCCAGTTATTCAGATTTGAAGAGGTGGCTACCAAGCAGTACCGGGAGGCCAGGCGCTCCAAGCTGCGCTTTTGGAGACCATACTTGTCCTACAGGCAGTGCTTCAATCTTCTCTTTATGCTCTTTGGCCTGATTGGACTGCTGGGCATGGCAATCTCCGGCATGATGCTACTGGGCATCCTCTCCAATTAGCGCCACAGGCTTCTTCATTTCGACGGCGGCAGTGGCCGGCGCCAAGCCGAGTATGCAGCGCGTAACTCTTCATCCCAAAAGGCGGACTCGTCTTTGTTGTCGTCAAGTCGCCCCAATTCACGAGCGAGTCCAAAGAACCCGGGGCCAACCTTCCCGTTGACGCCGACTGCCACGGCACTCAGCATCGGTCGCCCCGCATGGACCTCGTCCTCCGAAATCTCACCCAAGATCCAGCCGACCTCCTTCCCCATGTGGCTGCCAAACTGGGGCAAACCCATAAGGAGCGCGATGTCCTGGTAAGTCGTCCGTCCGCGGTACTGGGCGGCTCGAACAAGCTCTGCGAGGACGTGAAAGTACTTGGTTGTGCCGCGATACTTGTTTCTGACGACAGACACTTAGAATGCCCTCCCTGGCGGACAGTGTAGCTGGATCCATGAGTCGCAGTGCGCCTGTAGCGTGCGGAAGCGTGCGGGGATGTGTGGTTCCAGTACACCCGCGTTTGGCCACAACCCTGGCGAGCTCGGCCCGCAGCCGCTCCGACGTCGCCTCCGCCTCCAGTGCTCGGCGGCCTCGCGGGACGGCGGCGTCCGTGATCGCCTCGGCTTGCTCGACCGAAAGGCCGACGCCGGACGATCACGCAGGTGTCGGAACACGGAGATCATGCTACCATGGGCCGCGGCGACGGTGCTCCCCCAGAGACAGCACCGCATACGAGTCCGGCGGGGGACTTGCCGGTTCCTCGTCGCGGGTGCGCGTGCCGTCAGGGTGCGCGACTTTCGCAGCGACACGTGTCAGAATCTGTTGGTGGACTCGCAGGGACGAACCGTGGTCGAAGGCGGCCTGACGAAGGCGGTGCTCGTGGAGGAGGTGGCTTAGGACACTGCGCGAAACTAGTTTGCCATGGTCGCGCCCGTGTTGGACGAGCGCAGTCGCCGCCGGTGGGCGGCGGCCGAGTCGCTCGCCATCGGCTACGGCGGCGACGCGGTGGTTTCGTCGGCCACCGGTGTGGCTCGGGAGACGATTCGCAAGGGGCGCCGGGAGATTGCCCGCGACGAGGCGCCGACGGACCGCATTCGACGCCCTGGCGGCGGACGGCCCCGCATCCAGCAGGATCAACCCGGCATCCAGGCCGCGCTCCAAGCGCTGGTGGATCCGCTCACGCGCGGCGACCCGACCTCGCCGCTGCGCTGGACGTGCAAGAGTCGCGCGAAGCTGGCGGCGGCGCTGACCGAGCAGGGGTGGCGGGTGAGTTCGACCACTGTGGGCCGGCTGCTGCACCGCCTGGGCTACCGGCTGCAATCGCCGCGCAAACGGCAGGAAGGCGCCACGCATCCGGACCGCAACGCGCAGTTCGAGCACATCAACCAGACCGCGGACGAGCATCTGACCGCCGGCCAGCCGGTGATCTCGGTCGACACGAAGAAGAAGGAGCTGGTCGGGAACTTCAAGAACGGCGGGCGGGAATGGCAGCCGAAGGGCACGCCGCCGGCGGTGCTGGTGCATGATTTCCCGACCGACGCCGAGGGCAAGGCGATTCCGTACGGCGTCTACGACATGGCGCGCAACGAAGCCTGGGTGAGCGTGGGCTGGGACCACGACACACCGGCGTTCGCGGTGGCGTCGATTCGACACTGGTGGCATCAGATGGGTTGCGGCGCCTACCCCGAGGCCACGACCCTGTTCATCACGGCCGATGCGGGCGGGAGCAACGGGTATCGGTTGCGCGCCTGGAAGCATGAGCTTCAACAGTTGGCCGACGAGACCGGACTGACCATCGAGGTGAGTCATTTTCCACCCGGCACCAGCAAGTGGAACAAGATCGAGCACCGGCTCTTCTGTCACATCACGGCGAACTGGCGCGGCACCCCGCTGACGACGTACGAGACCATCGTCGACCGCATCGGGAACGTCCGGACAGCCACCGGGCTCCGGGTCCGGGCCGAACTCGACGCCGGGGAATATCCCACAGGCGTTACGGTGACCAAGGAACAGATGGACGCACTCGCGCTGGTCCCCGATGCGTTTCACGGGGAATGGAATTACAAACTGTTACCCCGATCAAGTTGAAGACTTTATATCGATCACTGTCCTTAGCTCACGGAATCCGCAGTCCGTCTGATGGGTGCGGCTCTTTTGCGTCGGCGGTCCAGAGGGGTCCAGGAGGGGCTGCGAGCGGCATGGCAAGAGCTACTTGACCCGGCGAAGGCGAGGTGAGGAGGGCGATGGGGGCGGCTCGCTGACCGGCGGTGCTATCCCGTCAGCGTAGCGCTGGGCGTGGTTCCGCTCGTACTCGCGCGCTTCGTGGAAGTCCCAGTACGCATCGAAGTCGCCGCTGGCCCGTAGCGCCCGCAGCTTCAGGACCGCCTCGGCGCCGACCAGCCGCCAGCGGGCTCCGGTCAACTCCATCCGGTCGCGGACCAGGTACCGGCACGCCCCTTCGATCACGCCGGTGGCGATGGGATAGCCCGCCGCGAGGTAGCGGTCGTAGTGCAGATACGGCGCGTACTTCTGCAGGTAGTCGGCGCACGTATCGACCGGCTTGCGGGTGTCGCTCGACAAGCCTGCGACGGTCGCCGCCCGCCGCATCGCCGCGGCCACCTTGCTGGACTTGCCCTCGAGAATGCTCTGCACGCGCGTCCAGGCCCAATGCGCCGCGTCGGGGCTCCCCTCGCGATGGAACACGTGCGCCGCCTTCCAGACGTACTCGACCACGTGAATGATGTCGAGGATCACCGTCACGTCGACGCCGTAGGCGGCGGCGCCCGCTTCGACGAGGGCGAGTTGCGTCTCGGCGCCGTCGACGAGCACGACCCAGCGCTTGACGCGCTCCGGGTCGTGGCGCTCGGCTTCCAGCATCGCCTCGGCGACCACCTCGGCCGGATCGTGTTCGAGGCTCGCCCAGACCCGTTTGGCCACCGGGCGAGGACGCACCGCCGCGGTCTTGGCCCGATTCTTGGCCTTGGCCGCCGGCTGTCGGGGCATCAGGCTCTGCAGGAAATCCTCCGGGCTGCGCACCAACGGCGCGACCGCGTAGACGGCGGCCACCGTCGCCATGCGTTTGGCGTGCTTCTTCTCGCCCGGCCGCAGGCGGTTGAACGGGGAGAGCTGCTCGCGTTGCCGCCGGCGCCTCTCGGCCGCCTTGCGCGTCGCCTCGCGCAGGTCCTCGTGATGCAGCACCACGCCCTTGCCGTCGAAGGTGAGCACCACAACCGACTCGTCAGCGACCGGCTCGCCCGCCGCCGCTCGGCGCGCCGCGTAGAAGGCGTCGAAGTCCTCAGCCGCGCGAGCGACCAACTGTTCCGCCTGACGCTTGGGCACATCGGCCCCGCTATGGCGAGACAGCTCGAACAGCGCTTCGTCGAACGACCGCGATGCGGCCGCTTCGGCCACCCGGCGGCGCACCTCGAGCGAGTAACGCTCAGCCGGCAGGTTCAGCGACGCATCGAGCGGATGCAGACTGTCGTGACCGTGCCGCGCGTAGCCCAGGCGCTCGACCGCCACCGTCCCGAAGGTCGTCTCCAACTGCCGGTCGTGCAGCCGCCGCTCCGAACGCTCGACGCCGTCGGCCCCCTCGACCGGACCCGCCGCCTCCCCCGGGCTGCGCTGGTCGAGGTGCCCTTGCAGGAGCTTGCGCATCAACTCCTGACCACGCCGGTTCAACTCCCGTTCGAGGTCGCTCTCACGCATCTGCAGGGCCTCGCGCGAAGAAAGGTAGGCTTTGGTCTCCGCGAAAGAAGCCTCCGCCGCCGCATAGGGCGCCGGGGCGGGTGGAGCGGTGCGGCGGAGAACAACTTGCATGGCTCAACGCTCCCGTAACCCCCGTAACCGCCGCTTGTCCAGGCCGCGCGCCAGCACCGCGCTGGCCAGGTTCTTCCTCAGTACGCATCCAGGCTCCGGCTACCCGCGGCGGCTGCGGACCGCCGCAACTGGAGCCAAGTGTCACCGTGCGCCGGTCGGCTCCCATCGGATCGCGGACCAAATGCCGACAGGCCCTTCGATGAGCCGGCGACGAGCACCGCACGCCGCGTCGCCGCTGCCACGTGGATGATGTCGAGTACCACGGTGGCTTCCAGGGCGTACGCGGCGGTGCCCGCGAGGCGGTCGCGATGGTCACGCGGCGGCGCATCTCGACCCAGTAGCGCTCCGGCAGCAGGTTCAGCGCGGCATCGAGCCGATGCAAGCCGTCGTGACCGCGCCGCGCGCAGCCCAGACCCACAACCTGCATCGTGCCGGAGGCCGTTTCGGCGTGGCTTTCGTGCTCGCGCGGCTCCGAGCACTCGACACCGCTGGTGCCCTTGCCCTCGGCCGGACCAGCAGCCTCTTTCGGGCTGCGTTGGTCGCGATGTCCTTGCAGGAGCTTGCGCACCAACTCCTGGCCCCGCCGGTGCAGTTCCCGTTCGAGTTCGCTCTCGCTCATCTGCCGGGCTTCGCTGGACGAAAGGAAGGCTTTGGCATCCGCGAAGACAGCATCGGCCGCTGCGCACGGGGCTCGCCTCGGGGGATCGATGCACGGGACGCCGGTTCGGGGCACGTCGAATGTACGTCCCTGGAATCCTGTCGTCACAGCCATCGCAGGCCTGCCTCCCTTCCCACGGCACCGTACCAGAACGCCGCGCGAATGTCCAGAAGGGAGCGCGCCTGTCGGGGAGAAGACCGAAGGTGTTCGGCGCCGTGACGAGGCTCGGCTGGCTGCCGAAAAGACGCCGGTACGCGCTGGCCTGCTTGATGTCCCTCCCGAAATGGCCACTGGGGAGACGCATCCGCGGGCAAAAGAGCCCATGAATAGGGCGAAAAATCCTCTATGAAGAGCCGCACCCCGCGAATGTCCAGAAGGGAGCGCGCCTGAGGGGGACCGGCGCGTGCCGGCGTCGTGGTCGGGTCGGGCGGCGGCCCGAAAAGAGGCGGATGGGGCGCTCGCCGGACGCTGTCACCCCTCAAAACGCACTGAAGAGGGAGTGTCCTCGGACATAAACCCTTATGAATGAGCGAGATAGCAATCTATGAAAAAGAGCCGCACCCCCGTCTGATTCACTTGCCGTCGGGTTCTGGTTTCAACTGTAGTCTGCCGCCGTGCAGCCATGCCCTATTTCATCCCCCGCCGCCTCGTTGCCGTTGATGTGGAAACGGCGAATACTGACCCGTCATCGATCTGTGCCATTGCTGTCGTTGAATTCCAGGACGGACGCATAAGATCGAAATGGGACACCTTCGTCGATCCGCAGGATGCGTTCTTGTCCCAGCATGTGGATCTTCATGGAATCGATGAAGCTGCGGTTCGTGGGGCTCCCACATGGGATCGCGTATCTGACAAGCTTCGCGGGCTTCTCCACGACCGCGTGGTCGTGTCTCACAGGCTGTTCGACCGCACGGCACTATTGCGAGCCTCTGCGCGGTGGCAGGTTGATCTGCCAGTCGATCGGCATACCTGCAGTTGGTTGGATTCGTGGGCCATGGCCCGTAGCGCATGGCCTCAACTCGCCAATCACCGACTCCAGAGCGTCTGTGAGTTTCTTTCCTACCCACTACGGTGGCATCACGATGCGCGAGACGATGCCAAGGCCGCTGGACATGTCCTGCTCGCTGCCATGAATGCGTTGGGGTTCGACAACGATCGACTTCTTGATGCTCTCGCGGTTACGAGGACTGGCGCGCTTCCAGTCACCCATCGTGCTTCCGTATCGTCGACTTCGCCCAAGCGGGACGGCGTCCCCGACGGACCGTTGGCTGGTGAAGTTGTCGTATTCGCAGGCGAATTGAGCCTTGGTCCGTTCGTCACAGCTGATCTTGCCGAGGCGGCAGGTTGTTCTGTTGCCAACAACGTGAGCGAGCTGACCACTATGCTCGTGGAGGGTAGGCCGAAGGGTCATGGTGAGACTCGGAAGCAACGCCGAGCGCGTGAAGTGAGTGCAGACGTTCGTTCCGAACGGGAATTCATGGACCTGCTCGGCCTGCTGCGATGAACAGCAATCAGAGACCCCGGACGGCGTGGTGGATGCCGGTCCGTGCCAGTCTGGCGAACAGATCGGGTCGACTCCTTCGACGGAGTCGCGGCGACTGCCCGAGCCGGCCTTGAGATCAGACTTGATGAGCATCAGTGACGACAGCGGCGCGCGCTGCACACGAAGACGTCCCCTTCCCGGAGGGACAGTTGGAGGGGAGCGACTGCAGACCCGGCAGGTGTGACACAGGAACACCTTCCGGGGCCGGAAACCGCAAGGTCCCGCACAACCACCACGTCGGCTACGGCACGGGAGGAACGTGTCGGTAGTTTCGCTCGTGGGGTAGCTCGTTCCCCTTCGGGAGCCCGCAGGCACCGTGCACGATGGGCGATCTAACGCATGCAGCGGGTTTTTCCCGTCCCGCGACAGCGCGCTCAGCCATCCTCCTCTCCGAATCCCACGATTCCCGTGGTCATCGCGCCGCAAAACGGCTAGGCTGTGCGTTCCGGGAAGGCAGGCGGATCGCTCGGCCGCGAGCGTTCTGCGCAGGATCATCAGGAAGCCAGGCGGAGGGAATCATGCTGAAGCGAGTTGGATTGTTCGTTGCCGTCGCGATGCTGGCGGCCGGGCCGGCCGCGGCGCAGGACGCGGAGGCGGTCCTGCAGGACGCCGCCGAGACGATGGGCGTCGACGACATGATGTCGATCCGGTACTCCGGGAACGGCTGGGTGGGCGCCGCGGGCCAGAACTTCGCCCCCGCCGAGGACTGGCCGCGCTTCGAGCTGGCGGAGTACACACGCACCATCGACTTCGAGACCGAATCGTCGACCGAGGAGATGGTCATCCGGCAGGGGAACTATCCCGCGCGGGGCGGCGGCGGCGCACCGATCGTGGGGGACCGGGCCCGTAACTGGATGGTCCGGGGCGAGTATGCGTGGAACGGGGAGATCGACCGGGTGGTGCCCAGGCCGCAGGATGCCGAGCGGCGGCGGCTGGAGATCTACCTCACCCCGCACGGCTTCCTCAAGGGAGCCATGGCCGCGGACGACGTGATGGCGGTCGAGCGGAACGAATACGGCGGGCGCGTGACCGTCGTCTCGTTCGTCGCGCTCGACAAGTACCGCGTCAACGGCACCATCACCGAGGACAACCACATCGAGCGGGTGCAGACCTGGATGCCCAACCCGGTCGTCGGCGACATGTACTACGAGACCGTTTACACGAACTACCAGGACGTGGGCGGGGGCATGATGTTCCCGATGAACTGGCACCAGCACCAGGACTTCGACGACGGCGCCCACGAGCCGAACGTCAGCGGCGGCGATCACACGTTCCAACTGTCGACCATCGACGACGTCGAGGTGAACGTGGCGGATGCCGCACTGAACGTCCCCGACGCGGCGCGGAACGCGATGGCGCCGCCCATGCGCGTGGAGGCGGAAGAGGTGGCCGAGGGCGTATGGCTGATGGCCGGCGGCTCGCACCACAGCGTGGCGGTGGAATTCGAGGACGAGGTCGCGGTCATCGAGGCGCCGCTGAACGAGGCGCGCTCGCTCGCCGTGATCGACGAGATCATGCGGCGGATCCCGGACAAGCCGATCCGCTGGGTCGTGACCACCCATCACCACTGGGACCACCTCGGCGGCATGCGCGCCTACGTCCACGAGGGCGCGACGGTCGTCACCCACCAGGGGAACTTCGGCTACTACCAGGAGGTCCTGCGGGCGCGCCCGTGGCTGCTCGAGCCGGACCGCTTCTCGCTGTTCCCGCCGGAAGAGTGGTCGGAAGGCTACATCTTCGAGACGCTGCGGGAGAAGTACATCCTCGGCGACACCACGCGCCTGGTCGAGATACACCACGTCCAGGGGCTGGCCCACGCCGCCGGCATGCTGATGGCCTACCTGCCCAACGAGAAGATCCTGGTGCAGGCCGACCTGTTCACGCCGCCCGGTCCCGGCGGCTCGCTGCCCGCCAGTCCGAACGCCAGCGCCCGGACCCTGTACAGCAACGTGCAGCGCCTGGGGCTCGACGTCGAGACCATCGTCCCCATTCACGGGGTTCCGGGACCGTGGTCGCAGTTCGCCGAGTGGGTGGAGGCCGCGCAGTAGTTCCTGATCGGCGCGCAGTGACCTGCGCCGACGCTTCCGTCGGAGTCGTGAGCCGGGGGCCCGCAGCCCCCGCGCTCTCGGCTGTGCCGGCCGCCCCGCGGCGACCCGCGGCGTTCGATTTCAGGTGCTGGAACTACGCGAACCCGACACTCACGGCGCCGGAGACGGTTCCACCGGCACAGCCGGCAGTCTGAGAATCGGATAGATCGAGTCCACCTCGATCCGCTCGTCCAGCAGGTTCCAGTTCACGATCCCGTCGTCCGAACGGGGCTCAAGCAGCGCGAACACCAGGCGCCCGAGCCGCGGCGTCACCGGCAGCACCAGCGTACCGGCGGGGACGGTACGCTCCACCGCCTCCCAGGCCCCCTCGACCGTGCGCTCCTGGTGTCCCTCGAAAGCCCGCTCGGCAAGCGACGTACCACGTATGACGAACTGCTCGACACCGACCGTCGCGTCGGTCTCAAGCGGGAAGGCGTCGACGCCGTGGGCGGCGAGCAGGTCGACGACCGCCGCAAGGTCCGCGGGAACGTAGTAGAACGCCGGCGCGACCTCCAGACCGTCATCGGCCGCCTCGAACGCGACGTACTCGTCCATGCGCGTCGGCTCGGCGACGTCGAACCGGCGGCGCATCGGCGCCCCCGTCTCCGCGTGCGGCACCTCTTCCGTCCGCCCCAGCAGGATCTCCGCCGGCTCGGACGAGCGACGCGGAACGGCCCGCGTGGCCAGCCGGCGGCCGGCGACCGGCGTGGCGTCGGCGTCGGCGATCAGCGCGGCGATACGGCCCGCGTGCTGGTGCGCGAACGCCAGCGACTCCTCGACGAAGCGGAGGGTCGCGGCCACCCGTTCCGCGAACGGCGCGTAGGCGTAGGCCTCGCTGATGAGCGCGATCCGGTTGCGGAGGCCGACGTAGTTGTTGTTGAAGCGCGGGCGGTGATCGAACGTGCGCCAGCTCGGCTCGGCGACCGCCGCACGCGGCACGTTCCCGTAGTGGTGGAAGTCCCAGCCGTCGCTCTGTCTGACTGCACCCGTCACGGCCGGCAGCCACTCGTCCCGCAGCAGCCCGTCGATGGCGGGATGGGTGTTCGGATGCAGCGGCGGCGCGTAGGTGAGGTGGTAGGCGTGCTGCGTCCCGTTGGTCGTGTGCAGGTCGATGACCACGTGCGGGTCGTAGTCGGTATAGGCCCGCACCAGCGCCCGCGCCTCGGGCGACTCCAGCTTCATGTGGTCCCGGTTCAGGTCGAGTTCCTGTGCATTCCGCCGCGTGCCCGTGCCGCCGACCGGTCCGAGCTGGAACGGCCGGTTGTCCAGAGCCATCCGCTCGTTGCCGTCGGCGTTGTAGACGGGCGCGATGAGCAGGACCAGCGACGAGCGCCACTCCTCGTGCGCACCGGTCACGAGATCCCCCAACAGCATCAGCAGCGCTTCCTTGCCGCACACCTCCCCGCCGTGGATGTTCGCCTGCAGCCACACGCGGGCACGACCGGCCGCCACGACCGACTCCGGCCTGGCGTCGGAAACGTCGCCCACCACGACCAGCGGCAGCGACCGGCCCTCGTACGTCGTGCCGAAGCTGCTGACATGGACCCGGTCGGACAGAGCCGCGGCGCGTTCAAGAAACTGGACGACCCCATCGTACCCGGTCGTCTCCTGGTAGCCGGTCAGCTCCGCGCGGGTCAGCAGAACTGCATCGCCCGGCTGTGCCAGCGCGCATTCGGGCAGGAGCATCGCCAGCAGGCTGGCTGCCACCAGTCCGGTCGTGGTCGTTGTGCGGCGAGAGTGAAGTGCGCGTTGCATGTGCGATAGTAACCGTGGGCAAGGGATATGAAGACGATTTCGGTGCGCGACCTTCAGAAGAGTTACCCACCCGGCGGTGCCAGACCCTCGCATGCATGAAACTGGAATACGGTGTAGGGGCTGACGCTGGCACAGAGGTCGGTTTTCATGATGGTGCCGAGAGCCCGTTGCAGAGTTGGACCCGGAGTCCCGCGAGCACCCCGTATTGCGAGACCGGTTCGCCCGGTGAGCGCGCCCTGTAGATTTCGTACCGGCGGACTCCACGCCAGCGCCTTTGCGATCAGGAGGTAACGCATGGAAGTCTTGCATGCCCGGTGCGCCGGGTTGGATGTCCACTCGCGGTGCGTGAACGCGTGCGCGCGCATCGCGGCCGGTCGGAAGGTCACGACCGAGCATCGGGAGTTTGCGACCACGACGGCGGGCCTGCTCGAACTGGCGGCCTGGCTGTCTGAGGCGGGCTGCACGCACGTGGCGATGGAGGCGACCGGCGTGTACTGGAAGCCGGTGTGGCACATCCTCGAAGACGAAGAGTCGTTGACGCTGGTGCTCGCCAACGCGCAGCACATCCGGAACGTTCCGGGCCGCAAGAGCGACCGGAAGGACGCGGCCTGGATCGCCGACCTGTTGGCGCACGGGCTGATTCGGGGCAGCTTCGTGCCGCCGGCCCCGATTCAGGAGCTGCGCGACCTGACGCGGACCCGCAAGCAACTGGTCCGTGAGAGCGCGCGGCACACCCTGCGCCTGCAGAAGACGCTGGAAGACGCGAACGTCAAGCTGACGCGCGTGGTCACCGACATCCTGGGCGTCAGCGGCCGGGCGATCCTGGCGGCGCTCATCGCCGGGGAGACCGATCCCGAGCGGTTGGCTGATTGCACCAACGTCCGCGTGAAGGCCAGCCGCGCGGACATCGTCGCCGCGGTGCACGGCCGGGTGACGGCGCACCACCGTTTCCTGCTGGAGCTGCACCTGGGGCAGATCGATGCGTTGCGCGCCGCCGTGCAGAAACTGGAGCAGCAGGCCGACGAGGTGCTGCGCCCTTTTCGCGAGGCCGCCGAGCGGCTGACGACGATGCCCGGGGTCAGTGAGACGGTCGCGCGGGTGATCATCGCCGAGGTCGGCGTGGACATGACGCGGTTTCCCGGTCCGGGCCATCTGGTCTCGTGGGCGGGCCTGTGCCCGCGGCTGGACGAGAGTGCGGGGAAGCGCCGCTCGACCCGGATCCGTCACGCGACTCCCTGGTTGAAGACGGTGCTGGTCCAAGCCGCGTGGGCGGCGACGCGGAAGAACGGGAGCTATCTGCAGTCCCAATTTCGGCGCCTCAAGGGCCGGCGCGGCCCGAAGAAGGCGATCGTGGCCGTCGCCGCCTCCATGCTGACCGCCGCCTACTTCATGCTCCGCGACGAGAAGGACTACCACGACCTCGGCGGCCGGTACCTGGCGAACCGCGACAAGCACCGCGTCACCCAGCACCTCCTCCGGCGTCTGCAGGACCTTGGAGTGGAGGTCGAAGTGAAGACCGCCTGAGTCAGTGATCACCGTGAGTTTCTCTGTAGTTCCCCACCCGGCGGGCGCCGGACCCGCGCATGCATGAAACAGGTAGGGCTATTGTGTAGGGCTTGATGCTGGCCCAGAGGTCGGTTTCTCTATGGTGCCGAGAGCCCGTTCTGTAGTTGGACCCGGAGTCCCGCGAGCACCCCGCATTGCGAGCCCGGTGGATCCGGGGATCGCGACTCTTAGATTTCGTACCGGCGGACTCCACGCCAGCGCCTTGCGATACAGGAGGTAACGAAATGGAAGTCTTGCATCCCCGGTGCGCCGGGTTGGATGTCCACTCGCGGCGCGTGAACGCGTGCGTGCGCATCGCGGCCGGTCGGAAGGCCACGGCCGAGCATCGGGAGTTTGCGACCACGACGGCGGGCCTGCTCGAACTGGCGGCCTGGCTGACCGAGGCCGGCTGCACGCACGTGGCGATGGAGGCGACCGGCGTGTACTGGAAGCCGGTGTGGCACATCCTCGAAGACGAATCGTCGTTGACACTGGTGCTCGCCAACGCGCAGCACATCCGGAACGTTCCGGGCCGCAAGAGCGACCGGAACGACGCGGCCTGGATCGCGGATCTGTTGGCGCACGGGCTGATTCGGGGCAGCTTCGTGCCGCCGGCCCCGATCCAGGAACTGCGCGACCTGACGCGAACCCGCAAGCAACTGGTCCGCGAGATCGCGCGGCACACGCAACGCCTGCAGAAGACGCTCGAAGACGCGAACGTGAAGCTGACGCGCGTGGTCACCGACATCCTGGGCGTCAGCGGCCGGGCGATCCTGGCGGCGCTCATCGCCGGGGAGACCGATCCCGAGCGGTTGGCTGATTGCACCAACGTCCGGGTGAAGGCCGACCGTGCGGACATCGTCGCCGCGGTGCACGGTCGGGTGACGCCGCACCATCGCTTCCTGCTGGATCTGCATCTGGGGCAGATCGATGCGCTACGCGCCGCCGTGGAGAAACTGGAGCGGCAGGCCGACGAGGTGCTGCGCCCTTTTCGCGAGGCGGCCGAGCGGCTGACGACGATGCCCGGGGTCAGTGAGACGGTCGCGCGGGTGATCATCGCCGAGGTCGGCGTGGACATGACGCGGTTTCCCGATCCGGGCCATCTGGTTTCGTGGGCGGGCCTGTGCCCGCGGCTGGACGAGAGTGCGGGGAAGCGCCGCTCGACCCGGATCCGTCACGCGACTCCCTGGTTGAAGACGGTGCTGGTCCAGGCCGCGTGGGCGGCGACGCGGAAGAACGGGAGCTATCTGCAGTCCCAATTTCGGCGCCTCAAGGGCCGGCGCGGCCCGAAGAAGGCGATCGTGGCGGTCGCCGCCTCCATGCTGACCGCCGCCTACTTCATGCTCCGCGACGAGAAGGACTACCACGACCTCGGCGGCCGATACCTGGCGGACCGCGACAAGCACCGCGTCACCCAGCACCTCATCCGGCGTTTGCAGAGCCTCGGCGTCGAGGTCGAAGTGAAGGTCGCCTGACCGGGAGGGCGCTCTGAGAGTTTCTTCTTAGCGTCAAGCAGGTCGTAGACTCGGCCCAGACGGACCGGGTCATCGTGACGCGTCGTGGCGAACCGGCCGCTGTGGTGCTCGGAGTCGAAGGCAAGGATTGGGAAACGGTGGTTCTCGAGACCAGCCCTGCCTTCTGGGAGCTCATCGAGGCACGCCGGCGCGAGCCGTCGCTCTCCTCGGACGAACTGGAGCGCAGACTCAAGTAGTTTCACATCGACCGCGAGCCGCACGATCTGTATGCTGACCGTACGTGAAACCAGTTGCTCAAGGGAGGTTGGTATGCGCGCGACATCCCGGATCGGTCTGGCGGGAGCGGTGCTCCTGGCCGGCGGCATGCTGTGGCTGACCGGCGCGAACGCGTCGGCGGCCGGCGACGACATCGGCGGCGTCGTGCGGAGCGCGGCCGGCGGCGAGGCGGGCGTCTGGGTCATCGCGGAAACCGATGATCTGGAGACCACGTTCCGCAAGATCGTCGTCACCGGCGACGACGGGCGTTTCCTGGTGCCGGATCTGCCCGACGCCGACTACGCGGTGTGGGTGCGCGGCTACGGCCTGGTGGACTCCGACAAGCATCCGGCGCGGCCCGGCGACGATGTCACCCTGGCGGTCACGGCGGCCGCCACCCCGCAGGAAGCGGCGCGCATCTATCCAGCCAGCTACTGGTACTCGCTGCTGGAGGTGCCGGCCGAGAGCGAGTTCCCGGGCACCGGGGCGGACGGCAACGGCATCAGCCAGCGCATGCGGCACCAGGCCGAGTGGGTCGATCGGCTCAAGGACGGCTGCCAGCTCTGCCACCAGATGGGCAACATGGCGACCCGCGAGATGCCGATGCTGAACCTGGACGACTTCGACTCCACCCTGGACGCGTGGGAGCACCGGGTGCAGGTCGGGCGGAGCGGACCGAGCATGAGCAGCGGGCTGAACCGGATGGGGCGCGAGCGCGCCCTGGGCCTGTTCGCCGACTGGACCGACCGCATCGCGGCCGGCGAGGTCCCACCGGCGCCGCCGCGCCCGCAGGGACAGGAACGCAACCTCGTCCTGACGCAGTGGGGCTGGGGCGACACGATGGCGATGGTGCACGACGAGATCGCCACCGACAAGCGCAATCCCACCCTGTATCCGAACGGCCCGCTGTACGGCGTCGGTGGGGCCGGGCTGGTCATCACCGACCCGGTGACCCACCGCTCGGTGCGGATGGACATGACGACGCGCGTCCCGATGCCGGAGCGCGGCGATTCGTACGCGGGCACGACGGCGCTGATCCCGTCGCCCTACTGGGGCACGGAGCGCCCGACCACCCGGGGCTACAGCGCCCACAACCCGATGATGGACGCGAAGGGGCGCCTCTGGATCACGCAGTCGATCCGTCCCCCGGAGAACCCCGATTGGTGCCGGGACGGCTCGGACCATCCGTCGGCGAAGAACTTCCCCATCTCGCGCAGCCAGCGGCAGCTCTCGTACTACGACACCGAGAGCGGGGAGTTCGTGCACGTCGACACCTGCTACATGACCCACCACCTGCAGTTCGCCGAGGACGAGAACGACACGCTCTGGCTGAGCGGATCGACCGACGTCGTCGGCTGGCTGAACACGAAGCTGTACGACGAGACCGGCGACGAGCAGGCGGCCCAGGGCTGGTGCCCCACCGTCGTCGACACGAGCGGCGACGGCTTCATCGGCGAGTACACCGAGCCGGGCGAGCCGCTGGATCCGGCGAAGGACATGCGGCTCGACGGGTTCGCCTACGGGGTCATCCCGAACCCGGTCGACGGCTCGATCTGGATCGCGCGGCGCCTGCCGGTGCCGGGGAGCATCGTGCGGCTGGACCTCGGCGACAGCCCCCCCGAGACCTGCAGCGCGGAGGTGTACGAGCCGCCGTTCGAGAACCCCGACGTGGACCCGAGCCAGTGGGGCCACGGCGGACGCGGCATCGACGTCGACCGCAACGGCGTGCTCTGGACGGCGCTGGGCGGCAGCGGCCATCTCGCGAGCTTCGACCGCGGCAAGTGCGCCGTGCGGAGCGGCCCGACCGCCACCGGACAGCACTGCCCCGAGGGCTGGACCCTGTACCCGACGCCGGGCCCGCAGATGAAGGGCGTGACGGCGGCGGGCAGCGCCGACTTCCACTACTACAACTGGGTGGACCAGTTCGACACGCTGGGACTGGGCGCGAACGTGCCGATCGCCAACGGCACGAGCTCCGACGCGCTGCTGGCGCTGCTCCCGGACTCCGGCGAGTGGGTCACCCTGCGGGTGCCCTATCCGCTCGGCTTCTACACCCGGGGCCTCGACGGCCGCATCGACGATCGGGAGGCGGGCTGGAAGGGCCGCGGCGTCTGGGCCAGCTACGACTCGGTGACGAACTGGCACAACGAGGGCGGCAAGGGGATGACGAGCGAGATCGTGCGGTTCCAGATCCGCCCGCATCCGCTGGCCGAGTAGCCGCCGGATGGATGAAACGGCGTCCGATATCGGCAGCGAGAGCGAAACGATGTCGGGTCACGACCGCGAAACGACGTCGTCCCCCGGTAGTCGCGGGACGGCGTCGTCCTCGGTTTCCGACAAGCGAGAGGCGGTCACGCGCCTGTTGAGACTATCGAAGGCCACACGCGCCGGGCGCGGGACCGCCACCTGGACCCGCGACGAGCTGCATGAGCGGTAACGCCGGCGGAGCGCCCGGCGTCAGTCGCTGATGCGCGCCCAGAGGATCGTGGCCTGCACCTGCCGCCCCTCGTCGTCGGTGGCGGGCGGCGGCCGCAGCGCCAGGTGCGTATCGGTCAGCTCGAAGAAGCGTTGCGCGTCGGTCCCGCTCTGGCCCGGATCCTCGTTCCCGATGCGATGGTGAACCAGGTAGCCCTCCTCCTCGTTCACCGAGAACGGGCCGAAGTAGCTGCCGTAACTGAGAGTCGTCGCCAGCGCCTCCTCGGCGGTCGGCTCGTCGCCGGCATAGGGCATCCTGTCGGGCCGCATCAGGTGCACCGACATGTGTCCCGACGGCGCGTACATGATGTATGCCGTCTCGTACTGGTCGGCGTCGACCGGATCGCCGTCGGTCGTCTGACGGGTCACCGACTCGACGCGGTAGACGCCGAAGAGCCGCCCGTGCGTGTCGGTCAGCTCGGCCTCCGGCAGATCGGGCTGCCGCTGCCAGGTGATGAACGACCGCGAGCCGTCCTCGCTGGCCGGCGGCTGGAGCCTCAGCGTGTCCCCCTCGATGGTGTAGTACCGCCGGTAGTCCGAGCCGGCGCCGTCCGGATTCAGGCTCCCTTCGAGGTGGTGGGTCACGTACCCTTCCTCCTCGTTGACGGAAAACCGCCCGAAGTACGACGCGTAGCTGCCCATCTGAGCCAGCGCCTCCTCGGCCGTCGGTCCGCCCTCGGAGTACGGCTCCCGGTCGTTCGACATCAGCGTCACGCCCATGTAGCCGGACGGGTCGTACATGATGTACCCGACTCGGTCCTCCCGCGGCTCTCCCAGCAGCTCGCCGTCGGCGTCGCGGCGCTCGCTGCGCACCAGGGCCCAGGCGCCGGCGAACTGCTCGTTCGGATTCGCCGCCTCGACCTCCGCCGCCGGCTCGGGGGGCGGCGCGCTCTCCCCGCACGCGAACGACAAGACGAGTACGACCGCAGCGAGCAGCGCGAATGGCGTGGTCCGCATCGTGTCCTCCTGACCCCCGGAGGCGCCCCGGACGTTGACCGGCGGCGCGCCTCCCGGGAGCAAAGCGTGCCCGCATCTTAGCGCGTGACCGGACCCTGACGCTACCGCCGAGGAGTCGACGCCGGCCAACTCTCTCGCCCGCCGACGGGCGATTCCTCACCACCGCGCAGGCGGAGGTCCCGGCGCGTAGTCGACTGCGACCGTTCGCGGGCACCAGGAGACACCGGGTCAGGAATCGACTTCCTCCGGCGCGTCGGCGGCGCCATCCGGAGGTCGACGCACAGGCGAATCACCGGCCGCCGTCCCCTCGGCCGGCGCTTCCGTCTCGCGGTTCGGCAGCCGCCCCGCCCGCTGCAGCGCGCGCCGCAGGATGAACTCGATCTGCCCGTTGACGCTACGCAGCTCGTCCCCGGCCCAGCGCTGCAGCGCGGCGATGACCTCCGGATCGGCCCGCAACAGAAACGGTTTGCGTGCAGCCATACCGGCTACTGGTGCAGGGTGCCCGTGTTGACCACCGGCTGCGTGGCCCTGTCGCCGCACAGGACGACGAGCAGGTTGCTCACCATAGCCGCCTTGCGCTCCTCGTCGAGCTCGA
Organism: Vicinamibacterales bacterium; assembly: GCA_965222905.1. Lineage (GTDB taxonomy): Bacteria > Acidobacteriota > Vicinamibacteria > Vicinamibacterales > UBA8438 > WTFV01. Next base: position 1,616,296 of record OZ244976.1, on the reverse strand, counting down.
TGATCTGCCGGCTGGACAGACTCTCGAGCGCCATCTCCACCATGCTGACCGCGCCCTCGACGATGCGGCTGCGGGCAGCGATGATCGCGCCCGCCTGCTGCCGCTGCAGCATCGCCGACGCGATCTCCGGCGCGTAGGCCAGGTGCGTGATGCGCGCCTCGAGCACCTCTACCCCGGCCTTGTGAAGGCGACCCTGAATCTCCGTCTGCAACTGACCCGCGATCTCCTCCGTGTTGCCGCGCAGCGAGATGCGCCCCTCCTCCTCCGTGTCGTAGGGGTAGCGAGTCGCCAGGTTCCGGACTGCCGATTCGCTCTGGACGTGCACGTAGTTGACGTAGTCGTCCACCTCGAAGGTCGCCTCGGCGGTGTCGACCACCCTCCAGACGACGACGGCGGCCATCTCGATCGGGTTGCCTTCCGTGTCGTTGACCTTGGAGCGCTCGGTCTCGAAGTTTCGGACGCGCAACGAGATCCGCCGCTTCGTGTACAGCGGATTGGCCCAGCGCAGCCCGTGATCCCGCACCGTGCCGACGTAGCGCCCGAAGAACTGCAGCACGCGTCCCTCGTTGGGATTGACGACGAAGACCCCGGCCAAGAGAACGCCGATCACGAGGGCCAGCAGGATGCAGGCCAAGCCGCCGAACGACACCTGCGCGTCCGCGGCAACGTCGACGATGAACAGCGCGAAGACGATCGCCAAGGCGGCCAGCAGCACGAGACCGACGAGCAGCCCCGACGGGGCGGCGTGCGATTTCTCCTGGATCATGACTTGTCCCTCCGGGTAGATTGCATATAAATATCATACTGATATCACCCTCATTTGGTTCCATGCACGCGCCCCGCCGGTCCGCAACCGCGCCCCGGCGCGGGCAGCTTGCCCGTCGACGGGCCCCGCCCGCACCGCTCCCCGTCCGGAAGCTCCGGCGCCGGTCGCTTTCCGGGCCGCGCGGATCGCGCCTCCGCGGGTATCATGTCGACAGTCCGAGCGTCGGCAGCCCCTGGAGACAGCCGGATGGACTCCCGGTGCTGCAAGTTGATCGGAGTCCCCGGATCGACGGTACGAGGAGCCCACCGATGCCATCTGCCTCTGCTCGACGCCCCGCCTCGCTCGGCATTCACACGGCGGTCCTCCTCCTGGGGGCCGTGCTGCTGACCACTGCCCCGGCCGCGGCCCAACACGGGACGACGGACGGCGAATGGCGCACCTGGGCCGGCGACCTCGGCGCCACCCGCTACGCCCCGCTCGACCAGATCGACGCCGGCAACTTCGACGACCTGGAGCTCGTCTGGCGCTACCGGACCGCCAACCTCGGCCCGCGCCCCGACTACTACCTGCAGACCACCCCGCTGATGGTCGACGGCGTGCTCTACGCCACCGCCGGCAGCCGGCGCAACGTGGTCGCGATCGACGCGGCCACCGGCGAGCACCTCTGGATGTACCGCCTCGACGAGGGCGAGCGCGCGGCGCAGTCCGTGCGGCGGCTCTCCGGCCGCGGCGTCGGCTACTGGACCGACGGCGCCGGCGACGAGCGGATCTACTTCGTCACCATCGGCTACCAGCTCGTGGCCCTGGACGCGAAGACCGGCTGGCCGGTTCCCGGCTTCGGTGTCGACGGCATCGTCGATCTCAAGCAGAACAACGACCAGGACCTCGACCCCATCACGAGCGAGCTGGCCTGGAACGGCGCTCCCGTGGTGGCCGGCGACGTCGTCCTCGTGGGCGCCGCGAGCCGCTCCGGCAGGACCCCGCCCAGCCGCCGCAACGCCAAGGGCTACGTGCGCGGCTTCGACGCCCGCACCGGCGAGCGCAAGTGGATCTTCCACACCATCCCGCAGCCGGGGGAGTTCGGGAACGACACGTGGGAGGACGGCTCCTGGGAGTACACCGGCAACACCGGCGTCTGGACCCAGATGACCGTCGACACCGAGCTGGGCATCGCCTACCTGCCGGTCGAGATCCCCACCAACGACTACTACGGCGGGCACCGGCCCGGCGACAACCTCTTCGCCGAGAGCCTCGTCGCGGTCGACGTCGAGACCGGGGAGCGGATCTGGCACTTCCAGTTCGTGCATCATCCCGTCTGGGACTACGACGTCCCGTGCGCGCCGATCCTGGCCGACATCACCGTCGACGGCCGCGAGATCAAGGCGATCGCGCAGCCGACCAAGCAGGGCTGGGTCTACGTCTTCGACCGCGTCACCGGCGAGCCGGTCTGGCCCATCGAGGAGCGCCCCGTGCCGGCCGGCGACGTTCCCGGCGAGAACCTCTCGCCCACCCAGCCGTTCGTCACCAAGCCGCCGCCGTTCGAGCGGCAGGGGTTCGAGCTGGAGGAGATCATCGATCTGACCCCGGCGCTCGAGGCCGAGGCGCTCCGCATCATCCAGCAGTACCGCTTCGGCCCCGTCTTCACGCCGCCGATCACGCGCGGGGCCGGCGACAAGCTCGGGACGCTGTTCGTCCCCAACGGCGCCAACTGGCCCGGCGGCTCCTACGACCCGGAGACCGGCATCCTCTACGTCTTCTCCCACACCCTGACCCGCATCCTCTCCATGCAGAACGATCCGCGGCGCTCCGACATGGACTACCTCAACCTGCCGGCCGGCGGTCCCGGCATGACGGTCCAGGGCCTGCCGCTGATGCGGCCGCCGTGGGGGCGGATCACCGCCATCGATCTGAACCGGGGCGAGATCGTCTGGCAGGTGGCCCACGGCGAGACGCCCGACTGGGTGAAGGAGCACCCGGCGCTGCAGGGCGTCGACATCCCCCGCACCGGCCGCAAGGGACCGGTGGGCACCCTGACCACGAAGACGCTGCTCATCTCCGGCGAGGGCGGCCGGCAGGCGATCGACGGCGGGTTCATCACCACCCCCGACGGCCGGCGCGGCGCCCTGCTGCGCGCCTACGACAAGGCGACCGGCGCCGACGCGGGCGCCGTCTACATCCCGGCCCCGCAGACGGGCACGCCGATGACCTACCTGGTCGACGGCCGGCAGTATCTGGTGGTGGCGGTCGGGGGACGGGACGCGCCCGGCGAGTTGCTGGCGTTCGCGCTGCCGGAGGGGAGGTAGGTAGGACTCGGGTCGGACCAGAAAGGACGGGCGCGCCGGCTCGGTCGACTCCGGAACCGAGGGCGAGGCACGTACCACGGCGATGCTCGTCGCGGTCGTCGCCGGCGCAGTATCGGACGTCCCGACTCACGGCGTCGACCGGTCGAGTGCGCGCTCGAGCAAATCCGTAACGCCCAGCAAGTGCGCACCTTCCCGCAGGTAGCCCTCGTCCAACCGGTTCTCCTGCACCAGCACGATCCCGAGGACGTCGCGCCACTGACGATCGGACACCTCCCCGCCCAGGCGGTACCACCGGAGCTTCTGCAGGAGAATGTCCTCGGGCGTGTAGATGTAGAGGAAGCGATCCGGATCCGAGGCGACCTGCAGGCGCACGCGTCGTTGCATCGCCTTCCGGTCGAGTGGCGAGCCGCCCGCGATGAACAGATCCACCTTGGTGGATGTGGGGTGGTGGAACAAATTGACGCTCGAGCGCTGACGGACGGCCCGTCGCAATGCATGGTCGTCCGCGTGGAAGGCTTGTCCGAGCGCGGTCAGGAACGGCTCCACGTCCGCCTGCGTCATGGCCACGACCAAGTCGATGTCCAGCGTCGACCGGGGCTCACCGCTCACGGAGCTGGCCAGGGAGCCGCCCACGACATAGGCCACGCCGCATCGTTCGAGGGCGTCCGCCACCGACAGTGCGACCTGGAACGGTTCGATGTCCACGCTCAGCGATCAGGACCGAACAATCCCGCGGCGTCCGGGTACAGACGAATCGCGGTCTCTCGGCCCAGCTTGAGGGTCGCCAGCCGCAGGAAGCACTCGCGGTCGGAAGCACCCGGATGTCGCTGGCGGATTCCGGCGAGGGCCAGAGCCTGTGCGGTCCGGGTCAGCCCGTCGACGGCGCGGGCCTTGTCGAGCGGCGACATCCGGCGCCACGCGTCGATCTGGAGCCGTTCGACCGCCGGAGACGAATCGGCGCTCAACACGCCGCGTTCAGGGAAACCGGACGCTGCGGGAACGGCCACACCGCATTGTACCAAGCCGCACCGGCGACGTACAGGTCCGCGCCTGGCCGGTGGGTGCACGTCAGATTAGTGAGATGCCCCTCAGGCGGCGTTTGCGGCTCGACGCTCCCAGAAATCCTCGAAGCGGCCGCTGAGCCTGCTGCAGCGCAGGGCAATGATGGCGTTGGCGCCAGCGACGGTCCAGCGCGGCGACGAGGGCGCGGAGCCGTCCGGCGTCCAACTCGGCATACCGGTCCTTGGCCCACTGGCCGGCCAAGTCCGTTCCGGCACCGTAGATGGCCTTGGCCACGTCGCACAGATGTTGCTTGGCATGGTAGATGTCGACGATTTCGATGGCGCCGGGAAACTGCTCGTCGGCGACGCGCCAGATCCAGCGGGCGCCGTCGCCGATGACGACCCGGCGGGCCGCGGTGTCGAAGCCGCGCCGTTGCGCCTCGCGATAGGCACGTTGGGCGAAGGCGGACGGCAACGGGTCGGTGTCGCGGCTGGCCGCGCTCTCGACCGCGGCGTTGTAGCTGACCGACCCGCGGTCGCGCACGGGCCGGCCCGCCTTGTCGCGCCCTTCGGCCGTCCACAGGGTGGCCAGCTTGACCTCGCGGGTCTTGGCCGAACCGTCCGGCTGCTTGCCGCGGCGGCCTTCGACCTCGGCGGGGCGCACCGGTACACCGGTGCCGTCCAGCCCCAGGTACATGGTCGGCGCGGGGCTGGGGACGGTTTCGGCCACATCGCGTTCGTCGGCGGCGACCTCACGTCCCAGGGCTTCGGCGGCGCGCTCGACCTGCTGGCTGGGTCTCGACGCGCACCGCGGCCAGTTCCCACAACAGGTCGCTGGCCGCGGCGAAGCTGAAGTCGGACGCCGCCAGCCCCACCATCCGCAGCACGCCGGGCGACAGCGACGTGGCGTGCAGGCCCAACGCCCGGTCGCGCGGACAAACGCCCGCGCGACAGGTGTCGCAGTGGTAGTAGGCGCGTTCCAGTGTCAGCGGCCCCAGCACCGAGGTGAACGTCTTGGGGCGGCGGCCGGCGTTGCGCGCCGTCCGGCCGCAGGCGCACGCTGTCGTCGAACCCGAATGGTCGGAATGGTCCTCGTTCAGTCGCCGTGCCACCGTCGAGGCGACGATTCCGAGGGCTTGGCGACGGAGTGAAGGAAGAACCGGCGCGCCAGCCCGCCCGGCGACGCTGTCATCATCACCGGTGATTACGTGATCCGGACGCGCTCAGCGTGTGGCCGATCACCTGCTTCAGGCAGTCCGGTTCGCTCAGGAAATACACGCCCTGCCGTTCCCACTCCTCCCGCGGGCGCAACTCGTCGCCGATCTTGTCCGGCGCCGTCACCCACAGCACGTAGGCGTGCAGGTGCAAATCCGGGTCCGACATGCGGACGCGCTCCTCGATCTGCTTGATCTCCGCGTGGAGCCTCACCTTCTCTCGCTCCTTCGGCCCGTAGCGGACGAGGCCCTTCGGGTCGAGGAAGATGACGTGCTGCTCATGGTCGTCGATCAGCCAGACGATGAAGTCCGGGTAGTAGGTGTAGTCGTCGAAGAACGACACGCCGCGGCCGCGGGTCCGATTGCGGATCAGGTACAGCTCCCGCCCCCGTAGACACGGATCGCCGCGCTCCGCGAGGTCGTTCAGCGCCTCGACCACCGTCTTCTCGTTCCTGTCGAGGGCGACCGGCTGGATGGTGACCTTGCAGCCCTTGTCGGCGTGCAGCAGCGGGTAGTAGGCGTGCGCGTCGACCTTGAGGACGCCGAGCTTCAGGTCGTAGCGGTGACCTGCCCGAAGAGTCTCCACCAAGTCGCGCACATCCTGGATCAGCCGGGTCTCGGCGGCGTCCATCGACAGCCGGTACTCGCGGATGTTGTTGTCGTCGTGCTCGTCCAGCGTGACGATCTGGATCCGGTCGCGCTCCCACTGCCGGCGGCACTGCTTCCAGAACGCGGCGGCGTACTCGGTGACGAGCTCGACGGCGACACTTTCGAGCGCACGGATATCATCGAACCGCCTCACCTGCATCCGCTCCGGGGGCGCATGGAGCTCGTACCACCCGCCGGTCTCCAGAAGCCGGTCGACGGTCTCCGGGTAGATGACCAGGTTGTGCCAGCCCATCCGCTGCTTGCGCGCGGCCAGCGCGTCCCGGATGCGGGTCCGGTCGAAGAGCGCCACGTGGCGCGGGTCGAGCTCGACGGGCTTCCGCTCCGCATCCTCGTCCCCTCCGACGCCGCTCGAGGCGACGGCCTGCACGCGAGAGTGCAGGTCCATCTCCACTCGGGGCGGGCGGGCGGCGCTCCCAGGGTCCGGCAGGACGGGGCGGCGGTCGGAGTGTTCGTACTTCAGCCCTTCCTTGAGACGGATCAGCTTCAGGTTCTTCCGCCTGCCGAAGTTCCACGTGACCGGCAGCGTGATCGTCTCGCGGTCGACGCGCATCCCTTCCGCCTGGAGCAGATCGCGGAACGTCTGCATGTAGGTCGCCCGCAGACCAAAGATGTAGAGCGTTTCCAGCTCCTGCAGCTCCGCGCTGTCCTGCGGCGGCTCGGCCCCGCTCTCGCGATGCCGCTGGAGGCTCATGTTCCAGCCCTTCAGGCGCACGCCGCGCCCGAACATCTGGATGATCTCCGGCCCCTCGCCCACGCCGACGTGCATCAAGCCCATCGTGCCGACGCGCCACGAGTTCCAGCCGGCGATGAAGCGGCGCGCCCCGATGACGACGTTCACCGTCGAGTCCGGCCGGTCCACGTCGGCGAACAGCCGCGCGGCGAAGCCCAGCTCGCGGTCGACGTCGAAATCCGGATTGGCGGCTTCGGTCAGCAGCTTGTAGAGCGCCGCGGAGTCTCCCACGTTGACCACGCCGAAGGGCGGGTTGTCGGCGACGCGCAGGTGCAGCTCGCCCTCGCCGGCCGTGAGATAAACGACGTGCAGCCGTCCCTGCCCGTGGAACAGGAGACCGCACAGATCGGCGTAGAGATCCGTTCCGGTCCGCGGCAGGTGGCCGAAGCGGCCGGAGAAGTAGTCGGCGCCGGTATCGCCCAGCAGCCCCGAGCGGCCCTCCAGCAACCGTGCCAGCATCGGTCGTACCGCGTCGCCGTGGGCGAGCACCCAGCCGAGGAACGACAGGATGCGGACGACGTCGGAGCGGGTCGCCCGATCCGCCTTGCTGGAGCCCGACACCGTCTTGCCGAGAAACACCCACAGCGGCTTCGCCGGGTTGAACGCCTTCCATCCCGCCGCCTTGTCCCGCCAGATGCGGCACTGCTGGTAGAACGTCAGCAGGCAGCCGAGCAGGTACATGCCGCTGTTCTCGTCCTCCGCGCCGTGCGGCAGGTTGGAGATCGCGTAGTCCTTGCCGTACCCGTCCTCGTGGAACCGCCGGTAGGCGTAGTCGAAGAGCAGGCACTTGCCGTAGGCGTGCAGGAGATCCGGATCCTTGCCGGCCACGACCTGATTGAACGTAGCCGAGTACTCGAACGTGAATCCGCCTCTCGACAGTTCCCTGCGCCGCTCGCGCCACACCTTGCCCGACGCCCCCAGGTGCCCCTCGTCGACCAGCACCAGGTTGTCGTCGCCAAAGTCCCGCACGGCGACCCGCTTGACGCCCTTCTTCTCGGCCAGCTTGTTCAGGTCGATGATCTCGACCGGCTGGAACAGGTCCGCGCCGGCCTCGCTGGAGAACAGCCGCGCGTGAAGTCCGCTGGCGTGCAGCTCCCGCTCGTGCTGTGCCGACATCTGCTCGTTCGGCGTCAGCAGCACCACGTTGTTCAGACGTCCGCCCGCCCGGCCCAGGTAGTGCCGGTACTGCAGGATGTGCGCGTGCATGAGAAGCGTCTTGCCGGAACCGGTTGCGCTCTGGAACGCCACGACGCGCAGGTCGTCCGGCGTGTACTCGGGCATGGCGAGCATCTCCCGCTCCTGCCTCCGCATGAGGTTGAGATCCGCCCGCAGAGCTTCCGGCTCGTCGAAGTACCGGCGCAGGTAGTGCTCCGTGAACAGCAGGGCGAGGTACTGGTGCGGCTTCCAGGTGCGGCCGTGATCGGCCGTCATCCGCAACCGGAGGCTATGGGCCGCGATGTTCCCGTCGTACTCGGCGAGTTGCTCGCGGGTCACTTCCGCGCGCGCCGGGTTCACGTAGAGAGCCCGTGCGTACTCGCTCTCGCCGGTGGCGCGGAACGCAGGCCGCACCCCCCGTAGGGCGTCCAGCATGTCCCCCATGCCAACGTAGCCGAACTGCCGGCACATGAAGGCGTGCAGCACGAGCCGACGATCGAGGGCCGCCATCGGCCAACGCGCTCCCGTCCGCCGGCCTGCCGATGTTCGACTCGTGTTCATTCCTCGAACATCAGCTTCCGAAAGAGGGGTTCGGTACTCTCGGCGACCCACGTCTCGCCGGGCCGTCGCAGGGCGTTCAGGGTGTGGTCGCCGTTGACGCATACGAGATCCAATCCATCCGGAACCCGCATCCGGTTGCGATCGAACCACGCATCCAGCGCCGTATTGTCGACTTCGTCAAGATTGCGCCACAGGACCAGACTTCGTCGTCCTTGCGCGTCGACACCCGTGATGGCCAGGACACCGTCGCTCCGGCGGCGGGACTCTACGCGCAAACCGATGAGCCAGTTGAACGTCTCCGGCAAATCGACCGGCACGTCCCGGCGGGCACCGCCGCGTACGACGGAAAGCCTGTACGCGAACGGATCCGTGAACTCTTTCCCCAGAAGGCACGCACTGCCGGACGTCTCGACGCTGAGGGCGTAGCGCAACCGGTAGTCCTCGGCGAGTTCCGCGCTTGCCGCAAACAGTTCGGTCCTTGAGTCTGACGGCGGGGCAACATCAAGACTGTCCATTGAATCTTCATAAGACTCCAGTCGGACATACTTGAGCACCTGCGATACACCGTTGCGTGACAACGGCCGGCCGTCCTTCCAGTCCGGCGAATAGAGCACCTTCTTCATGCGGGGAAGCATGACGGTGTCGAAATGATGACCCATCTCCACGAGAACATACCGCCTCCCCCGACGATCTTCTCGGTTCAGATTGACTACCGCATGGCCGGTTGTACCGGAACCCGCAAAGAAGTCGAGTATGCAGGAATTTCCATTGGCATCGGCTGCGAAAATAGCGTCCTCAACCGTGTAGATGGATTTTGGATACGAGAATGGATTATGCGCTCCAATTACGTCGCTGAGCAGGGTGGCACCGAAGGTCCCTGCATTGTATCGCGAACCGGTCCAGTTGCTGAACAGCGCAGCCGAGCGCTCTTCGGCTTCTATCAGATGGTAGATCGTCTTGCCGTTAGAGCAGCGCAGCCTGTTGTTCTGGACCAGTTCCTGGCACGACTCGAAGGAACGGCGCCAAACCCGCTCGGCGCCATCACCACCCAACGGATAGACTCTTCGGTAACCGTCAGACGTGGATTCCCTCGGATACTCAGGCCCTGTCGGCGGCGGCTCCAACCCGACAACGCGACCGGAGCCTGGATCCAGCAGTACCGCATAGAAGCTGTTCGGCCGTCCGCGGCGGAAGTTACTTTCACCGGTACCGCTACGCATGAAGGGGCGCCGCTCCGGTTCGCCGTCTTCGCGGGTTCTTCCAACTAGCACGCGGCCCGACGAGCGACGCACACAAGCGAACATATACTCGTGCGTGTGTGCCAATGTTCGGGCCTTTCCGCCCTGCGGATGATGGTTCACGATGATGGTTTCACGGCGCATCCAGGGGAAACTTGTGTCCACAAGGTTGGCGAGATTGGGCATCTCGAAGTCGTCAATCGCAATATATAGGACTGGATCCGATGCCAACAAGTCTTGGGTCAGGTCCAAACGATTGGCGATCAAAGACAGCCACGAGGATCTCATATGTCCGTTCTTGTACAAGATTTCCGAGTCTCCGGTATTGTACGGTGGGTCGATGTATACGCACCCGACCTGACCGCTATACCGCGCCTGCAGCAGGTTCAAGGCCTGGAAGTTCTCGCCGTGCACCAGCAACCCGTCCGTCTGTTCGTCGAGCGGGCCGGCCTCGGAGAGCGCCGCCACCAGGCGTTCGGTGAAGTCGCGGTCGAAATACCGAGTGTCCACCACGAAGCAGGGATTCTCCTTGAGAAAATCGACGGTTGGCGGATCGCTCCACGCCGCGTTGCCGTTCGTCAGGTCGCCGGTAATCTCGTCGGCGGCGAGCAGCTCCACCCACTCGCGGCACTGCGCCGCGTTGGCCGCCACCTCCGGGTACAGCGCTTCCGGAACGCGGTCCAGGGTGACGCACCAGTTCGTCTCGAGCACGAACTTCTTCTTGAGCCACAGCCGCTTCTGGAAATCCTCGAGCTGCGCCAGGAAGTCGATGACCTTGCGGCCCACGTGGCGAGTCGCCCGCACGCGCGCGAGCGCCCGGTCCAGCCGGCCGGCATCGCCCCGCTCCAGGTCGTCGAGATTGAGCACGTCGGTGTTCAGATAGAGGTCCAGCTCGCGGCGCAGGAAGCCGCCGAGGTCCTTGTGGATGAAGTAGTCGAAGCTGTTCTTCGCCGTGTAGCGGTCGACATGTCCGGCCAGCAGCGTGCGCTCGGGGTCGGCGTCGGTCGGGGCCCGCTCGGCCAGCGGCATGCGCCAATCCGGGTCCACCGAACGCAGGATGCGTCCGACCGCTTCCCCGTTGATCCTCCCCTGCTGGGCACCGCCGTTGCCCGGCCACTTCTTCTTCTCGCCCTCCGTCAGCGGCCGGTGCTCGAAGCGGACGACCAGCTCCGCGCCGGCGCGGTCGACTGCGCCCTTGCCGCCAGCGAGCACGAAACGGCGCTGCCTGCCGTTGGCCTCCTTGACGTTGTCCTTCTCGTTGTCGGCCGCCGCGATCTCGAACCGGACCCGCCGCGCCGCAGGGCCCGAACCGACCGTGAAGACGTAAGAGGCGTAGTTCTCCGTCGTCTTGACGTAGTACTGGTCCGCGTTGTCCCAGTGCAGCTTCACCTCCTCGCCGTCGTAGGGAATCAGGTACGCCGACCGGCCGCCGCTCGAATAGCGGCGCTGCGAGATGAAGTCGCCCTCGGCGTAGTAGCGGCCGAAGAAGTTGGCGAGATGGTTGTAGACGTCGGCCTCGGCGTCCGCATCCTTCTGCATCTCGGCGAGGCGCCGGTTCAGCTCGACGATCTTCGGCGGGGGGTTTCTGTCGGGATCGACACCGAGCCCTCTCGCCGTCTCCCTCGCATCTTCCAGCTCCTTCTCTAGACTGGCGCGCTCCTCAGCGCTCGTGAGCTGCAGCTTCTCCTTCACCTGGGGCAGCAGGTCGTTGTCGAGAAACGACACGACCTCGGCCGACTTCAGGTTCATGATCCGGTACAGGCCGAAGTCGAGGTCGCCGCGATCGAGCTGGAACATCTCGCGCAGCAGCGCGCGCAGCCGATCGAGCTTGTCCGCGGCGCCCGGGGCCGGCTGCGCACCGGGCGAGGCCGGTTCTGGAGTCGTAGATGTCGGGGAATCGTCCATGCCGCCGTCCTCAATTGAACCGTGGAGTCGATGGTCGGTCAAGCCGCCCCGCAGGATAGGCAGACGCGACGGCTTCGACAAACGCCGGAGACGGAGCAAGTCAGGGCAGAAGACGACACGAGCCCTGCAAAGGCCCCATCGCGAGCACTATCATCTGCCACGGAAGCGTCGCGGACGCCCTTGCCATCCAGACTCTTCGGACCGCAAGGTCACGGGGCGGGGACGATCTCGCCGGTCCGCGTCGGCCGGCGAACGGGACGGCCGGCCAGCGCGCCTGTCGCGTCACCGTCCCGTATCGCGAAACGACCGTTGACGAGCACGTGCACCGTCCCCTCTGACGGCTGTCGCGGCTGTTCGTAGGTGGCGCGATCGCGGATGCGGTCGCGGTCGAACACCGCGATGTCGGCGACGGCGCCGACCCGCAGGTACCCGCGGTCGTCCAGGTGCAGGAAATCGGCAGCCAGACCGGTCATGCTGCGGATGGCGAACGGCATCGTGATGATCCCCTCGTCCAGCACGAACTGGCGGAGCTTGCGCGTGAAGGCTCCGAATACGCGCGGGTGCGTGACGTTCTGCGCGGGGGACGGGGTGCGGCCGTCGGTGCAGGTCATCATCCAGGGTTGCCGCGCCAGGGTGCGCGTGTTCTCGACGTCGTAGAGGTCGAGGTTCATCACCGCCGCGTCGCCGACCGTCAGGATGCGCCGCACCGCCGCGGGTACCGGCAGCTCCCACCCGGCCGCCACCGCGGCGAGCGTCCGGCCGTTCAGCCCCGGTCGCGGGTCGGCGAACAGAAGCTTCTCGGCGCCCCCGCGGATCGCCAGCATCTCCATCGTCTCGACGTTCAGCCGGCGGACGGTCTCGGGGTCGCGGAACCGTTCGAGCATCTCCTCGCGGCCGCCGTTCGAGGCCCACCGCGGTATCGCATAGGCAGCCAGGCTCGACTGGGTCGCCGTGTAGACGTGCTGCGCCGCCGCCACCTCCACGCCCCGCGCGCGCGCCTCCTCGATCAAGCGGGCCCCCTCGGGTGCCCGACCGTAGTTGCTCGCGCCCTGCGCGTTGAAGTGGCTGAAGATGACGCGCGTCCCTGCCTCCTCCCCGATCCGGATCGCCTCGCGGATCGAGTTGAGATAGCCGACGCCCCGGTAGCTGGCGCCCAGATCGCGATCGTGCGTGTCGTAGATGCCGTCGAACGCCCCGGCGACCCGCGCCAGCTCGATGATCTCCCCGGTGGCCGCGTAGTAGCCCGGAACGTAGAAGAGTCCGGTCGAGAGACCGAACGCCCCTTCGTTCATGGCCTGCCGGACCAGCGCGCGCATCTCGTTCAACTCGGCCTCCGTAGGCGCGCGGTCGTCCGCTCCGATCACCCGTTCCCGAATCTCGCCGTGACCCACGTAGGCGAACGCGTTCGCCCCGATGCGGCCCTCGAGCCCGGAGAACAGCTCGTCGACGTCGGGCGTGCCTCCGCCGTCCACCCCGATCGCCACCGTGGTGATGCCCTGATGGAGGAACGGCAGCGCGTCCCGTCCGTAGTCCTCCGCCAGCTCGGCGTGCGAGTGCATGTCGATGAAGCCCGGCGTGACCATCAGCCCGTCGACGTCCACGACCACGGCGGCATCGAGGCCGGCTGCCGCCGCGTCGCCGACGAAGCTGATCCGCTCCCCCGCCACGCCGACGTCCTGCCGGCCCGGCGGCTGTCCCGAGCCGTCGTAGACGAAACCGCCCACCAGCAGGAGGTCCGCGGCCGGCTGGGAGCGCAGGTCGCCGCTCCACAAGGCGGCCACCGCCACGGCGGCCAGGAAGAACCGGTTCCGTCGCACGTCGGGCCTGATAGGCATGACGGAATCCTATTGGTCAGGCCGGAAGACTTCAACAAGCGCCGGCGCTGCGGCAGTCAGGGCAGGGCAGCAAGCCTGCCGACGATGGTGCGGGCCGCGATTGCGGTGATGAGTCGTCGCGGTCGGGTGGACATCCCCCCGGTCATCCGCGCCGGAGGATGCGTTCCCCGAGCGGTTGCACGGGCCGGTAGTTCCGCGGGTAGATCGCCGCGAACGTCTCGATCTGGGCCGCCGACAGCGTGAGGAGCTCGGTAAGGATCACCCAGGCGACGTCCTCCGTGCAGTGCGGGGTGGTGAGCGACCCCCGGTACCGCCACGTCCTGCGGCGCGCGGGAAGGAGCGCCGCGAGGTCCAGACTGCCCGGCGCCACGACGGAGGCGGCGGGCTCGGGCGGCAGATGGGCCCAGACCGGCGCGAGCGCACCGTTCGCCGGCCCCTCCTCGAACAGGATCCCCGCCACCGCGAGCGAGCCGTCGCCATTCCGGTGCACCAGGTGCATCTCCAGCGGCAGCCTTACACCGTCGACCGTATGCTCGCTGCCGTGGTGGAAGTGGAACTGCTGTGCGGTTCGTAGCCCCACCGCGCCGGGGAAGGCGCGGCGGCCTCGCACCCGGACGCAAGTGCTGCGGCGATGGTCCCGTGCGGCGGCGGTTGCCGCGTCCCCGCTGTTCCGCGCCCCGTCACGGCTGGTCGTTCGCGGCGTCGACCGGGATGTCGCGGAGCCGTTCCTGGACCGTCCCGGGGATCCCCAGCTCGGTGTTGGCCCCGAGCCGCGCGAGTAGCGCCGCCGTCTCGGGCCAGCTCTGGAACTGGAACGACTGCTTCGAGCCCTCCGCCATCCGGTAGGCGGTCCGGCCCCGGAAGTCGCGCGCGTCGATGTCCGCGCCGTTCTCCACGAGGTACTCGATGACCTCGTTCATGCCGCGGAACGCCGCGCCGTGCAGCGCCGCGAAGTTGGCCTCGTTGGTGGCGGTGATGTCCGCGCCGGCCCGGTGCAGGAACTCGACCGCGCGCTCCGAGCTGCGGGCTCTGACCCCGCGGGGCTCACGCGGGGTGTAGGTAGCGGGCCCGAGCCCGGCCGCCGCCATCAGCGGGGTCGTGCCGTCGCTGGTCGTCAGGTGCAGATCGGCGCCCGCGTCGAGCAGCGCCCGCATCACGTCGACACCGGTCGTCGTAGCGCTCGGCATCACCGCGAAGACGTGGGCCTGCCCCCGCGCGCCGTTCATGTCGTAGGCCGCCACCCAGAGCGGGGTCGCGCCGCGCAGGTCGCCGGTGCCGCAGGCGAACGGCTCGAACGCCCCCTTCCTGGGGTAGCCGATGTAGTTCATGATCATCGCCCACGCCGTGATCCGGCCGTTCGGGTCGGCCCCGCGCGCGAGCAGCGCCTCCACCAGCGCCAGCCGGCGAGCGGCACCCAGCCGGGGGCCTCCGAGGCCCGCATAGAGACGGTTGCGGCCATGGCGGCGATACCACTCGAGGAGCCAGGGACTGACGTTGCCGGCCGCCGCGTGCAGGGCGGAGACGCCACCCATCTCGCCGTTGGGGTCGGCGCCCTGCTCCAGCAGGTACAGGGCGAACGCGTCCCGGCCGCTCACGATCGAGAACGGCAGCACGTGGGTGCCGTCGGCGCTCGGCTCGTTGACGTCGCTGCCGGCCGCGATGAGCGCCGCCGCGGTGGCGACGTCGCCGTTGCGGGCCGCGTACATCAGCGGTGTGAAGCCCTTGAGCGTCGAGGCGCGGGGGTCGGCGCCCGCGGCCAGCAGCAGCCGCACGACCTCGGGATGCCGTTCCGAGACTGCCCACATCAGCGCCGTGCTTCCGGTCGCCGTCACCGCGGCGTTGACGTACGCCCCGCCCGCGATGAACTCCCGCACCACATCGACGCTGCCTGTCCGCGCAGCGGTCATCAGTGGGGTGAGCCCGCTGGTCTGCGCCGCGTCGACGTCGGCGCCCGCCGCCAGCAGCGTCTCGACCATGGCGACGCTCGCGTTCTCGGCCGCGCGCTCCAGCGCGGTCACGCCGTGGTCGTCGGCCGCGTTCACTTCGGCGCCGGCGTCGAGCAGCCGCTCCGCCAGCTCGACGTCGTCCCAGTGCGCCGCCCAGAGCAGTGCGGTCACGCCGTCGGGCCGTGCCGTATTGACGTCGACCCCCTCACCGAGGAGCGCGAGCACCGCCTCCCGGTCCTGATCCGCGGCGGCGGTCACAATCCACAGGTCCTGGGCGGCGGCCGCGGCGGCGCCAAGCGCCCAGAAAGCAACGAGGACGACGAGGCAGCGCAACGTGCGAATCTTCATGGTCATCGCTGCAATTATGCATCAGGCGCCCGTTCGTTCACCCGGACGTCGGGCGGCCCGCCGTCACCACCTGCGTTGCCGGCAGAATCGCCACGAGAGGCCGAGCCGGTCTCCGCTCGAAGGTGGTCCGGTCGGTGGGAAGCCGAAAGTCAGATTGACTGGAGGTGCGCCGCGATCCGGTCGCGAAGGTCCTGGATCTCCGGACATAGCTGAAACAGCCGCTGGAGATTCTGGAACGAACTCTTGACCATCATCTCTCTGCCGCCACCCGCCTGCCGATGACACTTGAGCTTCTCACGAAGCGGTTCGAAAACCTCTTCCTTCATCCGAGGATGCTTGCGAGCCTCGTCCCACCTGCAGGTCAGATCGTCGCGGAATGCGACACAGGCGTAGATCTCAATCTCGGGTCGCGCCGGACAACACAAGAGCGAGATGTTCCTGGACCGGAGGTCGGCTTCCAGACGCCTCATTGCGTCGGCGCGCCCGCCGCGGTTGTCGTCGTCCGGAAAGAACAGCCAGAGCTTGTAGAGGTTGCGGTAGCTGTCGGGAAGCTCCTCACGAATGGCCCGAAGCGCGTGCGCGTAGCCGCGGAGCCGAGGGTTGGGCAGTACGTCTATCCTGGCCTTGGGTTTCCCAGCGTTCTCCATCAACTTCTTGGCCAATGGTTTCAGGATGTACCCGTTCCACTTCGGATCTTCCGGGATGACGAGTACCGGAAAGCTCACAGCGCCGCTTCCAGCCAGCCCTCCGAGAGCAGCTCGGAAACCGGCTTCTTCTTCACGACGTCGACGAAATGCGGCACGTCCGTCAGCGCGCAGATCCGCGACTCGCCGGTCTCCTCGTCCCGCTTGCAGACGAAAGTCGTCCCGTAGTCCTCCTCCCCGAGCCAGTCCAGTACGGCCGCCGAATGCGTGGTGGCGACGACCTGCGTCCTGGCCGCCTCCGCCTGGCTGCGCAGCAGTTCCAGCAGGAGTCGTGCTCGACTGGCGTGAATCCCGTTCTCGACCTCCTCGATCATCATGAGATCGGGCATGTCCGGCTGGAAGAACGCTGCCGCGAGCGCCGCGAAGCGCAGGGTGCCGTCGCTGAGGACCGCCGCAGGGAACTCCCGGCCGTTCTCCTTCAGCATGAAGAGCGGCTCTCCCATGGCGCCGGGCCGCACACCGACATCGTCGATCTCCTCGGGACGAAGCTGGCGAAGCCAGGACAGATAGGCGTCCTTCGTCCTTTCGTCCTTGCAGATGGTCTGAACGAGGGCTGCGAAGTTCTCGCCCCTTTCGCCCAAGCGTTGCACTTCGGCAACGTGCGAGTAGGCCCGCAGCAGCGGCAACTCGGGCTCCAACGGTTGGGTGTTGGCCAGCAGCTTGGCCACACCCTGGGCTTGGTCCCAAAAGTACCCGCGGGCGTCTCTGGACCGATTCAGACCCTCAACGCCTTCTGGACCGCCGAAGCCGTATCGCCACTGACTTCGCGCAAGCTGTCCGAGCGCGGGACGCGTGCGCTGCAACTTCACCCTCCATCCCTGGGCCCCCTCAACCGGGCACCACACCGAGTCCTTCGGGTCTTTCTGTGAAGAATCCTCGATCTGATCGGTGTCGTAGATCACCTTGTCGACCTCGAAGCGCTCGCGGGTCACACACCTCGCGGCCGGCGAGAACGCAACCAGCAGGGCCCAACCCGAGCGCTCCGCGCGGGACGTGAGCCACTTCTGAAAGGGTCCGACTGCGCCCTGACCATGTACCTCTATGGTTACGTCGCCGTTGCCGCGGTCCTCACCGGCGCCAGAAAAGCAGGCCAGCCGGCTTCCGCCCCGGATGCCGTCCCACACCGCGCTGGTCGCGCTCCTCGGCTTGCCGTCCAGAATCTCGCTGATGGTGAAGCCGTTGCCGATGCCCTGCAGCACGCGGAGAAGGTCGAGGAAGTTGGACTTGCCGCTGGCGTTCGCGCCGACGAACAGGTTCATCCGACCCAGGGTCAGGTCAACCCGCCGCAGGCTCTTGAAGTTCTCAACGACGATGCGGTCGATCATCGACCCGTACTTTACATGGCCGGCGGAGGCATCACCGCTGGAGCTGTCGGTTGACAGCCCCTCAGCCGCCGGTCGTCGGGGGCTGCCCGACGAGCACCGGCCGGGCGGGTCAAATTCCTAGATCGACCCCTTGCGGACGACGGCGGCCAAGTCGCAGAGGAAGTACTTGTCGCAGACCTCGATCACGTCCGGCTGCTCGGCCCGCAGGATGTCCGCGATGCGGCGGCGCGGCAACAGGAACTGGGACGGAAAGAGGACGCGGTAGCGCGAGTCGATCCAGGGGCAACCGCGGCGCCCGGACATGGTAGATGCGTGCGTGGGTCCCGATGTCCTCGACGCCGTGCCGGTCGGCCGGAACGATCGGCGTGCGCCCGCCCTGTCGATGGTGGGCGTGCCGAAGGCCCAGCGGCGGCAGGTCGAGAGCCACTACGCCGGCGCCATCGTGGCGTTCGTCCAGGACTGCGTGGACGCGGTCTTCGGGCGCCTGCGGCTGTCCGACAACTACTTCTGGCGGGTGTATCTGACCGGCCGGTACACGCCCCAGTGCGGCCCCGAGTATCTCAAGCCGGGCAATGGCGGTTCGAGACGCTCGGACTTGTCGAGAGCAGTGCCCGCCTGCCCTACCTGCCGTTTCGCGCGCCCTACTACCGGTTCGTCGGCCGCAAGCCGGAGAAGTCAGCCAGCGTCGTGGCTCTACCATCCGAGGAGGGGTCAGAACAATCTCGCAAGCGGGACGGCCACCGCCTTGACGGCGAGCGCGAGCATGGCCAGAACGACCACCACCGATGCGGCCGGGCTGACGATGTTGCCCCGCCTCGTTGACGGTCTGGACGAGCCATGAGACGGCTCACGCCGACAGCGCATAGTAGACTGCGGGCATGCGCGGCCAGCGGCTCTTCTTGAGTGCGTACGCGTGCTCAGGCGCGGCCAGCCTCCTCTATCAAGTCGTGTGGACGCGCCTGCTCTCGCTGCAACTCGGTCACACCGTGGCCGCGGTTGGCGCGGTGCTCGCGGCCTTCATGGGCGGACTCGCCGCAGGAGCCTTGATCGGCGGCCACCTGGCGTCTCGCCTCGAACGCGCCGGCGCGCTACGGATGTACGCGGTGATGGAGTGTGCGATCGCCCTGTGCGCTCTGGCGCTGCCGATCGCGTTGCACGCGTTCGAGCCTGTGCTGGCATGGGCATACGGCGACCAGCCCGGGTTGCCGTTCGCATTGGTGCGCCTCGCGTCGAGCCTGGCATTGGTGTTCGTACCGGCGGCGGCGATGGGAATCACGTTCCCGCTGGCGATCCGCTGGTTTTCCGGCGGCGCGTCGAACGCCGGACGTGACGCCGGCGGACTGTACGCGCTCAACACGGCGGGGGCAGCGGCGGGCGCGTTGATGACCGGGTTCGTGCTCATCCCGGCCATCGGCCTGCGTGCGACCACGCTTGTCGGGATCGGGTTGAACCTGACGGCCGCCACCGTCGCCTGGCTTGTCGCGCACCGGGCTTCGAGTCACGCGGTTGCGACACGCTCCGCGCGGCGACCGCGGGCGGCCAGGAGAGGGCGGCCGATCGCACGATGGCTTCCGGCGGTCGTACTGGGGATATCCGGGTTCGTCGCGCTGCTCTACGAAGTGACGTTCACGCGCGTGCTGGCGCTTGCACTCGGCCCGACCACGTACGCGTTCGCTGCCATGCTCACCGCGTTCATCAGCGGGATCGCCATCGGCGCCGCGCTCAGCTCACGCGTGAAATGGACTCGCGAGCGAGAGGCTCCGGTGCTGTGGCTGGGACTCCTGATGCTCGCAACCGCGGCGATCGGCTCTGCGACCGGCTGGTTTGCCGGTACACGCCTGCCGCTGGTGATTGCCGCAACCGTCGCCAATCCCCCCGCCGGGCCCGGGACGGTTCTTGCCATCCAGGCCCTGTATGCCGTCGGCGTGTTGCTGCCGCTTGCCTGTGTGCTCGGCGCGGCGTTCCCCATCGGCGCCGCATTGGCGGCGCGGAGCGACGAGGGCGTCACGCGCGACGTATCGCTCGTCTACGGCATCAACACGATCGGGGCGGTGGCCGGATCGCTCGGCGGCGCGTTCGTGCTCTTGCCGTTGTTGGGTCTGCAGCAGACTCTGCACGTGGCCGGCGTGCTGGCCCTCGGCGCGGGATGTCTGGCCTTCGTGGCCGGCCGCCTGAGCTCGCGCCAGCGCGTGATGACCGCGGCGACCGCCGTGGCAACGGCCGTATTGATATTCGCGATGCCGGCGTGGGACATCGACCTGCTGTCCAGCGGCGGCTACACGTATGCCGCCGACGTCGATGATCCCGAGCTCGATCTCGCAACGAGCCTGAAGGCAGGAACCGTCCTGTACTACAAGGAGGGCGCGACCGCAACCGTATCGGTCAGACGGCTCGCCGGCACGGTCGCGCTGGCCATCGACGGCAAGGTCGACGCTTCCAACTGGGCGGACATGCTCACACAGAAGCTGCTGGCTCATCTGCCGCTGCTTCTGCATCCCGATCCGCACGACGTCTGCATCATCGGTCTCGGCAGCGGCGTGACGCTCGGCGCGGCACTGCGACACCGAATCGATCGTGCCGACGTCGTCGAAATCTCGGCGGAAGTGGTCGAAGCGTCGTCGTTCTTCGCCGACGACAACGGGCTTGCGCTCGAGGATCCGCGAACGCGGCTCATCCTCGGCGACGGACGGTCGCACCTGCAGTTCTCGGCGGAACAGTACGACGTGATCATCTCGCAGCCATCGAATCCCTGGATGGCGGGTGTCGCTGCACTCTTCACGCGCGAATTCTTCCTGGCCGCCCGCGAGCGGCTCACGCCGGGCGGGATTTTCTGCCAGTGGGCGCATACCTACGACATCGCCGATGCGGATCTGCGCTCGATCGCCGCAACGTTCATGAACGTGTTCCCGAACGGCACGCTGTGGCTGGTCGGAGAGGCCGACGTGCTGTTCATCGGGTCGAACGAGCCGCGCGGCGGGCCAAGCCTGGACAACCTCTCGCTTCCATGGCGACCACCCGGCGTGGCGGCGGACCTCGCCAGGGTATCTGTGTTCGATCCATTCAGCCTCCTGTCGCTCTACGCGGCCGGCCCGCGGCAAGTGCAGGGCTACAGCGAGCGGGCGTTGATTCAGATCGACGACCGTCCGTTGATCGAGTTCTCGGGCCCGCGCGCCATGTACGCTCGAGACGTCAATGAGAATATGTCCACCTTGCGGACGTTGCTCGACCCCGCGGGCGCACCGGCCGCGCTCCGCACGGCCCTGGCAACGGCGGGAGCGCCCGAGTGGAGGAACCGCGGGCGGATGCTTCTGGGAACGCGGGCGCACTCGACGGCGTATGACGCCTTCGTTCGGTCGGTCGCACTCGACCCGGACGACGAAACGGCGTTGGCGGGACTGATCGACGCGGCCGGAGCGGGGCGCCGGCTGGCGGACGCCCGGCGGGTGCTCGAAACGACGGTGACTGCGCGGCCCGAGAGTTCGGCTGCACGGCTGGCCCTGGCACGACTCCTGGCGGCGGCCGGCGCGTTCGACGCCGCCGTGGCCCATGCCGAAGAGGCAATAGCCGCCGAACCGGACAACCCCCGCGGTCTGGAATCGCTCGCCTCGATTCTCGGCGATGCCGGCGACGTCGACCGGCTGCGTCCTCTCGTCACCCGCATGCAGGAGACCCGTCCCGAGCGTGAAGAGACCTTGTACTATGCGGCGCTCGCGAGCTTTCTCGGCGGAGACCTTCCGGACGCGATCGCCCGAGCGCAGCAGGTGACCCAAGTCAACCCTCGACACGCTGCCGCGCACAATCTGGTGGGCGCGGCCAACGCAACGCTAGCCCAAGTTTAACAGCCGCAGTACTAAGCAACGCGGAATCAGCAACTTACAGCGACAAAAGCGCTCGAGTGGCACTACAAACCTGCGCAAACCGGGAAATGGGTCGGTCAGATGGTTGTCTTGCGGACGCCTCCCGGTTGCGGGTCGACGCCGAGCGCGTCGTAGATGGCCCGCTGTTCGGGTTCGGCCTGCGTGGCGGTGCGCACGTGCAGGGTGCGCCCGTCGGGGCGCCGGAAGGTGGCGGTGACGCGCTGCTGGCCTTCGAGGATGCGGCGCAGGGTGGTCCAACTGGCGTGTTCGCCGTGGGCTCGCAGCCGGGTGCGGATGACCTGCACGAGCTGGTAGGCGATGACGGTGATGAACAGGTGGCCATCGGCCCGCTGCGGCTTGTGGTGGTAGATGGGGCGCAGGCCGAGTTCGGACTTCAGTGCGCGGAAGACGGCTTCGACGTCGGTGAGGGTGGTGTAGGTGCGCCACAAGGCGTCTTCGTCCCAGTCGGTCTCGCTGCTGCGCAGGCAGTAGACGCCCGGATGGGTGGCCATCGAGCCGTCCTGGGGGCGACGGGTCCAGGTGACGGCGGCGGCCTTCTCGCCGGTCTGGTCGGGGGTGACCTCGATCTGGTAGTGCTTGGCGACGCGGGTATGCTTGGCTCTCAGTCGCCCAATGCGCTGCCAGACCTGTCCGAGGCGCTTGTGGGCGCGGGGGCGCGCCAGCCCCTCGTTGAGCGTGGTCAGCGCGGCCTCGAAGCGGGCGGCGGCCCGCTCAACGATGGCCCGCTCCTTGTGGGCCCGCTCTTCGGAGTAGCAGTACAGGCGGACCTCGCCGGGGTCGGTCGAGACGACCTTGTGCAGATGCACGGTGTGGTTCGACTGCGTGCGGACCGCCACGGCGGCCTCGGCGTCGAACTGCCGGTGGCGTTCACGGCTGACGACCAGATAGCGGTAGCGGTTGTCGCGCAGCCACCCGATGGCGGCCTCGGTGGCGACGCCGCGGTCCATCACCACCAGGGCGCCGGCCGGCGCATCGAGTGCCTCCAGCATGCCGGCCAGGGTGCGGTGTTCCCGGACGTTGCCGGCGAAGACCTGCGAGCGGCGCACGAAGCCGCTGGCGTCGAGCATCAGGCCCAGGGTCAGCAGCGGACAGTCGCTGCGCTTCTCTTTCGAGTGCCCGCGCTTTGCCTGCGGCTGCGCGCCCGCCTCGCCTTCGAAATAGGTGTTGGTCAGGTCGTAGAGGGTCACCGTCGGCTGCAGGTCGAACAGTCCCATGGCCCGCTCGAACAGATGCGCCTCGATCGCCTCGCGGTGCTTCACCAGCGCATCCGAGGCGCGGTAGAGCTGCATCGGGCTGACGGTCTCGAAGTCGACGCCGAGCAACTCGCCGAGGCCGCTGCGTTGCTGCAGCCAGCGGTGCGTGGCGCGCTCCGAGGCCGGCTGGGCCAGGCGTCCGACGACGGCGCCGGTCGCCGCGGTGCGCAACGCGCCGTTGACGCCCAACTCGGTCAGCAGGGCCGGCAGGCCCAATTGCTCCAGGGCCCACAGGCCGACCTGCTCGACGCCGACGCTGCGGGGGCGGACCAGGCGCAACGAGTCGACGTCGACCGGCTGCACGTCTGTCGGCCCGGCTGCCGGTCCCTGCACCGGTGTGCCGCGGGCGACCAACTGTGCGGCTATGCGCTGCGCTTCGCGTTCGACGGCGGCCGGGCAATCGGCCACCAGGGGCGTCTGGCCGGCCAGGATGTCGTCGCTGCGGGAGCAGACCAGCGGCCATTGCGCCTGGGGAATGTCGAAGTGGCGTCCGAGATTGAGCAGGGTGCGCTGGCGGACGGCGTTGCCGATGCGCTCGGAGTGGACGAGGCGATGCGAGAAGTAGGGCTGTCCGTCGGCGGTCCGCCGGGTTTGGGTGCGGCGAATGAACACACGCCCACGATAGCGGGTGCACGTCCCAGAAGCAACAACCACTACACGATTATGGCACTACATTCAGTACCGCCAACACCCGATCCTTTAGAATCAACAAGTTATGGGGATGCGATCCTCGAAATATCGCCTAAATCTACAAAATTGTCGGGAATCTTGCTAAAGATGGGCTAGGTTTCCGTGACCGCGCCCGACAGGCTTTTCGCGCCTCACTCGAGGCTGATCCGCGGGATCCAGCCACGTACACGAACCTGGCGTTTCTGGAAATGGAGTCCGGGGACCGGGACGCGGCGGCGGCCTACTTCGCCGAGTCATTGTCGCTGGATCCCCGCAACGAGATGGCGCGAGCCAGTCTCGCGGCGGCCGGCCGGTAAGACCTTGCCGGCCGGGCCGCCGGCGCAGGCTGCTTCCAGCCGCGAGCGGCCGGAAATATTCACTTGACACGACTATCGATCCGGGCCACAACTGCGATCATTTGCGTACCAGCAGCGGATCAGTAGCTCACCTGCCAGAAGGGAGACCGGCGATCAGATAGACGGCGACGACGCTTCTCGACGAGAGTTCGCAACTGCCGCGGCAACTTCGGGTGTCCTCGAAGGAGGTTTCGCCATGAGACGGACGGGCGTAGCGAGATTGGCGTTGCTTGTAGTCGTTGGATTCGTGCTGGTACCGACCACGGCGCTCGGTCAGAGCGTCGTCTCCGGTCAAGTGACCGACAACACGGGCGGCGTACTCCCGGGCGTTACGGTAGAGGCGGCGAGTCCGGCGCTCATCGGGGGCAGCCGTCTCGCCGTGAGCGACGGGCAGGGTCGGTACGCAATCATCGACCTGGAACCGGGCCAGTACGCCGTGACCTTCAGACTGCCGGGTTTCAGCACGGTGGTTCGCGAGGGTATCGATCTGCCCTCCAACTTCACGGCGACGGTGGACGTGGAGCTGGAGGTCGGAGCGCTGGAGGAGACGATCACCGTGTCCGGGGAGAGCCCGATCGTCGACGTGCAACAGGCCCAGCGCATGGAGGTGCTCAACCGCGACGTGCTGGACTCGATTGTGACCGCGCGCAACACCTGGACTCAAGCCATGCTCGTCGCGGGCGTCACGATGACCGGGGCGGACGTCGCGGGATCGAACTACGTATCCGATCTGTTGCTAGAGGCGCACGGGGCCGATGCCACCCACATGACCTACACCGTGGACGGCATGATGGTCGACACCATGCTGAACGATGGGCGCGACCAGAACTACTACCAGGACCAGGCAAGTCAGGAGATCTCCATCCAGACGAGCGGCGGGACCGCGGAGGTCTCATCCGGCGGGGTGCTGCTCAACATGATTCCCAAGGACGGCGGCAACACGTTCAGCGGGTCCGGCTACCTGGGCGGCTCGAACGGAGCCTGGCAGAGCGACAACTTCTCGCAGGACTTGATCGATCAGGGCATCCGGGCGGTCGACAGCATCGACCGGATCTTCGATTACGGCTTCACGCAGGGTGGGCCCGTCCTCAGAGACAAGCTGTGGTTCTTCACGTCGTGGCGGCTGTGGGGCGTGTGGAGTCCGGTCACCGACATCTTCCTCGACGACGGCATGCAGTTCCGGAACGAGGATCAGATCTGGTCCCCCGTCCTGCGGTTCACGTACCAGGCGACGCAACGGAACAAGATCACGGTGCACGTCGACCGGCAGGCCAAGAGTCGGGGACCCAAGTTGACGGCCAGCTACCCGCTGGTCCTCAACAGCGCCGGCTCGGACCCGGAGACGGCGCGCACATGGCAGGATCCGGGCCTCCCGTACGGCATCGCGCAGGCCAAGTGGACCTCGACGATCAGCAGCCGTGTGCTGGCCGAGGCGGGCTACTCGATGAGCCGAACCTACGTTCGGTACCGCGCCCCCTTCGGCGTCAATCAGCCCCGCGAGTCGGATCTCTGGTACGAACGCGTGCGGAAACAGGACCTCGACACGGGCCAGTTGTGGGGGGCGTCGTACGATGGGCTGCTCCAGCCGATCCGCCATCTCGCTCACGGGTCGGTCTCGTACGTCACCGGTTCACACAACTTCAAGGCGGGGTTCCAGAACTCGTGGGGGAGAGATACCCGTTATCAGGACATCAACGGTGACATCGACCGGGTCCGGTATCGGTCGGGCGTACCGGACGTCGTGCGGGTCCGGAACGTGCCGCTCGTCACCGATCCCCGCTTGAAATACGACCTCGGACTCTATGCCCAGGATGCCTGGACGCTGGATCGACTGACCTTGAACGCCGGGATACGGTTCGAATTGCTGAACTCCTTCGTGAACACGCAGTCCGCCCCGGCCGGCCGTTTCGTGGGAGCGCGCAGTTTCCCGAGGACGGACAATGTGCCCGACTGGTCCGACGTCACGCCGCGGCTCGGACTCTCCTACGATCTGCTCGGGGACGCGAAGACGGCGCTCAAGTTCAGCATGGGCAAGTACATGACACCGCACACCACCTCGTTCGCGATTCGGTTCAACCCGATGGCAGCCACCAACGCGGACGTTCCATGGGACGACCGCGACCTGGGAGGACTGGACCTCGCGACCAACGGTGACGACATCCCGCAGGACAACGAGCTCGACCTGGCCGGACGACTGCCGGAGAATTTCGGCGAGCGGGCGCTCGATCGGTTCGATCCGGATATCGAGCGGGAGTACAACGTCGAGACCGCCATCGGCATACAGCACGAACTGGTGCAGAACGTGTCTGTCAACGTGGGCTGGTATCACCGCGCGTTCCACAACTTCTACACGGACGACAACCTGCTGCGGGATTTCAATCACTATCGTCCGGTCGATATCGTGAGCCCGCACAACGGCGAGGTGATCACGGCCTGGGATCTGAAGGACTCGGCGTCGCTCCGCGATGTGGACGTCCTCGTGACCAACGCGACGGAGGGCCGCGCGCAGGTCTACAACGGATTCGAGGTCAGTCTGAACGCGCGGCTGCCCGGGGGCGGGACGTTCATCGGCAGCACGACGACCCAGCGGATCGTGACGGAGCACTGTGACGATCTGGACGATCCGAACAACCTGCGGTTCTGCGATCGCGGAAACCTGCCGTCCGATTACAACAGCCTGCCGTGGCGGAGCGACCTGAAGCTGGCTGGCAGCTATCCCCTGCCGTACGACATCCAGGTGAGCGCGAACTTCACGAGCATGCCCGGCCGGAACAAGGGCGATCTCGTCCGCATCGATGAGATCCTGCCCATCAACTGGAACATCAGCCGGGGCACGCGATATACGTCCGACGGCTGCGCGGGGCGGCCATGCACGGCGGGCGAGCTGGTGATTCCCGGCATGCAGCTCGGATCGCTCGTCGTCCCGCTGGTCCCGGCCGGCACGGAGCGCTTCCTGCCACGCCAGAGCATGCTCAACTTCGGGATCAGAAAGATCTTCCAGACCCGCGATGTCTCGTACGAGGCGTCGTTCGAGCTGTTCAACGCGCTGAACGCGAACACGGTCATCGCCGAGCGGTCGGCCAACTTCGGCACGGCGGCCTATGCCCAGCCCTCACAAATCCTGCTCGGGCGGATGCCGCGGCTGTCCGTGATGATCAGGTGGTGACGTCGAGCGACGTTCGGTGCGCGGTCACGTGATCGGTGGGGAACCGGGGGGCGCGATGTCCGCCGGTTCTCCGTTCGTCCTGCCGGCGTGCGTGCAGGTGCGGACAGAGCCCTATGGAAAGGACACACGACATGAAGCAACTCGAGGCGGCCGTGCTCGCACTCGTTCTGATCCTGGCGACGCTGGGGGCGTTCCCCGCCGCGCAGGGTCAGGAAGAACGGGTCGATTTGGAGCAACTGCTGACGGACTTCTCGCGTCAGATCAGTGATCCGGGCATGAGCGTAAGCATGATGGTGGTCCATCTCAACGACGTGACGACGGATGCGCTTTTTACGCCGCCGGTGAAGTACTCGCTTCGAGCCCAGGCCCGGCAGCGGACGCTGTTCTACGTGCGGGGGACGGCAAACCGTAGCCATTGGGTCGACATGGAGTTCGCGAGCTGGCAGGGTACTCGCAACTTTCGCGTCCAGACGACCAACATCTCCAATTTCGAGCCCGATACCCAACTCTCCGCGGGCGAAAATTATGAGGGAATCGTCGCACTGGAGGCGGCCGTCAACCTGAGACAGCCGTTCACGCTTCAGAACGGGGATCTCCTCTTCGAGTTCCAGCTCTCCCCGAACGCGTTGGCCCGGATCGGGGGCAATCAGTAGATCGGGCTCGACCTGCGGCGGGTTGACCGACCATATTGGCCGGTCAACCCGCCGTCAGGCGCCGGTTCTACACGCCGGAGAGCGGCTCCAGCGGGATCGTGCCCGTGGCGTCGCCGAACACCCGGTCCGTGTGCACGCCGGACCGCTCCAGCATCGCCAGCAGCAGGTTGTTCATCGGCGTGTCCTTCGAGTGCCGCAGGACCTTGCCGCCCTTGACCCCGCCCGCCCCGCCGACCAGGACCAGCGGCAGGTCGATGTGCGAGTGCTCGTTCGCGTCGCTGATGCCGCCGCCGTGGAGCACGAGCGAGTGGTCCAGCAGGTTGCCGTCGCCGTCGGGGGTCGCCTTCAGCGCCTTGAGCAAGTGCGCGGTCAGGCCGATGTGGTACTGGTTGATCTTGTGCCCCTGCTCGAACTTCAGCGGGTCGTGCTGGTGGTGCGACACCGCGTGGTGGGCGCCGTTGACCCCGAGCTCGGGATAGGCGCGGTTGGTCTGCTCCTTGCCGAGCGTCAGCACGAAGACGCGCGTGATGTCGGCCTGGAACGCCAGGGCCACCAGGTCGAACATCAGCCTGGCGTGCTCGTCGTACGATTCCGGCGCCCCGACGGGCCGATCGGGCAGCTCCAGCACCGACTCGCTCTGCTGGCGCTCCGCCACCTGCAGCCGCCGTTCGACCTCGCGCACGGAGTCGAGATACTCGTTCACGCTGCTGCGGTCCGACGGGCCGAGCTTCTTCTGCAGATGCGCGATGTCGGCCGTCACCCAGTCGAGAATGCTGCGGTCCTCCTGCATCTGCGCCAAGCGTTCCTCCGGCGAGCCGCCGTCGCCGAACATGCGCTGGAAGACGATGCGCGGGTTCGTCTCGTGCGGGTTCGGGGTGGTCGCGGTGCGCCACGAGATGCTGTTGGTGTAGACGCAGCTATAGCCGTTGTCGCAGTTGCCGATGAGGTAGGTCTGCTCCATCGCCAGCTCGAGCGACCGCAGCGGCGTGTCGCCGCCGATGTGCTGCGCGGCGATCTGGTCCGCCGTGATGCCGTTGCGGACGTCGGCGCCCTCGGTCTCCTTCGGGTGGACTCCGCTCAGCCAGACGGTCCCGGCGCGCGAGTGCTCGCCGTTGCCGTCGCCGAGCGCCTCGGCCTGCTTCTGGCTCAGGCCGATCGGAACGATGACCTGGTCCTGGAACGGCGCGAGCGGGCTCAGCGTGGGCGACAGCTCCTTGATCGCGCCGGCGCCGGCGGGCTGCCAGTGCTTCATCACCGCCCCGTTCGGGATGTACACGAAGCCGAGACGCCGTACGGGTTTGGCCGCCGTGCTCGCGAGCGCCGACGCGGCCGGCACCATCGCATCGAGCAGCGGCAGGCCCAAGGTGACACCCACTCCACGGAGGAACGTCCGACGAGGCAACGCCGTCTTGGTGATGAACATGACAGCTACTCCTGATCAATCAGCGGATCTTCGTTCAGTTTACAACCGCGCCGGTCCTGGCCAGCCGCATCTGGAACGGCGTGCTCCTGACGACGCCGACAATGAGTGACGCCAGACCGTAGTCCTGCTCGGCCGCGGTGCGCGTGATCTCCCGGACGGCCGGCGCGTCGTAGTACTCCACACCGCGGCCGAGCGCGTAGGTCAACAGCTTCTCGGTCACGACGGTCACGAACTGCTCCGGGTTCCTGACCAGCAACCCGCGCAGATCCGCGGGTCCGTCGAACGGGGTGCCGTCCGGCATCGCGCCGGAGGCGTCGATGGCGATTCCGCCCGGCATGTGCCCGCGCCAGCGACCCACTGCGTCGAAGTTCTCCAGCGCCAGCCCCAGCGGGTCCATCAGGCGGTGGCAGCTCGCGCAGACCGGGTTCGCGCGATGCTGCTCCATCCGCTCGCGCATCGCCAGCACCTTGCCCGAGTCCTCGGCCGGATCCAGCTCCGGCACGTTCGGCGGCGGCGGCGGCGGCGGTGTCCCCAGGACGTTCTCCAGCACCCACTTGCCGCGCCCGACCGGCGACGTGCGGTCGGAGTACGAGGTCACGGTCAGGATGCTGCCCTGACCCAGCAGGCCGCGCCGGTTGGGGTCGGCCAACGCCACGCGGCGGAAGTCGCTGCCGTAGATACCGCCTATGCCGTAGTGCCGCGCCAACCGTTCGTTGAGGAACGTGTAGCCGGCAGTCAGCAGCTCGGTGACGCTCCCGTCCTCGCGCATGACGCTGTCGAAGAACAGCTCGGTCTCCCGCACGAAGTCCTGCCGCAGGCTCTCGCCGAAGTCGGGGAAGAGCACGTCCGACGGGAGGGCGCCCGAGATGTTCCGCAGGCGCAGCCACTGGCCGGCGAAGTTCTTCGCCAGCGCCTCCGACCGCGGATCGGCCAGCATCCGCCGCACCTGCTGCTCCAGGACGCCGGGATCCCGCAGCCGCCGCTGCGCGGCGACGTCCAGCAGCTCGTCGTCCGGAATGCTGCTCCAGAGGAAGAACGAGATGCGCGACGCCAGCTCCAGGTCGCTCAACCGGTAGGGAGCCCCCGGCGCAACGCCGGGCGGATCCGACACGACCCGAAACAGGAAGTCGGGGCTCACGAGGAGCGCGCGGACCGCCCGCTCGATGCCTGCCTCGAAGCCGCCGGCGGCCCGGCCCTCGTCGTAGAAGGCGAGCAGGGCGTCCAGGTCCGCCGCGGTCACCGGTCGCCGGTAGGCGCGGCGCGCCAGGTTCGCGACGATCTCCCGCGCGCACGGCGTCTCGGCTGCATCGTCATCCGGCCGGCAGACGAAGATGCGGCTTCGCGACGGCGTGTCGCCGGCCCCGAGCGTGTTGAACGGGCCGGAGACGGTCAGCGTGCCCAGGTGCGGCTGGTACAGCAGATAGTCGCCTTCGCCGTGCGGCCGGGCGAACGGCTCCCGGACGCTCTCGGCGAGCGCGCTGGTCTTCTTGATGAACGCCGCCGTCACCACCCGCGGGCCGGCCCCGACCTGCACGCGGGCCTGGAGCGAATCCGGACCGCGGTTGTAGGCCGAGCCCTGATCCCGGTCGGGGTCGGGCGGAGTCAGGTGGAAGATGGCGACCCGCTCGCCGTCCAAACTCAGCTCGAGCTGGTGCGGCTCGCGGATCGGCGCGCCGGCAAAGAGGTCGAGCAGCTCCAGCTCCAGCTCGTACTCGGCGTCGCGGGGGAAGTTGTACTCGACCGACATGCCGCCGCGCGTCCCGAACGGCAGGCCGTCGCGGTGCTGGTACTGCGAGAGGTCGGAGGTGATCCGGAACGTCTCGCCGGCCGGCGCCATCGGCGATGCACCCACCGCCAGCCTGCTGACCGTACGCGCCGCGTTCATGTACCGCTCGAGCAGCGTCGGGGAGACCTTCAGGACCCCCGCGATGTTGTCGAACCCGTAGCTCTGGTCATCGGCCGGGACGAGCGCCGCGGCGTCGACGTCCAGGGCCAGCAGATCGCGGACCGCATTCTGGTACTCGGTGCGATTGAGGCGGTGCAGCGGCTCCGTGCGCCCCGGATTGGGATGCGCCGCCGCGACGCGGTCGATCTCCTTCTCCAGCCAGGCCGCGAGCGCGTCGCTGTCCGTCACCTCGGGCCGCGGCCGCCCGACCGGCGGCATCGAGCCGGTCCGGAGCTTGCGGATCACCTTCTCCCAGACATCCGCCGTGCCCGGCACGTCGGCCAGATCGGCAGTGCGCAACGCGACCGGGACCGTTCCGCGGGCGGCCAGCCGCTCGTTGTGACAGGTGAGGCAGTACCGCTGGAGCAGCGTCTCGTGCGCCGCGACGGGCGACGGCTCCGCCGCTGCCTCTTCCTCCTGGGCCGGGCCGGCCGCCGCGGCGGGAGCGAGGCACAGTGCCCAAACCACCATCCAAACGCCGAACAGGACGAATACACGTCGCGTCATCGGCTCTTTGCTCTTCCTGTCGCCGTGACCGATCCCGGCCCGGCCACCGAACAGTCGCCCCAACCTGCTAGATCCTACGTCGTTCACACCCGCTGTCAACGACAATCGACGGTGGAGGGGCGCGGTGATCTGCGATACCATGGCATGCGAATCTCGATAGTTGGGGAGACATCCGACATGTCGGTAGAAGCAAGAACCTCGGCGCGGTCGTTCCGTACCGCCCTGCTCGCGTCGTGCGTGGTCCTCGGCGTTTCGTTCGCCGGTACGGCGACGGCCGCGCCTGCGCGTGATCTGCCCCTGGTGGAGGCGGCCAGGGCTGCCGACGTCGACGTCGTCCGGGCCCTGCTGGCGAGCAACGTCGACGTCAACACCGCGGAGACCGATGGTACGACCGCCCTGCACTGGGCCGCCTACAAGGGAGACGTCGAAACCGCGCGGCTCCTGCTCGAGGCGGGCGCGGACGTGGAAGCGTCCAACCGCTACGGCGTCACGCCGCTCGCGCTGGCCGCCGGACGCGGCAGTGCTCCCGTCGTCGAGGCGCTCCTCGACGCCGGCGCCGATCCGAACACGACCCTGCCGGAAGGCGAAACGGTGTTGATGACCGCGGCGCGCACCGGCGACGTCGACGTGTTGCGGCTGCTGCTGGCCCGCGGCGCCGACCTGCGCGCGCGGGAAGGCTGGCGTGGCCAGACGGCGCTGCACTGGGCGGCCGCGGAGAACCATCCGGCCGCCATCCACACGTTGCTCGAGCTCGGCGCCGACGTCAACGAGCGGTCGACGGCCGGCTGGTCCGCGTTGCTGTACGCGGTCCGGGCGGGCAGGGCCGACGCGGTGCGCGCACTCCTCGCGGCCGGCGCCGACGTCAACGACACGATCCGGCCGCTCGCCGCCGAGGACGACGCGGCGGAAGGCGCCCGCCGCGACCCGACCGTCGGCACCAGCGCCCTGGTCCTCTCCGTGATGAACGGGTACTTCTCGCTGGCGCAGTATCTGGTCGAGCGCGGCGCCGATCCGAACGCGGCCGAGCAGGGCTGGACGGCGCTGCATCAGTTGGCGTACACCCGGCGTCCGAACTCGGGCAAGGGCATGCCTCCCGTGGTGCTGCTCGACCGGGTCGACACGCTGGCGTTCGCGCGCTTCCTGGTGGACAACGGCGCGAACCCGAACGCGCGCCAGACCGAACGGTTCAACAACCGCGAGCGGAACAACCTGAACCGCGTCGGGGCGACGCCGTACCTCCTCGCAGCCAAGCACGCGGACGCGCCGCTGATGCGGCTGCTGGCCGACTACGGCGCCGACACCCAACTACCTACCGCCGGCAACGCGTCGCCGCTGATGGTGGCGGCCGGCGTCGGCATCTTCAACCTGGGCGAGAGCGCCGGCACGAACGAGGAAGCCTTCGAGGCCGTCAAGCTCGCCTGGGAATTGGGCGACCGCGACGTCAATCGCACCGACGACCGGGGCTACACCGCGCTGCACGGCGCCGCGCTCCGGGGCGCGAACCCGATCGTGGAGTTCCTGGCCGAGCGGGGCGCCGACCTGCTCGCCGAGAGCAACGAGGGGTGGTCGCCGCTGCGCGTCGCCGACGGCGTGCACTACACCGGCACGGTCAAGCGCGCGGACCACACCGCCGATCTCCTGCGGCAGGTCATGCAGGACCACGGAGTCTACGACGCCTCGAAGCACGAGCGCGACGTGAACAGCGTGGCGGTGGTGAAACCGGCCGGACAATAGCTTCGCCGAGCCGGTCGACCAGCGCCCTCCGCGTCATCCCCCCCGGGGGCGGGAATGACGCGGAGGGCTTGCCTACGGCGCGCAGTCCTACGGCGCGCAGTCGTCGGCGACCATGCCGAGCGAGCTGACGTTGATGCGGTCGCCGGCCGGGTTCCGGATCAGGAATCCCTTGACCGCCATCCGGTGCCCGGCATGCGACGCCGGGTTCGGATAGACGTTCATCAGCTCGAAGGTCCGCGTCCCGGGCGCACGCACCCGGAGGGCCGCCAGCTCGTCTTCCCTCGACGCCGACGGGTCCCGCGTACGGACCGCCCGCGTGCTGTTCGTCAGGAACCAGCCGCCGGCATCTTCGGTCAGGCAACCGACGACCTGCACCAGGGCGAAACTCGGCACCTCGGCCGGGCCCTCGCGGCCCTCGATCCGGATGTCCTCCAGACCGTCCGGCACCAACTCCCGATCGCCCGGTGGAAAACCGTTGAACTCGAGGATGTAGGCGACGCTGTCGAGGTAGGCGTCCGCGCTGAGGGTGGCGGGCTCGTCGAACGGCATCAGGTTACGAATGCGGACGAACAGCGTATGCAGGGTGTCCTCGCGCCAGTCCTGCATGAACCGCTCGCCAGCCAGTGGGCGCGCCTCGTCGGAGCCGCTCATGTCGGGCAGGTGGCACGCGCCGCAACTGCTGTCGTAGACCCCCTTGCCGCGCGCGGCCTGCTCGGCGGTGTAGACGCCGTCCCACACCGTCCGCCCCTCCTGCCCCGCTTGCGCCTGCAGCGCGCCGCCGGGCCAAGCGGTCAGGGACAGCAGCGCGACAGCCGCCGCCGGCACCGACACGTGAAGAAGCACCTGCCGCACGGTTGTCGATCCTGTCTGCATGGTCCTGTGACCCGCCCCCGGAATCAGGGCGTGACGGTGACGGTGACGTCGGCCGCCGAATAGAGATAACCGTCGTCGGCCAGCCCTCGAATGACGTAGGTCCCCGGCTCGCTGAACCGCGCCGTCGTCACGATGCGCCCGTCCTCGGGCAGCGGCGGCGGCGTCCAGCCGGGCGTGTGGTCCTCCATCGGCGCGCTCCACGGATCGAAGTCCACGGTTCCGGGCCCCCGGTAATGGACCCACGCCAGGCGCAGGCCGAGCGCGTTGCGCCGCCCCGGAGGACGGCTCTGGCGGGCGGGGCGCATCTCGGGAATACCGTCGTCGCGGATGATCGCGGTCAGGGTCAGCGGCTCGCCCACCTTCACCGAGCGTACCGTGCTCTCGACCAGCACGATGGAAGGCGGCGCGTTGACGATGTCCGGCGCACCGCCGCCGCTCCGGTTCATCGCGACGACCTGCTCGTCGATGATCTGCTCCGGCACCAGCCACCCGACCGCCCGGTCGGTCCTCCCGTGCGCGGTGACCGTCCAGACGAGCTCCTTGTCCCCCCAGTCGGCCGGCACCCGGACACGGAAGATGATGCGCTGGCGCCGCGGGTAGAAGAACGTCGGCTGCCCCTGGTCTGCCGCGCCCGGCTCGAAGTAGTTGTCGGGCCCGACCGGAATGTTCAGGTGCTCCTCGTAGTTCCGGTTCAGGTACCCGAAGACCATGTTGAAGCTGCCGTCGCCGTTCTGCTCCCAGCCCTCGAAGACCGGCTGCAGGTTCTGGCCGCTGTGGTAGGTCTGCGCGGACGCCGCCGCCGCGCCACCGAGGAGGAGCGCGCCGGCCAGCGCCACGACGTTGCGGAACGGACATCGCCTCGACGTCATCGTCGGCCTCGCGCGTCAGTCGTTGGTCGACCGTGCGCGCTCCTCCAGCTTGCGTTCGTACTCGTCCTCCGGCATGTGGTAGAAGCTCATCCAGGCGAAGCTCATGTCGTCGATCGAGCGGTTACCGAACCCCACCCAGTTCTTCGGATCCGGGTTGTACCGGTTCGTCGCCGTGTTGTTGTGCCAGCCGATCACATGCAGGATGGTGCCGGCGGGCAGGAGCGGCGCCTCGCGGTCGGCGTAGTTGTAGACGATGTGCCAGCCGAAGTTGTGCCCGGTGCAGCTCAACGACTCGATCCGGCCGCTCGGATAGATCGCCTCGACGCACATCCGGTCGCCGCGAATGTGCATGTGCGGCTGGAAGCCGGTGACCTGGGTCGGCTCGGGCAGCACGTAGTAGCCGTCGCTGCGCGCGTTGTCCTCGCCGGCCCGGATGTCGAGCGTGTCGAAGCTGTCGCCGATGTGCCGCGAGATCAGCACCCGTTCCGGCACCTGGCCGGCCGGGTAGAACTGGAAGCCGACGCGCGTGCGGTCCTTGATCTCCTCGCCGACCGAGCTGTAGTGCATGTTGAACCGGATCTGGGTGCCCGCCTTGATGAGCCGGCCGGTGCCCTCCGGGAAGATGTCGCCGTTCTTGCCCATGGCGTACTCGTTGAGGAACCCGCCGCCCTCCTCGCCGTTCTCGTCCTCCCAGAGCATCGACGTCGCCACGTGGTGCACGACCGAGTAGGCCCCCGGCGACGGCTTCGTCTCGACCGCCTTGATGTAGCGGTCCTCGGTGAGACGCGAGTCGGCCCAGACGTTCAGCCAGTGGTCGGCGTCCACGGCTCCGATCGTCTGCTCCTCCGGGAGCTCGACGATCCACTCGGGAGTCCCGATGCGCCAGTCGTCGAGCGACGCGAGCTCGATCGGCGGCGGCGCGTCCGCCGGGTTGCCGCGGGGCGCCCCCGCCTCGACCCAGCGTCCGATGGTGGCGATCTCCTCGTCCGACAGCGACGGATCTTCCTTGAACGCGCGAACCCCGACGTTGCGCTCGATGTACCAGGGCGGCATCTCGCGCTGCGCGGTCCTGTCGCGGATGGCGCGGGCCCAGGGCCGGACGTCCTGGTACGTCAGGAGCGACATCGGCGCGACCGCTCCGGGACGATGACATTGCTGGCAGGCGCGCTGCAGGATCGGCAGCACGTCCTTCGTGAACGTCGTCTCGGTTCCGGCCGTCTGCGCACCGGCCAGACCGACGGCGGCGAACAGCACCACCCCGACGATGGCGGCGACGATTCCCACGCGAACGGCGAAACGCGCGTAGCTGCAGCAGTAGATCCCGTCCATCGTCCTGTCCTCCCCCGATCCCCTGTCATGTCCGGCCGGCACCCGGACCAGCGCCCGCCGCGGCGATGACGTGCCCGTCACCGTTATACCATGCCATGGTCCGGCGGCGTTCGTGGAGGGGCTGCGCGGAAGCTCGCAGCCGGTTGCAACGTCGTCCCTGGAGCAAGCTCCAACGTGCTGCCCCTGGGGTTGCTCGCGTCGCTCGGAACCGCGTCGCCGGGATCCTGTCCCGAAGCGCGCCCGGCGTCTGCCTCATGCTCGTCGTCGGTGTAGCATGCGCCCGATGAGAATCAAGTGGGAGCGGAAGGGCAGAGTAGCGGTCGCCAAGATAGAAGGCCGCATCGACGGCGCCAGTACCCCGGAGTTTCAGCGGATCCTGGAAGCCGGCCTGAGTCCGACCGCCAAGACCCTCGTGATCGATTTCGAAGGGGTCGCCTTCATGAGCAGCGCGGGACTGCGGGTCGTGCTCATGCTGGGCAAGCAGCTCAGGAAAAGGGGCGCCCAGGTTGCGGTCTGCTCCCTCCCGAACGCGATCCGCCAGATCTTCGCCGTCACCGGAATCGACAGGATCGTGCCGACTCACGGTTCCGAGACGCAGGCGATAGACGCGCTGGCCGACGATTCGGAGCCTGCCGAACACGAGGCCGGAACTCTCCGGAGCGTGATCGATTTCGACGTCGTCGGCGACAACCTGAAGGACATCGCGGGGTTCACAATCGAGAAGTACGAGTACATCAACGACTGCACGCTCTCCGCAGAGATGCGCGAGAGAGTGTTGGCCCGAATCAACGACGCCTTGTGGCAGCGCGTCGAGGAACTGAAGCGCCACCGTCTTGTTGTCCTCAAGGACATGTTCGGCGCCGCGTCGAAGGCGCTCGATGAAGCAGTCGAATCCGATTCCGACTGAAGCGGCCGCCACCTCTGCCCCAGCATCGACCGCCGCCGTTCGAGCGCGCTACCGGTCCGCGGCCACCTCGTCGTAGAACGCCTGCAGCGCGGCCGGGCTGAACGGCCAGTCGAGGTCGGCGGTCTGCACCCGGTCCGGCACTTCGTCGCGGCTGACCCCTGCCTCGATAGACGCCCGCATCCGGTCCTGGAGCGTCTGCATCCGGTCGCGGAAGGTGCGGACCTCGTCCCTCGTCAGGATGGGGCCGTGGCCCGGAATCACCGTGTCGAAGTCGAGCTCGAGGACGCCGTCGAGCGTCGCCGTCCACGCCAGGCCGCTCCCGCCGTTGTTGTAGTCCATGAAGGGCGACAAGGTGCTGCCGTCCGTCCGCTGCCCCCAGATGAAGAGGTCCCCGGTGTGGATCGTCTTCAAGTCCGGGAAGTAGACGACGGCGTCCCCGTTCGTGTGGCCGCGCCCGAAGTGGTGGGCCTGGGTCTCGACGCCGCCCAGAAATACCGAGGTCTCGTCGTTGAAAACGATCCGCGGCGCGCCGGGCTGGTTGTTGCGCACCATGTTCCCGCGCGCGTTCCGGTGGGAGATGACCTCGCCGACCGCCATGAAGTCGGCGTTGCTGCCGGCGTGGTCGCCGTGATGATGCGTGTCGAGGACGTACCTGATCGGCAGCGACGTCACCTTCCGGACCTCGGACGTGATCATCCCGAAGCTGTGCGGAAACTTGTTGTCGACAATGATCACGCCGTCGTTGGTCACCCGGACCGCCACGTTGCCCCCGGTCACACCGCCGTCGTAGCCGGGGATGACGTACAAGCCGTTCTTGCCGGGCACCGGCCGGATGGCCGTCAGCTCCGCGAGCTCCTCCGCCGTAATCGTCTGCTCGGCCGCGGGCTGCGCCACCGCCACGATTCCTGCCGCCACGAGCACGACCGCCGACATCGCCACAATCAGCTTCAGTTCACGCATCTTCACCCTCCGCGCGCCATCTTAGCGTCTCTCGGCGCAGGAACCAGGGCTTCACCTCGATCCGGATGACCCGCCCGCCGGTGTCGACCTTTCGCGCCATCAGTTCTGCCGAATCCTCGGTCGATCAACTCGCACGTACATCACACCTGGCCGCTATCGCCTTCGCGAGCCTCTCGAAATCCCGGTAGCAATCCTGCACGGCATAGATGTGACCGCCGAGCGCGCCGTCGGCCGCCTTGAGGTGGAACATCGGCTTGCCGGCTTCGTGAGCCATGGCCATCAGGCTGCGGTAGTGCTTCAGCGTGGCCAGGCATTCGGAGTCTTCGTCCGTCGACGATATGCTGCCGTCAACCTGTTCGAGCGCCTCTTTGCGATAGACGTTCGGGATCCGCTCGATCCACTTCTGGTATGCGTGAACGGGACGACCCGACCGCACTGCGTGCTGCATCACGATGTAGCCGGCCGGCACGATATCGGCCGACGGCAGCTCGAGATCTTGCACCGGGGGACGGCGTACCAGACGATCCTGCCAATCCTTACGCCACTCGCGGATCGTCGGTCCGACGTTGCGGAGCGCCTGCAGGGAGAACAGGTCGGGTGCGAGCGGAAAGACGACGAAGTTCGCCGCAATGATCGCCGCCCGGTTGATGGCGCCCAGGTTCGGCCCGACGTCGATCAACGTCAGGTCGGCATTCCGCTTGTCCGCGGCGTCGAGTATGGTCCGATGGAACGCCGACTCGGTGCGAAACGCCGACTCGTCACGGCCCAGGCAGTCCGGCCACGCCGAAGACAGCTTCGCCTCGAAGCTGGACAATCCCAAATCGCCGACGACCAGGCCGAGGTTGGCCGAAACCCGCTCGACGTGCGGCTCCCGGATGTCTCCAAGGCCGCAGGATGGGTGACACGGCACCGAGAATGCTGTCGGGATGACCGTCGTCAGGCCACAACTCCTCCAGCCGGTCCTCCCGGAGAAACACCGCACTCAGGTTCGCCTGCGGATCGAGGTCAGCGGCCACCACGGAAAACCCGAGCTCCGCGTACATCCAGGCCAGGTGGTAGACCAGCGTGGTCTTGCCGACGCCCCCCTTGTTGTTGAAGAAAGCAATTGTCTTCACGGCGCCCTCCGAATGGTCGCCAGCACATGGGACGTCTCGAACTCGAACTCCGCCTTCGGGTTCCCATTCCTCCGCAACGCTTCCTGCGCGCGGATGACGCCGCGTCCGAACGCGTTGACGTACCCCAGCGTCGCCAGGGCTTCGGACAGGACCGGATTGCGATAGTCCGTCTGTCGCGGGAAGTTCTCGGGCGACGCCATACCGTACAGCCCGCCCGGGTTCTGGATCTCTATGCGGTCGTCGTACCAGTAGAACCGAACGGGTGCATTCGACTCATAGGACCGGTGCATGATGGCGTTCAACAGCAACTCCCGAATCGCCACCGGCGGGTAATCTGTCACTGTCCGTTCCCGGAGCGCCGATTCCGTCACGGGATGCCGGTTTGCGGGCAAAGAAATGAACGCCTGCAACTCCCGCAGGACGGTGAGCAGGTCGCCGCTGAATAGTCTCTCCCCGACCGGATCGTCCACCATCGTAGTGCCCGCCCAGCGGACGAACTGAATCCAGGCACCGGGCACCCAGCGCAATGGATCCCGGGCAAACAAGAGGGTGCCTGCGTTCGTCGGACAGTCGGCGGCCAAATCATAGAACCGCAATGACGCCATCTGTTCCTCGTCGGCGCGGTTGTTCTCCTCGATCACCTCACGATCCACGGCGGCGGGCAAATAGGTGACCAGAAACAAATCGAGGATCAGATCACTCATCCTGCAGCCCATGCAGGGACGGACATCGAAGTTCCGCTGCAGCGCGGTCCGCTTCTCGATCAGGATCCGCTCTTCCTGCTGGTTTGCGCCGCGGCACAATGGACCTACGCGAATCCAGACCCTGCCCTTGTATCGCACGGGAGGCAGGCCCGATGGCTGGACCTCGACCACCGCCACCTCACCCTCCGGCAACGAGTACTTCTGCACGGTCATCGCCGGCAGGGGTTCGATGTTGACGTTCGAACGCAGGTCTCCGAGATTCCGCAGCAGCTCGTCGCCGACGGCCAGGCCGCCGACCCTTCCCTTGTCGTCCGCGCCGACGATGAGATAACCAGGCTGTCGGTGATTGGGAAAATCGTTGGCGAACGCGCAGATCGCCTCCCCGAACTTGTCCGTCTTCGTCGTGGAGACGGTGAGCCCGACGCGGTCGGACTCGTGGTCCGCGATCAAGGCGCGCAATTCGTCCGTCGTCAGCATGATCTGTTCGGTTCAGCGTACAACGGAGGTTCCCGGCGCACGGCGCCGGGGCAGGCCGCAGAGCGCAACGCCCCCTGGCCGGACAGCAGCTCAGGAACCGGCTTCGATCAACTCCAGCGTCATGCCGTCGAGGTCCTCAATGAGCACCGCGCGGCTCTCGCCGAAGAGGTACGGCCGCTCCAGGATCGGGACGCCGCGAGCCTCGAGGTGGGCGAGCACGGGATCGAGATCGGGATAGGCGATCGCCACGTGGTCGACCACCTGGCCGCCTGACGGGACGAGCGGCCGGTCGAGCTCCGGCCCGCAGCGGCCGTCCCGGCACTGGCGTGTGTACCACATCCAGCCGGCGTCGGCGAGGCGGACGCTCGCGATCGGCCTCCGAAGCTGCCCCATCGGCAGGAACGAGGCATAGCTGACGTCGCCGATCTCGACGTCGCAGGGATCGTGGAGCTCGCGCGGCGTCAGGGCGCCGGTGTCGGGGTCGCGGAGCGGCGGCAGCTCCATGCCGAGATTCTCGACGTACCAGTTGGCGGCGCACAGTGGCTGCTCGTGCCAGAAGTGAGTGTGGCCGTAGAAAAGGTCCTCTGTCTCGGCGTTGCCGTTGAATTCCACCAGGATGCCGTCCGGATCGACCAGATACCCGAAGTCCTGCCCGCTGACCCGGTCACGGGTCGGGTTCGAACCCTCGCGGGCGGCGCGCTCGGCCATCTCAGCCACGGTCAGGAGCTGGTCGCCGAAGGGGGCCAGACCGGAATGCGGCACGCCCTCGGTATCGTTCGGTCCCGTGAAGACCGGCAGGAAGTCGAAGCGCTCGCCGGCGGGATCGAGCGCGGTCAGCCGCTCGTAGCACCAGTCGAGCGCGCGTTCCGGATCGACCGAGTTGACGTGAATGTGGTGGAAGCTCGGCCGTGGAAGTGCGGCCGCCGCCTCGCCGGCGCCCTCACCCGCCGGGAACGTCTCATCCGAGCCCGCCGGACCCGCCGGCACACGCGACGAAAACCACCGCCGGAAGCACCCACGCCGCCCTCATCGGAAGACTATGCATCGACTTCGATTC
Source organism: Vicinamibacterales bacterium (assembly GCA_965222905.1). Taxonomy (GTDB): domain Bacteria; phylum Acidobacteriota; class Vicinamibacteria; order Vicinamibacterales; family UBA8438; genus WTFV01. Next base: position 1,574,721 of record OZ244976.1, on the reverse strand, counting down.
CCTCTCGCGTCTCCGCGATCACCAGATCGACCACGGCGCGCAACGCCTCCTCCTGCGTATCGCCCTCCAGGCGGCGGAGACGGAAGTGATCGAGCTGCCGGTCGGCGCTGCTGCCGTCACGGATGATGGCGAGCACGTGGCGCAGCTCGTCCTCGCAGCCGAGATCGCGAGCGTCGTCGGCCAGCTCCTCGACGAGCCGGGCGGCGTAGTCTTCGATATCCACCCGTCCCCGGCCGCGCCAGACGTTGCCGAGGAAGGCGAGCACCCCGTAGCGCTGCGCCAGCCAGCGGTTCTCGGCGATGATCTCGGTCGGCGGATCCGGCGGCAGCAGGCCCCGGCTGTCGAGTTGCAACAGCCGCCGGACCAGCGACGCATAGAGCGCGATGATGCTCACCGCGTCGTCGAGACGCGGGCACGCGTCGCAGATGCGCATCTCCACCGTCGGATAGTCGTGCGACGGCCGGACGTCCCACCACAGCTCGCTGCCGCTCTCGATGAACTGCATCCGCTGGTAGGCCGCCACGATGCGGTCGTAGTCCGCCCGCGACAACAGCGGGCCGGGCATGCTGGTGCGCGGCATCGCGCCCATGATGCTCAGCCGGTACGACTTGAACCCGGTCTCGCGGCCGGCGTGGAACGGCGACGAGGTCGACAGCGCATGCAACAGCGGCAGGTAGCGCCGCAGCGCGGTCATCACCCGGATGCGCGAATCGGAATCGCCGAAGCCGGCGTGGACGTGCATGCCCGCGACGAGCATCCGCCGCATGGTCTCCTGGAAGGTGACGGCGAACCGCTCGTACCGTTCACGCGCGGTGATGAGCTGTGACCGCCACTCGGCGAAGGGATGGCTCGACGCGGCCATCACCGCGACGCCGTGCTGCGTGGCGGACTCGACGACCAGCCGGCGTGTCTCCCGGAGCGCCTCGCGCGCCTCGGCCACCGACCCGCAGACCCTCGTGCTGGTCTCGATCTGCGACCGGAGCACCTCGTGCACGACCCTGTGCGGGCCGCGCTGCCGCTCGCACGCCGCGAAGATGTCCGGGTCGGGGTCGGACACCAGGTCGCGTGTCTCCGGGTCGACGAGGAAGAACTCCTCCTCGATGCCGAGCGTGACGGTGAGATCCGGTTCGTTCATGACCATTCCTGCGTCATCGGCCTTGCTGGAGTGTAGCAGCGAGCCCGGTTGTCCTCGGTCAGAGCCAGCCTCGTCAGGCCTTTCCGTCCGAATCCATGAGAGAAGTCACTACATCGACAAGAACATCGACTACAACTACAGTGTCAAATCGTTCGTGAGCTTTACTCGTCACTGCCGTCGTCCAATTCTCACTGCCGATAGTCTCGAGGATCGAGACAGGCATCGTAGAAGACCCGGTCCATCCTGAACCAATCGGTCCTATCGATACCACGTTTCGCCGAAGCGGTCGGACCGAATGGAAACGCCGACACGATTTTCAGCCAACGGTTCTCGGCCAGCGAGATGTCTCGGATTTCTGCCGCGACCTCTGCAAGATCCTGGTCTTGGCTGAAGATTACCGCCACGTCGAATTGCCCCTGGCGAGCAAGGCGAACCACGTCCAGTCCCAGTCGAAGGTCGATGCCCTTCTCTTGCGTCGCGTCGATTTCGTGACGCGTACCGTCCGCCAAACGGACTTCCTTAGTGCGGTAACGAATAGGACGAGACGTCACGTGTATGCCCGCCCGCCGCATGCTCAATAGGCGACGCTGCCAGTACCCGTGCCACCGTGGATCTCTGTCCGCCGACGGGATGCCCGTGTAGAACCGCACGCCGTGACACCGCCAGCCATTCTCACGACACACGCCCTCACTGAGCAGGTTCGGATCGTAGTTCGGATGCTGATGCCCGAACGCAGCCTTGGCATGCCAAAAGAGGTTCTGGCCGTCGAAGAACGATACGACACGTTCGTGGGAGGTTCTGGCGGCACGTGCGGGGGCAAAAAATAACCCCGTCGGGGCCTTCTTCCGGCCAAGCGGCTCGAATTCGGGCAAGTCCGACGGGGAGTAGATGTCTCTTACCTTAAACCGTCCGTTCAGGCGACGTCAAGCCCCTCCAAATCACTGCGTGCGAACGATGGCGATCCCCCACGGCCGCTCGCCGGCCGGTATCCTGGCGACAACCTCCATCGACTCGGTGTCGACCACGCTGACGTCGTTCGACGGGCCGTTCGCGGTATAGAGATAGCGGCCGTCCGGAGTGATGCCGATGCCCCAGGGCCGATCACCGACCTCCACCTCCGCGACCGACTCGTTGGAGGCCGCGTCGATGACCACCACGTCGCGCCCACGGCCGTTCGTCACGTACACGCGCGACCCGTCGGGCGATACCACGACGCCCATCGGCCGCATCAGCTCGCCGGTGAGCTGGATCGTCTCGAGGACCTCGTGGGTCGACGCGTCCACGACATGCACCGTGCCGCTGTTCTCGGCGGTCACGTAGGCGCGGCTGCCGTCCGGCGAGAATCCCGTCGCGCGCGGGCGGGCGCCGACCTCGAACACCGCGACGACCTCGTTGGTGGCGGTATCGATGACAGAGACCTGGTTGTCCTCCTCCGAGGTGACGTAGACGACGCTGCCGTCCGGACTGATCCGGACGCCCTCGGGCTCGCCCCCGACCGGGAGGGCGGCCAGGATCTCTCCGCTGGCGATGTCGACCACGCTCGCCTCGCCGGCGTCCTCGTTGGCGACATAGAGTCGGGTCCCGTCGGCGCTGACCGCGACCTGCTCGGGGTCGGTGCCGGCGCGGACCATGTTGACCACCTCGCCCGCCGCGATGTCGACCACGCCGATTCCGTCCGCGGAGCGGTCGGGCGGGGGGAGCGTGCTCTCGTCGATGCCGGGCGGGGAGGGCGGCGAGCCGCTCAGCGCCACGAACAACTGCGTGCGGTCCGGCGACACCTTGATGCCGCGCGGCCGTTTGCCGAGCGGAACGGTGGCGACCACCTCGTTCGTGCCGCCCGCGATGACCGTCAGGTCGCCGGAGTACTCGTTGGTGACGTAGACGTGGTACGGGGGCGGAGGCGCCGGCGGCGGCGGCGGCACCGCAGCGGCGAGCTCCGCCAAGGACGTCCCTTGGGTGCGCAACTCGCCTTCGAGGGTCGACAGGCGCTCCTCGAAGCTGTCCATCCGCATCGTCATGACGTTTCTCAGGTCAGCGATGCTGGCGGTCGTCGCGCAGGATCCACCCACGACGGTGACCGCGATCGCTCCGGCGCCGAGCAGGATCGCCGTGTTCTGGTTCATGCCGTTCGCTCCTCTTCCGGATGGCCGGAACGCCGGAGACTAAACGAAGGGGACAGGCACGACCGGCCTGCCCCCTTCGAAAGAAACTGCGAATGGGTCCGACCTACTTCGCGAGCGGGTCGGGCCGGAGCTGGAAGTGCACCATCTTGCTCTTGGTGCCCTTGCCGCCCTCGGTGTGCCAGACGTAGTTGGCCCCGTAGTTGGCCCACAGGCCGCGGCCCCTCCACCCGGTCGTCGGATCGTCGATCCGGCCGTCGAGCCCGCGCGAGTAGAACGCCATCGGGTACGGCACCCGCAGCGTGGTCCACTCGCCGGTGTCCGGGTCGAGGGCCAGCAGCGAATCCGACCCGGAGCCGTTCGCGATCGGGACGTTCTCGCCCAGCCCCAGGGTGTTGTACTGGTCGACCCAACTGTAGTAGTGGAAGTCGGCGCTGCCCGGCGTCTCCACGCCCTTCATCTGCGGGCCGGGGACGTTGTACAGCGTCCACCCCTCGGGGCAGTGCTGGCCGGTCGCCTCCGGGCCGCTCGCGACGGCGCACTTCGAACGGTCGAAGCTGGCCATCTGGCTGCTGCCGGAGAGTGCGGTCCAGACGACGCCGTTGCGGTCGATGTCGATGCCGCGCGGCGCGAAGCCGGTCTGCGACGCGTCGACGTTCGGGTTCTCGATGGACGGCGGCTCGTAGACCTCCGCGATGCACGTCTCGGGCGGATTGTCGCCGCGGTCGAGACGGACCAGCCGGCCCGGGAACGGACCCGTGCGACTGATCCACACCGAATCGTCGATCGAGCTGGGGATGATGCCGTACCCGAACCCGACGGTGCGGGTGTCGAGCGCCGGGTCGATCTCCACCTGGCCCTGACGGTTCGGCTCGTTCCACGGCTTGGTGATCACGCCGTCGCCGTTGGTGTCGATGACGGTCGGGCACCAGCCCTGCGACGCGATCTCGTCGCCGCTGAGGTCGTACGCCTTCGTGTCGATCCAGCCGATCGAGTTGCCGTCGCCGCTGAACCAGAGGGTGTCGTTCTTGTCCTCGCCGAACTGGAGGTGGTGCGTGCCGAAGCAGGTGTCGATCAGGACGAACTCTTCGCTCTCCGGGTCGTAGTAGGACGCCTGCCGGCCGCTCGCCGACAGCGGCAGGTACTGTGCGAACGTGTTGTCGGAGCCTTCCCGGCACCAGTCGGGGTTCGGGCGGGCGCGGACGGTCGACGTCATCCAGACACGGCCGTCCTGGTCCATCATCGGGTTGTGCGGATCGGACGAGTTCTCCCGACCGTCCGGACCGCCGCGGCCCCACAGCAACTGGTCGCCCCAGTAGTAGGAGGGCTGGAGCTGCATCTGCGGGAAGCGCGAGGGCACCGAGTCGGGATCCTCCGGCCGCACCGGAATCTTCAGCTCGACCGCGGTGTTGGCGACCGGATCGACGACCGTGAGGCTGCCGTGGCCCGCCGACACGCCGTAGACCGGCCCGCCGCCGTTGACGCTCGGGTTTCGCTTGTCGGTCGTGATCTCGTCGTGGATGAACGAGCTGTCGAGACCCCAGTCCCACAGCGTGACCACGAGGTTGCGCTCGACGCCGGACGGGCGCGGCGGACGCGGCGGCGTCTCGCCGTTGGCGACGCGGTCCGTCCAGTCGGCGAACATCTCCAGCGCGCGCTGCCGGCCGAAGCGGCTCATCGCCGCGCTCATCTGGTTGCCGCGCTGACCGGTCTGGACGCGGTGGTCCCAGGCCGCCACGGTCGAGTCGAAGTCGTCCCGGTGCTGCACCACGCGCGTCGCCGTGTTGCCGAGCTGGTGGCAGAGCTGGCAGCCCTGCTTCATGATGTCGACCCACGCGGCCTGGCTCTGCAGGTTCGGCGAGATGCCGTTCCCGTCCGGGCCGGTGCCGGGGAACTCGCTCGCGGCCGGCGGCTCGATCAGCGAGTACCAGTAGTTGCCGGGGTAGACCTGCGCCGCGGCCTGCTCGTCGGGGGCGATGACGGCGGCCAGGCTGACGTCCTCCCGCGTCGGCGCGAGCCGCACCTTCTCGGAATCCACCAGGCCGTAGCCGCGCACCCACACGTCGTAGGTCGCTTCCGGCATCTGCGGGAGCACGAAGCGGCCTTCGCTGTCGGTCACGACAATCTTGGCGAACTTCGTCTCCAGCTCCTCGGTTTCGGCGATGACCCACACGCCCGCCTCGGCGCCGTGGGCGCTCTCGACCACGCCGCTGATGTAGCCCTCGGCCATCTCCGCCTGTTCGGCGCTGGGCGCCGCCCCGAAGGCCGCGATCACGGCGCCGATAGCCGCGCTCACGACGGCGAGACGCGCCAGGGTGCGCCATGACGTTCTTTTCCGCGCGCTCATGTTGTCTCCTCCTGGATCTTCGTCATCCAACTCACGTCGTTCGGTCATTCACGCTACGTCGTTTCGTGCTCTTCGGCGGCTGGTCCGGCAAGGCACGCGGCGAGCATTCACTGCTCCTGCTGCTGGGCCAGCGCCAGCCGCTCCGCCGGCGACAGATCCTCCGGCCGCCGCGAGCCAGCATCCGGGTCCGCCCCCAGGTCGAGCAGCAGCGTCACCAGCTCCGGATGCCGGTTGAACGTGTTCGGGTAGAACACGCCCTGGGCCACCGACAGCGCCGACCAGCCCTTGCCGTTCACGGCGTCGACCTCGGCCCCCTTCTCCACCAGGAACCGCACGATGTTGCCGGCGCCGCGATGAATCGCGCCGTGCAGCGCCATGTCGCCGTTCGTATCGGCCGCATTGACGTCGTTGCCCAGTGCCCAGGCCAGTTCGACGGCCTCCAGCGCCTCGTCGTTGGTCCCGGGGTTCTCGCCGATCTTCCAGATGCCGACGCCGGCCGCCGCCATCAGCGGCGTCACGCCTTCCCCGGTGGTGATCGAGGGATCGGCCCCCAGGTCGACCAGAAGCTGCATCATCTCGGCGTCGGCCACCTTCGCCGCCTGCAGGAACGGCGTCGAGCCGATGCGGTTGAGAATGTTCCGGTTGCCGTCGCGCGGCTCCTTCGTCTGGTGGGCGTCGAGGTCGGCGCCGGCCGCGGCCAGTGCGCGCACGAGATCGAACGCATCGAGCTCGCCCAGCGGCACGGGGAACGGCGGGTTCCGCCCGAGGTTGGGGCGGCGCGTCCAGACCGTCTGGTGCAGCGCCGTCCAGCCGTTGACGGCCGCGTCGGGATCGGCCCCCAGATCGAGCAGCGCCCTTGCGAAGTCGTACTGCGCGTTGTAGACGGCCAGAACAAGCGCGCTCATGCCGTTGGCCGGCAGCGCGTCGTCGACGTCGGCGCCGGCGCGGACGAGCGTGTCCAGAACCGCGACGTGCCCCTCGCGCGCCGCGAACAGCACCGGCGTGAAGCCCCTCGCAGAGCGCGCGTTCGGATCGGCGCCCGCAGCCAGCAGCGCCGCAACCGCACCGACCTGGTTCTGGGCCGCCGCCCACATCAGCGCCGTCTGTCCCCGCCACGCCTCCACCGCATCCACGTCGGCGCCGTGCGCCAGCAGCGTCTCGATGGACCCGGCGTTGCCGGTGCGGGCCGCCGTCATCAGCGGTGTCTCGCCCTCCGGATTCGGCAGGTTCGGATCGGCCCCGGCCTCGAGCAGGCGCGCGATCATCGTCGTGCTGCCGTTGACCGAGGCGAGCGCGAGCGGCGTCACCCCGTAGCGATTGGTCGCATCGACCTCGGCCCCGGCGTCGAGCAGCAGCCCGGCGATCTCCAGGCGGTCGTGGTGGGCGGCCCAGTGCAGCGCCGTCGTCCCGTCCACCTCCGCCATTCGGACGCTGATGCCGTCCGCCAGCAGGGTCTCCACAGCCTCGGCATTCCCCGCCTTCACCGCATCGACCAGCGGTTGGTCGACCCCAGCCGCCATCGCGACACCGGCGCACAGGAACACCGCCAAGGTAGCGACAGTACGACCCATCATCTTCATCCCGCCCCTGGTTTTCTCGTGCCGGTCTACACGCCGCTGAGCGGCTCCATCGGCAGCCGCCCGGTGCTGTCGCCCAGATCGTCGACCGGCACCCCCGCCTTGTCGAGCATGCTCACGAGCAGGTTGGTCATCGGCGTCTCGGTCGTGTACTTCAGATGGCGTCCGCCCTTGAGCGATCCTGCGCCGCCGCCGGCCAGGATCAGCGGCAGATCCAGGTGCGAATGCTGGTCGCCGTCGCTGATGCCGCCGCCGTAGAGGATCATCGCCTGGTCGAGCAGCGTCCCGTCGCCGTCCGGCGTCGCCTGCAGCTTCTCCAGGAAGCCCGCGAGGAGGCTCACCTCGTAGGTGTTGATCATCGCGTACTTCTCGAGCCGCTCCGCGTCCAACTGATGGTGCGACATCGCGTGGTGCGGGTCGGGGACGCCGATCGCCGGGAAGCTCTGGGCGGTCTGCTCGCGCCCGATGAGGAACGTGAAAACGCGGGTGATGTCGGCCTGGAACGCCAGCGCCTGCAGGTCGAACATGAGCCGGGCGTGCTCGTCGAACGACTCCGGGATGCCGACCGGCCGCTCGAGCACCTCGGGCAGCGCCGCGTCGGACTGCGCCTCCGACCGCCGGATGCGGCGCTCGATCTCGCGGACCGCGTCCAGGTACTGCGTCACGCGCGAGCGGTCGGCGGCGCCGAGCGTCCGCTCCAGCCGCGCCATGTCCTCGCGCACGGCGTCGAGGATACTGCGGTCGTCCTGCAGCCGGGCGACGCGCTGTGCCTCGGTGCCCCCCTCGCCGAACAGCCGCTCGAAGACGACGCGTGGGTTGTGCTCCATCGGGAGCGGCGTCGTCGGCGTGCGCCACGAAAAGGTGTTCGTGTAGACGCAGCTATAGCCGTTGTCGCAGTTGCCGACGACGAAGCTGTTCTCGAGGGCCAGCTCCAGCGAGGGAAGCGGGGTCTCCCGACCGAGCGCGGCGGCGGCGATCTGGTCCGCCGTGGTGCCCGCCTGCACGTCGGCGCCCTCGGTCCGCTTCGGGTGGATGCCGTTCAACCAGACGGCGCTCGCCCGCGAATGCTCGCCGTTGCCGTCGCCCCACGCCTCGGCCTGCCGGTGATCCAGACCGGTCGGGATCACCACGTGGCTGCGGACCTTCTCGAGCGGCTTGAGGCTGCGCGACAGCTCCAGCGGCCCGCCGTCGCCGGCCGGCGTCCACTGCGCCATGTTCGCGCCGTTCGGGATGTAGATGAAGCCGAGCCGCGGCGACGGCTTCGCCGCGGTCTTCGCGAGCGCGGTCGCGGCCGGCACCATCGCGTCGAGCAGCGGCAGCGCCAGCGTGGCGCCCATCCCGCGCAGGAAGGTCCGCCGGGGCAATGACGTCCTGGTGATGATCATGACGGCGATCTCCTCATCTGAAAGGGCGCGCTCCGGACGACGCCCTTGACGAGCGACGACAGGCGATACCCATCTCCGGCGGCCTCGCGGACGATCGCGCGCACCGCCGGCGCATCGTAGTACTCGATACCCCGCCCGAGGGCGTAGGTCATCAGCTTCTCGGTCACCGTGGTGACGAACCGGTCCGGATGCCGCAACAACGCCGCCTTGAGCCCCGACGGCCCGTCGAACGGCGTGCCGTCCGGCAACTCTCCGGCCGCGTCGATCGCGCCGCGGGTCTCGCTCCGGTCGCGCCAGCGGCCGACCGCATCGAAGTTCTCCAGCGACAGCCCGACCGGGTCCATCAGCCGGTGGCAGCTCGCGCAGACCGGGTTGGCCCGGTGCTGCTCCATCGCCTCGCGCATCGACAGCACCTGGCCCCCCTCGGCCGTCTCCAGATCGGGCACGTCCGGCGGCGGGGGCGGCGGGGGCGTCCCGAGGATGTTCTCCAGGACCCACTTGCCGCGGTTCACCGGCGACGTCCGGTTGGCGTACGACGTCACGGTCAGGATGCTGCCGTGTCCGAGCAGGCCCCCGCGCGCCTCGTCGGCAAGCGCGACGCGGCGAAAGTGGCTGCCGCGTACGTTCGGAATGCCATAGTGCTGCGCCAGCCGCTCGTTGACGAACGTATAGTCGGCCGCCAGCAGGTCCAAGGTGCTGCGGTCCTCGCGGAGAATGCTGCCGAACAGCAGCTCCGTCTCGCGCCGGAACGCCCGCCGCAGTCCCTCGCCGAAGTCGGGGAACTCGTCCTCGTCCGGCTGCACCGCCGCGGCGTTGCGCAGCGTCAGCCACTGCCCGGCGAAGTTGCCGACCAGCGCCTCCGACCGCGGATCGGCGAGCATTCGCTCGACCTGCGCCTCGAAAACCTGCGTGTCGCTCAGCTCCCCGTGCTCGGCCGCCTGCAGCAACTCGTCATCCGGAATGCTGCTCCAGAGGAAGAAGGAGAGCCGCGACGCCAGCTCCAGGTCGCTCACCCGGTAGGTCTCCCCGGCCGGGACGCCCTGCGGATCGCGCTCGACGCGGAACAGAAACTCGGGGCTGACCAGCAGCCGCCGGAGCGCCATCTCGATGCCGGTGTCGAAGCTGCCCGCCGCGCGCCCCCGATCATAGAAGGTCAGGAGCCGCGCGACGTCCTCGTCGTCGACCGGCCGGCGATACGCCCGCCGCGCGATCGTCGAGAGAATCTCGCGCGCGCACGCCGTCTCCTCGGCAGCCTCGCCACGCGTCGGACGGCAGGCGAAGATGCGCTCGCGGCTCGGGGTCCCCTCGACCGGCCGGGCGCCGCTCGACTCGTACGGACCGGCAATGGTCACGCTCTCGACATAGGGCTGGTAGCGCGAATCTCCCCCCGACCCTTCGCCCGTGAACGGCCGCAGGTAGAGCTTGCGGATGCCCTCCGGCTCGGCCGCCGTCTTGCGCAGGAAGGCCACGCCCACCTCGTGCGGTCCGGCGGTGACCGGCACCCGTACTTCGAGCGTCTCGATCTGCGGCGTGTAGAGCCCGCGCGGATCGTCCGGGTCGGGCGCCTTGCCGACGGCCAACAGCGCGATCCGCTCGCCGTCGATGCTGATCTCCAGGTCGTGCGACTCGATGCGCAGAGGCCCGTCCGGCAGGATCTCGAAGATGTACTCCGCGTCCTCGGGGAAGTTGTAGTCGATGATCGTGCCGCCGCGGGTACCGAACGGCAGCCCTTCCATGCGGCGGTCCTGCCCGAGATCGGAAGCGACCCGGAACGTCTCGGCGGTCGGCGACGGCACCGGCGAGGCGACCGCCAGGCGGCTGATCTTGCGCGCGGCCGAGAGATACCGCTCCATCAGGGTGGGCGACACGCCGAGGACGCCGGCGATGTTGTCGAAGCCGTAGCTCGTATCGTCCGCCGGCAACAGATCGTCGACGCTGACGTCGAGGGCCAGGAGGTCGCGCACCGCGTTGCGGTACTCGGTCCGGCTCAGGCGGTGGAACGTCTCGGTCCGGCCGGGATTCAAGCTGGCTGCCGCGGCATAGTCGAGCTCACCTTCGAGCCACGCCCGGAAGCCGTCGTAGGTCTGCTGGTCGGGACGCGGACGCGGACGCGGCGGCATGGCGCCCGCGCGCAGCTTGCGTACGACTCTCTCCCACGCCTCGGGATGGGCCGCGACGTCGGCTACGTCGAGCGCCTCGAACGAAAAGCCGCCGGTCTCGAGCCGGTCGTTGTGGCAGGTGACGCAGTAGCGGTCGATCAGCGCCTGGCCGATAACTTCTGCGGAAGGCGCCTGCTGCCCGGCCGCGGGCGTGGCCCCGGCCGCGGCAATCAGACCGACCGCCGGCAAAGCGAGCGCGAAACGCGGGACTCTCGGCATCTGTGGCCTCGGGCGGGGTTCGGCGGCACGAGCCGCTGGGCGACAGACACCCCGCAGACGGTGAGAAAGCAGCCTAGTTTGAACGAACGAAACGGGGCGTGTCAATCGGTATCCGGCTGCTGTAGCATTGACGGTCCGGGGCGCACAGCCCGGCTCGGACTCGCGGGTGACGCCGACCGCGGCGCAAGAAAGAAAGGACGGCAGACGATGGCCTCTTCACGACGACGGTTTCTGACGACGATCGGCGTAGCGGCGGCCGGAGCGGGAGTCTCGAGCACGGCGCGCGCAGCCACCCCGACCGGAGCTCACACCGGCAAAGCGCTGCCTCGCGACGCCTTTTCTCCGTCGGAACTCCTGGAGCGCCACGTCCGGCAGACGAACGCGGCCGGAGCGGCGGCGTCCGCCGGCACCCAGTCTTCGGACCGGCGCATGCCGTCCCAGGCGGAGGTCGAATCGTGGTACACGGATCTCCGCAACTGGGGCCGCTGGGGCGACGACGATCAGAAGGGCGCCGTCAACCTCATCACGCCGGAGAAGAGCGCGGCGGCGGCCGGCCTCGTCCGGAACGGCCGCAAGGTCTCGATGAGCCGCGTCTTCGAGCCCGAGCAGCACTTCATCCGCAAGAGCCCGCGTCCGAACGGCGCCGGGGCCTGCGTCGACTACGTCGGCTTCATCTACCACGGCCAGACCGTCACGCACATCGACGCCCTCTGTCACATGTGGGACGTCGACGGCATGTGGCAGGGCCGCGATCCGGACGTCGGGGTGACGACGCAGGGGGCCGCCTGGGGAGCCATCGACGCCTGGAGCGACGGCATCGTCACGAAGGGCGTCCTGCTCGACGTGCCGCGCCACCGGGGGGAGCCGCACGTCACGCCGGATAGGCCGGTGCACGGCTGGGAGCTGGAAGAGATCGCCGAGGCGCAGGGCGTGAACGTCGAGGCCGGCGACGCGCTGCTCGTCTACAGCGGCAAGGATCCCTACGTGCGCGCCGGCGGCGACTACGGCGGCGGCGACAGGCCGGGGCTCAGCGCGACCTGCGCGAAGTTCGTTCGCGATCACGACGTCGCGCTTCTCGGCTGGGACATGATGGACGCGCGGCCCGACCCCTACAACCTCGCTTTCCCCATGCACGGCGTGCTCTTCAACTTCGGCGTCGCGCTGCTCGACAACGCCCTGCTCGAGCCGCTCGCCACCGCCTGCGCCGAGGAAGGCCGCCACGAGTTCATGTTCATGGGACTGCCGCTGAACGTCGCGCGCGGCACCGGGAGCCCCGCGAACCCGATTGCGATGTTCTAGACTCGACGAATCATGAGCCGGATCGTCACGGAGATCTACGACGCGTTCCGGGCGGCAGGCGTCGACGACGCGATGGCGACGGCCGCGGCCGGCGCCATTGCCGGTCGTGATGATCTGGTCACCAAGCTCGATCTCGAGCGTGGGGTCGGCCGGATCGAGGGAGACCTGAAGCTGCTCAAGTTCGGATACGGGCCGCTCATCCTCGGTTTGCTGATCAAGCTCGCGTTCTTTCCGTAGTGTCCCTCGAAACTCCGAGAAGACGGCGGGACATACGGACCAGGAAAGGAAGGCAGAACATGAAGCGCGTGATCGCGACTACCGCCAGCGTCGGCATCGCCGTCATCGGCATCGTCTTCACCCCCGGGGGCAGCCAGGAGCTGATAGCGGCCCAGGCCGCACAGGCCGCCGCGTGCGACCGCGTGATGGCCCTCTCGCTGCCGAACACCACCATCACCGGTACGGAGCTGGTCGCGGCGGGCGGGTTCACCCCGCCGGGCGGCGGGCGTCCCCCGTCGGCCGCGCAGATGCGCACCTACGCCGAGCTGCCGGCCTTCTGCCGCGTGTCGGCGACCCTGACGCCGTCGGACGATTCCGACATCAAGGTCGAGGCCTGGCTGCCGGCCGAGGGCTGGAACGGCAAGTACCAGGCGGTGGGCAACGGCGCGTTCACCGGCTCGATCCGCCACGGCAACATGGCCGCGGCCGTCGCGCTCGGCTACGCCAGCAGCTCGACCGACACCGGCCACGTCGGCAACACGGCCAGCTTCGGTCTCGGCCACCCCGAGAAGGTGATCGACTTCGGCTACCGCTCGATCCACGAGATGACCGTTGTCGCCAAGGCGGCCATCGAGGCGCACTACAACGAGGCGCCGCGCTACTCCTACTGGAACGGCTGCTCGGCCGGCGGCCGGCAGGCGATGAAGGCGGCGCAGCGCTTCCCGGAGGTCTTCGACGGCATCATCGCCGGCGCGCCGGGCCTCGACTGGACCGGCCGGGCGGGAGGCTCGCTGCGCGTGGCGAAGCCGCTGGAGGCCGACGAGTCGATGCGGCTCCTGGCCGCCGACCGGCAGCTCGTGCACGATGCCGTGCTCGCCGCCTGCGACGCCACCGACGGGGTCGAGGACGGCGTGGTGGGCGATCCCGAGAGCTGCGAATTCGATCCGGGCACGCTGCTCTGCGAGGACGCCGGCGACGAGTCCTGCCTCAGCGCGGCCCAGGTCAGCACCGTCCGCATGCTCTACTCCTCGCCCGAGAACCCCAGGACCGGGCGGCCCATCACCGGCCTGCTGCCGGGCAGCGAGCTCGGCTGGACCGACTTCGGCTGGACCAACTCGGCGCGGTCGACCGGGGTGGAGCAGTTCCGCTACCTGACCTTCGCGGACCCGGAGTGGACCGTCGACCAGTTCAACTTCGAGACCGACATCGTGCTGGCCGAGGATCGGGACAACGACACCCTCAACGCGCTCGACCCGAACCTGAAGCCGTTCTTCGAGAGCGGCGGCAAGCTGCTCTCCTACCACGGGTGGAGCGACCCGCAGATCTCGCCGGCCAACGTGACGCAGTACTACAGCCGCGTCGTCGACCTGGTCGGCACCCGCGAGGAGGTCCACGATTCGTTCCGCCTCTTCATGGCGCCGGGCATGGGCCACTGCGGCGGCGGCGCCGGCCCGAGCCGCTTCGACATGCTGACCGCGCTCGAACGTTGGGTCGAGGAGGGCGATGCGCCCGACCACATCATGGCGACCCGCGTGCGGGACGGCGAGGTGGATCGGACCCGGCCGCTCTGCCCGTACCCCGCCCAGGCGGTCTACACCGGCGCCGGCAGCACGGACGAGGCGGAGAACTTCGCCTGCCGCATGCCGTCGGGCGAGTAGCCCTCCGGAGGAACCGGAGCTCCGAGGAATGGATGCTCCTGTCCCGGGCGACCGGGGCAGGAGCAAATCCCGGACGCAGTCGCGCAACGGCTGCCGCTCAGACTTGCGACGGGGCTCGAAGGTGCTCGATGCGCAGGCCCGGCATCCGGTACCGCGCGGGGAACGATCGTCCGACCAATGGAGTCCCTCGGCTGGAGCGAATACCATGAGACCATGATCACGCGCGGCATCCGTGCGTTCATGGCGCGCGACTGGCAGTACGCGCGCGACGCCAAGGATGCCTACTGGGCCGAGCGGGTCCAGCGGCTCGGTCCCCTCGAAGCGCTGCGGATCGCCGACGAGTTGCGACGGCAGGCGCTGCTGCAGCATCCGGACTGGCCTGACGCCGCCAGCCGCCGCGACGACCTGCGCCATCATGTGCGCATGACCGAGCTGTTCGCCCGTGTCGATGCAGCCCGCCGCGCTTGAGTTGCTCGAGGCGCTGTCCGCAATCCTCGACCGCTGGGGGCGCTGGTACCTCTTCGGAGCCCAGGCGGTGGTTGCTTACGGCGTGCCTCGATTCAGCGCCGACGTCGACGTTACCGTCGAACTCGCTCCCGACGCCCCGGAACGCTTCGTGCGCGACATGGAGGCCGGCGGATTCACGTTACGCGTCGACGATCCCGATTTCGTGCGACGAACGCGAGTGATGCCATTCGTCCACGTGGGCACAGGCATGCCGCTCGATGTCGTGCTGGCGGGGTCCGGGCTCGAGGACGAGTTCCTCGACCGAGCGAAGACCACGGACATCGGCGGTGCCACTGTCCCGCTGATCGATATCGCCGACCTTGTCATCGCCAAGATCCTCGCCGGGCGTCCGAAGGACATCGACGACGCGCGAAGCCTCTGGCGACTGCGTGGTTCCAGCGTCGACCGCCGCCGAGTTCTGCGGCTGCTGCGATTGCTCGAAGAGGCTCTCGGCCAGAGTGATCTCGTATCGGGCTTCGAGTCCATCACGGAAGAGCACAAATCGAGGTGGTGAACGCGCCAGCACTCGGCCAGATGGACTGTCGACGGTCTGGCGCGGCAGCGGCGGGCCATCGATATTCGTCTTCCGCCTCATGCCCGTGCCGCTGCCAACGCCGACATGACATAGACTAGTCTGCGTACGGTCTGTTAAGCCTGTCGTCTATTGGGAGGGGGTCCCCAGTGCCCGAGATCGGCGCGTTCGAAGCGAAGACGCATCTCCCGAAGCTGCTCAAGCGCGTGCAAATGGGCGAGCGATTCGTTATCACCAGACACAGTCATCCGGTGGCCGAGCTGATTCCATTCCGGAAACGGGACACCGTCAGGATCCGTGCGGCGATCCACGGCCTGAAGGAGTTTCAGCGGACTCACAGCCTGGGAGGGCTGTCGGTGCGGCAGATGATCGAGGAAGGGCGACGCTACTGATGGCGTTCGTGCTCGATTGCTCGGTCACCATGGCGTGGGTCTTCCCCGACGAGGCGACCACGGCGACGGACCGGTTGCGGGACGCGCTGCTCGAGACCCGGGCATTCGTCCCGGCGCTGTGGCCCATAGAGACGGCCAACGTACTGTTGGTCGCGACCCGGCGCGGACGGATCGCGCAGGACGAGTGGCCCGGCATTCTCGCGCACCTCGAAGCCCTGCCGATCGACATCGTCCCGATCTCCACGTCTCGCACCTGGGGCAAGACACTCGACTTGGCAACAGCACACGGGATCTCCGCCTACGATGCGATGTACCTCGAGCTCGCCATGCGGATGCGGATGCCGCTCGCCACGCTGGACCGGGCTCTCCGCGCCGCCGGGCAGTCGGCAGGCGCGGATCTCCTGGAAATCGACCAAGCCTGACCGATCGTCCGCATCGCAGCAGCTCGCGTCACGTCTCCGCGGTATCGATGGTCTCCGAGGGGCCCGAGGGGCGGCGCCGCTTGACCTCTTCGATCAGCACGTCGAAGTCCTCCGACGTCAGGTTAAGCCTCTGCGCTGTGCGCAGGAACTCCGGGGCACGTGGCACGCGGTGCATGTAGGCCGCAAGGTCGGGATCCGTGCTCTCCGCGAGACGCATGGGGTCGCCGCGTCCGTCGCTGCAACCGCAGCCGATGTCGTCCGCGACGGGTTCGTCCTCGACTTCATCTCGGACACGAAGCAGATCAAGGAGACGCCCAAGGAATTGGTCCGGCAGCGGATCGCCCGGGCGCTGTTCCACGAGTACGGAATCTCCGTAGAGGACATGGCGGCGGACTTCCCCGTGTCGGTCGGGGGCCGGCGCCGGCGGGTGGACATCGCGATCTTCGGAGCGGGCGAGGCGCACGAGCCCGAGAACGTCCAGCGCGTCGTAGTGTGCCGGCCCGAACCGAAGCAGAACAGGCGCGGAGCCGTGACGATGCGCGACTACGAACAGGCCGCGCAGGACATCGCCGAGGTCAAGCCGTTCTTCGAGGAGATCGAGGCCTGCCGATACGCCTTGTGGACCAACGGCCTGGAGTTCTTCTTTCTTCGCAGGAAGGCCACGAAGTTCCAGGTGGACGCCGAACCGATCGGCGACTGGCCTCCGGTCGACGAGTCCATCGATGACCGCAACGTGCTGTCGCGGGCGCGGGCGCGACGCGCCGACCCGGAGATGCTGCGCACCGCGTTCCGCCGCTGCCACAACTTCATCCACGGCAACGAAGGCATGCCGAAGGACGCGGCGTTCTGGCAGTTCCTCTACCTCATCTTCTGCTACGACGAGCGGGCGCGCCGGGATCGTCGGCGCTTCTGGGCCGGCCCGCAAGAGCAGTTCACGAATGGACGGCCGCCGGACGATCAGGAAGCGCATCGAGCCGCTCTTCGGCGAAGTGAAGCGGGAATTCAAATCCATCTTCAAGGGCAACGAAGAGATCTCTTCGACGTCGTGGAGGAAGTCTGAGATGACTGTCGAGTCCATCGAACGGGATTTTCGCGACAAGGTATCGGCGAAGATCCGCCTCGCCGCCGAAGGCATGGACCGTTTCCGCGTTCTGACGCCTTTTCTGTTCGACGATGGTGACCATCTGGCGATCGTGCTCCGAAGGGAGGGTCCGCGATGGGTGCTCTCAGACGAAGCACATACGTACATGCACCTCACATACGACCTCGACGAAAAGGACCTGCACACGGGAACACGGCAGAAGATCATCTCGAACGCCCTGTCCCTGTTTCAGATCCAGGATCGCGAGGGAGAACTGGTGCTCGACGTGCCGGATTCGCGTTACGGGGACGCGCTGTATTCGTTCGTACAGGCGCTGCTGAGGATTTCCGACGTGTCGTACCTGTCTCGGGAACGGGTGAAGTCGACCTTCATGGAGGATTTTCGGGCCATCCTGAGCGAGACGCTGCCGGAAGAACGCGTGCGTTTCTCCTGGAGTGATCCCACGCATGATCCCCATGGGATGTACGTGGTCGACTGCCGAGTGAACGGCATGCCGCGGCCGCTGTTCGTGCACGCGCTCGGCAGCGACGGCCGGACGCGAGACGCAACCATCGCGCTGCTTCAGTTCGAGAAGTGGGGGCTTGCGTTCCGGTCCCTGGCCATTTTCGAAGATCAGGAGTCGATCAACCGCAAGGTGCTCGCGCGCTTCACCGACGTATGCGAGAAGCAGTTCTCCAGTCTGACCGCGAACCGCGATCGCATCACGCGCTTCCTGAACGAGGCCATCTCGGGGCACGGAGGACGGTGAGCATCGTGAAGAAGAAGCTGGTCCGCAGCACGTGGCTGGAGATGCCCCACGGCCAGTCACGTGTTTCCCAAGCTCAGCGTTGTCCGCCGGCGGCAGTTCTTCGAGCGGCGTGAGCCCGGGCGACGTACGCCTGGAGCAGCAAGGCGACGGACGACGTGTTCACGCGCGGAGCGGTGAAGGTCTCGTGCCGGCCCCGGGTCACTCGACACGGCGGCAGCACAAGAAACAGCCGTCGGTCCGTAGTGATGTGTCGACGGGGCGAGCAGCTCACTCGTTCCGATCGTCGAGGAACCGCTTCAGCGCGCCCGGCCTCTTCCCCAGTGGCTTGAGTGGCGCCTGCGTCTGACCGGAAGACACGACGATTCCTTTCCGTTCGAGATCGTTGAGGCGCTCTTCCAAGGTCTGGCGATCTCTCTGCGTCGCACAAGTCTCTTCATCCATTACGCACCGTCCGGTCGAGGACCCGCTCGGCCAAGCCATTGGCGATCAGGTACTGCCGCATGCGTTCCAGAAACTCACGAGCGCGCTCGCATTCTCGACGGGTTTCCTCTTCGGAGTAGGAAATAAACACGTCGTAGTCCGCCGCCAGACGCTCATCCGATCCCTCGGCGAGATGGTCCGACCACAGAGGCTCAATCCTGCCCGGGCGAACGAGATGCAGTCCGAACATCCGCTTGACCCCGGCATGACTGGTTGCTGCGACACCGTGCACGAACAGCGCCGCCTTGGCGGCGTGCATGATCGCGTAGTACGCTCTGGATACGGCATCGGCCTGACAGCCCTCACGCATCAGGATTTCCGCCGCGCTCAGCGATTCGGACGCGCGTCGCCACTCGGCGATCACCATCTCCCGCTTCACAGCACGGCCACCGCATCGCGTTCCACCGCTTCGTGAAACGCCGATCCGAGATTCTTGTAGCTGGCCCACTCATCCTGCGTGTAGGCGAGAATCGATGGCACGGCGTACGACATCGCGGACAGACGGTATCCGATTCGGCGCAGCCTGCGCTTGAGCTCGGCGGCCTCGTTCCTCACGATGAGGAGTACATCAATGTCGCTGTCCTCGTGCGCATCGCCGCGCGCCTTGGAACCGTAGACGACCATGCGCACGACTGCGCCGGGATGCCGTTCGTCGATCGCGCGCCGGTACTCGTTCAGCCAGATCCGCTCGTCGGGATGCAGCGTCAGTGGCGGGTCGTCCATCGCTGCTTCACGGCGCATCGCATCATGATAGCCAAGCTATCGGAGGCTGTGCGCCCGGCCCCGCCGGCTGTTTGCCGTCAGCGCACGTCCGGCACAACCGGGTCGTCGATGGACCAGTCGGAGATGGTGTTGTCCGCGCCGGTGGCGCTGGACGGGTCCGCGCCGAGCGCGAGCAGCAGCGTCTCCATCTCGGCCCAGCGCTTTCCGGTGTTGGAATAGAAGACGCCCTTGGCGATACGGTACGGCGTCCAGCCCTTCTCGTTGGTCGCCTCGATGTCGGCGCTGTTGTCGAGAAGGAAGCGGACCAGCGGCTCCGAGCCGCGGATGATGGCGCCGTGCAGCGCCGTGTCGCCGTTGTCGTCGATGGCGGTGACGTCGCCGCCGAGATCGAGTGCGTACTTGACGGCCTCGAGAGCCTCCTCGTTGGTGCCGGGGCTCTCGCCCACCGCCCAGATGCCAACGCCGGCCGCGACCATGAGCGGCGTGGTGCCGTCCTCGTTGGGCAGCAGCGGGTCGGCGCCGAGCTCGACGAGCACGCGCATCATCTCGACGTCGGCCGCCTTGGCGGCGAGCAGGAACGGCGTGGAGCCGATCCGGTTGAGAACGTTGCGGTAGCGGTTGTTCGGCTCCTTCGTCATCCGGGCGTTCAGGTCGGCGCCGTGCGCGGCGAGCCTGCGGGCGAACTCCAGGTCGGTCATCGAGCCGGTGACGATCGGCGGCGGGTTGTTGAAGCCGAGGTTCGGCCGGCGCGTCCACTTGATCTCGTGGAGCGCGGTCCAGCCCTGATCGTCGGCGTTCGGGTCGGCGCCGGCGTCCAGCAGGTATGCACCGAGCTCGTAGTGGCCGTTCTTGGTGGCCAGCACCAGCGCGCTGGTGCCGTCGAACAACGTCTCCTCGGGGCTCGCGCCGGCCTCGACGAGCAGTCGCGTCAGGTCGTGGTAACCGGCCCGTACCGCGAACATGAGCGGGCTGAAGCCGCCGGTGGAGCGCGCATGGACGTCGGCCCCGCCCGCGAGCAGCGCCTCCGCCGCGGCCAGGTTGTTCTCGGCAGACGCCCACATCAAAGCGGTCTGGCCGCGCCAGCCTTCCGCCCGGTTCGGGTCCGCGCCGCGGGCGAGCAGAAGCTTCACCGCATCCGTGCGGCCGGTCCGGGCCACGGTCATCAGCGCGGTCTCGCCCTCCGGCGTCGCCGCGTCGGGATCCGCGCCGGCGTCCAGCAGCAGCTCGATGAAGGCGGCGCTGCCGTTCTCGGCGGCGAGCGCCAGCGGCATCGCGTCGAAGCGATTGGCCGCCTCGACCCGAGCGCCGGCCGCGATCAGCGCCCGTGCCGTCTCGACGTCGTCGTTGAGCGCGGCCCAGTGCAACGCCGTCGTGCCATCGCCGTCGGACGAGTCGACGTCGACGCCGTCCGCGATCAGCGCGCGGGCGCGCTCGAGGTCGCCGGCCCGCACCGCGTCGACGAGCGGGAGATCGACCGCCGCCGCCGCTGCGCTTGCACCGGCGAGAACCGCCGCCGCGATCACGACGGTGAACGCAACGCTCACACCGCACCGTACTTTTGCTCTTGTCATGACCGCCTCGATTTCCCGCATGCGCCGCGTCCTCGACGCGCCGGACGAGGACGCGTGCCGGGATTTCCTACACGTCCGTCAACGCCGTCAGCGGCCCGGTGCTGTCGCCGAGCTTCTCGGCCGGCACGCCCGCCTTGTACAGCATGCTGACCAGCAGGTTGGTCATGGGCGTATCCTTCGGGTAGCGCAGGTGCCGGCCGCCGCGCATGCCGGCCGCCTTGCCGCCGACCGTCAGCACCGGCAGGTCGTAGTGCAGGTGGTCGTTGCTGTCGCCGAGGCCGGCCCCGTAGAGCACCATCGAGCTGTCGAGCAGCGTGCCGTCGCCGTCCTGCGCGTCCTGCAGCCGCCCGAGCAGGTGGGTCAGCAGCTCCACGTGGTGCCGGTTGATCTTCGACAGCTTGGCGAGCTTCTCCGCATCGTTCCGATGATGCGAAATCCCGTGGTGCGGGTCGGGCACCCCGATCTGCGGGTAGGTCCGGCCACCGAGCTCGCGGCCCACCATGAAGGTGAATACCCGGGTGATGTCGGCCTGGAACGCCAGCGAGATCAGGTCGTACATCAGCTTGACGTGGTCCTCGTAGGAGTCGGGGATGCCGGCCGGCCGGTCGAGGTCGTCCGGCAGCGCCGCGTTGGCGCCCTGCGCCTCCGACAACTGGATCCGCCGCTCCACCGCGCGGACCGCGTCGAGGTACTGGTCGAGCCGGCGGCGGTCGGCGGTCCCCAGATCGCGCTCCAGGTACGCGAGGTCGTCGGTCACCGAGTCCAAAATGCTGCGGTCCTTGCGCAACTCCGCCAGCCGCTCGTCGCGCGTGCCGCCGTCGCCGAAGAGGCGCTCGAAGACGACGCGCGGGTTGTTCTCCATCGGCAGCGGCGTCGTCGCGGTGCGCCACGCCACCGTGTTCATGTAGACGCAGCTATAGCCGTTCTCGCAGTTCCCGACCAGGAAGTCGAGATCGATGGCCAGCTCCAGCGACGGCAGCGGCGTGTCCGTACCGATGTTGGCCGCGGCTACCTGGTCGACCGTCACGCCGGCCTCCACGTCGGCCCCCTCGGTGTGCTTCGGGTGCACGCCGTTCAGCCAGACCGAGCTGGCCCGCGAGTGCTCGCCGTTGCCGTCGCCGAGCGGCTCGGCCTGCCCGTGCGCCAGGCGCGTGTAGACCAGCGTCTGATCGCGGAAGGGCGCCAGCGGGCCGAGGGTCGGCGACAGCTTCAGGTCGGTTCCCGCGCCCTGCGGCGTCCACGACTGCATCACCGCCCCGTTGGGCAGGTAGATGTAGCCGAGACGCTTGACCGGCGCGGCGGCCGTCTTCGAGATCGCCGACAGCGCCGGCACCATCGCGTCGAGCAGGGGCAGCGCCACGGTGGCGCCGAGCCCGCGGAGGAACGTGCGGCGCGGCAGCGCCATCTTCGTGATGATCATGATGCGGATCTCCTCATCTGGAAGGGCACGCTCTCGACGATGCCCAGGATGATCGACGAGAACCGGGAGTCGTCCCGTTCGGCGTCACGGACGATGGCGCGAATGGCCGGCGAGTCGTAGTGCTCGACGCCCCGGCCAAGGGCGTAGGTCAGCAGCTTCTCGGTCAACGTGGTCACGAACAGGTCGGGTCGCTGCAGGAGCGCATCCCGTAGCCCCGCCGCGCCCTCGAAAACCGTGCCGTCCGGCAGAACCCCGGACGCATCGATCGGTGCGCTGGCCTCGTTGTGCGTGCGGTATTTGCCGACCGCGTCGAACTGTTCGAGCGCGAAGCCGGGCGGATCCATCAGCCGGTGGCAGCTTGCACAGACCGGGTTGGCGCGGTGCTGCTCCATCGCCTCGCGCATGGAAAGCGGCCGGCCTGCGCCGGTCGTCTCCTCCAGCGACGGAACGTCGGGCGGCGGCAGCGGCGGCGGCGTGCCGAGCAGGTTCTCCAGGACCCACTTGCCGCGCAGTACCGGCGACGTCCGGGTCGGATAGGCGGTCGCCGCGAGGATGCTGCCATGGCCGAGCAGCCCGCGCCGCGTGGCGTCCGGCAGCGTGACGCGGCGGAAGTGGCTGCCGTAGACGTTCGGGATGTCGTAGTGCCGCGCCAGCCGCTCGTTAACGAAGGTATAGTCGGCGGTCAGCAGCTCGAGGACGCTGCGGTCCTCGCGCATCACGCTCTCGACGAAGAGCTCGGTCTCCCGCTCCATCGCCCGCCGTAGCGCCTCGCCGAAGTCCGGAAAGCGGTTCTCGTCCGGGGCCAGCGCGGGAACGTTGCGCAGGTAGAGCCACTGCCCTGCGAAGTTCTCCACCAGGGCGGCTGCGCGCCCGTCGGCGAGCATGCGCCGCACCTGCGCCTCCAGCACCTCCGAATCGTGCAGGCGGCCCGCCACCGCCGCGTCGAGCAGCTCGTCGTCGGGGATACTGCTCCACAGGAAGAACGAGAGCCGGGACGCGAGCTCCAGGCCGGTCAACGGGTAGTTGACGCCGGGTTCGACGTCCGCCGGGTCACGCACCACGCGGAACAGGAACTCGGGACCGGCCAGCAGACGCCGCAGCGCCAGCTCGATGCCCGCCTCGAAGCCACCGTCACGCAGCCCGTCCTCGTAGAACCTCAGCAGCACGTCGAGGTCGCGCTCGACGATCGGTCGCCGGTAGGCTCGGCGAGCCAGAACCGACAGGATCTCGCGGGCGCACTCGCGTCCGGCTGCCTCGTCGCCTGCCTCTGGCCGGCAGGTGAAGATGCGGGCGCGGCTCGGCGTCTCGACGGTCGGCGGCGCATCGCTCGCTTCGTACGGCCCGGTGATGACGACGCTCTCCAGGTACGGCTGGTAGCGCGTGTCGCCGCCGGTGGTGTTCGTGTACGGCCGCAGGTACGGCTGCCGCAGCGTCTCGGCGTAGGCCGAGGTCTTCTTGCGGAACGCCACGCGCAACGTCCGCGGGCCGGCCGGCACCGGCACACGCAGCACCCAGTTCTCGTCGACGCGCCGCTGCCGGGTGCGCCACTCGAGGTACTCGGGGCTGTTGCGTGCCGCGCCCTCCGGCGCCGGCTCGCCGACCGTGAAGGTCTGCAGGTGCTCGCCGTCCAGACTGACGTCCAGCTCGTGCCGGTCCGTGAACGGCGCCAGGTTGTCGGCGGTGTCGCGGCTGAGCCGCACGCGGATCTGATACTCCGCGTCGACCGGGAAATTGTAGGCAATCGCCATCCCGCCGCGGGTGCCGAACGGCAGGCCCGCCAGACGGGCGTCCTGCGCGTCGTCGGCCGAGCGGCGGAACGTCAGCGCCGTGGGCGGCAGCTCCGGACTGCCGACGGCCAGCCGGCTCACCTGCTTCGCCGCCGACAGGTAGCGTTCGAGCAGCGTCGGCGAGACGCCGAGGACGCCGGCGATGTTGTCGAAACCGTAGCTGCCGTCGTCGGCCGGCAGCAGCTCCGCCACGTCGACGTCGAGGGCCAGCAGATCGCGGATGACGTTGCGGTACTCCGCCCGGTTCAGTCGATGGAACGCTTCCGTGCGGCCGGGGTTCGGATCGGCTGCCGCCGCCGTATCGAGCTCCGTCTCGAGCCGCTCTATGAACCGGGCGTAGGTCGCCCCGTCGGGCCGCGGCCGCGGCGCCGGCGGCATCGCACCGGCGCGCAGCTTGCGGACCACCCTTTCCCACAGACCGGGGTCGGCGGAAACGTGGGTTACGTCCGCGTTGTCGAGCTCCAGTCCCGCGGTCTGCAGGCGCTCGTTGTGGCAGGCGACGCAGTAGCGATCCAGCAGCTCTCGCTCGGGCGTGGCTGCCGTCTCCCCCGGCGCGGACTGCCCCGCCGCAGCGAGCCCCGCACCAGCCGCC
Organism: Vicinamibacterales bacterium; assembly: GCA_965222905.1. Classification (GTDB taxonomy): domain Bacteria; phylum Acidobacteriota; class Vicinamibacteria; order Vicinamibacterales; family UBA8438; genus WTFV01. Next base: position 1,550,330 of record OZ244976.1, on the reverse strand, counting down.
AACATCACGAGCACGACGCCGGCCTGCAACGGAGAACCTCTGCGCTTCGTCATGAACGGCACCCTCGTCCGTCGAGGCGACAGGGACACTGCGCCCAACCGTAAACGCACATTATTGACCGGGCGCGCTGATTGCACAATACGGAAATGCCGAGGGGGTGCCTTCGTCGGCGCCCTCCGGAAGACCGGAAGTCGACCGCGGCGCGCGCCGGGGCCAACGGCGGAAGCGGCGCCGGACGGGGATGGTCAACGCCGGCTGCGGAGGAGCGCTTCCAGTTCAGCTACCCGTGCTTCGGCAGCCGTGGCGCGGGTTTCGGCAGCCGCAACCCGGGTTGCGGCGGCTGCGGCGCGGTTCTCGGCAACCGCAGCGCGCTCTTCGGCGATCAGGCGGCCCTCGGCTTCCTCGTGGTGACTGGGAAGATCGCGACCGCTCGCCGGATCCCGGAAACGCATCTCTCGCCCCGGCGCGGCCCGCAGTTCCAGACCCAGCGTCTCGCTACGCAACGTCAGTGTGCCGTCCAGCGCCGTCGCCGCGGGTTGACGCACGTAGCACGACCGCGTCAACCGCTCGCCCTGCAGACGCGCGGGCAGAAACTCTCCGGCCGGGTCGTACTGCCAGTACTCGCGCACCCCAAGGCGGGCATACACCGATCGCTTCGGCCCGAGGTCGTCGCGCCACGTGCTCGGCGAGGCCACCTCCAGCACGAAGGCCGGCGCCTGCCCCTCCTCCCACAACTTGTAGTTCGGCCGCTGGTGGTCCCGCACGCCGAACACCACGAAGACGTCCGGAGCGATCGACACCCGCGGATTGCCTTCTTCGTAGTTTCCCACCCGGCGGCGCCGGACCCACGCATCGATGAAACAAGTATATTGTGTAGGCCGTGACGCTGGCACAGAGGTCGGTTTCTCTATGGTGCCGAGAGCCCGTTTCGTAGTTTGACCCGGAGTCCCGCGAGCACCCCGTATTGCGACACCGGATCGCCCGGGAAGCGCGTCTTCTAGATTTCGTACCCGCGGACTCCACGCCAGCACTTCGCGATACAGGAGGTGACGCATGGAAGTTTTGTATCCCCGGTGCGCCGGGCTGGATGTCCACTCGCGGTGCGTGAACGCGTGCGCGCGCATCGCGGCGGGTCGGAAGGTCACGACCGAGCACCGGGAGTTCGCGACCACGACAGCGGGTCTGCTCGAACTGGCGGCCTGGCTGACCGAGGCGGGCTGCACGCACGTGGCGATGGAGGCGACCGGCGTGTACTGGAAGCCGGTGTGGCACGTCCTCGAAGACGAAGCTTCGTTCACGCTGGTGCTCGCCAACGCGCAGCACATCCGAAACGTTCCGGGGCGCAAGAGCGACCGGAAGGACGCGACCTGGATCGCCGACCTGTTGGCGCACGGGCTGATCCCGGGCAGCTTCGTGCCGCCGGCCCCGATCCAGGAGCTGCGCGACCTGACGCGGACCCGCAAGCAACTGGTCCGTGAGATCGCGCGGCACACCCTGCGCCTGCAGAAGACGCTGGAAGACGCGAACGTGAAGCTGACGCGCGTGGCCAGCGACATCCTGGGCGTCAGCGGCCGGGCGATCCTGGCGGCGCTCATCGCCGGGCAGACCGATCCCGAGCGGTTGGCTGATTGCACCAAGGGGCGCCTGAAGGCCGACCGTGCGGACATCGTCGCCGCGGTGCACGGCCGGGTGACGGCGCATCATCGCTTCCTGCTGAAGCTGCACCTGGCGCAGATCGATGCGCTGACCGCCGCTGTGCAGCAAGTCGAGCAGCAGGCCGACGAGGTGCTTCGCCCTTTTCGCGAGGCCGCCGACCGGCTGGCAACGATGCCCGGGGTCAGTGAGACGGTGGCGCGGGTGATCATCGCCGAGGTCGGCGTGGACATGACCCAGTTCCCCAGTGCGGGCCACCTGGTCTCGTGGGCGGGCCTGTGCCCGCGCCTCGACGAGAGTGCGGGGAAGCGCCGCTCGACCCGGATCCGTCACGCGACTCCCTGGTTGAAGACAGCGCTGGTCCAGGCCGCGTGGGCGGCGACCCGGAAGAACGGGAGCTATCTGCAGGCGCAGTTTCGACGGCTCAAAGGCCGGCGCGGCCCGAAGAAGGCCATCGTGGCGGTCGCCGCCTCCATGCTGACCGCCGCCTACTTCATGCTTCGCGACGAGAAGGACTACCACGACCTTGGCGGCCGGTACCTGGCGAACCGCGACAAGCAGCGCGTCACCCAGAGCCTGCTCCGGCGTCTGCGGAACCTTGGCGTCGAGGTCGAAGTGAAGGCCGCCTGAACAGGGAGGGCGCTCTGAGTTTCTTTCTAGACGTCCGGAGCGATCGACACCCGCGGATTGCCTTCTTCGTAGTTTCCCACCCGGCGGCGCCGGACCCACGCATCGATGAAACAAGTATATTGTGTAGGCCGTGACGCTGGCACAGAGGTCGGTTTCTCTATGGTGCCGAGAGCCCGTTTCGTAGTTTGACCCGGAGTCCCGCGAGCACCCCGTATTGCGACACCGGATCGCCCGGGAAGCGCGTCTTCTAGATTTCGTACCCGCGGACTCCACGCCAGCACTTCGCGATACAGGAGGTGACGCATGGAAGTTTTGTATCCCCGGTGCGCCGGGCTGGATGTCCACTCGCGGTGCGTGAACGCGTGCGCGCGCATCGCGGCGGGTCGGAAGGTCACGACCGAGCACCGGGAGTTCGCGACCACGACAGCGGGTCTGCTCGAACTGGCGGCCTGGCTGACCGAGGCGGGCTGCACGCACGTGGCGATGGAGGCGACCGGCGTGTACTGGAAGCCGGTGTGGCACGTCCTCGAAGACGAAGCTTCGTTCACGCTGGTGCTCGCCAACGCGCAGCACATCCGAAACGTTCCGGGGCGCAAGAGCGACCGGAAGGACGCGACCTGGATCGCCGACCTGTTGGCGCACGGGCTGATCCCGGGCAGCTTCGTGCCGCCGGCCCCGATCCAGGAGCTGCGCGACCTGACGCGGACCCGCAAGCAACTGGTCCGTGAGATCGCGCGGCACACCCTGCGCCTGCAGAAGACGCTGGAAGACGCGAACGTGAAGCTGACGCGCGTGGCCAGCGACATCCTGGGCGTCAGCGGCCGGGCGATCCTGGCGGCGCTCATCGCCGGGCAGACCGATCCCGAGCGGTTGGCTGATTGCACCAAGGGGCGCCTGAAGGCCGACCGTGCGGACATCGTCGCCGCGGTGCACGGCCGGGTGACGGCGCATCATCGCTTCCTGCTGAAGCTGCACCTGGCGCAGATCGATGCGCTGACCGCCGCTGTGCAGCAAGTCGAGCAGCAGGCCGACGAGGTGCTTCGCCCTTTTCGCGAGGCCGCCGACCGGCTGGCAACGATGCCCGGGGTCAGTGAGACGGTGGCGCGGGTGATCATCGCCGAGGTCGGCGTGGACATGACCCAGTTCCCCAGTGCGGGCCACCTGGTCTCGTGGGCGGGCCTGTGCCCGCGCCTCGACGAGAGTGCGGGGAAGCGCCGCTCGACCCGGATCCGTCACGCGACTCCCTGGTTGAAGACAGCGCTGGTCCAGGCCGCGTGGGCGGCGACCCGGAAGAACGGGAGCTATCTGCAGGCGCAGTTTCGACGGCTCAAAGGCCGGCGCGGCCCGAAGAAGGCCATCGTGGCGGTCGCCGCCTCCATGCTGACCGCCGCCTACTTCATGCTTCGCGACGAGAAGGACTACCACGACCTTGGCGGCCGGTACCTGGCGAACCGCGACAAGCAGCGCGTCACCCAGAGCCTGCTCCGGCGTCTGCGGAACCTTGGCGTCGAGGTCGAAGTGAAGGCCGCCTGAACAGGGAGGGCGCTCTGAGTTTCTTTCTAGTAGATGAGAAGGTCGCCGGAAACGTACACGTCCCGGCGGTCCCTGAAGTACCGGGTCAGCGCGCCGATGCCGTACATGATGGCGCTGCGCTGGGCGTCGTTCTCCGCCATCGGTTTGCCATCCGAGCTCGGGAAATCGATGGGCACGACGGCAGGTGCAGGTCGGATCATCGCTGGACCTCTCCAGGCGGCGCGGCGGCGCACGCGACTTCCCAAGCTACCACACGCTGCGACGCCGCTTCCACGTCCGGGCGTCCGTGACGGAAAGTGGTAGCACGTACCGTGCCAAGCGTGGGGAAACGGTCAAGGCCATCAAGTGCTTGTGGGCCTGCGGCGGGAGCAAGTCGGGCACTACAGCTTGTCCGGCCAGCGTTGCCGGCCATGGAAGACCGCGATGACTTCGAGTCGGTTGCCACGGACGGTATACGGCACCAGATACGGTGTTCCCGGAAACACGAGCTCCCGCGTACCCGGCAGCCGTCCGGGCCGGCCGAGGGAGGGCTGTTCGGCGAGGAGATCGACGCTGGAGAGGATCGTGACCGCGATCTCCTGAGCGGCGGAGGGTCTGTCCCTCGCGATGAAGTCACGAAGCCTGGCCAAGTGACGCAGGGCCCGCGCGGACCAGACGATGGTCACCGTCCGGGCATCTTCCGCTCATCCGGGCCACCCCATGACCGCAGCCAGCCCGCCACGGCCTCGTGCCCAACGGTGCGCCCGTGCTCGAGGTCGTCCAGCCCGGCGGCGATCTCGTCGAGCTGCCAGCTCTCGGCCTCCACATACAAGGCGATGGCCTCCGCGGCGAGGAACGACTTCGACCGTCTCGATCGCTTCGCGAGGGCATCGAGCCGCTCCTTGGTTTCTTCGTCGATGCGCAGCGAGAGAGTCGTGCTCATGCCGCCGTCTTACGTTGTATACAGGCTAGCACAAACAAGAACGGCGGGCCTTTCCAGGCCCGCCGAAAAATGAAATCCGCCTTGGACTGGTAGCCGTCCGGGCTCAGCCCGAGCACGAGCCGCGGCGGCCCTGGCCTCGCACCAGCCTCCCGTCCGCGTCGAAGCACATCAGGTCCTGCGGGGACTGATCGTCGTTGTTCGTGACGTCCAGCTTGCTCCCGTGCTCGATCAGGAGATCGACGACCGACGGATACGCGAGCTGCACGGCGGCGTGCAACGCGGTGTTGCCGTCGGGATCCGTCGCGTGCACGTCGGCGCCCAGCTCGAGCGAGATCCGGGTCGCCTCGAACGTCGAGTGCTCGCCGGCCTGCACCAGCAGGAGCGCCGCGTCGACGCCGATGCCCTGGCCGCGGCGGTTGCTCGCTCTCGTCGCCCACCCTTCGCCGGCCGCCGCCATCAGCGGGGTGATCCCGTTGTCCGGCATCAGCAGGGGATCGGCGCCGCAGTCGGCCAGCGCGCGCATGATCTCGACCTCGGCGTACTTGGCCGCCAGCCAGAACGGGGTCGCCCCGACCAACTGTGCGGACAGGCTGTAGAAGTTGAGGTTGCGCTGCTGGAGGCTTCCTTTCGTGAGGCGGGCGTTCGGATCCGCACCGTGCGCGCACAGCGCCTGCACGAGCTCGGCATCGCCCCGCGACACGGCGGTGTGCAGGGCGGTGTACCCGGCGTCGTCAGCCGTGGGGTCGGCGCCGCGCTCCAGGAGGAACGCCCCGAGCTTGCCCTGGTCGCTGAAGCCGGCCAACACCAGCGCGGACTCGCCGTTCGGCGCCTTCACGTTCACGTCCGCCCCCGCGTCGAGCAGGAGCCGGGCGTTCTCGACGCGGCCGTTCCGGGCCGCGAACATCAGCGGCGTGGATCCCCGCTGCGGTTGCAGCACGGAGTCCTCGAAGGGATTTCCGACCCCGAGGTTGACGGGCAGCAGATGGGTGTCCGAGCGCGCGCCAACATCGGCGCCGTGATCCAGCAACACCCGTACCGCGTCCGGATTCTCCTGGGTCGCCGCCCACATCAGCGCCGTCTGGCCGTGCGATGCTTCCCTGGCGTCCACCTTGGCGCCGTGGTCGAGCAGCGGCTGCAGCGCGTCCGCGGTGCCGGTCTTGGCGCACGTCATCAGCGCCGTCTCACCCATCTCGGTGGCCGCGTTCGGATCGGCTCCCGCGTCGAGGAGCTTGGCGACCACTGCGGGGTTGCGGTTGGTGCAGGCCAGCACGAGAGACGTCACGCCGTAGTCGTTCGCGGCGTTCGCGTCGGCGCCGGCGCCCAGCAGCGCCGCCACCAACTCGGCGTCGTCCCGCACGACCGCCCAGTGCAGCGCCGTCGCGCCGTCCCCCTCCGCGGCATCGACGTCGACCTTCTGCGCCAGCAAGGCGCGCACGGTCTCGTGGTCCTGGTCCTGAATCGCCTCTATCAGCTGGAGGTCGTCATTCCCCGCCGCAACGACCGCAACCCCGAGCCACGCCACCGCCGCCACGGCCACCCACTTGCTGCTCAGGCGCATGCCGAACCTCCCTCCGTCCCGCATCTTTCAGACGCGCGGCTCCGGCCTTCGACAGGAGCCCGCTAAACGAGGGGCGCCGCCATGCGGACGGCGCCCCCGTGTCACAAGCGCAAGACGACGCGCAGACTCTAGGTGAGCCCCGAGAGCTCGTGGATCTGGTCCGTGCTCCCGCTGAACTCGTCCGCGGGCACGCCCAGCTTCCGCAGCATCGTGTACTGCAGATCGGTCAGCGGCGTGTGCTCGGGACAGACCACGTGGCGTCCGCCCTTGATCTCGCCGCAACCGCCACCGACGACCAGGATCGGCAGGTTCTCGGTCGTGTGCCGGTTCGAGTTCCGCAGCGCCCCGCCGTACATGATCATGGCGTGGTCCAGCAACGACCCGTCGCCGTCCGGCGTGGACCGCATCTTGACGAGGAACTCGCTGAACAACTGCATGTGATACGCGTTGATCTTCCCCAGCTTCTCGAGCTTCTCCGGGATGTCCCGGTGGTGGCTGAGCGGGTGGTGCGGCTCGGTGACCCCGATCTGCGGATACGTCGCGCCGCTCTCCTCGCGGGCCATCATCATCGAGATCACGCGCGTCATGTCGGTCTGATAGGCCAGCACCATCAGGTCGAACATCAGCCGCACGTGCTCCTCGTAGGACACGGGTATCCCGGCCGGGGACGACACTTCCGGCAACTGCCGGTCGGCCTGCTGCTCGGCGAGCTGGATGCGCCGCTCGATGCTGCGGACGGCCTCCAGGTACTCGTCGAGCTTCTGGACGTCGTACGGCGCCAGACCCACCTTGAGGTCGGCGGCCTTGCCCATCACCCGGTCGAGAATGCTGCGCTGCCGCTTCACGTTCGCGCGGCGCGCGTCGGCGCTCGTGTTCCCCACGTCCCCGAACAGGCGCTCGAAGACGATGCGCGGGTTCGTCTCGCGCGGCATCGGCGTCGTGCGATTGGCCCACGAGTTGTTCAGGTAGGCGCAACTGAAGCCGCCGTCGCAGGTGGCCACCCCGTAGACGGTGTCGCCGCCCTCGATCGACAGCTCCAGGGAGGGCAGTTGCGTCTCGCGCCCCACGCCCGGCGCATTGGCCGCGACCTGGTCCATCGAGATGCCCAGCTCGAGCTGCGCTCCGGTCGTGCGCCTCGGGCGCGCGCCGGTCAGCAGCGCCGACGCTGCCTGGGAGTGGGTCGTGCCGCGGCCCCGCTCCGCCCCCACGCTGTCGAGGTTCGACATCACCAGCAGGTGCTCCCGAACCGGCGCCAGCGGCTTCAGGGTCGGGGTCCACTCGAACTCGGCCCCCGCCGTCAACGGCTGCCAGAACTCCACGGGAGCGCCGTTCGGGATGGTGACGACGCCCAGGCGTCTCGCCGGGGCCGCCGCCGTCTTGCTCAGTGCCGTCAACGCGGGCACCATTCCATCGAGGAGCGGCAGAGCCAGCGCCGCTCCAACGCCACGCAGCACGGTACGACGCGGGATCACCGTCTTGGTCACGATCATCAGCCTATCCTCCTCGTCTGAAATGGCGCGCTCTTCACGATTGCAAGAACCAGGGCCGACCAGCGGGACTCGTCCGCCGCGGCCTCCCGCAGAATTTGTCGAACCGCGGGCATGTCGGCCGCTTCCAGCCGGCGCCCCACGGCATAGGTCAGCAGCCTCTCGGTCGCCGTCGCGATGAACTCGCCCTGGGTCGCCAGGATGTGCCGGAAGCCGCTCGCGCCCTGGAAGGCGCTGCCGTCCGGCGCCACGCCCGACGGGTCGATATCCGGTCCCACCTCGCCCGGCACCCCGGTGTCCTCGGTAGTGCGCCAGCGCCCGATCGCGTCGAAGTTCTCCAGCGAGAACCCCAACGGATCCATGTTGCGGTGGCACGTGGCGCAGGCCGGGTTTCTCCGATGGACCTCCATCAGCTCGCGCACCGACGTCGGCGGCGCCCCCTCCTCGCGGGTCCCCAGGTCCGGCACGTCGGCCGGCGGCTCTGCCGGCGGCGCCCCGAGCAGGTTCTCGAGCACCCACTTGCCGCGCGACACCGGCGACGTGCGGTTCGCGTAAGAGGTCAGCGTCAGGATGCCCGCCTGGCCCAGGATGCCCGCGCGCCGGTCGTCGGCCCACGCCACCCGCCGGAAGTGGTTCCCGTGGATGTCGGGGATCCCGTAGTGCTCGGCCAGGCGCTCGTTCACGAAGGTGTAGTCGGCCGTCACCAGCTCCGTCAGCGGGCGATCCGCGCGCAATTGCGATTCCAGGAACAGTTGCGTCTCCCGCTGCATCGCGACCCGCAGGTTCTCGTCGAACTCGGGGAACGCGGTCGGGTCCGGCAACGCGTTGCGAAGCAGGTTGAGCCCGAGCCACTGAGCGGCGAAGCTCTCGGCCAGCGTGCTCCGCGCGCGGGGCTGGGCCAGCATCCGGCGCACCTGCTGCTCCAGCACGTCCGGCTCCGCCAGCCTCCCCTCGACGGCCAAGTCGAGCAGCTCGTCGTCCGGCATGCTCCCCCAGAGGAAGAACGACAGCCGCGAAGCGAGCTCCAGGTCGCCCACCGGATAGGCGATCCCCGGCTCGGCGTCCACCGGCGCGCGCTCGGTGCGGAACACGAACTCCGGATCGGTCAGCAGGAACTCCAGCGCCGCCTGGATCCCGGTCTCGAACCCGCCCCCACGACGCCCCGCCTCGTAGAAGCTCAGCAGCGCCGTCACGTCCCGCGACGTCACGGGGCGGCGGTACGCGCGCCGCGCCAGGTTGCCGAGGATCTCCTCCGCGCACCCTGCTTCCTGCCCGGGATTCTCCGGCAGGCAGGAGAAGATCTTCTCGCGGCTCGCGGTTTCCAGCGGCCTGTTGCCGTTGAACGGCCCCGTGACGGTCAGCCTGGCCACGTCCGGATTGCCGTCCTGCCGGTCGTTGGTGCTGAACCCGAACGTCGCCGGGCTCGGCCGCGGCTGCAGGACGCCTTCGTCCAGCGCCGGCCGCCGCAGGAACGACACCCCCACCAGCCGCGTCCCGGCCTTCACCGGCATCCGGAACCGCAGGTACTCGTCCTCGTGGACGGAGTAGGCGCCCCACTCGGGGAAACCGCCGCTGCCGGAGCCGCAGTAGCTCCACGCGCAGCGCTCGCCCTCGAACGACCCGCCGACCAGGAACGTCTTGGCCAGGGCCTTGTCGATGCGCAGATCGAGCCGGTGGCGCGCGTTCCCGATGCCGCGGATGTAGTTGTAGAAGTTGCGATGCAGGTCGACCTTGAACTCGTACTCCCCGTCGAGCGGGAAATAGTGCTCCCCGGCCACGCCGCCGCGCGACCCGAACGGCAGGTCCTCGCTGGTGCGATCGTCCTGCACCTCAAGCTGCGGTACGGGGAAGGACACGGACCGCGAGCTCAGCGCCGGGTCGCCGATCGCGAGCTGGCTGATCCGCCGCGCCGCGGTCAGGTAGCGCTCCATCAGCGTCGCCGAGACCGACAGGACCTCGGCGTTGTTGTCGAAGCCCTCGGCGTCGGCGTCGTCCGGCGGCAGGAGCTCCTCGACGTCGACGTCGAGCCCGATCAGATCGCGCACGGCATTGCGGTACTCGGAGCGGTTGAGGCGATGCACGGTCATTGGCCGCCCGAGCGGCGGATCGGCGGCCGCAGCGCGGTCGAGCTCCGTCTCCAGCCAGTTGACCAGGGCGCCCAGCGCGGCTTCGTCCGGCCGCCGCGCCGTCGGCGGCGGCATCATTCCGCTGCGCACCTTCCGCACCACCCGTTCCCAGACATCGGCGTGGGCGCCGAGATCGCCCGTGTCGAGCCCCTGCAGCGATACCGGCACCGTGCCCCGCTCGAAGCCGCGGTCGCTGTGGCAGGCGAGGCAGTACTGATTCACGAAGGCGCGCGCCGATGCCCCGTCGGACACGGCCTGGGCATGGCTCACGTGGGGCAAGAGCGCTACCAGCGCCACCACGACCCCCACTCCGGCCGCCACCTTGAACAGCCACGACATGGTCACCACCCTCCCATCCTCAGGATCGTGCCGAACGGACGAACAGCGTGACGGACGACTGTGAGCGAAGCCTCGCCGCGGACCGACGGAGAGATGCGGGCCGGCGTGATCGCGGACGCCGTGTTTTCCGACCCGCTTCGCGACGCGACGTGAGCGAAAGAAACACGATCGGTTCTCAACCCGGGTGTAGCCCGCACCCTACGCCGAGTGGCCGGCAATTGTCAACTGCTGCCGCGTCTCACGCTCGTGCTCCGGGGCATGCTGCTTCCCAGGACCCCGCGGTTCTTGAACCGCTTCCCGTCTCGCGACCTCTGCCGTAGAATCGGGGCTTCAACAGGAGGAGGCGCATGTCGAACCCGATCCGGCGCTGGACGTTGCTCATCGCGCTGCTGGCCGTGCCGGTCGACTCCACGGCCACGCAGCCACCCACCTTCGACATCTACTGGGTGGACGTCGAAGGCGGCGCCGCGACGCTGCTCGTGTCTCCCACCGGGGAATCGCTGCTGGTCGACACCGGCTATCCGACGGACGACGACCGCGACGCGAAGCGCATCGCCGCCGCCGCCGCGGAGGCCGGCCTGAGCCGGATCGACTACCTGGTCATCACGCACTACCACCGGGACCACGTAGGCGGGCTCGAAGCGCTGGCCGAGCTGATCCCGATCGAGCGGTGCCTCGACCACGGGAACACGACCGAAGCAAGCAACCAGCAGTGGCTCGACGCGTACCTTCGCGTCTGCGAAGACAAGCGGGTCGTCGTCGCGGCCGGCGAGAAGATCGCGTTCGGCCCCGTCGAGATCGACGTCGTCGCGTCGGACGGTCGCCTGATCGACAGCGCCGTCAACGGCGGCGGCCCCAACCCGCTCTGCGCGACGGCCGAGCGCAAACCGCAGGCGAGCCCGGAGAATCAACGCAGCGTCGGGGCGCTCTTCACCTACGGCCGGTTCACCTTTCTCGACCTCGGCGATCTCAACTGGGCCATGGAGGTCGAGCTCGCGTGTCCCGTGAACAAGGTCGGCGAGGTCACGCTCTACCAGACGAGCCGCCACGCGGCGTGGGACGACGCCGGCGCTCCGGCGCACCTCTACGCACTCAAGCCGCAGGTCATCGTCGTCAACAACGGCCCGCGCAAGGGGCTGGGCGGCACCTCACCCGGATTCAGCGAGGTCACGACGGCGCACTACGACCGGATGACGCAGAGCCCGGGCATCGAGGGCATCTGGCAGGGCCACCGGTCGCTGCTCGACCCGGATCCGGACCACAACACGGCCGAGGAGATGATCGCCAACCTGGAGGAGACCGACGCGTGCGAGGGCCATTGGCTTCGGGCGTCGGTCCGGCAGGACGGCACGTTCAGCGTCACGAACGGACGGAACGGGTTCAGCCGGACGTACACGGCTCGCTGAGCCTGGCGCGCGCCTCAGGCGCTCGCTTCCTCGATCCCGTCGACCGGCGGCCCGACCGTCTCGCGCAACGGGATCTCCTGCAGGAACCAGGAGAGGGCGAAGCCGAGCACCAGGATGGGCACCGCCGACAGGAACACCGACTGGAGGGCCACCTCCACCGACCCGGTCACCGCGTACGCGGTATCCGCGGGCAGGGCGCGGATAGCCGCGGGGCTGCTGAGCAGCTCGGTGACCTGGCCCCCGACCGCGGCGAGCGCCTCCGGAGAGAGCCGGACCGGCAGCTCGGACCCGATGCGCGCGTTCATGATGGCGCCGAAGACCGCCACGCCGAACGATCCGCCCAACGACCGGAAGAACTGCGCCGATGCAGTCGCGACCCCGAGATCCCGGTGCTCGACCGCGTTCTGCACCGCGAGCAGCGACACCTGCATGACCATGCCGACGCCGAGGCCCAGCAGCACCATGAATGCGGAGATCACCAGCCGCGGCGTCCCGGCATGCAACTGGCTCAGAAGAAACATGCCGCCGACCGCGCAGGCGCTCCCGGCGATCGGGTAGATCCGATAGCGGCCGGTGTGGGACGTCAGCCGGCCCGACCCGACCGAGCCGACGAGCACGCCGGCCGTAAGCGGGAGCAGCAGCAGGCCGGAGTTGGTGGCCGACAGGCCGGCGACGACCTGCAGAAAGAGCGGCAGGAAGATCACCGCGCCGAACAGCGCACAGCCGATGAGCAGCGCCAGGCCCGACCCGATCGCGAAGATGCGGTTGCGGAAGAGCCGGAGCGGCAGCAACGGATGCGCGACGTGCGCCTCCCAGCGGATGAACGCCGCGGTCAGCACCGCGCCGGCCGCGGTCAGCCCGACCGCCGTGGCGTCCAGGGCCTCGGCTCCGCGCTCCTGCACCTGAACGAGCGCCAGCAGCAGCAGGCTGACGCCGGCCATCAGCAGGGCTGCGCCGGCGAAGTCGATGCGCGCCGGACGATGCACCGGCGGCAGCCGCAGCACGACCCAGATCACCGCGAGGGCGGCGCCGCCGATCGGCAGGTTGATCAGGAACACCCAGCGCCAGGTGGTGTGATCGACGATGAAGCCGCCCAGCAGCGGGCCGACGACGCTGGCGAACGCCCACACGCCGGCCAGGTAGCCGATGTAGCGGCCGCGCTGCCGCGGCGACACGATGTCCCCGATGACGGCGAACGTCAGACCCATGACGCCGCCGGCCCCGACGCCCTGCACGCCGCGCGACAGCACCAGGGTGAACATGCCCGGCGCGAGCCCTGCCAGCACCGAGCCGAGCAGGAAGATGAAGATGGCGGACTGGAACGTGACGCGCCGGCCGTAGATGTCGCTGAGCTTGCCGTAGAGCGGCGTGCAGACGGTGGCGCACAGCAGATAGGCGGTCACCACCCACGAGTAGTATTCGAGCCCGCCCAGCTCGCCGACGATGGTCGGCAGCGCCGTGGCGACGATCGTCTGATCGAGCGCCGCAAGGAACAGCCCGGCCATCAGGCCGCTGAGAATGATGACGATCTGCCGGTGCGTGAACGGCTCGGGCGATCGTGCGGGCGTCACGCGGAGTCCATTCGACTGCTCGGAGGAAAGAGGTCAGGTACTGGAACCAATGGAGAGAAGGAGGCCGGGACCGGAGCGTCACCTCCGGGATCCCGGCCCGCGCTCGTGAATCGCCCTAGTAAGCCAGCTCCACCGGGACCGTCGCCAACTGGTCGTCCCAGTGGACGTACATCGCCCCGCCCTGCGAAGTCATATCGAGGAAACCGATCTGCAACTGGTCCATGGACCAGTCGACCGTCTCCACCGACAGGGTCGTCCGCATGACGTCCTTGCTGTCGTCGTAGCCGTAGGCCCCCCACAGGGCGTTGGGGTTGTCCTCGCGGAAGTCCTGCTTGACGCCCCAGGTGGTGAAGATCAGGGTCCAGGTCTCGGGATCGGAGAGGTCGGCGAACAGGGTGTATTCCCCGGCGTTCAGCCGTACCCCGCCGATCAGCAGATCCGTCTCGGTGGTGAAGGTGGTCGTCTGGTCCGCGCCGACCCGCCACAATGGCGCTCCGTCGTAGATCCGCTGACCGTACTCCTCGCCTTCCCCGAAGATGCCCTGACGACCGCGCAGGATCGGACGGCCGTAATGGACGTCGATCCAGTACCCGCCCTCGTACCGACCCTCATCGTCGTAGGCGCCCCCGAGCTGCGTGGCCGTGTGCCCCCGGGTGCTGAGCGGCCGGCTCTGAGCCGCGACCTCGCTCACCATCATGCCCGCCGCCGCGACCGCGGCCGCGACACCGAAGGCCTTCACCACCGAACGCATGCCATTCCCTCCACGGAGTTGTGACCAGGAAACGCCTGGAGTTCCCGCCGAGACTGCGCTAGTTCCCGCTGAGACTGATGTCGTCGATGTGCACGTTCAGCAGGTGCGTGACCCGCAGGCCCGTGATCCCGGCGGTGTCGACGGCCGAGCGCGGCTGCGTCGCCACCTCGGCGCCGTTCACCAGGAAGCGCACCGTGTCGCCGTCGGCCTGCACCGTGAGCGTGTTGGTCGACGCTCCTTGATCGTTCAGGTCGTTGACCGCGTCGTGGGCGGTCCAGTCGACCAGCGTCGGCAGGTCTTCGCCCATCCGCTTCTTGATCAGGTACTCGCCACCCTGCCGGAGCATGAAGTACGAGTACTGCTGATTGGGACCCTGGAGGTCGGAGCCGCCGAGAAACAGGCCGTAGGCGTTCGCGTGCCCCGAGCGCTCCATCTGCGTGAACGTGGCGCTGATCGAGAAGTCGCCCTCCGCCGTGCTCTCCGGCTGCCAGAAGATGGCGAAGCCGGCGCCGGTCGTCATCACGTGCACGCCGCTGCCCATGTTCATGAAGCCGAGCACACTGTCGATGTCCGCCTCGAAGTCGAGCCTGGCCTCCCAGCCCGCGGCCTGGACGCCCTGGGCGCCGGCCACGAAGGGAAGGACCAATACCGCCACCGCCGCCGTTGCAATCAACATCTTCCGCATCACTGCCTCCTCCGGTGTCCGTGGAATCGGTTTGTCCGACCTATCAGCATGGATCGAACCCCGCTAGCGGATCAACGTGGCCGGCTTCGCCGCCAGCAACTGGGCGAAGAAATCGTTCCCCTTGTCGTCCACGACGATGAACGCGGGGAAGTCCTCGACCTCGATCTTCCAGATCGCCTCCATCCCCAGCTCGGGATACTCCAGCACGTCGACCTTGCGGATGCTGTGGTCGGCGAGGCGGGCCGCCGGGCCGCCGATGGAACCCAGGTAGAAACCGCCGTGCTTCCTGCACGCCTCGGTGACCTGCGCCGAGCGGTTCCCCTTGGCCAGCATCACCATGCTGCCGCCGTGCGACTGGAAGAGATCGACGTAGGAGTCCATCCGGCCCGCGGTGGTCGGCCCGAACGACCCGGACGCGCGCCCCTTCGGCCGCTTGGCCGGGCCGGCGTAGTAGACCATGTGCTCCCTTGCGTAGGCCGGCAGCTCCTCGCCCGCGTCGAGCCGCTCTTTCAGCTTCGCGTGGGCGATGTCGCGCGCCACGATCATCGGCCCCGACAGCGACAGCCGCGTCGCGACCGGGTACTGCGTCAGCTCGCCGAGGATCTCCGGCATCGGCCGGTTGAGGTCGATGCGCACGACGTCGCCCGGCAGTTCCCCCTCGGTGATTTCCGGCAGGAACCGGGCGGGATTCTCCTCGAGCTGCTCCAGGAACACTCCCTCGCGGCTGATCCGGGCGAGAGCCTGCCGATCTGCCGAGCAGGAAACTCCCAGCCCGACCGGACACGACGCACCGTGCCGCGGCAGCCGGATGACGCGGACGTCGTGCGCGAAGTACTTCCCGCCGAACTGCGCGCCGACCCCGATCTGCCGCGCAAGCTCGAAGATCTCCGCCTCCAGATCGTGATCCCGGAACGCCCGGCCGTGCTCGTTCCCGCTCGACGGCAACCGGTCGAGGTACTTCGTGGTGGCCAGCTTCAGCGTCTTCAGGGTGAACTCGGCGGACGTGCCGCCGACCACGAGCGCCAGATGGTAGGGCGGACACGCCGCGGTGCCGATGGTCTTCAGCTTCTCCTCGACGAAGCCGAGCAGCGACGCCGGATTGAGCAGCGCCTTCGTCTCCTGATAGAGGAAGCTCTTGTTGGCCGAGCCGCCCCCCTTGGCGACGAACAGCAGCTCGTACTCGTCGCCCGGCTCGGCGTAGATCTCGATCTGCGCCGGCAGGTTCGAGCCGGTGTTCTTCTCCGTGTACATGTCGAGCGGCGCCATCTGCGAGTAGCGCAGGTTGCGCTGCTCGTAGGCGTCGAAGATCCCCCGCGACAGCGGCACGTGGTCGTCGCCGAACGTCATCACGCGCTCGCCCTTGTGACCCATGACGATCGCCGTCCCCGTGTCCTGGCAGCCGGGCAGGACGCGGCCGGCCGCGATGCAGGCGTTGCGCAGCAGCTCGAGCGCCACGAAGCGATCGTTCTGCGACGACTCGGGGTCGTCGATGACCTTCCGGAGCTGGGCCAGATGGCCGGGCCGCAGCAGATGCGCGACGTCGTCGAATGCGACGCGCGCCACCTCCCGCAGTACCTCCGGCTCGACCTTCAGCATCTCGACGCCGTCGACGTGGATCGTCGAGACGCCGTCCGACGTCAACTTCCGGTAGGGGGTCTCGTCCGGTCCGAACTCGAAAATCGGTTGATAATGGAAGTCAGCCATCGTGGGGGATCTTACCCGTAACGGATGGCCTCGATTCCGATCCAGAGGACGCCCATGAACACGTTCGCCATCGTGATTCTCGTCGCGCTCGTCGGGGAGTACCTGCTCCATCTCGTGTCGGGCGCGCTCAACGTGCGCGCGTTCGGTCCGACCCTGCCGGCCGAGTTCGCCGGCGTCTTCGACGACGAGAGGTACTCCCGCGCGCAGCGCTACACGGAGACGCGGACCCGCTACGGGCTGATCCGGGGTGCGTTCGACCTGGCCGTCGTCCTCGTCTTCTGGTTCGCGGGCGGCTTCGCGGGGCTCGACACGCTGCTGCGCGGACTCGGCTACGGTCCGGTGGTGACCGGCCTCCTCTACATCGGCGCGCTGGGCCTCGCCTCGATCCTGCTCGGCCTGCCGTTCCGGGCGTATTCCACCTTCGTCATCGAGGCGCGCTACGGCTTCAACCGCACCACCGCCGGCACCTTCGTCGCCGACACCCTGAAGAGCCTGGTGCTGGCCGCCCTGCTCGGCGGCCTGCTGCTGGCCGTCATTCTCGCTTTCTTCGAGTGGGCCGGGCCGCTCGCGTGGCTCTGGTGCTGGATCGCCGCCACGGTGTTCTCGCTCGCCGTCCAGTTCATCGCGCCCACCTGGATCATGCCGCTCTTCAACAAGTTCACGCCGCTCGACAGCGGCGACCTGCACGACGCCATCCTGGACTACGCCCGCAGGGCACGCTTCCCGCTGCGCGGCCTCTTCGTCGTCGACGGCTCCCGCCGCTCGTCGAAGGCCAACGCCTTCTTCACCGGCTTCGGCAAGAACAAGCGCATCGGGCTGTTCGACACGCTGGTCGACGAGTACACCGTCCCGGAGCTGGTCGCCGTAGTGGCCCACGAGGTCGGCCACTACAAGAGGCGGCACATCTGGCAGCGGATGGCGCTCTCCATCGGCCACCTCGGCGCGATGCTCTGGATCCTCTCGCTCTTCCTCGGGCAGGAGGGGCTGTTCGCGGCCTTCTACGTCAGCGAGCCGTCGGTCTACGCCGGGCTGCTCTTCTTCGGCCTGCTCTTCACGCCGGTCGAGCTGGCCCTCTCGATCCTCGTGAACCTCTTCTCCCGCCGGAACGAGTTCGAGGCCGACCGCTTCGCGGCCGAGACCACCGGCAGCGGCGAGCCGCTGATCGCGGCGCTGAAGAAGCTCTCCGCCGACAACCTCTCCAACCTGACGCCGCACCCCATGGCGGTGTTCCTCGACTACTCGCATCCGCCGGTGCTGCAGCGGATCGCCGCGCTCCGGCAGACGGCGGCGAGCTGAGATTCACCAGAGGCAACGAGCCGGATACTGCGTGATCAGCCGATCCGGCGTGACCAGCGTCAGTCCGTGCTCGATCCCCTGACAGACGAGCATGCGATCGAACGGGTCGCTGTGCAGCGGCGGCAGGCGGCTCAGGTGCAGCGTGCTGGCTTCATCCAACGGAAGGCCGGCGAACCGGTGGCGCTCACGCTCACGCGGAACGAAACGCTCGGGCGGTTCCGGCAGCGGCATCCGGCCAAGTGCGTGCTTCACCGCGATTTCCCAGGACGACACCGCACTCAGCCACACCTCGTTGGCGGGGTCGGCGAGCAGAACCCGGACACGATCCGGAATCCGACTGGAACCCTGCGCCCACCAGAGGAAGGTACAGGTGTCCAGTAACAGCCTCACCGCGGGCCGCCTTCGAATCCTTCGATCACGTCATCGGGTAGCGGTTCGAAGAACGAGTCCGGCACCGAGAACGTCCCGCGGGCCAACCCGAAGGGACGCGGGACAGTGTCGACGCGCGGTAGCGGCCGAATCTCCGCGACCGGCTGGTTGCGGCGACACAGCACAATGGTCTCGCCGGCCTCCAGCCGGGCCAGATGGCGGGAGAGATGTGTTTTGGCCTCGTGGATGTTCAGGCGAACCATAACCGTGCAATCATGACCTATAAGTGAACCAGGTCTCAACCTCGCTTCCTGATCCGTTGTCCGGGTGGAGCCGACACCGAGATCCGTTGTCACCGACGATCGGCAAGACTGCACGCGATGCCGCAAGGTTTTTTCTTGCACAGCGCCGGCCGGAGTCATAACATGCCATTTTTGAGGATATGCCCATGAGGAAAACACTGTTTCGCGCTCTCATTCCGCTCGCCGTGCTCGCAGTCGGGCTCGGCGGGAACCTCGGGACGGCGGCGGCCCAGGAGCCGGCCGAGCATCTCGAGTTCAACCGTGACATCCGGCCGATTCTCGCCGAGTCGTGCCTGCTCTGCCACGGGCCCAACGAGGCCATCCGGCAGGCCGACCTGCGGTTCGACACCGACGAGTTCCTCGACAGGGTCGTCGTGCCGGGCGACGCGGAAGCCAGCCTGCTGTACGAGCGGCTGACCACCGAGGACCCCATCAGGAAGATGCCGCCGACCGGTCTGTCGCTGAGCGACGAGCAGATCGATCTCGTCCGACAGTGGATCGACGGCGGCGCGGAAATGGGAGCCGCGCTGGCCGACGCGGACGTGCCGGCGATACCCGAGCGGGTGGTCGACTTCGCGCGCGAGGTCCGGCCGATCCTCTCCGAGAACTGCTTCACGTGCCACGGGCCGGACGCGGAGGCGCGCCAGCGCGGCCTGCGGCTCGACGTGGCCGAGGGGCCCTTCTCGGAGCGCGGCGAGTTCGGCGGGCCGGTCATCGTTGCCGGCAACGCCGACGAGAGCCTGCTGATCCACCGCGTCAGCGCCACCGACGCCCAGGTACGGATGCCCTACCGGCTGGGCCTGAACACCGGGGTCATGCCGGGCGCCGACGAGGATGCCCTGGACCCCGGCGAGGTCGAGACCCTGCGGCTGTGGATCGACCAGGGGGCCGAGTGGCAGTCGCACTGGGCGTTCATCCCGCCCGAGCGCCAGTCGGTGCCTCCGGTGGCCGGCGCCGAGTGGGTCCGCAACCCGATCGACAACTTCGTCAAGGCGCGGCTCGAGCAGGACGGCAGGGAACCCTCGCCCGAGGCCGACCTCCTCACGCTGCTCCGCCGCGCCACGTTCGATCTGACCGGGCTGCCGCCGGCGGACGGCGATATTGCCGCGGTCCTCAGCGACGACTCGCCCGACGCCTACGAGCGGCACGTCGACCGCATGCTCGAGTCGGAGGGATACGGCGAGCGGATGGCCGCCGAGTGGCTGGACGGCGCCCGCTACGCCGACTCCAGCGGGTACCAGACCGACGCCCCGCGGCAGATGTGGCGCTACCGCGACTGGGTGATCGACGCCTACAACGACAACATGCCGTTCGATCAGTTCACCATCGAGCAGATCGCCGGCGACATGCTCCCCGACGCTACCCTCGAGCAGAGAATCGCCACCGCCTTCAACCGCAACCACGGCCAGAACGGCGAGGGGGGCATCGTCCCCGAGGAGTTCCTGGTCGAGAACGTGGTCGACCGCGTGTCGACGACGGGCACGGTGTGGATGGGGCTGACCCTGGGGTGCGCGCGCTGCCACGACCACAAGTTCGACCCGATCTCGCAGAAGGAGTTCTACGAGATCTACTCCTACTTCAACAACATCCCCGAGCGCGGCAACCTGCGCGGCCTCGGCGCGAAGGCGTTCAAGTACTTCAACTCGCCGCCGCTCGTCACCGCGCCGACCGACAATGACTTCGCCCAGATCGCCGAGCTCGACGAGACTCTCGAGAAGGCCCGGGAGGAGTTCGCGAGCCTCGAAACCGGCGCGGCCGACGCGCGGGCCGAGTGGGAGAACGCGTTGCGGGGGGCCTGGCCGGTCGACTGGGTCCTGCGCGACAAGCTCCTGGTGCATCACCCGCTCGACGGCGACATCGGCGGCACCTACAGCGGCGAGCCGGTGTTCCCCCACCCGGGGGTGACCTCGCACCTGCGGACGCCCAGGGCGCCGGTGACCTACAAGTTCCCGATCAACGTGACGCTGGAGGACGGCCTGCCGCGCTTCGCCCCCGGCCGGGTGGGAGAGGCGATGAGCTTCGACGGCAAGCGGTTCATCAACGCCGGCGACATCGCGAACTTCACCTACGCCGAGCCGTTCACCCTGGCCGCCTGGATCTATCCCACCGCGCCCGACGGCGTGATCGTGTCGCGCGCGCTGGCCGGTGACCAGGGCGAGCAGGGGTGGGGCCTGTATCTGCTGGAAGGCAAGCTGCAGGTCAACCTGTCGCAGCGCTACGCCGACGACGGGCTGCGGATCGAGTCCGTGGACACCCTGCCGCTCAACGAATGGCAGCACGTGCTCGTGAGCTACGACGGGCTACGAGTACCGGAGAGCTTCCGGATCTACGTCAACGGCGAGTCGCGGGAGATCAACCCGCTGCTCGACGGGATCAACAACCCGATGCGGACGCGCGAGCCGCTGCGCATCGGGGCCAGCGGGTCCGCTCCCGAGGCGTCCGGCGCCGACGATTCGAGACCCCGGTTCCGGGGCATGATCGATGACGTCCGCATCTACATGGAGGCGCTGACGCCCGAGCAGGCGGCCGTCGTGGCGACCGGGGAGACGCTGACCGAGATCGCCCGGATCGCGCCGGCCGGACGGACGGCGGGGCAGGCCGAGAAGCTGCGGCTCGCCTTCCTCGACCAGTACGCGGTGCCGGAGGTGCGGGAGGCGTGGCAGAACGTCAAGGACCTCGAGCGCGAGCGCGCCGCGCTGTGGGACAGCTTCCCCACCCTCATGGTGATGGAGGAGATGGAGCCGCGGCGCGACACGTTCCGGCTGATTCGCGGCGCCTACGACGTGCCGGGCGAGAGGGTGGATCCCGGCGTGCCGGCGGTGCTGCCGCCGATGCCGGACGATCAGTCGAACGACCGTCTGGGGTTCGCCCGCTGGCTCGTTCAGCCGGACCACCCGCTCACCGCCCGCGTGGCCGTGAACCGCTTCTGGCAGATGTACTTCGGGACCGGCCTGGTCAAGACGTCGGAGAACTTCGGGTTGCAGGGGGAGTACCCCAGCCATCCCGAGCTGCTGGACTGGCTGGCGACGACGTTCATCGATTCCGGCTGGGACGTCAAGGCGTTGCAGCGGGCCATCGTGACCAGCTCGACCTACCGCCAGGCGTCGAATCTGACGCCGGAGGCGATCGAGGAGGATCCGGAGAACCGCCTCCTGGCGCGTGGACCGCGCCAGCGCATGACGGCGCAGATGGTCCGCGACCAGGCGCTGTCGATCGCCGATCTGCTCGCCCCCAGGCTCGGCGGGCCGTCGGTCAGGCCGTACCAGCCCGAGGGCCTGTGGGAGGAGCAGAGCAGCCAGGAGTACAAGCAGTCCACGGGCGACGACCTGTACCGCCGCAGCCTGTACACCTACTGGAAGCGAACGCTCGCGCCGCCGTCGATGCTGGCGTTCGATTCATCGACGCGCGAGACCTGCATCGTCCGCCTCAGCCGGACGAATACGCCGCTGCAGGCCCTGAACCTGATGAACGACGTCACCTACGTGGAGGCGGCGCGCAGGCTGGGCGAGCGGATGATCGCCGAGGGCGGCACGACGCCGGACGACCGGATCGCCTACGCCTACCGCCTGGCGACGGGGCATCGGCCTTCGCCGGACGCCGAGGCGGTTCTGCGCGGGACCTTCGACGACTTCCTGGACGAGTACCAGGCAGATCGGTCGGCGGCGCTCGAGTTCGTCGACGCGGGAGAAACCCCCCGCGACGAGACGCTGGACGTGGCAGAGCTGGCTTCCTACCAGATGGTGGCCAGCATGATCCTGAACCTCGACCGGACGATCACAAAGGACTGACCGATGAAACCGCATACCGACATGCAGACGCTGCTCACCCGCCGGCGGTTTCTGAAGCGCTCGAGCACCGGGCTCGGCGCGGCCGCGCTGGCGACGCTGTTCCAGGAAGACCTCCTGGCCCGGGCAGCCGGCGCCGCTCCCGAGGCGATCGGCGGGCTGCCGGGGCTGCCGCACTACGCGCCCAAGGCCAAGCGGGTCATCTACCTGTTCCAGGGCGGCGCACCGTCGCAGCACGAGCTGTGGGACTACAAGCCGAAGCTCGCGGAGATGTACGGCACCGACCTGCCGGAGTCGATCCGCCAGGGACAGCGCCTGACGCCGATGACGGCAACGCAGGCGGGCTTCCCCGTCGTCCCGTCCGCCTTCGAGTTCGCCCAGCACGGCGAGTCGGGGGCGTGGATCAGCGAGCTGCTGCCGCATACCGCCAAGGTGGCCGATGAGCTCTGCTTCATCAAGACGATGCACACCGAGGCGATCAACCACGACCCGGGCATGACCTTCTTCCAGACCGGCGCCCAGTTGGCGGGCCGGCCCAGCGTCGGCGCGTGGCTGTCCTACGGCCTCGGCAGCATGAACCAGGACCTGCCCACCTTCGTCGTCATGGTCTCGAGCCGCGGCGGCAACCAGGTGTACGACCGGCTGTGGGGCAGCGGGTTCCTCCCCTCCGAGTACCAGGGGGTCAAGTTCCTGTCCACCGGCGATCCGGTCCTGTACCTGTCGAATCCCGGGGGGGTCGACCGCAGCGCGCGGCGCCGCTTCCTCGACGCGCTGGGCAATCTCAACCGGCAGGATCAGGAGGAGTTCGGCGATCCGGAGACGGCCACGCGCATTTCCCAGTACGAGATGGCCTATCGCATGCAGGCCTCCGTGCCGGAGCTGACCGACCTGTCGGACGAGCCCGACTCGGTCTTCGAGCGCTACGGGCCCGATTCGAAGACGCCCGGGACCTTCGCCGCCAACTGCCTGCTCGCCAGGCGGCTCGCGGAACGCGACGTCCGCTTCATCGAGGTCTTCCACCGGGGATGGGACATGCACACCCAGCTCCCGCGGCGGATCCAGACGCAGGCCAAGGACGTCGACCAGCCGCAGGCGGCGTTGGTCCAGGATCTGAAGGAACGCGGGATGCTGGACGACACGCTGGTCGTCTGGGGCGGCGAGTTCGGCCGCACGGTGTTCTGCCAGGGCCGGCTCACCGAGGAGACCTACGGGCGCGACCACCATCCGCGGGCGTTCACGATCTGGATGGCGGGCGGCGGGGTCAAGGCGGGCACGACCTATGGCGAGACCGACGACTTCGCCTTCAACATCGCCAAGGACCCGGTGCACATCCACGACCTGCACGCCACGATGATGCACCTGCTCGGCATCGACCACACGCGGCTGACCTACCCGTATCAGGGCCGGAACTTCCGCCTGACGGACGTGCACGGGGAGATTGTCCGCGGCGTCGTGGCGTAACGGCTGCTCGATAGACCGGCGGCATCGCGAAGCACACCGCGGTGCCGCCGTTCGTTTCTTCTCTCGGCTATCCGCTGAACCCCTCACCGAGACCTGACCTCCCGTCTCACGGCATCCTCGAGAACCGCACTGATGCCATCGAGCAGCGTCGAACCGGCCAGGACGACCGCTGGTACTTCGCTGCGCAACGCCGCGCTCCAGGAGCCGGAACGGTGAAACGGTCGGACCTCCTCGCATTGAATCGTCGGCGGTGAGAACTCCGGGGTGGAGTTCAAGCGGGACGACGTGCGTCCGGAGCAACTCGCGAAAGAGGTGGTGGCCCTCGCCAACTTCCAGGGCGGGCGCATCCTGCTCGGGGTGGAGGACGACGGGGCCATCAACGGCATACGGCGCGACCATCTCGAACGCTGGGTGATGGACGCCGTGTTCGGGCAGGCGCTGCACCCCATGATGCTGCCGTTCTACGAAGAAGTCCCAATCGACGACACTCGCCGCGTCGCGGTCATCACCGTTACGCAGGGTGCGACCAAGCCGTACGTCGTCCGGTATCGCGGCCGGGAGGACATCTACGTTCGCGTCGGCAGCACGTCGCGGCTGGCGTCCCGCGAACAGCAGGCGCGTCTGTTCGCAGTCGGTGGACTGATTCATACCGAGCTGTTGCCGGTCTCCGGCAGCGGCCTTCGCGACCTGAGCCGGGACCGGCTGGCGGACTACCTCACCGCCATCGTCGGCGATCTGGACGCGCCGGCGACGGACGACGCATGGCATGCACGGCTGTGCGCGCTGGGATTCATGGTCGAGCGGGAAGACGGACCGCCCGCGTGCACGATTGCCGGACTGGTCCTGTTCGGGTATCGGCCTCGCCGTCTGAAGAAGATGGTGGCCGGCCAGCGCGTGCCCCGCAATCTGCTCATCTCCGAGACATTGCGGGACTACAACTATTCCGATGCGCGCGGAATGGGCGTTCGCAACAAGATCATTCCGTCGATGCGCGTGCACAACGGCGTCGACCCCGAGTTCGAGGCGACCGAGGACTATCTGCGGCTGACGTTGCGCCGGCGGCGAACGGAGTAGGTCATGAAGCCGCTGGGCATCTTCATCAGCAGCGTCCAACGTGAGTTCGCCGAGGAGCGCGCCGCGTTGCGCGACTACCTGCGGGGCGATCCGCTGATGCGGCGGTTCTTCTTCCCGTTCCTGTTCGAGGACGTTCCGGCGACGGACCGGCGCCCTGATGCGCTCTACCTGGACGAGGTCGAGCGGTGCGAGCTCTACGTGGGATTGTTCGGAGACGAGTACGGAACGGAGGACGAGGAAGGGATCTCTCCTACCGAGCGGGAATTCGACCACGCGACGGCGCTGGGCAAGCAGCGTCTGATCTTCCTGAAGGCGGTGGACGGCGCCAGCCGCCATCCGAAGATGCAGGCGCTCATCGGCAAGGCGCAGGCGGGACTGATTCGAAAGCGATTCAGTACCACGGCCGAGCTCGTTTCCGGACTCTATGCGGCGGCGGTGGACTACCTCGACCGCACGGATCTGATTCGGCAGGGACCGTTCGACGCATCGCCGTGCATGGGGGCGCGGCTGGAAGATCTCGACGACCAGCGAATGACGACGTTTATCCGCACGGCACGCGGGGCCAGGCAGTTTCCCCTACCCGAGAATACAACCGCCGTCGATCTGCTGGAACACCTGAACCTGCTGAACAAGGGGCGACTGACGAACGCGGCGATCCTGCTGTTCGGAAAGGCACCACAGCGCTTTCTCATCTCTTCCGAGATCAAGTGCGCCCACTTTCACGGAACTCAGGTGGCCAAGCCAATCCCGTCCCATCAGGTGTACACGGGCACCGTGTTCGAGCTGGTGGATCATGCGGTGGACTTCGTGCTCAGCAAGATCGCATTGTCGGTGGGCACCCGGGCGGAGAGCATTCAGGCGCCGGTGGCGTACGAGATTCCGAAGGAGGTCATCACCGAAGCCATCGTCAATGCCGTGGCGCATCGGGACTATACGAGCGCCGGCAGCGTTCAGGTCATGCTGTTCGCGGACCGGCTGGAGGTCTGGAACCCCGGCCGTCTGCCGCCGCCTCTCACTATCGAGAAGTTGCGCGTGCCGCACGAGTCGATTCCGGGCAACCCGCTGCTGACGCGCGCCATGTACCTGGTCAAGTACATCGAGCAGATGGGGACGGGTACGCTGGACATGATCGAACGTTGCGGGAACGCCGGCCTGCTGGAGCCGGAGTTCGAGGCCGCCGGCGAGTTCGTGATCCGGATTCGGCGGGCGGCGCTCGCCGGACAGCCGGTAGTGTTCACGGACCGAGCCGACGTGGAAAGGAACTCCAACGCCACTACCCAGGAAACCCGCGGCACTACCCAAGAAAACACCCAAGAAACCCGCGGCACTACCCAGGAAACCCGCAGCACACGAGAACGGATCCTGGCCCTGCTCAGTACCGAGCCCGAAATCACGCGGCGCAGGCTTGCCGAACGCGTCGGCATTACCGCCGATGGGGTCAAGTACCACCTGACCAAGCTCCGAGCGGCCGGAGTGATCCAGCATGTCGGAGCGACCAAGGCCGGCCGTTGGGAAGTCCTGAAGTGAGTGCCTGTCTGGTTCACGGCATCGTCAGCAACGGCGCCATCCCCGCCGGCAGGTGCTGGTCGAACGCGATCAGCAGCGTGGCGTCGGAGACGTGCTGCGCCATCAGGCCCACGAGGTCCACGAGATTCGTCGTCCCCCCGACCGCCTCGACGGCGTTCGCGTAGGTCTCCGGGCTCACGGTGTGGGGACCGAAGAGCTGGCGGCCGAACTCGATTAGCGCCGCTTCCTTCTCTCCCAGCCCCGCGACCGGTCCGCCCGCGCGGACGACGTCGATGACGTGCGGATCCAGGCCGTTCTCGACGGCGGTCGGCTCGGTGAGAGTCCAGGCGTACTGCACGTCGTAGGCGCGCGCGGTGACGAGGACCGCCAGGTCCAGCAGCGGTCGCGCCACGTTCGCTTCCAGCGACGCACGCCCGGCGCCGTGGCTCCCGATCTGCCCCGGCCCCGTCCCCTGGGGGGAGAGCGTGCGACCGTAGAGACTGGGGGTGGACCGTAGCGTCTCTGCCGGACTGGGCGTCAACGGCAGGCGGCTGCGCGACCGCGGGTCGACGTCGTCCGGCTGCGTGAACGGCAACGGCAGGAACTGCGGCCAGCCGGGCGGCATGTACTGGTTGAACGCCGCGAGACGCCCCGCCGTGCCGGCGTAGCGCGCCATCAGATCGACGACGTCGACGTAGTTGGCCTCGCCGAACAGGTCGACGGCGCGACGATAGGTCTGCTGGCTCAGGCGGTGCTCGCCGAAGATCTCGCGGCCGGCCTGGATGATGACCGCCTCCGGGTCGCCGAGTCCGGACAGCGCCTCGCGGTTGCGCACGACGTCGATGACGGCCGGGTCGAGGCCGACCGCCACGGCCTCCATCTCGTGCAGCGACCACTCGAAGGGTGCGTCGTGCTCGCGCGCCGTTATCAGGATGGCGAGCTCCAGCAGCGGACGCCCGACCGGGGATTCCCAGCGCGCGTTGACACCTGTGCCGGCACTCCGGATCGCGTTCGCCGCGGCCGACGGCCCGCCGTCCGGGTCGGGCGCGGCCATGGCGAGCCGGTTGCGGGAGTCCGGATTGACGTCCGCCGGAAGCGCGGCGGCTCCGGTTTGCGCGCCAGGGGCGCCGGTCGCGCCGAAAACGGACGTCGCGCCTGCCGAAGCGAGCAGCGCGGCCAGACAGAGGGCGGCAAAGGACATCGGAATGATTGGCAGTCTCGTGAACGTATGCATCGGCTGAACCCCCGCACGACTGAAATACCGGCTGCCACGCCCGCACGCGGCAGCCGGTCCGGTGAACGCGCTTGTCGACTGATCCCCGCCGTCACATCCCCGCCGGCATGAACTTCTGCACACGCCGGCCGTTGAGGGTCTCGCCGACGTACACGTTGCCGTGGGAATCGACCGCCAGCGAGTGCGTCGACTCGAACTGGCCCGCCATCCGGCCGCGGCGCCCGGTGGTCCCGAGCGTCTCCAGCGACTCGTGCCGCACGGTCCAGAGCAGGTGGTTGCCGCCGTCGGCATTGTAGATGTACGTCTGGTCCGGGTCGGTCGAGAAGGCGATGTCCCACGCCGAGGCGCCCGCGGTCTCCTTGCCGACGAACCCCTCGCGCACGAACGTGCCGTCCTGCTGGAAGATCTGGAGGCGGTGGTTCATCCGATCGCAGACGTAGACGAGTCCCTCGTTCGAAAGCTGGACGCAATGGACGGTGTCGCCGAAGATCGGCGAGGCGTCCGCCTGCTGATCGTACGGCGCCAGCTCGCCGTCGACGGGAGGCCGGCCGTACGCGCCCCAGTGCCGCTTGTACTCGCCGGTATCGGCATCGAACACGATGACGCGGCGGTTGCCGTAGCCGTCGGCCACGTAGACCTCGTTGGCCTCGGGGTCGACGCCGACGTCGGCCGCACGCCCCAGCCGCGTCGTGTCGTGGCTGCCGCTGAGCGGGCCGGCGCTGCCAATCTGCAGCAGGAACGTGCCGTCGCGCGAGAACTTCAGGACCTGGCCGTCACCCTGCCCGTTGCCCCCGATCCAGACGTTGTCCAGGTGGTCGACGAAGATGCCGTGCTCCTCGTTCGGCCACTCGTAGCCGTCGCCGGGACCGCCCCAGGCCTGGACGACGTCGCCCTCCTGGTCGAACTCGATCACCGCCGGCGCCGGTACGCAGCACTCGGAGGTCGGTGGATCGACCGCCGCGCCGCGCTCGCTGTCGGTCAGCGATCGGGGCCGGTGCAGCACCCAGATGTGGTCGCGCGAGTCGACGGCCACACCGATGACGTGCCCGAGCAGCCACTTGTTCGGCAGCGGCTGCGGCCAGAACGGGTCCACCTCCAGCGTAGCCCCCGGCACGTCGCCCTGCGCCGCGGTGGCGCCGTCGAGCGCGCTCTGCCCGAGGGCGAGCGCGATGCCGCACGCGATAACGGACGCCGCCATCCACGCCTGCTGTTTCCGCTGCATCGGTACCTCCTGGCTCGAAACCGAGACCCGGGCCGGCCGGCGCGGGCACTCGCGCGCCGCTCGTCAATGGCAGCACATCGGGCGTCCGGATGCAACAGATGATCCCGTTGAACCCCCCGCGGCAAGGTGATAATGTGTGTCGTTGGCGTTGGACCCTTGACTTCACCTGTCCGACAAAGGAGCTTTGGCATGCAGCATTTCGTCCGATTCCTTCTGGTCCTCGCCGTGGTGGCGCTCGTGGCGCCGGCGACGACCCAAGCCCATTTCAAGCTGGTGGAGCCCGCCTCGTGGATCGTCGAGAACAACCGTGGCGACCCCCAGAAGGCGGGCCCCTGCGGCGGCTCGAACGAGGACTGGGGCACCCCGAGCGGCATGGTCACCGAGCTGGCAGGCGGCTCGATGATGCCGCTGAAGATCCAGGAGACCATCTACCACCCGGGGCACTACCGCGTGGCGCTCGCGGTCAACACGCCGCTCGAGCTGCCGCCCGACCCGGAGACCAAGACGCGGCCCAGCCACCGCGGCGAATGGGACCGTCCGTGGTCCGTGGCGGCCATGATCGAGATGCCGCCGCAGCCACCGCTGCTGGCCGACGGCCTGTTCATCCACCACACGCGCGAGCCGACTCCGATCGAGTTCGAGACGGAGATCCCGATTCCGAACATCAACTGCGAGAAGTGCACGCTGCAGGTCATCCAGTGGATGGCGGAGCACGCCTACAACAACCCCGGCTCCTACAGCTACCACCACTGTGCGCACGTGAAGATCACGGCGGACTCGTCGAAGCCGATCGACGAGGGGTGGCCGGGCCAGGAGTAGCTCGTTCGAACGTCATGTCCCCACGGCCCGTTCTCGGCGGGCCGTGGGTTCCCCTGGTTGCGGTGATTCACGCGGCGGCGGCCTGAAACTCGATACAGCGGAGAGGGCGAGACCCATGAGAGACGGCAGAGCGACCCGGCGGCGGTCGGCTTCTTCGGGCGCGATCTTCGCGGCCGGAATCGTCGCGCTGGCGATGATGCCCGCCGCGGCGGCGGCGCAGAGCGGCGCGTCCGACGAGATCACGTTCACCCGCGACGTCGCGCCCATCCTGTACGACTCGTGCGTGGTCTGCCACCGGGCCGGCGAGATGGCGCCGATGGCGCTGACGACCTACGCCGAGGTGCGGCCCTGGGCCCGGTCGATCAAGAACCGCGTGGTCGCGCGCGAGATGCCCCCCTGGCACATCGACAAGAACATCGGCATCCAGGAGTTCAAAGAAGACATCTCGCTGCAGGACGAGCAGATCGCCACGATCGCGTCCTGGGTCGACGCCGGCGCGCCGATGGGCGACCCGGCCGACATGCCGCAGATGCCCGAGTTCCCCGACTGGTCGGAATGGCAGATCGGCGAGCCGGACCTGGTCGTGCGCTACCCGGACTACCTGGTGCCGGCGGAGGGACCCGACCTGTTCGGCTCGCTCTACGCCCCGTTCGGCATCGAGGAGGACCGCTACATCAAGGCGATCCAGACGCGGCCCGTGGACGGGCGCTCCCGGCAGGTCGTACACCACGCGCTATCGTACGCGGTCGACCCGGACTACGACGACCTGACGAACGACGGCACGCAGGACCAGGGCGTGTTCCTCGTGGAGTACGCCTCGGGCAAGGGCGCCGAGATCTACCCGGAGGACACGGGCAAGCTGCTGCCGGTGAACATGAAGGCGCGGGCCAGCTATCACCTGCACTCCATCGGCGAGCCCGTGGAGGCCGGGATCGAGCTCGGCATCGTGTTCCATCCGGAGGGCGAGGTCCCCCAGTACGTCCGCTGGTCGAAGCAGCTCGCCCGGCACAACACCGACCTCGACATTCCGGCCGGCGCCGTCGTCCGCCAGGACGGCTACGAGCGGCTGAGGAACCCGGCGAAGCTCACCGCGTTCCAGCCGCACATGCACATCCTCGGCAAGTACCAGTGCCTGGAGCTGATCTACCCGACCACGCCGATCACGAGCGAGGTCGTCAGTTGCGCCAACTTCGACTACAACTGGCACCTCGTCTACAACTACGCGGACGACGTCGCGCCGCTGGTGCCGGCGGGAACCATCCTGCACACCATAAGCTGGCACGACAACACCGAGGTCAACCGGGCCAATCCGGATCCGAGCAACTGGACCGGCAACGGCGGCCGCACCATCGACGAGATGGGCTTCGCGTGGATCGGCTGGTACGACCTGACCGACGAGGAGTACGCGCAGGAGCTGACGGAACGCAAGGCGCGACGGCAGGCTGCGACCGCCAACAACGACCAGTAGCGCGCCCCCCTGGGGGGGAGGCGCGCGGGGCCTCGCAAGAGCTCTGCCGGGCGGGCCCGGCAGAGCTCGATCTTTCGAGGGGGCCATCCAACGTTCAGCGCGGGAAGGTGTTGCGATGCCGATAGATTTCCGATGGCGTGCGGGAGTGGTTCTGCTGGTGTTGCTCATTGGCGCGCCATCCCTCGCCGGCGCCCAGCCGACCCCCTACAACCTGAAGTACCGCTCGGGTCAGACGGTGCAGCCGATCTACGAAGGGTGGTCGCGGAATCCCGACGGCGGCTTCACCATGCACTTCGGGTACTTCAACCGCAACTTCGTGGAAGAGGTGCGTGTCCCGGTCGGGCCGGACAACCACTTCGATCCCGGCGACCTCGACTCCGGGCAGCCGACGTTCTTCTACCCGCGTGCGCACCGCCGGGTGTTCAGCATCGACGTGCCGAGCGATTTCGGGGACCGGCGGCTGGTCTGGAACCTGACCACGCAGGGCGAAACGTTGCGGGCCATCGGCTGGCTCGAACCGACGTGGCAGACCGCGGCCCGCTCCGCCGGCGGCCGGCGGCTCAGCGCGGAGGCCGCGCGAAATACGGCGCCGGCGATCGCCGTCGAGGCGCCGGCCGCTGCGACCGTACAGGGCGGAGCGACGCTGAACGCGCGCGTGACGGACGACGGGCTGCCGGTCGTGCGCGAGGTCGACGCGGCCAGGCGCGTGGCCGGCACCAACGATCCGCCGACGCTGCGGCGCGACCCCGACGAGCCGGAGCCGCCGCACAATGTCCCGAGCGTCCCGAATCGTCGCGCCGCCGGCCTGCAGGGCCCGCGCGTCCGCGGCCTGCGCGTCTCCTGGATCGTGTGGCGGGGACCGGCCGGCGTATCGTTCGAACCGGGCTCGACGGTCGCGGTCGAGGACGGACAGGCGGCAGTGACGGCGACGTTCACGGCCCTCGGCGACTACGTGCTCAGGGCGACGGCCAACGACAACCTGCTGACCACCGAACACGAAGTGACCATCACGGTTCGCTGAGTGGGTTCTAGTCGCGTGGCGCGCCCAGACAGGCCGTGCACTCCTCCTCGGACATCTCCGCGGTACAGAGCACGCGCAGCGACTCGACCGGCACTCCGGGCCGGCTACCGAGTGGGTTCTAGTCGCGTGGCGCGCCCAGACAGGCCGTGCACTCCTCCTCGGACATCTCCGCGGTACAGAGCACGCGCAGCGACTCGACCGGCACTCCGGGCCGGCTACCGAGGAAGCGCTCGCAGGCGGGGCTCGGGGACTCGGCCGGCGGTGGCGCCGGCGCGTACGCAGCGAGTGGGTACTGACAGCTCAACTCGACGGTCTGGACCGCGGCCGCCAGCGCGCGGAAGACCGAGCTGGCCCGGTCCACACCCGATGCGTGTCGCCGCTCCGTGGCCCGGAACGACTGCACCTGTTGGTTGCACCCGTCCAACTGGACGGCGGCGGGGATAGGGCTCGTGTCGCGATCGATCCGGAAGACATCGAGATCCTGCATGCACCGCGTATAAGCGTCCCGGGCCGCGAGCAGAGACGCTTCGAGCGTGGTGACGGTATCACTTGCCTCGTGCGCTTCCTCGGCCGCCACGCGCAACGCATCGAGCCCGGAGGCGCATTGCTGCCACTGCGCCTCCACGGGAAAAGCGGAGAGCCAGAAGCATGCGGCAGCAGCGCCGACGGTTCGTAAGTGGAACGCCATCGGCACCTCCAATCGACCCCGTCGCCCCGTCGACTACCGTCCCAGCGGGTCCCCGATGGTGCCCCCGCCAGTGGCGGTGTCCCGCGTGGCCGGATCCGGGCCGCGCCCTTCGGCGAACGCCTGCTCCTCGACACGGCTCCCCACGAGTTGCCCCGGCAGGCCGTAGTTCCCCTCGTGGCAGCGCGGCTCGTAGTAGATCCGGTTCAACTGGCCGTCCTGCAGGGTCATCTCCTGCCGGACGGTCCACGGCCGCGTCCAGGTCGTCGGGTCGTCGACCGTCACGATGTACTCGAGCGTCGTCTCGTCCAGCCGCCGCCAGCGCTCGATCAGGTGCAGGTTCTCGCGGGAGCCACGGTAGTCGCGCTTCTCGGAGAAGTTGGTGACGTCGACCACCAGCGTCTCACCCTCCCATTGGCCGCGCGAGTCGCCGAACCGCTGGCGGATGTGGGACGGCAGATGCTCGCTCCCGTCGACCGGGATGTTGCGCTGCCAGCCCTGGCCCTGGCCCACGTCGTAGAAGATCGCCATCTGGCCAGGTGACTGGACGATGCGGCGGAACCCGCTGAAGTCGGGCAGCCCGGCCGCCATGCACCTCTCCGAGAGGCTGCGGTCCTCCGGTCCGTCGTTGCGGTTCAGCCGTCCCGTATTGTAGATGGGCGGCATCTCCTCGCGCAGCGGCGAAGGCGGGCCGTACTCCCACCCGGCGCACGCCGGCTCCTGCAGGCGGCAGGTCTCGGTGGCCTGCAGCAGCGCGAGCCGGAACTCGCGGTCAACCCGGAGCCGCTCCGCCCCCTCCGACGTGTAGGACGGAATGCGTCCGTTCGGGGGATCCACGACGAGCGACGTCCGCTCGCCGGTGGGCCGAATCGACTCGAACACGGCATTGTAGGCGCCCCGGACGTCGCGCTCGGTTCCGAGCGGGGCGCGCTCGTCCCGCCGCAGCAGCGCGCCTCGCTGCTGGTCGAGAGCCGCCCGTTCTTCGTCGGTGAACGCGTCGATGTCCGCGAACTGCTCCGGCCGTTGCAGAGGCGTCTGGTACGGATCGTTCCAGATTCCCTGGAGATCCGGCTCGCCCCACGCCGTGCGGAGCCCGCGCTCCGCCCCCGACTGCTCCCCGGCCGCGGCCTCGGCAGCCGACGCGGCCGCCGCCTCGGCGCTGGCCGCCGCGACCTCCACCCCGCCCAGGGCCGGTGCCGCGCCCGGCACGGCCGCCAGGTTCAGCAGCCCGATCACCACCGCGAGCGCGGCCGCCACCCCGAAGAACTCCACAAGTCGTCTGCTCATTGCATCTTCCTTATCATCCGTCTGCCGCGGGGCGGCGCTCTGTTCCGGTTCGGTTCAGGACACCCCAATCTCGTTCGCATGTCAAGGCCGTACCTTACCCTGTAAGACCTTGCACGGGTCCGGGCACGGTGCTCACCCGGGCCGGCGAGATCACGATTTACTGACTCAACGGTAAAGACCCCGGCCATTCAGGGAGTCCTGTCTGGTACTGGTTCACTTGGCCATAAGGAGGCGTGCATGTCACATCGTACTTGCGCGGCGTTCCTGCTCGTGTCGATGTCCGTCGTGACGGGCGTCTACGCGCAGCAAGCCACCATCGTCGGAACGGTGGAGGACGAGTCCGGACTCGTGCTCCCCGGGGTGACCGTCACGGCCGTCGACCCTTCGACCGGCTTGACATTGGTCGCGGTCACCGACGGAAGCGGGCTGTACCGCGTCCAGTCGGTGCCCCCGGGAACCTACAGCCTGACGGCAGTGCTGCCAGGGTTCGCCACGGTCGTGCTCACCGACGTCGAGCTGCTCGTGGGGCAGAACGCGACGCTCGACTTCACTATGGGTCTGGCCACGGTCCAGGAAACGGTCACGGTGACCGGTGAAGCGCCGCTGATCGACTTCCAACAGGCCGACGTGAGCGGCAATGTCGACCGCCGCCAGATGGACATGATCCCGATCAGCGGGCGGAACTGGATGGAGCTGACGATGCTGGTGAAGGGCGTCACCAACAACACCGTCGGCAACACGCCCGGGATCGACCAGTTGTCGCGGTTCCAGCTCAACCTCGACGGTCAGGAGATCACCCAGCAGACCTCGGTCACCAGCTTCGGGCAGCCCGGGATGAGCCGCGACGCCATCGCGGAGTACGAGGTGATCACCGACATGTTCGACGTGACCCAGGGGCGGTCGGCGGGGCTCCAGGTCAACGCGATCACGAAATCGGGGACGAACGATACGAGCGGCACCTTCTACGGCTACTTCCGCGACGACAGGTTCAACGCGGCGGACCCGTTCACGGGCGACGTGCTGCCCTACGAGAACCAGCAGCTCGGCGGCACCCTCGGCGGGCCGATCGTCCAGGACAGGGCGCACTACTTCTTCTCGTACGAGCGCGAGCGCGAGCCGGGGACGACGGTGGTTTCGCCGAACGCATTGGCGGGCCAGATCATGAGCTTCTCCACGCCAATCGAACGGGACTCGCTGATGGGCCGCACCGACTTCCAGTTGTCGAGTCGGAATCGGTTGAGCGTCCGGGCGAACTACTACCGGCAGAACAGGCCCAACGACCTCTTCGGCTCGACGTCGAGCCATCCGAGCCGGATGTCCAAGCGGCCGACGTGGTCGGCGTTCGGACAGGCCAACTGGACCCACGTCACCGAGGGCAACCTGCTGCACGAGCTGAAGGTCGGCTACTACCAGTTCTGGTGGGTGTGGGAACCGGTCGTCCCGGCGCCCGAGTACCGCTTCCCCGGTCTGACGGTCGGCGCGCCGTGGAACTACTACGAGGAGATTCGCCACGGCAAGTCTCCGTTCCGCTATGACCTGTCGTGGGTCAACGGCGGCCATGCCTGGAAGGTCGGCGTGGAGTACCTGCACGGGCGCGACTGGGGCGAGTGGAGAGCTCGGGAACGCGGCCAGTACTTCTTCACGGAGCTGCCGCACGACATCGCGGACCGGGTTCCGCTGGAACTCTGGAATCAACCGGAGCGCTGGGACTTCAGCGGCCTCGACTCGATCGTCGAGCGGTTCGACCGGACGTTTGCCGAGGACTACTTCTACGACGTGGCGCGGCCGATGTTCGCGACCTGGCTCGGCGACAACTGGACGGTCAGCGACCGGCTGACGCTGAACTACGGTGTGCGCTACGACCTGGCGTGGGGAGACCTGGCGCCGGCCGGAGTGCAGGAAACCGAGCTGGTCATCGACAACGGGCTGTTCACAGAGAACGTCGGTTATCGCAACAACATCCGCGATCTCAACAACGTCGCGCCGCGGTTCAGCGCCGCGTTCGACCCGACCGGTGAAGGCAACGTCGTCATCCGTGGCGGCACCGGCCTCTTCTACGCCACCGTCGGCGGGAACCCGGCGTTCGACCAGCAGCTCTGGAACGCGCAGAAGGTCATCTTCAACTCGTATCCGAACGACGGCCTGTCCGGGTTCATCGATGATCCGCAGCGCGGCGCCACGTTCGACGACATCATTTCCGGTCGCGTCCCGCTGGCGCCGCAGAGCGTCAACGTGATCGCCCACGACGCCCAGATGCCGTACGTCTGGCAGTCGAACGTCGGGTTCCAGGTGCAGCTCAACGAGGTCATGGCGTTCGATTCGGATCTGATCTACAACGAGGGCCGGTTCGAAGAGACCCAGAGCGACCCGAACGTCTTCTACGACGAGGCGACCGGATTCAACCTGCCCCCGGCACGGTTCGGGCGGCCGCGGCCCGACTTCGGCCCGATCCGGCTGATCTCGACGCGCGGGAAGTCGGACTACCTGGCGCTGGCGAACTCGTTCACCCGGCGCTACCGGGACAACTTCCAGTTGGGCGCGACCTACACGGTGATGTTCTTCAAGCACGACACCGACCTCGGCAGCTCGGGGTACGGCTCGTCGCTGCAGAACCACTTCAACGTCGACGACAACTGGGGGCGGGCGAACGACTTCCAGAAGCAGACGCTCCGCCTGAACGGGATCTGGACGCTGCCGCACGACGTCTCGATCGCGGGCTTCTACCGGTTCGGCTCCGGCGAGTACACGTCGACAAGCTCCGGTTACCGGCCGACCGGGATCGGGAACCGGATCCGGGCCGACTACAGCCTGATCCCGCGGAACGAGTTCGCGCTGGATCCGTTCCAGTCGTTCGACCTGCGGATCACGAAGGACTTCGTGCTGCCGAACGACGTTCGGATCAGCGGCGTGTTCGAGGTCTTCAACACGTTCAACACCGCGTTCTACGACTACAACACGCTGGAGCGGTCGAGCCGGTTCCGCGACCGGCGCGCGTCGGGCAGAGAGCACCAGCCGCGCACGCTGCAGTTGGCGTTCCGTGTCGCGTTCTGACCAGGAGGCCGGATCAGCGTGAGCGGGGGACGACCGCGGCTCGCCGCGGTCGCCCGCTTTGTTCTCAGCGTTGCGCGTCCTCGACCGCCGCCAGCAGGGCCCGGTAACGCGCATCCGCCTCCTCGATGCGAGGCGCGAGCAACCGGCGCTGGCCGGGCCACATCTCCGAGAGCAGGCTGCGCGTCTCCCAGGGCTCGAGGTCGCGATTCGGATCGACCGCCTCGGTCAGCAGCTCCTGGAGCCGGGTCCGTTGCAGCTCGACCAGCTCCGGGACGCGCTCGTCCCGGTAGAACGGCCGGCCCTCGACGATCACGTAGATGGGCGCACTGTGGGCCACCGTCATGTTGCGCTCTTCCTGCCGTTCGCCGAACGCTCGAACCGCCAGCCACAGGCTGCGGTCGGCGGTCACCGTCGTCCGCAGGCTGACGCGGTCCCGGCCGCCCGCCGACTCGGTGGCGACCAGCTCGCCATGCACGACCAGCTCCAGGCGATCCAGCCGGTCGAGGTCCGGATTGAGCGACGCCTCCGCCACGATTTCCACCTGCGCGCCCGGTTGGACGTGCAGCTCGTCGCCCAGCATCCCGCCGTTGGCGGTGACCTCCAGCAGCGGACCGTTGGTGACGTAGAGCCGGCCCGCCCGGAAGGCGTCGAACCAGGCGTCGACGCTGAAGGGGCCGTCGATCTGTACGTAGCTGCGCACCACGCCCGGCAGATCCATGTAGGGGAAGTCCGAGCCGGCCGCCGGCAGCAGCTTGTAGCCGAGGTTGAGGAAGCCGTACCAGAGATCCGTCGGCAGCCTCCCCTGCTGCAGGATCTCGACGAAGTCGACGATCCCGAAGGGGACGTCGAGCGCGATGCCGCGGCGCCCGTTGAACAGCTCCGCCTGGTGCGCGTAACCCGACACGCCTCCCTGGCTGCGCGACTGCTCGAAGACCTGATGGTAGAGGAAGTAGCTCTCGGGGCCGAGATGAAGCGGCTGCTGCAGGTTGTGGTGGATCGTGTGGCCGCGGTGGACGGTCCGGGGATCCTCCTGGCCCGAGACGAGGACGTGGCCGTCCCGCTCGAAACGGCCTGCCGCGCCCCATGCCGGCTGCCCGAAGTGCGTGCCGGCCATGTTGCCCATCTGCAGCAGGTTGCCGACGTGCACGTTCTCGGCCGCCACCTGCGCCCATGTGTTCTCGTCGCGGACGGTGTCCCGCTGGATGTGGATGTGGGCGTCGCCCGAGTACCAGCCGCGTGCCGGCTGGTCGATATAACGGTCGAGGGCGATCTGGACGGTGCTGGTCTCGCCGGGCCGGATCTCGACCTCCCCGTGATGGATGCGGTACTCGATGCCGCGGGTGACGATCAGCTCGTAGGTCCCGGCCGGCACCCGGGCCTCGTAGCTGCCGTTCACGTAGAACGCCTGCCGGTGCGGCGATGGCCAGAAGGTGCGGGGGGTAACCCAGAGTCTCCGGACCTCGTCGGTGTAGCGGTGCACGAGGATCGCGTCGTCCGACGGCAGGGGCATCCGGCCGGTCGAGTCGAATAGACCGACGCGGGCGGGCATGGGACGCCCCGTTGCGGCGTCGGTCACCTCGAGGCGGAACCGGCCGAACGCCGCCGGCGCCTCGGTCGTGCCGCTCCGGGACACCTCGATGTCGCATACGGCCAGCCCTTCGCGGCTGCCGGCGGCGATGTCGATCCCCCGGGTGCCGTGGCCTGCCATTCGGGCGCGGTCGAGGGTCAGCGTGACGCTCCGCAGGGTTTCGCCCGCTTCCGGCCGGACCTCGATCACGCCCCGGCTGTTGCCGCCGTTCCGATCCCAGACGACGGTGAACGGTGTCGTGAGGGCCGGCGCGTAGGTCAGGGTGAGGGTAACCGGTTCGTCGATATCGAAGGCGTAGTCGTCATCGACGTCGAAACCGATCAGCCCGCCGACCACGCACTGCCGGCCGCCAACCGTGCGGGTCTCGACCTCGTTGCGGTAGGCGCCCGGACCCAGCTCCGAATAGCTCAGGCCGTAGGTGTGCGCGATGCGCGGCCGGGGCCAGTCGACCTCTATTACGTAGCGAGCCTCGCTCCCGTGGGCTCGCACGCCGGGTGTCGCGTTCGTCATCAGCGCGGCAACCGCGATGCCGAGCAGGCACGTGGTCAGGAACCAACGCAACCGGCGTTTCATCTCCAGCTCCCTTCCAGGTTCGCCTCCGGCAGCGCCGTGGCAGCGCACCAGTGGGCGAACATCGCGAACCGCGTTCGCTGCATTCTGGCAGAATCACGCGTGCACCGCCGCGTCGGTCACCAATCAGCGGTGTGCATCCTGCGGCTGGCTGGCTATCATGCGTTGACGAACGGCGTCTCGATGGCCCGCGGCGCGCCGGGCGACACCGCGACCACCACGGAAGGATGAGAGGGAGGCACCCCATGGCCGCCACTCGGATGCGCGCGTGCGTTCCGGCCGTCACGGCGCTGGCCGTTGCCGTCCTGGCCGTCGCCCCAGCGGCCCAGACCAACCGGCTGGGCTCCACCGACGTGCCGCCGATGCTGCGGGAGCGCGGCATCGTCGGCTACGCGAATCGCCTGAGCGTCCAGCCGGGCGAGACCATACGGTTCATGGTCAGCAGCGAGCTGCCGCGCTACCGGGCCGACATCGTGCGGCTGATTCACGGCGACACCAACCCGAACGGGCCCGGTTTGAAGGAAACGGAGATCGACACCCCGGTGAGCGGCGAGTACGACGGCCGGCGGCAGGAGCTGCCGTTCGGCTCCTACGTTCTCGTGCCGGACAACCCGGCGCTCCGGCTCCGCGGGAGCTTCACCGTCACCGCGTGGGTCGCGCCGACGACGCCCGGCGTGTCGTTCGGGGAGCGATCCGCACAGGGGATCGTCACCAAGTGGTCCGCCGACGGGGAGGGCGGCTACGGCGTGTTCATCGACGAGGGCGGGCGGCTCGCGCTCCGGCTCGGCGGCGAGGACGGCGCCACCGAGACGCTGCACGCGGTTACGCCGTTGCGCGCGTGGCGTTCAGCGATTCCCGGCGCCGCCAGACCCCGGCCCCACGGCGTGCCCACCGTCTGGTACTTCGTGGCGGTGAGCTACGACGCCGACGGCGGCCGGGTGGTCTTCGTGCAGCGCCCGCAGACACCGTTCCCGGGTGACCCGACACGGACCACGGTGGAGCGGACCACCGCGATGCGCGCGCTCGCACCGAACGAGCTCCCGCTGCTGATGGCGGCGCACTGGAGCGGAAGCGGCGAGGCGCGCGAGGCGGCGGGACACTACAACGGCAAGATCGACAACCCCCGCGTCTACGCTCGCACCCTCGGCGCGGCCGAGATCGACGCCATCGAGCGGGGCGGCGGGCCGGACGACGCGCTGGCCGACTGGGACTTGGCGTCCGACATCGAGTCGGAGACGGTGAGCGACCGCTCGCCGCAGGGACTGCACGGGCGGACGGTCAACGCCCCCACCCGCGCGGTCACGGGACATACCTGGAACGCCACGGTGATGGACTTCAAGCAGGCGCGCGATCGGTACAGCGCCATCTATTTCCACGACGACGACCTCGTGGACGCGGGCTGGGACGCCGGCTTCCAGCTCCAGGTCCCGGACGATCTGGCGAGCGGCATCTACGCCGCCCGCCTGCGAACCTCGACCAGCGAGGACCACGTGCCGTTCTTCGTCCGGCCCCGACGGAGCGCCGCCACCGCCCGCATCGCGTTCCTCGTACCCACGTTCAGCTACCTGGCCTACGGCAGCATGGCGGAGGGGCTGAGCCCAATGAGCCTCTACTCGACACACAACGACGGCAGCGGCATCACCTACTCGTCGGCGCTACGGCCGATCACCAACATGCGGCCGAAGATCACCACCCGCAACCCCTGGCAGTTCATGGCGGACACGCACCTGGTCGACTGGTTCGACGCGAAAGGCTTCGACGTCGACATCATCACCGACCACGACCTGCACCTCGAGGGACTGGACCTGATCGAACCGTACAACGTCATCCTGACCGGGACGCATCCCGAGTACACGTCGGTGCAGATGCTCGACGCCCTGGAGGCCTACCTGACCGGGGGCGGACGCCTGATGTACATGGGCGGCAACGGGTTCTACTGGATCACCAGCCTGGATCCGACGGGACGGTTCATCGAGGTTCGCCGGGAGCACGGCACCGAGCACTGGCAGGGCGCACCGGGCGAGACCTACCACGCCACGACCGGCGAGTTCGGGGGACTCTGGCGATTCCGCGGCCGGGCGCCCCAGAAGCTCGTGGGCGTCGGGTTCACCGCGCAGGGGTTCGACCGCAACTCCCCGTTCCGGCGGATGCCGGGCAGCTTCGATCCGCGCGCGGCGTTCATCTTCGAAGGTCTCGACGAGAGCGCCCTGATCGGCGAGCACCCGTCGCTGGTCCTCGAGGTCGGCGCGGCCGGCTCGGAGCTCGACCGGGTCGACTACGCGCTGGGGTCGCCGGCCCACACGCTGATTCTGGCGACGTCGTTCGGGCACTCGGACGCGTACCAGCACGTAGTCGAGGAGGTCAACACGTCGGATTCCCGCCAGGGGGGCACCGAGAACGTCCTCGTCAAGGCCGACATGGCGTATCTGGAATACCCGAACGGCGGCGCGGTGTTCTCGACCAGCTCCATCGCGTGGAGCGGCAGCCTCTCGTACAACGACTACGACAACGACGTGTCGCGGATCACGGAGAACGTACTGCGGCGGTTCGCCGCCGATGAACCGATCCCCTGGCCCGACGGCGCGGACTCGGACGCGGTCCCCTGACGACCCGTGTGAGATCATCGTTCCTCCGCAACGCGCGCCGGCGTTGCCGCGACCCCGAGACTCACGGCCGGCGCCGGTCACGCCGCCAGCGCTCCGGCAGGGGCGACGAGCCCGGGTCCGCGCCGATGCCCGGGAAGGGTGTCGACACGACGGCAGGGGCCGGAGGCGCAGCGTCGGGCGGCGCGCTCCCGGCATCCGCGGCGGCGTTGAGCAACCGTTGCAGCTCGTCCATGCGCACGAGGGCGGGCGCCTCCGCCGGCGCAGCGGCGTGGTCGTCGGCCGCCGGTCCCGTCGCAGCTACGATGCCGCCGCGGGCCGGCGCCGATTACCTCCGCGCCCGCGAGAGCGTCCCGCCGACCCGCGCCCATTCGGCAAGGACGTCCGCCAGCGGCGCATCGGTCGCGATGAGGGGTCACGCGCCCCCTGTCCATGCTGATCCGGATCTCGCCGGCCGCGACCCCCGGCGCCGCCACCGTTGCCGCCAGGATGACGGCGGCGACCGTCCCGGACCCGGCGCCGAACCTGGACCGCGTCGTCGTACCCATCGGAACACCTCAGCTTTCGGAATCATCGTCGACGACCACGAGGCCAATCGATGACGCGTGCCGCCGGTCCATGGCATCGATGACCGTCACCGTGACGATGTAGCTGCCGTCTCTCTTGTAGACGTGCGCGACGGATCCGCGGCCGGTCAGCGCCCCCAGCGACGTAGAGGTCCTGTCGCCGAAGTCCATCCTCACGTCGCGAACCGCCGGCGCACCGGTCGCCGGCGACACGTCGACGGTGAACGTGACCGGCTGGTCTTCGATGGGGGTGGACGGGCTGGCCGCGATCGCGACCTGAATGCCGGGGGGCGGGAGCACCCGCAGCGCGATCGAGGACTTGTGCCGCCCCGCGGCGGCGTCCAGCACCGTGACCTGGACGATGTAGGTGTGCGTCTGCAACCAGTTGCCTCATGGTCCAGTTGGAACCGGTGCTCCTTCCAGGGCCGCGGCCGCCCGGCGCAGTTCCTGCAGGTGCACCGCCCGCATGGCCGTCGCGCCCGCCGTCACAACCGCGTCCGTGTAGCCGGGCGCCGGCCGCCCCGCCGCCGCGTACGCCTCGCCCAGCGCCCGCCGCAGCTCGGTCAGGTGCACCGCGCGCACCGGCGTCACCCCCGGCACCAGTGGATCCTGCGTCACGTGTACGAGGTCGTCACCGAGACGCGCCGTACGAATTGGGACAGCTGACCACAGCGGCCGGTTGGCGTCGACTCGATCCTGGGCCGGTGGCCCGGTTGTCCCGCGCCGAGGTGTTGGCTGGGAAAAGGCGTTGGCGTCCAGAAGGCTTCTCGCTCTCGTCTGCCGATCAATCCGGCCAGGTCTCCAGGCCTTCTGCTCTTGCTGCTTGGCGCAGTCGGTTGTTGAAGCAACCGAACACCGTATTCTCGCCGAATCTCGCCAGGATGGGCTGGCAC
Source organism: Vicinamibacterales bacterium (assembly GCA_965222905.1). GTDB lineage: Bacteria > Acidobacteriota > Vicinamibacteria > Vicinamibacterales > UBA8438 > WTFV01. The sequence continues at coordinate 1,507,165 of OZ244976.1, read as the reverse complement.
TTCACTGCCGCAGCCAGCTGGACGGCGTCGTACGCCCGTAGCTCGCGGGTCCACGCGAGCCGAGCTGCATCTCCGACGAGCTCTTCCGTGACTGGAACTCTGCCGAAATCCGCCCAGTCCTCGATGAACTCCTGCTCGGCTCGTTGTGCTTCCTCGACGTCTATTCGGGTCTCTCGTCGCGCTCTGCTGAGCGCCGCTGCCACCTCGGCTCGCGTGATCAGGGCCGTTGCGATCGCTCTCGCCTCGTCTATCTTGGCGAGGACGTTCTTTGATTCCGGTTCCGCCACGTAGCGCTTGAGCAGCGCGCTCGTGTCCAGGTACAGCACCATCAGCCGCGATTCTCCCGCACGATGTCGCTGATGGTCCGGTTGCCCCGTAGTTGTACCGACGGCGTCCGTTTCTTCGGGCGTTTCCCACTCCAGGCGATTCCCGCGGCCTGAAGCGCCGCTCGCGTCTGCTGTACGGTCTCTGGCTCCGGAATGACGCGTGCCACGCTGCATCCCTTGTCGGTCACGACTAGTGTCGTGCCGCTCTTGACCTCTTCGAGGCACCTGCTCGGGTTCGCCTCGAGTTCCTGGATTCCGATGCGTCGCTCTCGCATCCTCGACTCCTCGTATGCGCTCTACTCTAGCTCGGGTGGCGTTCCTTCGCCTGGTCCGGTCGTGGTGCTCCGAGCTCGCTGCCACGGCTGGTGCCGTTGTTGACCACCGTCACGAAGCTCTCCCTGGAGGCCTCCCGCTGCTGCTATGGCAGGCTGTACCAGGCCCATCGAACCTCTCCGACCGGATCCGCGCCGTCGGGCCACGGCTGCGTCGGCCATGTTTTCTTGTCCGGGTTGTCGCTGGCCACCAGCCAGCCTTCTTCGTTGCTTTCCACACCCAGCCAAGGCTGCCTGCGGTCCCACATCACTGCGCCCTGTTCCCGCAGTTTCCTCAGCATCTCCGACGTCGGTCTCGGGTCGTCAACCGTTGCCCAGGTTCCGGTTGAGGCTGAAGTCGACCGCCGGCCGCAACTCGTCGGCGTCCCACGCCGTCCAGTCGTCGCCGGCAGGCAACCCCGGCACTCCTGTGCTCCGTCCCACAGCGATGAGACGGACCGCGAGACGTTCTGAGCCGTGGTCCTCGCACAGCGCCAGGAATCGCCGCGTCAAGGCGACCGATGGTAGCGCGTTCAGGAGCGCACCCTGCCTGACTGCAGTCGAACGGCTGCCTGCTACTCTACTCCCGCCTGCCGGCGCGCCGCCGCTCGACGTCGCCCGGTTCAGCGCGAAGCTGGAGCCGCCGAGCAGCCTGTCGCCGCCGAGGCCCATGCCCATTCCGCCGTCGTAGGCGCCACCCGGGTGCAGTCCTTGAATTCCGCCCGAGCCGCCCCCGTTCATCGGACGGGCCATCGCGTTCTGGTGCTCGCGGCGCGTTCACGCGTTCTTCGACCTGTTCGACGACGTGCACCGCCGCGGTGCGGCCGAACCGTGCGATCAGCGCCTTCGGCAGCGCGTCATGGTTGGTGATGGTGCCGGTGGCGCTCGCGTCGGTGATGTCGCCGCTCGAGACGTTTCCGCGGAGACGCGGCCGGCCGGAGCCGGCGGGCAGGCGAGCGTTTCGTTGGAGGCGCGGCGGACCGACGTAGCGGACGTCTCCGCGGAGACGCTTCGTGCCGGGGCGTCACGGGCCGCTCTCGCTGGGCACGCCACGCTCGAGGACGCCGAGGGGCTCCGCGTGTCGGCGGAAACCGCCCGCCGCATGGCGTGCGATGCCGGGGCGGTCGTGATGCGACACGCCGCGGACGGCTCGGTCCTCGATGTGGGGCGGAAGACCCGGACCATCCCGCCGGCGCTCCGGCGGGCGCTGCTGGCGCGGGACCGCCAGTGCCGGTTCCCCGGCTGCAATGCGCGGCGCTGCGACGCCCACCACGTCCGGCACTGGGCCGACGGCGGTCCGACCCGGCTCGACAACCTCGTGCTGCTCTGCCGCCGGCACCATCGGGCGGTCCATGAGGAGGGCTTCCTGGTCCGGATGGGTCCGTCCGACGACGCCACGTACGGACATGGGCTACAGCGAGCAATCATCGACGAATCACAGCACCGCACACCCGAACGTTTAATCATGGCGCAGCACTAGTGTGCCGTCCCGGAGACACATGACACAATTTGGTCTGCACCTTGGTGAGTAATCAATGGCGTCTCCGCGGTCCTGAACGGCGAGGAGTTCTGCATCGAACTTGAGAGGCAGGACACTAGTTCATCCTGACCGATGGGGGACATCGGGTAGCGCGCCTCATCCCGGAGGAGGATGCCATGATCGGAGTCTGCTGCGTTCTCGCGCTCACGCTGAAAGGCGTTGGGTGCGGCTCTTCTTCGTAGTTTCCCACCCGGCGGCGCCGGACCCACGCATCGATGAAACAAGTATATTGTGTAGGCCGTGACGCTGGCACAGATGTCGGTTTCTCTATGGTGCCGAGAGCCCGTTTCGTAGTTTGACCCGGAGTCCCGCGAGCACCCCGTATTGCGACACCGGATCGCCCGGGAAGCGCGTCTTCTAGATTCCGTACCGGCGGACTCCACGCCAGCACTTCGCGATACAGGAGGTGACGCATGGAAGTTTTGTATCCCCGGTGCGCCGGGCTGGATGTCCACTCGCGGTGCGTGAACGCGTGCGTGCGCATCGCGGCCGGTCGGAAGGCCACGAGCGAGCATCGAGAGTTTGCGACCACGACAGCGGGGCTGCTCGAACTGTCGGCGTGGCTGACCGAGGCCGGCTGCACGCACGTGGCGATGGAGGCGACCGGCGTGTACTGGAAGCCGGTGTGGCACGTCCTCGAAGACGAAGCGTCGTTGACGCTGGTGCTCGCCAACGCGCAGCACATCCGGAACGTTCCGGGCCGCAAGAGCGACCGGAAGGACGCGGCCTGGATCGCCGACCTGTTGGCGCACGGGCTGATCCCGGGCAGCTTCGTGCCGCCGGCCCCGATCCAGGAGCTGCGCGACCTGACGCGGACCCGCAAGCAACTGGTCCGTGAGAGCGCGCGGCACACCCTGCGCCTGCAGAAGACGCTGGAAGACGCGAACGTGAAGCTGACGCGCGTGGCCAGCGACATCCTGGGCGTCAGCGGCCGGGCGATCCTGGCGGCGCTCATCGCCGGGCAGACCGATCCCGAGCGGTTGGCTGATTGCACCAAGGGGCGCCTGAAGGCCGACCGTGCGGACATCGTCGCCGCGGTGCACGGCCGGGTGACGGCGCATCATCGCTTCCTGCTGAAGCTGCACCTGGCGCAGATCGATGCGCTGACCGCCGCTGTGCAGCAAGTCGAGCAGCAGGCCGACGAGGTGCTTCGCCCTTTTCGCGAGGCCGCCGACCGGCTGGCAACGATGCCCGGGGTCAGTGAGACGGTCGCGCGGGTGATCATCGCCGAGGTCGGCGTGGACATGACCCGGTTCCCCAGTGCGGGCCATCTGGTCTCGTGGGCGGGCCTGTGCCCGCGCCTCGACGAGAGTGCGGGCAAGCGCCGCTCGACCCGGATCCGTCACGCGACTCCCTGGTTGAAGACAGCGCTGGTCCAGGCCGCGTGGGCGGCGACCCGGAAGAACGGGAGCTATCTGCAGGCGCAGTTTCGACGGCTCAAAGGCCGGCGCGGCCCGAAGAAGGCCATTGTGGCGGTCGCCGCCTCCATGCTGACCGCCGCCTACTTCATGCTTCGCGACGAGACGGACTACCACGACCTCGGCGGCCGGTACCTGGCGAACCGCGACAAGCAGCGCGTCACCCAGAGCCTGCTCCGGCGTCTGCGGAACCTTGGCGTCGAGGTCGAAGTGAAGGCCGCCTGAACAGGGAGGGCGCTCTGAGTTTCTTACTAGTTCTCCACCCGGCGGCGCCGGACCCACGTATTCATGAAACAGGATATCGTGTACGGGCTTGGCGCTGGCACAGAGGTCGTTCTCTCTATGGTGCCAAGAGCCCGTTCTCTAGTTGGACCCGGAGTCCCGCGAGCACCCCGTATTGCGAGACCGGAGATGTTCCGGTGAGCGCGCCCTGTAGATTTCGTACCGGCGGACTCCACGCCAGCGCCTTTGCGATCAGGAGGGGGTGCGGCTCTTCTTCGTCGGCGGCCCAAGGGGCTTCTGCGAGAAGGTGGTCTCCAAGTGGCGTTCGTGCACGCGCCGCTGCGAGCGCTCGACATCGTCGGCTCCCACGACCGGACCGGCGGCCTCCCCCGGGCTGCGTTGATCGAGGTGTCCTTGCAGGAGCTTGCGCATCAACTCCTGGCCCCGCCGGTGCAGCTCCCGTTCGAGGTCGCTCTCACTCATCTGCTGGGCTTCGCGCGAACAGAGGTAGGCTTTGGCCGCAGCGAAGGCGGCCTCCGCCGCCGCATACGGTGCCTGGTCGGGGGGAGCGGCGCTGTGGGCGACGGCTCGCATCGCTCAACTCTCCCGCAACCGCCGCTTCGCATTTCGGACCACAGGATAGACAAGGACCGTCTTGGGCGCCTCACCGGCACGGCGGCCGTGCCGGTCCATGCGACCTCGACCGCTGGTGGCGCCCAACGCGACCCAGTTGGCGGCGCGGTAGCAACCCCCGTGGTGGCGGCGAGGGTCCACCAGCGTCTCCACGAGCCAGGGCTCGAGCTTGTAGTGGTGCGGCCAGTCCACCGCCAACTGCCCGAGGCCGCGCGCCAAGACGGCGCTGGCGAGGTTGCTCACCGCGACCCACGGCAGCAACAGGAAGCGGCTGTTGTTGACCACGTGCTGCAGATTCCGCGCCCGAGTCCGATCGTCCCAGCCGATCCAGCGGTCCCGGGCCGCCATGCGCCACGCCGGGCTGGAGAACTGCAGGCAGCCGACCACCGCCCGCGCCGGCCTCGAAGCAAACACCAGATAGCGCAGGTGTGCGCCGAACGGGACCGTGTGCCCGAGGTAGTGGTAGCGTCCCACCAGCTCCCGGAACAGCAGCCGCTGGGCGGGCTCGCGCACCAACTCGACCTGCAGCGGCTCGACATCGCGCACGCTGCCCAGGAGCGGGCGCCCCGGCTCCCCCGCGGCCGTCCGGGGAACGCGGGTGACCGAACCGACCGCGCGGCCCTGGCGCTTATCAGGTAGCACCAGCGCACCACCCGCGTCGAGCCGCTCCAGGAACTCCCGGCACTCCCGGGCCTTCAGCCTCCCATTCGGGCGCCGCCACCGCAACAGCTCGCACACGGTGCGCGCCAGCTCCATCCGGCTCAAGCCCGAACAGTCCCGCACAATCTCGCGAATCAGCGTCACCTCTTGCACGCTGAAGGCACGTCCCGAGAATCTCGTCGTCGCCACGGCCATCGCAGAGGCGTCTCCCTTCCCCACGAACACCGTACCAAAACGCCGCGCGAATGTCCAGGGGGGCGCGCCGGAGGGGACAGGCCGAAGCGCCCAGGCGCCGTGATCAGGCCGGGCTGGCTGCCCGAAAAGAGGCGGGTGGGCGCTGTCCCCGCGCAAAGCGAACCGAAGAGGGATCGTCCGCGAGCACGAACGCCTATGAATAGGCGAAAAAGCCATCTACAGAGAAACTCGTGGTCACGACAGAACTCCGGCCGGCTGAATCCGCGCGCCTCGGTGCCGGGCCGCCGCCACGCCGCGCCCCGGTTTCATGCTGCGGGGTCCGGCAGGGCCGGGTGGGAACTACAGAGAAACTCGTGGGCTCAGCAGCCTTCCCGCCGGCTGATCCGCACCCCCCGGCACCCGGCTGTCGCCTCGTCGCGCCCTGGTTTCATACCTACGCGGGTCCGGCACCGCCGGGTGGAGAACTAAGGGTCCGCGCGAAAATAAGTTCCTAGAAGTGCCTGTAGTCTCGCAGTAGAGCACACGGGCCGGGCAACCTCTCGTGATCGGCGACCAGTCCCGCCAGGACGGAGATTTTCTGAATTCTGAGAGGTGCGGCGCGTCCGGGTTATGGCATCATTGCGGGAATGTGAACCCGTAATGGTGCCATAATGAGACCAACCCAGTTCTCCGCCGACACGATCATCGCCCTGCTCCGCAACCAGACCGTCGCCTCACTGGCCGAGGTCATGGCGACGCTCGGCGCGCGCGCCAGCAGGCGCACCGCGTTCCGCAAGCTCAAGGACATCGACGCCCGCACCAGCTACTCGCATCGCGGCGGCTACTACACCCTCGACGCACTCGCCGACTTCGACGAGCGCGGCCTGTGGTCCTTCGCCGGGGTCCGCTTCTCCCGCGCCGGCACCCTGATCGCAACCGCCGAAACGTTCGTCAATCACGCCGAAGCCGGACACTTCGCCGACGAGTTGGACAATCTGCTCGGTGTCGGCACCCAGGACGCGCTGCGCAAGCTCGTCGCTGACGCGCGGCTGACACGGCACAAGCTCGCCGGCCAGTTCCTCTACTGCGCGGCCGACCGACCGCAGCAGACGCACCAGGTGCGCGCCAGACGCCTGCTGCTGGCCACGCCCGGACTCGGACAACCCCTGCCCGACGCCGACCTGATGCCCGAAGAGTTGCGGGCCGCCATCGTATTGTTCGCCAGCCTGCTCGACGAGCGGCAGCGGCGTCTGTTCGCCGGCCTCGAAGCGCTCAAGTGCGGGTGGGGCGGCGACCGGCGCATCGCTCGGCTGCTCGGCATCGACCCGTCGACGGTTGCCGCCGGACGGCGGCAACTGGTCGAGCGCGACGTCGAGGTCGACCGGGTGCGGCGCGCGGGCGGCGGACGCACACCAACCGAAAAAAAACGCCGGAAGTCATTGCCTGCATCAAAGCCTTGATGGACCACGAGACGGCCGGCGACCCGGTCAGCGGCCTGAAGTGGACACGCCGTACGACCGCCAAGGTTGCCGACCAACTGTGCGCGCTCGGCATCGACATCTGCCCCCGGACGGTCGCTCGATTGCTCAAGGCGATGGGCTATTCGCTGCGCGTCAACCACAAGAAGCTCGCCGGCGCCTCGCATCCGAGGCGCGACGACCAGTTCCGGAACATCACCGAACTGCGCGAGCGTTGCGCCGCCGACAACGTCCCGGTCATCAGCGTCGACACCAAGAAGAAGGAACTCGTCGGCGCGTTCCGCAATCCCGGCGCCAAGTGGGATCGGAGCCCCGAACGGGTCAAGGACCACGACTTTCGCTCAGACGCTGAGGGACTCGCCATCCCCTACGGCATCTACGACCCGCGGGCCAACGCCGGCACCGTCTTCGTCGGCCAGACCGCCGACACCCCGGCGTTCGCCGTCGACTGCATCGAGAAATGGTGGCGCACCGAGGGCCGCAAGCACTATCCCGACGCCAACGCGTTGCAGATCCTGGCCGACGGCGGCGGCAGCAACAGTTGCACGGCGCGCGCCTGGAAATTCAACCTGCAGCACCGCCTCTGCAACCGGCACGGCCTGCGCGTGACCGTGGCCCACTACCCGCCGGCCACCTCCAAGTGGAACCCCATCGAACACCGCCTGTTCTGCGAGGTCACCAAGAACTGGGCCGCCCGCCCGCTGGACAGCTACGAGACCATCCTGAAATACCTGCGCACCACACGCACCGCCACGGGGCTGCGCGTGCGCGCGCACCTGGTGCGCAAGACCTACAAGACCGGCGTCAAGGTCACAGATGCCCAGATGCGGGAGCTACGCATCACACCCGACAGCTCAATGCCCAAATGGAACTACACCATCGAACCCATGTAACGAAAAAACGGATGTTATTCTTGCGCCGGCCCTAAGAAGAAACTCGTGGTCACGACAGACTCCGGCCGGCTGAATCCGCGCGCCTCGGTGCCGGGCCGCCGCCACGCTGCGCCCCGGTTTCATGCTGCGGGGTCCGGCAAGGCCGGGTGGGGAACTAACCCATCTTTAACGAGATTCCCGACGATTTTGTCGACTTGGGTGATATTTCGGGGATCGCAGACCCGTAACTTGTTGATTCTAAAGGAGCGATGGCTGGCGGAGCGTAATGTAGTGCCATAATCGTTAAATAAGTATTGCTTCGGGGAACGTGCAACCGCTATCGTGGGCGCATGTTCATTCGGCGCACCCAAACCCGGCGGACCGAAGACGGACAGACCTACTTCTCTCATCGCCTCGTCCACTCCGAGCGCATCGACAACGCCGTCCGCCAGCGCACCCTGCTCAATCTCGGACGCCACTTCGACATTTCCCAGGCACAATGGCCGCTGTTGTGCTCCCGCATCGACGACATCCTGGCCGGCCAGACGCCCCTGGTGGCCGATTGCCCGACCGCCGTCGAACACGAAGCGCAGCGGATAGCCGCACAGTTGGTCGCCCGCGGCACACCGGCGGGGGCAGCGGCCGCCGGGCCGACAGACGTGCAGCCGGTCGACGTCGACTCGTTGCGCCTGGTCCGCCCCCGCAGCGTCGGGGTCGAACAGGTCGGCCTGTGGGCGCTGGAGCAATTGGGCCTGCCGGCGCTGCTGGCCGAGTTGGGTGTCAACGGCGCGTTGCGCGCGGCGGCGGCCGGCGCCGGCGTCGGACGCCTGGCCCAGCCGGCGTCGGAGCGCGCGACCCACCGCTGGCTGCAGGAACGCAGCGGCCGCGGGGAGTTGCTCGGCGTCGACTTCGAGACCGTCAGCCCGATGCAGCTCTACCGCGCCTCGGACGCGCTGGTGAAGCATCGCGAGGCGATCGAGGCGCATCTGTTCGAGCGGGCGATGGGGCTGTTCGACCTGCAGCCGACGGTGACCCTCTACGACCTGACCAACACCTATTTCGAAGGCGAGGCGGGCGCGCAGCCGCAGGCCAAGCGCGGGCACTCGAAGGAGAAGCGCAGCGACTGTCCGCTGCTGACCCTGGGCCTGATGCTCGACGCCAGCGGCTTCGTGCGTCGCTCGAAGGTCTTCGCCGGTAACGTCAGGGAACACCGCACGCTGGCCGGCATGCTGGAGGCACTCGACGCGCCGGCTGGCGCCCTGGTGGTGATGGACCGCGGCGTCGCCACCGAGGCCTGCATCACGTGGCTGCGCGACCACGGCTACCGCTATCTGGTCGTCAGCCGCGAACGCCACCGGCAATTCGACGCCGATGCCGCCGTGTCGGTCCGCACGCAGTCGAACCAGACGGTGCATCTGCACAAGGTCGTCTCGACCGACCCCGACGAGGCGCGCCTGTACTGCTACTCCGAAGAGCGAGCCCACAAGGAGCGGGCCATCGTCGAGCGTTTCGCCGCCCGCTTCGAGGCCGCCCTCACCAAACTCAACGAGGGGCTGTCGCGCCCCCGCGCCCACAAGCGCCTCGGCCAAGTCTGGCAGCGCATCGGGCGACTGAAAGCCAAGCACACCCGCGTCGCCGCGCACTACCAGATCGAGGTCGCCCCCGACCAGACCGGTGAGAAGGCCGTCGCCGTCACCTGGACCCGCCGCCCCCAGGACGGCTCGATGGCCACCCATCCGGGCGTCTACTGCCTGCGCAGCAGCGAGACCGACTGGGACGAAGACGCCTTGTGGCGCACCTACACCACGCTCACCGACGTGGAGGCCGTTCCGCGCGCTGAAGTCCGAACTCGGCCTGCGTCCCATCTACCACCACACCCCGCGGCGGGCCGACGGCCACCTGTTCATCACCGTCATCGCCTACCAGCTCGTGCAGGTCATCCGCACCCGGCTGCGCGCGCACGGCGAACACGCCAGTTGGACCACGCTACGCCGCATCCTGGAAGGCCAGCAGCGCGTCACCGCCACTTTCCGTCGCCCCGACGGGCGCACGCTGCACGTGCGCACGGCCACGCAAGCCGAACCCGAACAGCGGGCCATCTACGACGCGCTCGGCGTCGACTCGCATCCGGGAGGCGTCCGCAAGACGACCATCTGACCGATTATCTTTCCCCGGTTCGCGCGCGTTTGTAGTGCCACTCGAGCGTTCTTGTCGGCGTAAACTGCTGATTCCCCGTTACTTAGTACTACGGCCGTTAAACTTGGGCTAAGAAGAAACTCGTGGTCACGACAGACTCCGGCCGGCTGAATCCGCGCGCCTCGGTGCCGGGCCGCCGCCACGCTGCGCCCCGGTTTCATGCTGCGGGGTCCGGCAAGGCCGGGTGGGGAACTACAGAGAAACTCACGGTGATCACTGACTCAGGCGGTCTTCACTTCGACCTCGACGCCGAGGCTCTGCAAACGCCGGATGAGGTGCTGGGTGACGCGGTGCTTGTCGCGGTTCGCCAGGTACCGGCCGCCGAGGTCGTGGTAGTCCGTCTCGTCGCGGAGCATGAAGTAGGCGGCGGTCAGCATGGAAGCGGCGACCGCCATGATGGCCTTCTTCGGGCCGCGCCGGCCCTTGAGCCGTCGAAACTGCGCCTGCAGATAGCTCCCGTTCTTCCGGGTCGCCGCCCACGCGGCCTGGACCAGCGCTGTCTTCAGCCACGGCGTTGCGTGACGGATCCGGGTCGAGCGGCGCTTCCCCGCACTCTCGTCCAGGCGCGGGCACAGGCCCGCCCACGAGACCAGATGGCCCGGATCGGGAAACCGCGTCATGTCCACGCCGACCTCGGCGATGATCACCCGCGCGACCGTCTCACTGACCCCGGGCATCGTCGTCAGCCGCTCGGCGGCCTCGCGAAAAGGGCGCAGCACCTCGTCGGCCTGCTGCTCCAGTTTCTGCACGGCGGCGCGTAACGCATCGATCTGCCCCAGATGCAGATCCAGCAGGAAGCGATGGTGCGCCGTCACCCGGCCGTGCACCGCGGCGACGATGTCCGCGCGGCTGGCCTTCACGCGGACGTTGGTGCAATCAGCCAACCGCTCGGGATCGGTCTCCCCGGCGATGAGCGCCGCCAAGATTGCCCGGCCGCTGACGCCCAGGATGTCGGTGACCACGCGCGTCAGCTTCACGTTCGCGTCTTCGAGCGTCTTCTGCAGGCGTTGCGTGTGCCGCGCGATCTCGCGGACCAGTTGCTTGCGGGTTCGCGTCAGGTCGCGCAGTTCCTGAATCGGGGCCGGCGGCACGAAGCTGCCCCGAATCAGCCCGTGCGCCAACAGGTCGGCGATCCAGGCCGCGTCGTTGCGGTCGCTCTTACGGCCCGGAACGTTCCGGATGTGCTGCGCGTTGGCGAGCACCAGCGTGAACGACGCTTCGTCTTCGAGGACGTGCCACACCGGCTTCCAGTACACGCCGGTCGCCTCCATCGCCACGTGCGTGCAGCCCGCCTCGGTCAGCCAGGCCGCCAGTGCGAGCAGACCCGCCGTCGTGGTCGCAAACTCCCGGTGCTCGGTCGTGACCTTCCGGCCCGCCGCGATGCGCGCGCACGCGTTCACGCGCCGCGAGTGGACATCCAACCCGGCGCACCGGGCATGCAAGACTTCCATGCGTCACCTCCTGATGGGTGCGGCTCTTTTGCGTCGGCGGTCCAGAGGGGTCCAGGAGGGGCTGCGAGCGGCATGGCAAGAGCTACTTGACCCGGCGAAGGCGAGGTGAGGAGGGCGATGGGGGCGGCTCGCTGACCGGCGGTGCTATCCCGTCAGCGTAGCGCTGGGCGTGGTTCCGCTCGTACTCGCGCGCTTCGTGGAAGTCCCAGTACGCATCGAAGTCGCCGCTGGCTCGCAGCGCCCTCAGCTTCAGGACCGCTTCGGCGCCGACCAGCCGCCAGCGGGCTCCGGTCAACTCCATCCGGTCGCGGACCAGGTACCGGCACGCTCCTTCGATCACGCCGGTGGCAATGGGATAGCCCGCGGCCAGATAGCGGTCGTAGTGCAGATACGGTGCGTACTTGAGCAGGTAGTCGGCGCACGTATCCACCGGCTTGCGGGTGTCGGGCGAGAGGCCGGCGACGGTCGCCGCACGCCGCATCGACGCCGCCACCCGCCTCGCCTTGCCCTCGAGAATGTCTCGCACGCGCGTCCACGCCCAGCACGCCAACTCGGGGCTGCCCTCGTCATGGAATACCTGCGCCGCCTTCCAGACGTACTCGACCACGTGGATGATGTCGAGTATCACCGTCACGTCGACGCCGTAGGCGGCGGCGCCCGCTTCGACGAGGGCGAGTTGCGTCTCGGCGCCGTCGACGAGCACGACCCAGCGCTTGACGCGCTCCGGGTCGTGGCGCTCGGCTTCCAGCATCGCCTCGGCGACCACCTCGGCCGGATCGTGTTCGAGGCTCGCCCAGACCCGTTTGGCCACCGGGCGAGGACGCACCGCCGGGGTCTTGGCCCGATTCTTCGCTTTAGCCTTGGCCTTGGCCGCCGGCTGTCGGGGCATCAGGCTCTGCAGGAAATCCTCCGGGCTGCGCACCAACGGCGCGACCGCGTAGACGGCGGCCACCGTTGCCATACGTTTCGAGTGCTTCTTCTCGCCCGGCTGCAGGCGGTTGAACGGGGAGAGCTGCTCGCGTTGCCGCCGGCGCCTCTCGGCCGCCTTGCGCGTCGCCTCGCGCAGGTCCTCGTGATGCAGCACCACGCCCTTGCCGTCGAAGGTGAGCACCACAACCGACTCGTCGGGGACCGGCTCGCCCGCCGCCGCTCGGCGCGCCGCGTAGAAGGCGTCGAAGTCCTCAGCCGCGCGAGCGACCAACTGTTCCGCCTGACGCTTGGGCACCTGGGCCCCGCTATGGCGAGACAGCTCGAACAGCGCTTCGTCGAACGACCGCGATGCGGCCGCTTCCGCCACCCGGCGGCGCACCTCGAGCGAGTAACGCTCAGCCGCCAGGTTCAGCGACGCATCGAGCGGATGCAGACTGTCGTGACCGGGATGCGCGTAGCCCAGGCGCTCGACCGCCACCGTGCCAAAGGTCGTCTCCAACTGCCGGTCGTGCAGCCGCCGCTCCGAACGCTCGACACCGTCGGCCCCCTCGACCGGACCCGCCGCCTCCCCCGGGCTGCGTTGGTCGAGGTGCCCTTGCAGGAGCTTGCGCATCAACTCCTGACCACGCCGGTTCAACTCCCGTTCGAGGTCGCTCTCACGCATCTGCAGGGCCTCGCGCGAAGAAAGGTAGGCTTTGGTCTCCGCGAAAGAAGCCTCCGCCGCCGCATAGGGCGCCGGGGCGGGTGGAGCGGTGCGGCGGGGAACAACTTGCATGGCTCAACGCTCCCGTAACCGCCGCTTGTCCAGGCCGCGCGCCAGCACCGCGCTGGCCAGGTGCTTCCTCAGTACGCATCAAGGCTCCGGCTACCCGCGGCGGCTGAGCGCCGGTCGTCTCCCATCGGGTCGCGGACCAAATGCCGACAGGCCCTTCGATGAGCCGGCGACGAGCACCGCACGCCGCGTCGCCGCTGCCACGTGGATGATGTCGAGTACCACGGTGGCTTCCAGGGCGTACGCGGTGGTGCCCGCGAGGCGGTCGCGAGGGTCACGCGGCGGCGCATCTCGACCCAGTAGCGCTCCGGCAGCAGGTTCAGCGCGGCATCGAGCCGATGCAAGCCGTCGTGACCGCGCCGCGCGCAGCCCAGACCCACAACCTGCATCGTGCCGGAGGCCGTTTCGGCGTGGCTTTCGTGCTCGCGCGGCTCCGAGCACTCGACACCGCTGGTGCCCTTGCCCTCGGCCGGACCAGCAGCCTCTTTCGGGCTGCGTTGGTCGCGATGTCCTTGCAGGAGCTTGCGTTTGCGGGTGGCGCGCCGATCAGATCACGGTGCTCGACGAGGACCTGGGGTTGTCCGGCGCGACCACGCAGGGGCGTGGTGGCTTCGCCCGCATGACCGCGCAGGTCGCCCTCGGACACGTCGGCATTCTCCTCGGCCTGGAAGTCTCGCGGCTGGCCCGCAACAACGCCGACTGGTACCGGTTGCTCGACCTGTGCGGCATCACCGACACGCTGATTGGCGATGCCGACGGCGTGTACGATCCGAACGTCTTCAACGACCGGCTTATCCTCGGGCTGAAGGGGACAATGTCATAATGTTGAGCTCAACATTATGACATTAATGTTGAGCGCACAGTAATGGAGCGCCGGAGGGGGGTGCACGACAAGAAAGTGAGGGTTTTTTCGTAGGGGGGGTATCGAGCGAGCGCTGATCGTCCGATTCCTCGGGTAGGAGGACTCCGACCATGCCCGAGGCGCAGTTGACGGAACCGCTCGCTGGCGCGGCCGAAAAAGGGGGCTTCAAGGAGGAGATGTTCGCCGCCTTGAAGTCGGCGGTCGAGACCGATGTCGACGCGTTCCTCAGGCGGGGGAGCGTGAATGCGCAGGACTTCGAGACGCTCCTGCAGACGGTTCGCCGCCGCGCGCTCGCCACGGCGACCCGGGTCGTAGAAGCGGCTGGGGCGCAGCGCTCGTAGCCGCTATCGGGGCCGAAGTCGATGCGCTCGTCGGTCCCGGGTGCGCCGAGGTGGCGGACTTCGAGGCCCTCGAACAGGCGGTCCGTCACCAAGCCCTCGACATCGCCGCGCAGTGGATGGCGCAGCGCTTCAACGCAGACGATTCCGACCATTCGGGTTCGACCACAGCATGCGCCTGCGGCCGGCGGGCGCGCTACGCCGGCCGTCGCCCGAAGACGTTCACCACGCTGTTGGGGCCGGTTACCCTGCAACGCGCCTACTACCACTGCGACGCCTGCCGCAGCGGGGTGTGTCCGCGCGACCAGGCCCTGGGTCTGCAAGGTAGCTCGCTGTCACCGGCCATCATGCGGCTGGTGGGACTGACGGCGGCCGAGGGCAGCTTCGCCAAGGCGAGCGAGTGGTTGACCGCCCTGGCCGGGGTGGATGTCGAGACCCGGCAGGTCGAGCGCTGTGCCGAGGCGCTCGGACGCGACATCGCCGACGACGAGCGCTCGGTCACCGAGCAGACCGCCGCGGCGACCGCGCCGACGATGTACCTGGGGCTGGACGGCACCGGCGTGCCGGTGCGCCCAACCGAGGTCGAAGGCCGCCGCGGCAAGCAGCCCGACGGTTCGGCCAAGACCCGCGAGGTCAAGCTGGCCACCGTGTGGACGGCCGAAGGGCGCGACACACAAGGCCGCCCCGTGCGGGACCGCGGGTCGGTCAGCTACAACGCCGCGGTCGAAAGCGCGGCCAGCCGCGACACCGACCCGCAGCCGGCCGCCTTCGCACAACGGGCCTATCGCGAGGCAATACGGCGCGGTTTCGACTCTGCGGCCCAGCGTGTCGTCATCGGCGACGGCGCCGCGTGGATCTGGAACCTGGCCGCCGAGCACTTTCCCGGCGCCATCGAGATCGTTGATATCTACCACGCCAAGCAGCACCTGTGCGACGTCGCCAAGGCCATCCACGGCCCCGGAACCGACCTGGCCGACCGGTGGGCCAGGGACCGGCGTGCCGAACTGGACGCCGGCCGGCTGTGCGCCGTCGTCGCCGCGCTGCGCATCCATGTCGAGACCACGCCCGAGGCGCGACGGTGCATTCACTACCTGTTCGGGAACCGCCACCGGATGCGCTATCCGCAGTTCCGCGCCAGGGGCCTGTGCGTCTCGTCGGGCGTCGTCGAGGCCGGATGCAAACAGATCGGCGACCGGCTCAAGCGCGCCGGCATGCGCTGGACCGTCGCCGGGGCCAACGCCATCATCGCGCTGCGCTGCTGCATCCTCAGCGGACGCTTCGAGGACTTCTGGGAGCGACGTGCCGCAAATGCCGCCTGACGCTCATCTCACAATGATGTCGTGCACCCGCCGGAGGGACCCTTGCTGCGAGTACCTCGAGCTTCCCGATCGGGTCGCTGCGCAGGTAGATCTCCGTACTCTGGATGCTGGCGTGGCCGAGCCACAGTGACACCTTGCGGATATCGCCGGTCGCCTCCAGGGTATGGGCAGCACAGCTGTGCCTCAGAAGATGCGGGAAGATGCGTTTGCCGGTCATCGACGGCATCCGCTGCCGGGCGGTCGTCGCATGCAGCTCCAGACGGTGGGCGAAGCCATGCCGAGTCATGGCCTTGCCCCGTGCGTTGAGGAAGAGGTGGTCCTGGCCGGTGTCAGGCCGGACGCAGAGCCAGTCCCGGAGAGCCGCACGGGTCTCCTTCCACAGGGGCAGGACGCGCTCGCGCCGCCCTTTTCCGGTCACGCGCACGGTATCGAGGTGCGGGCGTGCGAGGTCGGTGTACATCAGCCCGATCAGTTCGGAGACCCTGAGGCCCGCGGCGTAGGTCAGGTGCAGCATCGCCCGGTCCCGGACACCGGCGGCGGTCGTCGGGTCGGGCGCATCGAGCAGGACCCACACCTCGTCACGGTTCAGCGATTCGACCATCGCTTCATCGCCGCGCTTCGTTGGAATCGCGTGGACTTGGCGCGCGAGGTCGAGACAGGCCGGTACGCGGAACTCGAGGTAGCGGAAGAATGACTTGAACGCCGCGAGGCGTACGTTGCGCGTGCCGATCGTGTTGTTGCGCTCCCGCTCCAGAGTATCGAGGAAGTCGAGGATGAGCGGTGCGGTGAGCTGCTCGACCTCGATGCGGCACGGGCGCACGCCGAGGCGCTCGGCGGCGAAGCAGACCAGGAGCTGGAAGCTGTCGGCGTAGCTCTGCACCGTATGGCGGCTGGCGTTTCGGTCGCGCGGCAGGTGCTCGCGCAGGAACACGCCGAGATGGGAGGCGAGCTCGGTCATGACGAAGCCCTCCACGCGTGGGCGTGCTCCGCTTGGCGGGCGATGTGGCGAAGGAGAACGGGCGTGGCCTCGAGGTACCAGTAGGTGGAGGAGACGCCGTTGTGACCGAGATAGGTCGCGAGTGCCAGCATATGCCGGTTCGCGCTGTCGCGGTCGGTGGCGATGGTGTGTTCGAGCGAGCGGACGGCGAAGCGATGACGAAGGTCGTGCAACCTTGGGCCCGGCTCGCCGGGGCCGCTACGAAGCCCGACGTGGCGTGCAAGCTTGACGAACATGCCGGTCACGATATCGGGATTGATCGCTCGGCCGGTCGAGAGGACGAACAGGTGCTCACTCGCCGCGCCGCACCGTCGCCTGATCGTGAGGTAGCGTTCGAGGGCATCGACGGTGCTGCGATGAAGCGGAACAAGCCTCGACTTCTGGAACTTCGTCTTTCGCACGACCAATCCGTCAGCGGTGATGTCGGCCAGACACAAAGCGCATACCTCGCAGCGCCGCAGTCCGGTGGTTGCCATCAATCCGATGATGCAGTGCCAGGTATGGGGCGTGATCGACCCCTTCGGCGGAAGCGACAGCGCGGCCGCCATCAGCGTGCTGATCTCGGCGTTCGTCAACAGGTGAGGGGCGGGCCTGCGCTGAGTGGTCGGCCCAAGCACATGCTTGGGAGGGACCTCGTGGTGAGAGTCCTCGGCATGGAGCCACACGGCGAACCGCCGGCCGACGCTCAGTCGCTTTCCTGCGGCGGCCGACGACGATGCGTCGCAGGCCCAGCCGAGCATCGTGTCGGCCACGATGAGGTCGTCACCGCGGGTCATGGCCCAGGCGGCCCACGAGCGCAATATCCGCTCGTTGTTGACGAACTTGTAGCCGAGATGGCGTTTCAGGGCGACGTAACGGTCGACGTGAGCTTGCAGGCTCATCGCACGTCTCCTATCCAGGGCTGCGCCACCTCCAGAAGCATGGGCCGGTCGGTCTTCGCGTAGATGACGGTGGTATCGGGCGAGCGATGTCGGAGTAGGGCGCCGATGACGTCGAGCGACGCGCCGGCTCGCAACAGGTTCGTCGCCGCGGAATGGCGGAACAGGTAAGCGCCTTTGGGCTTGACGTCGTGCATGCCGGCGCGCTTCAGGGCCTGGATGACGATGTCGGTGACCGCGTTGCTCGAAGTGAAAGGCCGATACGGCGCCCTGACGGTGAGAAAGACCCTGTCCTCGCCGATGCGTGGACGCGCGTGCTCGATGTAGTCCAGCACGGCATCGCCCGCGTCCTGCGGAAGTGGCAGTCCGGCCTCACGCCTGGACTTCCCGCACACCCGTACCCGTGCGTTCTCCCAGTCCAGGTCGCTGAGGCGAAGATGCACGACGTCGCCCGCACGCAGAGCCAGCCGGGCGAGGAGCAGCAGAATGGCCCGGTCGCGCAGGCCCACCAGCGTGGTGACGTTGCACGAGGCGATCACGCGCTCGATATCGGCGGCGGGAACATATCGGGGCAACTCGCACAGCCGCCAGCCGGGGGCCGTGGGAACCGCGCCGACCAGCGCCGGGGGGCACTGTCCGCGCGCAGCGAGGAAGCGCAGATACATGCGCATCGATGTGGCCAGTGCCCGCGCGTAGGACCGGGAGGCGGTTGCGAACCGGTGCAACAGCACGTCCCTGACCGATGCGGCGTCGTACCGCCCCGGGTCGGCGCCGAGTTCCGCCCGCATCCGCGCGACCTGCCTGAGATGATTGACAATCGTCGCTTCGCAGGCGCCGCGATGGCGTCGAAGCCACTCACCGAATGCTTCCAGATCCGCATCGACGACCTCGTTCCTGGTCGTCGATACAGCACCCGGCAGCACTCCCCGGGCGGCAAGAAAGTTTGAGAAGCGCTCGACGGGGTGAACGTATCGCCCACCCCCAAGGCGCTTGCGCGGGCTCTCGAACGGTCCCGGACAGACACAGTCATGTGCGACGAAGCGCTCCAGCACGTCGGCATCCATCCGCCTCATCGGGATGCGCGACTGGTGAAGCCATACCAGGACGTGCCGGCAGGCACTTCGATAGCCCATGAGCGAATCGGGCGCATATCCGTGCACCGCGCACTCGACCAGGAACTGCTCGAGGAGGCGCAAGCCTTCGTCGAGCTCGCCCGGATGCTCGAGACGTCCGCTCTGCTCGAAGAACCGAACGAGCCTGAGCGCGCCGGAGACGAACTGCCGGGTCGGACCGGCGAGCATCTTGCGGCGCTCGCGTTCCATTCCCGGGCACCGGCAATCGTGACGGCGAAAGCGCCGTAGCACGGCGTCATCGATCACGCCGATGTCGATGTCCTCCTGGCCGAGCCAGACCAGGAAGTGACGCGCCGACGCGCGAAGGCAGCGGATCCGGCCTTCCGTCAAACCTTCCTGCTTCAGGTGCTCGATGAACGGCGCAAGGCATCCATGGAAGGAGTCCTGGCTCGTTCCCGAACGTGGACTGCTCGCGTGAAACAACTCCATTCTGTTCTCCTCTCGTGACCGAACGGCGGAGAGGAGAACGTACAGAAATGGAGAGTGATTCCGGCCTTGCGGGCCGTGTTCGCAGGGCCGGAGCGCTCCAACTCTCCATTACTGTGCGCTCAACATTAATGTCAGAGGCCGAACTGCATGTCCTGCATGCGCGCCTCGACGGCGGGATCCGCAACAAGGCGGCGCGCGGAGAGCTGCGCCGCGGTCTGCCGGTCGGGCTCGTCTGGGGCGAGCGTGACGGTGAGATCCGGCTGCATCCCGACGAAGCGGTCACCGGGGTCGTTCGTGCCGTTTTCGAGCGGTTCGCCGAATTGGGGTCGGTGCGCCGCGTCTGGTTGTGGTTCGTTTCCGAGAAACTCACGTTCCCGCTGCGCTTGAACCACGGCGACGCCATCCGCTGGATTCCTCCGTCGTATCATGCGATCCACCAGGTACTCACCAATCCGGCCTATGCTGGCGCCTACACGTACGGCAAGTCGCGGCAGGAGCGCGTCGTCGACGAAAACGGTGTGGCGCGCAAGCGTGTGCGTCGAGTGCCTCGCTCGGAGTGGCCGGTGCTGATCACCGACCACCACCCGGGCTATATCGACTGGCCGACCTATGAGGACAACCTCGCCCGCATCGCGGCCAACACGCGGCCGCGACCGCATGCCGCGGGGAGCGGCGCCGTCAGAGAAGGAAGCGCGCTGCTGCAAGGCATCGCCACGTGCGGCCACTGCGGGCGGCGGCTGTATATCCATTACCTCGGACGAAGCGCCTCGCCGGGCTATCACTGCCCGGGCAAGAACATCGTCCAGGGAAGAGGCGTGTACTGCCTGAACATCGGCGGCGTACAGATCGACCGGGCGGTTTCCGAGGCCGTACTCGACGCCGTGCAGCCGGCCGGTCTGGAGGCCGCGTTGCGCGCGGCAACGACCGATTTCTGGTGTTGCCCGGGGTTCGGGTGCCACACCTGGCGTCTCACGTGTTGGGTCGTGCGGTGAGTCGTCTGGCGTCGGACTGGGCAGCACGGCACGGGGTTGGGCCGGTGTTGGTGGAGACGTGCGTGGAGGCGTCTCGTCCGGCGACCAGCTACCGTGCGGCGGGCTGGGTGTGCGTGGGCCGGACGGCGGGGTTGCCGCCGGGGTCGGCGTCGCCGGTCGAACCGAAGGGGGTGTGGCTGCGGGGTCTGGCATCGGGTTGGGCGGAGACGTTGCGGCGGCCAGCGGTTCGGGCGCCGGGGTCCTATCCGGCGCTTGGGGCGGAAGACGCGTCGTGTTGGGCGCGTTTCGAGTTCGGGCGTTCGGACTTGGCCGACGGGCGCTTGCGATCGCGTCTGGAGCGTTTGGGAGCGGCCTGGGAGCGGCATCCTGGCGCGCCGCTGCCGGCGGTCTTTCCGGGCAGTGCCGAGCAACAGGCGGCGTACCGCTTCCTGCACAATAAGCAGGTGGATGGCGACGACATCCTGCAACCGCACCGCGAGGCGCTGGTGGAGCGCTGCCGGCAGGAGTTGGCGGTGCTGCTGGTGCAGGACACGACGACGTTGAACTACACCGGTCTGCGGGAGGGCACGCAGGGGTTGGGGCCGCTTCAGGAGCGGACGAGCAGCGCTCGGGGTCTGTTCGTGCATGCGGCGGTGGCGTTCACCGCGGGTCGGCGGGCGTTGGGAGTGAGCGGCCTGGAGACGTGGGCGCGGCCGGAAGCCGAACCGGAGGCGGAACGCGAGAAGGAGAGTCGGCGCTGGTTCCGGGGATTCGATCAGGGCCGGGCGTTGGGGCGGGCCAGCCCCGGGACGCGGGTGGTGGTGGTCGGGGACCGTGAGAGCGACATTTACGGGCTGTTGAAGTGGCAGGCCGCGCACGCGGATGAGGCCGGACTTCTGGTGCGGGCGAACGCGAGCCGGCGGCGGCGGGTGCAGGTGTGGGACCCGCACCTGCGGGCGACGATGCGGCGCACGCTGGAATCGCAGCCGGACTTCGAGACGCCGGTGAGGACCGGTCGGGTGGTGCGGGTCGGCGCGCAGGGCGGCAAGCGGGCGCGGCGGGAGCGGACGGCGGTGACCGAGTTGCGCATCGGGCAAGTGGCGTTGCAGCCGCCAGCGGACCGGCCACAGGACGGACCGGTGACGGCGTGGGTGGTGCGCGTGCTGGAGACCGAGCCGCCGGCGGGGCACGAGCCGCTCGAATGGCTGCTGGTGTCGAGCGAGGGGGGGCCGACGGCGGAATGGGCCGAACGGATAGTGGGCTGGTATGAGGCCCGTTGGGGGATCGAGGAGTACTTCCGGGTGCTCAAGAGCGGGACCCGGATCGAGGACCGACGGCTGCGGGAAGCCGACGCGCTGGTCAAGTGCCTGGCCTTCGACGCCATCACGGCCTGGCGGGTGTGCAGCCTGGACCGCTACGCCCGGGACGCGCCTGACACGCCGGCCGCCGAGGTGCTGACCGACGACGAGCGCCAAGTGATCGGTACCGTGGTGCGGGCCGAACGGCTGCTGCCGCCGGCCGAGCGTGGGAAGCCGTTTGCGCCCGACATTCGCAGTTGGGTGGTGCTGCTGGCGCGCATGGCCGGCTGGCACCCCTCGAAGCGAAGCCCGCTGCCAGGCAACCAGGTCATGTGGCGCGCATGCGTGCAGTTGCGGACGATGGTGCGCCTCATGCAAGCCGCGCGCGCACCGTAGGACGATCACCCGGTTCACCGTGCTGAGCCCGAATGCCGGGACCGCTCCTGTGTCAACTGTGACCCGTTGCTAGTCAGGCGGGCCTGACGCCGCACACCGCGATGCCGTCCCCTGTCTCGGCGATGATCCCGCGGCAGTTGCGCTCGACAGGAGCAGCTACAGGCCGGCGCCCTTGTCCTTCAGAATCCTCCACACCTTTTCGGGCGTGATCGGAATGTCGATGTGCCGCACGCCGAGATGCGCCAGCGCATCCACGACGGCGTTGGCGATCGCCGGCGGCGCGCCGACGGTGGCCGACTCGCCGACGCCCTTCGCGCCCAGCGGATGGTGCGGCGACGGGGTCACGGTCTTGTCGGTCTCCCACCGCGGCGTCTCCATCGCCGTGGGGACCAGGTAGTCCATGAAGCTCCCGCCCTGAATGTTGCCGTTCTCGTCGTAGCTGATCTCCTCGAGCAACGCGGGCGCCATGCCCATCGTGAGGCCGCCGTGAATCTGCCCGTCGACGATCATCGGATTGATGATGTTGCCGCAGTCGTCCACCGCCACGAACCGGCGTATCTTCACTTCTCCCGTGCCGCGGTCGATGTCGACGACGCAGATGTAGCTGCCGAAGGGGAACGTCAGGTTCGGCGGATCGTAGTACGAGACCGCCTCCAGGCCGCCCTCCATGCCGGGCGGGTGGTTGGTGTAGGCGGCGAACGCGATCTCCTGGATCGTCTTCGACTTCTGCGGCGCGCCCTTGACCGAGAAGGTGCCCGGCGTCCATTCCAGGTCGTCCTCGCTCACCTCCAGCAGGTAGGCGGCGATCTTCTTCGCCTTGTCGCGGACCTTGCGCGCCGCCATCGCCCCGGCCGCGCCGGCCGTCGGCGTCGAGCGGCTGGCGTACGTGCCCAGCCCATAGGGCGCGGTATCGGTGTCTCCCTCTTCGACCTGGATGTGGGCGGCGGGAATCCCCAGCTCTTCGGCGAGTATCTGCGCGTACGTGGTCTCGTGGCCCTGGCCCTGGGACTTGGTGCCGAAGCGGGCGGTCGCCTTGCCGGTGGGATGGACGCGGATCTCGCACGAGTCGAACATCTTGAGCCCGAGGATGTCGAAGTGCTTCGATGGCCCGGCGCCGACGATCTCCGTGAAGCTCGAGATGCCGATGCCCATCAGCTCGCCCCGCGTCCGCTTCTCCGCCTGCTCTTTCCGCAACTCGGCGTACCCGATCCGGTCCATCGCCTTCTCGAGGGCGCCGTGGTAGTCGCCGCTGTCGTACTCCCACCCCAACACCGACTTGTAGGGGAACTGGTCCGCGGGGATGAAGTTCTTGAGGCGCAGCGCGGCCGGGTCCATGTCGAGCTTCCGGGCCATGATGTCGGTCAGCCGCTCGATGGTGTGGACCGCCTCGGTCACGCGGAACGAGCAGCGGTAGGCGATACCGCCCGGCGGCTTGTTCGTGTACACGCCGTCCACCTCTGCGAAGGCGTGCTTCAGGTCGTATGACCCGGTGACGATCGAGAACAGACCGGCGGGAAACTTCGACGGGTTCGCGGCGGCGTCCGTATAGCCGTGGTCGGCCAGCGTCTTGATCTTCAGCGCGGTGAGCGTGCCGTCCTTCGTGGCCCCGAGTTCGGCCGTCAGGTGGTAGTCCCGCGCGAAGGAGTCGGCCTGCAGGTTCTCCATCCGGTCTTCGATCCACTTGACCGGCTTGCCTACGACGACCGACGCGGCGATCGCGATCACGTACCCCGGATAGACGGGCACCTTGCCGCCGAACCCGCCGCCGATGTCCGGAGAGATGACCTGGATCTTCTCTTCCGACAGCCCGACGTGCCCGGCCACCAGGGCCAGCACGGTGCGCACGGCGTGCGGCGCCTGCGTGGTCAGGTAGACCTTGAGCTTCCCCATGACCCGATCGAAGTCCGCGACGCAGCCGCAGGTTTCGATGGACGCGACGTGGATGCGTGGAATGTACAGATCCTGCTTGACGACGACGTCGGCGCCGGCGAGGGCGTTCTCCGTCGCGGCCCGATCGCCCACTTCCCAGTGGAAGATGTGGTTGTCCTGCTTGCCCTCCTTGTCCGTGCGCAGCACCGGCGCGTCCGGCTCGAGCGCCTTGAACGGATCGACGACGACCGGCAGCGGGTCGTACTCCACCTCCACCGCCTCGACCCCGTCGGCCGCCGCGTAGCGGTCCGTCGCGATCACCGCCGCCACCTCCTGCGCCTGGTACATGACCTTGTCGGTCGGCAGCACCATCTGGGTGTCGGACATCAGGGTCGGCATCCAGTGCAGGTTGTACTGCTTGAGGGTCTCGCCGGTGATGACGGCGAGCACCCCGGGGATCTCGAGCGCCTTCTCCGTGTCGATGGACGTGATCCGGGCGTGCGCGAACGGGCTGCGGACGATGTCCAGGTAGAGCATGCCCGGAAGCTGGATGTCGTCCACGTAGTTGCCCTGGCCGCGGATGAAGCGCGGATCCTCCTTGCGCTTCATCGAGTGGCCCATGCCGCAAACTTCCGCCGTCGTCTGGGGTGCCATGATTTGGACTCCTCGCCCGGAAATCGTCGCCTTGCGGCTCCGCTTTCCGCCCAACCAACCCTCTCCAGGAGTCTACGCCGTGCTACGGCGCAGCTTCCTGGCGCAGCTTGTCGGCCGCGTATTCGATCGACTTGACGATGTTCACGTAGCCGGTGCACCGACACAGGTTCCCGGAAATCGCCTGCCGGATCTCCGCCTCGCTCGGATTCGAGGTCCGCTCGAGCAGGGCGCGCCCGGTCATCAGCATGCCCGGCGTGCAGAAGCCGCATTGCAGCCCGTGTTCCTGATGGAACCCTTCCTGGAGCGGATGCAGCGATCCGTCCTGCTCCAGGCCCTCCACCGTCTGCACATCCCGGCCGTCCGCCTGCACGGCCAGCACGGTGCACGACTTGACGGGCTCGCCGTCCAGCAACACCGTGCACGCACC
Source organism: Vicinamibacterales bacterium (assembly GCA_965222905.1). GTDB lineage: Bacteria > Acidobacteriota > Vicinamibacteria > Vicinamibacterales > UBA8438 > WTFV01. The sequence continues at coordinate 1,482,611 of OZ244976.1, read as the reverse complement.
GCAGTGCGTCGTGTCGCAGCCGATATGGGTCCCGGTGAGGCGCAGCACGTCGCGCAGCCAGTGCACGAGCAGGAGGCGCGACTCGACCGCGGCTGCCTGCGGCGCCCCGTTCACGGTGATCCGAACGTCGTGTGTCGCCATGCCTACTGCCCTCCCGCCCGCTGCACCGCCCTGGTGATCGCCCGGCCGGTCAGCACGCGCGCCATGTCGCGCTTGTAGTCCGTCGACCCGCGCCGGTCGGCGCTCGGAGACGCGGCGTCCGCGGCCAGCCGTGCGGCCTCGGCGACGACCTCCGCGTCCGGCTGTCGCCCCAGGAGATACGCTTCCGCCGCAGTCGCCTTGATCGGCGTCGGCCCGGCGTTGGTGAGACCGATCCCGATGCGCGCAATCTCACCCTGCGGGCCGAGCGTGACCTGCGCCGCGGTGGCGGCGGTGGCGAAGTCCCCCACCTTGCGCTCGAGCTTGACGTAGGCGCCGCCGCTCCGCGGCGGAGGAATGGGAATCCTGATTTCGGTGAGGATTTCCGCCGGCGCGAGCGCCGTGGCGAAGAGCCCCGTGAAGAAGCGCGTGATCGGAATGGTGCGCTCGCCGTCGGGACCTCGCGCCACCACTTCCGCCTCGAGCGCGAGCATCGTGGCCGGGTGGTCGTTCGCCGGATCGCCGTGGGCCAGGTTGCCGCCCACCGTGGCGCGGTTGCGCACCAGCGGGTCGGCAATGACGGCGGCGGTGTCCAGCAGGATCGGATACTTCTCGCGAACGAGATCCGAGCGTTCCAGATCCGCTTCGCGCGCGGCGCCGCCGATTCTCAGGTAACCGTCCGCCTCCGTGATGTGCGCGAGCCCCGGGATGCGCCCGATGTCCACCAGGTGGCCGGCGTCACCGAGCCGAAGCTTGAGCAGGGGCAGGAGGCTCTGGCCCCCGGACAGCACCTTCGCCTCGTCCCCGTGACGTTCGAGCAGCGCCACCGCTTCCTCGAGCGTGCCCGGTGCGTGGTAGTCGAATGCCGACGGAATCATTGGGACGCTCCTTAATCCACAATCAGCCACAGGATCGCGGCCACGATGACGACGGCCAGCCAGAAGCCCGGCCGCCGCACTGCCCGGCCGAGGGCCCGCCCTCCGACCGTGGCGCCGAGCGAAACGGCGTCGATCGCCTCGCTACCGGGAGTATCGCCGCCGGTAGCGCCGCCGCCTGGAGCTTGCGCGTCCGCGGATTCTGCTCCCGCGCGCGGAGCGTCCGGGAGGTCCGCGTCCTGGCGGGCGCCGCCCGTCCGGGCGGGCGCCGACTCCAGCGCGGCCCGCATCGCATCGGTGAACTGCCGGAACATCTGGTCGCTGATGTCCTGGATCAGGCCCCGGCCGAACTGCGCCAGTATGCCCGTGATGTTCACGGTCGACGCCACGGTCACCTCGGTCTCGGAGGGGCCGCGCGCGACGACTCGACTCGTCATGCGCATGTCGGCGCCGCCCTTGCCCCGAACGTCCTGGCCGGACGCGGCGATCTCCGCCACGCCCTCCTCCCGGTCCAGCCGCTCGAAGCGCACCGTGCCCTTGTAGCGCGCCGAGACCGGCCCCACCTTGACGGCGATCGTCCCGGTGTGGGTGCGCTCGTCGACCTGTCCGGTGATCGCGGCGCCGGGCAGGCAACCCGCCACCTTGGACGGATCGGTCAGGAACGCCCACACGTCCCGCGAGGCGGCGTTGATGACGAACTGCTTCTCTATCGGGATACCCATGTCAGGCAGCCAGGAGCGGCAGCAGCCGCTCGAGCGATTCCAGGTTGTGCGCAGGCACGAAATGTTCGACGAAGGGAAGGGCGGTTTTCATTCCCCGCGCCTCCGGGCGGTAACGCGGGTCGCCGAGCAGCGGGTTCAACCAGATCACCTTCCGCGCCTTCCCCCGGATGGCGCGCATCGCCCCGGCCAGCACCGCGGGACTGTCCAGGTCCAGCCCGTCGCTCAGCACCACGACGACGGTCTTCGCGCTCACCAGCGTATCCAGATACCGCGTGACGAACTCGTCCAGACTCGCGCCGATCCGGGTTCCGCCGGACCAGTCGGGCACGCCGGCGGCCAGACGATCCAGAGTGGGACCGATCTTCCCCGGTGTGAGCCACGGCGTCAACCGGGTCAGCGAGGTGTTGAACGCGAAGACCTCGCAACGTCTCACCACGCGCTTGAGGGACAGCGCGAAAGTCAGCAGAAATCGGGTGTGAGGGTCCATCGAGCCGCTGGTGTCGCAGAGCAGCACGACGTCCGGCTTCTCCACGGCACGGTCCCGCCGCGCCAGCGACAGGAACTCACCGCCGGTTGCAACCGCGCGGCGGAAGCTGCGTCGCAGATCCACCCGGCCGCCGGCGCGCACCGGAACCAGGCGGCGGCTCGGCCGGCATCTCAGCCGGCGCGCCGCCCGCGCGAGCAGCCGCTCCATGGCGGGCAGGTCGTCCGCGCACCAGTCGTCGAACGGCTTGCGGCGCAGGATCACGTCGGAGGAGTAGCCCGGCGGATCGCCACCGGCCGCTTCGCGCTCAGGCTCACCCGCAGGCGGCGCGATTGCCTGGAGCCGACGCCATTGGGGGACCGGGCCGCTGCGGTCGGAACGCGGCCGTGCCGGCTGGTCCGGCGGTTTGGCCCCCTCGGTCGGCTGGGCCGGCGCCCGGTCCGACCGGTCCGGCGCTCGGGCCGCCCCGGCCCGCGGTCCGGCTGGCTGGTCCTCGGCCGCCCAGAAATCGCGAAACAGCTCGTCGAACGTGTCCCAGTCGGATCGCCGGACCTTCAGCGCGACGCGCAGCGCGTAACGGACCTCGTCCCGGTCGCCGAGATCCACCAGCAGAAGCGCGGCCGCGCTGTCGATCTCGTCGCTCACGCACACGCCGACGCCCCGTTCCCGCAGCCGACCCGCGAAGCGGGCCAGCCGTTCCACGACGTCACGGTCATGCATCGGCGCCGCCCGGTGATCGTGCGTCGGCGAGCAGCGACTCTATGTCGTTTGCGGTCAGGTCCTGCACGTCGTGGCGGTCCTTCAGAACGCACCCCAGCGTTTCCTCCACCGTGTCGGCGTCGAGACGATCGTGGCCCAGGGCCAGCAACGCGCGGGTCCAGTCCAGCGTCTCGGCGACACCCGGCGCCTTGTGAAGCTGTCGTCCGCGAAACGCCTGCATGACCGCTGCCACTTCCTGGGCCAACCCGTCCATGACCTCCGGCACCCTGGCGCGGATGATGCGCACCTCCTTCTCCAGGGACGGGTGCTCGACGTAGAGGTAGAAGCACCTGCGGCGCAGCGCGTCGCCGATCTCGCGCGTGCGGTTCGACGTGAGCACGGCGTACGGCACGTGGGTGGCGGCGATGGGGCCGAGCTCGGGAATCGTCACCTGGAAGTCGGAGAGGACCTCCAGCAGGAAGGCCTCGAAGCCGTCGTCGGCCCGATCGATCTCGTCGATCAGCAGGACCGGCGGGCCGTCGCGGCGGGTGATGGCGCGCAGCAGCGGGCGTTCGAGCAGGCAGTCGCGGCTGAAGATCATCTGCTCGACTTGTTCCGGTTCCCTGCCCTCAGTTCCCGCGATGCGGAGGCGCAGCATCTGCCGCTGGTAGTTCCACTCGTACAGGGCCGTGTTGACGTCGATCCCCTCGTAGCACTGCAGCCTGATCAGCTCGGTGTCCAGGATGCGGGCCAGCACCTTGGCGATCTCGGTCTTGCCCACGCCGGCGTCCCCCTCGATGAGGAGCGGCTTGCGCATCGCGCGAGCCAGGAAGACCGCAGTGGCGATGGCGGGCTCGGCGATGTACCCTTCCCGCTCCATCGCCGCCTGCGTCTCCCGCACCTCCGGTCTCACGCTACCCCTCCTGCGCCGCCGCGGCGTACCTGTGCGGCTCCGCGACGAACTGCTCGCGGCAGTGTGCGCAGCAGAAGTGGTAGGTCCGCCCCCCGAACTCGGCCTGGTGACTGGCCGCCGCGGCGGCAACGGTCATGCCGCACACCGGGTCGCGCGCGGTTTCCGCGGCCGCGGCAGGAGCCGGGTCGCGCGCGGTGTCCGCGGCCACCGCAGAGGGGCCGGGGTCGCGCCGGCTATCCGTGACGGCCGGAGCGGGAGCCGAATCGCGTTCGGTGTCGGTTTCGGCTATGGCGGCGGCCGAACCGCGCGCGGTCTCCGTTGAGGCCGTTGCGGGGGGATCCGGAGGCTGGGCGGGTCGGTGGGCGCGCCTGCGCCTCGTGATCTCGGCGAGGATGCTCAAGGCGATCTCCTCGGGCGTCTCCGCGCCGATGTCGAGGCCGGCCGGATTGGCGATTCCGTCGAGCTGTTCCGGCGTGGCGCCGCGTGCGGCCAGCGTCCCGCGTATCTGTCCGAACCGCTTGCGGCTGGCCACCACGCCGACGTACTCCGGCTTCAGTCGACTCGCCGCCCAGGCCGCCTCCTCGTCCCGCTGGCCGAGCGTCGCGACGACGGCGAAACAGCGAGCGGCGTCCCGCGCGGATCCGGGAGGCTCTATCGACGCGTCCCTGGTCACCAGGCGGCTGGCGTCCGGGAACAGCGTCTCGCTGGCTTCCGGATCGACCGCCTCCACCCGGTAGCCGAGCACGGCCGCCAGACGCGCCAGCGCCTGCGCCGTGGGCGAGACCCCGAAGATCAGCAGCCGCCGTGCGGGCAGCAGCGGCTCGATGTAGATCTCCACGCTTCCCCCGCTGTGGCAGGCCATCGGAAACACCGTCAGTCCGGATCGAGGCTGCGAGATGGAGTCGGGGTCGCGGACGATCCCGATCAGCCGCGGCGCTCCGTCGGCGAGGGCGGCGAGGGCCTCGCGGATCACGGTCGGCCGCGTGCAGCTTCCGCCCAGCCAGCCGTGGAACCCGCCGTCCGGGGTCACCACGGCGCTGTCGCCGACCCGGGCCGAGCTCGGCGGCTCGCGGCGGACGACCGTGGCCAGCGCGAAGGCCTCGCTGCGACCGGCGAGATCGGATGCGAGTCTCAGAGTGTCGGTACGCATCGGCTTACCCCGTCACGGGTCCAGCGTCGTCTCCGGCCGCGCCGTTTCCTACGGCGCGGGCTCCCAGCTCCGCCCTGATCCGCTCGTAGTCCTCGGGAACGTCGATGTCCTGGAGGGCCGCCTCCGGCCAGGAGACGGAGATCGCCTCGTTGCGGTGCCGCCGCACGACCTGCCGCCCGCACCCTTCTCCCTTCATCTGCTGGAGCTCGGAGAACAACGCGCGGTCGTACAGCATCGGCGGCGCGTTGACGTCCCCGTAGGCGGAGATGACGAGCGGGGCGGTACTGTCCCGGTAGCGCGCGACGAGCTCGGCGACCATGCGGCCCGTGACGAACGGCATGTCCGCCAGCATCACGACCGCGGCCCGCGCGCGCTCCGGAACGTGGGAGATGCCGGTCCGCAGCGACCGGTTGATCCCCAGCGCGTGGTCGGGATTGTCGACCGGCTTGCACGGCAGCGCCGCGATCTCCGCCCGGGCGTGCTCCGCTTCGTGGCCCACGACGACGATCACCGGATCCAGACCAGCAGCAATCGCCCGCCGCACGACCCGTCTCAGCAGCGTCTCGCCGTCGAGCTCGAAGAACAGCTTGTTGCGCCCCATGCGGGTCGAGCTGCCCGCGGCGAGCACGACGCCGGCCACCGCGCCGCTACGTTCAGACGGCTCAGACGGCATGTATGACACCTTCCTTCTCGCGCAGGTGGCGCGGCACGCTCGCCGCGCGGACGGCCAGCAGCTCCGCCAGGATGCTGACCGCGATCTGTTCCGGTCCGTCCGCACCGAGATCGAGACCGACCGGAGCGAAGAGTCGGTCCTTCCCGGTCGCGCCGATCCGTGCGTCCGTGGTGCCGATCTGTTCGAGTATCTCATCCCCCCGGGCGCGGGGGCCGAGCAGGCCGACGTAGGGGACATCGGTCAGCAGCAGGCGCCCGACCCATTCCCGGTCGTGGGCGAAAGAGTGCGTCATCACCACCAGATGGGTGCGCGGCCCGAGCGGCAGTCCTTCCAGGCCGTCGTCGGGTCTGCGGTCGATGCGCTCGGCGTCCGGAAAGCGTTCCGGGGACAGATAGGCGGGACGGTGGTCGACGACGGTCACGCGGTAGCCGATCTGCGATGCATGGGCCGCGAGAGGCATCGCGTCGTCGCCAGCGCCGCAAATGACGAGCCGCGGCGGCGGCACATGGACCTCCGTGAAGACGCCGGCAGTGGATTCGATGTCGAGGCCGGTCGGTTCGATGTCGTAGCACTCCGATTCCCCGGCCGCAACGAGCGCTTCGGCGCGGCGGGCGATCACGCGATCTAGGGCGGGGCTCCCCGTCGAGCCGGCCAGTGGGGCGTCGCCCGCCACGAGCATCCGGCCCAGGACGGCGGACGGACCGCGGACGACGGTGGACAGCGCGAACGGTGCGTCTCCCGCCAGAAGCGTCCGCAAATGGCGCGCCGCGTCCACGGTGTCCCCGGAGGTGACCGGCTGGATGAAGATGTCGACCGATCCGTTGCAGCCCAGGCCGAGTCCCCAAACGGTGCGATCGTCGCCCCCGGTGTCGTAATGGCGGAGCCGGGGCACTTCCTCGCGCATCACGGACAAGGCGATCTCGCGCACGTCCGCCTCGAGGCAACCGCCGCTCACGCCCCCTCGCGTCGCACCGCTCTCTTCCACCAGCAGCTTGGCGCCGGCGCGCCGGTACGCGGATCCGGCGATCCGCACGACCGTCGCCATGGCCGCACGCTGCCCGGCCGCCGCCAGCTCGGCAACGCGGCCCAAGATCTGCGACGTTTCCTGCCAGTGCTTCATGTGAGACCGGTCGCACCGGGGCCGCCCCGCCCCGATTCTACATACCAGGAGCCGGAAGCAGGCCCGGCCGCCTTCCGGGTCGCGGCGGCTCGGCCACGGAGGGCGTCGATCACCACGGTCGAATCGATCGCGACGGGGGCCTCAGCCGCGGTCCGGAAACAGGCCCGGCAGCCAATGTGGTGCCAGCGTCGCCGGGAAGGCCAACCGCAGCGGCGCGCGATGACTGGTGGAGACGAGTGCCCCCTGCTCGATGAGCGCTGCCGTGACGCGCCGGGCCTGACGCTCGCCGGCGCCCAGGATCGCAGGGACGTCGCCGCGCGGCAATTCGTCGCGGAAGAGGCCCGCTTCGAGCACTGCTTCGGCACCGTGGGGGAGCGGACCGGCGCGCGTCTCTCCGCCGGCCCATGTCAGGATGCGGTGCCGCAGACGGTCCGGCTGGACGAGCCGCTCCAGGAAGTCCACCTGGTCGAGGCAGACCTCCAGAAAGAACCGGGTGAACGCGGCCAGCGCCTCCTCGCTCAGGTTGCCGCGTCCGTCGACGTCGTGCCGGCGCGGCGAGTCGCAGTCGGCCAGATGGCGCTTGTAGGCGCCTTCGTTCCGCGCCAGCCCGCGGGCGACGGACCAGACGCCTCCGGTCTCCAGGCTCTCCAGCAGCATGGCGTGGGACATCAGCCGCGCCACGCGACCGTTGCCGTCCAGGAACGGGTGAATCCAAAGGAAGCGGTGATGCGCGGCGGCGGCGCCGAGGATGGCGTCGGTCCTTCCGAGACAGCCGTAGACCGCTTCGAAGCGCTGCAGGAAGCGAGGCAGTGCGCCGGGGCTGACCGGCACGTGCAATCCCACCTGCACCCGGCGCCGGCGCAGGGCGCCGGGCACGACCGCGGCGCTTGTTCCCGCGGCCGGATGCTCCACCCGAAGCATCTCCTCCGGCAGGGCAGCGCAGAAGCGCCGATGCAGCTCGCACAGGCCCTCGGCGGTCACGGCGCGACCGGCCAGCTCGCCGTCGTCTATCCAGCGCTGCACGGCGATGTGCGAGGCGGCTTCGAGTTGCAGGTTGCGCGTTCGCGGGTCAGCGCTGTAGTCGTGTCGCAGCGCCCGCTCGATGTCGACCGGGTGCGTGTCGTGCCCCTCGATCAGGTTGCTGTAGTAGCAGTTCATCGCCCGGACGAGATCGGCGAGGGCGGCCGACACACCTTGGGGCAGGCTACGGCGAAGCCCCGCCGCGCGGGCGGCGAGCTCGACGGCCAGGTCCGTCAGGGGGCCGCGGTGCGGCGACGCCTGGGCCAGCAGCATCGGCTCCATCAGGGCGATGGATTCGCCGTCGTCCGCTACGGAGGCCGACTGGATGGCCGGTTGGTCCGTCATCGAATGCTGTTGGAAATAGCTCTAATCCAGTATCTTACAGCTATTCATGTTGTGTAATGGAGGGCATATGGGCCGGTTTCGTGGCCGGTTGAAGCGGCCTGCGGTTACCGTCCAGGATCGAGAGATCAGCGTCGCAGCCGAAGGTCCGGGCTGACCTCGCCGAGCAGCTTGTCGATCGACTCGACGGTGCCGGAATAGACATCCTTGCCGCTGTCTCCGAGTGTTACGTCCAGCCGGAACTCCAGCGGCACGCCGGCAGCGGCCTTCACGATGTCCGGCAGCCCATCCACCAGATCCTGCAGGGCGGCGGGATCCAGCACCGCGGATGACGTGTACCCCGCGCGTGGCTCGGAGACTCTCGGTGCTACGGCGGTGGGATCGAACGCGACGGGCGGCTTCAGGGTCACCGACGCCGCCCCGGCCGCGTCGCACGGCCAGACCCCGGTCGCGGGCGTCGTCTCCAGCCAGCGTGACGCAATGGCGTCGTCCACCGCGCGGCGCAGCACCGCCCAGGGGATGGGATGGCCTTCCTGGCCGGCCAGGGCTACCGAGAGGGCCAGGACGGTCGCTTCGCCTGCCTTCCAGGCGTCCGGCGCGGCGTCCGGCATGAGGCGCTGCACCGGCAACGGATCCAGCGGCGCGCGGAGCGTCGCCGCGGGAGTCAGGACGCCGGCCGGGAGCGGCTCGCCCTGGAAGCTGGCCGGTCCGTTGAGCAGCCACAGGTTGCCTTGCTGCACAGCCTCCGCGACGGCCGCCTCGACAGCACTCGCAGGACACGCCGGGATATCGACAGGCTCTTCGTAGCCTTCACGGAGCGCCATCACCGTCCGCTCGCCCGAGAAGTAGTCGATCGCGGCGGCGACCGTGATCGAGTCGCCGGTCCAGAGCTCCGGCAGGATGCCGGGGGACAGGACACCCGGATCGAGATCGGACAGTGTCGCTCCACGGGGCAGAAAGAGCTCGAGGGCCGGTTCCGAGCGCGCCGCTTCGTCGACCGGCGCCCGCCACCAGGTCTTGACCGTCCGGTCGGGCCGTGGGAGCGAGGCCACGAACAGGCCGTCCTGCACGCCGCGGTCGATGGTGGCCAGGATCTCCTGCACGCGCAGCATCTTCGGCAACCGGGGGTGCTCGGCGAACGCGCTCGCGAGATCCTTGACGCGGCGTGACGGCTCGTCGTCGCGCCAGAGGTCGTACGGTCCACCCGGCAGCAGCGCCTCGGCGTTGATCGCCGTCTCCTGGATGCGCGCCCGCCGGTCGGCCTTGACCGTCGCGAACAACGGGTCCGAGCCGACCGTCACCCGGAACGCCTGCACCTCGTTCTGCGGGTTCACGGTCACAACGATCGTCCACGCCTGCCGGATCGCCTCGGGAATGCGGCGGCGGGCCTCCTCGGTCCAGGTCGCCAGCATGTCCTCGCGCACCGCGTCCTGCGGTTGCCCCTCGAGCTGGTTCTGCACGTCGTCCCAGCCGAGATACTCGCGGACGCGCGTGCGCACCACATCGAGCCCGTCGGTCGACGGCGCCACCAGGACGACGGCGTTGCGGCGGATGCGAGGCCGATCAGGGCCGGTCGTCTCGTCGATGAAACGGCGCGCCGTCCGACTCGGGCGGCCGGCGTTCGAGACGGCGGCGGGCGGCAGGATGACGAAGTGGAACTCGCCGTCGTCCTCGACGTCCCGGGGCCGCTCCGGCAGCATGTGCACGCGCGCGCCGAAGGCCCGCGCGCCGTGGGTCAGGCTCTTCGTCGCCCGGACCTCGGCCAGCAGCTTCACCTCGACCGCTTCCGCCGTGACGCGGTTGGTGCAGGCGTCGTGGTGCATCTGCTTCAGGTTGGGCCGGTTGCCCAGCCGCCACGCCTTCGGCAGCGGCGGGGGACCGCCGTCCGTCGCCGGGTCGCTCCCGAACTCGTTCTCGTCCAGGAACCACGACAGCTCCGTCCAGCGGCGCAGCCCCTGCTCCAGCGCGATGCGGTCGGGAGGCGTCGCGCCCACCAACCCGATCAGATCCCGCGTGTGCGCCTTCTGACCGGTCGGCTGCGAGCTGAGGAACACCGTGCAGACCGCCTGCTCTGCTTCGCGCCCTTTCAGTCCGGGCTGCTCGTCCTGGATGGCGCGCGCCTTCGCCAGCTCGCCCTCCAGGATCGCGGCCCAGTCGTGCCCGCGGCTCTCGGTCACCTCGCGCGTGGCGACGCCGGTCAGCTCGCGGGCCGCCTCGGCGATGCCCGCCCGGTCCGGCGCCGGCAGGAACACGTTGGGACCGACCAGGGGCGACGTGTCCCAGGGCTCGGCGTCCCGCAACGCGATGGCGAACGTCCGCAGGATGCCGCGCGTCCGCTGGAACCGGTCGAGCTGCGTCCAGCGCGTGTAGAAGAGGTCGGTGAGATCGGGGTGGAAGGGATACCCGCGGGCGAAACGCTCCTCCGCGTTCCTGCGGTCCTTGCGGACGACGTCGTCCACCGTGGCGAGGTTGCGGACGGCGGTCGTCACGTGCGGCAGAAAGGCGTCCGAATCCGCGATCGATGCGGGCGTGAAGAAACGCCGGCGCAGCACCTCGGCGACGTCCTCCTTCTGGACCGGCTGAACCCCTTCCTCCTTCTGCCGGTTGAAGACCTCGCCGATCTGCGCACTGATCCCCTTGCCGGTGTCGTCGCTCTTGTCCAGGTCCGAGGCGAGCAGCGAAGCCACCAGCGCGCAGCGGTCGACCTTCGTCACCGCCTGACACAGATACTGGAAGAAGTCGATCAGCCGACCGCGCCACGCCTCGTCCACGGCGACCTTGCCGCGCGCGAACATCAGCACCTCGTCGATCAGCACCAGCGTTGCCAGCCCCTCGGTCTGGGGCCGCGACAGCAGATCGACCAGCAGCGGCTCGGCGGGAGCCGTCTCGCGCTCCTCGTCCTTTCCCTCGGCGTGCAGCGCCCGGATCCCGGCCGCGCCGACGATCTGGAAGGCGAGCACGCTCCACGGGTGCTTCAACCAGCGCAGCTCGCCCTGCGGCCCGCGCACCTCCATCCCCTTCTCGACGTCCAGCTTGTCGAAGGCGAGCGCCGCGACCCGGGCCGGCGGCAACGCCGCCCCGACGTCGGACCTGAACTGTTCCACCGCGGGCAGGCTGGGAAGTGACGCCGGATCGTGTGCGAGATGCCGCCGCGCCACCAGGGTGTGGGTCTTGCCGCCGCCGTAGGTCAGCTCGAGCTGCCGCACCGCCTTCGTGTTCCGGCCCGCGAGGCGCAGCACGACGTCCCGCGCCAGCTCGCGCAGCGAGAAGGTCGGGTACGTCAGGGCGAAGAACCGGGCGGGATCCTCGTATATCGGTCGCGCCCCCCGCTGCATCATCACGTCGTGCAGATCGGCGGCGAAGTCGGCGAGCGACAGCTCGCCGGTGCGCACGTCCTCGCGCAGCTTCACGACGCGGTGCCAGGGGGGCCAGGGGAGCTTCTGCGTCATCTGCCGATCTCGTTCGTGGACGCGCTTCGGCGTTCGGAGTTCAAGCTGTCTCGAATTGCAGTGCCGAAAGGTTGAGCCTTGAGGACCGTTTCGAGAGATGGAGCATTTCCACGCCCGCCACTTCGTTCGACTCGTTGTAGTCGAGCACCACCCCTGGCGAGACTTCCTCGGAATCGACGATGTCGGAATCGTCAAGACGCAGGTAGAGAGCGTCGGCTTCCTTGTCGACATGCAGTTTCATGTTTCCTGCCTCGCGTTCCGGTCAAAGGATACCCGGGATACCAGGGTCACGACGGGTTCTCCAGCGGCATCTCTCCCTGGCGCGCCGCGGAGATGCCACCACGCGCGGCGATGTGATTGGACAGCGATTCCAGGATCGCACGTTCCTCGGAGCCCGCATCCGCCAGCTCGATCAACGCCTGCAACAGCCGGGCGAAGAGCGCATGGTGCTTCAGGCCGCGGTCGTCGAGATAGTCGTTGACCTTCGCCTCGCTGCCGGCGCGCCAGAGGTGCAGCAGCCGGTGCGCCTGATCGATCAGCGGCGCTGGCGTGCCGTCCGGTGCCTGTTCGCCGAGCGACTTCGCGGTTCGCCGGCTCCACGGCTTCAGCGCGACCTTGCTGCCGGTGCCGCCGGGGCCGTCCGCCGCGCCGGTGTCGTCATCGGCCTCGGTGTCGTCGTCGTCCGGGTCGCCGCCGGACGTGCGTTTGCCGCGGGACAGGACGTCGTGGCGATCCGTCAGATCACGGTCCGACAGGTTGCACGAGATCGCATAGAGGATGTACGCGCCGATCGGCGCGTCGCCCATGCCGAAGTCGTTGCGGTGCAGCAGGTAGTACGTGGTGACGTCGTCGAGGCCGCTGATGGCCGCGGCGCCCCCGTCGTGGGTCAGCACCCGGCCGACGACGAAGTCGACGACGAACCGGCGCACCTCCCGGAGGAACGCCGACACCGTCATCCGCTGGCCGGGAGCCTCCGCCTTCTTCACGACCGGATGCTTCGAGAACGCTTCCAGCGCCGGTCCGGTCGCCGCCCACACGAAGTCGGGGCCGCGGATGCCGGCGACCCAGAAGTCGCGGAGCTGCTGCGTGATGTTCGCGCGCATCTCGGCGAGCACCGCGGCATCCCAGCCCGCCCGCGCGGCCGGGCGCTTGCGGCAGACGATCCAGATGGAGGAGGCGAGGGCGGCGGACTGCATGGCGCGCGTTCTCGCCAGTCGCTCGGTCTGAATCGGCCACGAGCCGTCCACCACGAACCCGGCCCGGATCAGCGCCGACACGAGCGTCTCCCAGGCGTCCGGCGACTTGTTGGCGAAGACGATGACCAGCCGGCCGTCGTCCCGCAGCGCCGCGTGGAACCGCGAGAATGCCCGCGCCATGCCGTCCTCGTAGTTCCGCTTCGACGCCGTCCGGTCGCCGCCGAAACGGGCTGCATCGTCGATCAGCTCCCCGTCGTTGGCCGCGGCGTTCCACTTCGGGCCGAGCGGCGTCTCGAAGGCACGATCGAGCTCCGGCGACAGCCCCCGCAGGGCGCGCCGCAGCCAGACGTGGAAGAAGTCCATCAGGTCCGAGTAGGGAATGGCGTCGTAGTAGGGCGGATCGGTGCAGATCAGGTCGAAGCCGTCATCCCCGTCGGCGGCGTCTTGCGGCTCGGCGGCGGACCGGCGCAGCACGGCCGGGGCGGGCGCGCCGTGCGTGGCGGCGAGCAGGTGTTCGCAGACTTCGGCCGTCCATTCCACCGCCTGGACGAAGCCGCCGCTGGCGTCTGCAAGCGGGCACGATTCCGCGAAGTCCCAGACCATCGGCAGGGCGAAGCGAGCGAAAGTGTGACCTATCTTGTCGGCATCGTATTGCCAGGTCGCCAGCGTGCTGCCCCGATCAGCGACTCGGCTGATCGTCGATGTCAGATTCGTGACCACGGCCTCGCGCCATGGTTCCGGCCACGGGGCTGTCTCGGGAAGGCGTCGTATCTCATGGACGAGCGTGCCGAGTGCCAGGAGCTGGCGGTTCGTGAAGAGGGTGCGCCACCTGTCGAAACCGTAGCGCGGAACGCGCATCCCCAGGTTCTCCTGGCTCGGCGTCGGCTCATCCGGCAACCCGAACGGAATCTCCGCGTAGAGCGTGTCGAGCTCCGCCTGCTCCACGCACGCCGCCTGCAGCTCCAGCTCCGTCGGCAGGCGGTACTCCTTGCCGTGCGGTCCGTCGACCACCACCGCGGTCATGACCTCTCCCAATCGCCCGGCGCGGCCGTCGAGGCGGAGATCCTGCATCGTCATGATGGCCTTGCAGAGGGGGCACTGCACGCCCGATCGGCTCATCGTGCCGGCGCCGACCCGGTTGTCGTGCTCGCGCCGCCGCGCGGGGTTGCCCTCCCCCGGGGGGTACGTCGACCTCGACCCCGAACACGACGCCGGTGCTCTCCGCGTTCGGTGCCATCGTCAGCCGCACGCGCTTGGCGCCCTTCTTCGCGAGCCAGCGGGTCTTGAGCAGCGGGATCGTCGCGCGGCACCCCTTGCAGCGGACCGTGCGCGCCCACAGATACGCGACGGTAGGCGTTGCCACCCAGCGCGGATTCCGCGGGTCCTTCAGGTAGACCGCATCGAGCTCCCTGTTCAGCGGACCGACGTCCGTGTTGCCTTCCGCCTCCGGGACCAACAGCGCCGGCGGCCGCGGCTCGAACGGCCGGCCTCCCGGCTTCAACGTCCGAAACGCCGCGTAGGTCGGATAGCGGCGGGCGAGCCGCCGCCGCGCCTCTGCCAGCACGCGCCGTCCCCACGCGCGGACCTGCCAGGCGAGATCGGCCTCCAGCGCAGGTCTGGCATCGAGCAGCCTCGGTTCCGTGGTTCCCTCGTCCCCGCCGAGGCCGAGCTCGGCGAGCTCGCGTTTCAGCACCCGGCCCTTCACCCCCTTCGCCTTCAGGAATGCGGCCATGAAGTCGCGGTCCCGCAGTGCGAACTCGGGCAACGGCCGGGTCTCGCCCGCGAGCTGCCGGGGGTAGTCGAGCGTGCACTTCAGAATGAACCAGGCGACCGGATTGATGTCGACGGCCGTGACGGCGCAGCCGAGTCGCATTCGCCTCCAGAGGGATCGCGCCGCCACCGGCGAACGGATCGAGCACCCGCGGCGCGCGGCCACCATAGACGTCGCGAATCCGCGCGCGGAACCAGTCGAGATCCTGCCCGTTCTCGCGTTTCCAGTGCAGAATCCCGCCCTGCGTCTCGCGCTTCCGTCTGGCCACCGTCCGACCGTCGACGTGCTCGTCCTCGACCGTCTCGATGACTTTGCCTGCCATCCGCCGGTAGATCGCCTGCCGCTCCTGCGCGTTGCCGGGGTCGGGCAGCAGCGTAGCGATCAGCGCCGCCCGGCTCGCCGCCAGGGGGCGCCGCGCCGGCCAGATGTGCAGCGTGGAGATGTGCCCGTGGCGGACGTTCTTCTCGTGGACGGAGTCCAGGGAGACCTGCTCCAGGGGGAACGCGACCTCGATGAAGCGCTTGGAGGGCATCGTTCCGGCTAATTCCGCCGTGCCATCTATTGCCACTGGTCGATCTCTACGAGTTTGCAAGAGTGCCCTCAATGAGAGCGAACGCGGTCACGAATTCTCCATGCGTGCAAGAAACGCTTCCAGCCGCTGCGGAACAGTTACCTCTGGCTTCCATTGCCAGACGGCATCCCGTATTTGCCGGTTTGATGTGACTGCGGAGCGCACTCGATCCGAAAGAGACGAATCCCAATGATCTGTTTCTTCCAGCAACTTCATGTTGTTTCTTGCCTCGTCGAAGGAATCGGATTGACAGAAGAGTGTTGCAACAGCCTGGGAAGTGCGTGGACGGGTCTTTTCGTGGCGGCGAAGGATATCGAACAACTCTGTTGCCATCGTACCGGCCGTCTTGCCATTGCCGTTCATGCCCTGAAACCTCCCGATAAAGCCGTACGGATCGGTCCCGAAGCGAGCGGCTACGATAAGCACTTGACGGCCCATCGCGTAACCGATCTCCTGGTCCGTCCACTTGCTCTTATGAAACCCAGTATGCAGCAGCACGAGCATTCCGTCGCAGGTTTCCAGCGCAGACTCGATTTCGTCCTGCCACTCCCGGGTCGGCTCTATGTCGTTGTGCGCGACGAAGGAGGAGACGCCGAGCCTGAGCAATTCGCCCTGAAGAGCGGCCGCGAATTGTCGATGTTCCGCCAAGTGTGAGACGAAGAGGCGGAAGCAGCCGCTCTTCCAGAAGGCCGGCTGCACCACTTCAAGGTGCGACATAGGCTCGTAGCCCAAATGCCTGCCAAGGGCCAGCAAGACGTCGTCGTCACCATCCTCGATCATTCTCATGACGTAGGCCTGCCGATCACCGCCACTCCAGTCATCAGTCCCCCAAAGCTTGAATTGGCGGAGAGTCAGGTCGATGAGTGTCCAGTCCTCGGTGCCGAGGCGCTGACCGATTTCCGAAATGATGCGGACACGATCCGACGGTGACAGACTCATATTCAAGCTCTCTTGTTTCTGCGCGCGTTCAATGGGCGAACAGTTCGCTCACGCACCGAAGTCTCCCGCACGATGCGTTCCCGAATGCTCGTCCGTTCCCGGTCGTCGCGGCGCTTCATGCACGTTGCGGGGCGCCGCGATTCTCTCCAGGTGGAGAACGGAACGATGCAGGTCTGATGGTTCGTTCGTTTCGTTCGCTGGACCACGCACAGCGAGCGGGTCGACACCAGATCGGGCAGAAACGGGTCGTGCGTGGTGACGATGTACTGACTGTGCTGACCGCCTTGCAGGTTGGCGCGCGCTTCCAGCATCTTGGCGGTCTCCGGGATCCGGCGCGGATGCACGCCGGTCTCCGGCTCCTCGAATCCGACGAGCCCCCGGGGGCGGAATGACGGCGCTCAGCGCCAGGAGCCCGAGCATGCGCAACGTGCCCTCCGACAGCGGGCGAGCCGGCATCGCCACGCCGCCTTCGTTGAGCCGGAGATCCACGTCGCCGAGGTGGTTCACGTCGATCTCGATGCCGTCGATCTTCGGCATCAGCATGGTCAGCTCCTTCTCGATGTAGTTGTCGATGAAGAGCACGAGTCGCTCCTGCCCGACCAGGTCCTTGACGTCCTGCTTCCCGAGAGTGGACGACTCGAGCGGTTTGCCGCGGTACGGGTAGTCGAACCCATCCCGGACTTCCGGCTCGTGCCGAGCTTTGACAGCACCGTCAGCGGTTCGAGATGCGCCTCGACGTCGGCCAGGGACTTGAAACCCCTGATGTGGACCCACTTCAGCATGCCTGTACGTCCATGATTACGGCAATCATCACCGACATCGAGTTATCCGGGGATCGTAATGTGAACTACCTGGCGTTCCGCCGGCAGCATCGACTCCGCGAACACAGCCGCGCCGGCTGGAACGTCGTCCGAGTAGCGTCTGGCCGGGATGTCGTAGAAGTTCCTGAGGATGAAGTCGATGAACCGGTGCGGCGTCAGGGGAGCCGACACCGGAATGCGACAGTGTTCGTACCTGCCGAGCGTCAGGTGGGATTTGGGATGCGTCAGCTCATCGTGGTGGCCATCGCGGGCGTCGTAGTCGTACCGTAGCGGAAACGGAGCGACGTTGCGCCCCACCACGTCGCCATGGGTTTCGTCGCGGAGGTAGACCTCCGGATTGTTCTGAAACGCTTCGAGATGGGGAGCGGGGAAGAACGCCAGGCGGTGTCGCTGGAGAGCACCATCAAGGAACTCGTACATCATCTGAATCAGCCCTTTCAAGGTGCACGTCACAAGAACTAGTGTCCTGAATCTAAAGTTATTGATCAGTGATAGGCGGTCTGCTACCGTCGTCCTCGTCACGGAGGGCAGACGTTGGCCAATCACCACACACGTGCGATTCCCAAGCTCAGGACCATGCAGCGGGAGGAACTCGAACGCTGGGTGCGCCGCCCGAAGACCGCCCAGGCGCTGGCCCTGCGCGCCCGAATCGTGCTGGCCAGCGCCGCGGGGAAGAGCGACCTGGCGGTGGCCGCCGAGTTGGGCACGACGCGGGTGACCGTCGGAAAGTGGCGCCGCCGGTTTCTCCAATCCGGTTGTGACGGCTTGCTGGATGAAGCCCGCCCCGGCACGCCGCGTACGGTGTCGGACGCGGATGTGGAGCGCGTCGTGACCACCACCCTGGAATCGATGCCCCGCGACGCCACACACTGGAGTACACGCTCGATGGCCCGCGTGTGCGGGCTGAGTGCGGCGACGGTCGGCCGCATCTGGCGGGCGTTCGCCCTGCAACCCCACCGCTGCGAGACCTTCAAGTTGTCGAAGGACCCGCTGTTCATCGAGAAAGTGCGCGATATCGTCGGCCTGTACCTGCATCCGCCCGAGCGGGCGGTGGTCTTGTGCGTCGACGAGAAGTCGCAGATGCAGGCCCTGGACCGTACCCAACCGGTGCTGCCGATGCGCCCGGGCCTGCCGGAACGGCGCACGCACGACTACCGGCGGCACGGGACCACGTCGCTGTTCGCCGCCCTGAACGTGGCGACTGGCAAAGTGCTCGCGCAATGCCACCGCCGGCATCGCGCGGTCGAGTTCATCAAGTTTCTGCGCGCCATCGACAAGGCGGTGCCCGCCGACCAGGACATCCATGTCGTTCTGGACAACTATGGGACCCACAAGACGGCGATGATCCACCAGTGGCTCGCGCGGCATCCCCGCTTTCACCTGCACTTCACCCCCACGAGTGCGTCGTGGCTCAACCTGGTCGAGCGCTGGTTCGCCCTGCTCACCGAGAAGCAGATCCGCCGGGGCACCCACCGCAGCACGGCGGAGTTGGAGCAGGCGATCATCGACTACCTCGCCATCTACAATGAGGATCCGAAGCCGTTTGTGTGGACCAAGACGGCCGATCAGATCCTGGAAACGCTCCAGTCTTACTGTGCAAGAATTTCCGATTCAGGACACTAGCGAGGCTCCGCCTCAGACCAACAAGCATGTAGGTTGAGCGTGCTCCTCGCCGCGTGGCCCTTTGGCCATTGGGGGCGCTATGGTAGCGAAGAAACCACGATCAAAACCTGAACTTGACTCAACTGTAAAGATCCCGGCCGCTCAAGGAATCTAGTGTACCCGCTGAAACGTATACCCAGCATCTCGTATCCGAGCGTTGAAGTATCGCCCTTTGGAATCCGCAGAGCGCAACTCGGGGTAGACCGTCTCAGGAACGGAGAAATACCGGTACTCAGCGCCGCGCTGAAAGCGGATCCCGAGCGTGCGCGTCGAGCGCTCATAGGTAATCGCCGCCACGGTTGAGGACGAGACGTGCCGGTAGCTCCTGGGCCCCTCCGAGTCGCGTGGGAGCGTCATCGTTTCTTCCCCAAGAGCTTGGCGGTGGAAACGTGGGGCTGGCCGGCATGCATGGTGCGCTTGGGCTTCGGCTTCTTGGGCCCGCGGGGATGCTTGCGGTACTTCGCCAGATCCACCGCCCGGGCAAGCCCCATAAGAAGCGTGAGGAAGGCTTCATGCGAGAGGGCCTGCACCTGCGTCCACTGGTCGGCCGGGACGAACCCCAGCAGCGCTTCATAGGTCCGGCCGATCTCGCCCGCGATGTAGTAGCCGGAGACCGTGTCGTGGATCGTCTGCTCGCCGTGCAGGCCGCGAAGGGCCCCCTTCACCACCGCCAGCACGTTATAGGCCACGAGCGCGACGCAGAACGCGAACAGGGCGGCCGCGGGATACCCGAGCGTGTTCACTTCCGAGTGCAGGTGCGCTTCCAGCTGCTGGAACATCGTCTCAATCGTCCACCGCCGCCGATACAGCTCCGCGACTTGCTTCCCCGTGGCGGCCGACTTCGACAGGTCGGTCAGCAGGAGCAAGGTCTTGTCGCCGCCGCGGGTCGCACGGGTGAGTTCGACCCGGACCAGGCGATAGATGCGGACGTCGTCCGCGTCCTCGCCCGGGCGCGGCGCCATGAGGACTTCGACCTGCTGTTCATACACTTTCCCGGTCTCGATCGACCCCACGAACCGCGCCGGCGCCAGCGCGGTCACCGGCAGGCCTTTGTGGTAGCGGCACAGGAATGTGCCGGCGCGGGCCTCGATGCCGGCCAGGAACGCACGGACGCAGAAATTGCGATCCATGATCCAGAGATCGCCCGCTTGGACCGTCGGCACCACCTCGCCCAACAGGGCCCGTTCTTGTGCGTGCCCGTCTTCGCACGGGAAGACATCGATCGCCATCTCCACCGCCGGGTCATAGACCACCAGCGCCTTGCCTGGCAGCGGTCCCGCGGCGGTGGTGCGCAACACCTGCAGGCGATGCTCCGTCGCTGCAATGCAGTTCCCATCCAGGACTTTCACCCGATAGCCCGGCAGCCACGGGCGACAGCCCCCCTGCACGTCCTCGACGAGGTGGCGGAGGTGCCCCGCGGTGTCGCGCACCAACGCCCGGGAGGTCTGGGCCTCCACGCCGTTGAGCTTGTTGTACACCGACGTGACGGAGACCGTGATCTCCCCCGCCGTCCGCTTCGCCTGATACGCGGCATGGACACTCCCAAAGGCTTTGAAGACCACCACACTCATCAGCTCGAACGCCGACGAGAACAGCAGCTCCCGCGTATACTGCTTCTCGGTGACGGCCTCGAACCAGTCGTTGAGGCGGGCGGGCTCGAAGACGCGTTCGAGCAGCGCTCGCAGCATCACCGGGATCGGAAACGTCTCGCTGGCTCGGCGGAAAAACGCATCCAGTACCATGGCACCTCCAATCGCGCCCATCGAGAGAGGCGCTCTCCCAGACGAGTCTGGCGATCGGAGGTGCAAATGTCCAGCGGTTTCTGGGATTGGAACGGCGCATCACGCCCGACGCGGAGGCCCCTCCAAACGCCAAGCGAGCAAGCCGACCGTGCCCTTCTCTGGCAGCCGCAGAAGCCTGGCTAATGACTAAGTCCTTGTATGAGTATCAATTAGCACCTTGAAAGGGCTGATCATCTGAATCAAAGCTCCATCGAGCATCTTGATGTTGAACGCTCGCTCGCGAACGAGAATCCGATAGATGTCGTCATAAGCTACATCCTTGAGCGCCGACGTTACATGCGCGGCGTTCGGAAAGGTGATTTCCACGAGGTTACCCCGCTCTCGGCGGAAAGCCAGCAGTTGTTCGTCGGCCAGTCCGATCGTCACGAGACGTTCGATGCGCTCGTTGATCTGATCCCTGATCCGGTTCGGCTTTGGCATCGCGCTTCCGAGAACTAACCGCCGAGATAGGTTCGCAACTTCTCTACCAGCCCTTCGTTCAGGTCGTCGACGTGAACGCGGCCTGCTTCGAGGTCATCAACCAGCTTGCCAAGGTCCCTGCCACGCTCTTGAGCTACCCGACGTTCGGCGGAAGTCATGTCGCGATGAACGATGCGCATCCGTTGGCGTTCCTCTTCGAAGGGGTAGGTGAACTGCAACGAGAAGTCACGGGACATGAGTTGGTCGTACTCGGCTCGAAGCTTGGCCATTCGGCTGCCTATTCCGAGGACGCGCACCCACGCCTTGCTGCGAGTGATCGCGACGAACAGGCGGTTGCGGATTCTTCCGACGTTCCGCTTACCGCCGTAGCAGTCTTGTGCATTGATGACGTAGACCATGCCGGCCTCGTTGCCCTTCGCCCGATGAACGCCGCTGAACGTCACGGAGTCGGCGTGTTCGTTGAAGAACTCGTCCGAGCTCGTGTCGACACCGGCCACGTGCGAATTGATGCCGAGTTCCAGCAAGCGAGCACGCAGCGGGCCTACCTCGCCGCGCGTCGTGATGGGGTCGGGGTTGATGACGACGATATCGTCATGACGTAGCTCGCCCGTTGTCAGGTCATTCCTGATCTCGGTCGCCGCCCATTCAGTTTGCTCGGCCTTGGTCCGGAAGGTCACGAACTGGATCAGATCGTCAAGTGTCGAGTGGTCTTCGAGAAACGTTGGGCTTGTGGCGCTGGGCCTGTAGAGATTGACCTGTTGTCCATCTCGCAGTTCACCGTGCCGACATCGGTACCCGATCTCTTCCCAGAGCCGAGGATTGTCGAACATCTGAACGAGTCCGGGATCGGTCTCGTCGGACGGCTTCCGATATATGCCGAAGCCGAGCGTGTGAGCGGTGACGAGGACGGGTCGTGAATTCCGGTAACACTTGTCAAGAATGAGGTCGCGGGCGTCGTCCTCGCCCTCGTCACCGTCGAATCGGACCCTTGGCATGCCATCCTCGTCGGTTCCGAACATCGTCTCGGGGGAGGATACCGACTCGCCGACGAGATTCTGCAGTTCGTCGTAGGCGTACGCCAGCCGCCGCGGGTCGCGCAGCAACTCCAAACAGATCTGCAGGAACGCGTCGGGCAGGTCTTGTGCTTCGTCCACGAGAATGGCGTCGTACCGAGGGTGTCGTCCCTCGGACCTACGGAACTGCCCGAGTGCATGCTCACACACGCCAGAGAACTCACGTCCCCGGAATCTCTGCCTGGCGGAGCCGAAGTCGAGGTAGTCGATATCGTGTGTGCGGCAGAACTCCCAGTAGAGTCCGTCGCGGTCCGAGCCCCCCCGTGCACCCCAGGCGTTCACGATTCGGAGATTGTCCCAGTCCGGCTCAGCACCGGTTTGATTGATGGAGAAGTTGGTGATCAGGCGGCGGAAGTGTCCCTTGAGGGAGCGCGTATTGAAGGTGACGGCGATCCGCCAATCCGGGTGCTGGGCGTGAAGATACGCCGCCTTCAGCGCCAGCACGATGGTCTTGCCGGATCCGGCGAGTCCGCGAATTCGCTGCACTCCGTCGACCGTCTCGATGACCGCTCGGCCCTGTGTGGCGTCGAGGGTGGCGATTGACTCCTCGAGTCTCTTCAACCGCGCGCCCCGGGAATCCTCTTGCGTGACCGTTCGCTTCGTTCTGCTCTGCCGAATGGCGGAAACGTTCTCGAGCGCGGACAGCACGGCTTCGTAGACGTGCCTCTCCGGTCGACTCCACTCGAAGGAGTGCAATTTGGTGACGAGATCGGCGCGATCGGCGAGCGGGTAGTCGCGGTCGTCGACTCCGACGTAAGCGGCCTGGACGGCGGGCGCGAACGACAGCGTGTGAATCGGAACGCGAAGTTGCCGACGCTCCATCAACCGGCGGTGCGTCTTGAGCTTGCCGTCGAGGGTGTTGGCAGAGTCGTCCTGTCGTGTCTGGTAATCGCCCGGGGTCGTGCCCTCGACGAGATCGAATATGACGAGTCCGCGGTCGGGCGACACGAGGAGCGCATCGACGTGGTGGGGACCCGTCGGCGTGTTGACAATCGGATAGCCGATGAACAAGTGACCCGAGATGTCGTCACATTCGGCCATCAAGGCCGCCAGTTCCTGGCTGGCGACCGGCTTGTCGTTCGTTCCGCGGATGATGGAGACACTCATCGTCGTTCTCATCGTCTGCCGTTGGGCTCGACGCCTGCCGGCGGGGCTTCCAGAGGACCTGCGGACGTGTCTACTTCGGTTCGGCTCCGTTCAGCCGGATCCGGGAGCGACGCGTCAGACTCCTCATGCGTCTTCAGTCGCATGGCCGGGAGTCGCTTGAGCGTCTTCGCGGTGGGATCGGCTTCGATCCCCGCGGACGCCAGGGCCGTCGCCCCGAGCACGGGCTCTGCGTCGGCGTCTCCGAAGAGAATCGTGCCGCCTACGGTCTCTCCCATGAACTCGATGTCCGCCGTTGTGATCGCCACCGTCGTCTTTCGGCCGTCCGGCAGCTCGTACGCTCGGCGATTCTTGGGTCGGAGACCGATTGCTTCCAGGCGCGGCCTGGGAACCAGAGAATCGGTGGCGGTTGGGTCGACCAGGAAGAGCGCTTCCCAGGATCTGCCCGGAGCGGCAGGGTTGCGAATCGTGACGGCCACGTGTGCGGTTCCCGAATGAACGCTCCCTTTGAGGCCGGGGGTGTGGACGGCGGTCTCCTCCGCCCGGAGCTGCGCGCGTCGCGCAGCTCGGTGCATGGCGGCCTCGGCGCCAGCGAGCAAAACACTCCACCGGGGGTTGGCCTGTTTCCGGATGCCAGGATCCAAGGGGTTCACCGCTCGCTCTCCGCCGCCAGAAGCGTCGGCGTGCCTCCCGAATTGTCGTACTCGGCCCACTCGTCCACGAGCTCCTTGTAGATGTGCTCCCAATTGTGCCAGCCGGCGTGAAAGCGGCGGCGGACAACCGGTTCCGGTACGTCGTGCCCGCCCTCCATCACCCGCTGGCGAACTCGTGCGATGGCCGCTTCAGCCGTCGGCAGCCGCAGGAAGAACAGCGTAATCCGGTAGCCTTGCTCGCGCCAGCGTGGAATGAACTTGGCGTAGCCGCGTCCGCTGAGCGTCGTTTCGAAGGCGAAGCTCTCGCCGCGCGCGACATGCTCGCGAATCCGGCTGAGCATGATCCTGCCGGCCTGGACGGCAACTCGGTCCGGTCGAAATGGACTGAGACCGGCAGAGATCATGTCTGCGTTGACGAAGATGGGGCAGCCGGCCTCGTGCGGCAGGAACTCGGTGGCGAACGTTGTCTTGCCGGCGCCGTTCGGTCCGGCGATCACGAAGACCCGCTTGTCGGCCGTCACG
Organism: Vicinamibacterales bacterium; assembly: GCA_965222905.1. Lineage (GTDB taxonomy): Bacteria > Acidobacteriota > Vicinamibacteria > Vicinamibacterales > UBA8438 > WTFV01. The sequence goes on along the minus strand of OZ244976.1, from coordinate 1,458,492 downwards.
GTCAAGGCCCTACAAGAGCGTACCGCGGTACTCGGCGTCATCCTCGGGACGGTCGAGCGGCGCAGTTCCATGCGTGCGGCATCGTCTTGCGACAGGCTGGATCTCACGCACCGAAGTCACCCCGCAGGAGCCGCTCCCAGATGCGCGTCCGTTCCCGGTCGTCCCGCCGCGCTTCCTGCACGTTCCGGCGGCGCCTCGATTCCCTCCACGTGGAGAATGGAACGATGCGGGTCTCGTCGTTCGTTCGCTTCGTGCGCTCGACTACGAACAGGGAGCGGGTCGCCACCAGATCGGGCAGAAACGGGTCATGCGTGGTGGCGATGTACTGGCTGTGCAGACCGTTGTACATGCGCGAGCGAGCTTCCAGCATCCGGGCGATAATCGGTATCCGGCGGGGATGCACGCCGGTCTCCGGCTCCTCGACCGCCACGAGCGCCGGGGGCTCGACGACGGCGGTCAGTGCCGCGAGCGCGAGCAGGCGCAGCGTGCCCTCCGACAGCAGGCGGGCCGGCATCGTCACGCCGCCTTCGTTGAGCCGGAGCTCCACTTCACCGAGAGCGTTCACCGCGATCTCGATGCCCTCGACCCTCGGTATCAGCTCGGTCAGTTCTCCTTCGACGCAGCGGAAGAGCTCGGGTTCGGCCTCCTTCGTGGTGTTGAGGAACGCTGCGAGTTGTTCTCCTGCCGGGCCGATGCGCCGCACTTCCTGCAGGGGGTTGGCCGCCCGCATCCGTTCCCGCGGCTCGAAGTAGAAGAACAGCCAGCTTTCCAGTTCGGCCCGGGCCGCGACGAGATGGGGGTGGTGAGGCGGATGGTGCGGCATCGACAGGACGCTGTGGTCCAGAAGGCGGTCGTGGTGCGTGACGTCCGCCCTGCCTTCGTGCCGCTGGTGGAGCTTGTCGCCCCGACGCTCCAGGAAGGGCTTCCGCCGGCCGGCCAGCTCGCCCTTGCTGTTCAGGGCCGCCAGGTACTCGTCGGCGACGCGTAGCGCGCCCGAGCGTGGCTGCATCTCGATCGCGATGCGGTACCGCAGGTTTCGTGCGCTCACGCCGCCGGCTTGCCTGCCGGACTCCCGGAACGCGGCCTGAGCGCTGGCACCGCGCAGGTTCCGAATCTGTCGATTGACGCCGTAGACGACCGCTTCCGACAGTTCCAGGTCGGCCTCGATGGAGAACGCCAGCCGCTCCTGTTCGATCAGGCCCTCGATGCCTTTCTTGCCGAGAGGGAACGACTCGATCGGTTTGCCGCGGTACGGGCAATCGAACGCATCCTTGAGCGTCCGGCTCGTACCGAGCTTCGACAGCAACAGGAGCGCGTCGAGGAAGTTGCTCTTGCCGGAGGCGTTCGGCCCCAACAGCACCGTCAGCGGCTCGAGCCGCAACTCGACGTCGGCCAGGGACTTGAAGTCCCTGATGTGAACCCGCTTCAGCATGCCGTTCCGGGCAGTAATCGAGTAGCCGGTTCCCGGAGCGTCTTGAGCCGCACCGCGGGGAGTCTCTTCAGCCGTTGGTTGGTCGGGTCGACTTCGATGCCTACCGACTCCAGGGCGGTTACCCCGAGCAACGGTTCGGCGTGGGCATCGCCGAAGAGGATCGTGCCGCCGACCGTTTCGCCCATGAATTCGATCTCGGCGACGGTCACCTCCATCGTGATCTCTTGACCGTTGGCGAGTTCGTACACGCGGCGACCTCTTGGCCGGAGACCGATCGACTCGAGGTGCGGTCGCGGGACGAGAGAATCAGTGGCGCCCGTATCCACCAGGAACAGCCCCTCCCAGGCTCTGTCCGGATCGGCGGGGTTGCGGATGGTGACGGTGACGTGCGTTGCGCCCATGTTTTCTTCCTCTCGGCTGGTGCACCCGCTCCGTTTCGGCGAACCAGGTCGGGCACGCCGCCGGAGCCATTATTGTTCACTTCTCCGGTTTCCCTCCGCCGCCGCCTGCACCGACGACGCCGGTATGGAGAACGCGGAGAACACGCGGCTGCGCGCCAGCAGCTTTGCGAACGGGTCGCGCACCCGCACCAGCCGCGGCCGGGGCGTCGCGCAGTCGTAGACGGCATAGAGCCAGTAACCGTCCCGCAGGTTGCAGGCCTTGGCCCATTCGTTCTCCGACAGCTCGATGTCGCCGGCGCGCGCGCGGCCTTTGACCTCGATGGCCCGGCGATCTCCGGTCGACGCGACGGAGAGCAGATCGAAGCCCGGCCAGTCCCCCAACCCGGCCCGGCGCGCGAGCTCGGGTCGCGAGACGTCGTGAACCGTGGCGCCGGACGCCTCCTCGTGCGCCTGCGCGATCCGCATGGCGATCTCCTCCACCTGCGCATCGTGCCGCCGACGCTCGTCGGCATCGCCGGTCGGCAGCACCAGGGCGTGCGCCACGATCTCGGTGCCGCCTGCAACGATGAGGGACGGTTCCATCTGCACCAGTCGCAGGCGGCGATCCTTGTCGGCGGCGAGGCGGCGCTGCTCGTCCTTGACCCTGGCGAGCTCCTCGGCTGCCCCTGCGTCGCCCGCGCGCGCCTTTCGACCGACTTGCTGCCGTCTGGCGATCAGCTCGGATGTCCGGTGGTCGCAGCCGCGAGCGATCCAGTCGAGCCGCTCGGGGAGCGACCGTTCGATGCGCGCCCGGTGCTCGTCGACGAGGCGGGCGAGTGCGTCCGCGTCTATCCATTCGCGGGCCTCGCCGGCCAGCCGGCTCGCCACCCTGGCCAGCGGCACGCTGCCTGGCGCCACGTTGCGCGCCCCGCGCAGCAGCAGCAGGTGCTCCAGCGGACAGGGTTCGATGGCGCCGTCGCCGTCCTGGCGCAGGCCGATGAGGCGACTTTCGACGATCTCGGACCGCGGCCTCTCCCTGGCGGCCCGGCCGTCGCTCTTGCTCCCGGCGCGGCCCACCGATTCGAACACCGCCGGACGCCGCACCACCGACACCCGCGCGAGATGGAAGAGATACGGCGCCTCGGCCTGCGGGTCGACGAAGAACGCCCCGCGCCGGGCCTCGTCCTCGCGCCGCGCCAGCAGGGCGGCGCAGAACCGATCGAACACCGGTTCGCCGGGGTGCAGCCAGATGACGTCCGCCCGATCGGCCGGCCGGTAGACCGTGAAGCGCCCGTGCGCGCGGGCGGGATAGGCCTCCATGGCGCCGAGCACCGTATCCAGGCCGCGCCGGCGTTCCGGAGCGAGCTGGAAGACGCCGTCCGGGTCGCCATCGACGCGCAGATCGATCAGGGGCGCCGCTCCGGTGACGAACCGGCGGACGTAGCCGGGCAGCAGTCGACGGTACTGTTCCCGCTCGATGGCCGCCTGCAGTGTGGGCAGGCTGCTCTTGACGTCACCACCGCCGAACAGCGTCCGCTCCCGTTCGTCGAGCGCGCGCACCTGCTCCTCCGTCAGCAGGCCTTCGATGCCGTCGATGGCCGAGTTCGCGCCCTCTTCCGTCGTTGCCTGCTCCAGGTATTCCTTGAGCGAGACGTTCTCGAACAGGCGGCCCACGACGTCGAAGACCTTGTCCGACTGAAGCTGCTTGCGGATCAGCTCCAGCTTGTCGAGGAGCGTCTTCAGCACGCGGCCCTCGCGCGTCTCGCCCGCGACGAGGTTGACTATGACGACCGGGTCGTGTTGTTGCCCGTAGCGGTGGATCCGGCCCATCCGCTGCTCGAGGCGGGCCGGGTTCCACGGCACGTCGTAGTTCACCATCAACCAGCAGAACTGCAGGTTGATTCCCTCGCCGGCGGCGTCGGTCGCCACCAGGTAGTTGGCGCCGCCGTCGTCGAGCGGGCGGCGGAACAGCTCCACCTGCGCCTCCCGCTCGCGGTAGTCGAGGCCGCCGTGGATCAGTGCGACCTGCCCGGTGAAGCCGAGCCCTTCGAGGCGGCGGACCAGGAACGCCGCCGTGTCGCGGTGCTCGGTGAAGACGATGAACTTCTCGCGGGCGAAGCTGGAATCGCGCAGCACCCCGCGAAGCTTCTCGAACTTCGAGTCCTCGCCCTCGTCGGCCAGCTGGCGCGCCCGGGCGAGCAGCGCCTCCACCTCGATGCATTCCTCGCGAAGCTGGGCCAGGGTCGGCGCGACGATGCCGCCGAGCGCACGCTCCTCGAACGCCTCGTGACCCTCGCTCCCGCCCGACTCGTCGGCGTCTTCATCCGCGGTCCGGATCTCGAAGAAGTCGGGGGTCGCGGCGAGACGATGCTGGCGGCGCTCCAACTCGTCCGCGCGGCCGGCGCGCACCATGTCGATCGCCTCGTCCAGCCGGTCGAGACGTCGCTCGAACGACCGCAGCAGCGCATACGTCGAGCTCGCCTGCCGGCGCTGAAAGACGCTCATGGCCAGCCGCGCCGCCGCGCGATTCAGGACGCGCGCCCGGTTATAGGTCTCGGCGATGTAGCGCGTCGTCGCCGCGTAGAGCGCTTGCTCAGACGGGCTCAGCGCATAGCTGAGCGTGTCGCAGCGCCGTTGCGGATAGAGCGGTCGGCCGTCGAACTGGACCATCTCCTCCTTCGTCCGGCGAATGAAGTGCCGCCGGCGCTGCGTCTCGGGGAACGCCCGGAACGCGTCGAGCGTCGCGAGCGCGTCGGGTGCCAGCAGCCGCCAGAGGCAGTAGTAGGGGAAGTCCTTCCCCATGTGCGGCGTCGCGGTCAGCAGCAGCACGTGCGTCGCCGACCAGCCGAGTTCCCACCGCGGATCGTCGGCCGGCAGTCCCGCGAGCGCCTCGGCGAGACGGTAGCGATCACGACGCCGGGTCGTGGAAGGTGGAGGGAATCGCAGTCGAGATAGTGGCCCGGTTGGATTCGGCGCAGCGCGGAAGGGTACTGGCGTCCCTGCGATCGGATTGCCGTGCCGAGAAGCTGATAAAGTGTCTCGTTGCCGATGACGTTGATCTCTATGGAGAATTGCTTGAGAGGTCAGAACTTGCGGCGTACCATCTGGCGCCCCTTGCCGGCAAACCCTGCGAGGGGTGGCGGAAGAGAACCCTGGCCGCCCTTGCCAAGGGCTATTCGGTCGATGATATTGTGCGCGCCACGCTGCCCCATTCTTACACTTGGAGCGGACCCGTCAGCGAAATGTGGGCCGGATGGCGACAGGCATTCGAGACCTTGTTCAATGATGCCGATCGCCGAATTGCGCGCATCGGACAACGAGGCGCTGAGATAGCGGGCGAACGAGAGAAGCGCGAGCTTGAGGCCGAGCGCTACTACGCGGTACATGGGCGGTGATGAGGCGAGCGTGAGAACCGGCAGAGCGCTTATAGGAGAGCTACGCAAATGAGCGCGCCGCGTCGCCTCCGCAAGTCTCTGCGCGCCTACCGCATTGGTGATCCGGCGGGCGACCATCCGGTGTACAGCGGCGAAGGATCACGCATGTACCCTGGCCGCTGGAACGAGCCGGGTCAGTCTGTGATCTACGCATCCGAACACTACTCGACTGCTTTGCTGGAGACGTTGGCGTGGACCGGCGAAATGCCGCGCAACCAGCACTACGTCGAGATCGATATTCCCGCCGGAGTCACGTACGAGGTGGTCACGAAGGACACTGTGCCGGGATGGTGTGATGTCGACGGCGCGGTCGCGCGATCGTTCGGGTCGACGTGGTACGAGGAACAACGCTCAGCCGTTCTGATCGTGCCGAGTGTCGTGGCGCGCGTGGAGCACAACGTGCTCATACACCCGTACCACGATGAAGCGAGGTCGATCAGCGTCGGCCTCGAAACACCGGTCTGCTGGGACTTGCGCCTGTTCGGACAATGACGAATCACACCGCGACGCCGGCCCTTGCCTGGCCGATGATTCTGACGACCAGGTCGGCGCCGGTCGTCGACTCGCGGGCTACATCGAGCGGCGTGCGCCCACCGAGCAACAGGTGTGGTCGGTTGAGAAACCGTACCATCGCGGGACGATCTTCTCCCCAGAGCCGGCGCGCTTCGAACAGCACGCGAGCCACGCCAAGGACACGCTCACTCATTTCACGCGTCAGATGTTGACGTGCCCGTTTCTGGAGGCGGGACCAGGTCGACCGCGACAACAGGGTGAACTTCGCGCGGGGGTCGTCCGGGGCCATGACCTGCGCGACCCGGTCGACGGCCTGCAGGGGAAGTCCCCGTTCGATCTGGCTGACGAGGGACAGGCTGCTCATCTTCCGCCACGACGGCAGTCCCATGAGCCGCGCGATCTCGGCCGCATCGCTAAGGGGCTCCGTCGTGTCGCTGGCAATTGCCCGGTCCGTCACGGTACCCTCCAGAAGAACCGTCAGATGACACAATTATAGTTGCAGGTGACGGACAATCGCAAGTCGTCCTTCCGGACGGAACGATGCGCGCTGCACGCTACGGAACGGCAGCGCACCGCGCCGTTCACGCTGCGGTGGATTCCACGACGAGCTCGCGGCCGAGCAGCCTCAGTGCCTTGTGGAGCCGGTTGGCCGCGGTGGCGTGACGCGGGTCCAACATGCGGCGGACAACCTTGTCGTCGACACCGAGACGCCGGGCAAACGCAAGCCGCGACAAGCCGCTGTCCCGGAAGGCCAGCACCAGCGCCGCCTTGGCGGCCATCGTGGGTGGCACTGCGACTCGATGCTCGCCGGTGCGCCGGGCGCTGGGTGCAGGGATCGGATCGCCGTCGATGATGCGGCCTGCGATCGTTTCCTCCAGCGCGTCTGCGGCTTCGGTCAGCGCCTCGGCATCGTTCCTGCCCGAGGTCAGACACTCCGGCAAGTCGCGGAATGAAACCACGACCTCGTCGGAAGCGGTCCGGTGCAGGCTCGCCGGGTAGATGAAACGCATGGACGACCTTCAGAACACGGACGCTCGCCGAACATCCTGGTCGGTGAGGCCCCAACTGACGGAGCCGGCCCTTCACGGATTCTGGGCAAGGTAGGACACAAGTGTCCGAGTGTCAAGAGAGCCGTCAAGACGGCAGCTCTTTGGTGGGCTGGCAGTCTTCCGACGAGAAAACTTGCCGGTCCATTCCATAAGTGGAAGGATCTATTGCCAATAAATGGAATTTACGGCGACAATAGAGCCCAGAAGCGCGATGCCAAACTCCCTGCGCGACATCATCCTCGACTTCCGCGACGCCGAGCTGGCGACCGGCGTCCCGCGTCGGATCGACGTGACGCCGGTGCCGGGCAAGGCCACCGTCTGCATCGGTCCGCGGCGCGCCGGCAAGTCGACGTTTCTGTTCCAGCAGGTGCAGAAGCTGCTCGATCGCGGCGTGCCGCGCGACAACGTCCTCTACCTGAACTTCTTCGACGACCGCCTCCACCACTTGCAGCACGAGGGGCCGGGTGTCGTGGCGGACGCCTATTTCTCGCTCCACCCGGAGAAGAAGAACACCGAGACGGTCTACTGCTTCTTCGACGAGATCCAGGCCGTGCCGGGCTGGGAGCCGTTCGTCGACCGCCTGATGCGCACGGAGAAGTGCGAGGTGTACATCACGGGCTCGTCGGCTCGGATGCTGTCGCGGGAGATCGCCACGCAGATGCGCGGCCGGGCGCTGTCGTGGGAGATCTTCCCCTTCTCCTTCCGTGAGTTCCTCGACTTCAAGGGCATCGACGCCGACGGCCCCTGGTCGACCCGCCGGCGGCTGCTGGTGCGCAAGGCGTTCGAGGAGTACTGGGAGCGGGGCGGGTTCCCGGAGGTGGCGGGACTGGATCGCGCGCTGCGCATCCGAATCCACCAGGAGTACTGGGGCGCGATGCTGTTCCGCGATCTCGTGGAGCGCCACGATGTCGCCCATCCCCGCGCCGTCTCGGATCTAGCCCACCGGCTGGTGGACAACACGGCGTCGCTCTATTCCGTCAATCGGCTCACCGCCTACCTGCAATCACTGGGACACCGGGCGCCGAAGTCCGCGGTCTCGGACTACGTGGAGTGGTTCGAGGACGCCTTCTTCCTGTTCACGGTCCGCGTCTTCGACGCGTCGCCGGCCCGCGCCAACGCGAATCCGAAGAAGATCTACTGCGTCGACCACGCGCTCGCGAGATCGGTCGGCTCGGGCGTCCTGGTCAACGCCGGCCACCTGCTCGAGAACCTGGTGTTCACCGCGCTGCGGCGGTCCACCCCGGAGATCCGCTACTTCAAGGGCGCGAACGGGCGCGAGGTGGACTTCGTGGCGCGGATGCCCGACGGTACGCGCAAGCTGGTCCAGGTCTGCGAGTCGCTGGCGGAACCGCGGACACGCAAGCGGGAGGTGAGGGCGCTCGATCGCGCGATGGCCGAGCTGGGACTGCGCGCGGGGACGATCGTGACCCGCGACGAGGAGGAGACGATTCCGGTCGGCGCGGGCAGCATCGACGTGGTGCCGGCGTGGCGCTTTCTCCTCAACGTAGGTAGCTCAGCCCATGGGGTCGATGCGACGCGCTGACCGCCGCGCGACTTGAGCTCAAGTTCAATTCAAGTTTGGAGTCGTCTCCGCCCGCGACCGGTTCAACGGGCTCACACGCCGCCGAAGTTCAGCCGCGCTGCGCCCCACGCGCCGGTAGCTGCCGAAGAACCAGGCCTCGTCCGTGACGATCGGTCCGCCGCCGGTGAGCGCCGTGTCGAACCGGGAGAACTCCTGGTCGGAGGCGTTCCGGTTCTCGGCCACCAGACCGTCATTCTGGAAGAAGTAGTTGACCGAGCCGCTGAGCCGGTTGGTGCCCGACTTGGTGATGACGCTCGACAGCAGCCCCGGCGCGCCGACGTACTCGGCCGGGATGCCGCCGGCGGTGACGGTGGCGCCGGGAATCGGCAGGTCGCCCTGGTCGGTGACCGCGACACGGATGATCCCGGTCGTCGTGACCTGCGCCCGGGCGAGTGCGGGCGCCGTCGCAATCAGCAGCGCGAGCAGTGCGACGGTGCGGTCTATCGAACTCTGTGGAAGGCGGCTGGCGAATCGCACGGGTATAGAGCTTACCCGTATTTTCGCTCGAATTCGGCCATGAACGTAGCGAGCGCGTCGACGCCCGCCTCCGGAAATGCGTTGTAGATTGACGCCCGCAGGCCGCCGACCGAACGGTGTCCCTTGAGGCCGGACAGACCCGCCGCCTCGGCCTCCTCGGCGAAGCGCTGTTCGAGCTCCGCCGTGGGCAGCCTGAACGTGACGTTCATCCGCGAGCGGCCGTCCGGATCGGCGACGCCGCGGTAGAAGTCGGTACGGTCGATGGCCGCGTACAGCTTCGCCGCCTTGCGCTCGTTGCGCGTGGCCGCGGCCTCCAGGCCGCCCTGGCCGCGCAGCCACGCCGTGACCAGCGACACCACGTAGATGGCGAAGACCGGCGGCGTGTTGGGGCGTGACCCGCCCTTGACGTAGGTGGCGTAGCGCAGCAGCTTCGGGAGCGACGACGGTCCCCGCTCCGCGAGGTCCGGGCGGATGATCACGACCGTCACGCCGGCCGGGCCGAGGTTCTTCTGCGCGCCGGCGTAGATGAGCCCGTGCCCGGCCACGTCTATCGGGCGGCTGAGGATGTCCGACGACGCGTCCACGACCAGCGGCCGGTCGCCGGCGTCGGGCATCCCGGGCCACTGCGTGCCGGCGATGGTGTTGTTCGAGGTCACGTGGACGTAGGCCGCGGCGGGCGAGACGTCGATCTCGGCGGCCGACGGGAGGCGCCGGAAGCCCTCCGCCTCGGTGGTGGCCGCCACGCGCACGGACCCGAACTTCTCCGCCTCCCGCGCCGCCTGCGCGGCCCACGATCCGGTAATGAGATAGTCGGCCGTCCCGTCCGCGGGAAGCAGGTTCATCGGCGCCATCGAGAATTGCAACGTGGCGCCGCCTTGAATGAACAGGACGTGGTAGTCGTCGGGCACGCCGGCCAGGGCGCGGAGGTTGGCCTCGGCCGCCGCCAGGATCTCGTCGAACGCCGGGGACCGGTGGCTGATCTCGAGCACCGACATGCCTACCCCCGGCAGAGCCGGAAGCTGCTCGCGTATCTGCTCCAGGACCGGTTCCGGAAGCACCGCCGGACCGGCGCCGAAGTTGAAGACCCGTTCCGTCACAAGCTCCTCAGATCGTGTGGATCAGCAGACCGTCGCGCAGCTTCGGCTCGAACCAGGTGGATTTCGGAGACATGATGCCGCCCGCGTCGGACACCGCGAGCAGCTCCTCGGGGGTCACCGGCGCCAGGGAGAACGCGACGGCGGCGGCTCCCGAATCGACCGCCTGCTCGAGTGCTCCGGTCCCCCGCGCCCCGCCGACGAACGTCACCCGCGGATCGGTGCGGATATCGGCCACGTCGAGCACCGGGGCCAGGATGCGGTCCTGGAGTATCGCGACGTCGAGCCGCGCGGCAAGCTCTCCACCGACTGCTTCCGCCCCGGCCTCCGTCAGGTCGACGGTGTACCAGGCGCCGTCCAGGTACATCGCGAGCCGGCCCTTGGGCGGGACCGGCTCGCCGCCGGTCGCGACCGGGAAGCGGGTCCGCAGCGCGTCGAGGAACTCCGGGACAGTTCGGCCGGCCAGGTTCGCGACCGTGCGGTTGTACGGCAGGATGCGCGTCTGCCGGTCGGGAAAGGCGACGCCGAGAAAGAAGCACGCGTCGTGTTCCGGATTGCCGCCGGCCAACTCGTCGCGCGCCCGGGCCGCGCTGGCGATCCGGTGGTGGCCGTCGGCGATGTACACCGTCGGAACGTCGCCGAAGGCGGCGACCGCCGCGCTCGTGGCCTCGGCCGACAGACGCCACACGCTGTGGCGCACGCCGTCCGGCGCGGCGACGTCCAGCAGGGGCGCCCCGGCCGCGCCGTCGTCCATCACTCCGTCCAGCGTCGCGGTGGCGCGGTAGGCCAGGAACACGATGCCGGTCTGCGCCCGCAACGCCACCATGTGGCGCGTCCGGTCGTCCTCCTTGTCGCGGCGCGTCCGCTCGTGGCGCTTGATGACGTCCCGGTCGTACTCGTCGAGCGAGAAGCAGCCGCCCAGCCCGATCTGTTCGTGCACCCCCGCCTGCATCCGGTAGAGGTAGAGCGCCGGCTCCGGGTCGACGACCAGCGGCGCCCGCTCGGTCAGGGTCTCCAGGTTGCGGGCCGCCTGCTCGTAGACGGCCTGACCGTACGGGTCGGCGCCGTCCGGCAGATCGATCTCCGCGCGCGAGACGTGAAGAAAGCTGAGCGGGTTGTTCGCGGCGAGACGGTGCGCCTCGCGAGTCGACACGACGTCGTAGGGGACGGCGGCCACGGCTGCGGCGGCTGACGGCACCGGACGAAGTGCGCGGAACGGACGGATGATGGCCAAGGCAGACGGTTCGCTAGTTGGCGGACACGGAACCTGCCACCGCGATATGCGGCGCGGACCCGAGTCGGGCGAGCGCCGCGTCCCGTACCGCCTCGAACGCCTCGGCATGCTCATCCGGTACGGGGTCGCCGGGCGGCAGCTCGCGGTGCTCGAGGAGCGGATTGACGAACGTGCCGTTCTTCCGCATCCGGTAGTCGAGGTGCGGTCCGGTCGCGAGCCCCGTCGAGCCGACCTTCCCGACCTCCTGGCCCTGAAACACGCGCCTGCCGCGGCGGATGCCGCTGCCGAACGCCGACAGGTGCAGGTAGTACGTTTCGTAGCCGTTGGTGTGGCGCAGCCTGACCATGTTACCGGACCCGCCGCTGCGCCCGGCGGAGACGACCGTGCCGGTGGCGACGGCGATGACCGGCGTGCCGGTCGGCGCACCGTAGTCGACGCCGAGGTGGGGGCGTACGCCCCCGAGGACCGGATGCAGGCGCCGGTAGGAGAACCGCGACGTGATGCGCGGCTCGAACCGGAACGGCGAGCGCAGAAACAACCGCTTCATCGAACGGCCGGCGGCGTCGAAGTACTGCGCCTCGGGCTCGCCCGGCACCTGGAAGCGAAACGCCTGCGTGCGCCGGCCGTCGTTGGTGAACTCCGCCGCGAGGACGTCGCCGTAACGGGAGAACGACGGTTCGGCGTCGCCTCCGAAGAGTTCCTCGCGGTGGATCTCCTCGTACAGCACGCTGAACTCGTCACCCCGGCGCAGGTCGTTGTTGAAATCGATCTCGCCGCTGAGCACCTCGGCCATGGCGACGGCCAGCAAGACCCCTTCGTCCTGAGCGTCCAACGCGGCGACCAGCGAGTTGTTCTCGGCGTCGATGCCGCCTTCCACCACCTGCTCGATGCGCAACTGGCGGTACGGCACTAGCGCGGCCTCGAAGCCGGCGCCGGTCGCGCTCACTTGCAGGTACTCGTCGTCGTCGATGTGGTACAGGAACTGCCGGAACTCGCCGTCGTCGATCCCGAGCACCAGGCGATAATCGTTGTCGACCCGCAGGCGGCGCGGATCGAAGACCTCCCTGATCGCTTCGATCAGCGGATACGCCATGTCGCCCAGGTCGTGCCGGGCGAACAGGCTCGCCAGCGTGGCCCCCTGCGGCACCGTGGCGTCCACCGTGCGCATCAGCCGCGGCAGGAGGATGTCGCCGGCACCCTCCGGGATCGACGCCCTGACGCGCGCCGTCGATTCAGAGGCGGGCGCCGATTCGACAGTGCAGCCTGCGGCCGCAAGGACCGATAGGCAGAGGAGGGCGAGGTAAGTGGACCGAACGAACATGCAGGAAAGTCCAGTGTAGCACACAGCGGTCCGGGTTCGCCCGTCATGCGGGCGTGGCCGGCGGCCCCGTCATCCCCGAAGCGCTCCGAGGCGCGCGGCGACCTGCCCGGCGTGCCCGGCCGCCCGCACCTTCTTCCAATGGTGCGCGACCTTCCCGGCCGGATCGATCAGCGTGGTCGAACGGATGACGCCGACCGACTTGCGGCCGTAGAGCATCTTATCGCCCCAGGCTCCGTACGCCTCCATGGCGGCGTGCGTCGGGTCGGAGAGAAGCTGCACCTTCAGATCGTACTTCGCGATGAACTTGCGGTGCGACTCCTCGTCGTCGGGGCTGCAGCCGAGAATCACCGCGTCGAGCTTCTCGAACTCGGCGATCCCGGTCGTGAACTCGCAGGCTTCCTTGGTGCATCCGGGCGTGTCGTCCTTCGGGTAGAAGTAGAGCACCACCCAGTGTCCCTGGAGGCCGGCCAGGCTGACCTCCTCTCCGTCCTGGTTCTGCAGCGCGAATGCCGGCGCCGGCTTCCCGACTTCAATCATGATCCGGAGTCCTCCGCGTTTCAGGCGATCGTGATCGGCGGGGAGCCGTCGTCGCGCTCTGCGATCTCGCCGATCACCGCCGCGTGAGTGTAGCCCAACGCATGCAGCCGGCCGAGGCACGTCTCGGCCTCGTTCTCCGGCACCCCGGCGAGCAGTCCGCCGGCGGTCTGCGGGTCGAACAGCAGGGGATACCGGGGATCTGCGCCCGCCGCCTCCAGGTTGGCGACGGCCCGCCGCAGGCGGACGTTCTGCGGTTGCAGCGAGCTGAGCAGGCCGCGGGCGGCGGTCTCTTGCGCGCCCTCCAGGATGGGTACCGCGTCGAGCGCCACGCGGGCGTCGATTCCGGACGCCTTCGTCATCTCGACCAGATGGCCCAGCAGTCCGAACCCGGTCACGTCGGTGCACGAGCGCCCCCCGCAGGCGCGCACCGCGCCGGCCGCGTCCCGGTTGGACTGCAGCATGGCCCGGATGGCCCCGTCCACCCAGCGCGACTTCGCCTTGCCCCGCATGTCGGCCGCGAGGAGCGTGCCGGTGCCGATCGGCTTGGTCAGGACGAGCCGGTCTCCCGGCCGCAGACCGCCCTTGCGGAGAATCCCGCCGGGATCGATCGACCCGCTCACCGAGAGGCCGAGCTGCACCTCCGCGCCCTCGCTGGTGTGCCCGCCGACCAGCGCCGCGCCGCCGTCGTTCAGCACCGCCACCGCGCCCGACAGCAGGTCTTCGAGCAGGGTCTCCATCTTCGACTCGATTCCGTGAGGGATCGTGACGATGGCGAGCGCCGAGCACGGCTCGGCCCCCATTGCGTAGAGATCGCTCAGGCAGTGATTCGCGGTGATCCGGCCGAACAGCCACGGATCGTCGATCATCGAACGGAAGGCGTCGACCGACTGCACCAGCAGCTTTCCGGGCGGCAGCGAGGCGACGGCCGCGTCGTCCGGGGCGTCGAGACCGACCACCACGTCGTCCCGGCGCACCGGCTCCAGCCGCGCGACCACGCGGTCGAGCAGCGTCGCCCCCACCTTCGACCCGCAGCCGCCGCAGCGCATGGCGACCACCGACAGCTCGCGCACCACCTCGGGCGGAGCCAGACCCGGCGGCACGGGCGGTTCCCGGCTCCTGCCCGTCGTGTCCTGGTCCATCTCGGGGAGCTCCGTGAACCGCCGCATGAAGCGCCGGTCGATCCAGTCCTTCCAGCGCCAGACCCAGGCGCCCTCGGCCGACATCCGGCCGCGGGAGGCGACGGCGTACCGGTCGCCGGTGCTGACCAGGCTCAGGAACCGGCGCTGCGGAGAGAAGGGCCGCAACCGCTTGCCGACGAGCGCCCGCCGCAGGTTGGCGGCGAGCGGCGCGCCCTGGCGGACCGCGAACACCCCCGCCTTCTCACGCGGATGATCCAGCACCGCGGCGACGTCGCCGGCCGCGAAAACCCCGGGGTGCGACGTCGACTGCAACGTCGCGTCGACCGCGATGAACTCGGCCCCGTCCACCGCGAGCCCGGACGCGGCCGGCCAGGGCGGCGGCGCGGCGGCGGTGGCCCAGACGACCTCGTCGACCTCCAACGACTCGCCGCGGGTTGTTTCCAGGCGGCCGGGTTCGACCCGGGAGATGCGGGTACCGAGATGCAGGTGCACGTCCCGCGCGGCGAGCACGCGGCCGAACCGTCGCCGCGCGCCCCGGTTGTGGGTCGGGAGCAAGGTCGGCGCCGCACCGAACAGGTGGAACTCCGGTACGTGGAAGCCGCCGGACTCGTCCCGCGCCCGGGTCGAGAGCGCATGCTGCATCGCCAGCGTCAGCTCCACCCCGGCCGCGCCCGCGCCGACCGTTGCCACCCGCAACCGCCGCGGACTCTCGCGTACCCGCCGTTCCAGCCGTTCCCAGCGCGCGACCAGCCCGCCGATCGGTTTCACCGGTACGGCGTGCTCCACCGCACCGGCCACGTCGAGCCGCGGCGCGATGCCGACGTCGATCGACAGCACGTCGTACGGCACCGGCGGCCGGTCCCTGCACAGCACCGTGCGCCGGTCGAGGTCGAGCCCCACCGCTTCGGCATGAAACAGCCGCGCGCCGGCGAAGCGCGCGAGCGGACCGAGGTCGATGTGGACGTCGTCGAATCCGTAGAGGCCGGCGATCAGGCCCGGGAGCATGCCCGAATAGGGCGCGTGGAGGTCGCGCGCGACGACGGTGATCCGCACGCCGGGAATCGGGCGCATCCCGAGCCGGCGGAGCACGATGACGTGGCTGTGCCCGCCGCCGACGAGGACGAGATCCTTGAGGACGGGGACGCCGCTAGTCATCACGGGGGGCCTTGGTTCAGCGACGGTCGGATTGTTCGGAGCGGCTTGTCGACCGCGCGGATCCGCCCCTGGCACGGGCATTCTTCCCGGCGATTCAGCAAGGCACCGAGTCTTTGCCGGAGGATGGGGAAAGTCAAGCGTGCGCCGCGTGCGCGGCAGGCCGGCTGGTCGGGGCAAACAAGAGCCGATCTAAACGAAAAAACGTTATGATCGTGACATGATCCACCGTTTTTCCGTGTCGAACTACCACTCCATCCGCGAGGAGGTGGTTCTCGACTTGCGGATTCCGGGCACGGCCCCCGAACTGCCGCGGTTCCGCCGCAGCGTGGCGAAGCCCGATGTCCGCCTCCCGACCGTCGCGGTGCTGATGGGACCCAACGGGTCCGGCAAGACGACGGTGCTGAAGGCACTGACCACGATGGCAAGCGTCGTGTCATCCGCCGACTCGACCTACATCAAGGCGATAGTTCCCTTTGCTTCGGAGCAGACCTTGGCCGAACCGACACGCTTTTGCCTGGACATCGAGATGGACTGGCTGTCGCCGGGCGAAGCTCCGGAGATGTTCCGGTACGAGTTGGCCGTGGGTCGGGAAAGGCGGGAGGTCGTGGAACCGGTTGTTCGCTACGAGTCGCTGCGTCACTTCCCGCGGGGACGAGCAAGGCGTCTCCTGGAGCGCAAGGGTCCAGATGAATCCATCTTCGTCTCCAGGGAGATTTCCGACGAGCTGGGGTTCGGCTCGAACGGGCATATCAGGGCGATTCGGAAGGATTCGTCGGCGATAACCTCGCTTGCGTTGCTCAACGTACCCTTGGCAAGGCGCGTTTCCGACTGGCTGCAGAACCTGTGGGCGGTCACCAATCTACTCTTTAGCCAAGACTGGACTCCCCCAACCAGGCATGTAGTCGCTCTCCTGAACCGAGACTCCGGAATGATGGCCTGGGCCAACAAGCACTTGCGGTCCAGCGATCTCGGAATCCGCGGAGTGGATATCCAGAACGTGGCGGGTGCAGACCAGCAAGACTTGAAGACGGTTTCGTTCGAGCACGAAGACCTCGGCTGTTCTCTCCCTCTGGTCATGGAGTCCAGCGGCACGAAGCGCCTGTTCCATCTTGTGCCTCATTTCTACATCGCACTCGACAAGGGCGTTCCGGCAGTCATCGACGAGATCGACGGCTACCTGCACGTCGATATCGTCAGCGAGATCGTCGACTGGTTTCATTCCGACGAAACGAATCCCGATCGGGCGCAACTCCTCGTCGCCTCTCACAATGTCGGCCTGCTCGACGACCTGGAGAAGGAAGAGGTCTTCATCGTCGAGAAGACCCGGAACGGCGCGACCCGGGTCCACGGCGTTCAGGACGTTCGCGGCCTCCGCCGCGACATCCGTCTCTGTCCCAAGTACCGCGCCGGCGTGCTCGGCGGCATTCCGAAGATCGGTTGAAGTGGGATGCGGCGTCGCAGTCCGGTGGAACCTCGACGAGTGATCTTCATCGGGGTCGAGGGCGAGAGCGAACGGGCCTTCGCGCGGTTTCTGCAGCGCGTTTGCGATGATGAGGGTCTCCACCTGCACTTGGACATCAAGCTGACGCACGGCGGCGACTCCATGTCGGTTGTGGAGGAAGCAGGTCGCCACTTAGCGAGGCGAGCCTTTCGGCGAGAGATTGGTAGCAGGCTCGTGCTGTTGGACCGCGATCGTGTCGCGCAAGATCTGCGTGCTGGCCGCGACGCGGCGGCTTTGGCCACCAAGTGGAATCTGCAACTCATCTTTCAGAAACCGAAGCTGGAAGGGCTGCTGTTCAGACTGCATCCGGGGTGTGAGGAGCGCCGGGTGGCGGCAACCACCGCGGAGGCAGAGCTACGAAGAGTCTGGCCGGAGTACCTCAAGCCGCCCACCGTGGATCAGTTGACCAAGCGTTTCGCCCTGCCTGATGTACGGCGAGCGGCTCGGCACGACCAAGAACTGCGACGCCTGCTCGAGATACTCGGCCTCTGAGTTTCCGTTTCTGAGAGTCCCGGGTGCGACATCCGCGGGTCGTCACTTGGCCGCTCGCTTCAGTACGCGCGTCATTGCGGCCTCGAACCGATCCGGCTCCGGGAGCAGGCTCGTCACGAGAAACGCCTCGCGCGGAAAGTCGAAGAAGTACCCGGGGTGCACGAGCACGTGATCCTGCAGCAGTTCAAGAGCGAACGTCTCTTCCGGTTCCGTCGCCGGCACCTGGATCACGGCGTACCATCCCCCCTCGGTTCGCAGCAGCCCGGCAGCCGGATACCCGGCGACCAGACGGACCAGCGTCCGGTGGTTGGCCACGATACGCGACTGGATCTGCGCCGCCACGGATGCGCCCTCCGCAAGGAGTCGTTCGGCGGCGAGCTGCACCGGCGTCGAGACGGACAGGTAGGTGTCTAGCAACAGGTCGAGTGCATCGAGAGCGGTCTTGGCCTCGCGGTCCGGGCCGTCGACGACAATCCAGCCGAGCTTGACCTGCGGCAGGCCGACCGCCTTGGACAACCCGCCGAGCACGAACGTCAGCACATCGGCGGGCGCGGCCAGCACGGCCCGGGTGCTCCCTGGGAGCGGGTCGATCGGGTAGCGGTTGAACACCTCGTCGACGATCAACCGGAGGTCGCGCTCGCGACAGAACGCCGTCAGAGCCTGATGATCGTCCGCCGCGAGAAACGATCCGGTCGGGTTGTTCGGGTTGACCACGATGACCGCGCGGGTCCGCGGCCCGGCCGCCTCGCGCACAGCAGCGACGTCGATTCTCCAGCTCCCGTGGTAGACGAGTGGGTACGGAACCGACTCCACCCCCTCGAACCGCGCGAGGTGTTCCAACAGCGGGTAGCTCGGTTGCGGCACCAGCACGGAATCGCCCGGATCGCACAGCAGCTTGAACAGACATCCGTAGGCCTCGCTCGTGCTGGCTGTCAGGGCGACGCGGTTCGGATCGAGTGGCTTGGACGTGGAAGCGGCGCGGAACTCAGCGTCCTCGCAGGGAGCCCCCGCGCTGGGTGGGCCGGCATCGTCAAAGGGTCGCGAGAGCCAGGAGGCGACGGCCTGACGCGCACTCGGAAGTCCTCGCGGCGAGGGCTCGTAGCGCAGGCCGGTCGGAGATGCGAGGGCGTCGAGCAGACGCGGCGGGTAGTGCAGCCCGACCCTCGTCGGATTACTCTCCGTGAGGTCGGTCACGTCCACCCCTTGCGCCGTGAGCCGGGTGTGCACCTGAGAGAGCCGGTTGATGGTCCGATCGTCCGGAACGCGCGACGAGAACATGCGTTCGAGACTACCCGGTATGCCGTCGCCCGGGTACTGCTGTGTCGCAGGATAGTGCTGTTCGGTGCCGGAGACCCTTATACACGGCGTCAGGTGCCCTGTGTCTCCGGAGGCACCGCCAAGCGATCCTCTCCAGACCTGAGCTCGAACGCGGCTACCATCGGAAGGCCATCCTGCCCAACGGCTGTCGGCTTGCAGTACCTCGACAGGTGATCGGCGTCGGGCAGCTCAGCACGAGACACTCAGAGCATTCCTCGACGAATGAACGCTCGGACGGCGTCCAGGGCCCCGTCCTTCGGCAGCGTGCCGTGTACACGGAGAGCGTGTTGACCGCCAGTCGGTCTGGAAACAGCGGCGAACTGGATGAGTCCGTTGGCGAGGAATTTCATTGCCAGGATTCCACCATCCCTGACACGCCACTCGGCTTGCAGGATTCCGCCCGGGCTGATTCCGATCTCCGGTCCGCCACGCTGCGGCTCGCTCACGAAGAGCGGCTCGCTCACAAAAAACAAGGCCAATGCCCGTAGCGACGCGAGGGCCATGGTCGCCTCGTCGGGGTCCTCCTGGGATATCTCGAAGAGGTAGTCGAGTCGAGTCGCGATCGTGCGGAGCTCCAGCAAGGGCAAGACCTCAATGATCGATAATGCCACGGACCGGAGGAACTGACCATGATACGTACCACCAGCGTCGCGTTGTCGCTCGTTCTGCTTGCCGTCGCGGCACCGGCCGGGGCGCAGTCGGACGCCTCTGACGAGACCGGCTACCTGACCCCGCCCCAGACCATCGTCGACATTCTAGACGCGCCGCCCACGCCGAACGTGATCGTGGGGCCGACCCGCGACGTCGTGGTGTTCGTCGAGCAGCGAAGCATGCCGCCGATCGGCTGGCTGGCCCGGCCGATGCATCGGCTCGCCGGCTACCGGATCGATCCGCGCAACAGCGGGCCATGGCGCGCACCCGAGATTGCGGCGCTGACGGTCGTTCGCCTCGCCGCCGCCGGCGGCGCGCGGAAGGCCGGAGCCGACGACGTGCGGGTGCTCGCGCCGCGGGGCACGACCCTCGGCTGGCCGAGCTTCTCGCCGGACGGCTCGCATCTCTCCTACGCGGTCCTGCGCGACACCGGGATCGAGCTGTGGGTCGTCGACCTCTCTACCGGTCAGCCTCGCCCGCTGACGAGCGCCTCGCTGAACGCCACCTGGGGCAATCCGTGCGAGTGGCTGGCGGACAACAGCGGCGTCCTGTGCCGCTTCCGGATGTCGGCGCGCGGGGCGCCGCCGTCGCCGCCGCGGCAGCCGGCCGGCCCGAACGTGCAGGAGCACGCCGGCGCGTTGGCCCCGGTCCGGACCTATCAGGACCTGCTGAGCGGTCCCCACGACGAGGCGCTGTTCGAGTACCACTTCACGAGCCAGATCGCGACGGTCGCCCTGGCCACCGGATCCAGGACCGCCATCGGCGCGCCGGGACTGTATGCGCGCGTTTCGGGCGCGCCGGACAGCCGGCACCTGCTCGTCGAGCGCATCGAGCGGCCGTTTTCGTGGCTCCACCCGGCGAGCCGGTTCGCTCACTCCGTCGAGGTCTGGACGCGGAACGGCGACACGGTGACCGTCGCGAAGCAGCCGCTGGCCGACACCGTGCCGATCGGCGGCGTCGCCACCGGTCCGCGCGGCCACCGCTGGAATCCGGCCGCTCCGGCCACGCTGGTCTGGAGCGAGGCGCAGGACGACGGCGACCCGCGAGTGGACGCCTCTCACCGCGACACCCTGTTCGCGCTCGACGCGCCGTTCGACGGCGAGCCGCGCGAGCTGGCCCGCACCGAGCACCGGTTTTCGACCATCGCCTGGACCGCGGACGGCACGGCGTTCATCACCGAGACGGATCGGCCGACGCGCTGGACGCGCACGTCGTTGCTGTATCCGGGTGGCGGCGACACGCGGCGGCTGTTCGACCGTAGCGCGGAAGACGTCTACAGCGACCCGGGCGTTCCGCTGCGGCGTTCCGGCGGCGGTGTGGCGAGCGCGACCATCCTGCAGGACGGCGATGCCATCTACCTGGCCGGCGCCGGTGCGTCACCGGACGGGGATCGTCCGTTCGTCGACCGTCTCGATCTGCGGACCCTCGACACCGAGCGGCTCTTCCACACGGAGCCGGAGACCTACGAGAGGGTGGTCGCCGTCCTGGCCCCGGACGGCGGATCCCTGCTCACGCGGCGCGAGAGCTCCACGGATCCACCCAACTATTTCGTGCGCGACACCGCCAGCGGGGCGCGACAGGCGCTGACGGACTACCAGGATCCGGCGCCCATCCTGCGCGGCATCCGGAAGCGGCTCGTGACCTACGAGCGCAAGGACGGCGTGGGCCTCTCGGCGACGCTCTATCTGCCGCCCGGTTACCGCGAGGGCGACCGGCCGTCGATGCTCATGTGGGCCTACCCGCGCGAGTACACGAATGCCGCGGCGGCGAGCCAGGTCCGCGGATCGCCACACCGCTTCACCACGCTGCGCGGGGCCTCGCACCTGCTGCTGCTGACCCAGGGGTACGCGATCCTGGACGGGCCCGCCATGCCGATCATCGGGGAAGGCCACACCGCCAACGACACCTACGTCGAGCAGCTCGTGGCGAGCGCCGAGGCCGCGATCGACGCGGCCGTCGAGATGGGTGTCGCCGACCGCGACCGGATCGCCATCGGCGGACACAGCTACGGCGCGTTCATGACCGCCAACCTGCTCGCGCACTCCGACCTCTTCCAGGCCGGCATCGCGCGCAGCGGCGCCTACAACCGGACCCTGACGCCCTTCGGCTTCCAGAACGAACGGCGCACGTTCTGGGAGGCCCGCGACATCTACGCCGCGATGTCGCCATTCTTCCATGCGGAGAAAGTGAACGAGCCGATTCTCCTGACGCACGGCGAGATCGACAACAACTCCGGCACCTTCCCGATTCAGTCCGAGCGCTACTACCACGCGCTGAAGGGGCACGGCGCGACGGTGCGCTACGTCACGCTGCCCCACGAGTCGCACGGCTACGCGGCGCGCGAGTCGGTGCTGCACGTCGTGGCGGAGATGCTGCGCTGGTGCGACCGGTACCTGGGCGGGAGTACGGACCAGTAGCCGTCGGGGTGGTCGTACGCGCTACAATGAAAGGTCGGGTAGCTCGGCGAGACCTTCACCAGCAGGAAGACGCGATGTCAGAACATACGCACGAGGTTACGGACGGCAACTTCGAGGAGTCGGTGCTCAAGTCGACGCAGCCCGTGCTGGTCGATTTCTGGGCGGAGTGGTGCGGTCCGTGCCGCATGATCGCGCCGACCGTCGAGGCGCTCGCGGCGGACTACGACGGCCGCGTCACCGTCGGCAAGATGAACGTGGACGACAATCCGGCCACGCCGGGGCAGTACGGCGTCCGGTCGATCCCCACGCTGCTGCTCTTCAAGGGCGGCGAGGTGGTGGAGTCCGTCGTCGGGCTGGCCGACAAGGCGCGTCTGCAGGCAGTCATCGACCCGCACGTCGGCGAGTGAGCACGGTTCGCCGCGGTGGCCGGTCGCCCTGACGGTGGGGCGAAGCCGAGTCGTCGAGTTGCGTCCGGCGTCGCGCAGCCGGCCGCTTCTCCGGGGCCGCCCGTCCTCCAACACGCCCGATGCGCATCATCATGATCCCGGTCGGGAGCGCCGGCGACGTGCATCCGCATGTCGGCATCGGGCTGGCGCTCCAGCGCCGCGGCCACGACGTGTCGGTACTCGCGAGCGCCTACTACGAGCCGCTGCTCTCGCGGGTCGGTCTGCCCCTCATCCCGATCGGCACGGTCGACGACTACTACCGGCCGCTGGAGGATCCGGATCTCTGGCGCCCCCACCGCGCGCTCGCCGTCATCGGCGAGGCGATGCGGGTCCATGGGTCGGAGATCGCCGGCGTGCTCCGCGAGCAAGCGGGCGGGGAGCCGCCTCTCCTCGTTGCGCACCCCCTGGGGTTCGCAGCACGGATCGTTCACGAGGCCCTCGGGCTGCCGCTGGTGACGCTGCACCTGCAGCCGACCGGCTTCGTGAGCAAGCACGAAACGCCGGTGCCGCACGTCTGGCTGCGGTCGATCAACCGCTGGCCGATGCCGGTCAAGCGGCTGTTCGTGGCGGCGGGCGACCGCCTTTCGGACCAAGCGCTGTCCCCCGTCGTGAACGAGCTGTGCGCCGAGTTCGGGCTGCCTCCGGCGCGGAACATCGTGCGCGAGTGGTGGCACTCGCCGCATCGCGTCATCGGGTTGTTTCCCGACTGGTATGCCGCAGTCCAGCCCGACTGGCCGCCCCAGACGCGGCTGACGGGCTTTCCGCTCTACGACGAAGGCGCCGCGACCCCGCTCACGCCCGAGCTCGACATGTGGCTCGACGCGGGAGAGCCGCCCCTGGTCTTCGCTCCGGGTACCGCCAACCGGCAGGCGGCGCGGTTCTTCCAGGCAGGCGCGGACGCCTGCCGCCATCTCGGCCGCCGCGGTCTGCTCCTGTCGCGGTTCGCCGAGCAGATTCCCGATCCCCTGCCACCCGGGGTCCGCCACGCCGGGTACGCCCCGTTCGGCAGCCTCCTTCCGCGGGCGGCCGCCCTGGTGCATCACGGTGGCATCGGCACCCTGGCGCAGGCGCTACGCGCCGGCTGCCCGCAGCTCGTGATGCCGATGGCGTTCGACCAGCCGGACAACGCCGTGCGGCTGGCGCGTCTGGGAGTGGGGCGCTACCTGCGGCCGTCCAGGTTCACCGGATTGGCCGCCGCTCGCGAGCTGAACGCGCTGCTCGGATCGGACGACACGGCGCGCACCTGCCGCGCCGTCGCGAGCCGGTTCGCAGGGACGGATCCGGTGGCGCGCACGTGCGATCTGATCGAGGCGGCCGCCTGACGAGTTCCTCGACCTGTCAGAACCCGAAGCCGGCGCTGCCATGGACGCGAACCCCGCCCGCGAAGTCGTGCGCGATGTCGATGGAGACCGGGAAACCGAACCTCGGGGGCATGAAGAAGACGCCGGCCCCGGCGCCCTCCAGGAAGCCTGCGCGCCGGAGGGGCGCATCGGCGTCGTACACGGCGGCGGTGTCGTAGAAGAGCCGCAGGCCGACGCGTCCTTCCGACAACACGGAAGTGACCGGCAACCGCAGCTCGATCGACGCCGCGGCGATCCGGTCGCCGACCGCGATGCCGGCCGGCCAGCCGCGGAGGGTGCCGCCCGCGGCCGGGCTTCCCCCGAGCAGCGCCCTCTCGTAAGCCGGCAGGGGAGCCGACGCGCCCCGGAGGTAGAGGCGTCCGGCGAGGACCGCTTGCCCGCCGGTTGCGACATAGGCCCGCGCGTCGAGCCTGGGCCGGATGACGGCCCCGGCGCCGTCCCCGAGCGCAAGCCGCTCCACGCCGGCCCGGACCACCATCGTGTTGCGGCGGGCGTTGGCAGGCGCTTCCCGATAGTCGCCGTAGTCGAGGTGGGCGGCCGTGCGGACGAGCCGATCCGCCCGTGCCGCGAAGCGCACATCTTCCCACCCCGCCTGTCCGCGCACCCGGAACCCGTGCGCGACTCGCCGCTCGACCGCCACTTGCAGCAGCGTCCGGTCGTCGTCGACGTCGAAGTAGGGGTGCCGCCGGCGCCCCCGCGCTCCACTGACTCGCAGGCGGTCGATGACGGGACCGCGGACAGGCGCTTCGATCTCGAGGGCGATGCGCTTGTGGCCGCCCCAGGTTGCGGGTACCGACAGCCGGCCGCCGGGGCCCAACGCGTCGACGACGCTGGTCAACGCCCCGTACGCCACGCCATAGCCTTCCCTGTGGTCCACAATCGGAGCGACATCAACCGCCGGCCGAGACCGGCGAGCGCGCGCACCACCGGGTTCGAGAAGCGGGCGCCGGGACGCTCGCGCACCACGATGACCAGGGCGACCTGGTCCGTGGCGTTCAGCGATCGGTAGCGCCGGCGCACGTCCACCGTCTCGAACCGGCCGCTCGCCGCCAGACGGTCCCGCACGATCTCCGCCAGGTCCGGGCCGGCCGCCTCGCCCACGGAGACGCCGGCCAGGGCGATGACCTCGGCATCGGGCACGGACAGGTTGCCGTGGACCCGGATCTCGGCGACGATCTCCGCCGATGCGATGCGTTCCCGCGCCATGGACGCGCCGGACGGCGTGGGTTCCTGCGCCGACGCCGCTCCGAACGGCATCGCCGCGTATACCGTAAACGCGATCCCAGCGGCCAGCGCCTGCAGGTCAACGGCCTGCGGCAACGGTGCGGAAAACCGGAGCGGCATGGTCACCGCGGGGTGGCGAGCGGTCGGAGGCGCCCACCGGTCCGGGCCTCCCGATAGCCGGAGAACGTGCGCGAGTAGGCCACCGTGGTCGATCCGCTGGCCATCGTCATCACCCCGGAGGCTTCGATCCGCTCCGGGAGCCAGATGCCGTTCAGCGGCCGGCCCATCGTCATCGACGCGGTGAGCCCGTCCAGGCGGATCAGCCAACGCAGCGGCAGGAAGTCGAAGCCGACGTTGTCGAACGTGAAGCGCACGATCTGCTGTTCCGCGGGATCGATCCAGAGCGTGACGAGCGCGCCCTTGTTGAACGCCTCCTGCGCGCCCGGCACCACGATCGCCGGCCGGTCGCACTTCGCATCGTCCGAGTCGCGCCGATCGAACAGCCGCTCCGGGAAGTACTCGATGCGCAGCACCTCGCGACCGGCGACCTGCTCGCGGCCCGCGAAGTAGTAGTTGCCCGGCTCGAACTCGAAGTCGAGCCAGTACGACTCGGAGAGAAATCGCGGCCGCAGATCGGCCGCGGCGGCCAAGTCAGTCGCGGCGGCCCGATCGGTTGGCTCGCGATCCGCCTCGGCGCCGTCCGCCTGTCTTGGTGGGTCGGTCGCACCGCCCTGCGCGCACGGGTCCTCCGACGCGTCGCGAAGGTTCCGCGCCCGCCGCACCTCGGCTTCCAGCCAATCCGCCTCGTACCGCCGCCAGTCCGTCTCGCTGGGGGCGATCCCGTCGAACCGCACCGGGCTCCGGACGAAGACCCCGTCGCGCCGGTACCAGATGTACTCCCGCGTGTAGGCGTTGTACACCTCGCCGTCGTACCCCGTTACCGTGAACTGCTCGGTCTCGTCGAACACGTACTGCCGCCGCGCGATCCGGTTCTCGTCGCGCCGGGCGAGCACCTGCTCCATGAACCGGTCCAGCTCGTTGGCCTCGCCACCGTCCTGTGCCGCGGCGCTACCGAGACTGCCGAAACCGGCTGCAATCACGCCGAGGAGGCAAGCGCCGACAACCGCACGCCGCCATAACCACATCGTCCCTGCCCCGTCCAACTGCTACCTCCCTTCGGTCTACGTTTGTGGGGCTGGGCCGATTACACTCGGACCCTCGGCCGAGCCGGTTCTCGTTCGGTCGGCGGCACAGACGGCTGCCCGGCTCGAGACATCGGTGGGCGGATGGAACCTCGGAGGGGCGCTGATGCGGTTTTCGGTGGTCATTCACAAGGATGAGACGAGCGGCTACGGAGTCACGGTGCCGGATCTGCCCGGCTGCTTCTCCGCCGGCGATTCGATCGAGGAGGCGATCCTGTCCGGCCACGAGGCGATCGCCTGTCACCTGGAGGGGCTTCTCATGGATGGGGAGCCGATCCCGGAGCGGGGCCCGCTGGAGACACATCGGGTCGGCGACGAATACAAGGACGGGATCTGGGCGCTGATCGAGGTCGACGTCTCGAAGCTCCCGAGTCGGAGCAAACTCGCGTGAACATCACGGTGCCGGAGCGCGTGCTGGCGATCGTCGACAAGATGGCCGCACGCGAAGGCGAGAGCCGGTCAGACCTGCTCGCGCGCGCCGCGCTCAGCTACGCTGAGCGTCAGTCCACGCAGTGATCTCCGGGTATCGTGTCATCCGTCAGGCCGATTATGCGCCTCATCGGTTGCGGACACTCTGGGATCGAAGGCTAGGCACTTGAAATAGGTTTCGATTCTCCTGAAATCCCCGGCAAGGAAGTCCTCCATCCCCCGAATGGCCTTTTCCTTGATATCCGAGACCGGTGTCGCGACGAGGTCTTCCTCGGTTAGCAGCGGGTGTATGTATATGACGAAGCATCCTGTCCACAGGGCATCCAGTGGATATCTCTCGCTGTCCAACACATCCACAGGAATCTCCCGCATGAACTCCATGATACGAGCTGCTGCTCTCGCTGCCCGCTTGCTCTTTCTTGGCAAGTCGATCTGCAACTGCAGCTTGACTTCACGGTGGCCGAAAATAATCGACCACCTGAGACGCCATTCGACGCCAAGGAGTTTCCGTGTTGCATCCATGTCCTCATTCGAAAAGTACAAATAGTACCACGCATAAGATGCCGGCGTGTTTGTCCACGTCCGAAAGTCTCGGTTTAGGAATTTTCGCACCTCCGACCGTAGCCGCTTGGGTTCCTGCCGGAAGTCGCTCACCAACTTGTCAACGGTTCTAGCGCAGCTGTCACTCAACTGACCAAACAAGACCCGATCCACGCCGTTCACAACCGCTTCCCGTTCTCTCAAGAGTCTCTTGAGGATCGGGCGGTGATTGTCCAGCAGCCTCTTGAAGTAGTCCCTGCTGGTTTCCGGATGAATAATCATCCTCTGAATGACTTCAAGGTATTGCTCCAGAAAAGCGAGAATCTTGCGACCTTCATGAGTCTGAAACGCCGAGCGCTGTCGAATCGAGTTGATCACCCGGTATATTTCCGACCAACTGGCATGAATGAAGTCACGTTCCCGAGCGCTTTCCTCGTCTGAAGTGGTTAGGAGGACACTACGGATCGTGTAGCCTCTATGTTTCTTGCGTAGCGTCTCTTCGTATGCTCTCACTTGGGCCGCGTGCTTGGCCGAACTTTCGCCGGTCTTGTTCTCAACAGCAATCAACAGCTTTTCCGCGTTGAAGAAAACAGCTATGTCTACACGCTTGTGTTCGCGCCTGACGTCGACGTTCCCGTCCTCAAGACTTGGCTCTTGGAAGGCGAGGTCATCACGCGCGCTTTCTTTCAGGTACCGTATAAAGTCCTGAAGGAACGCGCTGCCAATACCATGACTTTCTTCAGGCTGGAGTAGCCAAGCCAGGACGTTGCTGTGACGGATTTCGTACTCGGCGTTGCGAAGTACATCGAACACGTTGAACGTGCGATCCTGAACGTTCTTGCGGTACTCCTCAAATTCCGGCGACGCGATCAGAGTCTCTAGCTAGTGCTGCGCCATGATTAAACGTTCGGGTTGCGGTGCTGTGATTCGTCGATGATTGCGCGCTGTAACCCATGTCCGTGTCCGAAGATTGTGACGTGACGGACCACTAGTTCCGGGTCCATCTTCGTCCTCTCCTCAACCGATCGGGCGCAAGGTGTGTCACTACGGTACGGCAGAGCACGCGTGAAGCACTGCAGGCGACACCGCGGGCAAGCTACCCGCCGCCCTGGATCAGCTTCGTCAGCGCCGGCGTCTTCCCCAGCAGCCGCACGTAGAGCGCGAGCTGGCCGCGGTGGTACTCCTCGTGCGCAATGCCGTGCTGTAACCAGGCGAGGCGAGTCCAGAGCTCGCCGTCGAAGCGGCGGATCGTCTGCAGCATGCCGACCTCGCCTGTAGCGCGGAGCGCGCGCACGCCCTGGACGTGTGTGCTCCTGAGCAGGCGGACAAGACCGGCCTTGTCGGCGGGGCGCTTTGCTTCTGGAGTGCCGTACTGGCGGATGAACGCCGGAAAGCCCTGGCGCGTGAAGTCGCCGGCGGGGTCCGAGAGCTCGCCGCACCACATGAGGGCGGTGTCGGCGATGTGCTGGGCGATCTCGCCTACGGACCGGGCGCCGTCCTCGGGACAAAACCCCATCTGGCCGGCCGGGACGCAGCGGAGTTCCGCGATGACGCCGCGGCGGGCGTCGGCCCAGGCGTCGAGTGCTTCTTCGAGGAGTGATGGAGTGGACATGTTCTTGACCTGATACCCCTGTCGATAGCGTTACGCAAACAAGGAACGAAGCCACGCGGCGAAGGTCGAGCCGAGAGCACCGTCGACGCGCAGGTCACGTGCGCCGATCGCCTCGACGAGCAGCACGCGATCCGGCGGATCGATGCCCGGCATCGGCCTACCGGACCTCGATCTCCTGCTCGGCGGCGGTCGCAAGGTCGTCGCAGGAATACTCGACGGCGCGAATGCCCTGTCCGCTTCGATCCAGTCGAACGAGGGCACAGTCCGACTCGCCGGCGGCAGCCGCAGCCTGCGCGAACCCACGCACGCAATCCCAGCTATGAGTCGTCGCCAGTACCTGCACGTTGTGCTCTCTGGCCGTGAGCAGAACCATCCGCCAATAGTCGGGATGCACCGTGTAGTGGATGCCGTTCTCCGCCTCGTCGATTGCCAGGAACCCGCCCTCGCAACAGGCCAGGGCCATGGCGACGCCGAACAGGCGGACGGCTCCATCGCCAAGACTTCGCAACGGAACGGGGCGGGGATGGTGCCGCAGCTTGACGACCGGACGACGCCCGACCTGTCGTTTCGCGTCTGCCTCGGTTCCGACCATGGCAACTCGATCCACCTCGTCGCCGAAGACCAGCTTCAGTGCCTGGATGGCCAGATCCTCGTCGCTCGTCAGGGCGATTCGGTCCCAGGCCTGCGCGATCTCGCTGTTGGTCAACAGTCCCGGTCCCAGCGGTACACATGCCGCTCCGAGAAAGGGACTCTGGGCATCGTCGCCACGGAACGGCAGATCCTGGAACGCTCCCCGATCCTGGAACCTCCCTGCGCCGTATGCGTTCAAGGGAACGTGCCACGGCACGACCTTCTCTTTGCCCCGAAACCTGATCTTGATCAATGGACCGGGTCCGTGCGCTGGGAAGGCGGTATTGTCCGTCACCAGTTCCGCCGCCCGGGGATCACTGGAGTCCGTTCTTTCGATCTGGACGCTGTCGGAGTCACTCGATCCGATTGAGATGCCGGTGGTCCCCGCGTCGTGTCCGTGGAAGAGTGCGGACACGTCGGGGATGAGTGCTCCCTCTCTATCTGTATCCGTGGAGAATTCCTCGCGACGCCGCAGGAGCTGATAGAGAGCCGGGAATGCACCGCGTGCGGCGTACACGCGCACTGCATCGAGTACGGTCGTCTTGCCGACACCGTTCCGCCCGGCGAGAAGAGTGACCCGGCCGAGCCGTCGAATGGAGAGATCCTTGATTCCGAGGAAACCTCGGATCGACAGGTTCTCCAGACGCAACCGGTCGTTCGTCATGCTGGTACGTCTGCCGTTGCCAGCAGCCGCGGCGCCCGGCGGTGGCGGGTCGCCTGCTCGAAGGCGTAGGCGATGCGGATCAGGGTCGGCTCGCTCCAGGCGCGTCCGTAGAACGAGACGCCGACCGGCAGTCCGTGGACGAAGCCGGCCGGGACGGTGACGTTGGGGTAGCCGGCGACGGCGGCGAACTGCGAGCTGCCGCCGCCGAAGTGGTCGCCGTTGACGAGGTCGGTGACCCACGCCGGCCCGCCGGTGGGGGCGAGTATGGCGTCGAGGCTACCGCCGTCCATGACGCGGTCGATACCCGCCGCGCGCGAGAGGCGGCGCGCCACCGCGTGCGCCCGCCTGTACTCCATCGACGACAGCGGTCCCTTGCTCTCCGCCGCGATCAGTCGCTCCTGGCCGAAGTACGCCAGCTCCTCGGCCGCATTGCGCTCGTTGAAGGCGATGAGCTCGGCGAGGGAACGGATCGGCGGGTTCCGGAGGTTCGCGAGGTACGCGTTCAGGCCCGCCTTGAACTCGTAGAAGAGCACCTCGGTCTCGGCCCGCCGCAGGCCGCCACTCGCCGCCAGGTCGATGGGATCGACGATGACCGCGCCACGGTCGCGCAGCGCCGCGATGGCCTCCTCCATGAGCCGGTCGACCGCGTCGTGGAAGCCGAACACGCTGCGCTGGATGCCGATCCGCGCGCCGCGCAGCCCGTCGGCGTCGAGGAACGGCGTGTAGTCGCCGAGGCCCCGCGTCTCGCTGGGGGTGGTGGCCGGATCCCGCGGGTCGACGCCGGCGATTGCGCCGAGCACGAGCGCGGCGTCGCGCACCGACCGGGCCATCGGTCCGGCGGTGTCCTGCGTTTCCGAGATCGGCACGATGCCGGCGCGGCTGACCAGGCCGACGGTCGGCTTGATGCCGACGATGCCGTTGGCGGTCGCCGGGCAGACGATGGAGCCGTCCGTCTCGGTGCCGATGGCCGCCGCGGTCAGGTTGGCAGAGACCGCGGCGCCGGAGCCGGAGCTCGATCCGCACGGGTTGCGGTCGAGCGCGTAGGGGTTGCGGCACTGCCCGCCGCGGGCGCTCCAGCCGCTCGACGAGCGGGTCGAGCGGAAGTTGGCCCACTCGCTCAGGTTGGCCTTGCCTAGCAGCACCGCGCCGGCCTCGCGCAGCCGCTGGGCGACGCGCGAGTCCTCGACCGGAATGGACCCGCCGAGGGCCAGCGATCCCGCGGTGGTCGTCATCCCGTCGGCGGTGTCGATGTTGTCCTTGACGAGGATCGGCACGCCGTGGAGGGGGGATCGAACGCGGCCCTCGGCGCGCTCCCGGTCGAGCGCGTCGGCGATGTCGAGCGCGTCGGGATTGGTCTCGATCACGCTCCGCAGCGTCGGTCCCTGCCGGTCGATCTCCGCGATGCGCGCGAGGTACGCCTCCGTGACGGACCGCGCGGTGCGCTCACCGGAAGCCATCGACGCTGCGAGATCGCCAATCGAAGTCTCCTCGAGATCGAAGGGTGCCGGCGGCGCGCCGGACCGGGTGGCGCCCGCTTGCTCCGGTGCCGTTCCGGCCTGGGTGCCGGGCCCGGCCTGCGCCGCCGCCCCCGGCTCGAGCGCCGACCCGCAGGCGGCCGGGCCGGCGGCGAGCGCCGCACCGGCCAGCGCGCTGGAGCGAATGAAATCGCGACGTCCGAGCGCGTGCGGTTTCCGAGTGTGCGTGGCCATGGAACCTCCTCGCCCGGACCGGCGCGCCGATCTACGGCACCGCGATGCTGAAGGGGATGTAGGTCTCGCCCCAGTGGAGGCGCAGCTCCGCGTCCTTCTTCTCGACGGCCGCGAAGTAGAAGGCCAGCGTCTCCATGTGTGCGCCGCGCCGCGGCGACGCCATGAAGCGCAGCGCGTCGTCCGCCTCGCCGGGGTAGGGCTCGTGGTAGACGTCGGCCTGCCGGTTGAAGATGACGGTCCAGCGGTTCGGATCGGGGATCGCCCACAGGCTGTACCGGCCGGCCGGCAACGGGTTCCCATTGATGGTGACGTCGCGGCTGAACGAGAGGGCAGTGGCGTCGTTGGCGCCCGGGTTCCAGATCTCGCCGAACGGCACGATGCCGCCGAACAGATCGCGGCCGCGCGCGACCGGCCGGTCGTAGGTGACCTCGATCTGCGTGTTCGCCACTTCCTGCCGGACCGATCCGCTCTGGCTCGGCTTGACGTCGTCGAGCGCCAGGATCGGCAACTCGCCGGCATCGGCCGCCGCGCCGCCCTCCGTTCCCGCCGCCGATTCGTTTCCGCCACCGCCGCCGCAACCGGCGATCGCCAGCGCGGTTGCCAGCCAGAGCACCTGCACATGCCGTCTGCTCATCGATGAATCCTCCCGATCCGGATCGTTCGCGTGCAGTCTACCGCGTACCTCTCACTGTCCGCGACGCGAGGGCGCCGGCAGCGGCTTGCGCGGCAACCGCTCGTCCAGCATGGCGGTCCTGTACGCGAAGACCGCCGCGACCACCGCCATCTGCAGCAGGTCGTCGCGCTGCACGCGGTCGTAGAAGTCCATGTTGGAATGGTGCGTGCGCGAGTTGTATTCCAGCCGATCCTGGATGAACTGGAATCCCGGCAGCCCGACGGCGTCGAACGAGCGATGGTCGGTGCCGCGCGTCGAGCGCCGGCCGATCGTCGTCGCCCCGAGATCGCCGAGGCCGCGCATCCAGTCCCGGAAGAGGGGCGCCGCCGCGGCGTTGCCCTGCAGCCAGATGCCCCGGATTCGGCCCGCGCCGTTGTCCAGGTTGTAGTAGGCCGACACCTTTGCGTGGTCCGGGGTGAGCGCCATCGTCCGGGGATCGGCGTAGTGGCGCCGGACGTACTCGCGGGAGCCGAGCAGCCCCTCTTCCTCGCCGCCCCACAGCGCGACCTGTATCGTGCGCCGGGGCCGGGCCCCGACCGCCTGGAGGATGCGGGCCGCCTCCATCATCGCGGCCACGCCGGCGGCGTTGTCGGTGGCCCCGGTGGAGGCGTGCGTCGAGTCGAAGTGCGCGCCCAGGATGACCACCTCGTCGGCGAGGTCGGTGCCGGGCAGCTCGCCCAGCAGGTTGAAGCCGTTCGGCCGCACCTCGTCGTGGA
Organism: Vicinamibacterales bacterium; assembly: GCA_965222905.1. Lineage (GTDB taxonomy): Bacteria > Acidobacteriota > Vicinamibacteria > Vicinamibacterales > UBA8438 > WTFV01. The sequence goes on along the minus strand of OZ244976.1, from coordinate 1,425,561 downwards.
ACCGGGTCCGGATGTCGATCTCGACGGTGACGGGCAGGCCCATGTCGAGGACCCGGATCATCCGGTTGTAGTGCTCGACCGCGATGGTCGCCGCGGGGACGACTGCGCGCGCGCCCGCGGACCGCGACCCGCCGGGTCCGACGAACAGCGTGCCGCCGTCCGTGCGCTGCGTCGGCCAGACCAGGTCGCTGCCGAGGGGCGCGCCGCCGACCCGGGACAGATCGCTTCCGCGGTCGAGCACCGCGACGACGCCTTCCTCACGGAAGAACGCCTGCACGTCGTTCCGCAGCCGCGCACCGCTGCCGCCGCTGCCCGCCTGCCGCGATCGCCCGTCAGGGGGCCGTGTCGCTTCCTCCAGCAGGCGGTCGTCCATCCGCAGCACCAGGTCGCCGTCCAGCAACCCGACGTCGCGCGGCTCCTGCGCCAGCACGATCCTGCCGCGCAGTCGGCCGCGATGGCGTTCCAGGTCGGTGCGCGACGTCACGTCGACACGCACGACCTCGGCCGTCACGGTGCCGTCGGTACCCGGCGTCCAGGCGCGCGGATAGCCGATGATCGGCATCACCTGAGGCTCGATCAGATGCGCGTGGAAGCGTTCGAGCGACCAGCCCCGGCCGTACGCGAACCGCTCCTCGGAGACGCGCAGCCCCCACGAGCGCATGCGGTCCGCCGCCCACTCCCCGGCCGCCTCGATGGCCGGCGTCCCGGTCACGCGCGGGCCGTAGACGTCGCTCAGCCAACTGACTATCTCCAGCGCCTGCGACCGCTGGAACCCTTCCTCCCGGATCGCGCGCAGGACGTCGGCATCGGGACGCTGGGCGAGGGAGACGGATGCTGTTGCGAGGATCGCGGCGATCACCGCCACGGAGGTGATCAGGGAACGACACGCGTCGTGCATGCCACCGCATTGTAGCGCCCGATCCGCGCGGCTGGCCGCAAGAGCGCGGAGAGCGGCGTCGCGAAGACCGTTGACGGGCCGGCGGGGTTTGTGCAGTCGGCCGCCCGGTGCGGCGGGCCCCCGTCCTATCCGACGGCCGGCGACTCCACGACGCCGTCCTCATCGACGGCGAACTGAAGCGCGTTGGTCGTCGCGATGACGCGCTCGAGGGGCGTCCCGTTGACGCTCACGCCGGTGGTGACCCGACCCTCTCCCCGCGGCTCGCGCCGGCACTGGTTGCGGTCGTGCACCGTCATCGTGTGAAGCAGGTTGACCGGCACGTCGAAGAACTCGGCCTCGAAGACGTTCGGCGCCGTCTCGGTCAGCGTGGTCGCCGCATAGTTGCGCCAGCTCGGCTTGACCTTGTTGTCGTTGTCCATGCGGGCCAGGCAACGCTCGAAGGTCGCCTGAAACTCGGCCGTAGGCTCGGCCGCCGCCTGGCTCTCGAGGCGGACCGTGACCATCGCCAGGGGAGACGGCTCCAGGCCTCGGGGCGACTGCTCGCACTCGGTGGCCATCGAGGCCAGCGCGGCGGTCACGACGAGGATCAACGAAGACCTTCTGCGAGGATTGATCATTGGACTACCGGTGCGCAGGCGCGTACTTCAAGCATATCGGAAAGCCGGTCCGCGGCGCGCCGCGCCGGGCTGAAGGCTGCCGGCCACCCGTCCCCGTGGCTCGGACCCGCCGGAACAACGGCCGGCATCACTCCCGCAACGGCGGACGGCGGATTCAACGAAGGGGCAACTGTCCCGTAGCCGAATCCGGCGGCCGTGTCTCCGTGCCACGTAATTCTCGTTCCCCGTCTCGGCCACGGTATATTAGGGAGGCGATCGTTCACCCGGCTGCCTCATGATTCCGGGGCCGCCGTCCGATTCCCAAGGAGGACTGACATGACACGCGCAACCGGCATCGGCCTCGTTCTCGTCTTCGCGCTCGCCGCGCTCTTCGGCGGCGTGCAGGGCGCCGCCGCGCAGGCGCACAACCACATCGGCCACGTGATGGACCAGTGGCGGGACACGCCGGAGATGGCCGGCTTCCTGCCGGCGGCGATCGCCGAGGCGCAGATCGCGGCGCGGCACGCCTCCCTGGCGGCGTCCGACCCGAGCAACCTCGACTCGATCAAGCGGCACACCGCGCACGTGCTGCACGCCGTCGATCCGTCGCAGATCGAGAACGGACCGGGCAACGGCTACGGCGTCAGGCAGGCCGCGGAGGGCGCGGCCAAGCACATCATGGCCGCCGCCAACTCGGGCGACGCGTCGGGCGCGGTGAAGACGCACGCCGAGCACGTGGCCACCTCGGCCCGCAACACGGTCGCGCGCGTGGACGAGATCGTCATGCTGGCCGAGAAGATCGAGATGGCCACCTCGGCGGACGACGCCGCCGGTCTCGTGGCGGACCTCGACACGCTGGCTCAGGCGCTGCTCTCCGGCGTGGATGCGAACGGCGACGGCCGCACCGGTTGGCAGGAAGGCGAGGGCGGCCTCGAGGTCGCCGAGACGCACGGCAACCTGATGAAGGGAGCCGAGGGGCTCTAGGGACCAGGGGGCGCCGCGGCCGATCGGCGGCCGCGGCGCCCCGGGCCCGTCGACCATCCGCCGGCTCTCCACCGTCAGCGTCCCTCCCTGCAGTTGTGCGCCCTGGAGCGACCGCAGACCCATGGATGAGCAGCCTGCCGAGTCGGTCGGCCACGCGGGCGCCGGGACCGGCGTCCTGTTGTTCGCCGTCTTCACCATCGCCACCTGCGGGCTGATCTACGAGCTGCTGGCCGGCACCATCGCCAGCTACCTGCTCGGCGACAGCGTCACGCAGTTCTCCACCGTCATCGGCGTCTACCTGTTCTCGATGGGGGTGGGGTCGTACCTGTCGCGCTACTTCCAGCGGGACCTGATCACCCGCTTCATCGAGATCGAGATTCTCGTCGGGCTCGTCGGCGGCCTGTCGTCGCCGGTGCTCTTCTTCGCGTTCGGCGACGTGGGCGCGTTCCGCGTGGTGCTCTACGCGTGGGTCGCCGCCACCGGCGTGCTGGTCGGCCTGGAGATCCCGTTCCTGATCCGCATCCTGAAGGACGAGTTTCCACTGCAAGACCTGGTCTCGAGGGTGCTGTCCCTCGACTACCTGGGGGCGCTGGCCGCGTCGCTGCTGTTTCCGCTGTGGCTGGTGCCGCAGGTTGGACTGATGCGCTCGTCGTTCGTGTTCGGCGGGCTCAACGTGCTCGTCGCGGTCTGGACCTGCCACGTCTTCCGCCGCCAGCACGGTCGCCCGCGACTCACCGTGCAGGCCTACGCCGCGCTCGGCGTGCTCGTGCTGGGTGCCGTGTTCTCCGACGACCTGGTGGACTGGTCGGAGCGGCGGCTCTACGACGACCCGGTCGTCCTGTCGCGCACGTCGCCCTATCAGCGCATCGTGCTGACCCGGGGACAGGGCGGCGTGCAGCTCTTTCTGGACGGCAACCTGCAGTTCTCGTCCCTCGACGAGTACCGCTACCACGAGGCGCTCGTGCATCCGGGGCTGGCCTCGGTCGCGGACCCACGACGGGTGCTGGTGCTCGGCGGCGGCGACGGGATGGCGGTCCGCGAGATCCTGAAGGACGACCGCGTTCGGGAGGTCACGCTGGTGGACCTCGACCCGCTGATGACGGACATCTTCCGGGACCACGAGGCCATCGCGGCCCTCAACGACTACGCGCTTCGCTCGCCGCGGGTCGACGTGGTCAACGCCGACGCGTTCGTCTGGCTCGCATCGGAGGCAACCGGCTACGACTTCATCGTGGTCGATTTCCCGGACCCGCGCACCTACTCGCTGGCCAAGCTCTACACGACGACCTTCTACCGGCGGCTCCGCGAGCGCCTGCGCCCGGGCGGCGTGGCCGCGCTCCAGACCACCTCGCCGCTGGTCTCCCGGCAGGCGTTCTGGTGCATCGTGGAGACGATCCGCGCCGCCGGGCTGCATGCCATGCCGTTTCACGCCCCGGTGCCGACCTTCGGCGAATGGGGCTTCGTGCTGGCGTCGCACGCGCCGCTGCCGCCCCCGCAAGCGTTCCCGCCGGGGCTGCGGTTCCTCACGCCCGCAATCGCGGACACGCTCTTCGAGTTCCCGGCGGACATGGACGCGGTGCCGGTGGAGGTGAACCAACTGAACAACCAGATCCTGGTGCGGTACCACGCGGCCGGGTGGGAGCGGTACGCACGGGGCGGGAGCAGTACGCGCGGAGGCGCGCACAGATGACGCCGCCGCGCCGACACGCGCGCGGCGCGGGCCGCGGCCTTACACGGCGGGATCTCCTGCGCGTCGGCCCCGGCGCCGCGGCTGCCCTCGCGCTCGGCTGCGGGCCCCGAGCGCCGTCGGGCGCGGACGAGGCGCTCGACGCCGGGCGCATCACCGGGACCATCGTGGGCGCCTCCCACCGGGTCGGTCATCGGCTGCGGGACGGCGCCTTTCCCGAGCCGCGACAGACCCGCGAGGTGCCGGTGGTCATCGTGGGCGCCGGCATCGCCGGACTGTCCGCCGGATGGAAGCTCGCCGGAAGCGGCTTTCGCGACTTCGTGGTGCTGGAGCTCGAGCCGGAGCCGGGAGGCAATGCCCGCTGGGGCGAGAACGCGGTCTCCGCCTATCCGTGGGGCGCCCACTACCTGCCGACGCCCACCGCCGAATCGACCGCGGTGCGCGAGTTGGTCGCGGAGATGGGCCTTGTCCGGGACTATGGGCCGGACGGCGAGCCGGTCTACGACCCGCGGCATCTCTGCCACGCCCCGCAGGAACGGGTGTTCGTCGACGGCGCGTGGCGCGAGGGGCTGTCGGCGCGGGACGTCGTCGAAGCGCATGGCGCGGACCGCGCCGGGGGCGGGGAGGCGCTCGCGGCGTTCGAGGCGCAGGTGCGGCGGTACCGCGACTACCGGGACACCGAGGGCCGGAGGGCGTTCGCGCTGCCGGTCGCCGCGAGCACGACCGATCCGGAGATCCTGGCCCTGGACCGTATCTCGATGCGCGAGTACTTCGACCGCGCCGGTTGGGCCTCGCCGCGGCTCCGCTGGTACGTCGACTACTGCTGCCGCGACGACTACGGGTGCACGCTCGACACGACGTCCGCGTGGGCGGGGTGGCACTACTTCTGTTCGCGCCCGGCGGAGGCCGAGTATCTCACCTGGCCCGAGGGTAACGGCCGCATCGTCCGGCACTTCCTGGATCGCCTTGCCGGGCGCGTGCATACCGGGATGCTGGTCTACCGCGTACGGCCGGCGGGGGACGTCCCGCCCGGCGCCCCGGAGGCCGGCGGCTCGGAGGCCGGCGCCGGGATGGCCGGGAGCGTCGACATCGACGTGCTGGACACCCGCGACGAGACCGCGGTGCGGTACCGGGCGCGCCGGTGCATCTACGCCCTTCCGCGCTTCACCGCGCGCCGCGTCATCGACGGCTACACGCCGGCCGGGATAGAGGCGTTCACCTACAGTCCGTGGATGGTCGCGAACCTGACGGTCGATCGCCTGCCGGAGGGCGCCGCCTGGGACAACGTGCTCTACGACAGCCCATCCCTGGGCTACGTGGTGGCGACCCACCAGAACCTGCGGATGACGACGGGACGGAGCGTGCTCACCTATTACCTGCCGCTCGTGGCGTCGAACCCGGAGACCGCCCGGGCCTGGATGCTGGAGCAGGAGTGGCGCGACTGGGTGTCGCTGATCCTCGCCGATCTCGGGCAGGCCCACCCCGGCATCGAGTCACTGGTGACGCACGCGGACGTGATGCTGTGGGGGCACGCGATGATCCGTCCGGTTCCCGGCTTCGCATGGGGCGCCGCGCGGCGCCGGGCGGCGGCCCCTCACGGACCCGTTCGCTTCGCCCACTCCGACATGAGCGGGATCTCTCTCTTCGAGGAAGCGCAATACCACGGCGTCCGGGCGGCCGAGGAGGTCATGCGCGACCTCGACCACGCGTTCTCGAGCTCGCTCTGATCCCATCTCGTGCGGTCAGCCGTGACGCGGGCCGCGCCACAGTGCAGTAAAATCCTGATGTAGAGATTGGTAATGACTGGTTTGCGTCGGAATCTGTCCGAGCGCATCGACCGCCTGCTGGAGGTGTTCCCGGTGGTCATGCTCGTCGGGGCGCGACAGGCCGGCAAGACGACGCTGAGCCGCATGGTCCGTCCCGGCTGGCGGTACTTCGACCTGGAGAACGCCGCCGACTACGACCTGATCACCCGGGACTACGACTTCTTCTTTCGGGAATATCCCCGGCGCGTCGTCATCGACGAAGCCCAGGAAGATCCGCGGCTGTTCGGCAACTGCGGGGCGTCGTGGACGCCGCGCGGCATGAATCCGGCCGCTTCCTCCTGACCGGATCCAGCTCGCCCGACCTGATCCGCGAGGCGAGCGACTCGCTGGCCGGACGCATCGCCGTCGTGGAGGTGGGCACGCTCAAGATCAACCCGGCTCGACGCCATCCGGTACCGGCGGTTCGTGGGCATGCTGTCCTCCCTCTCCGGGACCGTCATCAACAAAGCCCAACTGGGGAGGTCGGTGGACGCATCCGAGGTAACCATTCGGGACTACCTGGAGATAGCGGACAGGACCTTCTTCTGGCGGATGATTCCTTCCTTCCTGGACGCGCGTACAGGGGCCGTGGTGAAGTCGCCCAAGGGCCTGGTGCGGGACAGCGGGATCAACCACTACCTGGCCGGGATCGATTCCCGGGAAAAGCTGCTGCGCGCTCCCCAGGTGGGCCAGAACTTCGAATCCTTCGTGATCGAAGAGGCGATCCGACTCGAACGCCGATGCGGTCGGCCGCCGCGGGCGGGCGGAGCAGGGGGCTCCGGCCCGGCACCGCGGCGGCGGGGCCGTGCGTACCCGGCTACGCGGTCGCCATGCCCATCTTCTTCTTCAAGTCCGCCAGCGCGTCGGCGCCGGAGCTGGGGGAGGGCGCGGACAGCGCCTTGTCGATGTCCTCGTCGATCGTGCCGCCGACGTCGGCGAGCTGGTCGTAGGCTTCGGCCAGCGATTCCTCCTCCTGGACCTTGTGCTTCATCTTCTCCAGCATGGCCACGGTGCCGCTCGCGTCGGCGCCGGCGAGCTGCTGGTTGATCTTGCGCATCGACGACGCGGTGCGCGCGCGGGCGCGCAGGGTGATCAGCTCGTTCTGGTACTTGTTTATCTGCCGCTTGAGGTCCTCGACCTTGGCCTGGAGCTGGTCTGCCATCCGCTGCTGCGTCTGGTGGTCGCCGCCCACCTTGGCCGCCTGCTGCACGGCATCCTCCTTCTTTTCCAGCGCCGCGGTCGCCAGACGCTCGGCCTCGCCGGCGTCCATCTCGCCGACCTCCACGCGCTTGAGCAGAAGCATCGCCTTGCGCTCGTACTCCGCCGCGCGTTTCTTGTGGTCGCCTGCCTCCTTCTGCATGCGGATCGCCAGCGACTTCACCTGCGCCAGGCTCACCATCGCCGCCTGCAGGTTCGTCTTGAGGTCCCGGATGCCCTGCTCGGTCATCTTGATCGGGTCCTCCAGGTGATCGATCGCCGCGTGGGCGTTCGACTCTGCGACCTTGAACATTCTGCGAAAAATACTGGCCATCGTCGTTCTCCTTCGTTCGTTATCGCTTCAGGTAGCCGAGCAGCTCGGCGCCGTACTCCGCCATCGCCAGCGAGAGGGCATCGATGGAGCCTTCCAGCTCGTTCGCATCGAGGTTGGCGAGCTGCAGAGTGTCCCGATAGAAGATGCGGGCCGCGTTCTCGTCGAGGACGAACGCGCCGTGCACCAGCGTGTTGTTCATCTGCAGCAGCCGCACGAAGAGGTCCCCGGGGTTCTGCGGCGCGTGGCCGATCAACTGCTCGAGGATGACGATGGGCGGCTCGCAGTCGATGAACAGCTTCTTGATGCCGTTCTCCTCGTCGTCGACCACCACCAACTCTTCCGCCTCGTTCTCCGCCGTGACCGTCAGCCCGAGGTCGAGCAGGTAGCCCTTGACCTTGTCGAAATGCTCAGCCATCGAATCTCACGCCTCCTCGCGTGTCCCGCTTGCGTCCCCTCGTCGTCGTCACCCGGCCCGCCGGGGCAACCCGCCGCCGGGACTCCCATCTGAGACTTACGATTCTGCGGCCCGTCCGGTTCTGGAATCCGAGGAGATTCTACGTGCCGGCCCGTGCGCGCGCCGAGATGACCACCAGGCGATCGTCGGCCGCGACGCGCGCGTCCGCGTCCGGGTTCGTCTCGATGTCTCTGCTGCTTCCGTGACGCTGGATCGCCAGGGCGATCTTGCCCTCCTTCCGCTTCAGGTCGGAGAACACGTCGATGAACGACCGCCCGCCGTGTCCGGCCGGCACCGGCATGGTGATGAGATCCTGGCCTTCCCGCGCGCTCAGCAGCTCGTGCAGCACCGTCGAGATGCCGTGGTCGAGGGTCGCGGTCGAGATGACCCGGCTGCACAGGTCCGCGCCCACGATGATCTCGTCGGCCCCGGCCTGCTCGCAGTGGCGCACGTTCTCCTCGCCGGCCAGCTCGACGATGGTGTAGACGTTCCGGTTGAGGCTCTTGACCGTCAGCACCGCCAGCACCGCCTTGGCGTCGCGCGCCCCGTAGTCCAGCGACCGGTCGCCGACCAGGACGACGGTCTCCGCCTTGTCGATCCCGGCCCGCTGCAGGTCGTCCTCGGTCTCCCTGCCCCGCACGAAATGGAGCCGGTCGTCGTCCACCGGCTTGGTTTCGATGTCGGCCACCAGCACGATGGACTTGTCGGAAGAGCGTGAGTCGGCCCGCAGGTCCTTGAGGATCTCTTTCGTCCGGTCGTTCCATCCGCACAGGATGATGTGGCTCTCCAACTCGCAATCGCCCATGCCGTGGTCCTTTCTCAGTCGCTGCTCGACGAACGCGCCGGCGATGGTGGCGGTGAACATGCCGAGCACACCGATGCCGAAGAACATCAGCACGACGCCGATCAGCCGGCCGCCGAGCGACACCGGCGAGATGTCTCCGAAGCCGACCGTCGTCACGGTGACGATGGCCCACCAGAGCGCGTCGTGGAAGGACCGGTCCTCCTCGAAGTACGTGAGGCCGGCGGCCCCGACCAGAACCAGCGCGACGATCACGCCCATGAGGCGGAAGAGGTTCTCGCGCCGCAGGAACTCGATCAACGCCGCCGCCGGCTGCCGCACGCTCGGCTCGAAGCTCCTCATCGTCGCCGGCAGGCTGGGGATCCCTGGGGCTTGCGTAGGGCAGTGCTACAGCGTCAACCCGATCAGCATCGACGCCGCGAGGTAGGTCACCCCGGCGATGACGCCGGCGCCCAGGTTGGGCTGCTCCCGCACCAGCTCGTCGCCCAATCGTGCGCCGGGCAGCAGGACCTTGTCCGCGAACAGCCGGACGAAAGGCAGCAGCACCAGCCCGGCCACGGTGTAGTAGCCGAACTCGGTCAGGCTCTGGTTCCAGGAGACGAAGTCGCCCTCGCCGGCCAGCCGGATGACGTTGCCGAAGCCGACGAGCACCCCCGCGAACGCGGCCGCGACCGCGACGTTGCCCTTCTCGAGCTCGTCGTGCAGGTCGTAGGGCGTGATCCGGTCGTACAGGAGCCCGGCGACGATCAACGCCGCCAGCCCCGCGATCCAGAACACCAGCCCGGACGCCAGTCCGCCCTCCCCGGACATCGCGCCCGCGGTGATCAGGCCGACGGCCACGTAGTTGGCCCCTTCCAGGAGGCCGACGCCGACGTTGCGATCCTCGATGATCTCGTACTCGATGGCGAACTGCGAGAACACCGCCTTGTCGTTGACCAGGGCCGACAGGTTCAGCAGCACGATTCCCAGCAGGCCGAAGACCGCCAAGCCGATGACGTCGTCGAGCAGGCTGAACGAGGCCGGGCCGGAGACGACGCCGCCCAATACGATGACCAGCCCCAGGTAGTAACCGGCGACGGCCAGCGCCGCCGCCAGGTTGCGCTTCTCGATCAGCTCGGCCCCCAGCGCGAATCTCCGGTGGAGCCCGTCGTAGGCCCACTTGCCGGCGACGAGCAGCACGAGGACGACGGCCAAGTAGACGAAGCCCGGCAGGATCTGGTCCACCGACATGACGTGTTCTCCCTCTGCGGCTACTTGCCGAAGCTGCGCATGCCGCCCGACATGCGGCTGTTGACCCGTTGGCCGAACGACCGGCTCTGCGACGCCTGCCGCGCCTGCTGGCGGCGGAAGAAGTCGGGGCTGGTCTGGCGGGTGGTGGAGCCGTTCGTGCCGTACGTGCGGCCGCCGCCGGGGGCGCTGGGCCCGTAGTACGTCTGGCCGCGGCCGCGCGCGTCCCGATAGCCGTTCCAGTCGTCCCGGTAGATCGGGCGCCCGAAGCCGCCCACGATGTGGCTCAGCAGCGCGTACTGGCCGTAGAACTCCCAGAACGACCGCCCGCCGGATTCCTGCCGCCACTGCCCGTACCGCTGGTCGCCCACCTGCTGGTACCCCGGCGGGTGCGCGTCCTGATCGACGTTGCCGCCGGGGCTCTTCGAGAGGACGACCATGCCGAGGAACGGCTGGTAGCGCTCGTAGGTCCCGGAATCGACCTGCTGCCAGTCGAGAACCGCTTCGCGGTAGACCAGCTCGTCCGACCCCGCCTGCGGCGCGCCGACGACGACCTGGTACTGGTGCGAGTACCCGAACAGGGCCTCGTTCATGTCCTGCAGGACCACCGAGTACTCCGGGTACGTCTCGAGCTGCGCCTGGAGCCGTTCGAGCGGCGTCTGCGTGTCGCATGCGGCGGCGGCGAGCAGGACGAAGGCCAGGGCTGCCGGTGCGAGACAGGCACCCCGGCGCGATACGGACCAGCGGCGACCACTCATGTCGGACTCCCCGGGAGGATGTGCGTGAACTGGTAGTCTTCCACGACCGCGCCGGCCGCGGCCGTGAACTCGGATTCGCCCCACTGCTCGATGCCGACGAAGCCGGTCTCGGCCTCGTCCACGAACTCCCAGCGGATGACCGGCTCGCCGGCGCCGGTCCCGTCCGGCAGCAGGTGCCCGGCGTAGGAGGCGTCGAGGCGATATGCGGCACCCTTGAAGATGATCATCCCGGGCGGGTCCTCGTGGTCGAGGATGTGCCGCCGGACGTCGCCGACGATGTCGCCGATCGCCACCTTGTACGAGAGCGACCAGGCGTCGCCGGCCCGCTCGAGGTAGCGTTGCTCGCCGTTGGCGCTCAGCTCCCACTCCTCGACGTCGTCCACGCCCGAAAAGCGGTAGCGGGAGTAGCCGGTGACCCGCCACGTCTGGAGGTCGTAGTCGACGAGGTAGCCGACCTTCAGCTTCTTGAGGATCAGATCGGCCAGCGGATCCGGCGCCTCGTCGACGCTCTTCTTCCGTCTGAACAGTCGCTCTCGCAGCCCCATGACGAACGCCGCCCCCCTTCAATGAAACCCTAGCAGGAACGACCGGGAATCCGCAACGCGTGCCGGATCGCCTTTCCGTCCGAGGCCGTGTGCGGCTCGCCCTCAACGCCGTGGGGACCTTCGGGACAGTCCGCCCCCGCCGGGGTGGCAGTCCCGGTCCGGACCGGGAACCCGGCCGAGAAAACGTCCTCGGCCACGACCTGTGCGAGAAGGCGGACGACCTCAGGTCTGCAGAACCGCAATGCGTTTGGCTCTATTCGTCCGGCTCTTGCGGAGCCAAGGCACGAACTTGATGTTTGGGAATCTCCTCAAACTCGTGTGGGTAGAGGCGGCGCCAGTTGGATGCCTCCACAGCAGAGGAACAGCATCGAGATGAGCGCGCCGTGCGAGTGGAAACCGTAGGCGCGGCGGGCGATCACCCGCAGCTTGTTGTTGATGCCCTCCACGATCCCGTTCGTCATCTTTGTGTCCAGGTAGGCGAGAATGCCCGCGGCGTGCTTGCGAACCGTCTTCGCCAGCTTGACGAACGGCGCCAGGCGTGACCGAGACGCCCAGGCCAGCCACTCGTCCAGCACCTCCTGGCCATCTTCGGGCGTGGCCTCTCCCAGGATGGCGGCCAGGCATTCCTTCAACTCGTAGGCCCGTCCGAGCGCGCGGTTCTGCCGGCGCAGGGCCGCCAGCCGCCGCTCCTCGCCCGGCTTCAGCCGCGCCGGGTGCTTCAGCAACGGATAGCGCATCCCCTTGAGCTGCTTGGCCTGCTTGCCCAACCGATGTTGCTCCGCCCGCCGCACCTCGTCGAGCGCGTCGGCCGCCAGGCGTTCGACGTGGAACCGGTCGAAGACCACCCGCGCGTGCGGCACCCGCGCCCGCAACGCCTTCTGCCAGCTCGACGCCAGGTCCGCCGTCACCAGCTCGATCCGTTCACAGCCGGCCGGCCCCAGCAGGTCGAAGAACGCCTCCAGCGTCTCGGCACTGCGCCCCTTGCCGGCCCACACCACCCGCCGACGGTCATGATCGACGACCACTGTCAGGTAGTGGTGCCGTTTGCGGTAGCTGAACTCATCGACGCCGATTCGCTTCAGCCCGTGAAAGCGCGCCGGGTCCAGTTGCCGCGCCACCACCCGCTCGACGATGCTGCCGACCGCCTGCCACGAGATGGCCATCAGACGACTGACCGCCGTGCGGTCCATCGTCTGCGACAGATACGCCACCAACTCCTCGCACGACGCCGTGAACGCGCTGCCGCTCGCCGCCCACGACACCTGTTCGACCCGCACCCCGCAGTGACGGCACGACACCCGCCACGGCGCATACCGCAGCCACACCGTCGTCGGTCCCCACGGCACATGCCGCCACAGCCGCTCCGGTCGCCGGTCGTAGCGCGGCGCGCGGCGGCCGCACGTCCCGCAGCGGGACCGGCGCCACGACGGGCGTACCGACACGCGCAGCCGACCCGCCCCCCACAACTGCACCTGTTCGACGTACAACTGCGCGAAACCCAGCAACTTCCGTAGTATCGTGGTCAGACGCATGGGGCTCTCCTCCTCGTTGGTCCGATTTGAGCAACGCCCAATGAGACCAGGAAGCCCCTGCGTTTTGCAACACGGCAGCTCGCCGACGCCCGCGCGCGGCGCCGCCGTTCTCGGGAGCAGGCGCGCGGGCAACGGGATACGGGCGGTTCGCCGGTTCCAGGGCCTCTGGCGTCTGCTGTAGCGATTCTCCGCGACAACGGAGCGGCTCCCGGCGCTACGCTTTCTCAAGTTGAACGAGGGCCAGCTTCCCGGCTGGCCCGCAAGGGCTTCCCGCACGGTCAGTCGCGGCAGTCACCCGGAGGGCCGCAGCGTAGCGGAGGACCCGCGAAGCGGGTTGACGGCCGCGGCTGAGCGTGCGCGAGGTGAACGCGTTCCGAGCGAAGCGAGGGCCTTTCGGTACGCCCCGCATCCACCCACACCTGTTTCAGGAGAGCCATGTTTGGTAACATCGTTGTAGCACCCGGCTCGGAGCTGATGGGTGTCGCCAGCCGGCTCTCCGATAGCCTCGAATATCCAGGCGAACACCGTTCGCAGAGAAGCGCACGTTTCTTTCCGGGACAGTACATGGAACACTCTGAGGTTGTCGACGATCTGTCGACCGTGCGTGATTTCATTGAATTCCCGGCATAGTTTCTTCAAGTTGCTCTTGGGATTCCGAATTGTCTCGACGTCTCCTTCGTAGTCTTCAATCTCGGAGCCAAGCACGGAATTCACGGCTCGAGCGTCGGCGAAATAGTAGGCTTCCAGCATGTTGACAAGAAAATGAACGGATGCACGGCGAATCTGATTCGGTTCAAGCATTTCGTTCAGCGCGAGGCGATACCGGTCGAAGACTCGCTGGACTTCTTCCGACCTCTTTGCTTCGAGATCGTCAATCAGAATGACGAAACTGGATTTGGACGAGAGGAACTGCCGAGCCGGCAAACCGATATCGGTCGCGTCCCTGTCAGGAATGCGCTTGCCGCTTCCAATCATACGGAGCTTGCGCCTTGGCGACTTGACCGGCGATCTTTGATCAATTCGTCTGATCACCTCGAACGCGCATCTTCCGGATGCCGTGATCGACCGAAAAAGCGGCGGCAGACACTCCACCTCGGCTCTCCCCGTGACGATCAATCCGAAGTGCGAGAACTGCCAATGTTGGCGGCCGGCCAAGTCTGGCAAGTTCATTTCTCCGTTACGGCAATCGCACCCGGTCCTTGGGGCGCGATTGCTTCGGACATGTAGAGCGAACCGGCGGCGTACTCTTCGAGAAGATCGCGCACATCCTCGATTTCGTTCAGCCGGTCGAACCGCGCACGACCGCCTTCGACTCCGGCGACCAGGATATCCCGCGGCTCGAACTGGCTGATGAGAACAGGTGAGTGGGTCGCGACAAACACCTGTTTGTTCCATTGCTCGGCGGCGACCTTGACAGCCTTCGCGAAGACGGTGAGAGCCCACGGATGCATAGACACTTCAGGCTCATCGAAGAGCAGAACGGCTTCGCGATTGCCTTCCGAGAACAGGGCGGTCAGCAGCAGCAACAATTGCAGGTGCCCGTCGGAAACTCCGGATGCAAGGATTTCACGTCGGCGTTGCTTTTCCTGGAAGCTGGCGTAAACCGAGGTAGGTCCCGTCTGTTCCAGCACAATGCCGTCAAAGATCGGGAACGCTTCGGCCATGAAGTTCATGATCGTGTTGTAGCGGTCATCGACGTTTCTCTTGTCCTGAAGGTTTCTGAGTACAGACCAGGCGTTGTTTCCAAGGTCCCAGAGCCGCGTCTCATGGCTGCTTTCCGACCCGTGTCGTTTGAGTCGCCACAGCAGAAACGACCTCGAATGATACAGGCGGGTAAAATGGAGCAGCCGATCGAGATATCCCGCAGCCGCATGCCCCTGATTGAAGTCCAGAAAGAGACCAAGACTGAGCTTTTGAGGTTCACGCAAAGTGATCGCAGCAGCCTGTTTTATGTTTGTGTGATACAGGGTCGCCTGGTCCGACCCCGGGCTTCGGTCAATGAGAGCCGCCGCACGCGAAGGTACTCGCAACTTCTCGCCTGCGAATGGTTCGATTCTTCCTGATGAAAGCGAAAATGTGAGCTCATAGGCAACGCCGCCGGTCGCCAACTCGATCGAGATACCTTCGTGCTCCTCGGTTCCATCCCAGAGAATGCCGATGCCATGGCTGCGCTCGGACGACGCGACTTCAACTCCACGGATTGCGCAGTCTCGAAAAAAGTAGAGCGTGTCCAGCAACGTGGACTTGCCGGCCCCGTTCGGGCCGAAGACAACATTGATGGGGCCGACGTCGAGTTCGATATCAGCGAGGGCGCGGTAGTTCCGAACACGAATTCTCGTCAATCCGTCCAACGGGTCACCGCCACCATCGTCGAGTCGCGAGGGCTCTTCCACCCATGGCGCGACGGAGCCGAGTCGTCCAGATTCCGATGTGCCAAAGTAGCGAGCTGGGACATCGACGCTTCGGCGTCCCGGCAGGTGCAGGCACTCTACGATGATACATCATCGTCAACCACAAAGTGGGCGGCAGAGCCGGCCGAGCTGAGCGGGCGGGCGGCTACGCGGCGGGTGTTGTCAGGGTTCCATTCCCGCTAGTCGTCCCCGTACAGCGCGGGCAGACGGTGCTCGGGGTGCGATTCCAGGTACGACTCCATGCGCTCGACGCGGGTGACCGCCTCCGCGATGAACGCCACCGCCTGCGAGAGCCGTTCGTCCGGCTCGGCGCAACTCAGGCGCAGGAACCCGCCGCCGGCCTCCCCGAAGCACTCTCCCCCGAGACACGCGACGCCGCGCGCGCCGTCCGCCGCCTCCAGCAGGAACAGGGCCAGGCCGTGCGACGTGATGCCGTAGCGGTTGCAGATCGGCTTCACCGACGGAAAGACGTAGAAGGTGCCGCCCGGCATCAGGCACGAGACGTCGTCGATGGCGTTGAGGCCGTCGACCAGGTGCTCGACCTTGCCCCGGAAGTCGGCCATCCGCTCGTCGCGCACGTGGCCGTCGTCGGCCATCGCCGCGATGCCCGCCAACTGCGTGAACGGCGGCACGCACGAGAGTGCCGTGTTGGTCAGCGTCCCGATCACCTCGATCGTGGCGGGGCTGCTGACCGCGAAGCCCAGCCGCCAGCCGCTCATGCTGAACGACTTGCTGAAGGTGTAGGCGGCCACGCACTGGTCGAGCATCCCCGGCTGGCTCAGCAGCGTGTGGTGCCGGCCGCGCCAGACCATCGCGTCGTACGGCTCATCGCTGAACACCGCGACGTCCCGGCCGCGAATCAGGCTCGCGAGCCCTTCCAGATCCTCCAGCGTTGCGACCCCGCCGGTCGGGTTGTGGGGACTGTTGAGGAAGATCGCCTTCGGGCTCGGGTCCTCGGCGAGGAAGCGCTCGACGTCTTCGAGGCTCGGCCGGAAGTCTTGGGAGGCGCGGAGCCGCGACACCACCATCCGGCCCTCGCGCCGCTGGATGTTCGCGGGATAGGTGGGGAAGTGCGGGCTGAAGACGAGCACCCCGTCGCCCGGATTGACGAACGCCTCGCAGAAGAACTGCTCGTAGATCTTGGCGCCCGGTCCGACGACGACGTGCGCGGCGGTCACCGGGAGACCGTACTGCTCTTCCAGGTATGCCGCCGCGGCGGCGCGGAAATCGGGCATGCCGAGCGACGGCCCGTAGTGCGTGTGGCCTTCGCGGACCGCGCGGACGCCAGCGTCGAGCGCGGCCGGAGAGGTCGGGAACGGACTGTCGCCGATCTCCAGCTCGATGACGTCCTTGCCGGCCGCCAGCAGGCGCTTGGCCACGGCGAGGACGGTGAACGCGGTCTCTCCCTGAACGGTGGAGGCGAATGTCGAGTACGTCGCTGACATGTTGGTCTATTTCTCGATGATGTCGAAACGAAGTTTCCTCAAGACAGATGGTGGGGAATCTCCAGCCGCGCCTTGAGGGCGCGCAGCAACTCCGCGCCGGTGGCACCGTCGATGGCGCGGTGGTCGGCCGAGAGCGTCACCGTCATCATCGAGCCCACCACGACCGCGCCGTCGCGGACGACCGGCCGCTCGGTGACGGCGCCGACCCCGAGAATACAACTCTGCGGCGGGTTCAGGATGGCGTAGAGGCTCGACACACCGTACATGCCGAGGTTGGAGATCGTGCAGGTGCCGCCCTGGTAGTCGGCGGGCTGCAGGCGGCCGGCGCGGGCGTCCGCCGCGAGCCTGCGCAGTTCGGCGGCGATTTCGGCCAGGGGCTTCGCGTCGGCCGCGCGGACCACCGGCGTCACGAGGCCCCCCGGGGTGGTCACCGCGACGGCCAGGTCGACCCGGTCGTAGACGCGCACGGCGTCGCCGGTCCAGGCCGAGTTGGCCAGCGGGACCGCTCGTAGCGCCAGCGCCGCGGCGCGGACGACGACGTCGTTCAGTGTCGGCGCGCCGGCTCCGTCCGCCGGGCTCGCCGTGCCGCGCAGCGCCAGGAGGGCATCGACGGCGCACTCGATCTCCAGGTAGAAGTGCGGCGCGGACTGCTTCGCCTCGGTCATGCGCTGTGCGGTGACGCGGCGCATCGCGGTCAGCGGCCGATCCGAATGAGGAACGTCCGCCACCGGCGTCACGGCCGGCGCGGCGGAGGCGGCCGGCGCGGATGCCGGTGCGTCGGCCACAACCGGCGCTGCGGCGCCCCCTCGCGCTGACCGGAGCAGGCGCTCCACGTCCACCTTCATCACGCGGCCATCGTCGCCGGACCCTGTCACACTGCCGAGGTCCAGCCCGGCGAGCTCGGCCATCCGCCGCGCCAGCGGCGTGGCGGGCAGGTCCACGGCTGCCGGTGTCGCTGCGCCGACGGAAGAGGCCGTGGCGATCTCGGCCGTCCCGTCCGCGGGCGCCTGACCTGATGCGGTTTCGTCGGTGTCTAAGGGTGAGTGTGCCGCCGGGTCAGATGTCTCGGACAGGGGCAAGGCGGGGCTTGCTGCCGGCGCTCTCTGCGGTGCGGCTTCGCTTGGCAGGGCGCTGCGCACCAGGGCCAGCACGGTGCCGACCGCGACCGCTTCGGCACCCGCCGCGACCCGGATGTCGGCCAGTACGCCATCGGTCGGCGCTTCGAGCTCGACGGTGGTCTTGTCGGTCTCGACCTCGGCGATCGGCTCCCCCGCGGTCATCCGGTCGCCGGGCTTCTTCAGCCACGCCGTCAGCGTCGCCGACGTCATCGCCTCGGCCAGCTCCGGCAGGGTTACTTCGACGAGCGGCGGCTCGGGATCGGCGGGCGGCTCCGTCGCGCCGGCCCGTGCCTCCTCGCGAACGACGGCCAGGAGGGCGCCGATCTTCACGTCCCTGGTGCCGGCGGCGATGCGAATGTCCAGGACGCCGTCGGCGGGGGCTTCGAGCTCGACGGTGGTCTTGTCGGTCTCGACCTCTGCGATGGGCTCTCCCGCGGTCACCGTGTCGCCGGGCTTCTTCAGCCACGCCGCGAGCGTCGCCGACGCCATTGCATCGGCCAACTCCGGGAGCCGCACTTCAACCTGAGCCGACATCGTCCTTCCATGCCTATCTTACGTGGAGCGGCGGGCCCTACGTGGAATGGCGGGCTTATCGTGAGCTGCGCGCCGGCCTCCGAAGGACCGGCCAAGCGGTGTGGACAGCGGGCCTAGAATCGCACGGCGCCCCGCACGAAGACCGCGTGGACCGCCGCCGCGGCGGTGCGCTCGCGCCGTTCCGCCTCCAGGCTCAGGTTGGCGGACCGGCCCAGCGACAGGCGGCTCCCCAGCCGGTAGCCGCGTCCGTACTCGCGGTCGAGGCTCAGTGTGCCGAAGGGGGTCAGCGCGCCGCGGCCGCGGAACGCCGCGAAGCCGTAGCCGAACTGGGCGTCCATCCGCGAGCCGGGCGCGCGGGGCGAGGTCGGATCGGTTGCGCCGCGCTCCCATAGGCGCTGCACGCCGCTCGCGGTATCCCCCCAGCCGGGCATCAGGCTCAGCGAGGGGCCGCGGCCCGCCGCCCCCGGGTCGTAGCGGACCACGGCGCCGAAGCCCCATTCGCGCAACGCGCCCTGGTGCGCCGCGAGCCAGCGTCCGTATCCCTCCGTGGTCCACCCTCTCAGATTCCGGTAGCGGAGGCCGCCGCCGATCTCCAGGCACGCCCCGGTTTCGCCGTCGCCGCCGTCGTGGCGCAGGCCCAGCTCTCCCCACGGGGTGAGCGACGCTCCGGAGGAGAGGAGGAGCTTGTGGCTGGCCTCCGTGCTCAGTCGCAACCGCCGCATGTTCACCGCGAGCGCGTCGACCAGCCCACCGTCCCCGGCGATGCCGAGCCGCGCCAGCGCCCCTTCGCCCTTCAGCGTCAAGCTCGTCGCTCCGCGCGCCAGCAGGCGCCCGTTGACGCCCACCGCTCCCGAGTCCAGCGTCGCGGCGCTCATCAGCGGCCCGGCGGCCAGATCGTCCTCGATTCGCAGCTCGCCCCAGGCATGACCGACCATTCCCCAGACGTCCAGGTCGGGCGACACCGACCATCCGAGGTAGGGATGCACGCCGGTCAGCCGCAGGTCGTAGGCGCCGCCGGCCTCTCCGCTCGAACCGCCCGCGCGGTAGTCGAACGAGCCCCTCGACCGGGATACGGACAGTCCCGCCAGCGTGTTGGATCCGAGTCGCACGTCGGCGCCGAGACTCATGGTGAACGCCTCGCCGTTCCAGGCCACGCCCCCGTTGCCGCCGCCCCCCAGATGCCGGTAGTCGCCGCAGCCCCACGCCGCGAGACGCCCCGGGCCGCCCTCCTCGTCCTGCATGGGCATCAGGAACGACGAGTCGCCGAGGGCGCGCTCCAGGGTCAACTGTTCGCGCATCGGCGAGAGCCGCGGGTCGGACCTCAGCGGGTCGGAGGTCAGCGGGTCGGACCTCAGCCGGTCGGAGGTCAGCCCGTGCGAGAGTGACAGGTACCCGCCCCGGCCTTGCGAGCCGCCGCTGTTCGTCGGCCCCGACAGCCCCCGGTCGAACCGACACGTCGCCGCGGAGAAGGCCAGCGCGCGACCCAGCTCCGGCAGAACGGTCCGGTTCACCATCCCGATCCGCTCCGCCATTTCGGTGATCGTTCCCACCCCGGTCGCGTCCGTCACCACCGCCGCCACCGAGTCGCTCAACTCGACCGTGAATCGCTCGGGGCCCTCCATCAGCTCGTCAGCCAGCGTCGTCACCGCGATGGTACGGGTCGTCTCGCCAGGGTCGAAGCGCAGCGTCCCGTCGGCCGCCGCGTAGTCGAGCCCCGCCGCCGCCGTGTCGTCCTGCGTGCGGTAGGACACCCTGACCACCTGCTCGCTCGCGGGGCTCAACGTAACGACGAAGCCGGCGGTAGCGCCCTCGGACACCGGCGGCGCGTCCCCGATCGCCAGCGTCGGCAGGCCCTCCACCAGGTCGTCGTCGACGATCGTTCCCACCCCGGTCGCGTCCTCCACCGCGGCTCCGGTCGGGGCGCTCAGTTCCACCGCGAACCTCTCGTCCGACTCCACGAACTCGTCCTGCCGCGTCGCGATCTCTATCGTCTGGCGCGTGGTCCCCGGCTGGAAGGTCAGGGTCTCCTCTTTCGAAACGTAGTCCGAGCCGGCCTTTGCCGTGCCGTCCGCCGTCGCGAACGCCACGGTCACCGCCTGCTCGCTCGGCGCGCTCAGCGTCACCGGGAACAGTGCCGTCTCGCCCTCGGTCACGGGCGGCGCGTCGCCGATGGCCAGCGCGGGCAGCTTGCCCTCGTCGTTGTCGGTGATCGTCCCCCTGCCGGTGGCGTCCGCCAGCGACGCTCCGGCCGGGTCGCTCAACGCCACCGTGAAGTCCTCCGTCTCCTCCAGTGTCTCGTCGTCCAGGACCGGAACCTGTATCGTCCGCGTCGTGTCGCCGGGCTCGAGACGCAGCGTCCCGGTCGTCGAGGTGTAGTCCAGGCCGGTCCTTGCCGTCCCGTCGGCCGTGGCGTAGGACACGGTGACCACGTGCTGGCTCGCCGCGCTGAGCGTCACCAGGAACTCGGCGGTTCCCCCTTCGACGACCGGCGGCGCGTCCGTGATCGAGAGCGCCGGGAAGTCGCCGGTATCGCCGTCGTTGTCCCGGATCGTTCCCGTTCCGGTCTCGTCCTCCAGGGTGGCGCCGGCCGGGTCGCTGAGCGCTATCGTGAACAGCTCCTCCGGCTCCTCGGCCTCGTCGTCCAGGGTCGCGACCTCTATCGTCTGGCGCGTGGTTCCCGGCTCGAAGGTCAGGGTTCCCGACGCCCCGGTGTAGTCCGCGCCGCTCGACGCCGTCCCGTCCGCCGTCGCGTAGGACACGGTCACCGCCTGGTCGACCGCCGCGCTCAACCGGACCGGAAACAGCGCCGTCACCCCTTCGACCACCGGCGCCGCGTCGCCGATGGACAGCGCCGGCTGCTTGCCCTGGTCGTTGTCGGTGATGGTTCCGTCCCCGGTCCCGTCGGCCACAGTGGCCCCGACCGGGTCGATCAGCTCTACCGAGAAGCTCTCGGTGTCCTCCAGGATCTCGTCGTCAAGCACCGGAACCCGGATCGTCCGCGTGGTGTCGCCCGGCTCGAACCGCAGCGTCCCGGTGGTCCGCGTGTAGTCCGAGTCCGCCCTTGCCGTCCCGTCCGCCGTCGCGAACGCCACGGTAACTGCCTGCCCGCTCTCCTCGCTCAATGTCACCGCGAACTCGGCCGTGCCTCCCTCGGCCGCTGGCGCAGCGTCCGCGATCGACAGGGAGGGGAGGCGGCCGCCGTCTCCATCGCCGTCTCCATCGCCGTCTCCATCGCCGTCTCCATCGCCGTCTCCATCGCCGTCGCCGTCTCCATCGCCGTCACCGTCGTCGTCCGTGATCGTTCCCGTCGCAGTGTGGTCCTCCAGCGTGGCGTTGGTCGCATTGCTCAGCACGACCGTGAAGGACTCGGTCTGTTCCGTCGCGCCGTCGTTCAGGGTGTGCACGACTATCGTCTGCTCGATCGTGCCCTCCGCGAACCGCAGGGTCCCCTGGTTCGCCGTGTAGTCCGTCCCCGCCTCGGCCGTGCCGTCGACCGTCCGGTAGTCCACGGTCACTTCCTGGGTGCTATCCGTGCTCAACCGGACGCGAAACAAGGCCGTCCCTCCTTCGCGCACGGTCGCATCGCGGATCGACAACCCCGGCTGCCCCGAGCTGTCGTTGTCGGTGATCGTTCCCGTTGCGGTGTCGTCCGCCAGCATGGCCCCCGAAGGGTTGCTCAGGATCACCGAGAACGACTCGTCCACCTCTCTGGTGTTGTCGTCGATGGTCACGACCGAGATGGTCTTGGTCGTGTCTCCCGCCGTGAAGGTCAGCCTGCCCGACTTCCCGGTGTAGTCCGAGTCCTCCACCGCGGTGCCGCCCGTCGTCCGGTAGTCGACCGTGACCTCGGCGGTGGCCTCTACGCTCATCTTCACCGTGAACTGCGCCGTGCCGCCTTCGGTTGCCGACGCGTCACCGATCCGCAAGGAGGGCGTTCCACCCTCGTCGTCGTCGATGATCGTCACCGTGCCGCTGCGACCGTTACGGCCTCGGTGCTCTGCTCGCTCAGCGTCACCGTGAACGTGGCCATGCCGCCTTCGACGACCGCCTCGGCGTCCGCGATCGACAGATGGAGCGGGTCGTCGTTGTCCCTGATCGTTCCTTCGCCCTCCTCGGGGTCGTCCTTCAGGGTCGCGTCGGTCGGATCATGCAGCTGTACCGTGAAGCTCTCCTCCTCCTCGTCGGACCCGTCGTCCGTCGTCGGAACCGCGATCGTCAGTCGCGTGTCTCCCGGCTCGAACTCCAGTTCGCCGGAGGTCGCCATGTAGTCGGAGCTGGCTTCCGCCGTGCCGTTCATGGTGCGGTACATCACCGTGACCATCTTCCCGCTAGGAGTCTGCGCCGCAGAAAAAACGATGCGACAATCGTAGGCCAGACCGACGACGGAAGGACTTGATGTCGACGACTTTTCGCCCCTACGCACCGGACCAATCGCTGCTGTTGCCTCCCGACGTGCGGGAGTGGCTGCCCGAGGGCCACTTGGCGCACCACATCAGCGATCTGGTGGACGATCTGGATCTGACCGCGTTTTACGCGCCGTACGAGGGAGACGGCCGCCGCAACGCGCCGTATGAGCCCCGGATGATGGTGAAGGTTCTGCTCTACGCGTACGCGACCGGGGTGTTCTCGTCGCGCCGGGTGGCGCGGAGGCTGGAAGAGGACGTGGCGTTCCGGGTGCTGGCGGCGGGAAACTTTCCGCAACACCGGACGCTGTGCGAGTTTCGGCGTCGGCACCTGGAGGATTTCCAGGCGCTGTTCGTGGAGGTGGTCCGTCTGGCGCAGGAGTTGGGTCTGGCGCGCTTGGGGAAGCTGTCGATCGACGGGACGAAGGTGCGTGCGAACGCGAGCAAGCGCAAGGCGATGAGCTACGACCGGATGCAGGAAGAGGAACAGCGCCTGGAAAGCGAGATCGAGGCGCTGTTGCGCAAGGCGGACGCGGTTGACGAGGCCGAGGACGCGCGCTTGGGCGCGGAGGTTCGGGGCGATGATCTGCCGGCGGAGTTGCACCGGCGGGAAGCGCGTTTGGCAGCGATTCGGGCGGCGAAGGCGCGTCTGGAAGCAAAGCAACGGGCGGCAGACGACGCGCGGGGTCGGCAGCCGGGTCAGGACCGGAACCCGAAGGGCGGTCGGCCGTACAAGCGGGCGTATGGCGAGCCGGACGAGAAGGCGCAGAGCAACTTCACGGACCCTGAGAGCTCGATCATGAAGACGAGCAGTGAGGGGTTCCAGCAGTGCTACAACGCGCAGGCGGCGGTGGACGCGGAGCACCAGTTGGT
Organism: Vicinamibacterales bacterium; assembly: GCA_965222905.1. Lineage (GTDB taxonomy): Bacteria > Acidobacteriota > Vicinamibacteria > Vicinamibacterales > UBA8438 > WTFV01. Next base: position 1,401,958 of record OZ244976.1, on the reverse strand, counting down.
GGTGGCGACGGATCTGACGGCGAACGCGAGCGACCAGGGTGAGTTGCCGGTGTTGCTCGACGCGGTGAAGGAAACGTTCGACGCGCAGCCGGAGACGGTGCTGGCCGATGCGGGGTACTGCAACGAGCGGGACCTGAAGGACCTGGAAAAGCGGGGCGTTGACGGGTATGTGGCGCCGGGCCGGGAGGGCAAGCAGGCGGCTACCCGCGATCTGGAGGCCCATCCGGCGACGGGTCGCATGATGGAGAAGCTGGCGACGCCGGCGGGCCGGACGGCGTATGCGGAGCGCAAGTGGTTGTCGGAGGCTCCCTACGGTTGGATCAAGCACGCGCTGGGCTTCCGGCGCTTCAGTTTGCGTGGACTGGCGAAGGTGCGCTGCGAGTGGGACCTGGTGTGCCTGGCGTTGAACGTCAAGCGCCTGCACGTGCTGATGGCGGCGTAGGATGCGGGGAATGCGGCTCGCCACGGCGGCAAATCGACGCGCACCGCGGTCTCTGGCGGCCCGTGCGGCCCGCGAGGACCAAATTTTGCTCTCTGTTCGCCAACCACCGAAAATCCACCCCGCCCGGCCGACCGGCGAAGCCGCCCCGACACGGAGCTCAGGGCGTGGGCTGGCGACCCGTTTCGTGCCGCAAGCGTCCTGCGGCGCAGACTCCTAGCCACGTTCAGCGTCACCGGAAACAGCGCCGTACCCCCCTCCGTCACCGCCGGCGCGTCCCCGATAGACACTTCCGGCGGGTCGTCGTCGTCCGTTATCGTCCCCGTGCCGGTCGTCTTGCTTCCCAGCGTGGCATCTTCCGGGCCGCTGAGCTCCAGCGTGAACGTCTCGGTGTCCGGCTCGTCGATGTTGTCCTGGCGCGTGCGCACGGCGACGGTCTTGCTGTCTTCCCCCGCGCGGAAGTTGAGTCTCCCGCTGGCTCCCGTGTAGTCCGTGCCGTCGACTGCAGTGCCCTCCATCGTCGCGTAGTCGACCGTGACGGGGACGATGCTCGTGGCGCTGAGCTTCACCATGAACTGCGCCGTATCCCCTTCGTCCACCGTCACGTCGTTCTCGATGAACACCTGGGGCGGGTCGTCGTCGTCTTGAATCGTGCCCGTTCCGGTGGCGTCGTCCAGCGTCGCCTTGCTCGGGTTGCGGAGCCTCACCGTGAACTCTTCACTGCCCTCGTAGTCGTCGTCCCGGAGGGTCACTACCCTGATCTCCCCCTCCGTGTCCCCCGCGGTGAACGTCAGGGTGCCGTCCTCCACCGCCGTATAGTCCGAGCCCGCGCGCGCCGTGTCGTCGCGCGTGTAGTAGTCGACCGTTACCGTGTCTTCGCTCGCCACGCTGAGCTTCACCGTGAACGATGCAGTGCTCCCTTCCGTCGCCGTCGTGTCCTCGATCCGCAGCGACGGCAGCGCGGCCTCGTCGTCGTCGGTGATCGTCCCGATCCCGGTGCCGTTGTCGATGGTGGCCCCGTCCGGGTTGCTCAGCTCGACCGTGAAGGACTCCTCCGGCTCCTTTGCATTGTCCTCGCGCGTGGACACCCGGATGGTCCGACTCTCCGTCCCCGGCTGAAAGGTCAGCGTCCCGCCGACCCCTGAGTAGTCCGAGCCGTCTACGGCGGAGTCGTCCTGCGTGGCGTACTGCACCGTGACGGGCAAACTGCTCTGCGCGGACAGGCGCACCTCGAAGTCCGCCCGGACGCCCTCCTCGACGGTCACGTCGTAGATGGACAGTTCCGGCGGGCTGTCGTCGTTGTTGATGGTTCCGTCGCCGGTGCCGTCCTCGATGGTCGCCCCGTTCGGACTGCTCAGCCGGACCGTGAAGTCCTCGTCCCCTTCGTAGTCCTCGTCGTCTGTCGTCTGCACGTCGACGGTCTTCCGCGTCTCGCCCGCGGGGAACGTCAGCGTCGTGTCCACTGCGTCGTAGTCCGAGTCCGACCGCGCAGTGCCGTTCCGTGTCCGGACGCGTACCGTCACGTCCTGTCCGCTGGGGTTGTCCAGCGTCACCTCGAACACCGCCGGGCTCCCCTCGGTCACCGACTTGTCATTGATCGACAGCTTCGGCGTATCGTCGTTGTCGCGGATGGTTCCGGTCCCGGTGTCGTCGCCCAGAGTCGCTCCGCTCGGGCTGCTCAGCTTCACGGTGAAGTCCTCGTCCGGCTCGTCGAGCGCATCATCCGTCGTCTGCACCTGGACGGTCTTGACCCTGTCGTTCGGCTCGAATCGCAGCGTGCCCGATTTCCCGTCGAAGTCCGTGTTCTCGAGAGCGGTCCCGCTCTCCGTCTCGTAGCGGACGGTCACCGACTGGTCGCTCGCCTTGCTCAGCCGCACCTCGAAGCTCGCAGCGTCCCCCTCGGTCACCCGGGACGCGTCGCGGACGGACAGCTCGGGCAGCGGCTCGGGCGGCCTCTCCTCGACGATCCGCACGGTCACCCGACCGACGTTGTGCACCGGGCAATTCGAGTCGTGATCCCATACTTCATGCTCGAAGGTCACCTCCGTCCCGGCCACGGCATCCTCATCCACACTTATGTTGATCGTGCGCCACGGGTTCTCGCCCTCATCGAACTCCCAGCCGACCGACGGCGACCAGGAGAGACCCTTGTAGTTGCCGTCCGAGCGCACCGCGCCGTCGGCGAACACCCGGATCCACCATCCGTCCCCGGTCGGCGGCTCGGTCAGTCTCAAGCTGTAGCTCGTGGACTTCCCCTTCTCGATCTCCAGCGAGCTGGTGTTCACCTCGACCGTCCCATCCCATCCCGGGGTCGGGTTCTGGGCGTGGACCGGTGGCGCTACGATCGCGCACAGGAGTGCCGTCAGCGCGAACGTGAGCGGCAGAACGGGGAGCCGACGGCGAGAACCGGATGGTGGGGTCGGCTTCCGGGAATCCGGCGACATCATCCTCATCGATTGAACGCGAGAGCAGGGGACTTCGCACACCGGTAGTGGAAGTTTCGGGTGCCGGTAGACTCTACGAGGGGGGCTATCGCGCGAAAATATCGGCGCAGGATGAACCAATAGCGTATCACAGACAGGCCGAGATTGCGACGCGCGCCGCCGCGTCGATGATCGCGTTGACGTCCAGGCGGTACTCGCAGTACAGGTCCGGCAGATCGCCGGATTGCCCGAACCGATCCACGCCGAGCGGGACCACCCTCTGCCGCCGCACCGACGCCAGCCACGACAGCGTCGCCGGATGTGCGTCGATCACGGTGATCAGGCCGGCAGCGTCGGGAAGCGGCGCGAGGAGCCGTTCGACGTGCGAGACCGGACGGGCCGCGCCGATGCCGCCGCGCTGGCTTGCGGTCCACCCGCGGTACAGCCGGTCGACCGAGGTGACCACGAGCAGCCCGGCATCGGGAACGTCCTCCAGGATCCCGCGGTGCGCCTCGATCGCTTCCGGCAGCACGGCGCCGCTGGCGACGAGTGCGATCTCCGCCCGAGGCCCGGGCGGGGCCAGCCAGTAGCCGCCGTCCGTGATCTGCCGCGCCAGACTCGCATCCAGCCGCCGCTGGGGCTGATCCACCGGGCGGGTCGACAGCCGCAGGTAGACCGCCCCGCCGTCGTCGGCCTGCAGGTGCTCGAAGCTCCAGCGCAGCATCTCGCACAGCTCGTCGGCGTAGGTCGGCTCGAACGACGTCAGGCCCGGCTGTGCCATCCCGAGCAACGGCTCGTAGATCGACTGGTGCGCCCCGCCCTCGGCGGCCAGCGACACGCCCGACGGGGTCCCGACCACGATGAAGCGCGCGTCCTGGTAGCAGGCGTAGTTCAGGGCGTCGAGCCCGCGGCTGATGAAGGGGTCGTAGACGGTCCCGATCGGCAGCAGCCGCTCGCCGAACAGCGGCGCGCTCAGCCCGAGGGCCGCGAGCAGGATGAACAGGTTGTTCTCGGCGATCCCGAGCTCGATGTGCTGGCCCTCGGCGGAGACCTCCCAGTTGAGGGCCGAGAGGATCCGCTCGTCCTTGAAGAGATCGCCGCGGGCGCGCCGCCCGAAGATGTGCCGCCGGTTCAGCCAGGAGCCGAGGCTGGTCGAGACCGTCACGTCCGGCGACGACGTCACCACCCGGTCGGCCAGATCGGGGTGCCGCCGCGCGAGGTCGGACAGGAAGCGGCCGAACGCGTCCTGGGTAGACAATCGGTCGCCGGGGGGCGGCTCGAACCGCTCCGGCACCGCGATGCGCGCCGCGGCGTGCCGCCGGCCGGACGCGCGTCCGAAGGGGACCGCATCCAGAAACGCCTGCAGCTCGTCGGCCGGGACGTCGAGCCCGGCGAACCGGTCCCATTCGTCGCCGTCCGCGATGCCCATCCGCTGCTTGAAGGCCGCCATCTGGTCCGGCGTGACCAGCCCGGCGTGGTTGTCCTTGTGGCCGGCGAACGGCAGGCCGTAGCCCTTGATGGTGTAGGCGATGAAGGCGGTCGGCCGGTCGTCCGGCACGCCCCGGAACGCGTCCCGCAGGGTCGTCAGGTCGTGCCCGCCGAGGTTGGTCATCAGCCGCCCGAGCGCGTCGTCGTCGTGCTCGTCGAGCAGGGCGCGGATGCCGTGGGTGTCCCCCAGGTCGCGCAGCAGCTCGTCGCGCCAGGCCGCACCGCCCCTGTAGGCCAGCGCCGAGTAGCGCGAGTTCTCCGCCGAATCGATCCACCGTCGCAGCGCGTCCCCGCCCGGCCGCTCGAAGGCGTCGGTCAGCCGGCGGCCGTACTTGAGGACCTCCACCCGCCAGTCGAGGTTGCGGAAGACGGTCTCGAGCCGGTCCGAGAAGCGCTCGACCATCACCGCGTCGAGGCTCTGGCGGTTGTAGTCGATGATCCACCAGACGTTGCGGACGTCGTGCTTCCACGACTCGACGAGCGCCTCGAAGATGTTGCCCTCGTCGAACTCGGCGTCGCCGGCGATGGCGATCATGCGGCCCGGCGGCCGTTCCGACCCGAAGCGCTTCAGCCGCACGTAGTCCTGCACGAGCGCGGCGAAGCTGGTCATCGCCACGCCGAGGCCGACCGATCCGGTGGAGAAGTCGACGTCGTCGGCGTCCTTGGTGCGCGAGGGGTACGACTGCGCGCCGCCGAACCCGCGGAAGCGCGCGAGCTGTTCCTGCGTCTGGTTGCCGAGCAGGTACTGGATGGCGTGGAACACCGGGCTCGCGTGCGGCTTCACCGCCACCCGGTCCTCCGGCCGCAGGGCGTCGAAGTAGAGCGCCGTCATCAGCGTCGCCACCGAGGCGCACGACGCCTGGTGGCCGCCGACCTTCAGCCCGTCGCGCGAGGGCCGGAGGTGATTCGCGTGGTGGATCGTCCAGACGGCCAGCCAGAGGACCTTCCGCTCGAGCGCGCGGAGGAAACGGAGATCGGATGCGGCTGCGCCGGGTGCGGTCGAGCCGGGAGGAGTCGCCGGGGTCGGGGTCGCCATCAGTCGCTAGGATGCCTCACGCGCGCGGCCCGCGACAAGGCAGGCAATCTCCAAAAAGGGCAGCCGGCGAACGATTGGTCGAGCTCGTCTGCTCCGGCGATGGTTGGCAGTGACCGGAATCGACCCGGACAGGCGACTATCCCGGATGGCGTGAGCACTCCCCGGGCCCCGCGCACCGCTCGTGCTCCAGTTGAACGGTCGCGTGCCGCACGCCGAACCGCTCGCGAAGGCAGGCCAGGACCCGCTGCAGCGCCCGGTCGTGGACGGCGCCGCGGTCGACGCGGGCGTGGAAGGTCATCATCGGGCGGCCGGGGCTCAGCGACCAGATGTGCATGTGGTGCACGTCGCTGACCTCGGGAACGGTCGCCGCGATGGTTCGTGCGATGTCTGCCGCGTCCAGATGCTCGGGGCGGCCCTCCATCAGGACGTGACCGGACCGGCGCAACAGCGAGACCGCGCTCCTCAGCACCAGCAGGGCGACGAGCAGCGAGAGAATCGGATCGATCGGCGTCCACCCGGTCGCCATGATCACCAGCGCGGCGACGATCGCGGCGGCCGAGCCGAGCAGGTCGCCCAGCACGTGCACCAGCGCGCCGCGGACGTTCAGGCTGTCGGTCTCGCCGCCGTGCAGCAGACGGAAGGCGGCGAGGTTGACCAGGAGGCCGACCACCGCGACGGCCAGCATCGGCCCTCCCAGAATCTCGACCGGCTCGCGCATGCGCGCCACCGCCTCGAACGCGATCCAAGCCACGATCAGCAGCAACGTGACCGCGTTGACATACGCGGCGAGCACCGGAAAACGGTGATAGCCGTACGAGCGCCGGGTATCGACGGGCCGCCCGGCCACCCGCACGGCGATGCACGCGAACGCGAGCGCGGCGGTGTCGGTGAGCATGTGGCCGGCGTCGGCGAGCAGCGCCAGCGAGCCGGCGATCACGCCGCCGGCGACCTCCACGAGCATGAACCCGCCCGTGAGCCACAGGGCGCCCCACAGCCGGCGCCGATCGTCCGCGTCCCCCGCGGCCGAACCCGGCGTGTGGGCAGGATGGCCGCCCGCCCCGGACCGGTGCTCATGGTGCCGGTCTCCGTGGTGGTCGTGCATGGATGACACTTTAACACATGTTCATATGTTGTTAAAATGCGGTGCGATGGACAACGTGACACGACCGGAACCAGCCCGGCTCGCAACCCTGGACGACGATCGCGTGAGCCAGTTGGCCGAGATGTTCAGGCTCATGGGCGACCCGACGCGCCTGCGCATCATCCTCTGTTGCCTGTCGGGACCCCGCCCCGTCGGCGATGTCGCCGGGCGGCTCGGCCTGTCCTCGTCACTGGTCAGCCACCACCTGCGCCTGCTGCGCGCCGCGCGGGTGATGCGGGGCCGGCGCCACGGCAAGCAGGTCCACTACGGCGTGGCCGACGAGCACATCGGCCGGGTGTTCATCGACATGCTGAATCACGTCGTCGAGCCGGCGGACCACGACGTGTCGTGATCAGGCCGGACGCAGCTCGATGTCGCGGATGCGCGTCAACGGGAGGCCGGTGATGTCGTCGGTGAGGGGGTACTGCCGGTCGCCGGGGTAGACCACCCAGAGGTGCTCCAGCTCCAGGTCGTCGATGACGACGTGCATCGACCGGGTCGTGCTCGGGGCGTCGGCGCACTTGAACTCGAATCCCCAGCGCCGGCCGCGCCGCAACAGCAGGAGATCCAGCTCGGCGCCCCGCTGGGTGCCGTAGAAGTACGCCTCGCGCTCGCCGTGCGCCAGGAGCGTCTGCTCCAGGGCGAACCCCTCCCAGCTTGCGCCGTAGCGAGGATGCAGCGGCAGCTCCCGCCGCTCTTCCAGACCGAGCAGAAAATGCAGAATCCCGCTGTCCCGCAGGTAGACCTTGGGCGACCTGACGAGGCGCTTGCCCACGTTCTCGAACCAGGGCGGCAGCACGCGGAGCATGAAGGCGCCCGCCAGCAGGTCGCGGTAGTGATTCACCGCCGTCGCGCTCACGCCCATCGAGCGCGCCAGCTCCGCTGCGTTCCAGGTCTGCCCGTGCACGTGCGCCAGCATGCGCCAGAAGCGGCCCAACGCGTCCGGAGAGACCGTCGACCCCAGCCCCCGGATGTCCCGCTCCAGGAACGTGCGCGTGAACGACTGCATCCAGCGCGTCCAGGCCGCGGCCGACGGCGCCAGCCAGGCTCGCGGAAACCCGCCTCGCATCCAGAGGCGGTCCTGATGTTCCGCCCCGACCTCCGCCAGCGAGAAGCCGCCCACGTCGACGAAGAGCATGCGTCCGGCCAGCGTCTCGGACAGGCTCTGGACGAGGTCCAGGGAGGCGCTGCCCAGCAGCAGGAAGACCGCGCGGCGGTCGGGGTGGTCGCAGATCGGCCGCAGCACCTCGAACAGCTCCGGCTTCCGTTGCACCTCGTCGATGACGACCAGGCCGTCACTGTCGCGGAGCAGTCTCTCGGGGGTCGCGGACAGGGCCTCCCGCGTGGCGGCCACCTCGAGGTCAAAGACCGTGGACGACCCCGCCCAAGCCGCCGCCACCTGCCGGGCCAGCGTCGTCTTGCCGACCTGCCGCGCCCCCAGCAGGGTCACCACCGGGGCCTCGGAGAGTCCTGTGGCGGTGGCGGCGAGTAGATCCGGACGGGCTATTGATTGTCGCAAATCAAATTTCCATGATGTGATATTCAACAATTATACGTGCACGCGGGAGTCGCATGGGTTAGGATGCCTCACGCCCGCCGGACCGGGCAGCCATTACCCCACGGGAGAACGACGATGACCGATCCAACCGGCGGGCGCCGCCAGTACACCCGACGCGAAGCCCTCGGCCTTCTCGGCACGGCCGCCGCATCCGGCGCCGGGGCCGCGGCCTTCGGCGCCGCACTGCCGCTCCATGCGCAGCAGACGTTCACCAGCGCCCAGCCGCCGGCCTTCCCCGCGGGGGCGATAGTCCGCACCCTGCAGGGCGACGTCGACCCGGCGGAGCTCGCCGAGGGGGCGACGCTCTTCCACGAGCACGTCGGCCGCGGCGACGTCGATCTCGCGGTCGAGGAGCTGCGCGCCTGCGCGTTCGACGGACTCGGTTGCATCGTCGACGCGGCGACCGGCCGCCGCACCGCGGAGCAGGTCGAGCACCTGAACGCCATCGCCGCCCGCAGCGACGTGCGCATCGTCATGGCCGGCGGCTACTTCGAGGACATCGGCTTCGCCATCTACCCGGTGCGCGTGGCCGAGATGTCCGAGGACGAGCTGGTCGAGGAGCTGGTGGCCGATGCCGCCGCCCAGCGCTGGGGCGCGTTCGGCGAGATCGCCTCGTCGCTCGAGATGCGTCCGGACGAGCGCAAGGTGCACCGGGCCGTGGCTCGCGCCCACCTGCGGACCGGACTGCCGATCTTCACGCACACGCCGCACGAGAGCTGTCCGAGCTGCGCCATGGACCAGATGGACGTCATCGAAGGGGCGGGCGTGGACCTCTCGCACGTCGTGATCGGGCACATGGCGACGATCAGGCCGGAGCACGACCCGCTGGGCACCCACACGGCGGTGGCGCGTCGCGGCGCCTTCATCGGCCTCGACACGCTGGGGCACGAGATGGGCCGCTCGGACATCCCCGCCGCCGACAAGGTGCGGATGGTGCAGGACCTGCTCGAGGCGGGCCTGGAGGATCACATCCTGCTCTCCTCCGACCAGGGCAACGTGCGGCAGTTCAAGCGCTACTACGGCCACGGGTGGGCGTCGGTGCTGATGCAGTTCGTGCCGAAGCTGCGCTACGCCGGGGTGCCGGAGGAGTCGATCCGGAAGATCCTGGTCGACAACCCGCGGCGCTTCCTCGCCTTCGTGCCGCCGGCATAGGGGCGAGGAGGGGCGCCTTACCGAAGCGCCCCGGGGGGACTCAGCAGTTGATAGTGCGCGGCGCCTGCGAGGCCGGTCGATGAGAAAGCTGTTTGACAGGCTGAAACTATCGGGTGTCCTGTCGTTCGGGCCGGAGGGGATCGATCTGCCGATGGAACCGTTGAACGTCCTCATCGGTCCGAACGGCTCCGGAAAATCGAACCTGCTGGAGGTCGTCTCGCTGTTTCAGGCCGCGCCGCGCGCTATCGCGGATCCGATTTCACGCACCGGCGGAGTTCGCGAGTGGTTGTGGAAGGGACCGGAGAAACCGAAGTCCTTCACAGTGGCGGCCCTCGTTGATTTTTCGCCGCATGGGACGCTGCGGCATTCCATGACTGTCTCCGATCAGCAAGGGCGTCCTTTGGTGGGCGACGAACAGGTCGAGCCTTCGGAGGCGCTGTCCGGCGGTCGCACCTGGCGGTCCAGCCATGGTTCCGGGGTAGGAGAGCGGGATGAATTGTCCGGCGGCGCCGAACGGGAGCGGCTTTCGTACTACCGGCCCTCTCGAGACAGGCAAGTGGCGTCGGAAATGGCGGATGCTCATGCGCAGTTGACTGAAAGCAAAGAAGGGAATGTTGCCGTGCCGCTGGCGCAGGTGATGTTTCGCTTCCGCAAAGGCGCTGTCGAGTTCGCTGCACAGTTTGGACGGGAAGAATCACTGCTTTCTCTGACTTCCAATCCGATGTTTCCGGCGCTCTGGCATCTGCGGGAGCAGTATGGACGCATTCGCCTCTACCGGAACTGGTCGTTCGGGCCCGACGCAGGCTCGCGTCTACCTTGCAGCGCCCACGCGCGGAGCGATTTTCTGGAAGAGGGAGCCGGGAATCTGCCGCTTGTACTTTCGCAGTTGCATGGAACGCAACGGAAGACCTTCCTGACTGCGCTGGGCAAATTGTTCGATGGCATCGTCGATCTCCAATGCCCCGTGACCGGAGGCACGGTCTCCTTGTTCCTGGAGGAAACGGGCAACCGGTCGATTCCGGCCACCCGCCTGTCGGACGGGACGTTGCGCTACCTTTGTCTGCTGGCCGTTCTGCTGCACCCCGAGCCGCCGCCTCTGATCTGCATCGAAGAACCCGAGCTGGGCCTGCATCCGGACCTCTTGCCGACTCTCGCCGACCTGCTGGTCGAGGCCTCCGAACGCAGTCAACTCATCGTGACGACGCATTCGGACGTGCTCGTGGATGCGCTGACCAACCGGCCGGAGAGCGTCGTGGTGTGCGAGAAGCACGATGGACGGACCGAGATGAGGCGGCTCGACAAGGCGGACCTCGCCAAGTGGCTGAAGGACTACCGCCTTGGCGACCTCTGGACTTCGGGTGAGCTCGGCGGGAACCGGTGGTGACGGCGACCCTGTACGTCGAGGGCGGCGGCGACGGTCGATCGCTTCGCGCACGGTTCCGCGAGGGCTGGAGCGGGTTCTTCAAGTCCGCCGACCTGGGCGGCAGCGTCAAGATCGTACGGGGCGGCGGGCGCGAGCAAACGTTCAACCGTTTCGCCTCTGCCGTCGCGTCCGGTTGTGCCGGGGCGCCCGTGTTGCTGTTGGTGGACAGCGAGGACCCGGTTGCGCCGGGATCTTCGGTCTGGCAACACCTGCACGACCGCGACGGCTGGACACGGCCCGACGGGGCGGGTAACGATCAGGCGTTCCTGATGGTCCAGCTCATGGAGACGTGGTTCCTTGCCGACCGTGACGCCCTGCGGCGGTACTTCGGCGCGCAGTTCAGGGAGAACGCGGTCAGGCAATGGCCGGCGCTGGAGGCCGTTCCCAAGGCTACGGTCCTCGAAACGCTCGATCGGGCTACCGCCGCCTGCCGGAAGCGTTACGCCAAGGGCAGGGTTTCGTTCGAACTCCTGGCGCGGATCGGCTCCGCTCGCGTCGAAGCGGCATGCCCGCACGCCCGGGCGCTCCTGGATCGACTGAGGGCACAATGAAGGAGTATCGAGTCCGGACGGAGGGGACCATGGTTGCAGCACGCGAGCGGCGTTCGGGCACGGCAGGCGGCGGCGCCCTGCTCGCCGCCCTGATGTTCTCCGGCTTGGTGCTCGCCGGTCTCCTGGCAATCGGGACGGTTCCGGTCCTGGCGCAGCCGGCCCAGGACGAGGAGGACTACCCGCACGCCTACCCGCGCGAGGGGGTCACGAAGCGGTACGAGAACGAGAGGGTGATCGTATGGGAGGTCATCTGGCCGGACGGCGTGCCGGCGGAGTACCACCGCCATCGCTACGACATGACGGGCGTGTTCCTGCGCTGGGGGCCGCTACGGGTGACGCGCCCCGACGGGACGTTCACCGTCAGCGAGACGCCGTTCGAGGTCCCGAGCACGTTCCTGCTCCGCAAGGGGGTGACCCACAAGGAGGAGGGCATCGGGCAGCCGGAGCGGCACTCGATCATGATCGACATGAAGGACTACGCGCCGCCGCCCCGGGAGCCGCGGACCGACGTGCCGCCTGCGATGCCGCATGAGGGCGCGACGCTGGTGCTGGACGAGGAGCGCGTGAGAGTCTGGGACATCCGGCTCGCCGAGGGGCAGGAGTTGCCGCTGCATGTCCATCCTCTGGACACCGTCGCGGTGATCCTCGAAGGGAGTACGGTCCGGGAGATCGACGAGGACGGAACCGCGAGCGACACGACCTACGCCTACAAGGACGTTTTCTTCTGGTCCGCCGGCCGTCGTGCGCATCGCGACGTGGTTGTCGACGGGACACTCCGCGCGTTCCTGTTCGAGCTGCGGCACTGACGGCGATGCGCCCGGGGACACCGGTGCCGACCGGGGTGCTCGCGACGAGCGCGGACAGCTTCTGTCGGATCTCGCGGCGGAGAAGCCGCGCTGAAGGGCACGATCCCTGCAAATGTCGCCGGGTGACGCAACCATGACCGACCCACTGCACCATGCGTTACGAGAGCAGCCCAAAGCACAAGGAACCGTGGCAGCGGGGACGGCGCGGCGTGCTCTGTCCGAGGGAGTTCGATGCAGAGCATGCACGACAACTTCTTGCCGATAGCGAGCCGGACGGTGATGTGCGGTACGCTGTGCATGAAGGCCGTGCGTACTGTGCGCGGCGGCATGGCCCCGATGTCTGGCACGGGTACCCCGTCGGTTGGATCCGAGTGCCGGAACGCCTCCGTCGCAGGTGGATGGATGAGGGCCGCGTCCGTCGCCGCGACATTCGGGCGCACTGGGACTGAGCGAGCACACGGATGAGCACCCGATGGGAGCGGCTTGCCGGGGACACCGGCGAGTTCGCGCTGAAGTTGGCGTTCGCCCGCGACCCCGATGACGGTCGGGCCGCCGACCCGGATGTCAGCCTCTCCTGGGGCAGCTTCCAGCTCTGGGTCGAGGGCCGCAACCTGTGTGCTCACAACGAGGGCGGCGAACGGTCCGAGTCGGTCCATTGGTATCTTCTTCCGCTGATGGAGTGGTTCGCCAGCCACTGGAATCCCCTCCTGCACGAAGAACGCCTTCCCGCGAGCAACGAAGGCGATACCGCCTGGGAGTCCCTGCGGGCCACCCGGTTCCCGCCGCACGCGATAGAGGAAGACGATCAGGCGGCGTCCTCGTGGGAGAGCACGTGGCAGACGTGGTGGGAACGACATGCGATTCGGTCGGCGAGTGATGGCGGGTTGTTCCCCGATGTCCTGTTGAGGCGGATCCGCGACCGTGTCGAGGTCTCCTGGGGCCAAACGCGTGCGGAGGGTATGCCGGAGCACGTCGATTTCGCGGAGTCCGACAGGGGCTTCGGCAGACTGCCGCCCGAGGCAGTCGCCGTTCCGCTGTACGACGTGCTCTTGGGCGCAAGCGAATACCTCCTGTCCCTCGCGCCGGGATCGGATCGGTTGACAACGCTGGGAGCGCGTGTCGCGCGGCTGCGGGGCCTCGAAAGACATCGCGACCGGCGGCTCATGTGGCTCGCCGGTCTGGGAACGGATAAGCACGCCATCCATAACGGATGGCGGCGGGTGAAGCGCTATCTCGCGGAGTGTGCGGAGGGCCCTCGTCGCGCCATGTTGGAAGCCTCCGAGTCGTCACTTGTCGTAACCGGTTCCTGCCAGGCATCCTTGATGTTCGGTTCGCTTTCTCCGAACGTCCGAAAACGGGACGTCCTCGAGTTGGCGCGAGCAATAGTCGACCTGTACGTTCCTCACGGCGATCAGCAGCCCATCGATGATGTCCGAAATGCCGTTCCGCTTCGGGAGTCCGGAGATCCCTCCTGGTACCAGGGGTACGAGTTGGCCGAGAATGTTCACGAGCGCATCGGGACGGCGTTCACTGATGACGAATTCGTGGACATCGAGAATGTCCTCCGCCAACTGGGTGTCGAGGTCGTTGATCGGGAGCTCTCCGACAAGACCATCCGCGGAGTTGCGCTGCACGGCGCGCACCATCGGCCCGGAATAGTCGTCAACCCGCGCCACAGCGCCAACGACGAATCAGTCGGTCGCCGGTTCACGTTGGCTCATGAGCTTTGCCATCTGTTGTTCGACCGGGATGCTGGTGCGGAGCTGGCAATCGCCAGTGGACCATGGGCGCCATGTGACGTCGAGCGAAGGGCGAACGCCTTCGCTGCGATGTTCCTGATGCCCAACAGGCTCGTCCGTCGGGCCGTCTCCGCGCTGACGGGCTCGCTGGAAACAAGAGATGGTGTGCTGAGGGTCGCCGACCGGCTCCGAGCGAGTTTCGGGTCCACATTGTGGCATCTGAAGAATCTGAGATACATCGATGACGTCACTCGAGAACGAATCGAGAATGAGCCCCAACAGCAGCAGCCGGCATGAGACCGCGAGACGATGGACGCGTTGTCCGGCAGTATCGCTTGCGCTGTTGTTTCTTCTCGCCGCCGTCGGCTGCGCCGGCGCCGGGGACGACGGCAGGCCGGACGACTACCTCATACCGGACCTGCGCGCGGCGGTCGAGCAGCTCAAGGCCGACGTGGCGATGGCGCCGACCGACGAGACGACGGTCGCGGAGCGGGCCCGGATCCTCGCCGATTGGGTCGACGCCTACGCCCTCGGCGGCGGGGAGGTCGGTCTCGAAGGGCCGCGCGTGCGGCTGCAGGCGACGCAGCCGCCGACCGGACAGGCCGCCATCGCGCAGGGCGCCGTCATCGACCGGCTGGTGCGGCAGTTCGCGCTGCATGACGAGCCGGGGGCGCTTGGGGAGTTGGCCGCCGAATCGCTCGGCCCGTTCGAGGCGCGCTCGTACCAGACCATTCGCCAGACCTGGACCGCCGGCAGCCGCCTGGTGGCGACGGGCGGCGGCTTCTGGGTGGCGCGGCACTTCAACGTCAACTACGGCCCGTTCCAGACCGACGACCCGGCCGGCGACGGTTACGTGACGATCGACACGACCGACGGCGACGCGACGTTCGAGGCCGACGTCTACATGGCGCGCGGGCCGCACGGCGGGTTCCGGGCGCCCGAGCCGGCGCTGGTCTTCCGGGTGGCCTCCGGGCAGGTCGATCCCGGCGAGACGGTGACCATCACCTACGGCGACACGAGCGGCGGCGGCCAGGGCCTGCTGATGACCGGCACGTCGAGCGCACGGATGCCGTTGCCGCTGTACGTCGATCTCGACGCCTCCGGCGAGTGGCGGCCGCTGCCGATCCTGCCGTTCGTCGTGAGCGGGACACGGGTGGCTGGGGTGCACGGCTTCGCGCCCAGCGTCGTCGCGCCGGGCGAGCCGTTCGAGCTGTCGGTGCGCGCCGAGGACGCCTTCTTCAACCGCGCGACGGGCGACATCCCGGCGTTCGAGGTGCTGGTGGACGGCGACGTGCGCGCCACCACGCCGGCCGGGACCGAGCCGATCACCGTTGTGGAGCTGACGCTGGAAGAGCCGGGGCCGCACTGGGTCGAGATCCGCTCGGAGGACGGCGAGATCCGCGGCGGCGCGAACCCGATCCTCGTCGAGGAGAACCCGGCCCGCCGCATCTACTGGGGCGACACGCACGGCCACTCGGGCTACGCCGAGGGCATCGGCACCATCGACTTCTTCATGACCTTCGCCCGCGACGACGCGCGGCTGGACTTCGTCACCCACTCCGAGCACGACGTCTGGCTGGACGACGCCGAGTGGGAGCTGTCGCGGAACGCGGTGCAGGCGTTCGACGAGCCGGGCCGGTTCATCCCCTACCTCGGCTGGGAGTGGACGCGCCACGCCCGCTTCGGTGGCCACCACAACGTGCTGTTTCGCGACGCGGAGGGCAGGGACCGCGTGTCGGCGCTGGAGTACCCCACGCTGTCCGAGCTGTACCAGGGCCTGCACGCGCGCTACGACGCGGCCGACGTGCTGGTCATCCCGCACGCGCATAATCCGGGCGACTACCGGCAGTCGGACCCGCAGCTCGAGCCGCTGATCGAGATGATGTCGATGCACGGCACCTTCGAGTGGTTCGTCCGGCAGTACCTGTCGCACGGCCACCAGGTGGGGCTGGTCGCGGCGTCCGACGACCACCTGTCGCACCCCGGCTACTCGGCCCCGAACCGCAACTCGCTGGCCCAGCGCGGCGGCCTCGGCGCGGTGCTGGCGCCCGAGAAGTCCCGCGACGCGATCTTCGACGCGATGAAGCAGCGGCGGACGTACGCCACTACCGGCGACCGTATCATCCTCGACGTCACCGTCAACGGCACGCAGATGGGCCAGCGCGGCGACTACGCGGACGAGCGGACCGTGGAGGGGCGCGTGATCGGGACGGCGCCGATCGAATCGGTCACGCTACTCAAGAACGACGAGCCGATCTGGAGCCAGACCTACGGCACCGGCCGCGGCCGGCCCGCCGACACCGAGGAGTGGCTCCTCTCGTTCTCCTCGGACGCGACGCCGCTGCATCCGGGCGACGCGCCGCGCGGCTGGCGCCACTGGCGCGGGCAGCTCCGCGTGAACGGGGCCGTCCTGGAAGCCATAACGGGGACGGACTTCGTCAACCCCACCACGCAGCACGTCGAGCTGGAGCCGGCGCGCAACGGCGCCAGCTTCGCTACCAATACGCGGGGCGATTCCAGCTCGTTGCGGATGCGGCTGTCCGGCCTCCGGCCCAGCGCGTCGATCGTGCTCGACCTGGAAGAAACGCGCGAGACCGGCTCGGCGCCGCCGTTCTTCCGGCCGCCGGCGGACATCCCGGAGCGCCGGGTGCGGCTCACCCTGAGCGCCGGCGGGGTCGACCGGTCGATGCCCATAGACGACTATCCCGACGATCGGATCACCCTGCGCCGCCTGATCCGCAACGGTCGTCGCGACGTCAGCTTCAGCCACACCGACGAGGACAACCGGCGGACCGCCGCCGACGACCCGCGGCAGGGCGACTACTACTACGTCCGCGTCCGGCAGGTGAACGACGCGATGGCGTGGTCGAGCCCGGTCTGGGTCGGCGGCTATCCGTCGCGGTAGGAGAAGAATGATGCAGAGAATGACCATGGCGCTTGCGCTCGTCCTTCTGTTCACCGGGGCCGTGCCTCCCGCGTTCGCGCAGATCGCCTCCCCGAACGACGCCGGAGTGGCCATGGGGCACCTGCACTACGTGGTACGCGATCTCGAGGCGAACACCGCGTTCTGGGTGGCGCTGGGCGGCGAGGCCGAGCGGGTGGGCGACGTCGTCGTGCTGACGTTCCCGGACGTGCTGGTGATTCTGGAGGAAGGCGAGTCCTCGGGAGGCACCGAGGGGTCGATCCTCAATCACATGGCCTTCCGCGTGCGGTCGCTGGCCGACGTCGCGGCGGCCGGACTCGAGTTCGAGGACCGCGGCTCGGGGGTCACCAACGTCTTCTCGCCGGAGGACGAGCGCATCGAGCTGTTCGACGACACGTCGGCGAACCTCGCGTTTACGCGCGACGACGGCGCCGCGGATCCCGTCGCCCGGCGGCACAACGAGCCGCTCGTCGGCCCCATCCGCGCGCATCACCTGCACCTCTACTTGGTCGACGACGCGGTGGAGGAGGCGCAGGCGTGGTACGCCGAGCTGTTCGGCGGCGCGCCGGGAATCCGCTGGCGCTACGACGCGGTCGACCTGCCGGGCATCAACTTCAACTTCTCCTACAACCCCGACGCCGGCGGCGCGCCCACGAAGGGACGCATGCTCGACCACATCGGCCTCGAGGTGGAGAACCTTTCGGAGTTCTGCCGCGAGCTGGAGGGGCGCGGGGTGACGTTCGACGTGCCCTACCGGCAGAGTGCGTCCGGCATCGGGTACGCGTTCCTCACCGATCCGTGGGGCGTGACCATCGCGCTGACGGAAGGGTTGCGGGGCTTGTAGCGGCAGGAGGTTGACATGACGCGTCGCGCATTGCTCACCGTGTGCGTATACGCCGCCGCCGCCATGGCGACGGGGGTTCTCGGCCAGGCGCAGGTCCGAGACACTGCCCCGGTCACCGATGCGATGCTGCAGGATCCCGACCCCGCCGACTGGTTGAATTGGCGGCGCACCCTCGATGGATGGGGGTACAGCCCGCTCGAGCAGATCGACCGGAGCAACGTGGATGAGCTCCGGCTCGCCTGGTCCTGGGGCCTCGAACCCGGGGTGTCGCAGACGACGCCGATCGTGCACGACGGCGTCATGTATGTCGCGAACCCCGGCAACGTGGTCCAGGCGCTCGACGCGCGCACGGGTGACTTCCTGTGGGAGTATCGCCGTGAGATGGACGAGCGACGGCGAAGCGCCGCGCAGATGCGGAGCCTTGCCGTCTACCAGGATCTGGTCATCCTGAACACTTTCGATGCGCACGTCGTCGGGCTGGACGTCCGGACGGGCGAGGCGCGCTGGGATACGCCGGTCGGGGGCGGCCAGGAAGGCTACACCTTCTCGAACGGACCGATCGTCGTCGATGGGACGATCATCGCCGGGATGACGGGCTGCGGGCGTTACCGTGACGATACCTGCTACATCGTAGGCGTCGACGGACGCACCGGCCGGTTGCTCTGGCGAACCTCGACCATCGCTCGTCCCGGCGAGAGCGGCGGCGACACCTGGGGCGATCTGCCGCTCCTGTTCCGCGCGGGAAGCGACGCCTGGATGACCGGGAGCTATGACCCGGTCACCAGGCTCATCTACTGGGGCACGTCGCAGCCCAAGCCGCACAACCGCGACGCGCGCGGCACCGACGGTGACGCGCTCTACAGCAACTCGACGCTTGCGCTCGACCCCGCGACCGGTGAGATGAAGTGGTACTACCAGCACATCCCGGGCGACTCCCACGACATGGACGAGTCGTTCGAGCGCATCCTGATCGACTACGACGGCAAGCGCTCGCTGTTCACGATGGGCAAGCTCGGGATTCTCTGGGAGCTGGACCGCGTCACGGGCGCGTTCCGACGCGCAATCGATCTCGGCTACCAGAACATCCTGGATGTCGACTCCGAGACCGGTCAGGTGACTCATCGAGAAGGGATGCTGACCGACGTCGGCGAAGAGCTCTTCTTCTGTCCCAGCACGGGTGGCTTCAAGAGCCTGCGGGCGATGGCGTATCACCCCGGGACCGAGGCGCTGTACGTGCCGCTCAATCTGAGCTGCGAGACCGCCGCCTTCGCTCCCGTCGAGCGGCGCGCCGGGGGCGGCGGAGGGGGCGCCGTGCGCGGCCGGACGAATCACTTTCATCCGCAGGCGCCGGACCGACTGGGCGAGTTCCAGGCGCTGGACCTGCGGACCGGCGAGACCCTCTGGCGCCGGCGTCTCCGGGTGCCCTACAACACGTCGGCGTTGACAACCGGCGGAGGCCTGGTGTTCATCGGCGATTGGGGGCGGCGCGTCTTCGCCTACGACGTGCGGAACGGCGAGCTGCTGTGGCAGAGTCGGCTCTCGACGATGGCGAACGGGTTCCCGATCACCTATGCCGTCGACGGCAGGCAGTTCGTCGCATTCGTGGCCGGCCCCTCGATCGGCGGCTCGAGCTGGGCGACGATTCTCCCGGGCGACCTCCTTCCCGAGGAGCGCAACCCGCGGGGCGGCAGCGGCGTCTTCGTGTTCGCGCTACCTGAGTGATCAACAAGCTAGAGGAGGCCGGGGGCGCCAGAAGCCGCGACCCGATGGTTCAAGGCACGGGTTTGCTACCCTTGTCTTGGCTGGAGCTGCGGAGCGACAGCATCGGACACGAGGTGATCAGATGGAGGAAGGAAGCGGAAACGCGCCTTCAGCGCTGTGGGCCAGGCTGCGATGAAGAAGGATGATGATGAGTACGACCAGCCAGGGCTTGACAGTTCTCGCGCTTCTCTCGATCGTCCCCGCGGGGGTCGGGGCGCAGGAGGAAAACGAGCTCGATCGCTTCATGGCGCGGGTGCTGCAACAGCAGGGGGAAAACGCCGCGCGCCGTCTGGACTACGTGTTTGACGAGCGGGCGGAGGGTCGCATGACGGGGCCGGATGGCGACATGCTGATTCCGCGCGACTACACCTGGTACGCGCGTGATGGTGT
Source organism: Vicinamibacterales bacterium (assembly GCA_965222905.1). Taxonomy (GTDB): domain Bacteria; phylum Acidobacteriota; class Vicinamibacteria; order Vicinamibacterales; family UBA8438; genus WTFV01. Next base: position 1,382,284 of record OZ244976.1, on the reverse strand, counting down.
CTTCGTGCGTAGTCCGATACGCGTCGCCGGCGTCTCGATCGGCGCGGAGGATCGTAGGGCGTACGAAACCGTTTGGTTGGAAAGCGAGCGGCAGCGGCGGACACGCCGCTCCTCGGCCCGTGAGGGGGACGCGGAGGAACCCGTCTCGGCGGATGACGCACTGATGTTGCATTGGATGTTCAGCGGCTTGGCGCAGGAGGCGGCGCAGGCGGCTTCCGACTCGGGCGACAACGAGGTTGAACCGCGTTTCGTTGCCTTCGCTTTCGTGGATATCCTGTTTGAATCCGGAAACTACTATCTGGTGGGACGAGAGACGCTGGAGGGCCAGGATGTCCTGCGCATCGAATACTACCCGGAGCGGCTCGCACCGTATTCCGGCGACGACGACCAGTCGGAGGGCGACGCCGAGATTGATGCGGGGATGAGCAAGACCCTGCGCGTGACCCTGTGGGTCGATCCCGCTCAGCACCAGATCGTGCGCTACTCGTTCGACAACCTCGGTTTCGCGTTCATGCCGGGGCGCTGGATGTTCAGGCTGGAGGACGTTACCGCGTCGATGTCGATGCGACAGCCGTTCGCGGGCGTCTGGCTGCCGGCGCAGATTGAAGTGCGCATGGTGATGTGGCTGGCCACGCGCAAGTACGAGTTCCGCCTCGTCCGGACGTTCGCCAACTACCGGGAGGCGGTGACGGGCGGACGTGTGCTGGCTCCCGAGCCACGATGATGCCGCTTCGGTCTCACCGCGTTGCGGCGTGGGCGTGCGTCGGAGTAATCGGTGCAATGCTGTCGCCGGGCGCGGTTGTCGGCGCCTTCGGCGCGCCGGTGGCGACGGAAACGGTTGTCGAGATTCGGATACACGGCAACAACTCCGTACCAGACGAGGAGGTGCTGGAGCTCGCCGGCATCGCGGTGGGCGACTTCGTTGACAGCGCGGAGCTGGATGCCGTTGCCCGCCGGCTGGCGACCAGCGGTCGTTTCGAGACGGTCGAAGTCCACAAGCGTTACCGGTCGCTGACTGCAACAGACAAGATCGCGTTGATGATCGTGGTGCGCGAGCGACCGCGGCGGCTCGACCGGTTGATGTTCACGCCCATCTTGCGCTACGACGAGGGGTACGGCATTAGCTACGGTCTGGGCTTCAGTCTCGTTGACATCCCCGGGCAGGGCGGCCGGGTCTCCCTTCCGATGACCTGGGGTGCCGACCGTCGTACGGCGTTCGAGGTGGAGCGTCCGTTCGGAAGCGAAGCGGTCGGTCGCCTGCGCGGGGGCGGGTCGTCCGGCCGGCGGGTGCATCCGCACTTCGAGGTGGAAGACCGCCGGTCGCGGGTGTGGGGTGGCGTCGAGCGCCGTCTGGCGTTCGGCGTGCGCGCCGGGGCGGAGGCGGCATGGGAGGAGGTCGTCTTCGGGGAGCTGACGGATCGGCTGACCCGGGTGATTATCGACCTGGAGTACGACAGCCTGTCCGGCATGTTCCCGCGCGACAACGTGAAGCTGCACGCCGCGGTCGAGCGGCTGTCGGTCGCCGGGCACCCCGCGGCCATCTTCCGGCCGCGCGTCGATGCACAGGCGTTCAAGGGCGTCGGCGGACAGGCGGTCCTGGCTGCGCGCGTGCTGTATGAAGGCGCCTCGGCGCCGCTGCCGCCGTACGAGCGATCGCTGCTCGGCGGCCTGGGCACGCTGCGCGGGTGGGAGTTCGGCGCGCGGGTGGGCGATCGTCTGCTGGCGGCGTCGATCGAGCTCCGCCTGCCGCTGAGTTCTCCCCTCGCGACTGGCAAGACGGGGTTCCTTCTCTTTTACGACACGGCTGCGGTCTGGAACGACGGATCGGTGCGTGACCAGTGGCTGAAGGGGGTCGGAGTCGGCGTGTTTCTGGACCTTCCGGTGATCGGCAGCGTGCGGTTCGACATCGGCCACGATCTGCGGCGAGGGGTGGTGGTTCACAGCGTGGTCGGCTTCGGCTTCTGAAGGTCCGCCTTGGCTGGCCGGCCGGCGGCGGAACTTCGAGACAGCTGCCGGACGCGCACGAAGAAACCGAGGATGCCGGGGCCGTCCCGGGATCTGTCGCCTCGATCGGCCACGCGTCCGCCCCAAGACTGGCTGCTCGTCTATGGCTGCCCCGTACGGTTGGTCCGCAGACATCTCAGGCGACGACATCCCGCCGTGCGTTGCCGGTTCTGAACGGCAGCGGGAGTGAGTAAGCTGTGATGCCGTGGGGTCCGGGGACGGCGTCGCTGGTCTTGGGGATTCCTGCTCGAAGAAGGGGAAGCAACGTGGGAATCACGGCCGTAGTACTAACAGCAAGTCATTTATTATTAATGACTTACGACGAGTCTATCCTTCGCGCTGCCCTAGGACCTCACCGATCCGTGGGGTGTGACCCATCGCGCTGACGGAGAAACTGCGGGGCCTGCAGCGGGTACACTGGCGTCCAGGAAACCTCCTTGATGACGTCTCCCGCCCGCGGCGGTGCATTCCGTCCGGCGGGCGTCTTGCATCGTGGTGCAGGAAGTTCCGTTGATGTCGAGTCCGATGGCGCGCGATAGCAAGACGCTCGGGGCCTACTTCACGCCGGAGGCGGTCGCCGCCGCCCTGGTGCGGTGGGCGGTCCGGAGCCCGGCCGACCGGCTGCTCGATCCGTCGAGCGGCGACGGGCGCTTCATCGCGCTGCACCCCCACAGCGTTGGGGTTGAACGCGATCCCGTCTCGGTGGCCGAGGCCGCCGGTCGTGCCCCGCATGCGACGGTCGTCGAAGCCGACTTCTTCACGTGGGCAGCGGGCGACAAGCGCCGGTTCGACTGCGCCGCCGGCAACCCGCCGTTCATTCGGTACCAGCGGTTCACGGGCGCGACGAGACGAGCCGCGCTCGACTACTGCCGGCGCCTGGGGGTGACGTTCAGCGGGCTCTCGTCGTCGTGGGCGCCGTTCATCGTCGCCGCGGCCAGCAAGCTGCGTCCGGGCGGGCGGATCGCGTTCGTCGTGCCGGCGGAGATCGGACATGCGCCGTACGCGTTGCCGTTGCTGGAGTACCTGGTCTCCCACTTCGGCACGGTGCAGGTGGTGGCCATCCAGGAGAAGGTCTTCCCGCGGCTCTCGGAAGACTGCTGGCTGCTGTTCGCCGACAACGCCGGTTGTCGGACGGACAACATCCGGCTGTCGAAGATCGAGCGATTCGTGCCGGGCGCAAGCCTGCCGCCGGTAGCGGAGCAGGTTCCGGTCGATGCCTGGCGCACCCGCTGGCGCGGCCGGTTGCGTCCGTTCCTGCTGCCACGGCACGTTCGCTGCATCTACGAGCGCATGGCGGCGGATTCAGGCGCGGTTCGACTGGGACAGATTGCCCAGGTGGGCATCGGGTACGTCAGCGGGGCCAACAGCTTCTTTCATCTGCGTCCGTCCGAAGCGGAGGGCCTCGGAATCCCCGACGAGTTCCTGGTACCGTCCATCCGGAACAGCCGGTACGTCACCGGCGCCGTTATCGACGACGTCGACGTAGAGCGCTGGATCGCGCGGGACGAGCCGGTCTTGCTGCTGCGCATCCCGCCGCGCGCCGAGGTGCCGGACGCGGTTCGAGCCTATCTCGGCACGGACGAGGGGCGCCGCGCGAAGGCCGCCTACAAGTGTCGCAACCGGACGCCCTGGTACACCGTGCCCGACGTCCGGCGCCCCGAGTTCGTCCTCACCTACATGAGCGGGAAGTCTCCTTCGCTGGCCGTCAACCGCGGCAGGTGCACGTGCACGAACGCGCTGCTCGCCGTCGATCTCCGGTCCGGGCTGTTCGACGGCAACGGGGCCGTGTCGGGAGAGCGACTCTCCACGGCGTGGGGTTCGGCGGCCGGGCGGCTGAGCTGCGAGCTCGAAGGACATCCGCTCGGCGGCGGGATGCTCAAGTTGGAGCCCGGAGAAGCCCGGAACGTGCTGCTGATGTCGGACCAGGCGATCGGCCGTAGCGAAGCCTCCCTGCTCGAAGAGGGTGTCGACGTGATGCGTCAGTGGAGGCACGTCGCGTGAACGTCTGCGAGTGGCAGTCGCTCCGTTCGGCGCTCGCCCACTTCGTGACGTTCCGCGGATCGACGCAGAGCCAGCGTCACATCAAGCCGCTCCATTGGTACGTCGCCTGCCGCCTTGTCGTGGAAGGCGGGTTCGACCCGGACGAGATCGTGCCGCGGCCGCCGTTCCGCGTCACGCGGAAGGCCAAACGGCTTGCGCTCGTGCACGATCCAAGCGTCGGCGGCGGCGGTGAACGGACGGTCTACGGCGGGCTGAAGACGAAGAGCGTCGATGTCGTCGTGACGAAGGACGGAATCGGGCCGGTCCTCGCCGTTTCGTGCAAAGGCGCGATCGGTGCGTTCCGGAATCTCACGAATCGCATGGAGGAAGCTGTCGGCGACTGCACGAACCTCCACATTGCCTACCCACCTCTCGTCTGCGGCTACCTGTTCGTCATGCGCGCCAACCGCGCGGAAGAGGTGGGGCGGGACGTCGGCGTCGACGAGGATGATTCGTCCGGAGACCGATCACCGCGAAGGCTCGCCGAGAACGATGTCGCGCTCGATGGCCACGGTCGCCCCGTGGAGCCCATCCGCCGATTCCACGCCGCGCTGCGCGAGTTGGCCGACCGACGCGGCATCCGAAACGACGTGAGCAGCTACGAGGCGATTGCCTTCGCGTTGGCCTCTACGGAGCCGGAGCGCGCCGGGGCCATCATCGAGGAGTTTCCGGAACCCGGTGGCGCGTTGCGATTCGACCAGTTCTTCGATTCCCTCTACCGCCAATACGACGAGCGGTTCGTGTACGCGGCTCCCGACCTCAAGCGGGTGACGGCTCGCAGGGAATGGGACGCCGCATCGCCCGCCTTCGGCGGAGCGGGGCCGACCGAGCTTGATTACGAGCCGCGGGCCGGGCCCTGAGCCGCTTCCCCCGACCAGACCCCGTGTGCAGCAGCCGAGGGCGCCTTCGCTGAGGCCAAGGCCTTCCTCTGTTCGGCCGAAGCCCACCAGATGAGTGAGAGCGAACTCGAACGGGAGCTGCACCGGCGGGGTCAGGAGTTGATGCGCAACTCCTGCAAGGACACCTCGATCCTCGTGTTCGAACAGCCTGTCGGCGGGTGACGGCACGTGCCCGGCCGCCTGGCAACCGGAGTCAGGCGGCCGAGGCACAAAACGAATCGGGACTCCAAGGTCCCCGATGCCGGGTCATTGCCGAGTCGAGCCGCCCGACTACTGCTCGGTTGCGCGCTCGGCCGCGCGGGCGCCCGCCAGGATGTTCACCAGCCCGTAGTTCCCCTCGTGGCACGCGTACTCGAAGATTTCGCCCCCGAGCGGCACCATGGGAATCTCGGCCGTCCACGGGCTCGCGTACGTCGCGGGGTCGGTGACCGTGAAGCTGTAGTCGATGCGGTCGGCGCCGACGCGCGTGAAGCGTTCGACCACGTGGCCTTGCTCGCTGGGCGCATGCACCAGGTAACGCACGCGCTGATCGCCCTTCCGGGTCAGGTTGGTCGTCTCGACGACCAGCGTGTCGCCCTCCCAGCGGGCGCGCGAATCACCCATCCACTGGCCGATCTGCGGCGACAGGTGCGCGCGTCCGTCCAGCGGGATGATCCGCGCGTCGTGAATCATCTCCACCAGGATCACGACGTAGTCGGGCGTCTGCAGGATCTGGTAGTTGTGGTTGTAGAAGCCCGGGATCATGGCGCCCGGTATCCCGCGCGTGATGCACCGGTCGTAGAGGTTCAGGTCGTACCACGTGTCGAACTTCGTCCCGTCCCGCATCGCCGCGAACGCCGCGTCGCTCTCCCGCACACGGTCCGTCCGCGCCGGGTACCTCCCGTCGGGCGGGTCGACGATTAGCGACGTCTGACCGTTCCGCACGCCGCGGTCCAACCAGAAGCTGTTGTAGCCGCCGGTCTGGCCGGGGGGCGGGGGGCGGTCCCGGGCGGCTTCGGCCTGCGCGTCGATCTCCGCGCGCTCCTCGTCGGAGAGCACCGTTCGCCCCTCGAACTCGCCCGGACGCTCTAGCGGCGTCGTGGTCCGGTTGGTCCAGACCCCCTGCAGGTCGGGGTCGCCCCACGGGGTGCGCTCGGGCGCCTGGGCGGCCGCCGGTACCGGAAGCAGGACGACGGCCGACAGAATCGCGATGATGTACCGCATGCTGTACCTCCTCATCGGGGCCATCTTAGCGGATGGACGGTCCGCGAGGAGATTCATCGATACCCACTCCGCCCGACCAGCCGTCCGGCCCGGACCGCTGGAGAGATCTCGCGCACGTCAGAACGGGTAGCGGATGCCGGTGCCGAAACGGAAGCCCCCCAGGTCGACGCCGCGGTCCGCCGCCCGCATGTACCGGATGTCGACGTCCAGCATCGGCGCCATCCTCGCGAACGACACGAGGAAGCCGCCGTAGACCTGGAAGTTCGGGATCCAGGGATCGAAGGCGGTGAGATGCGCTGCGCCGGAAGGTGGGAGCGGTGCGTCGTTGAAACCGGGCCCGCCGACAGTGGAGAACCCGGGGAAGTATCGCGACATCCCTGCTCCGACACCGACATAGGGCCTGGCGACGGACGCGCCACGGACCACGGGGTCGTCGCCTCGAGAGCGGTAGGTGAGCCGAGCCGCCAGATCGAGTTGCAGCGCGCGCTCGCCGGTGAGCACCTGGAGCGCGGTGTCTTCCGGGGTGGCAGTCCGAAGCCCGGCGCCCGGCACGGTGGACAAGAGTGCCTGGCCCGGATGGGTCGTCAGGTCGAGCCCGATGCCGACCTCGACTCCCGGCGTGACCAGGCGCCCCGCGTCGAAGGCGACGCCCTGCACGGGCAAGCCGTTCCCGGTCGTTGCGGTACCCGGCGCGCCGCCCTGGTGACGCACGCTGTTCGGCGAGCAGGAGCCACTTGCGGAGCAACTCCCGAGGACGACAGGGGGACTGCCGCCCGCGGTCGGTGGGAGTGCTGCCCCGCCACCGGAACCTCCGAGCGAGCGCCAGAGCACCCGGACGCCGGCAGACCACGGATCGCGAATCGGGGAGCGAACGGTTCGCCGGACGCGCGTCGTGCCTGGGTCCGCCGACGATTCGGAAGCGTGGTCACCGTCGTCCACGGCGACGCCAGGGAGTTCGGTCTCAGCCTGGCCCGCGCTGACCGGCAGAGCGATCCCAAGGACGATCAGTGCGATAACGGTGGACACGAAGCGGGCGCTCGGCCCCAGCTTGCGCATGCCTACCTCCCACGGCGGCGCTGGCGCGAAGACTGTACCACGACCACGTCATTCGGTGGGTCGCACGTCGAACCCGCGACACGGATCTCACGGCTCGTTCCCCCGAGTTGGTCGATGGCCGCAGGTTCTTCGGTTTCGGCAAGTCGATGAAACCCGGGATCGACGCGTTGCTCGAGAAGTTGGCGTCCGAGGCCGACGATCCTGTGCTCCGCGCCGCGGCGCGATACTACGTGGCGGCCGGGCTGATGCGCTCGACGAACACCCTCTGGGAGCTGGAGGACCCTGGTGCTCGGCCGCAAGGCGCCTTGGCCGCAGCGTGGCAGCGCGTTGTCGTCGCCCGGCGCAGCGCCACGCGCCAACGCGCCGTCGAGGCAGCGACGCGTTCCCCGACGCTACGGAGCACCAGGGCGTCCGAGATCGCCGCTGCGCGGCAAGCGGCTTTGGACGCAGCGACGGGGCTGAGCGCCGGCGTGGGGGAAGAGGAGTTCCGCGGCTACGGCACTGGAGGCATGAGGGCGCGGACGTTCGCCGGGACGTTCGCCGAGGCCGAGGCCGACCTGATTCGCAGCATCTGGCACGGGACCGTGGGCGGCACGCTGCCGGAGCTGACCGGCGCGCGACTCGACGGCGCCGAGGAGTTCGCCGCAGGCCAGGGCGCGCGGGCGATGAAGTGGCTTCTGATGGCCTACTCCGCCGTCGGTGGCGCAGACCGGAGGCGCGGGAAGAAGCGGCCCGTCCGCGCCATGTAACGCCGGTAGTCGTCGCCGAACCGCTCGACGAGCTTCGTCTCCTCGGTCTCCGTCCGGATCACCAGGAGCGCCAGGGCGGCGAAACCCGTCAGCGCGATGAACCAGTTCGCCGTCGCGAGGGCGTTGGCAGCGAACGCGAGGGCGGAGGTGACGTAGAACGGGTGACGGACGTAGCGGTACGGGCCACTCGTTACCAGCGTGTGCTCGTGCCTGGTGACTACGGTGTCGGTGATGTTTCGGCCGAGGCTGCGGAACGTCCAGATGCCGAGGGCCACCGTGGGCAGACCGACCGCCACGCCGGCCCAGCGCAGCGCGGCGGGCAACGGCACGGAGGCCCACGACATCCAGGCCGGGTCGAGGACGAAAGCCACGAGGCCGCCCATCGCCGCCAGCCCGCACGGGCGCAGCGTGAAGAGGATGAACAGTCCCTCCTGACGACGGTCGAGCTTCTCGCCGCTGGCCTGCGACCGGATCCGGTGGTAGAGGGCGACCGGCAGGAAGGCCGCCATCCCGAGGGCGAGGATCAGCCGGAAGGTCTGGTCGTCAGCCATCGTTGCGCGCGCCTGTCGGCCGGCGGGCTTCGGATTCGCATACTCGCATCCGCAGGCGTCCAGCATAATCCGATGCAGATCTGGCAGAACGCACGGTCCTGCGATGGGCGAGATCACGAGATTCGGAGCCGCGGAGCTGGCGCGGCGAATCCGCGTCGGGGACACGAGCCCGCTGGAAGTCGTCGATGCGCACATCGCGCGGATCGAGGAGGTCGGAGCCGCACATCAACGCGCTGATCACCACCACGTTCGACGCGGCCCGGAGCACGGCGCGGCGACTGACAGACGCCGGCGTTCCCGGCGATCCGCCACCCCTCCATGGCGTCCCGATCACGGTCAAGGACGCGATCGCCGTGGCGGACGTACGGTTCACCGCGGGTTCGGACCTCCTGCGCGAGAACGTCGCGGAACAGGACGCGGAAGCGGTGCGGCGCCTGAAGGCGGCCGGGGCGATCGTGTTGGGCAAGTCGGGCTGCTCGGACATGAGCGGCTCGATGGAGACGGACAACCCCATCAGCGGCCTGACGCGGAATCCGTGGCGCCTCGACCGGTCCGCGGGAGGCAGCTCGGGCGGAGAGGGGGCGATCATTGCCGCCGGCGGCGCACCGCTGGGGCTGGGAGCGGACATCGCGGGCAGCATCCGCATTCCGTCCGCGTTCTGCGGGGTCGTCGGGTTGAAGCCGACCGCGGGGCGCGTCTCGACGGACGGGCACGTGCCCCGGGCGCCGGCGGCCATGACCGGTTGGAACACGGTAGGGCCGCTGGCGCGCCGGGTCGAGGACCTTCGCCTCGCGCTCGGCGTCCTGTCGGAGTCGCCGGCGACGGGGGAGGCCACGACCTCCCTGGCCGGCCGCCCCGTGCTCGTACCGCGGCTGGTCGTCTGGCCCCCGGTCGGCCGCGCGGTCCCCGACGCCGTGACGGCCGCGGCGGGCGTGCTCGGTGCGGCGGGAATGTCGGTCCGGCGACGAGTCGCCCTGCCCCTGACGAGGACGCTGTTCGAGACCCTCGCCGTCCTGCATCGCCACTGGCTGCCGAGCCACCGTCGCGCCCTCGGTGGCGGTCGACCCATCTCCGTGCGGCGTGCGCTCCGCAACCGACGAGGCGACGTGCGGATCAGCACCGCGTGCCTGGCGCCGGTCGCCTTCCTCTCCGTCTACGGACCGCTTGTGCGCGCTCTCGGGTTCGGGCGCGCGGGACGACTCGACGAGCTGCGGTCACGGTTTCTCGACGCGATGCGTGACGGCGCGGTGCTCCTCCTGCCGGTGTTCGCGACGACATCGCCCGCCACGGATTCTCCTGGGGGCCGTACGGCAGCCTGGGGCTCACGGTGATCGTCAACGCCCTGGGCTTCCCGGCCGTCGCCGTGCCGCTGGGTCTGTCGGGTGACGGCCTGCCGCTGTCGGTGCAGATCGTCGCGCGGCCCGGCGAGGACGAAATCGCACTCGACGTCGCGGCCGTCCTGGAACGCGAGTTCGCCGGCTGGCGGCTGGCGATGCCGGGTGAGTCCTCGAACCCGGCTGCCCGACATGACTGCACGCACGCCTGCGGACCCCTGCGGAAAGCCGTCGGGCGTCAAGGCAGAGCGAACACGAACAGGTTGTTCCCGCGACTCGGACGAAGCTCCGGGGCCAGGGCGGTGAAGGTCCCCGACGTTCCCGAGATGCCGGTGCCGACCGCGATGTACTGCCGGTCGTCGACCGCGTAGCTGATCGGGAAGCCCGTGACCGCCGAGCCGAGGTTGATCTCCCAGAGGACCTCGCCCGTCTCGTCGTCGAAGGCGCGGAACCTTCCGTTGACGTCGCCGCCGAAGACCAGACCGCCCGCGGTGGCCACGAGCGACATCGTCGCCGCGCGCTGCTCGTGGAGCCAGGCGGTCCTGCCGGTCTCGGCGGAGATCGCCCGCACAGTGCCCGCGAAGTCGGTGCCGGGGGTCAACTGGTGCCGGTAGGCGATCGCGTAGAACGGCGAGCGGGCCTCGTTGCGGCCGACGGGCGTATCCTCCGCAAACGTCCTTGTCGCCATCATGCGCGCGCAGGTGTTGCGCAGCGGCATGTACATCAGGTTGGTCCGCGGGCTGGAGGCGCCCGCTTCCCAGTCCTTGCCGCCGTGCCAGGTGGGGCAGGCGAAGACCTCCTGCCCCTCCGCGGTGAAGACCACCTCGGCGTTCTCGGTGACCGCCCCGGTGGCGCCGTCGATGTCGCTGATCACGTTCTGCGTGACGGTGGGCGTGGCCCAGAGGAACTCGCCGGTCTCGCGGTCCAGCGTATAGACGACGCCGGTCTTGCCGGGGATGCCGGTCACCACCTTCCGCACCTCGCCCGATCGAATGCGCGGGTTGACCCAGCTCACTTCCGACGCATCGGGCGCCACGGCGGTGTCGACGAGGATGCGCTCGAAGGGATGGTCGAGGTCCCAATGGTCGTTCAGATGCTGGTAGTGCCAGCGAATCTCCCCGGTGTCGACGTCCAGGACCAGGGTCGAGTTGTGGTAGAGGTGCCTGTTGTCGACGCCGCCGAGCATGAACTTCGGGGCCGGCGCCGTCACCGAGGTGCCCTGGTAGACCAGGCGCAGCTCGTGGTCGTAGCTGGGCGGCATCCAGGTGCCGACGTGGCGGCGCTCCTCGAACGGCACGCCGCCCCAGGTCTCGTCGCCCGGCTCCCCCGGCGCCGGAATCGTCCGCCGCCGCCACAGCTCCTCGCCGGTGCGGGCGTCGTGCGCCACGATGACGCACGCCTCGGGCCGGCCGCAACTGCGCCCGGAGATCACCTTGCCGTCGGCGATGATCGGTCCGGAGCTGTGCAGGGCCGAGATCTTCGTGTAATCGAAGATCTGCGTCTCCCAGGCGAGCTCGCCCGTCTCGGCGTCGAGTCCGAAGACGTACACGTCGTCGCTGGTGTTGATGATGAAGCGGTCGTAGATGGCGATGTTCCGGTTGATGGCGGCGTTCGCTCCCACGTGGTCGTAGAGGTCGTCGGGCAGGTCGCGGCGATGCCGCCACCTCAGGTCGCCGGTGACCGCGTCGATCGCTTCGATGATGTCGTTCGCCTGCGGCATGTATTACAACACGCCGTCGTAGGCGAGCGGCGTCCCCTCCTGGCGCCCCGGCGCGAGCCCGCGCGACCAGACCATCCTGAGCTCGTGCACGTTGTCGCGGTCGATCTGGTCGAGCGGGCTGTAGCCCCAGCCGTCCGCCGTCCGCCGCCACGTCAGCCAGTCTCCCGGCGCCGGGTCGCGGAGCATCGCGTCGGTGACCGGGACGAACGTGTCGGAGGACTGCGCGGAGACGATGACCAGGCCGGATGCCAGCGCCATCACGGCCGCGGCGATCACGCGCACTGACGCTGACGCTCGAAGCTGTATCCGCATCTTGTTGCTCCCTCGTCTACGCGCCCGTCGTGCCGCGCTCGGCGTAGTCCGATCTCACCCGCTGCGGCGTCGGGCCTGCGCCACGAGAACGGCGCCGAGCGCCAGCCCGCCTCCGAGCAGTGTGAGCGCCGGCGTGTCCGCACCCTGCTCGCCCAGGGCTGCATTGAGTGCTCCGCCGGCGAGCATGCCGATCAGCGTTGCGAGCACAGCCCTGAAGACGCCGCGCGTGCCGGGACGGGATCTCTCTTCGGTCATTGCTCGCCTTCCAGGTGCTCCGTGCTCCGCAAAGCCCGCGCCCGCATCCGCGGGCCTCCAGCATAGTTCGGATGCACCAGACTGGCCGAACACGGAGACCATCACCCGGCGGGAACCTGCCTTCCGTCACGTGTCAAGCATCGTGTTACAGTCCGGGATATCGAGATCGTGCACAAGGGGTTGCGGGCCCTTTACGAGCGGGACGACGCCCGTCGCCTTCCGGCGTCGCTGGCGCCGCGGATCCGGCGGATACTGTCGGACCTAGACGCTGCGGTGCAGCCGGGCGACATGAACCTGCCGGGTTACCGCCTGCACCCGCTGACCGGGGATCGCCGGGGCCAATGGAGCGTGCGGGTGTCCGGGAACTGGCGAATCGTCTTCCGCTTCGAGGACGGCGAGCCGGTTGACGTGACCCTGGTCGACTACCACTAGAGGTGGGCGGACAATGACTACGATGTACAGCCCTTCGCATCCGGGCGAGAGCCTCCGCGACGCGCTGGCGGCGGAAGGCTGGACGGTGACCGAGGCGGCGTCGAAGCTGGGTTGCACCCGGCAGACGTTGTCTCGGCTGTTGAATGGTCGCACGGGCATCTCGCCGGCGATGGCGCTGGCGCTGGAACGGCGGGGTTGGAGCAACGCCGCGTTCTGGGTCCGCCGCCAGGCGCAGTACGACTTGGCGCAGGAGCGGATCCGCCAAGAACAGGCGGTGGCATGACCCGCCGCGGCGGGCGCAACGGTGGGGGAATACCGGGCGTTCGCGTCGGCGACGAGGGGACGCCCTGGCGACGGGTGTGACACTGCCGCCGATGATGACGGGTCGTGGCGGAGCTCCGGCCTGTCAGCCCCCTCAACACCGCCGTTCCCCACTCCGACGGCGCAAAGGGCCAAGTGACGCCGACCGGTCGCCGCCAAAGTGAGCAGGGAATCTGGATGCCGACGCCGTTGGAATACCAATCCAGTCTGTGCGTCGTGTTCACCTACAACAGCAAGGAGCCGAACGGCGACGCCCCTGTGTTCGTCGTTTGGCGAAAGCCAGGAACGATTCCGTTCTCCCGGCTCGATGAACGTCTTGCCCGGACGGTCAAGACCAGAGCGGGTCTCTTTGCAGTGGCGTCCAGCAAGCGCAAACCTCGTCACGCTTCGCGTTCGTCATCGCGGGCGGGATCATCATCTTCTTCGCCGCTACGGCTGAGCAGCTCCTCAGGGCTTGGCAGTTCCATCGGCGTGGAAATCGACAACTTTACGTGGAGATCATCCGTCTTGGGCTCCCTGATGTTTGCCGCAACGAGGCGGTACGTCACGGTGAAGGATCGGACATCGTCGTCGGAGTCGAGCTGGAAATGGACAATAGGCAATTCACACGGCACATGATGCTTCACGCGCTTCACCGTGTACCGAACGCTGTGGGGTTCATCTTCCAGAATGTTCGGCCCGTCAATCGGGTCATCCCGGAAACGTAGCCTACTAGGGTCGAAATGCTCAACCGATGGCATGATTCCGAAGTCGAGCGGATTGCGCGGCCTGGGCATCGTGGGTGCCGAGGGCAGCTCCGGGAGTTCCTCAAGCCACTTGCCGTTCGCTCGTGCCGATATCAGAAGATCCACGTCGTCAGCTGGCGCCGTGCCCGCGTTCTCAAGCACAAACCCGAACTCTACGCAGCGCGCGAGCGCGTTCAACCGAGCCGGCCACCGCCGGAGGAAAGCTTCGAATTCTCCGTAGACCCGGTCGATCTCCCCGTTGTGCGTGGCCTCCTTCTGTGACCAGAATCCCGGGAGCCCCGCTAGTCCAGAGAGCGCGAATTGCCTTCCTCCCGGAATGACGATCGAGTCCGGTGTCGTCCTGACATGCGGATGTTTCGAACTCCAACCCTCCAGCAGACGCCCAAGTCTTCCTGCACTGAACTCACCGAACCTGCGCACTTGGCGCTCCAGAACGCTCTTCCCGGCAAGGGTCAGCTTAAGGCTGGGCGCCACAGCCCGAAGCGCAGCAAGCTGCCGCCGCGCCGTTACGAGCTCGCGCTCCGTCTCATCGGGTTCCTCATCGCTTTGAAGGCGCTCATCAGGCGCGGCAACGGCGACTTGCCGCGTCGGCGCCTTTATGCTCAGACCCGTGTCTGCCGTCAGAACCAAGATTGCCGCGGCGCCGCTTTGCGCTTCCTTGAAAGCCAGCACCGACGCTAGCAGCCGGTCGTCGCTGACCCGCGGCTGCAGGCGGTGGCGCGCGAACAGGGCATCCGGCGGTTCCTCGTCAAGCGCCATAATCTCGACGCCCGGGCGCATCGCCACTGGCGTTGCGGACAGTCCCAGATCCTTGAGAGCCTTGAGCACCTTCTTCGCCCGCTCGCGGTCGCGCCGGGCCCCGGCCCATTTCCGCATGTCCAGCTCTTCCACCACGACAGGCGCGAGGACGAGCGTCACTTCTTCAGCGCGCAACTCCTTCGCCCAGTTCACATCGCGGAAGAACCGGTAGTGCAGCAACACGTTGGTGTCGATGAATGCGAATACTCGCGTCGTGCCGGGCATGATGGTGTCCCAAATTAGGCAGGGTTAGCCCCGGAATTCTAGACTCCTTGAACGAGCGTGACCTTTACAGTTGAGTCAAGTTCTGGATCGGCCCTCATTCGGCACATCGATTCTCCCCGGGTCAGCGTTCAGGCGGCGAGCGCCTGCCCTTCCCAGAGGTGGCCGACCTCGCGGTCGTACAGGGCGACGGCTTCATGCAGCCGCGTGGTCGATTCCCCGTCGAGCGTGGCCGACAAGACCGGACCCAGGACGCGCGCCTGCGTGCGGTGATAGGCCAGCGCGATGCACAGCCCTTCGGCGGTGAGTTGATACCGCTGGGTGTCGGGAATCCGCACGATGATGCCGCGCAGCCGGAGCCGGCGCAGGTCGTAGGTCATGCGGCCCGGACCGTATTCCTCCAGCGAGAGCCCGCACAGCGGGGCCACTGTCTCCCGTAGCTCGCGGTTGCGGAATCCGTGCGGCAGCAGGTCGAACTGCAGCAGGGCGGCGCACAGCGCCTGCACCCGCGGGTCGCCGAAGCGCAGTGCCGACGCGCGTTGTCCGTCGATGTGCGCCGGGCGGTGGAGACCGTCGAGCACGTCGGCTCCGATGGTGCAGTCGTGGCTGAGAGTCTGGACGCCGAGCAGGCGTCGGTTGGCGGCGAAGCCGATCTTCTTCAGATCATCGAGGTTCCTCAGCCGGCGGCCGATACCGAAGTCGTACGTGTCGTTGATCACCGTCTCGGTGCGTAGCGCGCGGCCCTCCTTGTAGTACTGCTTGATGCACGAGCGTTTGTAGTCCAAGTGCAGCGACGGGATGACCCCGTCGGTGATGACGCGGGTGCGATACCGCGATGGGGTGCGTCGGTTGACGCGCCGGTTGAAGATCAACTGCACCTGGTCGGGACGGCCCATGTCGAGGTTCTCGCGCAGCACCTCTTCGAAGAAGACCCGTCCCTGCACCGGCCGGTCGAAGACCTCGGTGCGGGCGAACTCGGCTTGCAGCATGGAGATGTCGTAGCGGATGCCCTGCTCCCGGTCGCCGGCCTCGAAGGGGTGCGGCAGCCGGGCCAGCCACTTGCGCAGCAGCGCATCGATCTTGTTTGCCGTCAGTCCGTCGGCGAGCCGCTGCATCGCCTCGGGGTCCGCGCAGCTCCGGATGCCGTTGTCGAGCGGCTCGAACGCAATGCCCCGCTTGGTCAACTGCCGCTTCAGATACTCGTGCCCGTTGATGCACAGCTTCGCGTTGTACGGGAAGTACGAACAGAACTTCAGGAAGAACGGCCCGAAGTCGTCGTCGACCGCGTAGAAGTAGAAGTGGTTCACCATCGCCGTCGACGAGACCAGCCACGCGTAGGTGCCGCCGGTGGCCGGGTTGTGGCGGCGCTCGGTGCGCAGCACACGCGCCTTCTCCTGCGCCTTGCCGATGTAGAGCACGCCCTCGTCCCCGGTCCACTTGCGCAGGTACTCCTGCGTGCGGTCGTCCTTGCGCTCGCCCCGACGGAACGACACGATGTCGATGCGGTTGTGGTCAGCGAAACGCTTGATGGCGTCGACGAAACGCTGCGTGATCGGCGCCATCAACACCGACGACGGCACGCTGCAGCCCCGGATCGTGCGGAAGAAATACGCCGCGCCCGCCGCCCTCTGCAGCACCGGCACGTAGACGTTCAGGTACAGCCGGTCGATGCACTCGAGCGCCAGCGTCGTGTGCTGCGACAGGACCTCGGCGACGGATCGTGCTACCTTCATGGCTCGGGCTCCGGTCGATGGGCTCCCCACCGGCCAGTCTATGGCCAACGCCGCCATTGTGCGACTATGAACGCGGCTTCGCGCCGCAGAGGGAGCAGCGGCCGGAGTCCGACCGACCGTCAGCAGACACCGAGACCTCCATGCTCGTCGGTCTGAGGCGGAGCCTCGCTAGTAAGTGATTCACAAACAACGACTTGCCGCCGATGGCCCGGCCGCGATTCCCTCGTTGCACCCCTCATTGTAGACGAGAATCTACCGGACTATCGAAGCCGTCCGCGGACCGCACCGTTCTCATCGTCCCGAGCACTCCCTCCAGAAGCACTGCGAGTCGCGCACGGATCACACCGTGCCGGTACCTTCGCCTCGCGGCTGCATCCCGAGTGGTCGCGCACTGACACACGGTCCCCGGCGCCGCCTTGAGCGACAGGTCGGAAACGAGGCGCTATCTCGACTCACATCATCAGTCCGGCCAGTCGAACGCCCAGACTTGCCGCAGGTGTTCCTGATGGCGAGCGTGCTGCTCGGACTCGGCGATCGCCCCGATACCGAAGAACCCTCGCCCGGGCATGCTGCTCTTCTTGCTGACGACCAGTGCCATCAACAGCGGTTCGCGGCGTCGTCGGTTTTGGTCCTCGATCCCCTTCAAGGCTGACACCAAGGCTGTCGACGCGCCCTGTGACCACGGGATACCGAACCGGCGTGCAACGTCTCCGTAGGTCAGCGTTCTTTCCGTGCGGGCCACCTGGACGAGATAGCTTCTGAGCAACGTCCGATCGAAGACGGCGCGGTCTCGACGTTCGGACCGCCGTCTCGTCGTGGCGAGTCTGGCAAGAGCCGTCGTACGTTGGTCGTTCGTTGATTCCCGTCGGGGTCGTCGTGTGCTGTCCGGCCGCGGTTCTGGGTCCTGCCAAGCAGCATCGAACGGTACCCCTCTCGCAATCGCGGCCTGTTCAAGGATCTCCCGCGTTTCGGGCGAAACTGGCGTCACCATGTAGCCCTTTCGCCTGTCCCCGATCACGGCGACGCGGTCACGCCGTGCCCGGCGCCATTCCAGCGCAACAACGAGGCAGAGCGCTGCGTCGAGACGATCCTGGTCGCGCTTCGTTGGCGTGGCAAGACCAATCTGTTGGCGGGCCCAATGGGCCAGAGGAGCCATGCGAAACGCACTGGCACGCCGGCGGACGCACGTAGCCACTAGGCGCCAGTCGTCGCGAGAGAAGGTCTTCTTGGTGGGATTGTAGCGAGCCGCCCGCCCCCGCTTCAGAATCTCGGGCTCTAGTGAGGGCAGGGCAAGAGCCGGGAAGACTTCAAGCAGGTGCAGTCCGTGCCTTGACGTGCGCGCCGCCGGAGGGTTCTCGCAAGCCCCGAGACGTTCGAGGAACCGCCAGATCGGGGCGTTCGAGCCAAAAAGTGCATCCCTACCTCGGTTGGCCGGCTGGACGCCGCTGCGGAGTCTCGAGATGAGACACCGTGCGATGCCGTCGATGGGTCGCGAGCCCGTTTCGTTGGGAACCAGCGTCGGCTGGTCGACGGCCACCAGTACGTAGTCGGACTCGGATCGAAGGGTCTCGATGGTTCGAGCTGCTTCGTCAAAGTGGGCCAGCTTCGGATTGGTGAACCCGGCCAGACGGCGGTCTTCGAAGATAGCCCACGCGATGCCACCGGGAGCCTTGTCGGCCCAAGCGGAATCGAAGCCGACAAACGCTTCGCGCATGATCAGACTCTCGCAAGCCGCCGGGCGCATCCGGGTGTCTTCGAGCACGTGTCGAACGTCGGCGAAGGTGGCCGGGGCCCTCCGCCGTCAAGGAAGCGCGAACACGAACAGGTTGTTGCCGTCGCTCGGGCGCAGCTCCGGGGTCAGGTTGATGAAGCGCGCCGTCCCGGTGCTGACCGCCACGTACTGCCGGCCGTCGACGGCGTAGGTGATCGGGAAGCCGGAGACTGGCGAGCCGAGGTTGATCTCCCAGAGGATCTCCCCCGTGGTGTCGTCGAAGGCGCGGAAGCGCCCGTTGACGTCGCCCCCGAACACGAGCCCGCCGCCGGTCGCGACGAGCGACATGGTCGCCGCGCGCTGCTCGTGGACCCAGGCGGTGACGCCGGTCTCGGCCGATATCGCATGCACCGCGCCCACCTGGTCGGTGCCGGGGGCGATGCGCGGACGCCACGCGATGGCGTAGATCGAGGTGCTGTCCGGACCTTCCGCCCGCATGTTCGCGCAGACGTTGCGCAGCGGGTAGTACATCATGTTGGTCAGCGGGCTGTAGGCGCCGGCCTCCCAGTCCTTGCCGCCGCTGGCGTGCGGACAGGTCAGCATCTCCTGCCCCTCGGCGGTGAAGATGAGCTCCGGGTTCTCCGTCACCGCCCCGGTGGCGCCGTCGATGCCGCTGATGACGTTCTGCGTAATGGTCGGCCTCGCCCACAGGAACTCGCCGGTCTCGCGATCGAGGGTGTAGACCACGCCCGTCTTGCCCGGAATGCCCGTCATCACCTTGCGCACCTCGCCGGGCTGCAGGCGGGGGTTGATCCACTCGACCGCGTCCGCGTCCGGCGCGACCGCGGTGTCCACCAGCAGCCGCTCGAACGGGTGGTCGAGGTCCCAGTGGTCGTTCATGTGCTGGTAGTACCAGGCAATCTCCCCCGTGTCCGCGTCGAGGGCCAGGGTCGAGTTGTGGTAGAGGTGCTGCAGATCCGTCCCGCCGATCAGGAACTTCGGCGCCGGCGAGGTAACCGAGGTCCCGATGTAGACCAGGTTCAGCTCGGGGTCGTAGCTCGGCACCATCCAGGCGCCGACGTGCTTGCGCTCCTCGAACGGCACGCCGCCCCAGCTCTCGTCGCCCGGCTCACCGGGGGCGGGGATGGTGCGCCGGCGCCACAGCTCCTCGCCGGTGTGCGGGTCGTGGGCGGTGATCACGCAGCCGTTGGGTCCGGCCGCCGGCATGCAGCTCCGGCCGGAGATCGCCTTGCCGTCGGCGACGATCGGGCCCGAGGTCTGGGTGGCGGGATTCTCCTGGTAGTCCAGGATTTTCGTCTCCCACGCCAGCCGCCCGGTCGTGGCGTCGAGCGCGAAGATGTGGTCGTCGGCGCTGGTGTCGATGATGTAAGAGCCGTAGATCGCCAGGTTCCGGTTGTTCTGCCACAGGGTGTTGAAGACGTAGTCGCCGATGTCCTCCGGGACCTCCCGGCGGTGCTCCCAGCGGAGGTCGCCGGTGACCGCGTCTATCGCCTGGATTACGTCGGCCGGATTGGGCATGTACATCACGCCGTCGTGGACCAGCGGCGTGCCCTGCTGGCGCCCCTCGGTAAGCGCGCGCGACCAGACCATCCGCAACTCACCGACGTTGGTCCGGTCGATCTGATCCAGCGGGCTGTAACCCCAGCCGTCGAGGGTGCGCCGCCACATGAGCCATTCGGACGCCGGCGGATCCTGCAGCATCTCGTCGGTGACCGGGACGAAGTCGGACGACTGGGCGTGCGCTACCGACGACCCTGCCGGCGCCAGCGCGGTCCCCAGGACCCCCGCGACGAGCAGGACGAGAACCGTGCGGGCGGGACTTGGCATCTGCATCGCAACCCTCCTGGCAAACCGGGGTGACCGCCGGGTACGCATTGTATGCGGGCGAGCCGCGACGGCGCAGCGGTTTGAGCCGCGGGGGGGGCGGTCAGCGGGCGGCGCCGGCGGTTCGCCAGCGCCTGAGCGCGGCGGCTATCTCGCCTCTGGCGGCCGAGCGCGGACGCGGGTCGTGGTTGATGAAGTAGCAGAAGACCACCGGGGCGTCCAAGGCCGGATCGAGGATGCCCGCCAGGGCCACGGTGTGGCGCAGCGTCCCGGTCTTCGCGGCGAGGGGCGGCAGGCGCGGCCACGCCCTGAGCGTGCCTTCGCCGCGCGTGGCCAGGGCGTCGATCAGCGTCCGCCCCCAGGGTTGTTCCGCCGCGTAGGCGAGCACGCCCGCGACGGTCGCCGGCGCGATCAGGTTGCCGGAGGACAGCCCGGAGCCGTCCCGCAGCGACGGCTCGGCCGAAACGGGTGCGCCGAGGTCCGGCAGGTCCGCGATGAAGTCGGCGACGACCTCGACGCCGTCGTCGAAACGGCCGGTCTCCGCAACCTCCAGCCCCAGTGTCAGGATCAGCGTGTCGGCGTACCAGTTGTGGCTCCTGGTGAGGATCTCCGGGAGGAGCTCTTCCACCGGGGGCGAATGGAGCTCCGCCAGCACGGAGACCCGGTCGGACGTCGACGCAGGCCGCGCCTCGAGCCGCACGGATCCCTCGATGGCGATGCCGGCCTCGTGCAATGCATCGCGCAGGCGCCGTGCTGCGCGCAGCACGGGCGCGGGGTCGCTGGCCGGGATCGTGAAGGGCGGCTCGCTGATCGGGTACTCGCCGCGGAGCAGCAGCGTGCCGGTGCCCCATACGGGCAGGAAGTCCAGGCTGCCGGCGCCGTGGCGGTCACGGCCCGCGGTCAGCGTGCGGTTGATCACCTCGATGCCGTCGGGAGTCCGCACGCGGGCCGGCGCGCCGATTGCGGGCCCCGGCGCGACGCGCACCGTGATGGTCGCTTCATCGACGGCCATGCCCGCCGGCGGCGCGCCGTGGCGATACGGGAGGTCGCCGAGGGAGCGGTCCAGCGGGTGCAGGCGGCCGGGGAAGCGGCCGGCGTCCACCACGAGGTCGCCCGTGACGCGCGTGACGCCGCGCGCGCGTACCTGGCCGGCGAGCGCCGCCAGCGGTTCGTCCGCGCCGTCGTCGAAGAACGCTCCCCAGGTGGGATCGGCTCCCGGCTCGACGACGAGGTCCCCGGCGAGAACGCCGGCTGCCACACCCCCTTCTGTCGTCAGGCGCGTGAGCCAGCGGTAGTCCGGGCCGAGGTGCTCCAGCGCGGCTGCCACCGTCATCATCTTGAGCACCGACGCGGGCACGAAGAGCCGGCCGGCGTTCAGCTCGTCGATGATCTGCAGCTCGCCGCCGTCCAGGAGCCGCGCGGCGAAGTAGCCGCGGTAGGCGCCGTCACCTCTCGCCGCCGGCGCCTGGGCTTCGGCCGCACGCGCGGGCAACGCCAGGAACGCGGCAAGCACGATCGGCGCGAGTAGACGAAGTGCCGTCATTGGCCGGGTACTGGCGTGTCTCACGGTTGTTTCCTCTGCGTCGGACGGGCTTCCTGCCGCCGTCGGCGCCGCGTCCGTTGCGCCTCGATCCAGATGTAGAGATAGTGGAGACGGTTGTCGAAGCGATAGGCGCCACGCCCGCCGTCGGGATCGGGTGCGATGACGTTCAGCTCCCGCATGCGTCGAAGGAAGCTGTCGAGGACGCGTCGTTCGTCGTCCCGAAGCTGTGCGAGCAGCTCGGATCGCTTGAACTGGATGTCGAAGGGACCCGGCAGCGACGAGACGGGAAGCGCGGTGTCTCCGATCTTCCGCAGGATGGCCATGTAGCGTTCGCTGCGAATGGCCTGGAAGACGCCGGGCTCCAGATGTTTCCGACCGACGATATCGGCTGCGGCGAAGTCACGCGTCTCGGAGTCCGACCAGGGCTGGATTTCGACCAGGTCGAACACGCGCGCCAGCGACGGCTGCAACGCCACCAGTGAGTGCCGCCGTTCCGGGGGTCCGACCAGGAGGATGAAGAGCGGCAGCGGCTTGCGCGCCGTGGCGATCTCGTCGACCAGGCTCTTGAGCCAGTTCGCGAACGCTACCGAGCCGGCCAGACCATTGATGTCGTCGAGGACGAGCAGGAGGCCGTCGCGTTGATTGCGCAACGCTGCCAGCAGGTTTCGCAGTGCCGGCGCGAAATCGTGCACGACGCGGGTCAGGTCCTGTCGCGGGGCCGAGAACTCCAGGCTGAGACCGAACAAGCCGACCCGCTCGATGTGATCGCCGAAGAACGTCTTGACCTGTTCGTGCCACACCTGCCCGACGCTTTCCTTCAGCAGGCGGTCGAACACGCGGCGCGCCATCTCCTCGAGGGACGAGACGCCGCCGAGGAAGCTGTGGATGCCAAGGACGCCCATATCCCGCTCAGCGACAGACCGGACGATAGAGGCGAGAGAGCTCTTTCCGATTCCCCGTTCGCCGTCGAGAAACGCGACCTGAAGACGGCCGCTCGCCGCAGCCTTCGCGCTACCCTGCAGCCGCTCGATTTCCGGGATGCGCCCCACGAAAAACTCTGCGGGCACGGGCTGACCGGGGCTGAACGGACTGTAGTCCTTCGGCATGGATGTCGCATACCCCGCCAGCCGCCGACCTACGCGAACCGCTTCTTGTCGGCCGAGGCGTAGCTCGCCATCGCGCGGTCGAGCCCGACCGTCGCTTCGAGCGTCTCGACCACCTCCGCGAGGCGTGCCCCCGGAATGACGCAGGTCATCTCCTCGGAGCGCATCTCCGTCCGCGAGCGGCTGAGTGCACAGCCGACGCTGGCCGCCACCACGTTCCGGTCCTTGGCCAGGGCCACGATGTGGCACTGCGGCTTCCCTTCGATCGGCATCTCCGGGAACGCGTCCTTCAAGGTCATCAGCCCGAGCCCGTTGATGCGCAGCAGCACGACGTCCGGAGGCGTCCGGCGTTCGGCGAGCGGTCCGTAGGCCACCGACTCCGGTTGCTCGGCGACGTGCGGCAGGCTCATCACCGCCGCCTCGTCGACCCAGCCTGCTTCGAGAACGGCCCCGACGTCGTCCTTCGTGGCGGCCTCTTCGAGCGAGATGAAGCCGTGCGTGTAGCTGCCGACGCTGCAGTTGGCGTGGTCGGCGGCGACGGTGGCGAAGGCACTGGTGGCGCCCTGGATCCAGAAGACGCAGCCGGCCGGGACCTGCCCGGTGCGGCCGTGCTCGTTCGGCTCGGGGTAGTTCGGCTCGACACGCGGGGCGGGCGGGGCGTCCCCGGGCGCATGGAACGAGATGGCCAGCGGCGCCGCGAACGGCTTGAGCGCGGCGACGAGGCGGTCGTTGAGCGATCTGCAGTCGGATGCGTCTGTCGTCATGCCGGGGATTATAGGTCCGGCGGCCGGACGCGAATCCGGACCGTCGGCGTCGAGTCTTCCCGTTTACTCCGCGACCGGGCTTGCGTTCACTCCGCGACGGTGAACGGCACCGACGCCATCCTCGTGTCCCAGATCAGCGCGAGGCGTCCGCCGCTCGCGGTCATGTCGAGAAACTGCCACGAGAGCTGGTCGAAGGCGACCGGCAGGGTCTCCAGCTCCATCGGCGTGCGCAGTACGTCGCGCTCGTCCGTGTACTCGAAGGCGCCGAACAGCGCGTCCCGGTTCTCGTAGTCGTAGGCCTGCTGTGCCGGCCAGGTTGAGACGACGAAGGTCCAGACCTCGTCGGACAGGGCGATGAACAGCGTGTACTCGCCCGGCTCGACCCGGGCGCCGCCGATGACCAGCGGCGCCTCGGTGACGAGCCGCGTCGACTGGTTGGCGCCCGCGCGCCAGACCGGGGCGCCGTCGTTCAGCATCTCCGCCCAGTCCGGCGGTCCGAACAGGTCTCGCCCGCGCTTGAGGGGGCGGCCGTAGTGCACGTCGATCCACCGGCCGCCGAGGTAGCCGTACTGCACCGGATCGAACGTGCCGCCGACCTGCACCGCCGAGTGGCCCGGCGGGCTGAGAATGCGCCGTTCCTGGGCGAGGGCACGGTCCGGCAGGGCGGCCAATGCCGCGACGAGGGCGCCGGCCAGGACGGCGGCGATCCCGATGACCAAAGACGCAGGGCGGGTGCCCGTCATGTCGTGTCTCCTTCGTGCGGGGTCGGTGTCGGCTCGGACGTCTCGAAGCCTATCACCCGCCGATTGCGCGGGGCCGGGGCGGCCCGTGGGCCGTGCTACGAGAGGGAGAGTGGGGCGTGGACCGGTCGGTGCATGCTTTGCGGTCCCGCCGGTATATCGTGACAGAGAGGCAGGCAGCTCGGACCGGTGTCGGGAACCGGGCGGGCCGTCGGATACGTGGGGCCGGTGAATCCAGGAGGTTGACATGACGCGTCGATGGTTGGTGCGATCGGTGATGGCGGCGGTCGCGGCGTCCTGGCTGATGCCGGCCCTCGCGGCCGGTCAGGAGTCGGCACCGGCGTCGGAGCCCGCGAAGTTGAGGACTCCCTGGGGCGATCCGGACCTGCAGGGCATCTGGTCCTACGCCACGTTCACGCCGTTGCAGCGGCCGGCGGACCTGGCCGGGCGAGAGTTCCTGACGCCGGAGGAGGTGGCGGAGCAGAATCTGGCCGACGCCACGCGCGCGACGTCCGAACGCCGCGGCGAGCTCTCCCGCGAACGCGACCTCGCCCTCGCGTACGACCAGGTCTGGTGGGATCGGGGCACATCCACCGGGCGCACCTCGCTCATCGTCGACCCGCCCGACGGCAGGCTCCCGCCCCTGACGCCGGAGGCCGAACGGCGGCAGGCGGCGCTACGGGACTACCGCCGCGACCACGCCTACGACTCCTGGGAGGACCGGCCGCTGCAGGAACGCTGCATGACCTACCAGCGGGTGCCGCCGGCGCCGTCCGGTTACAGCAACACGTATCACATCTTTCAGTCGCCTGGGCAGGTCGTCATTCTCAACGAGATGATCCACGACGTGCGCGTCGTGCCGCTCGACGGTCGCACGCCGCTCGACGGGCGCATCCGGCAGTGGAACGGCGACTCGCGCGGCCGCTGGGACGGGGACACGCTCGTGGTCGAGACCACGCACTACCGCGACGACACGACGTGGCGGGGCTTCCCGGGAACCCGCGATCTACGCGCGGTCGAGCGGCTCACCCGCCTCGACGACGACACCATCGAGTACCGGTACACGATTCACGACGCGGCGACCTACACCCGCCCCTTCACCGTCGAGCTGCCGCTCACCAGCCCGCCGGGCTACGTGATCTACGAGTACGCCTGTCACGAGGGGAACTACTCGATCGCCAACGTGCTGGCCGGCGAGCGGGCCCTGGAGGCGGCGGCACGGGAATCCAGGTAGGGGGTAGAGACCATGACCGATGCGGTCGTCGCTATTGGTGCGGGGCTGCGACGCCCACCCCGTGCTCGTACACCAGGCGCCCGCCGCGTTCCGCCGTCTGGAACAGCAGCAGGACGCCAACGAGGCCGGCGGCGACGACCGGCAGCCACCGGAGGCGTCCGGACAGCCGGCCCGTGAGCTCCAGGCCGAGCCGACCCAGCGCGAAGACGCCCAGGTAGACCGTGGTCCGCAGCGCCCAGGTCCAGTGCTCGTCGACGACGGCGTGCGCCGGACCGGGTATCCGCACCAGCGCGGCGTCGCTCCGGCCGGTGAAGTAGGCGGCCACCAGGGCCGCCGCCCCCGCCAAGTAGAGGCCGGTCGCCGTGCGCCGCAGCGCCGAGTGCGGACCGGCGCCGAGGGTCGCGACGTCGATGACCGCGGCGGTCACGATCAGACCGATCGGGAAGTGGACCAGCAGCGGATGGAGCGTCACGGCGCCACTCGCCACGGCGAGACGTGCGGCCAGGCGCGCAGTTCCTCGAGCGCCCACTCGTTGGTCTCGTCGGTGTGGCACGACGTGCACGGGTTGGGAACGCCGTAGCGCTCCGTGTCGGCCGGGGAGACGAACCGGTAGGTGTGGCTCCGGACGTTGACGTCGCCGACGGTGCGCGCGATCCGCGGCATGTGGCAGGCGACGCACGCGCTTCCTTCGCTGTCGGGTTCGTGACGCGTGTGGTACTCCAGCGACCCCACCGGGCCCGGCTGGAGCTGCGGCTGGTGGCACGAGGTGCAAACCGCGTTGCCGGGAGCGATCAGGTCGGCGTCGTAGGCGGTGCCGTGAACGTCGTGACAGTCCGCGCAGGTCACGCCCTTCACGTACATCTGGCTGTGCACGTAGTCGTTGCCCTGCATCCGGTTCTTGTGCGCCGACCCTTCCGGCCAGTGGGTGAAGGTCTCCTCGCCGAGGTGCGGCGCGTCGAGCTCCCAGACGTCGCTGAGCCGTTCGCCCGGCCGGAAGCCCACAGGCCAGTCGAAGTGGCGGCCCTCGATGGGGTTGGCGAGCGGTATCCCCTGAGAGTGGCACTGGATGCAGACGTCGTTGGCGCGGACCGGATCGAGGCCGGCGGGGTTCACGATGGTGTCGGCCACCGGGTCGAGGACGTGCGCGCGGCCGGGGCCGTGGCAGGCCTCGCAGCCGACGTTCCATTCGGTCACGGTCTTCGTCCGTACGTCGTAGTTCACCGAGTGGCAGCCGTCGCACAGCGGCCCGGTCGGCCGCTGCATCTGATCGATGGGGTAATGCTCCACCCACCACTCGGTACCGGCTCGGGCGCCGTAGCGCCGCCACTCGCCGTTCTGCACGTCCCACTGCGCCGGAAAGACGAAGAGGTCGTCGCCGCGCCGGGTGAAGTAGCGCTGCTTCCACTTGCTGCCGTAGGTGTAGGTCACGTCCTCGGGCCGGAAGGTGACGAGCGGATGCGGCGTCTCGAAATCACCGAGCATGATGTCCGGCCGCTCCCGCGGATCGACCAGCACGTTGGCCATCAGCGTCTCCCGCCACCGGTCGTGGATCTCCAGGTGGCAGTCGCGGCAGGCGGCCGAGCCGGTGAACTCGTCCGGGAAGTCGGCGGCGTCCGGCGGCGCGGGCGATCCCGAGCAGCCGGCCAGGAGTGCTGTGAGCAGGGCCGACAGTGCGCCGTGGAGCCACGCGCCGCGCCGGGCGCGCCGGGCGCGCCGGTGCGCACGTACGGCAGGCGCCACGCTCCGAGGCCGAAGCGAAGGGGCGGTCATCGACGTTCAGTGTATAACTGCCGGCGTGACGAGTGGCGAGCGGAGGGAGTGCGCGCGGCGCGTCCGCGGGACCGGCCGGTGCTCAGTCCGTCGCGTCGCGGCGACCTTGGTCGCGGCGCTCCTGAGCGCGGCGCCGGCGGTGGCGCAGGAGCAGGACGACGGGCCGCGCTGCCGCATCTTCTGCGCGCCCGACTTCAAGGTCGAGCCGACCTTCACCTTCGAGAACCTCGCGAATCGCGCGCGTGTCGAGGTCACCGACAGCGCGGGAGCCGTCTCGACGGAGCGGCAGGCGGGCGAGTCGGTCTTCGAGCTGATCCTCGCCCTCGGGATTCCGACGGAGATCCCGCGGGTCGGCTTCACCCTGGAGACCATCTTCGTCCCGTGGGGCGAGACCGACGTTCACCCGTTCACCGGCGCCACGTCGGGCGGACTGGGCGGGGCCGCCATCCGCGACAACGGGATCGAGTTCGAGTTCGAGTTGAACCTCGACTGGCTGACCGGCGACCAGACCGGCGGCTGGGTCGAGAGCCACTTCGACGTGGTCGACAAGTTCAGCCCGGCCGCGCGGCCGACGGACACGAGCGTCTACACGCACAAGCTGAACTTCGAGCTCGACACGGCGTTCCTGATCTTCAACTGGCTGCCGGACGGCAACTGGCTGAAGGAGGTCGAGCTCGAAGGCTCGCTCGACTACGTAGCCACCGGGCTCCCCAGGGCCGGCGACGTGATCGGCGGCGAGCGTTACCTCGATGACGCCAGCCGGTGGGGATTCTCGGTCGTCGCCGTCATTCCCGTGGCGCCCCTGATTCCATGACGGTCAGCCTTCCGGCGGCGCCGGCGGAAGCGCGGGGTTGGCCGGCGGATCGGGCGGGACCACCGTCGCGGGGCCGGAAAGGGCCGGCGGAACCGGAGGTATCGGTGGATCCGGCGTCTCGAGCGGTTCCGCCAACGCGTTCCAGTTGCCGTCGCTCAGCGCTTCGATGACCGTCCGGCGGACCTCCGGGTCGTCCGCGTCCATCAGTTGGATGAGCGCCTCCATGGCCCGCTCGCCGCCGATGCGGGCCAGCGCCTCGATGACCTCATGAAGAGCGTCGCCCCCGGCCGGAGTCAGGGCCGCGATGAGCCCGTCCGTCGCCCGGGGATCGCGAATGCGGCCCAGAGCCCAGGCGCTCTGTTCCCGCACTGCGGAATCGGCGTCCTCCAGCGCAGCCACGAGCCCGTCCACGGCGGCCGGATTCCGCAACGTGCCGAGGGCCCAGGCGGCGCGCTCCCGGACCTCCCGTACCCGGTCGCGCAGCAGCTCGAGCAGGCCGTCGACTGCCGCGTCGTCGCGAATCCGGCCGAGGGCCCAGGCGGCCCGCTCCCGGACGTCGCCGTCCTCGTCTCCGAGCGCGCCGCGGAGAGCGGCCGCCGCCTCGTGCACGCGGTGCCGGCCGAGCGCCCGCGCCGCCCGTGCGCGGACCTCGGCATCCGCATCGGTCAACGCATCGACGAAGGTCTCGACCAGGCGCGACCCGATGGCCCGGGACGATGCCTCCCGGGCGTCCCGCGCGCCTGCGGCCTGCCGGCTCGGCTCTTCCGCGTTGCCCGCCGGCGTGCGCTGCGCCCCGGCCCGCGTTTCCCCGGTCACGGGATCCGAATCGGCGCCGGTGTCATCCCGGCCCTCGGGTTCCGCAGGCGGCCCCATGGCCTCGGTGCTCTCGACGACTGGCTGTGACCGAGCTCCGGCCAACGTGCCCCCGAGCCTTCGCTGCGCCTCCGAGAAATGCCACACCACGGTTGCGAACACCTCTTCCGCGACGCGGTGCCAGTCCTCGAACCGCCTCTTGCTCGCTGACCCGCCCTGCGTCAGGACGGCGGCATCGCTTGTACCAGTTCGTCCGGTGGCCGCGGCGCCCGGATTCGGATTGCCTGCCACCGCCGCCGGCGGGAGTGTGCCCATGGTCGGAGTCACGGCTGAAACCGCCAGTGCGGCCCCGACGAGGACAACCGCGGCGAGAAACGTGGCGGAGCGTCCGGCCGCCCGCCGGATGGACGGATCGAGAATGGCGCGCATCCGGTGCTCGAGCTGCGAGCGCCGGGCCATGGCCACCGCGGCCGACGCATTCAGGCCCGGCACGTGGCACTCGCGCGCGATGTCGAGGAGGTGGTTGGCGTAGTCCGATGCGCGCGTGCCCAGCCGCAACACTTCGTCGTCGCACGCGCGCTCGCGTTCCACGCGCAGGCGGTACGCGGCAAACCAGAGAGCGGGATTGAACCAATAGACCGCGCATGTCCACTGCGCCAGCGACTGCGTGACGACGTCGGCGCGCTTGACGTGCGCGAGCTCGTGCCGCAGCACGACCATGCGGCGCGCGGACGACCAGCCGGCCGCCGACGCGGGAACGAGGACGACCGGCCGGCGCCAGCCCCAGGTCATCGGCATGGCCACGCCTTCACTCCGGACCAGGCTCACCGAACGCCGGAGCTCCAGTTGGGCGCTCACGTCGCGCAGCGCGTCGAGCCACTCGGGAGCAGTCACCGGCGTCGCCTGCGCGGCCAACCGGCGGGTGTTCCGGATGCCGGCCAGCGACCACGCGGCGAACGCCATCGCGCCGGCGCCCCAGATCGCGAGGAGCAGAGGTTTCCAGGTGGCGGGCGGCGATGCCCTCGTCCTGCCGGCCCCCGCGGCCTCGGCCGAGCCGGAACCACCGCCGGCTCGGACCGCAACGGGCGGTGCGGCCGGTTCGCGCGCTCCGCCGCCGGTATCGAAGGAGACCGCCGACCCCGATCCCGTCGGCTGCTCGAGCGCGGCGGGCGCCGGCGGCCGGACGCGCGCCCCGGCAGCGGCGGCGCCGACGTCCGGCGTCACCGGCTGGGCGCCGGCGCGCCACGGCAGCGGTACGGACACGCCCGGAAGGATGGCGCCGGCCAGCGGCATGACGAGCACGCCGGCGATCGCGAGGGCCCAGACGAGGTGCCGCAGTGCTGCGGAACGGTGGCGCGGGAGCGCCGTGATCGCGGCGGCGATGCCCAGCAACGCCGTGGCGCGCACGGCAGCATCCGCCAGCGCCGATATCCAGAACGCGCTCATCGTCTAACGTCCTTCCTGCCGCGCCCGGTCGATCAGGTGCTCGAGGCGATCGAGGTCCGCCTGGGACAGACTCGACTGGTCGATCAGTGCGGCCACGGCGGCCTGGTTCGACCCGTCGAAGAAGGTCTGCACCACGCGGGCGAGCGCGGAGCGCCGAGCCGTTTCGCGCGACACGGTCGGCAGGAAGACGTAGCGGGGTCCCTGGCGCCGGTGCCGGACGTGGCCCTTCCCTTCGAGCACGCGGAGCAGCGCCCGTACCGCCGAGTAGCTCGGCGGGTCGGGCAGCGCGTCGAGCACCTCTGCGGCCGTCGCTTCTCCACGCTGATAGACCACATCCATGATCTGACGTTCCCGGCGCGATAGATGGCGGTCTGTCTTGGGCATCCTGGCGAGTCCTTTACGGGTTTCGCGAGGGAAGCTCCCGCGCGCGTTGCGGCGCCGGAGGTGCTTGAAATTTAGCAGTGCAAGAGAATTAGCATCAGCGCGAAGCGTCTGTCAACACGCGTAGACACGATAGGTATCGGACCGTGCTCTACTCGAATCGGGCGCCACCGAATTTCGACGCTGCCGTCGTGGGGATCGCCGAGCAGGACCGGGGTCGGTTGTAGCGTTCGCTCCCGGCTGCTATGTTGTGAAGGTTCACTGATACAGGCTGGTCGTCTGCCTGTCGGCGGTCGCCTCCGGCGCTCGTTCATCCGATGTCCGTGGAGGTAACACGATGAGACCTGGACTGCTGCTGCGCGGCGGGTTGCTTTTCCTGGCGGTCGCCCTCGTCGGCTGCGCGTCCGGCGCCGACACGGCCTCGGAGCCGATGGAGGAAGCCGAGGCTCCCGCCTACGTGCCGCCGGACTTCACTCCGGAGTCGCGCGAGCTCGACCAGGCCGACGTCGAGCGCCTGATGGAGGAGCTGTCGAACTGGGGCCGCTGGGGTGCGGACGATCAGCTCGGCGCCGCGAACCTGATCACCCCGGAGAAGCGCCTGGCGGCGCTGGCCCTGGCCACCGAGGGCATCACCGTGTCGCTGGCGCACCGGGTCCTGAAGGCAGAGGCCGACGACGTCCCGCGGCCGTTCGGGCACCGCATGCTGGGCGTGCCCGACCCGACGGGCGAGCCGGGCTTCTTCGGCGGCGTCAGCGACAACTACGACGTCAGCTACCACGGCTACTCGCACAGCCACATCGACTCGCTGTGCCACATCCTCTACAAGGGGAAGATGTACAACGACGTGTCGCACGACACGATCACCGAGGACGGGTGCTCCAACGCGTCGATCGTCAACCTGCAGGGCGGCATCGTGACGCGCGGCGTGCTGCTCGACTTCGCGCGCCTGAAGGGCGTGCCGTACCTGGAGCCGGGGACCCCGATCTACGTGGAGGACATCGAGGCCTGGGAAGAGATGGCCGGCGTGACCGTGCAGCCGGGCGACGCAATCTTCGTCCGCACCGGCCGCTGGGCGCGCCGCGCCGAGATGGGGCCCTGGAACATCTCCGGGAACGCGGCGGGCCTCCATGCCTCGACCATGCCGTGGGTGAAGTCGCGGGACGTATCGTTCATCGGCAGCGACGCCGCGCTCGACGTCGTGCCGTCGCTGGTCGAGGAGGTGAACCTGCCGGTGCACCTGATCACCATCGTGGCGATGGGCGTCGACCTGTTCGACAACCAGGACCTGGAGGCCCTCGCCGAGACCGCTGCATCGCTGAACCGCTGGGAGTTCACGCTGATCGCGGCGCCGCTGGCGGTGGAGAACGGGACCGGCTCGCCGATCAACGCGCTGGCGATCTTCTGACGCACCTGCAGCGCGGCGTGCGATGCATGCGGTGTAATGGTGTGACGGCGGCACGGGATTGCGACGGGCGGCGCCGGATGGGCCTGCGCTTGGATAACGCCGTCGGGCAGGCGGCCACCCTGGCGATTTGCGTGCTGGCGTGGCCGGTGTTCGAGATACCGGTGGCGGCCGGGCAGCCGGTCGCAACGGCGGACCGGTCCGCCGATGCCCTGCTCCGGTGCCCCGCGCCGGATCCGCGCGGGCCGGCAGCCGATCCGGATCTGTATTGCATCGAGTTGATCCACGCTCCCGACTTCCCCGGCGCGTCGGGCTACGTCGAGCTCACGCCGTCAGCTTCGCCGTTCGGGGTCGCGGTCACCGTCGACGGCCATCACCGGTTCGACCTGACCCTTCACGCCGGTGGCCTGCCCGACGCGGCGGCGCTGGGCGACTACAGCGGCTACGTCGCGTGGGCGACCACCCCGCGGCTGCGGCCGGTGGTGAACCTGGGCCCGGTCGCGCACGGCCTCACCACGATCGGGCCTGTCGACCTCGACAAGTTCCTGGTCCTGGTCACCGCGGAGTCGGATCCCGATGCGCCGGCGTGGGAGGGCCGCATCGTGCTGCGGGGCACCTCCGCGGGCATGCGGATGGAGCCCGAGGATCTGCTGGCGCTGACCGGCATGGTCGGCGGCGCGCCGCCGCCGCCCGCCCGCGGCTGGACGCGCCCGCCGATGCACGCGTCGGTGGCGATGATGCCGGGTGTCGGACGCCTCACGCCGGCCGTCGACCCCTTCCTGCCGTCCGCGGCGGGACCGCTGCCCGCCGCGCGCCCGCGCGAGATCGTCCGGCTCGGCGACGGCGGCACGCTCGACCTGGAGGCCGGGCTCGTCAGCCGCACCATCAACGGCCGGACGTTCACGATGTATGGCTTCAACGGACAGTATCCGGGCCCTCTCATCCAGGTTCCGCAGGCAGCCACGATCACGGTCAACGTCACCAACCGGCTCGATCTGCCGACCGCCGTCCACTGGCACGGCATCCGGCTCGACAACCGCTTCGACGGCGTCCCCGGCCTCACTCAGGACCCGATCCGGCCGGGAGAGACCTTCCGGTACCGCATCCACTTCCCGGACGCCGGGCTCTACTGGTATCACCCGCATCACCGCGAGGACGTCCAGCAGGACCTGGGGCTGTACGGTTCCCTGCAGGTGGAGGCGGCCGACCCGGACTATTTCGGTCCCGCCAACCGCGAGCAGGTGCTGATGCTCGACGACCTGCTGGTCGGCCGGGACGGGCTCGCGCCGTTCGGCCGCGAGCGGGCCACGCACGCGATGATGGGGCGCTTCGGCAACCTGCTGCTCGTCAACGGCGAGCCCGACTACCGGCTGATTGTTCCTCGCGGCGAGGTGGTCCGCTTCTTCCTCACCAATGTCTCCAATACGCGCACGTTCAACCTGTCGTTCGGCGGCGCCGCCATCAAGCTGGTGGCGTCGGACGTCGGAAAGTTCGAGCGGCAGGCCTGGATCGACAGCGTCGTCATCGCGCCGGCCGAGCGCTACATCGTGGAGGTCCGCTTCGACGCGCCGGGCGAGGCGCCGTTCGTCAACCGCGTGCAGGCGATCGACCACGTCTACGGCAACTACTTCGCCGACGACACGGTGCTCGGCACGGTCACGGTCACGGACACGCCGGCCGTGCCGGACCACGGGGTCAGCTTTCGGGAGCTGCGGAGCCACCCGGACGTCGCGGCCGACATCGACCCCTACCGCGACGAGTTCGACCGGCCGGTCGATCACCGGCTGCTGCTGACCCTGGAGATCGGCGATCTGCCGGACCCGCTGGAGCCGCTGCTGAACCTGGACCGCGCCTTCTTCAACCCGGTGGAGTGGAGCGGCACCATGCCGCGCATGAACTGGGTCACCACCGCCGACCGCGTGCGCTGGATTCTGCGGGACCTGGACACCGGCCTCGAGAACGACGCCATCGACTGGCGCTTCACCCGCGGCGACGTGGTGAAGATACGCCTGCGCAACGACCGCGGCGCCGTGCATGCCATGCAGCACCCTGTCCACATCCACGGGCAGCGGTTCCTGGTGCTCGGCCGCGACGGCGTCCCGAACGACAACCTGGTCTGGAAGGACACGACGCTGCTGCCGGCCGGCTCGACCGCCGACCTGCTGCTGGAGTTGTCCAACCCCGGACGCTGGATGCTACATTGCCACATCGCCGAGCACCTCGAATCGGGCATGAAGCTGGTCTTCGACGTCGCGGGCGGTCCGCCGCCGGGGCGCCGCTGAGCGTCGCGGAACGTGGTCGGACAGGCCGGGGCGGCGCGGGTCTCATTCGCAGGGCAGGTCCGGGCGTCGCCCCCGGCACGCGTGTCGCGACACGGATGGAGGAGTCAACGATGCGGTTCCTGATCACTACGCTTGCGTTTCTCGTCGCCGCGCTTCCGTGCGGGGCGCAGCCGGCGGACTCGCTCTCCGCCGCCGTGCGGCAGTTCGTCGAGGTCGGCGAGCCGACGGTGGCGCTGACCGGCGTGCAGGTGGTGGACGGCACCGGCCGCCCCGCGGCCAGCGGGCAGACCATCCTGATCCGGGACGGGCGGATCGCCGCGGTAGGCCCCGACGCCGAGGTCGAGGTCCCGGATGGCGCCCGCGTCCTCGACCTTGCCGGTCACACGGTGGTTCCCGGCTTCATCGGCCTGCACGACCACACGTTCTACATGACCCGCGGCCGGCGGGTGCAGCTCAACGTCAGCGCCCCGCGCCTGTACCTGGCCAGCGGGGTGACGACCATCCGCACCACCGGCGCCTTCTCGCCCTACAGCGAGCTGAACCTCAAGCGCTCGATCCAGGAGGGGCAGGAGATCGGCCCGCGGATGTACATCACCGGGCCGTACCTGTCGGGCGCCGGCGCCATGTCGCAGATGTTCCAGGTGAGCACGCCCGAGGACGCGCGCCGCGTCGTCGCCTACTGGGCCGACGAGGGCGTCGACTGGTTCAAGGCCTATACTCGCATCGGCGACGAGGAACTGGCCGCCGCCATCGACGAGGCGCACCGGCGGGGCGTGAAGGTCACCGGCCACCTCTGCTCGGTCTCGTTCCAGGAGGCGGTGGCCCTCGGCATCGACAACATCGAGCACGGCTTCTTCACCAACAGCGACTACGTTCCGGACAAGCAGCCCGGCGTCTGCCCGCCCGGCGTGCAACGGAGCCTGCTGGAGGTCGACGTCGAGGGCGAGGAGGTGGCGGCCACCATCCGCGCGATGGTCGAGCAGGGCGTGGCCATGACCTCCACGCTGCCGGTGTACGAGCTCGGGATCCCCAACCGGCCGCCGCTCGAGCAGCGGGTGCTGGACATGCTGGCCCCCGGCGCCCGCGACGAGTACCTGCAGTCGCGCGCCGACGTCGCCTCGCGCGACGACGCCCCGATGGCCACCCTGTTCCCCAAGGCGCAGGCGTTCGAGCGGATGTTCGTCGAGGCGGGCGGGCTGCTCGCGGCCGGGGTCGACCCGACCGGCATGGGCGGGGCGCTGCCCGGCTACGGCGACCAGCGCAACTACGAGCTGCTGCTCGAGTCCGGCTTCAGCCCGGAGCAGGTCATCCGGATCATGTCGCTGAACGGCGCCCGCGTGCTGGGCGAGGACGAGCGGTTCGGCTCCATCGAGCCGGGCAAGCTGGCCGATCTCGTCGTCATCGACGGCGACCCGGTGCGCCGGGAGGCGGAGATACGCAACGTGACGCTGGTCTTCAAGGAAGGGGTCGGCTACGACGCGCCGGCGCTGGCGGAGTCGGTGAAGGGGCTCGTCGGGTTGCGGTGACGACCACCGTTGGGCCGCGTTGACGTGGACTCGGATCGAGAAGATGCTTCCGCTCCGTGCCGAGCCGGTCACGGCAACGCGGCTTTGAGATCGTCGAGCAGAGCCTCCCGCCGGCCGCGGTCGAGCTTGTTGAGGTTCTCCTGGCGCCACCTGACCGCCGGAAGACCGGCCACCTGTGGCACGTCAATCAGCGACCAGTCCGGCTCGCCTGCCTCAAAAGACATCAGCAGGTCCTTGTGCGCTCGCGGCATATTGCCAACGAGTTCGGAGACCATCTGCTCCCGCGCCTCGACGAGATCATCGAGTGTGACCGGAACTTCCGTCATGCCGCTGAAGCCCCGTTCGAACTCCTGGGAGATGTCTTTGCGCGTGGGCGCAAGCACTTCCGCCATCGGCCGGTTGTGGCTGAGCATGTAGACGACGAAGGCCGTTCGCAGATTGTCGTCGATCCCTTCGTTTGCAAGAAGGTCCCTCACATCGAAGAGATCGCGTGGGTGCTGGCGGTCAAGTGCGGCCACCAACTTGCCGGCATACAGATCCGCGAAGGACACGAGCTGAGTTTCGGCGAAACCAAATTCCATCTCCACGCGCTCTGAAACCGACCTTCTCTCGGGCCCATACACGCAGCCCCGCAGGACAGGAGTCACTTCAAGCTTCACCTGCACGTCGCCGTCCCTGACGAGGAGCTTGTTCACTGCGTCTTCGGCGAGGGACTCAGGCCGTCCCGCAACAGGTAGATAGGTCAGGTCAATATCGACGGGGTGCGGCTCTTTTTCATAGATTGCTATCTCGCTCATTCATAAGGGTTTATGTCCGAGGACACTCCCTCTTCAGTGCGTTTTGAGGGGTGACAGCGTCCGGCGAGCGCCCCATCCGCCTCTTTTCGGGCCGCCGCCCGACCCGACCACGACGCCGGCACGCGCCGGTCCCCCTCAGGCGCGCTCCCTTCTGGACATTCGCGGGGTGCGGCTCTTCATAGAGGATTTTTCGCCCTATTCATGGGCTCTTTTGCCCGCGGATGCGTCTCCCCAGTGGCCATTTCGGGAGGGACATCAAGCAGGCCAGCGCGTACCGGCGTCTTTTCGGCAGCCAGCCGAGCCTCGTCACGGCGCCGAACACCTTCGGTCTTCTCCCCGACAGGCGCGCTCCCTTCTGGACATTCGCGCGGCGTTCTGGTACGGTGCCGTGGGAAGGGAGGCAGGCCTGCGATGGCTGTGACGACAGGATTCCAGGGACGTACATTCGACGTGCCCCGAACCTGCGTCCCGTGCATCGATCCCCCGAGGCGAGCCCCGTGCGCAGCGGCCGATGCTGTCTTCGCGGATGCCAAAGCCTTCCTTTCGTCCAGCGAAGCCCGGCAGATGAGCGAGAGCGAACTCGAACGGGAACTGCACCGGCGGGGCCAGGAGTTGGTGCGCAAGCTCCTGCAAGGACATCGCGACCAACGCAGCCCGAAAGAGGCTGCTGGTCCGGCCGAGGACACCAGCGGTGTCGAGTGCTCGGAGCCGCGCGAGCACGAAAGCCACGCCGAAACGGCCTCCGGCACGATGCAGGTTGTGGGTCTGGGCTGCGCGCGGCGCGGTCACGACGGCTTGCATCGGCTCGATGCCGCGCTGAACCTGCTGCCGGAGCGCTACTGGGTCGAGATGCGCCGCCACGTGACCATCGCGACCGCCTCGCGGGCACCACCGCGTACGCCCTGGAAGCCACCGTGGTACTCGACATCATCCACGTGGCAGCGGCGACGCGGCGTGCGGTGCTCGTCGCCGGCTCATCGAAGGGCCTGTCGGCATTTGGTCCGCGACCCGATGGGAGACGACCGGCGCTCAGCCGCCGCGGGTAGCCGGAGCCTTGATGCGTACTGAGGAAGAACCTGGCCAGCGCGGTGCTGGCGCGCGGCCTGGACAAGCGGCGGTTACGGGAGCGTTGAGCCATGCAAGTTGTTCCCCGCCGCACCGCTCCACCCGCCCCGGCGCCCTATGCGGCGGCGGAGGCTTCTTTCGCGGAGACCAAAGCCTACCTTTCTTCGCGCGAGGCCCTGCAGATGCGTGAGAGCGACCTCGAACGGGAGTTGAACCGGCGTGGTCAGGAGTTGATGCGCAAGCTCCTGCAAGGGCACCTCGACCAACGCAGCCCGGGGGAGGCGGCGGGTCCGGTCGAGGGGGCCGACGGTGTCGAGCGTTCGGAGCGGCGGCTGCACGACCGGCAGTTGGAGACGACCTTCGGGACGGTGGCGGTCGAGCGCCTGGGCTACGCGCATCCCGGTCACGACAGTCTGCATCCGCTCGATGCGTCGCTGAACCTGGCGGCTGAGCGTTACTCGCTCGAGGTGCGCCGCCGGGTGGCGGAAGCGGCCGCATCGCGGTCGTTCGACGAAGCGCTGTTCGAGCTGTCTCGCCATAGCGGGGCCCAGGTGCCCAAGCGTCAGGCGGAACAGTTGGTCGCTCGCGCGGCTGAGGACTTCGACGCCTTCTACGCGGCGCGCCGAGCGGCGGCGGGCGAGCCGGTCGCTGACGAGTCGGTTGTGGTGCTCACCTTCGACGGCAAGGGCGTGGTGCTGCATCACGAGGACCTGCGCGAGGCGACGCGCAAGGCGGCCGAGAGGCGCCGGCGGCAACGCGAGCAGCTCTCCCCGTTCAACCGCCTGCGGCCGGGCGAGAAGAAGCACGCCAAACGCATGGCGACGGTGGCCGCCGTCTACGCGGTCGCGCCGTTGGTGCGCAGCCCGGAGGATTTCCTGCAGAGCCTGATGCCCCGACAGCCGGCGGCCAAGGCCAAGAATCGGGCCAAGACCGCGGCGGTGCGTCCTCGCCCGGTGGCCAAACGGGTCTGGGCGAGCCTCGAACACGATCCGGCCGAGGTGGTCGCCGAGGCGATGCTGGAAGCCGAGCGCCACGACCCGGAGCGCGTCAAGCGCTGGGTCGTGCTCGTCGACGGCGCCGAGAC
The DNA here is from genome assembly GCA_965222905.1 of Vicinamibacterales bacterium. GTDB lineage: Bacteria > Acidobacteriota > Vicinamibacteria > Vicinamibacterales > UBA8438 > WTFV01. Next base: position 1,343,589 of record OZ244976.1, on the reverse strand, counting down.
GCAACTCGCCCTCGTCGAAGCGGGCGCCGCCGCCTACGGCGTCGACGTGACGGTGATCCTCGACATCATTCACGTGGTCGAGTACGTCTGGAAGGCGGCGCACGTGTTCCATCGCGAGGGGAGCCCCGACGCGGCGCATTGGGCCTGGACGCGCGTGCAGAGCATTCTCGAGGGCAAGTCCAGCAAGGTGGCCGCGGCGATGCGGCGGGCGGCGACCGTCGCAGGCTTGTCGAGCGACACCCGCAAGCCGGTCGATACGTGCGCCGACTACCTGCAGAAGTACGCGCCGTATCTGCACTACGACCGCTACCTCGCGGCGGGCTATCCCATCGCCACCGGCGTGATCGAAGGGGCGTGCCGGTACCTGGTCCGCGACCGGATGGAGTTGACCGGAGCCCGCTGGCGGCTGGTCGGCGCCGAGGCGGTCCTGAAGCTGCGGGCGCTACGGGCCAGCGGCGACTTCGATGCGTACTGGGACTTCCACGAAGCGCGCGAGTACGAGCGGAACCACGCCCAGCGCTACGCTGACGGGATAGCACCGCCGGTCAGCGAGCCGCCCCCATCGCCCTCCTCACCTCGCCTTCGCCGGGTCAAGTAGCTCTTGCCATACCGCTCGCAGCCCCTCCTGGACCCCTCTGGACCGCCGACGCAAAAGAGCCGCACCCATATCGACGGACAGGCGCGGCAAATCGCGAATGAACAGGTTGATCGCGGTTCCGCCTTTGAGCGCGAATACCGCTTCCTCCGCCACTACGGGAAGGATTCGGACCAACAGGGCAACCTGGCGCCGATAGTGCTCACTCGCCGCCATTCATGTCTCCGGGTACGGTTATCAGGTATGCTGCATCAAACGTTCCGCCGCGCATGAGCATCCGCTTGCCCTTGCCGAGGTCTATACGCTCCTGCTCGAGCTGCGGCAGCCACCGAAATCCATGCCGCTTGGCGAACCACAGGAACAGTCGCTTGACCTTGACGTTGCGGCACTCCTCGAGCAGCCGCTGTAGGCGGCGCGGACTGAGCGTGCTCAAGCTCTCCATCAGCTTGTCAGCCTGATGGAAGGTCTCCCGTCCGGGGACTTCATCGAGCAGTTCCAGGATCGCCCGTTCCGGCGTGGATACCCCGAGAGGCCAATCCCATTGCCCCCAGCTCAGGCGGGTCAGGCTCCCACTGGCCGGGAGCGCGGCGCCAGAGAAGCACTGTTCCTGTGGCTTCCAGCTCACGCTGCCGGCCTGGTCCGCTACGCTCTGCGTCCGGAAGAGCCTCTTGGCGCGATGAAAGACCAGCCGCTGCTGTAGGGCCAGCTTCAGAACCCAGCCGGGAAGCGGATTGTCTCCGTAGAGGTGGACCTCCCTCTGGCCGGTCTTCGAGACATAGTGCGAGAAGCCGTGCAGTTCGAGGGCCGTACGGCCCCCGACAACCACAGGGAGCTGCAGCAGCCCCTGCAGGGAGACGACGACGTGCTGCCATAGGAGCTTGCCCCCGGGTCGCCGATAGCTGCCCCTGACGGGCTGTTCCAGCCAGCCGCTGGTCAGATAACGGCTTCGCAGGCCCCGCGAGTAGCCCCGCGCCTCAAGCCAGGCGGCGTCCACGACGAGCCCTTCGGGCAGGAGCCGTTGAAGCTGGTTTAGCTTAGGTCCCTTTGGTGCACCCATGGTTGCGAAAACAGCATAATCGTAAACCACATGGCCAAGTTTGCATCGACCAGATTCTGCAAACTATGGGTATACATTTGGCTCACTTGGTGAACCCGTGCAGTGTGGGAAACACGCTGCCCGCGTGGCGGGCGAGGACGAGCAGTTCAGCTCCATCGAGCCGGGCAAGCTGGCCGACCTGGTCGTCATCGACGGCGACCCGTTGCGCCGGGAGGCGGAGATACGCAACGTGACGCTGGTCTTCAAGGAAGGGGTCGGTTACGACGCGCCGGCGCTGGCGGAGTCGGTGAAGGGGCTCGTCGGGTTGCGGTGATTCGGCTACGGAGCAGGCGTCGGTCGCTTCCCAGTCGAGGCGTGCAGAGACGATGAGCACCTGTCGGGCGAGCTCCCACGCCGCGGCGAGCACGACGATACGGTCGGCAGGATCTTCGATGACGTTGACGACGTAGCCGAGATTCACGACGTCGGCGGATGTGCGCTCTTCGTCCGGAAAGAACGCCGGGTCCCAGCCGGATACGGGAATCCCCATCTTGTGCAGGCGTAGTAGATCGTCGCCGCGGCCGCAGCCGTAGTCGAAGAAACTCCGCTCCTCGTGGATGAGGCCGTCGTCGAGCGCGAGGGCCACGGGACGGGACAGCGCGGTCCGGCGGATGGCGGTGCGGTCGGCTCGTGTCGTGCTCATCGGGAGACGCTGACCGACGCATTCTACCGACCGCGTCCGGTGCAGGCGACATCGCATCATCGACGACTGCGGAAGGTCCACGCTGTAGTGTCCGTACGCAGGGAGCCGGGTTCAGATTCTGATCCGCGCCCGGAGTCCGCCGCCGGCGCCGCCCGCGACTTGGGAAGGGTCCGGGGGGGTCAGTCGGCAGGGTCGGGGCGCTTGATGGCGTCGATTATCAGCGCGCGCAGCTCGCGGATATCTTCCTGCAGGTCGTCGATGCGGGCGTTGACGTCGTCGATGCGGGCGTTCACGTTGGCGTTGACGTCGTCGATGCGGGCGTTGACGTTGGCGTTCTGCTGGATGATCAGGCCGGCCAACATCAACAGCAGGGTGGCGAGTCCGATTCCGGTGCCGACGATACTCTTGATGACCGCCTTCGTCTCGCCGGTCGTGCCGGGAGCCGGGGTCTTGGACATCGTAGCGTCGCTCATGTCCGTAGCGTAGCACTGTTCACCGCCGTTCCAGCACCTCCAGCATCTGCCTGGCGCAGAACACGCGGTTGCGTTGCGCGTCGCCTGCAGGCGCGACGATGCCCGCGGCCTGCAGCCGTTCGATGGCTCTGCCCGCGGTGGTGAAGGCGATGCCGAGACGTTGGGCGATGCCCGTGGTGGTCCAGAACGGGTTCTCCCGGAACAGCTCCAGCACCGCTTCGGGCACTCTCGATTTCCCCTTCGCCAGTTGCGTCCGCCAGCGGAGCAGCAGTCCGTCGATGGTCCGAATCCGGCGCGCGGGTTTTCCGCCGAACACTAACTATTAGCGATGTGCATCTTAATCGATAGTAGGCCCGCGCTCGTTTGCGGTATCGCCGCCCGCCGCTGAGCAGCGCTGGCTAGTGCGGGTTGTCGTCGTAGAGGTATTCGGCGAGCTTCAGCGACTCCAGCATGTCGTTCCAGACCTGGTCGGCAGCCCGGTGGTCTTCGGGCCAGTACTCCATCGTGATGAACGCCTGGACATTCCCGCCGCGGGCGAGGCAGGCCCTGGAATGCGCCTTGCGCTTGCCGGCCGGGTCCATGAAGTCCATCTCCAGCCACAGGTACTCCAGATTGGGGCGGCATGCGCCGAGCAGCGGTCCTTTCCGCGTGCGCCGCCGCGGGTCGTCGGCCAGCACGGTATCCTCCATCAGGCTGGCGAGCGGCGGCATTGCGCTCCAGTCGACGATCGATCGATCGGGACCGAGTTGAAGCACCGAGACCTGCAGGCGCATATTGTCGTCGGGCGCCTCTCGGTCATAGAGGCAGATGGAATCCCCCTCGGGCTTGATCACCCAGCCCGACGGGTACTCGAAATGCACCGCTCCTCTGTTCGCCACGAAGACGTTGTTGCCGGGTCTGGCCCGCCAGCCGTGATTCTCGGGCAGGTCGAACGCTCTGCTCTTCCATTCCGCCATGATGGCATCGGACTACGACGCCGTGAGCGTCCGTGTCCGCACCGTGAGATTGTCGACCCGGTCCTTGTTGACCGTGACGCCGAGCCCCGGCCGGTCCGCCGGCACCGCCACCATGCCCGCGGCGTCCATCGTCCATTCCGGCGTCACGACGTCCTCGGTCCAGTAACGGGCGCTCGGGCTCACGTCGCCCGGCAGCGTGAAGTTGGGGAGCGAGGCGAGGGCGACGTTGTAGGCGCGGCCGACGCCGCTCTCGAGCATCCCGCCGCACCAGACCGGCACCGCGTGATGCTGGCAGAGGTCGTGGATCGCCCTGGCCTGGGTGAAGCCGCCCACGCGGCCCGGCTTGATGTTGACGATCCGGCCGGCGCCCAGCGCCAGCATGTCCTCGGCCGCCGCGGCGTGCGGGATCGACTCGTCGAGACAGATCGGTGTTTCGAGCCGGTCCTGCAATTGCGCGTGGCGGCGGAGATCGTCCTGCGCGAGCGGCTGCTCGATCATCAGCAGCCGGTAGGCGTCCAGGTCGGCCAGGTGCTCGGTATGGCCGAGCGTGTAGGCGCTGTTGGCGTCCGCCATCAGGGGCGCTTCGGGCCCGAGCGCTTCGCGCGCCGCGCCGATGTACTCGATGTCGGCCCCGGGCCGGATCTTGATCTTGATCTTGCGATACCCGAGCCCCAGCGACTCACGGGCCTTGTCGACGAGCGCCTGCGGGCTGTCCTGGATGCCGATGGAGATGCCGGTGGCGATCGTGCGGCGCGTGCCGCCGATCAGCCGGGACAGGCTGGTCCCCTCGCGCTCGGCCCACAGCGCCCAGGCGCCCATCTCGACCGCCGCCTTCGCCATCGGGTGGTCACGGATGCCGCGCCGGAGCATGTCGTCGATCACGTTCGGGTGGCTGATGCTCACGCCGAGAAGCCGGGGGGCGATCCACTCCGTCAGTGCCAGCCAGGCCGTGTCGATGGTTTCCGCCGAGAAGTTAGGGTGCTCCCCGGCGACGCACTCGCTCCAGGTGACCGTGCCGTCCGCGTCTTCGAGCTCCAGCAGCAGAATCCGGCGGCCGGTGGTACGGCCGGACGAGATCTCGAACGGCTCGCGCAGCGTCATCCGGATCTCCCGCAGCGTGATGCGTGACAGACGGAAGCTCATCGTCCCTGGGCCGCGGGCGCCTCGGGCGACCCGCCGGCGGACTGCGGCGCTCTCGTTACCAGGTAGTGCGAGTCGGCGGGCGCCTGACGGTGCTCGAAGCCTGACGCGCGGTAGCCGCTGCGAAGATACCACGTGAACGCGCGGCGCTGAGTCCTGCGCCACGCCTGCGCGCACGCCGGGGCGGTCGCCTTGAGCGCGTCGATGTCCGCCGGCGCCGCGACGCGAACACAGGGATCCGTCGGTAGAGGACGCTCCGCAGCGGACCACGCAAGGTCCACGACCGGTGCGGTTCCCATCCCCTCCCGTGCCGGCATGCCGCCGGCAGGTGCGGCGTTATCCTCCAGCTTCCACTCGACGATGAAGCGGTCCGTATCCAGCCCGGCGTGGAGCGAGCTCCGCGTGTCGCCGTACATGTTGACGACGTACTCCACCGGCGCCGCCCCGAGGCTGTTCAGGTTCAGGTTGGCGTTGCGGGCCACGAGCGGATCGTAGGTCCAGAGCATGCGGCGGATGCCCCGCTCCATGAGCTGGTCCCGCTGGAAGCCCTTGAGACGCTTCCCGAGCCCGGCGCCGCGCGCCTCGGGCCGCACCGCGAGCATGTCGGACCAGTGAACCAGCTCGCCGTCGCGGATGCCGCTGATGCCGAAGACGAAGCCGAGCAGCCGGCCGTCCGGGTCGAAAGCCCCCGCCGACACCCCGCCGACGCGCTGGGAGACCATCAGGATCGTGGCCGACGCGACGTCCACGAAGTGCTCGCCCCACACCTCGCGCTGCAGCCGCACGCAGGCGTCGTAGTCGGCGCGGGAGGAGAACGGACGGATGGTTGCATCGATGGTCGGCATCGATCGAATACAGTACATTGGGACATCGGGCGCACGCGCATCGGGGCGCCCGCGGCCCCCTCAGCGCAAGACCTCGCCGTTCCACAACCGCTTCAGGAAATCGAGCACCGGCAGGACCTGCACGTCGTCCCACAGTGCCGCGCGCTCGCCCAGATAAACGCCGTAGCAGGTCGTCGCATGCGGAGTGAGATGCTCGCGAGCTCGATGCAGGCCGCGGTTGAAGCGCCTGTCCCAGCGAGCCGCCGCCTTGATCTCGATCGCCACGAATCCTGCCGCCGTCTCGCAGAGCACGTCCACCTCCGCGCCGTCGTAGGTCCGCCAGTAGTGGGGACGGTAGTGGCGGCCCGAGTAGCTCAGAAAAGCGCGGAGCTCGTTCAGGATGAACGTCTCCGCCAACGGCCCGCGCTCTTCCTGCGTCGGCGGGTAGGGCAGGCGACCCGACAGCGCCCGGACGACGCCTCCATCGAAGAAATAGAACTTGCTCTGCTGCACCTGCCTGGTCGCGGACTTCAGCTTCCAGGCCGGCAGCCAGTACCCGATCAGCGTGTCGGTCAGGATCGCGAAGTGGCTCCGCACGGTCCTGCGGTCGATGCCGGCGTCACGGGCGATGGAGGTGGCGTTGGTCGCCTGCGCGTTCTGGCGGGCGGCGATCTCGAGGAACCGCGCGAAGGCGCCGAGGTTGCGGGTCAGCGCCTCGGCCTGTACCTCCTGCACCAGATAGGTCTCGGCATACGTGCGCAGGTAGTCCAGCGGGTCGTCGCCGACCAGGGTCATCGGCAGCGTGCCGTACGAGAGCGCCCGCTCGACGTCGAGCTCGAAGTCCAGCTCGGCCGACACCAGCGGGAACATGGTCGTCGTGATCGCCCGGCCGGCAAGCAGATTGACGCCGCGCCGCCGCAGCTTGCGTGCGCTGGAACCGGAGAGCACGAAGCGCAGACGGTGCGTTTCGATGAGCCGATGCACCTCGTTCAGCAGTTCGGGGACCTTCTGCACCTCGTCGACGACCGCCCAGGATCCGGCGGGGAGCGCGGCGAGCTCTCGGTACAGAGCGTCCGGGGTCTTGGTCAGCCGCAACGCCTCGCGCGTATCGAGCAGGTCGTACGTGGTGGCGGTCGGAAACCGGTCGCGGATCCAGGTTGTCTTCCCGGTGCCCCGAGGGCCGAACAGGAAGACCGAACGCGTGGGAGTGGGGAGTAATCTGGCGTACAATATGTGCTATTTTACCCAAGAATAGAGCCTGTAACAGGGCAATCTTGCCGCTCAATCAAGGGTTGCGGCCGAACTGGGGTTCAGGCGCGTCTCGATGAGACGTTGACGAGTCATGGGCGCCGCTCGCCGTGCCACAGTCTGCTGTTACTGCTCGTGAGCCATCGTCGGTTGAGGACGAGCCGCGTCCCGTGTACGATGCAGAAGTAGTCAACTGTGGTTACCATGCTTGCCCTCGAATCCGTCATTCGCAGCGATACTGCGGTTCTTGGCGGCACCCCCGTTTTTGCCGGAACCAGGGTCCCAATCAAGAATCTGCTCGACTACCTGGCGGCAGGCGACAGCCTCGACACCTTTCTGGATCACTTTCCCTCGGTGACTCGCGAACAGGCAGTCGCAGCGATCGAGGGCGCCAAGAACCTCCTGGTCGCTCGTGCGCATCCTGCTCGATGAGTCGCTGCCGCGGCCGTTGGCGGGGCACGACGTTCGCACGGTCTCACAGATGGGCTGGACCGGCCTGAGCAACGGTGAGTTGCTGCGCGCGGCTGGAGCATCGTTCGACGCGGTTCTTACCGCGGATCAGGGCATGGAGTTTCAGCAGAACTGGAAGGAACTCCCGGTGGCCCTGGTCGTCCTGGCGGCACCAACCAACCGTATCGAGTCCATCGAGCAGCTCCTGCCGGAACTGATCACAGCCCTTGGAGGGCTGCGCCCGCGGCAGTTCGTTCGACTCGAAGCGAAGCGGCTGCGTGGCCCGGAGGCCTGACGCCGCCGCAACCGACCCTGCGTATAATCGCGGCGGCAACCGCCGACATCAAGGGAGATCCGATGCGCCACGCACGATTCCGTTCCGCCGCACTCGCCGTCGTCACCGCCGTCCTGCTCGCCCTCAGCGCAACCGTGACGGCGCTCTCCGCGGAGTCCGAGAACTGGCCCGCCTTCCGGGGCGCCGACGCCATGTCGACGGCCGACGACGATCCGCGGCTGCCGCTCACCTGGAGCACGACCGACAACGTCGTCTGGAAGACGCCGATCCCCGGGCTCGGCTGGTCGTCGCCGGTGATCTGGGACGACCGCATCTTCCTGACCACGGTCATCAGCGACGGCGAGGAGGAAGAGCCGCGCATGGGGCTCTACTTCCCCTACGGCTCCCCGCAGCCGATGCCGTCCGGCGGGCGGTTCCGCGACCCGGAGCCGGGCGACCTGATGGAGCGCTCGGTGGCCGTCCACCACTGGCTGGTGCAGGCCATCGACTTCGAGAGCGGCGACGTGCTGTGGACGTCGGAGGTGCACACCGGCGAGCCGGACTTCGACCGCCACCTGAAGAACACCTACGCCTCGTCGACGCCGGTGACCGACGGCGAGCGGGTCTACGCCTACTTCGGCAACGTCGGCGTGTACGCGCTCGACATGGAGGGCGCCATCGTCTGGGAGCGGCGCTTCGAGGCGACGGACACCCGCCTCGGGTGGGGACCCGCGGCCTCGCCGGTGCTGCACGACGGGACGCTCTACGTCGTCAACGACAACGACGACGAATCGTTCCTGGTGGCGCTCGACGCCGCGACCGGGGTGGAGCGCTGGCGGGATGACCGCGACGAGGGGACCAACTGGTCGACGCCCTTCGTCTGGGAGCACGAGGGCCGCACCGAGCTGGTGACGACGGGCAGCGACCTGGTGCGCTCGTACGACCTCGACGGCCGGGAGCTGTGGAGCTTCCGCGGGATGAACTCCATTTCGATCCCGCAGCCGTTCGCCGCCCACGGCCTGCTCTACGTCATGTCGGGCTACGTCGGCGATGCGGTCCGGCCGGTCTATGCCATCCGCCCCGGCGCCGAGGGCGACATCACCCTGCCGGACGGCGCGACCAGCAGCGACCACGTGGTCTGGTTCCAGGATGCCGCCGGGCCGTACCACCCGACCCCGCTGGTCTACGGCGACTACTACTTCACGCTGCTCGACCGCGGTTTCTTCACGGTGCACGACGCGCGCACCGGCGAGGAGCTGTACTTCACCGAGCAGCAGATCCAGACGCAGCAGGTGCGCCGCCGCGTGGCGCGGGGGGCGACCGGCTTCACGTCGTCGCCGTGGGCCTACAACGGGATGGTCTTCGTGCTGAGCGAGGACGGCGACACCTACGTGCTCGACAGCAACGACCGCTTCCGGCTGGTCGCCACCAACGCGCTGGAGGAGGTGGCGATGTCGAGCCCGGCCATCGCTCGCGGGAACCTGTTCATCCGGACCCGCTCGCACCTGTGGCGGCTTACCGACCTGTCTGAATCCGAGTAGCTCGCGCCGGACCCCGGTCCGGGTCGGCCGACGTCGGCCGACACCGGCCGGTCCGGGGATGCGCTAAGATGCGTCCTTGCCACTACTGGAGATTCCTCCGGTCGGGGTGGAGGCGCGCCGGGAGATGAGAAGGACCGGACAGCTTGCGGTCGCCCTCGGGGCAACCATCGCGCTCGGCGCGACAGACCTCGCGGCGCAGCGGGCGTCGGAGCGGCGGGTGGCCAACCCGGGCGAGACGCAGTTCGAGATCCAGTTGCTGCGGCCGTCGGGCGGTCCCGTGGTGCCGATCTTCGAGGGCTGGTACCGGAACCGAGACGGCACCTTCGAGCTGTCGTTCGGCTACTTCAACGTGAACACCGTGGAGACGCTGGAGATCCCCCTGGGGACCGACAACTTCATCGCGCCGGCCGAGTTCGACGGGGGCCAGCCGACCCGGTTCGAGCCGGTCCCCGACAGCGACCGGCGCCATTGGGGCGCGTTCACCGTGACGGTGCCGGCGGACTTCGGCGACCGCGACGTGGTCTGGACGCTGCACGTGCGCGGGCAGACGCTCGCGGTGCCGGGGCGTTTGACCAGCCCCTCCTACGAGCTGGCCGGGTGGGAGTTTCCGGGACGGTCGAGCATGTCGCCGCTGCTGCGTTGGGCGCCGGCGGGGCCCGCCGGGCGCGGGCCGCGCGGGATCACCGGCGCGGGACGACTGGCGCAGGTCGAGGTGCCGTTCGAGCTCGGCGCGTGGGTGGCCCGCGACGCCGTGGCCGGTGAGGACGAGCGTCCGATCAACGTCAAGTGGTTCAAGCACCAGGGGCCCGGCGACGTCACGTTCGCCGAGCGGACCGCCGTCGTCGAGCCGGACGCCTGGGGGCTGGAGGGCGGGGCGCAGGTGACCACCACGGTGACCTTCTCCGAGCCGGGCGACTACCTGCTGCGGGTGCTCGCGTTCAACGTGATACGGGAGTTCGAGTTCCAGTGTTGCTGGACCAACGGCTTCGTGCCGGTCACGGTCACGCCGTGATCGCCGATCGGGGCCGTCCGGGGGAGAAGATCATGGCCAAGGTGGACAGGTTCGTTGGCGGGCGGTGGCTCTCGGCGGCCGGCTTCGGGATGGCCGTGGTCCTCCTGCTGGCGGGTGCAGGCCGGGCCCAGGCGCAATCCGGCGTCGCGGGCGCGTCCGGGGCGGTCGACACGGAGCCCACGTTCAACCGGAACGTCGCGCCGATCCTGCAGCGGTCGTGTCAGCACTGTCACCAGCCCGCCGGCATCGCGCCGATGTCGCTGCTCACCTATCGCGAGGTGCGCCCCTGGGCGCGCAGCATCCGTGATCGGGTGGAACGGCGCCTCATGCCCCCCTGGCACCTCGATACGACCGTGGGCATCCAGGACTACAAGAACGACATCTCCCTGACGCAGGACGAGATCGACACCGTCGTCCGGTGGGTGGACGCGGGCGCGCCGCAGGGCGACCGGGCCGACCTGCCCGAGGCGCTGGAGTTCCCCCGCGCCGACGAATGGGAAGTAGAGGCGATGCTCGGCCGGCCGCCCGACTTCGTCGTCCGCTCGACGCCCTACCACGTGGTCGCCAACGGACAGGACCAGTGGTGGAACCCGGAGCTCAAGTTCGAGGGCTTCGACGCGCCGCGGTACATTCGCGCGGCCGAGTTCAAGCCGTCCTACCCCATCGGGATCAAGGTCACGCACCACGGGCACGCCACGCTGCGGAGCACGGAGGCGCCCGAGGGGGAACGGCCGCCGTCGGTGCGGCTGGTCGGCATGGGCATCGGCAAGCGGTGGGACCTGCTGCCCGAGGGAGTCGGCAAGCTGCTGCCGCCGGGGCCGAGCACCCTCCGCTTCAGCCTCCACTACTTCCCGGTGGGCGAAGAGGTGACGGAGGTGGCCGAGGTCGGCGTGTGGCTCTATCCCGAGGGCGAGGTGCCTGACAAGGTGACCGCCGGCGAGCGGCAGTTCTACGTCGACGGCACCCATCGCGAGCGGCTGCGGGCCAGCGACATCCTCATTCCGCCGCACGGGCACCTGGTACTCGAGGACCAGTACGTCATGGAGCAGCCGGCGCTGATCCAGAGCTTCCGGCCCCACATGCACATGCGGGGCACCGAGATGTCGATGACGGTGCTCTATCCGGACGGCCGCCGCGAGCTGCTCAGCAACGTCAACCGCTACGACCACAACTGGCAGATCGCGTACGTCTACAACGACGACGCGCAGCCGCTGCTGCCGAAGGGCACGGTGCTGATGTTGCGCGCGAAGTGGGACAACACGGCGGCGAACCGGATCAACCCCGACCCGGACCAGTGGGTGGTGTTCGGCGCGCGGGGCGTCGACGAGATGTCGCACGCCTGGATCGGCATCACCTATCTCGACGGCGCCGAGTACGAGGAGCTCGCGGCGGCCCGCGCGGCCGAGGGGGACGACGAGTCGCAGTAGCGGCCTGGTGCGGCCAGGAGGGGCTGAACCCCGGGCGCGTACCAGGAAGGCAGAGGCGGACCCGGGGCGTACGTCACAACGCTAGTGCTACCCGGCGCAGACGTCAAGTCCTGCTGCCTGCCCGCGGGGTTTCACCGCGGGCTCCTCGGCACCCACTTCTGCAGGCACCCGCCGGACCGGCTGACGTCACAGCCGCTGGTCAGGCCGGCGAAGACGTTGCCCGCCTCGTCGGCCGCCATCCCTTCCGGTCGCGTGCCAGGGATGAAGTGGTGCAGCGAGCCGTCCTTCGCGCTGCCGATCCGGATGCCGACCTGCCAGCCCGGATTGCGGGGCGAGCGGCCGCCGCCCTCGGGAGCGACCGGCGGGCCCGGGATCGGTGAGCCCGACTCCGAGTCGGCCACGATCAGCGTGTCGTCGGCCAGGATCGTGATGCCGCTGGGCCGTCCGAAATGCCGCCATTCGTCGACGAAGTTCAGGTCCGCGTCCAGGATCTGGACGCGGTTGTTCGACCGGTCCGCGACGAACAGCCGCCCCTGCGAGTCGAACGCCAGCGCGTGCGCCCCCATGAACTCCCCCGGACCGAGCCCGAACCGCCCGACCGCCCGCACGAACTCGCCGTCGGTGGTGATCTCCACCAGCCGGTCGCCGTCCTGCTGGGCGGTGGAGGGCCGCGGCCAGTGCCCGTCCGCGACGATGATGTTGCCGTTCGGCGCCACCGCACAGGCCGTCGGACCGATGAAGGTGTCCTCGCCCGCCGCCGACACCGCCCGCCCGGCCGAGGCTCATCAGCAACTCGCCGTCCTGGCTGAACTTGTGGAGCTGGAAGCCGCGCCCGGCGGTGGTGGGATCGTCGCCGAACGGACCGCTGTCGCCGGCCCACAGGTTGCCGTCGCCGTCCATCTAACCCTCCCTCCAGACGACTGTTCGTCCTGCTGACGGCCAATGTTACAGTCAGTGGTTCCCGGGCGCCGCTCCGCGGCTGCCGGATGACGCGATCCGTTGACAGCCGAGGAGGCGACAGCTCATGCGGTACCCGATGCTCTCCACGTTGACCGTCGTCACGCTGGCCGCGGCGCTGCTGGCGGCGGTCGCCGCGCCCGCGCACGCACAGCTCCAGGACCAGACCCGGGTCGCGCCCACCAACGACCTGCCCAACCCCTACGCCCGCGTGCACCCGTGGGGCGAGCTGCCGGATCCGTACGTGCCCGGCGCCTACGACGAGCGGGCGTCGTTCATCGGCGCCGGCGAGGGGCCCGACGGCAACATCTACCTCCTGAGCCGGTGTCTCCAGAACTCCTGCACCGGGCGGAGCGAGCCGGCGCTGCTGAAGCTCGACCCGTCGGGCCGGCTGCTCCTGAGCTGGGGCTCGGGGATGTTCGACTTCCCGCACGGTTTCGACGTCGACCACGAGGGCAACGTCTGGGTGGCCGACCAGCGCGGGCACCAGGTTGTGAAGTTCGATGCCGAGGGCAACCACCTGATGACCATCGGCGAGCGGGGCACGGCTGGAGACCCCCCGCTGGTCAACGAGCCGACCGGCGTCGTCGTCGCCCCCGGCGGCGAGATCTTCATCACCGAGGGGCACAGCTTCGCACGCGGCGCCAACCGGGTGACCAAGTACGCGGCCGACGGCACGTTCCTGCTGTCTTGGGGCGGCACCGGCTCCGGTCCCGGCGAGTTCAACGTGCCGCACACGATCGCGCTCGACTCCCAGGGCCGCCTGTTCGTGGGCGACCGGGCCAACAACCGGATCCAGATCTTCGACCAGCAGGGGACGCTGCTCGACGTCTGGTATCAGTTCGGCCGTCCCAGCGGCATCGCCATCGGCGCCGACGACCGGATCTACGTGGCCGACTCCGAGTCCTACGGCACCGACAACCCGGGCTGGAAGAAGGGGATCCGGGTGGGGAGCGCGCGCGACGGGTCGGGCCAGTATCTGATCGAGGACCTGGAGCCGACCGCCATCGAGCACAGCGGCGCCGAGGGCGTGGGCGTCGACTCGGCCGGCAACGTCTACGGGGGCGTCGTCCGGCGCCGGATGATCGAGAAGCACGTGCCCAACGGTGACGCCACCGCGCTCCCGGGCGAGAACGCGCCCGCGCACGTGGGACACGTCGCCTACGGCTTTCCCGGCGCGCCCGGGGGACGGAGCCTGGCCGCCACCGCCTCGGCCGAGATCGGCACGCTGGTGCTCCACGCCAACTTCGCGGCCGGCGACCTGAGCGACTACGGCGCGATGCGGCGGCACGCCGGGCACGTACTCCATCTGCTGGAGCCGGCCGAAGGGGCGGCGGGGCCGGGTCTCGGGTTCGGCGTGATCCCTGCGGTGGAGGCGCTGGTCAGTCACCTGGAACGGGCGGCCGGCGAGTCGGGGGCCTCGGACAACCTGCGGGCGCATGCCGGACATGTCTCCCGGATCGCGGCCGGCATGCTCGCCAGCGCGCGTCAGGCCGCCGGGCTGGCCCGGCAGCTCAGCGAAGCCGTCTCGATCCGGCGCGCGGCGCCGCTCGTGGCCCGCGTTCGCGCCCTGGCCTATCAGATCGCCGAAGGCTTCGACGTAGACGGCGACGGGCAGATGTCGCTCGACGGCGAGGCCGGCATGCAGCAGCTCGAGGCGCACCTGTACCTGCTGCTGGAAGGCGAGGCGCTTCCACGCGAGCTGCGGTAGCGCCGCCGAGTCCGGACGGGCCGCGCGCCGGAGGAGCACTTCAGTTGCACCAGTCCGGACTGACCCGTTCGCGCGAGACATCAATGCCTTCGCGGAACGGACTGACGTGGGTCTGCGTGCTGCTGCTCCTGGCCGCCTCGTCTCCGGTGCTCGGGGGCCAGGAGGCGCGCCGGCCGAACATCCTTCTCATCATCGCCGACGATCTCGGGTATGCCGACCTCGGCGCCTACGGCAGCGACATACGAACTCCCAACATCGATCGGCTGGCGGCCGAGGGCATCCGCTTCACCCGGTTTCACACCGCGCCCATGTGCGCGCCGACGCGGGCGATGCTGTACACGGGCAACAACAACCACGTGGCGGGCATGGGGCGGCAGGTGATCGTTCCGACGCTCGCCCACGACCTGGCGATTCCCGGCTACGAGGGCCGCCTGTCCGACCGGGTCGTTCCCGTGTCCAGGGTATTGGGGGACGCCGGCTACCACACCTACTTCGCGGGCAAGTGGCACCTCGGAGACACCCAGGAGCACAGTCCCTTCGCCGCGGGCTTCGACCGTTCGTTCTCGCTGCTGCACGGGGCCGGCAGCCACTTCAGCGCGGTCGGCTATCGTCCCGGCGGATCGGCGTACACGCGCGACGGGCAACCGGCCGAATGGCCCGCCGGCGCCTATTCGTCCGAGCTGTTCACCGACGAGCTGCTCGGCTTCATCGAGAGCAACCAAGCGGACGGCCGCCCCTTCTTCGCGGTGGCCGCCTACACCGCCCCCCATGCCCCCCTGCAAGTGCCGGACGACTACCTGTACCGGTACGAGGGCCGGTACGACGAGGGCTACGACGCCCTGCGAGTCCGTCGATTCGAAGAGCTGAAGAGTGCAGGCATCGTCGCGGCCGACGCGCGGCTGCCCCCGCGCAACCCGGCCATCACTCCCTGGTCCGAGCTGACCGAATCTCGGCAGCGGGTCGAGGCCCGCAAGATGGAGCTGTACGCGGCGCTGGTCGAGAACCTGGACTTCCACGTCGGCCGGCTCCTCGAGTACCTCGGACGCCGGGACCTGACCGAGAACACGCTCGTCATCTTCCTGTCGGACAACGGCGCCGCGTCGGACGACTTCTACAACCGCGGCGTCAGGATGCCCTACGTCCGCGCGCACTACGACAACGACTACGCCAACATGGGCAGGCCCGGGTCCTGGGTGTCCTACGGCGCGTCCTGGGCCGAAGCGAGCTCCGCACCCTTCCAGCGCTACAAGACCTTCACCCTGCAGGGGGGCATCGTCTCCCCCATGATCATTGCCGGCGCCGGCGTGAATCACACCGACGTCATCACGGACAGTCATGTCACGGTGATGGACATCGCCCCCACGCTGATCGACCTCGCCGGCGGCGTCTATCCCGCGGGCGGAGAGGTGCGGCCGATGCTGGGAGAGACCATGCTCCCGCTGCTCTCCGGCCGCAGCGACAGGGTTCATGACGACGACTACGTGACCACGCTCTATCACCTGGGGCGAGCGTTCGTTCGCCAGGGCCGATGGAAGCTGGTCACCCGCGAAGGCCCGTTCGACGAGTCCAGGTTCGAGCTGTACGACCTCGACGCCGACCCGGGCGAGGCACGGGACCTGAAGACGGAGGAGCCCGACGTGCATGGACGGATGATCGAGTTGTGGCGGGAGGAGCGCCGGAAGCTCGGGATCATCCTGCCCGGGGATCTCTAGCGCGATGAGGAACGGGTAGATCGGGCGCCGGCGATCAGGACCACTTTGGACGCTATCGCCTCAAGGAGGAGGTACATGCCCGACGATGGATTGTCGTCCGGGAACTCGGTTCCGTCTCCCGCGTGCTTGGCCGTCAAGGCACGCGCACGTTGTGCCGCGTCGGCTCGCCGGGGCATGTACTCCGAGCCATCCAATCCTTTGCCCGAACTCTTGTCGTGGTCGCGGCGTAGCTTCCCGGCAGCGTCGTTGTCGAGCCACGCGGTGCGGTTCTCGAAATGGAGCGCCAGCCATAGCTCGAAGCACGGATTTGAAATGGCAAGACGGATGTCGTTCACTTCAGCCCTGGCTATGGCTTCAGGAAGATTGGGGTGGTTCTTGGGCCATTCGATGTCGAAGAGACACCATACCTCGTCGACCTCGCCTTGCTCTTGGGATGTGCGAATCCGGGTTTCGGCGGCCGCGTTCACCAGGGTCAACGGCACGGCGCCACTCGCGTGCAGGTCAACGCGGATGTCAACCGAGGCCAAGTCGCGGACCGCTGGCTCCTGTCTCAGCGCCTTGATGTAGTCGGGCTCGGTCCTCGTGCCCTCACAGAACACCAGGAAAGTCCGCTTGGGCGTGCGAAACGCGACCCTGCGGCGGAGCGAGCGGTCCTTGCGCGGCCTGCGTCCAGTCGGCTCAGCCATCGCGAGGCCGAGAAACGAGCCCCAGGGCTCTGCGGACTGCGACCTGGTCGACTTCGGGAACGGCCCCGAATCGGCCTTGCAGGTAGGCTCTCTCCAGGTTCAGAGACCTCCTCACGCGTTCACCGCCGAACTCGGCCAAGCCAACGAGGCGCGTGGTGGCGTTGGGCGCTTTCTCGGTGAGCCAGACCTCGTCGCGGTTCAAGCCGTTCAGCAGGGACGTGTCGTGGGAGGTGAAGACGAGTTGAGCCCCGCGGGTATTGGTCTGGGGATCCTGGAAGATCTCGATCAGTCGGGCTGAGAGACGGGGATGAAGACTCGCGTCGATCTCATCGAGCAGGAGGACCCGACCGAATCTGAGCGCCGCGAACGCCGGACCGATCAGACGGAACCAGGTCTGGGTTCCGGCAGATTCATCCTCCAGATCGAAGGTGACCGGTTTACCTTCTCCGCGATGTACGAGACCAAGGTGACGACGAAGTTCCCCGAGGCGCCCGGATTCCTGTTCGATCATCACGAAATCGTCAATTCCCGGATCCGCGAAGCGAAGCAAGTCCATCGCAACGCCAGGATCCGTGACCGCCGGTCGATCTTCTGGAGTGTCAAAGAGTCGTAGCTGATTGGCGTCATCCTCGAAGAGCAAACGTATCGTGGAGTCGACCGGGCCGCCGCCACCGGCCCGAAGAGACCGTCTCTTCCGGAGCCCAAGAACGCGCATTGTCGCCAGCGTTCGCCCGACGCTTCCGAAGTCGGTATCACCTACCCGCCTGCCCGCGGAGAGCGCCAGCGTCGTTGGAGTCAGCAAGTCCCGTATTCCCCGGGTTCCTTCGAGGCCCCGGCGAAAGTCGATTTCGCTCTTCCGGCGTGTGAAGAGGTTTCGCCGTCGTCCTTCCGGATAGCTGTCCAGGCTCTCGAACAGCACGGCCGAGTCGTCCACTTCGAGCCGATACGCGTATCGGACGCCGTCGACTTCCAGGTCCAGATCGAACTCCGTTGGAGAGGCAGGCCCCGTGCCGAACCTGTGAGCATCGCGCGGAATGTAATCCTCCCAGCCTCGAAGCGACGTGGCAACGGCCATCGACAGCCAAGCCATGGCGTCGAGCACATTGGACTTGCCCGACGCGTTGGGCCCGTAGATTCCGGCGACGGTCAGGACGGGCTCCGACAGGCCGTCGAACCTTCGCGTCGCCGCCCGGTCCTCGTCGACGGCGGTCATCGACAGCTCCACCGGCTCTAGAATCGAGCGGTGGTTGGAAACCCGGAATCGCAGCAGCATGAACACAGTCTAGCGAAGAATAGACATTTCCACTGCCTTTTCCGTGCAGATCGTGCAGAATCGGGCGCAAGGGCGCAAAACAGGCTCCCGCTGCCGACTCGGCGGCGCAGCAAGGCCGCCGCCCGCAACGCGCACTACCCCTTGGCGGGCCGATCGGGCAGCCCGGCGACGATCAGCCCGCCGAGAGGCGTCCCACGCTCGGCCTCGCCTCCGAACGCCTCGAAGTTCTGGAGCTCCAGCCCGCAGGACCCGAGGCGACAGCGCGGGGAGGTGCGGCGCGATCCTCTCGGCCGGCTCGTCGTTGCGGCTCGCGGTGTGGTGGAGCAGCAGCCGTGCCATGTACGGCTCGTAGGCCGTCCCCGAGATGCCGCGCGGCATGTTCACGAACCGGACCCGGAAGGGGTAGGCCAGCGATCCAATGAGCTGGAAGGGGAAGAACGCGATCTCCAGAAGGGCGAAGAGCAGGACAGGCATCGAACAGGTCAGCCCAGCGTACCCTATGATCCGACAGCAATTGAGGAGGATGGACATGACCAGACGGATGACCGGCGCGGCGTGGGGCATCGGAGTCGTCGTCGTATGTCTGACCGCGGCGTCCCCGGCGGCGGCGCAGGAGAGCTGGGTGGAGCGCGCCGTGCACAACTTCGGCGAGCCGATCAACACGCTCTGGGCCGAGGGCGAGCTGTCGTTCGCGGCCGACGGCACGATGGTCTACTGCAGCGCCCGCGAGGACCTCGGCGCGGTGCCCGGCGACCCCAAGGATCTCTACATCGCGACGTTCGACGCCGAGACCGGCCGCTGGAACACGCCGGTCAACATGGGGCAGCCGGTCAATTCCGCCCCGGCCACCGACGTCGACCCGCTGCGGCTCGGCGACGACCGGGAACCGTGGATCACCGCCGACGGCAGCACCATCTACTTCAAGTCGGACCGGCTGGCGACCAGCGACCCCCGCAACGCCAGCGATCTGTTCGTCACGCGGAAGGTCGACGGCGCGTGGACGACACCCGAGCTACTCGGCTATCCGATCAGCACCGACGCCGGCAACGAGCACTGTCCGGCCATCCTCAACGACGGCGAGACGCTGTGCTTCGCTTCGCGCCGGGAGGGCGGCTACGGCGGGTCGGACATCTGGTGCTCGCGGCAGGGCGCCGGCGGCGTCTGGCAGGAGCCGGTGAACCAGGGGCCCAACATCAACACCGCGGCCGAGGAGTTCCACTTCTCGCAGGACGCTGGCGGCCGGGTCTACTTCACCTCGGGCCGTCCGGGCGGCCAGGGTGGCATGGACATCTGGTCGGCGATGCAGACGGGACCGAACAGTTGGGCGCCCGCGGTGAACCTGGGACCGCAGGTGAACACCGCGGCCGCCGACATGTGTCCGGCCCTACCGCCGGATGACACCACCTTCACCTGGTTCTCGTACCGCGAGGACAACAGCTTCGGGGGGATCGACATCTTCTGGACCAACAAGTCCAACCTGGCGACCGGAGCGGAGCGCTAGGAGGCTGTGGCAAGAGGCGGTGGCCGAGGCGGCCCAGGAGACCGGGATGGTCCGGCGCGAGACCAGGGGGTGACGAGCGCTCCCGACACCCTGGTGCTGGTCCCCACCGAGACCGAGCGCCGCCACCTCGCCCGCCAGCGGGGCTTTGGGGTCGACGCGCCCTGCGAGCTGTGCGGCTTCGGGCCGGTGGCGGCGGCCGCACAGGCCCGCCACGCCATTGCGGTCCACGAGCCCGAACGGGTAGTCCTTGTCGGCATCGGCGGCACCTTCGACCCCCGCGGGCTCCCGTAGGCACCGCCGCCGTCTTTCCGTCGGTGCTGATGCACGGGGTCGGGGTCGGCGTC
Organism: Vicinamibacterales bacterium; assembly: GCA_965222905.1. Classification (GTDB taxonomy): domain Bacteria; phylum Acidobacteriota; class Vicinamibacteria; order Vicinamibacterales; family UBA8438; genus WTFV01. Next base: position 1,323,726 of record OZ244976.1, on the reverse strand, counting down.
GCCTCGTTCGTGTCGGCGAACGCCCTCGGGTTCCGTCATTGGCCGCGCAGCGGCGACGCCGAGGCGGACGAGCCCGATGCGCTCCCGCTCGCCTGTCCTGTTCCGCCCGCGGCCGGCCCGCTGCTGACGGTGTGTACCGCTTCGGCGACGGAAGCCTAGGCCCGCGAGCGCCGGGATCTGTTCCCCGGCGCGGTGGCCGAAGACATGGAAGGCTTCGCGGTGGCCCTGGCGTGCCGGTTCGCCGGGGTTCCGCTGGCCATCGTCCGCGGCATCTCCAACGCCGTCGGCGACCGGCGATTCGAGCGCTGGCAGATGCCCGAGGCCCTGGACGCGGCCTATCTCGTCGCGGTCGACCTGCTGCACCGGCCCGCCTGGAGTCCCGCCGCGTGACACCGATCCACCTGGGCATCTCTACCTGTCCGAACGACACCTTCGCCTTCCACGGCATCCTGGAGGGGAAGGTGAACCTGCACGGCCTCGACTTCCGCATCGATCTGCTCGACGTTGAAGAGCTGAACCTGGTGCAGAGCGCGCAGCAAATGGCAGAGTCTCCGATGCGCGCCATCACCGGCGCCGCCCACGGCGCGCGCGCGATGGTCAAGGGCCATTACCGGCTGATCGACCAGCCCGCCGACAGCGCGGTGACGGTCGACAACATCCTCGCGCCGCATCGCGAGCGCACGCTGCGCCGGATGCAGGCGCACGACACGGTGCTGTGCATCCAGGACGGCACCCGGTTGAACTTCACCCGGCGCGGGCAGACGCAGGGGCTGGGGGTCATCGGCTCGAACCAGACCGGGGCGGTGGCGCGCGGCCTGGAGTTGCACACGACCTTGGCCGTCAATCCCGACGGGGTGGCGTTGGGCGTGCTGCGGGCCGCCTTCGACGCGCCCGCGTCGGCGAACTCCGAGGCGGAAGGCGAGCCGACCCCGAAGCCGCGCGAGGAGCGCAAGTCGTTCCGTTGGATCGAGGGGCTGCGCGACTGCGCGCAGGCAGCCGAGCAATTGTCCGAGACCCGCGTGGTGTGCGTGATGGACCGCGAGGCCGATTTCCTCGACCTGTTCGTCGAGCGCCGCGCACACGCCCCGCAGGTCGACCTGCTGATCCGCGCGAAGGTCGACCGCGTTCCCGGCAAGGAGCAGACGCCCGACGGGCAGACGGTCTCGCGCCGTCTGTTCGACCAGGTGCGCAACGCGCCCGCCCGCGGCGCCGCCAAGGTCGAGGTGCAGCGGCTGAGCGCGCGGGCGAAGGCCAGCAAACAGGCCCGCAAGGACCGCCGGGCGGCGCGCGTCGCCGAGGTGAAACTGCGCTACCAGCAGGTGGCGCTGCCCTGCCCCGGCGCCGCGCCGGTCGCACTGTGGGTCGTCCATGTGCGCGAGGAACAGCCGCCGCCCGCGGCCGAGCCGCTGGAGTGGTTCCTGCTGACCACGTTGCGGGTGACCAGCACCGCCGACGCCACGCGCATCCTGCGCTGGTACGCCCGGCGCTGGCGCATCGAAGAGTACTTCCGGGTCCTCAAATCCGGCTGCAAGGTCGAGGAGTTGCAGCACCACACGGCCGAGCGGCTCGAACGGGCCATGGCCATCAAGATGGTCATCGGGTGGCGGATCCAGTTGATGGTCCAGCTCGGACGCGAGGTGCCCGACCTGCCCGGCGACCTGCTGTTCTCCGATGGCGAGTTGCGCGTGCTCGCCACCTTCGCCCGCTCTGCCGCCGCCGGCGCGCCTCGGTGATGCCGTCGGACTGGTCGGAGATCCGGGGCACGGGCAGTCCTAGCCCGTGGTCGCCCGCGCGACGCCGGACAGCTCGCCGAGCCGCTCGCCGGTGCTGTCGCCGAACTTCTCCGCCGGCACGCCCAGCATGTTGAGCAGCGTCAATTGCAGGTTCGTCAGCCGCTGGGTGCGGGCCGGATACCTGAGATGGCGGCCGCTCTCGATGCGTCCGCCCGCCCCGCCGGCGAGCAGCAGCGGGAGGTTCCGGGAATCGTGCCGGTTGCCCTCGCTGAGGGCGCTGCCGTAAAGGATGACCGCGTTGTCGAGCACCGAACCCTCGCCGTCGTCGGTCGCGGCCAGCCTGTCGAGAAAGTAGCCGAGCAGCGAGACGTGGTAGGCGTTGATGCGCTGCAGGGCGGCGATCTTCTGTCTGTCGCCGCCGTGGTGCGAAATCGGGTGGTGCGAGTCCGAAACGCCGATCTGCGGGTACGTCGCACCGCTCTGCTCCCGGCCGATCTGGAACGTGATGACGCGCGTCGAATCGGTCTGGAACGCGAGCGCCTGCATGTCGAACATCAGCCGCGCGTGCTCGTCGTAGTCGACCGGAATGCCGGCCGGCGATTCGACCAGCGGCAACTCGCGGCCGTTCGCCTCGGCGTTCTGGATGCGCCGCTCGATCTCGCGAACCGAGGTGACGTACTCGTCTATCTTCCGCTGGTCGCGGCGCCCGAGATTGCCGTGCAGGTGGCGGACCTTGTCGAGCACCGAGTCGAGGATGCTGTTCTGCCGGCGCAGGCGGGCGCTCCGCGTGGCCGGATCCGTGCTGCCGATGTCGCCGAACAGCCGCTCGAAGACCACGCGCGGGTTCGGCTCCACCGGCAGCGGCGTCGACGGGCTGGCCCATGCCAGGGTGTTCTGGTAGGCGCAATTGAAGCCGACGCCGCACGTGCCGACGCCGTTGACGGTGTCGGCGCCCTCCAGGCCCAGCTCCAGCGACGGGAGGGGCGTGTCCTGGCTGATCGTCTTCGCCAGGATCTGATCCATGGAGATGCCCAGGTCCAGGCTGGCGCTGCTCGTCGTCTGGAGCGGCTCGACCCCGGTCAGGAAGGCGCCGGCCGGCTTGGCGTGCGATCCGGGGTTCCCGGTGCGCGAGCTGGCGCCGGTGTTGTCGAGCCCGCTCAGCACCAGCAGTTGCCGGCGATGGGCCTCGAGCGGCTTCAACGTCGGCGTAAGCTCGAAGGCGCTCCCCTCGGCGGCCGGCGTCCAGTGCTTCATGATGATCCCGTTCGGCACGTACACCGTGCAGAAACGGGGAACCCGCCGGGCCGGGGTCTTCGACAGCGCGGTGAGGGCCGGCACCATCCCGTCGAGCAGCGGCAGCGCGAGCGTGGCGCCGACGCCCCGGAGCACCGTCCGCCGGGGAATGGCCTTCTTGGTAATCATCATGATTCTGACCTCAGCATCAGGAAGCGAGTTTCCGCCATCATAGCCCCCTGCGGAGCACAATTCCAACCACTTTCGCATCCTGAACGGCGATTGTCGAGGCGCCGACGCACTCGTCGCCTCGGAGATCCGCCGGGCTGCTATCGTCCTGCCGCCAGTCCTCGGACTCGATTGACAGGCGGATCCTGTGGGCCAGGCGCACGAGCTCGAGCTGTTGATCCACGACCGGAGCGACGAGGTCATCACCTACTGGAACGTGGGCGAGTACGAGACCGAGCCGATGCTCCTGGGCGAGCTCACGCCGCCGACTCAATGGCAGGTCGTGGGCACCTGCCTGCAGCTCGGGTTCACCCACATCGTCCCCAGGGTCTCGACCACATCCTGTTCGTCATTGGCATCTTTCCTGCTCGGCACCGGTCTGACGCCGATGCTGGCGCAGGTGACCACCCTCACCGTCGCGCACACGATCACCCTCGGGCTCACCATGCTCGGGGTGCTCTCGCTGCCGGCCCGCTTGGTCGAGCCGCTGATCGCCCTCTCGATCGCCTACCGGGGCCATCCTCATGACCAGCGAGCTCAAGCCGTGGAGGCCGGCGCTGGTCTTCGGGTTCGGGCTCCTGCACGGGATGGGGTTCGCCGGGGTGCTCAACGAGCTGGGGCTTCCCCGCGGCGAGTTCGCCTCGGCGTTGATGAGCTTCAACCTCGGGGTCGAGGGGGGACAGCTTGCGGTGATCGCGGGGCTGTTCGTGGCTCTGGGCTGGGCTCGCCAGGCCCCCTGGTATCGGCGCGCCGCGGTGGTCCCGCTGTCGCTGGGCATCTCGACGGTCGGCGTGTGCTGGACCGTCACCCGGGCCATGGCCAATCTCTGAGGCGCGCCCCCTTTTGGCGTCAAGCCGAAGGATGTAACTCCGCAGGCGGCCGGTTGACCAGCCTGTCGGCCAGCCCCTGCCCCGCCCTGGGGGGGCTGAACAACCCGCCCGGTGGGCAATCTTGCCGCCGCTGTCCAGGGATGAGAGGATCGGACCGTGCCATCCACATCAGTATCGGCGCTGCTCAGACTTCCCGCATCTGAAAGGGCTGAGCTTGCGATCGCGTTGTGGGACAGCCTCACCGATGTCGAGCGCGAGGAAACACTGGCCCTCACTCCAGAGCAGGAGGTCGAGCTCGACCGGCGTTGGGCGGAGCATCTCGACAACCCAGCCTCTTCGGTCCCGTGGGATGAGGTCCGTCAGAAGCTCCAGGGCCGTTGGTGAAGAGGTCCGTCCGCTTCCGTCCAGAGGCGGAGACGGAGGCGCTCGAATCGCAGCGCTGGTACGAAGCACGACGACGTGGCCTCGGATCTGAGTTCGCGCAGGCAGTGCTCGATACAGTGTCGAGGATTGCCGAGCTACGGTGATTGGTCGTCCAGTACTTCGACGATCTCCATGTCGCCAGTCAATTTCTTGCGCACACGCTCCATGGCCTTCGTGAACCGGTCCCGGTGCGCTGCTCGGCGCACTACGAGGAACAGCACATCTGGACTCTTGATGGCCCACACGCGCGTTCCCCGGATTCGAGAACCCAACGTGGATGACAGCCGAGCAAGGAGTTCGTGCCGTGGCAGGCGTGGCCAGTGCTGGAAGATCCCGATGGACGCCTTCCGGTGCTAGCGCGCTACCGTGTCGACCTCACGCCAAAACAGGTAATTCAAGCGCTCTTGCCCGTAGATTTTCGAGGGTCTCTCAAGTCCGATGTTCGGGTCGAAAAAGAGAAAGTCAGAATCGCGTAGCGCCGCCAAGGCCCGCTCGAAATACCGGTCGCGATGCGCTGGCATCTCGGGTAATCGCTCCGAGAAAAACACCGCGCCCCGGAGCAGCGCTCCAGAAGCTGTCTCGAGCTCCCGTACGGCTCGTCGATGCGCCTGGACACGCTCCTTCAGAAAGTCGAAGAGATCCGGGTCACGGAACCGATATTCGCGCGGCTCTTCAAGGTAGTCGATCTTATTCCCTTGTCCGCTGTTGTCCGACGGGGTGTGCATCCAGCATACGCCCACGCGAAATCCCGCCTTAGAAAGACACCGAAGCAGGCCATATTTTCGGTAGTCGTTGACATCACCGAAGTACTCATCTTGCATTCTTTGGGTTCCCTCTGGTACAGGTGGTTAGCCGTCGGTGACGACGATGTTCCCCTCCCCGGTGAACAGGATGCCGGACAGGCTGTCGAGATGCGTGGCGTCGTTCCCCGGTTCTCCCGTGGAGATCTGAATCAGCGCCTGTTCCAGCGTCGGGTCGAACTTGAGGATCCTGTGGTTCATGCGCTGGACCACCCACACGTTGCCGTCCCAGTCGCCCTCGCCCGAGTGCAGCCGGCCACCGGTCACCGGCGCGCCGTGCATGTCACGCTCGGCGCCGGCCCGCACGAGGTTCCCCTCCCGGTCGAAGACCATCGGGGTTCGGCCGGAGTCACAGGCACCATAAGGCCGTGCTCCAGGCTGGTCAAGCGGGACCGTCCTGGTCCCGGCGGGATCTGTAGTGGCGAAGACCACTGGCGATCGAGATCGTGCCGTGCAGTGTGCCAAAAAGTGCGTCATATATTGAACTAAAATACGGACAACTGTATTATTTACAGCATCTTTCGCCGTCAAAAACAATGCCGAAAAATGTGTCAGAATAGGCGTCATGGACTGGACGCGGTTCCGTTTCGAGTACCGGCTGCGCCTGGACGCGCTGACTGCCGGCCTGATCCGGATCGAAGCATCCAGGGAAGCGGCGCTCAATCTGGTGCTGCCACCCGACTGGAAGACGCAACTGGACCAGTTGAACCGCGTGCGTGCCGTCCATGGAACGACCGCCCTCGAAGGCAATCCGCTGTCCGAGGACGAGGTGCGCCGGCAGATGGATCTGCTGGCGTCCTCGTCGACGCCTCCTGCCGCTTCGTCCAGGGACCAGCAGCAGGTGCGAAACGCCGGCCGCGCGCAGGACTGGGTCCGCCAGCGATTCACCCCGGCGGCCGCCCCGTTGCGGCGTTTCGACATCCTGCGAATGCATGAGCTGATTACGGAGGGGTCCGACGAGACGGACAACCTGCCGGATCGCCTGCGGACCCATTCCGTCGTCGTGGGTACGGCAGCGTTGGGCGGCGCGCATCGAGGCGCCCCACCGCAGGACGTGTCCGGGCTCGTCGATCGGTTCGTGGAATTCGTGAATTCCGGACCCTTCATGGCGCAACACCCCGCCGTGCGTGCACTGCTGGCGCACTTCTTCCTCGTCACGATCCACCCGTTCGGGGACGGAAACGGCCGGGTGTCCCGGCTGGTCGAGGCCGGCATTCTCTATCAGGGCGAGTACAACGTGTTCGGATTCTACGGTCCGTCGAACTACTTCTACCGCCATGGGGACGAGTACAAGCGGCTGCTGCAGCAGAGCCGGCGCACCCAACCCTGCGACCTGAACGCGTTCGTGGCGTTCGGCGTGGAAGCGTTCGCGGCCGAGCTGCGGGGCATCAACAACTTCATCAAGACGAAGCTGAACCGCGTCGTCTACCGGGCCACCCTGGTTCGGGCGTTCAACCAGCGGGCGGGCAAGCGCCGACGCGTCATCAATCAGCGCGAGTATCGCCTTCTGGACTTCCTTCTGCAGGAAACGGAGCCGACCGATCCCTTCGCAGAGGAACCGTCACGGAGAATCGAGTACTCGGCGCTTCGCCGGGCCCCGTACGTCACCGGGGTGTACGGAAACGTCACGGCTCGTACTTTCCATCGGGAACTGACGAGGCTGGCCGAAATGGGGTTCATCAAGTTCTCGGCTCAGGAGTCGGAGCCGACCATCGAGATCGACTTCGACGCGATCGGCCGGTACTGACCGGAGCCGAATTCCAGACGGCGTCGTAGGTTATGACGAGTGGTCCCGCCCCCGTCTCCGTGGGAGCGGCCTTCGATGTCCCACGGGTTCCACCCCTCGTTGGCGAACTCGCAGACGGCCGAACGCACATTCTGGGAAAAGGCGACCGCGATGCACGTGTTCTGCCGCCAGCAACGCCCGCGGGGCGACCGGCTGTCCGTCATTGGCATGACGTCGTTCGTCTGGACGAGACCGGATACGCCGGCAAGGCGTTCGCCGACCGCTCGCTTGTCCTTTCGGTGGCGCGGCACAAGGCGGCGTTCTTCCGCGAGAAGGACGCCGGCGCCCGGTGGATCGACTACAGCGCCGCCGTTTCCGGCGGGATGCAACTGGTTCCCGAGGGATTCGCTCGGGACGCGCTGCAGGAAGACTACGAGCGGATGGTTTCCGGCGGCATGCTCGCTGATGCCGAACCGTTCGACCTGCTCATCGACGGCTGCGCCGATCTCGAGGCGAGGGCCAACGACGTGTGAGCCGGCTGCGGGATGCGTTACGTTCCGCCGGTCTCCGGGTCGAGCGGCGTGGAATCGTCATGTCCGTGAGAGACGGCCGGCCGACAGCAGGGCGCACGCCAGCAGCGCCACGAGAGCGGTCGGCCGGCTCGGCTTCGTCATGGTCAAGGTCTGGTTGAGGTGCGTCGATCGTGATCGTCTCGGGACAGGCGTTTGCGGACCCGATCAGTCGAGGTCGACGATGGTGATGGCGTTCCAGTTGTTCATCGGGATGAGCAGCCGGTTCCGCTTCGAGTCGTAGGCCATCGAGGCGGCGCTCGGGATGCCGGACGCCACGACCTCGGCCGCCTCTCCCGGGCGGATGCGCGAGACGGTGCCGATCCTGACGCTGCAGACGTACTTCGTGCCGTCGTCGAGGACCACCAGCCCGTCGTTGCCACCGTCCACCGCGTGCTCGGTCCTGACGAGCTCGCCGTCGGGCGAGAACGTGAGCACCGCGTTGTCGCCGATGTTCACCACGACGATGTTGCCGTCCGGGTCGAAGGCGACGCCGTTGGGCCGGGCCAGCGGGGCTCCCTCGACGACGACCGACGCGTCTCCGTCCGGCCCGATGCGGTACACGCGCCACGTGCCGCTCTCCTCGGTCCCGGTCTGCGTGGCCCAGATGGTGCCGTCCCCGGCGACCTCGATGTCGTTGAAGCGCTGCGCGTCCTCCACGGCGACGCTGCCCCGCGGCTCGCCGCTCTCCATGTCGAACCAGCGCACGACGTTGATGTCGGCCACGTACAGCAGGCCGTTGACGATGTCGCTGCCGAGCGGGTGGTTCAGCGTCAGGCCGTTCCGGTCGACGCCGATCCACTTCAGCGTGTGCGCCGTGCCGTCGGGATTGATCAGCGAGATGTAGCCGTCGTTCGGGATGACGTCCTGGGCGATGCCGGCGTTGACCGCGACGTACAGGTCCCGGGCCTCGTCGTAGGCCATGCTCTCGGCGAAGCGGAAGCCGCCGTAGGTCCTGGCGTTCGACGAGAGGTCGAGGGGCTCACCCGCCATGAAGGGTGAATCGGCCGCATCCTGGGTCTGCGCCCCGGCGGCGGCGGGAACGGCGCCGCAGGCGGCCAGCAGGGCGGCGACCACCATCCATCGAGAGACGTGCTGTTCTCTGCAAAAGCGTGACATCTGAGTACTCCTCCATTTCGAGCGTTGATCCCGGGAGCGCCGGCGCAGGCACTGGCGTCTGCGCGTGCGCCGACGCCGATCCCGGCAACCGGCGATTTCGTGCGAGTACAGGACCAGGAAAAGCGCGCCGGAGTCAAGCGCGTCCGAGCCGGTCATCGACGCGGAGCGGCAGGCCGATGTCGAGCGAGAGTAACGCGTCGGGGCCAGTGGCCTGTCCCGCCGGCGCCGGGCGCCGGCGGGACAGGCCCGGCGGGACGGTCCGCGGCGCCACCTCCGTCAGTTGGCCATCGCCTTCGGCCAGCGGTCATCGATGGGCTTGGACGGATCGGCCGTGACCTTCAGGTCGGCGCAGTGATGATAGGAATAGCCGCCCGGCTGGTTGTACCCATGATCGGCCATGAACTGGATGACCTGCAGCGTGCACTTCTCGCAGTTGATGTTCGGGATCGGGATGTCGGCCTCCCAGGGATCCATCGGGGTCTCGGGCCGGAACGAGGCGCCCTGGCCCTCTTCGGGATAGTGCCTGAACAGGCCGTCGGCGAGGACCGGGATCTGCGGCGGGCTCTGAATCGCGCCCCAGACCGAATAGATGCCCCTGTCCGTGTACTTCTCGAACGTCAGCGGATCCGGCGGCAGCTCGTTGCGTGAGTTCACCGAGAGCGCGACGCGGTAGTGACCCGAGTGGAAGATCGTCTCCTGGATCTTCAGGTGCAGCTTGGACCCGCCGGTGACCTCGGTGACGATGCCGCTCAGAATCGCGTCGTTGTCGCGGTTGTTGTTGCCGCCGCACGGTCCGATCTTCTGGGGGTTGCCGAGGTTGTTCAACTCGATCCAGGGCGTCGGTTCCAGCAGTTGGAAGTGCGCGTGCGTACCGACCTGCACCATTGCGAGTGCGACGGCCAGGGCGAACAGGACAGGCAGAAGGCGGTTCATGTTGTCGTCCCTCCTCGATGGATCCGGTGAGCCGATGGATGGCGGCCTCTGGAAGCGCGCCGCAACGGAGGCGGCGCGCCCAAGTGCCCCGTATTGTAGCGGCGATTGCCGGCCGCCGACAGTCGACGCGAGCGGTCCGGGCGTCCACTCTCCGCGACGCCCTGTCCCCACGGCGCCGACTGCTATCATGGCTGCCGGTGGCTGGCGAAAGATCGAACCGCAGGCCGTCGGGTTCCGACACCGGAGGGCACCATGAACAGACGTGACTTCATCAGAACGTCGGTCGGCGCCGGGCTTCTCGTATCGGCCTACCCCAGGTCCCTGTTCGCGCGATTCGAGGCGCAGGAACGTCGCGGGACCATGTTCGACAGGATCTGGGACGCCCACGTCGTCGCGAACCTCGGCGGCGAGACCGATCTGCTCCAGGTGGACCGCTGTATCGGCGGGAGTCCCACCCAGGTCATGCGGTTGGTCCGGGAAGGCGTCGAGCTCCGCAATCCCGAGATCTTCTACAGCGTGCCGGACCATACGGTCTCCACGTCGCCGGACCGGTCCACCGACCGGTCGCTGGGATGGGGCTGGCAGCCGTACGAAGATCTCGCCGGGGAGATGCGGGATCTGGGCTTCACCAAGGCCTTCGGCCAGTTCGATCCGCGATTCGGCATCATGCACGTCGTCGGCCCCGAGACCGGGCTGAGCCAGCCGGGCATGGTGCTCTGCGCGGGCGACAGCCATACCTGCACGCATGGGGCGATGGGCCTGATCTCCTGGGGCGGAGAGAACTCGGAGAACATCCTGCGCACCGGTACGGTCATCCGGCGCCGTCCCAGGTCCATGCGCGTGAACATCGTGGGCACGCTCGGCCCGGGGATCCGGGCGAAGGACGTCATCCTGCGCACGATCGCCCAACTCGGCACGGACTCGGGCACCGGCTATGCGGTGGAGTACGCGGGTCCGATCGTGCGGGCGCTGTCGCAGGAGGCCCGCTTCTCCATCTGCAATCTCGCGGTGGAGATGGCCTCCCCGACGGGCATGGTCAGTCCCGACGACACGACCTGCGAGTACCTCGCGGGCCGGGAGTTCGCCCCCTCGGCCCGCTACTGGGACCAGGCGCTCGCGTTCTGGCGCACCCTCCCCACGGACGACGACGCCGTGTTCGATCGGGAGGAGACGATCGACATGACCGGGGTGGAGCCGCAGGTCACCTGGGGCATCAACCCCGAGCACGCGATCGGGATCGGCGAGCGGATTCCGGATCCCGACCAGGCGCCCGCGAACAAGCGGGCCACCTACCGGCAGGCGATCGAGTACAGCCGCCTCACGCCGGGCGAGCCGATCCTGGGGACGCCGATCGACGAAGTGTTCATCGGCTCGTGCGTCGAGAGCCGGATCAGCGACCTGCGCGCGGCGGCGGCCATCGTCGAGGGCCGCCGGGTGGCGTCGAACATCACGTCGGCGTGGGTCGTTCCGGGGTCGAACGCGGTCAAGGCCCAGGCCGAGGCGGAGGGCCTGGACCGCATCTTCAGGGATGCGGGGTTCGAATGGCGTGAATCCGGCTGCTCGAAGTGCTACGGATCGAACGGCGACTACGTCGAGCCGGGCCACCGCTGCGTCTCGAACTCGAACCGCAACTACATCGGCCGGCAGGGACGGGACACGAACACGATGCTGGCGAGCACGACGACCGTCGCCGCCTCGGCGATCGCCGGCAGCATCGCCGACGTGCGCACGTTCCTGTAGAAGGGGCCACCCAAGACCATGGGGCAGAACATCCAGCGCGGAGGGCACCGCTTCGCGGCGCACGAGGGCCTCACGGCGCCCTTCATGTTCGACAACGTGAGCACCGACGTGATCGCGCCGGCCCTGACCAACCTGACCGACGGTCTGGACGCGCCCCGAGGCGGCCTCGGCTCGAACCGGGGCGCCACGGCGTTCGCGAACATCCGCTACAACGCGGACGGATCGCCGCGGCGGGACTTCGTCTTCAACCAGGAGGCGTACCGGACCGCCTCGATCATGGTCGTCGGCAGGAACTACGCCACCGGCAGCTCGCGCGTGACCGGGGTCACCAGGCCGCTCGCAGCCTGGGGCGTCAGGGTCTACATCGGGGAGAGCTTCGGGCCGATCTTCCTCACCAACGCGGTGCAGTACGGCGTGCTGACCGTGGAGCTGCCCCGGGAGACGCTGAACGAGATCGTCGAGTGGGTCGAGTCGCACCACGGCGTCAGGATGAACGTGGATCTGGAGCGGCAGTTGATCGAGATGCCGGGACGCGACCCGATCCCGTTCGAGACCGACCCCCGCGTGCGGAACAAGCTGCTGAACGGCCTGCACGACCTCGAGGAGATCGAGCCGCACCTCCCGGCGGCCCAGGCGGTGCGGGAACGGGATCAGCAGGAGCGCCCCTGGATCTACCAGCCCGGTGACGGGCGCTGAGGCCGAGGCAACCTGCCGCCATGTCCCGGCCCCCGGCGCAGTTCGTGCGGCACACCGGCATCGCGGCGCCCTTCCGGCAGCCGGATCTCGAGAGCGAGCTCATCGCCCCGGTCGGCGTGGAGCTTCGGGATCTCCACGCCGTGCACCTGGATGCGGGCGACGTGCCTCTCGACGCCCACCGGCACGACGGGTCCTGGACCGGCCGGCATGCGTTCCCCGGCTTCCGGTACCGACCCGACGGCGCGGAAGACCCGGACTTCGTCCTCAACCAGGAACCGTATCGCGATGCCTCGATCCTGCTCGCCGGGCGGAACTTCGGCCAGGGCAGCCAGCAGGCGTTCGCGGTCATCCGGCTCCGGCAGTGCGGGATGCGGGCGATCATCGCACCGAGCTTCGGGCCGGTGTTCCACGACGACTGCTTCGACTTCGGTCTCCTCCCGGTGACGCTGGACGAGCGGGTCGTGGAAGAGCTCGCGGATCGCGTCAGCGCGAGTCCCGGGATCGGCATGACGGTCGACCTGGCGAGACAGGTGGTCGAGCGTGCGGGCCTGGCGCCCATTCCCTTCCGGATCGACTCGAGACGGCGCGCGAGTCTGCTGCAGGGCCTGGACACGACGCTGCTCGAACGGCTTCAGCACGGCGCGAGCGCCGAGGCGATGAGAGAAAGAGATCGGCGTCTCCGCCCCTGGATCTACGACGGTCCCGACCGTCGCGACCCGTGAGCGAGAATGCAAAATTCGGTTCGAGCTGGATGGCCGCTCGCTCGATCCCGAGAATCGCAGGCCCTATGGCGAACGCATGATTCATGGCGCGGTTTACGAAGCGCGCAGGGACGTCAACGCCGTCGTGCACAATCACGCCTATCCGCTGCTCCTCTTCGGGATCACGGGCCGCGCGCTCGAGGCCATGGTGCACACGGCGTCGGTCATCGGAACCGAAGTGCCGATCTGGGATATCGCCGCCCGGTTCAACGACACGGACATGCTGGTGCGTTCCATGGAGCAGGGGCGCGATCTCGCGGCCACGCTCGGCACCAACTCCTGCGTGCTCATGCGCGGACACGGCGCCGTAGTCGCAGCGGGTTCGCTCAAGCAGGCCGTGATGATTGCCATCTATCTCAAGCTCAATGCCGAGGTGCAACTGCAGGCGATGGCGATCGGGACGCCGCAAGGTTTGTCGAATCGCGAGGTCGAGCTCTCACGCGCGACGCAGTTCTCGCCGCTGGCCCTCGACCGCGCCTGGGAGTATTTCTGCGTGCGCGCCGGCGTCGATCCGATCTAGCTGTTCCCCCCGCGTCGGAGCGAGAGCGGTCACTGCAGCTTCAGGAGCGGAAGCTATCGCACGTCGTGTGAGAAGATCCGTCCAGGAGGATGTCGTCGATGAGCGCAGGCAGGATCGAGTCGGTACGCATCCGGGGGTTCAGATCGCTCGCAGACGTCGAGCTGTCCAATCTCCAGAATGCGAACGTCCTGATTGGCGCCAACGGCTCGGGAAAATCCAACTTCATCCGCTTCTTCGAGATGATGAGCTGGATGCTGCGGTCACGAAGACTCGGCGAGTTCGTTCAGCGGTACGGAGGCGCCGACGACCAATTGTACGGGGGCAACAGCGTTACCCCGCGCATGGAAGGTGAACTTGCGCTGCGTACCGACAAGGGCCGCAACGACTACCGCTTTGCACTTTCCTACGCGCATCCGGACCGCTTCATCTTCACCGAAGAGGCGTATCGTTTCAGCCCTGACCGCTATGCGACAGATCCGGACTGGCAGCACGTTACCGGTGGTCACCGGGAAGCCGCCATCGTCGACGTTGCGCACGCTTCGTCATCCGTCGGCCCCAACCCCGTCACTGCCAGGGTCATCGTCCACCTCCTGAAGGGCTGTCAGGTATTCCAGTTCCACGACACGTCCTATACCTCGAATTTCAAGAAGCGGTGGGACGCGGAAGACAACGATTACTTGCGCACGCATGGTGGGAATCTCGCCGCCGTCCTGCATCGACTGGAGGAGGAAGACGTCAAACGGTTCGATCTGATATGTCAGCATGTCAGGCGTGTGCTGCCGGTATTCGACCGCTTCCAGGTCGACGAGAGCTATGGGAAGGTATCGTTGCGATGGAAGGCGTCTGGAACGGACAAGACCTTCGGGGCGCACCTCACCTCGGACGGGTCACTCCGCTTCTTTGCTCTGGTGACATTGTTGAACCTGCCGTCCGGGATGTTGCCGGACGTGCTGCTGCTCGACGAACCGGAGCTCGGCTTGCACCCCGCCGCCATCGCCCTGGTTGGCGGCATGATCAAGTCGCTTGCGAAAGACCGTCAGATCATCGTAGCGACGCAGTCGCCGCTACTCGTCGACGCGTTCGACCTCAACGACATTGTCGTTCTGGAGCTTCGGGATGGGCGGACGACGTTCCGCCGACCTGACCCCAAGGGATACAGGCGATGGCTCGATGAAGGCTTCATGCCGGGTGAGATGTGGCAGAAGAACCTCATCGGAGGGCGTCCGTGATTCGTCTCGCGGTGTCGGTGGAGGGACAGACCGAAGAGGAGTTCGTGAAGGTGGTCCTCGACGAGCATTTGCGACGGGTGCGGCTCTTTTTCATAGATTGCTATCTCGCTCATTCATAAGGGTTTATGTCCGAGGACACTCCCTCTTCAGTGCGTTTTGAGGGGTGACAGCGTCCGGCGAGCGCCCCATCCGCCTCTTTTCGGGCCGCCGCCCGACCCGACCACGACGCCGGCACGCGCCGGTCCCCCTCAGGCGCGCTCCCTTCTGGACATTCGCGGGGTGCGGCTCTTCATAGAGGATTTTTCGCCCTATTCATGGGCTCTTTTGCCCGCGGATGCGTCTCCCCAGTGGCCATTTCGGGAGGGACATCAAGCAGGCCAGCGCGTACCGGCGTCTTTTCGGCAGCCAGCCGAGCCTCGTCACGGCGCCGAACACCTTCGGTCTTCTCCCCGACAGGCGCGCTCCCTTCTGGACATTCGCGCGGCGTTCTGGTACGGTGCCGTGGGAAGGGAGGCAGGCCTGCGATGGCTGTGACGACAGGATTCCAGGGACGTACATTCGACGTGCCCCGAACCGGCGTCCCGTGCATCGATCCCCCGAGGCGAGCCCCGTGCGCAGCGGCCGATGCTGTCTTCGCGGATGCCAAAGCCTTCCTCTCGTCCAGCGAAGCCCGGCGGATGAGCGAGAGCGAACTCGAACGGGAACTGCACCGGCGGGGCCAGGAGTTGGTGCGCAAGCTCCTGCAAGGACATCGCGACCAACGCAGCCCGAAAGAGGCTGCTGGTCCGGCCGAGGGCAAGGGCACCAGCGGTGTCGAGTGCTCGGAGCCGCGCGAGCACGAAAGCCACGCCGAAACGGCCTCCGGCACGATGCAGGTTGTGGGTCTGGGCTGCGCGCGGCGCGGTCACGACGGCTTGCATCGGCTCGATGCCGCGCTGAACCTGCTGCCGGAGCGCTACCTGGTCGAGATGCCCCGCCGCGTGACCCTCGCGACCGCCTCGCGGGCACCACCGCGTACGCCCTGGAAGCCACCGTGGTACTCGACATCATCCACGTGGCAGCGGCGACGCGGCGTGCGGTGCTCGTCGCCGGCTCATCGAAGGGCCTGTCGGCATTTGGTCCGCGACCCGATGGGAGCCGACCGGCGCACGGTGACACTTGGCTCCAGTTGCGGCGGTCCGCAGCCGCCGCGGGTAGCCGGAGCCTGGATGCGTACTGAGGAAGAACCTGGCCAGCGCGGTGCTGGCGCGCGGCCTGGACAAGCGGCGGTTACGGCGGTTACGGGAGCGTTGAGCCATGCAAGTTGTTCTCCGCCGCACCGCTCCACCCGCCCCGGCGCCCTATGCGGCGGCGGAGGCTTCTTTCGCGGAGACCAAAGCCTACCTTTCTTCGCGCGAGGCCCTGCAGATGCGTGAGAGCGACCTCGAACGGGAGTTGAACCGGCGTGGTCAGGAGTTGATGCGCAAGCTCCTGCAAGGGCACCTCGACCAACGCAGCCCGGGGGAGGCGGCGGGTCCGGTCGAGGGGGCCGACGGTGTCGAGCGTTCGGAGCGGCGGCTGCACGACCGGCAGTTGGAGACGACCTTCGGGACGGTGGCGGTCGAGCGCCTGGGCTACGCGCGGCACGGTCACGACAGTCTGCATCCGCTCGATGCGTCGCTGAACCTGCCGGCTGAGCGTTACTCGCTCGAGGTGCGCCGCCGGGTGGCCGAAGCGGCCGCATCGCGGTCGTTCGACGAAGCGCTGTTCGAGCTGTCTCGCCATAGCGGGGCCGATGTGCCCAAGCGTCAGGCGGAACAGTTGGTCGCTCGCGCGGCTGAGGACTTCGACGCCTTCTACGCGGCGCGCCGAGCGGCGGCGGGCGAGCCGGTCGCTGACGAGTCGGTTGTGGTGCTCACCTTCGACGGCAAGGGCGTGGTGCTGCATCACGAGGACCTGCGCGAGGCGACGCGCAAGGCGGCCGAGAGGCGCCGGCGGCAACGCGAGCAGCTCTCCCCGTTCAACCGCCTGCGGCCGGGCGAGAAGAAGCACGCCAAACGCATGGCGACGGTGGCCGCCGTCTACGCGGTCGCGCCGTTGGTGCGCAGCCCGGAGGATTTCCTGCAGAGCCTGATGCCCCGACAGCCGGCGGCCAAGGCCAAGAATCGGGCCAAGACCGCGGCGGTGCGTCCTCGCCCGGTGGCCAAACGGGTCTGGGCGAGCCTCGAACACGATCCGGCCGAGGTGGTCGCCGAGGCGATGCTGGAAGCCGAGCGCCACGACCCGGAGCGCGTCAAGCGCTGGGTCGTGCTCGTCGACGGCGCCGAGACGCAACTCGCCCTCGTCGAAGCGGGCGCCGCCGCCTACGGCGTCGACGTGACGGTGATCCTCGACATCATTCACGTGGTCGAGTACGTCTGGAAGGCGGCGCACGTGTTCCATCGCGAGGGGAGCCCCGACGCGGCGCATTGGGCCTGGACGCGCGTGCAGAGCATTCTCGAGGGCAAGTCCAGCAAGGTGGCCGCGGCGATGCGGCGGGCGGCGACCGTCGCAGGCTTGTCGAGCGACACCCGCAAGCCGGTCGATACGTGCGCCGACTACCTGCAGAAGTACGCGCCGTATCTGCACTACGACCGCTACCTCGCGGCGGGCTATCCCATCGCCACCGGCGTGATCGAAGGGGCGTGCCGGTACCTGGTCCGCGACCGGATGGAGTTGACCGGAGCCCGCTGGCGGCTGGTCGGCGCCGAGGCGGTCCTGAAGCTGCGGGCGCTACGGGCCAGCGGCGACTTCGATGCGTACTGGGACTTCCACGAAGCGCGCGAGTACGAGCGGAACCACGCCCAGCGCTACGCTGACGGGATAGCACCGCCGGTCAGCGAGCCGCCCCCATCGCCCTCCTCACCTCGCCTTCGCCGGGTCAAGTAGCTCTTGCCATGCCGCTCGCAGCCCCTCCTGGACCCCTCTGGACCGCCGACGCAAAAGAGCCGCACCCATTTGCGACCGCTCGGTGTCGCGCCGGAGCCGGTCCTGATCGGGGTCGGCGCAAGGGCAGGCGGCGGCAGCGTTACAGTCAGGCGGCTCGCGTCCGATATGGCGCTGCTGTATCACTCCCATGATTCGGTGACGTCGCTTGTTGACTTCTATGGATTCCAGCGGAAAGGCGACAGGAGTGTCGAAGCTCTTGAGACACACCTTCGCGAGAAGACTGGTGAGCAGGTCGGTGCCGGCTGGGACGAGAACAAAGTATTCCCGTACGTCCAGATGTACTTCACGGTCCCATATTGGCCGAGGGAATCGGCCTCGACAGGATCCGTACGGAGTGTCCGCGATTCGATGCGTGGGTGAGGCGTCTGGAGTCGCTGGGGGCTGAATGACGCCAGCTCGTCGGAGTTCGCGCCGTGGCTGCCGGCGTTGGCGTCGGTGCTGTAGACGATCCGCACGCCGGGGGTGGCCGCCGCCGCCCGGAAGAACGCGAGGGCGCCCGGCCGCGACGCCTGGAGGTTGGCGAACCCTTCCAGCGTGTAGCCGCCCACCCCGGCATAGCGGTCCCCGCGCTCCTCGTAGTTGCGGAAGAGCAGGTCGATCTGGTTGCCGAGATACATGCCGCCCTCGACGAACACGTCGACGTCCCCCGGCTCGAGCATCCAGCCGTGCTCCACCTGGGTGCACCCGGCGTCGGCCACCAGCCGCAGCGCGTCGGACCGATGCAGGTGGACGACCGACCGCAGCCCCTGGGCTCGCGCCTCCCCGCAGGCGGCCTCGAGCTGAGCGGCCGACAGGTTGGTGACGCCGCCGAAACGGATGCTCGTCGACGCGAAGACCTTGATGACGTCGGCGCCGGCGGCGGCCCGGTCGCGCACGTACGCCCGAATCTCGTCCGGCGTGCCGGTGTCCTCGCGCACCGCGCCGAGCGACGAGAGCAGCCGCGGGCCAGGTATCTCGCCCCGGTCGATCCACGCCCGCAGCTCGGCGTCCTGCGGCGCGCCCAGGCTCTGCATCGTGGTGATGCCGTTCATGAGCGTGCGGTACGCGTTCTCGGCGCCGTGCAGCGTCATGTGGGCGATGCCGGGGTCGTTCTCCTGCCGGTGCACCTTGCCGTCGTCGTCGAAGTGGTTGCCGATGTGCACGTGGGTGTCGATGTAGCCGGGCAGCACCGTCAGGGCGCTCAGGTCGTAGACGCGGTCTCCGCGCCCCGCGCCGCGCGGCGCGATCTCGGCGCTCCGCCCGTCGCGCACCACCAGATCGCGGTCCTCCAGCATCTCCCCCCGCCCGTCGAGGATGCGGGCCGCGCGAAGCACCGTCGTCTCGCCGGGTGACTGTGCCAGCGCCGGCGTCCCCGGCCACGCAGCGGCCAGGACCAGCAGCAGGACAACGAGGAACAGGCGGTGTGCCGGGCGGTCGACTCGGTCGTTCACGGTCTGCTCCAGGTTGGGGCGTTTCGGACGACCGGGCATTCTACACCCCTGCCTGCGGATCCCCCGATGGGCGTCGTCCACCGTTGACTCCTGCTTCCATTCCGGTATCGTCGCCTGGACGACGGCAACCCCGAGCCGGAGGAGCAGTTGCATGGGTATGAATCGCAGGACGTTCATGGTGCGCACCGGCGGCGCCGCCATCGGTCTGTCGGTGACGTTCGCGGAGAGGCCGGCGAGGGCACGGGTGCCGGCAGGTGCCACCTCCGCTCAGTCGGAGCTGGAGGGGTTCGATCCGCAGGCTCTCTCCACCCGCGTCAATGCCGATCCGGAGTTCGGGATCGTGGCTCGCGAGTGGGATGCACTGGTGCAACTCGGGATCGATGACCTCCACTACGGCGTCTCGATCCGCAACGGACGCGTCGTCGAGGTCGCTCCGGCAAGTTCCGGCGCGGACTTCGACGTCAGGATCGCCGGTCCGCTGGACGCCTGGCGTCAGGGCTTCGGCGACTACGGTCTCCGGACCGCCGGAGACGACGCCGATCACCGCTGGCCCTACCAGCCGGCCATTCTGCGGCTCGCGGCGCTCGTGCGAGACGCGTTGGGGGCGCCGGTTCCGGAGCACTTGGGCAACGAGGTCGACCGGGAGTTCGATTCGATCGTCGGTCGCTACGTCTACGTACGGATCCGGGGCATCCAGTACCGCGTGTACTTCGAGGAAACCGGTCAGGGCATGCCGATGGTGCTCCAGCACACTGCCGGCTCCGACAGCCGGCAGTGGCGGCATCTGCTGGAGGACCGCGAGCTGCAGCAACGGTTCCGGATGATCGCCTACGACCTGCCGTTCCACGGGCGATCGCTCCCGCCGACGACGGCCCGCTGGTGGACCACCGAGTATCGGATGGACACGCAGCACCTCATGGATTCGATCGTGGCGATTTCGAACGCACTGCGGCTCGATCGCCCGGTCTACATGGGTTGCTCGGTGGGCGGCTATCTCGCGCCGGACCTCGCCTACTACCATCCCGACAAGTTCCGGGCGGTGATCGGGATCAACTCGTCGATTGCGGGCAGGCTCGTCGAAGACAAAGGCAAGCCGTACGTGAGCCGCTTCAGTCATCCGCAGAACGGCACCGCCTACATCGGGTCCCGGATGTACATGATCACCTCTCCGGAGGCCCGCGAGGCGTTCCGGCGGGAGACAGGCTGGATCTACAGTCAGGGCGGCCCCGGGATCTTCGGCGGCGACCTGTACTACTTCTCGGTCGAGCACGATCTCCGCGGGAAGGCGCACGCCATCGACACCTCCAGGGTCGGGGTCCACCTCCTCAGCGGCGAATACGATCCGACGGCCAGAGGACCGGCGGAGTCGCTGGCGGCGATGATCGACGGGGCGACCTACGACGTCATCGAGGGCGGGTCGCACTTCGCGATGAGCGATGACTATCCGCGCTTCCGCAAGCACCTCCTCCCGGTGCTCGATCGGGTCTACCGGGAGCGGGTGTGACCCGGAGTGGTCGCGACGGCCGGATGGTTTGCGTGTGCGTGTGACGGAACTGGGAGAACCATGAGTTTGCTTGAACGACGTTTCGTTGCCCTGGTCGTCGGAGCGGTGTGCTTCGCGGCCCAATCGCCCGGGATGGCCCAGCGAGCCGAGGCGCCCGCGGAGCTGCGGTCCGCTCCTCGAGGGGACCTGGGAGCTCGTCGAGTGGCACGTCGACGGCGAAGTGCTCCGTCCGCCGCAGGCCGGCGGCCGTTGGTCGAATCACGATAGCGTCGTCGTGGCCACGTTCCACCGCGAGACGGCGGACGGGTTCGAGTCGTTCATCGGTTACGGCACCTACGAGATGGACGCCTCGCACTGGAGCTATACGTACGAACGGGTCGAGACCGCGAGCGGACCGTCCGCCGGGGAAGCTGCGGTTACCGTGAGGTCGGGGGGAGAGCCGCGGCGGTTCACGATTGTCCGCGACGGGGACGCGCTCGTTCTCGAGGGAACGAACGATCGACGCGAATACGCGGACGGGTACTTCTCCTACATGCCGAACGGCAGGCTGCTGCGCAAATACCGCAGGGTGGAGGAGTAGCATTCGTCCGGTCGGATAGTGCTTGGCGGTGACATAGGCATTCGGCGTGGACGAGCGAATGCGCCGTACGTCAGACTGGCGTCGGCACCGCGGCCCGGCTTTCGCCGCACGCCCTTGATTGCATCGCAATCATGCTGTAGGTTGAGGTTGCCGTCAACCGGGAGGCATGACCCATGGCGAGTATCACGATCCGCAATCTCGACGACGACGTGAAGACCCGGCTTCGCCTGCGGGCGGCCGGGCACGGTCGCTCGATGGAAGAGGAAGCGCGACTGATCCTGGCCCATGCGGTCGAGCGGGAGGCAGCGCCGCCGAAAGGGCTGGGGACGGCGATTCACGAACTGTTCAAGCCCTTCGGCGACGTCGAGCTGGAGATGCCCCCTCGCGAGCCGATGAGTGAGCCGCCCCGGTTCGATTGAGGCGGCGGTGATGGTCGTGCTGGCTACCAACGTCGTTTCCGAACTGATGCGCGACGCCCCGCACGTAGATGTGCTCGGCTGGCTGAATGACCGCCCGACGCGGGAGTTGTTCGTGACGGCCGTGACGGAAGCGGAGGTGCGCACCGGCATCGCGTTCTTGCCCGAGGGCAAACGCCGCCGGGGTATCGCCGAGGCTGCCGACCGCGCCTTCCACGGTCTGCTCGCCGGTCGGGTCCTTCCGTTCGACAGCGCGGCGGCGCGCGCCTATGCAGCGATCGCGGCCGCTCGGCACGCTGCCGGGCGTCCAATCTCACAGGCTGACTGCCAGATCGCGGCGATCTCCCGTTCGCGCGGCATGGTGCTGGCGACGAGGAACATCCGGGACTTCGCGGACACGGGGATTGAGCTCATCGATCCATGGGCGCGTGCATGACTCAATCTACCGGCAGGAGCCCGGCCCGGCGGCGCGCGGTTGGGCTCGTGGTGCTCGCGCTCCTGCGCGCCGACGCTGGCGCGGTGGGCGACTTCTTCGGCTACGCGGATCACCTGGAGCTGGAGCTCTTCGTGCCGCGCGTGGACCTTCGACCGGTGAGCGCGGGCCTCGACTCCCCGGCATGAACGACGGCCGGCGTTCTGCGTCACACCAGCCGACGGTCGACTCCGCGGCGCAGACTGCTGGTTCAGTCGAGACCGGCCATCGATTCTCTCTGAGACGCCGCCTGACGCTTCGTTGAGGCCCCCCTCCGCCCGCAGCACCCGCCGGGCCTGACCATCTCCGTCCGCGTTTCCGTGTGTCTGGTTGGGTCGTCTTGCAGCCGATTCGGGCGCCGGCGCGCCGGACCGCTCGTGTCGGGCCGAAGACGTCGGCGCGAATCGAACGGCTTAACCTATTGAAATCCGATAGGTCTGGCGATATTCTATCGGAAGTCGATAGGAACAGAGGTTCGCAGAACGACAGGGACTTGCCATGGACATCTCTCGACCCGATCTCGCACGGAAGAAGAAGCTACGCCAGGCTCTGTATGCCGCAACCGCGGTCATCGTGGTCGTCGTCATCACGACCAGTGTCTCGAGCCTCGAGCCGGCGTCGCCGCGCGTCGACCGCGACACCATCTACCTCGACACGGTGCAGCGCGGCCCGATGGTGCGGCAGGTGCGCGGCACCGGCACCCTGGTCCCGGAGCGGATCCGCTGGATCCCCGCCACCACCGACGGCACCGTCGAGCGGATCGTGATCCGCCCCGGCGCTCTCGTCGCGCCCGACACCGTCATCCTCGAGCTGAGCAACCCCGAGCTGGAGCAGTCCGTGCTCGAGGCGCGGCTGAATCTCGAAGCGGCGGAGGCGCGCTTCAGCAACCGGCAGGTGGAGGTGGAGCGCGATCTGCTCAACCAGCGCGCCACGCTCGCCACCACCGAGGCGCAGCTCAAGACGGCCCGCCTGCAGCCGGACGCCGACGGGCAACTCTTCACCCAGGGCCTCGTCTCGTCGCTCCAGCTCCAGCAGTCGCAGTCGGCCGAGCAGGAGTACGAGACGCGCTACGCGCTCGAGCGGGAACGGCTGCAGATGGCCGCCGGCACCGTCGAGGCGCAGCTCGCGGTCGAGCAGGCCGAGGTGGACCGTCTGAGGACGCTGCACGAGCTGCGGCAGCGGCAGATAGCCGACCTGTACGTGCGAGCCGGGATGCCTGGCGTACTGCAGCAGGTGCCGCTCGACGAAGGGCAGCGGATCACCACCGGGACCAACCTGGCGCGGGTGGGCGACCCGACGGTGCTGAAGGCCGAGCTGCGTATCGCGGAGACCCAGGCCAAGGACGTCCAGATCGGCCAGGCGGCGGCCATCGACACCCGCAACGGCATCATCCCGGGGCACGTCGCCCGCATCGACCCGGCGGTGGAGAACGGAACGGTGACCGTCGACGTCGCCCTGGACGGCGAGCTGCCGCGCGGCGCCCGTCCGGACCTGACGGTCGATGGCACCATCGAGCTGGAACGGATGGACGACATCCTCTTCGTCGGCCGGCCGGTGTTCGGGCAGGAGGAGAGCGTGGTCAGCCTGTTCAAGGTGGAGGAGGACGGCACGCACGCGTCCCGCACCCGTGTGAGCCTCGGCCGCGCCTCGGTCAACACGATCGAGGTGCTGGAAGGCCTGCAGCCGGGCGACCGTGTGGTCCTGTCCGACATGTCGAGCTGGGATCGATTCGACCGGGTGCGTATCGAATAGGGCCGCTTTCCCGCGTCGTGCAAGGGGGAGACCGGTCCGGAGCAAGGGAGTCACTTGTGAACGGAGGCATGCCGATGAGTGAAGCGCCGGCCTTGATTCAGTTGCAGGACGTCTCGAAGATCTTCTACACCGACGAGGTCGAGACGCACGCCCTCGACGGCGTCGACCTGTCCATCCACCCCGGCGAGTACGTCGCCATTTCGGGTCCGTCGGGTTGCGGCAAGTCGACGCTGCTGTCCATCCTCGGCCTGCTCGACTCGCCCACCATGGGCGACTACACGCTGAACGGGCAGCCGGTGGCGCAGCTCAGCCAGGCCGACCGGGCGTGGACGCGCAACCGCGAGGTCGGGTTCATCTTCCAGAGCTTCAACCTGATCGGCGACCTGACGGTCGACGAGAACGTCGAGCTGCCGCTCACCTGCGCTCACCGACGAGGAGCGCGCGAATCTCGACGCGCAGGCCGAGGCCGCCAGGGACTGCCCTCCGCCCCCCGGCCAGACCGGCGGCTACAACAGCTTCTGGCTCGACCGCGGCGTGCCGACCAGTCAGGTATCGCTCATCGTCGACCCGCCCGACGGGAGGTACCCGACGAGGACGGACCGTGTGCGGGAGAGCGACGCGGCGTTGAATCGGGCGGCGGCGCTGGCCGCGCTCTTGTTGCTCGCGGCGGGCGAGAGCGCAGCCCAGCCGCAGCCGTTCCTCGAGCGGGTGGAGGTCGCCCGCGTGGTCATCGACGTGCGGGTGGTCGATGACGACGGCCAGCCCATTCCGGGACTGACGCCGGAGGACTTCGAGGTGCGGATCGACGAAGAGCCGGTGCGCGTGGAGACCGCGGTGTGGGTCGGGAGCGACGAGGCCGAGGGCGCGGCCGTAGAGGCCGTCCGCGCGGCTGACGCCGCCGACTCTCCCGACCCGGAGAGCCCCGGCGCTCGCGTGGGGGAGATCGGCCAAATGCTCAATACCTACTACGGTCTCAGCCCCGACCCGGAGAGCCCCGGCGCTCGCGTGGGGGAGAGCCGCGGCCGGCTGATCGTCTTCGTCGTGCAGAACAGCACGCGCCTGCTGCAAAGCCGGGTCTATGGCCTGCTGCGTCTGTTGCGGAAGAGCGAGGGGCTGCTGGCGGCCGTCACGCCGTCCGATCGGGTGGCGGTGCTGTCGTTCGGTTTCCACCTGCAGATCTGGGTGGACTTCACGGATAATCTCGACCGCGTCCGAACCCTCCTTGCCGGCGAGGTCAGAACTGGACGCCCGCCGGTCCTCGAGCCGCGGGGCGAGATCTCCCTGCTCGCGAGCCTCAGCCAGGAGGAGGGGCGGGAGATCTTCGATATTCAGGAAGCCCTGCGCCGGATCGGGGAAGCGCTGGAGCCCCTTCCGGGCTCGAAGTCGGTCATCCTGATCGGCCACGGCTTCGAGTCGGACACCGACGGTTACGCAGCCGCGCAGGCCGCGCTGCAGGCGGCACGCGCGTCGGTGTTCACGCTCGACGTCACGCAGGCGTTCTATCACACGTTTGAGCACGGCCTGCAGGCCGTGTCTGCGGACACCGGGGGCTTCTTCGTGCGCACCTTCGAGAAACCTCCACTCTGGGCGATGGGCCTGGTGACCGACGCGATTGCGGGCCACTACGTGCTGTTCACCGAGCGACCGGCCCTGGAGCCGGGCGAGTACCCCATCGTGGTGGACGTGGCCGGCGTGGACGGGACGGTTCTGGCCCGCAGCACCTACGTGGCACGGTAGGAGTTTGGCGCCGTCTTGGGGTGCGCCAGGTGCGCCAGGCAAACTGGCGGAGGATGGCCGGTGAAAGTCCGGCGGAAAGGAAGGTGTGTAACCGAGGGATCGACTGAGTCGGAGTACTTCTACCAGGTCCTGTGATCGAAGAGCTCGGACGGCACGGGGTCGAGACCCGCTTCCTCAACGGCCCGTCGAACGCCACGTGCGTTTCGTCCAGGGTCGGGACCGCGAGCCCGGGGAACGAAATGCGGTCGTTGTCAATCAGGCGTTCGCGCAGCGATTCTGGTCCGGTCGAAACGCGGTCGGCAGTCGCGTAGGCAGGCCATTGGGCCCACCCCTGCCGGGCTCGGATTCCACCGACCTCCAGTGGTCGACCGTGGTCGGCGTCGTTGCGGACGGCCACTTCGTTTCGCGGCACGGCATTGTTGCCGGCGCGGATTGCCGCGTTCGCGAGCGGCCTCGTGGGAGTCGTCGGCCTGGCGCTGGCGTGCATCGGGCTCTTCGGGACTCTGAGCTACGTCGTGGCGCAGCGTGCCCCGGAGATTGGTCTGCGTATCGCGCTGGGTGCTCGAGCACTGCAGATCGTTCGACTCGTCGCGGGGGGGACGAGCGTGAAGCTCGTGACGGTCGGCGTCCTTGTGGGAGCCGGACTGGGAAGCGGCGTCGCGCCGTTGCTCCAGGCGCAGTTCTCCGGCGCCGGCGGCGTGGACCTGGTCACGCTGGCGGGGGTGGCGGCATGCCTCGCGCTGGTGGCGTGCGTCGCCATCGGTGTGCCCGCCGCCCGTGCGCTCAGGATGGATCCCGCGGAGGTATTGCGCGTCGAGGAGTAGGTGCGGGCATGCCGCGAATCTCGTCGTCGCAAAGGAAGCACACCATGACCAGACAGAACGTGCAGCTCGTCCTCGTCGCCGTCGTGCTGATCGGTGTAGCACTTGCTCGGCGGCCGGTCGGTCGGTGGCGTTAATCCGTGCTTCCTGGAGGTGCATCCATGCGTACCCTCGTAGTCGTTTCGCTCTTCCTCGGGCTGACGTGCGCAGCAGCCGCGCCCGCCTACGCACAGGGAACGTCCGCGATCCGCGGAGTCGTCCTCGACGAGCAGGGCGCCGTGCTCCCGGGCACGACCGTCGTCGCCACCCACGAGCAGACGGGGACCTTCCGCGAGACCGTCGCGGGTCCGGAGGGCGAATACTCCCTGGCCAGCCTGCAACCCGGGCCGTACACGCTCACCGCCCGGCTCCCGGGCTTCCGCGAGCTCATCACCGAGAACATCGTCCTGCAGGTCGGACCGACGGCGCAGATCGACCTGACGCTGCAGATCGGGGCGCTGGAGGAGTCCGTCACGGTCACCGGCGAGTCGCCGCTGGTCGACCTGACCTCGGCCCAGGTCGGCGGCAACGTGGCCCTGGAGGAGCTGCAGGACCTGCCGTCGTCGAGCCGCAACTTCACCAGCTTCATCGCCCTGCTGCCCGGCGTGCAGTTGACGCCGTCGAGCAGCCCGAGCTCGTCCGGCGTACGCATCAACGGCCAGAACCAGACCGGCATCATGTTCATGCTGGACGGCGGGGCCAACAACGACGACCTGCGCGGGGGGCAGTCGCAGGCGAAGCCGGCCCTCGAGGCCGTCGCCGAGTTCCAGGTCGTCACGAACCAGATGGACGCCGAGTACGAATCCGCCACGTCCGGGGTCATCAACGCCATCAGCAAGACGGGAACCAACGAGTTCCACGGCAGCGGTTTCGGCTTCTACACGAGCGGGGGCCTGACCGCGAAGGACTTCTTCGTCGCGCAGCAGGACCTCGAGAAGCCGGACACGGTGCTGCGACAGTTGGGCGGCACGATCGGGGGTCCGATCGCGCAGGACAAGGCCCACTTCTTCTTCAGCTACGAGCGCCTGGACCTCGACGTCGGGGAGAGCCGCTTCTATCCGGAGCGGGAGGACCTGAGCTTCTCGACCGTCCAGGAGTCCAACTTCGACAACTACTTGGCCCGCGTCGATCACCAGATCAACTCCGATCACAACTACTCGATCCGCTACCTGTGGGACCACCAGCCGACGAACGGCAACCCGTCCGGCTCGCGCACGATCGAGACGGTGACCAACGAGAGGGACGACGACTGGACCCTGGTGGGGACCTACAACTGGGTGATCGGCTCCACGGCGCTGAACACCCTGCGGGCGGCGTGGACGTACGAGCGTCCCAACTGGGGCTCGCTCGGGTATCACGAGACCAACGACCAGACGCTGGAGATGCCCACCATCCGGTTGCTGAGCGGGATCATCACCCAGGCCGACTCCTTCGCGCTGGATCGAAAGATGCAGTCCTACCAGGTGCAGGACAGCTTCAGTTGGTTCGTGCCCACCGCCGGAGGGGACCACGATTTCAAGTTCGGATTGCAGTACAACAACTCGCAGCACCGGCGGGTCGACCAGACCGCGATGAACGGGCTCTTCGACCTGGCTAGCGCTGCCTTGTACCCGCATTCAGGGCTGGACAAATCAGCTTCCGCCGTGTAGCGTCACGGCATGGAGCACCAGAACCAGATACTACAGACCCTTCGTGCGCCGGAGTCGCAAGCTCGCCTCGAGCGGATTGTGGCGCGGGAGGCGCTGAACAACCGAGCGGCGGTGGGGCGGCGGGTGTGCGCGGAGTTCGGGTTTGTCGATGCGCGCGGGTCGGCCCAACTCGCGGGTTGTCTCAAAGCGCTCAACACGCTGCACAAGGCGGGGCGGATTGCGTTGCCGGCGTCGCGGCGCGGCGGGGGCGCGCCCACGCCGCAGCGTTTCGACGCGCCGGTGGCGGCGGCCACGGCGGTGCCGGGTACGGTGGCGGCGGTCGCGGGATTGTCGCTGGAGGTGGTAGAGCAAGGCGGGCAGCGCCGGGTGTGGAATACCTTGCTGCACTTCGAGCATCCGCAGGGGACGACGACCTTTGCGGGCTGCCAGGTGCGCTATCTGGTGGTCTCGGCGCACGGGGTGCTGGGCGCGGTCGGGTTTTCGGCCGCGGCGTTGCAATTGCGGGCGCGCGAGGCGTGGATGGGATGGAGCGCTGAGCAACGCCAAGCCCATCTGCACCGGGTGCTGTGCCTGAGCCGGTTCCTGATCCGCCCCGGCGTGCAATGCCGCAACCTGGCCAGCCAGGTGCTGGGCCAGGTGCTGGCGCGTGTGGCGGAGGATTTCGAAGCCCGCTACCAGTATCGTCCGTGGCTGGTGGAGACCTTCGTCGGCCCGGCGCATGACGGCGCCAGCTTCAAGGCGGCCAACTTCGTGTGGGTCGGCCAGACGGCCGGTCGCGGGCGCCAGGACCGCGACCACGCGCGGGCTCGTCCGGTCAAGTCGGTATATATGTACGAGTTGGAGCCGCACTGGCGGCGGCGGTTGGGGGTGGCGCGGGTCGCTGCGGCGCCGGCGCTGGCGCCGGCTGACGGGCTCGACAGCGGCGCCTGGACAGTGAACGAGTTTGGAGGGGCGCCGTTGGGCGATCAGCGGTTGTCGGCGCGTCTGGTCAAGAGCGCGGGTCTGCTGGCGTCGTTGCCCGGCGAGGCGATCACCGCCAACGCGTCCCACGACCGCGCGGCGGTCAAGGGCTACTACCGGCTCATCGACCAGCCGGTGTCGTCGGCGGTCACGCCCGGGAACATTCTCGCGCCGCACCGGGCGCGCACGCTGCAGCGGATGCGCGGCCAGGACACGGTGCTGTGCATCCAGGACGGGACGGATCTGAACTTTGCGACGCGCCCGCACTGCGAGGGGCTGGGCATCATCGGGCGCAACCAGACGGCCTCGAAGACGCTCGGCCTGCATCTGCATCTGACCCTGGCGGTCGATGGCGCGGGTCTGCCGCTGGGCGTGCTGCGCTGCGGTTTCGAGGCGCCGCCGGGCGGCGCGGCGCGCCCGGCGGACGAGGCGCCGCCGGCGGCGGCGCAGGAGACGGCCCCCAAGGCGGCGCAGGAGACGGCCCCCAAGACGCGGCGCTGGGTCGACGGCCTGCGCGACATCGACCGGGCGGCGGCGGCGTTGAGCCGCAAGACGCGGGTGCTCAGCGTCATGGACCGCGAGGCGGATTGCTTCGCGGTGTTCGACGAGCAGCGCCGTCTGAACCGGGTGGAAGTGCTGGTGCGCGCCCACCATGACCGCTGTCTCGCCAAGGGCGCCCCGAAGCTGTTCGCCGCCATGCGCGCCGGCGCCGCCGACGGGCACGTCGAGATCGAGATCGACCGGCTGAGCGCGCGGCGCAAATCCAGCGGCAGGCAGGCCCGCCCGGCGCGCACCGGGCGGGTGGCGCGGGCCGAGGTGCGCCATCGCCAGGTGGTGGCGCCGCCGACCATCGCCGGCGCCGAACCGGTGGCGCTGTCAACGGTCCATGTGCGCGAAACCGCGCCGCCGCCCGGCGAGCCGGCGGTCGAGTGGTTCCTGCTCACCAGTCTCGACGTCGACAGCACCGAAACCGCGGTCGCGGTCATCGGCTACTACCTGCGGCGCTGGCGCATCGAAGACCTGTTCCGGGTGCTCAAGTCCGGATGCCGAGTCGAACATCTCGCGTTCCACACCGCCGACCGGCTCCAACGCGCGGTCACCATCAATACCGTGATCGCCTGGCGCCTGATGGTGATGACCCTGCTCGGACGTGACGTGCCGGGGTGCGACGCCCAGTTGCTGTTCACCGACATCGAGTTGCGTTTCCTGACCGACTATGCCGAAGAACTCGGCCTGCCGCCCCCTGACCATCTCGCCGCCGCAGTCCTCCTGCTCGCCATCCTCGGCGGCTACCAGAACCGAACGCACGACCCGCCCCCCGGACACCAGATCATGTGGCGCGGTTACGAACGAATGTCCATCGCAACCATCGGCTACCGCATTGGACGGCGGGAGCGTGCTGGAGTTGTCCAGAACGAATAATGTGGGTACAAGGTAGGGCTAGCGACCGCCCGTTCGATGCGGCGGATCCCTCCACCTACCCGGAACGGCTGACGGTCCGCATGCCGAAGCCGGACACGCCGTACAGCACGGTGCATTCGGCCGGGCTCTTCCTGCAGGACAAGTGGCGCATCGACGACCTGACCCTGAACCTGGGGGTGCGCTACGACGTGCACATCGCCCCCATCCACGCGTTCTTCAATCCGCTGTTCGACGATCCGGACGCCTACCCGGTCGACAAGAACAACATCGCGCCGCGCCTGGGCTTCGCCTACGACGTGGGCGGCGACTCGGTCGTTCGGGGTGGCTTCGGGCGCTTCTTCGAGCGGCTCTGGGTCAACCGCTTCGAAAACTTCGTCCGGCGCGGGGTCTACGCCAGTTCCTTCGAAGTCGAGTTCCCGCTGGATGACATCGATCCGGGGCCGAGCGGGGGGATGCTCCCGACGCACCCGCTGCTGGTCAACGGGCCCGTGCTGAACCGTGACCTGCTCAACCAGCTCGTGCCCGCGGGCACGCTCAGCCGGAACCTCGGCGCGGTGTGGCTGGACACCCCGCAGCGCCCCGTCGCCCACCAGGATTCGCTGACGGCCGGCTACGAGCGCCAGCTCGGTCCGCAGGTTTCGTTCGGCGTCGACTACATCCACCTCTGGGGCCGCGACCTGCCGCTGCGCTACAACTTCAATCAGCCGGTCCGGGCCGGAACGAGCCGTAGAGATCCGGTCACCCGGGTCGACTTCATGGGGATCGCGGACCAGTTGGGGATCGCGCCGTTCAGCAGCAACGTGTACATCATCGAGAACAACGCCAGCTCGCAGTACGACGGCCTCAACCTGCAGGTCGAGAAGCGCTTTTCCAACAACTGGGGAGGGCGAGTGGCGTACACGATCGGCTACGCCCGGGGGAACAACGACGGCGACCCCAACGACGAGCTGAACGTCTTTCAGGTCGTCGACGACCGCAACATGGAGATGCTGTGGGGGCCCAGCACGTACGACCGGCGGCACCTGCTGACCATGAGCGGCCAGACGGAGCTGCCGGGGACCGGCGGCGTGACGCTCAGCGCCGTCGCCCGCTACATGAGCGGCACCCCGTTCACGATTCACGACAGCAACTTCGATCCGAACCAGAACGGGCTGTCGCCGGACCCGCTACCGCCGGGCTCCTACAGCGGCACGGGGCAGAACGCGATCACCGTGGACAACGCCGGCGGGCTCAGGGGCGCCTACGGGCCGGACTACTTCCAGCTCGACATGCGGCTCGGCTACCGCTACCGGGGCGGCGGAGAGCAGACGATCGACATCTTCGGCGAGCTCTTCAACCTGACCAACCGGGTGAACTTCGTCAACCCGTCGGGCGACAGGCGCTCGGGCAACTTCCTCGTCCCGACCCGGCTGCTGGCCGGCGGGTACCCGCGGCAGTTCCAGGTGGGCATTCGGTACGGCTTCTGAGTCACCCCGCCTGGACGGAGTAGACGGGCAGGCGGGTCGCGGGTTACGGCCGCGACCCGCCTGGACGGAGTCGCGATTCCCGGCCGAGTCACTATGCTGCGTCCGTGCGATCCGGACGCCGGCCGGTCAGTGTGTCGCGCAGTCGTTCGATTGGGAGGCGGAGATCGTCCGCGAGATTTCCAACCGACGTTGGCGAGGCGGGCGCCCACTGGCCGTAGGTGATGTCAGCACAGTCGTCCGAAAAAGCGGGACCACCTCACGGGTTCACCTCCCCGGCCGCCGGCGGCGCTTGGCCTGTGCGTTCTTCTCCACGCGGAGCTTCCACGCGGTGCGAAGCGCGCCCGCCAGGGTCTGCTCGTCGGCCGCGGCGAGGCGAACGTGCGTCGCGCCCATGCGTCCCCAGCCGCCCGCGACCGGCACGAAGGTCTCGGGCGCCTCGGCGACGAACGGCGCCTGGACCTCCGGCGTGAGCATCAGATTGCCGTAGCCCTGGGCCTGGTGGGCGAGCGTGGCGAAGATCCGGCCGCCGACGCGGAAGTCCGGTGCGCCCATGTGCGAGCTCTCCTCCGCCCCGTCGAGGCCGAGCGAGAGCCGGCGGAAATCGTCGATGGTCGCCACGCCACCCATCCTCGCAGGTTGGCGGCGGCTGGTCCAGGGACGAGGAACGGCCTGCTACGCTAACCCATCTTTAGCAAGATTCCCGACAATTTTGTAGATTTAGGCGATATTTCGAGGATCGCATCCCCATAACTTGTTGATTCTAAAGGATCTGGTGTTGGCGGTACTGAATGTAGTGCCATAATCGTGTGAGTTGTTGTTGCTTCTGGGACGTGCACCCGCTATCGTGGGCGTGTGTTCATTCGCCGCACCCAAACCCGGCGGACCGCCGACGGACAGCCCTACTTCTCGCATCGCCTCGTCCACTCCGAGCGCATCGGCAACGCCGTCCGCCAGCGCACCCTGCTCAATCTCGGACGCCACTTCGACATTCCCCAGGCGCAATGGCCGCTGGTCTGCTCCCGCAGCGACGACATCCTGGCCGGCCAGACGCCCCTGGTGGCCGATTGCCCGGCCGCCGTCGAACGCGAAGCGCAGCGCATAGCCGCACAGTTGGTCGCCCGCGGCACACCGGTGCAGGGACCGGCAGCCGGGCCGACAGACGTGCAGCCGGTCGACGTCGACTCGTTGCGCCTGGTCCGCCCCCGCAGCGTCGGCGTCGAGCAGGTCGGCCTGTGGGCCCTGGAGCAATTGGGCCTGCCGGCCCTGCTGACCGAGTTGGGCGTCAACGGCGCGTTGCGCACCGCGGCGACCGGCGCCGTCGTCGGACGCCTGGCCCAGCCGGCCTCGGAGCGCGCCACGCACCGCTGGCTGCAGCAACGCAGCGGCCTCGGCGAGTTGCTCGGCGTCGACTTCGAGACCGTCAGCCCGATGCAGCTCTACCGCGCCTCGGATGCGCTGGTGAAGCACCGCGAGGCGATCGAGGCGCATCTGTTCGAGCGGGCCATGGGACTGTTCGACCTGCAGCCGACGGTGACCCTCTACGACCTGACCAACACCTATTTCGAAGGCGAGGCGGGCGCGCAGCCGCAGGCAAAGCGCGGGCACTCGAAAGAGAAGCGCAGCGACTGTCCGCTGCTGACCCTGGGCCTGATGCTCGACGCCAGCGGCTTCGTGCGCCGCTCGCAGGTCTTCGCCGGCAACGTCCGGGAACACCGCACCCTGGCCGGCATGCTGGAGGCACTCGATGCGCCGGCCGGCGCCCTGGTGGTGATGGACCGCGGCGTCGCCACCGAGGCCGCCATCGGGTGGCTGCGCGACAACCGCTACCGCTATCTGGTCGTCAGCCGTGAACGCCACCGGCAGTTCGACGCCGAGGCCGCCGTGGCGGTCCGCACGCAGTCGAACCACACCGTGCATCTGCACAAGGTCGTCTCGACCGACCCCGGCGAGGTCCGCCTGTACTGCTACTCCGAAGAGCGGGCCCACAAGGAGCGGGCCATCGTTGAGCGGGCCGCCGCCCGCTTCGAGGCCGCGCTGACCACGCTCAACGAGGGGCTGGCGCGCCCCCGCGCCCACAAGCGCCTCGGACAGGTCTGGCAGCGCATTGGGCGACTGAGAGCCAAGCATACCCGCGTCGCCAAGCACTACCAGATCGAGGTCACCCCCGACCAGACCGGCGAGAAGGCCGCCGCCGTCACCTGGACCCGTCGCCCCCAGGACGGCTCGATGGCCACCCATCCGGGCGTCTACTGCCTGCGCAGCAGCGAGACCGACTGGGACGAAGACGCCTTGTGGCGCACCTACACCACCCTCACCGACGTCGAAGCCGTCTTCCGCGCACTGAAGTCCGAACTCGGCCTGCGCCCCATCTACCACCACAAGCCGCAGCGGGCCGATGGCCACCTGTTCATCACCGTCATCGCCTACCAGCTCGTGCAGGTCATCCGCACCCGGCTGCGAGCCCACGGCGAACACGCCAGTTGGACCACCCTGCGCCGCATCCTCGAAGGCCAGCAGCGCGTCACCGCCACCTTCCGGCGCCCCGACGGGCGCACCCTGCACGTGCGCACCGCCACGCAGGCCGAACCCGAACAGCGGGCCATCTACGACGCGCTCGGCGTCGACCCGCAACCGGGAGGCGTCCGCAAGACAACCATCTGACCGACCCATTTCCCGGTTTGCGCAGGTTTGTAGTGCCACTCGAGCGCTTTTGTCGCTGTAAGTTGCTGATTCCGCGTTGCTTAGTACTGCGGCTGTTAAACTTGGGCTAGTGTCCTGAATCGGAAATTCTTGCACAGTAAGACTGGAGCGTTTCCAGGATCTGATCGGCCGTCTTGGTCCACACAAACGGCTTCGGATCCTCATTGTAGATGGCGAGGTAGTCGATGATCGCCTGCTCCAACTCCGCCGTGCTGCGGTGGGTGCCCCGGCGGATCTGCTTCTCGGTGAGCAGGGCGAACCAGCGCTCGACCAGGTTGAGCCACGACGCACTCGTGGGGGTGAAGTGCAGGTGAAAGCGGGGATGCCGCGCGAGCCACTGGTGGATCATCGCCGTCTTGTGGGTCCCATAGTTGTCCAGAACGACATGGATGTCCTGGTCGGCGGGCACCGCCTTGTCGATGGCGCGCAGAAACTTGATGAACTCGACCGCGCGATGCCGGCGGTGGCATTGCGCGAGCACTTTGCCAGTCGCCACGTTCAGGGCGGCGAACAGCGACGTGGTCCCGTGCCGCCGGTAGTCGTGCGTGCGCCGTTCCGGCAGGCCCGGGCGCATCGGCAGCACCGGTTGGGTACGGTCCAGGGCCTGCATCTGCGACTTCTCGTCGACGCACAAGACCACCGCCCGCTCGGGCGGATGCAGGTACAGGCCGACGATATCGCGCACTTTCTCGATGAACAGCGGGTCCTTCGACAACTTGAAGGTCTCGCAGCGGTGGGGTTGCAGGGCGAACGCCCGCCAGATGCGGCCGACCGTCGCCGCACTCAGCCCGCACACGCGGGCCATCGAGCGTGTACTCCAGTGTGTGGCGTCGCGGGGCATCGATTCCAGGGTGGTGGTCACGACGCGCTCCACATCCGCGTCCGACACCGTACGCGGCGTGCCGGGGCGGGCTTCATCCAGCAAGCCGTCACAACCGGATTGGAGAAACCGGCGGCGCCACTTTCCGACGGTCACCCGCGTCGTGCCCAACTCGGCGGCCACCGCCAGGTCGCTCTTCCCCGCGGCGCTGGCCAGCACGATTCGGGCGCGCAGGGCCAGCGCCTGGGCGGTCTTCGGGCGGCGCACCCAGCGTTCGAGTTCCTCCCGCTGCATGGTCCTGAGCTTGGGAATCGCACGTGTGTGGTGATTGGCCAACGTCTGCCCTCCGTGACGAGGACGACGGTAGCAGACCGCCTATCACTGATCAATAACTTTAGATTCAGGACACTAGGAGCCCGTAGTAAAGCCCCGCTGCATTCGAGCGGCGATGCTTCCGACGAAGGAGCAAGCGACAATGACGGCCATTGACCCTGCACTCGCCTACGAACCCGGCGTGGTACCTGAACCGCCGGCCGAGCCGCTCGGCCTGACACGGTTTCTCCGTGCGCTGCGCGACAACCAGCTCGCCGTCTTCAACCGCGAGTCGTTCGTCAACGACTTCGGTGAAGCGCGGCTGTTCTTCAGCAACTTCGTTCTCGTCAACGAACCCGACTTCATCGAGCACATTCTCGTCACCAACCACCGGAACTATGTCAAAGGGCGGCTGACCCGCCGGATCCTCCAACCGGCTCTGGGCAACGGCTTGGTGACTAGCGAGGGCGACTTCTGGCGCCGCCAGCGCCGCATCATGACCCCCGCCTTCCATCACCGGCACCTCGCGCCGGCAGCCGACGTGATGGTGCGTCGCGCCCGGCAGCGCGTCGGACGCTGGAGCACGCCGTGCGAGAAGGGGGAACGCCTCGACATCGCCCACGAAATGATGTCGCTCACGATGGAGATTGTCGCCGAGGCGCTGTTCTCGAGCGACATTGCCGACTCCATCGCTGAGCTGCGCCGGGCGATGACGACGGTCGTTGCGTCCGTGGGCACGCCGAATCCGCTCGACATCCTCGGCTTCCCGGAGTGGTTCCCCCGGTGGCGCTCGCCGCGCACCCGCTCGGCGCTCGCGCGGCTCGACCGGACGATTTACCGCATCATCGCCGCACGCCGCGCCACCCAGGCAGCTCCTGCCGATCTGTTGAGCCTGCTCCTCGCCGCGCGCGACGAGGAAACCGGTGAAGGGATGACCGATACGCAGCTCCGTGACGAAGTGCTGACGTTCTTCGCCGCCGGACACGAGACGACGGCGCTGGCGCTGACGTGGACGCTGTACCTGCTGTCGCGACATCCCGGGATCGAACGCACGTTGCACGACGAGGTCGACCGGGTGCCCGGCGACGGAGAGACGACCTTCGCCGACGTCGAAGCGCTGTCCTATACCCGCATGGTCATCGAGGAGGCGATGCGGTTGTTTCCGCCGACGTTCTCTTTCAGTCGCACGGCGCTCGCCGACGACAAGGTCGGGGGGCACCCCATTCGTGCCGGCAGCGTGGTCACGATCAGCCCCTACCTCACCCACCGCAATCCCCGGCTGTGGCAGGATCCGCAGCGCTTCGATCCCGAGCGGTTCACACCCGAGCGGATCAAGGCGCGTCATCGTTTTGCGTACCTGCCCTTCGGCGGCGGCCCGCGCATCTGTATCGGCAGGGGCTTTGCCATGGCGGAGGCGTGCCTGGTGCTCGCCACCATCGCCCGCGCCTACCGCCTGCGGGTGGCACCGGGACAGCGGGTCGAAGCGCACGGCAGGATCACGCTTCGCCCGCGCTACGGTCTGCGCATGACGCTCGAGCGGCGCTGACTGGATTCGGGTCGGCACGTTGATCGCGCCGCCGGCATAGCGGCCGTGACACAGGCAGCCGGGTGATACGCTGGGCTTGCGAGCCAAGGCGCCATGACAATCCAGACCGAGCCAAGGCTCTCGCCGACGTGATCGGTGAGCATCGCGATGACTGACCCGGCCACCTCGCGGTTCCCGACGGCGCGGGACCACGCCGGACTGCATCTGTCGCCGAAACACCGCGCCCTGATCGAGAAGCTGCTGCGCGAGCATCTGCCGGCGGTGGACGTCTGGGTCTACGGCAGCCGCGTGAACGGGCGGAGTCACGAGGGCAGCGATCTGGATCTCGTGCTCCGCGGCCCGGGCCCCAAGCAGATTCCGTTCGATGCGCTGTGTGACTTCCAGGACGCCGTACGCGAGTCCACGATCCCTTTCCTGGTAGGAAGCGCGCGACTGGGCCGACTGCCGGAGAGCTTTCACCTGGAGGTCGAACGGCAGCATGCAGTCTTGCTGGAAGGCTGAACGCGGCGAGGGTGTCGAGTGCAGGTTCTTCCACCAGCGGCGCAAGTACCTGTTTCTGGGCGACTACAAGTACTGGATGATGGAGGAGTGCGCCGACATCGACCTGGACGCCCGCTACGCGGTCCTGAACCGCGCGCTCCTCTACAGGGACCGCCGCGACTTCGTGACAGGGACCGCCGCGACTTCGTGATCGATGACGCGGCGGATCAGATGCGCGAGATTGCGGACCATCTGCTGAAGGTCCGTCCGGCCAGCGGGTGACGGCA
Source organism: Vicinamibacterales bacterium (assembly GCA_965222905.1). Classification (GTDB taxonomy): domain Bacteria; phylum Acidobacteriota; class Vicinamibacteria; order Vicinamibacterales; family UBA8438; genus WTFV01. The sequence goes on along the minus strand of OZ244976.1, from coordinate 1,285,826 downwards.
TCAGCGGCAAGGTGGAATAGCCGCTCCCGGCCAATCCGGATCTCTGGTGACAGTCTTCGATTCCAACCTCGCAGGCATGGCCGTTCTCCCACCGAAACGTGACGCGATACTGCTCGTTGATCCGTATGCTGTGCTGCTCGGACCGCGCCCGGGCGCATTCCCGATTTCCCGGAGCAGTGTGTAGGCAAAGATGGACTGTGAGGCTGGGGGAGGTTGAGCCGGTCTTCGGACAGACGGGGAGGGTGGTACTGGACATTACGGCTCGGACTGCCCATGATGGTGCGTTGAAATGGACAAGAGCGCCATCGACACCCCGAGCCGCGAGATCGATCTTGGCAACATTCCCGTCCACCTGCGCACTGCCCTCCGGCGGGCGCTCGAGTTTGAGGCGCGTGCTCCAGCGCCCAGGTCGGCAGAGGAAGCGGAGCAGTGCGAAGAGCAGCTGCGGGCCATCGCGGACGAGTTCTTCGGCGCCCTCCTCACCCCCGTGCTGCAACGCGCGGTGCGCTCCGCCGCGGTTGGCGACGCGGCGAGCGCCCTCGTGCGCCACCTGCCCCGGCGGATGCGGAGCGACGGCCTGGAGACGGTCAACGTTCGCACCTCCCGGGGCACGACGGTGCCGGTCACGACGCCGTACTACCGCGAGAAACACGCCCGTCGGGCGAAGCGGAGGCCGGGACTCTACCCCGCCTTGGTGGTGCTGGGCATCTACGACCGGTGCACGCCGAAGCTGGCCTCGGATGCAAGCCGCGCGGTCGCCATGCACAGCTCGCTGGCCGAAGCGCAGGCGCAGCTCCGCTCCGAGGGCATCGCCCTGGATATCAAGACCCTCCGCTCGACCGCCTATCGCTACGCTGCGCGGGCCCGAGCGGCCCAGCAGAGCGCGGCGTGCGGCCTGCTGGACCGCGTGACCGGCAAGCGGGTGGTCGTCTCCCTCGACGGGGGCCGCGTCCGCGTGCGGCGCAAGAAGCGTGGCCCCAAGACGAAGAAGGGGCGCAACCGATTCCATACCGACTGGAAGGAACCGAAGCTCCTCATCCTGTACGTCGTCGGCGACGACGGGCGACCGTCTCAGACGTGGCCCCGATCATCGACGGCACGCTCCGGGGACCGGAGGCGGTCTTCGCCCTGCTGTTGTCGTACGCGCGGCAGATCGGCCTCAACGCCGCTGACAAGGTGCTCTTCATCGCCGACGGCGCGCCCTGGATCTGGCGACGCCTCCAGCGCCTCATCGCCGCGCTCGGGCTCTCGCCGACACAGGTGCTGGGGCTGATCGACTTCTATCATGCCGCCAAGCAACTCTCGGACGCGGTCAAGCTGCGCCGCTGGAGCGCGACGCAACGCACCCGCTGGCTCAACCGCACGCGGGGGCTGCTCAAGCGAGCACGGGTGGACGAGGTGATCACGGCCCTGCGGGAGCTGTGCCGCGGGCGCACCGCCGGCAAGATCCGCACGCACCTCAACTACTTCCTGAAGAACCGGCATCGTTTCGCCTACACCACAATGGTCGGTCTCGGGCTTCCGCGGGGCAGCGGCGCCGTCGAAAGCGCCATCCGTCGCGTCATCAATCTCCGCATCAAGGGCGCATCCATCTATTGGCTGCCGGAGAGCGTCGACGCGATTCTTCTCCTGCGGTCTTTCTATAAGTCCGGCAGATGGAACTGTTTGCAGCGGATGGCCATGACGCTGGTGGGTGTGAGCGCGTGACCGGGAAATCGGGAATGCGCCCCCGCGCCCCCTTCAGCCGTTCCGGGCGATTGCCGGCCGGGATGCGGATGTCGTCGAGCCGAGCCGCCACGTCGAGGGCCTTCAGCTTCCGTTGCGCGACGCGCCACACGCGAACACGTTGCATTCGGCAACCGTTCGGCTACACTTTTGCGGACCGTCGGCCGCTGGCGATCACGGTGCCGTTTCACTGCCGCATCGCAGGCCTGCGAGGAGAAGCCGAGGATGACTGGACGAAGATCACAGACACGCTTCCCGGACCGCGGAGCGAGTCGGCGGGAGTTCTTCAAGCTGCTGGCGGCCAGCCCGTTGCTGGGCCTGGCATCGGCGGGCCTGCCGGCCAACTGGCAGCGCGCGCTCGCGCGCGAGGCGGAGCGCGGCGCGCCCCCCGGACCCGCGGAGCTGCGCTGCGCCGAGTGCGGAGCGGAGATGCTCCCGTCGTTGGGGCAGCCGCGTTTCGGGGCCGGTCAGGACCCCGTGCTGCCTCCCCAGAACGCGCTGGAAGACCAGTTGACGGGTCAGGTCATCGAGTCGCCGGACAACGCGGTCAACGTCTGGGACTTCGAGCGCGCGGCGCATGCCACCAATCTGGCCCAGCACTGGGACTACCTGCACATGGGGGTCGACGACTACGAGACGAGAAGGGCGAACAGAGAAGGATTCCAGCGCCTGATGCTGCGTCCCCGACGACTCGGCGGCGAGCCGGCGACGGAGACCGACACGTCGGTCGAGCTCTACGGCCGCCGCTGGGCCTCGCCCCTCTTTCTCTGCCCCGTCGCGAGCCTTGCGGCCTATCACACGCAGGGCGAGAGCGGCGCCGCCCGAGCGGCCCGGACGAGAGACATCCTGCAGATGCAGTCGCATCAGAGCTCGCATTCGTACGTCGAGATCGCCGAGGCCCGCGGCGAGCCGCACTGGTTCCAGATCTACACGGCGCCCGACTGGAACGTGAACAAGCGGGTCATCGACCGCGTCGCCGGCGCGGGCTGCCCCGCCCTGGTGTGGACCATCGACCTGCTCGGCGGCAGCAATCGCGAGCTGCAGCGACGCACGCTGGCGGGCGAAGGGTACGCGTCGGTGCTCTGCCAGAGCTGCCACCAGCACCACCCGGACTACCTGCGTCCGATGCGGGCCGGGCTGGAGGGTCCGGCCGGCCCGCGCTATCCCTACACCTGGGACTACGTCAAGCGCCTGAAGGACGCCAGCGACATGAAGCTCATCCTGAAGGGCATCATGACGGCCGAGGGCGCCGAGCAGGCGATCGAGCACGGCGCGGACGGGATCTTCGTGTCCAACCACGGCGGCCGGGCGGTGAACAGCATGTGGTCGTCGATCGACTCGTTGCCCGAGGTCGTCGGCGCGGTCAGGGGACGGGTGCCGGTGTTCATCGACAGCGGCGTCCGCCGCGGCAACGACATCTTCAAGGCGCTGGCGCTCGGCGCCGATGCGGTCGGGATCGGCCGCCCCTACGTGTGGGGTCTCGGCGCCTTCGGAGAAGACGGCGTCGCGAAGGTAATCGATCTGCTGCTCGCGGAGTTCCGGCTCGCCATGCGCCAGACCCGGACGACCTCGATCGAGCAGATCACGTCCCGCTTCGTCATGGAGGGCAGGAATCCCATCATGATGCGCGACAACCGGTTCGGCTTCGGGCTGTAAGTTCCGTCGGCGCGCGGCCCCGGCCTGCTCGGTCGGGGTTGCGCTCCGGCGCGGTACCTCGGAGGATTCCAGGATGCTCGTCGCCCCTCGAACAAGTCTCATGTTCCGCTTCGTGACCGCCGTTGCCGCCGGTCTCCCGTTGCTGGCCGGGTCTCCGGCGGCGGCCCAACAGTCCAACGTCGACTTCACCGTGTCCGGCACGTCGACCGTAAGGGGCTGGACGTGCTCGGTGGGCGGGACCGCCGAGGTGACGCCCGGTTCGTCCACGCCGGCGCCCGGCTTCGCTGGCGGCGTACAGTCGGCGACGCTCACCGTTCCGGTGGCCGACTTCGAGTGCCCCGACGAAACGATGACCGAGCATCTCCTCGAGGCGATGAAACCGGCCGAGTTCGCCGAGATCACCTTCCGGCTCGAGAGCTACGAGGCCTCCGGCGACGGCGCCGAAGCCCGCGGCGCGCTCACCATCCAGGACGTCACCAGGCCGGCGAGCTTCCCGATATCGCTGACGCCGTCCGGCATCGGCGTCGAGATCGCGGGAGAGATCGGACTCGACATGACGGAGTACGGCGTGGAGCCTCCCGTCGTCCTGCTCGGTCTGCTGCGAGTAGGGCCGCAGATACGCATCCAGTTCGAGGGGCTCGTCGTCCCGTAGAACGAAAGCGCACGGGTGGTCCAGCGCCACTGGCGGCGTGATGTTCACGCCGCGACGGTTGCCTATCGGGCGAGTCGCACGCTCACGAGCCGATTCAGGCTCACCCTCTCCTCGGCAGCCTCGATCGCGAGCTCCCGATGCGTCTCGGGAGGCACTCGCACCATGAACCGTCCGCTGTAGATGCGATCCGCGAGAGGCTCGGGCGGAGATTCTCCATTGGCCCGCATGTCCACGAGTACGCCGCTCACCAGCTCCCGAATCCCCGACAGCGCCTCACCGGGAGAAGGGGCCAGCCAGCTCAGCGATGGAAACTCGGCGCAGAGTCCCAGGTGCTCGCCGTCCTCCGCTGACCAGGTAACGCGGTAGGTGTAGTGATCAGCCATGCCGAGCCTCCATTCTCTCAATCGCCTGATGACCTGGCGCACCTGATACGCCTTCGCCATTCCCCCGCGTTCCTGGATGTTCACCCCTGGGATCGCCGGACCACGGCGTGCGGTACACCCGGTGGCTCGTACCCTTCCGACGTGGCTCCCCGAAGTACTCGTCGCACAACCGGCACAAGTCCAAGAACCTGACCCCTTTTCGGGTTGCGGCGAAGCGCATCGAGGATCGGCGCCGTGTTCTTCCTGGGCGACAGGGTATCAGTATAGATACTATGCACAACCCGATCCTGGCGCAGATCTGCGGTGTCTCGCCGCTTCAGCCGACCGCGAGCGATGCGTTCCGAACGTCCGTGACCAGCATGTGCGCCGGGGTGTGGGTGATCGCGATCGGCGGGCGCGCCGAGCGCACCGCCACCTGAGGGGTCACGCCGCAGGCCCAGAAGACCGGCATCTCGCCGGATGCGATGACGGGATGGTCGCCCTGCCACGCCCGCTCGATGTTCTCGATCCCGATGCGTTCCGGCATGCCGAGATGGACCGGCGCACCGTGCACCCGCGGGTACCGGCTCGTGACCTGCACCGCCTTGATGACGTCCGCTGGCGGGAAGGGCCGCATCGACACCACCATCCGGCTGTGGAACCGGCCGGCCGGCGCGCACTCGATGTCGGTCAGGTACATCGGGCATACGCTGCCCTCGTTCCAGTGCCGGAGGGAGAGACCGGCATCGACCAGGGCCTCCTCGAACGAGAAGGAACAGCCGAGCGCGAACGCCACGAAGTCGTCCTGCCAGAGATCGCCGATGCTCGCGACGTCGCCGTCGAGCTCGCCGTCGCGGAAGACCCGATAGCTCGGGAGGTCGGTGCGAAGGTCGAGGTCTGCGGCAAGCTCCGGAAGGTGTGGACTGCCCGGCTCGGACATCGCGAGCAACGGACAAGGCTTGGGATTCCTCTGGCAGAAGCGGGCGAACTCGTCGGCGTAGGCCACCGGCAGCATGGCAATGTTGGCCTGGACGTAGCCCCTGGCGAGCCCGCCCGTGTGGCCGTGATATCGACCGGTGCGGATTCGGCGCCGGACCTCGACCGGGTCCGCGGTATTCCATTCGAGGCCGAGCCCGTGCGTGGGCTCCACGGCGGGAGCTGCGGTCGGGTTCATGGCTGGCCCTCTACCTGTTGTCGAACACCCTGTAGTCCGTGACGCCAGGACGGGTAGGCGCGCGACGGTGGCGCCCCAATCAAGACGCCGCCCGCTCAGTCGCCCGGTGCAGGTCCCAATCCGCTTGGAGCCGCATCCAGAACTGAGGCGAGGTCTTCAGCAGCCTCGACAAACGCAGGGCGGTATCCGCCGTGACTCGGCGCTTGCCGAGGACAACTTCGTTGAGACGGTTCGCGGAGATTCCAAGCCGTTGCGCGGCTTCGGTCTGCCGGAGTCCGAGCGGCTTGAGAAACTCCTCGAGCAACATCTCGCCGGGCGGGACCGCCGGTCCCGGCCAATCCGGAGCCCTAGTGATCGTCTTCGATGCCGACCTCGTAGGCATGGCCGTTCTCCCACCGGAACGTGACGCGATACTGATCGTCGATCCGTATGCTGTGCTGATCGGACCGGCCCCCCTTCAGCCGCTCCAGACGATTGCCGGCCGGGATGCGGAGGTCGTCGAGCCGAGCCTCCACGTCAAGCGCCTTCAGCTTTCGCTGCGCGACGCGCCACAGGTCTCGCGGCAGGAGACGAGCATGGCGCGTGTTGCGCCCGCGGAACAGGTCCACGGCAGTCTGATTGGCGAACGAGCGAATCATGCACGCGAACCCGCTACATGATACACGTGTATCGTGTAGCCTGACGACGGACGAGCAACGAGACGACCGTATCCATGAGGAACATCCCTGTATCCGTCCACGACGACACCTATCGACGTTCCCGCATCCGGGCGGCAGAGCTCAACACCTCGGTATCCGCGCTGGTGCGTGGCTTTCTCGAAGGTCTCGTCGGAGATCGCGCCGACGGGGCGCGTGCGGAGACGAAGGAGGAGCGACGTCGGCGACTGCTGGAAGAGGTACTCGCAGATTTCGAGGCGCGAGGCGTGGGGGTGAGCGTGGCCGGGAATCTGTCGCGCGACGAACTGTACGACCGCGTCCGGGCTCGGGCCGACGCCGCGGAGGCCGCAAGGAAGCGCCAGGGCGGCACTCCAGAGTGATCAATCCGTTCCGCGAGCAGGAGAGCCGACGATAGCCAAGGTGGCCGCGGGCACTGACGCCGAGCACGACCACCGGAGGCACGGACTTCCATGGCAACGAGCAACAGCGACCTGAACGTGCAGGACATCCTCGACAACTTCGTGTTCCGCAATCAGATCCCGCGGCTCTCGAAGGCCAACGCCCTCGGCACGCTGATCCGGGCTGATATTCTGGAGACGGAGACGGAGACGGAGGTGTTGCTGGAGGAGATCTTCGGCGTCGGCGAACCGGCGTATGCCCCGGAACTGGAGTGACGTTGATCGGCACCCGAGAAGAAGGAAAGAAACGTCCATGACCGAAATCATCTTCGAAGTCACTGAGGACGACGTGGACGGCGGCTATTCGGCCAGTGCACTTGGTTACGGTATACACACCCAGGGTGACTCCGTCGACGAGATCCGCCGCAACGTCAAGGAGGCCGTCGACTGCTACTTCGACGAGGCCATGCCGCGACCCAAGTTGATTCGCCTGCACTTTGTGCGCGACGAGGTTCTCGTGGCATGAAGCTGCCGCGGAATGTGAGCGGCCCGGGCCTGCAAGCGTCGCTTCGACGTCTGGGCTACGAGGCCTCCCGGGCCTCTACCTCGTGATCACCGGGACGCCCGCGTTCTTCCAGGGACCGCAGGGGGTGCAGCGGCTGCCGCCCCTCGCCCAGCGGCTCGCGGTGGACTTCTCCGGCGCGCCCCGGTTCGACAATCCGCGCGCCCCGCAGGTGCGGCTGCACAACTTCGACCTCCCGCGGCTCCAGGGTGTCGGGCGGAAGATTCGCGATCTCTATGCGGAGGGCGCTACCGCTCCGGCGCGTGTTCTGGAGCGCGCGGATGACGCGTGCCTGAGCCGCCTTGCCCGCGCCGTCACCGGCGGCCTGGGCGGACGAGTCGGCATCGCCCCGCGCGTCTTCCTCAAGAAGCTGGTCCAGGATGTGCTCGATCGGATCGACCTGCACCCGGACTTCGATCCGCGGCGCGACTATGCCCTCACCCTGACGGAAGGGAAACTCACGGACGTCGAACGCAACGCCCGTGCCGCGACCACCCCGGACGATGTCGAGCTGGAGCCCTGAACCGGCTTGACGGCAGCGTTATAATTGGCTGAATTTCAAAAGGATTTACCTGAGCCACAGGCAATGACCACCGCCACTCGTCAAGCCCTCCGAGAGCTCCTGGAGAACCGGGCCGCGCGAACCGGTGAGATCACGCTCAGCAACGGCGCAAAGTCGAACTTCTACTTCGACTGCAAGCCGGTGACGCTGAGCGCGGACGGTGCCTACCTGGTCGGGATGGCCTTCCTCGACGCACTCGAGCAACTTCCCGAGCGACCCGCAGCCGTCGGCGGGTTGACGCACGGCGCGGACCCCATCGTCAGCGCCATGGTCGTGCTGTCTCACGTCCGAGCGTGTCCAGTTGGCGGGTTCTACGTTCGCAAGGAACCGAAGCGGCACGGCACTAGACGCCGCATTGAGAATCCGCCGGAACCGGGCACGAAGGTGGTGATCGTCGACGATGTCGTCACGACCGGCAAGTCGCTGCTGCAGGCCGTGCGGGAGGCGCGGGAGGCCGGATGCGAGGTCATCGGCGTGCTGGCTCTCGTCGACCGGGAGGAAGAGGACGGAGCTTCTCATATCCGCAAGGAAGTCGATATCTACATCCCGTTGTACAGACGGAGCGATTTTCCGCGCCTCGACGCGCCGTCTCACGCCTTGATGGAGCCGTGAGCCACGAGCCGTGAGCCACGAGTCCGCGTTCGACAGACTGCATCCCGCCCTTCAACACCACATCGTCGATTCGCTCGGGTGGACTTCGCTCCGGCCGCTCCAGGAGCACACCATCGGACCCGTGCTGGACGGCGACCATGCCTTGCTGCTGGCGCCTACCGCCGGTGGCAAGACCGAGGCTGCGGTGTTTCCGCTGCTGTCACGGATGCTGACCGAACAGTGGGGCGGGCTGAGCGTGCTCTACGTCTGCCCGATCAAGGCCCTCCTGAACAACCTCGAGTCGCGACTCCGAGCCTACGGGGCCCTCGTCGGACGGCGCGTCGACCTGTGGCACGGCGACGTCGGCGCCTCCCGTCGTCGGGCCATCATGCGGGAACGGCCCGACCTGCTGTTGACCACACCCGAGTCGATGGAGGTCATGCTCGTATCAAGCCGCTCGGAGCCCAGCGCGCTCTTCCGGGATCTGCAAGCCGTCGTCGTGGACGAGTTGCACGCCTTCGCCAGCGACGATCGGGGCTGGAATCTGCTCGCAGTCCTGGAGCGAGTGCGCCGGTTGGCAGGCCGCGAGATTCAGCGGCTTGGTCTGTCCGCAACTATCGGGAATCCGGACCCGAAGGAGGTGAATGATGCCGCCTGAGCCGGCCGAGAAGCGTTTCGATTGTGTCGACTACATGCGTCGGGAACGCGACCGCATCAGCGCGGAGATCGCAACCATGGACCATCGGGAGCTGGTGCAGTGGCTGCGCTCCTTTCGCTACTCCGACCCGGCGCTCCAGCGCCTCGCCGACCGGTTGCGGACTGGGGAACGCGAAGACGGCAAGCGCAAGCGGAGCGGCAATGACTGAAGCCCCATCGGCGGATTCGCGGGCACGGCCGGCGGAGATCATCTTCGAGGTGACCGAAGCGCCCGAGGGCGGGTACGAGGCCCGAGCGCTGGGACACAGCATCTTCACACAGTTGCGGTGGAGACGTCGTCACTGGCAAGCTCGACGTCCGCGAGGCGGCGGCGAGACTGCCGGAGGCGGATCCGCCTACCGCAGAAGGCGATTCGGATGACGGCGTGGATTCGCAAACCCGGTCAGAGCGGGCGGCGTGGCGACAAGCCGTGGAGGACGGCGGTGCGTTGCCGGATGTCACGGATGCGGAGCGGTCCGAGGCGACGGCTGCGGGTGCGGGTACGATGACTGAAAGGGCGGTGAACGAATGAACTGGGAGATCTGCCGGCCGTGGAGCGCAAGCCGGCGTGGGCTGTCACCGGAACGAGAGTGCCGCTGTACACCCTCTTCGAGAACCTCGCCAGCGGCCTAACGCTGGCCCGTTGAAGCTGGGGCGGGAGACCGAAGTTGGCACTGACGGATGCGGAATTCGCGACCATCCTGGCGGACGAGTCCAAGCGCGTCCGAGGGGACGTCACATGGAAGGAGGACGAGGATCGGTCTCCGGCGATGGAGTTCCGTGTCGACATCGAGTCGACGAACGGCTGGCCACTGTTCGTCAAGGGGCGCTACAACGCGGCCGCCAGAACGTTGACCTACGCGCTCATTCTGAAGACGACCGGGGCGCATCTACGGCCTCGACTTGGGGAAGGACCACCACAATCCGCAGTGCGACCAAGTCGGGGAGAAGCACAAGCACCGCTGGACGGAGCGGTACGGAGATAAGGAAGCATCTGTTCCGGATGATGTGAACGCGCCGGTTTCGGATCCGGTGGCGGTCTGGAAGGAGTTCTGTGCCGAGGCACGGATTCAGCACGATGGCAGCATGAAGCCACCGCCGCCAACACAGGGGGAGTTTTGGTGATGGACGCCAGCAACGTGTGTCGGGACCTGCAGCGCAGGATCGGAGCCTTGTTCACGTGCTCGGAGCACGGCGACTATCAGAGGATCCGCACGCCGTACCTGTATCCCGACGGCGACAACATCGATCTCTTCTGCAAGGCTGACGGCGACACGTTGACGGTGAGCGATCTCGCCGAAACGACTGGCTGGCTTCGCATGCAGTCGGCGGCCCTGCGCCGATCGCCGAAGCAGACCCGGCTCATCGAGAACGCGTGCGTGACGCACGGGATCGAGTTCTACCGCGGGATGCTGCAGGCGCGATGTCGGCCCGGCGACGAGTTGGCGCAGGTCGTCACCCGGGTTGCGCAGGCGGCGCTCCGAGTATCCGACCTGTGGTTCACCTTCCGAACGCAGCCGGTCGAGTCGATAACGGATGAGGTGGCCGATTTCCTCAACGACCGCCAACTCGCATTCGACCGCGCCGAGAAGCTCGTTGGCCGGTCGGGACGGGGCTGGACGGTCGACTTCCACGTGCGGACCGAGCGACGCAGCTCACTCGTCCAGGTCCTGACCACCGGCAATCGTGCCGCGGCGCACAGGGTTTCGGAGCACGTGCTCGCCGCTTGGCACGACCTGAATCACCTCGTGGCGGGACCCGAAGCGCTGACCTTCGTCTCCCTGTTCGACGACACCGCGGATGTCTGGACGGACGAGGACTTTCGGTTGGTCGAGCCGTTGTCGACGTTGGCACGCTGGTCGCGGCCCGACGAATTCGCCGCCGTGCTGAGCGAAGCCGCATGACGGCCACCGATGGAGCGACCCGTGAGCGGCAAGACAGAACTGCTCGATCGCATCACCGTGCGGGCGGACGTCTTGGGGGGAAAGCCGATCATCCGGGACATGCGGATAGCCGTGGAGCATTGCTGGCGGCGGGAGACACGGCGGAGACGATCCTGCGGGAGTACCCGGAACTGGAACCCGAGGACATCCAGGCCTGCCTGCGATTCGCGCATCGTTCGATGGCGGCCGAGCATGTGTATGACCGGCTTCCGGTTCGAGAGGCTTCGTGAAATTCCCTGAACAGTACGATGGCTAAAGTCAGCGACACGTCCGAACGAGGCCTCGAACGGCTGATCTGCACGGCGCTGGCCGGCTCATCCCTGTGAACCGCCGAAGGCGGGCCGGGCAACGGAGGCTCCCACCGCCTACGGCGGCGTCGGCTGGATCGCCGGTAACCCCCACGACTACGACCGCGAGTTCTGCATCGATCTCGTCCAGCTCGCGGCCTTTCTGCGCGCCACGCAACCAGAGGCCGCCGAAGCGCAGGCGCTTGGATGAGGACGGCCCGACGCGACGGAAGTTCCTGGCTCGCCTCCAGGGCGAGATCACCAAGCGCGGCACCAATCGACGTGCTGCGCCAAGGCCTCAAGCACGGCGCGCACAATCTCGACCTTTTCTACGGCACGCCGTCGTCAGGGAACCCGCAGGCGCAGGAGCGCTTCGAGAACAATCGCTTCACCGTCGTCCGCCAACTTCGCTACAGCCGCGACGAGACGCAGCGGGCGCTCGACATCGGCCTCTTCACCCAGGTTGTGGAGGCGAAGGACGAGAAGACCGGCAGGAAGAAGCGGACGCAGGTCTGGCCCCGCTACCAGCAGCTCGACGTCGTGCGCCGGCTGCTGGCCGACGCCGCCGCGCACGGGGCGGGCCGCCGCTACCTGATCCAGCACTCGGCGGGCAGCGGCAAGAGCAACTCCATCGCCTGGCTCGCCCACCAACTGATCGGCCTCGCGAGGGACGACGCCCCGGTCTTCGACTCGATCATCGTCGTCACCGACCGTCTCATCCTCGACCGCCAGATCGGCGACACGATCCGGCAGTACGCCCAGGTCGGCGCCACCCTGGGGCGCGCGCAGCAGTCCGGAGACCTGCGGAAGTTCATCGAGGCGGGCAAGAAGATCATCATCTCGACCGTCCAGAAGTTCCCTTTCATCCTCGACGAGATCGGCAACGAGCAGCGCAGCAGGCGCTTCGCCATCGTCATCGACGAGGCCCACTCCAGCCAGGGCGGCCGCACGTCGGCGTCCATCTCGGCCGCGCTCGGGGCGGCCGGTGAGGAAGGCGAGGACGAGACCTGCGAGGACCGGATCAACCGCGTGATGGAGTCGCACAAGCTGCTCCCGAACGCCAGCTATTTCGCGTTCACCGCCACCCCGAAGAACAAGACGCTGGAGATCTTCGGCGCGCCCGACCAGCAGCCCGACGGCGCCGTCCGGCACCGCGCCTTCCACAGCTACACCATGAAGCAGGCGATCCAGGAGGGATTCATCCTGGACGTGCTGGCGCACTACACGCCGGTGGCCAGCTACTACCGGCTCGCCAAGACGGTGGAGGACGACCCGGAGTTCGACGTCGAGAAGGCGCAGAAGAAGCTGCGGCGCTTCGTCGAGGGCCACGACCACGCGATCCGCCTGAAGGCCGAGATCATGGTCGACCACTTCCACGAGCAGGTCCTCGCCAAGAACAAGATCGGCGGCGCGGCGCGCGCGATGGTGGTCACCAACGGCATCGAGCGCGCGATCCAGTACTTCCACGCCATCCGTGACTACCTGCAGCAGCGCAAGAGCCAGTACCGGCCTGTCGTGGCCTTCTCCGGCGAGCCCGAGTTCGGTGGCCAGAAGGTGACCGCGGCGTCGCTGAACGGCTTCCCGTCCGGTCAGATCGCCCGGAAGATCCGGGAGGATCCGTACCGCTTCCTCGTCTGCGCGGACAAGTTCCAGACCGGCTACGACGAGCCGCTGCTGCACACGATGTACGTCGACAAGACCCTGTCCGGCATCAAGGCGGTGCAGACGCTCTCGCGCCTCAACCGAGCGCACCCGAAGAAGCACGACGTCTTCGTGCTCGACTTCCTCAACTACGCCGACACCATCCGCGACGCCTTCGCCGACTTCTACCGCGCGACGATCCTGGCCGGCGAGACCGACCCCGACAAGCTGCACGACCTGCAGGCGGATCTCGACGCCGCCCAGGTCTACTCACCCGAGCAGATCGACGACCTCGTCCAGCGCTACCTCGGCGGGGCCGATCGCGACGAACTCGATCCCATCCTCGACGTCTGCGTGGCGCGCTACGTGCACGAGCTGGACGAGGACGCGCAGGCGGACTTCAAGGGCAAGGCCAAGGCGTTCGTGCGGACCTACGGCTTCCTGTCGTGCGTCCTGCCCTACACCAACGCCGAGTGGGAGAAGCGCTCGATCTTCTTGAACTTCCTGATCTCGAAGCTCCCCGCGCCCGCGAAGGAGGATCTGTCCAAGGGCATCCTCGACGCCATCGACATGGACAGCTACCGGGTCGAGAAGCGGGCGGTGCAGCAGATCTTGCCGCCCGACGAGGACGCCGAGATCGAGCCGGTGCCAACCAGCGGCGGCGGCCATGTGCCGGAGCCCGAGCTGGACCGGCTCTCGAACATCCTCCAAGCGTTCAACGATCTGTTCGGCGACATCGCGTGGGACGACCGCGACCGCGTCGGGGAGCTCATCACCAAGACGATCCCTGCCAAGGTGGCCGCGAACGCCGCCTTTCGGAACGCCCGGGAGAACTCCGACGACGCCAACGCCCGCATCGAGCACGACAAGGTGCTCGCCCGGATCGTCACCGGCATGGTGAAGGACGACGCCGAGCTGTTCAAGCAGTTCATGGACAACGAGGACTTCAAGCGGTGGATGACGGCAAGGGTGTTCGAGCTGGCCTGTGAGCAGGCGGGGCGCCGTGAGGACCGGCGTACTGTGACACGATCCGTCGCTCTGCTGCTCGACCGCGAGCGCGGCGTCGGCGAACAGCGACGTGGTCGATCGGTTGACAGAATCCAAGAGAGGATAGGATCGAAGAGGGAGGAACGCCCGACGGGGTCGTCGCAGACATGGAGCACGCGCTACACCACCGGCAGAAAACTGTTGCGAGCGGCACTCCGGCGGGCGAGATCGCGGAGGAAACTCCCATGCGAGCCAGGAACTTCTGGCGAAATCGCACGGTCGATGAGCTCGCCGCCGAACAGGGAATTGCCGTTCCGCAGCAGCTCGACGAGATGATCGGCGCTGCCGCCGAACTCTGGCACGACGACCGGGATTTCGACCGCTTCGTCCAGGCAATCCACGACGCCCGGCTCGAGCGAGAAGCTGGTGGCGAGGACAACCGGTGAGCACATTCGTGCTCGACACCAACATCGTGTCGTACTTGATGCGGGGGCACCGATTAGCAGCGCTCTACCGCCCTCACCTCGACGGGCACACCCTGGCCATCTCCTTCATGACCGTCGGGGAGTTGTACGAGGGCGCATACCGTGGCGGATGGGGGCAGAGGAAACTGGCCAAGTTGCGGGAGACGATAGGAACCTATGTCGTGATCCCGTTCAGCATCGAAGTCTGCCGGGAGTGGGGCGCCATCCGGTGCGAGCGCCGCACGAGGACCATCGCCGTGGACGACGCGTGGATCGCAGCGACGGCCAGAACCCACCGCTTGCCGCTGGTCACCCACAATCCCGGGGACTTCAGCGAGATCGAGGGCCTCGATCTTCTCCCGGTGTCGTGAAAACCCGCTGCGCTCTGTCGAGCGCCACCGCTACGCGAGCTGCCTCAACGCCGAGAGCGGCGACCTAATTTGAGCGCTATCTCGGCGGCGGGCGGCGCGACGAGTTGCCCCGACTCACGAACATCTTGCAGGCGTCTCACCGGTCGCTACGGAACGCGGCGTGTGCCGAGACACGAGCGGCATCCGGCCGGTCTCGAGCCACCTTCGGAAACCGCACAGCCCCACTTCGAGCGCGGGCACCTTCGACGGCGCTAGCCGCCAAGCCTGATAAAATCAAGCCCGAACCCCGGACGGCCTGCTTGACAACCCGAAGGCGCGCCTGATAATCTCGCCAGATAAAAGCGGAGGGTGGCCCGTTAGCTGGTGCTACTAAAGGGGCTTGACATCCCAAGGGGCCGCTGCTGAACCCAGCGGCTGGGTTCGATTCCCCCACCCTCCGCCAGCTATTGAGTATAGCAGGAGGCTTGAAGCATGGCAGAGAAGACACCCGCCACGAAGCCCCGGAAGGGCAGGAGCCCAGGCTATCCTGGCATTGACCTGTGTCGCGCCTTGCAGTTGGCTCAGAAGATCTACGACCACACAGGACAACATTCACTAGCACCGGAAGTAGCCTTCGATGTCTGCGGCCTGAAGCCGAAGAGCAGCCAAGCTCTGATCAGCATCTCGGCCCTCAAGAAGTTCGGCCTGATCGAGGCCATGCCACAGCGCGGCCCAGACAGCGGCAAGGTCAGGGTGACCGACCTTGCGATCAGCATTCTTCTGGATAAACGCGAGGATTCCACCGAACGGGAAGAGCTAGTCCAACGGGCAGCGTTGAAGCCGAGCATCCACGACGAGCTTTGGGAGCAGTACGACGGCAAGCTGCCGGGGGACGCCGCCCTACGGTTCCACTTGCAGCACGACCGCAAGTTCACGGAGTCCGGGGCCGCGGATTTTATCGTTCAGTTTCGGAGCACCATAGCGTTCGCGAAACTGGACACTGGAAGCGTGAAGCCTGATGGCAGGAGCGATAAAGTCCCGGCGACCGAAGGCCGTTCTGTCGCTGCCACACCGCCGCCGCCGCAGGACCGAAAGCCGACACCTGCTGTAGAGCCCGCGACCGAGATTCGCGAAGTCCCCATCCCGATTTCTGGAAGCGTCTGGCCTAGGCTCAAGGCCGGATTCCCCCTTACGGAGGATGCGTGGAATCAGATGCTCAGGGTCTTGGAGGCGATGAAGCCCGGCTTGGTGCAACCGAACACAGACACCTGACCCCAACTGACTGACGAACCGGACGGCATGCCAGTCTGGCCAACCCAGCGATGCCGCCCCCGCAAATCCGCCGGCCAACCTCCAAGATCGCGAATCGCAGAGGGACAGGAATTTGAGCCCGAAGCGGCTCCTGAAAGGAGCCGATGAGCGCCTGAAGACCTGTCCCTCCGCCGCAGCAGCCCGAATGGGCTGCTCCGGCGGAGGGACAGGGATTCGAACCCTGGAGCGAGTTTCCCCGCTAACGGTTTTCAAGACCGCCGCCTTCAACCGCTCGGCCATCCCTCCGCAAGACCATTATCACCGCACCGGCTCGATCACCTCGATCCCTCGCATGTACGGACGCAGAACCGCCGGTATCACCACCGACCCGTCCCGCTGCTGGTAGTTCTCCAGAATCGCCACCAGCGCGCGACCGACCGCCACCCCGGAGCCGTTCAGCGTGTGCAGATGCTCCGGCTTCCCCTTCCCGTCCCGGCGGAAACGGATGCCGGCGCGCCGGGCCTGGAACGCCTCCGTGTTGCTGCACGACGAGATCTCCCGGTAGGCGTCGTGCCCCGGCAGCCACACCTCGAGGTCGTAGGTCTTCGCCGAGGCGAACCCCATGTCGCCGGTGCACAGCAGCACCGTGCGATACGGCAGGCCGAGCCGCTTCAGCACCTCCTCGGCGTGCAGGGTCAGCTCCTCGTGCACGTCCCAGGACGTCTCCGGCGTGGCGAAGGCCACCAGCTCCACCTTGTCGAACTGGTGCTGGCGGATCAGGCCCCGGACGTCCTTGCCGTACGAGCCCGCCTCGCTCCGGAAGCAGGGCGTGTAGGCGACGTAGCGCGCGGGCAGCAGGCGGCCGTCGACAATCTCCTCCCGGTGCAGGTTGCACAGCGGGACCTCCGCCGTCGGGATCAGGTACAGGTCCCAGTCGCCCGCCACCTTGAACAGGTCGTGCTCGAACTTCGGCAGGTTGCCCGTACCGGTCAGCGCCGCCGCGTTGGCCAGGAAGGGCGGTTCGACCTCGGTGTAGGCGTGCTCGCCGGTGTGCAGATCGAGCATGAAATTGATGAGCGCCCGCGCCAGGCGGGCGCCGGCGCCGGTCAACACCGCGAAGCGGGACGCAGCCATCCGCACGGCGCGCTCGAAGTCGATAATCCCGAGCGCGGTGCCGAGCTCCCAGTGCGGTTGCGGCTTGAAGTCGAAGCGCGTCGGCTCCCCATGCCGGCGGACCTCCACGTTGTCCGCCTCGGAGCTGCCGATCGGCACGCTGGCGTGCGGCAGGTTGGGCAGCGTGCGCGCGCAGGAGTCCCGCTCGGCCTCCACCGTACCGAGCCGGGCCTCGAGCGCTTTGATGACCGCCCCGTGCTCCTGGCCGATCTGCATCAGCTCGTCGAGCGCGGCGCCGTTCTCGCCCGCCTTCCGCGCCCGGGCGACCTGCTCGCCCACCAGCTTGCGGGCCCGGCGGTTCGTCTCGAGCTCGGGGATGATGGCGCGGCGCGCGATATCCGCCTTGACCAGGCGGTCGATATCGGCGTTGTGGTCCTCGCTACGCGTCCCGAGACGCGTGCGGACATCGTCTAGTCGTTCACGAAGCAGGGCTGGATCCAGCATGGCAGAACACGAATGATACGATCCGAAACCGCATGACGACGAACACCGCCGTCCGGAGCGTCCTGGTGCCGGCGGCCGGCCTCGGGACGCGAATG
This sequence comes from Vicinamibacterales bacterium, assembly GCA_965222905.1. Lineage (GTDB taxonomy): Bacteria > Acidobacteriota > Vicinamibacteria > Vicinamibacterales > UBA8438 > WTFV01. The sequence goes on along the minus strand of OZ244976.1, from coordinate 1,268,157 downwards.
CTCCCCGCCACCAAGGCGATTCCCAAGGAGCTGCTCACCCTCGTCGACCGCCCGATCATCCAGTACGGCGTCGAGGAAGCCGTGCAGGCCGGGGTCCGCCGCATCGTCCTCGTGACGAACCCGGGCAATACCCTGACCGCCTCGCACTTCGCGTCCGCCCCTGCACTGGAGGCGGAGCTGGAAGCGCGCGGCAAGCCCGAACTGCTGGCGGACGTGCGCGCGCTGACCGCGCTGGCCGACGTTACCTGCGTCCACCAGCCGGAGCCGCTCGGCCTCGGCCACGCCGTGCTGTGCGGCCGGGACGCGGTCGGGGACGCACCGTTCGCGGTCATGTTGCCCGACGACGTGATCGACGCCGACCCGCCCGCCCTGGGCCAGATGCTCGACGTCTTCACCGAGTACGGCGGACCGGTCCTGCTGGTCGAGCGCGTACCGCACGACGCCGTGCACCGCTACGGCATCATCGCGGCCGAGCCGGTCCGCGACGGCGTGTTCCGCGTGACCGACCTGGTCGAGAAGCCGGCCGCGGCCGACGCCCCGTCCGATCTCGCCATCATCGGCCGCTACATCCTGACGCCCGACGTCTTCCCCACCCTCGCAGCGACGGACCGGGGCGCCGGGGGCGAGATCCAGTTGACCGACGGGCTGCGCCAGCTTCTGCGGAGCCGGCCGATCTACGCCTGCACGCTGAACGGCACGCGGCTCGACGCCGGCAACCGGAACGGGTTCCTGAGGGCCACCATCCATTTCGCAGCGAAGCAGCCGGCCCTGGCCGCGGACCTGCGGGACGCGCTCGAGAGCGTGACCGCGCCGGAAGGACCGGCGTCCGCGCCGGAAAGACCGGCGTTCGCGCCGGAAAGACCGGCGTTCGCGCCGGAAAGACCGGCGTTCGTGCCGGCGACCGGCTGAGCGGTCCGCTACCGCGTGGTGGCCGAGTCGGATGACGACTTCTTCGTCGATGCGGTCGACTCCGCCTTCGACGTCGAAGACGAGGCGTCCTTGGAATCCGAGGCCCCGGAGCCCTTGCCGTTGGCTCCCTTCCCATCGCCGTCCTTGGTTTCGCCGGCTGCGCCGCTCGGCTGCTCGCCGCTCGACTTCTTCGCGTAGTCGGTCACGTACCACCCGGTCCCCTTGAACTGGATGGCCGGCGACGACAGCAGCTTGCGGACCTCGCCGCTGCAGACGGGACACGTCGACACCAACGGATCGGAAAACTTCTGGATCCGCTCGAAACGATGTTCGCAGTCGTTGCACTCGTATTCGTAGAGCGGCATGGTTTCAGCCAGTCCGGTTCGGCGCCTCTCGCAACGCCGAGCGACGCAACCATTCATCGTACGCGAGGAACCGGCGGGGCGTCAATCAGACCGTGCAGCCAGATGCATCGGGCGGGGGAGGCGGAGGAGCCGGGGTTTCCTCATACCCGCTCCAGCTTGGCATAGCGCGCCAGGAGCTTCTTCACACCGATGCCGGCGAACCGGACGGACAGCTTCACGTCGCCCGCCGCCGCCTCGACCCCCACGACCGTACCGATCCCGAACTTCGGATGGCGCACCCGCGCACCCCGCGAGATGCCTGTCGCCGACTGATCCTCGTCCGCGTCGTCGTAGAAGGTGGCGGGCCGCTCGGACGGCTCGGCTCGCCGCCGCCGGCCGCCGCCGCCGTACGTCCGCCCGCGGGTCTCGTAGCCGGCCGACCGCACCCGCGGGCTGTACGCCGGCTCGACCACCCGGATCAGCTCCGGGGGGATCTCGAACAGAAAGCGCGACGGCTCGGTCGACTGGTACTCGCCGAAGAGGCGCCGGCGGGCGGCGCTCGTCAGCACGAGCCGCCGCTCGGCCCGCGTCATCCCGACGTAGCAGAGCCGCCGCTCCTCCTCCAGCCCTTCCTCGTCGTCCAGGGTGCGGGAATGCGGAAACAGGCCGTCCTCCATCCCCGTCAGCACGACGAGAGGGAACTCGAGCCCCTTGGCGGCGTGCAGGGTCATCAGCCAGACGCGCGCGTCTTCCGCCCCCTCTCCCTCGTCCGCCTCCGACAACAGCGACTGCCGGTCGACGAACCCGCCCAGACTGTGCTCCTCTTCCCGCACCTCGTAGTCCTGGGCCGCCGACACCAGCTCCATCAGGTTCGACAGCCGGCTCTCGGCCTCTTCGCTGGCGTCCTTGCGCAATGCCGCGACGTAGCCGCTGTCGGTGAGGACCGACGAGAGCGTGGCCGAGACCGACTGCGTCGCCGCGGCCGCCTGCAGCGACTCCATCAGCGTCCGGAACGCCGTGAGCGCGGTCAGGGCCCGCTTGGGGAGCAGGTGCTCGTCGGTGGCGCGCAGCAGCCGCTTCCATAGCGACCAGCCGGCGCCGGGCGCCTCCGTGCCCGGCGGTCCGCCGAACAGCGGCGCGTCGGGAACGGGCGCGGGCTCGATGCCTTCCAGCCCCTCCATCACGCCCGGGCCGATCCCGCGCGGCGGGACGTTGACGACGCGGCGGAGGCTGACGTCGTCGTCCGGGTTCAACAGCAGCTTCAGGTACGCCAGGGCGTCCTTGATCTCCTTGCGCTCGTAGAACCGCACCCCGCCGACCACGCGGTACGGCATGCCCGCGCGCACCAGCGCCTCTTCTATTGCCCGCGACTGCGCGTTGGTGCGATAGAGCACCGCCGACCTGCCGCCGCCGGACGACGCGCCGCGAAGCTGACCGAGGATGAAGTCGGCCTCCTCCAGCTCGTCGGCGGCGCGATGGAAGACGACCGGGTCCCCTCCGCCGCGCTCCGTGTACAGACGCTTCTCCCGGCGGCGCCGGTTGTGGGCGATCAGCCCGGAGGCGGCGTCGAGGATGACCTGCGTCGACCGGTAGTTGCGCTCCAGGCGCACGACCGTGGTTTCCGGAAAGTCGTCCTCGAAGTCGAGGATGTTGCGCAGGTCCGCGCCCCGCCACTTGTAGATGGACTGGTCGGGATCGCCGACCACGCAGAGGTTGCGATGCCGCTCGGCCAGGTACCGGACCAGCATGTACTGCGGCCGGTTCGTGTCCTGGTACTCGTCGACCATGATGTAGCGGAAACGTTCCGCGTACCGGGTCCGCGCATCGGCCGATTCCGCGAACAGGGTCACCGTCTTCAGCAGCAGATCGTCGAAGTCGAGCGCCTGGCTCGAGCGCAGCACCCGGGCGTAGCGCTCGTAGACCGCCGCGAGCTGCTCGTCGGCGAAGCTCTCGCCGGTGAGGCGCAGGTCCGCGGCGCTCTCGAGACGGTTCTTCGCCTGGCTGATGCGCGACAGCAGCGACCGGGGCGGCGTCATCTTCGGGTCGACGTTCAGCTCTTTCATGGCCCGCCGCACCACGTTGAGCTGGTCGACGCCGTCGTAGATCACGAAATCGCGGGAGAGGCCGATCCGCGGACCCTCGCGTCGCAGCAGCCGCGCGCAGAACGCATGAAAGGTGGAGACCCACAGGCGCAGCCCCGCGGTGTCGAGGAGCCGCTCGACGCGGCCGCGCATCTCCTCGGCCGCCTTGTTGGTGAAGGTCACGGCGAGGACCTGGTCCGCCGCCGCATGCCCGCCGCCGATGAGGGCGGCGAGGCGGTGGCAGATGACCCGCGTCTTGCCGGACCCCGCCCCGGCGAGGATCAGCAGCGGTCCGTCGCGGTGCAGCACCGCCTCGCGCTGTTCGGGATTGAGCCCGGACAGCAGCTCCTCGCCGGCGGCGCCGGCCTGCGGCCTGCCGTCCCTACTCAACCGTCACGCTCTTGGCCAGGTTGCGCGGCTGGTCGACGTCGCAGCCCCGCAGCACGGCGATGTGGTAAGCGAGAAGCTGCAGCGGCACCACCATCGGGATCGGCATCAGCAGCGGGTGCGTCGGGGGCACGGGGATGACGGAGTCGCGCTCGCGGTCGAGGACCCCGTCGAACGCCTCGGGCGGGGCGTCGGTGACGACGATCACGGAGCCGCCGCGCGCCTTCACCTCCTGCAGGTTGCCGCGCATCTTCTCGAAGACCTTGTCCTGCGGCACGAGCGCCACGACCGGCATGTGCTCGTCGATCAGCGCGATGGGGCCATGCTTCATCTCGCCGGCCGGATAGCCCTCGGCGTGGATGTACGAGACCTCCTTGAGCTTGAGGGCGCCTTCGAGCGCGATGGGATAGTTCACCCCGCGCCCGAGGTACAGGAAGTTGGTGCTCCGGTAGAAGCGCTTCGCGACCGACAGGATGAGCGGATCCGACTTCAGGGAGTGCTCGATGAGGACCGGTACGCGTGCGATCGCCTCGATGAGCGTCCGGGCCTCCGTTGCCTCCAGCGCGCCGCGGGCGTGCGCGAGGTGCAGCGCCAGCAGATGCAACGCGAGCAACTGCGACGTGAACGCCTTGGTGGACGCGACCCCGATCTCCGGCCCTGCGTGGGTATGGACGGTGCCGTCGGACTCGCGCGTAGCCATGCTTCCGACGACGTTGCAGATGGCGATGCTGCGGGCGCCCTTCCCCCGTGCCTCGCGCAGCGCGGCCAGCGTATCGGCGGTCTCTCCGGACTGCGTGATGACCACCGCCAGCGTCCGCTCGCCGACGATCGGATCGCGGTAGCGGAACTCCGACCCGTAGTCGACCTCGACCCGGACGCGCGCGAGCTGCTCGATGAGGAACTTGCCTACGAGCGCGGCGTGCCACGACGTCCCGCAGGCGACGAGAACCACCTGCTCCACCTCGCGCAACGCCGCGTCCGGGATCTCCAGCTCGCCCAGGAACACCCGCGCGCGCTCCTCGGAGACCCGGCCGAGGACCGTCTCCTGCAGCGCCCACGGCTGCTCGAAGATCTCCTTGAGCATGAAGTGCTTGTACCCGGCCTTCTCGGCCATGACCGGGTCCCACTGGATCCGCTGCGTCGCCTTGGACACGGCGCGGCCGGCGAAATCCGTGAACTCGACCCCCCCGTGCGTGATCACGGCCATCTCCCGGTCGCCGAGGAAGAACACGTCGCGCGTGTGATCCAGGATGGCGGGGATGTCCGAGGCCACGAGGAACTCGTCGTCGCCGACCCCGACGACGATTGGCGGGCCGTTGCGCACCGCGACGATCTTGTCGGGGTCCCCGGCGTGGACCAGCACCATCCCGAACAGCCCCCGCAGCTTCCGCAGCGCGCGGCGCACGGCGTTCTCGATGCCGTCGCCCGCCAGCTCGCACTCCACGACGTGCGCGATGACCTCGGTGTCGGTCTCCGTCTCGAAGCGGTGGCCGGCCTGCTGCAGCTCGCGCTTCAGCTCCAGGTAGTTCTCGACGATCCCGTTGTGCACCACGACGAGCCGGCCGCTGCAATCGCGATGCGGGTGGGCGTTCTCCTCGGTCGGGCGCCCGTGCGTGGCCCACCGCGTGTGCCCGACCCCGTAGTCGCCGTCCACCGGATCGGTCTGGATGGTCCGCTCCAGGCGGTCGAGCTTGCCCGCGCTGCGCCGGACCTCGATCCGGCCCTCCGCCACCAGCGCGATGCCGGCCGAGTCGTAGCCGCGATACTCGAGCCTCCGCAGCGCGCCAATCAGCACGGGAACGACCGGCTTGGCGCCGATGTAGCCGACGATGCCACACATCTGCTTGTCCTACTCCGAATCCGCGATCCTCTTCCGCCTGACAGCGGCGCGCCCCGGCTTGTTGACCTGGCGTGCTCGCGCCAGGGCGAGGGCATCCGCCGGAACGTCGTCGGTGATGCAGGAGCCGGCCGCGACGTACGCCCCGCGCTCGACCGTCACCGGCGCGACCAGTTGCGTGCCGCTGCCGACGAATGCGTCTTCCCCGATCGTCGTACGGTGCTTGGCCACGCCATCGTAGTTGCAGGTTATGGTCCCGGCGCCGACGTTCGCGCCGGCGCCGACCACGGCGTCGCCGATGTAGCTCAGGTGGCCCGCCTTCGCGCCGGGGCCGAGCGTCGCCTTCTTGATCTCGACGAAGTTGCCCACGGTGGCCTGCTCGCCGACAGCGGAGCCGGGGCGGATGTGGGCGAAAGGACCGACGCGAACCGCGGCGGCGATCTCGGCGGCGATGATAACGGAATGGTTGTTGACCGTAACGTCGTCGCCGATGATGGAGTTCACGATCCGGACGCCCGCGTGCAGCTCGCAGCGCGCGCCGATGGACGTGCGCCCCTCGAGCATGACGCCCGGATGAATCACGGTATCGGGTCCGACCTCCACGTCCACGTCGACATAGGCGGTCGCCGGGTCGACGATGGTCACGCCCGCCGCCATCATTTCCTCGTTCTTGCGGTGACGCATCAGGGAGCCTGCTTCCGCCAGCTCGTGCCGGCTGTTGATGCCGCGGATCTCGTCGGCGGCCGCTATTACCGTTTCGACCGTCAGTCCCTGCTCGCGGTAGCGCCGCAGGATGCCCGGCAGGTAGCGCTCGCGCTTCGGTCCGGCCTCCGGCACCGCCCGCAGGGCCGCGAAGAGCGGCGCCAGGTCGAAGGCATAGATGCCGCTGTTGACTTCGCGCAGCGCGCGTTGCTCGGACGTCGCGTCCGCCTCCTCGACCACCTCGGCGACCCGTCCGCCGCGGCGCACGATGCGGCCGTACCCGTACGGCCGCTCGATCGTCGCGGTGAGCACGGTTGCGGCCGCGCCCGTCCGTTCGTGGGTCTCAGCCAGCGCCTGCGTGGTCCGGGACGACACGAGGGGTGCATCGCCCATCAGGACGACCAGGGTACCGCTCTGCCCGGCCAGTACCGGCTCGGCCTGCAGGACGGCATGCGCTGTTCCGAGCTGCTGTTCCTGGCGCACGAAACGGAGAGCGTCGCGGGTCGCGTCGAGCGCGCGCTCGACGACCTCCGACTGATGGCCGACGACGAGCGTCGTCGACGCGGCGGCCAGCGGGTCGGCCGCACGCAGGACATGCTCGACCAGTGGGCAGCCGGCCAACCGGTGCAGCACCTTCGGGCGGCTGGATCGCATCCGGGTGCCCTTGCCTGCCGCCAGCACCAGAACATGCCGTTCGGTCAATTTCGATCTCTCGCGGTCTCTAGCGCCTGGTACACCTGCCGGCTCGGCACATCGTACTTGGCGGCCAACGACCGTATCGACGCGCGCCGGGACAGTCCTGTTTCTGTCAAAAGCCCGAATTCGCGAAGAAGATCCGACTCGGACGGCACTTCCGGCGGAGGATCGGACGTCCGGGCGCCAGCCAGAACGATGGTGAACTCGCCGCGCGGACTCGGCAGACCGGCCAGCACATCAGGTATCGGTCCAACGACCAAGGATTCGTGGATCTTGGTCATCTCCCTGCACACCGCAACGGTCCGACCGCCGCTCACCGTTTCGAGATCTGCCAGCGACGCGCGGATCCGGTGGGGCGCCTCGAAGAAGATCACGGGCCGCGGCTCGCACGCTACGTCCGCGTACCACTGTTTTCTGGCATTTGCCCGCGAAGGTGGAAAACCCGCGAACGTGAAGGCGTCCTCGGCCAGTCCGGACGCGACCAGGGCCGCGAGCACGGCGCTCGCCCCCGGAACCGCCTCCACCCGAAAACCGGCATCGAGCGCCGCGCGCGCGAGTCGTCGGCCCGGATCCGAGATCAACGGCGTGCCCGCGTCACTCACCACGGCCAGCGTCCCGCCCTCCGACATTCGCGCCAACAGCCCCGCCGTCCGGCGGGCTTCGTTGTGCTCGTGCAGGCTGATGCGCCGCGTGGTGATGCCGTAATGGTCGAGGAGCCGGGCCGCCCGACGGGTGTCCTCCGCCGCGATCAGGTCGACGTCGCGGAGCACCCGAATCGCACGGTAGGTCACATCCTCGAGATTGCCGATGGGCGTCGACACGATGTGAAGCGTGCCGGGCGTGAGCGCAGAAGGCACCAGATCTTCAAAGCAGGCTGCCGTGGGCGACCCCGGGCGGCACGCGACCGCACGACGCCAGTATTGTACCATCAAGGGGTAAGCGTACCGCGTTACCTTTCTCGCGACATGTCCGATGCGCCAGTCGACCACCACTCACGTCTCCGAACCGCTCTCGCACTTCGTCGAGGAGTACCTGGCCCACCTCTATGAGGTGTACCCGACGGCCGCCGCCGCCGACGGCGTCCATACCTACGACGACCTGCTGGAGGACCTGAGTCGGCCGGCGATCGACGCGCGCATTCGCGAGTTCGGTGGCTGGGCGCGCCGCATCGACGGCATCAGTCCGTCAACGCTGACGCCGGTCGAGGCGATGGAGCGACGGATGCTCGGCGACCGCATCCGCGGCCATCTGTTCGCCCTGGAGGAGGTGCGCGACTGGCAGCGCAACCCCCTCCACTACGCCGACATCCTGGCCGCCAGCCTTGCCGGGCAGACCCTGTTCGCCTACGCCGACCTGCCCGAGCGTGCGCGGCGCGTGGGTTCGAAGCTGCGGCAGGTACGGCGGCTGCTCGAGGCGGCGCGGCAAAACGTCACCGAGGCGCCCGGTCTCTTCGTCAAGGTCGGCAGCGAGTCGCTCGAGGGCGTGCTGACGTTCGTCGAGCGCGACCTGCCGCGCGCATTCCGCGACCTGGAGGACCTGCACCTGCTCGGCGTGCTCGCTGACACGTCGATCGAAGCCACGGACGCCCTGCGCGAGCACATCGCCCACCTGCGGGACGCCGTGGCCCCGCGGAGCCGCGCTTCGTTCCGCCTCGGTCGCGCGCGGTTCGAGCAGAAGCTGCGGCTCGACGAGGGTATCGACGTGCCGGCCGATCAATTGCTCGCGATCGCGCGTCGGGAGTTGCACGCCACACAGGACGAGTTCGCGCGGGTCGCGGCGGAAATCGATCCGGACCCGCGGACGGCGTGGCGGCGCACCCGGGATCGTCATCCGGCGCCGGACAGGCTCATCCGCGAGGCGGGCGAGCCGGTGGCGGCGCTCGAGACGTTCCTGACGCGAAAGCGGATCGTGACCATTCCGAAGCATGCCGGGGTTCAGGTTCGCCCGACCCCGGATTTCCACCGCTGGACGGCCGCCAGCCTCTGGACGCCGGGCCCCTTCGAGCCGGCGCGCGCGCCGGCGTGCTACTACGTCACCAACGTCGACCCCGCATGGCCGGAGGAACGCCGGGCGGAGCACCTGCGCGACCTGAGCTACGCGACCCTTTCGTCGATCGCCGCGCACGAGGTCTTTCCCGGCCATTTCCTGCACTATGAGCACCTGCGCGCGACTACGTCGCGATGCCGCAAGTCGGGGTTCTTCGCGGCGACGTCGTTCGTCGAAGGCTGGGCCCACTACGCGGAGCAGATGGTTCTGGACGAGGGCTTCGAGCGCGGGAATCCCGAGCTGCGGCTGGGCCAACTCGCCGAGGCGCTCCTGCGCCTCGCCCGCACCATCGTCGGCATCCGGCTGCACACCGAGGACCTGTCCGTCGAGCAGGGGGTCCGCTTCTTCTGCGAGGAGGCGTACCTCGGGAAGTCGAGTGCGCGGCAGGAAGCCGAGCGCGCCACGTTCGACCCGGGCTGCGTGCTGTACGCGCTCGGGAAGCTGATGCTGCTCAAGCTGCGCGGCGACGTGAAGGAGTCCGAAGGAGAGGGTTTCTCCCTGCTTCACTTCCACGACCGACTGCTGGGCCAGGGATGCGTGCCGTTCTGGATGCATCGGACCCTGATGGGGTGCGACGGCACCGCGCTCGAGTGACGAGGGCCGAGCGTGACGTACCCGCCGTCCATGCGTCTCGCGATCGCCCTGCCAGTCGTGCTCTTCGTCTGGTTCTGCACGATGATTCCCGCCGTCTCCGGCGGCGAGATTCTCGCCTGGGAAACCGCGTGGCTGCCGCAGCAGGGCATCGACCTCGCCTTCGTGGTCGACGGCCTGAGCCTCCTGTTCGCCCTGCTGATCACGGGAATCGGAGCCTTCATCTTCCTTTTCGCCAGCGACTACATGAAGGGCTATCCGCAGCGCGGCCGATTCACTTTTTTTCTCGTCAGCTTCATGCTGGCGATGCTCGGCCTCGTGCTGTCCGACAATCTCGTCGCGCTGTTCGTCTTCTGGGAACTCACCGCGATTACCTCGTTCCTGCTCATCGGGTACTCGCACGAGAACGCCACCGCACGCCGCGCCGCGCTGCAGGGGCTGCTTGTAACCGGCGCGGGCGCACTCGCGATGCTGGCCGGCTTCGTCGTCCTCGGGCAGGCGGCCGGCACCTTCAGCCTGCGGGAGATGCTGGCCCGCGACGAAGGCTTCGCGGACCACCCGCACTACACGGCGATCGTCGTCCTGATTCTGCTCGGAGCCTTCACCAAGTCGGCGCAGTTTCCGTTTCACTTCTGGCTGCCGAACGCGATGGCGGCTCCGACTCCGGTCTCGGCCTACCTGCACTCGGCGACGATGGTAAAGGCCGGCGTGTTCCTGCTGGCCCGATTGACGCCACTCCTGGGCGGGACGGCACTCTGGATGGAGACGCTGACCGCTGTGGGAGCGGTGACCGCGGTGTACGCGGCGTTCGTGGCGCTGGGCAGGTCCGACCTGAAGCAGGTGCTCGCCTACACCACGGTCATGGCACTCGGCACGTGCGTCCTGTTTCTCGGAGCCTCGCCGCTGGTCGCGGAGGGCGAGCCGTCGCGGGGAGTCCTGGCCGCTCTCGCATTCCTGGTCGCGCACGCCCTCTACAAGGCGCCCCTGTTCATGGTCGCCGGGACAATCGAGAAAGCGACCGGGACGCGCGACCTGACGCAGCTCGGGGGGCTGGGGAAGGCCATGCCCGTCACCTTCGCCGCCGCGGTCGCGGCGGCGGTTTCGATGGCCGGCGCGCCGCCCTCGGTCGGCTTCATCGGCAAGGAGCTCCTGTACACCGTCGGCTTCGCACCCGACACCGCCGCCCACCTGTCGTGGGCGATGTTCCTGGCCGCCGCGCCGGTCGCGACCATCGCGATGGTTCTCGCCGTCAAGCCGTTCCTCGGTCCGCGCCCGCACTACCGCAAGGCGCCGCGGGAGGGCCATTGGGCACTCTGGTGCGGGCCGATCGTGCTCGGCGCGGTGGGCATCCTGTGGGGGCTGTTACCGGAGTTCCCGTTCACGAGGTTGCTCGTGCCCGCCGCAGCGGTCGTGACCGGGCATTCCCTGCCTGCCGCCGGGCACGAGCCCTGGCACAGCACGGGCGAGGCCTTCGCGCTGACCCTCGCGACGCTGGCCGCGGCGGGTCTCGGATTCTGGAAGCGAGCAGCCGTTGCGCATGCGCTCGCCGGCCTCGGGAGACTGGTCCCGCTCCGCGGCGATCGTGCGTACGATGCGGCCATGAACGGAATCGCCGCCGTCGCGGCCTGGCAGACCCGCCGGCTGCAGTCCGGCGTCCAGCGGCACTACCTGTTGATCGTATTCGCCACGCTCGGACTGACGCTGATCGTGACTTTCTGGATCAAGAACGTGTCGGCGTGGCCCGTGCGGCTGGCGGAAACGACCTTTCTCGACTGGTCGCTCGCCGCCCTGGTCGCCACGGCGTCCATCGTCCTGATCCGCTCCACGTCCCGTCTGCTCGCCATCTGTTCGCTCGGCGTAGTGGGGATTTCGACGGCGCTGATCTTCCTCAACTTCGGGGCCCCGGACGTCGCGATGACGCAGTTGGTCGTCGAGACGCTCATCACGGTGATCGTCGCCATCGTCCTGCTCAAGCTGCCGGACTTCAGGAACGAGATCCGGCCGTCGGGAGCCGAACGGCTGCGCAACGGCATCGTCGCCGTCACGGTCGGGATCGGCTTCACCCTGGTCCTGCTCGCCGTGACCGTGTCCCCTCCCCAGCCGGACCTGAGGGATTACTTCGAGCGTACCGCCGTGCCGGGCGGCCAGGGCAGGAACATCGTCAACGTCATCCTGGTCGATTTCCGCGCCCTCGACACCCTGGGGGAGATTACGGTGCTCGCGATCGCCGGCGCAGCGGTCCTCGCACTGCTGCTCCCGGGGCGCCGACGGCCGGAGGGCGTTCCGCCTACGGACGCGGGACGAGTGGTTGGGCGCGCCCAAGCCGCGCACGGCGGCATCTCGAACACCCTGATCCTCTGCGAGACCACGCGCCGGCTGGTCCCGTTGATTCTCATGTTCTCCGTGTTCCTGCTCTTGCGGGGCCACGAGCACCCCGGAGGTGGCTTCGTCGGCGGTCTGGTCGCCTGCATCGCGTTCAGCCTGTACGCTTTCGTCTTCGGGCCGCAGGCGGCTCGCGGCCTGTTGCGCGCGGACCCGCGCACCGTCGGCGCCAGCGGCCTCGCCCTCGCTATCGCGTCGGGCTTCGTGGGCTCGATCAGGGATGGCGCCCCGTTTCTGACGGGGCAGTGGGGAACGGTGGCCGGGCTGAAGATCGGTACGCCGGTGATCTTCGACGTCGGCGTCTACCTCGTCGTCATCGGGGTGGTGCTGACCTTCGTTTTCGGAATCAGGGAGCGCTAGCCACGATGCGCGGGCCGCAGGGAAATCGCTGATGGAACCCGTCGTCGCCGTGCTGGTCGGCGTCCTGATGGCGGCAAGCGTCTACCTGATGCTCAGCCGCAACCTGGTGCGTTTCGTTCTCGGGCTGGCGCTGCTCTCCCATGCCGCCAATCTGGTGCTCTTCGCCAGCGGTGGCATGACGCGCGCCCGGCCGCCGTTGATTGCAGCGGGCGAGTCCGCGCCCCTGCGCGACGTCTCGAACGCCGTGCCGCAGGCGTTGATGCTGACCGCGATCGTGATCTCGTTCAGCCTGCTCACGTTCGCGCTCGTGCTCGCATTCCGGACGTATCAGGAACTGGAAACCGTGGACACCGACCGAATGCGAGCCGCCGAACCGACGTCGGCGGGCGCAGGCGCCGAAGCGGGCCGGAGGTCGGTCGGTTGAGCTGGCTGCTGGTCTCTCCGATCGTGATTCCGTTGGCGGCAGCCGCGATCGGCTTTGCCGGCCGCAGCAGCGACAGGACGCAGAGAGCCGTGAGCCTCGTCGGCGCCATCGGCCTGTCCGTGGCCGCCGCGAGGCTGCTGGCGACCGTGTGGCGAGACGGGATCGTTGCGGTCCAGATCGGCCGGTGGCCGGCCCCTTACGGAATCACGCTGGTCGCGGATCACCTGAGCGCGGCGATGGTCGCGGTCACCGCCCTGATCGGCCTGGCGACCGTGATTTACGCCTTCGGAGACACCCGGCAGGGCCCGCTCTCCCAGGCACTGCATCCCTTGTTGCACGCGTTGCTGGCCGGCGTGTGCGGCTCGTTCCTGGCGGGAGACGTCTTCAATCTCTACGTCTGGTTCGAGGTCATGCTCATCGCCTCGCTGGCCCTGCTGATTCTGGGCGGACGGCCCGCGCAACTGGATGGAGCCGTGCGCTACGCCGCCCTCAGCCTGATCGCGACGACGCTGCTGCTCAGCGGCATCGGACTGCTGTACGGACTGACGGGGACGCTCAACATGGCGGACCTGCACCTGCGGGTGCAGGAAGTCGAGGACCAGGGGCTTCTCACCCTGGTCGCGATGGTCTTCATCATCGCGTTCGGCCTGAAGTCGGCGGTATTCCCGCTCTTCTTCTGGCTCCCGGCCAGCTACCACACACCGCAGACCGCGGTTTCGGCCGTCTTCGCCGGTCTGCTGACGAAAGTCGGCGTCTACGCGTTGATACGCTTCTTCACGCTGATCTTCCGGCACGACGTCGGCTACACGCACGAGCTGCTGCTCTGGGTGGCGGGCCTGTCCATGGTCACCGGCGTCCTCGGCGCCGCATCCCAGAACGAGCTGAGGCGCATTCTATCGTTCCACATCATCAGCCAGATCGGCTACATGATCCTGGGACTCGCGCTCTTCACGACTCTCGGTTTGCTGGGCGCGATCTTCTACGTCATCCACCACATCATCGTGAAGGCGAACCTCTTCTTCGTTTCGGGCGCCGTCAGCCGCCTGGCCGGCTCGACCGATCTTCGGACGCTCGGCGGGCTGTACCGCGACAGGCCGCTCCTTGCGGCGCTGTTCTTCGTGCCGGCGTTCTCGCTGGCGGGCTTCCCGCCGCTCTCCGGTTTCTGGGCGAAGCTGCTGCTGATCCTGGCGTCGATCGACAGCGAGGAATTCGTCATTGCGGGCGTGGCGTTGGTCGTGGGCCTGCTGACGGTCTATTCGATGACCAAGATCTGGCTGAACGCCTTCTGGAAGGCCCGGCCCGACGAGGCCGGTCCGCCGCCCTCGTTCCCGCCGCGGCGGCGGTGGCTGCTGCTGGCTCCCATCGCGATGCTGGCGACCATCACCCTGGCGATCGGTCTCTATGTCCGGCCTCTCTACGCACTGGCCGAGCGAGCCGCCGCCGAACTGATGGCTCCCTCGAGCTACGTCGAAGCCGTGCTGGGAGTCCGTGGTGCGGGCGGCCGCGCAGCCGCCACGACCGGTTCCGGAGACGACCCGCGATGAAGCTCTTCCAGCTCAATCTGCTGCTCGCCGGCGGCTGGTGCGCCTTGTTCGGCGCCTTCGACCTGGGCCATTTCGTGTCGGGCTTCCTCCTGGCGTTCGCGGCCCTCAGCCTGTCGAGTCCCATGTACGGGCAGACCGCCTACTTCAGGCGAGCCCTGCTGACCGCCCGTCTGGGAGCGTATTTCCTGTATCAGCTCACGGTCTCGAGCCTGCAGGTCGCCTGGGACGTGATCACGCCCACGCACAGATCCCGCCCGGCCATCGTCGCCGTGCCGCTGGACATCGAGAAGCCGATACAGATCACGGTGCTGGCGAACCTCATCTCGTTGACGCCCGGCTCGCTGAGCCTCGACGTCAGCCCCGACAGGAAGACGCTGTACGTGCACGAGATGTTCGTCGACGATCCGGACGAGACACGGCGAAGGGTCAAGGCGGGCTTCGAACGCCTGGTCCGGGAGGCCATGCAGTGATGGGCCCCCCGGCCGAGCCGTCCCAGATCGTAAGCTGGGCGGTCGACGTCACGACGGTCCTGACCGTGCTGGGACTGGCCTTCTCGTTCGTACGCCTGATAAAGGGGCCGAGCCTGCCGGATCGCGTCGTGTCGGTCGACCTCATCACGGTGCTGGCGGTCGCTGTCGCGGGCCTGCTGGCAATCACGCATGGCGAGTCCGACTTTCTCGACATCGCGGTCGCACTGGCGCTGGTGGCCTTCCTGGCGACGATTGCCTTCGCCTGGTACGCCGAGCGCACAACCGCGCAACTCGGGCCCGACAGACGGGCCGATGAAGAAGGTGGGGAACCCGATGGCAGGTGACGTCCCGTGGTGGGACCTGGCGGTTGCCGCGTGCCTTCTGGCCGGAGGCTTCTTCCTGTTCGTCGCCGGACTCGGCATCCTGCGCCTGCCGGACGTGCTGATTCGCATGCACGCCTCCACCAAGGCGGGCACCCTCGGCGTAGGCTTGGTGTTCGGCGCGGCCGCCCTGCACTTCAGGAGTACGGCCGAAACCGCAATCGCCGGACTGACGATCCTCTTCCTGCTGGTGACGGCCCCTGTCGCCGCCCACGCAATCGCGCGCGCCGCGTACCGGATGAATGTCCCGTTGTCGGACAGGACCCATCTCGACGAGTGGATGGGAAAGTACGGCCGGGGCAAGGTTGACTCGACGAATCCCCGCACCTGAACCGGAAGGCCTGCCCGGCTCTCCCCTGTGCAGGCCCGAACCCCGGACGCACGCAGACCGCTCGCGGCCACGGGGACGCGTCGGCCGGTTGGGGACAGGTAAAAGATGAAAGAGGACGGCCGTTACCGGCGTGCTCCGACCGTCCCCTCGTGTGTCTCGCCTTCCGGCCAGCGGGGGCGCCCCTCACTCCGGAAGGGGGAGGAGCCCCCGGCGGTGCGAAACCGGGGCCGCCCTACTACTCCGCGGCTTCGTGCCCTTCGCAGACCATGTTCCTGTCGATGCCCGTGATGATCCAGCGGCCCTCGACGATCCCGGCGTCTTCTTCTTCTTCGCCTTCTTCGCCCTCTGCACCCGGCATCTCGACGCCGTGCAGATCGGCCTTCTCGACCGTGAAGCACATCGTCATCTCTTCGGCCACCTCGTTCATCGTCACGGTCGCGGTTACCGTGAACTGCTTCGTGACGAGTTCGCCGCCGTACTCGATGGTCTCGATGGGCTCGGGTGAATCGCGGATGAAGTCGTAGAGGCTGACGTCGACGACCCGCCGCTCATTGTTGAGCGCGTTCTGGGCCTCGGAGACCCTGCGGGCCCACTCGCGCTCCTCGGACACCTGCGTGTTCCAAGCGCCACGGACCTCGTTGAACATCTCCAGCCGCAGGCGGTTGTTCCCCGGCGCCCGCTCGCCCGAGCGACCGGCCACGGCGTTGACGGCCCGCCTGATGTCGGCGTTGCTCGGATCCTCACCCTCACGACCGGACTCGATGGCCAGGGTGATCAACTCCTCGTGCTGGTCCTGGTACATCTTTTTCTCGGCGCGGAAGTTCGTCTCGGCGTCCCGCGTCTCGGCGAGGGCCTGACTCAAGTCGATCATCTGGAGCGCACGCCGCTCCTCCTCGCCGACGGAGTCGACGCCCGGGCGCGAAACGATGCCGTCTTCCTGGGGACTGAACGACACCAACGACATGTTGCCGAGGGAGGTTCGGTCGTCGAACCGCGCAGCCTGGAAGAAGGAGCGCGCGATCAGCAGCTCATCGCCTCCTCCTCCGCAAGCCGCGGCCAGCAATCCTCCGGACAGGATTACTGCGATCAGCACCAATGACCTCTTGACCATGGAACGAGACATCCCTGCCTCCTTTGTTGCTGCGACCGGCGCCCGCCAACGAACGCCGGTACCGAGCCTAGTCGTCGCCGGCGACCGATTCGCCGCCCGTCTCGCCGGCATTCCCGTCCGATTCGCCACCCGTCTCGCCGGCATTCCCGTCCGATTCGCCTTCTCTTTCGACGAGCCGTGCCACGGAGACGACGCGATCATCGTCGCCTATACCGATGAATCGCACGCCCTGCGTCGCGCGTCCTATCGGCCGTGCATCCCGTGCGACCATCCGGAGAACCTTGCCCTGCTGCGTGATCAACAGAACCTCATCGTCGGCGTCGACGCAGGCAACGCCAGCGACCCTCCCGTTTCTCTCGCTCGCCTGGATGCTTATGATACCGAGTCCCCCGCGCGATTGCACGCGGTATTCTCCGAGTTCGGTCCGCTTGCCGTACCCGTTCTCCGTCACCGTCAGGAGCGTGGCGCCGGGCCGAACGACGGTCATCGCGACCACCTCGTCTCCCGCGCGGAGCGCTATGCCCCGGACGCCGCGAGCCGTTCGGCCCATGGAACGCACGTCGGACTGCGGGAAACGGATGGCCATTCCCGCGCGGGTGCCGATGAAGATCTCGCCCTGCCCGTCGGTCAGCTCGGCGCCGACCACCGCGTCGTCCGGCTCCACCCCCATGGCGATGATGCCGCCGGACCGCACGTGCCGAAAGGCGCTCAGATCCACACGCTTGACGACGCCCCGCCGCGTTCCCATGGCGACGAAGTGCCGGCCGGGATCGGTCGGGAACTCCCTGAGGGTCTCCAGCGCGGCGATCTTCTCCTCCGGATCGAGCGCCACGAGATTGGCGATAGCCTTACCGCGCCCCGCGGGACCGACGTCGGGAATCCGGTGGACCTTGAGGGGGTAGACGCGGCCGCGGTCGGTGAAGATCAGGATGTAGGCATGCGTCGACGCGATGAACAGGTGCGTCAGGTAGTCCTCTTCCCGCGTCCGCATGCCGATCCGGCCCTTGCCTCCACGGCGCTGATTCCGATACTGCGTGACCGCCGTCCGCTTGATGTAACCGGTGTTGCTGGCGGTGATGACGACGTCCTCATCGACGATCAGGTCCTCGATGCTGAAGTCCCCGTCCTCGCCCTCGATGATCTCGGTGCGCCGCTCGTCCCCGTACTTCTCGCGCACCTCCCGTAGCTCGTCGATGACGATGCCCAGCAGGAGCGACTCGTTGCCGAGAATGGCCCGCAGCTCGCGGATGGTCTCGGCCAGCCTGGCCAGCTCCTGGATGATCTTCTCGCGCTCGAGGCCGGTCAGGCGCTGGAGCTGCATGTCGAGAATGGCCTGTGCCTGGATCTCGGAGAGCGAGAAGCGCTCGATGAGGCCGCGCCTTGCCTCCGGAGGATTCCGCGAGGCTCGGATCAAGCCAATGACCGCGTCCAGGTAGTCGAGCGCGACCTTGAGGCCCTCCAGGATGTGGATGCGCGCCTCGGCCTTGGCCAGATCGTGCTCCGTCCGGCGCCGGACCACTTCCCTGCGGAACTCGAGGAACTGCTCCACGAGATCGAGCAGCGGGAGGACGCGCGGACGCCCGGCCACGATCGCCAGAGCGATGATCCCGAACGACGTCTGCAACGCGGTGTGCTTGTAGAGGTTGTTCAGCACCACCTCCGGCACCTCGCCCCGGCGCAGCTCGATCACGATGCGCATGCCTTGGCGGTCGGACTCGTCGCGCAGGTCGGCGATTCCCTCGATCACCTTCTCGCGCACGAGGTCGGCAATCTTCTCGAGCAAACGCGATTTGTTGACTTGGTACGGAATCTCGCTGACGACGATCGCGACCCGCTCTCCCTTCCTGGGGGCGTCCTCGACCTCGGTGCGAGCCCGCATCATTACCGATCCGCGGCCGGTGCGGTAGGCCTGCACGATTCCGGCCCGTCCCACGATGAACCCGCCGGTGGGAAAGTCGGGGCCCGGGATCAGCGTGAGCAGTTCCCGTTCCTTGTCCAGCCGCGCCGCGTCCCGGTGCTCGGCGACCCACACGATGCCGTCGATCACCTCGCGCAGGTTGTGCGGCGGGATGTTCGTCGCCATGCCGACGGCGATTCCGGCGGACCCGTTCACCAGCAGGTTCGGAAACGGTGCGGGCAGGACGGTGGGTTCCCGGGTCGTCTCGTCGTAGTTGGGAACGAAATCGACCGTCTCCCGGTCGAGGTCGGCCATCAGGTCGTCGGAGAGCGCCTGCAGCTTCGCTTCGGTGTAGCGCATCGCCGCCGGCGGGTCGCCGTCGACCGATCCGAAGTTCCCCTGGCCGTCCACCAGCGGATAGCGCATGTTGAAGCCCTGCGCCATGCGGACGAGCGTGTCGTAGATCGAGGCGTCGCCGTGCGGGTGGAAGTTCCCCATCACCTCGCCGACGATCTTGGCGCACTTGCGGTACGTCCGGCTCGAGGCGAGCCCCATCGTGCGCATGCCGTAGATGACGCGCCGGTGGGCCGGCTTCAGCCCGTCGCGGACGTCGGGCAGCGCGCGGCCGATGATGACGCTCATCGCGTAGTCCATGTAGGACCGGCGCATCTCGTCTTCGATGCTGACGGGGACGTTGGGGCGTTCGACGTCGGACATGGCGTTGTCGTACGGGAGACGCTAGATATCCAGGTTCTTGACGTCCAGGGCGTTGTCCTGGATGAACTTGCGGCGCGGCTCGACCTGATCGCCCATGAGCGTGGTGAACATGTGATCGGCCGCGGCGTCGTCTTCCGCGCGCACCTGCAGCAGAGTGCGGTTCTCCGGGTTCATCGTGGTCGTCCAGAGCTGGTCGGGGTTCATCTCGCCCAGCCCTTTGTAACGGTTGATGGCGACGCCGCGTTTTCCGGCGGCGATGAAGTGCTCGACCAGTTCCAGCATCGAGGCGATCTCCGTCTGTCGAGCGCCCACGGAGTCACCGCCCGGAGCATCCACGGGGTCACCGTCCGGAGCGCCCGCGGGGTCGCCGTCCGGGGTACCCGCAGCGTCGGCGCCGGACACCGTCTCGCCGGACCCGCCGTTCTCTACACCGCTCGCGGCCGGCGCCGGACGGTCGGTTCCGACGAAGAGCGGCCCGCGCAACGGAGCGAGCTCTTCGTAGTGTGCGAGCAGCGCACGGTACTCGGCCCCCTCGACGAAGTCGGTGCCCAGCGTCTGACGCCGGGCGAACCCGTTCCGTCGGTCATCGATGACCAGCCGCCACGCATCATGCTCCTCGTCGTCTTCTATCGCGACCGTCCGTTCCGTGCTGGAGATCGCCTTCGCGACCACGTCGACACGGTCGCGGTCGGCGAAGAAAGTGCGGTCCCTGGCGCCGTGATCGAGTGCCGCCATGACGATGTCGGGACCCGGCCCCCGCCGCTCCACCACCTGCAACAGTCGCTGGAACGCAATCAGCTTGCGGAGAACCTCCTCCAGGGCATCGCCCGCATAGGTCCGGCCCGTCTCGGCCACGCGCACGACCCGGGACTCGCTGCTGCGCCCGATGAGGTACGCCTCCAGATCGTTGTCGTCCTTGATGTAGCTCTCCGCCCGGCCGCGCTTGGCGCGGTACAGCGGCGGCTGGGCGATGAACACGTAGCCGTGCTCGATCAGCTCCCGCATCTGGCGGTAGAAGAACGTCAGCAGCAGTGTGCGGATATGCGATCCGTCCACGTCGGCGTCGGTCATGATCACGATGCGGTGATACCGCAGCTTCGAGAGATCGAAGTCCTCGCGCCCGATGCCGCATCCCAGGGCCGCGATCATCGTCTTGATCTCGTCGCTGCCCAGCATCTTGTCGAACCGGGCCTTCTCCACGTTGAGGATCTTGCCCTTGATGGGGAGGATGGCCTGGAATCGCCGATCCCGACCCTGCTTGGCCGAGCCGCCGGCCGACTCTCCCTCGACGATGTAGATCTCGCTGCGCGCCGGATCGCGCTCCTGACAATCGGCCAGCTTGCCGGGCAGGGCGCTGTTGTCGAGCGCGCCTTTGCGCCGCACCAGATCCCGCGCCTTGCGTGCCGCCTCGCGAGCCCGCGCCGCATCGATGGCCTTGTGGACGATCCGCTTGGCGACCGCGGGGTTCTCTTCGAGGTACGCACCCAACCGGTCGTTGACGATCGCTTCGACGATCCCCTTGACCTCGGTGTTACCGAGCTTCGTCTTCGTCTGCCCTTCGAACTGCGGCTGCGGGATCTTCACGCTGACGACGACCACCAGACCCTCGCGGATGTCGTCTCCCCCGATGCTCTCCTTGAGGTCGCGGGCCAGGTTGTTCCGGTTCGCGTAGCTGTTGATCGTGCGGGTGAGTGCCGCCCGGAAGCCGGACAGATGCGTTCCGCCCTCCTGGGTGTTGATGTTGTTGGCGAACGCGTAGACGGTATCCGCGTAACCGTCGTTCCACTGCAGCGCGACCTCGGCATCGACGCCGTCCCGGGCCCCGTGCATGTAGATCGGCGTCTCGTTGACGACGGACTTGTTCCGGTTGATGAATTCGACGAACGAGCGGATGCCCCCCTCGTAGGTGAACTCGTGGCTCTTGTCGCTGCGTTCGTCGTTCAGCGTGATCAGCACGCCGGCGTTGAGAAACGCAAGCTCGCGCAGGCGATGGGCGAGGGTGTCGAAGCTGTACTCCACGGTCTCGAAGATCTGTTCGTCCGCCTTGAACGTGACCTTGGTCCCGCGCCGCTTCGTCCGACCGATTACCTCGATCCCGGACAGCGGCCGGCCGCGCTCGTACTGCTGGCGGTAGACCTGACCGTCCCGCCAGATCTCGAGATCGAGAGATTCCGACAGCGCGTTCACGACCGAGACGCCGACCCCGTGGAGCCCACCCGACACCTTGTAGCTCTCGTTGTCGAACTTCCCGCCGGCGTGGAGCACGGTCAGCACGACTTCCGCCGCCGACCTCCCGCTCGCGTGCTGATCGACCGGAATGCCGCGGCCGTTGTCGGCGATCGTCACCGAGTTGTCGATATGCAGCGTGACGCGAATGGTGTCGCAGTACCCGGCGAGCGCCTCGTCGATGGAGTTGTCCACGACCTCGTACACCAGGTGATGCAGTCCCTGCACCCCGGTCGAGCCGATGTACATCGCCGGACGCTTCCGAACCGCGTCGAGCCCCTCGAGGACCTTGATCTGCTCGGCACGGTAGCCGTCTGAGTTGTCAGGTGACGGTTCGGAGCCGGCGGGTACGCCAAGCGGTGCGCTCGCGTCGGAGGGCGGTACAGCTTCCGCCCCTTCATGATGGAGTTGTGTCATTCGGATTCCGGTGGCTGGCTCGCGGCGGGATCTGCCATCTCGACCGCGGCCGGGAACGTCGCTACACGCGCATCGGCATGATCACGTACGTGTAGGCTGATTTCTCGCCGGATGGATACAGGACAGCCTGGCTCTTCTCGTCCTTGAGCTCCAACGTCACGCTGTCGGTTTCAACCACCGCGAGAAAATCCAGCACATACTGCGCGTTGAAGCAGATCTGCAGATCGGCGCCGGCGTAGTCGACGGGCAGCACCTCCTTGGCTTCCCCGAGTTCCGGACTGCTGGACGTCACTTCGGCCGTCGAATCGGCAATCTGGAACTTGATCGCGTGGGAGCGCTCGCTCGACAGCAGCGCGACCCGCTTGATCGCACTGCTCAACCGATCGCGCTCGAACTCGACATTCTTGTCGTTTCCGGTCGGAATCACGCGCTCGTAGGCAGGAAACTGCGCGTCGATCGTGCGCGAGATGAGCTGACGCCCGTCGATCTCGAAGAACAGGTGGCTCTCGCCCCGGGTGTACCGCACGTCGCCTTCCCCGTCCGCCAACAGCCGCGACAGCTCTCCGAGGGTCTTCTTCGGAAGGATCGCCCGGATTTCACCGTCCGCACCGTCCGCTCCATCGCGCTCCGCCGAGGCCAGCGCAAGCCGATGCCCGTCGGTAGCGATGAGGCTCATCGACCCGGGCTTCAGAATGAACAGTGCGCCGTTCAGGAAGTAACGGGTGTCCTCTCCCGTAATCGCGAACTGCGTCTTCGCCACCATGCCCCGCAGGGCCTCGCGAGCCACCGTCTCCGCACCGTCGCTGCCGGGGTCCGGCAGCGTCGGAAAGTCCTCCCTGGGCAACGTCTGCATCCGGGAGTCGAAGCGCTCCGCCGACACGTTGACGGCTCCGTGCGCGCCCGCCTCGAGCCTGATCTCCGTGTCCGGCAGCGCTCGCACGATCTCGAACAGCTTCTTGGCCGGGACGGTCAGCGCCCCGGCACGGGAGATCGACGCCTGGCACTGGCTCCGCAGGCCCACTTCGAGATCGGTCGCCAACAGGCGCATGCTCCCGGCGTCGTTCGCTTCGAGCAGAATGTTCCCGAGAATCGGAATGGTGTTCTTGCGTTCGACGATCCCCTGGCAGAGCTGAAGCTCGTGCAGAAGATCACCCTTCTGGACGGTCAGTTCCATGGGGATGGTGACCTCGACTGGAAAACTCGCATCGGGCAGGTAGAAATCATGTAGAGGATCTGAACGATCATCAGAGTATAACAGGATCAAGAGGTCTGTGGAAGAGTGGACGGGCATTTCAAGTGCCGTCTGATCAATGACTTAACCGATGATCGCGCTGTTGACGATCACGGCGGTGGGTACCTCGATCCGTTGGATGCCGCGTGCGCCCACAGACGGCGGCAGGCACCGCCCGCGGTGTCCTGTGGAGGGGCCCGGGTCGGGTGGCGTCCGAGCCGCGGAGGCCTGGCCCGAGAATCGTCGCCTGCGGCTCCGATTCCCGCCCAGCCGGGCCTGTCCAGGGGGTCTGCCCCGTTTCTACGGCGCAGACTCCTAGCGAAACGTCTCGATGAAGCTGTTGACCAGGTTGTGGAATTCGCGGTCGGTCTTGCACTGCCCCTCGACCTTGCGAATCGAGTGGACGACGGTCGAATGGTCCCGGCCGAAGCTCTTCCCGATCTGCGGGAGCGATGCATCGGTCAGGGTCCTGCAGAGGAACATGGCGATCTGCCGCGGTCGCGCGATCACCTTGGAGCTGTTGCGGCCCTTGAGGTCGGCCAGCTTGAGCCGGTAGTAGTTGGCGATGAACTTCTGGATCATGTCGATGGTCACCGGCTGCTCGTCGCGGTGGAGGATGTTGCGCAGCACGTCCTGGGCCAGGGAGAGCGAGATGAAGCTGCCGGTCAACGAGGCGTAGGCGATGAGTCGGATGAGCGAACCCTCCAGCTCCCGGACGTTGGACTTGATGCCGTTGGCGATGTACAGCGCCACGTCGTCGGGCAGCGGGACGCTCTCGGCCTCGGCTTTCTTCTTGAGAATCGCGATCTTGGTCTCCAGATCCGGCGACTGGATGTCGGCGATCAGGCCCCATTCGAAGCGCGATCTGAGGCGTTCCTCGAGCTGCTGGATGTCGTGCGGCGGGCAGTCGCTGCTGATGACGATCTGCTTCTGCGCGTCGTACAGCGAGTTGAACGTGTGGAAGAACTCGGTCTGCGTGCCCTCCTTGCCGGACAGGAACTGCACGTCGTCGACCATCAGGACGTCGAGCTTCCGGTAGCGCTCCCGGAAGTCGAGGATGCGGTCGTATCGAACCGCGTTGATCATCTCGTTCATGAAGCGCTCGGACGAGATGTACGTGAGGGTGAGGTTCGGCATCTGGCCGAGCAGGTAGTGGCCGATCGCGTGCATCAGATGGGTCTTGCCCAAACCGACTCCGCCGTACAGATAGAGCGGGTTGTAGGAGCGGGAAGGCGCCTCGCCGACGGCGAGGGAGGCCGCGTGGGCGAAGTGATTCGACGAGCCGACGACGAACGAGTCGAAGGTGTAGCGCGGGTTCAGTCCGCGGGCCGCCGCCCCCGGGGCAGGGGCACGGGAGATGGCCGCCGGCGGGCGCTCCACGTTGCCCTCGGCCACGTCGATGACGAACGCAACCTTGACGCCCCTGCGCTGAACCTCGGCCGTGGCTTCCGCGATCACCCCGGTGTAGTGCTTGGTCAGCCAGTTCCGGCAGAGTTCGCTGGGCACTCTGACCGTGACGCGGTCGCCGGTGTCCTCCACGAAGACGGTGGCACTGAACCAGGTGTTGAAGCTGTGGCGGTTTACCTTGGTCTCGATGCGCGCCAGAAGCTCAGTCCAGACGTTGCTCGGCATCGAGGTGCGGTGCTTCGGCTGCGGCCCGTGCTTGCGGCCGGGCCCCGTGGGTTGCGACCGACGTGCAGCGACGAGTTTCCTGCAGAGGATTCGAACGGTCTCTCCAGTATCCTCACGGCACCCCTCGGCAGAGCGGCGGCACCTCTATTTCCACAGTTTTTTCCACAAGCTGTGGAAAACCTCTCTGTAGGGGGGGCTGCTTCGCCGTTGGGACCACGAAAATGTACCACAGTCGCCGGGCGACGACAACCGGGAATCGGCTCGTGAATCGGGGCAGCGATCACTCCGAGAGCCGTTGACATCCGGCCCGCCCGGTGAGTACGATCCATCGTTTGGTGTCGGGCGTGCTCGCCGAGACGGGCCGCGAGGATGATGAGAGCATGAAGCGCACGTATCAGCCCAACAATCGGCGCCGCAAGCGGACGCACGGGTTTCGCAAGCGAATGAGCACGAAGACCGGCAGGGAAGTCCTGAGACGGCGCCGGGCCAAGGGGCGCAAGCGGCTTTCCGTTTAGTCGAGGATCGACCGCAGGCGCCCGGTCGGGTGATCGCGGCGGCGGGGGAGACGTGGACCGGAATCTTTCCCGGCGCGACCGGATTCGACGGCGGAGGGAGTTCCTCAGCGTGCAGCGGCAGGGTGTCCGCATCCAGGGCCGCCACTTGGTTCTGTTCACGCTTCCGAACGGTCTGGACTGGAGCCGGCTGGGAATCATCGCGACGCGCCGAATCGGAGGGGCGGTTCGGCGGAACCGGGCCAAACGCCTGATGCGCGAGCTCTTCCGGCATCGCAGAGGCCTGCCGGGTTTCGATTTCGTCGCGTTGCTGCGTCCCGGGTTTCCCGACGTTCTATTCGCGGCGCTTGAATCCGACTATCGTGCCACACTCCAGCGGCATGGCCGAACCCGTCGACGGCAGCCGGGGGAGCGCGATCCGGGTCCCGTCGCTGGCTGCACGCCTGCTGCTGGTTGCGATTAGGTCCTATCGAGTGACTTTTTCCCAGGTGCTCGGGGGGCACTGTCGGTTCGTGCCCTCGTGCTCCGCCTACGCCGCCGAGGCCATAGCAAGACACGGGGCGATTCGCGGAGGACGGCTCGCGGCCTGGAGACTGGCCCGCTGTCAGCCTCTGTGTCGCGGGGGGCTCGACCAGGTTCCCGCGCCGCGCGGCCGGCGCGCGGATGCTCCATAAGAGAAAGAAGCTCCGGCCACCGGCGCACAGTTATCAGGCCCACTCATGGAACGAAGAGTCCTGCTCGCCTTCCTTCTGTCGTTGCTGGTGCTTCTCGTGTACCAGAGTCTGGTCGCGCCGCCGCCTGCGAGGCCGCCCGAGGGGACGGGAACCAGCGCACCGCCCCCCCCCGCGCCCGCTGCGTCGGGTGAGTCGCCGGCGCGTGAAGCACTGTCGGCTCCGGCCGCACCGCCGGCCGGTTCGGAGAGCGCCCCCCGTGACGAGATAGCGCCGTTGGTCGCCGACGAGGAGGCCCGCGAGGTCGTTGTCGAGACCGAACGGGTACGCGCGGTCTTCCGGAATCGCGGTGGCTCGCTGGCCAGTTGGCTGCTCAAGGAGCATCTGGACCAGGAGACGGGCGTGCCCATCGACCTCGTGCCAGGCGAACTGCCGTCTGGAGAGCTTCCACCCTTCTCGCTGGTGTTCGAGGATCCGGAGCTGACTTCCCGCGCGGCGGAGGCACTGTATCGGCCGAGCGCGCAGCGGGTCGCGATTGCCGAGCGCGCGGAGACCCTGGCGTTCGAGTTCGAAGACTCATCGGGATTTCGCGTCCGGAAGGAGTACGAGTTCGAGCCGGCCGCTCACGGTTACCTCGTTCGCTTCCGCGCCACCGCGTTCGCCGGGGACAGGCGTCTGACACCGGGGGTCGAATGGGGGCCGGCCCTGGGCGGCGTGGAGGCGTCGACCTCCGGAATGGCCTATCGCGAGGGGCCGCGCGGCGTGATCTTCGGCCGCCTCGTGGGCGTCGAGGGCGTGGAGGACGAAGGCATTACGCGACCGACGTCTTCCGACGTCGTCGTCCGGCCTGGGTACAGCGGGCAAATCGGGTTCGTCGGGGTCGACAACCACTACTTCGTGGCCGTTGCACTGGTCGGCCGGCAGGAGGCGGAGGTGGCGTATCGCTATGTGCCGCTGCCGCCGCGGACGCCCGACGGCCCGGCGCGCGAGCTCATGGCGTTCAGACTGCGGGCGGCCGGAGAGGCGATCGACCTGTCCTTCTTCGTGGGGCCGAAGGAGTTCGACCTGCTCGAGCAGATCGACCCGGCGTTGATCCGGTCCATCGACTTCGGGTGGCTGGGATGGCTCGTGGTGCCGCTGCACCGATCGCTCACCTGGGTCCACGGGTACGTGGGGAACTGGGGCTGGGCCATCATCATCCTCACGATTCTGGTGAACATCGTCATCTTCCCGCTGCGCCACAAGAGCGTCGTCTCGATGCGCAAGATGCAGGAAGTTCAGCCGGAGATGAAGGCGATTCAGGAACGGTACGCCCACCTGAAGGCGACGGATCCCGACAAGCAGAAGATGAACCAGGAGATCATGGCGCTCTATCGGGATCGGGGCGTGAACCCGGCGAGCGGGTGCCTGCCGATGCTCCTCACCTTTCCGGTTCTCTTCGCCTTCTTCAGCCTTCTCCGGTCGTCGGTCGAGATTCGCGGCGAGCCCTTCGTGGGCTGGATAACCGATCTGTCGCTGGAGGATCCGCTCTACATCACGCCGATCGTCATGGGGGCATCGATGGTGCTTCAGCAGAGGATGACGCCGACCCAGGCGGATCCGATGCAGCAGAAGATCATGATGCTCATGCCGGTGGTCTTCACTTTCATGTTCGTCTGGGCGCCGAGCGGGCTGGTCCTGTACTGGCTCACCAGCAACGTCATCGGGATCCTGCAGACCGTCGTGACGAATCGCGTGATCGGCCCTCCGAAGACGCATGTCGTGCGGCCGCCCGCCGAACGCCGCGTGAAGAAGATGGTCGGGGGGACCGCATCCGGAAGGAAGGCCAGATAAGTGAGTGACGCGCTCGACACACGGATGGGCGAGTTCGTGAGGGACCTCGGCCGGGCGCTGGGTATGACGCTCGAGGTCGAGATCGAGCGGATCGAGGACGGCACGCGGGTGCGTCTGGCCGGGGACGGTTCCGAGCTGTTTCTTCAGCGCAAGGCAGCGGGCCTCGACGCTCTGCAGCACGTGGTCAATGCCGCGTTTCGGCGGGAGCACGCCGACGGACATATCGTGGTCGACTGTCTCGACTACCGCAAGGGCAAGGACGGAGAGTTGCGCGAGTCGGCGAGGATCCTCGCCGAACGGGCTCGTGACACCGGAGAGGCCCAGGAGATCGGTCCTCTCAACCCGTACGCCCGGCGGATCGTCCACCTCGCGGTCGCCGACATTCCGGGCGTGTCATCCGAGAGCATGGGGGACGCCTTCATGAAGACGGTCCTCATCACGGTCTCGGAGTGAAGCGATCGCGGCCGCCGCGCCCGAGCGTCGCGGTCCGTCCGGTATGAGTCCTGGCGGCGACCCGTCGCGCGCAGCCGAGCTGGGGCAAGACGCGGGATGTTCGCTACCGACGACACGATCGTGGCCATTGCGACGCCACCGGGTCCAGGAGGCGTCGGCATCGTCCGTGTGAGCGGAACAGCGGCGGTGGCCGTCGCCGACAGGATTCTCTCGGCGCCGTCGAACCTCGAGCCGCGCCGCGCCACACTGACCGACGCCCTCGACCCCTCCGATCGCCAACCTCTGGACCGGGTGCTGGCGACGTACTTTCCGGGACCGCACTCGTACACCGGTGAGGATGTCGTCGAGATCAGCGGCCACGGAAGCCCGGTGATCCTGCGGCAGATCGTCCGCGCGGCGACCTTGGCCGGAGCGCGGCTGGCCGAGCCCGGCGAGTTCACGTTCCGGGCCTTTCTCCGCGGCCGCCTCGATCTGGTGCAGGCGGAAGCCGTTCACGACCTCGTTACCGCGGTTACGCCGCGGCAGGCCCGGATCGCCTTCGATCAGCTCGAAGGAACCGCCACGGCGGCGATCGGCGCGATGGATCGGGAACTTTTCGACATCGTGGCGCGGTTGGAGGCATCGCTCGACTTTCCCGACGAGGGCTATCACTTCATCGATGCGAGAGCGGCCGGTGTGGAGTCCGCAAACCTGGCGGCGCAGGTGCGCGATCTGATTGCCTCGGCGAACCGGGGGCGGTTGATTCGCGAGGGTTGCCAGGTGGCCGTCACAGGCCGGCCAAATGTGGGGAAGTCTTCTCTTTTCAATGAGTTGTGCGGCGTACAGCGGGCCATTGTGACGGCCGCCGCGGGGACGACGCGAGACCTCGTGACCGAGACCGTCGATCTCGGAGGGATTCCCGTGACCCTGGTCGATACCGCGGGGATTCGCACGACGACCGAAGAAATCGAAGCCGAAGGCGTGCGCCGGGCACGCGCCGCGCTCGGCGTGGCCTCGGCGGTCATCGTGGTGCTGGATCGTTCACGCGCGCTCGATGCGCATGATCGGGCCCTGTTGGAGGAAACCGCGGCCGGACCCAGGCTCGTCGTCGCGAACAAGCGGGACCTGCCGGCGGCATGGTCGCCGGCGGCGGAGCCGCAGATAGCGGCCTGCCGGCATGTGCTGGAGACCTGTCTGATCGACGGGAGCGCCGCGGACGCGATTCGGGATGCAGTGCTGGAGGTGATCGAGGGCGGAACGCCTTCGCGGGATACTCCGGCGGTTTCCAACGTGCGGCACCTGGATCTTCTCGGAACCGCGGAAGGGGCGCTGCTGCGTGCGTCCGCGGCGGCGGCGGAGGGTGCTTCCGAGGAACTGGTGCTCGCAGACCTGGAAGAGGCCCGGCGGGCCTTCGAGGAAATCTCTGGAAAGCGAACCCCGGATGCCGTGCTCGAGCGGATCTTCGAGCAGTTCTGCATAGGAAAGTGAGGCGGAGGGTTCGAGGTGGAGAGCCGATTCGACGTAATCGTGATCGGGGCGGGGCACGCGGGCGTGGAGGCGGCCCGTGCGGCTGCCCGGATGGGTTGTCGGGTCGGGATCTGCACGCTGTCCGACGCGACCGTAGCGCACATGCCCTGCAACCCCGCCATAGGGGGAACGGCCAAGGGACACCTGGTCCGTGAGATCGACGCGCTGGGCGGACTGATGGGCGAGGCGATCGATGCCACCGGGATCCAGTTCAAGCTGCTGAACCGGAGCCGTGGCGCCGCGGTGCGCTCGCCGCGCGCGCAGGCGGACAAGCGCCGCTACGGCGCCTGGGTTGCGGCGGCCCTCCGCCGCGAAGAGCGAATTGCCTGGATTGTCGGCCGGGTCGGCCGCGTCACGGTGCGGCGTGACCGCGTCACGGGGGTCGAGCTCGAAACGGCCGGTGGGGACGCGGGGGGCGAAAGTCTGCACGCCCGAGCTGTGGTGGTGACCACGGGCACCTTCCTCAACGGCCTGGTGCACGTGGGGGCGAGGCGCACGCCGTCCGGGCGGGCAGGGGAGCCGCCGTCGCGGCACCTGGCGGAATCGTTGAAGGAGCTCGGCCTGCCGTGGGGTCGCCTGAAGACGGGGACGCCGCCCAGACTCCACCGGCGGAGCATCGACTTCAAGCGGCTCGAGGAGGCTTTCGGTGACGAGGTGCCGGTGCCGTTCTCGTTCATGACCTCCGGCATCGACAGGCGGCAGATCGTGTGCCACCAGATGCATACGACGGAGCAGGTGCACGAGATCGTACGCGCCAACATTCACCGGTCGCCGCTCTACAACGGTCAGATCGAAGGCATCGGGCCGCGCTACTGTCCCTCGCTCGAGGACAAGGTGATGCGTTTCCCTCATCACGAGCGGCACCACCTCTTCCTGGAGCCGGAGGGGGTCGACGTCGACGAGATCTACGTGAACGGTTACTCGATGAGCCTTCCGGTCGATGTCCAGGAGTCACTCGTACACGCCCTCCCCGGGCTGGAGGACGCGGTAATGATGCGCCCGGGCTACGCCGTGGAGTACGACTTCGTGCAGCCGACGGCGCTCGCGCGGAGCTACGAGGCGAAGGGGGTGGCAGGCCTGTTCCTGGCCGGTCAGGTGAATGGGACCTCCGGATACGAGGAGGCGGCCGGTCAGGGGATCTTGGCCGGAATGAATGCGGCGCGGGCAGTTGCGGGGAAGGAGCCGTTCGTTCTCGGTCGGGAGGAGGCGTATCTGGGAGTATTGGCCGATGATCTGACGACACGAGGATGTCTGGAACCCTACCGAATGTTCACGTCGCGGGCGGAACACCGGCTGCTGCTGCGGATCGACAATGCAGATCTGCGGTTGACCGAGAGAGGCCGGCAGGTCGGGCTGGTGGACGACTGCCGGTGGACGGGATTCCAGGAGCGTCGTGCGCGGTTCGAGACGAACGTGCGTCGAGTCGGGAGAACGACGGTGACCCTCGGGGACGGCCGGCGTGCAAGGGCGTCTCGTGCGCTGCGGCGCCCGGATACGGAGCTCGACCAGTTGGCAAGGACGAGTGGGCTGAGGCTCGACGTGGCGCCGGGCCAGGAGCAGGTGGACCTTTGGAGCGTGGAGACGCACTTCAAGTACGCGGGGTACCTGGAACGGCAACAGGCGAGCATCGAACGGGGGCGTCGGCTGGAGCATCGTCGTATCCCGGCGGGCTTCTCGTACGCGGGCTTGCCCGGGCTTTCTCGCGAGATTGCCGAGCGCCTGACGGAGATTCGGCCGGAGACGCTGGGCCAGGCGCAGCGGGTGCCGGGGGTGACGCCGGCCGCGGTGGCGTTGATCGGCGCGAAGGTGAGTGTCTAACCAGGTGTTTTTGTCCGAACAGGATCTGGCGGCACGCGTGGAAAGGCGTGCCGCGGGGGCAGGCCTGCCGGTGGCGCGCCGGGCGGCGGCGGAGTTGGCTGCGTACATGGCCCTTCTGTTGCGGTGGAACGAGCGCATGAATCTGACGGCCCTGGACGGGGGTGACGTGGGCGTGGACCGGCTTGTAGTCGAACCGCTGCTCGCGGTCCGGCACATACCGGAAGATGCGGCGACCCTCGTGGACATTGGCTCGGGTGGCGGTTCGCCGGCGATTCCGATCAAGATCGCGCGACCGGGGCTGTTCGTAAGAATGGTCGAGGCGAAGGCGCGAAAGGCGGCGTTCTTGCGCGAGGCGGTGCGGCACCTGAATCTGGACGGGACCGTGGTGGAAGGCTGCAGGGTCGAGGAACTGAATGATCGGCCGGAGATACAAGAAGCCCACGACGTCCTGACCGTGCGTGGAGTCCGTGTGGACGAGAAGGCGGCGAAGAGCTTCGAAGGGCTGGTGAGAGCCGGGGGCAGGTTGTTGTTCCTTTGCGCGGCAGGCGTCGTGGGGGGCAATTGTGGCCCGGTTGCGGTGCAGGTGGAGTGCACGAGGTTTCAACTGCTGGAATCGGCAGGCAGCGACGTCGTGGTGGTCCGTAAGGGCCTGCGGGTGTGAACCGGCCATGTTGAGTGCGATGTTCCACGTGGAACATCGCGGCGGCGGGAAGCCATGCAGCGGTGCGTCGTAGCCGATACGCGTGGGTCCGACGTAGAGCTGGTAGCTGTCGAGTCCCTCTCGAGTGCATCGCAAGAACAGGGCGGGTCCGCACGGCGCCGGGGCAACTGGGACCTGCGGCGTGTGTTGCCCGACAGGGTAGGCAACATTCCGACGGCGGTACAGGGTCGGACACGGCAGGGTCGTCCACCTCCAGCTCGGCGCTCCGTGATGCCGAAGCCCCTCGCGGGTCCGTCGACGCCTCCTTGTAGCGCGATCGGTGCGGTGCAGCGGTGGAGCTCTTCCACCGCCTCCGAAGCAGCGGCTCGACGGACTTGTTTGGTTTAGGCGAGGTGGCGCTTGTGGGTCTGGACGCGCTTCGCGCAGCGCGTCGGTTGAGCGCTTTGTCCGGGACGGATTCGCGGCGCACGAGTGGCGCTGGTGCGGACGCCTTGGGCTGGCGGTGGGGTCGGGGCCGAAAGGGGATCGGGCGGGGATGTGGACCGCCGCTCCGAGGACGCGTGGGATTTGCCCCGAAATCCGCTGTGTGCGGCGGAGGCTTAGGAACGCATCACTCCCTACAGGGCGTGAGGGCCACGCGAAGGGGAGCGGCGATTGATGCGTTCCGCGGTGGCGAGGCTCGACCGGGCGAGGCTGCCCAAAAATGGCCTCTACGCCGAGCCGTGTCGCTGGGGCAACACGCCTGGACTGGCAGTAGTTGGTGCGCGCGTGGGCGCACTCGACAAACACGGCGCGCAGCATCTGGATGCCGGGCCGGGTGCGCCCGGTGCGGCGTTTGCCGGCGCTCTCGTTGTTGCCGGGACACAGGCCGGCCCAGGCGGCGCGGCGCTGGGCGTTGCCGAGCATGCTCGGGTCGGGTCCGATCTCGCCCAGGATGGCGCCGGCCGACGTGTGGTCGACGCCGGGGACGGTCTCCAGCAGGCGGAGCGGCTCGGGGTAGGGCGCGAGCGCCTCGTCGAGGTGCCGGTCGAACTCCTGCGCGCGCCGGCTGAGGGTGGCGTGTTCGCTCGGCAGGTTCGGCGGGCAGGATGCGAGCCGTCTCGCGTAGTGCCGAGCTTAGGGCGTCGCCGAGTCGATCGAGTTGGGGCCGACGTGGGGGGGGCGAGGCCAGGATGTCGGTACTGTCAAGCCGGTCGACCAAGCCGTCGAGGATGCGCCGGCCGTTCTTGCCGAGGATGTCGGTCAGCAACGCTCCGATGCGGACGCCGCGGCGGTCGATCACCTTCTGCGCCTGGTTGCGCCGGGCGAACAGCTTCCGCCGAATGGCCGCTCCGGGATCGCAGGTCGCGGAGCTGCTCGGGGGGAACGAAGCTCGCCCGCCCGGACACGAACTGGCGCACCAGCGCCAGGTGGCGGCTGTCCTCGATATCGGTCTTCCGTGCGGCGCAATTGCTCAACAGCGGCCGCCGGAACCGCGAATTTCATGCTTCGGGGTGGTCACGCGCCGCGTGGCCATGACGGTTTGGATAGAATCCGCCGGGAGTCGGGAGGAGGTGGGTTCTGAAGGAAGGCAAGGATCGTCTCATTGTCGCGCTTGACGTCCGCAGTCACGATGAGGCGGAGCGGCTCGTGGAGGAGTTGGAGAATGTCTCCCTCTTCAAGATCGGACTACGGCTGTTCCTGGCTGGTGATCTGTATGGGCTCGTGCGTCGGATTCAGGAGCAGCGACGTGGTGGGATCTTCATCGATCTGAAGATGGCGGGAGACATCAGCAACACGATCACGGACTTCGTCGACCATGCGGCGGAGTTGGGCATCAGGTTCATCACGCTCGCGGAAAGCAGAGATGACGTTTTTACGCGTCATAGCCTCGCGGCGGGGCGAAAGTCGCGGGGAACGAGGCCGTTTCCGAAGTTCCTCATGGTGCCGTTGTTGTCCAGTCTCTCTCCAGCGAATTTCGGCCGTCCCGAGCTGAGCGCCGAGGATTACATCGTGGATCGCGGCGGCGAGATGCTGGGCGCGGGATGCGATGGACTGATTGTGTCGGGCGCGGCCATCGGGGCCTGTAGAGCGGCATTCGGACCAGACGTGACGCTCGTGAGTCCCGGGATTCGTCCGGCGTGGAGCGGGGCGGACGATCACCTGCGCCTGACGACACCCGCGGATGCGATACGGCTCGGCGCGGACTATCTGGTGGTAGGGCGACCGATTCGTAGTGCGGAGGACCCCCGCGAGGCTGCTCAGCGTGTGATTGATGAAATCGACGACGAGTTGCGAGTGTCTCGCTCCAGAGAGAGTGCCTGAAGAACCTGCGGAGCCCGCGCGCCGCCGCCGCGCCACGTGGGCCACCGGACCGAGCGGGCGTGCGGTGGCTGTTCTGTCGCTGTTCCACGTGGAACACGGTTGACCACAGGGGGAGCAGGGGCGTACGATGCCCGAGGCGCCAAGGTGGCGGCACCTTGAAATAGGTCTATAACCCTAAAGGGGTCGGCGTGAGGTCTCGCATTTTTGCGGTAGCGAACCAGAAGGGCGGGGTTGGCAAGACCACGACGACGATCAATCTCGGAGCATCGCTGGCGTTGGGCGATCAGGCGGTGCTGGTCGTCGACATGGACCCACAGGGAAACCTGACGAGCGGCGTAGGCCAGAAGGGAAACCACGCCCCGGCCGGCACCATCTACGAGGCCCTGACTTCCGAGTCGACCCCGGTGGCCGACGACTACATCGTGCCCACGTGCGTCTCGGGGCTCTCCCTGCTGCCCGCGGACCGCAACCTGACCGGCGCCGAGATCGAGCTCGTCTCCGCCGAGCGGCGCGAGCAGCGGCTGCGTCTGCTGCTGGAACAGGTACGGGGGCGCTTCGACTACATCCTCGTCGATACGCCGCCCTCGCTGGGGCTTCTCACCCTCAATACCCTTGTTGCCGCCGACGGCGTGATCATCCCGGTAGTATGCGAGTACTTCGCGCTCGAAGGCTTGGCGGCCCTCACTGCGACACTGAATCAGGTCAAGGAAGCCTTCAATCGGAATCTCGAGATTGCCGGCGTCGTCCTGACGATGACCGATCTGCGCACGAATCTCGGCAAGGAGGTCGCGACGGAAGTGCAGGGCGTTTTCGGCAACAAGGTCTTCGAGACTCCAATTCCCCGCAACATCCGGCTGGGCGAGGCGCCGGGCCACGGGCTGCCGGTGATCCTGTACGACGTGCGCTCGAAGGGCGCCGAAGCCTATCTCGCACTGGCCCGCGAGTTCCTCGCGTGCACGCGCGTCGCGCCCGTGCCGGTGCCGGTAGGAGGCACACTCCGTGGCTGAGAAGCGCAAGGCGCTCGGGCGCGGGTTGCGCGCACTGATCCCGGAGGTTCCGTCGACCGGGATGGCGACGCCCGGCGGTTCTTCCCAGGAGATCGATCTCGACCTGTTGCGACCCAATCCCGATCAGCCGCGCCAGGCGGTCGATGACGCGAGGCTCGAGGAGCTGGCGCAGTCGATCCGGGCGCACGGCGTGATTCAGCCGATCGTGGTGACGAAGCGCGAGGACGGGGCGGGCTTCGAGATCATTGCCGGCGAGCGGCGCTGGAGGGCCGCCCAGCGGGCCGGCCTGTTGAAGGTGCCGGTGGTGGTCCGGGAAATGTCGCGAACGAAAAGGCTGGAAGTGGCGCTGATCGAGAACATCCAGCGGGAGGATCTGAATCCGATCGAGGCCGCCGCCGCCTACAGACGGCTCGCCGACGACTTCGGGATGACGCAGCAGCAGATCGCGGAGGCAGTGGGCAAGGAACGGGCTACGGTCGCCAACTACCAGCGGCTGCTCGGCCTCCCGGCCGAGGTGCAGACCGACGTTGCCGCCGGTCGCCTGACCATGGGCCACGCGCGCGCGCTGGCCGGGCTGGGCGACGCCGGGGACCAGCTTGCCGTTGCACGCAGGATCCGCCAAGGCGACCTGTCGGTTCGCGACGCCGAAGCTCTCGTCAAGCGCACCGCGACGCCGGAACCGGAACCCACGGCGAAGACACCGTCGGCCGACGTCCACGTCCGTGCCGCGGAGGAGCGTCTCCGTCTCTCGCTCGGAACGCGCGTCAGGATCGTGCACCGGGGAAAGCGCGGGCGGATCGAGATCAGCTTCACGTCCGAGAACGAGCTGCAGCGCCTGTACGACCACCTGACCGGCGCGTGAGTCCCAGGGGGCAGGAGGCCGCGGCGGCTTGCCCGCGTAGCGGCCGAAATGTTATAAAAGGCCGTTTGGCCCACGCTGGTTCGACCCACCTAGGTCCCAAACGATCAGGTACTGGCTGAAGATGACGGAACAGGCGGCGGCAAATCGGTACGCGCGGGCGCTCTTCGAGGTCAGCCTCGACAGCAGCGACCCGGAGCAGACCGAAAAGGACATCGCGGCGTTTCAGGAGCTCGTCGACGGCCACCCGACACTGGGGCGCGTGTTGCTCAACCGGGCAATCTCGACCGCCGTGAAGCGGGCGGTCGTTGCGACGATTCTCGACCGCACGCCGGAAATCTCACCGGTCGTACGGCGGCTGCTCGCGATGCTCGCCGAGCGCGGCCGGCTCCACCTGCTCCCGTCGCTCCTGGCGGCGTATCGCGACCGCCTGACGGCGCACCTCGGAATCGTGCGGGCGCGCGTCACGACGGCCGAGCCGCTGGATGCGGGGCGCGTAGCAACCATCACCCAGAGACTCGAGGCCGCAACCGGCCGGCAGGTCACGATCGAGACCACGGTGGACGAGAGCCTCGTGGGCGGGATGGTGACCCGGATCGGCGGCACGATCTTCGACGGCAGCCTCTCGCATCACCTCGACCGACTCAGGCAGCGCTTCATGACGGCGTGACGGCATCACAGGACCGATGACAATAAAAGCAGACGAGATTTCCAGAATCATCAAGGAGCAGCTCGGCGACTACTCCCTCGACGTCGATGTCGCCGAGGTGGGTACGGTCGTGTCGGTCGGCGACGGCATCGCGCGGCTGCACGGGATCGACCGTGCGATGGCCACCGAGATGCTCGCGTTTCCGCACGGGATATTCGGTATCGCGTTGAACCTCGAGGAAGACGGCGTCGGCGCGGTGTTGCTCGGCGAGTCGACCGAGATCAAGGAAGGCGACACGGTCAAGCGCACGGGCCGGGTCATGTCCGTGCCGGTCGGAGAGGCGATGCTCGGTCGAGTGGTCAACGCCCTTGGGCAGCCGCTCGACGGCAAGGGGCCGATCGCGACGGACACGCAGTTCCCGGTCGAACGCATTGCGCCGGGCGTGGTCGACCGCCAGCCGGTCAAGGAGCCGCTCCAGACCGGGCTCAAGGCGATCGACGCGATGATTCCCATCGGGCGCGGGCAGCGCGAGCTGATCATCGGCGACCGGCAGACCGGCAAGACCGCGGTGGCGGTCGACACGATCATCAACCAGAAGGGGCTCGACGTCGTCTGCATCTACAACGCCATCGGCCAGAAGCAGTCGACCATCGCGCAGGTGGTCAGGACGCTCGATGACGCGGGCGCGATGGAGTACACGATCGTGGTCGCGGCCGGCGCGTCCGATCCGGCCCCGCTGCTCTACATCAGCCCGTACTCCGCGTGCGCGCTCGGCGAGTTCTTCCGCGACAGCGGCCGTCATGCGCTGTGCATCTACGACGACCTGTCGAAGCACGCGCAGGCCTACCGGGAAATCTCGCTGCTGCTGCGCCGTCCGCCGGGGCGCGAGGCGTTCCCGGGCGACGTCTTCTACCTGCATTCGCGCCTGCTGGAGCGGGCGGCGAAGCTGAGCGCCGAGAACGGCGGCGGGTCGCTCACGGCGTTGCCGATCATCGAGACGCAGGCCGGCGACCTTTCGGCCTACATTCCGACCAACGTCATCTCGATCACGGACGGGCAGATCTTCCTCGAGTCGGATCTCTTCCACCAGGGCATCAGGCCCGCGATCAATGTAGGCAACTCGGTGTCGAGGGTCGGCGGGTCGGCGCAGATCAAGGCGATGCGGCAGGTCGCGGGCACCCTGCGCCTCGACTTGGCGCAGTTCCGCGAGCTGCAGGCGTTCGCGCAGTTCGGAAGCGATCTGGACAAGGCGACCCAGCAGCAGCTCAATCGCGGTCGCCGGCTGGTGGAAGTGCTGAAGCAGCCGCAGTACGCGCCGCTGCCGGTGGAGCGTCAGGTTCTGATCATCTTCGCCGGGACGCGGGGCTTGCTGGACAAGGTGGCGGAGAGCGACGTCGCCGCGTTCGAGCCGGAGCTGTACCGGTTCATGGAGACCCGGCACGCGGACGTCGTCTCCCGTCTCGTGGCCGACAAGGCGATGAACAAGGAGTTGGAAGCCACCGTCGAGGCCGCGATCCGGGAGTTCAGCGAGCAGTTCGTCGCGGCGCGCCAGGGCGCGGCCGCGTAGCGCAGGAGACCGATGCCGTCACTCATCGACCTCCGGCGCCGGATCCGCGCCGTCAAGTCTACCGAGCAGATCACGCAGGCGATGAAGACCGTCGCCGCGTCGAAGCTGCGCCGCGCCCAGGATCGCATCGTCGGCGCCCGCCCCTTCGCCGTGTTGATGCGTCGAGTGCTCAGCGACCTCGCGACGCGGACGGGGACGGCGGCCGCGCATCCGTTGCTGGCGCCGGCGGTGGCGCCCGCCGCGCCGACTCTGCTGTTCGTCGTGACGGCAGACAAGGGGTTGTGCGGCAGCTTCAACTCCAATCTGGTTCGACAGGCAGCCACGTTCGCCGTCGAGTCGGATCGCAAGGTGGCGATGGGGCTCGTCGGACGCAAGGGGCGTGACTTTTTCGCGCGGCGCGGCGTCGACGTTCGCTTCGAGATGGTGAACCTGTTCAACGACGTACGGTACAGCCATGCGGAGGCGATGGCCGGAGCCGCGATCGAGCAGTACACGTCCGGAGCGGCATCGGGCGTGTCGATCCTCTACAACGAGTTCAAGAGCGTGATGCAGCAGGAGGTCGTCGTCGACCAGATGCTGCCGATCCCGACGCTGGACGCGTCGGACGAGGAGACCGAGACGGTGTCGGCGGACTACCTCTTCGAGCCGCCGGCGGAACGCATCTTCTCGGACCTGCTGCCGCATCACGTGGAGACGCAGTTCTTCCGCGCCCTGCTCGAATCGGCCGCGGCCGAGCACGCGGCCCGGATGACCGCGATGGATGCGGCGACCCGTAACGCCGGCGAGATGATCGACGGGCTGACGCTGCACATGAACAAGGTGAGACAGGCCGCGATCACGCGCGAGCTGATCGAAGTGGTGTCGGGCGCGGAGGCGCTCTAGCGCCATTGGGCCGCAGGGACTACCGTACAACGGAGATCGGGGGAGCCGGACGATGGCGGACGCGGGTGGAGGCAAGGCTGGACGGGTCGTGGCGGTGATCGGTCCAGTGATCGACGTCGAGTTCGAGGGCGGGCACCTTCCGCCGATCTACAACGCTCTGCGGATCCAGTCGGAAACCGGGGCTGCGGAACCGCTCGATGTGATCGCCGAGGTGGAGCAACACCTCGGGGAGGGTCGCGTCCGGGCCGTGGCGATGAAGCCGACCGACGGAATGCAGCGCGGGATGGCGGCCGTCGATACCGGGGCGCAGATCACCATGCCGGTCGGGCCGCAGACCCTCGGCCGGGTGCTGAACGTGCTGGGCGAGCCGGTGGACTTTCCCGACGAGCCGGTGGAGGCCGAGGAACACTGGCCGATTCACCGCGCCGCGCCCAGCCTGGCGGACCAGTCCACCGAGCTCAAGATGTTCGAGACAGGGATCAAGGTCATCGACCTTCTCGAGCCGTACCTGCAGGGAGGCAAGATCGGACTGTTCGGCGGGGCCGGCGTCGGCAAGACGGTCATCATCCAGGAGCTCATCCACAACATCGCCCTCAAGCACGGCGGCGTGTCGGTGTTCGGCGGCGTCGGCGAGCGGACGCGCGAGGGCAACGACCTCTGGCTGGAGTTCCAGGAGAGCGGCGTCGTCACCCTGCACGATCCGGAGAAGTCACGC
The DNA here is from genome assembly GCA_965222905.1 of Vicinamibacterales bacterium. Taxonomy (GTDB): domain Bacteria; phylum Acidobacteriota; class Vicinamibacteria; order Vicinamibacterales; family UBA8438; genus WTFV01. Next base: position 1,228,005 of record OZ244976.1, on the reverse strand, counting down.
GCCGCGCTGATTTACGGTCAGATGACCGAACCGCCCGGCGCGCGGCTGCGGGTGGGGCTGAGCGCGTTGACCGTGGCGGAGTACTTCCGCGACGCCGAGGGCAAGGACGTCCTCCTGTTCATCGACAACATCTTCCGGTTCACGCAGGCAGGCTCGGAGGTCTCCGCGTTGCTCGGCCGAATGCCGTCGGCCGTCGGCTACCAGCCGACGTTGCTCACGGAGATGGGTGCCCTGCAGGAGCGCATCACGTCGACGCGCAAGGGTTCGATCACGTCGGTGCAGGCCATCTACGTGCCCGCGGACGACTACACCGACCCGGCGCCGGCCACCACGTTCGCCCATCTCGACGCAACGACGAACCTGTCGCGGCGCATCGTCGAGCTCGGCATCTACCCGGCGGTGGATCCGCTCGCGTCGACGTCGCGCATCCTGGACCCGCGCGTCATCGGCGAGGAGCACTACAATGTCGCGCGCTCCGTGAAGCAGGTGCTGCAGCGCTACAAGGATCTCCAGGACATCATTGCGATCCTGGGGATCGACGAGCTTTCGGAGGACGACAAGCTTGCCGTGACGCGCGCCCGCAAGATCGAGAAGTTCCTGTCGCAGCCGTTCTTCGTCGCCCAGCAGTTCACCGGCAAGGAAGGCAAGTACGTGCCGATTGCCGACACGGTGCGCGGCTTCAAGGAGATCGTCGAGGGCAAGCACGACGCTCTGCCGGAGCAGGCGTTCTACATGGTCGGCACGATCGAGGAAGCGGTCGCCAACGCCGAAGCGCAGTCGGCCGCGTAGGCCGCGGAGCCCGGACCGATGCCGCTGCCGTCGCACCTGACCATCGAGATCGTGACCCCGGACCGGGCGATCGTCCACGAGACGGTCGATGAAGCCCTTCTTCCGGGAGCCGAGGGATACCTGGGCGTGCTCCCGGGACACACGCCGCTGCTCGTGACGCTCCAGGTCGGTGAGATCTGGTTCCGGCGGGGGGACGAGAAGAGTTACCTCCACGCCGCGTTCGGTTTCGCGGAGATCCTGCCCGACCGGATTCGGATTCTCGCGCGGACGGCGGAGCGCGCCGACGAGATTGACCTCGAACGCGCCGAGGCGGCCGCGAGCCGCGCTCGGGAGCGGCTCGCGGCGACAACGGGCGACGTCGACTTCGGGCGGGCGCGGATAGCCCTGCTCAAGTCGTTGTCCCGCCTGCAGGTGGCCCGGCGCAGCGGCATGCGCATCGCGGGGAAACGGTGATTCGCGGCGGATGACGCCGTCCGCCCGGCGCGCCGCGGGGCCGCATGCCGGCGTCCGGCGTCGGTGTTCCGGTTTCAGGATGCGACTGACCTCCGCCGCCCGCACGGATCCGGGCCGTCGCCGCGAGAACAACGAGGACAGCTTCTGCACGCGGGAGGACCTCGGTCTCTTCATCGTGGCCGATGGAATGGGGGGCCACGTCGCGGGAGAAATCGCGTCCCGACTGGTGGTCGAAGAGGTAGAGCGGTTCGTCGAGACCACCCTTCCCGCCGGCGCCTCCGCGGAGAATGTCCCTGCGCGCGCAGTATCCGGTAGTGCCGGTGACCGCCTGAGAACCGCCCTGGTCCAGGCCAATCACAAGCTGGCGGCCCGGATCGCCGAAGATGCCACGCTCCACGGCATGGCCACGACCGCCGTGGCGCTGCTCGCCGAGCCCGAGGCGGTCGCTCTGGCACACGTCGGCGACAGCCGCGCCTACCGCTGTCGCGCGATGCATCTGACGCGACTCACCAGCGACCATTCCTGGGTCGAGGAGCAGATGCGGGCCGGTCTGCTGACCGAGGCGGCGGCGCGTCGACATCCGTGGCGCCACGTCGTGACGCGCGCTATTGCCGGCACCACCGACGTCGACGTGGAGGTTTCCGCCCTCTCGCTCGAACCGGGCGACAGACTCCTGCTCTGCTCGGACGGGTTGTCGACCGTCGTAACGGACAGAGGAATCGCCGACGTGCTTCGAACGGATCGCCCATCCGGCGAGGTCTGCGCCGAGCTGGTGCGTCGAGCCAACGCGGCGGGGGGGCCGGACAACGTGACCGTCGTTCTGGTCGACGCGCATGCTGAGTAATCTGTGGCGTCTGTTCGGATATCGCGTCCTGATCCACACGCTCGTCGTGCGCGAGCTCAAGGCGCGGTACCGGGGGTCGGTGCTGGGCTTCTTCTGGTCGTTCGCCAACCCGCTGCTGCTCCTGGTCGTGTACACCTTCGTCTTTTCCGTCGTGCTGCCGGCCCGCTTCGAGGGCGTCGACGACAACTACGCGCTGTTCCTTTTCTGCGGCCTGCTCCCGTGGACGTGGTTCTCCTCCGCGCTGACGGAGTCCTCCAACGCGCTGCTCGTCAACGGCAACCTGATCAAGAAGGTGCTCTTCCCGGCCGAGGTTCTGCCGGTAGTGGCGGTGCTGGCCAACATGGTGCATTTCTTTCTGGCATTGCCGATCCTGGTCGTGGCGCTCTTCCTGTTCGCGGCCACGCCGCCCGGACTCATCGAACTGCTGTGGTTCCCCGTAGTGGTCGCGGTGCAATTCGTCCTCACGCTCGGATTGGGCCTGATGCTCGCCGCGCTCACGGTGCACTTCAGAGACATCAAGGACCTCCTGGCGAACGTCCTGACCCTCTGGTTCTTCGCGACGCCGATTCTCTACCCATGGACCATGGTCGCGGAGCGCGGGCCATCGGTCTTCGGCCTGCCGCCCGCCGGCAAGGTGCTGATGGATCTCAACCCCTTCGCCCATATCGCCATCTCGTACCAGGAAATCCTGTTCTTCGATGGACCGTTCGGACACTGGAAGTGGCTGCTTGCGCTCGCGCTGGGCGGCGTGGTGCTGTTCCTGGCCGGCTACGCGCTCTTCGATCGGTTGCGGGACTCGTTCGCGGAGGAAGTGTGACGGACCCCGCGATCGCGCTGCGCGACGTGACGAAGCTGTATCGGCGCTACGCCTACCGCCGCCAGTTCTCCACGCTCAAGAGCGCCCTGCTCAAGGGTAGCCTCGCCAGCGAGCTCGAGCCGAGCGAAGTGCTGCGCGCCGTAGACGGCGTGTCGCTGGCGGTGGCCCCGGGCACGACCGTCGGCCTGATCGGGCGCAACGGTTCGGGCAAGAGCACGCTGCTCAAGCTGGTGGCGGGCATCACGAAGCCGACGACCGGAACGGTCGACGTGCGCGGGCGGATTTCGGCCCTGATCGAGCTCGGTGCCGGCTTTCACCCGGAAATTTCGGGCCGCGAGAACATCTTCATCAACGGGGTGATGCTCGGGATGACGAAACGCGAGATCGTCAGGCGCTTCGACGAGATCGTGGAGTTCGCCGAAATTAAAGACTTCATCGATTCACCGGTCAAGACCTATTCCTCCGGCATGTACATGCGGCTCGGCTTCGCGGTGGCCGTCCACGTAGATCCCGACGTGCTGCTCATCGACGAGGTGCTCGCGGTCGGTGACGAGGGCTTCAGCCTGAAGTGCCTCGACAAGTTCGCCGAGTTCAAGCGGCGGGGCAAGACGATCCTGCTGGTGACGCACGGACTGGGTCTGGTCGAACGGTACTGTGACGAGGCGGTCTGGGTGGACGCCGGGCGCATCCGCGGCCGGGGCGACCCGCGGCGTGTCGTGTCTGCCTACACGACCGATGTCGTCCGGTACGAGGAGCGCGCACTCGCCTCGGCGGACCGGAAGGTGCAGGCGGCGACGGAGGTGGCCGGCGGCGGACAGGACGATGCGCCGGAAGCCTCGACGGATGTGCCGGTGGTCACGGACGAGCCTCCCGCCGACATGTTCCAGGCGGTGCAGGGTCGCTGGGGTGCGGGACCGGTACGCATCGACCGCGTCGCGCTCGAACGCGACGGAACCGAAGCGCGTGTCTTCCGGAGCGGCGACCGGCTCGCGATCCGCCTCGCGGTCAGCACACCCGAGCCGGTGCGCGACTTCGTCTTCGGGATCAGCATCTTCAATGCCGCGGGAGTGTGCTGCTACGGCACGAACACGGATATCGAAGAATTCGAACCGGTCGAGTTGTCGGGTTCCGGCGAGGTGGTGTTCGACATCGACAGCCTCGACCTCGTCGAGGGCACGTACAAGCTCGACGTGGCGGTACACACGCGGCATGGGTTGCAGTACGACTATCATCGACTGCTCCATACCTTCCGCGTGAAGTCCCATAGGAAGGACGCCGGAATCTACCGCCCGCGTCACCGGTGGTCGTTCGGCTCCGGCATCCGCCTCGCGCCTCGTCCATCGAGCAGGTAGAATCAAGGGTTCGGCGTCGATCCTGCGCCGCCATTGACCATATTGCCCTCGACCACCGCGTCGCTGACGCTTCGCGCCCTGCTCCACGATGCGGCCGCCCGCGCCGGCCTGGGGGAAAGCTCGCCCTCTTCCGGCGCGTCGATCAGCGGGCTGACGCCGCCGGCCCAGGCCCTGGCGGCGGCCGTCCTCGCCGGCGCCGGGCCGGTGGTGGTCGTGGTGCCGGGGGATGCGGAGGTCGAGGGGATGACGGCCGACGCCCGGTTCTTCCTGGCAGGGCTCGAAGGACTCGCGCGCGGCGACGTCGAGCGCGGCGTCCTGTCGTTTTCCTCGCCGGAGGTGGACCCGTACCGTGGCATGACCCCGCACCTGGACGTGGCCTCCTCCCGCGCCCGCGCCCTGGTGGCGCTGGCCCTCGGTCACGCCCGGATCGTCGTCGCGTCGGCAGTGTCGCTTCTGCCGCGCCTCAGCCCGCCGGAGAGGCTCCTGCTCGCCGCCGTGGATCTCCGGCTCGGCGGCACGTGCTCCCCTACGGACCTGGCGGATCGGCTCGTGGACGCCGGCTTCACGCGTAGCGACCCGGTCGAGACCCACGGCGAATTCTGCGGGCGCGGCGGTGTGGTGGACATGTTTCCGGCGGGGGAGACCTTTCCGATCCGGGCGGAGTTCGTCGGCGACAACATCGAGTCCCTCCGTCGCTTCGACCCGGCGACGCAGCGATCGGTGGCGACCCTGGATCACGTAGCGGTCCGTCCCCTGACCGATCAGCTCGAACGCATGGCGGGCGCTGTCGAGCCCGCAGACGACGAGCCCGCGGTGGACCGCACCGGGACGTTCAACGACTACGTCCGCCGCGCCTCGGCGCGCTTCGTGGTCGCCGAACCTTTGGAGACGGCGGATCGCTTGCGGCAGGCGGTGGAGCAGGTACGGGCGAGCTATGCGGACGCCGTCGCGCGCGAAGATCCGGCGCCGCCCCCCGCGACGCTGCAGGTGGACGACGGGGAGGCGGACGGGTGGCTCGCCGGCGCCACGACGCTCGACGCCCTGGAGATCGCCGAGACGCCGCGGGAGGGCGCGGCGCCCCCCGGCCGCCGGCACGTGGCCTGCCAGCCGGCAGTGGAGCTCCGCGGACGCCTTCGTGACTGGGTGGCCGACGTCGAGAGGGGGCGCGCGCGCCAGGACGTGCAGGTGTTCGTCGCCGAAACGGCCGGTCGCTCCGAGCGCATCGTCGAGCTGTTGGGGGAGCACGGACTGGTCGGCGTCCCGATCGACGGCGCGGAGGAGACCGCCTCCGCGACGGTGCTGGTCGCGACGGGCATTCTCTCTCGCGGATTTCGACTGCCTGCGGCGCGGCTGCAAATCTACGCCGAGACCGACCTCTTCGAGGCCGAGCACGTCGTCCGCCATCAGCGACGATCGGTCGCCAAGTCCTTCCTGTCGGACTTCCGCGATCTGAAGGTCGGCGATCACGTGGTGCACGTCGATCACGGGGTCGGCGAGTTCGTCGGGTTGCGACAAATCAGCGTGCCGGAGACACGCGGCGAGCACGAATTCGTGGAGCTCCGGTATGCCCGCGGCGACAAGCTGTTCGTGCCGGTCGAGCAGCTCGATCTGCTGCAGAAATACACCGGTGCCGCCCACCCGAAGCCGGATCGGCTGGGCGGAACGACCTGGGAGAAGGCCAAGACGCGCGTCCGGAAGTCGATGCGCGACATGACGGACGAGCTTCTCAAGCTGTACGCGGCGCGGCAGGCGCTGCCCGGCCACGCATTCGGTCCCGACACGCACTGGCAGCAGGAGTTCGAAGCGGCGTTCGAGTACGAGCTGACTCCCGATCAGCAGTCGGCCCTGACGGATATCAAGCGGGACATGGAACGTCCGTCGACGATGGACCGGCTCCTGTGCGGTGACGTCGGCTACGGCAAGACCGAAGTCGCCTTGCGGGCGGCGTTCAAGGCGCTGATGGACGGCAAGCAGGTGGCCGTGCTGACCCCGACGACCGTGCTAGCCTTCCAGCACGGGGAAACGATCCGCGAGCGCTTCGCGTCGTTTCCCGTCCGCGTCGTGGTGCTGAGCCGCTTCCTCAGCCGCGCCGATCAGAAGGTGGCGCTGGCCGACCTGGAGGCAGGCAAAGTGGATCTGGTCGTCGGGACCCATCGGCTGCTGTCCAAGGACGTCAAGTTTCGCGACTTCGGATTGCTGGTCGTCGACGAGGAGCAGCGCTTCGGCGTGGCCCACAAGGAGCGCATCAAGCAGATGCGGCGCCACGTCGACGTGCTGACCCTGACCGCGACGCCCATTCCCCGCACCCTCAACATGTCGCTTGCCGGGATCCGGGACATGTCGGTCATCGAGACGCCGCCCAAAGACCGGATGGCGATCCAGACCAGCGTCGTGCGTTTCGATCCGCAGGTGATCGCGCGGGCCATCCGCACCGAGCTCGACCGGGGCGGACAGGTCTACGTCGTGCACAACCGCGTGGAGTCGATCGACTCGATCGCCGGGCTGATCGGGCGGCTCGTTCCGGAGGCGCGGCTCGCCGTCGCGCACGGCCAGACCAGTGAGATCGCGCTGGAGAGGACGATGGTCGCCTTCGTGGCCCACGAGTACGACGTGCTCGTCGCCACCACGATCATCGAGAACGGTCTCGACATCCCGAACGTCAACACGATCGTCGTCAACCATGCGGAGCGCTACGGTCTCGCCCAGCTCTACCAGTTGCGGGGACGCGTCGGACGTTCCGACCGGCGTGCCTACGCGTATCTGGTCGTCCCGGCCGACAATACGCTGTCGCCGGTAGCGCGGCAGCGCCTCGCGGCCATCCGCGAGTTCAGCGAGCTCGGCAGCGGTTTCAGGGTCGCAGCCCTCGATCTGGAGATTCGCGGGGCCGGCAACCTCCTGGGCGCACAGCAGAGCGGTCACATCGAAGCGATCGGCTTCGACATGTACGTCAAGCTGCTCGAGCAGACCGTCCGCGAGTTGCAGGGCGAGGAGGTGAGCGACGAACGCAGAGCGCGCATCAGTCTCGCGATCGATCTGCGGATCGATGAGGGCTACGTTACGGAGACCGATCAGCGGCTCGCCGTGTACCGCAAGGTCGCCACCGCGGCCGACGAGCCGGCGCTCGCGGCCGCCCTCGAAGAGGTGGGCGATCGCTACGGGCCGTTGCACCCGTCGCTGGTCCGCCTCGCGGAGTACGGCCGCGCCCGGGTGCGCGCCAGTGACCTCGGGGTGGAGTCGATCGACCGGGAAGCGTCGCGGCTCGTCATACGGTTCAGGGGCGATGTTGCGATCGATCCGGGGCGTCTGGTCGAACTGGTGCGCTCGCGTCCGGGCCTTGCCCTCACGCCGGCCGGCGTCATGCGGCTCGACCTCGATGCCGCCCGCATTGCCGGGAACCCGCAAGCTGCGGGCGACTGGCGGGGCGGTAGCGCCTCTCAGGCCGTGGGGCGGGACCTCGACCTCCTGGCGCGGGTCAACGCCTGGCTCGACGAGCTCGGCGAGGCCAGGTGACGGTTACACTTGCGGGATAGGGTCCGGATGTCGCGGAGAGAGGAAACATGATGCGAAAGATGTTGACAAGGTGCCGGCGATGCTTGGCAGTCGGGGTGGCGGGCGTGGCGATCGCCGCTCCGTCGGCGGCGCAGACGCTGGGTGGCTCGTCTCCGGAGACGGCGACCGGCATCATCCTGGAACGCATTCTCGTCAAGGTCAATGGCGACATCGTCACGCAGACCGAACTGGAAGAGCGGCAGATCGGTCTGATACGGCAGCGCGGTCTGCAGGCACGCAACGATGCGGAGCTCGTCCAGGCGTTGCAGGAGGTGACGCCCGAGGTGATCTCCGGCGCCATCGACGAACTGCTGCTGATCCAGCGGGCGCGCGAGCTCGGCTACCAGTTCAGCGACGAGCAGTTCGAGGAGATCCTCGCCGATCTCATGGAAGAGAACGGATTTGAGACCGAGGATGACTTCAGGGAGGCTCTGGCGCAGTCGGAGGGCATGACCCTCGATGACCTGAGGCGTGTCATGGAACGTCAAATCCTGATCAATCAGGTCCAGCAGATCGAGGTGCTGGGACCGGTCACGCTCACCGAGGTGGAGGCGCGCGAGCACTACGAGGCCAACATCGCCCAGTACACGGCGCCGGCCACCGTGACCATGCGCGAGATTCTGGTTCGCGTGCCGGAGGGCCTCGTCGGCGCCGACATCGTGGCGGACGATCAGGCGAGGCTGGAAGCGGAGCAGGCCAGGCAACGCGTGCTCGACGGCGAGGAGTACGAATTGGTCGCGGTTGCCGTGTCCGACGCCGCGTCCAAGGCGAATGGCGGCTTGATCGGCCCGATAGACGCTTCGCTGCTCAGCGACACGCTGCTGGACGTGCTTGCCGGGCTCGACGTTGGCGCCGTCACCGAACCCATCCGCACGCCGCTCGGCTACCAGGTGTTGAGGCTCGAAGCACGGACGCAACCCGAGCCGACACCCTTCGAGGAGGTTCGCGAACGGATCTCCGAGAACGTGTTCAACGACCGGCGTCTGGCGGAATACGCGAGGTACCTCGATCGCCTGCGCACCGAGGCCGACTTCGACTGGAAGGACGATCGGCTCAAGCAGGCGTTCGACGACTACGAGACCGTGCGGGCGTCGAGGCTATCGCAGGGCGGCGAGTGAATCGAGCCGCGTGAGGAACTGGAGCTGCCGGACGGGCACGGGCGGGAACGGCGTGACCGTCCGGCAGGCGGTGCTCACGGTCGGACATCCGTGAGCACCGGCCTGCCGGTCCCGAGAGCGGGAACCGTCAGGGTTCGGTAGTCGGAACGGCGCCGTCCAGTCCGGGCGGTCGCGGCGTCTCCAGCAGTTCGGCCACATCGGTCGGCTTTGCCTGCGTGGACCGGCTCGCGGCGGGTTCGGTCCCCGACCCGCCGGCCGGCCGGTCCACGGTTGCCGAGGCCGCTGCTTCCTCGGCGACCGGCTCCTCCGAAGCCGCCGGCAGTCCGAGGATGTCCGCTGCCGACGACTCGTTCGCGGGTGACGAGAGCGAGGCCGCGGGCGCCGCCGTCACCGGGGGCGGCGCGGCATTCTCGGACTCGCTGCCGGCAAGCTCGACAGCCGGCTTCGGCGACTCGGCTGCATCGAAGGCGGCGCTGTCCGGCTGCAGCGAATCCGGACCGCCGCCGCTCTGCGGCACCACAGGCTCGCCGGCCGCGGACGCCGCCTCCGGCCCGGGCGTCTGCTCCGCGGAATCCCCGGTGCTCATTCCGCCCGGCATGGCGCCCGGCGTTGCGGCTCCGCTCGCGTCTGCGGAATCGTCGAGCGCCGGAAGGTCGGATTCCACCAGCCGCGTGAGCTCCGTCGTGAGCTCGCGCGAAATCTCACCCATCCTCACCAGCGCGATACGTCCGACCGCCTCGCGAATCGGCTCGAACACCTCGGTCAGATCGAGCTCGACGCGGTTGCCGTTCTGCCGCGTCTCCCGCAGTTCCGCGATCTGCTGCTCGAGCGCGAGAATGCGCTCCTGCGCATCCAACTGCTGCTGCAGCAGGTCGCTCCGGTTGAGCTGCATCTCGTTGGCATTGACCAGGTAGCCGGTACCGAACGCGCCGCCGAGGGCGATCACCAGCAGCAGAAACTGAAGGACGAACCGCTGGAACCCCGACCTCGGGGGCGGCGCGGCGGGCTTGCGGGGGATGGGTGCGGCCGCGGGCCGGGCCGGGTTGACATCCCGTTCCATTGACGGATCCGCTGGCAGTTTGGTCGACATTGTTGCCCTCCTGACGGGTTTGACGACGGCGCCCGAAGGATGGCCGGTACAGTGCCTTCCTGGATCCCCGACGCATTCACAGTCGGAGGGCGCTCGGGCGCCAACAATCACGAAACGCTTCGAACCGGAACACCCCTAACGGCCTGGGAGACGCCGTTTTCGGGAAGGCAGGCTACGAACAATCTGGCAGTGCTCTCCATTATAGAGGGGTTCGCGCCGTTGTCAAGATGGCCGGCCGGAGTGGGTGCACGTCAGGAAAGTGAGGGGATTCGTTCCAGGGTATAGGACAAGGCTTGATCGGCCGATATCTGGCAGTGTATGGACTGTCAGAACGAGGACCCGATCATGCCCGATGAACAGATTGCGGCGCTGGAACGGCAACACGCACACCTTCGCAGTCAATTCGCCTCGATCGGCGAGATGCGCTCCGGTTCGCTGACCGAACGCTTCCGACCCTGCGGCAAGGCCGGGTGTCATTGCGCCAAGCCAGGCGACCCCGGGCACGGTCCGGTCCTGTCGCTGACGCGCAAGCAGGCCGGCAAAACGGTCACACGCATCATCCCGGCCCACGCCGGGTCGGAGACGCAGGCGCGGCTCGCCGAGTATCGCCGCTTCCGGCAATTGTCGAAGATGTTCATCGAGGTCAACGATGCCCTGAGCGAGGCGCGTCTGGCGACCGGCAGCGCAGCAAAAAAAAACCGCAGACCGTGGTGATCGCCAAGTCGCTGGCGGCCGAAGCGACACGTGAGATCGAGCGGCTGCTGGGGGCCGACGCGACGCAGACGCTGGGTGACTTCGAGGCGGCCGAGACGGCGGTGCGCACCGCCGTCCTGGCGGTGGCGGCTCGTTTCGTTGCCGAGCGGCTCAACGCCGACCACAGTGACCAGCACGCCGCCGGCCTGCCCTGCCGGTGCGGACACACGGCCCGCTACGCCGGCCGGCGTGCAAAGACGATCCGCACGGCCCTGGGCGCCATGACCCTGCAGCGGGCCTACTACCATTGCGCGTCCTGCCGAACCGGATTCTGTCCGCGTGACCGGACCCTGGGCATCGACGAGACGACGTTGTCGCCCGCGGCGACACGCATGACGGCGGCGGCCGCCGCCCGAGTCAGCTTCAAGGAGGCCAGCACCCTGCTGGACGAACTGGCCGGGCTCGCCGTCGACCCCAAGCAGGTCGAGCGGACCGCCGAAGCGCTGGGGCGCGCGATCGCAACCGACGAACGCCAAGCCGTCGAGCCGGAGGCGCACCGCGTCAAACCTACCCTGTATCTCGGCATGGATGGTACGGGCATTCCCGTGCGCAAGGCCGAAACCGCGCAGCGCCAAGGCAAGCAGCCCGACGGTTCGGCCAAGACCCGCGAGGTCAAGCTCGCCGTCGCCTGGACGGCCGAACGCCGTCACCCCAAGACCGGCATCGCGATGCGCGACCCGGACTCAGTCTCCTACACGGCCGCCATCGAGACGGCCGCCAGTCGCGATACCGACCGCGAACCCTCCCCCTTCGCCCAGCGCGTGTGCCGCGAAGCCGAACGCCGCCGTTTCGCCGATGCCGAACGCAAGGTCATCCTCGGCGACGGCGCGCCCTGGATCTGGGCCCTCGCCGACGAGTGTTTCCCCGATGCGATCCAGATCGTCGACATCTTCCACGCCAAAAGCCACCTCTGGGACGTCGCCAAGGCCATCTACACACCCGGGTCCGAACTCGCCGCGCAGTGGGCGAAACAACGACGGGACGAACTCGATGCCGGCCGCATCAGCGCCATCGTCGCCGCCCTCGCCCGACACGCCCCAACCTGCGACGAGGCCCGCAAATGCATCGACTATCTCATCCGCAACCGCAAGCGCATGCGCTATCCCGCGTTCCGGGCCAGGGGCCTGTGCGTCGCCACCGGCATCGTCGAGGCTGGCTGCAAACATGCCGTCGGGGCGCGCCTCAAGCGCGCCGGCATGCACTGGTCCGTCAACGGCGCCAATGCCATCCTCGCTCTGCGCTGCTGCATCCTCAGCGGACGCTTCGAAGCCTTCTGGGAACGACGAAACGCCGCTGCATGAGACAGCACTCACAAATCTGACGTGCACCCGGCCGGAGTCCTGCCTTGGGCGCCGCCCGGAGTCCGCCCAGGCGCCCGGAGAGATTTTTCCTGGCCGGACACGCTTTTTGGCTTGACGTCGGCGACGGGCCTGCCTATGATGCCTCCAGCGGGCAGTCGGTCAGTGCCCGTCCTTCCATGTAGACGGCTACTCCCAGGCCAGTCTTCATTCGGCGTGCGTCGCCCAACACGATGTTGGAAGCGGCGCGTTGATGGAGCGCGGGTCCGTCGACGGACCCGCCGGGCAGGAGCCCTGCGTCGTTCCACCACGGGACGGCGGCGGGCGAGTGCCGGATGGCTTTGCCACGCGCTACGCGGCAGCAAGTCGGATTCTGCGGTGGCGATTCAAGGAGTAGTGTGATGCCGAATCAGACAGGAGCTCGACGAGGGACGTCCACCCCGACCCGCCCGATCATGTGGTGGGCCGTCCTTATCACGTGCGTGGTCGGCGCGGTGATGACCGCGGCGGCCGCGCCGAACCTCGAAGCCACCTACCGCTGGCACGGCGAGCTGGTGGCGCTCGACGAGGCCGCCGGCACGGTGACGGTCAAGTCGCCGGCGGCCGATCCGGCGGGGCTGGCAGCGCTGAAGGACGCACGCGCCGGCGACCCAATCCTGATCACCTGGTCGGGGGCCGGGAACCGGGCGAGCGGGATTCGCATGGCGGCGCCATACGTCGTCGCGGAAATCGCTGCCGTGGCAGCGCTGGAGGCGGTCGAGTCCGGCACGGACGCCGGGGACGCGGCGGCGGCAGAGGCAGAGGAAGATTTCGAGCGCTTTCTGCTGGCTGCGACGCTGGTGGCGGTCGATGCGGACGCTGCGCACCTCACCTTCGAGGCGGCGCTGCCCGCGGAGAGCCTCGAAACGGTGCGCGGGCTGACGCGCGGCGCGTGGATCACGGGCACATCGGTGCACGGAGCGGCCGACGCAGACGCGCCGACGCTGGCGATCGCCGCCTACAGCCCGTCGCGCGAGTGGCGGCCGGCGCCAGGTCGCGGCGCCACCTACCGCTGGCAGGGCGAGCTGGTCTCGCTCGACGAGGCGATGGGGACCCTGACGGTGAAGTCGCGCGTGGCGTCGGCGGCAGGTCTGGCGGCGGTGTCCGGCGCGGAGTCGGGCGACCCGATCGTCATCACCTGGTCGGGTTTCGAGAGCCGGGCGAGCGGGATCCGGGCCGCGATGCCGGACGACGATTCGGGTCTGTGGGGGAGCAACCGCTTCCTGCTGCGGGCGACGTTCGTCGAGGCCGACGAAGCGGGCCGCTACCTGACCTTCAGAACGGCGGTTCCCGCGGAGAGCCTGGCGACGGTGCGGTCGCTGACGCGGGGCTCGTGGGCGAGCGTGCGGTCACCGCACCACCCGTCGGACGGGTCGCCCGCGGTGCTGTCGGTCGATGCGTACGTGCCGCTGCGGGAGCGCCGGCCGTCGCCGCTGCCGGGGGCGAGCTACCGCTGGGACGGCGAGCTGGTTTCGCTCGACGAGGCGACGGGGACTCTCACGGTGAAGTCACGCGTGGCGTCTCCTGCGGGTCTGGCGGGGGTGTCCGGCGCGGAGTCGGGCGAACCGATCGTCATCACCTGGTCGGGTTTCGAGAGCCGGGCGAGCGGGATCCGGGCCGCGATGCCGGACGACGACTCCGGTCTGTGGGGGAGCAACCGCTTCCTGCTGCGGGCGGAGTTCGTGGAGGCGGACGAGGCCGGGCGCTACCTGACCTTCAAGACGGTGGTTCCCGCGGAGAACCTGGCGACGGTGCGGTCGCTGACGCGGGGCTCGTGGGCGAGCGTGCACTCGCCGCACCACCCGTCGGACGGGTTGCCCGAGGTGCTGTCGGTCGATGCGTACGTGCCGCTGCGGGAGCGTCGACCGGCGCCGCTGCCGGGGGCGACCTATCGTTGGGACGGCGAGCTGGTTTCGCTGGACGAGGCGACAGGCACGCTGACGGTCAGGTCGCGGGTGGTTTCGCCGGCGGGTCTGGCGGCGGTGGCCGGTGCCGAGTCGGGCGAGCCGATCGTCATCACTTGGTCGGGCTACGAGAGTCGGGCGAGCGGGATTCGGGCTGCGATGCCGGACGACGACTCGGGTCTGTGGGGCAGCAACCGCTTCCTGCTGCGGGCGACGTTCGTCGAGGCCGACGAAGCAGGCCGCTACCTGACCTTCAAGACGGCGGTTCCCGACGGCAGCCTGGCGACGGTGCGGTCGCTGACGCGGGGCTCGTGGGCGAGCGTGCGGTCGCCGCATCATCCGGCGGGCACGGCCCAGACGATGATGGCCGTCAACGCGTACGCGCCGTCCCCGGAGCGCCGGCCGGCGCCGTTGCCGGGCGCGACGTATCGTTGGGACGGTGAGCTGGTCTCTCTGGACGAGGCAACCGGCTCGCTCAGGGTCAAGTCGCGCGTGGCCGCCCCGGCGGGTCTTGCGGCGGTCGCGGATGCGCAGGCTGGCGAGCCGATCGTCATCATCTGGTCCGGCTACGACACTCAGGCGAACGGGATCCGGACCGCGATGCCGGATGACGGCTCGGGTCTGTGGGGCAGCAATCGGTTCCTGCTGCAGGCGACGTTCGTGGAAGTCGATCCGGCGGGTCGGTACCTGACCTTCGAGGTCGCGGTTCCCGAGACGAGCCTGGAGACCGTCCGTGCGCTGGCGCAAGGCGTCTGGACGAGCGTCACTTCGCCGCATCACCCTGCCGACGCGGCTCCGGCCGTGATGGCCGTCACCGCCTACGCCGCCTCGGCGGCACTGGAGTCGGCCGCGCAGTAGCACGGCGCCCGGGCCGGCAGTACCGGTGGCAGACGGTCGTTCGTGACGTTCGGTGTTCCGACGTGGGGTCCGCGGCCTCGGCTGCCGCGGGCCCCGCTCTCTGTACGGTTCCGGGCGCCGGCTTGTGCGCCGCCGCGCTTCCGCGCTGGGACCGCCCCTCTCTCGCGAGCCACCCACACCACCGGCGCGCACCGGACGCACTAGAATGGATCCCGGTTTCCATGAGAATCGGACCCGTCTCACTCGATCACCGCTACGCCCTCGCCCCCATGGCCGGCATGACCGACACCGCCTTCCGCCGGCTGGTGAAGGCGCGGGGCGGCTGTGGGCTCGTCGTCACCGAGATGGTCAGCTCCGAGGGTCTCGTGCGCGGTATCGACCGCACGCTCGAGTACGCCGAGTACACCGAAGCGGAGCGACCGGTGTCGATCCAGATCTTCGGTGGCGATCCCGGCAGAATGGCCGCGGCCGCCCAGGTCGTAGAGGCAATGAAGGCGGACATCGTCGACGTCAACATGGGCTGCCCGGTGCCCAAGATCGCGAAGCACAACGCCGGCTGCAGTCTGATGCGCGAGCCGGCGCACGCGGCCCGGATCGTGCGCGCGATGACCCAGGCGGTCGACATACCGGTGACGGTGAAGATGCGCGCCGGCTGGGACGACGGCAGCATCAACGCCCCGACGGTGGCGCGCATGATGGAGGACGCCGGGGCCGCCGCCGTCGCCGTGCACGGGCGCACCGCGAAGCAGTCCTACAGCGGGCAGTCCGACTGGAGCCTGATCCGCACGGTCGCAGCGGAGGTCGCTATTCCGGTCCTGGGCAGCGGCGACTGCGTGACACCGGAGCAGATGGTCGAGCGGAGCCGGGCGGGCGTGGCCGGCGTCCTGGTCGGGCGCGGTGCGCTGCGCAACCCGTGGATATTCCAGCAGGCCGCCGCGCTGGCCGCCGGCAGACCCGTGCCGGAGGTGTCGATCGCGGAAAGGGGTCGTTTCCTTCTCGACTACATCGATCTGCTCCTGCGCGAGGGCGTCGACGAATCGCGGGGCTTCCGGCACCATGCGCCGGGAATGGCGCCGTCCCGGTCACGGCCCGCCAGGCCGGCCCGGAGCCGGGAACGCTGGGTGGTCAACAAGCTGCGGGCACTCGGCTCCTGGTACACGAAGGGCCTGTACGGCGGCTCGCAGTTGCGAACGGCCATCAACCAGGCAGAGTCCGTCGAGGCCCTGCGCGGCATCATTGCCATGCACTTTCTGGAGCCTGCCGGCGATGCCGTCGCCTGAACGAGTCACGGCGGTCCGGCGCGTGCGGCAGATCGACTGGACGTGCTGGCGCGCCGTCGATCCGGCAACGCTGGTCTTCGTGGTAAAGGCTCGGCGCATTCTGTTGATCCGCAAGAAGCGGGGGCTGGGGGCCGGAAAGATCAACGGGCCGGGTGGCCGGCTGGAGCCGGGCGAGTCGTTCGACGCGTGCGCGGTTCGAGAGGTACGCGAAGAGCTCGAGGTCACGCCCCTCTACCTGGAGAAGCTGGGGCGGCACGGTTTCCAGTTCGTCGACGGCTACTCGACGTTCGTGCACGTCTACCGCGCGGCGGATCTGGCCGGTACTCCCGTCGAGACGGACGAGGCCGAGCCGCTCTGGTTCGACCTCGACGCCATTCCGTTCGACGAGATGTGGGAAGACGACCGCTACTGGTTGCCGCTGGTCATCGGCGGCCGGCGGTTCACCGGGCGCTGGATCTTCGACGGCGATCGCATGCTCGACCACACACTGGATGTGGTGGCGTAGCGCGTGCCCGCCGGGCCGATTGGGGTTGGCGAAGCGTACCCGGTGGCGTATCATGCGGGTCTCTGCGCCCAGAGGGCCGTGCTGCGGCCGTGCTGGCCCGGCAGACCGGAGGTAAACCGTGGCACGAAAGATACTCTTCGCCGTTCTCCTGCTGATGGTTGGTGCGGCTCCGGGTGGGGCCGCGGGCGATGGCGCCGGGCCGGCCTCGTGGCAGAACGACCTCACGCCGATCGGCGCCGGGGACTGGGACCACCAGAAGGCGGCCCACCTGCTGGAGCGCGCGGGATTCGGCGCGACCCCGGCCGAGGTGGAGCACTTGGCCGGAATGACGCCGGCCGCCGCTGTCGAGTGGCTGGTCGACTATCAGCAGCACGCCGACACGCTGGAGCCGTTCGATGCCTCGCCCATCTGGGATCCGGGGATGGACCCGTTCCCCAAGAGCCGGGCCGAGGCGGTCCGCATCGGGCGCGAACGCGGCGAGGCGATGGGCGTGCAGGTGCTGCCGGAGGGTGAATCACGCCGCCTGCAGCCGGTGGTCAACAAGTTCTTCTACGGGCTCCGATCGAACTCCGTCGAGACGCAGCGGCTGGCCACGTGGTGGGGCGAGCGGATGCTCGCCACCACGCGCCCGCTGGAGGAGAAGCTGACGCTCTTCTGGCACGGGCACTTCGCGACCGGCAACACGAAGGTCCGCGATACGCGGATGATGCTCCGCCAGAACGAGATGCTGCGGGCCAACGCCAACGGGAGCTTCGAGGACTTGCTGATGGGCATCCTCAAGGATCCGGCGATGCTCGTCTACCTGGACAACGGCGAGAACGTCAAGGATCACCCGAACGAGAACTTCGGGCGCGAGCTGCTGGAGCTCTTCAGCCTCGGGGTGGGCAACTACACCGAGCAGGACATTCGCGAAGGGGCGCGCGCGTTCACCGGCTGGACCAACGACGTCCTGGAGTTCAAGTTCGACGCCGAGCAGCACGACTTCGGGGAGAAGACGTTCCTCGGGCAGACCGGACCGTTCGACGGCGGCGACATCATCCGAATCATCCTGGAACAGCCTGCCGCGGCCGAATTCATCAGCGCCAAGCTCTACCGGTACTTCGTCCGCGAGGAGCTCGACGAGGCGGCTCACACGGAGCTGGCGGCTACGTTCCGCGACGCCGACTACGCCCTGAAGCCGCTGCTGGCGAAGATCTTTCTCTCTCGCGATTTCTACAGCCCGGCGTCGTACGCCACGCAGGTCAAGAGCCCCGTGCACCTGGTCGTTTCGACCTATCGCAAGCTGGGACTGACGGAGCTGCCGACGGTCCCGGACTTCAATCGCCTCGTCGCCGGCCTCGGACAGACGCTGTTCAATCCGCCCAACGTGGCGGGCTGGGCCGGGGGCCGGACCTGGGTCACGCCGGCAACGCTGCTCCAGCGCGGCAACCTCTTCCGCGATGTCCTGTATCCCGATACCGACGGGTTCTGGGCGCCCGACCGCGTCGTTCCCGGTATCTACCGACAGGTGGAGGAGCGCCTCGCGCGGGGCATGAACATCACCGCGGCCACGCAGGAGGGGGACGCCGAGTCGAGCCAGCTCGTGGACCGCGACGAGGACTACAACACGCGCTACGGCGGCTACATGGGATATCTGATGGCGTTCGACAAGCTGCATCCGATTCCGCGCCGGGTGGCCGACCTCGACATGGTGCGGCTGCTGTCGGACGCAGGCGTGTCGGAGGCGGGAGCGGTCGTCGACCACCTGATCCGCCGCTTCCTGCGCGTCGAGCTGAGCGGCGCCGACCGCGCGGTGCTCGTCGACTTCCTGCGCGACGAGCTCGGGGGCGACCGGATCGAGTCGGATACGCCGCAGACCGAGGCGGCGTTGCGCGCGTTGCTCTATCTGATCCTGAGCACGCCGGAGTATCAACTGGCCTGATTCCAAGAGCAGGTGAAGGGCCGAAGAGACACGCGGGCGGCTCGCCGAGGAGCCGCGAGAGTTGGGGGACAACGATGGCTCGATTCAAGTGTGGATGCTCGCGGCGCGACTTCCTGATCAAGGGCATGTACGGCCTCGGCGTCGGCGCGACGCTGCCCGTGCTGCTCAACCGGACCTCGGCCGCGCTGGCGGCCCAGGCGCTCGAGGGCACGAGCATGGAGACGAGCCCGGAGCGCATCCTCGTCGTGGTGGAGCTCTCCGGCGGCAACGACGGCCTGAACACGGTGGTGCCCTTCGGCGACGACGAGTACTACCGGGCGCGGCCGACGATCGGGATACCCCGGTCCGAGGTCATCGAGATCGAGGACGGCTACGGGTTCCACCCGTCGCTCGTCGGATTCGAGCGCCTGTACAAGGATGGCGAGATGGCGGTCGTGCACGGCTGCGGCTACGACAACCCGAGCCTGTCGCACTTCTCGTCGATGGGCTACTGGCATACCGGCGTGCCGAACGGCGGGGAGGCGCTGGGCTGGCTCGGGCGGCTGGCGGACGGCGCCTACGACCACGACGCGCAGGGCAACCGCATCGTGAACATCGGGACCCGGCAGTCGCTGGCCGTTCGCAGCCGCCACCACTCGCCGCTCGTGTTCAACGATCCGCGCACCTTCCGCCGTGAGGGCGCCGAGAGCGAGAAGAACGCGCTCGCCAGCATGACCGCCGATGGAGCCCGCGGCAACGCGACCCTGGAGTTCCTGGCCGGGACTGCGCAGAACGCGGCGGAGAGCTCCGATTTCGTGCGGCAGGCCGCGGCCGCCTACCGGACGCCGGTCGACTACGGCATCGGCGGGTTGTCGGGCCAGTTGCGGCAGGTGGCCTCCTTGATCCACGCCGAGATGCCGACGCGCATCTACTACGTGTCGTACCAGGGCAACTCGTTCGACACGCACGTGCACCAGGCGGATCCTCACGCGCGGCTCCTCGCCTACACCGCCGACGCCGTGCGCGGCTTCACCCAGGACCTGAAGCGGATCGACCGGGCCGACGACGTGTCGATCGTGATGTTCACGGAGTTCGGACGCCGCGTGGAGGAGAACGGCAGCCTCGGCACCGACCACGGTACGGCGACGCCGATGTTCATCGTGGGCAATCACGTGAAGGGCGGGCTCTACGGCAGGCATCCGAGCCTGACGGATCTCGATGACGGCAACCTCATCAAGACCACCGACTTCCGCCGCGTCTACGCGACCATGATCGAGGAGTGGCTGAAGTTCGACGGTTCTCCGGCGGTGCTGAAGGGATCGTTCGACCCGCTCGGCGTCTTCGCGTAACGGTCCGCGCTCTGTCGGGGCGGGGCAGGTCCCCGCCCCGGTTCCAACTCGTTCGCTCAGAGCCAGCGTTTCGTCTTCTCGAGCAAGGTCGTGCGCTTCAGGCCCAGCAGTTGCGCGGCCTGCTGCTTGTTGCCCCCGGTGCGCTCGAGCGCCTCGCCGATCAACGTGCGCTCGATGCGCTGCAGGTGCTGCTGAAGGTCCAGCCCGGTCTCCGGAAGCGAGATCGCGGGGTCCAGCGGCCCTTCGACCGCGGCCTGTATCTCGTTCGGCAGATCGGTCGTCTCGATGTGGGACCGCCCCGGACTGAGGGCCAGCGCGCGCTCGATGGCGTTCTCGAGCTGCCGCACGTTGCCCGGCCACTTGAACGCCATCATCCGGCGCATCGCGTTCTGCGAGACGACGACGCCCCGGCGCGGCGGGGTCTGCGCCGCCCCTATCCGCTCGACGAAGTCCTGGACGAGCAGCGGAATGTCTTCGCGACGGTCGCGTAGCGGCGGCAGGTGTATGGGAATGACGTTCAGCCGGTAGTACAGGTCTTCCCGGAAGTGCCCCTCCTCGACCAACCGCACGAGATCGCTGTTGGTCGCGGCGATCACCCGGACATCGACCCGCCGCGTCTCGTTGCCGCCGACGCGCTCGAACTCGCGCTCCTGCAGGGCGCGCAGCAGCTTGGCCTGCAGGCTCGTGCTCATCGTGCCGATCTCGTCCAGGAACAGCGTGCCCCGGTGCGCCTGCTCGAGCCGTCCGGGCCGGCTGGTGAACGCGCCGGTGAAGGCGCCCCGCACGTGTCCGAACAGCTCCGCCTCGAGCAACGTGTCGGGGATGGCGCCGCAGTTGATTGCCACGAGGCGCTGGTGGCGGCGCGGGCTGTTGTGGTGAATCGCGCGGGCGACGAGCTCCTTGCCGGTACCGGTGTCGCCGGTGATCAGAATGGTGCTCGTCGTCCCGGCCACGGTCTCCAGAAGCTGGAACAGATCACGCATCGGGCGGCTGCGTCCGACGATGCCCTCGAACCGATAGCGCTCCTGGAGCTGCGAGCGGAGGTACTCGTTCTCGGACTTCAGCCGTCGCTGCTCCAGAGCCGTCGACAGAATGTGCAGCAGGTGGTCGAAGGGGAACGGCTTCATGACGAAGTCGGTCGCGCCGCGCTTGATGGCGGATACCGCGTCCTGCACCGTGCCGTAGCCGGTGACGACCACCGCGACGATCTCGGGGTAGTGCTCGAGGGCGAGCTCGACCACCGCCGCGCCGTCGATGCCGGGCAGGCGCAGGTCCGTGATGAGGACGTCGAACGCGAACTCGGCCAGCAGTTCCTGGGCCGCTTCCCCGCTCTCGGCTTCCGTTACGTGGTAGCCGTGCTCGACGAGCCGTTCCGCGGTCGCCTCGCGCAACGGCGCCTCGTCCTCGACGAGGAGCAGGTGCCGTTCTTGTTCTGCCACGGTGGTACAGCTCGCGGGGAAGGTGTCGGTATTCTGACGCTCGGTGGGGGCGCCGGTCAAGGCGCAAACCCTGCGAAAACGGCGCATTTCTTGCCGGCCGGTGCGCCCGCTGGGAGATTGCCGTCCCGTTGCGCCGCTTGTGTCAAGGCATTGACGGTCGATCGGGATCGGCCGTCAACGTGGTGACGGTCTGACCGCCGTCCGCACCCGCCGGCTGGATTCTACCCACAGCCCAAGATCCGTGTAACCCACTGATTTAATAGATGGTTACATGTAGGTGCGCCGACGCGCGGAAACGGTGGAGCATGCGTTCTTCGTGTTGGCACGGTCATTGCCTTGAACCGGGGCATGGAGAACAACACGCGTACCAAGGCACAGCAGGAACGCATCGAGGCGGGCGTGCCGTTCGTCGGTGCGATGGCTCGGCGTCTGGCCGCCTCGATGCCGCACTCGATCGATCTCGGCGATCTTGTGCAGGACGGGATGATCGGCCTGATCGATGCGGTGCAACGATTCGACGAGGGGCGGGGCATCAAGTTCGAGACGTTCGCCGAGCGGCGTGTCCGCGGCGCCATGATCGACGCCCTGCGGCGGGGCGCCTGGCCGCGGGGGATCCGGCGCGTGCGGCGCGAGCTCGAGGCGGCGCGGCAGAAGCTGCGCAACGAGCTCGGCGGTGAGCCGTCGCTGGCCGACCTCGCGAATCACATCGGGACGGACGAAGCGGCGCTCGGCCGCACGATCAACCGGATCAACGTCATCGAGTCGACCTCGCCGCTGGCGACCGCCGACACCGTCGAGGGCGTGGATCTGCCGCCGGTGCTGACTCCGTCCGAGTCGCCGACCCCCGACAAGGTGTGCGAGGAGACGGAAGTAAACAATCGCGTGCGCGCGGCCATCGCCGCTCTGCCAAGTCGTGAACGCAGGATCATCGGACTCTACTACTACGGCGACGCCACGATGAAGGATATTGGCGCCGAGATCGGCGTGAACGAGTCACGGATTTCGCAGCTTCACAGCCGGGCGATCCGGAAGCTGCGCGAGCAGCTCGCGCCTGACCTGGCGCCGGAGCAGTTCAAGGGGACGCTGGTCGCGGCCGGGAGTCGGCCGCTTCTGCATGCGAGCCCGAAGATGAGGATGGCAAAGGCGGATCTGCGGCCAGCGGCTACGGCGCAGGCAACGGCCGCTCGGTAGCCGTCCGTCAGACGCTGACTTCGCGCGCCGCCTGCAGGAGATCGGCCAGTCGAAACGGCTTCCGCAGCCAGCGACAGCCGCTCTCCTGGAGGAACGCTTCGGCGTCGGCCGCCACGACGTCGCCCGTCACGAATACGATCCGCCGCGCAAGCGACGGCACCGTGTCGGCGATCGCCCGGTGGAATGCCTGTCCGTCGAGGCGCGGCATCTTCAGATCGCAGATCACCAGGTTGTACGTCCGACTGCGTGCGTGTTCGAGCGCCGTCTGACCATCCGCGGCGCGGTCGACCAGAAAGCCCGCGTCCGAAAGGGCGTCGCGGACCGCCTCCGCGAGAGCCGGCTCCTCCTCGACCAGGAGGACCGCGGACCCCCGCCCGACAACCGGTTGCGGCCGCGGTACGGACGAGGCCCGGGGCCGCGGCAGGCCGGCGGCAGTCGGCAACCGCACGTAGAACGAGGCGCCGTGCCCGGGCGTCGACTCGATCTCGAGTTTGCCGCCGTGATCCTCGACGATCCTGCCGGCGACCGTCAGTCCGAGCCCGGTCCCCGTCCCGGCCGACTTCGTCGTAAAGAAGGCGTCGAAGATCCGTGGCCGCACATCGTCCGGAATGCCCGGACCGTCGTCGTTTATCTCCAGGACCACGCACCCGCCGGCAGCTTCGTGCCAGGTGCGGACGATGAGGGTCCCCCGTCCGCTCGCCGACAACATCGCCTGCTCGGCGTTGATCACCAGGTTCAGGAGAACCTGCTTGAGCTGGTGCGCGTCGGCGAACACCTGCGGGAGCCCCGTCGCCAGCGCGTCGATTGTCGTGATGTTCGAGACCCGCTGATCGTACGTCCGGAGTGACAGCGTCTCGCGGACCACCAGGTTCAGGTCCACCATCCCCCGCGTCGTGTGGTGCTTGCGCGAGAACGTCAGCAGATTGCGGACGATCTTCGCGGCACGTTCGGACTCGCTCAGGATGGTCGTGATCCCGCGCCTGGTCAGCGCGTCCACCGAGCGCCCGGCGAGGCGTTCCGACCAGGTCAGAATCGTGGCGAGCGGGTTGTTCAGCTCGTGGGCGACACCGGATACCGTCTGGCCGAGCGCCGCCAGCTTCTCGTACTGCAGCAACTCGTGATACACGCCGCGGCCATGGTTCTCCATCTTGCGCCGCTCGCTCACGTCACGCAGCAACGCCCCGACGCGCGCCGGTTCGGAATCGCCAGGAACGGCAAGGTGGGCGTTGACCTCGACCCAGATCGGCTTGTGGTCGGCCCGTCGCAACCGGAGCAGGTAGTCGGTCACGGCGCCGTCGCGCGTCAGTCGCTGGACGAACGCCTGCCGCGCCTCGGGATGGACGAACCGGTCGTCGTCGAAGGGGCGGATCTCGCGATCATCCACCTCCGGCGGGAAGCCGAACATCAACTTCAGGTGGGGATTGGCGCCGAGGGTCGCTCCATCGCCCCGGTGCGGCAGCGTGCCGAGATAGATGCCCTCGTGGGTGGTCTCGAACAGTTCGGCGAGCGCAGCGTGCAGATCCGCGCGGGACGTGTGTCGGGCGGCGCTGGACGACACCGTCGATTATTCCAATCGCGCGGCGGCCCGCCACAGTGCAGTCCGCCGATCTGGCGGCGAGGCGTCCTGTGGCTTTAGTTGGCCGGCGCCGGGGCCGGCGGAAGCGGGGTCGGCGTCTGTCGTTCGTAGGCGGCGTACGTGGATTCGACCGCGTCCCGAATATCCTCGACCCGTGCGCCGGAAGCCCGAAGCTGCATTGCGTGAACCGCAACGTCGATGCAGACGATGCAGGCCATGCCGTGGGTGTCCCACTCGCGGACGCTGCCGTCCGGATTGCGCGACTGCACGAAACAATCCGCGTTGCGCTTGTGGCCCCGCGTCTCGCACCCGCAGAAGCAGGGCACGTACTCGAGCACGTGAGGATTCTGCGCCGCGAAGATGTACGCGTCCCGGATGGCCTGCGGCGATCGCGGGACGAGGTTCGACACCAGGGGCAGCGGCGGCAGCGGCGCCTCGGCCGGCGGGATTGGGGTCGGCTCACCCGCCGGTGGAGGAGCCGGCCGATCCGGGGTCGGCGCTTCCTCTTCGCCCGCTTCGGACGCGACGGAGGCCACTTCGCTGTCCGGGGTGTCGCCGCCCGATGGAAGCAGAACCAGCGCGGCCGCGGCAACCACCACGACCAGACCGCCGATCAGGATCCAAGGAGGTCCGCCGCCCGCCGGCTCCTGCTGGGAAGCCGGCGCTTTCGACACACGTGCTCTCTTGCGCCCACCCATGGGCTGATTCTAGCACGCGGTGCGGCCGACGGGGCCGTCAACGTGTGCCCAGAGCGAAGGTCATGGTGCCGTCGATGACGATGTCGTCGCCGACCCGCGCGACACCCTTCAAGCGGCCCATCCGGCTGCGCAGGCGGACGACCTCAGCCTCGATCACCACCACGTCGCCCGGATGTACGGGCCGCAGGTAGCGGATGCGCTCGATGCCGGTGAAGAACGGCAGCTTCTGGCGGTTCTCCGGTTTGGCGAGAATCAGGATGGCGCCGACCTGCGCCACCGCCTCGGTGAGGATGGTCGGCGGAAGGACCGGCGCTCTCCCGCGCCGGTCGGAGAGGTACCGCTCGTTCAGGGAGACGTTCTTGATGCCGACGATGCGCTTGTCGGGCTCGAACTCGATGATGCGATCGACCAGCAGAAAGGGGTAGCGGTGCGGAAGGATGCGTTCGATGGCCGCGTTGTCGAGCGGTAGCGTCAGGCCGGTGGTCACGTGGGGAAGTATATCGTCCGCCGGCCGTTGCGGAAGCCGCGCACGGAAGGAGAGGGGCCGCAACGGAGCGTCAGTGCCCGACGATACGGGATGCGGCGATGCCAGCGCCTGCCTGTGATGGTTGCATCCCGCACGCTCCGTGCGGCCACCCTTCACTCAAGCAAGACGCGTGCCGATTCTGTTCGGTCTGCGAAACCCCGAGAACTCGGCCCTGTCCGTGCGGGTACTCCGGCGCAAGCGTCCTGTTTCCCGACCGGGGCGACCTCTGGAAGGGTCGCCGAGGGCCGTTACGCCTGGGTGTCCTCGACGGGAGTGCTCGATGGGTCGGCGGCGACGAGGGTGGCCAGTTGCGCGGCGAGGATGGTCGCCGTCGACTGAACGATGTCGCTGGTTTCCCACCCGTCGTTCACTTCCAGTGTCATGACTCCGGCCCGATCCTCCGCAGAGGCGAGCGGGGCCACGATCGCACCGGGGGTGTCTGCGTCGCCGGGAATGACGTGCATGCGTTCGTCGCGGTAGGCGGCCGCCGTTACGTTGTCGCTGTCGCAAGGGATCCTGCCCAGCCGCGCCAGCGCCGCCGCCGGATATCCGTGGGCGATGGCCGGCCGGAGCGCGTTGCCGGTGCCGTCACGGACCCATACGATGACGCAATTCGCGTTGAGCAGTTGAGCAGCACGCGCGAGAAGGGGCGATAATTCCGCCGCGTTCGCGGAGCGGCCCAGATCCGTACAGAGATCCGCAGCCAGCCGCAGGTCCGGCACCGGCGTGGTCGAGTGAGCGTCGCTAGCGGGACCGGCCGCGGTTGCCCGAGCGCCTCCCTCGGGTTCCAGGTCGAGGAACAGTCGTCCTTCGGGCGGCGCCGGCTCCCGAACGGCGTCGGTCGCCCGATCCGCCGGCGAGGTGTGCTTGACGGCCGGTCGCTCGGTCGGGAACGGCGAGAGCAGAAGCGCGAACAGAACGCCGGCCCCCAATGCGCCGCCCAATCCGATGAGTTGCGACTGTTGCTGACCGGCGGCCGCGGCGTCCCGGGCCTCGCGCTCGATGAGTCGCGCGCGCTCGACTTGATCGGCCGCGGCACGGCCCAGCTCGATCCCATCGGCGAATATGAGATCCGACGCCATCGACTCCTGGCCGGCCGCTGCGTGGTCGCGAGCTCGCTCGTCCATACGCAGCAACGCCTCTACCAGGGAGGCCGCCTCGTCGAGCGCAGCGGCCGTGGCGGGCAGAGTGGACCGTGAGGACAGGCCAGCCAGGCCGGCCGTCATCTCCTCTATCCGCGTCGCAACGTCGGCCACCCAGTAGGCCCGATCCTGGCCCGCGGCGACGTATGCCTGCTGGGCGGCGCGCAGTTCGGCGAGCGACAGCACGAGCCCCCACGCGCGGGCGTCGAAGGCGCGCCCCGCCTCGCGCGCCTGCGCGATCCGCTGGCCCGTGAGAAATGCGTAGAACCCCGCCGTGATACTCACGCCGAGCACGGCGACGAGCGCTGCCCTGAGCCAGATCCGACGCATGAATGGCCCTACTATAGCACCAGCCCTTCACCAGGACCCCGAGAGAGAGACGGGGGCCCAGCGCCGCGAATCGACCGATACAGTACCCGTCACGATGGACGCAGGCATCATCATCAACCCGGTGGCCGGCGCGCGTCGCCGGCACACGGCCGAGGTTGCCGTCCACCTTGCCCGGGCCGCCTTGCGGACGTGCTCCATCGACGGCGACGTGCGGGTCACGGAACAGCGCGGGAACGCGAGGGCGCTCGCTCTATCGATGATCGCCGCCGGCGCGCGAACGGTCGTGGCCTGGGGTGGCGACGGCACCATCAACGAAGTGGCGGCGGAGGTGGCGGCCGCGGGGGCGACGCTGGGCGTGGTGCCCGGCGGATCCGGGAACGGGTTCGCGCGCGGCCTGGGCCTCGAGCGCCGCGCCGAGGCCGCCCTGCGAACGGCGTTGTCCGGACCCGTTCGTGCAATCGACACCGGGAGAATCGACGGCCGAATTTTCGTCAACGTCGCCGGGATCGGTTTCGACGCGCACATGGCGGCGGTATTCAACCGGCTGTCGCGGCGGGGCGCAGGGGCGTACTTCCGGGCGGCCGTCCGCGAGTTGCGCGCGTACCAGGCGGCCACCTACACCGTCCGCACCGCGGAGGAGACCTTCACCATGCCCGCGTTCCTGGTGGCGGTCGCGAACTGCCGCGAGTACGGCAACGGCGCCTTGATCGCGCCCCAGGCGCGTCCGGACGACGGCGTGCTGGAACTCGTCTGCATCCCGGCCAGGCGGCTGCCCTGGCTGTTCTTCCAGTCGTTCCGGCTCTTCGCGGGCACGATCGACCGGCTGCCGGGGATTCGCCGCGTTTCGGGGCCGGCGCTGGAGCTGGCCGCCGACCGGCCGCTCGTGTTTCACGTCGACGGCGAGGTGTACGCCGGGGGACGTTGTCTGCGCGTCCGCGTGGATGCGTCTTCGCTTCGGGTGCGCGTGCCGCGGGTCAGTCGGCGCTGACGCCGGCCGCGGCCCCGTCCCGAACGTGGAGAATCGCGTAGGCCGGCAGCCCGATGGCCTCGAAGCGCTCCATGACCTCGCGTGCGGGCGAGACCCCGAGGTCCTCCGCCTGGAACTTGACCTTGACGTAGTCGTCGAGCGCCGCCTGCACCCCGGCGGCCCTGAGCGTCGTCCGATCCATGGTCAGACAGTTCTTGCACCAGGTCGCCCAGATGTCGACGAGCACCGGCTTGCCCTCGGTCTCGGCGGAGGCCAGCCCCTGGGCGAGCGACGGGTACCAGCCTTCGCCGACGAGCTCCTGCACGCTCTCGGCGACCAGGTCGGGATCGACCCACCGCTGGCTGAACAGGCCGTAGGACAGGTACCCGTAGTAGACGGCCGTGCCCAGAATGAAGACACCGAACGCCTGCTTGACCCGCACCATCCAGGGCCCGGGCTTCGGCATGAACGTCAGTCCCGCGCCGGCGATGGGCCACGGGATCGCCATCCCTATGCCGAGCACGAACGGCAGAGCGAGCGCGAGCGTGGTGCCGGTGCCGTACAGATTGCTGGAGAAGACGATGACCTGGATCACGACCGGCGCGACGCAGGCGCCCGCGAGCAGCGCCGCCACGCCGCCCATGCCGAACGCCAGCAGGAACGAACCTCGCCCGGAGGGCCCGCTGGCGAGGCGGCCCTGGAAGCGCGAGAAGTCGATCGTGATGATGTCGAACATCGCCAGGGTCAGCACGACGAAGAGCAGTGCGATACCCAGGTTGAACCAGGGCGAGGCGTTGATCGTCCCGAAGGTGCCCGCGGTCAGAATCACGACGAGACCGAGCACGCCGTACACCAGCGCCATGGCCAGGCCGTAAGCGCTGCCGAGCGAGAAGCCGCGCAGCCGGGAACCGGCGCGGGCCCCGGCGCCGATGATGGCCAGATTGATCGGGATCATGGGCAGCACGCAGGGCGTCAGGTTGAGCGCGATTCCGCCGATCAGGATGAGGGCCAGGATGGCCATCGGGCCGCGTCCCTCGAACCAGCCCTGCTCGGCCTCGCCCGACTCGGCGCGCCGGATGAACTCGATGAACTGCTCCTCGTTCAGGTAGCCGCCGGTGGTTGCCGCGACGGTGAACCGCTCGAGCCGCGCGAGCACGTCGCCCTCGTCGACCGGCTCGGCCGGGGCCGGCGGCGAAGCGGCGCCCGGCGGATCGGCGGCGCCGGCTGCCGTGAAGGCCATCCGTTCGAACAGCTCGGTCCGAGTCACCGTGCGCGCCTGATCGCCTGGCGCGACGCGCACCTGGAACGACAGCCTGGCGGTCGCCGGGATGTAGCACATGCGTTCGTCGCACGCCTGGTACCGGAGTGAGGCCGGCACCTCGTAGTCGCCCGGCGCGAGGTCCGGATCGATGGCCAGAGCGACGCCGATGGCGAAGGCCTCCTCGAAGACGGCGAGCGGCTGTTCCGCGCCCTGCTGCTCCAGCATGACCGGCTCCGGCCAGGCGAGGCCCTCGAGCGCGATGCCCGCGGGCGGCTCGACCGTGAGCACGGTGGGAATCAGAAAGTCCTCGAGCGGCTCGTTCGAGTTGACGTGCAGACCGCTTCCCGCGGGCCGGAGCCGGGCGTCGAGCGCCACCCGATGCGTGGTGTCGGCGTGCGCCACGTCGGTCTCGGCCACTGGCGCCACCTCTATCGAGATCCGTCCCGGCTGCGCCACGGCGTCGTGCGGTGTCCCGAGCGCCATCGCGCCAGCAGCGCCCAGCGACCAGAGTACCCGACGCACGCTGCTAGTCCACGTCGACAAGCGCTCCTCCATCCTCGTTGACCTCCACGTCGCGCAGTCGACCCCGGAGCGGCACGCGCACCTCGGTCACCTCGCCGGCGACCGGTATGACCAGCGTCTCGCGGTCGTTCCCCCGATAACGGAGCGTGACGGTGATCGGCACCTCGAACAGCTTGCCCCGCTGCTCGAACCGCAGCACCGCTTCCCCGCCGCCCGAGCGGTCCGTCGGGCTCGACTCGGTCCGGTACCTGAACTCGATGTCGGGCAGGTCGTCCTCGTGAATCCAGCGGTCGAAGAACGTCGTGAGCGAACGCCCGGACTCGGCTTCGAACGCCCGGATCAGGTCGTCCGTCCCCGCTTTTCGGAACCGCATCTCGTTGTAGTACCGGCGGATCCCACCGAAGAACGCCTCGTCCCCGAGGAGGCGCCGCAGCATGTGCAGCACCATCGCCCCCTTGTTGTAGACGAGCGCCCTGAACACCCGCGGCTCTTCCTCGATTCGTCCCAGGCGGTTGCCGAGATACACCGGGCCCTGATCCGAGTGCCGCAGGCTCCACCGCCGCATCTGCCCGAGCACGTCGGAGAAGACTTCCGGGCCGTTGCGGTGCTCGGCGTAGAGTGCCGCGAAGTACTGCGCGAGGCCCTCGCTCAGCCACTGCTCGTGGTAGTTCTTCCATCCGACCGCCTGGCCCCACCACTGGTGCGCGAGCTCGTGGGCCAGGAAGAAGGCGGGATACGAACTGAAGGCGACGGGATCGGTGCGCCACGACATCATGACCCCGGGCGGCAGCGGCAACGGCTGATTGAGGACGGCGAAGTACGCCGGACTGTGTCCTCCGGGCAGGATCGCGTCGGTCAGGGCGAGGGTGAACGTGGGGTACGGCACGTCGCCGACGAGCGACGCATAGAAACCGAGGATGTCCGTGGCGTCGTCGTAGTAGTCGTCGACCCGATCCCGGGTGCGCTCATTCGACTCCACGGCCAGCCGCACGCTGTCGTAGGACACGCCGCGCCGCACCGTCCCAGCCGTCCCCGGGGCCGCATCCAGCGTCACCATTCCCGCACTGCCCGCAACCGGCGCGAACTCGCTGATCACGCAGGAGAGATACCGCGCCGGCTGGAGCGTGACGTACCGGTAGCGCCGTGTCCCGGCGGCAGCGTCGCCGGGCGGTGTCCATACGGGCGGGTTGTCGTCCGTCGGCTCGCCGCTCGCGACGACGCCGTAGTCGGCCGGCACCGTCAGATCCATCGTCGCCGTGGCGTAGTCCGACCTGCCCGCCCGCGGATACCAGTGGCTCGAGTTGCTGTAGATGTAGCGGCGCGCGCCGATGCCGAAGAGCGCGGGTACGCCGACGGAGTCGAGTCCGAACCCCCGCCGGCCCATCCAGTTCTCGTCGAGCTCCTGGGCCTCGAGCAGCCCGGAGTACTCCATGTCGATCGTGAACTCGGCGCCGACGGGCGGGACGCCGCTCGGCAGGCTGACGACGACGTTGTCCCGGCCGCGCATGCGAAAAAACAGCAGCGGGCCCAGCTCGTTCGAGACGACCGAATGCACCTCGAGGTCCTCCGCGAGGCGCAGGGTCAGCGACGTCAGGTTCGGTCCGGTGACGCGGACGGCCAGTCGGGTCCGGCCCGTGATGAAGCAGCCCCGCAGCCGGGGCTGCGCCCGCATCGACTCGCGCGCCACGCCGGCGGGCTGGAAGGACGCCGCGATCTGGTAGTCGAGCACGTCGTAGGCGACGCCGTCGTCCTCGCTGTAGTAGCGACCCTGCACGGCGCGCTTCCGCGCCGACGAGTAGAGGGCGATGATGCGCTGGCTCTCCCGCTCGTAGAGAGACACGTCCTCCGGTTGGTTCCCGGACTGCGCGAAGGTCAGCGTGCCGTACCGGTCGGTCTGCATCTCGGCGATGAAGTCGCCGCCGCCGGGTGTCAGCGACCAGGCCTTGTCGCTCAGGTCGCTCAGGTCGATCCCGAACGACAGGGGTGCGAACTCGTCGAAGACCTCGCGGGCGCGTTCCAGCTCCCTGCGGTCGACCGCACGCTCGCGCAGGCCGTCCATCGAGACCCGCGTCGCGAACCGCGCAGGGTTCAGCCGAACGAACGCCGCCGAGAGATCCGCCTCCAGCGTCTCGCGCCCGGTCAACAACCGCACTTGTCCCCGCTCGGCCTCCGGGGTGGGCGAGAACGTGAGGACGCCGTCACCGAGGAGCACCATCGCGGTGACGCCGCCCGCGTTGGTCTGGGCGACGAAGACGCGGCCCCGCGCCATGTGCAGGGTCATGTCCTCTCCGGCGATCACCACGTTCGCCGCGTCGTACGCCACGTCGGGGTTCAGCGTGAGGTTGAGGAGTCCTTCGACGGCGTCGGCGCGTTCCTGGCCGGCGATCCGCCAGTCGCCCGGGCCGTCGACGGCGTCGTCCCGCACGACGTCGATGGTCCAGGTCTGGAGCCGGCCCGCAACACCCCGTTCCGTGAACACCTCGACGGTCAACTCGTAGCCGGTCCTCTCCGCCTCTTCGTCGAGCGGGCGGACGAAGCGTCCCCGGGCAGCCGCCTCCTGCACGTTCTGCCTGAGCGCGTCGGCGGCGAACGCGCGGGCCGCGGCCCGATCGGCGTCGTCGGCCAGAAGATCCATGTAGGCCTCGACGTCGGACGTCCGCGCCGCAGCCTCGAGGCGGGTGACCAGCGGGTCGAAATCCGCGATGGTCGTCGTCTGCGCCGCGGCGCCGGCTGTCGCCAGCGACAACGCGCCGACCATCGCACCCATACCGGCGCGAGAGCGGATCATGAGCTACTCCGCGAGGAAATCCGCGGTGAACGTCTCTATGGCGTCGTAGAAAGAGTCGAGCTCCGCCGGCGGCGCCAGGAACACGATGCGGAAATAGCCGTCGGCGGGCGCGGTGCCGAAACCCGAGCCGTACACGCACAGCAGGCCGGTGGCGCGCAGCAGGCCGATGACGTAGTCCTCGTCCGTGCGGCCAGGAGGCAGCTCGACCTTCGGCATCGCATAGAAGGCCGCCGCCGGGCGCACGCACGAGACGCCGTCGATCGCGTTGAGCCGGCGTGTCGTCACTTCCGCACGTTCGCGCAGGGCGCGGAGGAACGCCGCCTGGTGTCCCTTGTCCCCGTTCAACGCCGCGGGGATCGCGTACTGCATCGGCCCTACGCTGCAGATGCGCCCGTCGGCCATGTCCTTGATCGCGGCGAGCGCGCCGTCGAGACGCGTCCCGCCGCCCACGGCCATCCAGCCGGCGCGCCAGCCCGGCGCGAGGTGCGCCTTCGACAGCGACGAGAACGAGATGACCGGCGCGTCCGGGTTGTACGACCCGAGCGGCGCCACGCGGCCGTCGTAGGCGAGGTCGGTGTAGCCCTCGTCCGAGATCAGCACGATGTTGTAGCGTTCGGCCAGGTCCAGCAGCCCGAGGCGGTTCTCGCGGGTGTAGACGGCGCCCGTCGGATTGTTGGGATCGATCACCACCAGCGCCCGCGTCCGCGGCGAGATCAGGCTCTCGACATGCGCGACGTCCGGCTGCCACCCGCGCGCCGGATCCGTCCGATAGTAGACGGCCTGCGCCCCGAGCTTCGCCAGCACCCCGGTGTACAGGGGATAGGTCGGAACCGAGACCAGGACCTCGTCACCGTGATCCACGAGCACGCTCAGGGCGAGGTCGATTCCTTCGGAGGCGCCTGCGGTCAGCACGACGCGGTCCGGCGATACGGCCAGCCCACGGGCCTCGAAATCCGCGGCGACCGCTTCCCGGGCTTCCGCCACGCCGGCCGCCGGCGTGTAGCCGTTGCGCCCGTCGCGCATCGCGCGCTCGACTGCTTCGATCAGGTGCGGCGGAGTCTGGAAGCCGAACAGGACGGGATCGCCGATGTTCAGGTAGCGGACGCGCTGCCCGCCGGCCTCCACCTTGCGGGCTTCGGCGACGATGCTGCGGATCGCGTAATCGAACGCGGCGCTTCGCTTCGCCACCGGTACGGTAAAGGGCGCATCGACGACCATCTGTTGATGATACCGCAGCTTCGAGGCTGACAGCCCGTGGCGAAAGCCCCGCTGCATTCGAGCGGCGATGCATCCCGCTCGGGCTGCGTTGCTTCTCGGTCGAATATGCCCAATATGCTCCCTCGTCGCGCCTTGCCAAGCGGGCGCCTCGCCGCTCTCGGTGCGACGCGGGGTTCCACCACGGGCTGTTAGACTCCCGCGCATGGCGATCCGAACCGAGCTCTCGCTGCGGCTGCCGAACAGTCCCGGCGCCCTCGATCGGGTCTGCCGGATTCTCGGCGACGAGCGGGTCAACGTCATTGCTCTCACCGTCGAGCGCGGCGGCACGCTCCGCATGGTGGTGGACAACCCGCTGCGCGCGGCCGGGGCGCTCACCGAACGCGAGCATGCCGTTGAGCAGCGTCTCGTGCTGTTCCTGGCGGTGCCGAACGGACCGGGGGCCCTCGGGCGCGCCGCAGGCCTGCTCGCCGCCGCCGACGTGAACATCGAGTACGCCTATGCGTCGGCGATCGAGAGCCAGCCGCTGGCGGCGGTCGTGGTCGGGGTGGAGGATGCCGAGCGGGTCGCCACGGCGGCCGGCGTCTAGCCCGAAAACCGTCGCCTGTGGCTCCGATTTCCGCCCAACCGGGCCTGCCTAGAAGTCTGCACCGCTTTCTGCGGCGCAGACTCCTAGCGCCCCGAAACGCCTCGCGGGGTCGGCGTTTCGGCCCATCCCCCCCGCTCCACGAGCTTGCGCCGCAGCACTTCGCTTCGCTGCGTTCTGCGGCGCAAGCTCCTAGGGCATTCCGGCTCGAATGCAACGGGGCCACCGCCGCGATCTGCTAATCCGTCGTCCGCGGGGCGATGGAGTCTTCGACGGCGTCGACGAGCTCCCGCAGCGAGGCCATCTCGTTCTCGGCCGCGTAGAGGATGGCGCGGATCTCCTGGAGCGAGGGTGTGCTCCACTCCTCGTCGTCGAACCGTACCTGCCCGCGCTCGTCGAAGTCGACGAGGACCGCATCCATCGGTTCCACGTAGAGACGCATGGTTTCCGTCAGGGGAGGCCGGCCTGTCCGCGCGTCATTCGCTGGGGGCTTCCTCCGGGGTCCGCGCCGGTGCTTCGGCCGGTTCGATCGAGAAGTGCAGGGTGTCGTCCGCCAACCCGATCCGGACCGTGCCGCCGTGCTCCAGCCGGCCGAACAGGATCTCGTCGGTCAGCGGATTGCGTACCTCGCTCTGCACGACCCGGGCGAGCGGGCGCGCGCCGTACGCCGGGTCGTAGCCCTTTCGGGCGAGCCACGCGCGCGCGGCGGGGTCGAGCGCGATGGCCACCCTGCGCTCGGCCAACTGCGACTCGAGCTGCAGGATGAACTTCTCGACGATCGTCTCCATGGTCACCGGCGCCAGCGGATCGAACGGCACGATGGCGTCGAGACGGTTGCGGAATTCGGGACTGAAGATCCGCTCGATGGCCGCCTTCATCCGCCCCCTGGCCGTCGTGGCCTGATCGTCGCCGAAGCCGATCGGGGTCGCGCTGGCCTCGCGCGATCCCGCGTTCGAGGTCAGGATGAGGATCACGTGGCGGAAGTCCGCCCGCCGCCCGCCGTTGTCGGTCAGCGTCGCATGGTCCATCACCTGCAGCAGGATGTTGTAGACGTCGGGATGCGCCTTTTCCATCTCGTCGAGGAGCACGACGCTGTACGGGTGGGAGCGCACGGCGTCGACGAGCAGGCCGCCCTGCTCGAAGCCGACGTACCCGGGCGGCGCGCCGATCAGCCGCGCCACCGCGTGCTTCTCCATGTACTCGCTCATGTCGTAGCGGATGAACTCGTTGCCCAGGTGGATGGCGAGCTGCCGCGCGAGCTCCGTCTTGCCCACCCCGGTCGGGCCGGTGAACAGAAAGCAGCCGGCGGGATGGTCGGGCACGCCGAGTCCGGCGCGCGCCCGCTTGATGGCGGTGACGACGGTCGCGACCGCCTCGGATTGCCCGAAGACGACGCGCTCGAGCGCCTCGCCGAGCGTCCGCAGGCGCTCCCTGTCCGACGACGTCGTCTGTTTCTCCGGGATCCGCGCCATGCGGGCGACGACGCGCTCGACGTCGGCGATGGTCACCTCCGGCGGCTCCGTACCGTGCTCCCCCTCCCCTGCGGCCTCGGCCACCGTCCGCTGCATGCCGATCGCGGCGCCCGCTTCGTCCAGGATGTCGATGGCCCCGTCGGGGAGCCGCGCATCCCGCAGGTGGCGCTTGGCCAGCTTCGCGGCGGTGGGCACGGTCTCCGGACCGAAGGTCACCCCGTGATGCTCCTCGTAGCGCAACCGCAGCCCCTCGAGGATCTTCGACGTCTCGTCGACGGTCGGTTCCTCCACCACCACCTTCTGCAGGCGCCGCGCCAGCGCCCGATCCTTCTCGATGTGCTTGAACTCCTCGAACGTCGTCGATCCGATGACCCGCAGCTCGCCCGCCGACAGCAGCGGCTTGATCAGGGTCGCCAGGTCCATCGTTCCACCGGTCGTCGCACCGGCGCCCACCGTCGCGTGCACCTCGTCGATGAAGAGGATCGGCAGCGGATGATCGGCCAGCGCCTTCGTGACCGCCTTGAAGCGTTCCTCGAAGTCGCCGCGGAACCGCGTCCCCGCCAGCAGCGCGCCGGTGTCGAGCGAGAACACCTCCGCGCCGGCGAGCCGCGCCGGGACGTCCTCTTCCGTCATTCGGGCCGCCAGCCCTTCCGCCAGCGCGGTCTTGCCGACGCCCGCCTCGCCGACGAACACCGGGTTGTTCTTGCGCCGCCGGCAGAGGATCTGCATCGTCCGCTGCAGCTCCGGCGCCCGTCCGATCAGCGGATCGAGCGCCCCGGCGCGGGCCCGTTCCGTCAGGTTGACGGTGTAGGCGTGCAGCGGATCGCGCGCCGCGGCCTGACCTTCCTCGCCCGCGCCGGCCTCGGCGCCGTCCCCCCGCTTTTCGCGTTCGCCGTCGCCCGGCGAGACCTTGGCGATGCCGTGCGAGATGTAGTTGAGGACGTCCAGCCGGGTGATCCCCTGCGCGGCCAGAACCTCCGCGGCGTGCGCCTTCGGCTGCTGGAGGATGGCGGCGAGGATGTCGCCCGCCCGCACCTCGTCCTTGCCGGCGCTCTGTACGTGCAGCACCGCGGTCTGCAGCACGCGGCGGAAGGCGAGCGTCTGCGCCGGCTCGCCGTTGCGGTCGCGGCGGCCGGCGGTCTCCAGCGTCCCGAGGAACTCGTCCAGGGTGTGGCGCAGCTCCCGCAGGTCGGCGCCGCAGGCGGCCAGGATCCGCTCCGCCTCGGTGTCGTGGGCCAGAGCGTAGAGGAGGTGCTCCAGGGTCAGGTGCGTGTGGCGTCGTGACATCGCCTCGCGGTAGGCGACGTTGAGAATCAACTCGAGGGAGGCGCTGAACATGCGGATGCCGTGGGGCGCGCGGTTACCCGTCGCCCTCGATGGCGGCCTGCAGCGGGAACCCGCCGCGCTCGGCGAGCTGCCGGACCGTGTCGACCTTCGTTTCCGCCACCTCGTACGTGTAGGCGCCGCAGACCGCCCGACCCTCGGTGTGCACCTGCATCATCAACCGGAACGCCTCGGCCGGCGTCTTCCGGAACACCTCTTCGACGACCGCGACGACGAACTCCATCGTCGTGTAGTCGTCGTTCAGCAGCAGCACGCGATACAGCTTCGGGGTGACGGTCCTGTCCCGTGTGCGCTCGAGCACCGCTCCGCCCGGCGTCCGGTCGTCGTCGTGCGCGGTCATGCCTGCGGTCGCCCGAGCGGGCTTCGTGGAGCCACGCTGCCAGAGTACCGGCACGCGTTTCGCGCGGTCAAGCGGCGCGCCGCGCGGTCCCTGGGTTCATCCGTCGAGCAACCAGGCCAGCATGGACGCCGGGATCGCCATGACCCCGGCGTCTTCGACGTTCAACTCGGTGCGGGTCGCGACAATGCCGCGCCAGCCGGAAGCGGCCAGGGTTTGTGCGTCACGCCGCCAGCGGCCGTCGACGTACTTCGACTCGATGGCGACGCCGCCGAATTCGGGACCGACGAAGTCGATCTCCTTGCGGGTCGCGGTCCGGTGGTGGAGAACGCGGTCGAACTCCGGATAACTGCCGGGATGGGCGCGCTCGAAGTTGCGCAGCAGAGCCATGCCGATCTGCTGTTGGGAGAGCGCGCTCGCATCGGGCGCGCCCGGACCGAGACGCGCGTAGACGGGATCGGTGAAGTAGGCCTTCGCCTGTGCGTTCAGCTTGGGCCGCAACCGGTCCTCCCGGTGACAGGGCCAGAGGACGAAGGCCTCGCGCAGATCGTCGATGCGGCGCCGCGCGGTGGGTTGCGAGACACCGAGGTCGTCGGCGATCGCCGCGTAGTTGAGAGGGGAGCAGAGACTGTTGGCCATGCGTTCCAGGAATGCGATGGTCTGTACCCGTGACCAGTCGGCGCGCCGGAAGGCGTCGCCGTGGATGACGTCGATCAGACTGCGCACGAACGCCGGGGCGACCTCGCGGGCGGTCAGGTAGCCGGCGACGGCGGAGGGGAATCCGCCCACCAGCAGGTAGGCGTCCCAGGCGCCGGCCAGCAGATCCAGCCAGGGCGCCAGAGCGCGGGCCGCCTCGGCCACCCGCTGCGGGGTCAGGTCCACGGTCCGGAGCCGGCCGACGTCCACCGGCGCCGGCTCCTCGGCCGTTAGCTGCGTGAAGGTGCGGAACCCCATCGGCAGGAGCACCCGGTCCGGATCGCCGGCCGGGCCGCGCCGGCCGGCGAGCGCCTTCACCGATCCTGTCAGGTCCGCCGCCGAGGATCCGGTGATCACCACGGTGTCGGCGCGGAACCGCGCGTCGTTGTCGCGCAGCCACTTGATCCGTTCCGGCCAGCCGTCCGTGACGCCGGTGATCTCATCGATGAACCAGAACCGCCCGCCGCCGCTCGGCGTCAACGGCTGCGCAGCCTGGACGAGGCCGCCCAGGTCGTTGGCGCGCCAGCCGTCCACCGAGGCGTGCAGGATGCGTCTCGGTTCGGCGCCGCCCGCGATCAGGGTCTCGATGGCGCGCTTGACCTCCACCGACTTGCCGACGCGCCGGGGGCCGCGCAGCACGTACAGTCCGCTCGGCGCGAGGTCGTCGAGCACGCCGGCGGAGTAGCGGAACGGCGCATCGTCGGCTTCCCGGAGGTCCGGGTCGTCCCGCGACCAGCCGCGCGGGTTGCGCCACCACCGGTTCGTCGCCACCAGCATCCGCTGCACGTCGCCCTGTTTCACCGTGGGGATCCTCGATGTACGTTACATGGTTCTCGGCCGGTGACCTTGCAGAATGTATACATTTTCCAGCACAGGGGTTTCGATAATGTTCTCTTTTTCGAACATAAGACGTTGGGGGTGGCGCGACCGGCCCGATCTGCGGTCCCTGGATCGACGACCGGTCGAAGGACAACGTCGTCTGCGCCCGCACCGTTTCTGCGGCGCAGACTCCATAGTACAATCCGGCCCCGATGGAGACGATTGCGCGCGGCATTGCGTACACCGACCTGCTGCACCGCGACCGGCCGCGCGTCATCGCGACGGCCGTCGTGCAGAGCGCCGCCGGGGTCGCCCTGGTGGATCCGGGACCCACGTCGTGCCTGGAGACGCTCCGGACAGCGCTCACCGAAGCCGGCATCGCGATAGCCGACGTGCGCACGCTGCTGCTGACGCACATCCACTTGGATCACGCCGGCGCCACCGGCTCGCTGCTGCGCGAGAACCCGGACATCGCGGTCTACGTCCACGAGCGGGGCGCGCCGCACATGATCGACCCGTCGAAGCTGCTCGCCAGCGCCGCGCGGCTCTATGGCGACGAGATGGACGAGCTCTGGGGGCCGTTCCTTCCAGTGCCGGAGGCCAACGTGCGGGTGCTCGCCGGCGGGGAATGCATCGAGGCGGCGGACCGCAAGTTCGAGGTCGCCTACACGCCGGGGCACGCCTCCCACCACGTCAGCTTCCTCGACCGCGAGAGCGGTATCGCCTTCGTCGGGGACGTCGCCGGCGTCCGGACCGGCCATGAGCTCTTCGTGCTGCCGCCCACGCCCCCGCCCGACATCGACGTCGAGGTCTGGGCGCAGAGCATCGAGCTCGTCCGGCAGTGGCGCGCGTCGACCCTGCTCGTCACCCACTTCGGCGCGCACGTGAACCCGGACGCCCACCTCGACGCCATGCAGACGCACCTGACGGCGATGACGGGCATCGCGCGAAAGTGCATCACGGCGGGCGGCGGCGCTTCGGACCAGCAGAGCCGCTTCGTCGACGAGATGCGCGCCTACATGAAGCAGCACATTCCGGCGGACGAGGCCGGACTCTACGGTACCGCCGCGCCGCTTGATCAGTGCTTTCTCGGCCTCGCGCGCTACTGGCGCAAGCGCGGGGTGACCGGCGAGTAGCGGCCGCGGGCATGATCAGGAGTCCGGCTGAAGGGGAAGCAGCCGAACCCGCTCCTGGTCGGCGCTCAGGACTACGACCGCCCCTTTCGCGATCTCCGTTGCGTGTCGCCGCAGCATGTTGACGAGCGTCGTTGCCGACTCGCCCGGAAGCAGGCGGTGCGTGCGCAGCAGGACGACGCTGGGTGAGCGGCCGCCGGCGAGTGCGAGGATCCGGGCGAAGTCGAGGTCATGGGTCAACACGACACAGTCGTGCCGACGTGCCCATTGGAACACTTCACGGTCGGAAGCCGCGCCGTCGCCGACGGTGCTCCAGTGCCGGGCCTCGATGCCAGCGTGTCCCAGCGCCTCGACCACCGAGGCGACAAGTTCATGTCGATGAGGAGCTTCAACTGGAACCGACCGCGACTTCCTGTTCCTCGCTGCGCCACGCGGCATAGGCGAGCGCCTGGCCGATGTCGTCACGCTCGAGATACGGGTAGGCGGCCAGCACTTCTTCCGGGTCGTGGCCCGCAGCCAGAAGTCCCACGATGGTCCCCACCGTGACGCGAAGCCCCCGAATGCACGGGCGTCCTCCCATGACATCGGGATCTCGTGTGATTCGATGCAGTGTGGTCACGGCTCCAGTATAAGCGCCAGACGAAGCGTGATGTCAGACGTGATGGCACCCTTCAAGTTCGTGCGAGATGCCGCCTCCCCGGGCACGGAGGAAGGGTGCACGTACGGATGTTGTCATGTCAGGCATCCTCGCGACTGCGCCAGGGCTGCCTCAATGCTTCGGTGATGGTCGAGGGCTGTCCCGCTGTCAGGTGACGAGCCGAGCCAGCCGGATCGACACGGGCGGTCACGGGCGGGCGGGACCAAGCCCGCCCCATGGGATGCTCATCAGCGCGCGTTACGGACTTCGGACTTGGGCGCGGAGTCGATTGCATCGTCGCCCTCCCCCGTGGGCACCAGATTGCGGGCCTCGGTCCGCCCGGCGTGCCGATGGGTGACTTCCAGTGACGCACCCGTGCCCGGAAGCCTGACGCACAACTTCACCCCCCGCCCGCGGTGAATCGCGTACAGAAGAACCATCGCGACGGCCACCATCAGAATCGTCATCTCCATGGTGGCCTACTTTCCGCCAGCAGGTGTGATTGACGCGATTCTAGAGATCGTCGTAGCGACCTGTTTCGTCGTGGCCACTTTGCTCTTCAGTTGCGTGGCCGTGGCGCTGGCGGATTTGGCTAGTTCCTCAAGGAGTACGGGTAGCTCCTCCAACGCTTCCAGACGGTATGCCCGTGGGGCCTGATTGAACCGCCACTCCACGGTCCGAGGGTCGCCATTGTTGTCAAAGCTCTCGTACCGAACGGCGATTCCCCAAGTGCCCGAAACCTTGTCGTACCCGAGCGAACTAGTGTTCGGCGAAAAACCCGCAAGCCATTGATTCTATAGGGTGTACCGCCGATTTGAGTGGCGAATATCGTCCAGATATCGTATTCTTTGCGGGTGATCTCCCAAAGATCGACCCATTTCGGGACCATCTTCGCGACATTGCCATCATGAGAGAAGTTCACAGATCGCAGTTCCAGCTCGGGCAGGTGCCGATCGAGGAAATCTGGATCAACCCGAAGTCGCGGGACGACATCCCGGCGGTGTTGAAGGGGCTTCAGCACATCTGGAGCGACGAGGAGTTGCGCGCGCGGTTGTTGGCACTGCTGGACGAGCATATTCTGCCGGAGGCGGATCGCACGGTGGGGCGTCCGGGAATGGACCTGTGGCAGATTCTGGTGTTGGGGGTGCTGAAGCAGGGGTTGGGCTGCGACTTCGACCGTCTTCACGACCTGACGAACCATCACGGGACGATACGTGAGTTCCTGGGACATGGTGATTTCGATGACAAGACGCGTTACGAATACCAAACGGTAGTCGACAACGTGTCCTTGTTGACGCCCGAGCTGTTGTCGGCGGTGGGGCGCCTGGTGGTGGAGCGCGGTCACAAGGTCGCTAAAAAAAAGCTTGGCGAGCCATTGCGCGGGCGGTGTGATTCGTTCGTGGTCGAGACGGACGTGCATTACCCGACGGACGTCAGTCTGTTGTGGGACGCGACGCGTTGCCTGCTGCGGGAGACGGGCCGGGCGGCTGAGAAGTACGCGGTGCGCGGCTGGCGTCAGTGGCGCCATCTGTCCCGAGAGGTCGTCTTCGTTTAGCGGGCGATTCGTCAATAGACACGGGCATGGAATGGGCCTGGCACGTCGAAGTTCGAGCGACGCCGAGGTTTCCTTTGGCGGGCGTTGCGTCTTGCGCGGGCGGCCGCGGTGGCTGCACTGTTACCCACGCCGCAGCCGGAAGCCGAGGATGGGGTACGTGGTCGGCTGCTCGGGCACGAAGGGTGAAGGTCTGCTGGCTGCGGAGGCCAGCTGCGGTTGGAAGCACCCGACCCGGGCATCGGGCTGCTGCGCCTTGGGTGTCAACGTCTCGGCATTTCACCCGGCGCGGCGGTCAGCCGCCGGTTCGCGGTCGTGCGTCGGCTCGGTAGTTGTCGCGCTGCCGCTCACGCGGTCGGCGGCGGAAGGTTGAATCCGTCGGGGACGATCGAGTCGGGGGCGCGCAACATCGTGGCGAACAGCGCAGGCAGGTCGAGGTTTCGTTGGCGTGCGGTGCGTACGACGCTGGCGAGGACCTGCTGGGTGTCGGCGCCCTTTCGGGTGCGGTTGCCGCCGCACACCTTGCGGATGACGACGGCGGGCCGGATGGCTTGTTCGGCGCGCCAGTTGGTGGCGTCGACCGACGGGTCCCACAGGAACGTGAAGATGGCGCCGAATTCGCTGGCCAGGTGCGCGGCGAAGCGCTCGGCGTCGTCGTGCGGCGGCGGGTTGTCGATCAGCCGGCTGAGCCGGGCGAGCAGTCGGCCGCGGGCGGTAGCCAGACCGTGGTCGCTCAGACCGCCGGCGTCGCGCCGGTCGCGCAGCGCGAGGCCGGCCTGCAAGGTGTCCCGTACCTGAGCGGCCCACCCGCAGTGGGGATGATCCTCCAGCAGATGCTCACAGCGTCGAAGCAGGTGCTGCAGACAAGTTTGGTGCTCGCCGTTGATGTAGCGGCGGTAGACCACCCACCCGTCGCGCACGAGCACGCCGTCGAAGTCGGCTCCCAGGACTGCTTGCGCGTCTTCGAATCCGCGGCCCGCGCAGATAGCGTAGATGGTCGTCGTCGGGGTGACGGCCGCCCACAACCAGTGGCTGCGGGCGCCGACGCGCCAACCGGTTTCATCGGCCGTGACCACCGGAGCGTTGCGAACCTGCTCGCGCAACGCCTCGTAGGCCCGCGTCGCGTCGCGAGCCGCACGATGCAGCAGATTCGCGAGGCCCCCCGGCGTCACCTGTAGGCCGAAGCGGGTCTGCAGCAGGTCGGCGACCTTGGCCAGCGGCAGGCCGCCGTGGGTGTGCAACTCGACGACCAGCGCGACCACGCCGGGACCGAGCTGTGCGCGGGCCGCCCCCAACGCGTCGGAGGTCTGCAGGGCGTGGCGGCCCTGGATACGCCGCCGACACTGCGAGCAGTGGCCGACCTCGATGTCGAAGCGGCGCACCACTGGGCGCACCGGGGGGAGGTCTTCCTGATACTGCGCCGCCGCGCCGGTCACTTCGACCGCGCCGCCGCAGTCCGGACAGCTCGTCGGCGCCGGCGCCGCAATGGTCTCGTCGACCCGCGCCGGACACGGGCGGCGCCCCTGCCGGCCATAGCGCGCACCGGGCCGCCGGCCGGGACGGCCGCCGCGACCCTGTGGCCGTTTCTTGGCGAAAGGCGCGGCTTGCCGGCGTCCCGCGCGGCGCTCGGCTCCCAACTGCTGTTTCAGGTGCTCGTTCTCGCGCTCCAGCCGCTCGATCCGACGCTGCAAGCCGTCGTTCTGACGATGCACGCCCTTGTGGCGCGCCAGTTCGTCACGCAGTCGCGAGATTTCCCGGTCCTGTTGCTCGATGACAACGTCCCGAGGATCCCGCTCGGATGGGGATTGTTCCAGGATGGCGCGTATGCGGCGCAGCAGGCCCACGCCCCTTTCCTATCGGCACCGGGGTGCGGCTCTTTTGCGTCGGCGGTCCAGAGGGGTCCAGGAGGGCTGCGAGCGGCATGGCAAGAGCTACTTGACCCGGCGAAGGCGAGGTGAGGAGGGCGATGGGGGCGGCTCGCTGACCGGCGGTGCTATCCCGTCAGCGTAGCGCTGGGCGTGGTTCCGCTCGTACTCGCGCGCTTCGTGGAAGTCCCAGTACGCATCGAAGTCGCCGCTGGCTCGCAGCGCCCTCAGCTTCAGGACCGCTTCGGCGCCGACCAGCCGCCAGCGGGCTCCGGTCAACTCCATCCGGTCGCGGACCAGGTACCGGCACGCTCCTTCGATCACGCCGGTGGCAATGGGATAGCCCGCGGCCAGATAGCGGTCGTAGTGCAGGTACGGTGCGTACTTGAGCAGGTAGTCGGCGCACGTATCCACCGGCTTGCGGGTGTCGGGCGAGAGGCCGGCGACGGTCGCCGCACGCCGCATCGACGCCGCCACCCGCCTCGCCTTGCCCTCGAGAATGTCCCGCACGCGCGTCCACGCCCAGCACGCCAACTCGGGGCTGCCCTCGTCATGGAATACATGCGCCGCCTTCCAGACGTGCT
This sequence comes from Vicinamibacterales bacterium, assembly GCA_965222905.1. GTDB lineage: Bacteria > Acidobacteriota > Vicinamibacteria > Vicinamibacterales > UBA8438 > WTFV01. The sequence continues at coordinate 1,183,427 of OZ244976.1, read as the reverse complement.
CGACCACGTGGATGATGTCGAGTATCACCGTCACGTCGACGCCGTAGGCGGCGGCGCCCGCTTCGACGAGGGCGAGTTGCGTCTCGGCGCCGTCGACGAGCACGACCCAGCGCTTGACGCGCTCCGGGTCGTGGCGCTCGGCTTCCAGCATCGCCTCGGCGACCACCTCGGCCGGATCGTGTTCGAGGCTCGCCCAGACCCGTTTGGCCACCGGGCGAGGACGCACCGCCGGGGTCTTGGCCCGATTCTTCGCTTTAGCCTTGGCCTTGGCCGCCGGCTGTCGGGGCATCAGGCTCTGCAGGAAATCCTCCGGGCTGCGCACCAACGGCGCGACCGCGTAGACGGCGGCCACCGTTGCCATACGTTTCGAGTGCTTCTTCTCGCCCGGCTGCAGGCGGTTGAACGGGGAGAGCTGCTCGCGTTGCCGCCGGCGCCTCTCGGCCGCCTCGCGCAGGTCCTCGTGATGCAGCACCACGCCCTTGCCGTCGAAGGTGAGCACCACAACCGACTCGTCGGGGACCGGCTCGCCCGCCGCCGCTCGGCGCGCCGCGTAGAAGGCGTCGAAGTCCTCAGCCGCGCGAGCGACCAACTGTTCCGCCTGACGCTTGGGCACCTGGGCCCCGCTATGGCGAGACAGCTCGAACAGCGCTTCGTCGAACGACCGCGATGCGGCCGCTTCCGCCACCCGGCGGCGCACCTCGAGCGAGTAACGCTCAGCCGCCAGGTTCAGCGACGCATCGAGCGGATGCAGACTGTCGTGACCGGGATGCGCGTAGCCCAGGCGCTCGACCGCCACCGTCCCGAAGGTCGTCTCCAACTGCCGGTCGTGCAGCCGCCGCTCCGAACGCTCGACACCGTCGGCCCCCTCGACCGGACCCGCCGCCTCCCCCGGGCTGCGTTGGTCGAGGTGCCCTTGCAGGAGCTTGCGCATCAACTCCTGACCACGCCGGTTCAACTCCCGTTCGAGGTCGCTCTCACGCATCTGCAGGGCCTCGCGCGAAGAAAGGTAGGCTTTGGTCTCCGCGAAAGAAGCCTCCGCCGCCGCATAGGGCGCCGGGGCGGGTGGAGCGGTGCGGCGGGGAACAACTTGCATGGCTCAACGCTCCCGTAACCGCCGCTTGTCCAGGCCGCGCGCCAGCACCGCGCTGGCCAGGTTCTTCCTCAGTACGCATCAAGGCTCCGGCTACCCGCGGCGGCTGAGCGCCGGTCGTCTCCCATCGGGTCGCGGACCAAATGCCGACAGGCCCTTCGATGAGCCGGCGACGAGCACCGCACGCCGCGTCGCCGCTGCCACGTGGATGATGTCGAGTACCACGGTGGCTTCCAGGGCGTACGCGGTGGTGCCCGCGAGGCGGTCGCGATGGTCACGTGGCGGCGCATCTCGACCCAGTAGCGCTCCGGCAGCAGGTTCAGCGCGGCATCGAGCCGATGCAAGCCGTCGTGACCGCGCCGCGCGCAGCCCAGACCCACAACCTGCATCGTGCCGGAGGCCGTTTCGGCGTGGCTTTCGTGCTCGCGCGGCTCCGAGCACTCGACACCGCTGGTGTCCTCGGCCGGACCAGCAGCCTCTTTCGGGCTGCGTTGGTCGCGATGTCCTTGCAGGAGCTTGCGCACCAACTCCTGGCCCCGCCGGTGCAGTTCCCGTTCGAGTTCGCTCTCGCTCATCTGCCGGGCTTCGCTGGACGAAAGGAAGGCTTTGGCATCCGCGAAGACAGCATCGGCCGCTGCGCACGGGGCTCGCCTCGGGGGATCGATGCACGGGACGCAGGTTCGGGGCACGTCGAATGTACGTCCCTGGAATCCTGTCGTCACAGCCATCGCAGGCCTGCCTCCCTTCCCACGGCACCGTACCAGAACGCCGCGCGAATGTCCAGAAGGGAGCGCGCCTGTCGGGGAGAAGACCGAAGGTGTTCGGCGCCGTGACGAGGCTCGGCTGGCTGCCGAAAAGACGCCGGTACGCGCTGGCCTGCTTGATGTCCCTCCCGAAATGGCCACTGGGGAGACGCATCCGCGGGCAAAAGAGCCCATGAATAGGGCGAAAAATCCTCTATGAAGAGCCGCACCCCGCGAATGTCCAGAAGGGAGCGCGCCTGAGGGGGACCGGCGCGTGCCGGCGTCGTGGTCGGGTCGGGCGGCGGCCCGAAAAGAGGCGGATGGGGCGCTCGCCGGACGCTGTCACCCCTCAAAACGCACTGAAGAGGGAGTGTCCTCGGACATAAACCCTTATGAATGAGCGAGATAGCAATCTATGAAAAAGAGCCGCACCCGTGCCCACATCGCAGCCGGTCGGCAACTCGTCCAGCATCGCCGGCAGGGTCATGGCGGCCTGCCGTTCGAGGCGTTTGAAACCTTCGGCCGCTGCTCGCCCTTCTTCGGCCGTCCCCGCTTGCGCTTGGGCGGCGGGGGCGGCTTCGGCTTCGCAGCCGGCTTCTCGCGGGCCTCGATGGCCGTCGAGTCACGGGACAGATGGCCCACCAACCGGTCTGGGTACGTAGATCGTCTTGGCCACGACAGCCCGGTGTTGCCGAGCCGGTCGAGCAGCCGCCGTAGGTGTCTACAACTGTGTCTACAACCCGACGCCGTCGACGCCGTTGGGCTGACCCCATCGCCTGCGCCGTCCACGTCGCCAAGATCGGACCAGACCCAGGTTGGCCAGCATGTGGCGCAACCAGCGCGGCGCGGCGGCGATCGGCTCGCCGACCAAAGCAGCGAACTCGGTCTGGTAGAGCCCGACCAACCCCTGGGGCGTGAGCATGAAACGAGCGTACAATCGAGGACTGATGGGAGAAATCCACGCCGCAATGACGCTCGAGAACGTCGGCGACCGGGAGTACTTCCGCCGCGGCGGCTGCGAGGAGTCCGAGATCCGGCGCTCCACCGTCGACGGCATCGTCGATACGGGAGCCGTCACGCTGCTGCTGCCGCAGAACGTGGTCGAACGCCTGGGGCTGCAGCCGCAGGGGACCGCCCCGGTCACCTACGCCGACGACCGGCGCGACGAACGGTCGCTGGCAGGCCCGGTGTCGGTGCAGATCGGCAACCGGTCGATGATCATGAACTGCCTCGTGGGCCCGCCGCTGAGCGAGCCCTTGATCGGCCAGGTCGTGCTCGAGACGCTCGACCTGATCGCCGACTGCACGAACCGCACCCTGATGCCGCGATACCCCGACTACCCGATGCTGAAGCTCAAATAAGCGACCAGGAGCTCACAGGAGCTCGGCTTCCCACAGGTCGCGGACGGCCTCTGCCTGCCATGCTCACAGAGCCCGACGGCGCCTCGCCGCGGCCCCTCGACTCGTCGCGCCGCGCGGGGGAAACGCGTGCGTTGAAGCTGAGTGGCGTAGACGGCGTCGGCTCGTAGCTGACCGCGATCGACGGTCGTGCCGTCTTGGTCCACAACGTGTTACCGCCGGACATGGCGACCGCCGAACTCGTCATCGAGACGGCCATTGACGCGCTCGCCCGCCGTACGCTCGTTGTAGCGAACCTGCTCGGCGAGCTGGAAGCCGAGATTTTTCAGGCGCCGGGCTTCGGTTCGCAGTTCTTCCGCCCGGGCCTTGTCGCCGCGGGGGTTGACGTCAATCAACGGGATCAGCGCTTCGTGCACGCGCTGGGGCAACTTTGTGGCGGCGAACTCGGCGAAGGCGCGCGAGAAGACCGACTCGCTCGGCGCCTCGCCCCGCCGCTCCCAGCCGCAGACCCGCCGCTATGCGGAGTTCCAGACTATGCGGAGTTGGCTCGGCGGCCCGCGTGAGCGTCGGTGATCTCGGAGACGCGGGCGCCGGTGTTGTAGAGCTCCGTCTCGAGATGGTCGAGGAAACCGAGGACCATCGGCGCGTCGAGGTCCGAGAGAGTGAGTGCTGAAGGCGTCCGTTCGGTGCGCTGTGCGGCGTACCCCGTCGGCGCCTGCAGCGCCGCCGTCGTCCGACCGCCGCCGCCGCCCACGCACGACTCTCGCCCGTCACCGCGCCCGTCGCGTAGCTCGCCTCCACCCGGCCGCCGTTCAGGCCCGCCAGGGGCGCCCGCGCACTGGCTCCCCGTCACGTCGGCGTCCTCCTCCGGCACCGTGACCCTGAACGACTGCGTCGCCGTCCCCCCGAGCCGCCGGCGTCGGTCGCCGTCGACGCCGTGCTCGGCGATTCGGCTGCAAGTGACCGTCGATCGGCCCAGCTCGACGGGGCGCCGGCGGCCGTCCACGTTCTCCGGTGGCGGAGGAGTGGTCGGACGAGTGTCGCGGCTCCTCGAAATGGGAGCGCGGATCCCTGTAGTCGATGGCGGCCCGGCCGGCCTGCTCTGCCGGTGGTGGCGGCGGCGGGGTGCGTAGCAACCGCCGACACTCGACCAGCTTCTGCTGCCGGGCGCGATTGGCGAGGAAGCCGTACCAGCGGATGCGGTGGAAGCCGGGTGGGAGCACGTGGAGGAGCATGCGCCGGATGAACTCGGTCGCCGCCAGCGTCACGGTCTTCCGGCGCGACGCCCCATTCCGGCGGCAGTCAGTGTACCGGAAGCGTACGGAGCCGTCCTGGAGGGCACACAGACGCTGGTTGGCGATGGCGATCCGCCCGACGGCGCGGACTGATTGCCATGCCAGGGACCGGCCACCGGAACGTCGTCACCGGCGGTGCCGTGGACGGCGCTGAGAGAGTACCACCCCGTTGTATCGTCGACGTCAGCATGAGCGCCAGAGCCGAGCCCTTGGTGCAGGTACGCGCAGCATCGACGTACGGGTCCGGGCGCGCGAGCCACGCCCTGCACCGCGACCGACAGCCTCCACGCCAGCGACGGAGTACCCCGATGAAGACACCGCACATCCCGCTTCCGCCGGCGTCCCGTATCCGTGCCGCCGCCGCCGCGCTTACGCTCTTCCTGCTTCTTGCGCTCCCGCTGCACGCGCAACAGTCGCTCGCGGATGATCCCGGCGTCGCCGAAGCCCTGCATCTGCTGGATGTCTGGATGGATGCGGCGCAGGCCTACGGGGGCATCCCCGGCGCCTCCCTCTCGGTCGTACACGATCAGGAGCTCGTGTGGGCCAAGGGCTACGGGTATGCGCATGTGGAGCGGGAGGAGCGGGCGACCCCGTCGACGATGTACTCCATCTGCTCCATCTCCAAGCTCTTCACCGCGGTCGGCGTGCTGCAACTGCGCGACCAGGGAAGAGTCGAGCTCGACGATCCCGTGGCGCAGCACCTGGACTGGTTCAGTATCCAGGACGACCACCCGGAGGCGGGCCCGGTCACCGTCGAAGGGCTGCTCACCCATACCTCCGGTCTCCCGCGCGAAGCGGGCGCGCCGTACTGGACCGGCCCCGACTATCCCTTCCCGACCCACGAGGAGATCGTCGGCACGCTGCCCACCCAGTCGATGCTGTATCCCCCGCGCACCTACTACCAGTACTCCAATCTGGGGCTCACCCTGGCCGGCGAGATCGTGGCGGCGGCGTCCGGGCAGGCCTACGGCGACTACATCCGCGCGAACATCCTGGACCCGCTGGGGATGTTCAGCACCTTCACCGACCTGGACGACCGCTTCCGGGGCAACCGGCTGGCGAGCGGCTACACCGCGCGCGGGCGGGACGGCGAACGCCAACTGGTTCCGGACTACCAGGTGCGCGGCATCAGCCCCGCGGCCGGGTTCGTCTCGACGGTGGAGGATCTGGGGCGCTTCGCCTCGTGGCAATTCCGCGTGCCCGATGGAGACGATGCGCTGCTCGACCGCAACACGCTGCGCGAGATGCACCGGGTGCACTGGCTCGAACCCGACGGCGACACCACCTACGGGCTGGGCTTCTCCGTGTGGAAGTCGGACGGAGACACCTTCGTGGGCCACGGCGGTTCCTGCCCGGGCTACCGCAGCCATCTTCTGCTGCGCCCGCAGGACAAGGTCGCCACGGCGTTCATGACCAACGGTCAGGGCGTCGATTCCCGCCGGTTCGCACAGACCGCCCACGACGTCGTCGCACCCGCCCTGCGCAAGGCCGCCGGAAAGCCGGACGGCGATGCTCCCGCCGGCGCGGTCCCCGCCAGCTCCGAAGGCGGCGCCACGGCGGATCGGGAGACCCTCATGCGCTTCACCGGCACCTACCAGCGGCCTTTCGGGGGAGAGAGCGCGGTACTCGTGCGGGACGGCGATCTGCATGTGCTGCCGCTCCCCACCGACGATCCGCTGGACTCGCTGACCCGGCTCCGCCACATCGAGGACGGCACCTTCCGGCGGGTGCGCGACAACGGCGATCCGGGCGAGGAGTTCATCTTCGAAGAGATGCCCGACGGACGGATGCTGATGTGGCGCAACGACAACTACAGCATACGCGCCGCCGGCATGTGAGTGTCGGCCGCCACGCCGACCCCGGCGACGGCGGAGTCTCAACGACGAATCCGAGGCCCGAGCACGCAGAGCCCAGCCGCCGCGGCCATCTTGTGGTCCTTGCGCCACGGCGTTCCCGCCTCTCGGCCGAACCGGGCGATCACCGAGGTGACCTCGGCCACGTCCACACCCATCGCTTCGGCCGCCAGCACCTTCGGGTCGGTCTTGCGAGGGTACCTCCGAACCTCCATGCCGAGTTCGGCCGCAGCCTCCACCAGGGACTCGCGGTAGAGCATGCCGTCGGCGGCATGGGTCAAGGGACGTGAGCGCAGTACTTCCTCCAGCGCGTCGGGCAGGCTGTCGTACGGACTCGTGGGCAGGATCAGCACCCGGGCGCGACAGGTCGCCAGCATGGTCGAGAGCGCCGCGCTCGCGTGTTCCGCCACCGATCGTCTCACCCGGTTCACGAGGTCGATTGCCGCTCCGATGTCCAGCTCCAACGCCTCGTGGTGGTAGGGCGCGCTCGGAAGGTCCTTGTCGATCAGCTCGACGCGCCGCCGATCGAGGAAGACGGGAACGGCGTCTTCTACCGCGAGGGTGACCAGCTCGGCCCGCGCGTAGTGGTCGGAGGCTCCGATGACGGCTTCGGCGACACTCATCGTCGTGATGATCGACGCAGCAGAGCAGGAACCCGGAGCCGCTCAGCCCGTCACGGGTTCCGGAGTCGGGACGCGACGGACGGCTCCGCCTGACCGAGCTCGTCGACCACGGCGCGAAGAAACCGCGCCGCCTCGGCGCCGGTCACCGCCCGGTGATCGAAGGTGAGCGACAGCGGAAGCGTGCGGTGGACGGCCGGCGCGCCGCCCGCGGCGACGACCTGCTGCGTCATCCGACCGACGCCGAGTATTCCGACCTGCGGCGGCACCACCACCAACTCGGCGTGCTGGCCGCCGACCGTCCCGAAGTTCGACAACGTGAACGTCTGTCCACGCATCTCGCCGAGCGGGATCGTCCGCCGGCGAACATCCGCCTTGAGCCGCTCGATACCGCGTTTCAGATCCACGGGGTCTCGCCGGCCGACGTCCCGGAGCACCGGGACGAACAGGCCGTCGTCATCCAGATCCACGGCGATCCCGAGATCGATCCGGTCGTGCAGCCGGCGGGACATCGTTTCCGGCTCGAACCAGGCGTTGAGGGCGGGCGAGGCGGCGCAGCCGACGGCGACCGCGCGGATCAGGCGCATGGTCACGTCCACGCCCGCCGGCCACGCATCGACGTCCGCCCGATCCGTCACCGTCGCCGGGACGACCTCGGCGTGGGCCTTCGCCATGCGCTCGGCCATCGCGCGCCGGGCGCGGCGCAGCGGCACGGCGGGCGCCGCCACGGCGAGCGCCTGCACCGCGCGCTCGATGTCGATCGTCGTGATCGCGCCAGCCGGTCCGGTCCCCTGCACCATCGCCGAATCGATGCCGAGCTTGCGGGCCAGCGCGCGTACCGCCGGGGTCATCCTGCCGGCGGCGGCCCTGGGCGCGGCGGCGTGCGAGGTCTCGGTGGTCGCGGTCGTGTCGATCGTCCCGACGACCGTACCCGCATCCGCCTGCGCGTCGGCGGACTCGAACTCGACCAGCGCATCGCCCACCGTGACCCGGTCACCCGTTCCGCCGTGCAACCTGACGACGCGCGCCGACCGCGGCGAGGGGATCTCGACCACGGCCTTGTCCGTCTCGACCGCCACGAGCGGCTGATCCGTGACCACGTGGTCGCCTTCGGTCACGTGCCACGAGACGATCTCCGCTTCGTGGAGTCCCTCTCCGAGGTCGGGAAGCGTGAACGTGTCCGTCGTGGTTGCGGCCAACCAGTGGCTCCCTAGGAGAATGCGAGCGTTTCCCGAGCCGCCGCCAGCACGCGTGCGGTCGACGGCATGTAGAGATGCTCCAGGCGCGGCAGGGGCATCACGGTGTCGTAGCCGGTGACCCGCTTGACCGGCGCCCGCAGCGACAGCAGCCCGTGCTCCGCCAGCCGCGCCGCGATTTCCGCTCCGAAACCGGCGGTCAACGGCGCTTCGTGCACTATGACGCAGCGTCCCGTCTTCTCGACCGAGCGCAGAATCGTCGGCATGTCGAGCGGTGACAGCGTGGCGACGTCGAGCACGTCGGTGGTCACGCCGGCCGCCGCCAACTGCTCGGCGGCCGCCAGCGTCTCCACGATCATGGCGCCCCAGGTCACCAGCGTCAGGTCGTCCCCGTCGCGAAGCTGGAAGCAGGAATCGAGGGGCGCGGCCGTGCCGTCGTCCGGCACCTCCTCCTTGAACGCACGATAGATCCGCTTCGGCTCGAGGAAGAGCACGGGGTCCGGATCGCGGATCGCCCCCAGCAACAGCCCGTACGCGCGGGCGGGCGACGACGGGATGACGACGCGCAGGCCCGGGACGTGGGCGAACATCGCCTCCATGCTCTCGGAGTGATGCTCGATCGCATGAATGCCGCCACCGTACGGCGCGCGAACCACCAGCGGGCAGGTCAGCCGCCCCCGGGTTCGCCACCGCAGCCGGGACGCGTGGCATACGAGCTGGTCGACCGTGGAGTGGAGAAACCCCATGAACTGGATCTCGGCGACCGGTCGAAACCCCTGCGCCGCGACGCCCACCGACAACCCCGCGATCGCGGTCTCGGCGAGCGGCGTGTCGCGCACGCGGGCGGCCCCGAAGCGATCCAGCAGACCGTCGGTCACCCTGAAGACGCCGCCGTCGATCCCGACGTCCTCGCCGAGCACCAGCACGCGCTCGTCCTCCGACATCGCCCGCGCGAGCGCGGCGTTGAGGGCCTGCACCATCGTCCGCTCGACCCGCTCGACCATCTCAACCATCATCGGATCGCGCCGCGGCGGCCCGCGCTTCCGCGGCCGCCGCGCGCTGCCGGGTCAGATCGGCCGGGAGACGCTCGTACATGTAGTCGAAGACCGCCTCGGGCGGCTGGGGCGGCGTTGCCAGGTATTCCTCCGCGGCGCGTTCCACGTCGGCGGCGCACGACGCGAGCGTCCCTTCCTCTTCGTCCTTCGACCAGCCGTGCGCGTCGGTCAGGTGGGCGCGCAGCCGCGCGATCGGATCCTCGCGCCAACGGCGTCCGACCGATTCGTCGTCGCGGTAGCGACTCGCGTTGTCCGCGGTGGTGTGGTCGGACAGCCGATAGGTGATCGCCTCGATCAGGTGCGGACCGGCGCCGTCGCGTGCGTGCGACAGGGCACGGTGCACCGCGTCGCGCATCGCGATGACGTCGTTCCCGTCGACCTGCTCACCCGCGAACCCGGCGGCGATCGCCTTCTGGGCCAGCGTGGCCGCCGCCGTCTGGGCCGAACGCGGCAGCGAGATGGCCCACTGGTTGTTGGTCACCACGAACACCGCCGGCAGCCGCCAAGCGCCCGCGACGTTCAGCGCTTCGTAGTAGTCGCCCTTGGAGGTGCCGCCGTCGCCCGATACGCACACCGCGACCCGGCGCTCGTTCCGAAGCTGAAACGCGAGGGCAACCCCGACCGCGTGCGGGGCGTGGCTGGCGACCGGCACGCAGATCGGAAAGTCCTCGCGGGGACGGCCGAAGTCGCTGCCCCGCTCGTCGCCGCCCCAGTAGAGGAACAACTCGGTCAGCGTGACCCCACGGAGAAGCTGGGCGCCCTGCTCGCGGGCGTAGGGCACGAGCACGTCGTCCGCCGCCATGGCGTCCCCGAGCCCCACCGCGACCGCCTCCTGACCCAGGCACGACGGGTACGTGCCGAGCCGGCCGGTGCGCTGCAGCGCGATTGCCTTCGCGTCGAAGGTGCGCGTCAGCACCATCGCCCGATACAGCGACACGAGCGCGTCACGCTCGCGGGCGAAAGCTGGCAGCGACCGTTCCGGACGACCGGCTGGATCGAGGTATCGCCGGTACTCGATCTCGAACGATGCAACGGTAGTCACTACTACCACCATGCCACGACTCGCGGCGCGGCAACAACCATCCCGGCTCTCTTTCATGGACCTGCCCGTGGCCCATCGGTACACTACGCCGATGAAGACACCGCACATCCCGCTTCGGCCAGCGTCCCGTATCCACGCCGGCGCCGCGGCGCTTGCGCTCTTCCTGCTCGCCGCGCTTCCGCTTCATGCGCAGCAGTCGCTCGCCGATGATCCCGGCGTCGCCGAAGCCCTGCATCTGCTGGACGTCTGGATGGATGCGGCGCAGGCCTACGGCGGCATCCCCGGCGCCTCGCTCTCGGTGGTGCACGGTCAGGAGCTCGTGTGGGCGAAGGGCTACGGGTACGCGCACGTGGAGCGGGAGGAGCGGGCGACCCCGTCGACGATGTACTCCATCTGCTCCATCTCCAAGCTCTTCACCGCGGTCGGCGTGCTGCAACTGCGCGACCAGGGCAAGGTGGAGCTGGACGATCCCGTGGCGAAGCACCTCGACTGGTTCCACATCCAGGACGAGGACCCGGAGGCGGGACCGGTCACCGTCGAAGGGCTGCTCACCCATACCTCGGGGCTCCCGCGCGAAGCGGGCGCGCCGTACTGGACCGGCCCCGACTATCCCTTCCCGACCCACGAGGAGATCGTCGGCACGCTTCCCACCCAGTCGATGCTGTATCCCCCGCGCACCTACTACCAGTACTCCAACCTGGGGCTCACCCTGGCCGGCGAGATCGTGGCGGCGGCGTCCGGGCGGGCCTACGACGACTACATCCGCGCGAACATCCTGGACCCGCTGGGGATGTCCAGCACCTTCACCGACCTGCAGGACCGCTTCCGCGGCAACCGGCTGGCGAGCGGGTACACGGCGCGCGGGCGGGACGGCACACGCCAACTGATTCCGGACTACCAGGTGCGCGGCATCAGCCCCGCGGCCGGGTTCGTCTCGACGGTGGAGGACCTGGGGCGCTTCGCCTCGTGGCAGTTCCGCGTGCTCGAGGGAGACGACGCGCTGCTCGACCGGAACACGCTGCGCGAGATGCACCGCGTGCACTGGCTCGAGCCCGACGGCGACACCACCTACGGGCTGGGCTTCTCGGTGTGGAAGTCCGACGGCGACACCTTCGTGGGCCACGGCGGCTCCTGCCCGGGCTACCGCAGCCATCTTCTGCTGCGCCCGCAGGACAAGGTCGCCACGGCGTTCATGACGAACGGCCAGGGTGTGAATTCCCGCGGGTTCGCACAGACCGCCTACGACATCGTCGCGCCCGCCCTGCGCAAGGCCGCGGGGAAGCAGGACGGCGATGCCCCCGCCGAGGAGATTCCCGCCGGCGTCGAAGGCGGCGCCGCGGCGGTCGACGACGAGACCCTCATGCGCTTCACCGGCACCTACCAGCGGCCTCTCGGAGGAGAGAGCGCGGTCCTCGTACGGGAGGGCGATCTGCACGTGCTGCCGCTCCCCACCGACGATCCGCTGGACTCGCTGACCCGCCTCCGCCACATCGAGGACGGCACCTTCCGGCGGGTGCGCGACAACGGCGATCTCGGCGAGGAGTTCATCTTCGAAGAGATGCCCGACGGACGGATGCTGATGTGGCGCAACGACAACTACAGCATACGGACGGCCGGAATGTGAGCCGCAGCTCCGACACAAGCGGCCCCGCGGGTCTCCGGAAACCGAGGCTTCGAGAATTTCGGAGCAGTTCGGTCAGCCGCGGGCCGCGGCCGAGGCGGCGTCGACCGAGTCGCAGATCGGAATGACCGTGTGCAGGTCCGTCAGCCGGAAGAGTTCCATCGGATCGGGAGCCAGGTTGCACAAGACGAAACGCCCCTTTTGCTCACGCATCGATCGGGCGGCAGCAAGTACGACGCGAAGACCACCAACGCTCATGTAGCTGAGCTTCTCGCAGTCGAAGACCACGCCTCCGACGTCGCCCTCGAGTATTCCATTCATAGCCTTGGCGAAGGGGCCGGCCGCGTATCTGTCCAGGCGCCCCTGCAGCAGGACGATGAGGACGCCCGCATCCCACCGGATGCGATGATCGAAATCAGGACGTGACTTCACCATGGAGGCACTGCCGATTGTAGCGAGCACCCATGAAGACATCGTGAAGTTATGCGGAAACATTGTGGTTTTCACATGAAAACACGGTAACTTCGGCGAGGATGGACCAGTGAGGAGCGCAGAGGAACTCACGCGGGAGGTCGAGGCGCTACGGGAGCGCATGGCCGGCCTGAGCGCGGCGATCCTGCGCATCAGTGCAAGCCTCGACGTCGACACCGTCCTGAACGAGATCGCGGAGGCGGCGCGGGCGCTGACGGGAGCCCGGTACGCCGGGATCACCACCATCGACGACGCGCGGCATTCCCGGGAATTCGTCCTGTCCGGGTTCACGCCGGAGCAGCAAAGGCAGCTCATGCACTGGCCCGACGGGACGCGGCTTTACGAGCACTTTCGGGATCTGCCATCCCCGGTGAGATTGCCGGACCTGCACGGCTACGTTCGCGCGCTCGGCATCGATGCGGACCTCATACCCGCCAATGCCTTCCAGGGAGCGCCGATGCGGCACAGGGGCGTGCAGGTCGGCAACTTCTTTCTCGGCGGGAAGGAAGGCGGACGGGAGTTCACCGACGAGGACGAAGAGGTCCTGCTGCTGTTTGCAGCGCAGGCGGCAGCGGCGATCGCCAACGCCCGCACGCACCGGGCCGAGCAGCGGGCCCGCTCCGACCTCGAGGCCCTGGTCGACACCTCGCCGGTCGGCGTCGCGGTCTTCGATGCCAGGACCGGCGCTGCGCTGTTGGTCAACCTGGAAGCGAAGCGGATCGTCGAGGGACTGCTCAGCCCGGGCCAGGCCCCGGAAGACCTGTTGAAGGCGATGACGGTCCGGTTCGCAGACGGGCGCGAGATCGTCCTCGACGAGTTTCCGCTGGCAAGGGCCCTGGGCGACGCCGAGACGCTGCGGGCCGAAGAAGTCACGTTCTCGGTCCCCGACGGGCGGCATGTCACGACGCTGGTCAACGCCACGCCGATCCGGTCCACCGACGGTGCGGTCGAGTCGGTGGTCGTCACCCTGCAGGACATGGCGCCGCTGGAGGAGCTCGAGCGTCGGCGCGCGGAGTTCCTGGGAATGGTGAGCCACGAGCTGCGGGCGCCGCTGACCTCGATCAAGGGCTCGACCGCCACCGTGTTGGCCGCCTCGCGGGTCCTGGACCCGGCCGAGGTGCGCCAGTTCTTCCGCATCATCGACGTACAGGCCGATCGCATGGACGCCCTGATCAGCGACCTGCTGGACGCGGGACGCATCGACACCGGCACGCTGTCGGTGGCGCCCCTGCCGCTGGAGGTGGCCGCCCTGGTGGACCAGGCCAGAAACACGTTCCTGAGCGGAGGCGCCCGGCACACCCTTCACATCGACCTGCCGCCCGACCTGCCCCGGGTTCTGGCCGACGAACGGCGCATCGTCCAGATCCTGAACAACCTCCTCTCCAACGCGTCCAGGCACTCTCCCGAGTCGTCTCCCATCCGCATCGACGCGGAGCGCGATGGCGTTCACGTCGCAATCTCGGTCTCCGACCAGGGGAGAGGCGTTCCGGCGGACCGGCTGCCGCACCTGTTCCGAAAGTACGTCGTGGGCGGCGACGGCAAGCCCGGGGTCGGGGGATCCGGCCTGGGCCTGGCCATCTGCAAGGGACTGGTGGAGGCGCACGGAGGCCGCATCCGGGCCACGAGCGGCGGGACGGGCCAGGGAACGCGGTTCACCTTCACGATCCCGATGGCCGCGGAGCTCGGCGACGCGACCCCGACGGGCGCCGCCCGGCAGCGTTCCGGCCCGCGGCGGAGTGCGGAAGAGCGAACCCGCATCCTGGTCGTGGACGACGACCCGCAGACGCTCCGATACATTCGGGACGCGCTCGCGGCGGCGGACTACGCCCCGGTCGTGACCGGAGACCCGCGCGAGCTGACCCGCCTCATCAAGACGAAGAACCCTCGGCTGGTCCTGCTGGACCTGATGCTGCCCGAGACCGATGGGATCGAGTTGATGGAACGCATCTCCGAGCTGGCCGACCTGCCCGTCATCTTCATCTCGGGCTACAGAAGGGAGGAGACCATCGCACGGGCTCTGGAGAGCGGCGCCGCCGATTACATCGTCAAGCCCTTCTCGCCGACCGAGCTGATCGCGAGAGTGCAGGCCGCCCTGCGCAGGCGGGCCGCGCCCGAGCCCTTCCAGGTGGGGGAGCTGGTCATCCGCTACGAGCAGAGGCGCGTCACGGTGGACGGACGCCACGTGCCGCTGACGGCCACCGAGTACGAGCTGCTCCGCGTGCTCTCGGTCAACGCAGGACGGGTATCGACCCACGAGTCCCTGCTGCGTCAGGTGTGGGGCAGGCAGCAATCCGCCGACCCGGAGCTGGTGCGCCCCTTTATCAAGATTCTGCGCCGCAAGCTGGGCGACGATGCCTCCAATCCCACCTACATCTTCACCGAGCGCGGGGTCGGCTACCGCATGGCCGGACCGAACGACTTCTCATGAGGAAGGCTTCAGACGGTGTACGATTGGCGTGTTGTAGCGGTTGCAGCCGATGCTCTTGAGAATACTTGTTCCTGGCTCCATCAGGCCGGCGAGGTTCGGAGGGGTAGCGGCCCGTCAGACCCGACGAGGTAGCACCCGATGACGGCTACCCCATCGCACGCACCGCCCAGCGCGCCGAGTTTGCCCCTGGTCGGGGATGCACTCGCCATGGCCGGCGACGTCGGGGCATTCTTCACCCGGCAGTACCTGCAACTCGGTCCCGTCTTCCGCGTCCGCGCGCTCCACCGCAGGTTCACCGTGCTTGCGGGACCCGAGGCCAACCTGTTCGTCACGCGTGAGGGCAGCAGGCACCTCCGCTCGCGCGAGTTCTGGATGGATTTCGACAAGGAGCTGGGCGCGGCGCGCTCGATGGTGAGCATGGACGGGGCCGAGCACGTCCGGATGCGCAAGGCGCAGCAGCCGGGCTACTCGCGCTCGTTCATCCACGAGCACCTGCACGACGTGATCGCCATCACGAGACGCGAGGTTGCCGAGTGGCCCCTCGACGAGCCCATCCCCGGCCTGTACGCATTGCAGCGCATCATCACGGAACAGCTCGGGACCATCGCTGCCGGCGTGTCGCCCCGCGACTACCTGGACGACATGATCGTCTTCGTGCGCACGCTCCTCGCGGCGCGCGTCACCCGCCAGCGGCCGGCCGTGCTGATGCGGACCCCGCGCTTCCGGCGCGCCCGTCAGCGGGTCGAGGAGCTCTACGCGACGGTGCGGGCGGTCCACGGCCCGGACCGTCGGTCCGGCGAGCCCGACCTCGTGGACGACCTGCTGGCGCTCCACCATGTCGACCCGCAGTTCCTGCCCGAGACCGACCTGATGCCGGCGGTGCTGGGGCCGTTCATCGCCGGGCTCGACACCGTGGGGAGCACGTGCGCGTTCATGCTCTACGCGCTGCTGAAGCACCCCGACCTGCTCGACCGGATGAGGGCCGAGGCGGATGCGAGCTTCGCGCACGGCACGCTGACCGCCGAGGCCGCACGCCGTCTCGATGTCACGCACCGGGTCGCGCTCGAGACGCTGCGGATGTATCCGATCGCACCGGCGATCACGCGCACCGTGTCGAACACGTTCGAGTTCGCCGGCTACACCATCCCGGCCGGAGAGACGGTCATCGTGGCAACCACCGTGCCGCACCATCTGCCGCAGTACTTTCCCGAGCCCGAGCGCTTCGATATCGAGCGCTACGCCCCCGAGCGGCGGGAGCACCGTCAGCCCGGCGTGTTCGTCCCGTTCGGCGCCGGCCCGCACGTCTGCCTCGGGGCGGGATTCGCCGAGGTGGCCATCGCCGCGACGATGGCCACCATCGTCCGCGAAGTCGAGCTGGCCCTGGACCCTCCCGACTACGTTCTGAAGATCAGTCCGGTCCCCACGCCCAGCCCCGACGACCGCTTCCGGTTCCGCGTGGCGCGCCGCCGGTGCGCCGCGACTGCCGGAATGGAAGATTCGCCGAGGGAACGACCGGCCCCGCCGGCTTCGGGCTAGGAGTCTGCGCCGTAGAAACGGGGCAGACTCCCAGGCAGGCCCGGTTGGGCGGGAATCGGAGCCGCAGGCGACGATTTTCGGGCTAGGATTGCCACCATGTCTTCGCAGCGTGCCCCCTCTCCGCGCCTCGTCTGGTCCGGCGTGCTGTGCGCGGCGGCCGCACTCGCACTGGCCGCACCCGCCGCCGAGCGCGAATGGCTGGCCGGCGACTCGCACATCCACAGCCACTGGAGCACCGGCTACGACTACCGCTCCGTCCCGCCGATCCCCATCAAGGGACGCGACGCGCTCTACTCGACCCCGCGCAACGCGGCGATGGCGCGGCGGTTCGGCCTGCGCTGGATGGTGACGACCGATCACGGCGGCCCGTACCACTCCAAGGTGAACCTGGAGCAGGCGTACCGCGAGCTCACCCTCTCGCGCGATCTCGTTCCCGAGGTGCTGCAGTTCTACGGCATGGAGCTGAACATGCCGGGCATGGACCACCACACGCTGATCATCCCCCGCGCCGAGGACGAGGCGTCGGTGCTGTACGAGATCGAGAGCCGTTTCGACGCCAACGAGGACTGGGCCCGGCCCCCGGACCCGCGCCGGCAGTCGGCGGGTCTCAGGCGACAGGCGCTGGCGCACATGCAGGGGCTGGACAGGCTGCCGATTCTGTTCGCGAACCATCCCTCCCGGTCGGCGGAGGCGATCGGGCGCTACGGTCGCGACGAGCCGTGGGAGTTCCGGGAGAACAACGACGTCGCGCCGGACGTGTACCGCGGGATGGAAGGCGCACCCGGCCACCAGGCCGCCACCCTCACGGACGAGAACAGCAGCGTGTACCGCGGCTCCTACTCGAACCCAGGGGCGCAGACCCTGGGGGGCTTCGACCAGATGACCGCCATCGTCGGCGGCCTGTGGGACGCGCTGCTCGGCGAGGGGCGCCGGTTCTGGATCGTGGCGTCGTCCGACTCGCATTTCCACTACTCCGAGCCGGTCAGGGCCGGCAGCGACTTCTGGCCCGGGGAGTTCCACAAGACCTGGGTCCACGCGAGCCCGACCTACGCCGACGTCCTCGACGGCCTGCGGCAGGGCCGCATGTTCGCGGTCGCCGGGGACCTCGTGACCGAGCTCGACGTCAGCCTGGCGAGCGGTAGGCACGAGGCCGGGCTCGGCGGCACGCTGCGGGTCGCGCCGGGGGCACAGGTGACCGCCACCGTCCGGTTCCGCGACCCGGAGACCGCGAACGCGGCGGGCGAGAACCCCGCCGTCCGGCGGGTCGACCTGATCGTGGGCGAGGTGCGGGGACCGGGTTCCGATCCGGCGAACGACCGCAACCCCACGACGCGGGTCCTCGCCCGGTTCACGCGCGACGCGCTGGCCCGCGACGGAGACCGCTACGCCGTCGAGGCGGTGCTGCCCCCGGTGGATCGCGACCTCTACTTGCGGGTGCGCGGCACCAGCACCGAAGACCTCGAGCCTCCGATGGACGGCGCCGGGGAGAACCCCTGGCACGACCTCTGGTTCTACTCGAACCCGATCTTCATCGAGGTCGAGTGACCACTCTCGCGCCCGGCGGCCGCGGGCGGGAGAATCGACATGACCAACCGCCCGGCCCTCTGCGACGACCCGGCCGCGATTGACGCGGACTGGATGCAGCGGGCGCTGGCCGCGGGCGGCGCATCCGCCTGTCCGGCGATCGGGGACGTCGTCGTCGAGGACCTCGGATCAGCCACCAATGCCTTCGGCAGGCTCCTGCGCTGTCACCTGACCGTCGACGGCGGCCTCGCCGCGGATCCCGCCACCGTCATCGTCAAGCTGCCTACCGCGGACCGCAGGGCGTTCCGGTTCGCGAAGTGGCTGTCGATGCACGAGCGCGAGTGCCTGTACTACCGCCGCGTGGCGCGGCATGCGCGCATCCGATCCCCGGCCCTGCTGTACGGCGATTTCGACGAAGATACGCACCGCTTCGTCCTGGTGCTCGAAGATCTGCGCGACCTGGAGGTGCCGGTCCAGGCCGCGGGCGTCTCGGCCGGGCGGGCGAGGCTCGCGGTACGGGAGATCGCCAGGCTGCACGGGCAGTTCTGGGGCGCGGTCGAGTGCCCGGCACTGTCCGGTTGCAGCGACGTCCTCGCCCCGAGGTTCCGGCGCTTCATGCAGATCGCCTGTCTGCTGTGCCTTCCGGTCGTTCTCGAGCGCTTCGGCGACTCCTTTTCCCCGCAGACCCGCCGGCTGGCCGAGGCTCTGGGACCGAGAATCACCGCGCACCTCGCGGCGGTCGCGGCCGGACCCAGGACGTTCATCCACGGCGACTACCGGGGGGAGAACCTGTTCTTCGGTCCCGAAGTCGGCGGCGGCGCTTCGGCCGGCGGCGGCACTGCCGGCGGGGACGACTTCGCGGTGGTGGACTGGCAGGGCTGCGGGCTGGGCGCCGGCCTCTACGACGTGGCGTACTTCCTCGGGACCAACGTCGTCCCCGGCGACCGCCGCCGCATCGAGGGCGAGGCGCTCGAGGAGTACCACGACATCGTGTGCCGCCTGGGGGCCCGGGACTTCACGTTCGACGACTGCTGGCGCAGCTACCGCCAGAACATGCTGAGTGTTCTCATGCCCTGCATCCTGGCATGCGGCGGGCTCGACCTCGGAAACCAGCGGCTCCACGATCTGGTGAAGTCGGGGCTTGAGCGCGCGTTGGCCGCGATGGAGGATCTGGACGTGGCGGAGTTCCTGCCGCGCGGCCGGTTCCTGAACGTTGGGAATGCGCTCTCCATCCTGTCGCGGGGGGCGTACAGGGCCTTCCGGCTCGCGGGCCGCCTGCAGGGGGCCGCGAACGACTGAACCGTTCTCATCAGGGCGTCGACGGCACTCGAAGCGTTCTTCATGCCGTCCTCGTCGCGTTCTCGGACCGGTGCCGTCGGCGCGCATCGCGAAGAGCTCGCCATGGGGCTGCGGCACCGATTCGTCACCGCCGGCCCGCGTCCGCCCCGGATCCGGAGCGCCGGAATCGTTCCAGCAACCCCCGGTACCGCCGGTCGGCCTCCGCCACGCGGGGCTCGAGGCGTGCGCGTTGCTCGCGCCACCGCTCGACCAGCGTCGTGGCCGTCTCCCAGGTCTCCAGGTCCTGCCGCGGATCGATCGGCGCGGAGAGCAGCGCCTGCAACTGCGCACGATGATCGGCCACCAGCTCTGGAACCGCCTCCCGCTTCCAGGTCGGCTCGTCGCCGACCACCACGTAGATCGGTGCGCTGTGGGCCACCGTCATGTCGCGGGGCTCCTGCCGCCCGCCCCAGGCGCGAACGGCGATCCACAGGCTGCTCTCCGCCGCCATCTCGTGGCTCAGCGTCACCGCGTCGGTCCCGTCCGCCGCTGCGGTCGCCGCGACGTCGCCAAGGACCACCAGTTCCAACCGGTCGAGCCGGTCGAACCCGGGGTTGAGCCGGGCCGAAGCCTCGATGACGAGCGGCGTCCCGCGGGCGACGCGCAGCTCGTCGCCCATCCGCCGGCCGTTGACCGAGAGCTCCAGAAAGGGGCCGTTGGTGACGTAGGCGCGGCCCGCCCGGAACGCGTCGAACCACGCGTCCGCCGAGAACGGTCCGTCCAGCCGGACGTAGGTGCGTTCGACGCCGGGCAGGGTGGGTCCGAAGTACGGAAAGTCGGCGCCGGCGACCGGCAGCACCCGGTAGCCGAGGTTGAGGAACGTGTACCAGATCCGGGTGTTCAGCCGCCCGCCCTGCAGCACCTCGATGAAGTCGACCAGGCCGAACGGCACGTCGAGGGCCAGACCGCAGCGGCCGTTGAACAGCTCGCCGAGATGCGCGTAGCCGGTCACGCCGCCCTGCCGGCGCGTGTTCTCGAAGATCTCGTGGTACTCGAAGAAGGAGTCGGGCTCGTGCACGGGCCGCTCGATGTTCCAGTGCATGGTGTGGCCCCGCTGCCCGGTCCGCGGATCTTCCTGCCCCGACACCAGCACCCGGCCGTCGCGCGCGTAACGCCCCGCCCGGCCCCACGCCGGCTGCTTGAAGTGGGTGCCCGCGACGTTGCCCATCTCCAGGAGGTTGGCGACGTAGAGGTCCTCGGCGGCGATCTGGCCCCAGACGGCGTCGTCCGCCGGCCGGTCGCGCATCAGGTGGACGTGCGAGTCGCCCGAGAACCACCCGGCGGCGGGCAGTTCGGCGTAGCGCTGCAGCGGGACGGTGACCGCGGTCGTCTCGTCGGGTCGAATCTCGATCGCGCCGCGATAGGATCGGTACTCCGGCCCGCGCGTGACCACCAGCTCGTAGGCACCGGCGGGAAGGCGGCTCTCGTAGCTGCCGTCGACATAGAAGGCGAGGCGGTTGCTCGACGGCCAGGCCGTGCGCGCGTTGACGCGCAGCAGGCGGATCTCGTCGGTGAACCGGTGGATGCTCAGCGCCCGGCCGGAAGGGAGGGGTGCGCGGCCGGTGGCGTCGTACAGACCCACTCGAGCCGGAACGGCCGGGCCGCCGTCGCCGTCGCGCACGTCGAGCATGAGGCGTCCGAACCGGGTTGGCGGCCGCGTCTCGCCGCTGCGCTCGATGGACACGTCACACAAGGCGATGCCTTCCCGCGCGCTCACGGCAAGGTCGGTGCCCCGGACGCCGCGGCCAGCAAAGCGGGCGCGGTCGAGGGTGAGCGTGGTGCTCGCGAAGACGCCGCCGGGCTCCGTGGCGAGCTCGGCGGTGACGCCGACGCCTTCGCCGCCGTTCCGGTCCCACCCGACGACGAAGGGCGTCGTCAGCCCCGTGGCATAGGTCAACGTCAGCGTGACCGACTCGTCGATGTCGAAGGCATAGTCGTCGTCGACGTCCAGCGCGAAGAGCGCGCCGACGAGGCACGAGCGGCCCTCGACGTCCCGCACCTCCATCGTGCGCCGGGTGCCCGGGGTACCCAGCTCGGATCGGCTCACCGCGAGCACGCGCGGAATGCCGTCCCGCTGCCACGGCGCCACCTCGACGTAGCGCGCCTCGCTGCCGTGGGCCTCCACCGTCTTGTCGCCGGCCGCCAGCCATACCGTCGCGGCCAGCAGCAGCAGCGCCGGCGCCGTCCACCGCACGTCAGCAAACGTCATCTCGGCCTTCCTTCCGGTGATGCCGGGCCAGGTTCGGGCAACAGGAATCCGCAGCCGGGACCGGGCGCCTGGCTCAAGCGGGCATCGAGCATGCCGTCATCATGACGCTGCTGCTGTCCTGTGCGCAATCGCTCTCCTCGACCGGGCCGCCCGCGCCATCCGCGCCCGCCGCGCGTTATCCTCGGCATCAACGAACGGCCACGCGCACGGCAGTTGCGTCGTTCGCCGCCGCGGGGCCAAGAGGAGGAAAGACATGCACGGAACACTCGCTCGCGCCGGCTGGATGCTTGCCGGCTGCCTCGCCGCGGCTTCCCTGACGGCCGGCGGGCATCCGGCCGCCGCGCAGCCGCAGGGCGCTCGGCCGCACATGGAACGCGGTGAGCAGGACGGAGACATGATATCCTGATCGGCACGGATATCCAGGAGGCGTCATGGTGGTTTCCAGGTGGGGCAACAGCCTGGGTGTGCGGTTGCCGCGAACGTTGGTGGACGAGCTCGGCATCAAGCCCGGAGACGATCTGGAAGTTGTGGCCGCCGCGCCCACCCGCCTCGTAGTCGCGAAGGACGACCGCCGCGCGCGGGCGGTCGAACGCATGTGCGCCCGCGCATGGTCCTTGCCCGAGGACTACTCCTTCGACCGCGATGAAGCCAACGCCCGATGAGCGCCTTCATCGACACCAACGTACTGATCTACGCGCACGGAGCCGGCGCGAAGAGCGAGACGGCGCGGGAGGCGATCCTGGCCGGCGGCGTGATCAGCGTGCAGGTGCTCAACGAGTTCGCGGCCGTCCTGCGCCGCAAGTTCCGCCTGGAGTGGGACATGATCGCCGACGCGCTCGCCGATGTCCGCGTGGCGCTCGGCCCGGTTCGTCCTGTCGACGTCGAGACTCATCTGCACGGCCTCGACCTCGCCCGTTCACACGGCTTAAGCTTCTACGACGCCCTGATCGTGGCGTCGGCGCTCGCGGCCGGGTGCGACACCCTGCTGACGGAGGACCTTCAGGACGGACGGCGCATCAACGGCCTGACCATCATCAATCCGTTCGTCTGAAGGGCGCCTGTACCCGTTCGCAGAACCGGATCATGTCCTTCGCTCCAGCGTCTCGCGCCGCAGAAACGCGTGGTAGTTGGTGATGACGATCTTCGCCCGCTCCAGGTCGCGGAGCATGTTCGTTCGGGTCGCGGCGACGACGTGGCCCATTGTGCTGTTGGCCAGTTGTGCTTCGACCAGCTCGACGCGGCCGTCGGCTTCGGCGACCTGGCGCGGCCCGGCAACCGGCTCGAAGCGCTCAGGGGCCGGCGTCGGGGGCAGTGGAGCATCCGCATCAACGACCAGTGGCGGATCTGCTTTGTATGGCCCGAGGAGAGCCCCGGCCCGGCCGGGGTGGAGATCGTCGACTACCACCGATGAGGAGGCACAGGCCCATCCGCGAGCCTATCCACCCGGGCGAGACGCTGCGCGAGGACCTCGACGCGCTCGGCATGAGCGCGGCGGAGCTTGCGCGGCGCATCGAGGTACCGGTGAACCGCATTACTCAGATTCTCAACGGCCGGCGCGCGGTCACCGGCGACACGGCGCTGCGCCTCGGGCGCTTCTTCGGCACCTCGGGCGAGTTCTGGCTCAACCTCCAGAAGCTCTACGAGCTGCGGCTTGCGGAGCGCGAGAACGGCGCGGCGATCGCCCGGCTGCCCACCCTGGACGCCGCCATGCTGGGATACACATGTCCGCCGTTTCCTTGATGTCATCGGCGATGTCGAGGAGCGACTGGTCTTGCCCGTCGTAGGCCCGTAGCGAACCGGCCGCGTCACGGATGGCGTTCCGCGCGCGCAGCAGCAACGCGGTGAACCGCGTGTCGGCGGACACCGTGCTCGCGTGCGCGGTGTCCAGGCCTCGCCCCTGCTCCAGCACATGGCGTCCCTCCGCGTTGACGAGCACTTCGCCAAGCCGCTTGATGTCTGGGTTCCGGGTCCGCACGACCGGCTCCACGTCGTCGGGTTTCCCCGATCCAGCCGCAACCGCTCCACCGGGACCTTCGTGGTCGTCTCAAGCTTCATGGTCATCCCGCTGCGCACCGTCGTCGTCCGACGCTGGCTCCGCCTGCCGGGGCGCC
Organism: Vicinamibacterales bacterium; assembly: GCA_965222905.1. Classification (GTDB taxonomy): domain Bacteria; phylum Acidobacteriota; class Vicinamibacteria; order Vicinamibacterales; family UBA8438; genus WTFV01. The sequence goes on along the minus strand of OZ244976.1, from coordinate 1,159,937 downwards.
ATCGCTCCCGACCGGACGTCGCGTGCGTGGGTGACGTCCGCGCCGGTCACTGGACGTACCTGTGACGACGGCACGGTGGCCACCGCCGCCGTGTGGCCATCCAGGGTCAGAAACTCCACCTCGAAGGCTCCAGCGTCCCGATGAACGTGAACAATCGTTCCCACATCCCCAGCCTTCACGCCCGGGTCGGCAACGTCGTCCGTGAGCACGATGCGATCATGTTCTTCCAGCATCCCGCCTCCTCAGCGGATGCGCGGTGCTGCGGCGCGGCTCGCCGCTCTCGGAGATGACGTTGCCGTTCCCTGCTCGTCGCCGGTCAGCCTGGCGAGGCTGTCGGTGAAGGTGTCGGCGATGCGGAACTGCATTCCTACCGCGGACTCCCGCACTCGGGACCCAGCCGCTCGAACCGCACCCTGCTGATGCTCTCAGGATCCATGAACATCGTGTCCGCCTGCGCGCGGCTCAGCCTCGCGCGCGCCATCTGCGAGCGCGGTTTCGCGGGGCGGACACGGTACGTACGTCAGGCCCGATCTTGCTTCCTCCGCCTGGATGTGCCGGAAAATCGCCTCCAGGTCATAGTCGAACCTCGCTGCGAGCCGGCCCCTCGCCGCGCGCACCTCGGCCACGATGGGATCATCCACCATCATCCACCTCCTCGGTCTCCGTGAGCTCCTCGGGTGTGCACAGAACGGGCGGCTCGATGCCGCTATCGCGACAAACGGTTTCGATCCGCGGGCGTGCCGTCGCGTTGGCGATGTGGCGGAAGTTCCAGGTAGCGAGGAACTCGACATTGTGCACGGCAGCAATCGCGACGTGCGCGGCGTCCGGCGCAGCTCGTCGCGGTACCGCCCCCGCATCTACCAGCCGCTGCGCCAGAGCAAGCGCTTCCCTGGAGAATCTGATTTGGCCAATCCTCCTGTCGGTTCGGGTCGGTGTCCCTCCGGAGCAGTTGGACGATCGGTTCTTTTCGGTCGATCGTCGACGCCCGCCATTCGAGGCGACCCAACGCTTGCTCGATTTCTTCGCGTTGCTGCCGAAGCAGCTCAAAATACGCCGTTGCGTGAGGGCCACCGATCCGTGTTGTCGCGTCGGCGTGTGGGCTCTGCCTACTGCTGTTGGCGCGGCCACGCCGGGTACTCGAGAGGGTCGTCCTCGTGGTGGTTCTCCGTCGTTCCGTCGGGCCAGTGGCGGATGCGGGTCTTGTCCGCGAGATGGTGCCGATCCACGACTCCGTTCGGCCATTCGGTGACGATGATCCCCGGTTCATTTTCCGGCTCGTACACGCACGCCTTGCCCTGTTCGAAGCAGATCTCGCGATTGTCCTCGCTGTCGGGTACGGCCGGTCCGACCGGCCGTACGGTGGTGCTCGCGGTCATGGTTCCCGCCTCCTTCGGTTCTGTGGTCGCGGATCGATCTTATCGCTCGCACCCCGGCCGGTCACCTCGCGCCGAGGAAGTAGGCGTGCCGGACGAGGAAGCCGCTCGTCAAGGCGCCGCCGGCTCGACCAGGGCCTGCAACTTCGCCCGCAGCGCGCGCGGACCCGCGGGTTCGACCCGACCACGCGTCAGAACTCGGCATCCCAGTCACCGTCGATACGGTCACTCCCCCGCCCTGAGGTCGTCGAGGAACTCCGAGCCCGGGGTTGCGGCTTGCGGAGCGCGAGAACGGCGCGGCGATCGCCCGGCTGCCTACCCTGGACGCCGCCAGGGACCTGCACGCGGCGGGCTGACCGACTTCGTCGGTCCGTCCCGTTCGCCATGTGTCCGCCGGCTTCTACGTTTTGCCTCGCAGCGAGCTTGTCGGCGATTGCCCGCCGCTCCTTCAGCATCACCCGGACGTCCGCTTCGCGAACCAGAGGCCGCTCGTGAATCAATGCATCCTTCAGCACCTCGTCGGCGGCGCGAACGACCTCCGCGTAGCTCAGGCCCGCCGCGAGGTCGGCGAGGCTGCGCCACCGGATCCGCTTCACGGCCTCCGAGGCGAGCCGTGTCCTGAGGAGCTGCGCAATTAGAGACCCATCGGGCAACTCGTAGTGCAGGATGTCGTCGAAGCGACGGAAAAGCGCAGGAACGAGAATCCTTGGATGGTTGGTCGCGGCAATGACGAGGCTGTGCGAGCGATCCTGCTCGATCATCTGCAGAAAGCTGTTGAGAACGCGTCGGATCTCGCCGACATCCTTCGCGAGCCCGCGCTGCGAGCCGATGGCATCGAACTCGTCGAAGAAGTAGACCCCTCGCGTTCGTCCTGTCGCCTCGGATCTGGTCCCCGAGTTCCTCTCCCAGCACCATCTGTCCCAATCTTGCGCTCGGATGGGACGCTTCCAGCAGGTTCGCCAACTCGCCGCGCGGCCGCCCGATCGGGACCGGCGCCCCGGCTCCCGGCTTGCTCTTGGCGCAATCGATCAGGGTGCGCAGCTCCTCCGCAAGGCTCCCATGCCCGCGCCGCGCCTCATCGGCGGCCACCTGCATGGCAACGGAGAAGAACCGGTCGTCATCGCCGTCCGCGTGCGACTTCAGCAACGCCTTGAGCTGTTCACCGCTCGCCATGGGACATTCTCCAACGTCGGGGCGCGGCGATCACACCCGGAACACCTTCATCACCTCGTCGCCGATGTGGTTGATCACCTTGACGGCGATGTCGGCACGACTCGGGGCGGTCGAACGGACGCGAGATGTCGCTGTGGAGCGACTCCGACGCGGTGCTGGCTTGCTTGCGCTTCGCCATCTCTATGCGCGGTCGTCGGTGGCCGCGTTCAAAACGCTTCGCAGAGACGGCACGAGGGGCGGAACGGCTTCCTGAATCGTCGTCCAAACCACGCGGTCGCTGATGGTCAGGTAACCGTGCGCCAAGCGGTTGCGAAGTCCCACAATCGCTCGCCACGGAATGTCCGGATGCGCGGCCCGCACGTGACCGGGGATATGCGTCGCGGCTTCACCGATCAACTCGAGGTTCCGCAGTACCGCGTCGTATCTGAGAGGGTCGGCAACGAGCGTGTCCTGGTCCACATCCTTCGTATAGGCCAGGACCTTCTCGGCGAATTCGATCATGTCCGCAATGTAGAAGCGCCACTCGCGAGGCGGCTGGTCCGCATCAGACATCGATCGCCTCGCGCTCGACGTAGGGGCGTATCTCCGCCCGCAGCTCGCGGCTCGTCGCCATGTCCACGGGTCGGCCTAGCAGGTCCTCCAGATATGCCTGCGCTCCGAAATAGCGCCTCCAATCCGGCGGCGCGTCGAACCGGACCAGGATGTCCACGTCGCTGTCGTCAGAGCCTCGATCGCGGGCAAAGGACCCATAGAGGGCCAACTCGATCACGCCGAAGCGCCGGGCGAGCGTCACCTTGTGCTCTCGAAGCAGACGGAGCACCTCGTTTCTCGTCATGGCGTCCCCGAACGGATCGAGTCCGACGGTCGGGCGTATCGGTTCCCCATGGGTCGGCATCATACCGGACGCGCGCGACAGCGCGCGGTAAAGCGACCGTGCGGTCCTTCGGCACCGGCTCGCGGCTCGAGTAATAGCTGTCGGGATCGTTCGGCTGGACGAGCGCCGCAAACCAGGAAGGGCTACGTCGAAGGCAACTGGATCCTCGACCAATCGCGAACGCGATCGATCTGCTCCTGTGCGGTTTCTTCACGATTCGGCCAGCCCCGGTCCGCTGTCAGCGTTTCCAGCATCTCCCCGCATCGCCGTTCATAGCTGTGACGCTGGATGGGCGAGGTCCGTGCCTGGTCCCGCGCCCACTGCGATGCGGCTTGAAGCACACTGAACGCCGTCTTTCCAAATTGCTCTTCGTACTCCCCCGAGAACTCCCAGAGGGCCCGGCACCGGTCCCTCCACAGGGTAGACGGCGCCGACCGCGCGATACCGTTTCGCGCGCCGGTAAGGGCGCCGAACAACCGGCGCTCCGTTGCGGTCCTGGAAGGAAGCGTCGGTCAGCTTGTTCAACCGCGGCCTGGATGGGCGTGCGCACCGTCACTCCCCCGCCCGCAGGTCGTCGAGGAACTCCGAGCCCGGGTCGACGCCGGTCACCAGTAGCCGGTCGCGTGCGCGGGTGCAGGCAACGTAGAGAAGATGCCGCTCGGTACCGTAGACCTCCTCGATATCGGCGTCATCCTGTCGCGCCCGAAGCCAGTCCGCGATGGCCTCCGTCTCGTCCTCCGGCGAATCGAACGTCCTCACCTCGGGTGCGGGTCCGTTGAACACCGAGACCGTCGCTCCTCGCCGCTCCGCGTTGCCGTCGACGTCGGCCAGCTCGGGCGGCAGGAGCCGGTCGGCCTGTCGCCGGATCTGATGCGACGTGCGGTAGTTGATCCGCAGCGTGTGGGATCGCCCGCGCACGTCGACGCCGAGCGCCCGCCAGGAGAACGGCGTCTGGAAGATCCGCTGTCCGAGATCCCCGGCGAAGAACAAGCTGTTCGGCCGGCCCCCGCCGAGGGCCGCCAGAAACTGCAGCTCCGCGACGCCGACGTCCTGCGCCTCGTCGATCACGCAGAAGTCGAACGGTGGATGCACAGCCTCTTCTGCCATCTTCACCGCAAGCCGCACGAACATGCCGGGCTCCGTCAACCTCCCCTGTTCGGCGAGCGCGGACCGGACCCGCGAGAAGATCGACCAGAGCAGCTCGCGCTGCTTCTCGGACAACCGGGTCTTGCGGCCGAGCCGCTGCACGGCGCGGTAGTCCTCCCAGCTCGCGATCTGCCAGGCGTCGACCACCGTGCTCCATTCCGTCCAGAGGAAGTGGGCACCGAAACGGTGGCCTTCGACACCGGCTGCCGCCTGGCGGAGCAGCTCCCGGATGTCTTCGTCCGTCGCCGAGTTGAGGCGGCCGACGTTCGCCGCGTAGAGGCGCCGACCGATGCCGCTCATCGAATCCACTTCGAGACGCTCGGCGATCTTCGGCTCGTTCCCGATGAGGCGCTTGAGGCGGGTTCGCAACGCGGCGGCCAGCGCATCGGAGAAGGTGGCCAGCAGCACGCGGCTCTCCGGATGCGCGCGCGCCAGATGCACCGCCCGATGGAGCGCCACGATGGTCTTGCCGGTGCCGGCCGAGCCCGCGACACGCGCCGGACCACGGTACTCGCGTTCGACGAGTTGCCGTTGGGCCGGGTGCAGGAAGACCGTCCACTTCTCCCAGGGGTAGTCCAGCGCTCGCTCCAGCGCGTCCACATCCGCCATCACCCGGAAGCGGCGCTGCGCGTCCGGATGTGCGAACGGATCGGCGCCCGCCACGGCAGGCACCGGGCGGTCAGGCGCACCGCCGGTCGCAAGCTGCAGCAGCGCCTCGGCGGCCTCGCCCGGCAGGTGATCGGCCAGGTCGAGCAGCGTGTCCTCCGTCGCGGCCCGCACGTCGTCCAGCCATGCGACCGGCACGCCATAGCCGAGCAGATCGTTGTCCGACGCGTCGGCGAAGATCGCGGTCTTCGACGCCGTGGGTCCGCCGGCCACCGCGCCCTCGCTGGACGCCGGGACGTCCACCTCCACATACCGCGGCACCCGAATCTCGCGGACCGTCTCGCGGATCTCGACGAGCTGCGCGGCTCCTGTCGTCGGATGCCGTTCCAGCCGCCGGCGCTCGGCCCACTGGTACGCCGCGTCGTGATGGTCGACGTAGCAGAGCAGGAAGCTGGAAGCTGTCCGGTGGACGATCAACCGGATGTCTCGGCTGACCCGCACGGACCAGAAGTCCTTGTCCTTCGCCCGGTCGACCTGGTGCAGCTTCAGGCCCGGATGCGCCGGGTTCATCTGCAGGTCGAACGCCGCGGTCTTGACCGCCTTCTGCTCGTCGCCGGTCAACCTGGCAAGACTGTCGGTGAAGGTGTCGGCGATGCGGAACTGCATTCCTACCGCGGACTCCCGCAATCGGGACCCAGCCGCTCGAATCGTACCCTGCTGGTGATCTCAGGATCCATGAACCTCGTGTCCATCTGCGCGCGACCCTCCCTCCCGCACCCCATCTGCGAGCGCGGTCTCGCGGGGCGGACACGGCACGTACGTCAGGCCCGATCTTGCTTCCTCCGCCTGGATGTGCCGGAAAATCGCCTCCAGGTCATAGTCGAATCTTGCTGCGAGCCGGTCCCTCGCCGCGCGTACCTCGGCCACGATGGGGATCATCCACCATCATCCACCTCCTCGGTCTCCGTGCGCGGTGTCCTCAATTGAATCTGATGCCGAACAGTCCGCCTGTCTCGGTCGCGTCGGTCAACCTGGGCTCGACGACGTGATCCCGCACGTCGAATCCCTCCGTAAACCCCTCCGCCGGCACGGAATCCGAATTCAGTGTGATGATGTACTGGAAGCCGCCGGCCTCTGCCCTCTGCGCGCCGAGCTGGAGCGCCTTGGCCACTTGCCGCTCGTCCACGCCATCGAACAGATGACTGTCGTGAATCAGGAATCCGGGCCAACGCCCGTGTCGGCCGCAGATCTCCATCAACATGAAATCGAAGCAGAAGATCTGCATGTTCGTGATTCCCTTGCTGCGTTCCGCCGCTATGTGCACCTCGAACCGCGGGCCGTTGGGTGTCTCGGAAATGGTCAAGCTGCCCGCGCGTTCGTAGAGGGAACGCGAGAGCTCCTCGAAGCACAGGATGACCTCGCGCACGATGTCGTCACGCTCGTGGATGTCGTCACGCAACGCCTTCACCAGGCGCGCGCGCTCCAGGTCCTGCTCGGTCTTCGTCCTGTCGAGTCGTTCGGCAGTCGCCAGCTTCTGCTTCAGCATTTCGACATCCGCCTCGGCTCTCCCGAGCTCCTCGCGCAGTCCGGTAAAGTGTTCAAGTGCGCCGCCCGCCTTGAGCACACCCATGATCTGTGCGCGCCGCCCGTCGAGGCGGTCCTTCCGCAGGTCCCGCTCGGCGACCCGTTCTTGTGCGCTCTCGATCTCCGCACCGAGATGCGCGCGTCGATTCTCGATGATGGTGCGGTGGAACCGATCGACCTCCGCAATCCGCCTGCGCGGCAACTCCGGCAGGACGATGCCGGCCTCGGCATACAGCTTGGCCAGCTCCTGCGTGTCCGGTGCGCTCTCCATGGCCAGCGATTCCTGCAACTCGCGAATCAGATCGTGGTCGACCACGTTCTCGAGGTTCAGGCTGTCGATCTCGCCGGTAATCCTGCTGGCCTCGAGCTCCAGCTCCTTGTATTCCGGGACGACATGGAAGGAATCGAGTCTCCCGCGCAGGCGATTTGCCCGATCTTCCGCAACCGCCAGTCTGGTACGCAGCTCGGCGGCATTGCCGATATACGGCCCAAGCTCGCCGGTTCGGGCGGCTCTGCGAAGCTCCTTCGTGACCTTCTCGCGATCGCGCAATTCCTGAAAGCGAACCGGAATCGACCAGTCCAATCCCAGCAGATAGCAGACCGTCACCTGCCGATCCCACAACTGCTGCATCGTCGAGTGCTGCATCGGATCCTGGAAACCTCCGCCTTCCTGTCTGCGGGCCACGAACGAGAAGAGGGAACGGAACGCAGGATGGAACCGCTCGGCGCCATCGCCGTCCACCGGAAGCCCAAACCAGACGGCGCCAAGAGCGCTCTTCCACTGCTCGTTCGAGAGCACCTGCCGACGCATGGCCGGCGGCGACGCTTCTTCTCCGCGGAACAGCGGCGGATCTTCGGTTGATGCAGCCAGCCATTCTCCAAGGTCGCCGGCAATGTCGATACGGCTCGGCTTCTGACCGCTCCGGGAAATGGAGCAGCTCTTCCCGTCCATGTCGACGGTCGCCGTGAACGTCCAGTCCCGCAGAGCTTCCGATCGAAAAATCCCGGCCGGCCGGGCATCTGCACCGAACAGGAAATGGACCAGCTCGACGAAGCTGGTCTTGCCCGCGCCGTTGCGCGACTGACGATCGCTCGCGCCCCGACTCTTGTCGGCGAGGATGACGTTCAGTCCGGGACCGAACGTGAGCGTCTTGAAGGACTCGCGGTCGCTGCCCACTGAGCGGATCATGGTCCTGCCCTGCGGATCACGCCGCGGTCGAGCTCGATGGCGCGTATCGTGTACAGCAGATCCAGTGCAAGCACGAACCACCGGTAGTCGACGACGGCGCTGGCGTTGTCGATGGACCGGCGGCGCCGGATCGCGTCCCACAGTTTCGACATCGTCATCGGCCGTTCCAGTGTGCCGATCACCTCGCCTCCCAAGCCGATCAGACACCGATCAGGCCGAATATGCTTGGTCGGCAGTATCATTCCCCTCCTCCGGATCCTCGAAAATGTCGCACCGCTCGAAAAAATAGGACAGAACGGCCAGCACGGCGGCCTGGCGCGCCGGCTCGCCGCCCATGCCGGCATACTGCTGCAGATGCCCGAACACCTGATCCGCGGATCTGGCGCCATCGTTCAGCTCGGCGTACCGCCGCCGAAAGGCCTCCGCGATGCGCTCACCCAGGTCCGGGCGTCTGTTCTTCGTGAACCACGTCTCGACCAGAGCCTCTTGCGGCGCCCAAGCCGAAGCAGAGCGGCCGCATCCGCCGAGAGCCGATTCTTCTCCAGCTTGTTCCTCGAAGGCGGCGTAAGCGGTTCCTCACCCGGTTCGGGGTCCATGAACTGAAGCTTGTGGATGACCGGCTGGAGATCCGCCATCGCCAGCGTCTCCAATCCGGACTTCGATGGCGCGAAACCGAACAGCGCCTGTTGATCCGCCAAGGGCAAACCATCGGCGAGCTTCTGTAACGCGGGCTCCGTCCAGACCTCGATCGTCACTTCCGGATGACCCTGTCGCAGGCGGTCAAGGAGCCGGCCCGATGACGCCGGCAGCCCGTCACCGTGGTTGGAGGACCAGAACCCACTCCGCCATGGCGCCGCCCCAGTTCTCGCGCGCCCCGACGAAGTCCCGCTCGATCTTCGCGTTCAACGGCACCTCCTTTCATCTCGTACGGGGCGTAACACTGAAAGACCGTGCGGGTGCTGATCCTTCGTCCGTCACACTTCAGATCGCCGCGCTTCCCGTACGGACGAACCGGCTCGAAATCCGGCCCGAACGCACGGGCCGCGAGTCGGGCGAACCAGTCCTGGAACTCCTTGCCCTTCTTCTCGAGAAACGCATTGCGGAACATCAGCCTGTAGAACGCGGCCTGCACCTCATCCATCACAACTTCACCATGCGCGCCGCTCACACCGGGAACACCTTCATCACCTCGTCGCCGAGGTGGTTGATGACCTTGACGGCGATGCGGCCCGACTCGGGGCGGTCGAACGGACGCGAGACGTCGCTGTGGAGCGACGCCCACGCGTCGGCGTCGATCTCGGCCTTCAGCGTCGTCTTGAGCGCCTTGTAGGGGTCGTTCGCGCCGAGGAAGCAGGCGTGCCGGACGAAGAAGCTCTCCTCGTTGTAGTCGGTGTCGATGAACCAGCAGGCGATGCCGTCGGCGCCGTCGCTGCGGACCTCGCCCGTGGTCGGGTGGAAGACGTCCACGCCGTTGATTTTCACCTGGATCCGATTGCCGCCGGCGCCTTCTCCGCCGACAGGGAAGATGTCGATGTCCGGCTCGCCGAAGATGACGAACAGGTTGCCCTTGCCGGTGTTCTTCAGCTCGTCCGCCATGTGGAGGTCGGCGTTCATGCGCGCCTTCAGCAACGGGATGCGGCCGAGGCGGTTGAACTCGGACGCGTGCGCCTCGTAGTTGAACGCGCAGGCGATCAGGACGTCGAAGCCGGCGTCGCCCGCCTCGCGCGCCGCCGCCACCAGGTCCGGGCGGGACACCGTGCCGAACTCGGGGCCGACGAAGATCCCGGCGCGCTTCTCCGGGCCGGAATCTCCATCGCCTTCGCGGTAGCGTCCCTCGGCACAGATGTAACCGCCCGGCCAGGGCGTGACGGCGGCGAAGGCGATGCGGTCCACCTTGTGCGCCTGCTGCACGCCGGCGGTGGCGAGCTGTTCCAGGATCATGCCCGCGAAGTCCTGCTGCGGCCCGTAGTCGGCCCTCGGCTCGGCGGCGCGGTCGATGAGCTCGTCGTCCTCGTCGACGGCCAGCACGCGGTGCGGCGACAGGCTCTCCACCGTGAACGGTCCCGCCACCCGGACCTTCCGGTTGTCCTCGTAGGGTTTGTCGTAGAGGTACTCGTAGTCGGCCCTGGCCGCGATGGAGGCGTCGATCTCCTGCTGCCGGGCGATGCGCGCCTCCCACCACAGCCGATGCGTCTCGACCGCCTCCGCCGGCCAATCCTCGGAGGCCTCGCGGGAAATCTGCCACTCCTCCCAGTCGCAATCGAGCCTGGCGTTCAGGTCGTGGCGCAACGGCCCCAGCGTCTCCTGCCAGCGCTCCCAGATGACGTCGATCTCGGCGTTGTTGGCGATCGACTTGAGCGTGATGTGCGGCACCCGCTCGTAGACGAACCCCTGCCGGACGTCGCCGCGCGTGGGCGCGTCCGATGGCGCCTTGCGCGTGATCTCGGCTTCCTTTCGCTGCCCGTCAGGACTGTCGGCGAGGAGGTAGTACGGGTAGCGCGCGCCCATGGTGCGCGCACGGGCGAGCGCCAGCGCCACTCGGGATGTGTCGATAGTGATCCAGCGGCGGCCCCATTGCTCGGCGACGTAGGCGGTGGTGATCTGGTCCGCCTTGCCGTCCTTCACATCGCGGCTGGTCGTCGACCACTGGAAGTTCGAGCTGAACTTGATGCCGTAGGGCGGGTCCAGGTAGATGCACTGCACCTTGCCGCGCAGCCCCTCGCGCTCGGCGAGCGAAGCCATCACCTGCAGGCTGTCGCCGAGAATCATCCGGTTCGACCAGTTGGCGTCGTGCTGGTAGAACTCGGTCCGGGCATCATCGCTCGGCAGCCCGTTGAAGTCGGCAAACAGATCCGGCTGGACCTCCGCACCGCCACCACCCTGCCCGGCCCGCCCGTTCCGGCGTTGCCGGCGCAGGTCATCGACCAGCACCTTCGGGTGGACCTTCTCCTGGATGAAGAGCGGCGGGGCCTGCACGACGAGATCGGACCAGTCCTGCGCGTCCTTGCCGCGCCAGACGAGCTGCGGGTCGAGGTCGCGGTTGCGCCCCTCGTAGGCGATCTGGACGGGACTCTGGTCGGATCGGTCCATCACGGACCGGAACTCGGCCGTGGGGATGTTCTTCCGCGACGCCTCGTCGTGGGTGAGGGTCTCGACGGTCTGGGAGGTTTGCGTTGGCGCCTGGCCATACGGTCCTACAGCTCGGACTCGTCGATTCGGGCGATTCTCATCAGGTGTTTCTGCAGGCCGCGCTTCAGAACCTCAGCGCCGTGCACGGGAACGGAAATGCGGGCGGAAACGCCCGTTTTCGCGTACGTGATGGCCACCAGTTGGTGATGGCGACGGATCTGACGGCGAACGCGAGCGACTACGGTGAGTTGCCGGTGTTGCTCGACACGGTCGAGGAAACGTTCGACGCGCAGCCGGCGACGGTGCTGGCCGACGCGGGGTGCTGGCCGACGCGGGGTACTGCAACGAGCGGGACTTGACGGACCTGGAAAAGCGGGGCGTTGACGGGTATGTGGCGCCGGGCCGGGAGGGCAAGCAGGCGGCTACCCGCAATCTGGAGAAACATCCGGCGACGGGTCGGATGGTGGAGAAGCTGACGACGCCGGCGGGTCGGACGGTGTATGCGGAGCGCAAGCGGTTGTCGGAGGCTCCCTACGGCTGGATCAAGCACGTACTGGGCTTCCGACGCTTCAGCCTGCGTGGACTGGCGAAGGTGCGGGGCGAGTGGGACTTGGTGTGCCGGGCGTTGAACGTCAAGCGCCTGCACGTGCTGATGGCGGCGTAAAAGGCGGGGCATGAAGCTCGCAACGGCGACAATTCGACGCGGATCGCAGCCTCTGGCGCGCCATGCGGCCCGCGGAGACCGAGTTCGTCCTTTGTTCGCCAACTGCCGAAAACCCACCGCGCGCCGCCGCCCGGCGAAGTCGCCCCGGCACGTGACTCAGGCCGTGGACGGACCCCTCATTTCGCGCCGCGAATCTCCTGCGGCGCAGACTCCTAGCCCCGGTCGAAGTGTAGCGCACCTCCCAGGCGCGCCATCGCGCACGCGCCGACTGTCCCGGCGCCGCCGACTCCCGGGTCCACGGTCAGGTAAGCCCCTCCAGCCCCTCCAGCCCGCCTCCACCGCAGCGCCTGTTGTACACTGGAACCGTCACCGTGCGCTCATCCCCACCCTCTCCCGACGTCCTCGGCACGCACACCGAACCCTAGCTATGTACGAGCAACGAGCACTCGTTCTCTTCAATGAGCTCCGCGGCCATTCCGTCGGTGGCTGGCAGATCAGGGACCTTATCCGTCACGGCAAATCCGCCGCTGTCTTCATCGCTCACCAGCCGCCCCGGACCGCAGCGCTCAAGATCTTCGACCCTGAACTGGTTGCCCGCTACGGTGTGCTCACGCAACTCACCCGTATCAACCGGGAACTCTCCCTTCGCGAACGCCATCATCCCAATCTAGTCGAGATCTACGATGGCGGACAATGCCCCGACACTGGCTATCACTTCCTTGTGATGCAATACCTCACGGGTGACCCACTCAGCATTCATATCCCTACACTCCCACGCACTCGTATCCCCGCGCTTCTCCAACAAATGGCCTCTGCCGCCAAGTTCCTAGAGGACAACAATCTCGTCCATCGCGACATAAAGCCCGATAACGTTGTGATCCACGGCTCCACTGGCGACGCTACCCTACTTGACCTCGGCGTGCTTCGCCCTATAAATTCCGATTCCACAGCAACCGATGACGATGAGGCTCATCACTTTGTTGGCACACTGCAGTACAGTCCGCCGGAGTTCCTTCTCCGCGAAGAAGAGGACACCGTTGAAGGCTGGAGGGCCGTAACTTTCTATCAGCTCGGCGCGGTACTCCACGATTTGATCGAACGTCGCTCCCTATTCGCCGACCTCGCCAATCCCTATGCGCGCCTAGTCAATGCTGTTCAGCATACTCCACCACAGTTCCACGCCACCGACGTACCCAACTTAGTCCACCTAGCAGAGAATTGCCTAGTAAAGTCACCCGACACCCGACTCCAATTGGTCACCTGGGACGATTTCGCGATCCCCCCCCAGCGCGAATCCCCCGGCCTCCTCGCCCGACAACGCCTTACTCAAGCGCGTCACCGCGCTACTCCAGTTCTCACTGCCACAGCGGAACAGCAACCCCGTTGGCACGCACACCATCAGCACACGCGACTAGCGCACGAGATCGAGATGGCGCTCCGCCAATGGTGCGTGACTCAAGATCTCCTTCCGCCCGTCGAGATCACCACGACGGTTGCTCCGAGCCCTATGGTCTCTACCTTCAGTCTTCACTTTCGGCCCGACACCGCTCGCCAACTTCACCAACATCTTCTTATCCACATCGAAGTTCACGTACTAGACCTAGCCATTCGCGCCATCGAACTGCTCACCGATGCTGCGCTCGTAGCTTCCCCCCCCCTTCCCCGACGCTCGTCAGCTCCTGTCGCTTCATCGGGGGCTCGCGACCCCAGACACTCTTCTCCCTGTATTTGAAATCGCCATATATCCAGCATTCGAGCTCGCTACACGCGACACGGCCCAGTCCGGTCGCATCAACATCGAACCTCTTCTGGCGCCTGGTGAAGACCAATGAACGATACGTGGTGGGTCTCGGAAAGCAGCCTCGACGCCCAGCAGCGGGACGTCATGACCCTCGATCTCGACGGCAACTACCTGATTCTCGGGCCGCCTGGATGCGGCAAGACCAATCTCCTCCTACTGCGTGCCAAGTACCTTGCCCTCGCGGGCAGGCCTAACATAAAGATCGTGCTGTTCACTAGAGCGCTCCGTGAATTCATCGCATCCGGAGCCGCCAAGTACAACTTCACGGCGAAGGACGTTACAACGTCGCACGCTTTCTGGACGAATCTTCTCCTGCAGTATGGCGCCCAGCCACCCAAGGAAAAGGACTTTGACGCAAATCGTCGGGCGCTTGTTGACCGCGTCATGCAACTAGTAAATGACCACCAACTTCATGGTCTTCACCAGGCGATTCTGCTCGACGAAGCACATGATTTTTTTCCCGAAGAAATTGAGCTCTTTTCCCGCCTCGGGCGTAGCGTCTTTGCTGTTGCCGATCGACGCCAGAAGATCTACAGCGGAGAAGCTCCATTTTCTGTTTTGGAGCAGATCGCCGATCAACAGATTGTTCTCCATCATCACTATCGAAACGGATATAGTATCTGTCACTTGGCTGACCTTCTCGGCAAAGATCGAACCTCTTTCCAGGAAATTTCTCCGACTAGCAATTACGACGAGCGTGCCCGTCCTTCGCTAGCCACCGGCCACCGGTGCCGCTCTCTGGACGAGGAGATTGACCTAGTCTTCGAGAAGCTGGACGACCAGCTTAAGGCGTACCCTGACGAAATGATTGGAATTATCTCACCGAGCAAAAAGGCAGTGGATAGAGTCTGGCAGCGCGTTTCCCGCAGCAAGTACCTAGGCATAGCTAGTCACCACGGAGCCGGCCAGCATCTGTCCTTTGGCCCTAACATACGGGTATGCGTTTCTACATTGCACACCGCAAAGGGACTGGAATATCGCGCACTCCACGTCCTTAACTGCGAGAGTTTCAGGGGACGGCCGCTCCCCAGGTCCTTGGCCTTTACGGCTGTCACTAGAGCCAAAACGAGCCTGGACCTGTACTATTCTGGTGAACTGATGGGTTTTTTGGAGGAGGCAGTTACAACGCTGGAACCGCCTCCAGAGTTGCCGAGTTTGAACGACGTATTCTCTTCGGAGTAGTACCATGTGGATTGCAGACCAAAACAAGGAGCAGTTCCTGAGTACGCTCCAGCTCGAGTATCTTCCTTCAAATATTGCACACGCTGACCCCAGAAGGGAGGTCGACCAACGTCTTCGCCGGGGCACGATACGCCTGGTGTGGGGTGACCCGCCAAAGAGCGGGTTGCTCCCCGCGCTCCTTGTAATTCCCGAAAGCGACTGGCGCGAGTTCTTTGCCTGGACCAATACATATTTGGGTGGCTGGCGACCGATTACTAGTCTTTTTCGTGTTATCGCGGATTGCAATTTCGGAACGATTCTGGGAGAGACGCCGAATCATGGTGCGATTTGGGAATATCGAAATGCCGCACTTGGCATGGTTCTCGGCGAGACTGCGATGCGCGGTGGGGAGAGACGTGACGGACGACAGGGCGGTATCGCGTTGGGGGATTGCATTGCTACCTGTTCCTTCGCAATTGGGCGGTCCGTGTATCTCGGGCGGCGGGACTTGGCGTCCGCGATTCACGGTTGGCAGCGGGCTCAAGTGGTCAGCCAACGAGCTTCCTTCGAGCTGGACGTGGATGCGATTCTGGCTCCGT
Source organism: Vicinamibacterales bacterium (assembly GCA_965222905.1). Lineage (GTDB taxonomy): Bacteria > Acidobacteriota > Vicinamibacteria > Vicinamibacterales > UBA8438 > WTFV01. The sequence continues at coordinate 1,144,638 of OZ244976.1, read as the reverse complement.
GGTCTGCGTTGCTGGAAGTTGGTGGGGTTTCCACGGCCGGGCGGTGGAGTACGCCCTCTATATCTGAGGCCGTTGTTGCGATCTGTCGAACTCTTCACACTCACGACGAGATCGATACGGCGGCGCTTGCGTCGCTGACAAAAGGTTCACCCGAGGTGGCGAGGGCGTTCCAGATTGTGAACGCCCCGAGAGAGCGGCGGGTGCAGGCCCTCGACATTGCTTTGCGAAGCGTGGGCGAACGGCATAGAAAGGCGTTGCAGCCGGCGATAATCGCTCTTGGTCTGCTTGCGAGCCGTATAGCGCCCGGGAGCTTGGACCACATGGCCCTTCTTCGTCCCTATATTGCGGAAATGGGGGGGCTTCCGCTTTGGTACGGTCTATTCTCGGGCATTACGCATGTTGCTCGTTTAGTTGATCGTTACGAGAGCGTGGGCCGGCGTGTTCTTCGTGACATGCTGGCGGTGGACGGAGTTTTGACGAGTCCCAGTTGTGACATTGCCATTGATGAACTCGACATTATCTCGACCTCGGAGTCTTTACTACAGAATGTTCCGAGAGCTTCTCCGGAACAACTGGTGGTCGAGATTCTTCCTTGTGTCAATACCGTCGCCCCGTGGCTGGCGAAGGAGCCACTCCCATCGCCAACGCAACGGAGTTTTTTCGATGACGAAACGAGGAGACTGGAGTCGGATGTCAGAGAGGTGAACCGTGCCGCGGAGAGACTCTTGAGGAGACTGAAACGGCTCGGTACAGGACGATATTGATTGAGAGATCTCGTCAAGTGTTGTGGATCGGGGTTCCGGCGTGACTAGCCAGCCTCCTTCCTGACCTCTTGTGACTCATTCGTGCCAGCGTCTATTCCCATGTGCTGTGGGATCGATCGACCCTTCAGCATGGCTGCTCGATTCGGTGGCGCAATCACGGAGGAAACTCGCACGAGCCCGGCCACCCCTGCTGACAGGCCCGAGCATACAGCGCCGCGGGCTCCCGGTCCATGATCTCCCCCTTGCTGCCCCGGAGCACTATCGGATAGTCGTGGACGGTGGGCGGCGTACGCTCAAACGCGCCACCCCCATCGAGCGTCGCCCGATAGTTCCCGCACGCCGGCTCGAACCCGAACTCGCACCCGCGCTGGAACGCGAACGCCGCCTCGATCTGGCCGCCACCTTCGCGATCCTCCCCAACCCCTCCAACCCCACCGAGAGGCGCCAGCAGAATCCCCGCCTCGTTGCACGCCCACCCGGAACCCATCTTGCAGAGACCGGACTGCTTCGCGACGAGGAAGCTGCACGCATGTGGCCGCCCTTCCTCGCAGGCCTGCTGCCAGAACGGCACCCACTGCCCGGGATGCCGGTCCCCGACGCCGCCCGCCGCGCTGATCGCCGTGAACACGACCGCCCACACCCCCATGTACACCAGATGCCGCCGCCGAGGCGCCAGCGAGCCCCCGAGCGCCGCCGGATCGAGCCGCCGGAACACCTCCGACCGCGCGGCCCGGTCGATCAGAATCACCGACAGGTTCAACAACGGCACCTGCAGCAGCTTGTCGTAGAACGTCGGCGCCCCGACCCGACCCAGCACCACGTACAGCACGACCGTGCTCAACCCGTAGAGCACCCCGAACACGATGCGCCCCAGCTCCGTGCGCGGCGACGTCGACGGATCCGTGAACAGCAGGTGCATCCCCAGAAACACGGCGATCGGGATGTACGAGTCGCAAAAGAAGTAGACGCCGGTCGCCGCGAAGTAGAGCAGGCCGAAGATACGTCGAGACCACCGCGGCCAGCGTCATCGTCGTCACGCCGAAGAGGTACTGCCCGGGCAGCGCGATCAGGAAGATCCACAGGTACATCTGCGGCGGATAGAACTGCGAGATGGCGATGTCCTGGCCCCGCGTGACGTCGCTCATCCCGGTGACGATGAGCGCGAGCGCGAAGACGGCGAGCGGGAACGACGCCGGGTTGAAGATGTGGACGAGGCGGCCGTCGCGCTCCCAGCGGATCAGCTCCTTGGCCGCGAAGCCGATCGCCACCAGCAGGAACTGGAAGTGGAACCAGTCGTCGGTGAACCAGAGGAACAGGTTGATGCTGAAGATGACGGGGACGGGGACGGGGCCGAAGCCGAGCCGGTGCGTGTCGCGCCGCGACCAGCCGAGCAGCAGGTCGAACCCGTAGGCGAAGACGAGCTGGCCGGCGATGAGGGGGACCGCGTCGTAGACGGGCGCCCAGTGCCAGCCCCAGTAGAGGAGAACGGACGCCTGCGCGCAGGCCTGCAGGTAGTGCTGCGCGCGCGGGGCGATCTCCAGCGTCCGGCGCCGGCCGCCGCGCTGCGTCGCAACGAGCAGCACGAGGTTCCACGCGCCGAGCACGAGCGCGGCGCCGAGGAACGCGCGGAAGAGCGTCGGGTTGTCGTGGACGCGGTCGACGAGGACGAACGCCGCCAGGGCGAGCGCGGGAACCAGCGCCGCCCCGAAGGCGCCGGCCGGCGAGAGGGAGATTGCGCGTCCCACGACGGACAGTCTGCCCTCCCGTCAGCCGTTGCCGTAACCGCGGCTCACTTGCGGTACCAGTCGTAGAAGGCGTCCCCCGGCGGCAACTTCCGCCGGATGTCCACGATGATGGTCTCCCCCTCCCAGGTCGTAACGAGCTGCTCCTTGCGCACGTGCCCGTAGAGGAACTCCTCGACGAACTCGATGCAGCGGTACTCCAGGAGCTGCATGTTCTCCTCGAGCCGGCGGTAGAGCGGCATGGAGATGCGCCAGGGCTCGGTGAAGGTGTTCGGGTCCGTAATCGTCACCTCGTAGTGGATGGCGTCGGGCGAGATCGGCGTGAAGCGCTCCTCCAGCCGCAGCGCCTCGCTGTGGAAGTTGCCGGCCGGTCGAACCAGTTCTTGCCGTTGAACTCGGTGACGTCGACCACCAGCGTGTCGCCCTCCCAGCGGCCCTCCGAGTGCCCCATGCAGGTCCAGTCGGGCGGCAGCTCCACGTCGTCCAGGTGGATGGTGCGCGCCGTGCTGGTGAACGCGAACGCCATCTGGATCTTGTTCGTGCTCTGCACGATCTGGAACGGGTAGGGCATGTACATCGCCCGCGGGATCCCCGGCAGGTAGCACTTGAGCTCCGGGTCGCGGTCGATCCAGTTGGCCGCGTTCTCGTCCTTGATCGCCCGGGCCTCCGGCGTGTACGGGATCCGGCCGTCGCCCTCAACGACGCCGAGCGAGGCGGGCACCCCGCCGGCCGCGCCCAGCGCGAGCACCGGCGCCGCCGGGACCTCGCCGTGATGACGGCGGTCACCGCCGCGGAGATCCGGAGATCGGAACTGAGGTAGCATGATTCGGCAGGTGAGTCGTGGACAGCACTAGCAGCGAAACGGACCTTCTGCGTCGAATCACGTCGAACCCGGCCATCTTCGGCGGCAAGCCGATCATCAGGAACCGTCGTCTGGCCGTCGAGCATGTCCTCGGCATGTTGGCCGCTGGCGATACGCCGGAGATCGTGCTGCAAGGCTACCCCTGGCTGGAACCTGACGACATCCGCGCGTGCCTGGCATACGCCAGACGCCTCGTCGGACACGAACGCATTGAACCGGCGCTCGTTGAGTCCTCGAGCTCGTGAAGGTTCTGCTCGACACCTGTGTGTGGAGCGGGGCTACCTCGGTCCTGCGCTCCGCGGGTTACGACGTCGAGTGGGTCGGCGACTGGTCTGCGGATCCGGGGGATGAACAGATACTGGCGACGGCCGCCGCGCAAGGACGGGTACTGGTCACGCTCGACAAGGACTTCGGCGAGCTGGCGGTCTTGTATCGACGTCCGCATGCTGGAATCGTGCGGCTCGTGAACTTGCGCGCGCAGGATCAGGGCCCTGTGTGTGCCGCGGCTCTCCATCGCTACGGTGCTGAGCTCGAGCAGGGCGCGATCGTGACCGCCGAGGAGCAACGCGTGCGTATCCGCCCACCGGACGTCACACACCGATGACCATCGGTGGCCTCATCATGCCGCTCACCTCCCACCGGCGAACGTCGCATTGAGCAGCGCGGTCGCCGCCCGCCGGTCGAGCAGGCCGGCGGCGAACTGGGTATCGGCCGTCAGCAGGCAACCGTGGCACGCACGATCGCAATCGTCGTTCCTGCAATCGAGAATCTTTCGAGCGAGCTCGGCGACTCGACCGAGCTCACTCTGCAGGGTGGCGGTGTAGCCGGTGCCGGCGGACGACGCATCGAACAGGAAAGCCGAGCGCGTCACCTGTCCTTCGTCGGTCCTGCTCTGCGCGGCCGCGACCCCCATCTCCCGTTCGTCCACGCCGAGCAATTGAGTCACCCCGCCACGCAACGCCGTCGCCAACGAATAGACCGCAGCCGGGGACGGGTTATCGTAGATCTGCAGCTCGAAGACATCCGTGCGGCTGGAGCAGCCCAGGTTGGTGTTCCTCTTTATGGCCCACGGCTGATTGCTCCCCTCACAGATCGACGTCCCGATCCGCTTGCGTCCGCCGCGCAGACGTGGATGGCTGTCGCCCAGGGGATTGTCAGGTCCGAACTCCGGCGCCGTCCGACCGCAGCGCAGACAGACGGCGTAGCCCTTTCGGCCCGGGCCGTCGTTGCCATGGAAGATATGCCCGTCCTCTGTGTACCGGAAGCGCCCGCGGGTCGGATCCGGTAACGACACCCAACGGCTCGTGGGGCAGCTCACCCAGGGTTCGTTCACCGGCAGGTAGGTGGCCGTCGTCACGTCGTTGTGCGGCCGGCTCTGGAAGTCCACCGCGAATCCAGCCGGCTCCAGGAACACGTACGTCTCGACGTTGTCCACCCCGCACACATCGCATACTGCCTGCGAGCCCGCGCGGTCACCGGTGGCGCCGCAGCGGCGGCAACGCCACGCAGAACGGATCGACTGTATCTCGTGGACGCCGTCCGCGTCGGCGGGCAGACGCCAGTTGAGCGTCACGCCGTCCGACCGGTGGACGCGTCCATCGATAACCACGTCGGCGCCGGGCGCGTAGTCGCGAATGGCGATCGACGCCGGACGGGTGGGAAGGCCGCTCCGCTGTCCGAAGGACTCGTCCCGCGTTCGCACTTCCGGTTCCTGACGGAGGAGGTCCGCCCTCGTGGTCGTCAGGAAGCTGGTGATGCCGGTGGGAAAGCCGTGCCCCGGCAGCACCGCTCTGCGCACCAGCTCGCTCAGGAGGTACTCTCCGCGGTGCCGGTCGAGCTGCCTGCTGACGGCGCGGAACGCCGGGTTCTTCTCGTGGCCCGACGCACTCTCGAACCACTGGGCGTCGGCCTTGAGCGCATCGAGTTCCTTCGTCCACTCCGCATCGGCCTTCGCGGTCATGTTCGCGGCCTCTCGCAGCAGCCGACCGACCTCCTCGCCCGCAAGGGCGCTGCGCGCCACGAGAAAACGGAGCCCGCGCGCGATGTTCCGATCACGGGACGCTGCGGCCACGCACCATTGCCGGAAACGCGCCGCCGGCGACGGCGCGTCGTCCTGGGACTCGAAGAACCACCCCGCCTCCAAGCGGTGCGCGTTGGCATTGTCGAGGAAGTGTCCCAGCAGCAGCGCGTTGACGTGTCGCTGGACCAGACGCCGACTATCGAGCCCGACGCGCGGCGGGCTGATCTGCGCGTCGAAAGGCCAACTCGGGTTCTTGAGGATCTCGACGCCGTGCGGCGTGTTCCGGCACAGCGTCAGGGCGAGCGAGCTGCCTTCGCCACGCCGCCCGGCGCGCCCGGCGCGCTGCCGGTAGTTCGCGGCGTGCGGCGGAGGATTGCCCATCATCACCGCGGCCAGACCGCCGATATCGATGCCCATCTCCATCGTCGTGGAACAGCTCAGGACGTTCATCGCGCCGGTCTTGAAGAGCCCCTCCTGTTGCCTCAGGCGCTGACCGCTGATCTGCGCCGAATGCTCGCCGACCGCGAAATACGGACTCATCGCCACCGCGCGGTCGTTCAGGTTCGACCAGACTCCCCGGGCGCGGGCGTTTCCGACGTCCGGGTCGCCGTTCAGCCACTCCGCCGCGCCCGCGATCGAGCCGCCGTGCTCGTCCCGCCAGAACGGGTGCGGCAACCGTGGCATGCGAATCTCCTCGCAACGGCCGTCGTCGCTGCCGGACGGGGTGTACGGCGACCAGCCGGCGAGCGTCGTGTCGAGCATCCGCCGCGTGAAGGGGCAGACGTGCAGGTCCCGCGCCTCCTCCAGCACGCAGGTCTGCTCCAGGCGGAAGCGGTAGCCGAGATCGAACGACCGCAGTCTTCGTGCCCATCCAGTGGAGGTAGTCGTCCGGGACGTACGTGGCGCCGCGCGCCCGCAACACGAAATCGATCAGCAGCTTCACGAACTTCGGCCACTCCTCCGGCGGCGCGCCGAGGGGACCGGTCCACGCCGCCGGCGTCAGGTCGGCCGCCCGCTTCTCGATCTCGGGATATCGCAGCGCGACCAGACCGAGCGTCTCGGCCGAGTTCATCCGCTTGGGACGGCGAAAGAACTCCCGGTACAGACAGAACTCGGCGTACTCGACGGCCGGGATATCCACGCCACTCAGTCGTCGGTACTCGGCGCGCATCCTCCCGATGTCGCTGCTGTTGGCGAGCTGCGACACGGCTTCCCGCCAGGACAGGCGGCCCAACGGCTCTTCGGCTGACTCGTCCCGTGCCGCCTCCAACTGTTCCCGCTTCTCCGCCAGGATGGCGCAGAGGGTCGGCGAATCCGAAGCGACCTTCTCCAGCTCGGCCACCTCGCCCTCGAGCCGCCGTCTGTCGTCCTCCGACACGCCGCCGGGCGGTCGCGCCGCCGCGATGCCGTGCAGCAGTTGACTGCGGACGTAGTTCCGTTCTGATTCCTGCTGGAGCCTGACCGCCAGACGGGCCGATCCCTGTCGGGAGTCGCTGAACGCGAGCAGCCGCCGGCCTCCGAACGGAACGTCGTTGGACGACTCTGCCGGGGGTGCGTGCTCCAGCACCGTCGGGGTCACGGTGGACAGCAGGAACGGCGACCCCATCCGTAGTGGCCAGAACAGCGGGTTCCGCGACTCGCGTGCGCCGCAGCGCCGGCACTGAAGCGGGGAACCAACGTCATCCGGCGCAGCGACCACCGAGACATGGACGGGCGCCGACCCCAGCGAGACGTCCCAGGTGTTGGCGCTCAGCGCCACCTCCTCTGTATGGGCGCCGATGCTCGTGATCAGCCGACGTCCGCCGGGCTGGACCGCCGACGTCGCATCGCCCGTGTCGCCTGCGCGATCCTCGTCTTCCGGCGCGTCGACTTCGAGCTGGAACTCATCGACTCCCTCCCGCGTCGACCGCGGCCGGAGCATCATCTTGCCCGTATCCGGGTCGTAGTGTTCCTCTGCCTCGAGGTACACCTCGCCGCAGGCGCGACACTGGACGATCTCGTAGACGGGATGCTCGCAGTGGCGGCAGAAGTCCCTGGGTACCGCGTGGACCGCCCCGAACGCCCACTCCCCGCCCAGGCCCCGCCGACAGCTTCGGTTCGCGCAGGCCCACAGGCCGGCCTGGGTACGGCAGAACAGATGCCCGCGAAGCGGCAGGAAGATCTGGTCGCCTCGCCTCGCGGTCGTGCACAGATCGAGCAACCGCAGGAGGCCATCGACCGAGGCGTCCGATCGTAACGTGCGGCGGACAGCGGAGAGCGTCGCCACGTTGGGTGACGAGGCGAACAGACCGTACAGCCGCCTCGCCTCGCGGCTGGAGGCGAGACGCGAGAATCTCTCTTCCGGCGAGAGCGTCCGGAGGACGTCGACCTCGAGCGGCGTCGCATTCGTGGCCTCGGGCAGTGTCGGCACGACGCGCGCGCCGCCGACGACGTGCACGCGCTCGGACGGCGCACCGGACACGTCGCACAGGAATCGGTGCAGCGCCTCGTGTTCATCGTGACCACCCAGCGTGGCCGACGTGGCGACGAACCGCACGTCGCGTGGATCGACCTCGAACCGGTGCAGGACCCGCCGGATGAGGAGCGCAATCTCCGCGGCCCGCGAGCCGATGTAGGTGTGCGCCTCGTCCAACACGATCCAGCGCAGCGCGCCCCGCGAACGCGAGACAATCGGCGCGTCTGCGTCGCGGACCAGCATGTACTCCAGCATCGTGGCGTTGGTGACGAGGATCGGCGCAGGATCCGCCCGCAACGCCTGTCGGGTACGTTGCTCCGCCGGCGGGACGTCCCGCAGGTTGTGCGCGGGTAGCGTCTCCGGCGTTTCCCCGTTGTACAGACAGAATCGGATATCTCCGTTGAACGCCGACGACCACGCGCGCAGGCGTTCGCGCTGACTGTTGATCAGTGCGTTCAGCGGGTACAGGAACAGAGCACGCACCCCGGTGAGGCGCCCTTGGTCGACGCACTCACGGGCGAGCTGATCGAGTATCGGCACGAGGAAGCACTCGGTCTTGCCCGACCCGGTGCCGCTGGTCACCAGCACCGACTGGGCAGGCGCCTGGCCCAGCAGCCTCCAGCAGCGCAGTTGGTGGTCGTAGGGGTGCCAGTCGCGGCCGAAGCGGTAGTCGGCACAGTCCTGGGGCGGGCTGTCCATCGCCCCGACGAGCCGCGGCGAGAGCGTGCCGGACTTGGCGAGATCCACCATCGTCTCGCGCGCAAGGCGCCAGCCGAACGTCGCCTCGAAGATCGGATCGGCAAGCAGGGCACCGTCGCTGCCCGCAGGCGCCTCGAAGGTGCCGGTCAGGAAGCGCCGAAGCTCGGGCGACCGCACGGCCAGTTGGCTGGACAGCGCGCGCGAGGAACGCTGCGAGAGATCGCGAACGACATCGGCGAACGAGAGCGGATGTTCAGTCATGGTTCAGCACGTCGAGGGCGACACCGAAGATCCGGGCGAGAGCGGCGCCGTACGCGGCGTCGAACCACTCCGGAGCATGCGAACGAAGCAGCTTCGTCGCGTGGACCAGCCGGCGGGACACGCGAACGCCCGACGCCGCCGCGAACGCAGCGCCGAACGGGACATCGGTGAGCGGACGCCGGAATCCCACGCGCTCGCAGTCTGCCCAGACTACGTCCTTCCATGGCGATTCGGTTAGCAGAGCAATCTCGGCAACCCAGTTGTCCCGGTCCGGCCCGGCGGGCCAGCGGAAGTCGCTGCCGGCCCTCAACAGGACCTGATACGGACCTTCAGGGTCGCGGTACAGCTCGTCGAACGCGCCGCGCGGCGGGGCCGTTGCGGACACCTGCGGGACGATCCGGCAGTCGGAGGTTGCGTCGTCAGCGAAATGCCCCAGCGGCGTCAGGCCACGACAGAAGCGCGCCGCCTCCGCCGCCACTTGCGTGAGGCGCTCATCCGCCCGTTGCTGCACCTCTTTCGGGGCGAAGACACCCACGTCTTCCAGTTCCTTGCGAATCGCCCGGTGCGTGCCGGTCATTTCCTCAACCCACACCTGCACCGGAACGAGCAGCCACGTGAACGGCAATTCGTGCTCGAGCCGCCAGATCCTGGCGCGCGCCTCCTCCTGCGGGATACGCAGAAGCAACCGGACCAGCGCCGCAGGATTGTCCGACAGACAGTCCAACGCATCGAACGTCGTGGCCGGCAGCCCGCGACTCACGTCCAGAAGGTCCGCCAGGTACTCCCAGTTCTCTTCGCCTCCACCTTCGACCATGTCTTGCAGGATCCGTCTCATGGCGCTGATGCGATTCTCCATGTTCGTGATCGACGAGGCCTGCGCGAGAGAGCGCGCCTCCGAGGCGTCGAGCGGCGCTCGGTCGCTCGGATATCGCGAGGTTTCCTCGGCCTCGCCGGGATGACGACCGCGCCGTAGTGGGCGGCCAGGTCTTCGCAGGTGCGGTTGACGCCGGGCTCGTAGCGGCAGGGGCGGGTGATGGCGCTTTTCAGCTGGTCGGGGACCCACATCGTCGTGGCGCCACCGAAGTACTCCGCCATGCGGATGTGCGCGTTGACCCAGTCGGGCAACTGCTGGGTCTCGGTCGCCTCGGCGTAGGTGAGGCTGCTGGCGCCGAGCACCGAGACGAACAACTCGACCGGCCGCAGCTCACCCGTGCGCCGGTCGACCAGGCTCGGCCGCTTGCCCGAGAAATCGATGAAGGTCTTCTCGCCGGCGCGGTGGATCTGTCGCATCGACGGCCGCAGCCGCTTGACCCATTGCCGATAGAACTCGCAGAACTGGGTGTAGCGGTAGCCGCTCGGATGGACCTGAAGGTGCTCCTCCCAGAGCAGTTGCAGCGTGACGCCGTCGCGCTTGAGTTCCCGGTGGATGTATGCGCAGTCAGGCCGGACCCGGTCGCGCACCAGCACCGGGCGGGGGAACAACCGAGCATCGAGCGCCGCATCGTCCAGTTCGGCCGGCAACGGCCAGCCCAACCCTTGTTGCGCGGTCCGCTTCAGATACAGCGTGACCGTGCCCACGCCGATGGCGCAGGCCTGGGCTATCGCCCGGTGGGACAACCCCCGCTCGTGCTTGAGCCGTAGAACCTCACGAATCTTCCTCATCAGCAGCCTCCGTGCCGGCATCGCCTCGCCCCTGCCGTCGAAAGGGCGCAAGCATGCTGGTTCAGGCTACCGACGAGCGTTCACGATGACAGAAATGTATGTTCAACATCCCAAAATCGGTGTTCAACATCCCGAAACCGGTGTTCAACATCCCAAAATCGGTGTTCAACTTCCTCCGAAAAACCCACCAACCGGTCTCATCCGCGGTGACCACCGGGGAGTTGCGGACCTGCTCGCGCAACGCCTCGTAGGCCGGCCGCGCGTCGCGGGCCGCACGATGCAGCAGATGCGCGAGGCCCCCCGGCGTGACGTGCAGGCCGAACCGGGTCTGCAGCAGGTCGGCGACCTTGGCCAGCGGCATGCCGCCGTGCGTGTGCAACTCGACGACCAGCGCAACCACACCGGGGACGAGCTGTGCGCTGGCTGCCCCCAACGCGTCGGAGGTCTGCAGGGCGTGCCGGCCCTGGATACGCCGCCGACACTGCGAGCAGTGGCCGACCTCGATGTCGAAGCGGCGCACCAGCGGGCGCACCGGGGGAAGGTCTTCCTGATACTGTGACGCCGCGCCGGTCACGTTGACCGCGCCGCCGCAGTCCGGACAGGTCGCCGGCGCCGGCGCCGCCAAGGTCTCGTCGACGTGCGCCGGGCGCTGACGGCGTCCCTGCCGGCCATAGCGCGCACCGGGCCGCCGTCCGGGACGGCCGCCGCGACCCTGCGGCCGGTCCTTGGCGAAAGGCGCGGCTTGCCGGCGTCCCGCCCGGCGCTCGGTCCCCAACTGCTGTTTCAGGTACTCGTTCTCGCGCCGCAGGCGCTCGTTCTGACGCTGCAAGCCGTCGTTCTGGCGATGCACGCGGCCGTTGTCGCGGTGCACGTCCTTGTGGCGTGCCAGTTCGTCACGCAGTCGCGCGAGCTCCCGGTCCTGTTGCTCGATGACAACGTCCCGAGCATCCCGCTCGGACGGGGATTGGTCCAGGATGGCGAGTATGCGGCGCAGCAGGCCCACGCCCCTGTTCTATCGGCACCTCGCATCAAGACCTTTACCCCAACATGCGGATTTTTTGCCCGGATCCCGCCGGACCCCGCTAAATGAAGACAGTTCCTTCAGGAATGGCCGGACCTGGGAAGGGTGCCCATCACGCACGCCTTGGTGACACGAGCGGACAAGCTCGCGTGGGATCACGGACTGCGAGCGTACGATGCCGTGCAACTCGCAGCAGCCCTGACGTGCCAGGATACAGTCGCCGCGCTGGGATACGATGTCATGTTCGCCTGTTGCGACAAGAAATTGCTGCAGGTAGCCGCGACGAGCACGGGACTGCGGACATGGCCGGAACAGGCTCCAGCAGGCCGATAGGCGACGGAACGAACGCGTCAGAATCGAAGGGCCTCCAGCGGCCGAACGGCGTATGTACTCTCGAACCCGAAGTCGCCTCGCACCGCGAGTTGATTCTCGATCGCCTGATCGACCAACTCACGCGCTTCACGTTGCTTCCTGGCGCTGTTCCATTCGCCCAGCCCCCTGGCGATCGAGTCTGCGTTGTAGAAGTTGGTCGGAAGCTCCTCCCCGCGCCACTCGCACCAGGTGGATTTCCTGCCCCGTTGGCACCGATCACGATGGTGCGCTTCGGCATCGTCTACTGGTCGGCGCCCGCACGTCGGCTCTGCCTACTGTTGGTGGCGCGGCCACACCGGGTACTCGACGGGGTCGTCCTCGTGGCGATGCTCGGTCGTTCCGTCAGGCCAGTGGCGGATGCGGGTCTTCTCCTCAAGGTGATGCCGGTCCACGACTCCGTTCGGCCATTCGGTGACGATGATTCCTGGTTCGTCTTCCGGCTCGTACACGCACGCCTTGCCCTGTTCGAAGCAGATCTTGCGGTTGTCCTCACTGTCGGGTACGGTCGGTCCGACCTGCCGTTCGGACGTGCTCCCGGTCATGGTCCCTGCTCCTTCCGGTCCGTGGTCGCAGATCGATCTTATCGCCCGCACAGCGAGCGGTCACCTCTTCGGGGGCCGTCTTGAACTACCGGTTCGGATCGACCAGGTCATCGCCTGACAGACTCGCACGCTTCCAGCCATCCCTGGCGACAGGCCCGCGCATACAGCGCCGCCGGCTCCCAGTCCGCGACTTCCCCCTTGCTGCCCCGCAGCACTATCGGATAGTCCTCAACAGTGGACTGCGCCCGCTCGAACGCACCGGCACCGGCGAGCATCCCCCGATAGTTCCCACACGCCGCTTCGACCCCAAGGTCGCACCCGCGCTGGAACGCGAACAACGCCTCGACGTGGCGCGCGCCCGAGCGCCGCCGGATCGAACCGCCGGAGCAGGGTCGAGCGCGCCGCCCGGTCGATCAGGATCACCGACAGGTTCAGCAACGGCACCTGCAGCAGCTTGTCGTAGAAGGTGGGCGCCCCGGCGCGGCTAGGGACACGAGCACTCCGACACCACATCTGGTCGGCGGTCTGGAGGTCCGGTATAGTACAGCGATGGGACTAACCATCAGGGAGGATACAGATGTCTCTCAAGAGTCAACATGTCGTTCCCAGAGACGGCAAATGGGCTGTGCGGCGGACTGGCGCTAATCGCGTCTCGCGGAAGTTCGACACGCAGCGTGAGGCCATCGAGGCTGCGCGTGACTTGGCTCGAAGTCAGGGAACCGAGCTGTACATCCACGGGCCGGATGGTCGAATTCGCGAACGCAACTCCTATGGCAGGGACTCGTTTCCACCGAAGGGATAGACGTCGAGTTGGCGAAGTCCGAATTTGCTCGGAACGTATTCTTGAATTGCCCGCTCGACAAGGAGTACGAACCTGTTCTTCAGGCCGTTCTGTTCTGCCTCGTACGGCTGGGATTGAGACCCCGCATCGGCAACCGACCGAAGCGACGCCGGTGAAGCACACGAAATCCGGAAGCGGGAGATTGTGTCGTGACGACTCCCCTCAATTGGCACCATCATTGCGACGAGGACTCGAATGGCCTACAGCGACTATGCGATCTTCGTTGACGAGAGCGGTGACCATAGTCTCACATCGATAGACCATGACTACCCGATCTTCGTTCTGGAGTTCTGCATACTTCGCACTGATCACTACATACAAGACATCCTCCCCAAGGTTCATGCATTCAAGTTCGAGCATTTCGGACACGATCTCGTCGTGCTGCACGAACATGAGATCCGAAAGCAGAAGAGACCTTTCGGTTTTCTCAAGAACCAGCAGCGACGTCAAGGCTTCTTTGACGGGCTGAATCAACTAATCCAGGACGCTGATTTCACGATAATAGCGACTGTGATTCAAAAGCACAGACTGGCGCAGACCTACCGATACCCCGCTAATCCGTACGAGTTGGCACTCCAATTCTGCATGGAACGGGCCTACGGTCTGCTGGAGGCAGAGGAGCAGCATAAGGCCAAGACTCATCTCATTGTAGAGAAGCGTGGCAAACGGGAAGACGACCAGCTTGAACTCGCTTTTCGGCGAATTCGTGACGGCGAGAACTACCGGGAACTGGCGATGCCAGGCTTTGAGATCTTCTTCGCTGACAAGCGGTCAAATTCGGCTGGATTGCAGTTGGCAGACTTAACCGTGCGACCGATAGGTGCACACGTCTTGAACCGGACACAACCGAATCGGGCTTGGGACATCATCCAAACGAAGCTATACAGCCGCAACGGACGTACTGACGGCTGGGGACTGAAGGTTTTCCCGCGCTAAGAACGAAAGGCCCCGGTAAAACCGAGGCCAATCGCCGACCGGGTACAACCCCCAATCCAGTTATCAATATAGCGCATGTGCCGATTCGCTGTCAAGTGTTGCGTCAGTGCAAACTGCCGCGACACCAACCTGGCCACACAACCCACGTCACGGCTGGGAATCCGGCCGGGGGGATCTGCTGCCAGCGCGTCCGCACAACTCCCGGTCATCACTTGAGGGAGCCGCAAGCGTCCAACCATCCCTGGCGACAGGCCCGAGCGTACAGCACCGCAGGCTCCCGGTCCGTGATTTCCCCCTTACTGCCCCGGAGCACAATCGGATAGTCCTCAACGGCCGGCGGCGCGCGCTCGAACGCGTCACCTCCATCAAGCATCGCCCGGTAGTTCCCGCACGCCGGCTCGAACCCGAGCTCGCACCCCCGCTGGAACGCGAACAACGCCTCGACCTGGCCGCCACCCTCGCGATCACCTCCAACCGCTCCAGCCCCGTCGAGAGCCGCCAGTAGCACCCCCGCCTCGTTACACGCCCAGCCCGAACCACTGTTGCAGAGACCGGACTGCTTCGCGGCCAGATACCTGCACGCGTCCGGCCGCCCTTCCTCGCAGGCCTCCTGCCAGAAAGGCACCCACTGGCCGGGGTGCCGGTCCCCGACGCCGCCGGCCGCGCTGATCGCCGTGAACACGACGGCCCACCCCCCCATGTACGCCAGATGACGCCGACGCGGCGCCAGCGAGCGCCCGAGGGCCCCCGGATCGAACCGCCGGAGCACGGCGGACCGCGCCGCCCGGTCGATCAGGATCACCGACAGGTTCAGCAACGGCACCTGCAGCAGCTTGTCGTAGAACGTCGGCGCCCCGAGGCGGCCCAGCACCACGTACAGCACGACCGTGCTCAACCCGTAGAGCACCCCGAACGCGATGCGCCCCAGCTCCGTGCGCGGCGACGTCGACGGGTCGGTGAACAGCAGGTGCATTCCGAGGAAGACGGCGATCGGGATGTACGAGTCGTAGAAGAAGTAGACCCCGGTCGCCGCGAAATAGGCGAGCCCGAACAGGTAGGTCGAGACCACCGCGGCCATCGTCATCGTCGTCACGCCGAAGAGGTACTGGCCGGGCAGCGCGATCAGGAATATCCACAGGTACATCTGCGGCGGATAGAACTGCGAGATGGCGATATCCTGCGCCCGCGTGACGCCGCTCATCCCGGTAACGATCAGGGCCGCCGCGAAGACCGCGAGCGGGAACGACGCCGGGTTGAAGATGTGGACGAGGCGGCCGTCCCGCTCCCAGCGGATCAGCTCCTTGGCGGCGAAGCCGAGCGCCACCAGCAGGAACTGGAAGTGGAACCAGTCGTCCGTGAACCAGAGGAACAGGTTGATGCTGAAGATGACGGGAACGGGACCGAAGCCCAGCCGGTGCGTGTCCCGCCGGGACCAGCCGAGGAGCAGATCGAACCCGTAGGCGAAGGCGAGCTGGCCGGCGATGAGGGGAATCGCGTCGTAGACGGGGGGCCAGTGCCAGCCCCAGTAGAGGAGGACGGAGGCCTGCGCGCAGGCCTGGACGTAGTGCTGCGGGCGAGGGGCGACCTCCAGCGTCCGGCGCCGGCCGTCGCGCTGCGACAAGGCGAACAGCACGACGTTCCACGCGCCGAGCGCGAGCGCGGCGCCGAGGAACGACCGGAAGAGCGCCGGGTTGTCGTGGACGCGGTCGACGAGAACGAACGCCGCCAGGGCGAGCGCCGGAACCAGCGCCGCCCCGAAGGCGCCGGCCGGCGAGAGGGAGATCGGACGTCCCGTGAGCGGCAGGCTCCCGCTCCCGTCGGCCGCCGGTGCGGGACGAGTATCGCTCGACATCTCCGGGGGGAGCGGCCGCGCGCGTCACGCCTCGCAGGGTGAAGTGCGCGCGACCGTTCCGGATCGCACCGACGCGAAGGACGGACCTACCGGCGGCCGGGCTGATCCGGCCTCAGCTCGTAGGGCGCCCCGGTGCCGGACGAGCCGAGAAACAGCTTCGTGCCGTCGGTGAACGTCAGGTCCCTGCCGTTGGCCCGGTTCGTGCCGTCCTTGGCCTGGTAGCCGTCCACAACGACGCGCACGCCCGGCAGGAGCGACCGCCGCGTGAAGCCGCGCCGGAACAGCACGTTCGGCGTGCCCCCTTCGAACGCCCACTGTTCCTGTGTGCCGTCCGGCAGATCCACCTCCATGTGGATCCAGACGTGCGGGTTCACCCACTCCATCCGCGTGACCGTGCCTTCGAACTGCACGGGGCGGTCGGCGTCGAACTCGGCCGCGAACGCATGGTGGGCCGAGACCGGCCCGGCGGTCGCCGCCAGCATGAGGCTCGCGCCCACGATTGCCACGGCTGTCCTTGCTAGCATCATCTCATCCTCCCTGCTCACTTGCGGTACCAATCGTAGAACGCTTCCCCGGGCGGCACCTTCCGCCGGATGTCCACGATAATCGTCTCCCCCTCCCAGGTCGTGACGAGCTGCTCCTTCCGCACGTTCCCGTAGAGGAACTCCTCCACGAACTCGATGCAGCGGTACTCCAGGAGCTGCATGTCAGCCTCCAGCCGGCGATACAGCGGCATGGAGATGCGCCAGGGCTCGGTGAAGGTGTTGGGGTCCTCGATCGTCACCTCGTAGAGAATGGCGTCCGGCGAGATCGGCGTGAACCGCTCCTCCAGGCGCAGCGCATCGCTGTGGAAGTTGCCGGCCCGGTCGAACCAGTTCCTGCCGTTGAACTCGGTCACGTCGACCACCAGCGTATCGCCCTCCCAGCGGCCGACCGAATGGCCCATGTAGGTCCAGTCGGGCGGCGGCTCCACGTCGTCCAGGTGGATGGTCCGCGCCGTGCTCGTGAACTCGTAGGCCATCTGGATCTTGTTCGTGCTCTGCACGATCTGGAACGGGTAGGGCATGTACATCGCCCGCGGGATCCCCGGCAGGTAGCACTTGAGCTCGGGGTCGCGGTCGATCCAGTTGGCCGCGTTCTCCTGCTTGATCGCGAGCGCTTCCGGCGTGTAAGGAATCCGGCCGTCGCCCCCGACGACGCCGAGCGAGCCGGGCACCCCGCCGGCCGCGCCGAGCGCGAGCACCGGCGCCGCGGGGACCTCGGCGAACTCGAACGGATACGGACCCGGCTGCGTCACCATGCCGGGACGCGCGGCGTGGGCCTCCAGATCCCAGTGCGCCTCGTTGTTCGCTTGCCAGATGCCGCTGAAGTCCGGCCTGCCGTCGACGGTGCGGACGGCGTTGGCCGCCTGACCCTGACCGGCCACGCTTGTCATCGACGCGGTGATGACGGCGGTCACGGCCGCCGTCACGAGCACCGCCGTGATTATCGAGCCCCCGAGTACGAGTCGGTTTCGCACGCTGCACCCCCTCTCGCTACGGCTATCGCCGCAGCGGATTGACCTCGTCGCCCGAGTCCGCGAAGCCCGCGGCGAATCCCCCGCACCCCGCGCTGCACAGCGTGGCCGGATCGGGTCCGGTGCCCTCGGCGAACGCCTGCTCCTCGGCGCGCGAGCCTCTCAGCAGCCCCGGCATGCCGTAGTTCCCCTCGTGGCAGCGGGGCTCCTTGTAGATGCGGTTCAGCTCGTTGCTCTGCCGGCTCAGCTCCAGCGCGACGGTCCAGGGCGCCGTCCATGTCGTCGGGTCTTCCATGGTGACCAGGTACTCCAGCGTCTCGGAGTCGACGCGCCGCCAGCGCTCCACCAGGTGCAGGTTCTCCCGCGACCCCTGGTAGTCGGTCTTGGGACTGAAGTTGGTGACGTCTACCACCAGCGTGTCGCCTTCCCAGCGGCCGCGCGAGTCGCCCCACCATTGGCGGACGTGCGGCGGCAGGTGCGGCCGGTCCGTGATCGGGATGACCCGCTGCCAGCCCTGCCCCTGGCCGGTATCGTAGAAGATCGACACGGTCTCGGACGACTGCACGATCTGCAGGAAGTACCCGGCCGCGCCTCCGAAGTCCGGCAGCCTGGCCGACATGCACCGCTCGCCGAGGCCGCGATCCTCCGGGTGGTCGGACCGGTTGAACGAGCCGCCCGCCGCGGCGCCGGTCGCCGGATAGAACGGCGGCGGCTCGTTCCGGCGCGGCGACGGCGGTCCGTACTGGCCGCCCGCGCAGGACGGCAGGTTGTCGCGGCAGACCGCGGTGGCCTGCAGCAACGCGAGCTGGTACTCGCGGATGGCGTCGCGGCGCGCCGCCGCCTCCGGCGTCAGCGGCGGGATCCGGCCGTTCGGCGGATCGATGATCAGCGACGTCCGGCGGCCCATGAACTTGTGGGACAGGAAGATCGCCGCGCTGTAGGCGCCGCCCACGTCCTGCTCGCTGCCGCGCCCCGCGCGCCGGGCATCCAGCCCGATGATGCGCGCCCGCTCCCGGTCCAGCTCGGCCCGCTCCTCGTCGGTCAGAAACTCCCGGTCGGCGAAGCGGGCGGGCCGCTCCAGGGGAATCTCGTAGTCGGTGGTCCAGATGCCCTGCAGGTCCGGCTCGCCCCACGGGGTCGGGGCGGCCGGCTCGGCGTCCGACCGGTCCGGCGCCTCCTGCGCCTGCCCCTCGACAGGGACCGGGGCCAACTGCAGCAGCACCGCCACGCCGACGACCGCCGCCGCCACGCCGAACAGCTCCAGCACGCGTCGTCTCATGTCGAAAACCTCCCGCTACTTGCGATACCAGTCGTAGAGCGCGTCCCCCTCCGGGATCTTGCGCGTGATGTCGACGATCATCGTCTCGCCTTCCCAGCGGGTCACCAGCGGCTCCTTGCGCAGATGCCCGTACAGGAACTCCTCCGCGAACTCGATGCAGGGATACTCGAGGACGGTCATGTTCGGCTCCAGCCGGCGGTAGATCGGCATCGCGATCCGCCAGGGCCGGGTGAAGACGTTCTCGTCCTCGACGGTCACCTCGTAGAGGAACGCGTCGGCGCTCATCGGCGTGAAGCGCTCTTCCAGGCGCAGCGCCTCGCTGTGGAAATTGCCGGCCCGGTCGAACCAGTTCTTGCCGTTGAAGTCGGTCGTGTCGACCACCAGCGTGTCGCCCTCCCAGCGGCCCACCGCGTGCCCCATGTAGGTCCAGTCGGGCGGCGGCTCCACCTCGTCCAGGTGGATGGTGCGCGCCGACTGCGCCCCGAACGGAAACGACATGTGGACCTTGGTCTCGCTCTGCGTGATGTGGAAGGGATAGGGCATGTACATCGCCCGCGGGATGCCCGGCAGGTAGCACTTCAGCTCCGGGTCGCGGTCGATCCAGTTGGTGCCGTTCTCCTGCTTGATGGCGAGCGCTTCCGGGGTATAGGGGATCCTGCCGTCCCCCTGCACTACCCCGATGGAGCCGGGCACACCGGCCGCCGCGCCGAGCGCCAGCACCGGCGCCGCCGGCACCTCGGCGTAGGCATACGGATACACCCCCTGCTGCGTCACCGCGCCGGGCCGCGCGGCGTGGGCCTCCAGATCCCAGTGCGCCTCGTTGTTGGCCTGCCAGATGCCGCTGAAGTCCGGCCGGCCGTCGACCGTGCGGCCGCGCTCCGACTGGCCCTCGATGCCCGGGATCGACGCCGTGACCACCGCGCTCACCGCGGCCGCGGCCAGCGCCAGGGAAATGCTCGACCCGTTGAAGCGGTTGCGCATCTGTACTCCTTCACTTCGCCCAGGCGACCCCCTCCGTCCGGGGATCGACGCCGGCCGCCAGCACGCCGTGCTCGTGGTCCAAGACGATCGCGCCGTTGGAGCCCATGGACCACTCCGGTCGGACCCGCAACGCGTGGCCCTTCGCCTCCAGCACGGCGCGCACCTCGGCCGAGATGCCCGCCTCCACCGACAGGTCGCCCGGATACATGGTGTGCGGGAACGGCGACGCCGGGAAGCTGCGCGTCGACCAGCGCGGCGCCTCGATCGCCTGCTGCACGTTCATGTTGAACTCCACCATGTTCAGCAGGGTCTGCATCGTCCGCATGATCTGGTCGTCCCCGCCGGGGCTGCCGAGAATGCCCCACGGCTCGCCGTCCTTCATGACCAGCGTGCTCTGCAGGGTGCTGCGCGGCCGCTTGCCCGGCGCCAGGGCGTTGGCCTCGCCGCGCACGAGCGAGTAGTAGTCGCCCCGGCAGGTGAAGCTGAACCCGAGATCGCCGACGACCACCCCGGTCCCGAAGCCGCTGTGGAGGCTCGGCTCGAAGCTCACCATGTTGCGGTTGCCGTCGACCACCGCGATGTAGCTGGTGTCGCCCTCGTGATCGGCCTCCCCCGCGAACGTGACGCGCGGCTCGGCAGGAGTCGGCGGCGGGTTCTCCATGAACCGCTCGGGACTGCCCGGCCGGAACTCCCGCGACGCCCGGTCCGGGTCGACCAGCTCGCGGCGCTCGGCCGCGTAGTCCTTCGACAGCAGCCCCTCGTAGGGAATGGGGACGACGTCCATGTCGCCGAGGTACTTCTCGCGGTCCGCGAAGGCCAGCTTCAGCGCCTCGGCGCTGGTGTGGACGTAGTCGACGCTGTTGTGGCCCATGGCGCGGAGGTCGAAACCTTCGAGGATGTTCAGGGTGAAGAGCTCGGCCGGCCCCTGGCTGGCCGACGGGTTCTTGTAGACCTCGTAGCCGCGATAGTTCGTCGAGACCGGCGTCTCCACCTGGGCGGTGTAGGCGGCGAAGTCCTCGTAGCGGTAGAGGCCGCCGTGCTCCTCGAAGAACTCGCCCATCGCCCGCGCGATGTCGCCCTTGTAGAACCGGTCGCGCGCCGCCTTCAGCGCGGCGGACCGGCCCAGGTGCGCGTTCTCCCGCTCTGCCTCGACCAGCTTCTCCAGCAGCCGGGCGGCGTCGGGATTCCGGAAGATCTCGCCCGGCTCCGGCGCGCGGCCGTCCGGGGCGTAGACCTGCATCGTCGTCGGGTACTTCCGGATCTTCTCCGAGCGGGAGATCGTCCGGCTCAGCCCCTCGCTGACCGGAAACCCCTCGGCGGCGACGGCGATCGCCCGCCGCAGCGTCTGCTCGAAGGTCATCGTTCCCCAGCGGTCGAGCAGGATGTACCAGGCGTCGACCACGCCCGGAGTGGACGCGGCGAGCAGGCCGTCGCTGCGGGGCAGCTCGGCGTTGTTGTTCTGCTCGTACCACTCGATGGTGGCGAGCGCCGGCGCCATCCCCTCCGCGTTGATCGAGAAGACCTGCCGCGCCTCGGCGTCGTAGACCAGCAGCACGGCGTCGGCCCCGATGCCGTTCGACGCCGGGTCGACCAGGGCGAGCACCGCCTGCCCGGCCACCGCGGCGTCGAAGGCGTTGCCGCCGGCGTCGAGGATCTCGACCGCGGCGGCGGTCGCTTGCGCCTTCATCGAGCTGACCGCGTAATCGCGCCCGCGCATGACCGGCCGCACCGTGCGGGTCTGCGGGGCGGTGCGCATCGTCTGGGCCTGCGATCCCCCCTGCTGCGCGGCCAGGTGGAGCGGGGAACCGAACGCCATGAGAGCCGTGAGGAACGTCACGCCGAGCACGAGGCGGCTTGCAGCCATGGCTGCCTCCTTCAGGAGTCCGGCTACCGAAAACCGAGCCCGGGCCGACGGTCGGCATCGAAGACGCCGGATCGGTCGGTCCGCCAAGTCTACCCCGGCGCCGCCCCGATGTCGTGCGTCAATCGGCCGCGTCGCCGACCCGGAGCTCTCCCGGGACGGCGACCGGACCGACGCCGCGCACAAGGCGCCGACGGGTGTGGTCGATGAAGCCACGCGCGAACATCGGACCTCGGATGCGACAATACAGGTTGCGACAGGTTTGCGACCACGATCCGTGTGCGTTCCATGACTCGACGCAAACTGCCCATCGGCATGCAGACCCTCCGCGAGATCCGGGAGGAGCATTGCTACTACGTGGACAAGACGGCCTATGTCGGGCGGCTGCTCGACGAGGGCAAGCACTACTTCCTGTCGCGCCCGCGCCGCTTCGGAAAGAGCCTGTTCCTCGACACCTGCAAGGAGCTGTTCGAGGGCAACGAGCCGCTGTTCGAGGGACTCGCCATCCACGCCCGGTGGGACTGGTCGGTGCGCCATCCCGTGCTGCGGCTCAGCTTCGGCAGCGGCGACTTCAAGGAGCCGGGCTACCTGCACACCAACCTGATGGCCCAACTCGACGTGCTGGAGGAACAGCTCGGCGTCGCTTCCCGCTACGACACGGCCGCGGAGCGATTCGGACATCTGGTCCGGGTGTCGAGTGCGCAGGCCGGGCAGCGAGCCGTCGTCCTGGTGGACGAGTACGACAAGCCGATTCTGGACGCGCTGGACGCGCCGGAGGTCGCCCGCGCCAACCGCGACTTCCTGCGCGGCCTCTACGCGGTCATCAAGGACAGCGACGCGCACATCCGCTTCAGCTTCATCACCGGTGTCACCAAGTTCTCCAAAGTCAGCCTGTTCTCCGGCCTCAACAACCTCAAGGACATCACTCTGCACCCGCGCTACTCGGCCATCTGCGGCTATACGGACGCGGACCTGGACACCGTGTTCGCACCGGAGCTCGGCGGCCTGGACCGGGACCAGGTCCGGGACTGGTACAACGGATACAGTTGGCGGGGGCGGACAAGGTCTACAACCCGTTCGACATCCTGCTGCTGTTCGACACGCGCGAGTTCGCCGCCCACTGGTTCGAGACCGGCACGCCGACGTTTCTGGTGGACACGCTGTTCGACCGACGCGTGAGCTCGCTGGCGCTGGACGGCATGCTCGGCAGCACCGAGCTGCTGTCGACGTTCGACGTCGGCGACATGCCGACCGAGGCGCTGCTGTTCCAGACCGGCTATCTGACCATCGAGCGCCCCGAGCCGCGGGGCGGAGAGATGTTCTACCGGCTGGGATATCCGAACCGGGAGGTGCGGCAGAGCCTGAACCGGAGCCTGCTGAGCCGGATGACGGGGGACGCGTCCCGGCGGGCCGCGCACAGCGCGCGGCTCTACGACCTGCTGCTGGTCAACGACTTTACGGGCCTCGCGGCGCTGTTCGAAGCGTTCTTCGCCAGCATTCCGTACGAGTGGTACACGAACAACGACATCGCGAGCTACGAAGGCTTCTACGCCAGCGTGTTCTACTCGTACTTCGCGGGGCTGGGCCTGGACGTCGTGGTGGAGGACAGCAGCAGCCACGGCCGGCTGGACATGACGGTGCGCTTCAACGGCCAAGTGTACCTGTTCGAGTTCAAGGTGGTGGAGCTGGCGCCCGAGGGAGCCGCGATGGCGCAGTTGAAGGCGAAGGGCTACGCGGACAAGTACCGCGACCGGGGCGAGCCGATCCACCTGATCGCGGTGGAGTTCAGCAGAGAGGCCCGCAACCTGGCGGCGTTCGATGTAGAGCAGGCTTGAGCGGCGGGATCCGTATCACTTCGCCCAGGCGACCCCCTCCGTGCGGGGGTCGACGCCGGCCGCCAGCACGCCGTGCGCGTGGTCCACGACGATCGCGGCGTTCGAGCCCATCGACCACTCCGGGCGGACCCGCAGCGCGTGGCCCTTCGCCTCCAGCACGGCGCGCACCTCGGCGGAGACGCCCCGCTCCACCGACAGGTCGCCGGGGTACATCGTGTGCGGGAACGGCGACGCCGGGAAGCTGCGCGTCGACCAGCGCGGCGCCTCGATCGCCTGCTGCACGTTCATGTTGAACTCCACCATGTTCAGCAGGGTCTGCATCGTCCGCATGATCTGGTCGTCCCCGCCGGGGCTGCCGAGAATGCCCCACGGCTCGCCGTCCTTCATGACCAGCGTGCTCTGCAGGGTGCTGCGCGGCCGCTTGCCCGGCGCCAGGGCGTTGGCCTCGCCGTGGACCAGCGAGTAGTAGTCGCCCCGGCAGGTGAAGCTGAACCCGAGGTCGCCGACGACCACCCCGGTCCCGAAGCCGCTGTGCAGGCTCGGCTCGAAGCTCACCATGTTGCGGTCGCCGTCGACCACCGCGATGTAGCTGGTGTCGCCCTCGTGATCGGCGTCCCCCGCGAACGTGACGCGCGGGTGGGCCGGGGTCGGCGGCGGGTTGTCCATGAACCGCTCGGGAGTGCCCGGCCGGAACTCCAGCGACGCGTTGTCCGGATCGACCAGCGCGCGGCGCTCGGCCGCGTAGTCCTTCGACAGCAGCCCCTCGTAGGGGATGGGGACGACGTCCTGGTCGCCGAGATACTTCTCGCGGTCGGCGAAGGCGAGCTTCAGCGCCTCGGCGCTCGTGTGGACGTAGTCGGCGCTGTTGTGGCCCATGGCGGCGAGGTCGAAGCCCTCCAGGATGTTCAGGGTGAACAACTCGGCCGGCCCCTGGCTGGCGGACGGGTTCTTGTAGACCTCGTAGCCGCGGTAGTTGGTCGAGACCGGCGTCTCCACCTTGGCGGTGAAGGCGGCGAAGTCCTCGTAGCGGTAGAGGCCGCCGTGCTCCTCGAAGAACCTGCCCATGTCCCGGGCGATGTCGCCCTTGTAGAAGCGGTCGCGCGCCGCCTTCAAGGCCGCCGACCGGCCCCGGTGCGCGTTCTCGCGCTCGGACTCGACGATCTTCTCCAGCACGCGGGCGGCGTCGGGATTGCGGAAGATCTCGCCCGGCACCGGCGCGCGGCCGTCCGGGAAGTAGACCTTCATGGTCGTGGGGTACTTCCGGATCTTGGACGAGTTGGAGATCGTCCGGCTGAGCCCCTCACTGATGGGGAATCCCTCGCCCGCGACGGCGATCGCCCGCCGCAGCGTCTGCTCGAACGTCATCGTCCCCCAGCGGTCGAGCAGGATGTACCAGGCGTCGACCACGCCCGGGGTGGATGCGGCCAGCAGCCCGTCGCTGCGCGGCAGCTCGGCGTTGTTGTGCTGCTCGTACCACTCGATGGTGGCGAGCTCCGGCGCCATCCCCTCCGCGTTGATCGAGAAGACCTGCTTCGCCTCCGCGTCGTAGACCAGCACCACGGCATCCGCTCCGATGCCGTTCATCGCCGGATCGACCAGGGCCAGCACCGCCTGCCCCGCCACGACGGCGTCGAAGGCGTTGCCCCCCGCGTCGAGTATCTCCACCGCGGCGGCCGTCGCCTGCGCCTTCATGGAGCTGACCGCGTAGTCCTGCCCGCGGATGACCGGGCGGACCGTGCGGAAGTCCGGAGCGGCGCGCATCGTCGCCGAGCCGGCGCCCCCCTGCTGCGCGGCCAAGTGGAGCGGGAAACCGAACGCCACGAGAGCCATGAGGAACGTCACACCGAGCACGAGGCGGCTTGCAGCCACGGCTGCCTCCTTCAGAATCCGGCTACCGAAACCGAGCACGGCCGACGGGCGGCATCGAAGACGCCGAATCGGCCGGCTCGCCCAGTCTACCCCGGCACCGCGCCGATGTCGTGCGTGAATCGGTGTCGCTACCAGGGGCCGGGCCGAGTCGTGCGTCGATGCGACGCGGCGTCGCGGATCGGGTCAGCCCGCATGGCGGTAGTACAATCCACCGGCATTCGAACCCCACCGGCTGGTCACCTCGAGTCGTGTCGCTGGAGGGCAACGCCATGAACGCTTCAACGAGCGCATCGTCCGGGCGCCGCCGCTCGACGGGCCGGCGCCTGACACCGGCAGCCTGCATCGTGCTCGCGGTGACCGCGGGCCTGGTCGTTTACGCTCCTCCGGCCGCCCTCGGCGCGCAGGCGGCGTCCGCTCCGGACACGCACCCGCAGGTCGTGTTGACCGGCCGCGTCACCTCCGCCGCGGAAGGCCCGCTGGAGGGGGTGGTCGTCACAGCGAAGCGGGACGGCTCCACGATCGCGGTCAGCGTGGTCAGCGACGCCGAGGGGCGCTATCGCTTTCCGGCGGTCAGACTGCACGCCGGGCGGCATGCGCTCGGCATCCGCGCGGTCGGCTTCGAGCTCGACGGGCCGCATGCCGTGGAGGTCGGGGCGGCCGGAACGACCACCGCCGATCTCGCCCTGCGCACGACCCGGGACCTGGAGGCGCAGCTCACGAACGCCGAATGGCTGGAGAGCATTCCGGGCACGGCCGGGCAGCAGCGCCTGTTCGAGTCGTGCGTGCGCTGCCACACCCTCGATCGCATCATGCAGTCGCGGTACGATGCGGACGCTTGGCTGCGTGTCCTCGAGCGCATGGACGGCTATGTGACGTCGGCGTTTCCCGGCAATCCGCAGAAGCGCCCCGCCGATCAGGTCACGCCTTTCGCCGAGCGGACCGGGCAGCAGCAGGCGGCGCGGCGCCGGCAGGCCGACTACCTGGCCGGCATCAATCTGAGCTCGGGAGTCCGCGGTTACGACCTCGAGACGTTCCCCCGCCCGACGGGCCGGTCCACCCGCGTCGTCATGACGGAGTACGACCTGCCGGACCCGTCGAGAGCGCCGCACGACGCGGAGGTCGGTCCGGACGGCACGGTCTGGTACGCCGACTTCGGCCAGCAGTACCTCGGCAGGCTCGACCCGCGGACGGGGGCGGTCACCGAGTACCGGGTGCCCGAGGCGAGACCGGGCAACCCGACCGGGACGCTGGCGGTACACCTCGACCGGGACGGCAACCCGTGGGGCGGCAACATGTTCCAGGGCGCCATCTTCAAGTTCGACCGGCGGACCGAGGCGTTCGAGGTCTGGAAGGTCCCCGACGAGCAGGAGCAGCCGCGGGGGGCGCACGGCACCGGGATCCTCCAGGTGAATCACGTGGCTCCCGAATCGTCCCACGTGGACGGCAAGGTCTGGATTCAGAACCGGTCGATCGCCGGCGTGCACCGGCTGGACCTGGCGACCGGCGACATCGAGTCGTTCGAGCCGTTTCTCGGCTCGACGCGTCGATCCCACAACCTCTACGGCATCAGTCCGGACTCGCGGAACAACCTCTGGTTCATGGACTTCTCGAACGAGCACATCGGCCGGGTCGATGCCCTGACCGGCGACATCGCGCTCTACGAGACGCCCACGCCCGGGACGCGCCCGCGCCGGGGCACGGTCGACGCGCACGACCGCGTCTGGTACGCCGGATTCGGCGCCGGCCTCATCGGGATGTTCGACCCGCGGACCGGGACGTTCCGGGAGTGGCGCCCGCCGACGCCGCGCACGAAGCCGTACGACGTGGCCGTGGACAGGAACGGGGACGTGTGGACCGGATCGATGTTCACCGACCGCGTCGTCCGGCTCATTCCGCGGACCGGCGAGTTCATCGAATATCTTCTGCCCCGCAAGGGCGTAAACATCCGGCGGGTGTTCGTCGACGACTCGACCACGCCGGTGACGTTCTGGATCGGGAGCAACCACGGGGCCTCGCTCATCGCGCTGCAGGCGCTCGACGAGGAGGCGGAGTGAGGCCGGCAACCGCGCCCAGCCGGTATCGACCAGGAGGCGGGTCGACGGGCGGTCACCCCGAGCCGCTGGCTGCGTCGGCCTACTGCTCCGCGGCGCGCGCCCCCACCAGGATGTTCTCGAGGCCGTAGTTCCCTTCGTGGCACGCGTACTCGTAGAGCAGCCCCTCGAGACTCGTCATGGGAATCGACGCCGTCCACGGGCTCGTGTACTCCGTCGGATCGGTCACGGTGAACTCGTAGTCGATCGTCTCGTCGTCGACCCGCGTGAACCGCTCCACGAGCCGCGTGCTCTCGTTGGCGCCGAAGACGGTCAGCGCTCGTCCGGTCACCGGAACGAAGTTGGTGGTCTCGACGACCAGCGTATCGCCTTCCCATCGGCCGCGCGAGTCTCCCAGCCACTGGCGAATCCGATCATCCGCGTGCGGACGTCCGTCCAGCGGAATGATCCGGGCGTCGTGGACCATCTCGACGAGGATCACGACATATCCCGGCGCCTGGAAGATCTGGTAGTTGTGGTTGTAGAAGCCGGGCATCATCGCGCCGGGCAACCCGCGTGAGATGCACCGCTCGTACAGGTTGCGGTCCTCCGGACCGACCGGTTCCCGGGTTCGATAGCTCTCCCTCTCTGCACGACGCTCCGCTTCCGCAGGTGTGAGCGGAGGCAGCCTGCCATCCGGCGGGTCGACGATGAGCGACGTGCGCGCCATCCGGACTCCCCGCTCGACCCAGAAGTTGTTGTACGACCCGGTTTCCCCCGTTCCCGAGGCGATGCCGCGCTGTTCCCGTGCTACATCTCCCGCCTCGTCGAGGACCACGCGTTCCTCGTCGGTCAGGAGCTCCCGTCCCGCCAAGTCGGCAGGCCGCTCCAGCGGGGTCGTCGTGGTGTTCGTCCAGCGTCCCTGCAGGTCCGGGTCGCCCCAGGCGGTGCGGGGTGTCGCCGAACCGCTCGTTCCGTCCGCCAGCGTCTGGCCGCCGACGCCCGCCGGCGCCAGCAACACGACCGCCGTCACAGCAAACGCCGCCGCGAGGTATCGATGGGTCATCTCTCCCCTCCCTGCTACCGGCCTACCGGGGCTCCATCCGGGTTTCCGCATCATGAATCAGGACCCGACCACGCGCAAGCCATTCCCGACCTGCTGCCGAACTGGTCTCAACCGGTTCGCTCTTACGACCCGACGATCTGAACCGGTATTCCCTCCGGGTCCCGAACATGGAACCCGTAGTCCAGGTTCTGGTCCGGGGTCAGCCCGTGCTGCTCGAGCGCCCGGGTCGCCGACTCCCGGTCGAACCCGTCGACGGCGATCGCGTAGTGGTCGACGATGCCGGTAGGAGGCTTGTGGTGGAGCGAGACCAGGATGCCGCTCGTTCCCATGCGGACGATCTCGTTCTCCCGATCCTCGTTCAGGATCGACAGGCCGAAGACCTCCTCGTAGAAGGCGATCGAGCGTGGAAGGTCCGTCACCTGAATGCTGATGTGGTCGATCCGGCTGACGGTGAACGGCGTCTGCTGCCGCGCCGCGGCCGAGGCCGCCCCGCCCCCGGCCGTCGCCAGCATCGCCAGCCCCTTCACCAGTTCCCGCCGGGAGACCCGGCCCTGCTCGAAGCGGCTCAAGAGATCCGAAATGACGCCTTCCATGGAGACCTCCTTCGTGGCTGGGTGGACTGAACCCGGATTCTAGTCGGTCCCGGATGGCGTAGGATCGGCGCACCCGGTGCGGTGGCGTCGCACCGGACCTGAAACGTGCGCTCGCCGCCGACAGTCTTGCGGAATCGAAAGGAGACACTCGTGATGATCCACTGCTCTACGACCCGTCGCGGACGCTCTGTCCTGATTGCGGCCCTGGCCGCCCTCCTGCTGGCCGGCACGCCGGCCGCCCATGCACAGGACCTGACCCCGGAATCGGCCGCCGCGGTGAAGGCCGCGTACCTCGCCGACATGGAGGTGATGCGCGGAAAGTTCCTCGGCCTCGCCGACGCGTTCCCGCAGGATCTCTACACTTGGCGCCCGATGGACGGCGTCCGCTCGGTCTCGGAAGTGCTGATGCTGATTGCCAGCGAGGGATACGGCTTCGCGCCGATGGCGCTCGGCGCCCCGACCGCGATGAGCCGCGACGAATCGCAGGGACTGGCGGAAATCACCGACAAGGCCGCGGTCATCGACCACCTGACCAGGGGCTTCGCCTACGCGCAGGAGACGATCGAGGCCATCGACCCGGCGACCCTCGTCGGATCGCGCTCGCTGTTCGGGCGGGAGCGATCCTCGCCGGAGCTGATGCTGTTCGTGGCCGGCGACATGCACGAGCATCTCGGCCAGCTCATCGCCTACGCGCGGACGAACCGTATCGTCCCGCCGTGGAGCCGGTAGGAACGACCGCAAGCAGCCGGCGGGTGTCTCCGTCTCGGGGGCATCCCGCCGGCAATCACCTGACCGGTTCCCGGCCGTGCGGCCCGAAACGACCGGCTGGCAATCATCGCGACACCAATACCACGTCACCGCGCTCACAAGGCATCCTTGGCGACATCGTAGTCGTCGTAGCTCGCCATCTCCGGGCTGTTCCACTCGTCGGCGAAGCCTTCAGTTGCGTCCGGAGCCGTGCCGCCTGCTCCTCGTCGATCCCCCGCGCGCGCAGGTCGAACTGCATCGGTCGCACGACCGAAAACCCAGGCGAACCGCCTCAGAAACAGGCAGCCCTGACCAGATAACCGAGTCGGCGTCGGGATCAGGACATGATCTTCAGGGCGATATAAGGTGCAATGTTCAGGATCACCAGCGCGAGTCGGTATTGCTGAAACACGCGGAAGAAGGTAACGGCCGCTTCTTCCCTGGTGATACCGAACATCTTCGCGGAGATACTGGCGAAGACCTCGTGAAAGACGCTGAAGGTCAATACGAACAGCAACAGCACTCCGACATTGATGGCGGTACACCAGCCGAGAAACGTCGCCAGAGTCTCGATTGAGTTCATGGTTCCTGCTCCGCTCTTCCTGATGTTCGAGGTGCCCCCGTTGTCTGCTCGAAGCGCGTCGCGGGACATCAGGAAGGCATGCACCTGCCGGATCTCGTCGCGCGAGAACAGTCTGCTCGAAGGCGGGCATGTTCGTGCCCGGGCGTCCCCCGCATGTGGCCCTGGGAGTTCACTCGCCGCCGCCCCGGTTGCCGCCCACCCCTGGTGCCCCGTCCGAGGGATACCGCCCGTAAAGCGCCTTGTCGCTGTCCCACAACACTCGCCGGGCCGTACCTTCCTTGCATACGAGCGGTACGTGCCTGCGCGCTTTCTCCGGTTTGAACCAGTTGCGTCGCAGGTAGTCGTTCAGCGCGTTCGCCTCGAAGTCTCGATCGACGTTGTCCGGGTCGATGGAGATCATTCCCCGAGGGCCACTCGCGGTCTCCGTGCGTGCGAACGCCCTGCCGTGCTCCGTGTAAATCACGAGTCGCTTGTAGAGCGCACCGAGCAACGCGTTCCCCGCCTGCGTGCCCAGGGTTCGAACGTCACGCCGAAAGCGTGCAGGGATACCCTGCAGGTCTTTCGTGGCCTCGTCCTCGAATCTCCTGTCGTTCCTTTCCCAGTGCGCAGCGACCGCCTTTGCATGCCCTTCGTACAGGGAGTTCGCCGCTGCCGCCAGAGCATACGGGTCCGCCTCCTTCGCCGTGATGAAATCGAAGACGTCGCGGACGGGGCTCCGCAGGGCGCGTTCGAGCTTGCCGCAGAGAATCTGTGTCGTGCTGAGAACCGTCTCCTCGCGTCCCTCTATGGCGAACCGCGTCTCGCCGCTCGCGGGCGTGGGATCGAGCCTGCAGATCTCGATACTTCCCGTCTCGAAGTCGATCTTCAAGCTGCCGGGCGCATGCCTCGGCTCACCGCCGAGGTGCCCTATCGCCGTGTCGAACCCTTCGTTGCATTCGGGCGCGAGTTCCCGCAGGTCGGCGTTCCCTGTCAGCGTCAGGTCGATATCGAAGCTCAGCCGGTGTCCCCAGCGTGTGGCCAATATGGTTCCGCCCCCGAAACGCCATTCGTGCGGGCCGTCCTGGAGTTCTTCCAACGCCTTCTCGATGGTGGGCCCGGCCATGCGCCAGAGACTGGCTGCCGGTTCGACCAGCGTCAGGCGTTCCATATCTCCCGACCGTTGTAGCGTCCCACCTCCGCCCACTGGTTGATCTCCCGTATCCGGTCGGGATAATCGAAGTGCGCCAGGTGCATGGCGCGTACGAGCTGGCGGATCGTGTACGCGCGTTGCGCCCATGCCTCGAGGATTTCCCACAGCGTGGCCTCGGTAGCCCACATCAGGACGATCGCCCTCTGCCGCCGAGTCGGATTGCCGGCCCGTACGGCCTCGTAGAACTCCTCGGTGGTCGGCCGCGCTTCCCAACCCGCGCAGCTACTGACGATGCGCCACCGGACGGCGTCGGCCCTGGGGCCGGTCAGCGCCGGATCCAGACCGTTGCACAACCGCTGGAAGTCACGCTCGGTGGCGAGCTCGTCGCTGAAGCCTTCGGGCGGTCCGAGTTCGCAGAACATCGGCCGGTCGTCGAGCAGCCTGCGATGCTGCCTTACCGCGACGGCCGTGTCGATGAGATCCGCGTGTCCGTGCATTCGATGCCTTCGACGCCCTTCAGCCAGGCTATGCGGCGCGTAGGCCAAGGCTTATCGCACGCCGTCCATGAACTTCGCCCGCAGGGCCTCCCGGTTCACCGCCTCGCCGCGCAGGTAGACGCTATCGATCCGCCGCGTGTTCTCGACGTCGTCGAGCGGACTGGCCTCGAGCACCACGAACGACGCGCTCTTGCCTTCGGTCACCGTGCCGAGGTCGTCCAGGCCCAGGATCTCCGCGTTGATCCGCGTCGCGGACTCGATCGCCTCCATCGGCGTGAGGCCGCAACTCGCCATGTCGCGCAGCTCGGTGTGCGTGGTCCAGGCGACGCTGACGCCCGAGTCGGTCCCCATGCCGATCATCATCCCCGCCTCGCGGTTGCGAGCCAGGTTCCGGCACTGCAGCTCGAACGACTCGCCCGGCCCCTCCACCGCGAGTTGCTCCGCCTGCGCGCGCAGGTTCTCGATCTCGAACGGCGGCAGCGTCTCGCTCAGCCACGGCAGGTCGTCGAGCGTCACGGGCGAGCCGGGCAGGTTCGGGATGGTCCAGAGGTCGGGGTGCTCGCGGACCAGGGCCATGTACTCGTCGTCGATGTCGCGGTCCCGGACCGTGTGCGCGAAGCCGTCGATGCCCGCCCGGATCAGGTCCTTGGCGTCGGCCAGCCCGCTCGTCGAGCCGAGGTGCGACGCAACGCGCATGCCGCGGGCGTGCGCCTCGTCGATGATCGCCCGGTAGACCTCCGGATCCAGCTTCGGCACCGTGCCGCCCCGGTCGTCGACCCAGATCTTGATGATGTCGACCCCGTGCCCGTCCAGCTCCTCGACCGCCGCGCGTCCCGCGGCCTCGGTCCGCGCCCCGCGCGGGATGCCGAGCCGGTAATCCTGCTGCGGACCGGCCGTCGGCGTGGCGGCGATTCCGCGGCCCGACGTCAGGAAGCGCGCCGCGTTCGGGAACACGGCGTTCCGCAGCTCGAAGGCGAGCGCCTCGTCGGACTCCAGCCCCAGGCTCATCGTGGCCGCGACGCCGTGGTAGGCGGAGCGCTCCAGGTGCTCGACCAGGTTGGACAGCGTGTAGTTGTCCTTGCTGTGCGTGCCGTCCTTCACGTTCGTCAGCCCGACGTGCTGGTGCGCGTCGATCAGCGCCGGGATCACCGTCTTCCCGGACAGGTCCACGCGCGCGACGCCCTCGGGGGCCTCCCTCTCACCCTGCCGGCCCACCCAGGCGAAGACGCCGTTCTCGACCAGGAACGCCGAGTCGTCGATGGGGTCGCCGCCGCTGCCGTCGACGAGTCTGGCGCCCTCGAACCAGGTCGCGTCCCGTCCGGCCTGCTGCGCCGACGACGCCCCGTACGGGAGAGGGCACCCCGGGCTACCCGGCGACCGTGCAGCACACACATCGAGACAATCCCAGCAGTACTGCAGGGCGCCTACGCTGATGCACCCCGCGTTCAGGAGGGCAAGGACACATACGAGAACCCAGCCCGGCAACGCGAGTCGCGACCCCGTCGTGGCTGACGATTCGGAAGCCGGCATCGGTGTACCTCCATCCATCGGATGCCCCGGACACAGGACACGCGCGTAACAGCGCTGGCCCACGCTGTTCCCATGGTATCCGCATCCACACCTCTTGCGGCTCGCACGCGCTGGACCGCGCCGTGCTCCATCTCTATGATGGAGCGATGGACCACTTGCATGCACGTTCCCCCCGCGGCGACGGCGGAACGGCCGGCGCCGCGACTCGGGACGCGGGCTCGGGCGCATCTCTGCGCTACGAGGCGCTCCGGTTTCCCGGCTGCGTTCGCATCTCCCTTTCGCGCGCCGAGTTCGAAGACTTCGACGACCGGATCGAGTACTGGGACGCCCGTACGGAGACCGCCTGGGTGGTCGCCGACAAGTACGGCGTCCACGAAGGAACCTCGCGGCGGCTGCCGCACCTGGCCGAGCGGATCGCCTCGGTGCGCGGTACGCCGATCGTCTCGTACGGCTCGGTCACCCTGCTCGTGCGGGACGCAGCAGGGGAGCCCCGGCGGGCCATGGAGGCGGACGAGACGCTGTACCTCCACCCGACCCGCTCCGCGACGCCGAAGAAGTCCTTGATCATCGGTGAGAACGACTTCCCCGACGTGGTGCTCGAAGTCGACTACACGACCGACGTGCGGCCGGGAAAGCTGCTGCTGTACGAAGCCTGGGGCTCTCCGGAGCTGTGGGTGATCGTACCGCCGGAAGGGGGATCGCCGCGGCGTCCTGCGGGGGTGACGATTCACCGGCTGGAGGACGGCAGGTACCGGTCGATGCCGGAAAGCGCGGCGTTTCCGGGCTGGACGGCGGGCGAAATCCACGACGGGATGGCCGAGCCGACACCGTCAGCCGCGACCTACCGGGTTCTGGAGCGCGTGGGTCGGGCGCTCGGTGCGCAGGAGGGGACCGGACCCGCAGACGATCCGCTGTCGCGCGTCCTGCTCGCGGAAGGTCGCACACACGAACTGACCGCGGCCGCGCAGAGTCTGCTGCGTGTCCGCGGGCTTGCGGTCTCACCAGCGTTCCCGGAGCGCGCCGTGGCTCTCTGCGACGTACCGCGGGACACGGTGATGGCGGCGGCCTATGCCTGCGCGGACGAAGCGGACTTCTGGCTCCGACTGGGGAAAGCGCGGACCTGATTCTCCCCACCTCGTCTTGTGTTCTTGCCATGACGGGTGGGCCGGCTCGCGGATGTCGAAGAGGCGGCGAGCACCATCTTCATGTCTCTCTTTTCGGCGAACGTGGAAGCAATGTAGCCACGTCGCCGTGCAGGGTAGCGTAGGCGGAGTCGAGCGTCGCCAGGCGGCCGCCGCGCCGGCGCGCGAGCTCGGCGAGCCACGCATCGGTCACCTGCGCACTCCCCTGCTCATCGTCCTCCGCTTCAGTTCGGCGAACGGTATCCGCCGTGACGACCTCTCGTCCCTTCGACACGATGATGCCATTGCGTCTCGTCACGGGAGCCGCAGATTGGGGCCGGCGCCCGTCCCCACCGGCCAGCGCCCTGCGAAGAAGCTGGTTAACAGCAGCGCTGATGCTGCAATCCTCCGCCTTCGCAAGAGAGATGGCGACCGCGTACAGGTCGGGTTCGAGGTTGACGGTCAGCCGCATGACACCAGCATGGTGCAATGGTGCAGTGGTGTCAAGAAGTCCGGGCTCTTCTTCGTCGGGTCCGCCCCTACAGCGCGTCGCGCGACATCAGGAAGGCGTGCACCTGCCAGATCTCGTCGCGCGAGAGTAGCTGCTCGAAGGCGGGCATGTTCGTGCCCGGGCGTCCCCCGCGCACCGTGTCGAGGAACTGGTCGAGAGAGAGTGCGTTCCTGAACAGACTCGGGCCGGCGCCGCCGCCGGTCCGGTGGCACACGGCGCAGCGCGCGCGGTAGGTCCGTTCACCGGCCGCGATCGCGGCCTCGTCGCCCAGCAGAGGATTCGCGACTCCGCTCGAGTCGAGTGGCGACGGCACAACCGGGGCGTCCGCCTCGGAAGGCGCCGAGGGCGCGATCGGCTCGCTGCCCTCGGTGGGTTCGAAGCCGTATCCCGGCAGGACGCGGCCGCCCAGCGTGTGGCCCGGCTCGCCGACGCGCGGCAGGCCGCCCGGAAGCGGCGTCAGGTTCGTGCCCGGCTGCACCTCCCGGGGTCCTCCGTCGAGCGCGAACACCCAGAGGTTCCCGGCCTTGGGCTCGGTGTAATAGAAGATCATGTCCCCGCCGATACCGCCCGACGGCACCGCCACGTACTGCGTCCCGTCGAGCTCGTAGGTGATGGGGCTGCCGATGATGCCCGAGCCGGTCTGGAACTGCCACAGCACGTCGCCGCTGCGGGCGTCTATCGCCATGAAGTAGCCCCGCATGTCGCCGGTGAAGACCAGTCCGCTCGAGGTGGCCACCGCGCCGGCCCAGAAGGGCGCCGGGCTCACTACGCGCCACAGGACCTTCTGCTCGACCACGTCGAAGCCCACGAAGTTGCCCGGGTTCTCGCTGGTCAGGTACTGCTGGTAGTCCCCGCCGAAGTACGCCTCGCCGTTGGTCGGCGGCTCGAACTGATCCTCGGCCCAGAAGCGGTAGCCCATCGCCCACTGGTTCGACATGAAGTAGAGCGCCCCCAGATCCGGATTGAAGGCAAGCGGCTGCCAGTCGATGGCGCCCTCCAGGCTGGGGATGATCGGACCCACCTCGGGACCGCCGGACTGCGCGACCATCTCCGGATTCACCTGCGGCCGGCCGGTCTCGGGATCGAGACCGAAGGCCCAGTTGATGCCCGGCACGATCGGCTCGCCGTAGAGGAAGCGGCCGTCGGTCCGGTCGAGGGCGTAGAAGAAGCCGTTCTTGTCGTGGTGGAACAGCGCCTTGACCGGCCCGTGGTCGCGAAGCGTCACGTCGGCCAGCACCGGCGTGCTCACCGCGTCGTAGTCCCAGCAGTCCCAGGGGGTGTACTGATAGCCCCAGCGGATGTCGCCGCTGTCGGCGTCCATGGCGATGGTCGCGGCGGACCACTGGTTGTCGCCCTTGCGGATCCGGCAGTTCCAGGGCGCCGCGTTGCCGGTGTTCCAGTAGACCAGGTTCAGCTCGGGATCGTAGGCGCCCGTCGTCCAGCTGGGGGCGCCGCCGTTCTTCCAGGTGTCGCCCGGCCACGTCTCGTTACCCGGCTCGCCGGGGCCGGGGATGGTATAGGTCGTCCAGCGCAGCTCGCCGGTCAGCGCGTCGTACGCCTTGACGAAGCCGCGGATGCCGTACTCGCCACCGGCCACCCCGGTCAGGACCAGGCCGTTGACCACCAGCGGCGCGCCGGTGATGCTGTAGCCCTGCCGCCAGTCGGTGACCTCGGTCTCCCACACGACGGCGCCCGTGTCCTTGTGGAGCGCGATCAGCCGCGCGTCCATCGTGCCGACGTAGACCAGCTCGCCGAAGAGCGCCACCCCGCGGTTGTTCGATCCGCAGCAGTAGACCCGCTCGACCTCGTCCGACATCTCCGGCTCGAAGCCCCACTTCTTCGCGCCGGTCCGGGCGTCGATGGCGAACACGCGCGACTCGTCCGCCGACAGGTAGAGGACGCCCTCGTGCACCAGCGGCGTCGCCTCCAGGCCGCGGTTCTCGCCGCCGGTGGCGAACACCCACGCCGGCTGGAGGCGGTCCACGTTCTCAGGCGTGATCTGGTCCAGCTCCACGAACCGCTGGCCGTGGTAGTCGCGGCCGTACATCAGCCACGACGAGGTGTCCGCGGCCGCCTGCTCGAGGTCGGCCGTGGTGACCTCCTGTCCCTGTGCCGCCGGCCAGGACAGGCCGGCCGTGGTGGCGAGAACCGCTACGAGCGATGTCAGAGAACGTGGAGACCGCATCTGCATCTTCCTCCCTCGACCCGCGCCCAAGCAGCCAGGCGGCCGCGGACTTGTTGCGGCGGGATCTGTACAGGGTAACGGTGAGGTGCATCCGGTCGATGCCGGCTCCGTCAAGTCAGCGCAAACACTCACCTCAGAGCAGTTTGCGAAACTGCTCCTCGCTCAGGCCAGCGTCGCGGACGATGCCGCCCATCGTGTATGCGTTGACGGGATTGTGCCTGGGAATCGTCAAGATTCTGCTGCCGTCCGTCATGACGACGTGCTTGCCCTGGCGAACTACGCGAAACCCTGCCTTCTTGAGTGCGCGAACCGCGTCCTGGTGGTTTACACCGGGAATCTTCGGCATTTCTCAGACGGCAACTTCGATCTCCCGGCTGGTCGTTCCCCGGAGCATTTCGTCACGTGCGGCGAGGTACTCCCGGATCGCTGTCCGGATGTTCTCGACGGCCTCCTGTTCCGTCGCCCCCTGCGACCAGCAGCCGGGAAGCCCCGGAACCGACACGCTGTAGCCCTCGTCGCTCTGCAGGAGCGCGATGCGGTACTTCATGGCGTTCGAACTCCTCCGGCGCCCTACTGCCCGTCAGCCTACTCCGGCAGCGCGAACACCCAGATCACGCCGCTCCCCTGCGGCAACGTGATGCCGGTCAGCCGCGCGTAGGAGGTGGTCTGCCCGATGCGCCCGCCGGCGCCGACCGCGAGGTACTGGCGGCCGTCGATCTCGAACGTCACCGGGGCGCCCGAGATGTCGCCGTTCAGGCGCGTCTCCCAGAGCAGGTCGCCGTTCTCGGCGTCGAGCGCGAAGAGCCGCCGGTCCGCCGTGCCGCCGAAGACGAGGCCGCCCCCGGTGGAGAGCGCGGCGGCGGTCATCGGCGCACCGTTATCCGTGCGGTACTCCCAGGCGCGCTGGCCGGTGACCGGATTGAATGCCACGAACTCGCCGATGTAGTCGTAGCCCGGCACCATCTTGACGCGGCTGCCCATGCCCCGGAAGACGCGGCCCGGACGGTACTCCTCGGAGACGAACGTGACGTCCATGCAGGCGTTGTTGATGCCGACGTAGTAGAGGCCGGTCTCGGCGCTGTAGCTCGCCGAGTTGAGGTTGCGCGCGCCGTGGAGGTGCGGACAGACCTCGAAGATCTTGTCGGAGTCGACGTCTTCCAGCGTGGGAATCTGCGCCGGGTTGAAGATGGGGCTGCCCGTGTCGGTCCAGCCCGTGATGATGTTGTCGTAGCCGGTCCGGAACGCGCTGATGAAGCGTCCGGTCTCACGCTCGATCACCACGCCCCAGCCGATCTTGCTCGTCTCGATGAGCACCTTGCGCTCGACGCCGCCGATCACGAGATCGACCAGCATGCTCTCGGCCGTGGCGTCCAGATCCCAGTTGTCCGACGGGACCACCTGGAAGTACCACTCGATCTCGCCGGTGTCGATGTTCAGGGCCAGGATGCAGTTGGTGTAGAGCGCGTCGCCCGGCCCGCGCAAGGTGGAGGCCCACGGGGTCGGCTGCCCTGTGCCCATGTAGATGAGGCCCAGCTCCGGGTCGTAGCTGATGGTGCTCCAGGCCAGCCCGCCCAGCGGCGGGATCTCGCGCTCGGTCCAGGTCTCGTAACCCGGCTCGCCCGGCCGCGGCACCGTGTAGGTGGTCCAGATGTGCTCGCCCTTCTCGGCGTCGTGCGCCACGACGGTGCCGCGCCCGCTGCGGTCGCCGCCGGCGAACCCCAGCACGACCTTCCCGTCGGCGATCAGCGCCGGATGGCTGTGCCCGAGGCCGGTGCTGTAGTCGCCGGTGCTCACCTCCCAGCGCTGCTCCCCGGTCTGCGCATCCAGCGCGACCAGCGCCGCGTCGGCCGTTCCCCAGTAGACCGTGTCGCCCAGGACGG
This sequence comes from Vicinamibacterales bacterium, assembly GCA_965222905.1. Taxonomy (GTDB): domain Bacteria; phylum Acidobacteriota; class Vicinamibacteria; order Vicinamibacterales; family UBA8438; genus WTFV01. Next base: position 1,105,396 of record OZ244976.1, on the reverse strand, counting down.
AGACGCCGCGGTGCCGCCCGAGCGCCTGCGACTTCTCGATGTCCTCGGGGTAGCTGCGCGTATGCACCCAGGTGACGTCGCCCGACACCACGTCGAAGGCCATGACGCGGCCGCTCCCCTCGGAGACGTACATCAGCCCGTTGGCCACGATCGGCGTCGGCACCCAGCGGCTGTTGTCCCGCATCGACCAGGACCAGGCCATGCGCAGGTCGCCGACGTTGTCGCGGTTGATCTGGTCGAGCGGGCTGAACCCGGTCACGTCGTAGGTCCGCCGGTAGCTCATCCAGTCGCCGTCCTCCGGGTCGAGCAGCCGCTCCTCGGTAATCGGCTCCCACTCGGCGTCGTCCTCGGACTGCCCGAGCGCCGGGACGGCCTGCAGCATCAGGAAGGCGGTCAGGCACACCAGCACGAATCGGCCGCGTCCATGGTCTCGCATCGCTTGTCTCCTTCTCGGACCCCGCGCCGCGCCTCCGAACGCCAGCATCGACCTGCGACGCACGGCCACGGGCGCGCGGGAACGGCTCGTCTCTTTCCCAATCCCGAACTCGGGCATCATCGCCCATGCGGGCGGCCGGCGCAACAGGGGGATTTAGCGCGAGCCCGCGACCTTCACGGTGACGATCTCGATGCCGTGGTACTGGCGGTGACGCACGGACGACGCGTAGTGCCGCAGCAGGCGGAACGACAGCTCGCTCTCCTCCGGGGTCTCCGCGCGCTCGCTCAGATACGTCAGGTGGTCCTCGATGTTCTCCTTCTCGGAGACGACCAGGAACTCCATCTCCACGGTCTCCCGTCCGGGACGCGCGAAGAGGATGAGGCGCGGCGTCTCGTCGGCCGCCTGGTCGCCGCGTAGCTGCGACAAGCACTCGAGCGCCTCTTGACCGGCGGCGCGCAGCCGTTCTCTCGACGCGTCGTTCCAGCCGCTGCGGCCCGCGAGCTCGCGCAGGAAGGCGTCGATCCCCGGCGCCGCGGAGGCGTCCAGCTCCACGTCGAGCCGCCGGCGCCGCGGACTGGTCAGCTCCAGGAACGCGGTCAGCAGAACCGTGGCCAGCACGCCGATGGTCATGCCGTTGCCGAGCGACGCGCTCCACGTCGCTCCCAGCACGCCCTCGAAGACGCTCCCGCTCTCCAGCCCCACGCCGAGGGCCAGGGCGACTCCCACCACGAGGCCCTTCTGCGGATCGAGGCCGTCCTGGAACACCGTGCGGATGCCCTCGACGAAGAGCAGCCCCATGATGATCAGCAGAAAGGCCCCCATGACCGGACTCGGCACCGAGAGCAGCACGGCCGTCAGCTTGGGCAGGAACGCCAGCGCGAACAGGGTTCCCCCGATGGCGTAACCGACGCCGCGCGCCGCCACCCCGGTGAGATTGATGAGCGATACGCTGGAGGGCAGATAGATGATGACGGGCGGCGTCACCGCGATCCCGGACAACAGGATGCCCACCCCGCTCGCGTTGAGCGCACCCTGCACCAGGCGGAAATCGGTGGCGTGCGGCTTGCGCACGGAGGCCTGCTGAATGACCGCGCCGTCGCTGCTGGTCTTGATCGCGGCCACCACGGACACGATCACGAACACCGGCAGCAGCGCCCAGAACCCTGCGCCCGGTGCGAGGTCGATCCCCGGCCAGGCCGTGACGTCCGGCAGGTCGAGCCAGGATGCCTCGGCTACCGGCCGCAGGTCGTACAGCCCGAAGAACAGGGCAGCGGCGCAGCCGGCCAGGATGCCGCTGAGCGGCGCCCACAGCCGCCAGATGCCCGCGGCGCGCAGCACCATGCCGGTGGCGACGGCCAGCGTCACGCCGGCGGCGACCAGCCCTCCGGCCTCCGGCGCGCCCGCAGGCACGTCCGTAAGTCTGCCGACCGCTATCGGCATCACCGCGACCGCGATCAGCATGAGCGCCGTGCCGGACACGATCGGGGTGACTATCCGGCGCAGAAACGGGAGCCACGCGGCCATGGCGAACTGGAACAGCGACGACACGACGATGAGGCTCGCCAGCGTGGCGAGGTCCGCCTGCGTCAGGGCGACGACCGAGATTGCGATGAAGTGGGGGCCGGCGCCCGTCATCAGGATGTGCCCGGCGCCGACTCGCCCGGCGTGCGCCGCCTGCAGGGCGGTGGTGACCCCCGCGATGATCAACGCCGCGAAGACCGCCCAAGCCAGGTAGAGCTCGCCCTCGCCGGCGGCCCTGACGATGATGGTCACCATCAGGACCGTATTGGCGAGGATGAGGACGACGCCCTGAAAGGCGACGCCGAGCGTCACGAGGGGCGGGCACGGATCGTCCGGCTCGTAGCGGATGTGCCGGTTGAGGCGTGCCCTGGTCACCGGACGACCCTCGCCCCGGCGGGCGGGAACGCGCTCTCCGATGGGTCCCGCCTGACCGCCTCCGCGCGGAGCGTCATCGTGTGCGACATATGGGAGTGTAGTCGACCGGTGCTGAAAACCGCGCCCGGCGCGCGCCGCCGCACGCGGCTATCATGCCAACATGATCGAGAGGCGCTTCAGGGATCTCTGGGCGCGATTGCAGGGCAAAAAGCCTCATCTGCCGCACTTCCTGGCGGAGGTCCATCTGGAGGGCATTCGCGGCATCGACGACGTCCGGATCAAGTTCGACTACCCGGTGAGCGTCATCGCCGGCGGCAATGCGAGCGGCAAATCGACGGTCCTCTTCGCGGCGGCTTGTGCCTACAGGGTGCCGGGCGCAGGCGTGAAGGACTTCGTGCCGTCGACGCTCTTTCCCGACTACCGGCCCAAGGTGGGCGCACGCGAGGACCCGAAGCAGGAGATCGTCATCGAGTTCGACTACTCGACGCCGGACGGCCGGCGGTCCATGCGCTGGCGTCGCACGAAGGGCTGGAATCGCAGCTTCCTCGGCCGCAAGAACGCCACCCAGCCGGAAAGACCGGTCTATCTCAGGACGCTCAGCAACCTCAGCAATCCATCCGAGGTGCGCGGCGTGCTGAGCATGTCGCGTCTGAGCTCGGCACCCCGAGAGACGCCGTTGACAGCATCACAGATCGCGTTCGCGCAGCAGATGCTTCCCTTCAGATACGCCGAGGTCGTCAACCTGTCCAGCACCAGCGGTACCAAGAACCTTCTCTTCGCCGCGCAGGAACGCGGCGCGGAGTACTCCGAGCTGCACATGGCGGCCGGCGAACGGTCCATCCTCCGCCTCTCGCGGGAGATCGCCCAACTGGAGGGCGCCCTGGTGCTGATCGACGAGGTCGAAGCCGGGCTGCACCCGTGGGTGCAGCAACTCCTCATGCTGCAACTGCAGCAACTCGCGCTGCGCAACGATCTGCAGGTCGTCGTCACCACGCACAGCCCGGTCGTGCTCGATTCGGTTCCCGCCCACGGTCGCATTTTTCTCGAACGAGACGGCACAGGCCGGGTTGCCGTGCGACCCGCCTATCGCGACGTCGTTCAGAACGCGCTCTATGGACGATCCGGCGACGCCCTCAACCTCCTCTGCGAGGACTCGGCCGCGGAGGGCATCCTGCAGGGTGTGTTCGACGTTCTCCTGCCCCTGGAGCGAATCCAGCGGGAGTCCGTCCGGGTCGGCCGTGACACGGGAGCGAACGAGTTCCCGATGCACGCGACCTCGTTCAGGAAGTTCGGACAGATCCAGAACTTCGTCTTCGTGCTCGATGGCGACAAGCGGGACAGCGATCTCGAACAGACGATACGTGCCCGAGGCGGAACCGACGTTCCGGTGTTGTTCCTTCCCGGCAACGAAGCTCCCGAGAGCTGGATCTGGAACGCCTTGCGCAGCGACCCGGCCGGCTCGTCCACCGAGCTTCGCATCGACCCCGCCGACCTGTCCGAGCGCATGAACCGGCTGGATGCCGTGTACGACACCGCGGCCGCCCGGCCAGGGGTGATCGCCAAGACGAAGCTCCATGACCTTGCGGAACCCCTGGGTTGGAGCGCACCGGACGTCGGCCGGGTGGTTGCGCGACTGGAGGCTATCCGCAAGGAGAGCGACATCCAGCCCCTGCTGGACGGACTCAAGGGAGCCCTGCTGCAGTGGCGCGCAGAATGACGGCCTCGTGTCGAGGTCAGGTAGCGCGGTGCAGACGGAGGACCGCCGACCGGTTCTTCGTTGTAGGATGCCAGCCAATGTTCACCAGGGACTCGATCAGTTGGCCTGAGAGGCGCTCATGAGACTTGGCATTCCGATTCTCGTCCTGGCGTTCGTCCTGGTCGTGGTCGGTGTCAGCGCCGGGCAGGCGGCTCGGTTGCCCGCCGCGGCCGCCGCTGCGCGCACCGGCCCGGCTGCTGCGCCGCGGGTCCTCGAGGCGGACGGGCAGCGGTTTCGCGTGGTGCCGATCACGGGGCTGGTGCGGCCGTGGGCGCTGGCGGTGCTGCCCAACCTCGACGTCCTCGTCACCGAGCGGGAGGGTCGTCTCCGAATCATCCGGAACGGCGTGCTCGATCCCGAGCCGATTGCCGGTCTGCCCGAGGTGAACACCGGGGCGGTGAACTCGGGGCTGATGGACGTCGTGCTGCATCCGCGGTACGAGGAGAACCGCCTCATCTACTTCACCTACTCGAAGCCGATGCCCGGGAACCCTCACGACGATTTCCAGGGTGGACCGGGGGGGCCTCCGGTGCAGAGGGATGCCGCCACGGCCACGCTGGCGCGCGCCCGTTTCGATGGTGGCAACGCCCTGGCGGACGTGACGGACGTGTTCGTGAGCGACGCGTGGTCGCAAGGCACCTCCGGGGCGCGGATTGCGTTCAGCCGCGACGGCAAGATCATCATGACCGTCGGGATGCCCACCCGCCACATGATCGGCACGGCGGACGATGCCCAGAACCCCGCCAACCACGCGGGCAAGGTGCTGCGACTCAACGAAGACGGCTCGGCGCCGCACGACAACCCGTTCGCCGGGCGAGAGGGCTACCGGCCCGAGATCTATGCCCTGGGGATCCGGAACGCCCTCGGGCTCTTCGTCCATCCGGACACCGGCCAGATCTGGGAGACCGAGAACGGGCCGATGGGCGGCGACGAGCTCAACATCATCGAAGCCGGTCGAAACTACGGTTGGCCCGTCGTCTCCTACGGCCTCGACTACACCGGCAACAAGCTCGGCGGCCTGTCCGGCACGACGTCGGAGCACCCGTGGGCGCCCGGGATGGAGGAACCGTTCGCGTTCTGGAACCCCTCTCCGGCGCTTGCCGGCATCACCTTCTACACGGGTGACCGGTTCCCGACGTGGACGGGCAACGCCTTCATCGCGGCGATGGGCAGAGGGAGCCTCGGTACCCGTCAGCTTCACCGGATCGTGTTCAACCGGCAGGGGCGTGTCCAGCGCAACGGCGGCCGCACCCTGCTGGCGGAGCTCGAGCAGCGCATCCGCGACGTGCGGCAGGGACCGGACGGCCTCCTCTATCTGACGACCGACGAACCGGCCGGCGCGGTGCTCCGGATCGAGCCGGTCGAGTCGTCGCCTTGATCCGCGTCGGGTCCGTTCGCCCGGTAGACCCGCGATGATACCGACTCGGCGCCATCAGGCGGCGCGTGATCATCCTCAGCGATCGCGTACGGCTGGTCCGACTGCGGACGACCGCTGGAACCGCGACACCGCCGCCGACCGAGCTGGAGCCTTGGGTCGATGGGCTTAATTGAGGGCGCTCTACTACAATTTCGCTCGGAGTGAGGCGGAAGCGGCCAGAGTCGACAACCGTTCAAGACACACCGGAAAGTCCGTTGCCGAAGCACCCGACGAAGGAGAAGGTCGCGGCGGGAGCATCGATGCGGAACGCGATCATCCAGATCTCGGAACGCTGCACCGCGCTACCCGACCTCGACACGAGGACGGCCGACGAGATCCTGGGGTACGACGAACGCGGCGGGTTCCGCTGATGGTCGTCAATTCGTCCGAGGTGCTCGCCATCCAGTGGTTGCGGACGCGCACGGATTGGTGAGATCGTGGAAGCATTCAACGGCGGGTTGTTCGCGAGCGATTTCCTCAAGGACTCCATCGTCGAACTCGACGAATGGCAGGCCCTCGACGATACCGCGCTCGATGGCGTCGAGCGCTCGCTACGAGAGATCTGCGACCGGTTTCCTGTCGCGCAGACGCCGAACGAGGCCCAGACCGAGGATGATCTGATCTGGCCCGTTCTCGCACACCTTGGATGGACATCGAGCCTGCGCCAGCAGAACCTGACGCCGCGCGGCGTCGATGACGTCCCGGACGGCCTGCTGTTCGCCGACGAGGCGGCGAAGACCCGCGCCAACGGCTTCGCCGAGGAATGGAAACGCTATGAGTTCGGGCTCGCCATCGTCGAGTCCAAGCGCTGGACGCTTTCGCTCGACGGCCGCTCCGACCGGCAGGCGCGGACAGCCCCTTCGACGCAGATGCTCCGCTATCTGCGGCGCGTCGATGACCTGACCACGGGACGACTCCGTTGGGGCATCCTCACCAACGGCGCGCGGTGGCGGCTCTACTATCAGGGCGCCCGGTCGGTCTCGGAGGAGTTCTGCGAGATCGACCTCGCCGCCGTGCTCGACGTACCCGGACACAACGAGGGCCTGTTCGCGCTCGGCGCCGCCGACCGCCGCCACTGGCTGAAAGTGTTCGCGCTCCTGTTCCGGCGGGACGCGTTCCTTCCGACCGCCACGGACCGGCGCACCTTCCATCGGCGTGCGCTCGAGGAAGGCCGGTACTACGAACAGCGCGTAGCGGCCGATCTGTCGAACCTGGTATTCGATCGCGTCTTCCCGGAACTGGCGCGCGCCATCGCCGCAGCAGCGCCGGACACGCCGTTGCCCGACGTTCGATACGCCACGCTCACGCTTCTGTACCGTCTGCTATTCATCCTGTACGCCGAAGATCGCGAGTTGCTGCCCGTTCGCGACGCACGGTACGACGACTACGGGCGCCGGATGCGGGTGCGCGACGATGTCCGGGCGCGCAAGGATCGCAAGGACGTCTTCTCCGCCACCGCCACGCGCTATTGGTCCGCGATCGACGATCTCGCCACGGCCATCGATCGGGGCGACGCCTCAATCGGCCTGCCGCCATACGACGGCGGCCTCTTCGACCGCGAGCGTACGCCGCTGCTCGGCAATGTTCGGCTCGGCGATCAGGTCATGGCCGACGTCATCGACGCGCTGTCGTTCGAGCAGGCCGCCGGCGGTCGCCGCTACATCAACTATCGCGACCTGAGCGTGCAGCAGCTCGGATCCATCTACGAACGTCTGCTCGAACGCGAGCTCGTCCGCGACGGTGAGATGATCGTCTTGCGACCGAACGTCTTCGCGCGCAAGGGATCGGGGAGCTACTTCACACCGCACGATCTCGTCAATCTGATCCTGGCGGAAACGGTCGAGCCCCTGGTTCAGGCGCGCCTGGACGAATTCACAAGAGCCGCCCAGGAACTCGCCGACCGCCGGCTGACCACGCAGGACAGGATCGCCACACTGGAGCGTCTCGACCCGGCGGAGCAGATACTCGAACTGCGTATCTGCGACCCGGCGATGGGTTCGGGACACTTCCTCGTGGGTCTGGTCGACTACCTGGCCGACCGCGTGATCTCCCTCATGGCCGAAGCCGAAGCGATGTCGGACGACTACGCGTCTCCGCTCACCAGACGAATCGACGACGTGCGTCAGACGATCATGGACAATGCCAGCGACCGCGGCTGGGCCATAGACCCTGGTCGGCTCGACGACCGCCACCTCGTCCGACGTATCGTGCTCAAGCGCTGCGTCTACGGCGTGGATCGCAACCCTATGGCCGTCGAGCTGGCCAAGGTGTCCCTCTGGTTGCACACGTTCACCGCCGGGGCGCCGCTCAGCTTTCTCGATCACCACCTGCGCTGCGGCAACAGCCTGTTCGGCTGCTGGGCTCGCGACGCCTTCGATACCGCAAACAGGTTGGGCAGTCCGCTCTTCCTGCACGAGCCGTTGAACCGGGCCACGCGCGCCGCGATGTCGATGCAGACGATTGAAGAACTGACGGATGCCGAGATCGCGCAAGCCGACCAGTCTTCCGGCCTGTACGACGAGATACTGGAGATGACGGCGCCGCTGGACGCGTTTCTCTCGCTCGTGCACGCGTTCGAGTGGCTGGACGTTCGAGACACGAACGGGCAAACGGCGCTGGGGCACTACTTCCAGAGCGCGTTCGGCGATCCGGTGCGCATCGCCACCGGTGAAGTCGAAGTGGCTCGGGACTCGCCGATTCACGAGCGCTTCGCCCAACTCCTCGACGAGGCTCGCCGGACAGCCGCCGATGAGCGATTCTTCAATTGGCAACCGGCGTTCCCCAGCGTCTGGACCGATTGGGATGTTGCGGAATGGCGCGGCGGCTTCGATGCGGTGATCGGCAATCCTCCCTGGGACCGGATGAAACTGCAGCAGGTCGAGTGGTTCGCCTACCGCAGTCCCGAAATCGCCCGCGCCCCGCGCGCCGCCGACCGGCGGCGGATGATCACGGCGTTGCAGGACGTCCAGGACCCTCTGGCCGACGAATACGAGCTCGCCAGCAACCGCGCCGAGTCCGCCGTCCGGGTTGCCCGAGAATGCGGAGACTATCCGCTGCTCTCCCGAGGGGACGTCAACATCTACTCGCTGTTCGTGGAACGAGCGTTCGCACTCGTGAAGCCTGAAGGCGTCGTGGGGCTGCTGATACCGTCCGGCATCGCCTCCGACAAGACCTCGGCCAATTTCTTCAAGAAAGTGGCGACCGAAGGCCGGTTGCGGACCCTGTACGATTTCGAGAACCGCCGGACGAGATTCGAAGCCGCCCCGTTCTTCCCGGACGTGGACTCGCGCTTCAAGTTCTGCGTATTCGTGGCCGGCCGTTCGCCTTCCGCGGACGACACGAACTGCAGCTTCTTCTTGCAGGACGTGTCCGAACTGAACGACGACGATCGCCGATTCTCGCTTGCAGCGAATGACTTCGGACGCGTCAATCCCAACACGGGTACCGCACCCGTCTTTCGCTCACGCCGCGACGCTGACCTGACGACCGCGATCTACCGGCGATTACCGGTCCTCGTCGACCGCTCAAATGGCGACGGAATCAAGTCGTGGCCATTGAAGTACACCACCATGTTCCACATGACCAACGATTCCGAGCTGTTCCGCACACGCGAAGAACTCGAAGAACGGGAAGGTGCGTGGCCTTCCGGCGGCAACCGGTTCGACAGCCCGACCGGCGCATGGCTCCCCCTCTACGAGGGCAAGATGGTTCAGGCTTTCGACCATCGCGCGGCCAGCATCGTCGTGAATCCGGCGAACCTGCATCGCCCGGCGCAGCCTGAACCCGCGACCGAAGCGCAACATCGCGACGTCGACTGGTTGCCGGAACCCCAGTACTGGGTGGCGGCGGCCGAGTGCGGCTGGCCGCAGCGGACATGGGTTCTCGGCTTCAAGGAAATCACCGCGCCCACCAACGCCCGGACGTTCATCGCTGCCATCCTGCCCGCCGTCGGCTTCGGCAACAAGATACCGATCCTCAGACCGGAGACCCCGGACCGCCACGAGTGGCTACTGGCAACCAACTTCAACTCGACGATCTTCAACTTCGTGACGCGGCAGAAGGTTCAGGGGCAGACGCTCAACCTCTACATCGTCGAGCAGCTACCCGTGGTGCCTCTGGACGTCTACAACGGCACCCGCTTTGGAACGAAGACCGCCGCCGAGGTCGTTCGCGAAGCCGTCCTGGAACTGACCTATACCGCGCACGACATGGCCCCGTTCGCCGCCCATCTCGGCCACGTCGACGACGCGGGCGCGGTCAGGACCCCGTTCCAATGGGATCGAGAACGCCGCCTGCACCTCTGCGCGAAGCTCGACGCGTTGTTCTTCCACCTCTACGGCGTGACCGACCGCGACGACGTGCGCTACGTCTGGTCCACCTTCCCGATAGTGGAACGCCAGGACGTCGGCACGTACGGCCGCTACCGTTCCCGCGATCTCTGCCTTGCCTACATGAACGCCCTTGCCGCCGGCCGTCCCGATGCGACGCCCGACGTGTAGCTGCGGAATGTGTGTCGTGGCGGCGACTCGACCGCTGTGGACTCCGTTTCGCGTCGATTCCCGCTCGCGGTAGGATGGGAACAGTTGTGGAGGACGTGCTTCTGGTGATCGCGGCGGGCGGTGCGCTGTTCAACGCGTGGCAGATCGCGCGGCTGGCGGGCCGCGTGGATGCGATCGAATCCACCATGCAGACGGTCTTGACGCTGTTGGCCGGGCGAACGTCGGAAGCCCCACACAGGCCGTCGTCGCCGTCCTGAACGGCGTCACCTTCACGGCGGCGCTACACCACCCGCCACCAGGGCACGGCGAGCACGCCCTCCGCCAACCACTGCATGTCGCGGCCGCCGTGCAGCAGCAGGCCGCCAGCGAATTGTTCCGGGTACTCCTGCCGAAACAGGCGCAGACCCCGGGTGTCCGCCAATCCGGGAGTCGCGGCGGCCTTCACCTCGATGGCCATCAGCCGATCGCCCGCCTCGACGACAAGGTCCACCTCGCGATCCGTCGTCGTCCGCCAGAAGAGCACCTCCGGAGCCGGCGCCTGGCCGTCCCGCCACACCAGCAGATCGGCCAGGACGAGATTCTCCAGGTGCTCGCCCGACACGGCGTTCGCACCGCTGAGCCAGAGCGCGAGGGCCGGGTCGCTCCAATAGAGCTTCGGACTCTTGACCAGGCGCTTGCCGCGGTTCACCGAGTACGGTGGCAGCCGCACGAGTTGGAAGGACGTCTCCAGCAGATTGAAATAGCGCTGCACGGTGGTGCGCGGCATCTGCAGATCGCGTCCGATGTCCGCCTGGTTGATCAGTCCGCCCAGACGATGGCTCGCCACGCGCATCAGCCGCCGGAAATCGACCAGATTGCCCACCGCCGCCAGGGACTGCAGATCGCGCTCGAGATAGGTGCGGATGTAGCCGTCGAACCACAACGACCGGGCGTCGTCGCCGCCGAGATCCACCGCCGGCGTGGGATAACCGCTGGTGCGAACCACGGTCTGCCAGTCGGCGGGCGCCTCGTCGCGGGATTCGAAGAGGCCCGGCCAGTCGGCGACGGGGGTCGCGAGCAGATCGGACCAGATGCCCGGCTTTCCCCGCCCCAGCCGCTCTCGGCGGCAGAGCGGCCACAGGTTCACGTACGTCGCCCGACCCGCAAGCGTCTCGGACACGCGCTGCATGAGCAACAGGTTCGCCGAGCCGGTGAGGAGGAAACGGCCGTTGCGGCGCGGCCGGTCCTCGTCCACCGCGCGCTTCACGGCGAGCAGCAGGTCGGGCTCGCGCTGCACCTCGTCCAGGGTCAACCGCGGCGCGCTTCGGACCAGGTCCCGCGGAGCCTGCCGAGCCCGTTCGTGCGTCTCCGGATCGTCGAGGGTGAGGTAGAGGCGGTCGGCCAGAAAGGGCTCGGTCCGCGCGAGCGTGCTCTTGCCGGTCTGGCGCGCGCCCATCAGCACGACGACGGGGAAGGCGCCCAGGGCGCGCTCCAGGAGCCCGGCCGCGTGACGAGGCAGGTAGCTGGACATCGACCAGTTGGTAGGCGATTATCGCCCATACTATGGGCAATAATCAACCACCGGGCGTTCCGTCGCACACATCCGAATCGCCGAGCAACCGCGCGCTCGAACCGTCAGGGCAACCGCAACGCCGCCAGCGACCCCGGCAGATCCGGCCCCGTTCCGGAAACTGCCCCTACAATGCACGGGTGTCCGGGTGGCCGCGTGGTGCGCCTGCGGGAATGAACGATCCGGGTCCGGACCCCGGATTGACCCGGACCGTCGGACGGCGCACGTTCCTGAAGGTGCTCGGCAGCACGGCGCCGGCCGCGGCAGCCGCCGCGTGCGCGCCCGTTCCGGCCGAACGGATCATCCCGTACGTCGTCCCGCCGGAAGACGTCGTGCCGGGCGTGGCGACGTGGTACGCGACGGTCTGCGGCGAATGCCCCGCCGGCTGCGGCATGGTGGTCCGCACGCGCGAGGGGCGCGCGGTGAAGGTCGAGGGCAACCCGGAGCATCCGGTCAATCGCGGCAGTCTCTGCATTCGAGGGCAGGCGTCGCTGCAGGGGCTGTACGACCCCGACCGGTTCACCGGGCCGCGGCGACGGCGCGTCACGAACGCCGCGGCCGGGCAGAGCGTGCTGGAGCCGATCGGCTGGCCCGACGCGGAACGGATGCTGGTCGAGCGGCTCCGGGACGCGCGAGCGGGCCGGATCGCCATCGTCACGCCGCTCGTCACCGGCACGCTCGACCGGCTGGTCGAGCGCTGGGCCGGCGCCCTCGGCGCCCGGCGGATCCGGTACGAACCGTTCGCCTACGAGGCGCTGCGGGCGGCCGGTCTGGCGGCGTTCGGTCGTAGCGCGGCGCCGCGCTACGACTTCGCGCGCCCGGACCTGATCGTGTCGTTCGGGGCGGACTTCCTGGAGACCTGGCTGTCGACCGTGGAGTACAGCCGCGACTACGCCGAGGGGCGGCGGCGGGGCGGCGGCGGGGGCACGCGGCTGGTCCAGATGGAGCCGCGCCTGTCGCTCACCGGGGCCAAGGCGGACGAGTGGCTGGCGATCGAGCCGGGGACGGAAGGGATCATCGCCGCCGCCATGGTGCACGCCATCGTCGCGGAAGGGCGCGCGCTGCTGCCGGAGCCGGACGCCGGCGCGGCGGACCGCATCTTCGAGCTGGTGCGCGACCACGCGCCCGAACGGGTCGCCGGCCGGACCGGCCTGACGGCGGCGGCGATCCGGACGCTGGCGCGCCGCTTCGCCGATCCGACGGCCGGTGGCGGCCGGACGCTGGCGGTGGGCGGCGGCGTGGCCGCCACCGGCGGCGCCGCGACGGCGGTGCTGACCATGATCCACCTGCTGAACCACGTCGCCGGCAATACCGGTGTCACCGTGAGGTTCGAAGCGGGCGACGGCGACGGCGCGGATGCCGGCGCGCCCGGCCCGGCCGGCTGGAACGGCGCCGGCACGCACCGGGAGATGCTGGAGCTGATGGCGGCGATGCGGGCGGACGAGATCGACCTGCTGGTGCTGCACGGCGTCAATCCGGTGCACGGCATGCCGGGCGGAGCGGGATTCGCGGCGGCCGCCGCGCGCGTGCCGCTGGTCGTGAGCACCGCCAGTTGCCCGGACGAAACATCCAGCCTGGCCGATCTGGTGCTGCCGGCGCATACCCCGCTCGAATCGTGGGGCGACGCCGAGCCGCGGCGCGGCGTGCGGGGGCTGATGCAGCCCGCCATGCGGCCGCTGCTCGACACGCGGCATCCGGGCGATCTGCTGCTCGACACCGGCCGGGCGCTGGGCGGCGCCGTGGCGGAGGCGCTGCCGGTGGAGGGCGACTTCCTGGATCTGCTCCGATCGGAGTGGCGGGACGAGCAGGCGCGGCAGGCGGATGCCGGCGGCGGCGAGGCGCCGGACGGCGACCTCGACGCGTTCTGGGACGAGGCCCGGCGGCGGGGCGGCGTGTGGCGGCCCGCGGCCCGGGCGGCGGTGACGCTGAACCGGGCGGTCCTGGACACGCCGCTCGATCTCGATCCCGAAGCGGGCGCGCGGCGGGCTTTCGCGCTGATCGTCTATCCGTCGCTCCATCTGTACGACGGCCGCGGCGCCAACCGCGCCTGGCTGCAGGAGGTGCCCGACCCGCTGACCAAAACCGCCTGGAGCAGTTGGGTCGAGGCGGCGCCCGAGACCGCCCGCGCGATCGGCGCCGAGGATGGACAGCTTCTCACAATCGAATCCGACCACGGCGCGGCCGACGCCACTCTGCTGCTCAACCGGCATCTGCGGCCCGGCGTGGTGGCCGTGCCGCTCGGGCAGGGACATACGCGGTATGGCCGGTACGCGACCGGCCGGGGGATCAATGCGGCGGCGCTGCTCGATCCGGCGCCGGAGGAGGCCAGCGGCGGTCCGCGCTGGCTTGGGACGCGCGTCGACGTCACACCGCGGGCCGTCCGGCGGCCGCTGCCCCGCCTGCAGACGACGTTCGATCAGGACGGCCGGGGGATCGCCCGCGCCGTGACGCGCGAGGCGCTCGCCGCCGGACCGGACGACGCGGGCGAACCGGCCGTCAGCCTGTATCCGGACCATCCGCACCCCGTGCACCGCTGGGGCATGGCCATCGATCTGGACGCGTGCACCGGCTGCAACGCCTGCGTCGCCGCCTGCTACGCCGAGAACAACGTGCCGGTCCTCGGCGCCGACCTGATGCGCCGGGGACGGACGATGTCGTGGATCCGCATCGAGCGATTCATCGAAGAGGAAGCGGGCGGCGCCGGCAACCGGTTCCTCCCGATGCTGTGCCAGCATTGCGACCACGCGCCGTGCGAATCGGTCTGTCCCACCTACGCGACTTATCACACCGACGAGGGGTTGAACGCGCAGATCTACCAACGCTGCGTCGGCACGCGGTACTGCTCGAACAACTGTCCGTACAAGGTGCGGCGCTTCAACTGGTCCGACCCGCGGGTCCCGGAACCGCTCACCCTGCAGCTCAACCCGGACGTGACGACCCGCTCGGCGGGCGTGATGGAGAAGTGCACCTTCTGCGTGCAGCGGATCAACGAGGGACAGGATCGGGCGAAGGACGAGGACCGACTGCCGGCGGACGGGGAGATCACTCCCGCCTGCGCGCAAACCTGTCCGGCGCAGGCGATCGTCTTCGGCGACCTGAACGACCCGGACAGCCGCGTGTCGCGGGCCGCCGCGGACGCCCGCGGCTACCGCGTGCTCGACGCGCTGAACACCCGTCCGGCGGTGACGTACCTGAAGAAAGTGCGCGGGGCGTAGCGACCCGGCCACGCCATGACCCCGAGCGCGACGACCGACGACGTCCTCCGCACGCTCGGACGGCCGGGACGCGCCTACGCCCTGACGGTGGCCGTCCTGCTCGCGGTCCTGGCGCTCGGTCTGTACGCCTTCGCGCGGCAGGTGCGGACCGGACTGGGCGTGGCCGGCTACCAGCCCCCGATCCTCTGGGGGGTGTACATCACGAACTTCGTGTTCTGGATCGGCATCACCCACTCCGGGACGCTGATCTCGGCGGTGCTGTTCCTGTTCCGGGCCCGCTGGCGCACCGGCGTGGCGCGCGCCTCCGAGGCGATGACCGTCTTCGCCATCATGACCGGCGCGCTGTTCCCGATCGTCCACCTGGGACGGCCGTGGCTGTTCTACTGGCTGCTGCCGTACCCGAACGAACGCGGGCTGTGGGTGAACTTCCGCTCGCCGATCATCTGGGACCTGTTCGCCATCATGACCTACCTGACGGTGAGCGTCGTCTTCCTGTACGTCGGCCTGCTGCCGGACATCGCGACGGCGCGCGACCGGATCCGCGACTGGCGCCGGCCGCTCTACCGGCTGCTGGCGCTCGGCTGGTCCGGCACCGGCCGCCAGTGGTGGCACTACAACAGCCTGTACGGCCTGCTGGCCGCCCTGGCCGTGCCGCTCGCCGTGTCGGTGCACAGCGTCGTCTCGTGGGACTTCGCCACCACGCTCCTGCCGGGCTGGCACAGCACGATCTTCGCGCCGTACTTCGTGGTGGGCGCCATCTTCTCCGGCGTGGCGATGATGATCACGCTGCTGGCGCCGATGCGGACGCTGTTCGGCCTGGAGACGTACATACGCGAGCGGCATTTCGACAACCTGGGGAAGCTGCTGCTGGTGACGTCGCTGCTGATGAGCTACTGCTACGCCACGGAGTACTTCACGGCCTGGTACAGCGGCAGCCGTTTCGAGCGGGGGACGTACCTGGCGCGGCTGACCGGCCAGTACGCGCCGCTGGCGTGGACGATGCTGGCCTGTAATTCGGCCGTGCCGCTGGCGCTCTTCGCGCGGCGGGTCCGCACCTCCCTGCCGGCGCTGTTCGCCGTCGCGATCCTGGTCAACGTCGGGATGTGGCTGGAACGGTACGTCATCGTCGTGTCGTCGCTGGCGTCGGACTTCGACCCGGCCACGTGGACCGGCCTGTACCGGCCGACCTGGGTGGAAGGCGCGATCACGGCCGGGTCGTTCGCGCTCTTCTTTCTCCTCTTCCTGCTGTTCGTGAAGCTGTTCCCGCCGGTGGCGATGAACGAGATCAGGGAGCAGGCGGAGGCGGCATGAACGAGATCACCCTGGTCGGCGTGTACGCCAGCGGACGCGCGGCGGCGGACGCCGCCGCCGCCATCCGGCGGGCGGGGCTCGGCGAGGTGGAGACCGTGTCGCCGACGGCGGACCACGCCGTGCTCGCGGCCCTGCCGCGGCCGGCCAGTCCGGTCCGGCTGTTCACGCTGCTCGGCGCCCTGGCCGGGTGCGCGGCGGGGATTGCGCTGCCGGTCTACACCATGGTGGACTGGCCGCTCGTCGTCGGCGGCAAGCCGCTGGTATCGATACCGCCGGTGGTGGTTATCGCGTTCGAGCTGTCGATGCTGGGCGCCGCGCTGGGCGGCCTGGCCGGGTTCCTGGCGCTGAGCGGGCTGCCGAGCCTCGGCGGCGGTACGTTCGTCGGCCGGCGGCGCCCCCCGGACTGCGCCCGGCGGTTCACCGTCGACCGCTTCGGCGTGCTGGTGACGTGCGCGGGCGCGCGGCGGGAAAAGGTCCGGGCGCATCTGGAGCAGGCCGGAGCGGAGGAGGTGGCCGGCGATGCGTAGCAGCCTGGCGGCGGCGCTCGGCTGCCTCTGGCTGGCCGCGTGCGCGGCGCCGCCGGACATGACCCGGAGCGCGGCGGTCGGTCCGTACCAGCGGCCGCTGCACCCCGCGGCCGGAACGCTGGCGGTGGACGGCCCGCCGACCGCCGACCGCCCGGCGGTGCTGAACCGGCTGGTGAATCCGCGCCCGGCGGCGGCCGACGTGCTGGCCGAAGGGGCCGGGCTGTACGGCATCTACTGCGCGATCTGCCACGGGGCGGACGGCGCCGGAGGGGGCGTCCTGGCGGAGTATTTCCGCGGCATGCCCGACCTGCGGGGGCGGGGCGTGCAGCGCCGCGCGGACGGCCGGCTGTATGCGACCATCCGCCGCGGCGGGTTCAGGATGCCGGCGTACGCCGACTCGTTGAGCGCCGCCGAGCGCTGGGCCGTCGTCCGCCATCTGCGGACGCTCGGAGCGGGGCGATGACGCCCGAGCGCGGCGCGGACGCGCCGATCGTGCCGGCCGGCGCGCGGCGCCTGGCGGCGGCGCTCGGCGTGGCCGGCGCCGGCGCGTTTCTGCACGGCCTGGTTCTGGGCGATGCGGTCCGCGCCTGGCAGGCGCTGCTGGTGAACGTCCTGTTCTTCGCGGGGCTGGCGCAGGCCGGGGTCGTGCTGTCGGCGCTGGTGCAGGTGACGTCGGCGCGCTGGGCCCGGCCGCTGAAACGCACGGCCGAGGCGACGGCGGCGTTCCTGCCGGTCTCGCTGCTGCTGGTGGCGGTGCTGGTGGCAGGAACGCGAGCCTGGGCGCCCTGGGTCCACCATCCGGCGGATGCGCGGGCCGCCTGGCTCAACGTCCCGTTCTTCGCCGCGCGCGAGCTGGCCGCCTTTCTCCTCCTGGGCGGCCTGAGCGCCGCCTACGTGTACCACTCCGTGCGGCCGGACGTCGGCATGCTGCACGAGTCGGGCGAGCGGCCGGCCGTCGGTCTCGCCCGGCGGTTGATCGCCGGCTGGCGCGGTCTCGAGGCGGAGCGCGACCGGGGCCAGCGCGCGCAGGACCGGCTGGCGGTCGCCGTGCTCATCGCCTACGTTCCGGTCTTCTCGCTGGTCGCGTTCGACTTCGTCATGGCGCTCGACCCGCAGTGGTTCTCGGCGCTGCTGGGAGGCTACTTCCTCACCGGCAACCTGACGGCGGGCGCGGCGCTGCTGGCATTGGCCGCGGCGACCGGACGCGGCCGGCTGGCGCTCGGCGGCCACGTCGGCCCCCGGCAGCTCCGCGACGCCGGCACGCTGCTGTTCGGGTTCTCGATCCTGTGGGCCTACATGCTCTGGTCGCAGTACCTGGTGATCTGGTACGCCGACCTGCCGGAGGAGATCCGGTTCATCCAGCAACGGATGCAGGGCGCCTGGGCGCCGGTGACCTGGACGGTCTTCGCCTCCGTCTTCGCGGTCCCGTTCGTCCTTCTCCTCAGCCGCGCCGTCAAGATGCGCCCGGCCGCCCTGGCCTCCATTGCCGGCATCGTCCTCGGCGGCATCTGGCTGGAGCGGTTCCTCCTCGTCGCGCCCTCGCTCCGGCCCGGCGCGGGGGTGCCGCTCGGCCTGCCGGAGCTGCTCGTCACGGCCGGCATGCTCGGCCTGTTCGTCCTGTGCTACGCCCGCTTCCTGGAGCTGTTTCCGGTGCTGCCGGTATCGGACCCGAAGCTGGAACCGGCCGATAGCCGGTCGGCCAAAGGAACCTGACCACGCCCCGAACCGTCAGGGCAACGGCAACCTCAACGCCGCCAGAGACCCCGGCAGGTCCGGCCCCGCCACCTGCACCACGATGTACTGCCGGCCCTCGTGCAAGTAGCCCATCATCCCGTACTGCCCGGACGCGGGCAGCGCGACGGTTCCGAGCCGCTCGCCGGTCCGCTTGTCGAGCGCGTGCAGGCGCGGCAGCCCGGCCGTGCCCTCGGCGGTGACCACCAGCGTCCTGGTGACCATGGTGACCGGATGTGCGGGAACGCCGGTGTTCGGCAGGTCCACCCCCTGCAGGGCCGGGTGGTTGCGGATGCGCTCGGGGGTGTCGCCGTTCGGCGTCTCCCAGAGGTGCTCGCCGGTGTTCATGTCGATGGCGACGATGCGGCTGTAGGGCGGCTTGTAGATCGGCAGGCCCTGCGGTCCGCGGAAGTCGCCGCGGTTCACGACCGCGAACTCGGCGAAGGTGCGGCCGGTGGTCTTGATGTCGTTCGGCGCGTCGATGAGCTCGCCCGGCACAATGTTCTCGGAGCGGCAGCCGCGCCGCGTTCCGACATAGATGATGCCGGTCTCGGGATCCGCCGACGTCGGACCGTGGATGTTCGAGGCGCCGCTCGGGCAGCTCACGAACGAGCGCAGCCCGGACGGGTGCCCGCGCTGGATCGGCGGGTTGAAGATGGGGCCGATCCGGTAGTTCCGGATGATCTCCAGCGCCTCGGCCCGCAGCTCGGGGGTGAAGTCGATCAGGTCGCCCTCGGTCAGCCCCTGCATCTCGTAGGCGGCCGGCCGGGTGGGCATCGGCTGGGTCGGCGAGAGCTGCTCGCCCGGCACCTCGGACTGCGGAACGGGCCGCTCCTCGATGGGCCAGATCGGCTCCCCGGTCACCCGGTCGAAGGTGTAGGCCCAGCCCTGCTTGGTCGCCTGGACGACGATCTGCCGCGGCTGGCCGTCCACCGTGACGTCGAGGGCCAGCGGCGCGGTCGGGTTGTCGAAGTTCCAGATGTCGTGGTGCACGGTCTGGAAGTGCCAGACCCGTTCGCCGGTCTCGACGTCGAGCGCGATGACGCTGGTCCCGAACAGGCCGTCGCCCGGCCGGAACCCGCCGTAGAAGTCGATGGTCGGCGGATTGGTCGGCACGTAGACGAGGCCCCGCTCCGGGTCGGCCGAGAGCGGCGCCCACGACGAGACGTCGCCGGTCCACTCCCAGGCGTCGTTCCCCCAGGTGTCGTGCCCGAACTCGCCGGGCCGCGGGATGACGTGGAACTTCCACTTGTGCTCGCCGGTGCGGGCGTCGTAGCCCAGGATGTCGCCCGGCACGTTCTCGACGCGGGTCTGGTTGTAGCCCTGCTCGGCCGAGTTGCCGACCACCACCACCCCGTTGACCACGATCGGCGGCGACGAGCTGGTGATGTAGCCGAGCTCGCGCGGGATACCGAAGTCCGGGTCGTAGGCCCCGTCCCAGCTCTGCCAGGGGCCCCAGTCGGCGATCAGGTCCGGCAGGATGTCGACGACCCCGGTCTGCGGGAAGCCGGGGAGCGGCACGGCGTTGCCCCAGTTCTCCAGCGGCCGGCCGGTCTTGGCGTCGAGCGCGTGGAGGAAGAAGGCGGGGCTGATGATGTAGATGACGCCGCGGCCGTCCACCTCGGCGTAGGCCACGCCCTTGCCGTAGCCCTGGCGCATCCCGCGGTCGAAGCGGGTGGTGTGCGGCTCGCGGTAGGTCCAGAGCGTCTCGCCGGTGGCCGGATCGAGGGCGACGACGTTACGGCGCTCGCCGGCGACGGTGTAGAGGATGCCGTCGACGTAGATCGGGGTCGAGCGCGAGACGCCCAGCGCGTTCGGCCCGTAGTTGTCGCCGCGCCAGACCCACGCGACCTCGAGGTTCTCGAAGTTGTCCGCGGTGATCTGATCGAGACCCGAGTAGCGGGTGTGCCCGGCGTCGCCGCCGATGTAGCGCCACTCGCCCGCCCCAGTCTCGCTCCCCTGGGCAACGGCGGGGGTTGGAACGACCAGGAGACCACTGACGGCGCCGGCCACCACCGCGAAACCGAGCCGTGTCCGGACGCTTGCGAGCCGTGTCCGGACGCTTGCGAGCCGTGTCATCGAGCCCTTCATGGGTCTGGTCCTTCCTTCGGAGGCCTGCGAACGAGGCGAGTGAACGGCGCACCCCGGCCATGCGCCGGCCCGAACGGCGGCTACGGCGCCGCCACGATCTCCATTCCCCGCAGCGCCGACAGGCTGGGCGGCAGCGCCGTCTCACCGGCCGGGTATCCGTTCAGTTGCAGCAGGTAGGCGACGACCGACGCGTACTGCGCGGGCCTGAGGCTTCCCGGATCCCCTTCCGGCATCAGGGTCGAGATGGTGTCGAAGAGGTCTCCGGCGCTCTGGCCGACCCACGTCAGGCGAAACCGGCCGCCGGAGAACTCGCCCGGGTCGTGGCAGGCCGCGCACACCCGCCGGAACGTGGCCTCTCCACTGGAGGCCTGGGCCTCGGTGAACACGCCGTCCAGCACCGAGCCACCCGCCTGTCCCGTCGCACCGTGCGATGCGGATCCGGCCGGGCGCGCCACCGACTCGACGGCGGGCACCGACGCCCATGCCGCCCAGACCAGGCCGACGCACAGCACCACCTCCGCGACGGCGATGCGGCGCCTGCCGACCCGCAGACTGTTCCGCGCCTTCATGCGACCCCACCCGCTTCTCATCTCGTCCTCCCGAGCGCCGGCACGCTCAACTCCCGCATCATCCCCCAAGCGGAGCGCCCGGCGCAACAGCCGGAACGGCCGCGACAGCCTGCCCCGCAATCCGCATCCGCGTCGTTCAATCGCTGAACAGTCCGTTAACATTAGGACGCACCGGGGGACGCCGTTGACCAACAAACAGGTTGTCGAGCAGATCGGGGCGTTGGCCAAACAGCTCGGCCGAATGGAAAAGTACCTGGAAGAAGTCGACAAGCGGCTGACCGCGCAACTCGGCGAGGTGCTCCACGAGTTGAAGAGTCACAACGAGAGACTCGCCAACGTGGAACGCGTCGCAACCCGGCTCGAGACCGACATGGCCATCGTCAAGCACGCGACGGTGCCGGAAGCGATCCGGCCGGTGAGCATCCGGCGCAGCCTCCAGAAACCGTAGCTCGGCACCTGACGAGGCCGAGACCCGCCGCCGCCCTCAACCCCGTTTCGGAGATCGACTTTCTCGGGAACCGAGGGCGGCGCGCCGGATGCCCCGCGCGCCCGCCCCCCGGCGTTGGCGGTCCTTACCGCGGGAAGCGCGCGATCCGATCCCCCTCGGCGACCTGCCCGACCCAGATCTCGTCGCCCACGTCGATGGCGGCGGTGCCGAGGAGCAGCAGATCGTTGGACGGGTAGTTGACGATCTCCTCGGCGGTCAGGGTGTCGAGGTCGATGCGCGTGACTCGCGAGCTGACGCCCTCGCAGTTGCCCCCGCGGATGCACTCGCCGATGGAGGCCCGGGTCGGGCCGATGTGGCCGGCCGCGAGCAGCGTGTTGCCCGCTCCCCAGCGAACGTTGTCGATGTAGTGGTCGACCGGAATCGGGTGCTGCTCGGGCGGGGTGCGGTTGCGCGACAGGCGGATGAGCGCCTGCGCGGCGTAGCCGCCGACGTAGTACCACTCGCCGTCGCGGGACAGCTCGATACCGTTGGGGCCGATGTCCTCGCTGCCGGGGACGCGGCTCCAGCCGGCGCCTGACTGCCACTCCCAGATGTCGCCGGTGGCGGGACTCGTGGCCGTGAAGCCGCCCTCGGGAAGCCCGACGACGGAGTTGAGGCCGATCCCCTCGGGCGCGACCGCGCAGCCGGTCCAGGTGAGCGCCGGTTGTGATCCGGCCGCGTCCAGCTCGAACACCTCGATCGATTCGCGCGCACCATGGCCGACGACGTACAGCGTGTGGCGACCGCCGCTGCCGGAACGCAGGTACAACCCGTGCGGCCGGATATCGGACGTCACCGGACCGGGACAGCCGCCGTACATCGCGCGGTCATGCCGCGCCCCGGCCGTGGCCGGGAAGATGGTGACGACGCTGTCGTCGCGGGTGTCGACCGCCTGAATCGGGCCGTTGTCCACCATGTTGGGGACGATGACCCAGGGCGAATCGGGCACCTGCGCGAAGTCCTCCGGGCTGACCGGGCCGCAGAGGAACTGCACGTCGCCGTCCGGCGCGCAGTCCTCCTCCTGGGCCGTAGCGGGGGCCGCTGTCCCCAGCAGCAAGAGAACGAAGGTGGCGGCGACGACGGTGCCTGCGCTCGTGAATCTGGTCATGGTCTCTTCTCTCTGGATTCCTGCCAACGGCTTCCTGCCGAGTCCGATAGCTCAGCTACTCCGGAAGGGCGAAGACGAACAGGTTGTTGTTGCTGCTCGGGCGCAGCTCCGGCGTCAGCTCCAGGAAGCGGCCGTAGCCGGTGCTGATCGCCACATACTGGCGGCCGTCCACCGCGAAGGTGACCGGGAAGCCGGAGACCGGCGAGCCGAGGTTGATCTCCCAGAGGATCTCCCCCGTCCGGTCGTCGAAGGCGCGGAAGCGCCCGTTGACGTCGCCGCCGAACACCAGCCCGCCCCCGGTGGCGGCCAGCGACATGGTGGCGGCCCGCTGCTGGTAGTTCCAGACCACCTCGCCCGTCTCGGCCGAGATCGCCTGCACGCTCCCCACGTCGTCGTAGCCCGGGGCTATCTCGGGACGCCAGGCGATGGCGTAGAGCCGGCGCGCCTCGTCCACCTCGTCCGGGGCCGCCATGGCCATCATCCGCGAGCAGACGTTGCGCAGCGGCATGTACATCGTGTTGGTCAGGGGACTGTAGGCGCCCGCCTCCCAGTCCTTCCCGCCGCTGGCATGCGGGCAGGCCAGCACCGTCTGCCCCGGCGCGGTGAAGATCAGCTCCGCGTTCTCGGTCACCGCCCCGGTGGCCCCGTCGATGCCGCTGACCACGTTCTGGGTGATGGTCGGCGTGGCCCACAGGAACTCGCCGGTCTCGCGGTCGAGGGTGTAGACGATGCCCGTCTTGCCGGGAATGCCGGTCACCACCCGGCGCACCTCGCCCGCGTTCAGCCGCGGGTTGATCCAGCTCACCGCGGACGGGTCCGGCCGCACCGCGGTGTCGACGAGCAGGCGCTCGAACGGATGGTCGAGGTCCCAGTGGTCGTTCATGTGCTGGTAGTACCACACGATCTCGCCGGTGTCGCCATTCAGGGCCAGCGTCGAGTTGTGGTACAGGTGCTTCTTGTCGACGCCGCCGAGCATGTACTTCGGCGCCGGAGAGGTGACCGACGTGCCGACGTAGACCAGGTTCAGCTCCGAATCGACGCTCGGCACCATCCACGAGCCGACGTGCGCCCGTTGCTCGTACGGGACGTCGCCCCAGCTCTCGTCGCCCGGCTCGCCGGGGGCGGGGATCAGGCGCCGCCGCCACAGCTCCTCGCCGGTCGCGGCGTCGTGGGCGGTGATGACGCAGCCGTTCGGCCCGCCGCGCGGGTCGCAGCTTCGCCCGGAGTACACCTTGCCGCCGGCGACGATCGGCCCGGAGGTCTGATTGGCCGGGTTCACCCGGTAGTCCAGGATCTCGGTGTCCCAGACCACCTCCCCGGTCTCCGCGTTCAGCGCGAAGATATGGTCGTCCATGCTCGTGTCGATGATCAGCTCGCCGTGGATGGCGATGTTGCGGTTGGTGTCGATCAGGGTGCCGATCATGTAGTCGGCCAAGTCGTCGGGGCGGTCCCGCCGGTGCTCCCAGATCAGGTCGCCGGTCACCGCGTCGAGGGCCTGGATGACGTCGCGCGGGTTGGGCATGAAAAGCACGCCGTCGCGGACCAGCGGGGTCCCCTGCTGGCGGCCCGGCGTGAGCGCCCGCGACCAGACCATCTGCAGGTCGGCAACGTTGTCGCGGTCGACCTGGTCGAGCGGGCTGTAGCCCCAGCCGTCCAGCGTCCGGCGCCACATCAGCCATTCGTCGGGACTGGGATTCTCCAGCTCCGCGTCGGTCACCGGCCGGATGCGGTCCGCTTCCTGCGCGAAGGCCGGCGGCCCGGCCGCAACCGCCAGGACGACAGCCACGAAACTGCACACGATCAACGCGGGGCGGAACGGGAACGACGGCGAACCGGATGCGAGCATGACGCCTCCTCTTGCGTATCGATCAGCCGAGGCCAACTATACTTGAGTACCCAGCCATGAATTCCGTGACCTTCGACACCCACGCCGCTGTGCGGAAGCTACTCGCTGCCGACCTCAGCGAACGGCAAGCCGAAGCGCTTGTCGAAGTGTTCAGCCATGCAATCGGCGAGCCGGCAACCAGGACCGACCTGCAACAGTTCACCGACCGAATCACCGAGCACTTCGCCACGAGAGCGGATCTCGCGGCCCTCGAGACCCGCCTGATCAAGTGGATGGCCGGGATCGCGGTCGCCGGCGGCGGCTTGCTGTTCGCCGCCCTGCGCACACTCGGGTAGCGCTACTCCGGAAGCGCGAACACGAACAGGTTGTTGCCGCTGCTCGGGCGCAGCTCCGGCGTCAGCTCCAGGAAGCGGCCGGTGCCGACGCCGACCGCGACGTACTGCCGGCCGTCGACCGCGTAGGTGACCGGGAACCCGGAGACCGGCGAGCCGAGGTTGATCTCCCAGAGGATCTCCCCCGTAGTGTCATCGAACGCGCGGAACCGGCCGTTGACGTCGCCCCCGAACACCAGCCCGCCGCCGGTCGCGGCGAGGGCCATGGTGGCGGCCCGTTGCTCGTACATCCAGGTGGTCGCCCCGGTCTCCGCGGAGATCGCGTGCACCGCGCCGACCTGGTCGGTCCCCGGCGCGATCTGGCTGCGCCACGCGATCGCGTAGAGCTGGCTGGCCTGCTCGTCGTCGAAGGTGCTGGCCCGCATCCGCGCGCAGACGTTGCGCAACGGCATGTACATGGTGTTGGTCAGGGGACTGTAGGCGCCGGCCTCCCAGTCCTTCCCGCCGCTGGCGTGCGGGCAGGCCAGCACCGTCTGGCCCTGCGCGGTGAAGACCAGCTCCGCGTTCTCCGTCACGGCTCCGGTCGCCCCGTCGATGCCGCTGATCACGTTCTGGGTGATGGTCGGCGTGGCCCACAGGAACTCCCCGGTCTCCCGGTCCAGGGTGTAGACGACGCCCGTCTTGCCCGGGATGCCGGTCAGCACGCGGCGCTCCTCGCCCGGGTTCAGCCGCGGGTTGATCCAGCTCACCGCGGACGGATCCGGCCGCACCGCCGTGTCGACCAGCAGCCGCTCGAACGGGTGGTCGAGGTCCCAACTGTCGTTCAGGTGCTGGTAGTACCAGACTATCTCGCCGGTGTCCGCGTGCAGGGCCAGCGTCGAGTTGTGGTAGAGGTGCTTCTTGTCGACCCCGCCCAGCATGAACTTCGGCGCCGGCGACGTGACCGACGTGCCGACGTAGACCAGGTTCAGCTCCGGGTCGACGCTCGGCACCATCCACGAGCCGACGTGCCCGCGCTCCTCGAACGGCACGTCGCCCCACGTCTCGTCGCCGAACTCGCCCGGCCCCGGAATCAGCCGCCGGCGCCACAGCTCCTCGCCGGTCGCCGCGTCGTGCGCGACGATGACGCAGGCGTGGGGCCCGCCGCGCGGGTCGCAGCTGCGCCCCGAGAACACCTTCCCGCCGGCGACGATCGGCCCCGAGGTCTGGTTGGCCGGGTTCACCCGGTAGTCGAGGATCTCGGTGTCCCACACCACCTCGCCCGTCTCCGCGTGCAGGGCGACGATGTGGTCGTCCATGGTCGTGTCGATGATCAGCTCGCCGTGGATGGCGATGTTGCGGTTGGTCTCGATCAGGCTGCCGATCATGTATTCGCCCAGATCGTCCGGGCGGTCGCGGCGGTACTCCCAGATCAGGTCGCCGGTCACCGCGTCGATGGCCTGGATGACGTCGCGCGGGTTGGGCATGAACAGCACGCCGTCGCGGACCAGCGGCGTCCCCTGCTGCCGGCCCGGCGCGAGCGCCCGCGACCAGACCATCTGCAGGCCGGCGACGTTGCCGCGGTCGACCTGATCGAGCGGGCTGTAGCCCCAGCCGTTCAGCGTCCGCCGCCACATCAGCCAGTCGTCGGGACTCGGGTCCTCCAGCTCCGCGTCGGTGACCGGCCGGATGCGGTCCTCCTGCGCGAAGACCGGAGACACCGTCGCGACCGCGAGGGCGGCGGCAACGACGCCGCACGCGATGAACGCCAAGCGGAACCGGAACGACGGCTGGCGGGATACGGGCATGACGCCTCCTCTGTGTTTCGAGATCCTGGCTGATTATGTCACCGGCGGCATCCTGTCCGCATCCTGTCCCGCTCTTACTGCGCCGCGGTCCGCACCGCACCCCGGCGGAATTCGGTGAGGAGAGAGACCGCGACCGCTCGCCGCCGCACAGACAGGGACTCGCGTATCGATATGCGATATACTGTGCCGTGATTCGGAGCTTCCGTTGCAGGGACACGGAGCGACTCGCCGACGGGTACCGCGTGAGACGATTCGCGGCCTTCGAGCGCGTCGCGCAACGCAAGCTGGCGCAACTGGATGCCGCGGCGACGCTCGACTTCCTGCGGGTACCGCCGGGCAATCGTCTCGAGTCCCTCAACGGCGAGCGACACGGTTCGTACAGCGTTCGGATAAACGACCAGTGGCGGCTCTGTTTTCGCTTCCAGGACGGAAACGCGTTCGATGCCGAGATCGTCGACTACCACTACAGAGAAACTCACGGTGATCACTGACTCAGGCGGTCTTCACTTCGACCTCCACTCCAAGGTCCTGCAGACGCCGGAGGAGGTGCTGGGTGACGCGCTGCTTGTCGCGGTTCGCCAGGTATCGGCCGCCGAGGTCGTGATAGTCCGTCTCGTCGCGGAGCATGAAGTAGGCGGCGGTCAGCATGGAGGCGGCGACCGCCACGATGGCCTTCTTCGGGCCGCGCCGGCCCTTGAGGCGCCGAAATTGGGACTGCAGATAGCTCCCGTTCTTCCGCGTCGCCGCCCACGCGGCCTGGACCAGCACCGTCTTCAACCAGGGAGTCGCGTGACGGATCCGGGTCGAGCGGCGCTTGCCCGCACTCTCGTCGAGGCGCGGGCACAGGCCCGCCCACGAGACCAGATGGCCCGCACTGGGGAACCGGGTCATGTCCACGCCGACCTCGGCGACGAGCACCCGCGCGACCGTCTCACTGACCCCGGGCATCGTCGTCAGCCGCTCGGCGGCCTCGCGAAAAGGGCGCAGCACCTCGTCGGCCTGCTGCTCCAGTTTCTGCACGGCGGCGCGCAACGCATCGATCTGCCCCAGGTGCAGCTCCAGCAGGAAACGGTGGTGCGCCGTCACCCGGCCGTGCACCGCGGCGACGATGTCCGCACGGTCGGCCTTCAGGCGCCCGTTGGTACAATCAGCCAACCGCTCGGGATCGGTCTCCCCGGCGATGAGCGCCGCCAGGATCGCCCGGCCGCTGACGCCCAGGATGTCGCTGGCCACGCGCGTCAGCTTCACGTTCGCGTCTTCCAGCGTCTTCTGCAGGCGCAGGGTGTGCCGCGCGATCTCACGGACCAGTTGCTTGCGGGTCCGCGTCAGGTCGCGCAGTTCCTGGATCGGGGCTGGCGGCACGAAGCTGCCCCGAATCAGCCCGTGCGCCAACAGGTCGGCGATCCAGGCCGCGTCCTTCCGGTCGCTCTTGCGGCCCGGAACGTTCCGGATGTGCTGTGCGTTGGCGAGCACCAGCGTCAACGACGCTTCGTCTTCGAGGACGTGCCACACCGGCTTCCAGTACACGCCGGTCGCCTCCATCGCCACGTGCGTGCAGCCCGCCTCGGTCAGCCAGGCCGCCAGTGCGAGCAGACCCGTCGTCGTGGTCGCGAACTCCCGGTGCTCGGTCGTAACCTTCCGACCCGCCGCGATGCGCACGCAGGCATTCACGCACCGCGAGTGGACATCCAGCCCGGCGCACCGGGGATGCAAGACTTCCATCCGTCACCTCCTGACGGCAAAGGCGCTGGCGTGGAGTCCGCCGGTACGAAATCTACAGGGCGCGCTCACCGGAACATCTCCGGTCTCGCAATACGGGGTGCTCGCGGGACTCCCGGTCCAACTGAACAACGGGCTCTTGGCACCATAGAGAAACCGACCTCTGGGCCAGCGCCAAGCCCCTACACGATATCCTGTTTCATGAATACGCGGGTCCGGCGCCGCCGGGTGGAAAACTGAAGGGAATGAGCCCATGACCCGTTTGCAGCCGGTACACCCCGGCGAGGTCCTGAAGCACGACTTCATGGAGCCGTTCGGGTTGTCGGCGACGGCGCTCGCGAAGGCGACCGGCGTGACACCGGCGCGCATCAACGAGATCGTGCGCGGCCGGCGCGGCATCACGGCGGCGACGGCGCTACGGCTGGCGAAGTACTTCGGCACCGACGCACAGAGCTGGATGAACCTCCAGACCCGCTACGAACTCGCAATGGCCGAGTCGGCCGCGGGACGATCCCTGCAGACGATCCGCCCCCTGGAATCGGCTGCCCCCGTGACTTAGCGCGCGGGGTCGATGCCGCTCACCCCACTGAATCGCTCCGCGGTGTCACACGAGCAGGACGAAGTCCTTGCCGGCGGACGCTTGGGTATGCACGTCATCCACCACGCACTAGACTCCTTGAGCGGCCGGGATCTCGAGCACGTCGGCGCTGGTGACCTCCGACACCGGCCGGTTACCGATGCTCGGGAAGCGCAAAGACGAACAGGTTGTTGCCGCTGCTCGGGCGAAGCTCCGGCGTCAGATCCAGGAAGCGCCCGTAGCCGACGCTGATCGCCACGTACTGCCGCCCGTCGACCGCGTAGGTGATGGGGAAGCCGGACACCGGCGAGCCGAGGTTGATCTCCCAGAGGATGTCGCCCGTCCGGTCGTCGAACGCGCGGAAGCGCCCGTTGACGTCCCCCCCGAACACCAGCCCGCCGCCGGTGGCGGCCAGCGCCATGGTGGCGGCCCGCTGCTGGTAGTTCCAGACGGTCTCGCCCGTCTCGGCCGAGATCGCGTGCACGCTGCCCACCTGGTCGTAGCCGGGGGCGAGCTCCGATCGCCACGCGATAGCGTAGAGCCGGTTCGTCCGGTTGTCCGGATCCTCGGCCATCATCCGCGCGCAGACGTTGCGCAGCGGCATGTACATCGTGTTGGTCAGCGGCGAGTAGGCGCCCGCCTCCCAGTCCTTGCCGCCGGTCGCGTGCGGGCAGGCCAGCACCTGCTGCCCCGCCGCGGTGAAGACCAGCTCGGCGTTCTCGGTCACCTGGCCGGTGGCGCCGTCGATGCCGCTGACCACGTTCTGGGTGATGGTCGGGGTGGCCCACAGGAACTCCCCGGTCTCGCGGTCGAGGGTGTAGACGATGCCGGTCTTGCCGGGGATGCCGGTCAGCACCCGCCGCTGCTCGCCCGGCTGGATGCGCGGGTTGATCCAGCTCACTGCCGCGGCGTTCGGGCGGACCGGCGTGTCGACCAGGAGCCGCTCGAACGGATGGTCCAGATCCCAGTGGTCGTTCATGTGCTGGTAGTGCCAGACGATCTCGCCGGTGTCGCCGTGCAGGGCCAGCGTCGAGTTGTGGTACAGGTGCGTCAGGTCGGCCCCGCCCAGCATGAACTTCGGCGCCGGAGAGGTGACCGACGTGCCGACGTAGACCAGGTTCAGCTCCGGGTCGTAGCTGGGCACCATCCACGAGCCGACGTGTCCGCGCTCCTCGAACGGGACGTCGCCCCAGGTCTCGTCGCCCGGCTCGCCGGGGCCCGGAATCAGCCGCCGCCGCCACAGCTCCTCGCCGGTCGCGGCGTCGTGCGCGGTGATGACGCAGCCGAGCGGCCCGCCGCGCGGGTCGCAGCTCCGGCCGGAGTACGCCTTGCCGTTGGCGACGATCGGCCCCGACGTCTGGTTGGCGGGGTTCACCGTGTAGTCGAGGATCTCCGTGTCCCACACCACCTCGCCCGTCTCCGCGTGCAGGGCGATGATGTGGTCGTCCATGGTGGTGTCGATGATCAGCTCGCCGTGGATCGCGATGTTGCGGTTGGTGTCGATCAGGCTGCCGATCATGTAGTCGCCCAGATCGTCCGGCCGGTCGCGGCGGTACTCCCAGATCAGGTCGCCGGTCACCGCGTCGATGGCCTGGATGACGTCCTGCGGGTTCGGCATGAACATCACGCCGTTGCGCACGAGCGGCGTCCCCTGCTGGCGTCCCTGGCTCGCCAGGGCGCGGCTCCAGACCAGCCGGAGGCTCCCGACGTTGTCCCGGTCGACCTGATCGAGCGGGCTGTAGCCCCAGCCGTTCAGCGTGCGGCGCCACATCAGCCACTCGTCGGGGCTCGGGTCCAGCAGCTCCGCGTCGGTGACGGGGCGGATGCGGTCCGGCTCCTGGGCGAGGACCGGGGGCGCGGTGACGGCCGCGAGGGCGGCGATGATGACGACGAACGCGATGAGCGCCGAGCGGAACGGGAACGACGGCCAGCCGGATGCAGGCATGACGCCTCCTCTGGGTTCGAGTTCTGGCCGATTATGTCACCGGGCGGGAGGTTCGAAAGCGTGAAATCCAGAGCCGGGATCTACGCCACCTTCAGGCCGGCAGCAGCGAATCGGCTGAAGTCGGCTACGTTCGATGTCGCGATGACCGCGCCGTCCCCGAGAGCGGCCGCCCCGATCATGCAATCGACGATCGACCCGCGGCGCCGTCCAGACTCGTTGAACAGGCGTGCGGCAACCGCGGCCTGGTCTGGCGTGAAGTCCTGCCGGCGTTCGACGAACCGTTCGGCCAGCTTCAGATCGCCAACGTCGAGAGGACCGCACAGGAACTCGGCCCACGCGACCGAACTCACGAGCAGCGCTTCCCCCTCCCCGACCCATTTCCGCAGCTTCGCCTCTTCCGGCGTCCCCGGGATCAGGGCGCGAACGAGGAAGCTCGTATCCAAGTGAATCATCGCGGTCCGGAGCCAAGCCGCCGACCGGCCGCCCGCCGCTCGGACTCCACCTCCTGCGCCCACTTCTCGAGGTCGACGTTGCGCGAGCGGAGCGACGCCTGAAGCTGGTCGAGCGCCGCCAGCGCCTTCCCGCCCCTGTCTGGTTGCCGGCTGGCTTCGCTCCGGATGGCCCGCCGTAGCGCTTCCGATTTCGACACCTGCCAGCGACGGGCCAGCTCCTCGAGCGCCCGCACGGACTCGACGTCGAGCGAATACGTCGACTTGATGGTAGTAGTGGCCATGTTGAAGTATGGCCATACTTTTCTTCTCCTTCAAGCCCCATCGACGGAGACCCACGACCGCCGACCTGATTCGGTACCCGGCGCGAGCTGGCTGCGCCACGCGATGGCGTACAGCCGGCTCGCCTCTTCGTCCTCGAAGGTGCTGGCCCGCATCCGCGCGCAGACGTTCCGCAGCGGCATGTACATCGTGTTGGTCAGCGGACTGTAGGCGCCGGCCTCCCAGTCCTTCCCGCCGCTCGCGTGCGGGCAGGCCAGCACCACCTGCCCCTGCGCGGTGAAGACCAGCTCCGCGTTCTCCGACACCGCCCCGGTCGCCCCGTCGATGCCGCTGATGACGTTCTGGGTGATGGTCGGCGTGGCCCACAGGAACTCGCCGGTCTCGCGGTCGAGGGTGTAGACGACGCCCGTCTTGCCGGGAATGCCGGTCAGGACGCGGCGCTCCTCGCCCGGCTGCAGCCGCGGGTTGATCCAGCTCACCGCGGTCGGGTCGGGCCGGACCGCCGTGTCGACGAGCAGACGCTCGAACGGATGGTCGAGGTCCCAACTGTCGTTCAGGTGCTGGTAGTACCAGGCAATCTCCCCCGTGTCGGCGTTCAGCGCCAGGGTCGAGTTGTGGTAGAGGTGCGTCTTGTCGATCCCGCCGAGCATGAACTTCGGCGCCGGCGAGGTGACCGACGTCCCGAGGCAGACCAGGTTCAGCTCGGGATCGAAGCTCGGCACCATCCAGGAGCCGACGTGCCCCCGCTCCTCGAAGGGGACGTCGCCCCAGGTCTCGTCGCCGAACTCGCCCGGTCCCGGAATCAGGCGGCGCCGCCACAGCTCCTCACCGCTCAGCGCGTCGTGGGCGACGATGACGCAGGCGTGCGGCCCGCCGCGCGGATCGCAGCTCCGCCCCGAGATCACCTTGCCGTCGGCGACGATGGGACCGGATGTCTGATTCGCCGGGTTCACCTGGTAGTCGAGGACCTCGGTCTCCCAGACCGCCTCCCCGATGGTCGCGTCGAGGGCAATCACGTAGTCGTCGGTGGTGCTGTCGAAGATGTAGCGTGTCGTAGATGGCGATGTTGCGGTTCGTGTCGATCAGGCCCGGGATCAGATGACGCCTCCTCCGGGTTCGAGTTCTGGCCGATTGTGTCACCGGGCGGAAGGCGCGGAGCGTGGAACTTCGGAGCCAGGGTCTACGCCAGCCCGGCCGGCTGCATACGCCGCGCCATCAGCGACCCGCCTCCTCGGCACGCCCGCCACCCAGGTAGATGGCGACGTCCTGGTTCCCTTCGTGGCAAGCGTATTCGTACATCTCATACCCCGGGGCCTGCCTCAGCGGCATCGAGATCGTCCAGGGCCGGTCATACACGTCGGGATCCTCGATCGTGACCTCCCACATGATCTCATCCCGGGACACGCGGGTGAAGCGTTCCACGACGTGCGCGGAATCGCCAACCGGAAGCCCTTTCAGGCGCCCGCCATTGGAGCTCGTCACGATCATCGCCTGGTCGTTGAAGTTCGTCGTGTCCACGACCAGCGTGTCGCCCTCCCAGTGCGCGCGGGCATCACCCGTCCAGAGCTCGACGTCACCGTCGATGTGTGCTCGATCGGTCACCGGAACGATGCGCGCTTCGTGAATCATCTCGTGCAGGATCACGACGAGGCCTGGCGCTTGCAGGATGCGATACGCGTTGTTGTACCCGGTCGGCAACATCGAGCCCGGGACACCGCGCGTGATGCAGCGGTCCCAAGTGCGCATCGCTCGGTAGTCATCGCGTTGACGTGTCGACCAGGAGCCGCTCGAACGGATGGGACCAGGTTCAGCTCGGGGTCGACGCTCGGCACCATCCAGGAGCCGACGTGTCCGCGCTCCTCGAACGGGACGTCGCCCCAGGTCTCGTCGCCCGGCTCCCCCGGCCCGGGGATCAGCCGCCGCCGCCACAGCTGCTCGCCGGTGGCCGCGTCGTGGGCGGTGATGACGCAGCCGTGCGGCCCGCCGCGCGGATCGCAGCTCCGGCCGGAGTACACCTTGCCGTTGGCGACGATCGGGCCCGAGGTCTGGTTGGCCGGGTTCACCGTGTAGTCGAGGATCTGGGTCTCCCACACCAGCTCGCCCGTCTCCGCGGCGAGGGCGACGAGGTGGTCGTCCATCGAGGTGTGGAAGATCACGTGGGGATTGGCCGCACTCGGCCTGCTCGTCGCAGCGCTGCGGCTCTTCAGTCTGAGGCCTACGCCAGCTTCAGCCCGGCAGCCGCGAACCTGCGGAAGTGGGCTTCGTTCGATGTCGCGGTTGGGAGCCTCGCCCAGCGTCTCGCCCGGCGCGTGCTGGAAGTACCACCGCACCTGCCCGGTGCGCGGGTTGCCGATCGCGTGAACTCCTGCGCTGCCCCCCTTGCAGGAGCGCGACACCGAATAGTATGATGAAATATCATACTTTCCTGACGATGCCGAAAGCCAAGGTCGCTCTCACGCTCGACGCAGGTTTGCTGGATCAGGTGGACAGCCTCGTGTCGGCACGGCGCTTCCGCAACCGAAGCCAGGCGGTCGAAGCGGCCCTGGCGGAGAAGCTGAGTCGGCTCGCCCGGACTCGGCTGGCGACCGAATGCGGCAAGCTGGATCCGGCCCTCGAGCAACGTCTCGCCGACGAAGGCCTCGCAGGTGAGTCGTGGCCCGAGTACTGAGGGGTGACATCCGCTGGGCGAACCTGAACCCCGCCCGCGGCCACGAGCAAGCCGGCAAGCGTCCGGTGGTTGTCCTCAGCCACGACATCTTCAACGAACGGTCGGGCACGATCATCGCGGCGGCGCTGACAAGCCAGGAACCGCGCGCCGGGTTCCCCCTTACGTTGCCGCTCGGCGCACCGAGGCTCCCCAAGCGCTCGTGGGTCAAGATCAGCCAGGTCCGAACGCTCTCGGTCGAACGCATAGGTCGCCGGCTCGGACGGGCTTCCGAGGAGGAACTGGCCGCCGTCGTCGACGGTCTGGTCGAGATCATCGGATAGCGCCGCCAAACCCGTCGCAAGGCTCCGTGTTTGGCCCCAGCCCCCACCGCCCCAGGAGCTTGCGCCTCAGAACTCACTTCGTTGCGTTCTGCGGCGCAGACTCCTGGCCGCCCTCAGTTTGCCCCTTCGCCTTCGACCGGCTCGATTCTCAGCACCGCCCCTGCCTCGTGGTCCGTCGTCACGTACAGCAGGCCGTCCGGTCCCTGCTTGACGTCGCGGATGCGCTGGTTGAGCTCGGTCAGCAGCGGGATGTGACGCACCGGCAGGCCCCGCTGGTTGAAGACGATGCGCTGGAGCTGCGTGGTGGACATGCCGCCGACGAACAGGCTGCCCTTCCACGCCGGGAACCGGTCGCCCGTATAGAGGGCCATGCCGCCGGGAGAGATGACGGGGTACCAATAGAGCAGCGGCTGCTCCATGCCCGGCGCGCAGGGCGCGGGCAACTCCGGGCCCGTCCCGCCCGTGCCCGCCGTGGCCTCGCCCGTGTACGCGCGGCCGTACGAAACGACCGGCCAGCCGTAGTTCCGGCCCGGCCTGACGATGTTGAGCTCGTCGCCGCCCTGCGGACCGTGCTCCACTTCCCAGAGCTCGCCGGTCTCCGGATGGATGATCAGGCCCAGCGGATCGCGGAAGCCCAGGGCGTAGATCTCCGGTCGATAGGCCGGGTCGCCGACGAAGGGATTGTCTTCGGGCGCGGTCCCGTCGTCGTTGAGGCGCAGGATCTTGCCGGCGTGACTGCCGGGTTCCTGGGACTGCTCCGCCGTGCCGATGCGATTGCTGCCACCGTGCTCCTGGTCGCGCAGCGGCATGCCGATCGACATGAAGATCCTGCCGTCGGGGGCGAAGATCAGTCTGGCCACGCTGAAGCCGCTGACCCGGGCGTCCGACACGAAGATGTCCTCGACGTCGGTCAGGGTGTTGGCGCCGTCGAAGCGGCCGCGCCCCAGCACCGACGTTCCCGCGAGCCCCTGAGACACCCCCGCGTCCGCCGGCCCCTCCTCGCTCGGGTCGGGCTTCAGGTACGTGAAGTAGACCAGGCGGTTTTCGGCGAACCGCGGATGCACCGCCACGTCCCACAGGCCCAGCCGGCCGCCGTAGACGTTGTGCACCTCGGGCATGCCGCGGATCGGTTCGGGATCCAGCACCCCGTCGCGGATGATGCGCAGGCCGCCCGAGCGCTCGGCGACCAGGATGTCGCCGTTCGGCAGGAAGTCCAGGGCCGACGGACGGAAGAAGCCCTTGATGGGGACGACACGGAATTGCTGGTCGCCGAAGCCCAGGATCCGCGGCTCGTCGGCCAGGGTGTCCGGGCCGATCCCCCGGCGTCCCTGCTGCGCGTTGCTGATGGCGATGAACAGGCACAGCGTGAGGATGACGAAGAGCGTGGGAGACCGTCTCGGCGAGCGTGCGCGCCCCGCCGGGCGCGTTGGGAGTTTCGCCGGTGCGAGACTACTGCGGCGCAAGTTCCTGGCGTGCGTCATGGTGAACCTCCGGTACGCGGGTGGATACGAGTTTCGGGCCGCGATCGGGCGGCCGAGGGACGCCGGTCGTGTTGGCCCGCGGCGAGCAGGCGCCCGCCTCCCGGTCCTTGCCGCCGCCGGCGTGCGGGCAGGCCAGCACCTGCTGGCCGCTGGCGGTGAAGATGCGCTCGGCGTTCTCGGTCACCTGCCCGGTGGCGCCGTCGATAGACGTACAGGTGCTCGTTGTCCTGCCCGAACACGGTCAGTCCCCACGCGCCGTGCTCGTTGTGGCCGATGGAGACGCCCGGCAGGACCGGCTCGCCGCCGCCGATGACGTTCCAGCCGGGGGCCACCAGGTGCACCCAGTAGCGCAGCCACGGCGCAGACTGCGCACGGTGCGGGTCGTTGGCCATGATCGGGTAGCCGCTCAGGGTGCGGGTGCCGTGCACCACCCGGTTGTTGCTGCCGATGGCGTCGTAGTCGTTCCGCTCCAGATCGATCCCCCAGCGGTCGGTCACGATCTCGACCGGCGCGATCAGGCCGGGGCTCCCCATCCGAATCGAATCTCGTGCATTATAGGCGCGCCATGCCCGACACCCCGCCGCCCTCCGGGAACCCCCTCGTTGCGTCCGAAGACTGGTGGGCCGTCTGGCTCGCCGGGCTCGTCATGGCCGGCGTGGTCGCCGGCGCCATCGGCGCGGTGCCGGGAGTAGGGCGCTGGACGGCGCTGCCGACCGAGGCGTTCGCGGGCCGTGCGGGCGGACACGCGGCGCTGGGGATCGTCATGGCCGCCCTCTCCGCGCCGCCGGCTTCGGCTACGCCTTCTGGGCCCTGCTGATCCGGTCGTCGGGGCCGCGTGGATCGGGGTCACGGTGGATGCCACCGGGGCTCGTCCGGCCCTTTGCGCGGACGGAAGCTCTTCAGACTCGCCAAGCCTCCAGCCTGTTCTTCAGCAGCCTGCTAATTTTGTTGTACTAACAGAATTAATAGCAAGCAAGAAAAGATCCCCTGTTATACGGATACTTGGTCAGTAAGATTCTGGTCTTCCTAATGTAATTACCAGAACGCCGGGCGTGAGGAGGCTTCGGGAACCGGGCGAAGACGTGTAGACACGCGAAATTCCGTGTTCTACACTCGCGACGATGGGCGTCTGGAGTGAAGCCGCACAAGTCGGCCGAAGGGCCCATTCATCACTACTAACTGACGGGCTGCGGGATAGCAGAGGCAGGAAATCAGCCCGGATGTCCTGTTCCCAAGGACAGGAGGACTGTGCCGTCTCTCGGCGGCTCGGACCAGGAATCCCACACCAACAGGAACCCCAGGGCGGGCAGCGACCGGCCCGGGCCGACTGCGGAGGCGACGATGAAGAGATGGCACTGCTTCCTGGTTGCGGTGCTGCTGATGGCGCCTGCGGTGGCACAGGCGCAGACGACGCAGGTGAGCAACCTCACCGCCTACGACAACGAAGGGGTGTATTTCGGCGGGTCCGAGTCGTCGATCGACACAGTAGCGCAGCTCTTCGTTACCGGGGCTCACCAGACGGGCTACGTCCTGGGGACCATCAAGGTCTACATCCCGCAGTTCCCGACGACCCCCGCGGATCTCGCGGCGGAGCTGTGGAACCTGAGCGGCCTCGACCCGGGTTCGCTGGTGACGACTCTGAGCTTCGACTCCACGACCACGGGCGAAAGGACGCTCACACCGGCAACACAGACAACGCTCGCTGCGTCGACTGACTACTTTCTCTTGTTCCGCAACGGTGCCACCGGCACCACCGACGGCGACAGAGCCCGCGTGGACGCAAAGGCGGATGACAACGAAACCGCCGAGGCGGGGTGGTCGATCGCAGACCACAGACTCCATCGCGAGGGAACCGGCGCTTGGAGCTTCAGCAGTTACTCGCTGAAGCTCGAGGTGGTCGCGGAGGCCGCCAACATCCCGGCAACGGGCCGGCCGACGATCTCCGGAACGCCGCGGGTCGGCCAGACCCTGACGGCGGCAACCTCGGCCATCGCCGACAGCGACGGCCTGGGGACCTTCACCTTCCAATGGGCCCGCTTCGCCGCCGACGGAACCACCCGGGAAGCGACCATCGGGACGAACTCGAGCACGTACACACTGACCGACAACGAGGCGAACAAGGAAGGTGAAGGTCTCGGTCACCTTCACCGACGGGGAGGGGAACAGCGAGGGACCGCTTACCAGCGACGCTTTCCCGAGTTCGGGAACGATCGACGACGAACCCAACAACCCGGCAACGGGCCGGCCGACGATCTCCGGAACGCCGCGGGTCGGCCAGACCCTGACGGCGGCAACCTCGGCCATTGCCGACAGCGACGGCCTGGGGACCTTCACCTTCCAATGGGCCCGCTTCGCCGCCGACGGAACCACCCGGGAAGCGACCATCGGGACGAACTCGCGCACGTACACACTGACCGACAACGAGGAGAACAAGAGGGTGAAGGTCTCGGTCACCTTCACCGACGGGGAGGGGAACAGCGAGGGACCGCTTACCAGCGCCGCTTTCCCGAGTTCGGGAACGATCGACGACGAACCGGACGACGGTGACGACCCACCGGACGACGGTGACGACCCACCGGACGACGGTGACGACGACGAACCGGGAGGCGGCGACGATGGTCAGGACGAACCGGTAGAGACCCCGGCCCTGCCGCTGGCCGGGGCGGCAGTCCTGGCGGCGCTGCTCGCAGCCGCGGGAGCACGGGCGCGCCGTGCCTGACACGCGTGCCCGTACCAGGCGACGTCCTCGGCCGGCGATGGACAGACGCGCCGGTATACCTCGGCGGCCCGGCGCGCCATGACCTCTGCGGTGTACTGCTCCCGCACCGCCACCGCGGCGCGCGCACCCAACTCGCGGCGGTGCTCCTCGTCAGTGTGCAGCCGGCCGACCTCGGCCATCAGCGGCTCGACGTCCTCCGGCGGAACGAGCGCTCCCCCGCCTGTGCGCTCGATGAAGGACACTGGCCGAAACCAACTAACGGCCCGCTTCCCTCCGCAGCGCGGGCGTCACACCGCCCGTGAACAGGCGCGCTCCCTGCTCGATGCGCGCCATCATGTTGGCCGTGCTCGTCATGGCCACGGGGAGGCCGAACTCCTTCCCGGCGGCGAGCACGGTATCGATGGCTTGCGCCACGGCTTCCAGGCTGCCGCCGTGCGTGTTCAGCATGTCTCCGCCGGTCTCGGAGCCGGCGAACAGCACGGCGCCGATGTTCCGCTCGCTGAGCTGGCGGGCGATCTCGCGCACGTTGGCTACCCCGAGCGGGCTCTCGATGAGCAGCCACGGCAGCAGGTTGCCGTTCGGCGGATCCAGCCGCCAGACGTCCGCCCGCTCGATGTAGTCCGGAACCGACAGGCCCCAGTAGCGCGCCGCGAGCCGGGGATTGGTGCCCCGCAACCCCGCCGGCTCCCGGTCCGGCGCGCCCAGCCTCTGCGGGTAGCGCATGGCGCGGATGGCCATCAGCGCCTGCTCCGGGGTCTCGACCGTCGGGAAGATGATGCCGTGCGCACCCACGTCGAGCACCTGCTTGACCATCCAGACGTTCTGGTCGAGCTCGCGGCCGGTCGCCGGAATCCGCACGATGACGGCCTTGCCCGCCATCGCGTCGCCCGTCGCGGCGATCGCGGCAGGATTCAGAAGCCACTGCATCCACGTCCGCAACGCGCTGACGTCGTAGGGGCCGTGCTCCATGTCGAAGAAGACCGGCTGCTACTGGCGGCATCTGAACTTCGCCGCTGGTGGCCGGGCGGAAGCTGGTTCCCGGCTACACTGGCGTCGTGCGACCGTGGAACGGCGTCCGCGTCACCGCGTTGTCGCTGGCGATCCTCGTCGGTGGCCTTCCCGATACGGCCGCGACACGTGCGCAGCAAGCGCGTGTCGCGTTGGTCGGCGGCACCATCTACCCCAGCCCCACCGAGCCGCCGATCCCTGACGGCGTCGTCGTCATCGAGAACGGTTCGATCTCCGCGGTCGGGCAGAGGGATACGATGCGGGTTCCGGACGGGATCGCCACTCTGGAGTGTTCCGGATCGACGATCACCGCCGCCTTCTGGAACAGCCATGTCCACTTCTTCGAAAACCAGTGGACCGACGCGGCCAACATTCCAGCCCCGCGGCTCGCGGATCAGTTGCGGGCGATGCTGATGCGTTACGGCTTCACGAGCGTCTTCGACCTTTCGTCGCCGTGGGAGAACACGCGGCGCATTCGCGCCCGGATCGAGTCGGGAGAAGTTGCCGGACCACGCATTCGATCTACAGGAGCGGCGATCGTTGGGGACGGTTGGATGCCGCCGGATGACGCGCTGGTCGCCCTCGGAGTCATGCTGTTCCGGGCGCCGGTCGTTGGCGATGCGGCCGGAGCGCGCGCGGCAGCGAGGGCTTTGCTCGATGCGGGCGCCGACGGCATCAAGGTCTTTCCGGTCCAACCCTCCGCACCGTTCGCCGCGCTAACCGATGACACGATTCGCGCCGCCGTCGACGAAGCCCATCGCCGGGGTAAGCCGGCGTTCGCTCATCCGACGAACGCCGAGGGGTTGCTCGCCGCGGTGCGGGCCGGCGTCGATGTCGTCGCCCACACGACGCCGCAGTTCGGTTCGTGGGACGACGCGGTGCTGGCCGCGATCGAGGGGGCGGACGTCGCCCTCGTCCCGACGCTGAAAGTCTGGCAACACCACCTGCGGGATGAACCAGCATCGGTGCGCGCTCGCTCGGCGTCGACCAGCACAGGCCAGCCCCGGGCTTGGCGCGGCGCTGGCGGCACCGTCGTATTCGGCACCGATGCCGGCGGCATGAACCGGGTCATCGTCGAGAGAACCGCGCGATGCGGCCATTCTGCGGTCGCTGCCCGGCATCGGCACCAAGGTGCGCGCCACGCTGCTTGCCGAGGGAAGCGACGCGGTGCTGCGGCGTGACTACGACTCACTTCGCTGTCTCTGCGGAGTGGCTCCGGTAATTCGGCGTTCGGGCAAGAGTCTGATCGTGACGCAGCGAAGGCGGCTCACGATCGGTTGTGTGACGCCGCCTATCATTGGGCCCGAGTCGCCGCCCAACGTGATCCGGTCAGCCACGAAAGGTACCGGACGCTCCGAGCCCGCGGCCGTGGACACGCGCGCGCCCTGTGCTCGGTAGCCGACCGTCTGCTCAACGTCGCCTGCGCGATGCGCCGCGACGGAACCTCCTTCGACGCCCCGCGTCGGAATTACCGCGACGTGAAGCAGCGCAGCATCCGGCTCGGCACGGTTGTCCGATCTCCGGCCGCGGGACCCAATTCTGTGAATCGAAAGCCGTTCGAGCGTAGGATCGTTCTGCGATGGCGTTCGAACCCGCTGATCTCTGGTCCGCGTGGACCGCGTGTCGCTCAGCGTGGGAGCGGCAGTTGTTTTCGGATCCGCTGCTGCATGCGGAGTTCGAGATCGCGGATGTGCCTCCGGGCTTGGACTTCACACTCGAACGGGTCGAGGTCGACGTGCGCACGCGCCCTAAGCAGAGCGGTGGCGTTCGGATCGAGATGTTTCCCGACGCGCACACCGCGACGCTCCTCCAGGCGGTGGCCCACCGACTGCAGCGGCGGACAGCAACCACGACCATGTCAGTTTCCGAGGATCCTCACAGTGGTCCCTTGGCGGTAGCGAATCCGTACGAGGCGTGGTGCTCCGCCATCCGAACATGGACTCGCAAGGAACTGGCCTCAGGCCGAGTCGTCATCTGTGCCGATGTCCAGAACTTCTTTCCCTCCATCGCTGCGCCGGCCATCGCGCGCGTCTTGGGACGCGGTGGCCTGGACCCGGACATCGAGGAGTTGACTATCAACCTGCTCAATCGCCTGCGGACGTTTGGGCGTCGCTCTCCGTCGCACGGCGCTGGGCTGCCAGTGTGCCCGGGCGAATTCTTCTGGCTCGTCGCCGATCGGGTCCTTCTCAACATCGATGGCGCGCTCGAGCGGGCACCGGACATCCTCGGGCACACACGCTGGACCGACGACTTCCTCCTGTCTGCGAGACCAAGCACGGAGCGCGCGGCACTACACCAGCTCGACATGTGCGCTCGACACAACGGATTTCAGCTGAATGGCCGCAAGACGCGCATGTTCTCGTCGTGGCAAGACTATCAGGCGCGCAATCTTGTGTCGGAGCACCAAAGCGTCAACGACCTGATCGCTGTTCACCGAAATGGGAACTCCAGGTCGCAAATTGACGTGCTCTTGCCGGCCTTGAACTCGCTCGAGAGCGTGGACCGTCGGGAGGGTGCGCGGCTGCTGGGACGCGTCTACGAGCTCGCCGCACTTGCGAGAATCCCGACGCTGGTCGGCCGAGTAGAGGCGGATATCGAGCACTACCCGGTCGTCGAACGTAGCCTATTCCGCTACCTTGCGACGTTGGGATGGCCCGACCCGAGCCGAGCACTGCTGCTGCGAGCCATTGGTGAACCGGCCCACGACACGCTCGCGCTCTCGGCGTTGAGTGCCCTCCTGAACGACTCCGCCTCGACGCAGAGCGCGCCAGAAGTCAAGCGGGCCTTGCTCGATGCGTCGTTCGGTTCGAGCCCTTGCCACCCACTCGCGCGGGTCGCGGCCCAAGCTTGCCTGACGCGAATGTCACCTGCGGGAGAACGCGCGCGGCTTGCGGATGACTTTCTGGACCGGGTCCCCGCACTCGACTCCGCCTCCGCGCGGCGAGCCGCGCTGGCGCTCGCATGGCTGATCCCCACGCTTCGTGGCCGAATTGCCAAACTGGTGCGCGACGACGATAGCATCGTCGTGCGTGATCTCTGGACCTGCCTTGCGCAAAGCCCACGTCGAGTCGTCCGGCCTGGACTGGAGCGGATCGCCTTCGGCGGCGGGCGGACACGGTGGGGAGGGTTGGAGAAGCGGCTGGCAAGGACGCTCGGGGATTGGCAATCGGCGGCCAATGCCTCGAAGGTGCGGCCCGGACCCGAGGCAGAACAAGGTCGCTAGCTAGCATGGGCCTCTTCCGCAGGAAGCCTGAGACGGACCGCGAGCTTGACTCGCGGGTGGATCGTCTCCAGTCAGAGTTGGGTGCGGCTCTTTTTCATAGATTGCTATCTCGCTCATTCATAAGGGTTTATGTCCGAGGACACTCCCTCTTCAGTGCGTTTTGAGGGGTGACAGCGTCCGGCGAGCGCCCCATCCGCCTCTTTTCGGGCCGCCGCCCGACCCGACCACGACGCCGGCACGCGCCGGTCCCCCTCAGGCGCGCTCCCTTCTGGACATTCGCGGGGTGCGGCTCTTCATAGAGGATTTTTCGCCCTATTCATGGGCTCTTTTGCCCGCGGATGCGTCTCCCCAGTGGCCATTTCGGGAGGGACATCAAGCAGGCCAGCGCGTACCGGCGTCTTTTCGGCAGCCAGCCGAGCCTCGTCACGGCGCCGAACACCTTCGGTCTTCTCCCCGACAGGCGCGCTCCCTTCTGGACATTCGCGCGGCGTTCTGGTACGGTGCCGTGGGAAGGGAGGCAGACCTGCGATGGCTGTGACGACAGGATTCCAGGGACGTACATTCGACGTGCCCCGAACCGGCGTCCCGTGCATCGATCCCCCGAGGCGAGCCCCGTGCGCAGCGGCCGATGCTGTCTTCGCGGATGCCAAAGCCTTCCTT
The DNA here is from genome assembly GCA_965222905.1 of Vicinamibacterales bacterium. Taxonomy (GTDB): domain Bacteria; phylum Acidobacteriota; class Vicinamibacteria; order Vicinamibacterales; family UBA8438; genus WTFV01. The sequence continues at coordinate 1,061,788 of OZ244976.1, read as the reverse complement.
TCGTCCAGCGAAGCCCGGCAGATGAGCGAGAGCGAACTCGAACGGGAACTGCACCGGCGGGGCCAGGAGTTGGTGCGCAAGCTCCTGCAAGGACATCGCGACCAACGCAGCCCGAAAGAGGCTGCTGGTCCGGCCGAGGACACCAGCGGTGTCGAGTGCTCGGAGCCGCGCGAGCACGAAAGCCACGCCGAAACGGCCTCCGGCACGATGCAGGTTGTGGGTCTGGGCTGCGCGCGGCGCGGTCACGACGGCTTGCATCGGCTCGATGCCGCGCTGAACCTGCTGCCGGAGCGCTACTGGGTCGAGATGCGCCGCCACGTGACCATCGCGACCGCCTCGCGGGCACCACCGCGTACGCCCTGGAAGCCACCGTGGTACTCGACATCATCCACGTGGCAGCGGCGACGCGGCGTGCGGTGCTCGTCGCCGGCTCATCGAAGGGCCTGTCGGCATTTGGTCCGCGACCCGATGGGAGACGACCGGCGCTCAGCCGCCGCGGGTAGCCGGAGCCTGGATGCGTACTGAGGAAGAACCTGGCCAGCGCGGTGCTGGCGCGCGGCCTGGACAAGCGGCGGTTACGGGAGCGTTGAGCCATGCAAGTTGTTCCCCGCCGCACCGCTCCACCCGCCCCGGCGCCCTATGCGGCGGCGGAGGCTTCTTTCGCGGAGACCAAAGCCTACCTTTCTTCGCGCGAGGCCCTGCAGATGCGTGAGAGCGACCTCGAACGGGAGTTGAACCGGCGTGGTCAGGAGTTGATGCGCAAGCTCCTGCAAGGGCACCTCGACCAACGCAGCCCGGGGGAGGCGGCGGGTCCGGTCGAGGGGGCCGACGGTGTCGAGCGTTCGGAGCGGCGGCTGCACGACCGGCAGTTGGAGACGACCTTCGGGACGGTGGCGGTCGAGCGCCTGGGCTACGCGCATCCCGGTCACGACAGTCTGCATCCGCTCGATGCGTCGCTGAACCTGGCGGCTGAGCGTTACTCGCTCGAGGTGCGCCGCCGGGTGGCGGAAGCGGCCGCATCGCGGTCGTTCGACGAAGCGCTGTTCGAGCTGTCTCGCCATAGCGGGGCCCAGGTGCCCAAGCGTCAGGCGGAACAGTTGGTCGCTCGCGCGGCTGAGGACTTCGACGCCTTCTACGCGGCGCGCCGAGCGGCGGCGGGCGAGCCGGTCCCCGACGAGTCGGTTGTGGTGCTCACCTTCGACGGCAAGGGCGTGGTGCTGCATCACGAGGACCTGCGCGAGGCGGCCGAGAGGCGCCGGCGGCAACGCGAGCAGCTCTCCCCGTTCAACCGCCTGCAGCCGGGCGAGAAGAAGCACTCGAAACGTATGGCAACGGTGGCCGCCGTCTACGCGGTCGCGCCGTTGGTGCGCAGCCCGGAGGATTTCCTGCAGAGCCTGATGCCCCGACAGCCGGCGGCCAAGGCCAAGGCTAAAGCGAAGAATCGGGCCAAGACCCCGGCGGTGCGTCCTCGCCCGGTGGCCAAACGGGTCTGGGCGAGCCTCGAACACGATCCGGCCGAGGTGGTCGCCGAGGCGATGCTGGAAGCCGAGCGCCACGACCCGGAGCGCGTCAAGCGCTGGGTCGTGCTCGTCGACGGCGCCGAGACGCAACTCGCCCTCGTCGAAGCGGGCGCCGCCGCCTACGGCGTCGACGTGACGGTGATACTCGACATCATCCACGTGGTCGAGCACGTCTGGAAGGCGGCGCATGTATTCCATGACGAGGGCAGCCCCGAGTTGGCGTGCTGGGCGTGGACGCGCGTGCGGGACATTCTCGAGGGCAAGGCGAGGCGGGTGGCGGCGTCGATGCGGCGTGCGGCGACCGTCGCCGGCCTCTCGCCCGACACCCGCAAGCCGGTGGATACGTGCGCCGACTACCTGCTCAAGTACGCACCGTACCTGCACTACGACCGCTATCTGGCCGCGGGCTATCCCATTGCCACCGGCGTGATCGAAGGAGCGTGCCGGTACCTGGTCCGCGACCGGATGGAGTTGACCGGAGCCCGCTGGCGGCTGGTCGGCGCCGAAGCGGTCCTGAAGCTGAGGGCGCTGCGAGCCAGCGGCGACTTCGATGCGTACTGGGACTTCCACGAAGCGCGCGAGTACGAGCGGAACCACGCCCAGCGCTACGCTGACGGGATAGCACCGCCGGTCAGCGAGCCGCCCCCATCGCCCTCCTCACCTCGCCTTCGCCGGGTCAAGTAGCTCTTGCCATGCCGCTCGCAGCCCTCCTGGACCCCTCTGGACCGCCGACGCAAAAGAGCCGCACCCGTCAGAGTTTCGCCAAGCGAAGCTGCATTGCGAATCGTTGCCCGACGGCGCGGAGAAGCAGAACCGACTCGACGTGCTCGAGCCGGCCGAACAGGCTCTCGCCGAGGCACGCGCGGACGGCGATCGCGCAACCCGGACCCGCGCTGCGCTGAAGGTCGAGGCTGAGCTCTGCTTGACGAAGCCTCTCAGCATGCTGGTCCCCACGGCCAACCGCCTGCGTGACAAGCTCTACCGCCTGGACGGCAGAGAGCGCGCTGCCTGGGAGAAGGAGCTCGATCAGTTGATCAGCAACGGCGATGTGCATGAGGAGACGCTGCGGCCTCGCTTGCAGCAGCTTACGTACAGATCGACGGAGGGGGCGCATCGCTTCCGCCGGCTCGCCAAGGAGCGGTCGAATGCGATTCGCAAAGTCGTGTGGGCCTCTCTCATCATCCTGGCGATACTCCTATTCGGGCTCGTGTTCTCCCTCAACGGCTTGATGTCAGGCGTGAGCGACGAGATGGCTGTCAATCAGGACGGGGCCGGCAGCGACGGACTCTCTTGGGCACGGTTCAAAATCGTGTTTTTTGCCGGTGGTTTAGGAGCGATCGTCAGCATCGTTCCGTCGATGATTGGCGCGGAAAAGAAGCTAAAGGAATACTCGGGTACTTACATCTGGTACATGATCCTGCGGGCAGTTCTGGGGAGCGTTTATGCGTTGGTCGTTTACAGTGCCGTGCTGGCTCATGTGCTGCCGATCACGATCCCTGCGGAGCTCAGGGCCGCGATCCCCTTCCTGGCCGTGCTCGGCTTTGCGTCGGGTTTTTCGGACCGGCTCTTCGGTCAAGTGCTGAGCGGTTTCATAACGGGCGCCGGAAGCTCTTCGAGGAAGAAGGGCGACGTCGCCTCGGGGGCATGACCTCGAAGTTCCGGGTGATTGTGCTGATCGGACAGGTCGCCTCCGGCAAGACCGCCGTAGCCCGCGAGCTCGCTCGACAGCGCACAGTTCGCGTCACCGGAATCGAGCAACTGCAAGCCACGCGTTCCGACACGAGCCCCGCTGGGATCGCCCGCGAGCTCAGAGCCCTCACCGGCTCAGGAACCATTGTGTACGAGTGTTCCGGAGCCCACCCGGATTTCGAAGAGATGCTGTTCGAGATCGAAGCGAACGGGGCGGCACCCTTCGTCGTGCTACTGGAGGCGAGTTTCGAGACTGCGTCGCGCCGGCTGCAGGAGCGCGGCCAGCGTGAGCCGCCTCGCGGGGGCGGAACCTGGTCGGAGCACCTGCGGTGGGTCCAGACAAGACTGCGGCTGGTTCCTGTAGACATCTGCGTATCTACGGAACATGATGATCCGTCGAAGACCGTCGGGGAAATCCTGCACGCTTTCGAGAAGCGTGCACAAGGACAGAGTGTACCGCGCGGTGTCTTTAGCTTTTCGCGCCTTGCGACGTACGAAGTCTGCCCGCTGTCGCACCGTTTCAAGTACCTCGAGGGGCGTGAAGAGGAGTTTAAGCCCGCGCCGGTTTGGTTGGGCAAGTGCCTGCACCTCGCTCTTGCGCGACTCTATGAACCCAAGACGTCTGAGATGAGCCTCGCCTCGTTGGTCGCGCTGTTCGAGGCGATAGTTACCGCCGAAACCGATGTGGGGGCAGAGCGCCAGTGGCTTCTGGAGCAGGGCCGTGGGATTCTAGAATTCCACTATCGAACCTCGTTCACCTCTGACAACTGCGAGACCCTGAGCACGGAGAAGCGTGTCGCACTCGATCTCAGTGGTGGCGTCGTCCTGACAGGTACCATAGACCGGCTCGTCCGGACCCGGGCCGGCATTATTGAGGTGATCGACTACAAGACGCGCCTTGCGGCTTCTTCGTCCCGGCCGCGGATCCCAGACCTCTTGCAGCTCGCCGGATACGGCGTGGCTGCCCTTCTGGAGTACGAGACCCACGACGTGTTTCTGCGCCGGCACTATCTCGCGAGCGGCGAGGAAGACCGACTCTTGCTTCGTCTCGAGGACACGGCAAGCGTCCACCTAGCTCTCCGCCGGTGGATCCGACGACTGTCCAGCGGCGATGCGCCGCGACCAGGAAGACACTGTCGCATGTGCTTTTATAACCCGATCTGTGAGCACGCCGCGTTCGAAGCGGCTCGGCACAGTGCGATCCGCCTCGCGTGACTACACCAACTAAGGCTTCTCGCCAAAATAACTTGATTATTTTGTTGTCTCTCGGGGCCTAAGACTGTAGTTCCAGTCGCCGTGAAACTTGTCCCGCTTGAGCGAAAGACTCTCCATCTGTTCCGCCGTCACCGGCTGTCCCGTCGGGTAGCTGTTCTCGTCCAACTCGGAACGAATCGCCAAGCCGCTCTGCGTCGTCGTGTGGCCGATCAGGTTCACCACCACCTCCCGACTCACCAACGGCCGGCCCCGCCAGTTCTCCGTGATGTGACAGAACATCCGGTGCTCGATCTTGTTCCACTTGCTCGTCCCAGGCGGAAAGTGGCACACCGAGACTCGCAGCCCCATCTCGTCGGCGAACTGCTGCAGCTCCCACTTCCACAGACGGTTACGGCTGCCGTTCGAACCGCCACCGTCAGCCGTGATCAACAACCGGCCCGCGACCGGATACGAGACGCAACCCATCCGCCGCCACCACCGCCGCAACGTCTCCACCGCGAACGACGCCGTGTCGTGATCGACGCCCACGCTCACCCAGCCGGCGTCGTGGGTCAGGTCGTACACGCCGTACGGAATCGCCTTGCCGAGGGTCTTGTCCGGAAAGTCGTGGACCCGAACCGGCTCGGGGTGACCGCGCGGAGGCCACTCCCGCCCCGCGTTTTCGAAAGGGCCGACGAGCTCCTTTTTCTTCGTGTCCACCGACACCACTGGCTGGCGCCGCCGCTGAAAAGCCCGCACCCGGCGGTTGATGTGGTTGAACTGCGCGTCCCGATCCGGGTGCTGTTTCCCCTCCAGCGTCTTACGGTTCGCTTGCAGACTGTAACCCAACGCGTGCAGCAGCCGGTTCACCGAACGCTCGCTGACGCGATGGCCCGCCTCCTGGAGTTCCCGCGACAGCCGCACCGCACTGCTACAGGTCCAGCGCAACGGCCCCGTCGGATCGCCGCGCGTCGCCGGATCGACGAGTCTTTCCAACGCCGCCACCAAGTCGGCGTCGTGCTCGGCCAGCGCCTTGCGGCCCGCCCCCGGCCCGCGCAACCGTCCCGCGGCATCGTCGTCTTGCGGACCTGCGGCCAATTCCTGCAGACCCGCGCTGATCGTCGCCCTCGACAACCCGGTCTCCTCGGCCACCCGCGCGATTCCACCGCGTCCGAGTGCCCTTGCCTCCACCGCGGCCCAACGCCGCCGCGTCCTTTCGTTGAGCAACGATTCAATCGCCGCAAACTTCTCCTGAATCACTTGTGTGAGTACGTTCTCCACGGACTCCGACGATAACACACCAACTCTTATAAATCACTAGTTTATTTTGGCGAGAGGCCTAACTTGGATCTTTCTTATCTGCACGCCGATGCCACGGACAGACCCGGACAGACGATACATCGCGCCAAAGGCGCCAGTCCCGCTGGCGCGTGGAGTTCGGTGCGGAAGCCGCCGACATCGGATAGCGGCCTTTGTTGCCAATGGGATTCCATGAACACCCGCGAGTGGCCATGACCAATTCGGTATGCAATTCTGGTCCGGATTCTACCAGACCACATGGGCCAGCTACTGATAGGTCCAGGGATCGTCCAGGGATCTTGTGCTCTTCTCGCAGAACGTTCGAGCAGGCGCCGACGTTGCGAGCGTGGTCGGGTTCCATGCCGTCGGTCGTGTCGAACGGCCGAGTGAGTCCTCGGCAGCCTGTCCCGGTTCCGCGACGGCATCGATCATGGTGTGTGGCGGTCCGGTCGCCAGCGGGATGCGGCGTGCGGGGATGGACCCTGGATGTGCCGAACTTCGGCACCGTCAATGCGAATCGCCCCGCACGTACGGGAATGTGACCGGGCGACGCGACCGCGAAGAGAGGCAGCACGAGCGGCCGGCGTGGAATTGACCCCTTGAAGACGGGTCACTATGGCAACAGATTCATATCCCACGCCCTCCGGCGCGGCCCGTAGCGCCTGCAGCGACGCCGTCGGCAGGCCCGGCCCGCCGAGCAGGCCCCGTCCACTCTCGCCCATCCCGATTCCTACCCCGGCACGCAACAGCGCCGTGCCGGACACGCGGCGGCCCGTTGCCCGGCTGAGCGAGCCGGCGTCCTAACGGCCCGCTTCCCTCCGCAGCGCGGGCGTCACACCGCCCGTGAACAGGCGCGCTCCCTGCTCGATGCGCGCCATCATGTTGGCCGTGCTCGTCATGGCCACGGGGAGGCCGAACTCCTTCCCGGCGGCGAGCACGGTATCGATGGCTTGCGCCACGGCCTCCAGGCTGCCTCCGTGCGTGTTCAGCATGTCTCCGCCGGTCTCGGAACCGGCGAACAGCACGGCGCCGATGTTCCGCTCGCTGAGCTGGCGGGCGATCTCGCGCACGTTGGCCACCCCGAGCGGGCTCTCGATGAGGAGCCAGGGCAGCAGGTTGCCGTTCGGCGGATCCAGCCGCCAGACGTCCGCCCGCTCGATGTAGTCCGGAACCGACAGGCCCCAGTAGCGCGCCGCGAGCCGGGGATTGGTGCCCCGCAACCCCGCCGGCTCCCGGTCCGGCGCGCCCAGCCGCTGCGGGTAGTGCATGGCGCGGATGGCCATCAGCGCCTGCTCCGGGGTCTCGACCGTCGGGAAGATGATGCCGTGCGCACCCACGTCGAGCACCTGCTTGACCATCCAGACGTTCTGGTCGAGCTCGCGGCCGGTCGCCGGAATCCGCACGATGACGGCCTTGCCCGCCATCGCGTCGCCCGTCGCGGCGATCGCGGCAGGATTCAGAAGCCACTGCATCCACGTCCGCAACGCGCTGACGTCGTAGGGGCCGTGCTCCATGTCGAAGAAGACGAAGTCGATATCGTCGTTTGCCGAGAGAGCAACGGGGTCCGCGCGCGCGTCGACCGTCACGCCGAAGGCCACCTTGTCCTCGTCGAGCAGCCTGACGAGGCCGGCCTGGGGCATCGCCTCCGAATTCTGCTGTCCGTGCACGACGAGCGCGGGCGCCGCCAGGGCGAGGACCACGACGAGTGCAAGCCGAGCGGGGATGGTTCGCATGGGTTCTCCTTGGTTGTTCCGGCCGTCCCCCTGCAACGCCGGTTCAGTCGATTGCGGCGTTCAGGTCGTCGATCATGCTGTCCCCACACGGGCACCAGGTCCATCAGTCTCTCCCAGAATTCCCGGTCGCGCCGCCCATCGAACTGCGCAAGGCTCGTCCCTTGCTGCTCGACCCAGGTGTAATAGCCGAGATTGAAGATCCGCTCGCGCTCGAAGCGCGTCAGCTCGCGCACGTGATCGATGCCCGCACCGAGGACATGCTGTCCGAACGCTTGCGCCGCCTCGATCTCGGAGAACTCGCCACCAAAGTATGTGGCCCTGGCATTCTCGATTTCGGAACGGTACATCGCGGCGCCGTCCGTCGCCACCGTCAGCACGACGTCGTCTGTGCCGAGCCCCATGTACTTCGCGTACTTGATCGCACCCAGCACGTTCGCGATCGACGAGAGACCGAGATCGCCGAGCGCCGCCAGACACCCTCGGTCGACGTGCCTGTGCCCGGACAGATAGGCCCTGCCGGCGGCGGTGTTGAAGACGACGTTGAGCGCATCGCTGCCCCGGTCGGAGACGCCGATCACGAAATCGGTGCCCATGACGTTGTGAATGAGCGGCACATGCTTGTCGCCGATGCCCTGGATGTTGTGCTCGCCGTAGCCGTTGTAGAGCATCGTCGGGCATTCCAGCGCTTCGACGACGCAGGTCCGGGTGCCGAGCGCGCGCTTGAGATGGTCGCCCGCCGCCAGCGTTCCGGCCGACCCCGATGCGCATACGAACGCGCGCGCGGCCTTGCCGCCATCCTCGTTGAGCGCCGCGAAGATGCGCTCGAGCGCCGGGCCGGTGACGGCGCGATGCACCACGTAGTTCCCGTACTCCGCGAACTGATTGAGGATCAGGTGCGTTCCCGGCTCATGGCCTCGGGCAGCACCGCAACCGACCGGCACCCCAGGAGTCTCGCGATCGCAACGCCCCCGCGGCAGTAGTTGCCGGTCGAGGGCCACACGGCACGGTGACGCGTCACGTCGAACGCTCCGGACAGCAGGTGGGGAATGAGGCAGCCGAACGCGGCCAGCACCTTGTGGGCGCCGATCATCGGGAATCGGTTGCCCAATGCCACGACGATCCTGGCCGGCACCCCGGTGAGCGCAGCGGGCAGCACGATGTGCTCGGGGACCTCGACCAGCGACCTGCGATCCGCGCCGTTGTGCCAATGGACGCGGAAGAGGTTGCGGGGATCCGCGCGGTCGGGATCGACCCAGGCAATCTCTTCGGCCCTGGCCGCCAGACGCGACGGCGGGTCGGACAGGTCCGAGATGCGGGGCAGCGCCACGCCGAGCGCCCGCAAGTGAGCCGCGTTCCGTCCCTGGCCGTCAACGTCGAGCGCCGGCTCGCGGAGCATATTGGGCGTATTCGACCGCGGAGCAACGCAGTCCGGGCGGGATGCATCGCCGCTCGAAGGCAGCGGGGCTCTTGCCACGGGCTGCTATCGCTGCTCCACGGTGAGGCGACACAGCAGCGTACTGTGCGTCTCGAGGTCGGCGGTCCGGATCAACCGTGCCCCGTCGCGCCACCCAATCGCATCGTAGCCGCCTCGCGGTCTGACATCGGCTTCGCTGTGCTCCACCGCTGACGGCCATTCGGCGTTGAAGACGAACGCCTCGGCATTGAACGACCGCTCGGTAGTGATCGGGATCGAGTCCTCGAAGATCCGGCGATCGTCCAGGTAGAAGGCGAACCAGTTGTCGGCCCAGACCTCGCCCCGGATCGACACGGCGCCCGGGGTATCGACGACGATGACGTCGGGCGCGCGCTGCGGGCCGCCGCAACCGGCCGCCAGGGCCGCCAGCAAGCCGCCCGCCAGCCCGGCCGTCTGCATGCGCCGCGCCATCAGCGACCCGCCTCCTCGACACGCCCGCCGCCCAGGTAGATGGCGACGTCCTGGTTCCCTTCGTGGCAGGCATATTCGTACATCTCATACCCCGGGGCCCGCGTCAGCGGCATCGAGATCGTCCAGGGCCGGTCGTACACGTCGGGATCCTCGATCGTGGCCTCCCACATGATCTCGTCCCGCGACACGCGGGTGAAGCGCTCCACGACGTGCATGGCATCGCCAGCCGGGAGCCCTTTCAGGCGCCCGCCGTTGGAGCTCGTCACGATCATTGCCCGGTCGTTGAAGTTCGTCGTGTCCACGACCAGCGTGTCGCCCTCCCAGTGCGCGCGGGCATCACCCGTCCAGAGCTCGACGTCGCCGTCGATGTGTGCCCGATCGGTCACCGGAATGATGCGCGCTTCGTGAATCATCTCGTGCAGGATCACGACGAGGCCCCGCGTTTGCAGGATGCGATACGCGTTGTTGTACCCGGTCGGCAACATCGAGCCCGGGACGCCGCGCGTGATGCAGCGGTCCCAGGTGCTCATCGCCCGGTAGTCGTCGCGTTGACGCGCGATCCGCTCTTCCCGGTCCGCGGCGGCCCAGGCCTTGACCGGCACGCGCCCGTCGGGCGGATCGACGACCAGCGAGGTCTGCCGCGTCGAGAGCAGCCGATCTCCCGCGTCCATCCAGACGTTGTACGCCCCCAGCACTTCCGGTCGCCTGGCATTCGTCTGCTCCTCGAGCAGCGCGGCCTCTTCTGCGGTGAAGACAGCCCTGTTCGCAGCCGACTCGGGGACGACCACGCCGGAGTACGGCATGGTGTTGCCGCGCTCGAACGGGGTAATCGACGCGTTCGTCCAGACGCCCTGCAGATCGGGTCGGCCGTCCGGCATCCGCGGTAGCGTCCCATCCGAGTCCGGTGTCTGGCCCGCGGCCGGGATTGCGAACAGCGCCGCCAGCGCCACCGGGAGCGCCCGGCGCCACAACGATGAGAATCGACTGGTCATCAATGCATCCTCTTCGACAGCGCTCGCTCGAGAGCGGCGGCAAGCTCCATCTTCCCAAGGCCACGAAGTTGCCCCGACAGCTCGGGACGCGATGCCGGCTGCACGCCCGCCATGGCCAGAGACGCGCGAGCGCGATGCGTCTGGTAGGAGACTTCGAGTTCGGTGCAGGCCTCGTCGTCTCCGATCGCCCGCATTTTCTCCATCCGCCTTCGCGCCGCCTCCGCCCGATCCAACTGCACCGTCGGATCCGGCAACGGCAGACTGTTCGTCCAGCGGCGGGTGATGCCCGCCCAGGCGCCGTCCTTGTCCAGCAGCGGGCGGCCAAAACGTACCGCCCAGACGAGGAGATCGTGTCCGGTGCGGATCTTGTCCTCTGCACAATCGAGGTCCGCTTTGCGCAAATCGATATCAATGGGTGCTTTTTCCCTCAACTGCGCGACGTCACGGCACAGCACCATCACATCGAGATCGTCGCACGCGACACCGGGCCGTATCGCGGAACCGATCACGATCACCGCGACCACGTTCTTATCGACCTTTGCTCGTTCGAGAAACGAGGCCAGCCAGTCGCGCGTATGGGGCGACGGCCATCTGCACACTGAACGGTCCGGATCCGGCAGGTTCACTGCGCTCTCCCCGGCTCGATCAGCGCCGAGACCTACTCGATGTATGCCTCGATCCTGGACGCTACGGGACGCTGTCACGGTCCGGCAGCGCAAACACGAACAGGTTGTTGCCGAGGCTCGGACGCAGCTCGGGGGTCAGGTCGATGAAGCGCGGCGTCCCCGTGCTGACCGCGACGTACTGCCGGCCGTCGACGGCGTAGGTGATGGGGAACCCCGAGACCGACGAGCCGAGGTTGATCTCCCAGAGGACCTCCCCCGTGGTGTCGTCGAAGGCGCGGAACCGCCCGTTGACGTCGCCCCCGAATACCAGCCCGCCGCCGGTCGCCGCGAGCGACATGGTGGCGGCCCGCTGCTCGTATACCCAGGCGGTCGCCCCCGTCTCGGCGGAGATGGCGTGCACCGCGCCGACCTGGTCGGTACCCGGCGCGATCTGGCTGCGCCACGCGATGGCGTACAGCCGGCTCGCCTCTTCGTCCTCGAAGGTGCTGGCCCGCATCCGCGCGCAGACGTTCCGCAGCGGCATGTACATCGTGTTGGTCAGCGGACTGTAGGCGCCGGCCTCCCAGTCCTTCCCGCCGCTCGCGTGCGGGCAGGCCAGCACCACCTGCCCCTGCGCGGTGAAGACCAGCTCCGCGTTCTCCGACACCGCCCCGGTCGCCCCGTCGATGCCGCTGATGACGTTCTGGGTGATGGTCGGCGTGGCCCACAGGAACTCGCCGGTCTCGCGGTCGAGGGTGTAGACGACGCCCGTCTTGCCCGGAATGCCGGTCAGGACGCGGCGCTCCTCGCCCGGCTGCAGCCGCGGGTTGATCCAGCTCACCGCGGTCGGGTCGGGCCGGACCGGCGTGTCGACGAGCAGACGCTCGAACGGATGGTCGAGGTCCCAACTGTCGTTCAGATGCTGGTAGTACCAGACTATCTCCCCCGTGTCGGCGTTCAGGGCCAGGGTCGAGTTGTGGTAGAGGTGGGTCTTGTCGATCCCGCCGAGCATGAACTTCGGCGCCGGCGAGGTGACCGACGTTCCCAGGTAGACGAGGTTCAGCTCCGGATCGAAGCTCGGCACCATCCAGGAGCCGACGTGCCCCCGCTCCTCGAAGGGGACGTCGCCCCAGGTCTCGTCACCGAACTCGCCCGGTCCCGGAATCAGGCGGCGCCGCCAGTGTCAACGAGCCTCGAGAAGTGACGGAAATTGAAGCCAAATCGGTTCAAGACCGCCTGTCAATGGTCACTGAGGAAATCGCAGGTGAGTCCGCGAAGCGCGGCGGCGAGCCCCGGGAGGGGGTCCGGGGGAGGGGACGAAAGCGCCAAGGACCCGCGGGCCTGCCTGCTCTGCGGCCGGGCATGACGTCCCGGACGTCGGTGTTGGTCATGCCCGGCCGGGGTACTCTCGCGAGACGGAACGGCCGGGTTGGGCCGGACGGTGTGGTCGACGACGACGAACCGGCGAGGGCGTTCGGTCGAGCGACAACTCGAGTGCCGCGGAAGGCTCGTCTGGCGCACGCGTCGACCGTGGGAACGCTCGGTGTCGGTTGTTGCGCCAGGCGCGCCTGGAGGCGGCGCTCTCGCGCGCGCGGACCACGTCCGGATGGGCGTTGACGCTCGGCCGCGCGCGAATCCTCCGCTCCGCTTCGCGACTCCGGGGCACTTGGCGGAACGCTACGGACGCCTTCGGACGCCAGCGCAACGCCGGCATAACCGCCAGCTCGCCGATGAACGGGTCGTCGGCGCGCGTGCCTGACCGGAGGGAGTTCGGGACGACCGCTGGGCTGGCGAGGTTCCACCGCAGTCGGGTAGCGTTGAAGCGGACTCAAGCGTGGGGGTGAGGGCCCGGGATAGAGCCGGACCCTCGTGACCGCCCCGAGCTCCGACAGACCGAGCCGGTCACCGTTGTTGTGCCACGGCCGGCGCGGCGCTGTCCAGTCGGAGCTTGGCCCACGCGCTCCGACGCCGTGGACCAGCCGTTACGCCAGAAGACCTGCCGATACTGCAGCCGCCTGTTCGCCATCTGCGTAGCGTGTGATCGCGGCCATGCCTACTGCACGCTGCGCTGCCAGGCGGCCGGCCGTCGCCGATCGGTGCGGGCTGCCAGGGCGCGACATCAGCGGAGTCCCGAGGGCCGTCTCGACCACCGCGACCAGCAGCGCGCCTACCGCGACCGCCGCCGCGGCGTGATGGATCAGTCTTCCCCCGCAGCGCTGCGATCGACCAGACTCCCCGTCCCTGACGCCGCCCCGGTTCAGCCCCTCGTTGCCACGCGTTGCGTGGTCTGCGGGCGGACGAGCCAGTGGCTGGTTCCGATGCGCGAGCCGCGCATCGCGGGGACAAGGAGGAAGGATGATCACGCCCGCGCAACGCGCCGAGATCCGGCGCCTGTACTACGCCGAGCACTGGAAGATCGGGACCATCGCGGCCCAACTCGGCCTCCACCGTGAGACAGTCCGCGCCGCGGTCGAGCGCGAGTCGCCAGACGTCCCTCCCAGCGTGTGGCGGTCCAGCATCATAGACCCGTATCTGCCGTTCATCCGCGACACCCTGACGCAGTACCCACGGCTGCGCGCGACGCGGATCCACGAGATGGTGCGCCAGCGTGGCTATGCCGGTTCGGTCTTCCCCGTACGCAAACTCGTGCGGCGCCTGCGGCCCGAGACCAGCCGCGCCGTCTACCGCCGGGTCGTCACCTTGGCTGGCGAATCCGCACAAGTCGACTGGGGCTCGTTCGGCAAGGTCCGCATCGGACAAGGCACACGCACCGTCTCCGGATTCGTCATGGTCCTCGGCTACTCGCGGGCGCTGGCCGCGCTGTTCACCCTCGACCAGACGCTGGAGAGCTTCCTGCGGGGTCACGTCGCCGCCTTCGACGCGCTGGAAGGCGCCGCACGCAACCTGGTGTACGACAATCTGCGCAGCGCCGTGCTCGACCGCCGCGGCGCCGCCGTCCAGTTTCATCCCCGCCTGCTCGACCTCGCCGGCCATTACCACTTCGCACCGCGCCCCTGTACACCCGGACGCGGGAATGAGAAGGGAAAAATCGAGAGGCAGATCCAATACCTCCGGCACGCGTTCTTCGCCGCGCGGCCCTTCCGCGACCTCGACGACATCAACGCCCAGTTCCGCCGCTGGCGAGACGATGTCGCCCACCGCCGACGTCATCCCGACCACCCCGACCGCAGTGTCGCCGACGTCTGGGCCGAAGAGAAGCCCCGCCTGCTGCCGCTGCCTGCCCATCCCTTCGAGACCGACCTGGTGCGCGCCGTCCGCTCCGGAAAGACCCCCTACGTCCGCTTCGACCGCAACCTCTACTCGATTCCCCACACCCACGTCCGCAAGCCGCTGACCCTGGTCGCCTCGGCCACCCGCATCCGCATCCTCGACGGACAGAACGAGCTGGCCAACCATCACCGCACATACAACACCGGGCTGACCGTCGAGGACCCCGCCCATCTGGAAGGCCTGCTCGCCGCCACTCGCCAGGCCAACGTCCACACCACCCGCGACCGGCTGCGCGCCGCCGTCCCCGCCACCGCAACGCTCTTCGAGCGCCTTGCCGAGCGAGGAGAGGCCCTGCGACCGCACGCCACCCGGCTGCTCGCCCTGCTCGACGACTACGGGCCGCAGGAGCTGGCCGCCGCCGTCGACATCGCCCTCCAACGCGATGCCCTCGGCGCCGGCTCCATCACCCACATCCTCGAAACCCGACGCCGGCAGCGCGGACTCAAACCCCCGCTCCGACTCACGCTGCCCGACCGGCCAGGGCTGCGTGACCTCGATGTCCGGCCGCACGACCTGGAGACTTACGATGCCCTCGGACAGAAAAACCCCGACGACGCTGGCGACTGACCTCCGCCGCCTCGGGCTCAACCGCACCGCCGACGAGCTGAACGACATCATCGCCCAGTCCACCCGCAAGCGCTGGAGCGCCACCGTCCTGCTCGAGCACATCGTCGCCGCCGAACTCGAAGAAAAACAGCGCCGCAGCGTCGAGAGCCGGCTCAAGCGCGCCCGACTCGGACGCTTCAAACCGCTCGCCGACTGGGACTGGGACTGGCCCACCGCGCTGGACCGACCTGCCCTCGAACGCATCCTCTCGCTCGACTTCCTCGCCCGCGGCGAGAACGTCGTAATTCTCGGCGCGCAAGGCCTGGGAAAGACAATGTTGGCGAAGAACATCGCCCATCAGGCTGTCCTCGCCGGACACTCCGCACTCTTCACCACCGCCGCCGACCTGCTGCTCGACCTCAACGGACAGGAGACCGCCCGCGCACTCGAACGCCGTCTGCGCCACTACACGCGCCCCGCGCTATTGTGCGTCGACGAACTGGGCTACCTCGCCTACGACGCCCGTGCCGCGGACCTGATCTTCCAGCTCGTCAGCCGCCGCTACGAACACCGCTCCCTGCTGATCACCACCAACCTGCCTTTCAAGAACTGGGACACCGTCTTTCCCAACGCCTCGTGCGCCGTCGCCCTGATCGACCGGCTGACCCACCACGTCGAGATCCTTCGCATCGAAGGGAGCAGCTTTCGTCGCCGGGAGGCTGAACTCAGCCAGCAGGAGCGCAACCGCCAGCGTCCGGCTCGCGACGAAGACACCGAATGACGCGATCAGCAGGGTCGTCCACAGCCAGTCGACGGAACTTCAGAAATGATCAGTATGACCAGCATCGCGTTATGACAAGTGACCGTCGGCGAGACGGTGGCGGTCGGGGTCCAGCAGGTCGTCTGCTTGTCATAATCAGAGGCTCGCCAGGAAGGCCAACAGCGAGGAGTCGGCCTTGAACCGCTGCGTTCTTTGGCCGAGCGGCTCGAGTTTTCGCAGAGCGTCTTCCTTGAGTTGCAGGTCCGCCTCGACGTATTGATGGGTGGTTTCGAGTCGCTCGTGGCCGAGCCACAGCGCGATGGTCGCCATGTCGACGCCGGCCTGGAGCAGGTGCATCGCGGTAGTGTGGCGGACGACATGCGGCGACACGCGCTTGGCGTCCAGGCTCGGACATCGCTCGCGAGCTCGCCGGCAGGCCTGATCGAGCAGATGGGTGACGCCCTGCCTCGTCAGGCGGTCGCCCCGCGCGTTGCGGAACGCATAGTCGGGCGCGGCTTCGCGCTCTTCGTCGAACCACTGGCGCAGGCAGCGGCTGGTCCTGGTCCACAGGGGAACCGTTCGCTCCTTGCGGCCCTTTCCGAAGAGCTGGACGACCGCGGTGGGGCCGAAGCGTACGTGGGAGCGCCGCACCGCAATGAGTTCGGAGACCCGCGCCCCGGTGTTGTACAGCGTCAGCAGGAGGACGTGGTCCCGCCGTCCGCCGTGGGTCGAACGGTCACAGCCTGTCAGGATGGCGTCCATTTCCGTACGCGTCAGGTAGGCGACCTGTCGTCGCGGCGTGCGTTTACGGGGAATGGCCAGGACGCGAGACGCCAGGTCGACGCACTCAGGCGTACGTAGCGCTGCGAACCGGACGAAGGAACGGACGGCGCCCAGACGCGCATTGCGCGACGCAATGCTGTTGGCGCGGTCTTCTTCGAGGTGGTCGAGAAACGCGAGGATGACGGGAGCGTCGAGGTCGTCGAGTGTGAGCACCTCGGGCTTGCGCTGACGGTGCTGGTCCAGAAACGTCAGCAGCCGGCGAAAGGCGTCGCGGTAGGCGTGGATGGTCTGTGGGCTGACGGCCTTCTGCTGCAGGAGATGGTCGGCGAAGAACGCACGAAGCAATGGGCCGAGCGGGGCACGGGCAGTCATGGCGTTCCCTCCCCGGCGACGAACGCCTCGAACCGCGCGGCGGCCGGTTCGAGCACCGGCGGTGTGGCCGTCAGATACCAGTAGGTGTTTTGCGGGCTGACGTGGCCGAGGTAGACGGCGAGCGCGGGGAGCCGATCGCGGACTACGACTCCTTGCTGCGCCCAGGCGGCGAGCCTGCCCACGGCGAAGCTGTGGCGCAGCTTGTGCAGGCTGACGCCCGGGGTGCCGGCCGGCCCGCGCAGGCCGAGCTGGCGGGCCAACTGCACGAAGGTCCGGGCGAGGGCGTGGTAGTGGAGTCTGGCGCCGCGTTCGGAGACGAAGAAGGCGCCACACAAGCCGTCGTAGCCGAGAACCCGGCGTTGCTCGGTGTAGGCCCGCAGCGCGGCGGCGGTCGTGGGATGGAGCGGCACGAGGCGCGACTTCCGGAACTTGGTGCGCTGAATCTGGAGGCACGGCGGAGTACCGACGAGATCGACGTGATCGATGTCGAGGCGAATCGCCTCGCCGGCGCGGAGGCCGCAGCTGGCCAACAGGCCGATCACGGTGGCGACGGTGTGCGGACGAAGCGCATTGGGTGGTCCGAGGGAGCGGGCAGCGTCCATCAGAGCAACGATCTCGTCGGGCGCGAGGATGCGCGGGATGGGACGTTTGTACGTGCGAACCAGCCCGGCGCCGGGCACGTCGACGTCGGGCTCGGCGGCGCGGACCATCGTGAGAAACCCGCGCACGATGCTCAACCGCCCCGCGTGCTGGCTTTCGGTGCTCGCCGAGGCCCACTCGACGGCGGCCTGCGCAACCGGGGCGTCGTGGCCGCGCCGTTCGAGATGCTCGACGAAGTCCTGCAGGAGGCGTACTTCCCGTTGCATGGTGAAGCCGATGGCGCGGCGCAACGCGACGTAGGTCTGCAAGTACTGGCGCCAAGCCTCGCCGGTCATCGTGCACCTCCGGGCCACGGCAGGGCGATCGTCGCCAGGGTCTCGCGGTCCAGCTTGGCGTAGATGGTGGTGGTCTCCAGGCGGGCATGGCCAAGCAGGTCCGCGACGGTCTTCATCGGCACGTCGCGGCGGACCATCCGGGACGCAAAGGCGTGTCGGAACAGGTGGGCGCCGGGCCGCGGGACGATGACGCCGGCGCGACGCAGCGCCCGTGTGGCGATGGCCGTGACGCCCGACCCGCCGAGCTGCCGATACGGTGGCAGCGCGGTTACGAAGATCAGGTCCGGCGGACTCGCCGGGGGCCGCGAGCGCAACGTGGCGACCAGGGCCGCCCCGACGTCGGCCGGCAACGGGAGTCGTCGCTCCTTTCCTCCTTTGCCGGCCACACGGACAATCCCGTTGTGCCAGTCGACGTCCTTCACCGTGAGGGCTGCGGCCTCTGCTGCCCGGAGTCCAAGCCGGCTCAGCAGCAGCAGAATGGCGCGGTCACGACGACCGTTGGGGCGCGTCTCGTCCACTGCGGCCAGCACCCGCTGCACCTCGGCATCGGCGAGGGCGCGGGGCAGTCTGGCGTGCTTCCATTCGCGGATGGTCGGCACGGCGCCCTCGATGCCGGCGGGAACCACGCCGTGGGCGGTCAGGAAGCGAAGAAACGCACGGGTGGCCGTGGCCGGGTTGCGGCAGGACGACTGACAAAGCCCGCTTGCCCGGACCTGCACGAACGCCGCGATCGTCGGCACGGTGAGGCGGGACCAGTCGGGCGTCGGCGTCCCCGCGCACTCGGCAAGAAAGGCTACGGCGTAGCGCCGGTACATCCGCCGGGTCCCGACGACCAGGCCATGCGCTTGCACGAGGTGATCGTCGAAGCGTTGCAGCCACTGCTCGGACTCGCATGGCGCGGCGACCGGGACAGGGCGCGCCGCTACCCCTCGGGTCCACAGATGCGCGGCCAGCAGACGGACGCCGTATGCCACATCCGGGAGCACGCCGCTCAGGCGCGTCGAAGACGGTCGCCGTGACAGCCCGGTCACGAACCGAGTGACCAGCGTCTCGTCAACATCCGTCGCCGCAACGCGCTGCTGGTCCAGCCAGACACCGAAGATCGCGGCGGCTCGCACGTACCGGCGCACGGTGCTCGTCGCGTACCCGCGCGTCATGAGTACGTCGACGAAGTCGTCGACCCAGCCACCCAACGGCCCGGACCGGATCTGGTCGCAGATGCGTGGGCGAACGGAGAGAGTTTCAAGCATGGTCTCCTCCTTGGCCCCCTGACACCGGGAACCCGTAGAGACCATGCGTACTATGTCAAGCTCGCGGCGGCGCCGACGCCCGCCACGCCAGGGGCAACGGCGCTCGGCTGACAGTCACTTGTCATAACGCGATGCTGGTCATACTGATCATTGGACTAAACCGCTCCGCGGTAGACGGCGGATCGACCCGCCGACACTGAGACGTCCGGCCAGATCGTCGAGCCCCCACAGCCCGTCGTGAGCTTCGCCATACGCTGGTCTGCGAGTGCCTGGAATCCCCCAGGCCCTCCACAGAGGAGCGTCTCATGGCTTCCCTTCGTCAACGCATGCTCGAAGACATGCAGGTGCGGCGGCTGTCGGAGTGCACCCAACGGACGTACGTCGAGACCGTCGCACGGTTCGCTCGTTACTTCGACCGTTCCCCGGCTCGTCTCGGTCCGGAGCAGATTCGCGCCTACCAGGTCTACCTGACCAACGAACGTCGTCTCGCCCCGAGCTCGCTGGTCGTCGCCGTGTCGGCGCTTCGCTTCCTCTATCGGGTCACGCTCCAGAAGCGGTGGGTCTTCGACGACATGATCCCCGCGCCGAAGAAGCCGCGGTCCCTACCGGTCGTGCTCAGCCCGGAAGAAGTGGTCCAGTTTCTCGACGGGGTGAAAGCCGCGAAGCATCACGCCATCCTGACCACGTGCTACGCCGCCGGTCTGCGCATCTCCGAGGCCGTTCACCTCACCGTGTCCGCCATCGACAGCGCACGCATGGTGCTGCGCATCGCGAAGGGCAAGGGACAGAAGGACCGCTACGTGATGCTCTCGCCGAAGCTGCTGGCGGTCCTGCGCACCTGGTGGAAAGTCGAACGGCCCCGCCACTGGCTCTTTCCCGGCGAGCGTCCCGAGACGCCGATCACGCGGGCAGCGGTCCAGCGTGCATGCCAGATCGCCGCCCGCCGCGCGCGCCTCGCCAAAGCGGTTTCGCCACATTCGCTCCGCCATGCGTTTGCCGTCCATCTGCTCGAGGCCGGCACCGACCTGCGCACCATCCAGCTCCTGCTCGGGCATCGGAGTCTGGCGACCACGGCGCAGTACCTGCGGATCGCGACCACCACGGTCTGCTCGACCGCGAGTCCGCTGGATCTGCTCCCACGGCCCGTCCCAGAACGCACCCAGGTCGTCGACTGAGCTACGGTCGTGCCGCGCGCCGCGCTTACCGTGGCGGAGGTGTTCCGCCGCTACGGCGATACCTTCCGGGCCGAAGTCGGAGCCGCCCTCTCGACGGCGCACAGCCGCGTGATGACGGCCATCGAGCAATGCCGCACCGCCGCCCTCGGCGGCCACGTCGAGCAGTGTGACCACTGCGGCCATCGGCGCGTCTGGTACAACTCCTGTCGCAACCGCCACTGTCCGACCTGTCAGTCGCTGGCCCGCGCAACGTGGCTCGAACGGCGCCGGGCGGACCTGCTGCCCACCGAGTACTTCCACGTCGTCTTCACCGTGCCCCCGGCGATCGCCGAGGTCGCCACCCAGAACAAGGCCGTCGTCTACGGTCTCCTCTTCCGGGCCGTCGCCGAGACGCTCCGCACCATAGCGGCCGACCCCCGCCACCTCGGCGCCGAGATCGGCTTCTTCGCCGTCCTGCACACCTGGGGCCAGACGCTCGTCCATCATCCCCATCTGCACTGCGTCATCCCGGGTGGGGGGCTCGCGAGAGACGGCAGTGGCTGGGTTGCCTGCCGACCCGGATTCTTCCTGCCGGTCCGGGTGCTCTCGCGCTACTTCCGTCGGGTTCTTCTCGCGGCGCTGGAGGACGCCTTCGAGTCCGAACAGCTGCGCTTCGCCGGGGCGCTACAGCCCCTCTCCGACCCCCGGTGCTTCGCCGAGCACCTTCGGCCGGCCCGCGAGACCGAATGGGTGGTCTATGCGAAGCGACCCTTCGCCGGCCCCGAACAGGTCCTCGACTACCTCGGCCGGTACACCCACCGGATCGCCATCAGCAACCAGCGCCTGTGCAGCCTCCACGACGACTCCGTGCGCTTCCGCTACACCGACTACCGCCGGGCTGGCGCGTCGCGCAAGAAGACCATGACGCTGACGGCGACCGAGTTCATCCGGCGCATGCTGCTCCACGTGCTCCCGCCCGGCTTCCACCGCATTCGGCACTACGGCTTCCTCGCCAATCGCAACCGCCAGCAGAAGCTCACCGAGTGCCGCCGCTTGCTATGCACGCCACCACCGGCAGCGGAGGCCGGCCCGGTCGCCACTGACTATCGGGATCGCTATGAGGCGTTGACCGGTCGCTCGTTGCGCCGGTGTCCCCGGTGCCACGACGGGAACATGCAGGCCGTTGACCTCGCCGGCGCCTGGGGGTGGTGTCCGGTCATCCTGGATTCGTCGTGACAAGCCCATCGACGCCCGCCAGGCACCCTTCGCAGTTCCCGGGAGGCCCCGGGCCGGTAGAGTTGCGTCTCCGACCCCTCCCGACGGCTGCGGAACGGCCTTCCCGGTCATCCTCGCCGACCGCCGTCGGCCGGCAACCTCCATGCAACGCCCCGTGGGACGCCCGGGCGCTCCGTCCGCCGACAATGCAACGCCCATAGCCGAGCGGCGGGGTAGCGGTTCAGTCCAATCCCATTTTTCGGTCACCGGCGCGGTGACACGCCTTGCCACTGCCGGACGTTTGCTGCCGCGCCGCCAACTGAAAAATGCTCTGCAGTATGACCAGCTGGTCATACTGATCACTTCCTCGAGCTCGCCAACAACCGGCGGAAGTCGTCACGGAACAAGAACGTCGGCTTGCCCCAGGCGATCGCCAGGCCGAGCTCCACCATCACCCCTTCGTCCGGCGGGCAGCCGTTGACCACCGCGAACAGCCCGTCCGCTGTCCGCACGTCCCGCAGGTCCGCCTGTCCAACCCGGTAGGCCCACCCTGGCGCGGTCTTATCGACCGGATTGTTGCGGGCGAACGGCTCCCATACCTCGGCGCCGGCCGCTTCCAGCGCCCCAACCAGCGCCGCGAGCGCCCCAGACCGCTGCTGGGCGGAAAAGCCGTAGGGGTTCGCCAGATACAGCCGTTTCCGCATCGTCACCCAGTCTAACCACCCGGCCGCACCGCCATCCGTGGGCGACAGTCGCCGGTATCGAATCCGGCCGCGGATCCCGGCTGGCCACGTGAACACGAACAGCGACACGACCGCTATCGCCATCATCGGCGCCGGCGTCGGTGACTTTGGGTTCTCCTGAAACAGGTGTGGGTGGGTTGAGGCCGGTCCCCGGGACGACGGGATAGGCCCTCGCTCCGCTTCGCGGGTCCTGCGCTGCGCTGCCCGCCGTCAGGCCGTCCGATTTCGAGTTCGTCTTCGAGGCGCGGATGATCGACTGGACGGGGCGAGGCAGGGATCGTTTTCGCGAGAATGTCGCCGCCAGCCGACGGAAATTGTGTCGCACCGATGGATGCCGTCGATGGCAGCACGTCGGCCAGGTCGTCTAACCAATCGACGAGTGGCGTGTTGCTCACACGGTGACGAGTACGCTCACCCGACACGACGTCGAGCACATCGTCCCGGGCCGGGGCCCGCGCGCGTTCGCTCCCGCGTGACGAAGACGATCCTCCGGCACGTCAGTGCTGGGTAGCCTGCATCGACTGCTGTCGAGGGTCCCGGCGGCAGTAGAACGACCGCGGGTCACTACGCTGCCTTTGGCCGCGAACGTTGGACGCGCGCCAAAGGAGCGAGCCATGTGCCCCGGACCACAAGATGCGAAAGCTCCACCTGGAGAGAGTTACCCGTGAGTAGAGCCCCTGCTCTATCGGCCAGCCGAAGCGGCCGAGCTTCTTCGGGTCAGCCCCAGCAAGTTGTACGAGCTGATGAACAGCGGCGAGATCCCCTGGATGCGGTTGGGAGGGGTTCGCCGCTTGCCCGTGGAGGCACTTCGGCAACTCACTGGAGAGAGTCACCCGCGAGTGCCGCAAATGGAGCCTTTGTTCTATCGGCCAGCCGAAGCGGCCGCGGCTCTTCGGGTCAGCCGCAGCAAGTTGTACGAGCTGATGAACAGGGGCGAAATCCCCTGGGTGCGGTTGGGAGGGGTTCGCCGCTTGCCCGTGGAGGCACTTCGGCAACTCACACGGACGAGGGACGTTGATCGGTCGAGACGCGGAACGCCGTAGGGACAGCCGGGCCCGACCGGTACCGGTGTCCGAACGCGGGCAGCAGGCTTCGACGATGTGTGCTCGCCGCCGCGCACACGACGAGCCAAGCCACGTCGCAGTAATGCGGGCGTGGGCACGCGGCACGGCACACCCTGCCGCGACGGTCGGCAGGAACTCGGGTTGCCGTCCGCAACGAGGTCGGCAGGAGCTTCGGAGAAGTACTTGGTGGCGTACCGGGTGGTCGCTTCACGGCGTGCTGGATCGCGAAGCATCGAGCGCATCACGGCGAATCGACCACAGGAGGAGATCGGACGATGTCAACGCGTCGTGGACGCGGTGAAGGCAGCATTACGAGGCGAGCGGACGGACGATGGATGGCCCGCGTGGACCTCGGCTGGCAGGACGGCAAGCGCCGTCGAAAGACGCCAAGCTCGCTCCACACGACGTCGCCGCCTGGTTGCGGCGCCATCAGAAGAATGGGGCGAGTGCTCGGACGACGCGGTACGCGCGGTCAGTGCTGCGCGCCGCACTGAATCAAGCGCTTCGGTGGGAACTCGTGTTGCGCAACGCGGCCGCCCTGACGGATCCGCCGCGGTATCGCGCCCGGGAGATCCAGCCGCTGACGCCCGATCAGGCTAGAACCCTGCTCGAGGTCGTCGCCGGCCATCGGCTTGAGGCTCTCATTTCGGTCGGGCTCGGCCTTGGGTTGCGGCGCGGCGAAGCCTTGGGCTTGCGTTGGGATGCCGTGAATCTCAGGCCGGCGAGCTGTCGGTGCGTCAGGCTCTGGAGCGGGCCGGGGGGGGATCCGGAGGCGGTGCGAACCACCGGGCGGTTTGCGGAACCCAAGACGAATCGCAGTCGTCGCACCATCACGATCCCCGGCTTGGTGACCGACGCTCTGCGCGCGCATCGACTGCGCCAACTTGAGGAGCGGCTGGCCGCCGGGGCAAGGTGGCGCGAGTCCGGGCTGGTTTTCACGTCGACCGTCGGCACGCCGCTCGACGAGCGCAACCTCAACCGGCTGTTCAAGGCGATCCTGCGAGACGCCAACCTTCCGGCCATTCGCTACCACGACCTGCGGCGCACGGCGGCGACGCTGCTGCTCGCTCAGGGTGTCGATCCGCGCACGATTCATTCCTTGCATGCCTGATTCCGGGGGCCGTTTTCCCGAGTTAGGGTGTCAGTTAGGGTGTCAAACTATTCGCCCCCGAAGGCGAAAGTCGCGAATTCCCTAGGAAAAAGTGGTGAGCCGCCGGGGACTCGAACCCCAAACCCGCAGATTAAGAGAACAAAATCACGCTGTCCAGTGGTGTGCGCTGGCGTCCAGAACGGCCTGTTTCTTGAGGGAATCGGCACCTTTCGCTTCCAGGGGTGTCCAGAGATCGCACGGGCGTCCGCTCCGTAGGGTGTCACTTAGGGTGTCAAATCTCGGAGGGCGTGCCCGCTGGCATGTGCATTCGATGTACATGTAGCAGTCCGTTACCGGTCGAAAGCGAACTGAGCACGGGCTCGCCATCGTCCGCACGGACCCCTGCGAAGGCGCTCCCCGACTCCGAGTGGTGGATTCCGCACCGAACTCTGCGCTGTCTTCGTAACCCATTTGCAATAAACAACTTACAAAGCACAACGGAATTTCAGTTCCCTATTCTGTTCACAATTTCGATCTGGACTCAATCACACTCCGCAAGACCGCTTGGGCCGGCTTCGGACGGTTGGCGGATCGGTCTTCATCCCCTGGATGGTCATCCCGCAGCTCTCGTTCCTCTTCCGGGGCTGGTTCCGGAACGGTGCTCGTCTACTCGCTCTCCGGTGCGGTGGCCGGCGCGATCTTCCGCATCGTCACCGAGCGAGGGATGTTCGTCGTCCAGGGTTTGACGGACGACATGGCGGCCGGCGTGGAGTGGTCGGGGCCGACCGGGATCATGCCGGCGTGGCGGCGGTCGCTGGTGACCATCACGGCGACCGGTCTGGCGACGGTCAGGGTCGGCGAGCTGACGCAGATGCTCGTCTCGGGCGGCGGTAAGTACAGTGATCGATACAACTTTGCCAACTGGCGTGACGCCCCAGGCCCGTGATCCTGGGCTCGCGCCCGCGAACGTGGCAACGTAGTTTCCGTCACTGTCCTAACGTCGGCTCCGGGCGTCGACCCGCGCGGTGCAGACGGCGGCGGTGGCCCGCGTGGCAGTGACGGGATGAGTGTGATGGCGGCGCGGGAGTCGACCGAGATCTGGGGAGAGCAGATGTGCGCGGCGCGGCATCTAAGACCGGGGTGCTGTGGCGCTGGTGATCCCTGGTCCTGAGATTGCGGTGGTCCGCCTCGCGTGGGCGCCGCAACCGAAGCTTCTGGTCGTGCGCGTCGACGAGGTCGGCCGCGCCGAGGCGGTGGCCTACGAGGCGATGGGTCGCGGGGTGGTATAGTTCAAGCGTTTGCTGGCCAACTGGTAGTGTTTGGGCGGGGCGGCAACGTTGCCCATCAGCGCCAAGGAGCGGTGTAAAGACCACATGCGGTCTCCCCACCGCTCCCTTTGTCGTCTCGCCCTCTCTTGACACCGACAAGGCCGTCGTGCCGTGCGTCGACGGTCGCTCGAGCCCCTGCACGAGGGAGCAGGCCCGATCACGGTGATCGACCCACACCCGGCCACCCTGTCGTGGCTGGCGTCCGTCCGGCGGCAGCGGGTGGTCCCGCTCGGCGTGGATCGCTTCGGTCAGTCCGGCGATCTGCCGGACCTGGACCTCGAGTACCGGCTGGACGTCAACGCCATCGTCGACGCGGCGGGGTGCACGTCAGATTTGTGAGGTGCTGTCTCATGCGGCGGCGTTTCGTCGTTCCCAGAAGGCTTCGAAGCGTCCGCTGAGGATGCAGCAGCGCAGGGCGAGGATGGCATTGGCGCCGTTGACGGACCAGTGCATGCCGGCGCGCTTGAGGCGCGCCCCGACGGCATGTTTGCAGCCAGCCTCGACGATGCCGGTGGCGACGCACAGGCCCCTGGCCCGGAACGCGGGATAGCGCATGCGCTTGCGGTTGCGGATGAGATAGTCGATGCATTTGCGGGCCTCGTCGCAGGTTGGGGCGTGGTGGGCGAGGGCGGCGACGAGGGCGCTGATGCGGCCGGCATCGAGTTCGTCCCGTCGTTGTTTTGCCCACTGCGCGGCGAGTTCGGACCCGGGTGTGTAGATGGCCTTGGCGACGTCCCAGAGGTGGCTTTTGGCGTGGAAGATGTCGACGATCTGGATCGCATCGGGGAAACACTCGTCGGCGAGGGCCCAGATCCAGGGCGCGCCGTCGCCGAGGATGACCCTGCGTTCGGCATCGGCGAAACGGCGGCGTTCGGCTTCGCGGCACACGCGCTGGGCGAAGGGGGAGGGTTCGCGGTCGGTATCGCGACTGGCGGCCGTCTCGATGGCGGCCGTGTAGGAGACTGAGTCCGGGTCGCGCATCGCGATGCCGGTCTTGGGGTGACGGCGTTCGGCCGTCCAGGCGACGGCGAGCTTGACCTCGCGGGTCTTGGCCGAACCGTCGGGCTGCTTGCCTTGGCGCTGCGCGGTTTCGGCCTTGCGCACGGGAATGCCCGTACCATCCATGCCGAGATACAGGGTAGGTTTGACGCGGTGCGCCTCCGGCTCGACGGCTTGGCGTTCGTCGGTTGCGATCGCGCGCCCCAGCGCTTCGGCGGTCCGCTCGACCTGCTTGGGGTCGACGGCGAGCCCGGCCAGTTCGTCCAGCAGGGTGCTGGCCTCTTTGAAGCTGACTCGGGCGGCGGCCGCCGCCGTCATGCGTGTCGCCGCGGGCGACAACGTCGTCTCGTCGATGCCCAGGGTCCGGTCACGCGGACAGAATCCGGTTCGGCAGGACGCGCAATGGTAGTAGGCCCGCTGCAGGGTCATGGCGCCCAGGGCCGTGCGGATCGTCTTTGCACGCCGGCCGGCGTAGCGGGCCGTGTGTCCGCACCGGCAGGGCAGGCCGGCGGCGTGCTGGTCACTGTGGTCGGCGTTGAGCCGCTCGGCAACGAAACGAGCCGCCACCGCCAGGACGGCGGTGCGCACCGCCGTCTCGGCCGCCTCGAAGTCACCCAGCGTCTGCGTCGCGTCGGCCCCCAGCAGCCGCTCGATCTCACGTGTCGCTTCGGCCGCCAGCGACTTGGCGATCACCACGGTCTGCGGTTTTTTTTTGCTGCGCTGCCGGTCGCCAGACGCGCCTCGCTCAGGGCATCGTTGACCTCGATGAACATCTTCGACAATTGCCGGAAGCGGCGATACTCGGCGAGCCGCGCCTGCGTCTCCGACCCGGCGTGGGCCGGGATGATGCGTGTGACCGTTTTGCCGGCCTGCTTGCGCGTCAGCGACAGGACCGGACCGTGCCCGGGGTCGCCTGGCTTGGCGCAATGACACCCGGCCTTGCCGCAGGGTCGGAAGCGTTCGGTCAGCGAACCGGAGCGCATCTCGCCGATGGAGGCGAATTGACTGCGAAGGTGTGCGTGTTGGCGCTCCAGCGCCGCAATCTGTTCATCGGGCATGATCGGGTCCTCGTGCTGACAGTCCATCCACTGCCAGGTATCGGCCGATCAAGCCTTGTCCTATACCCTGGAACGAATCCCCTCACTTTCCTGACGTGCACCCGACGCGGCGGCCCGCGTCGCCATGTCGACCGTTGTGTGATACGTTATTGGCCAATCCTGCTCCTGTATTCTTGCCCCGCTACGGTCGGCCCGATTCGGGACGGAACGATTGTGGAGATCGCTTGAGGTGCCTCCAGATGCCCAAGGCAGAGTCTCCCCACTCGCATCCGGCCGCCGGCGCGTCCTCGCCGTCTCCCTCACCCTCACGCTGACCGCGCTGCTGTCCGCCGGCGCGCCGCCGCCGGTCCACGCCCAGGACGACCACCAGCCAACCCACGACTGGGCCGACGACGGGGGGACGGTGCTGGTGTCCGTGGACGCCATGAACGCCGCGACACGACCCACGCTGACGATCCGGGAGGGAGAATCCGGCACCTACTGGATGAAACTGAGCGACAGGCCCCCCGACGAGGCGGCATCAGACGCCCCCTGGTGGGTCTTCGTGCACGTCGACGGCCAGCGGCACGGCGGCGGCGAATACGAGAGCATCCGTTGGATACCGTCGATCGGCAGGGAGTTCCACACCGGCAACTGGAACCAGTGGCTGAGCATCAGGATAGACGCGAAAGAGGACGGCGACGAGGAGAACGAGACGTACACCTTCACCCACGAGCTCTGGGATCACGACGCGTACTGTCCCCCGGAACTCCACGGCATCGCCGCCCTGACGGTGCGGGTCATCGACGACGACGGGCCGAACGCCCCGAAGCCGGAGCTGTCGATCGGCGACGCGAGCGTGGAGGAAGGCGGCACGGCGCGGTTCACGGTGACCCTGGACACCGAGAGCGAAAACCCGGTGACGGTCCGCTACCGCACGAGCAACGGCACGGCGCGGGCGGGCGCGGACTACGACGCGGCCGACGACACGCTGACGATCCCCGCGGAGATGACGATCGGGTACATCGAGGTGCAGACCACGGAGGACGACGACCACGAAGCGGACGAGACCTTCACGGTCAGGCTGAGCAGCCCGGTCGGGGCCACGATCGGGGACGGCGCCGGGGACGGCACGATCGAGGACGACGACGACGAGCCGGGGCTGTCCATCGCGGACGTGACGGTCGAGGAGGGGCGCACGGCGGAGTTCGAGGTGACGCTCGAAGCGACGAGCCACGTCGCCGTCACGGTGCAGTACGCGACGATGGACGGCACGGCGGTGGAGGGCTCCGACTATACGGCGGCCAGCGGGACGCTGACCTTCTCGCCGGGCACGACGAGCCGGACCATCCGGGTCTCCACGCGGGAGGACCAGGCCAAGGAACCCGACGAAGAGAGATTCACGGTCGTGCTGAGCAACCCGGACGGGGCCACGATCGACGTCGGCACGGCCACGGGGACGATCACCGACGACGACGAGGGAGGCACGCCGTCATTGAGGATTGACGACGTGTCGGTAACCGAAGGGGGCACGGCGCAGTTCACGGTGACGATGAGCGTAGAGGCCACCGCGGAGGTCACCGTCGACTACCGGACCACGGGCGGCACCGCGGTGCAGGACTCGGACTACACCGGGAAGTCGGGCAGGCTGACCTTCACGGCGGGAGTCACGACCGAGACCATCTCGGTCGTGACCATCGACGACAACACCAGAGAGGTGGACGAGTCGTTCTCGGTGATCCTGAGCAACCCTGCGGGGGCCATGCTGGCGGACGACACCGCAACGGGAACGATCACCGACAACGACAGCTCGGGGCAGCCGGGGCTGTCCATCCTGGATGCGGAGCCCGTGCGCGAGGGGCAGCCGGCACTGTTTCGGGTGAGGTTGAGCGCGTCCAGCAGCCAAACCGTGACAGTGGAGTACGAGACGGTCGACGGAACGGCCACGGCGGCGACGGACTACACGCCGAACCTGGGCAACTTGCAGTTCCTGGCGGGCATGATCGAGCAGACGATCGTAGTGGCGACCGTCAACGACAGCAGGGCGGAACCGACCGAGACGTTCACGGTCGTGCTGAGCAGTCCGAGCGGCGCCGCGCTGGAAGTCGCCACCGCGACGGGAACCATCACCGACGGTGGTGGTGATGGTGATGGCGACGGCGACGGCGACGACGATGGCGACGACGATGGTGATGGCGACGACGATGGTGATGGCGACGACGATGGTGATGGCGACGACGATGGTGACGGCGACGACGATGGTGACGGCGACGACGATGGTGACGGCGACGACGACGGTGATGGCGACGACGATGGTGACGGCGACGACGATGGTGATGGCGACGACGATGGTGATGGCGACGGCGACGGTGACGGCGACGACGATGGTGATGGCGACGACGATGGTGATGGCGACGACGATGGTGACGGCGACGACGACGGTGACGGCGACGACGATGGTGATGGTGACGGCGACGGTGACGGCGACGACGATGGTGATGGCGACGACGATGGCGGCCTCCCCACCCTGTCGATCGCGGACGCGGCGCCGGCGGCCGAGGGGGGCACGGCCGAGTTCGCGGTGACATTGAGCGAGGAGAGCGGGCAGGCGGTTACCGTGGCGTTCGCGACGGCGGACGGGACGGCAAGGGCGGACTCGGACTACACGCGGACGACCGGGACGCTGCGGTTCGAGCCGGGCGACACCACGCGGACGATCCGGGTTCCGGTGCTCGACGACGAGATCCTGGAGGACACCGAGAGCTTCTCGGTAGAGCTGTTTGACCCGGTTGGGGCCACTGTGGCCGACGGTACCGGGGACGGAACCATCACCGACAACGACCAGGGCAGGCTGCCGGCGTTGGCCATCGACGATGCGGCGCCGGTCATCGAGGGCGTGACGGCGCTGTTTCCGGTCCGGTTGAGCGCCGCGGTCGACCAGGCGGTGACCGTGTCCTACACGACGGCGGATGGGACGGCGCTCGCCGGCTCGGACTACACCGGGTCCGACGGGACGCTGACCTTCGAGCCGGGGACCACGCTCCTGACGATAGAGGTCGCGACCCTGGACGACGAGGCCGAGGAGCCGGAGGAGCTGTTCACGATAACGCTCAGCGATCCGGCCGGCGCCACCCTGGAGGACGACACCGGAACCGGAACGATCCGGGACGACGACGGCGACACCGGCGACTTCCCGGCGCTCTCGATCACGGACGCGCCGCCGGTCGTCGAAGGGGGAACCGCCGAGTTCCTGGTGACGCTCAGCGCGGCGACCCGGCACGTGGTCACCGTGTCCTACGCCACGGCCGACGGGACGGCAAGGGCCGGCCTGGACTACACCTCGACGACCGGGACGCTGCGTCTCGAGCCCGGCGACACGACGCGGGCCATCCGGGTTCCGGTCCTGGACGACGAGACGCTGGAGGAGACGGAGGATTTCACGGTGACGTTGAGCAGCCCGGCCGGGGCGTCGCTGGCGGACGCCACCGGCAGGGGGACGATCACCGACAACGACGAGGGTAGGTTGCCCGCGCTCTCCATCGGCGACGCGCCTCCGGTGACCGAGGGTCAGACCGCCCGGTTCCCGGTGACGCTCAGCGCGCCCATCGAGCAGGAGGTCAGCGTGGCGTTCGCTACGGCGGACGGCACGGCAAGGGCCGGCTCGGACTACGTCACGAAAGAGGAGACCCTGACCTTCCCGCCGGGAACGACGCGCCGGACGGTCGAGGTCGCGACGCGGCAGGACGAGTTCGTGGAGTCGGAGGAGTGGTTCACGGTAGGGCTGAGCGGCGCGACCGGGGCTGGAGTGGAGGACGACAGCGGGACAGGGACGATCGTCGACGACGACTTGGTGGAGGGCCTGCCGACGCTGGCGATCGGGGACGCGCCGCCGGTGTCCGAGGGCGCTACCGCCGGCTTCGTCGTTACGTTGAGCCCCGCGAGCGAGCAGGTGGTCAGGGTGTCCTACCGCACGCAGGACGACACGGCGGCGGCGGGGCGCGACTACGCGGCGGCCGACGGGACGCTGCGCTTCGACCCTGGCGAGACGACCCGCACCATCGCGGTGACGACGCTGGTCGACGAGCTGATGGAGGGCCCCGAGCGATTCACGGTCGAGTTGAGCGACTCGGTGGCCGCGGTGGTGACGGACGCGACTGGGGTGGGAACGATCACCGAAATGGCAGAGCGGATCGCGATGGTGAACCGGACCGTCCTGCCGGAGCTGGGTCGCGCGCTGGCCTTCTCCGCGGCGACGTGTCGGTTCGACGGGGGCCTGCCGGGGCCGACGAACAGCGGCGGCTCGCAAGGCCGGGCCGGGTACCTGTCACTCTCGCACGGGCTGACCTCCGACCGACTGAGGTCCGACCCGCTGAGGTCCGACCCGCTGAGGTCCGACCCGCGGCTCTCGCTGATGCACGAACAGTTGACCCTGGAGCGCGCCCTCGCCGACTCGTCGTTCCTGATGCCGATGCAGGACGAGGAGGGCGGCCCAGGGCGTTTCGCGGCGTGGGGTTGCGGCGACTACCGGCACTTGTCGGGCGGCGGCGGCGCCGTGGCCTGGAACGGCGAGGCGTTCAGCATGAGTCTCGGCGCCGACGTGCGACTCGGATCCAATACGCTGGCGGGGCTGTCCGTATCCCGGTCGAGGGGCTCGTTCGACTACCGCGCGGGCGGTTCGAGCGGAGAGGCCGGCGGTGCCTACGACCTGCGGCTGACCGGCGTGCATCCCTACCTCGGATGGTCGGTGTCGCCCGACCTGGACGTCTGGGGAATGGTCGGTCATGCCTGGGGCGAGCTGCGGATCGAGGACGATCTGGCCGCCGGGCCGCTGATGAGCGCCGCGACGCTCGACTCGGGAGCGGTGGGTGTCAACGGGCGCCTGCTGGCCCACGGAGCGACGAGCTTGACGCTGAAGGGCGAAGGGACGTTGGCGCGGCTCGGCATCGCCGGCGACGGCGGGCTGGTCGAGGCGCTCGCGGTGAACATGCGGCGGCTGCGCCTGAGCACGGAGGCCAGCCACGAGCTCCTCCTGTCATCTGGAGCGTCGCTCACCCCGTGGGGAGAGCTGGGTCTGCGCCACGACGGCGGCGACGGCGAGACCGGCGCGGGCCTGGAGGTCGGCGGCGGCCTCCGCTACCGGAATCTGCGAGGGTGGACCATGGAGGGTTACGGGCGCTGGCTCGCGGCGCACCAAGGCGCGTTGCGCGAATGGGGCTTCGGCGCCGTGCTCCGCTACGACCCGGGGGCGTCGGGCCGCGGCCCGACGCTGAGCCTGATGCCCGGCTGGGGGGATACCGCCAGCGGCGTGCGACGCCTGTGGGAGCGCGGCGCAACCGATCCGACCTCGCCCCGCGCGCCCGGCTCGCGGCTGGACGCCCAGTTCGGCTACGGCTTCGCGGCGTTCCGCGGCCGCGGTGCGCTGACTCCCTTCGGCGCACTGAGCCTCGACCGCGAGTACGGCCGCGGCTACCGGCTGGGGAGCCGCCTGTCGCTGGGCCGCTCCACCAACCTGAGCCTGGAGGTAGAACGGCGCGAGCGCGCCGCGGCGGCGGTCCACGCGGTCGTCGTGCGGGGCGCCGTGCGATTCTAGGCCCGCCGCCCACACCGCTTGGCCGGTCGGCGCGCAGCTCGCGATCGACTCCGCCTGCCCCTCCTGCACCACCTCGTAGCCGACGTCACGTCTCCAGCAGATCTTTGCGGAGGTGGCTTCATCGTCTTCTCCCTGTCATCGCCCTCATGGGTCAGCCACATATCCTTCGCGTGCCGTGACGACGTGTCGACGATTGCTCGTTCGTACCTCGATACTGCGCCACGTGCCGTCTCGGGCCGTAAGCGCCGCGACCTCTCCAGCCCGGAGACCCAGCCGGGTCAACGACCGGGAGCGTACCTCCTGCAGGACTTCGTCGAGCATCTCGAACGGTGCGGCAACGACGCCCCGATCGCTCAGGTCGCCGTCGAGTGGGCCTCGGCGAGCGCCGAGAGCCAGCACGCGCGGCGGTTGAGCATCGTGCGCGGGTTCCTCACGATGGTCCGTGCCGGCGAGCCTGACATCGACGTGCCCGGCGTCGGGTTGGTTCGTACCAGCAAGCGTCCCACCCCAGCCTGCGCACGCTGCACCACAGCTTCGCCGTGGGCAGGCTCGCCGCCTGGGCACAGCAAGGGATCGCAGTCCGCGACCGACTCCCCACGCTCGCCGTCTACCTCGGTCACGTCAGCCCGCAAGACACCTACTGGTATCTGACGGCCACCCCGCCGGTACTCGAACCGGCCGCTGCCCGGTTCGCCGCGTTCGTCGATGGGGAGGCGCCGCCATGACCACCCGCGCCTCGCTCGGCCCGTTGCTCCGTGCGTTCTTCACCGACCATCTCCTGCACCAGAAGGCCGTCAGTCGGCAGACCATCCACGCATACCGCGACGCCTTTCGCCTGCTGCTCACGTTTCTGGAACAGCACCGTCAGCGAAAGCCCGAAGCGCTCACGCTCGACGACCTCGATGCGCCCGTAGTCCTGGCGTTTCTCGACCACCTCGAAGAAGACCGCGCCAACAGCATTGCGTCTCGCAATGCGCGTCTGGGCGCCGTCCGCTCCTTCGTCCGGTTCGCAGCGCTACGTACGCCTGAGTGCGTCGACCTGACGTCTCGCGTCCTGGCCATTCCCCGCAAACGCGCGCCGCGGCCACAGGGAGACTCTTCGGGCCACCGAGGACCTGGGACCTTTTCCTCCTCGGCCTCGGCAGCGGCAGGCTGCCGGACACACTGCGGGGTGCGCACCGAATGGCTCCGACCACGTTGCTGTGTTGTCGGTCACGTAGAAACGGCCAGTATGACCAGCTGGTCATACTGGCCGTTTCGGGTCTCCACCGACGCACTTGGCGACCTGCCCGAACCAGAACTCACCCACAGATTCTGCTGACGAGGCGGATCGGAATCAGCGATCGGTTTCGGCCGGAATCGGTGATCGGTTTACCCCGGTATCCGCATCGTGACCGAGCGCGTCGAACCGGACTCCGGTTAGGTCGACACCCCAGATCGGGTGTAATGCGCGTGGAGTGTCGCGACGGCCTGATGGCCGGAACCGCTACGGCCGATACCGTGTATTGATGTCGTTATTCGCGATACAGCGGGCCGACGGCGATGCGTCGCTCGTCATCGAGGCGGCGGTTGTCGTGGCGGCCGACGGCTGGTGGGGTTTTCGCAACGCCAGCGACCGGCCGGTGGCGACGCTGCCCACGGCGGCAGTGCGCGCCATCGATGCGCTTGCGGCTGGCGACGCGCGCGGGCGCGCCTGGGCGCAGGCCGACGATACCGCCGTCCTGGGGAACCGGCTCTACGCCAAGGTCTCTTGACACAGGGTCCTGAGAGAACCTGCCCTCCCCGGAGGGGCTGCTCCGAAGAAGTCTGTCATCGAACGCCACCCGTGGGAAGGCCACGAGGCCGCTGTGTACGCCGAAGTGCGCGGGCGGCTGCTCGGTAGAGGCGTCGACGGCGAGGCCGACAGCGACGACGGCGGGAAGCTGGCGGCGCTGCGCCCGGATGCGTACCGCCGGCAGCGGGGCAACGAGCAGGGGATCGGCGCCGCTACGGCGAAGACGCTCCTGCGGTTGTGGGAGAGGGTGCCCGAGAGCACCCGCGTGGAGATATTCCCCGAGCTGGCGGCCGCCGCGGCCGCCGCGCGCCTGCTCTCCAGCAAGGGCCTGCCGGAGGGGATGGAGTTCGGCCGTCTCGTCGTCGACGAGGCGCAGGACCTGACCCTGACCGAGTTCTGGATGCTGCTCGAGCTGCTCCGGGCATGCCGCAAGCGCACGGGCAAGAGCCCGTGGCTGCTGATAGCCGGGGACGCCGGACAGCGCGTCGAGGCCAGCGGCTTCGAGTGGGGACGCTACACCGAGTGGCTGAGCAGCCGCTGGCGCAAGCTGGCAACGTTTGACCTGCACGAGCACGTGCGCTGCCCGTCCCGGATCGCGGCCGTCGTCAACCGGTCGAACATCTTCTACAGCCTGGTCGACAAGAACCGCCGGCCGGAGAAGCAGCAGCCGGTAGTCGAGTCCGAGCACGTCACGGGCCACGCGCTGTACGTGCTGCGTCGAGCGGACGGAACAGGCCAACGGGCTCGTCGAGCAGCTCGCCGCCCTGGAGGGAGCCGCGGTGATCACTGCCGCGGACGAACCGCCCGCATGGCTGGACGAGAGGCGCCGCAAGCTGGTGATGACGCCGGGCGAGGCCAAGGGCCTGGAGTACCAGCGGGTGTGCGTGCTGGATGTGGGAGCGGCTATCGAGGCCTTCGACGGGAACGTGATCGAAGACAGGACACCGCTGCGGCAGGAGAGCCGGCGAACGGCCATCGACCAGACTGCGGGTGGCGCTGAGCCGGGCTACCGAGACGCTGGCGGTTGTCAACGTCGAACCGGACGCGCGCAAGGACCTGAGCACGCTGGCGCTGGTCGGCGGAGCCGGCCGCTACAACCAGTACGACATCATCGCCCGGTTCGGAGACGAGACGGCGACGCCCGAAGAGCGCACGAACGAACGCATCCGCCGAGCGGAGGCGATCGTCGAGGAAGACCCGGACCGGGCCTGGGAGATCGCCAGCCAGACGGTCGCCGAAATGGGAGCGCCGGACGTGCCGAACGGCGTGTCCGACCGCGAAGTGCGCCGCGACGCGCGCGCGACGCTGATGCGCACTCTGGCCCTGCTTCTCGCCGCCGGCGAGGACAAGGAAGACAACGTGCATCTGAGGGGGTCGCTGCAACTCGGCGTGGGTATGGACGCTGAAACCGAGGAGGAAATCCCGGACGAGGGGAGCGACGCCCACGACTGGGCGGACCAGAAGATCATCCGGTTGATAGAGCACGACGTGGTCGAGTTCCTGCTGAACGAATCGCCCGACGACCGGCCGAAACTGAAGCTGCTCGAAGCGTTGCAGGCATTGAAGGCCGCCGTGCCGCCGCGCCGTTACTGGCCGGATCTGGCCGTGGCGCGGATGCAGCAGACGCTGCGAAGCGGCCTGATCGACGGGGCAAGCGACCCGTCGAGTGCCCGCAACTACTTCCCCGACGACGTCGAGGGCTGGCTGAAGCTGACCGGCTACCACGGAGACGCCGCAGACAAGGCGTATGAGCTGTGCGAAACAGCGATCAGCACGCTGCTCGACGCGGCAGAGGCCGACACGAACGAGACCAGCCGGAACATCCTGCTCGGCCAGGTCGAGAACCTGCTGCACGCCAGCGGGTGGGAGCCGCTGCTGGTCGCGCGGCTCGAAGAAGAGAGAGGACACACCGCCGAAGCGCGCGAAGCGTACGAACAGGCCGGAACGGCGGCCGACGTCAGGCGGATTCTGCGCAAGCAGGCCGAGTGTCAACGAGCCTCGAGAAGTGACGGAAATTGAAGCCAGATCGGTTCAAGACCGCCTGTCAATGGTCACTGAGGAAATCGCAGGTGAGTCCGCGAAGCGCGGCGGCGAGCCCCGGGAGGGGGTCCGGGGGAGGGGACGAAAGCGCCAAGGACCCGCGGGCCTGCCTGCTCTGCGGCCGGGCGTGACGTCCCGGACGTCGGTGTTGGTCATGCCCGGCCGGGGTACTCTCGCGAGACGGAACGGCCGGGTTGGGCCGGACGGTGTGGTCGACGACCACGAACCGGCGAGGGCGTTCCGTCGAGCGACAACTCGAGTGCCGCGGAAGGCTCGTCTGGCGCACGCGGCGACCGTGGGAACGCTCGGTGTCGGTTGTTGCGCCAGGCGCGCCTGGAGGCGGCGCTCTCTCGCGCGCGGACCACGTCCGGATGGGCGTTGACGCTCGGCCGCGCGCGAATCCTCCGCTCCGCTTCGCGACGCCGGGGCACCTGGCGGAACGCTGCGGACGCCTTCGGACGCCAGCGCAACGCCGGCATAACCGCCAGCTCGCCGATGAACGGGCCGTCGTCGGCGCGCGTGCCTGACCGGAGGGAGTCCGGGACGACCGCTGGGCTGGCGAGGTTCCACCGCAGTCGGGTAGCGTTGAAGCGGACTCAAGCGTGGGGGTGAGGGCCCGGGATAGAGCCGGACCCTCGTGACCGCCCCGAGCTCCGACAGACCGAGCCGGTCACCGTTGTTGTGCCACGGCCGGCGCGGCGCTGTCCAGTCGGAGCTTGGCCCACGCGCTCCGACGCCGTGGACCAGCCGTTACGCCAGAAGACCTGCCGATACTGCAGCCGCCTGTTCGCCATCTGCGTAGCGTGTGATCGCGGCCATGCCTACTGCACGCTGCGCTGCCAGGCGGCCGGCCGTCGCCGATCGGTGCGGGCTGCCAGGGCGCGACATCAGCGGAGTCCCGAGGGCCGTCTCGACCACCGCGACCAGCAGCGCGCCTACCGCGACCGCCGCCGCGGCGTGATGGATCAGTCTTCCCCCGCAGCGCTGCGATCGACCAGACTCCCCGTCCCTGACGCCGCCCCGGTTCAGCCCCTCGTTGCCACGCGTTGCGTGGTCTGCGGGCGGACGAGCCAGTGGCTGGTTCCGATGCGCGAGCCGCGCATCGCGGGGACAAGGAGGAAGGATGATCACGCCCGCGCAACGCGCCGAGATCCGGCGCCTGTACTACGCCGAGCACTGGAAGATCGGGACCATCGCGGCCCAACTCGGCCTCCACCGTGAGACAGTCCGCGCCGCGGTCGAGCGCGAGTCGCCAGACGTCCCTCCCAGCGTGTGGCGGTCCAGCATCATCGACCCGTATCTGCCGTTCATCCGCGACACCCTGACGCAGTACCCACGGCTGCGCGCGACGCGGATCCACGAGATGGTGCGCCAGCGTGGCTATGCCGGTTCGGTCTTCCCCGTACGCAAACTCGTGCGGCGCCTGCGGCCCGAGACCAGCCGCGCCGTCTACCGCCGGGTCGTCACCCTGGCTGGCGAATCCGCACAAGTCGACTGGGGCTCGTTCGGCAAGGTCCGCATCGGACAAGGCACACGCACCGTCTCCGGATTCGTCATGGTCCTCGGCTACTCGCGGGCGCTGGCCGCGCTGTTCACCCTCGACCAGACGCTGGAGAGCTTCCTCCGCGGGCACGTCGCCGCCTTCGACGCGCTGGGAGGCGCCGCCCGCAACCTGGTGTACGACAATCTGCGCAGCGCCGTGCTCGACCGCCGCGGGGCCGCCGTCCAGTTTCATCCCCGCCTGCTCGAGCTGGCCGGCCACTACCACTTCGCGCCCCGCCCCTGTACGCCGGGACGGGGAAATGAAAAAGGAAAAATCGAGAGGAAAATTCAATACCTACGCCACGCCTACTTCGCCGCCCGTCCCTTCCGCGACCTCGACGACATCAACACCCAGTTCCGACGCTGGCGTGACGAGGTCGCCCACCGGCGGCCGCATCCGGATCAGCCCAATCGCAGTGTCGCCGAGGTCTGGGCCGAGGAGAAGCCCCGCCTGCTGCCGCTGCCCGCCAATCCCTTCGAGACCGACCTGGTGCGCGCCGTCCGCTCCGGAAAGACCCCCTACGTCCGCTTCGACCGCAACCTCTATTCGATTCCCCACACCCACGTCCGCAAGCCGCTGACCCTGGTCGCCTCGGCCACCCGCATCCGCATCCTCGACGGACAGAACGAGCTGGCCAACCATCACCGCACCTACGACACCGGGCTGACCGTCGAGGACCCCGCCCATCTGGAAGCCCTGCTCGCCGCCACTCGCCAGGCCAACGTCCACACCACCCGCGACCGGCTGCGCGCCGCCGTCCCCGCCACCTCAACGCTCTTCGAGCGCCTTGCCGAGCGAGGAGAAGCCCTGCGACCGCACGCCACCCGGCTGCGCGCCCTGCTCGACGACTACGGGCCGCAGGAGCTGGCCGCCGCCGTCGACATCGCCCTCCAACGCGATGCCCTCGGCGCCGGCTCCATCACCCACATCCTCGAAACCCGACGCCGGCAGCGCGGACTCAAACCCCCGCTCCGACTCACGCTGCCCGACCGGCCAGGACTGCGTGACCTCGATGTCCGGCCGCACGACCTGGAGACTTACGATGCCCTCGGACAGAAAAACCCCGACGACGCTGGCGACTGACCTCCGCCGCCTCGGGCTCAACCGCACCGCCGACGAGCTGAACGACATCATCGCCCAGTCCACCCGCAAGCGCTGGAGCGCCACCGTCCTGCTCGAGCACATCGTCGCTGCCGAACTCGAAGAAAAACAGCGCCGCAGCGTCGAGAGCCGGCTCAAGCGCGCCCGACTCGGACGCTTCAAGCCGCTCGCCGACTGGGACTGGGACTGGCCCACCGCGCTGGACCGGCCTGCCCTCGAACGCATCCTCTCGCTCGACTTCCTCGCCCGCGGCGAGAACGTCGTGATTCTCGGCGCGCAAGGCCTGGGAAAGACAATGTTGGCGAAGAACATCGCCCATCAGGCTGTCCTCGCCGGACACTCCGCACTCTTCACCACCGCCGCCGACCTGCTGCTCGACCTCAACGGACAGGAGACCGCCCGCGCACTCGAACGCCGCCTGCGCCACTACACGCGCCCCGCGCTATTGT
Organism: Vicinamibacterales bacterium; assembly: GCA_965222905.1. GTDB lineage: Bacteria > Acidobacteriota > Vicinamibacteria > Vicinamibacterales > UBA8438 > WTFV01. Next base: position 1,021,807 of record OZ244976.1, on the reverse strand, counting down.
GCGTCGACGAACTGGGCTACCTCGCCTACGACGCCCGTGCCGCGGACCTGATCTTCCAGCTCGTCAGCCGCCGCTACGAACACCGCTCCCTGCTGATCACCACCAACCTGCCTTTCAAGAACTGGGACACCGTCTTTCCCAACGCCTCGTGCGCCGTCGCCCTGATCGACCGGCTGACCCACCACGTCGAGATCCTTCGCATCGAAGGGAGCAGCTTTCGTCGCCGGGAGGCTGAACTCAGCCAGCAGGAGCGCAACCGCCAGCGTCCGGCTCGCGACGAAGACACCGAATGACGCGATCAGCAGGGTCGTCCACAGCCAGTCGACGGAACTTCAGAAATGATCACTTCCTCGAGCTCGCCAACAACAAGGCGTATGAGCTGTGCGAAACAGCGATCAGCACGCTGCTCGACGCGGCAGAGGCCGACACGAACGAGACCAGCCGGAACATCCTGCTCGGCCAGGTCGAGAACCTGCTGCACGCCAGCGGGTGGGAGCCGCTGCTGGTCGCGCGGCTCGAAGAAGAGAGAGGACACACCGCCGAAGCGCGCGAAGCGTACGAACAGGCCGGAACGGCGGCCGACGTCAGGCGGATTCTGCGCAAGCAGGCCGAGTGGGAGGAAGCGGCAGCGCTGGACGGTGACAACGCGGACCTCGAGTGGCTGCTCAAGGTCGACAGACTCGCAGCAGCGAGGCCAGCCGGACTCGGTGCGCGGCTGTACGAGCAGGAACACCGCCGGCTGACCGAAGCGCTGGCGAAGATGCGCGACGACGATAGAGCCGGAGCGTAGATGTCCGGACCGGCGCCGGCAACGACCGGATCGCGGCGGCTTACGCCTTGACGTTGCCGGGACGCGGCGGCAGAGTACGACGATGTTGGCCCGAACTACCGGGTCATGCCGGTGGGATGGTTCGCTGGCGGCCGCTCGGGCCGAGCTGGACTTCCGGCGGTGCTGCAGGAGGTTCGCCGACGTGAGTAACGACGTGAAGTTGACCGTTGGCGTTTGTGTGATCGTGGTCGCCATCTTCGGGTCCGCCGGGCTCGTGAGCCACGTCATGATCGAGCTGGCCGGCGTCGTGCGAGCGGACCTGCAGGCCTTGCGCGAGAGCATGGAAGCGATCGCTTGCGGTGAGTTGGCGCGGAACGACGACGCCGTGGCGGGCATCGAGTCGAGCAATCGACCCCGACAGTGGCCCACGGCGGACCGTCCGACGGCGATCGCGCATCCCCCGGTAGATGCCTCGCCGAATGGCCATCGCTACGATGGGACTATTGCCGTGTCTATCCCCTGGCTGGCCAGAGCGATGCTGGCGATATCGCGCGGAGAATCATCCGGGCCGACGGGCTGCCCTGTGCATTCCTCGGCCCCGCGCCGCTTCCGCTGACGCGAGGAGCAGGTGCGCCCCGCGCCCGCCGGGATAAATCGCGCCTGCCCAGGTCGATGCGTGAAGCGGTCTCTTCGAGGAGCGCCACCGGGCACGGGGATGGACGTTTCACCGAGTCGAGGTCGCTGCTGGACAGGTGTCCCCGGGCGTGCGGGGAATAGACCGAAGACAACCCGCGCCGAGCTGCCTGAGAAGTAGTCTGCGCCGCGCGCGGGGCGGTCGACCCATCCTGATCCGTCACCGTTGCGGACTACCGCCGTGCACCCCGCAAGAGCGGGGATTGACAGACGTGTAGCCTGTTGGCTACTTTGCAGCATGCTCGAAGTCCGCAGGACGGAGGTCTACGCCAAGTGGCTGGACGGATTGCGCGATGTCCGCGCCCGCGCCCGTGTGCTCGTCCGGGTCGAGCGGCTGGCGGCCGGCAATCCGGGCGACGTCAAGCCGGTGGGCGAAGGCGTCTCGGAGATGCGGATCGAGCACGGCCCGGGGTACCGCGTGTACTTCAAGCGGCAGGGCCACACGGTCGTCGGCTGCTAGGCGACCCTGTGCGGCCCCATACGGCAGCGCGTGTACTTCAAGCGGCAGGGCCACACGGTCGTCGTGCTGCTGGGCGGCGGCGACAAGCGCACGCAGAAGACCGACATCGAGACGGCCCTGCGCCTGGCGAGAAACCTGTAGGTGACACCATGACCAAGACCGCCACATCGCCCTACGACGTTGCCGAGCACCTGCGCACGCGCGAGGACATGGCAGCGTACCTGGAGGCGTCCATCGAGGAGGCGGACGGCGACGCCGCGTTCGTGGCCAAGGCGCTCGGCGACATCGCCCGCGCGCGGGGCATGGCGCAGGTGGCGAGCGAGGCCGGCCTGTCCCGCGAGAGCCTCTACAAGGCGCTGTCGGGCGAACGCGTTCCGAACTTCGACACCGTTCTCAGGGTGGTCGACGCGCTAGGCCTGAAGCTGCGTGCCGAGGTCTCGCCCGCCGTAGAGCGACAATCGGGGTGATAGGTTCCCGTCCTGACAGCGGAAAACGACTCGGCAAGGGGACTGGAAAACGATTCGGAATAGTCGATTCCCCGGGAGAGACGACTACCGCGGGCGGCGCACGACGCGATTCGCTTGCGGCAGGAGAGGAACGGGAGTTGCCCGGAACGACAGCTCACCTCCGGGTCCGCCGCGCGCGCGGGCGGCACCGTCGATGGCGCGAGTGCTGGCCAACTCCCACAGCCACCCGACGGCACCCCGCACGCGCGGGGGTAGACCCGCTCTCAGTGTCCCGGAGAATCCCTCTGCCGGGCCCACCCCGCCCAGACGGGGATCGACCGGCTGGCAAGCCGACCAAGGCCTGAAAGATCCGACGGTTCCCCGCGCGGACGGGGATCGACCTGTCGCGGCGGCGCCACTCGGATGCCTGGCGAGGGTTTTCCCGCACGCACGGGGCTTGGCCATCGGGTAGAATCGGCTCATGGGCGCGTTGAAGGGCCGGAAGCGGGAGCGTCATGCAAAAACCGTGGACTGCTCGGATCGCTGATGTCAGCAAGCGTCTAGTCGATCGCTTGCGCCCCGCGGCGCCGGTCCCCCCTCGCCGAACGCTGACCCGCGATCAGGTGGACCGGCTGCGGGCGCAGTGCGATCGTGAAGCCCGGGCGCGCCCGCGGGGCGACCCCAACATGGGCTTTTCGGTCTCGCTCACTCCGGCGGAGCGGGCGGCCTTTCGGGCACAACGCGCGCGATCGAACCCTGTCTCCCTAGCTCATATGGGGGCACAACCGGTTCCCGGGCGGCCGCGCCCACAGGCGGCACGAATCGTCTCGAGCAGTCGGTCCGATCGGGCTGTTTCCCCTGCTCCTCCAACCCACTAGCTGTTCGCCTGCTTCGCCAGCTGCCGGCATGATCGTGAAGGGGTTCCCCGGACGCACGGGAACGGCCCCAGGTTTCTCCGCAGACAGACAACCGGGGAGAGAACACCCCGCACGCACGGGGGATCGACCACACGCAATTCGTGGATTAACCGATCATGATGGCGTTCCCCCGCACGCACGGGAATGGACCTTTAACGAGGCCCCTGATCCCCCGAGCGTTAACAGGTTCCCGCTCGCGCGGTAAGAAACCCCAGGATGAACCGCCCGCCAGAGAGTAACTCGCAGGAGCGACAGCGAAGGAATGTCTGGATGAAGGAATCGGAGACGCGAACGAAGGCCAGCACCAGCGGCGAGGACGAAACACTGAACCCCGCCTGGAGGCGGAGGGATTGGCGACCGAACTGTTGTGGGCCTGACAGACCAAAGCCTCAGTAGTGGCGATCGTGATGAACGACGAATGCGGCCCGGGTCCGAGCGGTATAGCGGACGATTTCGGGGTCGCCGTCGAGATGGCACTGAAAGCGCGCTTGGTGTCCACAGAGTGCGGGCCCTGGAAGAACACCGACGGGCACCGAGCAATGGAGGCGGCACTCAAATTCGAACTCGGGCACGAGGCTGACGTGATCCTCGGAAGGCTCCCGCCCGAAGACATCGAAGCAATCAAGAAGCTGTACGAAGACTGCGTTGACGCGCACCGCGGGGTCCGGCTTCCTCCCGGAGCCACCCGGAACGCGGAAGCACAGCGGATCGGGGACGGCCGCCTGCTGGCGTACCACGGAATCTGCGGACCGGACGTGGACCGGAGAGATTTCAAGGGTTTCATCAAGTGGGTAGGCCGCGCCGTGCACGAGCGCTACAAGCCTGGAGGGCCAGAGATACCCCTGCCTGTTGGTGGGGCGGTCCGTCCCGACCCTCAAGGCGTAGACGTGGAAATCCCAAGCTTCGCCGACAGGTTGATCGAGTGGGTAACCGAGCCGATGGACCGGCTCCGGAGCGGGCGCACGCTCCGCGAGATGCTCAAAGCCGACTGGAACATCGCCGCCGCACGGGCTGCGGAACCGGCGCCCGGGCGCAGGAAAAGGAGTAGAGTCAGAACGATGACCAAGGAGACATGGACGATCATCGGCACGATGGTCGCGATCGGCGTATTGCTCAGCGGAATCGTGATCAATCAGAACAGCCAGCTGAATACCCGGATACAGGACATGCAGGATCGCATGGACGACGGCTTCGGGAACGTGAACCAGCGGTTCAACGACATGCAGGACCGCATGGACGACGGCTTCGGGAGCGTGAACCAGCGGTTCAACGACATGAACCAGCGGATGACCGACGGGTTCGCGAACCTGCAACGTCAGATCGACGAGCTGCAGACCGACGTCCGCGAACTGCGGTCGATGCAGTTCGAGGCGCTCAAGAACGATCCGCCCGCCAACTGACGGACGGGGACGCGCCGGCAAGGCGCGGCTCCGGATTCCCGGAATCAAGGACATCGAGGGCACGTGCACCACGGCTCCGGCTAAGAAGCGGACATGGAACGGGCCGACGAAGACCGCGACGCGGACGACGCCGCGGTAGCCATGATCGAGATCGCACGGGAGCAGGCGGACGCGGGCGGACCGGCGTACCGGGTCGAGGTGATCGAGGAAACACCATGGTCTACAAGATCAGGCGCGTGGGCCTGAGCGCGATGCGCGTGATCGACGAGATCGGCAAGGACAGCGACGACCCGAGAACGACGGGGATCGCCACGGCGGTGGACGGCGGACTCTGCACGCTCTACAAGAGGGCGCGCCTGCGGCCCGCCGACACGCGGGGGCCCGCGGACGGTGCACGAAGGACACGTCGTCAAGCTCTCCGCAACGAGCGCCGGGATGGCCATCGCCAAGGCATTGCTCGCGAGCTTCATCACGCGCACGGCGGCGTCAGGGAGCAGCGAACGCGACATCGTGCAGACCGCAGGCGAGTGAATGGTCTCGCAGACCTAACCGGGGGGCAACGCCGGCGACCGGAAGTCCTGATCACCTACGACTCGCACGCGTGAGCGTCCCCGTCGCGATCGCGGGCCGTGTTCAAAGAATAGGTCTCGCGCTCGGCGGCATCCCAAGCCGGGCGATACGTTCCGCCATGACGGTTGACGCCACGCGTCCAACCAACGGCACGCATCTCGGAGCAACGCCGAAACGCACGCACCGGAAGCACCGGAGGGGGTTCCGGTTCCGGTTCGGGCATCGTCGACAGATCACACGAGATCGCCGCCGTCGAACATCCGGACAACACCCGATCAAGCGCTTCGGCCTCGCGCGCGTCAACCGTCAGCCCGTACTTCCGACGCACGTCGACGACGGTCTGCGCGAACCAGCAGGCGTTCTCGTCGGGGAGCCACTCGGCCGCGTCGTTCCCGCTCTTCGCATGACGATTCAACGCCGGCGCCGCCAGCGTCAGGTTGTCGACATCCTCCGAGAACCGCCGACGGGCAGCGGAGTCGGCGGCGCAGAGACCAGAATCGTGCGCCTCGCTGCGAGCGACGATGTGCTCAATATCGGTCTGCGCCGTCGAGTCGAAGACCTCGCAGGTATAGGGAGAGAACACGCCCCCGAGCTGCGCGACGAGCGCATCCTCGACACTGGGCGAGTACGGGTAGTCATCGGCGCGGTACGGACTGCAACGATCCTCGGCGGCCACCACCAGGCCGCGCCAAAGGGTGGTAACAGGGGTCACCGGCGTGGGCGCGTACGGACCGGGATCACCGTCGTCGCTGCACGCGACCGCCAGCAACGCCGCACACAGGAACGCCACCAAGGCCGAGTTCGGGGCCATCATTCGCAATGTCTTCATCGTGCCGCTCTCCGTAAAGACGAAGAAGACGGGTTGGAGGTCGAAGGCGCGACGAGACCAAGCCAACAATCGAGCCAGCAGGGCCACGAGGCGCCCTGGGTACGCCCGGCTCGAATCAAGTCTGCCCCCGAAGACGCAGCAACGCCCCGCGCGCGCGGGGATGTTCCCGATCCAGCGGGGCAACGCGGAAGCCTCGGATCCTCCGCCCCGCACGCGCGGGGATGAACCCGCCGCTGGCATCCCTTCGAGCCAGGTGCTGTACCTCGCCGCCCCGCGCGCCCGGGGATGGACCATCACGAAAACGCGATAGCGTAGAGGCACAGACGCAAGCGAAGACCAGGGCGCCAACGCCCCCGGCACGAGAGAAAGCACCGGCAAAGAGAGAATGCGAGCAGGAACTGCAGCCGAGCGGCTGCACGCGCTCTACATGGAGGAGCTGCGGCAATCGTTACTACCACCAGACCGACGCGCTGATCCGGCGAGCGCGCAAGATCGATCTGGTCGCGTGCCGCACCAGACCGGGGTCGGTGCGGCCGCCGACGGCACGTCAATGCCAAGCGCCGCCTCAGCACCAGCGCCCCGAGGCTCAGGGAGGACACGCGCGGAGCGCGCCACGGCCGGGACAACACAAAACGTGAGACACTAGGGCAGACGCGAACCGATGCAGTCAGAAACACCGCGGGAACGAAAGCGGCCGCCATTGAGCCGGGCGGCCACAGCGGTGGCCGACGAAGCGGCCCGGATCGGCATCGATCCAGAAAACCTGTTGCATTTCCGCGCCGCCCGCAGAAGAACGCTGGAGCAGCGCCTCGGCGTCTTCGTAAAAGTACAGAAGCCTGTGTTCCACGACGCGGGACACCGCGTGTTCGCATCAACGGCCGACTATCGGCAGTGGTGCAACGAACACCTGCCAAGGTGGCTAGGCTATGGCACCGATTGAAGGCCGGAACCTGACGCAACTGCGCGACGTGTTCGAGAAACACGACGTCGAGTACCTGTTCGTGGGAAAGATGGCTGCTATCCTGCAGGGATATCCCGACACCACCCAGGACGCCGACCTCTTCATCGAGAAGGGAAGCGACAACGGTAAGCGGGTCATCAGTGCGCTCCGAGAGCTCGGCTTCAAGCTCGACGACGAGCTGGCCAACGAAATCCAACAAGGGCGGGATTTCATCCAACTGACCGACGGCCCGTTCGACCTCGACCTGGTCCACGCACCCGACGGGATCGAAAGATACGACGACGCGCGCCGGCGAGCCGTTGAGATGGACGGCTTCCCGCTGTGCTCAATAGATGACATCATCGAGAGCAAGAGGCGATCGAACCGAGAAAAAGACCGGGAGTCGCTCCCACGGCTCGAAGATTTCAGCCGTTACCTCAAGCGAGAGCCACCAGCAGAACTGAAGCCCCTGCCTCCACGACAGAAGGCAATGCGGCACGGCGGAGACAAGACCATACCATCACCACCGCAACGGCCGAAGGCGTCCACCGGAACCCAGCCTCCCGAGCAAAGACCCGAACCGAACCGCACCCGTCGATAGAGCACGCCGTCGAAGCGCCACGAGCAACGATCGGCACGAGGCGACGAACACGAAGAGTTAATCAAGCCGACGAGCCGACCAGAATCCTCGCCGCAAGACCCGCGTGCATGCGCGCGGGGAGCGTCGGAACCAGAAACCGGAATGCGACTTGAGTCGACCCCGCACGCGCGGAGATGAACCCCGTGTCCAGACGGATTCGTGGTCGTCTTGCGACGGTGCCCCGCACGCGCGGGGATGGACCCCCGCGCGCAGATCACCCAGATCGGCAATGAAAACGGTGTTTATTGGGGTTTTCGGGTGCAGATGTACGCAGATCCGAGCAGAAACGATCCCCGTGGAGCAGGTTCGGCTGGCAGTACGGCTGGCAGTACCCCAACCCAAAACGGGCAGGAGCAAGACACGAGCACACCTTCGATCGCGAACGGGCAAACGCAAGGGCCGAAGCTAAGGACACTGCGCTAAACTAGTTTTCCACCTGTGGGTTTTCTGGTCATACTGGAGGCATGAAGCGAGACATCGAGCTGGAAGCGACCCTTGTCGCGAAGTATGCGGCGGTCGAGCCCGTGTTGGACGAGCGCAGTCGCCGCCGGTGGGCGGCGGCCGAGTCGCTCGCCATCGGCTACGGCGGCGACGCGGTGGTTTCGTCGGCCACCGGTGTGGCTCGGGAGACGATTCGCAAGGGGCGCCGGGAGATTGCCCGCGACGAGGCGCCGACGGACCGCATTCGACGCCCTGGCGGCGGACGGCCCCGCATCCAGCAGGATCAACCCGGCATCCAGGCCGCGCTCCAAGCGCTGGTGGATCCGCTCACGCGCGGCGACCCGACCTCGCCGCTGCGCTGGACGTGCAAGAGTCGCGCGAAGCTGGCGGCGGCGCTGACCGAGCAGGGGTGGCGGGTGAGTTCGACCACTGTGGGCCGGCTGCTGCACCGCCTGGGCTACCGGCTGCAATCGGCGCGCAAACGGCAGGAAGGCGCCACGCATCCGGACCGCAACGCGCAGTTTGAGCACATCAACCAGACCTCGGACGAGCATCTGGCCGCCGGCCAGCCGGTGGTCTCGGTCGACACGAAGAAGAAGGAGCTGGTCGGGAACTTCAAGAACGGCGGGCGGGAATGGCAGCCGAAGGGCACGCCGCCGGCGGTGCTGGTCCATGATTTCCCGACCGACGCCGAGGGCAAGGCGATTCCGTACGGCGTCTACGACATGGCGCGCAACGAAGCCTGGGTGAGCGTGGGCTGGGACCACGACACACCGGCGTTCGCGGTGGCGTCGATTCGACACTGGTGGCATCAGATGGGTTGCGGCGCCTACCCCGAGGCCACGACCCTGTTCATCACGGCCGATGCGGGCGGGAGCAACGGGTATCGGTTGCGCGCCTGGAAGCATGAGCTTCAACAGTTGGCCGACGAGACCGGACTGACCATCGAGGTGAGTCATTTTCCACCCGGCACCAGCAAGTGGAACAAGATCGAGCACCGGCTCTTCTGTCACATCACGGCGAACTGGCGCGGCACCCCGCTGACGACGTACGAGACCATCGTCGACCGCATCGGGAACGTCCGGACAGCCACCGGGCTCCGGGTCCGGGCCGAACTCGACGCCGGGGAGTATCCGACGGGCGTTACGGTGACCAAGGAACAGATGGACGCACTCGCGCTGGTCCCCGATGCGTTTCACGGGGAATGGAATTACAAACTGTTACCCCGATGAAGTTGAAGACTTTATATCGATCACTGTCCTAAGGTAATGAACGAGCAGCAAGACCACCCGAAGGTGGGACGGAAGGTGAGCCGAGGTCACACGAACTTACAATCACTTCTGGAGGCTCACCCGATTCGGAGCCAAAGGGAACCAGTCCTCCGAAACCGGCTCGTGAGAATCAGGCCAGCCAGCGGACAGGGCCTCAGCCTGCCCCAACACGGTCTCGGTCGCCGCCTCCTGCTTGTCCGGCGGGTAGCGGTGCTTGCGGAGCACACGCTTCACGACAGGGCGAAGATGGGCGCGCACGTTCTCGCGCAGGGGCCAGTCGACAGTCACGTTGCGGCGCACGGTCTCGACCAGTTCGCGGGCGATGTCGCGCAGAGTGTCGTCGCCGAGCACCTGCACCGCGCTGTCGTTGACGCCGAGCGCGTCGTAGAACGGGAGTTCGTCGTCCGACAGCCCATGCGCCTCTCCGCGAGCGCTGGCCTCGCGCAGCTCCCGGGCGATGAGCTCCTCGATCACCTGTGCAGCCTCGATCGCGCGGTTCGGGTAACGGCGGATGCTGCTGTTTGCGTCACGCCTCTGGGCTACCGTTAGTATCAAAGACCTTCAACACCTCGTCGCCAAGATGGTTGATCACCTTCACAGCAACGGCCGTGCGGGCGCTGCCGCCACCCCACCCCGCGGGATGAAAGCCAGCCAGAGCCGATGTCTATCATGTTGGAGGCAGGGCGTGGCGGAGTAGGCCGCTGACTTTTCGGCGATTTCAATGAATCCCGTACAGCAACGTGGTCGGAGCCATTCGGTGCGCACCCCGCAGTGTGTCCGGCAGCCTGCCGCTGCCGAGGCCGAGGAGGAAAAGGTCCCGGGTCCTCGGTGACCCGAGGAGTCTCCCGGTGGCTCCCCGCCGCTCCCGTCTGGTGTGGCCGCGTCCCGGCAGCAGCGACGCGGCCCGCAAGCATGCGGGCAACCCGGGAGGAACGATGCAACGGAAGAAGAAGCAGGAAGCGGAGGCGGCGAGGGCGCCGCAGGGCTTGGCGCCGCCGGCGCCGGATCCCCGGCATCCCGAGGCGGTGCTGGATACGGTGCCGCGGGCGGCGGGCATCGACGTGCACAAGATGAGTCTGACCTGCACGGTGCTGGTCGAGGACGACAGCGGCCACGTGGCGCCGGAGACGCGGCAGTACCGCACGTATGGCGCGGAGCTGCGTCTGCTGGTTGGCTGGTTGGCCGGTCTGAATCTGGCGCGGGTGGTGATGGAGAGTACGGGCGTGTTCTGGAAGTCGGTGCAGCGGGCGCTGTCCGAGGCGGGCGTGGAGGTCTGGGTCGCCAATGCCCGACACGTCAAGCGCGTACCTGGGCGCAAGACGGATGTCTCCGACAGCCAGTGGCTGGCGATGCTGGCGCGCTACGGGCTGGTCTGCCCGAGCTTCGTGGCGCCGCCGCGGTTGGAGGAGCTGCGGCGCTTGACGCGCCTGCACGCCCGGACACGGCGGGTGGCCTCGACGCTGCGCAACATGCTGCACCGGATGCTGGACGAGAGCGGCCTGCGCATCGGAGGCATCCTGACGGACCTGTTCGGTCTGTCGGGCCGCAACCTGCTGGACGGTCTGGTGGCGGGCCAGGACCCCGAACAGATGGTGGCGGGTGTCAAGGGCAACGCGCGCAAGAAGATCCCGGCGCTGCTCGACGCGTTGGGGTGCGGGCTGGACGAGGGCGCCAAGCCGCTGGTCACGCTGTTGCGCGACATGCAGGAGGCGGTCGAGCGGTCGCTGGCGGACCTGGAGCGACGCATTGTCGAGGCGGCCGAGCAGGACTACGAGCTGCCCTGGACCCTGCTGCAGACGCTGCCGGGGACGGGGCGGCTGGCCGCGGCCGCCCTGCTGGCCGAAGTGGGCGACGACATGGAAGCGTTCGGCACGGCGCGGCGACTGGCGAGTTGGGCCGGCATTTGTCCGGGCAACCACGAGTCGGCCGGCAAGAGCAAGGGCGGGAAGCGGCGCAAGGGCAACGTGTACCTGCGGCGGATCCTGTGCGAGATCGCCCACGCGGCGGCGCGCACGCATGGCGTGCAGTTCGGGCCGTACAAGCAGCAGCTGGCGAAGCGGCGCGGCGCCGGCAGGGCAGTCGTAGCGACGGCGCACAAGATCCTGCGTATCGTGTTCGCGATGCTGCGCGACGGCAAGCCGTACTGCGATCCGCAGATCGACTACCAGGCGCGCATGGCGACCAAGAACAAGGCTCGCTGGCTGAATATGCTGCGCAAGGCGAACCTGCTTCAGGATGTCGTCAGCAGGAAGGCGGCCGAGCAGCGGTCCGGCACGGCGGACGGAGGCCGCGCCGGGCCGCCGCCCTCCGGGGCTGCACCCGAGCCGGCGCCGGCCTGAGTCGCGGACGGCGCGCGCGCACGGAAACAAAGCGTGAGCGAAGGGGTAAGCACACGTACCGGGCCGCCGACCGCCGTCCTCACACGGGCCTGCACACAGAACACAACTGACCCGACGAACTGAGCGTCGGGCCGAATAGAGGTGAAGTGCGCCCAGACGTCACAGGGGCTTTCGGAGGAATCCGTCCCGACTTCGGTCGCCCGAACGGTCGGGATGTATCGCTGTGCAGCGTTGCCCATGCGTCTGCGTCGATCTCCGCCTTCAGCGTCGTCCTGAGGGCCTTGTACGGGTCGTTCGCGCCCAGGAAGTACGCCTGCCGGACGAAAAAGCTCTCGTCGTTGTAGTTCGTGTCGATGAACCAGCACGCGATGCCATCGGCCCCGTCGCTTCGGACTTCGCCGGTGCTGGGATGGAAGACGTCAACGCCGTGGATCTTCACCTGGATCCGCCCGGTCTCGCGATCCTCGCCGTCCGCCAGCAGGATCTCGATGTCCGGTTCCCCGAAGATGACGAACAGGTTGCCCTTCCCGCTGTTGGCCAGGTCGTTGGCCATGTGCAGGTCCGCGTTCATGCGAGTCTTGAGCACCGGCAGTGCGCCGAGCTTGCTAAACTCGGTGGCGTGCGGCTCAAAGTTGAACGCGCACGCGACTAGCACGTCGAAGCCGGCCTCGGCGGCCTCCCTCGCACCACGGACGAGTTCCTGTCTGGCCACCGTGCCGAACTCCGGTCCGACGAGAATCCCAGCGCGGCGCTCCGGTCCTTCTTCGCCTTCGGTGTACCGGCCTTGCGCGCAGATCCGCCCGCCCGGCCACGGGTCTAACGACGAGAACGTGATCCGGTCCGCCTTGTGCGCCTGCTGGACACCGGTCGTCGCCAGATGTCCGAGGACCATCCCGGCAAAGTCTTCCGCTGTTCCGTACGCCGGCGCCCGGTCCTCGACTCGGTCGATCAACTCGTCGTGCTCGTTGACGGCCAGGAGACGGTGGGGTGACAGGCTCTCCACCGTGAACGGACCCGCGACGCGCACCTTCTTGCGATCCTCGTAGGGCTTGTCGTAGAGGTACTCGACCTCGGCTCGCGCAGCGATGGAGGCGTCGATGTCCTGCTGCCGCGCGATGCGGGCTTCCCACCATAGGTGGTGCACCTCCGTCACGTCCGCCGGCCACGGATCGCGCGGCGCGTCGGGAAGGTCGTCCACCGTGTAGGCTCGATCCAACTCGGCGTTGAGGATGCGCAGCGCCCTTCTGCGTTTCTGCTCGATATCGGCTTCTCGGAGTGCCTTCCAGGCATCCGTGGCGTTCGCGGGCCACGGCTCGCCAGCCTCGCGCGGAATCTCCCATTCCTCCCACGTTCGGTCCAGAGCGGCGTTCAGATCCGCGCGCAACGGCTCCAGCGTTTCCTGCCATCGTTCCCAGATGACGCCGATCTCGGCGTTGTTGGCAATCGACTTCAGCGTGACGTGCGGTACGCGTTCGTAAACGAATCCCTGGCGGACGTCGCCGTGTGTCGGCTCCTCAGACGGTGCCTTGCGCGTGACCTCGGCCTCCTTGCGTTGCCCCTGCGGACTGTCGGCGAGGAGGTAGTACGGGTAGCGCGCCCCCATGATCCGAGCGCGGGCGAGTGCCAGCGCTACTCGGGATGTGTCGATGGCGATCCAGCGGCGACCCCATTGTTCGGCGACGTAGGCGGTGGTGCCGGAGCCGCAGGTTGGATCAAGCACCAGATCGCCGGGGTCAGTGCTCATTAGAAGGCATCGCTGAATTGCCGCCGTGGAGGTTTGAACGACATATACCTTCGGATCGGACCTACTCATCACACCGCCGATATTCGTCCAGATGTTGTTGATTCCAAAGGCCGGCGAATCTTGTAGCAGTCTGATAAAGGAAATACTTCGCCCCGTCTTCTTGATTCTCCCAGAGCGGATTGCACGAGCCATGCTGTCCGGAGTCATACCCCACCACCGCTGCGCAGAAGTGAACGTCTCGCCTTCTACCTGCACTTCGTAACGGCTGCCTGGTCCTGGCTTAGTTAGGTCACTGTAAGTGCAGACTTGCCACGAGGGATCACCAACTGGAACCTGCGATAGAGGGATAACGCGTCCATCGCCGTGAAGCGCGCTCGTATATCTCCCAATACTATCTTCATCTGCGGTCTTGATATCTTTTAGTTCGCGGAACTTCAGTGATTCCTTCCGCTTACCAAACCACAGAATGTAGTCGTTGGCCGTTGGCAACAACACTGTACCCAAACCCGAACGGGTGCGGCTCTTCTTCGTAGAGGAGTTTTCGCCCTATTCATGGGCCTTTTTGCCCGCGGATGCGTCTCTCCAGTGCTCTTTTCGGGGGGACAGCAACCAGGCCAGCGCGTACCCGCGTCTTTCCGGCGGCCAGCCGAGCCTCGAAACGGTACCGAACACCGTCGGTCTGTCCCCCTCGGGCGCGCTCCCTTCTGGACATTCGCGCGGCGTTCTGGTACGGTGCCGTGGGAAGGGAGGCAGACCTGCGATGGCTGTGACGACAGGATTCCAGGGACGTACATTCGACGTGCCGCGAACCGGCGTCGCTTGCATCGATCTCCCGAGCCGAGCCCCGTGCGTAGCGGCCGATGCTGTCTTCGCGGATGCCAAAGCCTTCCTCTCGTCCAGCGAAGCCCGGCAGATGAGCGAGAGCGAACTCGAACGGGAACTGCACCGGCGGGGCCAGGATTTGGTACGCAAGCTCCTGCAAGGACATCGCGACCAACGCAGCCCGAAAGAGGCTGCTGGTCCGGCCGAGGACACCAGCGGTGTCGAGTACTCGGAGCCGCACGAGCACGAGAGCCACGCCGAAACGACCTCCGGCACGATGCAGGTTGTGGGTCTGGGCTGCGCGCGGCGCGGTCACGACGGCTTGCATCGGCTCGATGCCGCGCTGAACCTGCTGCCGGAGCGCTACCTGGTCGAGATGCGCCGCCGCGTGACCATCGCGACCGCCGCGCGGGCACCACCGCGTACGCCCTGGAAGCCACAGTGGTACTCGACATCATCCACGTGGCAGCGGCGACGCGGCGTGCGGTGCTCGTCGTCGGCTCATCGAAGGGCCTGTCGGCATTTGGTCCGCGACCCGATGGGAGTCGACCGGCGCACGGTGACACTTGGCTGCAGTTGCGGCGGTTCTCAGCCGCCGCAGGCAGCCGGAGCCTTGATGCGTACTGAGACCTCTCACGAAGCGCGCGAGGACCAGCGGAAGTCCCTCATCGGTCGCTGACGACAGAAGTACCGTCGGCCACCGGACCCTCTGCCGCTCCTCACCACGCCTTGACGGATCCAATTGCCTCCTGCCTCGCCGCCGCCGGAGAGACTGATTGGGCCGCCAACGAAGAAGAGCCGCACCCAACCCGAACTCTTGTTGAAGGAAATCTGCGAAACAAAGTTGTCGTCCCCGAAGACCTCATCCATCAGAGCCCGAACGCGGTGAACATTCTCATCACCGATCTGTACGAAAATGCTTCCACTCTCTGCCAGTAAATCGCGTGCCACCGTCAGCCGATCCCGCAGATACGTCAGGTACGAGTGAATACCGTCCCGCCACGTGTCGCGGAACGCCTTTACCTGCTCCGGCTCGCGGCTGATGTGCTCCGCCTTGCCGTCCTTGACGTCGCGGCTGGTCGTCGACCACTGGAAGTTCGAGTTGAATTTGATGCCGTAGGGCGGGTCCATGTAGATGCACTGTACCTTGCCCCGCAGCCCTTCTCGCTCGGCCAGCGACGCCATCACCTGGAGGCTGTCGCCCAGGATCATCCGGTTCGACCAGTTGCCCTCGTGCTGGTAGAACTCCGTGCGCGCGTCCTCGCTCGGCAGCCCGTTGAAGTCGGCAAAGAGATCCGCCTGGCCGTTCCCGTTCTCTTCTTCGGCGCGGCGCTGCTGCGTCCGGCGCTCCAGATCGTCGATGAGCACCTTCGGGTGCACCTTCTCCTGGATAAACAGCGGCGGTGCCTGCGCCATCAGCTCCGCGGGCCCCGGCACATCCTTCCCACGCCAGACGAGCTGCGGGTCAAGGTCGCGGTTCCGCCGTTCGAAGGGCACGCGGATCGGCTCTTGGTCGACGGGATCCAGGACCGACTCAAACTCCGCCGTCGGGATGTTCTTCCGTGACGCCGCGCCGTGCTTCAGAGTTTCGACCTTCTTGGAACCGCTTGCCATGCTCACGCTCTCTATCCGTTCACCACGGAGCCGATGGTCTCATCGAACGCGGCGCGGGTGGCCGCATCGAAATCCGTTTCCATTTCGTACACGTCGCGGAGCTCCCGGAACGCCCATCGGCCGTACGTCTGCAGCCGGTTGACGCTCGGAATCCAGTAGGTCTTCATCGTCGCCGCCTTCACCTTGGCGTCCTCGCGGCGGTAGCCCTTGACCTCG
Organism: Vicinamibacterales bacterium; assembly: GCA_965222905.1. GTDB lineage: Bacteria > Acidobacteriota > Vicinamibacteria > Vicinamibacterales > UBA8438 > WTFV01. The sequence continues at coordinate 1,005,696 of OZ244976.1, read as the reverse complement.
ATCACGAGGCGCAACAGGTCGTCCGGCCCGCGGCCGTCCTCGACCAGGACCACGAAATCGGGGATGTACCTCCGGCTCTCGGACCCCAATCGATACGGCACTTCCAGTCCGAGGTTCTGGTTCTTCACGTACGCCTGCACGCGCGAATGCGCCTCGGCGACGCGGCAGAACTCTGCTTCCCAGCCGCTGTCGCAGATGGCCCAGTTGACGTGGCAGCGCTCCGCGGCCGTCTCCCACCGCGTCTCTCTCGACGTCGTGAACCGCACGTGCCGCGTGGAACCCTCGGGGTTGTAGCTGTCGAGCATGGCGGTGATCGGGCGGCTCCCCTGGTGTGCCTCGACGATTCCGTTGGTGATCCGCTCGCACGCCATGTCCGCCAGTTCCGGGAACATCAACTGCGCCGGGTAGGTGCCGCCCACGCATTCCAGATGCTCGTCGAGCCAGAGTCGGGCCATCCGCTTGAGCTCGCCGAACAGGTACAGCCGCGGGTCGTCGTTCGGGTCCCGCCAGTGTTTCTCCAGCAGATGCTTCGTCAGGTGGTAGAGCAGCGTGTTCCGCCGGAGCTGGTTCGTGTGGACCAATGTCAGGTCCACGCCTTCCCCGATCACGCCTCGGCTGTGCGTCTTGCCGGGCCCCACGAGTTCCGGCGTGAGCTTCAACGTCGAGTCGTCATCGAACTTCGCCGTCAGCCGCTCGTTCGGCAGTTCGACCCGGTAACCCTGTACTCGCGGGAAGCGGATCTCGCAGGCGTCGCGCTCGGGCGTCACTGCCTTGACCAGTACCGTCTCGCGGGGCGGCTGCGCCGGCGCGACGACCGGCTTCGCCGTGAAGTCGAACGGGATGCCGAGCACGTCGGCGTACTCGACATCGAAGTGGCCGGTCTTGTCGTTCAGCTGGTACGACTGCCGCCGCAGCGCGCGTCCCACGATCTGCTCGCACAGAAGCTGCGTCCCGAAGGCCCGCACGCCCAGGACGTGCGTCACGGTCCGCGCGTCCCAGCCCTCGCTGAGCATGGAGACGGACACGACGCACCGGATCTGCTCGCCCAGCCGGCCGGCAACGCCCACGGTGTTGACCACCTCGCGGAGCAGATCCTCGTCCGAGAGCCGCTCGGCCTGCCGGCGGTCGCCCGTCCGTTCGACGATCTCGCGGCGGAACCGCTCAATCTCGTCGGCCGCCGCCGTACGGAAGTCCCGACTGAGCGCATCGCCGGAGTCGAGCTGCGTGCTGTCGATCAGCAGCGTGTGCGGCCGCGACAGGGGCGCACCACTCTCGTCGAAGTTGCTGAAGAGCGGCAGCCGGCCGTGCTCGAGACTGCTCGTGCCGTCTTCGTGCTTTCGGTGGAACCCCGAGATGTAGTCGTAGACCAGCTTCGATGTCGCCGTGTTGTTACAGACCACGATGAAGCAGGGCGGCACCCGGATGCCCGCGTCCCGCCACTGCTCGAACGTTTCCCGGTAGTGTCCGTACAGCGCGTTCAGGGCCGTGAGGAGCTTCGTCGGAAGCCGTAGCGGGTCGGCGGACGCCTGGCCGCGCTTCTTCTTCGGCATGTCCTTGCCGATGTGCTTCCAGAGCTCGCGGAAGATCGGCATCTCGGCGCCCGGGATGTTGTCGGCCACCGGCACCCGCGGCAGCTTGACGATCCCGCACTCGATGGCGTCCATCAGCGAGAAGTCGCTCGCCGTCCACGGGAACAGAGTGCCTTCCGCGTAGCCCGACCCTCGCAGGAAGAACGGTGTCGCCGACAGGTCAACGACCCGCTGGATCCCCAGCTTGCGGTGAACCGTCTCCAGTCCGGAAATCCAGATGCGGGCCTTCTCGGTGTTCTTCTTCGCTTCTCTCCGATCGTCGCCCTTGAGCTCGCCCTCGACGGACTCGTCCGGCTTCTCGCGGTAGCAGTGGTGCGCCTCGTCGTTCAGGACCAGGACCCGTTTCAGGCCCATCAGCTCGGGCATCACGCGCTGCAGGACCTGTCCGTCCGTCTCGCGGGTGCGAAGCGGCGCGCCATGTCCCTGCAGTAGCGCGCGCCCGCCGGCGGACAGCTCGAGCGTCTCGCGGCGCTGGAAGGCGTGGTAGTTGGTGATGACGATGCGCGCCTTCTCCAGGTCGCGGCGCATGTCGCCGGGGACCAGCTCACGGCTCGCGTAGTAGCTGTCGGGGTCGTTCGGCTGGAGCACCCGCAGCCGTTGCCGGATGGTGATGCCGGGGGTGACGACGAGGAACCCGCGCGTGAACCGCGAACTGCCCGGCCGCCGTACAGCGTTCACCGTCTGCCACGCGATGAGCAGCGCCATGACGGTCGTCTTGCCGGCCCCGGTGGCCAGCTTCAACGCGAGGCGGTTGAGATCGGCCGCCTGTTCGGCCGTCGCACGGCTATTGGCGTCGGCCAAGTGTTCGAGGTAGTCGCGTCCTTCCTTGCCCAGCTTCGGTGCGACTTCCGTCAACCAGATCACGGTCTCGACCGCCTCGACCTGGCAGAAGAACGGCCGCATGTCCGCGAACGCGTAGTTGCGCCAGTGCCGCAGCAAGCGTGCGGTTTCCGGGGTCACCCGCCAGCCGCTCTCCGGGAGTCTCCGCCAGCGGTCGATAGCTTGCCGCACCCCGTTGATGAACCGCGTCAGGTCGTACTGCTGGTCGCCGGATGCCACCGCCTTGGCGGTTTCGTCTGTCACCAGTGTCAGTTGCTGCGCCTGCCGCTTCCGCGGCTTCGGGATCGGCGAGACGTAGGCGGATGGCCGGCGCGTGTCGACGATGCGGTTCGTCGGCTGGTTGTTCTCGTCGAGCTCCCAGTGCCGGCCCGGGTACTCGTACGGCGCGTTCAGGATCGGCTGTCCGTAGAACTCGTCCGCCGGTGTTTCCGCGACGTCCGCTGTCGCGGTCTTCTCGGGTGGGACAGTTTTCTCTGACGAATCCTGCATGCTGTTCCGAGGAATTTCCGAACCCGGCGACAAGTCCCAATCTGCACGAAGTATACGGCGGCAGTTCCGTTGACTTGCCTACAGCGAGCCCTCCGTGAAGCGAGCGAACAGCTCGGCCGCCGTCTCGCACTCGATGATCCAGTCGCCGACCTGCTCCAAGCGGTCCGGGTCCGCAACACCGGCAAGCGCGGCGGCCAACCGCTCGCCCGCCGCGGCGTCGAACTTCCGCGCCGCCTGACGGCCCAACAACGCCCGCCGGCCCTGTTGACTCCCCTGCTCGCGACCCTGCTCGACCCACTCAGCTGTCCACTCCTGAACGGTTTCGGCCAACATCGAACCACCCTGGAAGCGAGCGAACAGCTCGGCCGCCGTCTCGCAGTCGATGATCCAGTCGCCAACCTGCTCCAACTGGTCCAGCTCAGCAACACCGGCAAGCACAGCGGCCAACCGCTCGCCCGCGGCTGTGCTGAACTTCCGCGCCGCCTGCCGGCTCAGCAACTCCCGTTGGCCCTGCTGGATCCCCTGATCACGACCGTGCTCAACCCACGCGGCGGTCCATTCGTGAACGGGTTCGGCCAACATCTTCCGCATTGCCTTGAGCCGCGCCAACGTCTCTTTGTTCGAGGCAGTCTGCTCTGATGAGTCCTGCATGCTGCTTCGAAGGACTTCCGAACTCGGCGGCAAGCCGCGGTCCGCACGAAATGTACGCCGGTGATTACGTTGACTTGGCTACAGCGAGTCATCATCGAGGCGAGCGAACAGCGCGTCGGCCGTCTCGCACTCGATGATCCAGTCGCCGATCTGCTCCAGGCGGTCCGGCTCCGCGACAGCAGCAAGCGCGTCGGCCAACCGCTTGCCCGCGGCTGCGTCGAACTTCCGCGCCGCCTGACGGCCCAACAACGCCCGTTGGCGCTGGAGCCCCTGCTGGATCCCCTGCTCGCGACCCTCCTCGCGGCCCTGCTCGACCCACTCCGCGGTCCACTCCTGAACGGTCTCGGCCAACATCGTCCGCACCTCCTCGAGCCGCGGCAGCGGCCCGGACACCGACCCGCGGAACCGCCGGGGCAGCAGCACCTGCACCACCCATTCATTGAACGCCGCCGTCAACTCCTCATCATCCTGCTTGTGAAGCAGATCGATCAACGCGTCGAGCAACTCCGGGGCACGGAGCCGGTCCCGAGTCGTCTCGAGCGCGATCAACGCCGACACCAGGTTCCCCGACGGAAGGTCGGCACCACCAACCCGGCCCTGATCCAGCAGGAAGTACCGCTGCGACGGCTGGTACCGCGCCAACACCGCACCACGGCCGGAGGCGATCAGCTCCGCCACATCGACCGGCGCCGTCCACGGCCGCTGGCCGTTGTAGATCACCACCGGCAACACCGGCGGCAGGCCGGAGCGCTCCCGCAGCACTCCCTCGGCAATCAGCTTCTGGTACAGCAGCCCCGTGTACGTCAGCATGCGGACCGCCATCGACCGGTCGACTGCGGACTGGAATTCCAGGAGCAGCACGACGTACAGCCACCGGTCGTCCTTGAAGCGGACGCGCCACACCAGGTCGCCGTGACGCTGCCGCAGATCATGGCTGACGTAGCTGGCCGGGAGCGGCGCCAGCGACGCTAGGAGTCTGCGCCGCAGAAAAAATATGCCCCAATATGCAGTGGCCAACGACGCTTACAACCACTATATGTAGTGGCCGATCGTGCCGAAAATCGTCCCACGGCGCAGACTCCTAGGTCGAGATCGGCGCTCCAGTCCCGGGCAGCGAAGCCGTGCAGCAGGTCCCGGACCATCCGGGGCCGTGAAAACAGGCGCTTGTACGCAGGGTCATCCATCAGACGAGCCGATCATAACGCGCGAACGGTCACCGGACGACCGCCGACGGAGCAGCGGGTTCTCATCCTAGAGGCCGCCGGGCTCGCCATACAGGACGTTCCGCCGCGACAAGATCCCTGAAGCATGGTGCACAGGAACGCGGGTTGGCGAGGGTCAGCGTCCTCCGCGGGAAATACCCGGGGCCTCAATGAAGAAGATTCACCCAGGCCGGAACGAGCGGCCTGTCAGCGCCTCAAAGCGGTCCGCTCGGGAACACCAGCGGCCCGCCGTTGCCGGCCGCTCGGGCCGCGTCGAGGATCTGTTCGGCGCGGCGGGTCAGCGGCAGCCGGTGCTCGCGCTTCGCCTTGGTCCGCGTCGCCGGGTCGTGGTCATGGCACTCCACGATCGAGTGAGCCAGCGGCACAACAGCCGGGAACTGGCCCACCACCTGCAACGGCGCGGCGAGGAGGTCAGGAAGGCTCAGCTCGACGACGTCGAGCCGGAAAAAAGGGCGAACACCAACCCTTGTACGAGAAGTTCGAGAACCCCGAGTTCAAGGACCTCAGCGACGAAGAGACGGCGCGGATACTGCGCGCCGCCGAGACGATTGCAGGCAACTGCGAACGACGGTCGAAGAGCTCCCTCGCGAGCACAACATCAAGAGAGAACTCGGGGTACCAGCCGAAGGCTGGAACCCGCCCGCCGACGCCACTTCAACGTGTGCGTTCAGCGCATCGACTACGCCCCGGTGGGGCTCACCTGGGTGCTCGAACAGACGAGTGACCAGGAAACGTGAAGACGCGGCTGGTAAAGTGAACCGATGACCGGCTGGCGACGCCTCATCACGGCGACAGTGCGACTCGCCCACCACGAGGGAGCCCAACTGCGACGTCGCTTCGTCGACGGACGGCTGCTGTTCGAAGCGAGTGGCGAAACCAGCGGCCGCTCCGCCGAGCGCGTCCGCGGCATCGTCAGCGGGGCCTGGGCGCTCAGTGCCGAAATCTGCCAAGCCTGCGGTGGCCCGGGAGACCCCGTAACCCTGGGCAGCGGCGCCCGCGGCACCCGGTGCGGAGAGTGCCGCGAACCCGGCGACCGGGTCCTGCCCCGCCCCGCGTGGCGCCGGAAGCGCGAAACCGGGCACGAGGCCCCCGACGTCCTCGAGGACCTCGTCGGCAGCCACGACCTCGCCGACCTGATGGAAGCGCGCCACACGCCGGCAACGCACGCGGGCTGGCCGGTCAAGAGAGGCCAGAGCGACCCCGACATGAGGATGGTCTGCCCGATCGGTGGAGCCGGCTGGAACCATCTCCTGCGCGGGGGCCTAGCAGTCTTGCTACCCCTCGAGTGCCCCGGTGTCGCGCCGCCCTGGCGGGCGAGCTGCATCAAGGAGCGGCTCGGCAGGCTCAAGTTCCACCACCAGCACCACAGGCCGTTCTACGAGGGGATCGGCGCCATCCTGAGCAACGTCAGCGCGACGACGTGCATCTACTGCGGCCGTCCCGGCCGCATGCGGAGACCGGGCTGGATACACCCGGCGTGCGACCAATGCTGGGCCCTCGAACAGCGGAACCCCGAGCTGGTGAATCCGAACCGCGAGCCGATCGAGGATCTGGTCAGGGCTCCTGCGCCGCGACCCGTTGTGGGACCCACTGCCCGCGACGCGAGTACACGATTGCGTGCATCGCCTCGATCTCTTCCTGCCCCGCCACATGCGCCCTGTGGGCCGGATTGTACGGCTGGAGCAGGTAGGCGTCCCCGGACATGTGCAGCAGCCTGACCAGACACTCGCCCGACGCCAGTTGCGCGTAGACCTCGTCGCCGTCGCGCACCTCCAGCGCAGGAGACACGATGGCGATCATGTTCGGTCGGTACGCCGGGAGCATCGAGTCGCCGCGAATCTCGATCCCGTAGGCTGTCGGATCGCCAAGGTCTCCAGGGCGGGCCAACCACCGCAACACCTTTGGCCGCTCCCGCTCGCGTTCATTCCCCGTGATTCCATCCGGGGGTGCGTCGCCCTCCGCAACCACCGCGATGGCGGACGAGGTCGGGCCCGAGAGCGCCACAGCCGCGCCGTTCTGCCAGATCCGGTCGTAGTCCGGGTCGACACCGGCAAGCAGGTCGTCCACCGAGCAATCGAGCGCCTTGGCGAGCCTGATGAGGCTGGAGATTCTCAGGAAGGCGTAGCGCCCGCTCTCCCACTCCGACAATTGGGCGTGCGACATGCCGAGCAGGTCGGCCAAAGCGCTCTGCGTCCGGAAACCCGCCACCGTCCGCAACCGCTTGATGTTCATCCCCAGTGACACGAGATGTAGCCCCCATGTCTGAAGCCGAGCAGGAGGCGGTAGAGCGTCGACTGGACGCAGCCGGAGGGTCGGTCGGCCCTCACATGGGTCGCAGCAGCGGCCCGTCGCAGGCCCGACAGGTCAGCGACTCCGCGGATCGACCGGCGAGAATCGACCGTTCTCCGCAGCGGCCGCACGTCGCCACGTGCGCAGCCAGCGCCCGGCCCAGATCGTCTCCGGACATCAGCGCCTTCAACGCATCCCTCAGCACGCCCGCGGCGTGCACGTCCTCTTCGGCGGCAACCCATTCCACGAGATCGCGAACCACGGAAATCGACGCTTCCCGCACGTACTGCCGGCGCAACAGCCGCCGCGCGTCGCCGTCCGGAAGGCTCAACGTGAGCGCCAGGAACTCCCGCATGTCCGCGTCACGCACGAGACCCCTCAAGGCTGCCGCACAAGCAGCGTGTGCGGCATGGCGGAGAGCGGAGCGGAGCATGAGTTAGGCGAGCGGCAGGCCAGTGATCTAGCAGACCGGATCCGGTTCGCAGACAGCACACTGCGCCCACCGGGGCCTGGACACCACCTGCCGGACGGTCACCGCTCCACCCGAAGGCAACAGAGACCGGACGGCCGGCCAGCACGCCGGACAGACGTGGACCGGCTGCCCGGATTCCAGCTCAATCAGGCGCCAAGGAGCGGGAGCGCGAACCAGGTGTAGGCCCAAGGCGTCCTCCCCCCAATCAGCGGACCAGGTCCGGAACACAGCCTCAAACGAGCCGGCAGCAGACGCCTGCCCGATCAGGTCAACACGGGCAGGCACCACGTCGGCGCAAGTACCCGGAGAAGACCCGACGGGCAAAAACACGAAAAACATGACGACCGCCCGAAGACAGTGGGCTGTCAGTGGTTACCACGTCCGCCCCGGTCGAGGAAATCCAGGACAGCGGGGCGGCCGAAGCGGGGCCGCTTGTCCACGCCCGGCAGCGTGGGAATGCAGAGAACACCCGCCTTCAACCGGCGGCGAATCGTCGAGGGCGAGCAGCGAAGCACCGCAGCCAGATCTTCGACGAAAAGCACGTCCGGCAGGCCATTGTGGCTGCCGGGATCCAAAACCAAAACCTTCTTCGACATCTCTCGTCCTCCAGAGGCGCGACGCGCCTCGCGATGCGGCCGCACAGCCGCTCGGAGCGGCGGGCGAGCCAAGTGAAGCTCCCAGAGTGGTCTCTAGTGACCAGCGGTTTCCGGTACGGCCACCGGATTTTCGTGAACCGCCGCTCCCCCTCCGAGAGCAATATGGAGTATGGTTAAGTGAGAGAGAGCAGTCAAGGGAAAACGACCGGCATGGAAATACTCGGATACCGGCTGGAAGAGGCCCGCAAGACCGCGGGACTGTCGCAGAGACGGCTCGCGCGGAAGATCGGGACGGCATCGAGCCAGATCTCAATGGTCGAGAACGGCAAGGCCGGAATGTCGCTGAAGATGGCCCTAGCGGCCGCGAAGGCCCTGGGCGTCTCGATGGACTACCTGGTCGGATTGGTCAGCGACCCCAGACCATCAAGGCAAATGCTGACGCAGCTGCAGACATCGATCGCGCGCATGCGCGACCTGGAGGAGGAAAGACCGGAACTCGACGAGGACTGGGGGGACTACGTCGGGATCAGCGAGATCGACACGTCGGCAGGAATCGGAGCCGTCGTCCACGACGAGGCCGTGACCGGCCGAATGAAGTTCCCGTCCAGATGGCTGCGCCAGCGCACGCTGAGGCCGGCCATGTGCCGGATCATCCGAGTCGTCGGCGAGTCCATGGATCCGACGCTGCCCGACGGGAGCGCGATCCTGATCAACCTGGACAGCAAGAACCGAAAGGACGGAAAAATCTTCGTGATCAGGATCGGCGACGACCTGGTCGTCAAGCGAACCGTCAGGGACCGTGAAGCCGGATGGCTGCTCGTCAGCGACAACCGGAACAAGAGGACATGGGCGACGCACCCGTGGCCCGAAGACGCCCAGGTCATCGGCGAGGTGAAATGGGTGGGCCGGTCACTGCCGTAGGGACGGACAGATTGGCCGGAGCCCGGCGCAAGACGGCCGATACGGCCACCAGGACCTCCCCTGAGAAGGCACGGCAGGGAGCAGGCGGCACACCGAGCGCGCAGGCAGGCAAGAGCCAGGGAGCGCAGAAACCGAGACCGAGCCAGAAGGGCGCCAAGAAGCGCGTCCGCGTGTCGAAGGGCGTCTACCGGGACCGCTGGGGCCTGGCCGCCACCGTCAAGGTAAACGGCATGCAGCGGGAGCGCCGGTTCCCGCGCGGAACGCCACTGCGGACCATCCAGGCGTGGCGGGACGAGATGCGCGGGAACCTGCGGACACTCCCGAAGGGCGCGAAGCACACGTTGAGCCACGACGCCGGGCGGTACCTGAAACAGAAGGAGGGCCGACTTGTGAGTATCAAGGACCGGCGGCGATGTCTCGGAATGTGGCTCGAACGGTTCGGCCATCTCCGCACGGTGGCACTTGAGCGGCACGTGCCCGAGCTCAACGAGCAGCTACACGCATGGCGGAAAGAAAAGTCCCCAGCCACGTGCAACCACCGACGGGACGCCCTGATGAACTTGGTGCGCGAGCTCTACGGACGCAAGGCAGCGGGAGGGTTGAGTGACCTGGTCACCTTCCCGAAGGCGCCGCCGAAGCCCCGCTGGCTCGACCGTGCGGACATCGTCGAGGTGCTGGGCCAGCTGGAACCCGGCAGCAAGCTGTCCGCACAGCTGCGCCTGATGCACTGGACCGGAATGAGGCCGGTGCAGGTGGGACTGCTGACGCCGGACCACTTCCACCTGAATCACAAGGTTCCGCACATCGTCGTGCCGGCGGCAAAGGGCGGGCGGACCGCCGTAATCCCCCTGCTGGAAGACGGGCTCCGCATAGCCCGGGAGTTCATCGAGATAGATGCTTTCGGCAAGTTGAAGACCGGCCCGGCAAACAGGGCACTGACCAAGGCAGCCAAGAAAGTCGGCCGGGAGCGGTTCACGACCTACCAGATCCGGCACAGCTTCGCGAGCGGACTGCGGCAGAGCGGCGCCGACATCGCCGACATCCAGGACATGTACGGACATACGAACCCGGAGACGACGAAAATCTACGCGCCGGCGGCACTCGAGAAGCACCAGAGGGCGATCGGACGGCTGCGAGCCGCCGATGAGGAAGGAGCCGACGAGAAGGGGCGGTAGCCGGGAACCGCAATATCAGGGCGGGCCCGGCGCGGCGAGGGCAACAACAGAACCACCCTCCGGATCCAGCGGCACGGCGGCGCCAGCGGGCTACACGCCGTCTAGGACCGCTGCATTGGAAGCGACCGCGACCAGTTGATCGTTTCAAGCCGGAACGGCATCGACTCGTCGGCCAGAACCTCTTTCGCCTGGTCAAGCACGCCGACGCGTTCGGACCACCGCCAAGCCAGGACGAGGTAGCGCCGGACAATCCCCAAAGGGAAGAAGCCCTTCCCGGCAGCCCAAACGAACACATCCGTGGCCCGCTTCGACGAGTTGCACCCCCGACAAGCGGGCACCAGATTGTCCGCAGAGTCCGGCCCGGTCTGGAACCGCGGGACCAAGTGATCGACGGTCGTGGCCGACGCCGGGCAGTAGACGCACAAGCCGGCGAGCTTGGCCCTCTCCTCACGCACGCCAATGCCGCGGGGTGCCGCCCCGCTGGCCAGCAATCGGCGCCGCGCGGCCATCCCGATGGCTGCGCAGCGCTGGAGCTCCGTTTCGCCGCTGCGGAACATCCGGTGAGCGATCAGCTGCGCGTACGCGATAGCCAGGTCGTCCCGGACAGTCGTCGTCGAAAAGCCTTCGAAGCGCCAGCCGCGGCCCCACGGCTGCGAGACGCAGCCGTCCATTCCACGCAGCCACAGCGGCTCATCGCTCGGTGGTACTCGGGTCCGGGGGGATCCAGGCAAGGAACAAAGCAGCCCCGACGGTTAAGAGCGCATGAAGCGCAAGACCGCGTCCTGCGCAGGTGTCGTCGACAGACGCCGGCGAGCCGCGTCATCAGGACCAATCTCGTAGAGCGGAACGGGGTCCGTGGAGTCGAAGAGGTAGACGGAGTCGTCCGGGCCGAGGCGGCGGGGACGCGGAGGCCGCGGGACCAAGACCGCTGAACGGGACGAAGACTCGGAAACCATCGTCGAAGAGTAGCAAGGAGCAAGAGGCGTGCTATCGTGAGGACCCAACGATGACCGACAGAGCCTGACGCCAGGCCACTGGATCGCGATCGCCACGATCGCGGTGGGCGTACTCGGCGGCGTGATCGGCGTGGCCTTGGGCGAGCACAACGCTCGGCTGGGGAACGTCGAAACGACAATGCGCGCCATCGCTGAAGCGCAGGCGCGAATGGCCGAGGCGCAGGGCCGGATGGCCGAGGCACTGGCACGGACGGAAGGCGACGCCAAGGCGACCCAGGAACGCCTGGCGGGATTCGAGGAACAGGTCAACGACCGGTTCGACCGCATCGAGGCGAGCCTGGACAGGTTGATCCAGTTGCACCTGGACACGGACACGCAACCGGCTGGCGCCCGAGCCGGTATCGCCGCGAATCCGGAATAACGTCCGGCGGGTGACCGGTGCCGAACGTAGACTGCACCGCACGCGCAAGAACCAACCGGCACCGGATACAACCACGATCGGCTGACGGCCGAAGTGGTGAATGACGCGATGACGCACGGCTGCTGCACCGCACCACCATCAGCATCGAAGGACGATTCGCCGGCCGGTTCGGCTGGCAGTTTCAGATGGCAGTACCCCGCGGATAGCGGCAAGTGCCTGTAAACAGGATCTTTACGGCGACCCAAGAGGAACCGCACACGGGGATGAATGAGTCTCGCGCGTTGAGCCCTGGCCCGAAGTCGGGTTCCCCCCACGGGCGGGGAAATCAAGCTGAGAAGTTGTTTCTGGCACGCCGGCGGAACAGGCGGCGGGAGCGCATTCTTGCCTCGGGCATGGCAGGGCTCCGCCCACCGCTGCGCCGGTTACCGCCGGGAGGACTAGCGGCCCCGGCGCAGACGCCCACTTGCTTGCGTCTTCCACCACTTCACGAGGCAGCGCTTTTTGCCGACATGCCGGTTGTAGATGTCGACCGCCGCGGCGGCGACACATTCCGGGACCGGGCGCCCAAGGCGTTCCCGGTACTCCTCGGCCCGCCGCTTCAGCGCATGCACCCCGTGAGGCTCGTTGCCGAGGGCTTCGACAAGCAACTTGTCGGTAAGGCCCCCGTAGGTGGCAACGACCAGGCCGACACCGTCGATCAGTGTGCGGCCAAGGCCGGCAGGAGCGCCCTGGTAGGCGTCACAGAGCACGCGCATCACGCGCTCCAGGACCGCCGGTCCATGGCGGTCGTACACCCGGCGCAGAGCGCCTACCGAATAGACCTGGCCAGGCACCTTGGGGTGGCCGATCTTCAGGCCGGTGCTCTCGACGATCTCGGTGATCGCGGTTTCCGTGGGATAGCCCGCGGTCACTGCAACACCAAAACGCTCGAAGGGCGTGACCGGCGTGCTGCGGTTGCGCCCGAGGAACATCCTGGCCATCTCGGTCATTGACAACCCCTCGTAGACTTCGCACGGGAGCAGGTCGCTGGCCTTCGCGTAGCCGCACTTCTGGATCGCATAGAGCCTGTGCTGTCCGTCTACCACCCAATTCGTCCCGTCGACCCGGCAGACCACCGGGAAGCCGAAGTTGTTGATATCGAACTCGGCCGCGATCCGATCGCCCTTCGCTTCGCGGAACGGGCGCTGCGCCTTGCCGGCCGGCGGCACGCGCAGCGTGTCGATCCGGATCTTCTCGATCTGCGGTTGTTGTTCGCGGGTCTTCATCTCTACATCTCCTCGCGCAGGCGGCGTATGAAGCGCGTCAGCAGACGGCGGCCTTCCTCGAGATCGTCGATCCACTGAGCCAGTTGGCTGCGGTCGAGCGCGGAGAAGTCGATCAGGTCCTCCTGCGCCATGAGGTTCTTGGCGTTGTCGGCGACGACCGACACGATCCGGTTCGAGCGGTCCCGGGCGGACTGTCTCGCCGTCACGCCGCCTCGCGACTTCTCTGCGCCCGGCTGGGTAGGATCCGACATGGTGCTCACGTCCTGCGGCTCGGCCGGCGCCGGCTCTTCTGGTTCCGGATCGCGGTCGGCGGCCGGGCTGGTGGCGACGGCGGGGAGCGGCACAGCGGCCGGCTGGGAACGATCGCCACCGCTGGCAGGTGGCGCGGTGGACGCCGCGGGCGGACCACCGTCTTCCGTTTTGGAGGGTTCGCGGCCTTTCGCCGGCCGGGTAGCCGGGCGTCGGCGGCCGTCGCGGCCGACAACCGTGTCCGGCAACTTACGCATAGGCGTAAGTTGCTGCCGTACCTTTCCTACGTACTGCTGGCCGCAGCCCACCTGAGCCGCGATTCGTACCTGGCTGATGTCCGGCCACGCCTCATAGGCCAGCTCGACGGCGCGCCGCTTGTCGCCCTCGTTCAGCCGCTGACCGTGGGCGCGGTTGGCGCCGAGCGCGAACCACAACGCCTCTTCGTGCCCGCCCTCGTATATCTCGGCCTCAATCTCGTCCCGTCCGGCCTGCTGATGAGCCCGGAGCCGATGGAAGCCGTCCGCGAGCACGTGCGCGCCGTCGGCCCGGAAGACCACCACCGGTGGAAACCGTGAGCCTTCGCCAAGGGCCTCGACGTACTCGGCAACGACCGACTCGCTGATCTCGGAACGCACCTGCGTCCCGGCGGTAGTCACGAGCCGCGTGAGCGCAACCGTCTCCCGAGTCGCCTTCCGCCCGCCCACGTCCGGCGGGAGCTTGCCCTTGGCTGTCGCTGTCTCCATCTACGACAAACCGTATCGGGTACGTGCCGTTCCGCAGGCTTGGTCGGCGCTGGTTTCACCCGAACGGGTGCGCCGAGAGGCACGGCAACGAACTCCTCCAGGAGGGGTACGCGCAGATCGCGACCCCGTCACGACTGCTGGTATCACGGGCAGTGGGTCAACCCGACCCCACGCACGATCGAGGCATTTGTCGAATAGCCCTGTGGGCTCGATGCGCCTGAGCGTGCCGATGCACCCTGCGGGCGCCGCATGGCCATACTTCACAGCAGGTTGTCCCCCCGCGGGTGCGGGGATGAAGCGCGGAAGTTCTTCCGACCCGCAACCGCCGCTGCGCTGCCACCCCGCCCGGGCGGGGATGAACCCGTCGGAACCTTTGGCGAAGGCACAGACAGCCCGCACCCACCCCGCAGCCGCGGGGAACGACCCGATCCAGCTTGAGCGCTACCCGCCATCAAGCTAGTGTGCTGTCCCGGAAATACGCATCGCAATACGCGCCACCTTGTCGAGAATCGACTGCGCGGTGGCGACCCACACGAACGGCGTGGCAGAGGTATTGTAGCTGTCGATGAACGCCTGGATCTTGCGCACCAGATCCGCGACGCTGCGGAACGAGCCCCGCTTGATCGCCCGCTGGCTGAGCAAGCCGAACCACCGCTCCACTTGGTTCAACCAGGACGCGTAGGTGGGTGTGAAGTGCAGATGGAAGCGTGGCCGCGCCGCCAGCCACTGCTTGACCTTGGCGTGCTTGTGCGTCGCGTAGTTGTCCAGTACCAGGTGGATGTCCAACTCCGCCGGCACCTCCCGGTCGATCAGGCGCAGGAACGACAGGAACTCCTCGTGGCGGTGCCGCTTCCGGCACTGGCTGATCACCCGGCCGGTGGCGATGTCCAGGGCGGCAAACAATGTCGTCGTGCCGTGCCGGACGTAGTCGTGGGTGTAGCCTTCGACGTAGCCCAGGCCCATCGGCAGCGTCGGCTGGGTGCGATTGAGCGCCTGAATCTGCGACTTCTCGTCCACACACAGGACCATCGCGTGGTCCGGCGGGTTGAGGTACAACCCGACAATGTCGCGCACTTTCTCGATGAAGAACGGGTCGGTGGACAGCTTGAAGGTCTTCGCCAAGTGCGGCTTGACCCCGAACAAAGCGAACCAACGCTGCACCGTGCTCTTGGCAATGCCCTCGGCACGCGCCAGCGTGCGCGTGCTCCAGTGCGTGGCGGCGTCGGGCGTCTCCCGCAGCGCACGGCTGATGACCGCTGCTACCTTGTCGTCGTCATAGGTCCGGGGCCGACCGGGTCGGAGTTCGTCGTGCAGGCCCTGGATGCCGGCCGCTCGGAAGCGCCGTCGCCACTTGCCGACGGTTTGCGGTGTGACGCCGACGCGCCGGGCGACGGCAGCGTTGGTCAAGCCTTCGGCGCTGGCGAGAATCATGCGGGCCCGCTGCACCAGGGCGTAGGGCAGGGTGGCCGAGTGAGCAATTCCGCTGAGCTGATCCTGCTGCTCGTCGGTGAACGTGAGTGGTGCCAGTGAGTGTCCGCATGGCATGGCAGTCTCCCTTGCTTGAAGCCTGCCGAGTATAATACGAATTTAAGGGTCTCTACACTAGCACCCCGCGAACACGCGTACGAGCCCTCGAAAACCGCCCCACGCCTGTGGGCGAACGTAGCGGGTGGTACAGTCGAGACAGAAGAGTACTGGCCCCGAGAGAGGACCAGCTAATGCGAACCGAGCAGGAAATGCGAGCCGAGGCCTCGGGCGAGTACGAAGATTTGCTGCCTGCCGAGCGACTGTCGAACGCCGCAATCAGCGAAGCAACGCGGAAGCGCATCGAAGCCGGAGAAGGCGGCGCCTTCAGCCCGACGGTGCAGTCGCGACTGTGCAGGGCGACATGCGGATGGAAACAGGCGGCAACGCCCGCCGAGTTCGAGACCGCACTCGGAGCACACGAGCCGGACAGCCGCCAGAGGAACATTCTGGACGCCTGGGCGACCGAGGCGACACCGGAAGACATCTTCCGGGCGTGGGCCGAAGGCGCCTACACCCCTCGCACACTGGCGGCTGCCCTGCACCGGGCAGGCTTGGCCAGGTCGAAGGCCTCGAAGTTCCTGAACAACTTCGACCAGGAGCCGGGAACATGAACCAGAGCGAAGAGCTGGTCCTGCCGGACACGGCGAGCGGGCTGTGGCAGACCACGCGAGAGATCACCCGCCGCGGGATCAAGGAACTGACCGGCCGAAGTTCAAGTTACGCAATCGGCGGGGGAACAATCCTCGCAGCGAGGTGGAAGCACCGCGGCAGCGATGACATCGACATCGTCGTGGCCGAGGACACAGCGCCTGGAGCCGTCCTGGGAGGGTCGCAGAGCAGGTTCAAGCAGGAAATCGAAGAACTAGGCGCAATAGTGAGGCGCAAGGCACGTGGAAGGCTCGTCAGCGCAGAATGGACAGACCGGAAAATCGACGTCTGGGCAACGACCCCGATACCGCGAATCGGGGCAGGCACGGCAGCCGTCGACGGCAGGCTGGAGACGGTGTTGTCGACAACACAGATCCTGCGAGGAAAACTGGAACGGGGGGAGGACTGCCTCGCCCGGGACGTGTACGACCTGCTGCAGGCGAAAACACGGGACCGAAAAAGTCTGGTGGCAGCGGCCAACGACGCAGGCCGGCACTGGACACTAACGATAGCGGCTATATGGGAGGCGGCGAACACGAGAATCGGCAACCGGGCAGCGACCCTGAACACGACGGCAGCACTGGAACGGCCCCGGCAACTGGGCAACGACGCAGCCGAAACGCTCCGCAAGGCGATCTACACGAGGCTGGAGATTGGCGTTGAAAGAAACCGGATCGTCGTGAAGGCAACTACGGGTTTCGGCGACGAAGAACCGATCATCATCACAGGAAGCACCAACGCGGCTTTCGAACAACTCGGCCTCTCCGGGTACCTGGCCAATCAGGGGCACAGAGCACAGAAGATCGGCAAAGAGGCCGAAGAAGCGCGGAAGAAGGGCGGAGAGTACACGCCCATCTACGCGGAAGAAGAGAGCCGAAGCACCCTACAGACAAGCCCGGCGGCGCGCCTGGCCGCGCGAGGCGCGCCAGCACGACCACAACCTCTGCGGGCTTGGCGACAAGCACAGAAGCAAGCCGCGGAACGAAAGCGGAGACGGTGATCGACTCAGCCCGCGTCGCTGGCGCGGGTCGCCAGCACCAGCGTGGACGGCGTGGGATGAGAACACGGCGATCGATTACCCCGCCCACGCGGGGACGGAGCGGCGGCGCTCGTGGCCATGGAACGTCTGCGGCCGAACGTCGCCTTTCTGGACATCCGCATGCCGCCGCCCTCGGGCCTCGATGTCGCGCGGCGCGCCGGCGCCGGCACCGCCGTCGTGTTCGTGACGGCGTACGACACCCATGCCGTCGAGGCGTTCGACCCGGGCGGCCGTGGACTATCTCCTCAAGCCCGTGCTCGGCTCACGCCTGCAGGAAACCGTGAACCGCTTGCAGCGGTGGTTGGCCCATGGGAAACCGCAGCGGGCTGGATCCGCGGACCCTTGAGTCGCTGATCCGCCGCCTCGCCGACAAGCCCGCGTACCTGCACTGGCTGCGGGTCGGCCAGGGGGAGCGGGTCGAGCTCGTCGCCGTCGACGATGTCTGCTTCTTCCGATCCGACCGCAAGTACACCGCGGCGCTGACGAGGGATCGGGAGCACCTGGTGCGTACACCGATCGGGGAGCTGGCGGCGCGCCTCGACCCCGAGCGGTTCTGGCGAATCCACCGCGGCGGCATCGTCAATGCCGCCGCGATCCAGGCGGCCCGCCGGGATCTGCGCGGACGCTACCGCCTGACGCTGAAGGAGCGCCGGGAGGTGCTGCGGGTGAGCGCCGCCTACGGACACCTGTTCCGGCGCATGTAGGTTGTGGGCGGACCGCCCCTCCGCGCAGCAGTGCGAAGACAGTCGTGACGCTTCGCTACTGCTATTCCGTCCGTAGCGCGAGCGCGGGATCCACGCGACTCGCTTGTCGAGCGGGGATCGAAGCGGGCCGCTGCGGTGGAACTTCGTGCACCAACCGCTGCCGCGGGCACGCGGTGTCAACGGTCACCGAAAAGAGCGTCGTATGACCAGCTGGTCATACGACGCTGATCCTCGAGAGCGCCAACAGATCCCGCGCCGCCGCCAGTCGCCCTCGCACCCACGCCCGAGCACCCACGCGTCGACCTGGCCGCCGACCGCGATGTCGAGAGCTTGGCGCCGGTTTGTGCCGGCGCCGGTGAAGCTGCCGCCCACGCCCGAGCGCCCGCGTGTCGACCTCGCCAACGTCCACGTCGAGGAACCCCGAGCCTGCGGCTGTGTTCGGCGCCGGTGAAGCTGCGCCCCGGCCCGAGGAACCGCCGATCCCTCGAGGCGGGCACGATCACCGCGTCGAGGCGGCCCGCGCTCGAGGGCGACCCCTCGGACTCGCGGCCGCGGCCGCGTCGGCGCGGGTGGTGGCTGGTGGGCGAGGACGGCGGCGAGGTCCGCCGCCCCTGCCCCCGCCTCCGATTACTGGCGGTCCGCCGGTAGCCGGCGAGGACCCGGGCCGTCGAAGCGGTACCCGTTCCCCGGCCGGGCTCGGGTCGCCAGCGAGGCTCCCACTGCGGACGATGCTTGATCGCACCGGGCGATAGAATCATCGCAGGAGGCGACATGAGCGAAGCAGTCACCGCGAGCCTGCGGCATGACTCGGCTGAGCGCCGTCGGGCGACCTACCAGGACGTGCTTGATGCTCCCCCCCATCGGGTCGCCGAGGTTGTTGACGGCGTGCTCCACACGAACCCGCGGCCGGCCATGCGCCACGCGCACGCCAGTTCGTCGCTGGGCACGAAGATCGGCGGTCCATTTCACCACGACACGGGTGGCCCCGGGGGCTGGTGGATCATCGACGAACCGGAGCTGCATCTGGGCGACGACATCCTCGTACCCGACCTCGCCGGTTGGCGGCGGGAGCGGATGCCTGTCTTTCCCGACGCGCCGTACGCCACGCTGGCCCCCGACTGGGTGTGCGAAGTGCTCTCGCCTTCGACCCGCAAGCTCGACCTCCACGGCAAGCGCGCCGCCTATGGGCGCGAACAGGTGGGTCATCTGTGGTTCGTCGACCCCGCCGACCGCACCCTGGAGGCCTTCGAGCTGCGCGAGGGCGAATGGGTGCTGATCGCCACCGCGCAGGATGACGCTCCCGTCCGCATCCGACCCTTCGACGTCGTCACCTTCAGCCTCGGCGATCTCTGGCCGCCGAAAGTCGCCCCGGCCGAGTAGGTCGAGGGTTCTGGCGACCTCGACACGTTCACGCCGGCGCAAGGCTGACGCGATCTCGGCCGGCGTCGAGTTCCCGACCAGATCGGAGAACCAGTCGAGCGACGATCCGCGGCTGCGAGAGTTCACCAGAGGGTTCGACTCATGAACCGAGGACCGCCATTGCGGCAGCCGGACTCGTCGCTTGCGGGCTGGGTACGCCGGGCGCGGTGAACGGCCAGGAGTTCGAGATTGGCAACATCGACCTCCAGGCTGAACCGCGTGTCGGCGCGACAAGTCCGGGAAGCCCTGACGTTCGCCGAAGGCGACGTCATTGCGTTCGGGAACGGCGAAAGGCCGACGTTCCTCACGGAGTCCGAGCAGCGCCTCACGAGATCGCTCGACATCGTTCGCGTCCGGATCCTGCGGAGCTCGTCGGACGCTGCCCATCGAGCGCTGGCCGCGCAGGTCCCAGCCGGCCGGCGCCCGGCGCGCGCGGACCGATTCGGCCGCCGCGACGAACGGCAGCGGTCGGCGCGTCGGCGACACGGATGACATCGGGTTGCCGCGGCGAGCCGGCCCGCGGGCTGCGTCAAGGCGTTGCGCAACCCGGGCGCGACCGCGCCCTCCCGGTCCTCGGGCATGACGAGGGGCCGACCGCGTCGGAGCCGGCGCCTACCGAGTATGCCCGTGACGTGGAACGCGATTGGACTGGACGGCTCAGGGGTAACGGCGGACCGCCCCGGCACTCTGAATGTCGCCAGGGCGTCAGTCTTACGTGTCGCCGTGCGCCGTACCAGTCTGCAGCCTCGAGCGCCCGGAACGGCCGAGCGCCGCGGCCTGGTCGACGGCGTGATCGTCGCGCTGCTCTTCCACGGTGCGCTACGCGGCGAGGTTGCAGCTCCGCGCCGGGTGATGTCGAAACCGATGGAACGATGACGTCGTCGTCACCGTCCGCCGCTCGAAGCCGAACCCGACCGGCGCACGGCCTGACGTTCGCCGGCCGGCCGCTGCGCGGCCGCGATCCGCCGTCTGCAAGCCGCAGCGGCGCCGGAACCCCGCGGTCACGTCGCAGGTCTCAGCGTCGACCCGGTGAACCGCCGGTTTGCGGCCGACTGCGCGGCGGCCGGCCTCGATGGCCGCGTGCTCTTCTCGTGCCGCTGCTGACCTGGAAGGACTACGAACTGCCGGCCTAGTCCGGGCACGCTATCCTTGACCTCCTCCAGCGCTGCGCTCGACAGTGCGAAAACCCGACAGCGGCAGTCCGGTAGACCGCACAACGCGTTGAAGACTCGGCGGGCCTGCCGCTCGCTGATGACCTTGCCGACGAACCAGCTGGGGCGACTGCACGATTTGCCCCCGTGCTTGGCACTCGTGAAGGTGATTCCCGGCCGCTCGTCGTCAGGGGACGAGTCCGTGTCGTGCGGCCATTGGATGACCTGCTCTCCATCGCATCCGTCGCGCGGGCATCGGATCTGAGCCTCCGTCAGATATAACCCGGACGACTTCCAGCGAAAGGAGCACTCCTCACAGACCACCGTGATCCAGCGCGACGGCGTCTTCTTCTCTCGGTCCTCGATCTGAAGGCGCGGCGCCGGCCACGGTCCCAGCTGCTCCAGGACCGGACGGGCCCACGAGGGCACAGCAGTCGCATCTGGGTACCCAGCGGTCGCCCATGTACCCTCCAGAGGCACGAGGCCGCACTGCCGCGCGATGCGCTGGAAGCCACGCCCGTGCGCTTGGCTTCCCGTCGCGACATAGATGCACAGCCGCATCAGCGTACCCAGGACGGAGGAAGCCTCCGCCGTGTGCAACAGGCTGAGGATGACTTCGGCCACGCCATCCACCGTCGCGCCGATGTAAACCTCGCCCCGTCGCCGCCGCGATGGCACGCCACATGACACCCGGACGCGTGGTACGGACAGCCCGGCATGCTCTCGCAACGACGGTCGCAACGCCTTCACTGCGCTCGCGAGCCACAGTTCCCTGGTGCTGTGCACGGGACCCCCTACCAACAGCTCACCACCTCCACTGCCGCGACCTCACGGCCACGGCCTGAGCGACCGCGTGATCACGCGGTCAGGACGAACCCTGAACCTGTACCCGATGGGCGCCGCGGCCCGCGCCCGACGGCGATGCGGCCCTCGCCGGCCATTCGCGGACGCCTGCGTTGGCGAGGCGCCCGTTCCAGTCCGCGCCACTGCTGCCTCCGCGATGGAGCGGGGTTTCGGTCTCGCCAGTGAAATGTAGCAACCGCGGGTCGTTCTACCAGCGCCGCCTCCCACGGCGGGGTAGAGCCTGGCGGCCGTTGAACCGACGGCGGTCGCGGTAGAAGGGAGGTGCGGCAGCCGCGTGCAGTCAATGCACGCATCTGCGGGTCGGGGCTTCGTGCGCGTTGCTCGCCGGGCGACGCGCGACACGACCTCAGGAAGCCCGGGCCGCGGTCCGGTCCGTCGCATGCGTCGCATGCAAGGCCGCCGGCATCCACCTGAAGATGCCGATCGAGCGTGGCGTCGAGCGCTTCCTCTGCGTGTACGACTTCGGCGACGACTGGAGGCCGACATCTTCATCGAATCGGTCCGCGATGGCGAGGCCGATGTCGACTACCCGACGTTCGTCGGCGGCGAGCGGCGTTGCCTGCCGGAGGACGTCGGCCGCGTCCCCGGCTTCATGGAGTTTCTCGAGGCAGCGCTCGATCCGCTCGACGTAAAGCACAACGAGGTGGTGAGCTGGTACGGGAAGCCGTTCAACCCGGTCGACATCGGACGAGCGAGGCGTGCGGCCAAGGCTTGCCACGCTGGCCGCCCGCCGCCGGGGCGCCCTCGCGAGGCATCGAGGCACAGCGCGGTCCCCGATTCGACCTGACCCATATCCGCGTCCCCGTGTGGACCGCACCCGGTCGCCAACTGGGACTGCTGTCGACCGTCTCGCTCAGAACAGACTGTTACAGAACGACCAGCACGGGGCGCCGACGCGCCCGCGGTCGAACGCGTCGCTGTTCTGAGCGACACCACACACCGCCCGGTGTGGTGCCAGCATGAGTCGTCCGCCGTAGTCCGAGGCAATCCGCGCGCGAATTGAACACGGAATGAGGTGCGACCATGCCCTGGCCGCTGCCGTCAGCCAAGAATTACGGGCATGATGCCACCATGCGTGGCTTCTGCACCGAACTCCGCGCTGTCTTCGTAAACTATTTATAATGAATAACTTACACGAATTGCGGAATTTCTATTACCCATTCCATTCCTAATTGTGATCTGGACTCAATCACACTCTGCGGGACTACTTGGGCCGACTGCGGACGGTTGGCGGAACCGGTCTTCATCCCCTGGATGGTCTTCCCGCAGCCCTCGTTCCTCTTCTGGGGCTGGTTCCGGACCGTGCTCGTCTGCTCGCTCTACGCGGTCCGGAACGACTGTCATCCGGACCATCCCGCACGCCTCGCACACGTTCCGCCAGGCTGGATCCGGGAGCCCGTCCCACCGCCGGGTTCGCCGGGACGCCTTATGATCGCGCATGCGCACACATCGCTTTCGCTCCACCACGCTCGGTCTCGTCAGCGCCGTCATCATCGTTGTCGGCATCAACACCATCGACCGTGTCCCGGCGGTCGGCGCGCTGCATGCGCAGACGTCGTGGCGCGGCCTGACCGTCGCGTCGGAGCGACGCTGCTCGCCCTACGACGCGGACGATTACCGGTACCAGCAGTCGGTGGAAGATCGAATCATCGCCGAGCTGGGTGGGGTCTACGGTCCGTACACGGGCCGATGGTTCGCGAGCGAGTCCGACACGGACATTGAACACATGGTGGCTCGCTCCGAGGCGCACGACAGCGGCCTATGCGCCGCGGATCGTGCGACCCGTCGCCGCTTCGCGACCGACCTGCTCAACCTGACGCTGGCGGGTCCGCGCGTGAATCGCTACGAGAAGGTCGACCACGACGCGGCCGAGTGGCTGCCGGCGCAGAACCGCTGCTGGTTCGCGGCGCGGGTGATCGCGGTCCGGCAGCGATACGGTCTGACCATCGACCCGCGTGAAGCGGCCGCTCTGGACCAAGTGCTGGCGGGTTGCGCCTCGACGGAGTTGATCACCTTCGCGCGTGGCGCGGTACCGGCCACAGCGACGCCCTCGGTTCGCATTCCCGAGGCGATCGCCGCGTGGGACGACAACCGGAACGGCCGCGTCAGTTGCGCAGAAGCTCGATCACACGGGATCGCACCGGTGACGCGCGACCATCCTGCGTATCCGTTCATGCGCGACGGCGACGGCGACGGCGTGGTCTGTGAAACCGGCAGCCGTCGTGCATCCCCAGCGAGTCCGCCGGCGTCACCACGCGCGTCTGGAGCGGGGTGCGGGCCGTACCGCAACTGCACCGCGCTACGGCGCGATCATCCCAACGGCGTCACGCGTGGCCATTGTGCGTATCAGCGGCGCATGGACCGCGACAATGACGGCCGGGCCTGCGAACGGTAGGCGAGGGTCTTCCGGGATTCCAGGAAGCGCCCTGCGATGAGGAAAAAGCTGATCGAGGTGGCGTTGCCACTTGCCGCGATCAACGCTGCGGCGGCGCGCGAGAAGTCCATTCGCCATGGGCATCCGTCGACGCTGCACCTGTGGTGGGCGCGCCGGCCACAGGCGGCGGCGCGTGCGGTGATCCTCGCGCAGATGGTCGACGACCCGTCGGAGTACGTCGACGTGCTTCTGTCGGATGCGGGGAAGAAGCGAGCCGCGCAACGGGAACTGGGGTGACAGGTCGAGCGGTTCCCGCTCGGCGAGGATCGATTCCCAGGCGAGGTGGTGGCGGACCGCCTCTTCCATGTCCTGAAGCCGCGTCAGGCCTCGCTAGCCCTGCCCGTGGCCCATAATTTTTTGCTGGACTTCCTGCCGCCACTTCGCTACGGTGGCCGGCATGGAGATTCAGAATCAGGTCTCACGTATTCTACGGGACAACCTCGCCCGCCTGCGCGACGTGCTGGACGGGGCGGTTTCGCAGGGTGTCGGCAGCCTCGGCCAAGTCGCTGATCGCGTCTGTGAAGCGTTCGATTTCCGCGACGGACGGGGCCGGTGGCAACGCGCGAGCTGCTGCCGGGCGTTGTCCGACCTGCAGGCGGCCGGCCACGTCTCGCTGCCTGCGGGTCGAGGTGCCCGCGGTGGTGGGGGCCGGGCGCGGGTGCTCCCGCACCCGCTGGCGCCGGCGGTGGACGTGCCGGACACGGTCGGCAAGGTTGTGGGTCTGACCCTGGAGCTGGTGGAAACCGACGAGCAGCGGCAGGTCTGGAACACGCTGATGGCGTACGAGCACCCGCGCGGGGCTGGTCCGTTCGTCGGCCCGCAACTGCGGTATCTGGTGGGTTCGGCGCATGGCTGGCTGGGCGGGGTCGGGTTTGCGGCGAGTGCGCGGCGGCTGCGGTCCCGCGACGCCTGGGTCGGGTGGGACGATGCGGGCCGGCGCGCGCACCTGCACCGGGTGTTGGGACTGTGCCGGCTGCTGGTGCGCCCCGGCATTATGTGTCGCAACCTGGCCTCGCACGTGCTGGGCCGGGTCGTCCGGACGGTCGGCGACGACTGCGAGGGTCTGTATGGCTATCGCCCCTGGCTGCTGGAGACGTTCGTCGACGAGACCGAACAGACGGGGGCGAGCGTGCGCGCGGCGAACTGGGTTCGGGTGGGTGAGACCTGCGGTCGCGGTCGCCAGGATCGCACGCACGCGGCGCCGGAAACGCGCAAGGCGGTGTATATGTATGCGTTGGAGCCGGCGTGGCACACCCGCCTCGCAGTGCCTGCACCGGTCTTGGCGCCGCTGGCGGTTGGCGACGGTCTCGACGCCGCGGTCTGGGCGGAGCACGAGTTCGGCGGGGCGCGTTTGGGCGACGCGCGTCTGAGCGCGCGGCTGGTGCAGAGCGCGCAGCAAATGGCAGAGTCTCCGATGCGCGCCATCACCGGCGCCGCCCACGGCGCCCGCGCGATGGTCAAGGGCCATTACCGGCTGATCGACCAGCCCGCCGACAGTGCGGTGACGGTCGACAACATCCTCGCGCCGCATCGCGAGCAGACGCTGCGCCGGATGCAGGCGCACGACACGGTGCTGTGCATCCAGGACGGCACCCGGTTGAACTTCACCCGGCGCGGGCAGACGCAGGGGCTGGGGGCCATCGGCTCGAACCAGACCGGGGCGGTGGCGCGCGGCCTGGAGTTGCACACGACCTTGGCCGTCAATCCCGACGGGCTGGCGTTGGGCGTGCTGCGGGCCGCCTTCGACGCGCCTGCGCCCCCGAATCCCGAGGCGGAAGGCGAGCCGCCCCCGAAGCCGCGCGAGGAGCGCAAGTCGTTCCGTTGGATCGAGGGGCTGCGCGACTGCGCGCAGGCAGCCGAACAATTGTCCGAGACCCGCGTGGTGTGCGTGATGGACCGCGAGGCCGATTTCCTCGACCTGTTCGTCGAGCACCGCGCGGCTGCCCAGCAGGTCGACCTGCTGGTCCGCGCCAAGGCCGACCGCGTCCTCGGCAGGGAAAAGACGCCCGACGGGCAGACGGTCTCACGCCGTCTGTTCGATACGGTGCGCAACGCGCCGGCCCGAGGCGCCGCCAAGGTCGAGGTGCAGCGGCTGAGCGCGCGCGTGAAGGCCAGCAAACAGGCCCGCAAGGACCGCCGGGCGGAGCGGGTCGCCGACGTGACGCTGCGCTACCAGCAGGTGCCGCTGCCCTGCCCCGGCGACGAGCCGGTCGCACTGTGGGTCGTCCACGTGCGCGAGGAACAACCACCGCCCGCGGTCGAGCCGCTGGAGTGGTTCCTGCTGACCACGTTGCCCGTGAGCAGCGCCGACGACGCCATGCGCATCCTGCAATGGTACGTCCGGCGCTGGCGCATCGAAGAATACTTCCGGGTGCTCAAGTCCGGCTGCAAGGTCGAGGAGTTGCAGCACCACACGGCCGAGCGGCTCGAACGCGCCATGGCCATCAAGATGGTCATCGCGTGGCGCATCCAGTTGATGGTCCAACTCGGGCGCGAAGTGCCCGACCTGCCGGGCGACCTGCTGTTCTCCGATGGCGAGTTGCGCGTGCTCGCCACCTTCGCCCGCTCACGCAAGCTGCCGCCGCCGACGCGCCTCGGCGACGCTGTCGGCCTGGTCGGGCGCCTCGGCGGGTGGCTCGGACGCCAACGCGACCCGCCCGGCGCACAGTTGATGTGGCACGGCTACACTCAACTGGTTGCCATGACCTTTGGCTTCGAACTGCGGGACGAGTTCGGATGACCTCCTGCTCACTACAGTCCAGCCCCGGACATCCGGGGCACGGGCAGCGCTAGCCGTCTCAAGGTCATTTACGTCATCAACAGCGCACGTAAACGGTGTTCTGGCCTTTCCCGCAGTTGCCGCAAGGCGGCAACCTGTCGCTGTCGTCATCAAGCACAACAGACCAATTGCAGTTCGTGCAACAGTACCGACCCTTTCCGGGTTTCGTTCCGACGTTCATTACCACCCCTCATTGGTTGTTCGGGAGCGACGGCCTGCGGTTTTCAAGACCGCCTCCGCGCGCGCCCGCGTTCATTGGCCAGACACCCGTCCGTCACCCGATGACTCATGATGCGTCAGTTTCGCGCAGCTTGTCAACATGTGGGCTATTTTAGAGGTGCGCACACAACATGTTGGGCAACTGTCCGCCCCACCCTCGTGCAACCATGCTCCGCTGCCGCCCTTTGGTCGCCGAAGCGGCTCTGGCGTTGCCGGCGTCAGTCGCCTCGTCGGCAGACAACTCGGCGGCCTCGGCCGCAAACGCCAAGTCGAGAGCCGCAAACGGATCCGCGCTGACGGTACCGATCGGTTCGGTGTCAGCGGCACCGCCCTCTTCTTCGTCTTCCGTGGCCTCCGCATCGCGCTGCGCGGCGAAAGCCTGCTCCAGCGCTGCGAACGGATCCGCGGTCGCCGTGTTCCACCGACTCTTCGGCCGCCTCGGCCGCGAACGCCTGGTCCAGGGCCGCGAACGGATCCGCGACCGCCGCATCCGTATGCCCGTCGCTGGCGGAAACCGGCTCTCGGCGGGTAGGCTGGCCGCCTCGGCCGCGAACGCCTGGTCCAGGGCCGCGAACGGATCCGCGACCGCCCGCAAACGCTCGGTCGAGCGCATCGAAGGCCGTGCCGGCCCGTACCGCCTCCACCGCCGCCGAGTCTCGGCTGACAGGCAACATGTCGATCGCCCGCGCGACGGCCCCGTAGTGTGCTCTCCACCCTCGACGACGACAACTCGCAGTCGCTCTCCGCTCGCATCTGGCCGCCGGCGGCAGAACCGGACAGGATGATCCGCTCTGGCTGCGCCGCCTCGACGATCCCTTCGTGCGTGCCACGCTTCTTTCCGTTACCACACATTGAAGCCGTCGCGTTCGATTCCGCGACGCAACGGCGAATCCGCGTCGCCGAGCTGCCGCCATTCGCTCTCGGTCCGCGTCAGAATCGTCGGCAGCGCGTCGGTGGTGACACTCAGGCGGGAGGCGAGCTTGCGGAGCGCCTCGCGGCGCTCGGCGCCGCCGTCGGCCACGATGACCAGCACGTCGATGTCGCTGTCGTCATTCCAGTCGCCGCGCGCCTTCGGACAGTGACGGAAACTACGTTGCCACGTTCGCGGGCGCGAGCCCAGGAATCATGGGCCTGGGGCGTCACGCCAGTTGGCAAAGTTGTATCGATCACTGCCGCAAAGCATCTCGGACAAGGGTAATCCTCAAAGCCCAAAGACCGGCGGATCAGAAGCGGAGCGTGGCCGCTCCCGAAGTGAGGCGCGGAACGGCACGCCGACGCGAACCAACCGCGTACGAAGAAAAGGCCCGGCCGCTAGAGGCCGAAGGCCACGGGCGCGAAGTGGACGACGGGAACGAAGAAGAACGAAGGCATGAAGAAGACGAGGAGCACGGCAAACAACACGCGGAACACGAAGGGCATGGTGGAGATGCTCGGCGCGCCGGAGCATCGTTGCTCGGCGAGCCGGGTCCCGAGGAGCACGACGAGCAACACGGAGAGGTCGATCACGTCTTGGAGCACGATGCCGAGAGGCTGGCATCCCACATTCGTCGTGGGCGATCCACCCCGGTCCTGAGCGACGACTGGGACTGCCGCGACGGTAACGAGAGCACTCGCGGGCAACGGACGTACACGACATGACAGGGGCGCGACTGCGGTCGAAGCGAACCGGGCAAAGCACCGGATCGGGTCGTGCCCCTCGCAACCGGTCGAGAACGCAAGGAGGAGGAACATGCAGACGAAATGGGACATGGTAGCCGCGACACAGGCCGAGATACTCGCGCGATTGATATACCGCGAGCCAGCAGACGAGGCCGCTCATCGTGCGCATGCACAAGTCGAGCGCGTGGCACAGGCGGCGGGGAGCCATAGGCAGCGGGCGATCGTGTGGTTGCACCACATTCTGAAGCACGAGGCGGTCACACATCCCATACCAGTCGTACTCGGGTTCGACAGCTGGTTGGTCGAGGCTGCCGACACCCTGGGGGTGCGACACCGGGAGAGCCTGCGTGAGTACGCGAAGCGACTCGCAGCCTGTAATGACGCCGACCTGCTCGCCGTGGCGGTCATCGCGATCGACGACCAGATTGGCGAGGGGATCGAAAATCCGGAGCACACGCCGGCCGCGTACAAGAGGGCACGCCGTGTGCTGAGGCGCGCCGCCGACGCCCTCGCGAACCAGCAGCCCGGAGACACGCCCCCGGCTGGCGGGGCGGTTGACAACCCTCCGACGGCACCGGCTCTGTGCTATGCGTTGGAAGCGTTGGTCGGCCATACCAACGGCGCGCAGGACGCGATGATGGAGATGATGCGCGGCCCGGGCAACGCGGCCTGGGAGGTCGCCACGCGCTTGGGTAGCGAGGACCTGGCACTGCTCGTCACCAACTTGCACGACCTGATGCGGGTCGTCGCGATGTTGATCATCGACCTGACCGTGCGGGAAGACGAGAACACAGACGAAACCAAAATGACACTGGCGGAGTCCAGGACGAGAGGGGTGCCCCTGATGCAGAACATGGAGACGATAGCGCAGACGATCGCACGTCGACTGCGAAGGTTCAACGAATCGCACCCGAACGAGGCCCCTGAGAAGAGCAAGGTGCACTGACAAGCGGTTGGTGAGGCCGGGGTCGACGATAGCCGATCAGCTCCGTCGACCCATCCTGGCGGAAGCTGCGAGGGGAGCCTTGTGCCACCGGACGCCTGGCGCCTGGCGACGGCAACCCGCACCGTGAGCGGCCGATCGCCAAAGGCACTATCGAAACCACCTGGCCGGGGCGAGGCCGGTCTCCGAGGGGCGGGCGCGCTGAGGCGTCGTGCGCAGCATCGAGGAGGCAAACGAGGTCATCAACCGCTACGAGCGAGAGGTCGCCGGTCAGGACTGGCCGGGCGGCTGGGGCGGGGAGAGCCGCAAGCCCGTGCGAACGGGCGGGGACCGGGCGGTGGGTGTGCCGCAGCGCCCGAGCAAACGACCGCCGGAACCTGGCCGCCGAACACCCGAGCACTGCCGGGACCAGTCTCAATCGAGGCGTCGGGCGGAAACGGCGAGACCGCCTCGACCACGTCGCGGTCGAGGCCGGTGGCCCCGCGAACCGGCATGCCCGGGAGTGAACGCAGAGGCGGGGATGTTCCGCGATCCTGAAAGCCGTACTCGTCACGGTAGCGGTCGACCCCGCAAGCGCGGGGATCGACCTGGCTCGAATCGAGCCTCTGGGCGAGGCCAATCATCGACACGTACCGCCGGCGGCAACTGTAGCTGGTCGCTGGCGAGGTGTGGTCGATCTCGGCCCACGCCTCATCGGGCCCCTGCTGCCGGTACAGGTACAGGACGCTTGAATGCGCTCTACACTGGACGGAGACGCCACCATGAAGGTCAGGCAGCTGCCGTACATCGACTGGAGCTCGCCCGGAATGATCGATCCGGACCGCGCCGAGCGCGACGACGAAGGCCCGCTCGAGGACATCGACATCGACGATGACGCGCCGGCGATAGTCATCGAGTACGCGCGAGCGCATGGCTACCGGCCCGCGCACCCGCGGGTGCTGCCGTCGGCACGCTTCAGCGACGCCCGAGCCGAGCCGTGGCAGTGCAAGATGATCAACGCCCGCACGGCGGCGGACGAGACCGGTCCGCGAAGCGCTACCGTCCGGATGCGGCTGACCAGCAGCTGCGCCGGCTGGAAACAGCGGCCGACGAGCGAAGAGTTCTTCGAGGCGATCCGCGCCGAGACGCTCACCGGGCGGCAAAAGGCAATCCTCGACACCTGGGCCAACGAAGCTCAGGGATTCGAGGTTCTGCACGCGTGGACCGAACACGCCTACACGTTGCGCCAGCTCGCCGCGGCGCTCGAACGCGCAGGAATCGAGCGCTGCGCGATCTCCGAGGGACTGAACCGCCTGAGCATGTGACCGAGACGGATGGACGATCTGACACTGCCGAACCCGGCCCGCGAGCTGTGGCTCGAGACGCGCGATGTCGTGCGAAGGGCGCTCGAGCAGTTGCAGCCGGGAATTGAGTACCGGATCGGCGGCGGCACGATCCTGGCGGCCGGGTGGAAACACCGCGGGAGCTTCGACGTCGACCTCCAGGTCCCAAAGGGCACGAAGCTGGCGGAACTCCAGGGCGCCGCTTACGGGTGGCTGCACGCCGAGCTCGAAAGGCTCGGTGCAAAACCCGGGTACAGACCGCGACTGAACCTGTTCACGATCACGCGGGGGGAGGAAGAGCCCGACCGGCAGGAAGTACAGGTCTGGGCCCACGAGCCGGAGATCGGGCGCGGGCACGCAAGGGTGCCGGTCGAGGGATGCGAGGAGACAGTGCTGTCGACGGCACAGATCCTGGCCGGAAAGCTGAAACGCGCGACGCGACACCCGGCGCGCGACGTCTACGACGTCGACAAGGCCGCCGAGATCGAGCCGGTCAGCCTCGAGATTGCCGTCAACACGGTGCCGCACGACGTCGTCGGCGAGGCGGCACTGACCTGGATCGTCTCGTACGGCAAGATCGGCAGCGAAGCGCACCAGCGCCTCGTGGGACTGGCGCCGGGAGAGGAACGACGCTACTACGAGATCGGGAAGACAGGCGCGAAGGCGCTGCTTGAGGCGCGCTACGCGCACCTACGCCTGGGAATCGAAGACGACCGCATCGTCGTCGAAGCCGTGACCCAGGGCGGGACACCCCGACGGATGACGATAGCAGCCGGCGAGGCCGAAGAGCAATTCGAGGCGAAGGGCATCAACGGCCACCTGCGAGACAAGGGGCCGGGCGCAAGGGCGTTGCGGGAGTATGCCGTGGCACTCTGCCGCAAACGCACCGGCGACGTCCTCGTGTTCGAGGAAACCGAGGACAAGGAGACGCGCTGGCGAACGGCCAGCAGCAGCCGCAACCTGACAATCATCGCGCCGCACAGGCCCGGGCGGATCAAGGGCCCGGCCGGAGGCTGGGAACGCGGCCGGCCAGCGTGGGGCCGATAACGCGGCAGCGACCGCCCCCAGCTCGACCTCGCCACTGTCGGAAGGCTTTGGCAACAACCCAGGCGATGGTCGAGGAGGGTCGGCCCCTGCTGCTGCGGGGGTGAACCGGACGCAACCATGGTGGTCCGGTACACCGCCAAGTCCGCCTCGCGCGCGCGGGGGTGCCCGAGACACAGGGCGCCAACGGCGTCTGGCCGGAGTCCGCCCCGCGCGTGCGGGGGTGAACCCCGAGCGGCAACTCCGCCCAGGTGCTCCGGGATGTCCGCCCCGCGCGCGCGGGTGAACCTCATCGAGACGTCGATGGGCGACATCACGGTCGGTCCGCCCCGCGCGCGCACGGGTGAACCCCGCTCGGCCCCCTCGGTGACGCATTCGCGAAGGTCCGCCCCCCGCGCGCGCGGGTGAACCGGACACAGCCTGGGGCAGGAGGTCCACGGAAACGTCCGCCCCGCGCGCGCGCGGGTGAACCCGTCGCGCGCCAGATCAGCCGGCTCACGTAACGGTCCGCCCCGCGCGCGCGGGTGAACCCAAGGGGGGCCGGCACCTGCGACGGCGGCTACAGGTCCGCCCCGCGCGCGCGCGGGTGAACCCTCCTGGCCCCGCCGGTGCAGTTCCCGTTCGAGGTCCGCCCCGCGCGCGCGCGGGTGAACCCACCGGTCCTATGAGTCGAATGCACCCGTTCGGGTCCGCCCCCCGCGCGCGGGTGAACCCGCCAACCGTTCTACACGGCAAGAACGCGGCGCGACGATCGGGAGCGAGCGCGGCAGTCATCACGGCTGCGCGCGCCTGGGTCGCGGGCAATCCCGTTCCACCGGACACGCGAAGCCCCAGCGATGATTGTCTGGACGAACGGCGACAAGCACTTCCACCAAGCACAGAGCGTGCTCAGGAGGCTGGCCCTGTCGGTGTCTCTGGACCACTGAGAGACAAGGCCGCGGGCTCGCCGCACGACATCGAACCCTGTCACTCCGGGACCATCCGTGAAAACGTCACGATGCGTCGGACGAACCCTTCCGCTGGGCATAGCCCGCGAAGTCCACGACACCGTCCGGCCCCTCCGCCAGCGTTCCCGTGGGCTGCTGATCCGCCGCGTCCGGCCCGGCGGACTCTCGACCAGAGTCTGGAGACCCGCCGTTCCCGGGCGGGCGGGTCGGAGACACGTCCCGAAGGAACTTGGACGCCTCCACACGGGGGATCACGCGGATGTCGGCAGCCGGAAAAAGACTGTCCCGCAACGCCACGACAAGCATCACCAGGATGCTTGCGCCGACCACGACGCCGTGCCAGAACCAAGGGACGCCAAGCATCAGGGTGACACCGTGAGACACAAACAACGCGAGAAGGACGCCCCCAAGGGCGGCCAGAGGGGCCCAGAAACCGCCCCGGTGAACCGCGCCGTACCAGACCCCATGGGGCCGAAGGAGAGCGAAAACAGCGTCCACCATTTCATGACACCAGCCCGGGTCCGGGCCGCTGACCTCAAGGGAGACCGGGCCGCCGCCGGACGCAAGAAACAGCACTTTGTGAGAGTCATTTCTCCACGACGACGACACGGTCAGCCGGTAGCGGCGAAGCACACGCTCGTCACGCGATCCGCGGCGAAGCTCAGCGACGGTTCGATACTCGTGGGTACGCTCCTCAGTCCCGCGCTGCCCCGGAACGCAAACCCTCTCGGTGACCGAAAGGCAGCTAGTGCCATCGTCCTCAAGAGCGCACCGCTCCTCGAGGAGCCGCCACAACCGCTCAAGAACCAAGTCATCGATCCGGAATGCCGGAACCGTGGGCGTGAGCCGAACACGCATGACAGCGACGATGCCACGCGAGAACAGGGCTGTCAACGAGAGAGCCCCGCCGGCACGCGCACCCTGGTTGCACGGCTCGACAGGATGATCGACCATGCGCAGGATCACGACGCGTTCCGCTGCCCCCCGAGCGAGCGCTCCTATAGTGGCCCGAGGGGCCTCTTCCTGAAACCCACATGCGGCTGCTGCAGGTGCCGCACGGCACGGTCAACGTCCATGGACACGTGCACGAAGACGAGTCGCCGACGCCGAACCGGCACGTCAACGTCAGCGTGGGGCAGTCTGAACTACCGGCCAGCGAAGCTGAGCGACATCCGGCGATTGGCCCGACGGCTGGTGGAAGGAAGGATCGGCCCAGGGCACAACACTCCTCCAGAGACGGCCCGGGACCAGCCCTATCAAGGCAACTCAAGTGTGGAGCGGGACGTGGGACGAGAACAGAAAGGCGGCAGCAAGCCCCATGCCTATAATCGTTTAGATACTGCTCCGCAGAAGCGGGGACAGGCCGGGAGAGTCGAACCCGCCGACCGAGACACGAAGTCGCCCGTACAGAGAAATCAGCAGTGCGATAATGCACGAGATGGCGGACCCAAGCGGGATTGAACGGGGGCTGCTCAACGAGCGGCGCGTGCGCGCCGCGGTCGACGAGATCGTGGCTGCCACAGACCCGGAACAGGTCGTGCTGTTCGGGTCGTTCGCCAGGGGCTCAGCCACGCCCGACAGCGACATCGATCTGCTGGTGATCGGCGATCCGGCGCGCCACGCCGACGGCAAGCGGACGTGTGCGAGCAGCGGCGACGAGGTCGACGTCTTCGTCACCGACCGCGCGACCGCGGAACGGTATCGGTACAGCGCCGCCTATCTGGAGGGCATTGCCCTCGGCGAAGGCCGGACGGTGTACGCCCGGAATCCGGAACGAGCGCTCGCCGCGGGGAGAGCCATGGTCAGACGGACGCTGTACGATCCCGACAAAGCGCAGGAAAGGGCCGACGAGGCGGCGGACCGTCTCCAGCAGTTCGAGACGAACGTCAAGGACCTGTACAAGTGCCAGTCGCTCGCCGACGCGGCGGAGAACTCGCTCAAGGCGCTGATCGTCGCCGGCGGCAACCGCGTCGAGCACCGGCACGGGCTCGACAAGCTGTGGAGGCAGGCCGAGAAGGTCGCCGGCGAACTGCCTGCAACCCTCACCGAGGACGACCTGAAGCACCTGACCAAGTACGGTGGGGAGTTCCGGTATCCGGCGGCAGGCGTCCGGAAGCTGGACCCGCGTGCCGTGTGGCAGCGGCTGGAAACGCCGGTCCGGAGCGTCGTGGCGCACACCCAACGGCGGGTGCCGGACCTGGTCGAGCAGACCAAGGCGCGCATCGTACGGGAGACGGGGTGAGGAGCCCGGACACAGGGAGGATGACGAGTCGGACCGTTGTCACGGCCGCTCCCACGCCGGCCGGCTGGGACCAGGCGGAATGGACCGGCTTTACCGGAACGCTGATCTCGGTGGTCGTGGAAGCCCGCAAGGAAGTGCCCCGGTTGCGGGCCATGAGCCCTACGCCCGAGTCCCGGAGCGGCGAGTTCGACGAAACGTCGCTCGGCGCTACGGCGGTTGAGTTGGAGCAGCACGGCATGACGGTGGCCGCGCGAGCGCGGGAGATCGCGCGCTGCATCGGCCTGTCGTCCGATCTGACCGACGTCGTTGAGCGCGCTGGCCTGCTCCACGATGTCGGCAAATCCGACCGGCGCTTTCAGCGATGGCTCGATTCGGAGGTACAACGGGGTGCGCTGGCGGCCAAGTCGAACGCACCGCGCCACCTGTGGGAGTCGATGCGCATCGCGGCCGGGTGGCCTCGTGGCGGCCGACACGAAGATCTGTCGGCTCGGCTGGTGCGCGCGTGGCTGAAACAGAATCCGGCTTGGGGCGATCCAGTGCAACGGGATCTGCTGCTTCATTTGGTGACAGCCACCACGGCAAGGATCGGCCACTGGTACCGCCGGTTCCCGACGGCACGCCCGCGGTTGTGTCGGGTTGGGTGGCGGGCGCGTTTGTCGAAGTGCCGGCAAACCTTGCCCTCGTCGACTGGGACCAGCCAGCCCGCTTCAGGCGGCTCAGCGATGGCTTCGGGCCGTGGGGCTGGTGTTGCTCGAAGCAATCGTGATTCGCGCGGACCACGCGGTGTCCGTGGGAGCCGACGTGGAACTGGAGCCGGGACGATGACTCAGCTCACATGTCCCGGACTGCCCGCCGACTGGATCAACGGTTGGCTCGCAGCGGTGGGCGCCACCGTGCTGGATACCCGGCTCCGGCTGCACTGGACGACGGACGGCGTTCCCCTGGCGGTGCTCTCGGCCGCGGAAATCGATCCGGTCGACGCCCTATGCGAGTCCTGGCCGGATAGGGCGCAACTGTCCGACATGCCGATTGCCGAAAAGTGGAAGGGAGCCGGCGAGTTGCGGCGAAAGGTTCCGGTGGAGGCGTTCGTTACGCGAGCACGAGCGGTGCGCGGTCACCCGTGTTCCTGGACGCTGTCGTCGACGATGACCGATCTGAGTGTCGATGAGAACGGCGAGGTCGCGCATGCTCCTTTCGATCCCGCCGGCCCGGGGACGATCAAGTGGCTGCACCATCGGCTGGTGAAGCTCCATCAACGACTGGAACCTTCGGCGGCGCGGTTCCGAGCTTCGCTGGCCGGTCAAGCCGCCCGAATCGAAGACAACGGGTTGGGGTTCGATCAGGCGAGACTGGGCTCGTTGTCAGACGAAGCGGGATCGAAGTGGACCGATCCTGTCGTCGAGGAGCTTGCGTTCTTCGGCCTTGCCATCCTGCCCGTACGTGGGCGTGGAGCCGACTGGCGGGAAGCTGACCGGCAGGTGGACCGCTACGACGATGCAGTCGAGCGGCAGAGAGGTTGGCGGAAGAATCCGGGGAGTCAGCAACCGCGTCGCTTCCACTGGCCTGCTTGGCCGCAGCCCCTCGACAGCGCCGGCATCGACGCGCTCCTGGACGCGTGGAACCCCGAACCCGAAGCCAGGGCCACTTGGCCGCGAGCGGGCGTCCACGCGGCGTGGCGGAGTGTCCGGTTCGAACCCAGAGGCTCGACGGACAAGACGCGGGCGTTTGGAGCCGAACGGTTGTGAACGCCGAACCCGTCGTCCCGACCGCCGCCATTCGAGCACTTCGGATACTGCCCGCGGCAATGCGCTCTCATCCATTGCGACGGCTCCATTGCGACGGCGTGCGTGTCGCCGGGACTCGCGTCCCGGCCTTCGTTGAGCGAGTTCCGCGTTCCATCATGCCGCCGTCGCGTTTCCCCGTGTCGCCGGGATTCCGGTCCCGGCCTTCGTTGAGCGAGTTCCGTGTTCTATCATGCCGCCGCCGCGTTTCCCGGTGTCGCCGGGATTCCGGTCCCGGCCTTCGTTGAGCGTGCCCATCGGTGAAGGAAGTTTGACGGCGGCTCGGTGGCGTCGCCGGGATTCCGGTCCCGGCCTTCGTCTGGAGCGGCTGCCAAAGTGGCGCCAAGGATCCCTTCGTTGAGTCTCCCCGTGCAGCGTGAGCGGCGATGCGGTGGCGGGAGCGCGAGCCCCCGCCACCAGGACGACGCCGAGTAGAACCCTCCACCCGACAGCCCTCAGTCGAACCTCCTGTAGAACCAGGAGACGCGGAGCGAGGTGTCGACGGCCAACTCATGCTCGACCGACGCGCTGAACTCGTCGGCGTCAAGTCCGAGTCCACTGCGACGCCCTCGGCGGCGGCCAGTGCAGTGCCCGTCGCCCCCTGTTCGGCAAGCACCGCGCCCAGCTCGGACGGCTCGTCGTAGACGCCGTTGGCGTTATGGTCGAGGAAGGCGTTGCCGTAGAGCCACGAGGGGGGGCAGGGTAGGCTCGAAGACGAGGGCACGCCGCCACGACTGGCCGGAGACAGGCGGGGGCGGCGGCGGTGGGAAGGGGGCGACATGAATCAGCTTGGGACCCGGTGGTGCGAGCCCGGCTGGGTCGTGACCGATGGCCAGCGCGTCTGCGCGGACCGAGCGAAACCGGCGCGCGAGCCCATCGGGAGGACGGGTGCCTGCGCGCACCGACCCGATCATCGAGGGTTCTGCGCCGCCTCAGTAACAGTCGGACCTTCGGTGGGGATCCGCGCTCTCCTGCCGACTGGAACGGCGCGCCGAGTCCCCGAGGGGGAACCACGCGGGTCGCGCGGGCGCTGAAGCGCCGGGTTGAACGCGGACCCCGCCGGCACCACGGCGGCATGCGCCGGCCCACAGACGGCGTGCCGCCCCGGGGACATCGATGTGGAGGCTGGATCTGCTCGGGTTCGGGTGGCGGGGCGGACGTTCGTCGAGCGGGTGGACGGCATCGTCGGCAATTCGCGGCGCCGACGACGCGGAGGGCGGCCGAATACGGAGCGCTTGTTCCCGATCGACCAACCGATTCTCGTCTTGGCGAAGGACCGTCCGCAGAGGTGAGCGGGATCCGGCCGCCGAGGTCCGGCGTCGCGCGCAAGGAGCACAGGCCCTGCCGCATGCGCGCGGATGCCAGCATAGGGCCGGCATGCAGTGAAGCCGCCGCAATCGAGCCGCGGGGGTCACCTCCGGCGCAAAGCGCCCGGTTCACCTCATACGCCGCGTCGACGCTCATCCGATACGCGGGCGAGCAGATCGGCCGCCGTCCCGCACTCGATGATCCAGTCGCCAACCTGCGCCAACCGGCCCGCGCCGGCAACGTCCTCCAGCGCGGAGGCCAGCCGCCGCGCTGTGGCTGCGTCGAACTTCCGCTCCGCCTGCCGGCACAACAGCGCCCGTTCTTCGGCGCGGCCCTGCGCGATCCCCTGCTCGCGACCCTGCGCGATCCCCTGCTCGCGGCCTTCTTCGACCCACTCCTCGGTCCACTCTCGAACCTGTTCCGCCAGCATCGTGCGCACCCTCCTCCAGCCGCGGCAGCCACCCGGACTCCACCCGGACTCCCCACCCCGGAAACGCCGCGGCAACAACACCTGCGCCACCCACGACCGGAACGCCTGCGTCAACTCCTCGTCACCCTGCTCCCACAGCAGACCGATCAACGACCCCAACAACTCCGGCAGCCGCTCCCGATCCCGACTCGTCTCCAGCGCGATCAGCGCCGACACCAGATTGCCGCCCGGCAGGTCGGCATCCCCGACGCGGCCCTCGTCCAGCAGAAAGTACCGCTGCGCCGGCTGATACCGCGCCAGCGCCGCACCGCCCGATGCGATCAGTTCGGATACGTCCGCCGCCGCGTTCCACCGCCGTCGAAGTCGAGGGAGCGGCTCCAGTCGCGGGCGGCGAAGCCGTGCAACAGGTCCTCGACCATGCGTGGCCGGGAGAACAACTGTTTGTACGCGGGATCATCCATGGCACAACCCCGCAATCAGATCCCGGCCGCCCATCCCGACATTTTCCCCTACAAGCCTACAACCTGCCGCGCCTTGCAGACTGGAATCGCACGGCGCATGCATGTTGCCGTCGTCATCATGCCCTGGCGGGTCCGTTTTCGCCCGCACCCGCGATGAGAGACCCGACGATCGATGTCGCCGCCGTGGGGCGGCGGGTTGATCGGACTGGCCGCGGCGTGCGCGGTGGCGGCCCGCGGCCGCACGACGTGCGTGATCGAACGCCTGCCCGGCCCCGGGCAGGAGGCCAGCACCTACAACAGCGGCCTCGTCCACGCCGGCATCTATTACGCGCGGGATTCCCTGAAGGCCGTCCTCTGTGTCGAGGGACGCGAGCGGCTGTACGCCTTCTGCGAGGAGCACGGCGTGCCGTGCGAGCGTTGCGGCAAGCTGATCGTCGCCGCCGCGGGACCAGGTCGGGGCGCTCGAAGCGCTCGCGACGCGGGGACACGCCAACGGCGTCACCGACCTTGATGTGGTCGACCGCGGTTTCGTGCGCCGGCGCGAGCCGCACGTCGAGGCGGCGGCGGCCACCTGGTCGCCGTCGACGGGAATCCTGGAGGCCGAAGCCTACGTGCGCGCCTTGGCGCGGGTGGCCGCGGCGCGCGACGTGGCGCTGCTGCCCGGCGCCGGCGCCGGCGTCGCGCGTCCCGACGGCCTGGCGATTTCGCGGCGTCACCCTGGACGAGCTGAAGCTGCGCGCCCCGCGCCCCCGCTTCTGCGCGCTGTCGAACCGCAAGCTCGCGGCGGCCGGGGTGGAGATGCCGCGCTACGCGCGAACTCTTCGCCGGTGCTGACACCGACTTGAATACAGTGGCCGGAGCACACGTTCACGAGCTCGCCCACGAAGGCCGACAAGGCGGGTCCTCGAGTCGCGCCACTCGGCGATCTACGCTCTTGACGTCGGCAACCGGAGGCGTTGCGGCCAGCGCCCGTTAAGGAGTAGATTCGAAACGATGACGAACGAGACGAAGATCATCCTCGGATCGACGATCGGAACGATCCTGACGACGGCAATCGGACTGGCCGTCCTGATCACGACCCTCTTCGTGAACCTCGGCAGCCGGATCGAGGCGCTGCGCGAAGACATGCGCGAGGACTACCAGCGGCTCGACGATCGGATGCGAACGGTCGAGCAGGGCTTCGCGAAAATCGACCAGCGGCTCGCGACACTCGAGCGCGTGGTAATCCCGGCGGCCGAACCCGCCGAATAACCGACGCGCGTCACGGTGAAGAACGCTCGCGGTGTCCCCGCCGCCGACAGCGACCAGTAGATCGGGAGTTGTTGCGAGCGTTGTGTGATGGTCCCGTTACGGCATGGCTCCACTGTCCGGTGCCGCACCCAGGCGGTCTCGTTCGAGCCAGCCCTCGAGTCGCGCCACTCGGCGATCTACGCTCTTGACGTCGGCGGCCAAGGTGTCGAGGCGGCCGACGTCATCGATCCGCGTACCCAGCGCGCGCCACAACAAGCCGCCAACCGCCACAACCGCGCCGAGTGTCAGCCAATCCTCCCGAAGGTCCCAGGATGGCGACTCCGCCTGCGCGCTCCGCGCCCCCGGTTCTGCGCGCTGTCGAACCGCAGGCTCGAGGCGGCCGGCATCGAGATGCCGCACTGGCGGGACGCGGTGGCGCGCTACGCGCGATGGGCGCATTCCCGATTTCCCGGAGCAGTGTGTAGGCAAAGATGGACTGTGAGGCTGGGGGAGGTTGAGCCGGTCTTCGGACAGACGGGGAGGGTGGTACTGGACATTACGGCTCGGACTGCCCATGATGGTGCGTTGAAATGGACAAGAGCGCCATCGACACCCCGAGCCGCGAGATCGATCTTCGCAACATTCCCGTCCACCTGCGCACTGCCCTCCGGCGGGCGCTGGAGTTTGAGGCGCGTGCTCCAGCGCCCAGCTCGGCAGAGGAAGCGGAGCAGTGCGAAGAGCAGCTGCGGGCCATCGCGGACGAGTTCTTCGGCGCCCTCCTCACCCCCGTGCTGCAACGCGCGGTGCGCTCGGCCGCGGTTGGCGACGCGGCGAGCGCCCTCGTGCGCCACCTGCCCCGGCGGATGCGGAGCGACGGCCTCGAGACCGTCAACGTTCGCACCTCCCGGGGCACGACGGTGCCGGTCACGACGCCGTACTACCGCGAGAAACACGCCCGTCGGGCGAAGCGGAGGCCAGGACTCTACCCCGCCTTGGTGGTGCTGGGCATCTACGACCGGTGCACGCCGAAGCTGGCCTCCGATGCAAGCCGCGCGGTCGCCATGCTCAGCTCGCTGGCCGAAGCGCAGGCGCAGCTCCGCTCCGACGGCATCGCCCTGGATGTCAAGACCCTCCGCTCGACCGCCTATCGCAAGGTCTTCGACATCACGTTCCAGGCGCGGGACAAGTCCGTCCAGTACGTCTGGCAGACCTCGTGGGGCCTGACCACCCGTCTGATCGGTGGCGTCATCATGGTCCATGGCGACGACAGCGGCCTGATCCTGCCGCCCCGGATCGCCCCGTACCAGGTGGTCATCGTACCGATTCCGCGGGGCGACTGGCGTGCCACGGTGCTCCCGCGCGCGCAGGACGTCGCGGCGGCCCTGAAGCGGGCCGGCGGCGTGCGGGTCATGCTGGACGACCGCGAAGAGTACAAGCCGGGCTGGAAGTTCTCCGAGTGGGAGATGCGGGGCGTTCCGCTGCGGCTCGAGATCGGTCCCCGCGACATCGAGCAGCAGCAGGTTCTGGTGGCGCGCCGCGACACGCGCGAGAAGGTGACGCTGCCGATGGAGGGGCTGAGCGAGCGCGTGAGCGGCCTTCTCGACGCCGTTCAGACCGCGCTTCTCAAGCGGGCCGTGGCGTTCCGCGACAGCCATACGATCCGCACCGCGTCGAGCGACGAGTTCCGGCGCGCCTTCGAAGGTCGGCACGGATTCGTGATTGCGCCGTGGTGCGGGTCCGCCGACTGCGAGGCACAGATCAAGGCGGAAACGCAGGCGACGATCCGCAACCTCGCGTTCGACCTGCCCCCCGCGACCGGCGCCTGCGTGCGTTGCGGCCAGCCGGGCCTGACCGACGCGTACTTCGCCAAGTCGTATTGAGTCGGACCGCTACTGCATTCGCACCACGAGGGCCGCGCGGCGGTTCAGGCGGCGCGTCTCCTCACGGGCGTTGTCGTGCGCAGGCCGCTCCTCACCGTAGCTGATCGTCTGCAGGCGCGTGGCCGCTACGCCGCGGTCGGTCAGGTACTGCTGGACGGAGGTGGCCCGGCGGTCACCGAGAGCGAGGTTGTACTCGTTGGTGCCGATGTTGCAGGTGTGTCCCTCGATCTGAATCCCGAGATCGGGATCCTCTGCGAGCGCCGCGACGACTTCGTCGAGCACCCGTGTGGCGCCTGAACGCAGGCTGTAGCGGTCGAAGTCGAAGTGGATGTCCTCGAACACGAACTCGCGTGTCGGCGGCGGAGGCGGGGCATTGACGAGCACGGTGGCCGCGTCGGAGGCGGAGCCGCCTCTGCCGTCCGCAACCGTCGCGGTGATCGGGAGCGGGCCCTCCTGCGCCGGTGCCTGCCACCGTGTGGTGGCCCGGTCGGTGGCGTCGAGGAAGGTGCCGGCCGGCGCGTTCCAGCGGAAATCCAGAGGATCGCCGTCCGGATCGGAGGCGTCCGCCCGCAGGTGGACCTCGTCGCCGAACTCCACCTCGCACGGGTCGCACGAGACTGAGACGACTGGCGGCCGGTTCGCCGGCGGTGTGGGCGGTGCCGGTGGCGGTGGCGGTAGCGGTGGCGGCGTGTAGACCCGGACGCCAGGGTGGTAGCTCAAGCGGACCAGGAATCCGACACGGTCGGTGCCCAAGCCGGCCTGACCGACCGTTCCGCGGTCGACGTGCCGGACGGCCCACGTCAGACCGGCGCCGGCGGAGAACCCGCGGCTCTGAAACTGCGCGCCGAGCACTGCGTCGATGGGCCGATGGTCTGATGACGCGAGCCCGCTCATGCTTCCGTCCGCTGCGAAGAGCGGCGCGGTCAGTTTCATCGCGCCACCCAGTACCCCTTGGCCGAGCAGTTCGCCGAAGACCCGCACCGGTCCCCGAACCGGCGCGCCGACGCCGACTCCCCACCACAGGCCGTTGGGCACGTCGATGCCGGACGGATCGCCGCGCAGGACGACATCGGCGTTCGCGGCGATCTCGGCGCCGCCCAGGTTCCTGCTCACGACCAGACCGACGGCGCCGGCGGGCGCGCCGGCCGTCGTACCCGCGTCCTCGTCGCCGGTGGGCAATCTGCCCCAGCCGCGCACTGCGACGGCGAACGGGGCCTGGGTCCGTTCCGTTAGCAGGTTCACCTTCGCGCCTACGACGACATCGCCCATGGCGTTGCCGCTGAAAGGCCTCGAGGCGAACGGAAAGTCCGGCAGCACGCCGCCGACGGGTGGGTTGTGCGGGCGGAACAGCGGCCGCACGTCCCGGTCGATGCGCGTCAGGAAGGGGACCGAGCCGAAGACTTCCACGCGATCCCCGACGCCGAAGGCAATCGTGCCGGCCATCGACTGGATCGCGGTGAATCCCTGTTGCCGGTTGAAGGTCGCCACCTGGCCGCTGCCCGCGACCTGGCCACCCGCGACCACCTCGGCGGTAGGTACGAACCACAACCCGGTGTCGCCGAGGAAGGTCACGCCGGCCGGCCGCGTGCCGTCGTCCTGAGCGGATGCCGGACCTGCCCCCATGCTCACGATGGCGGCCAGCGCCACCAGGCGGAGCCATCTTCTCTGTTCTGACACGAAACTCACCCTCGCAATTGGTTTAGCCGTACAGGGTGTATCGGCAGATCCGTGCCCGAGGTTCAGCCGGGCGCATTCCCGATTTCCCGGTCACGCGCTCACACCCACCGGCGTCATGGCCATCCGCTGCAAACAGTTCCATCTGCCGGACTTATAGAAAGACCGCAGGAGAAGAATCGCGTCGACGCTCTCCGGTAGCCAATAGCGGGAGCCGATCACCACGTCGAACGACTCGGCCGCCGAGACCAGCGCGGGCAGGTACGAGGGGGGCGTGCGACAGGTCGGCGTCCATCTGGCAGACGATGTCGGCGTCGCTCGCCAGCACGCGGCGGAACGCGTCGACGTAGGAGCGGCCGATGCCCCTGCGCCCGCGGCGGTGCAGCACATCCACCCGCCCCGGATGCTCGCGGGCGAGGGAGTCGGCCACCGCGCCGGTGCCGTCGGGAGAGTCGTCGTCGACGACGAGCACGCGGTACACGGGCGCTGGTC
The DNA here is from genome assembly GCA_965222905.1 of Vicinamibacterales bacterium. Lineage (GTDB taxonomy): Bacteria > Acidobacteriota > Vicinamibacteria > Vicinamibacterales > UBA8438 > WTFV01. The sequence goes on along the minus strand of OZ244976.1, from coordinate 961,620 downwards.
ACCGGCGCGGGCGGACAGCTCGGGCGGCCGGAGCGCGCCGCGCTCGTCGTCAGGCCACCCGCTTCCCGGTGATGGGCTTCGCGCAGGCCTTCCAGGTGCGCCATTCGCTCTCGCAGGAGGCTCATCTGCTCGCCTTGGGCGTTCATGCGTTCCCGAAGTGCGCGCGTCTCCGCCCGCATGCTCCAGAATGCTGCTCCGATTGCCGCCAGGATGGCGACGCCGGTACCGATGACGACCCAGGCCGTCGCGTCCAATCACAAGGCGGGATGCAGATACTGCTGAGCCGACCGCGCCAGCATGGCGTGATACCCGGCCAGGGATGGCCTTCGACACGCACGCGGCCGCGACCAAGGCCGACTTGGCCAACCTGAAGGCGGATCTGACGTGGCGTCTCGTCGCCGCGATGGCGGCGATCGGCGCTATTCTGAGATTCGTCGGCTGACGGGGCCGGACTCCTATTGCAGCGGGAGATCTGGGTGCCGTCTCCCGGCGTCGGTACTCCAGTGCGTCGGCGCATGCTGCTTTGAACGCCTCCAAACGCGCGTCGCTGGCGTCGAGCGCGCAGTAATCCCCGCGGCCGAACCCGCCGAATAACCGACCCGCGTTATGGGGAAGGAACGCTCGCGCAGCAGCGCCACCTCGCCCGCCGCGGCCAACCGCGCCAGGGTGCGCCCGTAGGCCTCGGCCTCCACGATTCCCGTCGACGGCGACCAGGTGGCCGCCGCCGCCTCGACGTGCCGCGTGGCCGCGGGCCGCTACCGCGCACGCCGCGGCGAGCCCGACGACCCCGCCGCCCACGTCGATCGTCGGGTCGCTCATCGCAGGCGCGGGCGCGGTGGCGCGCTACGCGCGGTTGCGAGGGTAGGACACGAGGAGTAGAGTCGGAGCGATGACGAAGGACACGTGGGCAATCATCGGGACGATGGTGACGATCGGGAGCATCATCGCGGCGCTTGGAGGGATCGCGATCAACCAGAACAGCCAGTTGAACACGCGGATCAACGACGTGAACACCCGGATCGGGGACCTGCGAGCCGAAATGAACACCCGCTTCAGCGACCTCGACGGCGATGTCGGCAACCTCCGGAGCGACGTGCGGGAGATGGGCGAACGCCTGCGCAACGTCGAGATCCAGTTCGCCAAGGTGGACCAACGGTTGCTGACCTGACGCTCGAGCGCGCAATCATCCCCGCCGCCGAGAGCGACGAGTAGATCGGGATCATGACGAAGGACACGAAGGCGATCATCGGCACGATCGTCGCAGCGACGCCCACGTTGGGCGGCCTGCTTCCCGCCGCGCCGCGCGTCACGGTGAACAGAACAGCCAGTTGAATACGCGGATCAACGAGCGTTGTGTGATGGTCCGGTCACGGTATGGCGCCGCTGTCCGCTACGGGAGAATCCGGTAGATGGACGCGACAGCCTGGACGGTGATCGGAATTGGCGTGACGATCCTGATCGCGATCGGAGCGAGCTTCCAAAGCCTGCGTAAGGGAAATGAGAAGCTCCGGGACCGGATCGAGGCGCAGGGCAAGGAGACCGCCGAACAGCTCGCACAGTTGCGGGAGCGAATGGCCAAACTCGAAGGCCTCCTGGAGGGACTGCGCGAAGCGATCACCGGCAAGCGAGCCGCATAGCGTGGTCGACATCGCGCGGCGGGCCAGCGCCGCACACGATCACGAGCTCGCCAGGAAGGCCGGCCTGGCCAACCTGAGGAGGATTCGTACGACGGCAACGTCGACAGCGAAACCCTCGACTTGGTAGATGCGCTCGTCAGGCACGCGCGACCCAGCCATGACCGCCAACGTCCCGCCACGACGATCCGGGCCTGAGTCTCCTCTGCCTGCTCGTCGATCCGAGCCCGTAGCGCGCGCGTCTCCGCCCGCATGTTCCAGAACGCTGCTCCGATTGCCGCCAGGATGGCGACTCCGGTGCCGATGACTGTCCACGCCGTCGCGTCCGAGAGCGCCGCTCAGCGCGCGAAGAGAGCGGACATGATGGCGAGCAGCGCCGTGAACTGCATGCCGGCGAGCCAGATGAACTGGCGCGACATCCGCTGTTCGAGCGCGTCGAACCTGGCGTCGACAGTGTCGAACTTCCTGTCGACGGCGTCGAACCTGGCGTCGACGGCGACGAACCGCTCGTCGATGGCTCCGAAGCGCCGATCGATGGCGTCGAAGCGGGACGCGGTGGCGCGCTACGCGCGAACTCTTCGCCGGCGCTGACACGGACTTGGCGATGGCGGCCGTTCCTGTAGCCGGCGTTCCATCGATTCGAGCGGCGCGCCGGTCAGCGGCCTGCAGGCGGGCGGAAACGGATCCGCCAGGGCACGATCAGCGACTCCGCGAGCACGTTCAGCGAGACCTTCGAGCGGCCTTGCCGGCGCTCGACGAAGACGATCGAGACCTCGCCGACGCGGGCGCCGCGGCGCAGGGCTTCGTGGAGGGTCTCGATGAGGAACGCGTAGCCGTTGGAGACCAGGCGGTCGAGCGGGATGCGGCCGAGCGTCTCCCGCCGCCAGCAACGGAAGCCGCTGGTGCAGTCGGCGACCGGCGCGCCCGTGACGGCCCGCACGTAGCGGTTGGCCGCCGCGCTGAGCGCGATGCGGTGGAGCGGCCAGTTCACGACGCTGGCGCCGTGCAGGTAGCGGGAGCCGATCACCACGTCGAACCTCTCGGCCGCCGAGACCAGCGCGGGCAGGTACGAGGGGCGTGCGACAGGTCGGCGTCCATCTGGCAGACGAGGTCGGCGTCGCCCGCGAGCACGCGGCGGAACGCGTCGACGTAGGAGCGGCCGAGGCCCCTGCGCCCGCGGCGGTGCAGCACCTCCACCCGCCCCGGATGCTCGCGGGCGAGGGCGTCGGCCACCGCGCCGGTGCCGTCGGGCGAGTCGTCGACGACGACGAGCACGCGGTAGTCGCCCTGTCCGTGCACGTCCGGGATCAGCACGGGGAGGTTGTCGCGCTCGTTGTAGGTCGGGATCACGACGGTGACGTTCATGCGCCGTGCGATTCTAGCGATGCCAGCGGCCCATTCCTCGGCGCGCAGGATGCTGCGTCCCTCCAGAACCCGTGGTTGACCAGGACCGGCGGCGACAACGACCGGGCGCAGACGCCGGTCCCGCAGTACGACCCCTGACGCCCCCCGGTTGTCTTCGGCATGTCGTACCGCCGAGACGGAGGCGCCGGCACCCGGATGTCCGCATCGGCCGCAGGCGTCCGACGCCACCCGCCGTGCGCGACCGACCCTTGCCCGACCACCCGCCGGGCAAAGCCCCGCCGCGCCTCCCCGAGTCGGCGCGGAAACGAACAACCCCGGGAGAGGGAAGCGGGCGGACGACAATGGAACAGGAACGAGCGTAGCGGCACACGGGAACGGCGCAGGCGGGCAAGGCGACGCCCGGCTTTGCGCCCTTTCTCCACGCCTCCTGCTTACGCGCTCCCCTCCACGCCAGACGCGGCAGGCCGCCGTGAGACGGCAACGCGCTGGGCCGACGGCCCGCTCCGCCCGGCCCTGCCGGGCCATTCCCCTTTTCCCGGGAGGACAACCATGCCCCTCATCGAACTGCTTCGCCCCGAACAGCGCGCCTGGCTGCGCAGGCTCCGCCGGCGCATCGCCAACCGCGAGCTGATGCGCCGCACCCGCGCCGACATCAACCGCAAGCTGTTGTGCCCCGGCGTCGACCTGCCCATCGAGGCCGGCACCTGCGGCCGCCTCATCTGGCCCGAGAGCAGCCGCTGCATCTATTGCCACAACCGCCGGACGTGGCTGCTGAAGTACGCCATGAACAAGGCCGAGGTAGTAATCACCGCCCTGCTCGAGAACGCCGCTCTTCGAGCCGACGCGCGGCAGCACGCCGACGCGCCCGCCTTCATCCCCGACGCCGTCCCCGTCCTCGACGACCTGTCCGCTCTCGGCGATCCCTGCCTGCGGTGGTAGCGGCGGTAGGCGCCGAAAGCCGCTCCGCCCCGCGGCGGCGGCAGGCTGGACGGGTGCGCCCCGGCTCGAACCTCGAACCGTTACAGCCCGCACTGCCGTGCCGATGCCCGGGGGACCGTCCCGATCCCGCCGTGGAAAGAGCAAGACGGCCGTGGAAGGAGCAAGACGGCCATGGGAAGAGCAAGACGACCGTGGAAAGGATGTACGGGATGCGCGTGAAGCTCTCCGGGGAGACGACGACGCCACTGTGCTGCTCGTCCATCCCGCGACGATCGACGAATACGGTCAGACGCTCGACGCCCTCGGCCTGCTCACCGTCGAAGGCCCACGGCGTGGCCGGACAGCGGAGATCGAGACCGACCCGACGCAGCACAATCGCTTCCGCGACGCGTTCGTCGAACTGGCGTTCGACCTGTCCGAGGTCGTGCGGGTCCGAGGGCGGCAGGTTCTCGAGCAGATGTCGGCGTGGGCGCCCAGCGAGCTCGATCACGACCGTGCCGGCGAGTAGGGGAGGTCCTCTATCTGGCCGGGCAGCCGGGGACCGGCGAGCGGTCGCTGGCCGTGGCCGTCGGCGCGTCCGGGCGGTCCTCGATTCGGGGCATGCCGCGCACGGCGCGGTGAAGGAGCGTCTCATCGACTACCTCGCCGTGAGCCCAGCCGCCTGCCCGGAGCAGAGGCGCTGACCCTTACCGGGCGCCAGGGCGAGGTCATGCGGGAGTCGGCGCGCACCGCGCTGGCGTGGCTGCGCGCCAACGCCGCACGCTACGGTCTCGACCCGGCCTTCCAGCGCGATACCGACGTCCATCTGCACGTGCAGTCGGCCGAGGTCCCCAAGGAGGGCGCCTCGGCCGGCGTGACGATGGCCGCCGCGCTGGTCTCCGCCTTCACGCGGCGTCCTGTCCGTACCGACATGGCGATGACCGGCGAGATCACCCTCGGCGGGCAGGTGCTCCCGGTCGGCGGCATCGCCGAGAAGGTGCTGGCCGCGCACCGCGGTCATCCTGCCGCGGCAAAACCGTGCGCAGGTCGACGAGGACCTCGGCGACAGCCTCCGGCGTGCGGTCGAAGTCGACTACGTGACGCGGGTCGACGAGTTGCTGGAACTGGCGCTGCAGCGCACGCCGGCCGTGGGCAGCGTCGCCGCGGGCACCCCGCCCGGCCGCGCGTCCTGAGCCGCGGCGGCCGGGCGCCATCCGGCGTGGTGCGACGAGGACGAGCAGGTCGCAAGGAAATGGGAAGCCTCGCCAGACCGCTACCCGTATCGCGTATCTGCCTCCTGCATCACTCTCGCTCCACTCGGCATTCCGGAGTCGCCAGCAGCACGACGACATCTACACGCACGTCCGGCAGCACGCCCAAGAACGACGATGCCAGCCCGAATCCGAACACGACCCGCGTCGAGCGCATCGACCGGCAGCGACCGGAATCGCTGACCCGATTGCCGAAAACCGACAACCTGCAACGGAGACGACCATGCGCAACCACAACCAGCCCTGCTGCGTCACAAGCCGCGGCCACGATCCAAACCGGCGCCGCGTCCAACCGCAGACCGCGTGCGCCGGCCGCAACCGGGTCACGATCCGGATCCTGGGCGCCGACTGCGTCCGCACTCACGTGTTCCAGGGACCCTCAGCCCTCGCGGATGCCGCCCGCTTCCTCTGCCGCACATTCCGCACCCTGGCCACACGACGCAGCAACGCACGCGTACGGCGACCGTCGGTACGCCGCCAATGACCGGTTCCGATACCCGGGAACCTGACCGCGTGCAGGAACTTTGTCGGCGCGAACCCTGCGCGATATCCGGGCCGCGCACCCGGACGCGGCCGACCAGGAGGCTCTCCTCGGGAACCGCGGCGCCCGTGTTTCCCGTCGTTCGCTGATGGCGCAAGTGCGCCGCCAGCAGAAGCACGCTCGCCGCCACCTTGTACCTGTCGTCACACCCGGCTGCGCAGCCGGGCAGAGCGGCCAAGCGGCGAGCAGCCGACGACTACCGCATCGGCGTCGAGCGCAACGACCGGCCACGGCGCGAGCGGCGACGACGACATCCCGACCCCGGCGCATGAAACGCGACGACCGTCATCGGCGAGACGATCGCCCACCGGCGCAGAACGGCGTCCTTCGGTCCAACTGCGGGAACGATCTCACCCGGTGGCCCCGGTCAGGGGCAGACGGCGGCGGACGGTTCGATCTCGAATCGCGGCCGTGAGGTCGTTGATGGATGTCTCTTTCCGGCGTGCTCGGCGTGCCGTCAGCCCCGCTGTTTCGGCGTCCTTCGGGATGGGAATCCTGAAGGATGTCGAACGTTCGCCTGCGCCGGGCGGCGCGCACATGGGAGGCCTTGCCAACAGGTCGTCGGCGCAGAGGATGTCGTTGCGGCCGTCGCCGGTTCGGAAGTGCTTGCGGTTCGCTCTTCCAAGACGCGCGGCCGCCCGTTGACATCGCTTGCGGCTGGATTTGCTCCAGTTTCCCGCTACGACGTCGGGGTCAGGCCGGTTGCCCACGCGACCTCCTAGCTAGTGTTCGGCGGAAAACCCGCAAGTCATTGATTCTACAGGGTGTAACCGCCGATTTCAAGTGGCGAAGATCGTCCAGATGTCGTATTCTTTGCGGGTGATCTCCCAAGGATCGACCCGTTCCGGGACCATCTTCGCGACATTGCCATCATGAGAGAAGTTCACAGATCGCAGTTCCAGCTCGGGCAGGTGCCGATCGAGAAAATCTGGATCAACCCGAAGTCGCGGGACGACATCCCGGCGGTGTTGAAGGGGATTCAGCACATCTGGGGCGACGAGGAGTTGCGCGCGCGATTGTTGACACTGCTGGACGAGCATATTCTGCCGGAGGCGGATCGCACGGTGGGGCGTCCGGGAATGGACCTGTGGCAGATTCTGGTGCTGGGGGTCCTGAAGCAGGGACTGGGTTGCGACTTCGACCGTCTTCACGACCTGACGAACCATCATGGGACGATACGTGAGTTCCTGGGACACGGCGATTTCGATGACAAGACGCGTTACGAATACCAAACGGTAGTCGATAACGTGTCCTTGTTGACGCCCGAGCTGTTGTCGGCAGTGGGGCGCCTGGTGGTGGAGAGCGGTCACAAGGTCGCTAAAAAAAAGCCTGGCGAGCCATTGCGCGGGCGGTGTGATTCGTTCGTGGTTGAAACGGACGTGCACTACCCGACGGACGTCAGCCTGTTGTGGGACGCGACGCGTTGCCTGCTGCGGGAGACGGGCCGGGCGGCTGAGAAGTACGCGGTGGGCGGGTGGCGTCAGTGGCGCCATCTGTCCCGAGAGGTCAAGAAACTGTTCAACAAGGTGCGCTCGACGCGGCGGGCGCAGCGGCATCCGGAGCGGGTGGAGGCGTATGTGGAGCGCTGCCGGGGGCTGGTGGAGCGGGCGGAGACAACGCTCGACGCGTTGCGAGACCAGGGCGTGGGGGAATTGCGCTGTCGCTCCATCACAGGCCTCGTCGCTCACGCCCGGCGGCAGATTGACCAGGTGGAGCGGCGTCTTCTGCGTGGCGAGACGATACCTCACGAGGAGAAGGTCTTTTCGATTTTCGAGGGACACACGCGTTGGATTTCCAAAGGCAAGGCGGGCACGCCGGTCGAACTCGGGGTTCCTGTCGCCGTTATCGAGGATCAGTATCAACTCATCCTTCACCACAAGGTCCTGTGGGAGGGCGAGGATGTGGACGTGGCAGTGCCGATGGTGCAGGAAGCGCAGGCACTGTATCCGGAGTTGCGGGCGTGCAGTTTCGACCGGGGCTTTCACAGCCGCGGCAATCGGGTCCGCCTCGATGCGTTGCTCGACGTCAATGCGTTGCCGGGGAAAGGGTATCTTTCAAAAGCCGACCGGGAGCGTGAAGAGGAGGAGTCGTTTGCGGCCGCGCGGCGTGCGCATCCGGCGATCGAGTCTGCCATCAATGGGTTGGAACATCGGGGACTCGACCGCGTTCGCAGCCATGGTGCGGACGGCTTCGCGCGGACGGTTGCCTTGTCGGTGCTGGCGGCCAACCTGCATCGCATCGGATTGATCCTGCAGAAGCGGGAGCGCAAACGACAACGACAACGACTCGTCGCCTGACCGACCGGCCCTGACAACCAGGCCGGATTCCGAGCCGACAAGAGACGGCACGGTCCTACTGTCCCTGGAAACAGGACATCCGGGCTGATTTGCTGGCCTTTGCTATCCCGCAGCCCGTCAGGCGCCTCCGTCGCGGCCGGGTCGTGCCGAAATCACGCTCAGGATGCCACGAATTGGCGCAAATCTCCGCCCGGAACGGGGGTTTTCTGGCTGACACTAGCTAGTGTTCGGCGGAAAACCCGCAAGTCATTGATTCTACAGGGTGTACCGCCGATTTTGAGTGGCGAAGATCGTCGAGATGTCGTATTCTTTGCGGGTGATCTCCCAAGGATCGACCCATTTCGGGACCATCTTCGCGACATTGCCATCATGAGAGAAGTTCACAGATCGCAGTTCCAGCTCGGGCAGGTGCCGATCGAGGAAATCTGGATCAACCCGAAGTCGCGGGACGACATCCCGGCGGTGTTGAAGGGGCTTCAGCACATCTGGTGTGACGAGGAGTTGCGCGAGCGGCTGTTTGCGCTGCTGGACGAACATATTCTTCCGGAGGCCGACCGCACGGTCGGGCGTCCGGGAATGGAGCTGTGGCAGATTCTGGTGCTTGGGGTCCTGAAGCAGGGGCTGGGTTGCGACTTCGACCGTATTCATGAATTGACGAACCACCACGATACGATACGCGCGTTCCTGGGCCACAGCGACTTCGGTGACAAGACGCATTACGAGTACCAGACGGTGGTCGACAACGTGTCGTTGTTGACGCCCGAGCTGTTGTCGGCGGTGGGGCGCCTGGTGGTGGAGAGCGGTCACAAGGTCGCCAAAAAAAAGCCTGGCGAGCCATTGCGCGGGCGGTGTGATTCGTTCGTGGTCGAAACCGACGTGCATTATCCGACCGACGTCAACCTGTTGTGGGACGCGGTGCGGTGCCTGTTGCGGGAGACGGGGCGGGCGGCTGAGAAACATGCGGTGGGCGGCTGGCGTCAGTGGCGGTATCTGTGCCGCGAGGTCAAGAAACTGTTCAACAAGGTGCGCTCTACGCGGCGGGCACAGCGGCATCCGGAGCGGGTGGAGGCGTATGTGGAGCGCTGCCGGACGCTGGTTGAGCGAGCAGAGGCAACACTCGACGCGTTGCGGAACCAGGGCGTGGCGGAATTCACCTGTCGCTCCATCGCAGGCTTTGTCGCTCATGCGCGGCGGCAGATTGACCAGGTGGAGCGGCGTCTTCTGCGTGGTGAGACGATTCCTCACGAGGAGAAGGTCTTTTCGATCTTCGAGGGCCACACGCGCTGGATTTCCAAAGGCAAGGCGGGCACGCCGGTTGAACTCGGAGTTCCTGTCGCCCTTATCGAAGACCAGTATGGATTCATCCTTCACCACGAGGTCCTGTGGGAGGGCGAGGATGTGGACGTGGTGGTGCCGATGGTGAAGCAAGCGCAGGTACTGTATCCGGAGTTGCGGGCGTGCAGCTTCGACCGGGGCTTTCACAGTCCCGCCAACCGGGTCGGGCTCGATGCGCTACTCGACGTCAATGCGTTGCCGGGCAAGGGTTATCTTTCGAAGGCCAACCGCGAGCGGGAGGCGGAGGAGTCGTTTGTGGCCGCGCGGCGAGCGCATCCGGCGATTGAGTCTGCCATCAACGGATTGGAGCATCGGGGACTCGACCGCGTTCGCAGCCATGGTGCGGAGGGCTTCGCCCGTACGGTTGCCTTGTCAGTGCTGGCGGCGAACCTGCACCGCATCGGGTTGATTCTGCAGAAGCGGGAGCGCAAACGACGACGACGCGTGGCCTGACCAATCGGTCTTCGTAATCAGACCGGATTCCGGGCCGTCGAAAGACGGCACGGGTCTACTGTCCTTTGAAACAGGACATCCGGGCGACATACTGTCCTTCGCTTGCCCGCAGCCCGTCAGGCGCCTTCGTCGCGACCGGATTTGCGCCAACATCACCCCCAGAATGCCACGAATTGGCGCAGATCTCCGCCCGAAACGGGGGTTTTCTGGCTGACACTAGCTAGCTAGTCGATCTGCCTGTCCGGAGATCTATCTCCTCGGCGCGGCCAAGCAGGTCCCTGGCGAGGTGCCGTGTGGCATCCGGAGTGAGTCGGATCACATTTCCCCGGTGCCAGAGCTGGACGCTGTCCGGAGTCCCGTCCACGGTCGGGCGCTCCCTCCAGTCCGCGAGTCGCTCGATCGCCCAGGAGATTGAGGCACCGAACACCACACCGAAGAGGAAGAGCAGGACCGGCAGCATGCTTCGCGCGCCTTCGAGCCACTGCATGCTGAAGGCATCGGTCTGCTGCACGGCGAACAGTGACATCGACCAGGGTATCGGCCGCTGCGGCCCTCGCCATCAGACTTGGCGGCTCACAGGTTCTGACAGCGAGATCGAACACGGGGCGGGCGGTCGAGGGGCGGAGGTCGGGGGCCCGCGGCCCGCGGGTGTACCAAGTCCGCGGCCGCGGTCTCCGTCACGGAGAGGCAACGCCCGGAGGTATCGACCGCAGCCGGCCGGACCTGCACCCCGCCGGAGGTCGCACGGGCCAGGGGCGCGCCGCAGAATAGGGCTCTCCTGAAGGATGTGTGGGTGGGTTGAGGCCGGTCCGCAGGGCAACGGCATAAGGCCCTCTATATGGACGTCTCCCGGTTTGGCAAGGGACGAGTCTGGCGTGTTTGGCGGACAGGTTGCAGTTCTATATCCGGCCTGTTGATGCAGGACTTGCTCCCGCCGGCCCCGATGGAATCAGCCGATCCGCACCTCATTCGCTTCACGGGCTTGTGCTCCGAGGGCCTTTCAGGTTTCGCGGATCGCGGTCTGACCTGTTTGCCATCACCCCTTGTCGTTCCTTGCGCAACCTTCAACGAACCGGTCAGTGTACTCACTGGCCGGACGATTCCGTCCGGCCACAACCAGCTCCGAGCCGGCGCGAGCGGCGAGTCGCCCTTTTCTGCTTGCCATTTCCACGTAGCGTCACCCGCGCGGGCAGGTACTGCGATGGCCATGGCCTCTATCTGCAGGTTCAGCCATCCGGAACCCGAAGCTGGGTCCAGCGGCTCGTCGTCGGTGGCCGATGCCGCGAACTCGGACTCGGCGCCGCCGCACTCGTCCCGCTCGCCAAAGCCCGCGAGCAGGCCCTCGCCAACCGCATGCTGGCCCGGTCGGGCGGCGACCCCCTCTCGGAGAAGCGCCGCGTCCAGGGCGTTCCCACCTTTGCCGAGGCCGCCCGCCGCGTGCTCGAACAGAAGCAGGGCGGCTGGCGCGGCCGGTGGCACGCGCAGAACTGGTGGCGGAGCCTTGAAACGCTACGCCTTCCCGCGCGTCGGCGGCCGGCCGGTCTCCGAGGTCAACACGGCCGACGTGCTGGAGATCCTCTCGCCCATCTGGCATGTGAAGGCGGAGACGGCCCGCGCCGTGCGCCGGCGGCTCCGGTCGGTGCTGGAGTGGGCCATCGCCATGGACCTGCGCAACGACAATCCGTGCGACCGGGTGCTGCCGGTGCTCGGTCCGCAGGACATCGTGACGCACCGGCTGGCGCTGCCGCACAAGCACGTGGCCGCGGCGATTGAGACGGTGCGGTCGTCGAGGTCGGCGCAGCCCGCCGTCAAGCTGGCGTTCGAGTTTCTCGTCCTGACGGCTGCGCGGTCGGCGGAAGTGCGACTCGCCACGTGGACCGAGATCAACACGACAGAGCGCGTGTGGACCATTTCGGCCATGCGGATGAAGGCGAAGCGCGAGCACCGTGTTCCGCTGTGCGGGCGGGCGCTGGAGCTCCTCGCCGCGGCGCGCACGCTCGGCGCCGGCAATCGGCTCGTGTTCCCGATGCGGAGCGGGAAGGCGATCTCGGCGTCGACGCTGCCCAAGATGCTCCAGCAGCACCGGGTCGCCGCTGTGGCCCACGGGTTCCGCTCGTCGTTCCGCGACTGGGCGGCCGAGGAGACGGATCCAGCCTACGTCGGCCGCCAGCGCGAGTGTGATGCAACGGATTCGTGAAGCGTTCCCGGTTCCCGGGCGCCGCGGTCACGCGAGTCGAACGCGATCAGATGCGACCGGCCGACGGCAGCGCCCGCGCGCGAGCCGTGACGCTTGGACCAGGGTGCCGGCTGGGCGTCGACCGCGTAGATGTAGAAGTGGTTCACCATCGCCGTCGGCGAGACCAGCCACGCATAGGCGGCGCCGGTGGCCGGGTCGTGGCGGCGCTCGGTGCGCAGCACACGCGCCTTCTCCTGCGCCTTTCCGATGTAGGGCACGTCTGGCGAGAAAGTCCACGGAGTCGTAGCGCGTGTCCCCGGGGCCGAACGGGCCCTCCGTCTGGTGGCCTTCCTGGTCCGCCCGCCTACGAACACGTGCCTGTCATCCTTCGAAAAAGAGCGGGCCGCCAGCCGCTGCCGGCACGGAGGTCGCCGCCTGCGTTGAGGCCCGCTGCAAGCGACTGTTCTCATTCCAACCAACGACCGATACCCCACTGCGGGACGTGGCGAGGCAATCCGAATCACTAGGGAGGTGGCCGCGATGGCCCGCATGATCGATCTCGAAGCACTACTGAACGGCTGCGGAGACGACTCGTTCGATGACGGTATCCGGATCGACACGGAGCTCGTTCCCCTGGCGGGTCCTGGCGGTCCGGTCAAGCCTGCGGTGTACGAGGGCGGCACCTACCAACAGGACCGCCGGTGGGCGACGTGCAACGATACCGAGTCCACGCCGGTCATCGTCGTCGACAACGTCGCGTCGCAGGCCAACCGTCTGGAAGACGCCCTGCGCCGAAACCGCGAAGCGGTATCGATACCTGAACTCGTCCTGGATCTGTCAGCCCTGTCCCATCTGCCGGCGCATCTGCCCAGACGCCTGTCGAGTCTGGAGTTCCCACATCGCAACGGCGACGCGTATCTTCGAGACGCCGAGCTGGGCGACCAGGACTTCATCAAGACAGAACTCGGCCAATCCATCTTCGGCGCGACCGCGGAGACCTGCGGCCCTCTGATTGCGTGGTTTCCGCAGGCGCTGCTCTACGGGTTCTGGCAGTCGCACCTGGGCAAGAAGCGCCACAGCAGCAAGCACGCCCGCGCTTGGGTGTCGGAGATCATCGGTTGGCAGCCGGCGTCGACGGACACCAGGGTGCTTGGACTGAAAGGCGACGCCCTGAATCTGAACACTGAAGAGGCCGTGACTTCGAACCCGGACGACCGGACGAAGTGGGACGTTGGAAAGGGTGAGAAGGTCGAGGGCGGCAAGAACGACCGGCTCTCCGAAATCGGCCACGGTCAGGTTCCGTTCATGAGCAGCGACAAGGCCGTGGCGGCCGCGGTCTCGTTCGCACGCGTGACGCAACGAGCGACGGTGTCCTTCGCTCAGCTCCGGCGAATCAGTCTCGGTCGGGACCAATCGGGCGATGCAGATGCGGCCACGCGCGCCCTGCTGGTAGCGCTCGGGCTACATGCGCACCAACTCGCCTTCGGACGAGGATTCGCGCTGCGGTCGGGTGCTGAGCTGCGACCAAGAGCGTCGACCGTGACGTGGCTCGGACGCGACAGTGACGAGCCGTGCACCCTCGGCAACGACGCGGCGACTCACACGCTGCTGCAATCGGCCAGAGCGCATGCAGAGTCGGTCGGCGTACCGCTCGACGGCTGGGGGCAACCGCCCACGGTCCTGACACCCAAGGAGAACCTCAACGCGGCGATCCGTTCGACGTGGCCGGAGCTCGCCGACTGATGCTGGCGATCTCGGTCGAACTGCTGCACGGGACGTTTCGCGGTGACCCGAACGGCACCGCGAACACCGGCCGGCTGACCAGCGGCGAGTGGCCTCCTTCGCCCGCCCGTCTGTTCGCGGCGCTGGTCGCGGCGGACGGCACGCGGCAGAAGTGCCGAGTAACCGACGGTGCGGAGTTGGCGTGGTTCGAGCGGTTGCCGCCGCCGGTGATTCACGCCCACGCGCGCCCGTCGCATCAACGTCTACAGCCGCGATACGTCGTCAGGCACGAGAGCAGGGCATCCAAGTCGACCCATCAGGAGTACGTTGGCCGGTCAGGAGCACTCAACCGGTCGGGGGTGCGGGTTTCGCCGCGCCATCCCGACGTCGTCTACTCGTGGAACGTGGAGTTGCCACCCGAACCGATCATCGAGGCGCTCCGGCGCCGCGCCGCGCGCGTCGGTTACCTCGGCGCCTCCGACTCGCCAGTGCGCGTCCGCGTCACGACCCGGATGCCGGCCACCAGGGACGATGCCTTCATCCCCGACCGGCAGCAGGGCGACGAGGTGATCGATGTCACCGAGCTCGGCGACGTCCAGGTACTCGACCGGATGTACGACGAGTGGTGCTCGCGCGGCGCCTCGGTGACCCGGCTGCAGTTCCCGGCGCTCCGGCACGGAATGCGGTACCGCTCACCCCGGTCGTCCAACCCAGTTGACAGAGGCGAGGTGGTGGCGTGGCTGCGCCTCGGGGCGGCCGTCACAGGACGCCGCATCTCCGCGGTTACGGCGTTGTTCAAGGAAGCTGTTCTCAGCCAGCACCAAAGGATTCATGGCGAACCTCCGGCGGTTCTGCATGGCCACGGGTTTGGCGAGAACGGGTACGAGATTGCTCGGTACCTGGCCCTTCCAGACGTGGGTGACCGGTGGTCGCGCGGACGGATTCACGGTCTGGCCCTGTGGCTGCCGCCGGGCTGCGACTTCACCGCACGCCGGATGGCTCTCGATGCTGCGGTCGCCATACGACGGCTCACCGGTCGTGGCGTCGATGTGTCCGTTGCTCTCCGCGAGGACGAGGCGCGTCCTCACGCAGCCCATCCGAAACGTTGGCTCCGCTGGTCGCGCGGCTGGGCGACGGCGTTTCCGGCAATCCATGAGCGACGACGGGCACTCGACTTGCCCGAAGTCGCCCGGTGGTGTCGCCACGCGGGTCTGCCCGAGCCGGTCGCCTTTCGGTCGACGCGCACGCCGCTGATCGTCGGAGCAGTCGACTTGGCGCCCGTGGAGGTGAATCGTCCCGGCCGGGCTGCACTTCCGTACTCTCATGTCGAGCTCCGGTTCGCTCATCCGGTGCCAGGACCGGTCGTGATCGGCTCCGGGCGGCAGCGTGGATTCGGGCTATGCATTCCGGTCGATGACTGAGCGGGGGGCTGCGATGAAGACAGAGCAGCCTGTTGGATCCGCATTGCCCCCCATGCCCGTATTTCCCGAGTTCTATCTCGCGGTCACCGGGCGTGAACCCTTCCCTTGGCAGAAGCGTCTAGCGGAACGGGTAGCTACGCCCGACAAGCAGTGGCCCGCCGAGATCAGCATACCCACGGGTCTGGGAAAGACCGCCTGCCTGGATATCGCGGTGTGGTGGCTGGCGTCGCAAGCCGACCGCCCACCCGAGACGCGCACGGCACCGACCCGTATCTGGTGGGTCGTCAACCGGCGCCTGTTGGTGGATTCGACGACCGAGCATGCCGAGGCGATCGCCAATGCGCTCCGCGACCCTGATTCGTTGGAACTCGACAGACGTTCGACCGCGGTTCTCGCCAGCATCGCCCACCGCCTCCGTTCGCTGTCCGCCGATCCAGGCGCGGCGCCGCTCGAGGTGATCCGGCTGCGCGGCGGAATCGCGTCGCGGACGCCAACCGACCCGTCGCGCCCCGCGATTCTGCTATGCACCCTGCCGATGTACGGCTCCCGGCTGCTGTTTCGAGGCTACGGATCGACTCTGCGCGCGGTCGATGCCGCCATGGCCGGAACCGACAGCCTGGTCCTGCTGGATGAAGCGCATCTGGCGCCACATCTGAGGGCGTTGTTCCCGGCAGTCGCCGATTGCACGCCCGGAGCACAGGCCATCCTCGGCGAGGCCCGGTCGAGCACTCGCTTGGTCACGCTCACGGCGACCGGCGATGACGCCGATGGGCAACCGTTCGGCCTCGACGACGAAGATGAAGCGCACCCGGTAGTTCGCCAGCGGCTCGATGCTGCAAAGCCGTTGGAATTGCGGATTGAAGCCGGTGACAGCGCTCGACACCTGACGGATGCGGCGCTCGACCTCATCCGGGACGCAGTGAACCCGGCAGCGTGCGTGGTGTTCGCGAACACGCCGCAGACGGCCAGGGAGACCTTCGGCCGCCTGCGCAAGACGATGGCGGAGGCGGTGGCCGACGTGCTGCTTCTGATCGGGCTCACGCGCGAACGGGAGGCCGAACGAATCCGCGCGTCGATCCTCGACCGAGAGCACGGCATGGCTGCGACTCGCGACGGAGGCGGCGACCGACCACGCCATCTGATCGTGGTCGCAACACAGACCCTGGAGGTCGGCGCGGATATCGACGCGGAATACCTGGTTACGGAGGCGTGCGGCGTACGGGCGCTCACGCAACGGCTGGGCAGGCTGAATCGACTCGGAAGGCACACGCATGCGCGCGCCGTCTACGTGCACGTGCCGCCTCCCAAGTCGCGCCGCGGAAGCGGTAATTCTGGGGCAAGTCTCGATACCTGGCCGGTCTATGGTGAAGAGCCAGCCAGCGTACTCCAGCGATTGCAGGACGCTCGCGGCGGCGATGGGACTGGAACCGTGAACCTGTCCCCCGGGCGTGTGGCGGAGGTTCTGGGGCCGCCGCGAGAGCTTCTTGGCCGGGCGCCAGAAGTCCTGCCAGAGATCCTCCGGGAGTGGACGAAGACGACCACTCCACCTGAAGGCGAGGCTCCCGTGGAGCCGTACTTCAGCGGCATCACTGGTCCGCAGTACACGGTGTCGTTGATCTGGCGCGTCCACGTCCCGGACGATGGCCAGCGGTTGTGGCCCCGCGCCTCGGATCGAGAAGCGGTCGACGTTTCGATCGGCGAGGTGAGAGACATCCTCGGCGACGACGAACTGTGCCGCTTGTCCTCCGACGGTGTTACGGTGGAAACGGCCGGCGCGGACCTGCGGCCGGGTGATCAGATCGTCTTGCCGAACGATCGTGGCTTGCTCGATGCGTTCGGCTGGAATCCGACCGCCTCGGAGTCCGTCGTGGACACATCCCTCGTCGGTCGGGGATTGCCGCTCGATGCAAGGGCGATTGAGCGCCTCTGTGGCGTTGCGCTCGGCGGGCTCATCGGCACCGCTTTGGGCATCACCGACGACGAGGAGGATGTCGACCAGGTTGAGCGAGACGACGCGGTGAAGAAGATTCTGACCGCTGTCACGGCCGCTCCCACGCCGGCCGGCTGGGACCAGGCGGAATGGACCGGCTTTACCGGAACGCTGATCTCGGTGGTCGTGGAAGCCCGCAAGGAAGTGCCCCGGTTGCGGGCCATGAGCCCTACGCCCGAGTCCCGGAGCCGCGAGTTCGACGAAACGTCGCTCGGCGCTACGGCGGTTGAGTTGGA
Source organism: Vicinamibacterales bacterium (assembly GCA_965222905.1). Lineage (GTDB taxonomy): Bacteria > Acidobacteriota > Vicinamibacteria > Vicinamibacterales > UBA8438 > WTFV01. The sequence continues at coordinate 944,261 of OZ244976.1, read as the reverse complement.
GCAGCACGGCATGACGGTGGCCGCGCGAGCGCGGGAGATCGCGCGCTGCATCGGCCTGTCGTCCGATCTGACCGACGTCGTTGAGCGCGCTGGCCTGCTCCACGATGTCGGCAAATCCGACCGGCGCTTTCAGCGATGGCTCGATTCGGAGGTGCAACGGGGTGCGCTGGCGGCCAAGTCGAACGCACCGCGCCACCTGTGGGAGTCGATGCGCATCGCGGCCGGGTGGCCTCGTGGCGGCCGACACGAAGATCTGTCGGCTCGGCTGGTGCGCGCGTGGCTGAAACAGAATCCGGCCTGGGGCGATCCAGTGCAACGGGATCTGCTGCTTCATTTGGTGATCAGCCACCACGGCAAGGGCCGGCCACTGGTACCGCCGGTTCCCGACGGCACGCCCGCGGTTTTGTCGGGGTTGGTGGCGGGCGCGTTTGTCGAAGTGCCGGCAAACCTTGCCCTCGTCGACTGGGACCAGCCAGCCCGCTTCAGGCGGCTCAGCGATGGCTTCGGGCCGTGGGGACTGGTGTTGCTCGAAGCAATCGTGATTCGCGCGGACCTCGCGGTGTCCGCGGGAGCCGACGTGGAACTGGAGCCGGGACGATGACTCAGCTCACATGTCCCGGACTGCCCGCCGACTGGATCAACGGTTGGCTCGCAGCGGTGGGCGCCACCGTGCTGGATACCCGGCTCCGGCTGCACTGGACGACGGACGGCGCTCCCCTGGCGGTGCTCTCGGCCGCGGAAATCGATCCGGTCGACGCCCTATGCGAGTCCTGGCCGGATAGGGCGCAACTGTCCGACATGCCGATTGCCGAAAAGTGGAAGGGAGCCGGCGAGTTGCGGCGAAAGGTTCCGGTGGAGGCGTTCGTTACGCGAGCACGAGCGGTGCGCGGTCACCCATGTTCCTGGACGCTGTCGTCGACGATGACCGATCTGAGTGTCGATGAGAACGGCGAGGTCGCGCATGCTCCTTTCGATCCCGCCGGCCCGGGGACGATCAAGTGGCTGCACCATCGGCTGGTGAAGCTCCATCAACGACTGGAACCTTCGGCGGCGCGGTTCCGAGCTTCGCTGGCCGGTCAAGCCGCCCGCATCGAAGACAACGGGTTGGGGTTCGATCTGGCGAGACTGGGCTCGTTATCGGACGAAGCGGGATCGAAGTGGACCGATCCTGTCGTCGAGGAGCTTGCGTTCTTCGGCCTTGCCATCCTGCCCGTACGTGGGCGTGGAGCCGACTGGCGGGAAGCTGACCGGCAGGTGGACCGCTACGACGATGCAGAGGAGCGGCAGAGAGGTTGGCGGAAGAATCCGGGGAGTCAGCAACCGCGTCGCTTCCACTGGCCTGCTTGGCGGCAGCCCCTCGACAGCGCCGGCATCGACGCGCTCCTGGACGCGTGGAATCCCGAACCCGAAGCCAGGGCCACTTGGCCGCGAGTGGGCGTCCACGCGGCGTGGCGGAGTGTCCGGTTCGAACCCAGAGGCTCGACGGACAAGACGCGGGCGTTTGGAGCCGAACGGTTGTGAACGCCGAACCCGTCGTCCCGACCGCCGCCATTCGAGCACTTCGTATACTGCCCGCGGCAATGCGCTCTCATCCATTGCGACGGCTCCATTGCGACGGCGTGCGTGTCGCCGGGACTCGCGTCCCGGCCTTCGTTGAGCGAGGTCCGCGTTCCACCATGCCGCCGTCGCGTTTCCCCGTGTCGCCGGGATTCCGGTCCCGGCCTTCGTTGAGCGAGGCGGAGCTTGCGCTGCGGGTGGACGGGCTACGCGTGTCGCCGGGATCCTGGTCCCGGCCTTCGTTGAGCGTGCCCATCGGTGAAGGAAGTTTGACGGCGGCTCGGTGGCGTCGCCGGGATTCCGGTCCCGGCCTTCGTCTGGAGCGGCTGCCAAAGTGGCGCCAAGGATCCCTTCGTTGAGTCTCCCCGTGCAGCGTGAGCGGCGATGCGGTGGCGGGAGCGCGAGCCCCCGCCACCAGGACGACGCCGAGTAGAACCCTCCACCCGACAGCCCTCAGTCGAACCTCCTGTAGAACCAGGAGACGCGGAGCGAGGTGTCGACGGCCAACTCATGCTCGACCGACGCGCTGAACTCGTCGGCGTCAAGTCCGAGTCCACTGCGACGCCCTCGGCGGCGGCCAGTGCAGTGCCCGTCGCCCCCTGTTCGGCAAGCACCGCGCCCAGCTCGGACGGCTCGTCGTAGACGCCGTTGGCGTTATGGTCGAGGAAGGCGTTGCCGTAGAGCCACGAGGGGGGGCAGGGTAGGCTCGAAGACGAGGGCACGCCGCCACGACTGGCCGGAGACAGGCGGGGGCGGCGGCGGTGGGAAGGGGGCGACATGAACCAGCTTGGGACCCGGTGGTGCGAGCCCGGCTGGGTCGTGACCGATGGCCAGCGCGTCTGCGCGGACCGAGCGAAACCGGCGCGCGAGCCCATCGGGAGGACGGGTGCCTGCGCGCACCGACCCGATCATCGAGGGTTCTGCGCCGCCTCAGTAACAGTCGGACCTCCGGTGGGGATCCGCGCTCTCCTGCCGACTGGAACGGCGCGCCGAGTCCCCGAGGGGGAACCACGCGGGTCGCGCGGGCGCTGAAGCGCCGGGTTGAACGCGGACCCCGCCGGCGCCACGGCGGCATGCGCCGGCCCACAGACGGCGTGCCGCCCCGGGGACATCGATGTGGAGGCTGGATCTGCTCGGGTTCGGGTGGCGGGGCGGACGTTCGTCGAGCGGGTGGACGGCATCGTCGGCAATTCGCGGCGCCGACGACGCGGAGGGCGGCCGAATACGGAGCGCCTGTTCCCGATCGACCAACCGATTCTCGTCTTGGCGAAGGACCGTCCGCAGAGGTGAGCGGGATCCGGCCGCCGAGGTCCGGCGTCGCGCGCAAGGAGCACAGGCCCTGCCGCATGCGCGCGGATGCCAGCATAGGGCCGGCATGCAGTGAAGCCGCCGCAATCGAGCCGCGGGGGTCACCTCCGGCGCAAAGCGCCCGGTTCACCTCATACGCCGCGTCGACGCTCATCCGATACGCGGGCGAGCAGATCGGCCGCCGTCCCGCACTCGATGATCCAGTCGCCAACCTGCGCCAACCGGCCCGCGTCGGCAACGTCCTCCAGCGCGGAGGCCAGCCGCCGCGCTGTGGCTGCGTCGAACTTCCGCTCCGCCTGCCGGCACAACAGCGCCCGTTCTTCGGCGCGGCCCTGCGCGATCCCCTGCTCGCGACCCTGCGCGATCCCCTGCTCGCGGCCTTCTTCGACCCACTCCTCGGTCCACTCTCGAACCTGTTCCGCCAGCATCGTGCGCACCCTCCTCCAGCCGCGGCAGCCACCCGGACTCCACCCGGACTCCCCACCCCGGAAACGCCGCGGCAACAACACCTGCGCTACCCACGACCGGAACGCCTGCGTCAACTCCTCGTCACCCTGCTCCCACAGCAGACCGATCAACGACCCCAACAACTCCGGCAGCCGCTCCCGATCCCGACTCGTCTCCAGCGCGATCAGCGCCGACACCAGATTGCCGCCCGGCAGGTCGGCATCCCCGACGCGGCCCTCGTCCAGCAGAAAGTACCGCTGCGCCGGCTGATACCGCGCCAGCGCCGCACCGCCCGATGCGATCAGTTCGGATACGTCCGCCGCCGCGTTCCACCGCCGTCGAAGTCGAGGGAGCGGCTCCAGTCGCGGGCGGCGAAGCCGTGCAACAGGTCCTCGGCCATGCGTGGCCGGGAGAACAACTGTTTGTACGCGGGATCATCCATGGCACAACCCCGCAATCAGATCCCGGCCGCCCATCCCGACATTTTCCCCTACAAGCCTACAACCTGCCGCGCCTTGCAGCTGGAATCGCACGGCGCATGCATGTTACCGTCGTCATCATGCCCTGGCGGGTCCGTTTTCGCCCGCACCCGCGATGAGAGACCCGACGATCGACGTCGCCGCCGTGGGGCGGCGGGTTGATCGGACTGGCCGCGGCGTGCGCGGTGGCGGCCCGCGGCCGCACGACGTGCGTGATCGAACGCCTGCCCGGCCCCGGGCAGGAGGCCAGCACCTACAACAGCGGCGTCGTCCACGCCGGCATCTATTACGCGCGGGATTCCCCTGAAGGCCGTCCTCTGTGTCGAGGGACGCGAGCGGCTGTACGCCTTCTGCGAGGAGCACGGCGTGCCGTGCGAGCGTTGCGGCAAGCTGATCGTCGCCGCCGCGGGACCAGGTCGGGGCGCTCGAAGCGCTCGCGACGCGGGGACACGCCAACGGCGTCACCGACCTTGATGTGGTCGACTGCGGTTTCGTGCGCCGGCGCGAGCCGCACGTCGAGGCGGCGGCGGCCACCTGGTCGCCGTCGACGGGAATCCTGGAGGCCGAAGCCTACGTGCGCGCCTTGGCGCGGGTGGCCGCGGCGCGCGACGTGGCGCTGCTGCCCGGCGCCGGCGCCGGCGTCGCGCGTCCCGACGGCCTGGCGATTTCGCGGCGTCACCCTGGACGAGCTGAAGCTGCGCGCCCCGCGCCCCCGCTTCTGCGCGCTGTCGAACCGCAAGCTCGCGGCGGCCGGGGTGGAGATGCCGCGCTACGCGCGAACTCTTCGCCGGTGCTGACACCGACTTGAATACAGTGGCCGGAGCACACGTTCACGAGCTCGCCCACGAAGGCCGACAAGGCGGGTCCTCGAGTCGCGCCACTCGGCGATCTACGCTCTTGACGTCGGCAACCGGAGGCGTTGCGGCCAGCGCCCGTTAAGGAGTAGATTCGAAACGATGACGAACGAGACGAAGATCATCCTCGGATCGACGATCGGAACGATCCTGACGACGGCAATCGGACTGGCCGTCCTGATCACGACCCTCTTCGTGAACCTCGGCAGCCGGATCGAGGCGCTGCGCGAAGACATGCGCGAGGACTACCAGCGGCTCGACGATCGGATGCGAACGGTCGAGCAGGGCTTCGCGAAAATCGACCAGCGGCTCGCGACACTCGAGCGCGTGGTAATCCCGGCGGCCGAACCCGCCGAATAACCGACGCGCGTCACGGTGAAGAACGCTCGCGGTGTCCCCGCCGCCGACAGCGACCAGTAGATCGGGAGTTGTTGCGAGCGTTGTGTGATGGTCCCGTTACGGCATGGCTCCACTGTCCGGTGCCGCACCCAGGCGGTCTCGTTCGAGCCAGCCCTCGAGTCGCGCCACTCGGCGATCTACGCTCTTGACGTCGGCGGCCAAGGTGTCGAGGCGGCGGCCGACGTCATCGATCCGCGTACCCAGCGCGCGCCACAACAAGCCGCCAACCGCCACAACCGCGCCGAGTGTCAGCCAATCCTCCCGAAGGTCCCAGGATGGCGGCTCCGTCTGCGCGCTCCGCGCCCCCGGTTCTGCGCGCTGTCGAACCGCAGGCTCGAGGCGGCCGGCATCGAGATGCCGCACTGGCGGGACGCGGTGGCGCGCTACGCGCGATGGGCGCATTCCCGATTTCCCGGAGCAGTGTGTAGGCAAAGATGGACTGTGAGGCTGGGGGAGGTTGAGCCGGTCTTCGGACAGACGGGGAGGGTGGTACTGGACATTACGGCTCGGACTGCCCATGATGGTGCGTTGAAATGGACAAGAGCGCCATCGACACCCCGAGCCGCGAGATCGATCTTCGCAACATTCCCGTCCACCTGCGCACTGCCCTCCGGCGGGCGCTGGAGTTTGAGGCGCGTGCTCCAGCGCCCAGGTCGGCAGAGGAAGCGGAGCAGTGCGAAGAGCAGCTGCGGGCCATCGCGGACGAGTTCTTCGGCGCCCTCCTTTCACCCCCGTGCTGCAACGCGCGGTGCGCTCGGCCGCGGTTGGCGACGCGGCGAGCGCCCTCGTGCGCCACCTGCCCCGGCGCGCACCCGGACGCGGCCGACTAGGACGCTCTCCTCGGGAACCGCGGCGCCCGTGTTTCCCGTCGTTCGCTGATGGCGCAAGTGCGCCGCCAGCAGAAGCACGCTCGCCGCCACCTTGTACCTGTCGTCACACCCGGCTGCGCAGGCGGGCAGAGCGGCCAAGCGGCGAGCAGCCGACGACTACCGCATCGGCGTCGAGCGCAACGACCGGCCACGGCGCGAGCGGCGACGACGACATCCCGACCCCGGCGCATGAAACGCGACGACCGTCATCGGCGAGACGATCGCCCACCGGCGCAGAACGGCGTCCTCCGGTCCAACTGCGGGAACGATCTCACCCGGTGGCCCCGGTCAGGGGCAGACGGCGGCGGACGGTTCGATCTCGAATCGCGGCCGTGAGGTCGTTGATGGATGTCTCTTTCCGGCGTGCTCGGCGTGCCGTCAGCCCCGCTGTTTCGGCGTCCTTCGGGATGGGAATCCTGAAGGATGTCGAACGTTCGCCTGCGCCGGGCGGCGCGCACATGGGAGGCCTTGCCAACAGGTCGTCGGCGCAGAGGATGTCGTTGCGGCCGTCGCCGGTTCGGAAGTGCTTGCGGTTCGCTCTTCCAAGACGCGCGGCCGCCCGTTGACATCGCTTGCGGCTGGATTTGCTCCAGTTTCCCGCTACGACGTCGGGGTCAGGCCGGTTGCCCACGCGACCTCCTAGCTAGTGTTCGGCGGAAAACCCGCAAGTCATTGATTCTACAGGGTGTACCGCCGATTTTGAGTGGCGAAGATCGTCGAGATGTCGTATTCTTTGCGGGTGATCTCCCAAGGATCGACCCATTTCGGGACCATCTTCGCGACATTGCCATCATGAGAGAAGTTCACAGATCGCAGTTCCAGCTCGGGCAGGTGCCGATCGAGGAAATCTGGATCAACCCGAAGTCGCGGGACGACATCCCGGCGGTGTTGAAGGGGCTTCAGCACATCTGGTGTGACGAGGAGTTGCGCGAGCGGCTGTTTGCGCTGCTGGACGAACATATTCTTCCGGAGGCCGACCGCACGGTCGGGCGTCCGGGAATGGAGCTGTGGCAGATTCTGGTGCTTGGGGTCCTGAAGCAGGGGCTGGGTTGCGACTTCGACCGTATTCATGAATTGACGAACCACCACGATACGATACGCGCGTTCCTGGGCCACAGCGACTTCGGTGACAAGACGCATTACGAGTACCAGACGGTGGTCGACAACGTGTCGTTGTTGACGCCCGAGCTGTTGTCGGCGGTGGGGCGCCTGGTGGTGGAGAGCGGTCACAAGGTCGCCAAAAAAAAGCCTGGCGAGCCATTGCGCGGGCGGTGTGATTCGTTCGTGGTCGAAACCGACGTGCATTATCCGACCGACGTCAACCTGTTGTGGGACGCGGTGCGGTGCCTGTTGCGGGAGACGGGGCGGGCGGCTGAGAAACATGCGGTGGGCGGCTGGCGTCAGTGGCGGTATCTGTGCCGCGAGGTCAAGAAACTGTTCAACAAGGTGCGCTCTACGCGGCGGGCACAGCGGCATCCGGAGCGGGTGGAGGCGTATGTGGAGCGCTGCCGGACGCTGGTTGAGCGAGCAGAGGCAACACTCGACGCGTTGCGGAACCAGGGCGTGGCGGAATTCACCTGTCGCTCCATCGCAGGCTTTGTCGCTCATGCGCGGCGGCAGATTGACCAGGTGGAGCGGCGTCTTCTGCGTGGTGAGACGATTCCTCACGAGGAGAAGGTCTTTTCGATCTTCGAGGGCCACACGCGCTGGATTTCCAAAGGCAAGGCGGGCACGCCGGTTGAACTCGGAGTTCCTGTCGCCCTTATCGAAGACCAGTATGGATTCATCCTTCACCACGAGGTCCTGTGGGAGGGCGAGGATGTGGACGTGGTGGTGCCGATGGTGAAGCAAGCGCAGGTACTGTATCCGGAGTTGCGGGCGTGCAGCTTCGACCGGGGCTTTCACAGTCCCGCCAACCGGGTCGGGCTCGATGCGCTACTCGACGTCAATGCGTTGCCGGGCAAGGGTTATCTTTCGAAGGCCAACCGCGAGCGGGAGGCGGAGGAGTCGTTTGTGGCCGCGCGGCGAGCGCATCCGGCGATTGAGTCTGCCATCAACGGATTGGAGCATCGGGGACTCGACCGCGTTCGCAGCCATGGTGCGGAGGGCTTCGCCCGTACGGTTGCCTTGTCAGTGCTGGCGGCGAACCTGCACCGCATCGGGTTGATTCTGCAGAAGCGGGAGCGCAAACGACGACGACGCGTGGCCTGACCAATCGGTCTTCGTAATCAGACCGGATTCCGGGCCGTCGAAAGACGGCACGGGTCTACTGTCCTTTGAAACAGGACATCCGGGCGACATACTGTCCTTCGCTTGCCCGCAGCCCGTCAGGCGCCTTCGTCGCGACCGGATTTGCGCCAACATCACCCCCAGAATGCCACGAATTGGCGCAGATCTCCGCCCGAAACGGGGGTTTTCTGGCTGACACTAGCTAGTCGATCTGCCTGTCCGGAGATCTATCTCCTCGGCGCGGCCAAGCAGGTCCCTGGCGAGGTGCCGTGTGGCATCCGGAGTGAGTCGGATCACATTTCCCCGGTGCCAGAGCTGGACGCTGTCCGGAGTCCCGTCCACGGTCGGGCGCTCCCTCCAGTCCGCGAGTCGCTCGATCGCCCAGGAGATTGAGGCACCGAACACCACACCGAAGAGGAAGAGCAGGACCGGCAGCATGCTTCGCGCGCCTTCGAGCCACTGCATGCTGAAGGCATCGGTCTGCTGCACGGCGAACAGTGACATCGACCAGGGTATCGGCCGCTGCGGCCCTCGCCATCAGACTTGGCGGCTCACAGGTTCTGACAGCGAGATCGAACACGGGGCGGGCGGTCGAGGGGCGGAGGTCGGGGGCCCGCGGCCCGCGGGTGTACCAAGTCCGCGGCCGCGGTCTCCGTCACGGAGAGGCAACGCCCGGAGGTATCGACCGCAGCCGGCCGGACCTGCACCCCGCCGGAGGTCGCACGGGCCAGGGGCGCGCCGCAGAATAGGGCTCTCCTGAAGGATGTGTGGGTGGGTTGAGGCCGGTCCGCAGGGCATTGCCGGGTCCGGTCGGGTGGGGCGCAACTCTCGTTAGCTTGCCGGCAGGCGGAGGCTGATTTGGAACAGTGCTCCCGCCACGACTGTGAAGCCCGCAAGCAACAGGGCGATGACGACGCCAACCATCCACTTCAGGATTCGGACATCGCTGGCGATCTCGCCCAGCTCCTCCGCTGCCGCGAGGGCCGCCTCCCGGTCCGCGCCCGCGGACACGTGTGCCATGTAGGTCTTAGGACAGTGCGCTAAACTAGTTTGCTACCTGCTGGTTTCCTGGTCATACTGGAGGTATGAAGCGAGATATCAAGCTGGAAGCGACCCTGGTTGCGAAGTATGCCGTGGTCGCGCCGGTGTTGGACGAGCGCAGTCGCCGCCGGTGGGCGGCGGCCGAGTCGCTCGCTGTCGGCTACGGCGGCGACGCGGTGGTTTCGTCGGCCACCGGTCTGGCTCGGGAGACGATTCGCAAGGGACGCCGGGAGATTGCCCGCGACGAGGCGCCCACCGACCGCATCCGACGCCCTGGAGGCGGACGGCCCCGCATCCAGCAGGATCAACCCGGCATCCAGGCCGCGCTCGAAGCGCTGGTGGACCCGCTCACGCGCGGCGACCCGACCTCGCCGCTACGCTGGACGTGCAAGAGTCGCGCGAAGCTGGCGGGGGCGCTCGTCGACCGCATCGGGAACGTCCGGACGGCGACCGGGCTCCGGGTCCTGGCCGAACTCGACGCCGGGCAGTATCCTACGGGCGTCACGGTGACCAAGGAACAGATGGACGCACTCGCGCTGGTTCCCGATGCGTTTCACGGGGAATGGAATTACAAACTGTTACCCCGATGAAGTTGACAACTTTATATCGATCACTGTCCTTAGATGCCGCTGTCTTCATCCGCCTCTCCGATTCTACCCTGCGTATGGGCGTACGGGGTGGTCGCGACTGGTTGTCGCTTGGTACCGCCGTCTGCGCTGATCCGGTCGGATTTCCTTGGTCTGCCGGCCACCCGGCGCGCAGGCCTGTGTCGGTTTGCCTTCGGTCCTCTAACCGTTCGGGGTCTTTACAGGCCAGTAAGTATTCCTGTGTTTTCACGGCCTGGATTCGTGGGAAACCGGCCGTGAAGCCCCCGCCGCCGGCTGTTTCCGGCGTCGAAGTCGCGGTCGAGGCGCGGCTATGCCAGCGTTTCCGTCCACCAGGTCCGCCACCCGCTCGGCGATGGCGAGCGATGCGGTCAGGCCGGGCGAGTCGATGCCCGCGGCCTGCACGAGCCGGGGTTGCCGCTGGTCGCGGCGGATCAGGGAAGTCCGAGAACGTCCGTTCGCCCGGCGCGCCGCGCGCCCGGATGCCACTGTCGCCGGAGCGGAGCTGATCCAGCGCGAGGCCGGGCACCAGACGGCGGGCCGCCGCGTGGAACCTGGCGAGCGGCTCGCGGTCCGATTCGTCGTCCTTGCGCGTCTGGTAGCAGGCGGTGGGTCCCAACGTCATGCTGCCCCACGTGGTCCGGGTCGGGTGCATGCCGGGGCCGTGGCCGCTCGGGTCGGGCAGCGGATGGACCGGGCCGTTCACCAGATGCCGCGCCGCCGGTAGCAGCTCGGCGTACTCGCCGCGCACCGGGTGGATCGTGAAGGTCTCGCCGCCGAGCGCGGCGGACACCTCGTCGGCGTACAGGTCCGCCGCGTTGACCACGGCGCGGGCCAGGATCGTCTCGCGCGCGGTCCGGATGGCCAGACCGCCGGGGCGGGTGGCGCCTTCGACGCCGGCGCCGGGCAGCAACGCCACCTCGCGCGCCGCGGCCGCCCGCGCCAGGGGCGCGCACGTAGGCCTCGGCTTCCACGATTCCCGTCGACGGCGACCAGATGGCCGCCGCCGCCTCGACGTGCGGCTCGCGCCGGCGGACGAAGGCGCGGCCGACCACCTCGAGGTCCGTCACGCCGTTGGCGTGTCCGCGTCTCGCGAGCGCTTCGAGCGCCGCGATCTCGTCCGCCCGGGCGGCCACGACGAGCTTGCCGCAACGCTCGCACGGCACGCCGTGACGTTTCACCTCCGGCGCAAGGCGCCCGGCTACCTCATACGCCGCGTAGACGCTCATCCGATACGCGGGCGAGCAGATCGGCCGCCGTCCCGCACTCGATGATCCAGTCGCCCACCTGCGCTAACCGGCCCGCGTCGGCAACGTCCTCCAGCGTAGCGGCCAGCCGTCGCGCCGTGGGTGCGTCGAACTTGCGCTCCGCCTGCCGGCACAACAGCGCCCGTTCTTCGGCGCGGCCCTGCGCGATCTGAGGTGGTCCCGCTTTTTCGGACCACTGGCTAAGGTGTATTCCAGAGCCTGGAGGAGGCACTGGGATGACGACGAAACGACGGCGGCAGTTCACCGCGAACTTCAAGAAACGCGTGGCGCTCGAGGCGCTGCGCGGGGACCGCACGGTGCAGGCGATCGCGGCCAAGCACGAGGTTCATCCGAACCAGGTGGGCGCGTGGAAGCGCCAGGCGGTCGACGGGCTGGAGGATGTCTTCGCTGGCGGCAGAGCATCGCGCGACTCCGAGCACGAGGCGACGATCCGGGACTTGCACGCGAAGATCGGCGAGTTGACGGTGGAGCGGGATTTTTTTCTGCGCGGCTTGCAACGCTGAGCCGCGCCGCACGCCTGGAGCTGGTCGAGCGGGGCGGCGAGTTGAGCATCCGGCGCCAGTGCGCGTTGCTGGGCATCAACCGCTCGTCGGTGTACTACACGCCGCGGGAAGAGCGCGCGGAGAACTTGGCCTTGTTGCGGCGGATGGACGAATTGTCGCTGCAGTACCCGTTCTACGGCAGCCGGCAGATGGCGCGCCACCTGGGACGCGAGGGCGTGTCGGTGGGGCGGCGCCGGGTCCGCCGGCTGATGCGTCTGATGGGGCTGGAAGCGGTCTACCGCAAGCCGCGCACGAGCGCCGCGCAGCCGGGTCACCGCATCTATCCGTATCTGCTTCGAGAGCTGACGATAGAGCGCCCGGACCAGGTCTGGTGCGCCGACATCACCTACATCCCGGTGACGGCGGGCTTCCTGTACCTGGTCGCGGTCATGGACTGGGCCAGCCGTCACGTGCTGGCCTGGCGACTGTCGAACACGATGGACACCGGCTTCTGCATCGAGGCGCTGGAAGCGGCGCTTCGGACGGGCACGCCGGAGATCTTCAACACGGATCAAGGGGCGCAGTTTACGAGCACGACGTTCACCGAGCGGGTGCTGGCGGCGGGCGCGCAATGCTCGATGGACGGCCGCGGGCGGTGCCTGGACAACGTCTTCATCGAGCGGCTGTGGCGGTCGCTGAAGTACGAAGCGGTGTATCTGCACGAGTTGGCCGATGGGTTCGAGGCCGAGCGGGTGATCGGGACCTGGATGACGTTCTACAGCGACGTACGTCCGCACTCGGCGCTCGGGGGTCGCACGCCGGCCGAGGCCTACGGCGAGGAGCGTGCAGCGTGAACATGTCAGCGGCGTGCAGCGCTTTGGACGCGCTCGACCGGCGGATGGTCCAGGTGACGCCGCTCGGCATCCAGGGCGAAGGCTGCCGGCTCGGCGAGAAGACGCACAGGGTGCTCGACCGCCGGCCTGGAGCTGACAGCCTTCGCCGTCAGGCGGCACTGCCAGCGTCCCGTCGCCGTTACGTTACGGTGCTACAAGGAGAGGGAAGCCTCCGAAGGCGGCCCCCTTCGTGCACCGCATGTTCGGCATCGAGCAGGGGCTCAACGAGCTCGACCACGGCCGAGAACACGCTCGGCACGTCACCGCCGGAGTCGTGCTCGGTTTCGGACCGAAGACGCTCAGCAGCGCGAGGAGCGCGCGAAATTCGGTCGCGGCAGATCCGGTCGCAGTGGCTGGTTACGTAACCGCGGCACAATGCAATCGGGACGCCCCTGACCGCGGCGCAAATGCCGAAAAACAGCGCCGGTGGCGCGCGCGGCGCGCGGCCGGCGGTCGCTGAAGTACGAAGCTGTGTATCCGTACGAGTTGGTCGACGGGTTCGAGGCCGAGCGGGTGATCGGGACCTGGATGACGTTCTACAGCGACGTACGTCCGCACTCGGCGCTCGGGGGTCGCACGCCGGCCGAGGCCTACGGCGAGGAGCGGGCAGCGTGACGGCATCAACCTCGTCTACGCTGCGACCCACCACTGCGGGGACCCTCGTCGCGGGATTCCCGCGCGGCCGTTTCTCGGCGTCTCCAGGGACGCGCGTGCTGTCATTCTCCAGAGCATCGTCGACCATCTCGCCCGCTGACGCGCTTCGCGGACCCGGCCCGCTCGGCGCGCGCGACGGCGCGGGGGACGTCGCCGCCGGCTGCATCGAGCGCTCGGCGCGCCCGCTCCCAGTCGCCGGCGCAGGCCTTGACCAGGCGGCGCAACGCCTCGTCTGTGGCGCCGCGCCGCGCGCGGTCCTCGACGGCCACCTGATCGCACGTCAGGCAGATCGAGCGGTCGACGTGGCAGACGGGACAGGTCCGGCGTCGTCCAGGACGCCATACCCGACCGCAGAGCAGGCAGGCCCGCAGGTGCTTCGTGCGCCAGTCGCCGCGGCGCTTTCGTCCCCTCCCCCGGACCCCCTCCCGGGGCTCGCCGCCGCGCTTCGCGGACTCACTCATGAGGCCGCAAGATTCCCACAGCTCATCATCATCTATGATCAGATACCAGACAGACGACGAGGGCGTGGTTTTGCAACCGGAATACACCTTAACGAAGCCCTCGAATGGTCCAAACGACCGGGACCACCTCAATCCCCTGCTCGCGGCCTTCTTCGACCCACTCCTCGGTCCACTCGCGAACCTGTTCCGCCAGCATCGTGCGCACCTCCTCCAGCTGCGGCAGCGACCCGGACTCCCCACCCCGGAAACGCCGCGGCAACAACACCTGCGCCACCCACGACCGGAACGCCTGCGTCAACTCCTCGTCACCCTGCTCGCGTAGCAGACCGATCAACGATCCCAACAACTCCGGCAGCCGTTCCCGATTACGACTCGTCTCCAGCGCGATCCGCGCCGACACCAGATTGCCGGCCGGCAGAACGGCATCCCCGACGCGGCCCTCGTCCAGCAGGAAGTACCGCTGCGACGGCTGATACCGCGCCAGCGCCGCACCGCCCGATGCGATCAGTTCAGATACGTCCGCCGCCGCGTTCCATCGCCGTCGGCCGTTGTAGATGACGATCGGCAGCACCGGCGGCAGCGCATCGTGCTCGCGCAGCACCCCCTCACCGATCAGCTTCTGATACAGCAGGGTCGTATACGCGAGCATCCGCACCGCCATCGCGCGGTCCACGGTGGACTGGAACTCCAGGTGCAGCACCAGGTACAGCCACCGCTGGTCGTGGAAGCGCACACGCCACACCAGGTCGCCGTGGCGCTGCCGCAGATCGTGGCTGACATAGCTGGCCGGCAGCGGAGCGAGGGAGGCGAAGTCGAGGGCGCCGCTCCAGTCGCGGGCGGCGAAGCCGTGCAACAGGTCCTCGACCATGCGTGGCCGGGAGAACAACTGTTTTGTACGCGGGATCATCCATGGCCGCAACGCCGCAATCATATCGTGGCCGCCCATCCATCCGGGCTCGTTGACCTCGGGGTGACCGCGGGCGCTGAAGTGCCGGTTGAACGCGGACCCCACCGGCTACGCTGGCGCCACAGCGGCATGCGCTGGCCACTGTCAGCGACATCTGGAATCGACCCCCGGGCGGGGGTTTTCGCCAAGGCGCTGGAGCAGCCGGGCGCGTTGGCCGGCGGGCGCGTCGAGGCCAGGCAGGGTCGAGCGCCGCCGAACGCGCCGGGGCGGGAGATCGCCGGCGACGAACGCGAGGCGAACGGCCGGCACCCCCTGCCGCGCCGAACGGTGCGCTTGGGGCTCCCGCGGCGGGCGCCTGTTGATATCGCTGGGGCGGCTGGATCTGCTCGGGTTCGAGTGGCGGGGCGGGCGGTCGTCGAGCGGAGGGTCGGCAGCATCTCGCGGCGCGCTGGCGACGCCGAGGGCGGCCGAATACGGTGCGCCTGTTCCCGATCGCCGATTCTCGTCTTGGCGAAGGACCGTCCGCATCCGCGGTTGCACGCAATGGAGCACAGGCTCTGCCGCATGCGCGCGATTCGAGCATAGCGTGTCACCTCCGGCGCAGGGCGCCCGGTTCGCCTCATACGCCGCGTAGACGCTCATCCGATACGCGGGCGAGCAGATCGGCCGCCGTCCCGCACTCGATGATCCAGTCGCCAACCTGCGCCAGCCGGCTCGCGTCCCGGCAACGTCCTCCAGCGCGGCGGCCAGCCGCCGCGCTGTGGCCGCGTCGAACTTGCGCTCCGCCAGCCGGCACAACAGCGCCCGTTCTTCGGCGCGGCCCTGCGCGATCCCCTGCGCGCGGCCTTCTTCGACCCACTCCTTGGTCCACTCTCGAACCTGTTCCGCCAGCATCGTGCGCACCTCCTCCAGCCGCGGCAGCGACTCGGACTCCCCACCCCGGAAACGCCCTGCCGTAGTGGACGAGGGCGGGACGCGGTGGCGCGCTACGCGCGGTTGCGAGGGTAGGAAGGGTATGACGAGATGCCATCTACATCCAGTCCCGCCAGGCCCGGACGTCGACCTCGTTCCGGAGGTAGCTCTCGCCGCCTCCGTAGACCAGGGTGGCCGGGGCGGAGCGTCCCGCCAGCGAGCGCCAGTGGGCCAATCCCTTGAAGAAGTCGCCGGCGACGGTCTCGCCGGACTTCATCTCCACCGCATGCGGGCCGTCCGGCGTGTCGACGATCAGGTCGATCTCGTTGTCCCGCGGATCGCGCCAGTGGTACAGGTCGGGCGGTTCCCCCGCGTTG
This sequence comes from Vicinamibacterales bacterium, assembly GCA_965222905.1. GTDB lineage: Bacteria > Acidobacteriota > Vicinamibacteria > Vicinamibacterales > UBA8438 > WTFV01. The sequence goes on along the minus strand of OZ244976.1, from coordinate 928,519 downwards.
CAGCCGACCTTGAGCGCCTCCGCGATTACCAGGTTCTCGAACACCGCCCCGCGCGCGGCGTGGCTGGCGAGTTGGTCGGCGTCCCTGATGCGGAGCAGCCAGCACAGCATTCCCGTGTCCACGAAACAGAGCTTCGCCCGCTTCGTCAACCGCTTGTTGAAGCGCCGATGGTACGGCTGGAGACGGAAGATCACGAAGCTCGCTTCCAGCACCGACAGCCAGCGGCGGGCCGTGTCGTGGCTGACCCCGCAATCGTTGCCGAGACCCGACAGGTTCAGCAGCCCGCCGGCGCGGCCGGCGCACAGCCGGACGAAGCGGCCGAACGCCTCCCAGTCTCCGACCTGGGTCAGGTCGCGCACGTCGCGCTCGAGGTAGGTCTGGAAATACTGGGCCAGCCACTCGCTCGGGTCGAGCCCGAGATCGTGGATGCGCGGGTAGAAGCCGCGCACCGCGTGGTCCGTCCAGGCGCCGGCCGTCACCGGATCACGAGCGCCGCGGGTCAACAGTTCCGCCATCGTCGGAGCGTCCCGGCGCGTCAGCTCGGCCAGGGAAAACGGCAGCAGGCAGGTCAGGCGCACCCGCCCGGCCAGCGACTGCGAGATCTTCTGCATCAGCAGGAAGTTGCGGGACCCCGACAGCAGGAAGCGGCCGGGCGCGGGATCATCGTCGACAATCGTCTGGATGTAGGAGAACAGATCGGGTGCCCGTTGCGCCTCGTCCAGGATGACCGGCCCGTCGAAACGACCAAGGAATCCGCGGGGATCCTCCAGAGCGAACGTGCGCTCGTCAGGCGCCTCGAGCGAGACGTAGCGGTGCTGCGGAAAAGCGCTCCGCAACAGCGTCGTCTTGCCGGACTGCCGGGGCCCGTTCACCGACACGACCGGATAGCGGGTCGCCGCCCGCTGGACGATTCCTGCGAGATGACGGGGAATCATGGGGAAATGTACATTTGGGGTATCCATTTAACCGGAGTCAGCGGTGTACCCTGGGGCGATGGATCGCCCTCGCGCCGGTGCGCACTATCCGAGATCCGTGGGCGAGTTCCAGGCATGGTTCCAGAGCGACGAGGACTGCCTGGACTACCTGGAGTGGCTGCGGTGGCCGGCGGGCTTCGCATGCTTGGTCTGTGGCCACCAGGCAGCGTGGCGCCTCGGCGACGGCCGACTGATGTGCTCCGGGTGCGGGAACCGTTCCTCGGTGACCGCGGGCACGATCTTCGACCGTACGCGAACGCCGTTGACGGTTTGGTTCAACGCCTGCTGGCTGTTCGCCAGCGGCAAGGACGGGATTTCGGCACTGAGTCTGAAACGGACGTTGGAAATTGGTTCCTATCAGACGGCGTGGACGATGCTGCATCGGCTTCGCGCGGTGCTGGTACGTCCAGGGCGGGAACGATTGGCCGGGATGGTACAGGTGGATGAGACCTACATCGGTGGTGTGGAGCCGGACCTGCCCGGTGGCCGAGCTCAGGGCAAGAAGGTCCTGACCGGCGTAGCAGTCGAGGTCCGGGAGCCGAAAGGGATGGGCCGGTGCCGTATGGCGCCTCTCGCCGACGCCTCCGCGGCCTCGCTGCATCAGTTCGTGACCGATCACCTTGAACCGGGCGCGACGGTCGTGACCGACGGCTGGCAGGGGTACAGGGGACTCGACAGGCTCGGGTACTCCCACGTCAGGCACAGTCAGCGAGCCGCCCGATTCCGTGGCGAGGATCCCGGCAAGCTACTTCCCGCCGTACATCAGGTCATCTCGCTGGCCAAGCGGTGGCTGCTCGGCACCCATCAGGGGGCCGCGGACGACGCACATTTGGCCAGCTACCTCAACGAGTTCGTGTTCCGCTTCAATCGTCGGCGTTCTCGCAGCCGGGGGATGCTGTTCTTTCGGGTTCTCGAACTCGCCGTCGCCCACGATCCCGTGCGCTACCATGACCTCATCGCCAGCCGTCGGCCGCGGAAAGTCCCGCCAACACCGCCACTCGTGCGTGGCCGCCCGCCGAGCTTGGCGCGGCCACCGGCGAACCGCCCGTGGAGAATGGCGTCGGGATACTCCGGTTAAATGGATACCCCAGCATGTACATAATGACGATCCAATCTCCAAATTGCAGGGGAGGCCAGGCGCCGATGAACGCCGGCGCGAAGGCAGCCTCGACCGCATCGCGGACGCGCTGCTCGTCGGGCGCAAGGAGTGACGATCATTCCGCTATGTCTGCGAGAACTGCGGCGTTGACGGGCCGAATGGACCACGGCGACCGCAACAGTCGCCGCCGGGCTCGACGCGGCAGCGGGGTGAATCGCCGGCACGCGCCTTGCTTCAGGTTGCGGCATGACGACTATCGATCCAGCCGTACTCGTGGGAGCCGTCGTCGGCCTGGTGCCCTCCAGTTGACCTCGCTCGGAATCCTGGTGGCCGTGCTTCGTTCCTTTTACCTTCGTCTCGACCGCCGGTTCGCCGAGGTCAGGACCGATATCGACCACCGGTTCGTCGAGGTGCAGGCCGGCTTCGCGGAAGCCCGGGACGACCGCTGGCGTCTCGAGGAGAAGCTCGACGGCTACGGCAAGGACCTCGCCCGCCTGCAGGGGATCGTGGAGCGGATGTACGAACCGCACCGTTTCACGGTGGGCATTCCGGGCACGCCCCCGGGGGTGCCGCGCGTCGCCCCCGACGCGCCGGAAGAGCCGCCCGCCGACCCGAGGGTGGTCGGGAGCACATGATCCGGCGAAACTGCGGTTGACGGTCGCGAGCCCGACCAGGAAACCAGTCGGCGCCCCGATGCAGTCCTGACGGCCCGCGAACCTGGCGTCGTTCATCCATGGTCGCCACGGCTCCGCTCACGACAGCGCTGGTCCGAACCGCGGCGCCGCACGGGTTGTACCACTGCGTCGGGTCGGGTCACGCCACCTGGTTCGACGTTGCGGCGGCGCTGGCGGGGGAGCTGGCCGAGCGCCTCGGCGAGCAGGCCGCCATCCGCGGCATCACCCTGGATGAGCTGAATCTGCGCGCTCCGCGCCGCTGGTTCTGCGCGCTGTCGAACCACAAGCTCGCCGCGGCGGCCATCGAGATGCCGCACTGGCGGGACGCGGTGGCGCGCTACGCCGGGATCCGGCTGCGCTCACAGGGCGCCCGGTTCGCCTCATACGCCGCGTAGACGCTCATCCGATACGCGGGCGAGCAGATCGGCCGCCGTCCCGCACTCGATGATCCAGTCGCCAACCTGCGCCAGCCGGCCCGCGTCGGCAACATCCTCCAGCGCGGCGGCCAGCCGCCGCGCTGTGGCCGCGTCGAACTTGCGCTCCGCCAGCCGGCACAACAGCGCCCGTTCTTCGGCGCGGCCCTGCGCGATCCCCTGCTCGCGGCCTTCTTCGACCCACTCCTCGGTCCGCCCCCATCGCCCTCCTCGCCCCGCCTTCGACGGGTCAAGTAGCTCTTGCCATGCTGCTCTCGGAAGCCCCATAGACCTCTCTGGGCCGTCGACGAAAAAGAGCCGCACCCAGTCCGAGTCCACTGGGGTGCCCTCGGCGGCGGCCAGTGCAGTGCTCGTCGCCCCTTGTTCGGCAAGCACCGCGCCCAGCTCGGACGGCTCGCCGTAGACGCCGTTGGCGTTCTGGTCGAGGAAGGCGTTGCCGTAGGCCAACATCGTGTGCACCTCCTCCAGCCGCGGCAGCGACCCGGACTCCCCACCCCGGAAACGCCGCGGCAACAACACCTGCGCCACCCACGACCGGAACGCCTGCGTCAACTCCTCGTTACCCTGGACCCCAACAACTCCGGCAGCCGCTCCCGATCACGACTCGTCTCCAGCGCGATCAGCGCCGACACCAGATTGCCGCCCCGCAGATCGGCATCCCCGACGCGGCCCTCGTCCAGCAGAAAATACCGCTGCGACGGCTGATACCGCGCCAGCGCCGCACCGCCCGATGCGATCAGTTCGGATACGTCCGCCGCCGCGTTCCACCTCCGTCGGCCGTTGTAGATGACGACCGGCAGCACCGGCGGCAGCGCATCGTGCTCGCGCAGCACCCCGTCGCCGATCAGCTTCTGGTACAACAGGGTCGTATACGCGAGCATCCGCACCGCCATCGCGCGGTCCACCGTGGACTGGAACTCCAGGTGCAGCCACCGCTGGTCGTGGAAGCGCACGCGCCACACCAAGTCGCCGTGGCGCTGCCGCAGGTCGTGGCTGACATAGCTGGCCGGCAGCGGAGCGAGAGAGGCGAAGTCGAGGGCGCCGCTCCAGTCGCGGGCGGCGAAGCCGTGCAACAGGTCCTCGACCATGCGTGGAGCTGCTCGCCGACGCCGCGCGCTTGCGATGCGATGACCTGATCGAGCGCGTCGCCGACGAGGCGCTCCCGGAAGAACCTGAGGTGACGGCCGCCCGGTGGCCTTCGACAGGCCGTACCGTTGAGACGAAGCGCCTGCCTCCGGTTGTCCGCATCGCTTGCAAGCGCCCGACGCCCGACGCACCCGACCCCAACTAGGCGAAGCCCGCTGCGCCTCGCCGAGTCCGCGCGGAAACGAACAACCCCAGGAGAGAGACGCGGGCGGACGACAATGGAACGACGCCGAGCGGGACAGCAACAGCGACGGCGGGCAAGGCGACGCCCGGTGTGCGCGCCATTCTCCACGCCCCCTGCTCGCTCCCATCCACGCCCGAGCGCGGCGTGCCGCCACCCGACGCCGGGTGGATGCACTTTCGCGCCTCGGGCGTGGTCTCGACATGGATGCGCAGCGCTGCGACGAGGGCGCGGAGCCGGCCGGCGTCCAGTTCGGCCCACCGGTGGCCGGTGGTGGCCGGGTCCGTCCCGGCGCCATAGGATAGCCTCGGCTACGTCTCGGCTACGTCGCACAGCGCCATCCACTGCGCGGCGATGTCGAGGGCTTGGTGACGGACTGCCTGTTCGAGAGCCTCGAAGCCCCTTTTTCGGCCGCGTCAGCGAGCGGTTCAGGCGGCGGCCGGCGCAGCGCACGTGCACCTTTCTCGAAGATCTCCTTGACAACTTCCTGACGGCAGGTCGTTGGCGGTCCGGGATGACCGCCAGAGCGGCTCTCGGACCGACACATCGACACGCTGCGGCCCGTATTCCGGGGAAGGGGACCCCGGCTGGCGTGTATGGGCGACCGCGGCCGGTGGGCCGCGACGGCGCGTCCAGCCGCTTCAGGCGTCGAGCGTGTGCGGGGTGATGGCCCGGCAGGGCCGGTGCGTGGCGGAGGCCGGCGTCAGGGACGCCGCGTCGCGCGCCGCGAGCAAGCACGCCGAGGCGTGGGTATGCCCGCCCGCGTCGTGCTCCCTGCCGCCGTTCCGATCTGCGTCATTGTCGCGCCCCCGCTCCCTCTCCCGGGGTACGGTCGTCTGCACGCCGACTCCGGGAGGCGCGCCGGGCCGGCAGGCCGATGGAGGGTGTCGACGTCGGGTGCGGTGCGCCGGGCGGCCCTTGCGTCGACGGGGTCTGGAGAAGGCGTGCCGGTCGTCGATGTCGGTCTCCGCTCTCGACACCGCAAGCCCAGGTGCGTGTGCGGGGAGACGGCGCCGTCGCGCTCGACGAGCGAGCGGCGGATCGACAGAACAATCGGCCTGCCTCTATATATAGTGGGACCTGTCTCATGGAGAACGTGTGCCGGGGGGCATCACGCCCGGCAACTCTTCGGAGACGGGCCGGCCGGCCAGCGAACCCGCCCAGACCAGGTGCGGTACGCCGGTCACCAGCCGCAGGTGGATGGAGACAGGGCAGCCTGTTGGCAGCCATGTGGTCGTCGGCGGCGCTCTCGGAAATGCAGGCGGCAACCGAGGGTAGTCGGTGGCGAAGACGACCAGCTCACCGCGGCGTGCAGCTTTCTTCCGATCCGCGATCGCCGCCACGTGCGAGGGTCGCCCAACTGGCAGGTTTCGGCGGTGCGGGCGAGACCGAGGCGGCGGAGAACCGAGGCGCGGGAACCTGGCCGGGCGGTACAGCCGGCGGCGCTCGCGCCCGCCGACCCGCCCAGCCGTCCCCCGAAGTCGGTCGGGAAACCTGACGGCTATCTGGCAGGTTTCGGCGCCGGTCCGACACCGTGATGCCTCCTCCGGGAATTACTGACCCGCGGGACGCTAAGGACACTGCGCGAAACTAGTTTGCCATCTGCTGGGTTGCTGGTCATACTGGAGGTATGAAGCGAGACATCGAGCTGGAAGCGACCCTGGTTGCGAAGTATGCCGTGGTCGCGCCCGTGTTGGACGAGCGCAGTCGCCGCCGGTGGGCGGCGGCCGAGTCGCTCGCCATCGGCTACGGCGGCGACGCGGTGGTTTCGTCGGCCACCGGTGTGGCTCGGGAGACGATTCGCAAGGGGCGCCGGGAGATTGCCCGCGACGAGGCGCCGACGGACCGCATTCGACGCCCTGGCGGCGGACGGCCCCGCATCCAGCAGGATCAACCCGGCATCCAGGCCGCGCTCCAAGCGCTGGTGGATCCGCTCACGCGCGGCGACCCGACCTCGCCGCTGCGCTGGACGTGCAAGAGTCGCGCGAAGCTGGCGGCGGCGCTGACCGAGCAGGGGTGGCGGGTGAGTTCGACCACTGTGGGCCGGCTGCTGCACCGCCTGGGCTACCGGCTGCAATCGCCGCGCAAACGGCAGGAAGGCGCCACGCATCCGGACCGCAACGCGCAGTTCGAGCACATCAACCAGACCGCGGACGAGCATCTGAGCGCCGGCCAGCCGGTGATCTCGGTCGACACGAAGAAGAAGGAGCTGGTCGGGAACTTCAAGAACGGCGGGCGGGAATGGCAGCCGAAGGGCACGCCGCCGGCGGTGCTGGTGCATGATTTCCCGACCGACGCCGAGGGCAAGGCGATTCCGTACGGCGTCTACGACATGGCGCGCAACGAAGCCTGGGTGAGCGTGGGCTGGGACCACGACACACCGGCGTTCGCGGTGGCGTCGATTCGACACTGGTGGCATCAGATGGGTTGCGGCGCCTACCCCGAGGCCACGACCCTGTTCATCACGGCCGATGCGGGCGGGAGCAACGGGTATCGGTTGCGCGCCTGGAAGCATGAGCTTCAACAGTTGGCCGACGAGACCGGACTGACCATCGAGGTGAGTCATTTTCCACCCGGCACCAGCAAGTGGAACAAGATCGAGCACCGGCTCTTCTGTCACATCACGGCGAACTGGCGCGGCACCCCGCTGACGACGTACGAGACCATCGTCGACCGCATCGGGAACGTCCGGACAGCCACCGGGCTCCGGGTCCGGGCCGAACTCGACGCCGGGGAATATCCCACAGGCGTTACGGTGACCAAGGAACAGATGGACGCACTCGCGCTGGTCCCCGATGCGTTTCACGGGGAATGGAATTACAAACTGTTACCCCGATCAAGTTGAAGACTTTATATCGATCACTGTCCTAACGACGCCAACAACTAAGAGACTCCCGTCGGATGGCTCCTGGAGCGTGAATCCGAGGGCCTTTGCCCGACGGCGGAGATTGGCTACGGCTCGTTGTCGATAGCGCTGCTCATAGTGCGAGGCGCCCGGGTCGGCGTACTGCATGCCGTAGAGCATCGTGTTGTAGAAGAGGACGGCGATCTTGCGGGCCGTCGCGGTCACCGCCTTGGCCTTGCCGACCCGCCCGGACAAGCGGCGGTAGAATGCGTCCAGGGCCGTGTCGGTCCGGCTCAGGGTGGTCGCGGCCAACCGCAGCAGGGCCGCCGCCCGGTTTGCAGACCGTCGCGTCTTCGAGCTCGGGACCCGACCGCCCGAGATCTTGTTGCCCCGAGCCAACGACAACCACGACGTGAAGTGCTTGCAAGTCGGCCACCGAGACATGTCCGTGCCGCATTCGCTGACCAGCTTCAGCGCGTTGTACGGTCCGAGGCCGTGGATCTGAGTCAGGTCTACGCCGAGCAGCGTGTAGAGCATCGGACGCACGTCGAACGCCAGCTGCCGACGATGTACCTGGGGCTGGACGCCACCGGCGTGCCGGTGCGCCCGGCCGAGGTCGAAGGACGCCGCGGCAAGCAGCCTGACGGCTCGGCCAAGACCCGCGAGGTCAAGCTGGAGGTTGCTGCGCTTGCAGTCGAAGGTGAGCACGACAACCGACCTCTCCGGTGGCGGCTGCCCTCCTCCGCACGACGTGCCCCGTAGGTAGGTAGAATGTGGCGCTCCTATCGTAGCGTCTCATCCGCCTCATCCGCCAAGTCCGCGACCCGCTCGGCGATGGCCAGTGACGCGATCAGTCCCGGCGAGTCGATGCCCGCGGCCTGCACAGGCGGGGGTTGCCGCCGGTCGCGCCGGATCAGGAAGTCCGAGAACGTCCGTTCGGCCGGGGTGCCGCGCGCCCGGTGCCGCCGCCGCCGGGGCGGAGCTGGTTCAGCGCGAGGTCCGGCAGCAGCCGCCGGGCTGCGGCGTGGAACGCGGCGGAGCGGTTCGCGGTTCGATCCGTAGTCGTCCTTGCGCGTCCTGGCAGCCGGCGGTGGGTCCCAGCGTTACGCTGCCCCACGTGGTCCGGGTCAGGTGCATGCCGAGCCCGTGGCCGCTCGGGTCGGGCAGCGGATAGAACCGGGCCGTTCACCAGATGCTGCGCCGCCGGTACCAGCTCGGCGTAGTCGCCTCGCCGCGGACCGTGTGGATCGTGAAGGTCTCGCCGCCGAGCGCGGCGGAGAGATCGTCGGCGTAGAGGCCCGCCGCGTTGAACACGGCGCGGGCGAGGATCGGCTCGCGCGCGGTCCGGATGGCCAAGCGGTCCGGCGGGCGTCACCGCCTTCGACGCTGGCGCCGGGCAGCAGCGCCACCTCGCGTCGCGGCCACCCGCGCAAGGGCACGTACGTACGCCTCGGCCTCCACGATTCCTGTCGACGGCGACTAGTGTCCTGAATCTAAAGTTATTGATCAGTGATAGGCGGTCTGCTACCGTCGTCCTCGTCACGGAGGGCAGACGTTGGCCAATCACCACACACGTGCGATTCCCAAGCTCAGGACCATGCAGCGGGAGGAACTCGAACGCTGGGTGCGCCGCCCGAAGACCGCCCAGGCGCTGGCCCTGCGCGCCCGAATCGTGCTGGCCAGCGCCGCGGGGAAGAGCGACCTGGCGGTGGCCGCCGAGTTGGGCACGACGCGGGTGACCGTCGGAAAGTGGCGCCGCCGGTTTCTCCAATCCGGTTGTGACGGCTTGCTGGATGAAGCCCGCCCCGGCACGCCGCGTACGGTGTCGGACGCGGATGTGGAGCGCGTCGTGACCACCACCCTGGAATCGATGCCCCGCGACGCCACACACTGGAGTACACGCTCGATGGCCCGCGTGTGCGGGCTGAGTGCGGCGACGGTCGGCCGCATCTGGCGGGCGTTCGCCCTGCAACCCCACCGCTGCGAGACCTTCAAGTTGTCGAAGGACCCGCTGTTCATCGAGAAAGTGCGCGATATCGTCGGCCTGTACCTGCATCCGCCCGAGCGGGCGGTGGTCTTGTGCGTCGACGAGAAGTCGCAGATGCAGGCCCTGGACCGTACCCAACCGGTGCTGCCGATGCGCCCGGGCCTGCCGGAACGGCGCACGCACGACTACCGGCGGCACGGGACCACGTCGCTGTTCGCCGCCCTGAACGTGGCGACTGGCAAAGTGCTCGCGCAATGCCACCGCCGGCATCGCGCGGTCGAGTTCATCAAGTTTCTGCGCGCCATCGACAAGGCGGTGCCCGCCGACCAGGACATCCATGTCGTTCTGGACAACTATGGGACCCACAAGACGGCGATGATCCACCAGTGGCTCGCGCGGCATCCCCGCTTTCACCTGCACTTCACCCCCACGAGTGCGTCGTGGCTCAACCTGGTCGAGCGCTGGTTCGCCCTGCTCACCGAGAAGCAGATCCGCCGGGGCACCCACCGCAGCACGGCGGAGTTGGAGCAGGCGATCATCGACTACCTCGCCATCTACAATGAGGATCCGAAGCCGTTTGTGTGGACCAAGACGGCCGATCAGATCCTGGAAACGCTCCAGTCTTACTGTGCAAGAATTTCCGATTCAGGACACTAGATGGCCGCCACCTCCACGTGCGGCTCGCGCGGGCGGACGAAGGCGCGGCCGACCACCTCGAGGTCCGTCACGCCGTTCGCGTGTCCGCGTCTCGCGAGCGCTTCGAGTGCCCCGATCTCGTCTGGCCGGGCGGCGACGATCAGCTTGCCGCACCACACGCCGGGCACGCCGTGCTCGTCGCGCGTACAGCCGCTCGCGCCCCTCGACGCACGGCGCGGCTTTCAGCGAGTCACGCGGGGTAGTAGATGCCGGCATGGACGACGTTGCTGTTGTCGGTGCTCGCTTCCAGCCCCGGGCGGGGCAGGCGTTCGATGACACACGTCGCGTGGCCGCAGGCCGCCACCCCGCAAGCCGCGGCGAGGCCGACGACCCCGCCGCCCACGATCGCCACGTCGATCGGTTCCAGCGTCGCGTCGGTCACGACCGTTCGCTGCGCGATCGCACGTGCGGGTGGAAACGGACCCGCCGGGGCATGATCAGCGGCCCCGCGAGCACGTTCCAGCGAGACCTTCGAGCCGCCGTGCCGGCGCTCGACGAACACGATCTGCACCTCGCCGGTCCGGGCGGCGCGGCGTAGCGCCTCGTGGAGCGTCTCGATGAGGAACGCGTACCCGTTGGAGGCCAGGCGGTCGAGCGGGATGCGGCCGAGCGCGTTCCGCCGGCAGCAGTGGAAGCCGCTCGTGCAGTCGGCTACCGGCGCGCGCCCGTGACGACCCGCACGTAGCGGTTGGCCGCCGCGCTGAGCGCGATGCGGTGGAGCGGCCAGTTCACGACGCTGACGCCGTGCAGGTAGCGGGAGCCGATCACTACGTCGACCGTCCGGCTGCGGCGACCAGCGCGGGCAGGTCGCCGAGTACCCGAGCCTGTTCGCCGGGACGAAAGGTCGTGCGACAGGTCGGCGTCCATCTCGCAGACCGAGGTCGGCGTCGCTCGCGAGCACGCGGCGGAAGGCGTCGACAGAGGAGAGGCCCAGACTGCTCCGCCGCGGCGGTGCCGGACTTCCACCCGCCCCGGATGCTCGCGGGCGAGGGCGTTCCACCGCGCCGGTGACGTCGGGCGAGTCGTCGACCACGACGAGCACGCGGTAGTCGCGCTGTCCGAGCACGTCCGGGATCGTTGACATCTACCACGCCAAGCAGCCCCGGGCGCATTCCCGATTTCCCGGAGCAGTGCAGTGGGACTGTGAGGCTGGGGGAGGTTGAGCCGGTCTTCGGACAGACGGGGAGGGTGGTACTGGACATTACGGCTCGGACTGCCCATGATGGTGCGTTGAAATGGACAAGAACGCCATCGACACCCCGAGCCGCGAGATCGATCTTGGCAACATTCCCGTCCACCTGCGCACTGCCCTCCGGCGGGCGCTGGAGTTTGAGGCGCGTGCTCCAGCGCCCAGCTCGGCAGAGGAAACGGAGCAGTGCGAAGAGCAGCTGCGGGCCATCGTGGACGAGTTCTTCGGCGCCCTCCTCACCCCCGTGCTGCAACGTGCGGTGCCGCTCCGCCGCGGTTGACGACGCGGCGAGCGCCCTCGTGCGCCACCTGCCCCGGCGGATGCGGAGCGACGGCCTGGAGACCGTCAACGTTCGCACCTCCCGGGGCACGACGGTGCCGGTCACGACGCCGTACTACCGCGAGAAACACGCCCGTCGGGCGAAGCGGAGGCCGGGACTCTACCCCGCCTTGGTGGTGCTGGGCATCTACGACCGGTGCACGCCGAAGCTGGCCTCGGATGCAAGCCGCGCGGTCGCCATGCTCGGCTCGCTGGCCGAAGCGCAGGCGCAGCTCCGCTCCGAGGGCATCGCCCTGGATATCAAGACCCTCCGCTCGACCGCCTATCGCTACGCTGCGCGGGCCCGAGCGGCCCAGCAGAGCGCGGCGTGCGGCCTGCTGGACCGCGTGACCGGCAAGCGGGTGGTCGTCTCCCTCGACGGGGGCCGCGTCCGTGTGAGGCGCAAGAAGCGTGGCCCCAAGACGAAGAAGGGGCGCAACCGATTCCATACCGACTGGAAGGAACCGAAGCTCCTCATCCTGTACGTCGTCGGCGACGACGGGCGACCGTCTCAGACGTGGGCCCCGATCATCGACGGCACGCTCCGGGGACCGGAGGCGGTCTTCGCCCTGCTGTTGTCGTACGCGCGGCAGATCGGCCTCAACGCCGCTGACAAGGTGCTCTTCATTGCCGACGGCGCGCCCTGGATCTGGCGACGCCTCCAGCGCCTCATCGCCGCGCTCGGGCTCTTGCCGACACAGGTGCTGGGGCTGATCGACTTCTATCATGCCGCCAAGCAACTCTCCGACGCGGTCAAGCTGCGCCGCTGGAGCGCGACGAACGTACCCGCTGGGTCAACCGCACGCGGGGGCTGCTCAAGCGAGCACGGGTGGACGAGGTGATCACGGCCCTGCGGGAGCTGTGCCGCGGGCGCACCGCCGGCAAGATCCGCACGCACCTCAACTACTTCCTGAAGAACCGTCATCGTTTCGCCTACACCACAATGGTCGGGCTCGGGCTTCCGCGGGGCAGCGGCGCCGTCGAAAGCGCCATCCGTCGCGTCATCAATCTCCGCATCAAGGGCGCATCCATCTATTGGCTACCGGAGAGCGTCGACGCGATTCTTCTCCTGCGGTCTTTCTATAAGTCCGGCAGATGGAACTGTTTGCAGCGGATGGCCATGACGCCGGTGGGTGTGAGCGCGTGACCGGGAAATCGGGAATGCGCCCGCAGCCCCTGTGCGACGTCGCCAAGGCATCTACGGCCCGGGGACCGATCTGGCCGACCGGTGGGCCAGGGACCGGCGTGCTGAACTCGACGCCGGTCGGCTGCGCGCCGTCGTCGCCGCGCGGCGAATCCACGTCGAGACCACGCCCGAGGCGCGACCGTGCATTCACTACGTGTTCGGGAACCGCCACCGGATGCGCTATCCGCAGTTCCGTACCAGGGGCCCGTGCGTCTCGTCGGGCGTCGTCGAGGCCGGATGCAAGCAGATCGGCGACCGGCTCAAGCGCCGCCGACGTCGAGGCGTTCCTCAGACGGGGGAACGTGAATGCGCAGGACTTCGAGACCCTCTTGCAGACCGTTCACCGTCGAGCGCTCGCGACCGCGAGCCAGGCCGTGAAGACAGTTTCGGCGCCGCGTTCGTAGCCGCGTTTACGGCTGAAGCCGACCATTCGGATTCGACCGTCGCGTGCGCCTGCGGCGGAAAGGCGCGCTACGCCGGCCGCCGCCCCAAGACCTTCACCACGCTGCTTGGGCCGCTGACGCTGGAACGGGCCTACTACCATTGCGAGGCCTGCCGCACGGGGGTGTGTCCGCGCGACCGGGCCCTGGGTGTGCACGCCACGTCGCTGTCGCCCCGGCGCGCTGCGGATGGTGGGGCTGGCGGCCTCCGACTTCAGCTTCGCCGCGGCCAGCGACCTGTTGTGGGAGTTGGCCGCGGTGCGCGTCGAGACCAAGCAGGTCGAGCGCGCTGCCGAAGCCCTGGGACGTGAGGTCGCCGACGACGAACGCGCTGTGCCGAAACCGTCCCCAGCCCCGCGCCGACGATGTATCTGGGGCTGGACGGCACCGGCGTGCCGGTGCGCCCGGCCGAGGTCGAGCGACGCCGCGGGAAGCAGCCCGACGGCTCGGCCAAGACCCGCGAGGTCAAGCTGGCCACCATGTGGACGGCCGAAACACGCGACAAGGCGGGCCGGCCCGTGCGCGACCGCGGGTCGGTCAGCTACAACGCCGCGGTCGAAAGCGCGGCCAGACGCGACACCGCCCCGCAGCCGGCCGCCTTCGCACAACGGGCCTATCGCGAGGCGCAACGGCGCGGTTTCGACACCGCAGCCCAGGGCGTCGTCATCGGCGACGGCGCCGCGTGGATCTGGAACATCGCCGCCGAGCAGTTTCCCGGCGCCATCCAGATCGTTGACATCTACCACGCCAAGCAGCACCTGTGCGACGTCGCCAAGGCCATCTACGGCCCGGGGACCGACCTGGCCGAGCGGTGGGCCAGGGACCGGCGCGCCGAACTCGACGCCGGCCGGCTGTGCGCCGTGGTCGCCGCGCTGCGCATCCATGTCGAGACCACGCCCGAGGCGCGAAAGTGCATCCACTACGTGTTCGGGAATCGTCACCGGATGCGCTATCCGGCAGTTCCGCGCCAGGGGCCTGTGTGTCTCGTCGGGCGTGGTCGAAGCTGGATGCAAGCAGATCGGCGACCGGCTCAAGCGAGCCGGCATGCGCTGGACCGTCGCCGGCGCCAACGCCATCATCGCCCTGCGCTGCTGCATCCTCAGCGGACGCTTCGAGGACTTCTGGGAGCGACGAGCCGCAACAGCCGCCTGACGCTCATCTCACGATGATGTCGTGCACCCTGTTGCGGTCGCATTGTTGACGCCCAACCGGCGACGATGGTAGTCTCCGCGGCGTGGGCTCGCCGATTTCGGAAAATTCTGGTCAGCGCGCTAAAGGCAGGCGTTGCATCGGCCGAAAGAAGTTGGTAGAGTCCAGTGACTGACGCACGGTTGTCGGTCGTTGCGGGGGGAGGCGGCTCCCCTGGTTTCGGGAAGGCCCGCATGGTGCGGGCACCGGGCTCCCTGCGGGGTCCGTCATTTCGGGCCCGCAGGGTCCACCGTCTCGACGACGGGGAGTGGAGGAGACATGATGATGAACAAGCGGCGTTCTCTTTTCGTGATCGGCTGCCTGGTGGCGGCCTTCGTGGCGTTCGCACCGGATGCTGCCTTCGCGCAAGTCGCAGATCCGGTAGACTTCGCTGCCGACGAGCGCGGCCACGATACGATACGCCTCACTTGGGAGCACCCCGGCACCAACCTCGACGAGTTCTCCCTCCGATATCAGCAGAACACGCCCGCAGCCGCAACCCCTGTTCCTGGGGACTTCGACGCCACGAAGAACACCATCAGGATGGATGTCGACAAGGCGAGTTCCGGTGATGACTACACGCTCAGTATTGACGGGTTGAAGCCGAACATGGATTACGTCTTCGGGCTTACCGCGCTTGGCACCGCCGGGGAGGCTGATGCTGACGAGGTCTTCGCCACCGCCACGACCGATACTGCCGACGAGCCGGATGACGTTACGGATCTGATGTTGGAGGCGGGTGACAGCATGATCTTGGCCATGTGGGACGAGGCCACCGATAACGGCTCCCCGGTCACCGGGTACACCGTCCAATACAGGGAGGAAGGCGAGTCGAGCTGGATGGAGTCTCGAGACGGGGAAACGGGGACGGACACCTCGACGGAGTGGACAATCTCCAATCTGAAGAACGGCACCACGTACGAGGTGCAGGTGCGAGCCTGCTCTTTCACCATGTGTGGTGACTGGACGGACGAAGAGGAGGCCACCCCGTCGGCCGACACCGAACCGACACCGACACCGACACCGACACCGACACCGACACCCGACGCGATGGCGCCCGGCCAGGTCATGATGCCGATGGTAACCGCGGGCGACGGCTCCCTGATGATCGACTGGGAAGCCCCGATGAGCCCGGCGGACGCTCCGATCATCGACTACAGCGTCCAGTACATGCTGAAGGGCGGCACGTGGGCCGACCAGATGCATGAAGGGATCATGACGGAGACGACGATCGACGGGCTGACCAACGGGTCCGAGTACTACGTCCAAGTCGCGGCGGTCAACAAGAACGGCATGGGCGATTACTCGGAGAGCGCCATGGGAACGCCCATGATGACGGCGGATCCCGTTCCCGACCCGGATCCCGTTCCCGACCCGGATCCGGAGCCGGCCGCGCTCGACAAGCCGGCGGTAGAGGTCATGCCTGGCGATGGCATGGCGACGGTGTCGTGGACTGAAGTCGAGGGCGCGACCAAGTACATGGTCGAGTGGCGTACCGCCGCGCAGACCTTCGGCAACGCAGATCGTCAGGCGACGGTCAATCCCCACATGGAGTACGAGATCGAGGATCTCGAGAACGGCACGGAGTACATGTTCCGCGTCACCGCGGGGAACGATGCCGGCTACGGTCCCCCCTCCGACGAAGCGAAGGCTACACCGGAGGCTCGGCCGTATATCGGTAGGCCGACCAACCTCAAGGTCGAGGCAGGCGACATGATGGTCATGGTTACCTGGCGCGCTCCGAAGGTGGGTGCGGATCTGATTGAGGGTTACCGCGTGTCGACTAGGTCGATCCCCGGCGACGTGTGGGAACAGAAGGATGCCGGCATGGCGCTCAAATTCACCTACGAGGGCTTGACGAATGGCGTCGAGTACGATGTCCAGGTCTGCCCTTACGATGATGTCAGCGATTGGCTGGAGTCTAACGTGTGGGCTCGCTGCGCGTCTACTCAGGACCCGGTCATGCTGCCCGGGGCGGTGCCGGCGCTTCCGATCTTCGGAGCCGTAGCCCTCGGTGCGGGCCTGCTGGCGGCGGGGCGCGGTCGCCTGCGTCGGCGGGAGTTGCGTGCCGGCCGGGTGCAGCGGCAGATCAACCGCTAGACTGCGCTTCGGTGGAGTCTGATGCGGCCGGCGCCCCACCCGTTGCGGTGGGGTGCCGGCCTCTTTTTTCTTTGGCGCCGTCCCTCTCCCTGCGAGCGGTGCCGGCGTCGGATGCGGACGATGAGCAAGGACATGGGGACTGCGGGCAAGCGGTGAAGGAGCGGACGGATGACCAGCAGCGATACACCCAAGGGGAGGCCGGCCGTCGAGCCGACGATGGAGGTCGCCGGCGGGCCGGCCGCTTCGGAGCCCGGTGGGGCGGAGGGGAACGCGGTGCTCCGCTTCACGTTGGTCACGGGGGCGTGGTTCGTCGGGTTGTTCGGGCTGATGCGGCTGCCGTGGGTGGAGCGTGTGGTCCTGACGCCGTTCGCCGGGGTCCAGCAGCGGGTGGCCGACCAGCTCACGGGGGCGCCTTCGGACTTGGTCTACGCCGACGCGAGTTGTAGCGGCGGCGACCCGCTGGCGCTGTGCGCGGGAGCGATCTTCGCGTTCCCGGCCACGTGGGGCGCGCGGCTACGGGGCGCCGCGGTGGGCTTCACGCTTATCACCGCCGTGAACGTCGTGCGGCTGGGCAACCTGTCGCTGGTGGCGGAGGACAAGGCGCTGCTCGACCTGCTGCACGTGTACGTCTGGCCGGCGGTCCTGATCCTGGTCGCGGCGGGGTTCGTGTATGGCTGGATGGGGCGGCAGGGATTCGGAGACGGCGGCCCGGGTGCGGCGCAACGAGAGGGGACCGGGGCTGGCGGCGGGGTCGAGGTGGCGTCGTTCGGCGGCCTGGCCCTCGGCGATGCGGCGCGGCGCTTCCTGTTGCTGGCGGCGCTCCTGGTGGCGGGCTACTTCGCGACGGCGCCGTTCTTCTACGAGAGCGCCTTCGTCGACGTCGTCGCGGGCTGGATCGCGGTGACGGGCGGGGTGATCCTGGCCGCGGCGGGGACGGCGGCGGTCTCGGGGGCGGTCATCCGGACCGCGCACGGGGCGTTCGTCGTCACCCAGGAATGCATCTTCACGCCGCTGATCCCGCTCTACGTGGCGGCGGCGCTCGCGGCGCCGATGGGCTGGGGTCGTCGGACGGCGATGCTGGTGGCGACTCCGGCCGTCTTCTTCGCGCTGGGCGTCTCGCGGCTGCTGGTGCTGGCCGTCCCCGCGGCGGTCATCGGGTCGTATTCCGTCGCCATCCATGCGTTCTCGCAGACGCTGGTCGCCGTGTTGCTGGTCGCGGTGGCGGCGGTCTGGACGGCAAGTGACGGACGGCGGGGCGGGGCGCGGGCCGCCGTGGCGGTGGCGCTGGGCGCACTGGCCGCGTTCGCGGCGGCCCCGGTCCTGGGGGCCGTCGTCGGCGGGGCGGTCGGCGGGCTGCAGTCGCTGGCCGGCCACGGGGGCCACGCCTTCGCGGACGAGCAGGGCGCGTGGGCGCTCCTGCCGGCGTTCCAGGTGGGTCTGTTCACGGCGCTCTGGATCGCGGTGGCCGGCGGCGGCCGGTCCTCGTCCTGGCGGCGCGGGCTGGCCGGCCTCGGCGGGGTGGTGCTGGCGCAGGCGGCGCTCGGCGTCCCGGTCGACGAGCTGGCCCACCACTACGGTTTCGACCCCCACGTGGGCCTGCTCCGCGGCTGGGCGCTGGCGCTGCCCGCGGCGGCGGTCTGGCGCCTCACCCGGCCGGCGCCGTTCACCGTGCTCGACGCGCCGGCTCGGCGCGCGCTGCCCCAGGCGGCCGGGTGACGGCCGGGCGGGGGGACACGCCATGGTCGCAGACAGGGTCGCGCTCCGCGTGACGCCGCCGCAGCACCGGCGGTTGCTCCGGTGGGTGGAGTGCGCCGGGCTGACGTACAACTGGGCGCTGTCGGAATGGCTGCGGCAGTATGCGGACCACCGGGAAGCGCTCGCGGCCTTGAGCGATGCCGCGAGCGCACCGCCGGAGCCGTTTCGGAACGGCCTCGTGCACCTGTTCACGGTCCTGCGCGAGGCGGGCCGGCTGCCGAGCTGGGCACAGGAGCCGCTCGCCCTCACCCGCAACCGGGCCGTTCGCGACGTCGACCACGCTTGGCGCAACTATATTCGCGGGCCGCGCCGGGAGGCCGCGTCGGAAGCGCTTCTCGGACCCCCCATCCTTCTACCTGCGCGGACGGCGGCCACCGCGGCGGCGACCTCGCCGCTCATGCCGGCCACCGCCGCCTGGGCGCCGAACCTGATCTTCGGCGCCGCGGCCGGCTGCTTCCTATTCCCCGTCCGGACCTGATGGAGCTGACGTGGTGCCGAGCATCATCAGTCGCTACGTCGTGCGCGAGGTGCTCCCCCCCTTCTGCCTGACCCTGCTCGTCTTCACGTTTCTGATGTTGCTGCCGCCGATCATGAATCAGGCGGAAGAGCTGATCAGGATCGGGGTGGATGCGCGGCAGGTCACCGAGATGCTGCTGCTGCTCGTGCCGCAGTCGCTCGGCCTCACGATACCGATGGCCCTGCTGGTCGGCGTCCTGATGGCACTCGGTCGATTGTCGGGGGATCGGGAGACGGTGGCGATGCAGGCCTGCGGCCTGAGCCTGTTCCGCATCCTGACTCCCCTGCTGGTCCTGGCCACCGCCACGGCGGCGATGAACTGCTACCTGCTGTTGTCCGTGGTACCGGACGCCACCCAGCGGTTTCGGGAGATTCTGCTGCGCGTGCAGGCGAACCGCGCCGAGGGCGAGGTGAAGCCCCGGGTGTTCTACGTGGGGGACTTCCCGGATGTCGTGTTGTACGTACAGGAAGTTCCCAGCACCGGCGAAGGGTGGTCCGATGTCTTTCTCGCGGACGTCCAGCGACCGGAGCAGCCGGACATCTACATCGCGGAACGCGGTCGCGTCGGCGTGGATCGGGACCGCCGGACCGTTGCCATCGTGCTCGAGAACGGCGAGCGCCATCGGGTGGATCCGTCCGTCCCCAGCGCCTACGAGGTGCACTCCTTCCAGGAATTGCGGATCCAGTTGGACGCCGAGTCCCTGTTTCCCGCGGGAGGGCCGGACCGCGACCTGCGCGAGCTGACCATCCCGGAGCTGAGCCAGCAGGCCGCCGCGATGCGCGCGGCGGGGGTGTCGCCGCACGCGCCGATCATGGAGGCTCACAAGAAGTTCTCCATTCCGGTCGCATGCTTCGTCTTCGTGCTGCTCGGCGCGGCATTCGGCGTGAGCAGCCGCACGGACGGACGACTGGCCAGCTTCGCGCTCGGAATCGCCGTCATCTTCGCCTACTACGTGCTGATGTACGAATCGGAAGCGCTCGCCAAGGGGCAGCGGGTCCCCCCCCATCTGGCAATGTGGCTGCCGAACATCGTCCTGGGCCTGGCCGGCATGGCGCTGATTCGGCGGCGCGCGGGGGGCGTCGAGGGCGGGGTCTCGTTGCCGTGGACGCGGCGGCGGCCGCCCGCCCCGTCCGGCGCTCCCGAGGTCTCCGGCGCTCCCGATGTCTCCGGCGGCGCCGCCAATCGGGAATCCGTCGTCATGGTGACCGCCGGATCGATCCCGGGCGTGAACATCCTCGACTGGTACGTGACGAAGATGTACCTGCGCTGGGTGGGCCTCGCGTGCGTCGGCCTGCTCGGAATCTTCTACATCGCCACCTTCATCGACCTGTCCGACAAGCTGTTCAAGGAAGAAACGACGGGCGCAATGCTGCTGCGCTACTTCTGGCACGCGACGCCGCAGTTCGTCTACTACGTGCTGCCGATCGCGGGGCTCGTGGCGACGCTGGTGACCATCGGCCTGCTGACCAGGACGAGCGAGCTCACCGTGATGAAGGCATGCGGGATCAGCCTGTACCGGGCGGCGTTCCCGATTCTCTGCTTCAGCCTCGTCTGGAGCGGCTTGTTGTTCGCGCTGGGAGAGACGGTGCTCGCGCGGGCGAATCGAACCGCCGAGACCCTGAACCGCGAGATCCGGACGGGCCGCGCGCAGACGTTCGAGGTTCTGGCCCGGCAGTGGCTCTACGACGCCGGCGTGATCTACCACTACCGCTACTTCGACGTCGATCGGTCGGAGATCGACAGCCTGTCCATCTTCGAGCTGGGCGACGGGCCGTGGTCGCTGGCGCGCCGGACGTACGCCACGCACGCGTCGTACGGCGACGAATGGCAAGGCCGGAACGTCTGGTCGCGGGAGTTCGCCACCGCGCCGGAAGCCCCATCCTCCTATCGGAAAGACGAGGCGCGCGCCCTGCACGCGGTGTCGGCGCCCGGCGTCTTCGCAGCGGAGAGACCGGACGCCGAGCTCATGAACTATCGCGAGCTTGAGCAGTACATCACGGACCTGCGCGCGCGGGGCTTCGATGTCGTCGACCTGGTGGTGGCGCTGCACCGCAAGGCGTCCTTCCCCTTCGTGACCGTGATCCTCACGCTCATCGCCGTGCCCTTCGCCGTGACCACGGGGCCGCGCGGCGCTCTCTACGGCGTGGGCGTCGGTATCGCGCTCGCGTTCACCTACTGGATCGTGCTGAGCGTGTTCGGCGCGCTCGGCGGCGCCGGTGTGCTCATGCCCGCCACCGCCGCCTGGGCGCCGAATCTGATTTTCGGCACTTCGGCCGGCTACTTCCTGCTCACGGTTCGGACCTGACCGGACCTTCCCGCGCCCTGAGGGAAGGGGGGGCAATCGACCGGGCGGGATTCGACGCGAACGGCGCCGACCGTGAGCACGCCGCTCGTGCCCGGGCGCATGTTCACGGTATCCACGACTAGCAGCAGGGCGTCGAC
Organism: Vicinamibacterales bacterium; assembly: GCA_965222905.1. Classification (GTDB taxonomy): domain Bacteria; phylum Acidobacteriota; class Vicinamibacteria; order Vicinamibacterales; family UBA8438; genus WTFV01. The sequence continues at coordinate 907,348 of OZ244976.1, read as the reverse complement.
CGCGGCGAGATCCGGCCGGGCCGACACCCTGCCGCCAGACGGGAGCGAAAACTCGTCGATCCGTGCGTGAACGACTCGTCTCTCGGGGCCGGTGTTCGGCGTCAATTGCTTCGGCCGCCGCATTGCCTCACAAAGACTGCTACCCAGCGGGCGCCGTTGCCTCACAAAGACTGCTACCCAAGAGGGGCGAACTCGATCCGCCTGACCAGCGCGATGGTCACCTCCTCCTCCTCCTCCTCCGCCACCGTCCAAATCAAATGTTGCGCACAACATTTGATCTGGGCCCTCGCCGACGAGTGTTTCCCCGATGCGATCCAGATCGTCGACATCTTCCACGCCAAAAGCCACCTCTGGGACGTCGCCAAGGCCATCTACACACCCGGGTCCGAACTCGCCGCGCAGTGGGCGAAACAACGACGTGACGAACTCGATGCCGGCCGCATCAGCGCCCTCGTCGCCGCCCTCGCCCAACACGCCCCAACCTGCGACGAGGCCCGCAAATGCATCGACTATCTCATCCGCAACCGTAAGCGCATGCGCTATCCCGCGTTCCGGGCCAGCGGCCTGTGCGTCGCCACCGGCATCGTCGAGGCTGGCTGCAAACATGCCGTCGGGGCTCAAGCGCGCCGGCATGCACTGGTCCGTCACCGGCGCCAATGCCATCCTCGCCCTGCGCTGCTGCATCCTCAGCGGACGCTTCGAAGCCTTCTGGGAACGACGAAACGCCGCTGCATGAGACAGCGCCCCACAAATCTGACGTGCACCCGGCGCCGCGTGCGGCTTGGCGTTGGCGCGCTACTTGTGCTACCGTCTGCTCGCGCATGGGCTGGTCGATGACGCACGGCCCGGCATCCCGGAACGACTAACCTGTGATCGCACATCATTTCGTCGGGGGCGGTACCCGATCCGACGACTTGCGGGCGGCCGGAGACGCGGCGGGCATGCTGGCCGCGGTGGCCGCGCGGGTGCGGGCGGCCGGGCTGAACGTGGTCGCCGAGCAGTCGGTCCCCTTCCCGGCGGCGGTGCCACGCTGGTCTGGGTGCTGGCCGAATCCCACTTGGTTGCACCTCTGGCCGGAGCAGGGCCGGGCTACCTTCGATCTCCACGTCTGCGACTACCGCGCCTCGAACGCCGGAAAGGCCGAGCGGCTGCGCGACGCGCTCGACACGCTCTGCTTCGCGCCCGGTTCGTCCGATTGGCGCGAGTTGGCGATCGCCGGCGGAACCTCCGCGTCGCGGACGGCCGGTGCGTAGGGCGCCGATAGCAGCGGGCGACGCCGACAGCGAGGCGCGCTACCGCAACTTCTGGGCCGATGTCGGCACGAACTTCCCCGATCTGGGCGGCGCCCGCTCCACCGAGCAGTACCGCGCGGACGAGCAGTGGCTGCTGCGGACGTTCCTCCCCGACCTGGCCGGCTGCCGGGTGCTCAAGACCGATCTCTGGGACGAGGCGCGGAACACCCGCATCCTCCGCTGGGCCGCCGGGCGCGGCGCGCGCGCGTTCGGGGTCGACATCTCGGACGCCATCGTCGCCGACGCCCGCGCCGGCTTCGTGGCGGCCGGGCTCGCCCTGGGCGGCGTTTGCGGCGACGTCCGGACGCTGCCGTTCCGCTCCGGGAGCTTCGACGCGGTCTACTCGGTGGGGACCGTCGAGCACTTCGACGACACCGACGGCGCGCTGCGCGAGATCTTCCGCGTGCTGCGCCCCGGCGGCCGGGCCGTGATCGGCGTCCCGAACCGCCGCGACCCGTTCCTGCGCCCGGCCCTCGTGGCGGCCCTCTACCAGTTGGGCCTCTACGACTACGGCTTCGAGAAGTCGTACGCGCGGCCGGTCTTCCGCCGGATGCTCGAGCGGGCCGGTTTCGAGGTGACCGCCGAGACCGGTATCCTGTTCATACCGGGCTGGCTGCGGATGCTCGACCTCGCCTGCCACACGTGGCTCCGGCCGCTCGGCCGGCTGACCGGCGCATTGTGCGCGCCGTTCGACCGGGCGTCGCGGCGCTGGCCGGGGTTGCGGCGGCACGGATACCTGCTGGCGACGGTCGCGGTGCGGCCGGCCGCGGACGAGGCGGCGGAACCGTCCGGCGGGGAAGGAGTGGCCTGATGGACGCAGCGAAGACACCGACCCCGGCGGCCGGGCCCGGGCTCCCGCCCGCCGGGAAGCCGGCCGACCCCGCGCCGGCCGGACCGGAGTCGAACGGCATGCTCCGGTTCACGCTCGTGACCGGCGCTTGGTTCGTCGGGCTGTTCGGCCTGATGCGCTGCCGTGGGTGGAGCGGACCCTCCTGGAGCCGTTCGCGCAGCTCCAGCAGGGGGTGGCCGACCAGCTCACCGGCGCGCCCTCGGACCTCGTCTACGCCGACGCGAGCTGCAGCGGCGGCGACCCGATGGCGCTGTGCGCCGGGGCGATCCTCGCCTTTCCCGCCACTTGGGGTGGGCGGCTGCGCGGCGCCGCGGTCGGCCTGACCGCCATCACCGCCCTGAACGTCGTCCGGCTCGGCAACCTGTCGCTGGTGGCCGAGGACCGGGCGCTGCTCGATCTGCTGCACGTCTACGTCTGGCCGGGCATCCTGATCCTCGCCGCGGCCGGGTTCGTCTACGCCTGGATGGGCCGGCACGGGGAAGCCGCGGACGGCGGCCCCGGTGGCGGGGCGGCGGCCGGCGCGCTGCCCGGCGGCGCGGCTCTCGGACCCGCGGCCCGGCGTTTCCTGCTGCTGGCGGCGCTGCTCGTGGTGGCCTACTTCGCCACCGCCCCAGTTCTTCTACCAGAGCCCGGCCGTCGACGTGATCGCCGGGTGGATCGCCGTGGCCGGCGGGACCATCCTGTCCGCGGCGGGCACGACGGCGATCGTGCAGGGGGCGCTCATCTACACCTCGCACGGCGCCTTCATCGTCACCCAGGAGTGCATCTTCACCCCGCTCATCCCGCTCTACCTGGCCGGCGCGCTCGCCGCGCCCCTGGGCTGGAAGCGCCGGACGGCGATGCTGCTGGCGACGCCGGCCGTCTTCTTCGCCCTCGGCGTCTCGCGCCTGCTGGTGCTGGCCGTTCCGGCCGCGGTCGTCGGGTCGTACGTGACGGCCATCCACGCCTTCTCGCAGACGCTCGTCGCCGTCCTGCTGGTCGCCGCCGCGGCGTTCTGGACGGTGGGCGCGGCGCGGCGCGGCGCGGGGGTGCCTGGCGATCGGGGCCGGCGCGGTGGCCGCGTTCGTCGCGGCGCCGGTCCTCGGCGCGGTCGTGGGCGGCGCGGCGGGGGGCCTGCAGGGCCTCGCCGGCCACGCGGGCCACGCCTTCGCCGACGACCAGGGCGCGTGGGCGATCCTGCCGGCCTTTCAGGTCGGCCTGTTCATCGCGCTCTGGATCGCGGTGGCCGGCGGCCGGTCCTCGTCCTGGCGGCGCGCGCTGGCCGGTCTCGGCGGGGTGGTCTTGATGCAAGCTCTGTTCGGCCTCCCGGTCGACGAGCTGGCCCACCACTACGGCTTCGACCCCCACGTGGGCCTGCTCCGCGGCTGGGCGCTGGCGCTGCCCGCGGCGGCGGTCTGGCGCCTCACCCGGCCGGCGCCGTTCACCGTGCTCGACGCGCCGGCTCGGCGCGCGCTGCCCCAGGCGGCCGGGTGACGGCCGGGCGGGGGGACACGCCATGGTCGCAGACAGGGTCGCGCTCCGCGTGACGCCGCCGCAGCACCGGCGGTTGCTCCGGTGGGCGGAGCGTGCCCGGCTGACGTACAATTGGGCGCTGTCGGAATGGCTGCGGCAGCACGCGGACCACCGGGAAGCGCTCGCGGCCTTGAGCGATGCCGCGAGCGCACCGCCGGAGTCGTTTCGGAACGGCGTCGTGCACCTGTTCACGGTCCTGCGCGAGGCCGGCTGGCTGCCAAGTTGGGCGCAGGAGCCGCTCGCCCTCACCGGCAACCGGGCCGTTCGGGACGACGACCACGCTTGGCGCAACTATATTCGCGGGCCGCGCCGGGAGGCCGCGTCGGAAGCGCTTCTCGGATCCCCCATCCTTCTACCTGCGCGGACGGCGGCCACCGCGGCGGCGACCTCGCCGTTCATGCCGGCCACCGCCGCCTGGGCGCCGAGCCTGATCTTCGGCGCCGCGGCCGGCTGCTTCCTCTTCTCCGCCCGGACCTGATGGAGCAGACGTGGTGCCGAGCATCATCAGTCGCTACGTCGTGCGCGAGGTGCTCCCCCCTTCTGCCTGACCCTGCTCGTCTTCACGTTCCTGATGCTGCTGCCGCCGATCATGAATCAGGCGGAAGAGCTGATCCGGATCGGGGTGGATGCGCGGCAGATCGCCGAGATGCTGCTGCTGCTCGTGCCGCAGTCGCTCGGCCTCACGATACCGATGGCCCTGCTGGTCGGCGTCCTGATGGCACTCGGTCGATTGTCGGGGGATCGGGAGACGGTGGCGATGCAGGCCTGCGGCCTGAGCCTGTTCCGCATCCTGACTCCCCTGCTGGTCCTGGCCACCGCCACGGCGGCGATGAACTGCTACCTGCTGTTGTCTGGAAATGGCAAGCAGAAAAGGGACCCCTGTGGCCACTTGAAAAGGGACCCCCCAGTTTCTGTCAATTCGTCAGTCCATGACCTCCTTCCCTGGAGACTGTTTCGAGGTTGCTCGGATCTCGCGGACGGGTTGACGCTCGCGGTTCACATCGTGACATGTGCCTTGAGAAGCCACAGTCGGGCGCGCAGGGTGCGTCTGTCTGCAGACGCTCCCGGAGGCGTCCGAAACCGGCCGCCGTAGGTGGTTTCCGCTTGTACCGGACCGGTTCTCGGCGGTCGCCTCTCTGCGCCCGGATGGGCGCTGACGTAGTGAGCGGATGCGAACGGGGCGCGCCTGAGGGCGCATCACCCCAACGCATCGTGGTCCGAGCACGGTCCGGGCTCATCAACGCGTTTGCTCCTTTTCGTCGGCCGTCAGCGCCTGGTTTCGTTTGGCGGCCGCCAGCCTGTAGCTGGAGCCCGAGGTCTGAAGCACCGTCGAGTGGTGAACAATCCGGTCGATGACCGCGGCGGCGGCCGTCGGGTCGAGGAAGACCTCGGACCAGCGCGCGAACGGCAGGTTTGTCGTCACCACGAGGCTGCGGCGCTCGTAACGCTGGCTGATGAAGCCGAAGAGCAGGTCGGCCCCGGCCTTGTCGAGTGGAACGTAGCCCAGCTCGTCGACGATGATGAGGTCAAAGCGGGCGAGCTGGTCGAGCTTGCGAGCCAGCCGGCCCTGCTGCTGCGCTTCGACGAGCAGCGTGACCAGCTCGGCCGCGGTCACGAACCGCACCCGGTAGTTGTGCTGGCAGCAGGCCATCCCCAGGGCGATGGACAAGTGCGTCTTGCCGGTGCCGACGCCGCCGACGTACACCACGTTGGCGGCCTCGGTGACGAAGCTGCAGTCGAAGACCTGCAGGACCGCGTCGCGGTCCAACTCCGGCTGCGCCTCGAAGGAGAAGGCGTCGAGCGTCTTCAGCATCGGGAAGCGAGCCTCGTGAATGCGGCGTTGGATGCGGCGCTCCCGGCGTCCGGTCACCTCCAGGTGTACCAGCAGCGCCAAGTAATCGGCCGGCGCCTGGCGCTGGCGGGCGGCCTGCTCGGCCAACGGTCGCCACTGCGCGGCGACCGTCGACAGATTCAGCGTTTTCAGGTCCGTCTCCAGATGCGGGGGCTCGGTAATCGCAGTCACCATCAGCGATCCCCTCCCACCAGTGCGTCATAGGCCGCCAGCGTCGGGGCGGGCACCGCGATGCGCGCCAACGCCGGATGCACCCCTGTGACCGGCGGGCACACCGGCGGCGGACCGGCCTGCTGCTGCCGGAGGATGAGCCGCACCGTCTCCAGGCGCGGCGAATGCCGTTCGAGTGCGGCGGCCACCGCCCGCTCGACAGCCGCGGTTGGGTGCGTCTCCATCAGCCGCAGCATCCGGACCCATTCCTGGTCGGGCTTGCGCGTGTGCTTGGCCAACTCGGCCCGCACCTGCTCCCACACCGGCGCCAGCCGCCAGTCGGCAAGCGCCGTCGCCTCGGCCACCGCCCGGTGCTTGCGTTCCAGCAACGGCAGCACGTGGAACGCATCAAGGACCTTCGCGCCCCGGCAGAACACTCGGCGATGCTGCGCCACCACCTCGGCGCCGACGGCGACCGCCACCCGGTCGTGGTACAGCTTCACCCACACCGGCCGGTAGGCGTGGCGGATCGGCACCGAGTAGGTGACGTGGTCCACGCGGACGTGTCCGAACTTGTCGGCCACCCGCGCGACGACGCGGCAGGTGGCGGGAAGATGCTCGGGCAACGCCCGCAGATGCTGCCGCTCCAGCGCCAAGGCTTCCTGCGCCGAGCGCCCGTCGTCGAGGTGGCGCAACGGCAGGTCGGCCTCCAACTCGGTGAGGATCGCCGCGTTGAGCGCCGCCCAGCTGTCGACCGCCAGCCGCGGCCGGAACACCAGATTCCGTGCGTATTTGACGCCTCCCTCCACCGAACCTTTCTCCCAGCCCTTGGCCGGCGCGCAGAAGTCGGCCCAGAACGGATACGCGCCCCGGAACGCCTCGAACGCTTCGGTCTGCACCCGGTCCCGGCCGGTCAGGATCTCCTTGACCGCAAGCGACGTGTTATCGAGGACGACGCGAGCCGTTGCGCCCCCGAAATAGAGGAAGGCGGACTCGATGCCGTCGAGCAGCGACTCGAGCCGCTCGATCGGGTACGCCTTGGCGAAGTACGCGTTCGAGTACGGCAGCGTCGCCACCAGGTACTTGACCTTGCACGGCGCCCCGGCGAGGTCGACCCACGTTTCCCCGAAGTCGACCTCCATCGTCGCGCCGGGAAGCGCGCTGCGGTGCACGAAGGCCTCCTTCGGTTTCACCTCGCTCTTCAGCGCCGCAACGTAACGGCGTACAGTGCGCTGGGAGACCGGCCCGGCCAACGGCAGCAGCAACCGCCGGACCCGCTTCGCGGTCAACCGCCGGTCGTCGCGCAGCCACTCCTCGATCTGCTTCTGCCAGGGGTCCAGACTCCTGACCCGCTGCGGCGACACCCGCACCGGCGGTGTCGGCCGGCCTATGGTCCGCCGGACCGTCTTGACGTCCAACTTCAACCGCCGGGCGATTTCCTTCTTCGGCACACCCTCCACCAGATGCAGGTGGCGGACTTCGGCCCACTGAGACATCCTGATCACCTCCGCGTCCTCCTGGCTCTGTCGACGAGACGACCCTGTCTCGCCGCGTCAGATCATCGCCAGGAATCCGCTGTTTCCGGGTACTCAGGGGGTCCCTTTTCAAGTGGCCACGGGGTCCCTTTTCATGTTGCCGCCACCATGTTGTCCGTGGTACCGGACGCCACCCAGCGGTTTCGGGAGATTCTGCTGCGCGTGCAGGCGAACCGCGCCGAGGGCGAGGTGAAGCCCCGGGTGTTCTACGTGGGGGACTTCCCGGACGTCGTGCTGTACGTACAGGAAGTTCCCAGCACCGGCGAAGGGTGGTCCGATGTCTTTCTCGCGGACGTCCAGCGACCGGAGCAGCCGGACATCTACATCGCGGAACGCGGTCGCGTCGGCGTGGATCGGGACCGCCGGACGGTTGCCATCGTGCTCGAGAACGGCGAGCGCCATCGGGTGGATCCCGCCGCCCCGGACGCCTACGAGGTGCACGCCTTTCGGGAGCTGCGGATCCAGTTGGACGCCGAGTCCCTGTTTCCCGCGGGAGGACCGGATCGCGGCCTGCGCGAGCTGACCATCCCGGAGCTGCAGGAGCAGGCAGCCGCGATGCGCGCGGCGGGGGTGTCTCCGCATGCGCCGATCATGGAGGCCCACAAGAAGCTCTCCATTCCGGTCGCCTGCATCGTCTTCGTGCTGCTCGGCGTGGCTTTCGGCGCGAGCAGCCGCACGGACGGACGACTGGCCAGCTTCGCGCTCGGCATCGCGGTCATCTTCGCCTACTACGTGCTGATGTACGAGTCGGAAGCGCTCGCCAAGGGGCAGCGCGTCCCCCCTCATCTGGCGATGTGGCTGCCGAACATCGTCCTGGGCCTGGCCGGCATCGCGTTGATCCGGCGACGCGCGGGGGGCGTCGAGGGCGGGGTCTCGCTGCCGTGGACGCGGCGGCGGCCGCCTGCTCCGTCCGGCGGTCCCGATGTCTCCGGCGGTCCCGAGGTCTCCAGCGGCGCCGCCAATCGGGAATCCGTCGTCACGGTGACCGCCGGATCGATCCCGGGCGTGAACATCCTCGACTGGTACGTGACGAAGATGTACCTGCGCTGGGTCGGCCTCGCGTTCGTCGGCCTGCTCGGAATCTTCTACATCGCCACGTTCATCGACATGTCCGACAAGCTGTTCAAGGAACAGACGACGGGCGCAATGCTGCTGCGCTACTACTTCTGGCACGCGACGCCGCAGTTCGTCTACTACGTGCTGCCGATCGCGGGGCTCGTGGCGACGCTGGTGACCATCGGTCTGCTGACCAGGACGAGCGAGCTCACCGTGATGAAGGCGTGCAGGATCAGCCTGTACCGGGCGGCGTTCCCGATTCTCTGCTTCAGCCTCGTCTGGAGCGGCTTGTTGTTCGCGCTGGGAGAGACGGTGCTCGCGCGGGCGAATCGAACCGCCGAGACCCTGAACCGCGAGATCCGGACGGGCCGCGCGCAGACGTTCGAGGTGCTGGCCCGGCAGTGGCTCTACGATGCCGGCGTGATCTACCACTACCGCTACTTCGACGTCGATCGGTCGGAGATCGTCGGGTCGCTCATCGCGGGTGCGGGCGAAAACGGACCCGCCAGGGCATGATCACGACGGTAACGTGCATGCGCCGTGCGATTCCAGTCTGCAAGGCGCGGCAGGTTGTAGGCTTGTAGGGGAAAATGTCGGGATGGGCGGCCGGGATCTGATTGCGGGGTTGTGCCATGGATGATCCCGCGTACAAACAGTTGTTCTCCCGGCCACGCATGGTCGAGGACCTGTTGCACGGCTTCGCCGCCCGCGACTGGAGCCGCTCCCTCGACTTCGCCTCCCTGGCTCCACTGCCGTCCAGCCATGTCAGCCACGATCTGCGGCAGCGCCACGGCGACCTCGTGTGGCGCGTGCGCTTCCACGACGAGCGGTGGCTGTACCTGGTGCTGCACTTGGAGTTCCAGTCCACCGTGGACCGCGCGATGGCGGTGCGGATGCTCGCGTATACGACCCTGCTGTACCAGAAGCTGATCGGCGAGGGAGTGCTGCGCGAGCACGATGCGCTGCCTCCGGTGCTGCCGATCGTCATCTGCAACGGCCGACGGCGGTGGAACGCGGCAGCGGACGTATCCGAACTGATCGCATCGGGCGGTGCGGCGCTGGCGCGGTATCAGCCGTCGCAGCGGTACTTTCTGCTGGACGAGGGCCGCGTCGGGGATACCGCTCTGCCGGGCGGCAATCTGGTGTCGGCGCTGATCGCGCTGGAGACGAGTCGTGATCGGGAGCGGCTGCCGGAGTTGTTGGGGTCGTTGATCGGTCTGCTGCGGGAGCAGGGTGACGAGGAGTTGACGCAGGCGTTCCGGTCGTGGGTGGCGCAGGTGTTGTTGCCGCGGCGTTTCCGGGGTGGGGAGTCCGGGTCGCTGCCGCGGCTGGAGGAGGTGCGCACGATGCTGGCGGAACAGGTTCGGGAGTGGACCGAGGAGTGGGTCGAAGAGGGCCGCGAGCAGGGGATCGCGCAGGGCCGCGCGCAGGGGATCGCGCAGGGCCGCGCCGAAGAACGGGCGCTGTTGTGCCGGCAGGCGGAGCGGAAGTTCGACGCAGCCACAGCGCGCCGGCTGGCCGCCGCGCTGGAGGATGTTGCCGGCGCGGGCCGGTTGGCGGAGGTTGGCGACTGGATCATCGAGTGCGGGACGGCGACCGATCTGCTCGCCCGCGTATCGGATGAGCGTCGACGCGGCGTATGAGGTAAACCGGGCGCTTTGCGCCGGAGGTGACGCCCCGCGGCTCGATTGGACCGACGGCGTGCGCGGCGCGGATGGGGGCGGCGGCACTGGTGACGCTGCCGTGGCTGGTAACGGCGAGCGTACGGCGACGGATCGCGCGGCGTTGTTGGGCAACGGCGAGTTGTGCACGTGTGTGGTAGTCTGTCGATAATGCCGAGTCGAGATGCCCAGTGGATTCTCGGGACCGTCATCGCTATCGCGATTGCCTTGAGCATGCAGATCAGCGGCGTCCGCGCCGACGTGCGCGAGCTTCGCGCCGACATGCGCGAGGATCTCCGCGACATGCGAACAGACCTCCGCGGCATCGATGACCGTCTGCGTGCTGTCGAACAGGCCGTGAAGCCCAATCAACCTGCAGAATAGCCTCGAGACGGTTTGGTGTCCGGGATCCCGAATCCGGATACGCCAGTCCGCCACTCGTCGGCCTCGTCATCGTCGTGTGCGGCTTCTTGCGCATCAACGCCGCGCTGTCGCTCCTCCAATCGATGGCTCCGTCATCGCGGGTGCGGGCTAGAGCGGGTGGTCTCGAGTCGCGGCCAGAAGAAGCGCCCTGCGCACCGAACGGCTTTATCAGGAGCAGGGGCGCGGCCTCGAGCTTCATTCGCCGCAGCGATTTTCCGGATGGCACGCGTTCCCGGCCGGTTGGGGCATTGCGCGGGGGGAACAGGCCCAGCCCATGATCGGACGTGACGACGATGGCGCTGGCCAACGTGGTCGGAAAGGCGCCCAGGTGATTCCGGTAGAAAGTGAATCCGGACCACGCGCGATCGAAGGTGGAGGGGTCGGCGTCCCGGATCTCGGCCAAAATGTGCGACGGGAACATGTCGAGCACGATGTGGATGATGTTCCGGCTGCGTGACAGCTCGTAGATTTCCGGTGGCACCGGACTCCAGCCGGCTACCGCATCGTCCCCGTCGCTGCTCGACCCGCCGGGCGGCGCGAGCGTCAGCCCCAACAGGACGACAGCCTGCAGTGACATCAACAGCACGCTTGCCGCCGGTGCCGCCCGGCTCACCGCGTTTGCGAAGAACGTCGCCAGGCCGACCGCGGCGATCCACAGGCAGACTTCGAACGGGCCGCGCCAGGCGTGCGACGCGAGGTCGAGGCCTCCACCGTCCAGCAGGCCGTACTCGGCGACCAGCAGATTTCCCCTGCACCCAGAGGAGCACGCCGACCGCGCACAGCGCTGCGACGTAGCCCCGGAACCACCGCGGCACACCCGGGTCCGTCGGGAACACGCGGTTGGCGCCGATCGGCTCCAACCGGCCGGCAGGCGGCGCCCATTGCACGCTCAGCGTCCTGGGGCCCCCGCGCTGCCAGTGGTCGATCTCGAGTCGATGCACACCGGTCTCCAGCGCGACGGTCTGTCTCCGGATGGTCAATGCGGCCGCGATCACGACCTGGTCGTCCACCCGCACGATCACGCCATCGTCGGCGCCGGCCCGAAACTCGATTCGTTCCGGGCGCGGGGAGAACCAGACACCGCGCCGTCGAATGAAGTAGTCCCGGTTCGGCAGGTTCCGTTCGCCGATGAACGCCAAGTCCAGGCTCACGGCCCGATCGTCGACGCGCGGGATGACGGTGGCGTCGAATGCGGCCGGGGCCGTATCGCGGTGGAGGGGATAGTAGTACTCGCGTGTGAACCCTGTGGCGGGCGCCAGGGGCGCATTCCCGATTTCCCGGTCACGCGCTCACACCCACCGGCGTCATGGCCATCCGCTGCAAACAGTTCCATCTGCCGGACTTATAGAAAGACCGCAGGAGAAGAATCGCGTCGACGCTCTCCGGTAGCCAATAGATGGATGCGCCCTTGATGCGGAGATTGATGACGCGACGGATGGCGCTTTCGACGGCGCCGCTGCCCCGCGGAAGCCCGAGCCCGACCATTGTGGTGTAGGCGAAACGATGACGGTTCTTCAGGAAGTAGTTGAGGTGCGTGCGGATCTTGCCGGCCGTGCGCCCGCGGCACAGCTCCCGCAGGGCCGTGATCACCTCGTCCACCCGTGCTCGCTTGAGCAGCCCCCGCGTGCGGTTGAGCCAGCGGGTGCGTTGGGTCGCGCTCCAGCGGCGCAGCTTGACCGCGTCCGAGAGTTGCTTTGCGGCATGATAGAAGTCGATCAGCCCCAGCACCTGTGTCGGCGAGAGCCCGAGCGCAGCGATGAGGCGCTGGAGGCGTCGCCAGATCCAGGGCGCGCCGTCGGCGATGAAGAGCACCTTGTCAGCGGCGTTGAGGCCGATCTGCCGCGCGTACGACAACAGCAGGGCGAAGACCGCCTCCGGTCCCCGGAGCGTGCCGTCGATGATCGGGGCCCACGTCTGAGACGGTCGCCCGTCGTCGCCGACGACGTACAGGATGAGGAGCTTCGGTTCCTTCCAGTCGGTATGGAATCGGTTGCGCCCCTTCTTCGTCTTGGGGCCACGCTTCTTGCGCCTCACGCGGACGCGGCCCCCGTCGAGGGAGACGACCACCCGCTTCCCGGTCACGCGGTCCAGCAGACCGCACGCCGCGCTCTGCTGGGCCGCTCGGGCCCGCGCAGCGTAGCGATAGGCGGTCGAGCGGAGGGTCTTGATATCCAGGGCGATGCCGTCGGAGCGGAGCTGCGCCTGCGCTTCGGCCAGCGAGCTGTGCATGGCGACCGCGCGGCTTGCATCCGAGGCCAGCTTCGGCGTGCACCGGTCGTAGATGCCCAGCACCACCAAGGCGGGGTAGAGTCCCGGCCTCCGCTTCGCCCGACGGGCGTGTTTCTCGCGGTAGTACGGCGTCGTGACCGGCACCGTCGTGCCCCGGGAGGTGCGAACGTTGACGGTCTCGAGGCCGTCGCTCCGCATCCGCCGGGGCAGGTGGCGCACGAGGGCGCTCGCCGCGTCGCCAACCGCGGCCGAGCGCACCGCGCGTTGCAGCACGGGGGTGAGGAGGGCGCCGAAGAACTCGTCCGCGATGACCCGCAGCTGCTCTTCGCACTGCTCCGCTTCCTCTGCCGACCTGGGCGCTGGAGCACGCGCCTCAAACTCCAGCGCCCGCCGGAGGGCAGTGCGCAGGTGGACGGGAATGTTGCCAAGATCGATCTCGCGGCTCGGGGTGTCGATGGTCTTGTCCATTTCAACGCACCATCATGGGCAGTCCGAGCCGTAATGTCCAGTACCACCCTCCCCGTCTGTCCGAAGACCGGCTCAACCTCCCCCAGCCTCACAGTCCATCTTTGCCTACACACTGCACTGCTCCGGGAAATCGGGAATGCGCCCGGCGCCAGGGTTGCCGCCAACTGCCAGAGCGCCGTCAGCGCAACTGCCGCGTACAGAAACCACCAACACCCGCGCGGGACGCGTTGGAGCAGCTCCGACCGGCCGAACCATCGGCGCAAGTGCGGATTGTCTCACCTGCTCGCGCACCGATCCAGGCGCCCGCCGGCCTTGCCGGCCGGGTCCGCAGGCTACCACGTCGAAGGTTGGTGGACGAAACGCTGCGGTAGCAGGAGCCGGCCCCGTCAGCCGACGAATCTCGGGATGGCCCCGATCACAGCCGTCGCATCTACTCGTCGCTGTCGGCGGCGGGGATGATTGCGCGCTCGAGCGTCAGCAACCGTTGGTCCACCTTGGCGAACTGGATCTCGACGTTGCGCAGGCGTTCGCCCATCTCCCGCACGTCGCTCCGGAGGTTGCCGACGTCACCGTCGAGGTCGCTGAATCGGGTGTGCGCAGAACCGGGGGCGCGGAGCACGCAGGCGGAGTCGCCATCCTGGGACCTTCCGGAGCGCATGAACGCCCAGGGCGGGCAGATGAGCCTGCTGCGGGAACGAATGGCACACCTGGAAGGCCTGCCTTGAATCTGCGACCACATGCCTGGCGTAGTGGTACGCTTCCGGCATGGATCCGGATTGGCTGACACTCGGCGCGGTTGTGGCGGTTGGCGGCTTGTTGTGGCGCGCGCTGGGTACGCGGATCGATGACGTCGGCCGCCGCCTCGACACCTTGGCCGCCGACGTCAAGAGCGTAGATCGCCGAGTGGCGCGACTCGAGGGCTGGCTCGAACGAGACCGCCTGGGCGCAGCACCGGACAGTGGAGCCATGCCGTAACGGGACCATCACACAACGCTCGCAACAACTCCTGATCTACTGGTCGCTGGCGGGGACACCGAGAGCGTTCTTCATCGTGACGCGCGTCAGCTATTCGGCGGGCTCGGCCGCGGGGATTGCTACGCGCTCGACTGTCGCGACTCGAGGACCCGCCTTGTCGGTTCTCCCGGCCACGCATGGTCGAGGATCTCTTGCACGGCTTCGCCGCCCGCGACTGGAGCCGCTCCCTCGACTTCGCCTCTCTGGCTCCACTGCCGGCCAGCTATGTCAGCCACGACCTGCGGCAGCGCCACGGCGACCTCGTGTGGCGCGTGCGCTTCCACGACGAGCGGTGGCTGTACCTGGTGCTGCACCTGGAGTTCCAGTCCACCGTGGACCGCGCGATGGCGGTGCGGATGCTCGCGTATACGACCCTGCTGTATCAGAAGCTGATCGGCGAGGGCGTGCTGCGCGAGCACGATGCGCTGCCGCCGGTGCTGCCGATCGTCATCTACAACGGCCGACGGCGGTGGAACGCGGCGGCGGACGTATCCGAACTGATCGCATCGGGCGGTGCGGCGCTGGCGCGGTATCAGTCGTCGTAGCGGTACTTTCTGCTCGACGAGGGCCGCGTCGGGGATACCGATCTACCGGGCGGCAATCTGATGTCGGCGCTGATCGCGCTGGAGACGAGTCGTGATCGGGAGCGGCTGCCGGAGTTGTTGGGGTCGTTGATCGGTCTGCTGCGGGAGCAGGGTGACGAGGAGTTGACGCAGGCGTTCCGGTCGTGGGTGGCGCAGGTGTTGTTGCCGCGGCGTTTCCGGGATGGGGAGTCCGGGTGGCTGCCGCGGCTGGAGGAGGTGCGCACGATGCTGGCGGAACAGGTTCGAGAGTGGACCGAGGAGTGGGTCGAAGAAGGCCGCGAGCAGGGGATCGCGCAGGGCCGCGCCGAAGAACGGGCGCTGTTGTGCCGGCAGGCGGAGCGCAAGTTCGACGCAGCCACAGCGCGGCGGCTGGCCGCCGCGCTGGAGGACGTTGCCGACCCGGGCCGGTTGGCGGAGGTTGGCGACTGGATCATCGAGTGCGAGACGGCGGCCGATCTGCTCGCCCGCGTATCGGATGAGCGTCGACGCGGCATATGAGGTAGCCGGGCGCTTTGCGCCGGAAGTGACGCCCGCGGCTCGATGGCGGCGGGCGTCACTGCATGCCGGCCCTAGGCCCGCGTCGTCCTCCGCCTCGTCGACGGCGTTGTACGCGGCGCAGTTGACGATCACGCCGGGACGCACCTCGGCCACCGCCGAGCGCACTCGGGACTCGTCGGTGATGTCGAGTTCCGCACGGGTCAACGGCACGACGTCGCAGCCGTCCGCGAGCACCCGCGCCACCGTCCGGCCGAGGGTGAACCCGCGCTCGACGATCTTGCCGATCAGCTTGCGGGATCTCCCGCTTGTTCAACAGCAGCTTGCGCCGCCGCAGCGGCTCGTGCTCGGCGTAGCCGCGGTGGCTGTAGGGGGACTGACGTGCAGGTTGTGCAGGACCACCTCGCCGGCCTCGACCTTCCCGTAGCTGTCCTTCAGGTTGACCCGCCCCTCGCGGATCGCCTTCACCTCGGTGCCGAGCAGGACGACGCCCGCCTCGTAGGTGTCGAAGACGTGGTAGTCGTGCCGCGCCTTTCGGCAGGCCCAGGGTGACGTTGACGGCCCGGCCGACACCGCGTAGAACTCGCCCTCGGCGGCGCGGCGGAACACCGCGTCGCCCGGAATCGGGTCGCTGACGTCGACTCCGCGCGCGCGGCAGCTCTCGACCGCCGGCCCGAACACTTTCTGCTCCTCGTCGCCGATCAGGCCGTTCTCGCCGGCGTGCGGATTCAGGCCGGCCAGCGCCAGCCGCGGCCGCGCTACGCCGAAACGCGGCAGCTCGGCGTGCGCGAGGGCGAGGGTTGTCTCCAGCCGCTCGCGCGTCAGCAGCGCCGGCACGTGGGCCAGCGGCACGTGCACGGTGGCGAGCACCACCAACAGGCGCCCCGCGTGGAACATCATCCGGACGTCGCCGGCGCCGGTGAGCTCGGCCGGCAGCTCGGTGTGCCCGCGCCAGCGCAGCCCGGCCCGCGCCCACGCCTGCTTGTTGACGGGACCCGTGGTCACCGCGTCGATGCGCCCCGCCTGCGCGTCCCGGACGGCGCGCGTGACCGGCTGGTAGGCGGCGCGCCCGGCGACCGCAGTTGACCTGCTTGATGCTCGACGAGATCGAACCTGCGGGGTCGGCCGCGAGCATCACGGCTTCCTCGCAAATGGCGGGACGGGATGTGCTTCCACGGGAATGGAGCCGACAAAACGCACGAAAACTAGCCGCGCGAACGCGGCTGAGACCGAAACCGCACCGCCGCAACACACGATCGCCGGCCGGAACTGCCGGAAGCAACAAGAATCCGACCGGACGAACGAGCGTGATACGACCACAGAGGCGGTGCTCGCGGGGGGTTGCGCCGCGATCACCGGACGGACAAGAATCAACGAAGGAAGAACCGATGGGAGAAATCCGTTCGAACGTAATGCTGGAGAACACGGTCGACCGCGGCGTCTTCGACCGAGGCCAGGGGCAGGAGTCCGACGTCCGACACACTACCGTCGACGGAATGGTGGACACCGGAGCGGTCAACCTGATACTGCCGCAAGACATCGTAGAACGCCTGGGGCTGAACCAGCGCGGAACGGTTGTCGTGACCTACGCCGACGAGAGGCAGGACGAACGACCGCTGGCCGGCCCCGTGACCGTCCGAATCGGCAACCGGGAAATGGTGACCAACTGCATCGTCGGGCCTGCGCGGAGCGAGCCGCTGATCGGGCAAGTCGTGCTCGAGTTGCTGGACCTGATCGCGGACTGCGCGAACCACACGCTGGCGCCGCGGCATCCGGACTACCCGGTCCTGAAAGCGAAAGCGACGAGAACCGGAGAACACGGACACCGACGAATCAGCCAGCACGAAGCGATCGCTGCGGACCTCGGACACGAAGACCAGCCTGAGATCGTCCAAGCGATCATAGAGAATCGACCGCCACCAGGGTGGAAGGTGGAACAAGAAGGCGACGGAGTCTTCAGAGGGCGAGCAGGCGAACGATCGACGCCTGACAACAGGTCCGCGTACGGCGCCCTGATCGACGCATGGCAGGCCGAGTTGGAAGCACGGCCCACGACCAGCCACTAGCTAGTGTCAGCCAGAAAACCCCCGTTCCGGGCGGAGATTTGCGCCAATTTGTGGCATCCTGAGCGTGATTTCGGCCCGAACCGGCCGCGACGGAGGCGCCTGACGGGCTGCGGGATAGCGAAGGGTAGCAAATCAGCCCGGATGTCCTGTTTCCAGGGGCAGTAGGACCGTGCCGTCTCTTGTCGGCTCGGAATCCGGCCTGGTTGTCAGGGCCGGTCGGTCAGGCGACGAGTCGTTGTCGTTGTCGTTTGCGCTCCCGCTTCTGCAGGATCAATCCGATGCGATGCAGGTTGGCCGCCAGCACCGACAAAGCAACCGTCCGCGCGAAGCCGTCCGCACCATGGCTGCGAACGCGGTCGAGTCCCCGATGTTCCAACCCATTGATGGCAGACTCGATCGCCGGATGCGCACGCCGCGCGGCTGCAAACGACTCCTCTTCTTCACGCTCCCGGTCTGCTTTTGAAAGATACCCTTTCCCCGGCAACGCATTGACGTCGAGCAACGCATCGAGGCGGACCCTATTGCCGCGGCTGTGAAAGCCCGGTCGAAACTGCACGCCCGCAACTCCGGATACAGTGCCTGCGCTTCCTGCACCATCGGCACTGCCACGTCCACATCCTCGCCCTCCCACAGAACCTTGTGGTGAAGGATGAATTGATACTGATCCTCGATAACGGCGACAGGAACCCCGAGTTCGACCGGCGTGCCCGCCTTGCCTTTGGAAATCCAACGCGTGTGTCCCTCGAAAATCGAAAAGACCTTCTCCTCGTGAGGTATCGTCTCGCCACGCAGAAGACGCCGCTCCACCTGGTCAATCTGCCGCCGGGCGTGAGCGACGAGGCCTGTGATGGAGCGGCAGCTCAATTCCCCCACGCCCTGGTCTCGCAACGCGTCGAGCGTTGTCTCCGCCCGCTCCACCAGCCCCCGGCAGCGCTCCACATACGCCTCCACCCGCTCCGGATGCCGCTGCGCCCGCCGCGTCGAGCGCACCTTGTTGAACAGTTTCTTGACCTCTCGGGACAGATGGCGCCACTGACGCCACCCGCGCACCGCGTACTTCTCAGCCGCCCGGCCCGTCTCCCGCAGCAGGCAACGCGTCGCGTCCCACAATAGACTGACGTCGGTCGGGTAATGCACGTCCGTCTCGACCACGAACGAATCACACCGCCCGCGCAATGGCTCGCCAGGCTTTTTTTTAGCGACCTTGTGACCGCTCTCCACCACCAGGCGCCCCACTGCCGACAACAGCTCCGGCGTCAACAAGGACACGTTGTCGACTACCGTTTGGTATTCGTAACGCGTCTTGTCATCGAAATCGCCGTGTCCCAGGAACTCACGTATCGTCCCATGATGGTTCGTCAGGTCGTGAAGACGGTCGAAGTCGCAACCCAGTCCCTGCTTCAGGACCCCCAGCACCAGAATCTGCCACAGGTCCATTCCCGGACGCCCCACTGTGCGATCCGCCTCCGGCAGAATATGCTCGTCCAGCAGTGCCACCAACCGCGCGCGCAACGCCTCGTCGCACCAGATGTGCTGAAGCCCCTTCAACACCGCCGGGATGTCGTCCCGCGACTTCGGGTTGATCCAGATTTTCTCGATCGGCACCTGCCCGAGGTGGAACTGCGATCTGTGAACTTCTCTCATGATGGCAATGTCGCGAAGATGGTCCCGAAATGGGTCGAGCCTTGGGAGATCACCCGCAAAGAATACGGCATCTGGACGATCTTCGCCACTTGAAATCGGCGGTTACACCCTGTAGAATCAACAACTTGCGGGTTTTCCGCCGAACACTAGCTAGTCGGCGGCCGGGCGACGTTGGTTACTAGCTACGCCTGCGTCACGCCGATGGCTTCAGCGAGGGTTACCTGGGTGACGCCCGCGAGAGAGATCGCGGTAGCTACACGGTTTGTTCGCGGCGAGGCGCGAACAAACGGCAAGCTGTCCCGTGGTGAGCACCCTTGGATCCAATCATATAGGCCAGAACGACATCCGAGTTCTCGAACACACGAATTCTGGCCGGATCGGAAAACACACGAATACTGGCCGAACGGCCAGTATTCGTGTGGATGCACACGGGATCGCATGATGCGCGCGTGCTCGCGCACAAGATCCGGCTGAATTCGACCGACGCCCAGGCGCTGTTGTTCGAGACTTGGGCGGAGGCGTCGCGGCGGGCGTGGAACTGGGCGCTGTCGGAGTGGGAGCGCCAGCACCGCAACTGCGTGGGCGGCCAGCAATTCAAGCGGTACAGCCGAGCAGGCGTGGTCCCCCGTCGGCGAGCCCTGGAGCTCCAATCCGGACGCACCGAAAGCCCTCGGCCGCGAGCCTGTCGCGCCTGCTGACGAAGGTTCGCCGGGAGGCTCCCGCCGACACGACCGAGTGGATGCGCCCGCCGGTTCCCGCCCGCGTCTACCGGCAGCCGCTCAGGGAACTGGCCGCCGGCTGGTCCGCCTTTCACCGCCGGCGTGAGACCGAACAGAGAATCGACGGCTCGTCGAACCCGTTCGGGGCGCCGGTGCCGAAGCGGAGCGACGCCCGGCCCACCTTCTACCTCTCCGGCCAGGACATTCGCATCTCGACAGGTACATCGAGGTTCCGTGGGGCCATCGCCCGCGCCTGCAGGAGGCGCCGCGCTTTCGGGCGCGCATGGTCGGGTGGACCCTCTCGCCGAAAGCCGGGCGGTGGTCAGATGCGCTGACGATGGAGTTCGAGCGCCCGCGCCAGCCGCCTCTCCGCGCGAGAGCGCTGGCCACGGTCGGGAGCGCGCACGACAGCCACAACCGCCGGAAGGCGATCCGGCGCCTGTGGAGGCACCAGGCGCGCATGGCGAACCTGCGCCGCGACGTGCTGCACAAGCTGACGACGGAGATCGTCCGGCGTGCGGCGAGCATCGGGATCGAGGCTCTCACCGACGTGTTCAAGAACGGCTGGGTGTTCCGCGCCATCGCGGAGCTGGGCGTCTACAAGTTCCGGCGGCAGCCCGAGTACCTGCGGCCCGGTGAGGTCGCCGACCTGCGCCTGGACGACATCGACTGGCGCGGCGGGACCATCGAGGTGCGCACCCATCGCAGCCTCGACACCACGCGATCTACGCCAAGCTGGATCTGCCGACGCTGCACGGGGTCGCGCTCCCCTGGCCCGGAGGTGCTCCGATGACGCCCCCGAGCTTCGACCGGCTGGTCCTGTTCTTCTCCTTGGCCGGTTTCATCCCCGCGCGGGCGGGGAACACCCGTGGATGGGGCGCATCATGGTCACAGCCATCGGTTCATCCCTGCGCGGGCGGGGAACACTCTTCTTGCAAGGTATTGATTATACGTGGCTTATTGCTGGCTGGCGAGACAAGCCGTTGCCTGGATGAGGCAGTGATTCGACGGGTCGCGGCTCCCCAATCGTCCGGGTGGTACTGCCTTCGCTTCCATTGCACCCCATGTTGCTGGCCCAGCACCTGGCACATCCGCTTCACGCGCCCACCATCGATTCCGCGTAGCTGATCGACCGAATGCCGACCTGCGGCCGGTTCGCCGAATCGCATGTCGTACATCTTGCGAACCACTGAGCCGGGCATCGGGGTCGAGCGCCGATCGTGCCTGGTGCATCAGGCACGATTGGCCCGGGCTGGCCTCCGAATACACGCGGACGCCGGCCTCGCCCACCCAGATCACGGGACAGCCGACCTGGGCCGCCACCGCGACGGCGGCATGGGAGATGCGCGCCCCGGGCTCCGGCATCAGGCAGGCCGAGTCCTCCTACTGGGGATGTGTGTCCGCACGCCGTTCTTGTCGACAACCACGAAGGCGCCGTCGAGGACGCCGAGCCGCCCCCGCTCAATGAACAGGATGGACGCACGATTCTTGATCGGGATCGGGTGCGGCGGCGCGATACGGGCAGCTTCGCCATCAGTGTCTTCGTTCTGCAGGCGTTCGACCGCCGGGGTGGTTCACGTTCCGGCGTCGGGACGGAACGTCACTCTTGACGCACCGATCAGTACCCGACGAATGAGCAGCAGGCCGCATCCATAGGCCTTGGCCGCCCCGAAGCCGCGGGCGATGGCCGGCAGCAAGATCGTAGGATCGGTCACCGTCAATACGCCTTCGAAGTCGAGCGTCGAATACGACATCGCAGGCGCCGATCCCTTCCGGGCGATACGACGTTGATCGTACCCGTCCACTCGCACGTCGCTAGCGTGAATCGTGAACCCGGACCTGTCAGCCTGACGCCCGAGCCACGCGATGCCCTGATCGCGGACTGTGGCGAGACGGTGAGCTGCGCGCAATCCCGGCGCTCGGGATCGCAGCGCATCCATCACGACATCGTGCTTGACGGAACGGCGCGCCGACGGCACTCGGCGCCGAACCACAGGGTTGGCGCGCAGCGAGAAAGCCAGACGATCTCCAGGTTCGAGCGCCGGCGCGAACGGCTTCGGCGCCGCAATTTCGAACAACCCGTGTTGATCCTCCGGTTGGCGCATGGACAGAATGAGGAACACGCCGGCGTCCATCTCCCGCCACAGGAAGTCGCGACGCCGATTCGGATCGTCGGCAAATAGTGACCAGACGAGGTGATGACCCGGTTGCCGTGTCTGCCCGCCCCTGCCTGCGCCGCCCAGGAGCAGGGGTGCCAGCGCGGCTGCCGAAGCGTCGCGTTTGAGGCGGGCGCGGGAGAGGTACAGGGTCGGCGTCATGCTTCGCCATCCTCTCCCAAGGCTACGCGTTCCAGTCGATCCGCGAACTGCCAGCGTGTGCGGCTGACAACGACGTCACGCCGGCGCTCGATGCCGGCTGCGTCCGGCGCGCCCGGTGCATCGTGATCGCACGCGATAGCGCCCCGTGCGGCGCCGCCGCCGGCATGTTGCAGGACCCACTGCTCTTCCTCGGTCCGCTGCCGGGCGTTCAAGGCAGCCACGAAGGTGTCTGCTTCGACGATCTCCGGGTTCAGGGGCAGGCCGAGCGGCGCCGATTTGCGGCCGAGATAGAGCACGAAACGCGGTCGCCGCAGAGCGGCAGCGAGTTCTGCAAGGTTCGGGGCGTGATCCTGGCGCGCCCACAACGCGATGGTGAAGAAGGCGTCCGCAAGCCACTCTCGGCTGGACCGCACAGTGTTGAGCCCATCCGACTCCAGCTCCTCGCGGCGGAGAGCGAAGGTTCGTCCCTTGCGCGCCCTCGGCGTCTGGGCGGTGTGGTAGTCCATGAGCGGCCGGCCCGGGGCATCGGTTCTCACGGCGTAGTGGAGATCTGCGTCCAGCCGTCGGTGAGCGGCTTCGTCGGCGCGTTCGA
This sequence comes from Vicinamibacterales bacterium, assembly GCA_965222905.1. Taxonomy (GTDB): domain Bacteria; phylum Acidobacteriota; class Vicinamibacteria; order Vicinamibacterales; family UBA8438; genus WTFV01. The sequence goes on along the minus strand of OZ244976.1, from coordinate 884,888 downwards.
CACCGCAGGCGGCGGCCACCAGACCCAGGATAGCGGAGCGCCCGGGCCGCGCCCAGCTCATGCGACGCTCGCCGACGGCTATCTCGCCGCATGCGCCCAGTGGAGCGTAGAGGGTGAGCAGCAGGTAGCGCATGGGATCAACTCGTCGCGAACGCGATCAGCTCGTCCAGTGTCCCCTGGCCCTGTTCCACACTCATCGTGTATCGCTCGTCTGCACAGGGACCGTACGCGGCATCGAGTCGATCCCGAAAGCTTTCGAGCGCCTCGATGGATCGCCGGCCCTGATTGTCGTTCCGAACCGGCCTGAGAAACGCCGCGGCCAGACTGCGGGGCTGGGTGGATCCCTTCTCCCCGAGCATGTAGAAGGCGCGAGCGCGGCTGGCGAAGCTGGCCTGCTTGCCACCCGGCGACACGGTCGCGGCAGCTTCCGCGAGGGCGGTCAAGCTCGCGTCCCGCACCGCGTTCGCGCCGTCCAGGTTGCGGAGCAGCAACTCCCGATCGACGCAGACGTAGAGATAGAACACGCCGGCGCCGAACTCCTGGACGCCGACGTGGGCGGCCCCGGCATCACCAGGCTCGTCGCGCGACTTGAGATCATCGACGGCCGTGTAGTAGTCGTCCTCCGCGATGGCGCGATGCGTCGTCATGGCGTGCGCGACCTGAACTGCCGCTTCGCGGTTGAACTTCGGATTGTGGGCAAGCATGCGGCCGAACATGGCGATGTCGGCCGCCGCGTCCGCGGGCTGGAGCAGGTCATCCGCCTTGGGCGCCTCGACGGCGTTGCCGCCAACAACCTTGTCGGCGAGCGCAAGTGCTCGCTTGCGTTCCTCGGGGGACACGAAGGCGAGTTGCTCGATGTAGGTCGGTTCCTTGCCCTTGTCGTCCCTGACCTTGCCGAACACACCTGCAATGTCGCGCGCCAGCGTCAAGGCCTTGGCCTCATCCATCCCGCGTCCGCGCAAATGGTCGAAGACTTCCTTGCCGAGCCGCTTCGTGCGGACTGCCAAGTGTCCGTCGAGGCTCCGTCGGAAGACATCAGACGTGCGCCACGCGCGCTTCAGGCTCTGCGACGACACCCGCAGGCGCGGCACGCCGCCGAAGACGACGCTCTTGGGACGGCCCGTGTCGTCCCGGTTCAGATTGGAAGGACCGTACGCCGTGAGCAGGTGCAGTTGAAGGAAGTCGGCCATGCGATGATTCCTATCGTTCGAGTTGCCCGGACGCCGTCGACACGGGCGCTCCTCTCGCGCCGAGGACGTCGGCGACGGCGTAATAGTCGAATATCCAGCGCTGCTTGACCTTGTCGCCCCAGTAGAGAATGGCGGAAGACAGGTCACCGACGTTGGCCCTGCCCTTGGTCATGCGGACCAGCCGGCGCATGGCTACCATCAGATCGTCAGGCTGCGTCTGGAGCAGCCGGCGAAACCGGCCTTCGGACAGCAGGGCCGACTGGTCATCGTCGAGCTTCGTGCGGCCAACAGCGCGGGCCACGCTACGGTCGTCCGACTCGCGCACGAACGCGAGGACGCCGGCCAGCATCGCGGACCGCTCCGGGCTGTGCGGGAGTCGTGCGGCGAGGCGCAGGGCTTCGGGCTCGAGCAATACCTCGATCGACGTGGCGGCGTGCCGCATCCGCGCCAGAGCCGCGCGGCGGTAGCCGGAGTGGGCACCGTCCTTCGTCGTCAGGCGCTGCCACCAGTCATGGGCGATGGCCGCGCCGCTGTGCTGCTGGGGATTCATCATGCCGACTTCTGCTCCCGATCTCGCGCCCGCCCGGTTTCCGGCGACGCAATGCCCAAGTCGCCGTCGAACAGGGACCTGCCGACCTTTCCGCCTCCGCCAAGCGCGAGCGCCAAGTGGAATCGCGCCTTTATAGCGATGCATGTTCCGATCCTCCAGCCCGTCGGCAGGGACGAACTCGTCGAACAACCGCAGTGCCGCCCGCTTCATCGCCAGCGGCCAGCACCGGCGAACCTCGACGGTAGCGTCATCGCTCTCGGGGAGCGCCTTGGCCGCATCCACCGCGTCGACGAGCGCGTTGTAGAACGCATCTTCCGTGTCTCGAAAAAAGCGCTCCGCCACGAAGCTGTGATCACCGGGCGCGTCCTGGGAACGATCGTAGGTCGCCGCCTTCACCGCCCCCGTCAACAGACGGGCTACTGTCGAGGCGCCGGCGGTCGTGCGCTGGATAAAGTAGGCGAGTTGGCCGCGTGTCTCGAAGTCGAGGTTCCAGAGCGGCATTTCTCCTTCGCTCCAGGCACGCGCCTTCATGTTGTCCATGTCGTAGCCGAAGGCAGCGAATCGGGATGCGCCCACGTTCTGCGCGGCTTGCTGCTGCCAGTGTCGAATGACCTGCGCTGGCTCGTGTAGCCCGTCCCGGCTGGGTACGACGAGGCCCGGCCACAGGCGATAGCTGATGCCGCCCGGCTTCGGGTGAACAGGCAGCTTTACGGTGGATGCCTTCTTCTGGCGATAGTACGGCGTCAGGGGGTGCTCGAACCCTGCCGAGTAATCGATGCCGTAGTTCCTGGTCCGATAGCTTGCCGCTACAGCGGGATCGCTTGCGCCGGTGAGGCCGCAACGCCGCCCCTTCGCGCTCTCGAACACGAGCCGTATGCGGCGCGGCATGCCCCAGTAGACCTGCAGGGGGTGGACATCGGAAGGGGTCGTCCGTTTGCCGCCCGCCTGCCGATTCGACGTGCGGGTAGGAGCGAGCCAGGGAAATATCGTCTCGGGCCCGTCCAGGCTTGGCGCGCCGGCACGCCCAGCGACCTGTTCGCGACTCTCGACGTTGAGCCAGAGCCGGCCCCAGAGCGTATCGCCGTAATCGGCGTGGCTGGCGACGACCAGCGTCGTCATCGGGCCGCCACCGCGCAACGACGTACGATGTCCGGCGCCGCCCGACGGGGCGTAGCTGTTCAGCGTGTAGAGCGCCATCGCGGCGGCGGCGCGGGAGAGCACGGGTGCCACGCCGCGCTTCACGAACAGATCCGCGTTGTTGCGCAAGGTCTGCGCCCCTGGCGCATCAATCAGCAGCGCTGCGACACCCTTGCTCTCTACGTCTTCGAGCAGATCGAGGTCCTGCATGAATCGCGGTCCTTCGGCATCCAGATCGAATGCGTGCGCCACGATCATAAAGCGCTGCTCCAGAACGTCTGGCGCCGGCGGTTTCAGCCACCAGTCTTCCCGATCGTCTTCGTTGGCTGGAGCAGCGGCGGTAGCCAGCAGGCCAATCAGAAACTCGTGTGCTGCGCCGTTGAAGTCCGGTCGGGGCCATGCGAACGCGACGAACGGGTCCTCGCCGATCCGTTCGTTGATCCGCCACGGTTGGATGCGCTCGACGGCGCCGCTGCGCCGCTGGACGGGCAGCCACGGTTCGGCAATGAGGTTGAACGCAGGGGACCGGTTGTAGATGTCCGCGTGTCGGGCGCGTGTCTCGCCGGAGCTGGGATGCATGCGAGCTACCATAATGGTCGGGAACAGTCCGCATACGCGTCGCATTCATCTGAACGAAAATTTGAGGCCGCGAGTCGGGTCGTAGCGCAGGCGGACTTGGCCGTCATTTCGGGCAGACGCCGCCGATCCCGACCAGTCGGGCGGAGCAGGCGGCGGCGTCTTCGCCTTCATGCGTGCAGGCGGATCCGGCGGCAGGAAGCGCAGCAGATCCTGGCGGGCGGCGTCCGGCACGTCGAGCACGACGGCGCAAGGGGAGCGATTCGCCCAGAGCCGGGCGAAGTTCCGCTCCTCGCCGGCCACCCGCTCCGGCTCCGGCCCCCAGCTTCGGTCGACGTTGATGCTCTCCCAGTTGCGCCGCCAGCCGGCCGCCGTCTCGTTCAGGCTGCCGGTCCAGGCGATCTTGTGGCCGGCGCGGTCCTCGATAAAAACCGATTCCTCGTGAGCCGCTTGCAAAACTCTTGGCGTAGCTCGGCTCGGAGCACAAGTCCTTCTGGTGAACATCGTTTTGCCTGGATCCCGACCGAGAATGCGGGGGCGGGAGGACCGGCGGCGACCCAAGAGGCGGAAATCAGGGAGTTCGAGGGTTTCCCCACCGGGCGTTGGAGACACCGGTTGGTGACTGACGCCTGTCGGGCGGCCGGAAGGGGATGCGCGTTGGCCGGCGAGGCGTTGGTTACGTCACCAGCCGCAGGAACTGGTCGGCGGTGAGCGCCAGCACGCCGAACATGCAGTGGCACATCACCTTCGCGTTGCCGCGGACTCGGACGTGGCGTCCGCCGAACTCGTCCTTGAGTCGGCCATTGACGCGCTCACCCGCCGTGCGTTCGTTGTACCGAACCTGTTCGGGAAGCTGCAAGCCGAGGCGCTTCAGGCGCCGGGCTTCGGTCTGCAGTTCTTCGGCCAGCGCCTTGTCACCGCGGGGGTTGATGTCGATCAGCGGGACGTGGCCGAGTGCGCGGCTGTGCTCGCGGATCTGCACCGCGTCGTAGGCGGCATCCATCAGGTCATAGCAGTTTGTCGTCCGCTCGGCTGACATCGTCGCCAGGGGAATAGCGGCCTGGCTGTCGTGCAGCGAGGCGGACGTCAGGATGCAACTGACCGGAATCTGGCCGTCGGCCACGTCGATGTGCAGCTTGTAGCCGACCCAGGTGTCCCTGTAGCCCTTGCTGTTCTTCTTCGTGCCCACACTGCACTCGGCCGGCAGGTCGTCGAGCATCTCCGGCAGGGTCATGCTCGGTTGCCGGTCGAGGCGTTTGCGCGTCTTGGGCCGTTCTTCACCCTTACTTCGGGCGCCCCCGCTTGCGCTTGGGCGGCGGGGGCGACTTCTCCTTCGCGGCCGGCTTCTCGCGCGCCTCGATGGCCGTCGAGTCTCGGGACAGATGGCCCACCAAACGGTCGCCGTGCGTCTTCCGGAGCAACGCTTCATGCACGCGCTGGGGCAACTGGGAGTGGGCGAATTCGGCGAAGGCGCGCGAGAAGACCGACTCGCTCGGCATCTCGCGCCGCCGCTCCCAGCCGCAGATGCGCCGCAGCACCACGTCGGTGGCCAACCGGTCCAGCAGCACGCGCGTGGTCGGCATGTCGTAGACCGCCTTGGCGACGAAGGCGCGCGCCACCGCCGCGCGGTCCTTGCGGGGGCGGCCCGGCATCCGCAAGCGCGAGGGAATCATCTGCTCGATACGGATCACCTCGAGGGTCTGCACCAACTGCTGCTGTTTCTCGGTCAGCGAACCCAACACCTGCTCCAACCGGGGAAACAGGCCCTGTTGGATTGACTCCCAGTAGGCGGCGAACGAGGCGCGCAGGTTCTGCATGGCTTGACTGCTCCCAGCACCTACTATATATAGTAGTATAGGAGTGAAGTCAAGGAGGGGAACCGATGGGCCGCCGGAACCCGATGCGCCGGTACAGCGAGCAGTACGATGCGCTCAAGGCGGAGTTGCAAACGCTCGGGTTTGTCCGCCAGGGCAGTATCCAGACCCGCCGTCTCACGTGCGGGAAGCCTGCCTGCCGCTGCCACCGCGACCCGGACGCGCGTCACGGCCCGTACCGCTACTGGACACACAAGGTGCGCGGAAAAACGGTCGGCCTGCTGCTCTCCGAAGACGAACTCGCCATCTACCAGGAGTGGCTCGAGAACAACCGCGAACTGGAACGAATCGTGAGGGAAATGCGCCACGTCTCGTCGCGCGCGCTCGCCCTCATAACCGACCGGGAGGTCCCAGAGGTCCCTTGAGACCCCGTGTCTCCGGTTCCCCGGCGCCGGTGATGGCTGCTATCCTACGAACGCTGCGTCCCACCCGCTGACCGTCCGTTGCCTCTGCCTCGGGTAGGAAAACCCGGCCGACCAGGGGTTTTGCAAGAGGCTCTCGTGGAAGATCGCCGTGTCGTTCACCGGCCGTCCGGCCGCGTCGCAGGGAACCGCGACCTTCACGTCGAGGTGGCCGCGGCCGATCATCCACGCGAGCAATTCCGGCGCCTCGGTCGCTGCGGCGTCTGGCGGCGCCAATGGCAGTTCGACGAGGTGCGGCGCGACGCAAGTCGCGCAGTGCTTCGCTCCTGCTGATGGGCGTCGATCTCCGCGGGACCCAGCGTGCAACGGACGACCATGCGCATGCGGCCGTCGTTGCGGACCAATGCATCGACGCCGCGGGCCGCCAACGCGAGCGCGCCGGCATCGAAGTAGCCGGTCAGCCGGTCGTAGCGTGCAGCGTCCTGAAGGGCCGGAACATAGAACACCTCGACGAGGTCTCCAGCGTCGGGCGTGTACTTGAGTTTCCAGGCGCGGTCTGTGAGCACGATCAATGCACGATACTCTACCCCCGGCAAGGATATCCCAGGAGGCGGCATGGTGGTTTCCAGATGAGGCAACAGTCTCGGCGTGCGGTTGCCGCGGGCGTTGGTGGACAGCCTCGGCTTGAAGCCCGGCGACGAGTTGGAGGTCGTAGCCTCCAAGCCGAGCCGCATCGTGGTCGCGAAGGACGACAGCCGGGCGCGGGCGATCGACCGGATGCGTGGCCGCGCCCTGTCTCTACCAGACGACTACGCCTTCGACCGCAATGAAGCCAACGCCCGATGACGCGTTCATCGACACCAACGTGTTGATCTACGCGCAGGGAACCGGTGTGAAGAGCGAAACGGCGCGGCAGGCGATCCTGGCCGGCGGCGCAATCAGCGTGCAGGTGCTCAACGAGTTCGCGGCCCTGCTTCGCCGTAAGTTCCGCCTGGAGTGGGACGTGATCGCCGACGCCCTCGCCGATGTCCGTACGGCGCTCGGGCCGGTTCGTCCTGTCGATGTCGAGATTCACCCGAACGCTGTGTCCCTCGCCCGCTCGCACGGCTTCAACTTTTGTGACGCCCTGATCGTGGCGTCGGCGCTCGCGGCCGGTTGCGACACCCTGCTGACGGAGGACCATCAGGCCGGACAGCGTGCCCCGGCCTGATCGTGGTCAATCCCTTCGTCTGAACGGCCACCCGGCCCGTGAGCCGGATGCCGGTGATGGACGGCGACATCGGCAGCACTGTCGCTGACGCTGCGCGTTCTCGACCTGGTTCCGGATCCCGTCACCCGCACGCTACGGCCGGGCACCGGAATCCGGGTCTGATGCGGCTCCGGCTCCTGCGCCGGGAGTGGAACGGCCGCCGCAACTGGCCGGTGAGAGTGGCCTTCGTCGGCGGTGGTCCGGTCCTCGATCCCACGTACCACCCCACGGACCGGCGCGGATCAGCGGTTCCGGCGGGCCGTTCGCGGCCGCCGCGGAATTCACGTTGATCGTCTCGGTGTCGATGATCTCGGCGTGCATCTCTCGTTGCGCGCCACGTACCGCGCCCGGCGCGCGCGGACCACCCCAGAATCGGACACGAGACGGGGACGGCCGCGAGCGGTTCCGGCGGCCGTTCGCGGCCGCCGCGGCGCTCGTCTGGATGGTCTCGTACCGGATCAGCTCGTTCTGGACCTCGGCGACGTCGGCGCGCGGGACGTACAGCGTCGGCACGCCGACGGTCTGGTTGGTGGTCGAGCGCCAGCTCGCGCTAAGGTGGTCCCGCTTTTTCCAGAGAGCCTTCGGGAGGCACTGGGATGGCGACGAGACGACGGCGTCGGTTCACGGCCGACTTCAAGAAGCGGGTGGGGCGCTCGAAGCGTTGCGGGGGCACCGGACGGTGCAGGAGATCGCCGCCCGGCACGAGGTCCATCCCCGCGGCGTGGGGTTCGGGGCGAACCCAGCCGTTGCCAGCGAAGCCCCGGAATCGCGGGGGACTGGGCGGAGGACATCGCCGGCGTGGTGGATTCCATTCCCAATTCCGACGGAGATTCTACGGAACGACTTGGGGCTTCTCCGGACGTCGGCGGGCGCACACCGTGAGATGGCCGGAATAGACACCACGCCCTGAACACCGCCGGAACCAGGTGTTGCGACGCCCGCCATGGAGGCACGGAGCCTCCGTGCCACCAGTCCCAACGGGCCACGATCGGCCGATCGCTACTTGCGCGTCCACGTGACCTACCGGCCACTGCACCGGGTCCCCAGCCGTTCGACCCGGGAAAGACCTCGCCGCCACCCGTCCGGTGCTGGCGCGCCTCGAATCCACGAGCAAGGGAACGACGAGGGCGACGACAGAGGAATCGAAGGGGAACGTACGAAGAAGAGGAATTACGGCCACAAGCCACGCGCACGGCGCTGCGGACCGTCGGAGGCCGGCGATGGGCCGCCGCGTCGCATTTGGCTCCGACCACGGCAGTCTTCCGGGCCGCATGAACACCGCCGGGCGGGTCGTTTGTGACGTTCCACGCGTTTGTCGACGACAGCAACGCTCCCTGGCCCATCCCTGACTCGGCGATGCCCTCGCCCGTCACCGGCGCAGACGACCTGCGCGACGCGACCGGCGACCGTGCAGCAGACGTCCGCCAGCCCACCAAACACAGGCAGGAGATCACCGCAGATGACCTTGCGCCAAGCGTTGCAGATGCCCGGCGTCTACGGGCGCATGGTGAAGCCTTGGGATCCAGAGGGCCCGGCGCCGGTCCGTTTCGAGATGGTCAGAGTCTCTGCGGACAAGACCATCGTGGACTTGGTCAAGACGCACCGGCGGTCGGCCTGTCCGGTGGCGCGCCCACAGAGTGACTGGAAACCGATGGACATGAAGCTGATGCACGCCGGCACGCGCGGCGTAGCCGCGGCCATCTTCATCCTCGCCGGGCTTTCGCGCGACGAAGCCATACGCCGCGCGAAGGGGCCGTGGCGTTAGGTCTGCCCGCTATGCCCCCGATTGGCCGGCCCCGACCGACTGCTTCGCACGCCTCCAGCCGCGGATGAAGTTGGCGATCGGGGCGCACGCCCCCCTCGAGATCTTGTCGGCGGCGACGCCACGGGAACGCGCCGCGTGTCGGGGACCTGCACACGGCACAACCGCGATGCAGAGAACCGAAGTTCGGCTCATCGGGCGGCGAGCGCACCGCCATCTGTAGGTTCACCCGTCAACCGCTACGGAGACCAGCGATGCACCCACTCTACCTGTCCATTCAGGGACCGTGCTCCGCGACATGCCAGCCGACCGCGATCGCGTTCTCGGCAACCGACCCGCTCGTCATCGGCGGCGACCGGGTCGACGAGGATGTCATCCACCGGGCGATCGCGTACGCGCTGCACGGACGAAGCGGCTGGGCCGAGGGGCAGTTCCCGGACACGGACTGGCCGTGCATGCAGGTCACCTTCGTCTTCTGGGCTCGCGGCCATGCCTGGGAGGTACGCCGTACCGGCGCACGTCTGGCGGACGTTACGGCTCGGGAGGCTGCCTGCAGCCTCCGTCGGCTGGACGATGCCGACCCGACGGCGACGACCATGCACGGCGTACGGCGAGTCGCTCGACGCCTCGGCGAACTGCTCGGGGGAGATGGCGAGAGCGTATTGTCGACTCGCCGCCGGCCGGCGGTCCACTGTCGGTCTGTCGAGCCTGCTGTCGGGGAGAGCGACGCTGGCGCCGCGGTCGGCGGGCCTGAACAACTCGAACTGTTGCGCGAATGCACCGATACGGTCAGGCGGGAGACGGTCAGGCTGCGGCATGAGACGACGGTGCTCCACGAGGCGACGGTGGTCGCTGGCATCGCCGGCGCGCGTTACCACCACGCTCGGGCCGCACTCGTTGAGCAGACGGCGATGCTGCGCGAAACCAGGGCGCGGCACGCCGCGGCGATCGAACGCCTGCAGAGGCTGCGGGCGCGGTGCGAGCCGAAGAGCGGCGACGGCGTCTCGGCGCGCACGGTGTCGTGACTGCCACGCTGGCGTGCGAAGTTGAGCACCGTGCCGACGGCGATGAGTCCGGGGCTAGCGGCTTCGGCCGCGTTAGTCTGCCAGCCAATAGCACATCATCGATCACGGCGCAGGCCCAGTCCGGTAACGGTCGTCTTCGATCTCGCAGTCCGTGGTGCGTGCCCTGATCGTCGACTGCGACCTGCGTGGGGGGGCTCTGCTCGCAGGCAAGGCCCGCGAGCAGAGCCCCCACGGGCAGAAGATCCTCATGGGCTTGGTGGCTGCTCTCCGAGGGCCGCGACGTGCCGGCCGCTGTGGGCGATCTCCGCGGAGATGGGCACAACCGCCTGGACGCACGAGCAGCAGGTGGCCACGATATCGCTGGCGATGGCGGCCGGAGGCCTCGTGTTCGGGATGTCAACGACCGCGACCGCGCCCTCGACGACGAGACGGGCGAGGTGCTGTGGAGGTGAACCTCGGGTCGCCGGTCAGCGGATTCCCGACATCCTCGTCTTCATGCTGCCGTAAGGGTGAGATGAGAGCTATGCCTGCGCCTCTTTCAGCTGTTGGTTCAGGTCTTCACAATGCTCGGTCAGGTTCTCTATCCTGCCGTCGAGGCGCTTACGCTCCCGGTTCACAGCGTTCAGTTGCGTCGTCAGGCGCTCGACAGTCTGCTTCAGCGCCGTGACCCGGTCGTCACGTTCGGTCGTCCAGCGCTCGACAGTCTGCTTTAGCGCCGTGACCTGGTTGTCACGCTCGGTACGTCCAGCCGCGACACCTTCCCGGCGCGCCACCTGGACGGCGGCCGAACGCCGCGTTCGAAGAATATCGAGTTCGAGCTGAAGGTAGAGTGCCCGGTCCTGGGCCGCGTCGATCTCGCTGGCGCGACTGGCCTTCCCCCGCGCGTAGCCCTGCTGGCGGGCCTCGGTGATGTCCTGAACGAGCTTCGCGGCGAGGTGTTCGCGCTGCTGCTTCTTGGCGAGGTAGCCCCGGCGAGCTTTGTCCCGACCCGCGATCGCCTGGTCGCGCTCGGCCTCCGCTGCGACGCGCGCCTCGTCGGCCGCGCGAGCGTGCTCAAGCGCCCCGTCGATGTGCTCCTGGGTCGGCGGCGCTGCCTTGCGCAGATCCTCATCCTTCCGCAGGGCTCGGTCACGACCGGCGCGAAACAGCGTCAGCTCGATGGCCGCGTTCCGAAACTGTACCTTCGAGTTGCCCTCTTCAGCCGTGTGCTCCGCATGTTCGCGCTCGCGCCCATCGCGGATCTGGTCGCAATCCGTCCGGGCCTCGTCGCGTTCACGCGTTAACTCGCTCTGTAACCGCTTCAGGTCGTCGCACTCAGCTTCGGCCCGCGTTGCCTTCACCACCGCCTGGGCTCGTGCCTCGACCGCCCCGGCTCGCTCGGCTTCCGCGCTCGCCGCCACATCGAGCGCGCGGTCACGTTCTGCCTCCGCCTCGCGCTGCCGCTGGAGCGCGTGGTCGCGCTCACGATCTGCGACCTCGGCACGGAGAAGTGCCGCCTCAGCGCGCTGCCGGTCCGACCAGGTCGATGGCGCTTCGACGACACGCTCGAAAAAGCCCTTGGGCCGGTTGATCGCTTCGTGTTTTCGTCGTGAGCCGATCTCACCGCGCGCGAGGCCGAACCGCTTGCCAACCGCTTGGTGGTAGCGATCCTGCATCGAGCTCATGATGAGCTTGGAGGGCACCCTCGGGTGTAGCGCAAACCCACGCTCGACCGCTGTCCACGACAGCCGGCCCTGGTCGGTGATCGGAATGAGCAGCAGATGCAGGTACCGGCTGCGTTCGTCCTTGTAGAAGTACGCCGCCGCGATCACCGCTTGCGGGCCGGCACAGGTCCGAACCCAGTCAACGTTCGCCTGCAACCACGCGGCAAGGCGGTCCTGCGGCCACGCGTCGGGCGACTCCAAGGGCGGCGGGCCGCCGAACAGGAATTTCACGCACTCGATGCTGCCTGGCCGTCCGCGGCCCTTGTTCGCCTTCGCGGCCGCAAGCGCCTCCCGCGCGGCCTCGACGTTGTTGACCAGCGCCACCAAGGGTCTGAGGTTCAGCCCGGCCCGTTCCCTCCCGTCGAGGTGCGCCGGCAGCGCCGCGTGGAACTGGTAGCGCTTCTTCGTCCGAACGATCTGTTCGCCTGCCACCTTGAAGGGATACAGACCGGAGGTCGTTCAGGCCGGCGGAAGCGACGGCGGCAGTCATCATCTACCCGCGGCAGCCGCCGAAAGTCCGCGTCTCCACCACCGTCCGGAGGTGGCGTCCGACGGCGATTCCAGGTGCGGGCGGCGGCGGTCGGCGCGGGTGGTGACGCGCCGCACGGATGGCGCGAGGTGTGGAACCCCAAGGTCGACGCCACCAAGGCCTCCGCACGAGCGGCGACCGCGCGATCAGATCCGGGTAAAGGCACGAAGGCAATTGGGAATATGGCAGATCCAGCCCGTCAACTGCGGTTCTGCGTGCTCTGCGACCGCGCGGGGTCCTGCTCGGCCTGATATCGGCCAGGGCCTCTGGGCCGAGGAGGAGGGACTAAGGCGGGTCGAATCGCCATCAGCCGTTTCTGCAGATCGTCGCGATGTTCGCTCAGCGTGTTCACGTCGCCGATCAGGCGCTCACGGTGCTGCCTCGCCGCGTCCAGGTCCGTCGTCAGGCGCTCGACCGTCTGTTGCAGCGCCGTGACCGCGTCGGCGGGCTCGGTCGTCAGGCGCTCGACCGTCTGCTGCAGCGCCGTGACCTCGTCGATACGCTGGACCCGCCCGTCCGCAACGGCTTCCTGGCGCGCGGCCTCGACGTCGACCGGGAGCCGCTCTCGAAGAGCATCGAACTCGACCTGGAACTCTGCTGCCCGGTCCACGGCCGCCTTGACCTCCTTGTCGCGACTGTCCTGCCCCTGCTTGTACCCGTGCTCGCGGGCCGCGGCAATGTCCTGATCGCGCTTCGCGGTGATGGCTTCGCACTGCTGCTTCTCCGCCAAGTAGCTCCCGTACGCTCGCTTCCAATCCTCGTTCGCCTTGTCGCGCCCCGACTCCGCACGCTCGCGCGCCCTGTTGGCCGCCAGCACCTGCGCCTGCGCCTGGTCGACCGCGATCTGCGTCGGCGGCCTCTGCTCGTGTAGACGACTGACTTCCTCCTCCGCTTTCTGCCATCCCTGGCGAGCGATGACGAGCTGCTGGGCTGCGTACTCCAGCTTTCGCTTCCAATCGGCCGTTTCCGCCTTGCGGGCAGCGCGCTCGCGATTGAGCGCCTGTTGCTCCGTATCGCGGGCCTTGCGTGCCTCGTCGCGTTCGCGCAGCAACTCGCTCCGCGAGCGCTTCAGGGCTTCGCGCTTGACTTCGGCCGCCGTTGCCCCCGCCACGGCCTGTACTCGCTCCGCGACCGCGCGGGCTCGCTCGGCTTCCGCGCTCGCCGCCGCATCGACCGCGCGGGCTCGCTGCGCCTCGGCCTCGCGCTGCTGCTGCTCTGCGCGGTCGCGCTCACGGTCTGCGTCCTTCGCACGGAGCTGCGCCGCCTCCCCGTGCTGTCGGGCCGACCACTTCGCTGGCTCGGCGAGAATGCGATGGACAAGCCCCTTGCGTCGATCGATCGGCGCGTGTTTCCGGCGTGACCCGACCTCGCCGCGCGCCAGACCGAACCGGCGGCCCACCTCTTCGTGGTAGCGGTCCTGCATCGAGCTCAGAATGAGCTTGGAGGGCACCTTCGGGTTCAGTGCGAAACCGAGCTCGACGGCTTTCCACGACAGCCGGCCCCTGGTGTTGATCGGGACGAGCAGCAGATGGAGGTGGGGGCTGCGTTCGTCCGTGTGGTAGGACGCTGCCGCGATTACCGCCTTCGGGCCGGCGCATTTCCGGACCCACTCGAGGTTGGCCTGCAACCACTGGTCAACACGATCCTGTGGCCACGCGTCGGGCGACTCGAAGGGCGGCGGCCCGGCGAACAGGAACTCTACGCACTCAATGGTGCCTGGCCGGCCACGGCCCTTGACCGCCTTGGCCGCCGCGAGCGCCTTGCGCGCGTTCTCGACGTTGTCGACCAGCACCACCGCGGGCTTGAGCTTCAGCTCGGGCCGGTCCCGAGCTTCCACCGGCCGGGTTCGCCCGTCGATGTGCGCCAGCAGCGCCGCGGGGAGCTGGTGGCGCTTCTCGACCCGCACGACCTGGGTGTCTGCCACCTTGAAGGTATATCCACCGGTGGTCGCTTTGCCGACGCCGGCGGGCACGGCCCACCCCTGGTCGCCGCTGGAACTCAGCGTCTCCGGCACCGCCCGCCGTGGCGTCCGTCGGCGGTGGCAGATGCGGGCGGCGGCCCCGAGTTGGGGGCGCCGGGAGACCAGTTCGGCCTCAAGGGCCTTACGTGCCGACGCCCCGCGCCGGTCGCGCGAGGGTGGAAGGCGGCGCCAAAGGCGACGCCGGTCAGGGCCTCCGCACGAGCGGCGGCCGGGGGATCAGGGCGGGCAAGGCCCGCGGCCAATTGGGAATTTGGCAGAACCCACTCTCCTAAACCGGGAAAACCGCTGCGCTCGCCTTCGGCGTTTTCCCAGTTTAGGTGGGGGCAAGGCAACGGACGACGCGGCCCCGAGGCCCGCGGGAACCGGCGGAGACCGCCGGATCCAGCGCTGGCTGCGGCCGGCGCTCATCGCACGCCGGCTGCGCGCAGAGGTGCCGCGGTGGTGCAGCGGGCCGATCGATGTCGTCGCGGCCGGCGGTCCCGATGGGACCCGAGGCGAGGTCCGGGCGGGGCGACGCACAAGCCGGGCGCTTGCTCTCTTGGTGCTGTTCGGCCGATCATCGCGGGCCGCCGCCGTCGCTCATGGCACGCCGGCCGCGCGAAGGCGCACCGCGCTCGTTTCGCGGGCCCATCGCGGCCCGCCGCCAGGATCACGGGGCACGGACCGCACCGCGATCCTGGCCTCGGCTCGGTCGCGCGCCGGGGTGGACTGTGGTGATGCCGGCCTTGACCTGTGTCATCCGGATCGGCGTGGACCTCATCCCGCGTACGTCGATCCCGGTGCTCGCGCCTGGCTGGTGTGCCCACCAGCATGACGACAGGGAGAATCGAGAAGCACGCCGAGGCGGGACGTCCCCGCCCCCGACGGCCTTCACACGGAACCACGAAGTCAGGTCCGGAGCCGGCATAGCCCTACCGGCGGGATCACGCGGCGGCCCGGCACACTGCGGCGGGTGCCTACTGCCCGGCACAGACCGCGTTGACGCACATCGGCCGCATGTGGTCGTCCTTCCGGAGAAAATGCTTGCGAACGAGCCAGCATCCCGGCTGGCCGTCGACGACATCGGTCACAACGACGTCCCGCCACTCGCGCCTCGAGCGCAGGTAGAGGCTGAAGACCTCGCCGACGCGCGGCCTCGTCCGGCCGGTGACGAGCGCTGCCCACCGGTGCTTCACCCAGACGGGCCAGCCCGCGCGCATCGGACTTCCGGGCATGTGCGCCGGGCCGCGGAGCAGAAGCGTCGCCACTGTCTCCGACCAGGCAGCGCGCGGCCTAGAGCGCCCGGAGACGGCCAAGCGCCGCGGCCTTGTCGATGCGGCGATCGTGGCGCTGCTCTTCCACGGGGCGCTGCGACGCAGCGAGGTGGCAGCTCTACGCTGGGCCGACATCGAGCTCACCGCCGGCGGCGACGTCGTCGTCACCGTCCGTTGCTCGACGACGAATCAGACCGGCGAGCCGCCCGACGTTCGTCGCTTGGTCGGCGGTTGCGCGGCCGCGCTCCGCCGCCTGCAAGCGGCGATGGCACCGGTACCAACCGATCGTGTCGTCGGTCTCGGCGTCGACCAGGTGAACCGCCGGTTTGCCGCTGCCTGCGCAGCGGCTGGCCTCGAGGGCCGCAGGACCTCGCACGGTGGGCGCGTCGGACTTGCCGTCGAACTCACCGCTCGGGGCGCGTCTACCCCCGCCGTCCAACGGGCCGGCGGCTGGAAGGACGCCACCATGGTGCTCCGCTACGCCGCCTCGGTCGCCGCCCGCGACGGCGCTGTCAGCCGCTACATGCGATGATCCCCGTTAGTCGACCTTGAATCCGTTCGACGCAGGGTTGTCCCCGCCGCTCAATGTTCAAGCACGGCTTTTTCGTCCCTCGATCCCGCCCGACACGACTATCGGGCGGGCTGACGGCCGGAACCACAAGGGAGGGGAAGTAGCCTGTCGAGGGGAAGGGAACGGAGGCAGGTCGAGTGGGCGGGCTGAGGGGGCGGAGGAGGTGCCATGCCGGACTGCGCGCCGCGGGCGCGGCCTGCAGGGGTTCCTACGTCCAGGATGCGGAAACCGTCGGATTCGGAGACGACCTTAAGCGGTCAAACGCTCGCTGTTTCACCGATCGACTGGATCACGGGGCACGAACTGCATCGCGATCATTGTCTCGGCTCGGTCGAGCGCCGTGCGGAGGTTGATGGTGCCGGCGCTGACCTGGTCGCACAAGCGTCGCAGTTTGGGTTCAAGCTCCGGAAAGCACTTCGGCACCATCGCATGCAACCGATGGAGACGGGCGGACCGCTGGATGCTGCGCACAGAGACCTTCAACAATTCCGCGGCTTCGGCCTGCGTTCTCGGAAGGCCCTGCCGGTTCTGAGCCTCGCGCTGGCGCTTCCGAGCCCGATACGCACGCTGGCGATCAGCATTCGATCTATGTAGTCGCGGTCGTCCCATGGGCTAAATCGTAACGCAAAATGCCGCCCTTGGGCGGCATTTTGCGTTACGATTCTCTAGAAACCGGCCATCTGCGGGCTGGCCGTCGCGCTACCGCACGCCGGATGCTGACACTCGGCTTCGAGGCCGGCTGGTTGGCCAGTCTGTGATCCTACCACGCCGCAGCAGGTGCGCGGATTGCTCGACACGCTGGGACCGACCCCAAGCACGGGACCGAGCGGCGGTCTCGGTGCGAGAGCACCAACTTGGTGAGCCGCCGGGCCGAAGGCCATGGGCGCGAAGAGGACGACGGGAACGAGAACGACAAGGACATGAAGAACAGGAAGGAGCCCGACGAGCAACACGAGAGAGGACGAGGAAGACGCGCACGACGGGAACGAAGGGCAGGTACACGGGCGCCGCGAGACCGTTGGCGCTCTTGTTATGGACGAAAGACCACTTCGAGAGGACGTATAGAAGATGCGCACGAAATTGCTCCGGGGAGACCACGGCAGCATTCTGCTGCTCGTCTATCCGGCGACGATGGACGAACACGGCCGGGCCCTGACGACCCTCGGGCGTCCGACCGGCCCGGCCGGCCGCGGCCCTGACGCGGGCGGGGAGGGACACGAGCCCGCATCCGGCGCCTGGGTCGTCACGACCGCGGAGCAGCGCGACCGGTGGGGCCTGCCCGACCTGGCGGCATGCAGCCGGGTGCCGGTAGTCGACGAGCGGGAGGCGCTCGGCCTGCTCCGAGACGGGGCTGTCGGGTCGGCGGCCGTGGACGAGCCGCCCGCTGCCGCCGAGGCCGCGTCGTCGGCGGCCGGCGGCCGGTCCGCTGCTGCGGCGCTCGAGGCGGTGCGCGCGTTGGTCACGCCCGGCGCGCGCGTCGACCAGGTGGTCGGGGCCCTCGACGGCGCCGGACTGCCGCATCCGGTCTGCAAGTCGCGGCGGCGCGCACTCCGGCGGACGCTCGCGCCGCAGACGAGGGCGGTCGAGGAGGTGCTGGACCGGACGGGGATGGTCCTGTCGCTGCCGTGGCGGACGCGCGAGCCGGCGCGGTTCGACCCGGTGCATCTGAAGCAGGCGCTGGAGCGCACCCACGGCGGCCTCGAGCAGGTCAAGAAGCGCCTGCTCGAGGTGCTGGCGGCGTGCCCGCAGATTCGTGGCCCGCTCACGGTGGAAGGTCCCCCGCGTTGGCGCGGGGGCGGAGACAGAGAGGCCCGCGCTGGTCGTGCGCCGCGGACCGCCCCGGGACCAAGCCCTAATTCCCTGCCTGGCCGGCGCCCGGGGTACGGGAAAGTCGTCGCTCGCCGTGGCCGTCGCCGAGGCGCTCGGCCGCACCCCACGTGCGCGTTCCGCTGGGCATGCCGAACGCCGCGCCGGTGATCCACCGGCGGCCGCGCCGGGGCGCCCGCTGGGCGCCGCTGCCTCGGCCCGGTGCAGCGAATACGGATGCCTCTGTCCCGTAGGGCTTTCTGACTCTACATCGAGCATGGCGTCACTCCGGTTCCGCCCCGTGCGGCACGGCCTGACGGCCGGGGACTACACGGGGGGAGGACGATCACACGAGGGAAAAGACAACAGACAAGGAAGGAGACGAGAGAATGAACGACGACAGCAACGGAACCACCACCGATGCCGCCATCCTGGCCGACCTCCGGCGCCTTTGTGAGGCGGTGTTCCGCGGCGTCGGCATCGATCCGGCCACCGGCGTAGCCCGGCCACCGGCGTAGCGCCCGGCGGCGAGCCCGGCGCCAGCCGCGTGCGGGTGTTCGAGACGCCGATACGGCGGCCGCCTGCCTTGAGAGCACGTTGCCGAAGCCGATGCGGTGAGATGACGCCGTAGGCGGCCCGCAACTGCCCGACTATCGACCGGGCCGGGCTCCGGGCTGCCGGCAGCAGCCGCTCCGCAACTTCGTCCCCTGCGCTCATCGACATCCTCGGAGTCGGGTCCCGGACGAGCGCCGGAATCGGAAAGACAGACGCTCGCGGCGTCGGACCGGACGCCCCGAGCCTCACAACTACAGTCGACGCACAGCGCCGGATCGCCGCGCCAACGGCGGCCCGACGCATCCAACTTGCTTGAGGAGGTCACGCATGCCGGTCGATTCGTCATCGCATCCCGGGTTCAACTACCAACACCCGGTCTACCTGCGCGCACGCGACGAGGCCTTCGCCGTGTTCCGGCGGCCTCTGCCAACTGTGCATGCGATGGCCGGACCCCGTGGCAATCCCGACCCGCCACCCGGGGCGGCAGGCAGTGCCGGCAGGCTCGTCGGGCCAGCCGAATCGTTGGCGATTGTCGACTGCTCGACAACTGTCACCGGTGCGCCGAAACCCGTCGCGAGTTGAACGACGTCCGGCACCGCGTTGCCGGCGACGCCAACGCCCGCTGGACGTGTACCTCGGTCGAGCGGAGCGAGACGGACGTCGCGGTTGCGGACCGCAATCCGGTTCGGGACCACCCGCCCATGGGGCCCCAGGGGCCCGCGCGCGCTCGCTCCGGTGTGACGATGACGAGCCTCCGGTACGGCCTCCGTAGCCGGCATCGACCGCGGTCGAGTGCTCCGGAGCGGCAGGAGAACGACCTCGGGTCACTACGCTGCCTTTGGACGCGAAACGTTGGACGCGCGCCGAAGGAGCGAGACATGTGCCCCGGACCACAAGATGCGAAAGCCCCACCCGGAGAGAAGTACCCGCGAGTAGAGCCCTTGCTCTATCGGCCTGCCGAAGCGGCAGTAGTCCTTCGAGTCAGCCGCACCAAGTTGTGCGAGTTGATGAACAGCGACGAGATCCCTTGGCTCTGGCTAGGCGGGGTGCGCCGCGTGCCCGTCGAGGCACTTTGGCAACTCACTGGAGAGAGTCACCCGCGAGTCCCGCAAATGGAGCCTTTGTTCTATCGGCCAGCCGAGGCGGCCGAGGCTCTTCGGGTCAGCCGCAGCAAGTTGTACGAGCTGATGAACAGGGGCGAGATCCCCTGGGTGCGGGTGGGAAGGGTCCGCCGCGTGCCCGTGGAGGCACTTCGGCGACTCATCCGGGCGAGGGTCGCTGATCGAACGGGACGCGGCAGGCGGTAGGGACATCGGGCCCGACCGGTGACCGGTGTCCGAAAGCTGGCAGGGGCGACGTTGTGTGCTCGCCGCCGAGCACACGACGAGCCAGGCCACAGCGAGTGGCGCGCGCGCGCCCACGAGGCACAGCGCACGCTACCGCGACGGTCCGCAGGTGCTCGGGATGCTGGAGGCACAGCGCACGCTACCGCGACGGTTGGCAGGTGCTCGGGATGCTGTCCGCGCCGAGGTCGGGCAAGGAGCTTCGGAGTAGTAGGTGGCGTGCCGGGTGATCGCTTCACGACGTGCTGGATCACGGGGCATCGAGCGCATCACGGTGAGGCGACGGGAGAAGGAGGACTGCAACGATGACAGCGCGTCGCGGGCGAGGTGAAGGCAGCATAACGAAGCGGGCGGACGGACGGTGGATGGCCCGTGTTGATCTCGGTTGGCAGGACGGCCGTCGCTGCCGCAAAACGCTCTACGGGCAGACGAAGCGCGAGGTACAGGACAAGCTTCGCGAGGCGGTGCAACGGTTCGAGCATGGCTTGCGGCCCGTGCCGGAGCAGGAAACCGTAGGAGCCTACCTGCGTCGTTGGCTGGAGTTCAAGCAGGGTCAACTACGGCCCCGGACCTACACGAGCTATGAACATATTGTCCGTGCCCATCTGGATCCGGGTCTCGGCCGAGTGCGGCTCGCCAAGCTCGCTCCACACGACGTCGCCGCCTGGTTGCGGCGCCATCAGAAGAATGGGGCGAGTGCTCGGACGACGCGGTACGCGCGGTCAGTGCTGCGCGCCGCACTGAATCAAGCGCTTCGGTGGGAACTCGTGTTGCGCAACGCGGCCGCCCTGACGGATCCGCCGCGGTATCGCGCCCGGGAGATCCAGCCGCTGACGCCCGATCAGGCTAGAACCCTGCTCGATGTCGTCGTCGGCCATCGGCTTGAGGCTCTCATCTCGGTCGGGCTCGGCCTTGGGTTGCGGCGCGGCGAAGCCTTGGGCTTGCGTTGGGATGCCGTGAATCTCGAGGCTGGCAAGCTGTCGGTGCGTCAGGCTCTGGAGCGGGCCGGGGGGGATCCGGTTGAACGAAACCGATTGACCGCCGAGCGCCGTCGGCTGCTAGCGAAACTGGACGCCACGAAAGACCGCGCCGAGCGGGACCGGCTCAAGAGCAAGCTGTCTCAAGTGCGGCAGCAACTGAAGGCGGTGCGAACCACCGTGCGGTTTGCCGAACCCAAGACGGATCGCAGTCGTCGCACCATCACGATCCCCGGCGTGGTGACCGACGCTCTGCGCGCGCATCGACTGCGCCAACTTGAGGAGCGGCTGGCCGCCGGGGCAAGGTGGCGCGAGTCCGGGCTGGTTTTCACGTCGACCGTCGGCACGCCGCTCGACGAGCGCAACCTCAACCGGCTGTTCAAGGCGATCCTGCGAGACGCCAACCTTCCGGCCATTCGCTACCACGACCTGCGGCACACGGCGGCGACGCTGCTGCTCGCTCAGGGTGTCGATCCGCGCACGATCATGGAAACGCTTGGCCACTCTCAGATCAGCCTGACGCTGAACACGTACGCGCATGTCGTGCCCACTCTGCAGCGCGCGGCGGCGGCGAAGATGGATGAGATTCTGCGCCGCTAAAGGGTTTTTTGTGCACGCCGTGCATTTTTTCCCCAGTAGCCGGTCATTCCTTGCATGCCTGATTCCGGGGGCCGTTTTCCCGAGTTAGGGTGTCAGTTAGGGTGTCAAACCGTTCGCCCCCGAAGGCGAAAGTCGCGAATTCCCTAGGAAAAAGTGGTGAGCCGCCGGGGACTCGAACCCCAAACCCGCAGATTAAGAGTTAGCCTTGGGTATTTCCAATCGCGTCCAGTAGTGTCCGAGACCGTCGTTTTTGCTGGAGTTCTTGCACGTTTCGCTTCCACCGATGTCCGGGGGCCACGCGGGCGTGCATCCGATAGGCAGTACATAGGCAGTACGGAGCCCAGCGATGGGCCGCGCCCGACGACGGCGATCGTGCGGCTACGCGACGACGAGCGGCCCGAAGGGTTCGCCGTGATCGAGTCGTCGTCGACGAAGCGCCGAACCCGACGTTTCTGGAGAGGGCGGCGGTCGTAGAGCTGTGGGCGGCGATTGCGCGGCGGCGCGGCCAGGAGCACGGTCTGCTGGTGGCCGGCGACGGCGTGCAGACCATGTGGTCCGTCCCAGCGCGCGGGGGAGGCGACCGGCCGCCCCCCGCGCCGGTGAACAGAACTCCCGCCGGGCTTCCCGAGCCCGGGGATTGTCCCGTTCGTTGTTGTGCTGGAGCGACTCCCGGGCTGATTATGTCGCGGACCCGAGTCCGTTACGATGAGCCGGGAGAATCGATTGTGGAAGACTCCATCAGCAGCATCGCCGGGAGCGCCTCGCGAGTGCTTCCGGCGAGGGCATCGATCGCCGTGATCGGCGCCGGTATCGTCGGCAATTGCCTGGTCGGGCATCTGGCGGAGCTCGGGTGGAAGGATCTGCTGCTGATCGACAAGGGACCGCTGCCCAACCCCGGAGGCTCCACCGGCCACGCGTCGAACTTCATCTTTCCCACCGATCACAACCGCGAGATCGCGATGCTGACCCTGGAGAGCCAGCGCCAGTATGCGGCGCTGGGCGTCAACACCACGTGCGGCGGGATCGAGGTGGCGCGGACCGCGGCCCGCCTGGAGGAACTGCGCCGGCGGAAGACATCGGCGCGCGCCTGGGGCATCGAGGCCGAGCTGCTGACGCCGGCCGAGGTCGTCGCGAAGGCGCCGTTCGTCAACGGCGACGTGATCCTGGGCGGCTTCTACACGCCGAGCGTGTCGGTGGTCGACTCGGTCCGTGCCGGCGCCATCATGCGCGAGCGGGCGCAGGCGCGAGGCGTGCTCACCGTGCTGGACAACACCGAGGTCACCGGGCTGGGGGTGGCGCGGCCGCCGTTCGGCCGCCCGCGTATCCGCGCCGTGCTGACCGCGGGGGGTGTGATCGAGGTGGAGCAGGTTGTGATCGCGTGCGGCGTCTGGAGTCCGCGTCTTGCTGGAATGGCCGGCGCGACGATCCCGCTCACCCCGGCGGTGCACCAGATGGCGGATATGGGCCCGATCGACATCCTGCACAAGACGGGAAACGAGACCGGCTATCCGATCGTGCGCGACATGGACACGTTCATGTACGAGCGGCAGAGCCACGAGGCGATGGAGGTCGGCTCCTACGCCCATCGCCCCATCCTGGTGCATCCCGACGACATTCCTTCCCTGGCGGAGGCGGAGCGGACTCCCACCGAGATGCCCTTCACAGCCGCCGACTTCGCGCCGCAGCTCGAACACGCCCGCGAGATCATGGGCGAGCTACTCGCCGGCTCCGACATGCAGTACGCGGTCAACGGCCTGCTGTCGCTGACCCCCGACGTGCAGCAGGTGCTGAGCGAGACCGCCGAGGTGGAGAAGCTCTGGTCGGCGGCGGCATCCCCTCGCTCCGCGGATCGGCCTCAACCCACCCACACCTCTTTCAGGAGAACCTCAATTCTGCCCACAGATTCTGCGGAAGACCCCAGCGCGTCATACTGCGCCAGATTCGGGCGGGGGATGCGCACCACGGGGATGGTCGGGACCGGCGGCCGCACCTCGGCCTGCACGCTGGCGTAGTCGCACGCGGCCCCGGCATCGAGCCGGGCCCGAAGCGTCGCCTCGACCTGCCGCTCGCTGGTCGTGGCCGCCAAGTGCAGCCGTCGCGACCCAGCGCGTCATACGCCGCGCGGAACGTCAGCGACGGAAACAGCTCCTCCCGGAAGCGATACCGCGCAAAGGCGTCCGGCTTTGCGGACCAGGCTCGCGATGATGTGGCGATAGTCGATCCGGTGGTCCGCCGCCCCCCGCAGCCGCGGCATCGTGCACGGCACCCGGCCGCCGTAGGCAACCTCAATCACCGACGGATGCTGGCGCGCCTCGACCGTGTGACCGATCAGGCGCGACGGCACCGAATAGATCCGGCCGCCGACACGGATCGTGCTCCACTTGCGCACCCGGCACGCAAACGCCGTGTACTCGGGCACCCGAGCCGCCGGCAACGGTCGCAGAAACGCCCGTTCCTCGGCCAGCCGAGCCGCCCATGGCGTATTCCGCTCCCGGTCGACGAGCGCCCGTACGAAGCGCAGATACGCCGACTCGTCGACGAAGTCCCTGTCGCCCCGCAGCAGCAACGCCGCCGTGCCTTCGAGTTCGGTGGTGCTGTCGGTGCCGCGGTCCGGGGAGGTTCGTCGACCGGCATGACCGGCGGCACCCGAGAGTGTGCTAAGCTCTGCCTCGGACGATGATGCTTGGGGCAAGCCACGTGGCGGGGATCGGCGGCCGAGTGACTGCCATTGGCGCTCGCAAGTCGTTGCAAATAGGCGACTTACCCTGGAAATGGCAAGCAGAAAAGGGACCCCTGTGGCCACGTGAAAAGGGACCCCCCAGTTTCTGTCAATTCGTCAGTCCATGACCTCCTTCCCTGGAGACTGTTTCGAGGTTGCTCGGATCTCGCGGACGGGTTGACGCTCGCGGTTCACATCGTGACATGTGCCTTGAGAAGCCACAGTCGGGCGCGCAGGGTGCGTCTGTCTGCAGACGCTCCCGGAGGCGTCCGAAACCGGCCGCCGTAGGTGGTTTCCGCTTGTACCGGACCGGTTCTCGGCGGTCGCCTCTCTGCGCCCGGATGGGCGCTGACGTAGTGAGCGGATGCGAACGGGGCGCGCCTGAGGGCGCATCACCCCAACGCATCGTGGTCCGAGCACGGTCCGGGCTCATCAACGCGTTTGCTCCTTTTCGTCGGCCGTCAGCGCCTGGTTTCGTTTGGCGGCCGCCAGCCTGTAGCTGGAGCCCGAGGTCTGAAGCACCGTCGAGTGGTGAACAATCCGGTCGATGACCGCGGCGGCGGCCGTCGGGTCGAGGAAGACCTCGGACCAGCGCGCGAACGGCAGGTTTGTCGTCACCACGAGGCTGCGGCGCTCGTAACGCTGGCTGATGAAGCCGAAGAGCAGGTCGGCCCCGGCCTTGTCGAGTGGAACGTAGCCCAGCTCGTCGACGATGATGAGGTCAAAGCGGGCGAGCTGGTCGAGCTTGCGAGCCAGCCGGCCCTGCTGCTGCGCTTCGACGAGCAGCGTGACCAGCTCGGCCGCGGTCACGAACCGCACCCGGTAGTTGTGCTGGCAGCAGGCCATCCCCAGGGCGATGGACAAGTGCGTCTTGCCGGTGCCGACGCCGCCGACGTACACCACGTTGGCGGCCTCGGTGACGAAGCTGCAGTCGAAGACCTGCAGGACCGCGTCGCGGTCCAACTCCGGCTGCGCCTCGAAGGAGAAGGCGTCGAGCGTCTTCAGCATCGGGAAGCGAGCCTCGTGAATGCGGCGTTGGATGCGGCGCTCCCGGCGTCCGGTCACCTCCAGGTGTACCAGCAGCGCCAAGTAATCGGCCGGCGCCTGGCGCTGGCGGGCGGCCTGCTCGGCCAACGGTCGCCACTGCGCGGCGACCGTCGACAGATTCAGCGTTTTCAGGTCCGTCTCCAGATGCGGGGGCTCGGTAATCGCAGTCACCATCAGCGATCCCCTCCCACCAGTGCGTCATAGGCCGCCAGCGTCGGGGCGGGCACCGCGATGCGCGCCAACGCCGGATGCACCCCTGTGACCGGCGGGCACACCGGCGGCGGACCGGCCTGCTGCTGCCGGAGGATGAGCCGCACCGTCTCCAGGCGCGGCGAATGCCGTTCGAGTGCGGCGGCCACCGCCCGCTCGACAGCCGCGGTTGGGTGCGTCTCCATCAGCCGCAGCATCCGGACCCATTCCTGGTCGGGCTTGCGCGTGTGCTTGGCCAACTCGGCCCGCACCTGCTCCCACACCGGCGCCAGCCGCCAGTCGGCAAGCGCCGTCGCCTCGGCCACCGCCCGGTGCTTGCGTTCCAGCAACGGCAGCACGTGGAACGCATCAAGGACCTTCGCGCCCCGGCAGAACACTCGGCGATGCTGCGCCACCACCTCGGCGCCGACGGCGACCGCCACCCGGTCGTGGTACAGCTTCACCCACACCGGCCGGTAGGCGTGGCGGATCGGCACCGAGTAGGTGACGTGGTCCACGCGGACGTGTCCGAACTTGTCGGCCACCCGCGCGACGACGCGGCAGGTGGCGGGAAGATGCTCGGGCAACGCCCGCAGATGCTGCCGCTCCAGCGCCAAGGCTTCCTGCGCCGAGCGCCCGTCGTCGAGGTGGCGCAACGGCAGGTCGGCCTCCAACTCGGTGAGGATCGCCGCGTTGAGCGCCGCCCAGCTGTCGACCGCCAGCCGCGGCCGGAACACCAGATTCCGTGCGTATTTGACGCCTCCCTCCACCGAACCCTTCTCCCAGCCCTTGGCCGGCGCGCAGAAGTCGGCCCAGAACGGATACGCGCCCCGGAACGCATCGAACGCTTCGGTCTGCACCCGGTCCCGGCCGGTCAGGATCTCCTTGACCGCAAGCGACGTGTTATCGAGGACGACGCGAGCCGTTGCGCCCCCGAAATAGAGGAAGGCGGACTCGATGCCGTCGAGCAGCGACTCGATCCGCTCGATCGGGTACGCCTTGGCGAAGTACGCGTTCGAGTACGGCAGCGTCGCCACCAGGTACTTGGCCTTGCACGGCGCCCCGGCGAGGTCGACCCACGTTTCCCCGAAGTCGACCTCCATCGTCGCGCCGGGAAGCGCGCTGCGGTGCACGAAGGCCTCCTTCGGTTTCACCTCGCTCTTCAGCGCCGCAACGTAACGGCGTACAGTGCGCTGGGAGACCGGCCCGGCCAACGGCAGCAGCAACCGCCGGACCCGCTTCGCGGTCAACCGCCGGTCGTCGCGCAGCCACTCCTCGATCTGCTTCTGCCAGGGGTCCAGACTCCTGACCCGCTGCGGCGACACCCGCACCGGCGGTGTCGGCCGGCCTATGGTCCGCCGGACCGTCTTGACGTCCAACTTCAACCGCCGGGCGATTTCCTTCTTCGGCACACCCTCCACCAGATGCAGGTGGCGGACTTCGGCCCACTGAGACATCCTGATCACCTCCGCGTCCTCCTGGCTCTGTCGACGAGACGACCCTGTCTCGCCGCGTCAGATCATCGCCAGGAATCCGCTGTTTCCGGGTACTCAGGGGGTCCCTTTTCAAGTGGCCACGGGGTCCCTTTTCATGTTGCCGCCACCAACTTACCCCCCCCCCCCCCCCCCCCCCCCCCAGATTCCGACCGGAACGAGTGGGCGCGACAGGCATTGTCGCCTGCTCATGCGATCGTCCACACAGATCGTCCACACCCCTCGGCAGTTCTCCATTCGGACCTTTCGCGTCCTGACGCACACGGCGTTCCCGCAGCACGGAAGCCGAGCGACCCGGCCGTGCCCGGCCCGCGCCGATGCGCTGGGCGTCTGGGCGGGAAGAGCCAGCAGGATTCCCGGCACGTCGCGGTGGCGAATCGATGCATTGGCATAACCTACGGTCACGGAACAAGACAGGAGCTGTAATGGCATGCAACGACTAGTAGTAGTGCTACTGATAGCGCCGGCTGTCGTGTTGTGGGGCCTTCTCGATGCACCCGGACTGGCAGTGGAACGGCAACAGGGCCAGGAGCCGCTGGATGGCCTGCGCCAAGGTATCCGAATGGTCGAGGACGGCGATTACGCGGCTGCCATCGAGATGCTCGAAGCCGCGGTGATCGAATTGGAGGCCGACCGCGCGGCGCCCCGCGACATGGCGAGGTCCTACTTTTACGCCGGGGTCGCACGCGTGTTCATCGTCGGGGACGACGAGGCCAGGTTGGCATTCCATGAAGCGCAACAGCACGATCCGCAGTTCCGACCAACGGCGGCCCAATTCCCGAGGCGGGTGATCAGACTGTGGGAAGAGGCGAGCGCCATGGAGGTGGAGGCCGAGTCGCTGCCTGGCGGTGAAGCGGCTGGTGCTCTGACCGCTCTGACCGTGATTACCGAACCGGCGGGCGCAACCGTGTACGTGGCCGGCCGGCCACGTGGCGAAACGCCGGTCGAGATTGCCGGGCTGTTGGCAGGAGAGCAGCGCGTCACCATCGTCAAGGATGGGTACATCAACAACAGCCGCGTGTTGGCGTTGGCTCCGAACTCGGCTGAGCGGCTGAGCGTCGAGTTGACCGCGGCGGCCGGGGGCTCGGGGGCGACGCTGCAGGAAGACTCCGGCGATGGCGGAGGCGGAGGCTGGTGGAAGTGGGCCGCAATCGCTGGTGGCGGTGCCGTGGCCACGTACGCCCTTCTGCCGAAGAACAAGCCCCCGGTAGCCGGGCTGAGCGTGTCACCGACCGGATCCGGCATGGCCGGGGCAACCAACTTTCGCTTCGATGGAGGCCGTTCGACGGATCCTGACAACGACAGTCTGAGCTACTCCTGGAACTTCGGGGACGGGAGTAGCGGGTCCGGCGTCAATACCTCGCACGTGTACGACTCCCAAGGCTCGTATAGTGTGACGCTGACGGTAAGCGACGGCAAGGAACAGGCGACTGCCACCGGTTCGGCCTCGGTAACCCGGAATCTGGACGGTGGGCGCTTCGTGGACGAATCTGTAATCCGAGGCTCCTCTCCTCCGATCGACATCACAGAGACGTTGACCTTGACACAGAACGGATCGACGTTGCGCGGCCAATTTTCGCTTCTCTTGCGCCAGGGCGCCGCTTCTGCGCGAGGTTCCGCATCCGTCACCGGAAGCATAGACGGCAAAAGTAACTTTGTCTGCCCGTGCGACGTCCGACTATCCGGATCGGGCTACAGCTTTACGGGAACCGTGGACAGCGGCGCAAATGTGCTGACGGGACAGGTGCGGATCGGCACTAACGCAGGCACGATCACAGGCGAATCGACCTACCAGCGGCAATGAGCCATGCGTAAGCGACGACCCATTCGAGAGATCGTCCCGGTGTTGCTGGTTCTGGCCGCACTGGACGTCCTTGGGGCGCAAGAATCTGCGCCTTTGCTGCCACTGGTCGAGGCGGTCCGCGTCGCGCTCGCGAACAATGAGCGCGTGCTGGGCTCCCGCGAGAGCATCGATCAGGCGCGGCTCGGCGCAACATTGGCGGAGTCCGTGTTCGGCACGAAGATCACGCCTAACGTGCTCGGCTCCTTCGGCCAGTCGGACGTGCGCAACCAGACGTACGGCGTCGGGGCCTCGCGGCGATTCACGACCGGGACGGAAGTCCGGATGGACATCGGCGCGGCGACCTTCCGCAACCAGCTCGGGAACTTCTACGCCGCCGATACGACGTTGCTGGTGAGCCAGTCGCTCCTCCGGGGCTTCGGCCCGACGGTGGGCCGGCGCCCGCGCGAACGGGCGGATTACCAAGTGGCGAGTTCGGAGCGCCAACACGCGCTGACGGAACAGCAACTGGCGATTGAGGTGGCCGGCACCTACTACCGTCTAATCGCCCAGCACGAGCTCGCGGTCGCGGCGAGGACTGCGCTGGAGAACGCCGAGCGGTTGCTCGCGGCCTCCGAGGCCAAGCTGCGGGCGAACCTCGTGTCGCAGCTCGACGTGTTCCGGGCGCGGCAGCTCGTGGCGGAGGCATCGGGACAGCTCTTCGATGTCGAGGGCGCGATCGAGGACATGAAGGATCAGTTGCGCTTCCTGATGGCGCGGGACGCCGACCACGACTTCCGCGTCGCCTCCGAGATCACCGCGAGGCCCGATCCGGTGACGGTACAGACGGCCGTCGAATTGGCCTTGGGGAACCGGATCGAGCTACGTGACGCCGACGCGGCCGTGGAGGACGCGGAGCGTGACGTCCGTTTCGCTCGTCATCAGTTGCTGCCGCAGCTCGACGTCAGCTTGGCGTTGACCCGCCGCGAGACCGCCGACGGCCTCCGGGACGCGTTCGGTCTCGATGGGTTCGAGCCGGTCACGTTCTTCTCCGTGTCGACGCCTCTGGACCGGACCCGCGAGCTGACCGGTCTGCAAACCGTCGTGATCGAGCGCGACCGCCGGGTGCGCGCTCGCGACACGCTACGGCGGCGCATCGCGCAGGAGGCCCGGCGTGCGGTCCGCCTGCAGCAGCGCCTCGCGAACCGGCTCGCGAGCGCCGAGGTGAGCGTGGAATTTGCGGAGCGGGAGGTGGAGCTCGCGACGCTCCGCTTCCAGCGCGGCCTGTCGAACAATCTCGACGTGGTCAACGCTCAGGCGAACCTGTTGAACGCGACAAGCCGCCGATTGGGCGTGCTCGCGGATCTCGCGGTATCCCGGCTCGATCTGCGCGCCACGCTCGGCACGCTCGACGTGCGGCGGGACGTGAGGTAGGTCGTATGTCCCGGACCTGGAAGCGGGCGCTCGTCATTGTCGGCCTCGCGGCGGTCGGCGCCGCCGGGCTGTTCGCCCTCTGGCGCACGCCTGCCGGTGCGGCGGACACCGTATGGACGGTGCAGCGGGGCGCGCTCGTGGCCGCGCTGATCGAGCCGGGCAGGCTTCGCGCTGCCCGCTCGATTTCGTATCGGTCGCCGGTCAACGGTCGGGAGGCGGAGATCGTCCACCTCGTTCCGGAGGGGCTTCGCGTCGGGCAGGGCGACCTCCTCGTGCGCCTCGAAACGCGGGACCTCGGCGTAGAGCGCCAGCGTGCTGTCGATGACGCTCATGATGCGGAGCTCGCGCTACAAGTCGCGGAGCTGGAACTACTCGAAGCCACGGCCGGACTCGAGTCGACCGTCGACGGCGAGGGCTCCCTGACCATCGAGGAGACCCGAACCAATCTAGCGCTCGCGGAACGGAGGGTGGAGCGGCTGAGCCGCGAGGTAAAGAACCTGGAGCCGCTGCTCGACCAGGGATTCATCACCGGCGACGAGCTCGAACGCTCGCGGGACGAGCTCGATTCCGCCGCGGCGGAGCTCGCCATCGCGCGCCGACGGGCCAACGTGCTGGTAGAGCAGACGTACCCCGTCGCCACGCGGCGCGCCGAGCTGCAGTTGGCCCAGAAGCGCGCGCAACGGCAGGCGGTCGAGCGGCGGCTGGTTGCCGCGCGCCGGCGGGTGGCGGAGATGACCGACCTGATCGAGCGCTGCACGATCTACGCGGACGGCCCCGGCCTGGTCGTCTACGAGGAGTTCATGGCCTCCTCGCCGCGCCGGAAGGTCCGCCTCGGCGACCGGGTAACGCCGAGCCAGGGAATCATGCGGGTGGTGGACGTGAGCCGCATGCTCGTCGACGCCTCGGTCCCGGAGCGGTCGATCCATCGCGTGCGCCCTGGCCAGCCGGTGACCGTCCGGCTCGAAGCGTTCCCCGACCTGCGGTTGGCCGGGCGAATCACGAACGTCGGCGCCCTCGCTGCCACGACGTTCGGCCAGGAGCTCGAAGGCAGACGGTTCGACGTCACTGTCGAGCTCGATCCGGCCGACGCGGAGTTGCGCCCGGAGATGACGGCGCGCGTCGACATCCTCGTAGGAGAGCGCCAGGACGTGGTGCTGCTGCCGGTCAACGCGATCTTCGAGGACGACGGCATGACGGTGGTCAACGTGTTGCGCGGCGGGCAAGTCGAGTCGCGGCAGGTCGAGCTCGGCGAGCAGAACCAGCGTTTCGTTGAGGTGGTGGCGGGGGTTGCGGAAGGCGATCGAGTGATGCTCGTCGGCGACACGCCGGGCGCCGGCGACGGTCCGGCCGCAAGCGGGGAAATCGAAACGCTGGACATCGATTTCGGCAAGCTGCTCGGCGGGAACGAGGATGTCAGGTTGGGATCGATGCACTGAAACCGATCGTGCTGACGCGTTCGGCTGACACCGGAGGCGATTGAGATGACACCGGAGACGATAGAAAACCCCGATGGCGGTACCAGTAGTGCACGTCGCCAGCAATGGCTGTGCTTCGGAATCGCGCTGCTGTCGGCGTGCGCCGCCGCAACCTGTGACAACCCTGCCAGCCCAAGCACGACGTGCACGGTGACAGTGACCGCAGACGGACGGACAGGAACCGGTTCCAGCGCGACCACAGAGGCGGCGTTGATGACTGCTTGTGCCCAACTCGGGCTCAACAGCACCCAGCGGAGTTCTTGTGAACAGCGCCAGCGTCCCGCCGGGATCAGTTCCTGGTCTTTTCGGAGCTCCTGTAGCTCTTAGGACAGTGATCGATATAAAGTTGTCAACTTCATCGGGGTAACAGTTTGTAATTCCATTCCCCGTGAAACGCATCGGGAACCAGCGCGAGTGCGTCCATCTGTTCCTTGGTCACCGTGACGCCCGTAGGATACTGCCCGGCGTCGAGTTCGGCCAGGACCCGGAGCCCGGTCGCCGTCCGGACGTTCCCGATGCGGTCGACGAGCGCCCCCGCCAGCTTCGCGCGACTCTTGCACGTCCAGCGTAGCGGCGAGGTCGGGTCGCCGCGCGTGAGCGGGTCCACCAGCGCTTCGAGCGCGGCCTGGATGCCGGGTTGATCCTGCTGGATGCGGGGCCGTCCGCCTCCAGGGCGTCGGATGCGGTCGGTGGGCGCCTCGTCGCGGGCAATCTCCCGGCGTCCCTTGCGAATCGTCTCCCGAGCCAGACCGGTGGCCGACGAAACCACCGCGTCGCCGCCGTAGCCGACAGCGAGCGACTCGGCCGCCGCCCACCGGCGGCGACTGCGCTCGTCCAACACCGGCGCGACCACGGCATACTTCGCAACCAGGGTCGCTTCCAGCTTGATATCTCGCTTCATACCTCCAGTATGACCAGGAAACCAGCAGGTAGCAAACTAGTTTAGCGCACTGTCCTTAGCAAGGTGGCAACTGGAACAAGAGGTGGCAACTGGCGAGTAGTTCGCGAATTCGTCCCAAGCCAAGGAGTAACCACGACGGGTTTCCCAAATAGGACACGGCTTCGCCCCGCTGCTGCCGGGGCGAGACAATCCGATGCCTGATCTTCCGACCTTCATCGGGCGCTACCGCGTCGTCGAGCGGCTTAGCAGCGGCGGGATGGGTGTGCTGTACCTGGCCCGTGACCCGGCCATCGACAGAACCGTCGCGATCAAGGTGGCTCGCGTCCACAGCGTCGAGTTGCGGCAGCGCTTCCTGCGCGAGGCGCGCGCCACCGGGCGCCTGAACCACCGGAACATCGTCACGATCTTCGACGTCGGCGAGCACGCCGGCGAGCCGTTCATCGCCATGGAGTACGTGCCCGGCCGGACTCTTGCCGAGATCGTCCGCCGGAACACGCCGCTGCCGCTCCTGCGACGCCTGCGGATGCTGCGCGAACTGTGCGACGGCCTGGCGTACGCGCACAGCCAGAGCATCATCCACCGTGACGTCAAGCCCGCGAATCTGATCTCCCGTGACGACTCCGGCGCGCTCACGATTCTCGATTTCGGCATTGCGCGGCTGTCGGACGCCCTGACGAGCGGCGCCGCCATGATCGGCACGCCCAATTACATGGCGCCCGAGCAGATTGACGGCGCGCACATCGATCATCGGTGCGACATCTTCGCGGTCGGCCTGGTCTTCTACGAGTTGTTGTCGTATCGCCGCGCGTTCGGCGGCGACTCCCCGACCGCGGTGATCTACAAGATCGTGCACGAGCAGCCGGTCCCACTCGCCGAGGTGGTACCGGATCTGGACGCGGGCCTGATCAGGGCCATCGACCGGGCGCTTGCAAAGAGGGCCGACGACCGCTACCAGCATCTGAGCGAGCTCATCGCCGATATCGACGCCGCCATCGCGCGCATCGAGCAAGAGGATCGCGAGCCGGAATCGACGATTCTGGTGCGGCGCGACGATCAGGCGCCGGCGCCATCCTCGTCCGGCAGCGGGCTGAGGACCAGCCGGGCCGAGCTGGTCGCGCGGCGCGAGGCGCAGTTGACGAAGCATCTGGACGCCGCGCACGCAGCGCTCGACAAGGGGCTCTGCGATGTTGCGCAGGTCGCGGCCGAACAGGCCGCGCTCCTCGACCCGGACGACGATCGCGTACTGCAGGCGCTCGAACGCATCGCCGCCGACCGCCTGGCGCTGCAGGTCGAAGAGCACCTTTCGAATGCGCGGGGGCATCTGGCGGATCTGGCGCTGACGAAGGCGTCCGAGAGCGTCGACTTGGCTTTGCAGTTGCAGCCGGAGTCTCCGGCGGCTCAGCAACTCCGGCACGACATAGAGACCCGTCGAACGATCAATCGGTGGCTGGAAGAGTCCGAGCGGCAACTTGCGTCGGGGGAGTTCACCGACGCCGTTCGGTCGGTTGACGAGGTTCTGACGCGCGACCCGGCGCACGAGGCGGCCATCGAGTTGAAGGACCGCATCGGCAACGCCGCCCGCGACCATCGGGCACGGACAACGGTGGATGAGGCCCGCCGGAGACGCTCCGCGGGCGAACTGGCCGCCGCGCAGGAGCTCCTCGAAGGCTTCGATGACGCCCACGATCTGGTTGCCGCCGAGCTTGCCGGCATCAAGGTGGAGATCCGGACGAAACGGGAATCCTTCGAGTCGCTCGTGGCGCAGGCGCGGGGCCACCTGGAGCGCGGCAACCTGCAAGATGCGCGTGACCCGATGCGGCAGGCGCTGGAGGCGCTCGATGCTGGCGACACCGGGCAGCCGCCGGGTCCGAGCCGGCCGGAGACAGCGCTTGTACCGATGCCGGATGTCTCCCCGGCGCCGTCGGATGACACGTCCGCGGCGATCGGCCGCACAAACGGCGAAGACCGCAGGCGGCGGAAGCTGGCCGTCATGCTCGGCGCCGCGGTCGCGACCGTGTTTGTCGCTGCGTCTGCGGCGTTGTGGCCTGCCTCGTTCGGCACCAACGGTCGGGAGACCGGCTTCGCGGAGAGCCGGGATTCCGACCCCGGCGGCGGCGATATCCGCGGCGGAGCGTCACCGGACGGTGATCCGGGCACAGCTCGCGCGCCGGGAAGAGGCGGTCCCGGCGAAGAACGCATCGGGACCGGGCCGAAGCGTCCCGTCGACCCGGGGGCGGCTTCCACTTCGCCGGTTGCCGGGCCGCTCTCTCCGGCGACTGCCCCTGAGCCGGACCCTCCGGCGCCTGCTCAGCCGCGATCACGGTCTCCGCGGCCCGCCTCGCCTCCGACGGCGCCTTCCGGACCGGACATCGACGCACTGCTGGCCGATGCGATGGCCGCGGAAGCGGCCGGAGAGGTGGATGGAGCGCTGGTCCTGTATGCCGGCGTGCTCCGCCGTGACCCGGACAACCGGACGGCGCTGACCGGACGGCAGAGGGTGCAGGCCACGTTGGCACGGGAACACGTGCAGGAGGGAAACGCGGCGTTCTCGGCCGGACGATACGACGACGCCCGGCGCCTCTTCCAGGACGCGTTCGAGTTCAACGGCTCGCCGGCGGCCGCCGAGGGGCTGCGCCGCGTGGATAACGCCGAGGCGTTGCTCTGTCGTAGCGACGCCGTTTGCGGGACGCTCGTCGTCAGGGTCGCGCCCGCCGCGGAGATCATCGTCGACGACCGCTCTCTGGGCACGACGGCCGTGCTGGAGTTGCGGCTGCCCGTAGGGCGTCATCGCATCCGGCTCGAAACCGACGAATGGCGGTTTCCGCGGGCTCTGGAGATCGCCGCCGGCGAGACCGCGGAGGTCGCCGTCGACCTGGAGCAGGACGGGTTTCCCAAGTGACGAGTCTCCACCGGACACCCGTTTCGAACGTGTGGGCGTTCCGCGCCTTCGGACTGCATCCAGCGTTGCCGGCAGCCGGACGAGAGCCCGTTCACGCCGGGAGGTACGAATAGCGATGCCGCGGGCACGGTTCTTCTGCAGGACGGGCGAGCTGGCCGGGACCGAACACTGGATCGGCGCCGAGGCGACGATCGGCCGTGGCCCGGAGAACACCATCGTGCTGCCCGCCGGAGTCGTCTCGAAGCGCCACGCGCACATCGTTTTCGATCCGGCTGCCGGTGCGTACAGCATCGAGGATATGCGCAGCCGGAACGGCACCTGCCTCGACGGCGCACCCGTCGAGGACCGCGCCCATCTGGGCGCACTCCACGTGATCACGCTCGGCGAGCGACACGACTTCATTTTCGCCGTGCCGCCTGACCGCGCGGTCGGCGCGACTGTCGACGGCAGGTCGGGCGACGGAGCATTGCAGTCGGCGACGGCGTATGACCCGGCGCCGGGGTCGCGTGTTCCCCGCTTGACCGACACACCCGGCGCGGCCGAGCCGGATGAACCCGAAACCGTCTCTGGACCGCCTTCGGTGCTCCGAGCGCCGCCGTTGATGGGAACGACCGTACCGGACGGCCCCGAGGCCGGTGGCGGCACGCCGCCGGAACCGGCGACCGTGCTGGACGCGCCATCGCTCGTGGCCGCGCCGCCGCTAGCCGGCGGGCCCGACGAGCACGGGCCGGAAGACGGCCCCTCGGCGCCGGCCACGGTGCTGGACCCGGCTTCCGCGCTCTCTGCGCCACCGCTGACGGACCCACCGTCCATGGATCGGCAGCCGGCGAACGCGCCGCGCCTCGCGATGGTGGTCGCGCTGCCCGATGGCGCGCGCCGGCGGATCTCCCTGCCCGACGGGCGCTACATCCTCGGGCGGAGTCACCAATGTGACATCCGGATCGACGACCGGGCGCTTTCGCGCGAGCACGCGGCGTTCGTCGTGCGGGCCGGTGCGGTGACGGTGGAGGACCTGAACAGCCGTAACGGCACGCTCTTCGACGGTCAGCCGGTGAGGGCTTCAGTGCCCGTGCAGATTGGCTTGCCGGTGACGCTCGGCGATCGGATCACGGCGGTGGTAATCCGGGCGGATCAGTCTTGACGACGGGGAGAACGGAGTCTCATGCTTGAATCGCCTGATCCCACGAAGCTACGGCCGCGGTGGCTCGGAACGCCCCGTGCGGTGGTCACAGTTGCCGCCGGTGCGTTGGCGGCTTCGATGACGATGGTGGCCGCCGAAGAGTTGCCTCCGCCAGCGCAACCCGCCGGCGACGCCAATCACGCCGCGCTGTTCGCGGAGGATCGGTTTCCGTCAGCGACCACCTGCGCGCCGTGCCACGCGGACATCTATCGCGAGTGGTCCGTCTCGTCGCACGCCTATGCGCAGCTCAGCCCGGTCTTCAACGCGATGCAGGCCAAGGTCACCAAGCTGACGAACGGCACCAACGGCGATTTCTGCATCCGGTGTCACACCCCGGTCGGGATGAACCTGGAAGAGCCGACGTTCATGTCCAACCTCGATCGGCACCCGACGTCGCGCGAAGGAGTCACCTGCATCGTCTGTCACCTGTCACCGGCAGGATCAGGCGTTCGGCAAGATCAGCGGGCGCCTGCCGCTGGTCGAGGGCAGCCTGTACGAGCCGGTGTTCGGCCCGAGCGGGAACGACGAGCTGCAACGGGCGATTGAGAGCGGCGAGTTCAACCTCCAGACCGACCCGGAACGGGCGGGCCGGGCCGTCCACGCCGAGGCGCGCGAGTTCTTTCAGCTCCCGAAGTCGGGGCTCTGCGGGTCGTGCCACGACGTCAATCTGGTCAACGGGTTCCGCCTGGAGGAAGCGTTCAGCGAGTACAAGAGCTCCCCCGCCTCGGGCAACGGGGCCAGTTGCCAGGACTGCCACATGGGGTCCGAGCCGGGCGTCCCGTCGGGCTATGCGATGGGGCCCGCCGCGCGCGTGGGCAACCGGGCGACGCGGCCGCGCAAGCGGACCAACCACATGTTCGCGGGTCCGGATTATTCGATCGTGCATCCGGGAATCTTTCCGCACAACACCGAGGCGCAGGAGCTGGCAACGTTGCGCGAATGGCTGACCTTCGATTACGAGGCGGGCTGGGGCACCGACGCCTTCGAGGACACGGCGCCCGAGGACTACGAGTTTCCGCCGCGGTGGGTCGAGCCGGATGATCGGTACGACGCGGCCGACATCATCCGCGACAATCTCGAGCTGCTGGACGATCTCGGACGACAACGCCGGCAATTGCTCCGGGCCGGCTACCAACTCGGCGACATTGTCGTGGAACGGGCCGCCGCGGACGGCATCTCCTTCGAGGTGGAATTCAGGAACGGCACCGACGGCCACAACGTGCCGACCGGGTTCGACGCCGAGCGAGTGGTCTGGCTGCACGTGACCGTGACCGACGCCACGGGACACGTGGTGTTCGAGTCGGGCGATCTGGATCCGAACGGCGACGTCCGTGACAGCCACTCGGTCTACGTCCACGACGGTGCGCTGCCCGCCGATGACCAGCTTTTCAGCTTGCAGTCACGCTTCCTCGTGAAAATGGTCCGCGGCGGCGAGCGCGAACAGGTGCTCGTCGTGCCCTACTCGCCGAGCCCGCTCCCATTCCTGCGGCCGTCGACCAATTCTACGATTCTCACCGGCCGGCCGGTCGACGCCCGCAAGCACCGGCGCACGATTCCGCCGCTGCGGAGCAAGTGGGCGTCCTACGAGGTCGACCGCGATGCCCTGGCGGGAACCACCGGTCCCTACTACGCCACTATTCGGATCAAGGCGGGCATGGTGCCGGTCAACCTCGTGCACGAAGTCGCGGACATGGGCTTCGACTATGGCATGACCGAGCGCGAGGTCGCGCAGGCGGTGGTTGCGGGCCACGTCCTCGTCCGCGAACGCGCCGTGAACCTGTCCGCGGGCGGCGCGCAGGCGGAATCCCCGCCCGTCCCGCAACAGGCAACGAGCCATGACGACGGCGGCCACGGCGCCGGTGATCACGATGGTCACGCCGGCAGCGAGCTCTCCGACGAGCACATCCCGCTCCAACTGGACACCTTTCCGAACCGCCCCAAACCGCTTGTGGAGCTCGGCCCGCCGTTTCTCGGAACCGGACGGATCGGGCGCGGGTTCACGCTGCCGGGCGGCGCGGTCTGGCGCCCGTCCTTCATCCTGTTCGGCGCGCTGCGCAGCGGCGTGGGCACCATCGACGACGGGACGACGCGTTCCAGCGAATGGGCCAACCGGATCGATCTGTTCGGCAATCTCGCGCTCACCGGCAGCGAGCGGTTCGTGTTCGGTTTGCGTCCCGCCGACCAGACCGACCCGACCGGCCTGCGCCGATTCAGCGGCTACGCCAGCGGGGGGGCCGGCGCCGGCAGATTCAGCCAGCAGTTCAACTTCGACTGGGACACACTGACCCACCTGTTCTTCGAAGGGGATTTCGGCGAGCTGTTTCCCAACCTGGATCGAGACGACCGGCGCGGGCTGGATCTGGGGCTGTCAATCGGCCGCCAGCCGATCAGCTTCCAGGACGGACTTCTCATCAACGACTTCATCGATGCGGCCGGCGTAACCCGCAACAGCCTGCGCGGCGGCCCCGTCAACCTGCGGTTCACCGGGCTGTACGCGTGGAACCAGATCGATCGTCGCACGCTGTTGACGCGCCTTGAGGCCGCCGCGCCTCCGGACTCCCCGTTCGGCAACGTCGAACGCAACGGCGCTCAGTTGGTGGGCGGGTTTACGGAGGTGGACTGGCGTTCGACCACGGCCGCCTTCGACGCCATCTACGTCCGCGGCGGCGAGTTCGAGAACAGTTTCGGCCGCGTGCGGGCCGGTGACGGACTGTACGCGGGGGTCAGCTTCGTCGGTCGCCCGGGGGCCGGGGCATTCAACACGGCCGTACGCGTGCTGACGTCGGCGCCGATCGGGGGTGGGATACCGGATGGCGACCAGATCGTGATCGGCGATCCCGCAAGCCGGGGGACGCTGCTGTTCACCGAGCTTTCCTGGACGCCGCACCACACCGCCAACTACTTCTACGCCAACGGCTTCTATGCCCACGGCGACTACCGCGCTGCGGCCCTCGACCCGATGATCCCCGGACCACTGGCGCGCGCCGGCATCCTGTTCGACGGTCCCGGTCTCGGCAGTGCGCCCGGCGCGCTGGCGCCGTCGGCCAGCGACGTCACCGGCGGGGCGTTCGGCCACCAGATGTTCTCCGCCGACACGCGCCGGCAGTTGCTGCTGGAAGGCGCGGTGCGTTACTCGACCGCGGCGTGCGCGAGTGCGCTCGCGATCTGCGAACCGCACGCCGTCGCCGGCGGCTTGCGCTACCAGGTGGCCATCGGCCGGCGCAACGTGCTGGTGTTCGACGCCTTCGCGGCGCGCGACACCCTGCGCGCCACGGGGTCGGACGGCGGCAGCCGGCTTCGCGTAGGGGGACGCGCCGAGATCGTCGTCAAGTTCTAGCCGGGGAGGAACGCAGATTCGATGCCTTCATCGAGGACAACGGCGCAATCTGGATCGACGACCGCCCTGGTGCATCGTGCACCCTTCCTGGTTCTTGCGGCGTACTGTCTGGCGTCGTTGGCGCCGGGACCGGCGCGGGCGCAGGATCCGGCCGGGGCTGGCCGGGACGACACGCTACGCGCGGCGCTGACCCATACCGCCGAGCGCGTCCTGCTGCCGGAGCGGTGCGGCGAGTGTCACGCCGCCGAGTTCGAGGTGTGGGAGGCGACCGGGCACGCCACGGGGTTCGACACGCTGCACCGCAGCGAGCGGGCCAAGGAGATATATCGCAGCCTCGGCCTGCGGTTGATCAAGCGCGGGACCGACGAGACGACGCCGGCCTGTCTGAGCTGTCACTACACGCCGGTTCTGCGGCGCGGTCAACTGCGGGCTGGTGCCGGCGTCACCTGTGAGTCGTGCCACGGCCCCGCCCGGGAATGGATCGCCATCCACAACAACTACGGAGTGGCCGAGTCCGACTTTCAGGAGGCGGGGCGGCTGGAAACCGCCACGCACCGGGCGCAACGGATCGCGGACAGCACGACGTCCGGCATGCGGCGGCCCTCGCAGATTTACGAGGTGGCCGCCAATTGCTTCGGCTGCCACACGGTGCCGAACGAGGAGCTCGTCAACCGCGCCGGGCACGCTACCGGCAGCGACTTCGAGCTGGTGGAATGGAGCGGCCGGATCCGGCACAACTTTCTCGAATCGTACAAGACCGCTGATGGACGGACGAACGCCGAGCGCCCACGAACCTGGAAGCGGATCCTGTACGTCGTTGGCCGGGCTCTGGATCTGGAGTACGCCCTGCGCGGCGTGGCGGCAGCGACCGAGGACGATCTGTACGTTGCCGCGATGAGCGACCGCGCAGGCGCCGCGGTCGACGAGCTGTTCGCGATCAACGACCGTCTCGATATTCCGGCGGTTCAGGCCATCATCGCGATATCGGAATCGGTCGATCTGACCTTCACCAACCGCGCCGCGCTGCTCGCGGCAGCTACCGCTGTCCAGACGGCAACCAAGGCGTTCATCGCGAACGCCGACGGCGACGCGCTTGTAGCAATAGACCCACTGTGGGATCCGGACCTGGAAGAAACGGCGCCGCCGTCGGGCGTGGTGACCGATGTCGCCATCGTCCCGGACGCACTGCGGCTGATCACCAGCGTCTCAGCGCCGGTACTCGATGCGGCTGGCGGCGGTCCATCTGATGCGGCGGCCGCGAGCATCGAGGCGGCGGCAGGCGCCGGGGCGAGCCGGCAGGACGAACCCGCCGCGGCACGGGGCGCGGATGCGGTGCGGGCGGAGAACCAGCCGGCGGTACGAGCGCCCGTCCCCCCGCCGGTGCCCGTCGTCACGCGCCCGCGCCCGCCATGGCGGGACCCGCCGGGGCACGATTTCGTCAAGGTCCCCTGCGGCCGCTGTCACAACGCCCAGGAAAAATGGTGGCGCCGGGACCCGCACTCCCAGAGCGCCGCCATGCTCCGCAACGGTGAACCGCAGGCGTTGGAGATCGCTCGCGCCTATGGCGTCGCCGCTGACGATCTCGCGCGGGGCACGCAGTCCTGCATGTGGTGCCATGGGACGATCGTGTCGAACCCCTCGCGCAAGGTGCGAGCCGGCGTCGGCTGCCAGCGGTGCCACGGTCCGGGGGCGGACTATCTCGAGCCGCACGAGACGGCGAGCCACGCGGAGTCGGTGGCGCTCGGGCTGACCGACCTGTCCGACCCGGCGGTCCAGGCGACAACCTGCGCCGGCTGCCACTACGTTACCGATCCGGGGTTGGTTGCGGCCGGACATCCGGTGGGCGGCGGGTTCGACATCCTGGAGCGCACGGAGCAAATCGTGCACTGGGGTGACGCGTTCGGCCGCGATCCGCAACGTCGCGATCCGGATGCTCTAGCGGAGGCCCATGCGCGCGTCATCGCCGATCGAGGTCCGGCGCCCAAGATTACGCCCGTCTTGGCCAGCGTCTCGTCTCCGGAGGGCCGCGCCACGCTGCCGGCCGGCGGGCGCGGTGCGGACACTCCCGCTTCGAACGCCGCTGCCGTCGCGCCGGCCGCGTCGCGCCCAAGGGCTGGCGCTCGCCCGGCGGCAGCCGCCGACGCGGGGCGAAGCGGGCGGCCCGCCGCGGCCATCAGCCGCCCGCCGCGCTCCGGCCCGGCGCGAAATCGCACGCGGGCCGCCCCGACTTCCCCGATCCGTGCCCCGGAGCTCGGCGACTTGGCGGTGGACCACGATTCGTCGGTCGAGCAGACACTGGAATCCCTGCGGCGGCGGATCGAGGAGCTCTATCGGGCTCTCGGCCGTCCGGCGGTGCGATGAGACGGGAGTTCACCGTGGATCAGGGCACCATCGTTCGCCGCATGGAGCAACATCGGGACCGGTGGAGCTTGTACGGAGCGGAGACAGGGATCCGCGACTTGTCCACGTACCTGACGGCGAGCGACCTGAAACAGTACGACGTGTTCCGGGGTTTCAAGGATCAGCTCCTCGAGACGATCAGTCCCGATGTCTCCGTCGCCGTCTGGAACGAAGGGACGGTGTTGTTCGAAGCTGGCAGCTACGTCGACGTCGCCTTCTTCCTCGTCGAGGGAACCGTTGCCGCTTCGCTCGACACCGCGCGCGATCCGGACGCCGCGCCCGGTGCGGAGGCCCCCCGCCACCCGGACCCGCAGGCCGAGACGGTCTTCCTGTCGACGATGGACTTCGATCTGGCGGCCGAATCCGAGGTCGTCGAGCTCGGCCCGGGTGAGTGCTTCGGCGAGATCGGCGCCTTGAACGGCTGGCCGCAGTCGGTCACCGTCAAGACCCTTTCCGAATGCCGCATCGTCCAGATCCGCGTGCCGGCCCTGCGCCTGATGAAGCGGCAGTCCGGCGCGTTCAGGCGGCGCATCGACAGCGTCTACCGGTGCCGCGCGCTGCTGCCGCAGCTACGGGCCTGCGCACTGTTTCGCGGCTGTTCGCAGCCCGTCCTGTCCGATCTGGCCGAACGGGTCGAACTCGTCTCCTGCAAGCCGGGAGACACGGTGATGGAGGAAGGCGCGCCCGTCGAGGCGCTCTACCTGGTCCGGTCCGGCTTCATGCGCGTGTCGCAACGGGTCGGACAGGGAACGGCCGCGGTGTCGTATCTCTCCAAGGGCATGACCTTCGGCGAGATCGAGCTGCTCATCGACGAACTGGATGGCGCCCGATTCTCGGTGTCGTCGGTCGGATACGGCGAACTGGTCACCATCGCCGGAGACGACCTGCGGCGCGTGCTCCGGATGCACCCCGACGTCGAGGAAGCGCTTTGGCGTCAGGTGGTCGCCCGGATCAAGGAGACGGGATCCGCTCGCAGAGACCCCGCGCAATCGGCCCTGCTCGAGTTCGCGCTCGACAAGGGACTGGTCGAGGGGAACAGCATCCTCGTCATGGACCTCGACGCCTGCACGCGATGTGACGATTGCGTGCGCGCGTGCGCCGACACCCATGGCGGGCGGCCGCGCTTCGTGCGCGAAGGCGACCGGTACGGTCATCTGCTGATCGCGAAGTCCTGTTATCACTGCCAGGATCCGGTGTGCCTGATCGGCTGTCCGACCGGAGCAATTCGCCGGGCCAACGTAGGTGACGTGGTCGAGATCAAGGAACAGATCTGCATCGGCTGCGTCACGTGCCACCAGAACTGTCCTTACGACGCCATCGTGATGCACGACACCGGCGAGACCTGGCCCGACAACGCGTTGCCGCGATCGCTGCGCGGCTCTCCGCGCGCCGTCGCCAGCAAGTGCGACCTCTGCTACACCTCGCCGGCCGGTCCGGCGTGCGTCCGGAACTGTCCACACCACTGCGCGTTCCGCGTCGGTTCGACCGCCGAGCTCGATGCTCTCCAAGGGAGACCACGGTCATGATCCGGTCCCTGATCACCCCGCCCCGGCTGGTGCAGTCGGCGGCGTGGTGGCGCGCGTTCCTGGCCGGTGTCCTGTTGTGCGCGGCAGCGGTCGTGGTCGATCGAGTGTTCGGTGCGCCGGGTGGGGCCTCTGCCTGGACGATCGCCTACGGGATCGCGGCGGCGGCGCTGCTCGCCGCCGCCCTAGCCTACAGCGGGCGCCGGCGAGCCGCGCGTCGTGGACCGGCGGCCCTCTGGCATTGGGTGCAACTTCATGTGTACGGCGGCACGCTGTTCCTGCTGCTGCTGTTGATGCACAGCGGCGGTCGACTGCCGGCAGGCATGCTGGCTTGGGGCCTCTGGCTCGCCAGCGTGTGGGTCGTGGCCACCGGCCTGGTCGGGGTGTTCATCCAGAAATGGGCGCCGGCAGTGCTGACCTCCGGGTTGACGACGGAGGTGCACTACGACCGAATCCCTGAACTCGTCCGCGCGGTTCGCGAGAAAGTCGAGCGGCTGGCCGCCACCGGCGGGGAGTCCGTTCGGACCGTCTACGACACGCACTTGGCACCGGCTCTGACGGCGCCGCACGCGCGGTTGATCTACTTCGTCGACATCACCGGGGGCGTCCGATCGCGCATGCGGCGTCTGGACCATGCTCGGCGGT
Organism: Vicinamibacterales bacterium; assembly: GCA_965222905.1. GTDB lineage: Bacteria > Acidobacteriota > Vicinamibacteria > Vicinamibacterales > UBA8438 > WTFV01. The sequence continues at coordinate 840,823 of OZ244976.1, read as the reverse complement.
TGCTTCAGGACGAGGATGCGGAGCGCGTCGAGCAGATACAGGCGCTCGTGCGCACGAAGCTCGAGATGGACGCGCACTACACAGTGCAACGGGCGCTCCGGTGGTGGCTCTACGCGCATGCGCCGGCGGCGATAGCTCTGGTGGTGCTCGTCCTGTTTCACGTGTTCGCGGTGCTCCGCTATTGACCAGTCATGACAGACCACCAGTCCAAGGGCACGTTCGGCGACGCCGGCCTACCGATCTCCAAAAAGTACCTCCGCCCGCCGGGCCGGAACCGGATCATCTGGTTCGGCGCCGCACTCGGCGGGCTGGCCGGGTCCGTTCTCGCGTTGAACCTGGGATTCGGGACGGGCGATCTCGTGGCGAACGGCCCGCTGTCGTCGGCGCACGCGATGCTGGACAACAACTGCGCCGCGTGTCACACGCCGTTCCGGGAGGTCAGCAGCGAGAAGTGCTCGCTCTGCCACGAGCGGCACACCGACGCTCTGGGTGCGTACACCTTCAACGCCCACTACGTATACACGTCGCGCGACCGGACCCGCGCGTTCGGCCGCGACTTCGAAGTGTCGTGCGCCGTCTGTCACGATGAGCATGGCGGCCGGCGACCTGACTCGCGGGTGACGGTCGCGGACGCCCGGTGTGAGAGTTGTCACGCGATCGAAGACTTCAGCCGCGGGCACCCGGAGTTCGACTTCGCCGCCGAAGCGATACCCGACGACGCGGGGCTCGCGTTCACACACGTCAGGCACGTCGAATACGTTCTGGACGATCGCGGCGCCGACGACCCGGAGACCGCCTGTCTGGCGTGTCATGCTCCGACTGCCGATGCGCGCGGATTCCAGCCGATCGCGTTCGATATCGCTTGTGGCGACTGCCACCTCAACGGGGACGTCGAGTCGGCCGAGTTGCCGGTCCAGTCCGCCGGCGCGGCGATAGTCCGCGACAGCGGCGACGGCGTGGCGCTGACGCTCGGCGTCGAGACGCTCGAAACCGTGCGCGCACGGCTGGGACCGGGTGAACAGTGGGCCCGCCGGATGAGCGCCGCGCCGTTCGACGTCGACGACGGCCTCGTCGTCAAGACCGACGTCACGCACGCCGACCCGTGGATCCTCCACAACCTGAGGCGCCTGCGGCGAGCTATCTAGTGTTCGGCGGAAAACCCGCAAGTCATTGATTCTACAGGGTGTACCGCCGATTTTGAGTGGCGAAGATCGTCGAGATGTCGTATTCTTTGCGGGTGATCTCCCAAGGATCGACCCATTTCGGGACCATCTTCGCGACATTGCCATCATGAGAGAAGTTCACAGATCGCAGTTCCAGCTCGGGCAGGTGCCGATCGAGGAAATCTGGATCAACCCGAAGTCGCGGGACGACATCCCGGCGGTGTTGAAGGGGCTTCAGCACATCTGGTGTGACGAGGAGTTGCGCGAGCGGCTGTTTGCGCTGCTGGACGAACATATTCTTCCGGAGGCCGACCGCACGGTCGGGCGTCCGGGAATGGAGCTGTGGCAGATTCTGGTGCTTGGGGTCCTGAAGCAGGGGCTGGGTTGCGACTTCGACCGTATTCATGAATTGACGAACCACCACGATACGATACGCGCGTTCCTGGGCCACAGCGACTTCGGTGACAAGACGCATTACGAGTACCAGACGGTGGTCGACAACGTGTCGTTGTTGACGCCCGAGCTGTTGTCGGCGGTGGGGCGCCTGGTGGTGGAGAGCGGTCACAAGGTCGCCAAAAAAAAGCCTGGCGAGCCATTGCGCGGGCGGTGTGATTCGTTCGTGGTCGAAACCGACGTGCATTATCCGACCGACGTCAACCTGTTGTGGGACGCGGTGCGGTGCCTGTTGCGGGAGACGGGGCGGGCGGCTGAGAAACATGCGGTGGGCGGCTGGCGTCAGTGGCGGTATCTGTGCCGCGAGGTCAAGAAACTGTTCAACAAGGTGCGCTCTACGCGGCGGGCACAGCGGCATCCGGAGCGGGTGGAGGCGTATGTGGAGCGCTGCCGGACGCTGGTTGAGCGAGCAGAGGCAACACTCGACGCGTTGCGGAACCAGGGCGTGGCGGAATTCACCTGTCGCTCCATCGCAGGCTTTGTCGCTCATGCGCGGCGGCAGATTGACCAGGTGGAGCGGCGTCTTCTGCGTGGTGAGACGATTCCTCACGAGGAGAAGGTCTTTTCGATCTTCGAGGGCCACACGCGCTGGATTTCCAAAGGCAAGGCGGGCACGCCGGTTGAACTCGGAGTTCCTGTCGCCCTTATCGAAGACCAGTATGGATTCATCCTTCACCACGAGGTCCTGTGGGAGGGCGAGGATGTGGACGTGGTGGTGCCGATGGTGAAGCAAGCGCAGGTACTGTATCCGGAGTTGCGGGCGTGCAGCTTCGACCGGGGCTTTCACAGTCCCGCCAACCGGGTCGGGCTCGATGCGCTACTCGACGTCAATGCGTTGCCGGGCAAGGGTTATCTTTCGAAGGCCAACCGCGAGCGGGAGGCGGAGGAGTCGTTTGTGGCCGCGCGGCGAGCGCATCCGGCGATTGAGTCTGCCATCAACGGATTGGAGCATCGGGGACTCGACCGCGTTCGCAGCCATGGTGCGGAGGGCTTCGCCCGTACGGTTGCCTTGTCAGTGCTGGCGGCGAACCTGCACCGCATCGGGTTGATTCTGCAGAAGCGGGAGCGCAAACGACGACGACGCGTGGCCTGACCAATCGGTCTTCGTAATCAGACCGGATTCCGGGCCGTCGAAAGACGGCACGGGTCTACTGTCCTTTGAAACAGGACATCCGGGCGACATACTGTCCTTCGCTTGCCCGCAGCCCGTCAGGCGCCTTCGTCGCGACCGGATTTGCGCCAACATCACCCCCAGAATGCCACGAATTGGCGCAGATCTCCGCCCGAAACGGGGGTTTTCTGGCTGACACTATCTACCCGTCGGGGGGTCTGGCCGACCTCCTGGTGGTCTCGGCCGACATCGCCCCGGCGGACGAGGCGGAGCTCTACGCCGAGGCGCTGGCGACGCTTCGCGCCGAGGCGGATGGGCTGCGCGGCCAGGACGAAGAGTGGATCCAGGCGCCACTGCTGGAACTCGACCGGTTCATGGGCATGCTCGAGGCGCGGATCGGCGATCCGAATACCACGCTCAACGACACGCGGTTCCGGTTCGGGATGCGCGATTCCCGGCTGAGCGACGCGCAGCTCCACGATATCGACGCGTTCGCGGCGGAGGTGACCGAGCCGTGCGTCTCGTGTCATACCGTCGAGCGCGCGACGATCGGCCGCGTGCGGCAGGCGCAGTCCGTGCTTCGGCGGGCGCGGTTCAATCATCGCGCTCACGTGATTCAGCGGGGCTGTCTCGATTGCCATACGGGGATTCCGTTCGCCGAGCTCCTTGGTGCCGAGGGACCGATCGACGCGGGGCTCGACAACGCGGCGATCCAGAACGTGCCGGCGATCGACACCTGCCGGTCGTGCCACGCGCCCGACCTGGTGTCGGACCGGTGCGTGACGTGTCACGACTTTCACCCGAGCAGGAGCGCCCAGTCTCGCCTTCAGCCTTGATCGGAACCCGATGTCCGCATCGAACGAGGTCCTACCGGACGGCCATCTCGTCCTCGACACGCCGGTCCCTCTCCCGGACGTGCTCGATGCTCTGATTGTCGGCGCGGGGCCGGCGGGCACGGGGGCCGCGTTTCGCGCGAAGGAGCTGGGGCTGACGGCGCTGGTGATCGAGATCGACGACGTGCTGAAGCGCATCCGGGACTACGACAGCGCGAAGCCGATCAAGCCGGACTTCGGCGCCGCTAGACAGATGGGGTTTCCGAAGGGGGGCGCCCTCATCGAGGAGCTGCATTTCTTCGCCGACGTCAAGGGCGCCGATCTGTGCGACGCCTGGAAGACCCTTTACCGCCGCCACAACGTGCCGGTTCAGGTTGGCATCGAGTTCGTCGGGCTGGAGCCGGGCGACCAGGGCCTTTGGCGGGTCCACGTGCGCAACCATCGGACCGGAACGGACGGCGTCATCTGTGCTCGGCACGTCGTGCTGGCACTCGGCGCCGGTTCGCCGCGACGGCTCGACGTGCCGGGCGATGTGCGGGCGATCACCCATCGGCTGGCCGGCGCCGATATCTACGTCAGCAAGCCGGCCTGCGTGATTGGCGGCGGCGTGTCGGCCATCGAGGCGATGATCGCGATTTCCGCTGCCAAGGCGGTGGCGGTGGACGACACGCCGGTGTACTGGTCGCATCGCGGCAACACGATGCCGGTGCCGCCAAAGGCATTGTCGGCTGCGTTCGACGAAGCGATGTCGATCAATCGCAACGTGCGCTTTCTTGCTGGCAGTGAGGCGTCCGAGATCGTTGAGACCAAGGCGGGTCCGGTGCTGCGCCTGCGGGTCGGGGCGCCGCAGGCCGATGGACCGCCGGTCGACACGCCGGTGATGGAGTTCGACGCTGCACGGGTGGTCGCGTGTATCGGCCAGGAAATAGACTGGTCGCTCATCAAGAGTATCGGCATCCACCCCATGACCGGCGGATCGCGGGTCCGCAAGACGTTCGTGCTCAACGCGTTGCTCGAGAGCCGGCAGCCGAACGTCTATATCATCGGTGACACGCTCAACACCGCTTACCTCCAATGTGACGACTTCGATGGCGATCCCTCGGGGTGCCGTGAAGTGAAGCATCGCGGCAACATCAAGGCTTCGCTGATCGACGGCGTCACCGTGGCCGAGGCGATCGCCCGGCGGCTGGCGGGCAACGCCGAGGTTCGCTTCGAATTGGAAGTCGTGGGCGCACCCGCGGCGCGCCGCCCGCCGGACGCCGGCGCAGGTGATCGACGCAGACGGTTGCTTCCACCGCCCGCGGCGCTCGTCCGTCTGATCGATAGCGAGGTCGAGGCGGAGTTGTTCGAGCTCGCCGCCGATCGTGACAGCACGATCGGCAAGCGGGGAAGCGACATCTGTTTCCCGGACGATTCCAGCCTGGCCGACCGGCACGCGGCGATCGTCCCGGGACCCGACGACTACCGTGTACGTGACGAGGGCTCGCCTGCCGGCGTGTTCCTGCACGTGACGGAGGGGCGTGGACGGGTCGTCGCCCCCGGAACAGTCGCACGCATCGGCAGCCAGTGGATCGTCTTCGGCTCGAAGGACGATCCGTTGCTGCTGGCCCACCACGATGCGCACGGAAGGCTGGCCGGACGCCACCGGTTGCGGGAAGGAACGCAGCTCATCGGACGCGCCGCTCCGGATATCGAGCTGGCCCGAGACGATACCCGTCTTTCCCGTCGCCACGTGTCGGTCGCAGTGACCGGCACGCAGGTGTTCGTCCGCGATCTCAACAGCGTGAACGGCATCTACCTGAAGGTCGCCGACACTCTCCTTCTTGAGGAGGGTGACATCGTCCGGGTCGGTCACCAGTCGCTACGGTTCGGCCCGCTCGATCGGCCGTTCCACTCGCTGATCTTCTCCACTCGTGCCGGTAACGCCCGTCCGCCGGAGCGGTCCGCGCCGGTCGAGGACGGCGCGGCGGTCGCCGGGGAACGCGTCGTGACGTTCCGGAACAGGCGCCAGTCGTGTCCTTTCACGGGGGGCCAGACGCTGTGCGATGTCGCCGAAACGAACAGCGTCGAGATCACCGCGGACTGCCATGCCGGGATCTGCGGCAGCGATCCGGTACGGATTGTTTCCGGCAAGGCGCGCGTGAATCCGATGAGCGATGCAGAACGAGACACGCTTGAGGACATCTGCGGGGTGGAGCCCGGCGCGCACCGGCTCGCGTGCATGACGCGGCCGACCGGGCCCGTGGTCGTTGAGATCGTAGACGGATAGAGGCGTAGAAGAGAAACAGGTAGACGTGGGGGGGCGGAAATGGCATCTGCTCGCAGGCTGGCCCGTTTCAGCTCACCGGTTGCTGTCGGCGTTCGGCTGAGCGACGTGCCGCGACCGGCGAGCTGTTCCTATTCGTACCTGACCGCGTCGACCGGCTGCAGCTTTGCGGCCTGCGAAGCGGGATAGATTCCGAACACGAGCCCGACCAGCACCGACACGCCGAAGCCGAGCGCGACAGCAAAGAACGACACGCTGGTGTTCCAGGCGGCGTACGCGGTGATGGCATACGAGGTGGCGACGCCGGTCGCGATGCCGATACCGCCACCGGCCAGGGTCATGATCAGGCTCTCGGTCAGAAACTGCACGACGATTACCCGGCGCGTCGCGCCTACGACGCGTCGCAGGCCGATTTCCCGCGTCCGTTCGAGCACCGACGTCAGCATGATGTTCATGATCCCGATGCCGCCGACCAGGAGGGACAGCACCGCCACGCTGCCGACCACGACGTTGAAGGTCCGTTGCGTACGGACGCGCTGATTCAGCAGATCCCGCGGCACGACGATGTCGAGCGCGCGCGCGGCGCCGTGCGCGCGGGCCAGGGTGCGCTCGATCGAGCCCGCGACGGCCGCTACGTCGTCGCCGCTGGCGACCTGAATCCAGATCTCGTCTATCGGCTGCGTCGGGTCCACCGCCGGACTCGCGGGCAGGACGCCCGAGATCGAACCGAGCACCCCGTTGTCGAGGTCGCGCGAGGCCGCGGTGCGTCCTGCGCGCCCGCCGGTCGAGCGCCGGGCGAGCACGCCGACGACCTCGCACCAGAGCCGATCGAAGCGCGCCAGTTGGCCGACCGGATCGCGGTACCCGAACAGCACCCGTCCAAGCTGCGCGCCCAGCACGCAGACAGGCGCGTCCGTCCGCCGGTCGAGCGGCGCCAGGAACCGCCCACGCGCGACCTCCAGGTCGAGCACCGTCCCGTACTCCGGGGTAACGCCGAGGAAGGAGGCACGGCGCGTGCCGAGCGGGCCGGACGCGACGACGAAGCGCTCCACCAGGGGGCTTACGGAGACCACTCGCGGCAACAGCTCCCGCAACAGTTGGGCGTCCTGGAGCCGGAGGCCCTCGTTGCCGCCGAAACCCCGGTTCCGTACGATGACGTTGTTGAGGCCGAGCTGCTCAACTTGTCGCAACACGTCTTCGCGAGCGCCTTCGCCGACCGAGAACATGGCGATCACTGCGGCGACGCCCAACACGATTCCGAGCGTGCTGAGCGCCGTGCGCAGCCGGTAGCGGCCGAGCGCCTCGATACTGATGTCGAGCATCTCGGCGGCATTTCCGGAGAACATCCTCGTGGAACGCCTGCAGGCGGGCACCCGGCTTCCGTCCATGGACTGCTAAAACTAGCCCAAGTTTAACAGCCGCAGTACTAAGCAACGCGGAATCAGCAACTTACAGCGACAAAAGCGCTCGAGTGGCACTACAAACCTGCGCAAACCGGGAAATGGGTCGGTCAGACGGTTGTCTTGCGGACGCCTCCCGGTTGCGGGTCGACGCCGAGCGCGTCGTAGATGGCCCGCTGTTCGGGTTCGGCCTGCGTGGCGGTGCGCACGTGCAGGGTGCGCCCGTCGGGGCGCCGGAAGGTGGCGGTGACGCGCTGCTGGCCTTCGAGGATGCGGCGCAGGATGGTCCAACTGGCGTGTTCGCCGTGGGCTCGCAGCCGGGCGCGGATGACCTGCACGAGCTGGTAGGCGATGACGGTGATGAACAGGTGGCCGTCGGCCCGTTGCGGCTTGTGGTGGTAGATGGGGCGCAGGCCGAGTTCGGACTTCAGTGCGCGGAAGACGGCCTCGACATCGGTGAGCGTGGTGTAGGTGCGCCACAAGGCGTCTTCGTCCCAGTCGGTCTCGCTGCTGCGCAGGCAGTAAACGCCCGGATGGGTGGCCATCGAGCCGTCCTGGGGGCGACGGGTCCAGGTGACGGCGGCGGCCTTCTCGCCGGTCTGGTCGGGGGTGACCTCGATCTGGTAGTGCTTTCGCTCGCGGCCGCGGACCATCGTGCATTCGTGCACGAAGCGTCAAGGCGCGGCGGTCAAGGCGGCCTGCCCGGCTCGGCCGCCTTGACCGCCGCGCGTGAGGTACGGCCTGTCCATGAACGCGGCGCGGCCGGTCGCGACGATTCTCCGGGTCTGGGGTATCCATGTAACCGGAGTGGCCCGGCGCCGTGCTCGCCGCGGGCGGCCGCTGAAGGACACGCGAGGCTCGGCGGGTGCCCACGCACCCGCCGAGGTGCTGGCGGTGGTGCTGGCGGGGCTGTCCGGCGGCGATGAGGCCCCGGTGGCGCATCGGTTCGCGGGCGACCACGACTTCAAGCACCCGAAACAACCCTCGCCGGGCGAACCGTGGCCCCGTTACGCCCCCGACTCCGGTTAAATGGATACCCCAACTCCGGGTTATGCCACTGCGGCGGCGACGTGGTCGCCATCCGGTGACAGTATCGGCCGCATGTGCACGCTCCGCCAGGAGTCACCAAGTTGTGACGGTTCGCACTTCTTGAGCGGCGACGCGAGATGTCGGCATCTCGCAGTCGTCCGTTTCGAGCGGCAGGGGCGTGCTTTTCGTCGGCTGCCCGCGTTGAACTCACGGTGGATTCCCGACGATCGAGCGCGGATGTCGCTCGTCGGGACGACATTGGCTGACTCAACAGGAGTCGATGTGCTCGCCAATTCCATCCTGGACCGGCACATCGACCAGATCCGCCGCGTCAACGTGATTGTCATGGCGGCGCGAGTCATGTCATGGCCTGGGAGTGCAGGTGCTGGAGGCGTCACCACGAGACAGGCAGGCGTCAGGGCGGTGCCTGGAGACTTCGGCCAATGGGTGGCTGTTCATCGGCGAGGAGGAGGTCGGCATCTGGCGCTACGGCGCAGAGCCGGGCGCGCCGCCCGAGGAGCGGGTCGCAGTCGACCGGGTCGGGGTGGGCGAGCCGGAGGGAGGACACTTGGCGTCGAACGTCGAGGGCGTGTCGATCTACGCCCCGCGTGTCGGCGGTCCCGACAACGGGTTCCTGGTGGCGTCGAGCCAGGGCAACCACACCTACGTGGTCTACGACCGCGCCCCGCCGCACGCCTACCGCGGGACCTTCCGTGTGGGCGAAGCGGGGGCGGTCGACGGCGTCGAGCACACCGACGGCTGCACGTGGTGTCGGCTCCGCTCGGTCCGCGCTACCCGATGGGCCTGCTCGTCGTCCAGGATGGGATCAACGTGGCCCGGGACGAGCGAGCCAACCAGAACTTCAAGCTGGTTTCGTGGCAGGACGTGCTCGACGCCCTCAACCTCGCCGTTCCGGAAGGTCCCGGTTCCGAGTGAGAGTGAAGCTTCGTATGCTACGGCCACCGAGCGTCGAGGTGGGGCTGCGCCGCGACGTCGGCGACGCCGAGACGGGCGCGGGCATGGACGTCGGCGGCGGGCTCGCCTTCACCCGACACGGTCACCGGGCTGTCGCTGGACGTGCGGGCGCGGACGCTGGTGGTGGACTAGTGCTGTCCCACGTGTAAAACTTAGGACTGTCGGGGAACTCGTCTCGAGCCGAGAGAGTTCTCATGCCGCAGAAAAAGTACATCGTTCGACTCACCGCTCAGGAACGCGAGGTCTGTCGGCAGACAGTCCGCAAGCTCAGCGGCAGCAGCGAGAAAGTGCGCCGCGCGCAGGTTCTCCTGAAGGTCGACGCGGACGGGCCAGCGTGGACCGACCAGCAGATCGCCGACGCCTTTTCGTGCCGCACCAAGACCGTCGAGAACATTCGTCAACGCTGCATGCTGGAAGGGTTCGAGCAGGCGCTGGAACGAAAACGGCGGGAGTCGCCACCGGTCCCCAAACTGCTCGACGGCGAACAGGAGGCGCAGATCATCGCCCTGCGTCTGGGGTCACCCCCGAAGGGCTACGCCAACTGGTCGTTGCGGCTGTTGGCGCGGCGGGTCGTCGAGTTGGGGCTCGTCGAGTCGGTCAGCCACGAAACCATCCGGCGGACGCTAAAAAAACGAGATGACGCAGCGGAAAATCCAGTACTGGGTGATTCCGCCGCAGGCCGATGCCGAATTCGTGGCGCACATGGAACTGGTCCTCGACATCTATGCGCAACCGTACGACCCGGCTTGCCCGGTCGTGTGCATGGACGAGCAGCCGGTGCAACTGGTCAAGGAAACGCGCCCGCCGATTGTCGCCACGAAACAGCGACCCCGTCGCGTCGACTACGAATACGAACGGGCCGGCACGGCCTCGGTCTTCCTCTTCAGCGAGCCGCTGGCGGGCTGGCGGCAGGCGACGGCCCGGGCCCGCCGTACGAAGGCGGACTGGGCGGTGGAGGTCGCCGGCCTGTTGGAAGGACGCTACGCCGACTGCGAGAAGATCATCCTGGTGTGCGACAACCTGAACACCCACACGAAGGGCGCCTTCTACGAAGTGTTCGAGCCGAGCCGGGCCCGGGAACTGGTTCGTCGCATCGAGTTCTGCTACACGCCGAAACACGGCAGCTGGCTGAACATCGCGGAGAACGAACTCAGTGCGATGACGCGCCAATGCCTGCGGGGGCGCCGTATCGGCGACCTCGCGACGCTGCATGCCGAGGTCTCGGCGTGGTCTACCGACGCGAACGGCACGCAACGCGGTGTCGACTGGCAGATGAAGGTCGACGATGCACGGTGTAAACTCAAGTCCGTCTATCCGAAGATTCTGTCGTGACGGACCACTCCCGGTTCGTGCTCATGAACCGGTAGACCTCCCGGGTCCGGTCTCACGCGCGAATCAAGCCGTGGCTTTTGCCAAAATTTCGCGTTCTTCGCGCAACCGCCGGTTCTCCCGGCGCAGCCGACGAATCTCCTCATGTTCTTCGGTGCGCAGGCCGTCGGAGCGCTTGCCCGCGTCGCGATCAGCCTGCGCGACCCAGTTTCGTATCGCCTCGGCCGACGGCTCGAACTCCCGAGCCAGGTCTCCCGGTGTACGTCCGGACCGAACCAGCTCGACCATCTGCTGTCGGAATGCCGCCGGGTACGGCGGTCTCGACTTCGGCATCGTGGACTCCTCCTCCTCCTCGCCAAGAGGATAGGTGTCCGTGGAACTGGGGCAACTTCATTTATCGCTCGCGCCACCGAGCACGAAAACTTGTACTTCGTTGGCACCAGAAACCAACACATCCTCAGGGATCATGCTAGCGAACACCCACTCGCTTTGTTCCAGGTACGACACGGTCGTTGCGACGATCACGCCGTTTACTCCGATGGCCAGACTCACGCGCTCGGTCGGAGGGGAAGCGAACATGCCTCGAACGTATAGCGGTAACGTCTCAGCTGTGACATCGACGCTGTCAAATGCTGAAGCATCCTCTAGCTTCACCAGCGAGGTATTCCTGGCTGTACGTCGAGTGACGATACTGAACGTCCAACCAACGACGCGTGCGGCCCGAGACCATACAGACTTGAGCTGGAGTGCAAGAGCCTTTGCTCGTGTGAATAGTCTTCGAGTTGCTGCGGATACCGCACGACACGCACTCGTTCGGCGTTACGTCGGACAAACGTCCTCCCGGGCCTTTCGGGTTCAGATGCATCGAGGAGAGAGCGGCCGTCCACTTCGTACGGAACCGTTATGGACAAGACGTCAGCGACCGTCGGCACGATGTCGACCGTCTCGACATTTCCGTCATTGATCTCTGATGTCTCTGTCTCTGAGGGAAACTTAATGATGAGCGGTACCAACAAGATATCGGCTTCGTTACCGTCGTTGACACTACGACGACGCTTGCCGTGCAAATAGCTTGCGCCGTGATCGGCCGTAATTACGACCAGTGACTCGTCGTAGATACCCTGCGCCTGCAAGCGATCTACAAGGTTCCCGACAAAGCGATCCGCGAAGCCGACCTGCAAGAGCTGTCGCTGTTGGAGAACGAGCGGGAGCCAGGGGTCACTCTTGAGAAAGAGCAGTTCGCCGTTTTCCCTTCGTCCTTGGTAGTCCGGTGCTCGATAGCGGGTCCCGGATGGTACGTATTGGAACGGCATGTGAGGGGTCAGCGTGTGCAGGAAATACAGCTGTCCACTGCGTTCGGAAGTGATCGTCTGCAGGAACCGGTCGTATTCCGACGACCGGTCGTTCCTACGGCGTTCACCTTCAACTTCACGAAACCGGCGTCGGGTGGCGAACCCCCGCCAGTCGCCCACAATCGGCGGCAGGCGGTTTGCCAACGAATCCGGCGCGATGACGTGTAGGTAAACGACGGCCAAGTCTGCGGTGAGGTCCCAGAGCGTGTCGTCAACCTCAAGATCGTACGTACATGTATTAACCGGACAGAGCTGGAGAAACCTGCCGAACACAGCCATCTGGTAGCTGTCACTCAGCATGGTGAAGAGATTTTGCGGGTAGTAGCGCCGCGTCGGCACGGCGTACGGCTCTATCGGATACTTGCCCGTGACGATCGCCGGAACGGCGTAGAGCGTTTGTGAGGAGACGGTGCTGGCGTTTCGGAACCATGTCGCATCGTCGGCGAGTCTTGCGAAGTTCGGATAACGGCGCCGGTCAATCTCGCGATCATCGTTCATCAAGGAACTGGTCGGAAATTCGTCGAACACAACGACGACGATCGGCGGTGCCTGCTCAACAGCAGCCGGTATGGGGGCGAGGTTCGGACTGACCAGCGCCCCTCGGACCTCAGGGTTCGCAACAAACACTGCCGGCACAACGACAGCGGCCGGACTCAGCGCCGTCAGAAACATTTTAAGAACATGGAAGCGCTGCAGCCCAACCACGACACATCCCGCCAGCACGAGGCTCACGGCAAGCATCGGGGCCGTGCTCATCTCGCCCGCCCGCTTCAAGATTGGAAGCAGCAGTACAGTCCCGAGTAGGGTCATCAGCAGGACGTGGACGACATTGCCCGCGACCGCGTGCAGCCGCGCAAATATGGCCTCTATCGCGACAAGAGCGAGCGGCAGCCCTATTCCGATGACGATCACGACCGCAGCGAACTGGCCAGAGGTGGTGTTGCGTGCGACAAAGAATGTCGGTTCGCGAGAAGCCACGTCGAACAGGGGCTGGGCCACGGCGAGCGCCGTGAGCGCGAAGAGATGAAGCGCGTTGGGCACTGTCATATGGGTGGCATGCTTGTAGGCGCTCAGAATCCATCGACTACAGCGGTGGAGGACCGGCGGGACAGATTTAAGCCAGCGCCAAACGCGCTCATGAAGCGGTGACCTTCGCATCAGATAGTGACGGAGACCGCAACAAATAGTCAGTACGATCAGAGCCCGCCACGGCGTGGACATCGAGAACACTGATCCAATACGAATGCCGGCGAAAACAGCCACATAAACGGCGGCGAGGCCGAGTGTGAGGGTAAGGCCGTCAGCTATGCGCGCCCACACGGGCAGGGCGGGGCCTGGATCAATCGAAGAGTCCATCGGGTTCCAAATTGTAATTGTAATTGGACTAAACCGCTGCGGATAGGACCCACCGCCAGCGAGGCGTCCAGCCTCGTCCGGCGGACGCGGCCGGTTGTGCGCCTCGCCCTACGCTGCTCGCCGCGGGGGAGAACTCGGCGACGTTCCCCAACTCGCGCACCAACACCACAACACTCAGCCTGTGCTCGGCAAGTTTGCTCCTTGCCTCGCCATTGGCCACCCGCATACATCCTTTACCGTGCATCGTATGACAACCTCCTCTCAGTGCAGAATAGCACGAACAGAAGGTTGAGAGCTAGGAGTCTGCGCCGTAGAACGGTGCAGACTCCTAGAGAGGCTTGGTTGGGCGGAAATCGGAGCCGTAGGCGACGGTTTCCGGGCTAGGAGTCTGCGCCGCAGAAAACAGATGCGACAATTGTAGGCGAGCGAGCCGACGACGGAAGGATTCGATGTCGACGACATTCCGCCCCTACGCAGCGGACCAATCGCTGCTGTTGCCTCCCGACGTGCGGGAGTGGCTGCCCGAGGGCCACTTGGCGCACCACATCAGCGATCTGGTGGACGATCTGGATCTGTCCGCGTTTTACGCGCCGTACGAGGGAGACGGCCGCCGCAACGCGCCGTATGAGCCCCGGATGATGGTGAAGGTTCTGCTCTACGCGTACGCGACCGGGGTGTTCTCGTCGCGCCGGGTGGCGCGGAGGCTGGAAGAGGACGTGGCGTTCCGGGTGCTGGCGGCGGGAAACTTTCCGCAACACCGGACGCTGTGCGAGTTTCGGCGTCGGCACCTGGAGGATTTCCAGGCGCTGTTCGTGGAGGTGGTCCGTCTGGCGCAGGAGTTGGGTCTGGCGCGCTTGGGGAAGCTGTCGATCGACGGGACGAAGGTGCGTGCGAACGCGAGCAAGCGCAAGGCGATGAGCTACGACCGGATGCAGGAAGAGGAACAGCGCCTGGAAAGCGAGATCGAGGCGCTGTTGCGCAAGGCGGACGCGGTTGACGAGGCCGAGGACACGCGCTTGGGCGCGGAGGTTCGGGGCGATGACCTGCCGGCGGAGTTGCACCGGCGGGAAGCGCGTTTGGCAGCGATTCGGGCGGCGAAGGCGCGTCTGGAAGCAAAGCAACGGGCGGCAGACGACGCGCGGGGTCGGCAGCCGGGTCAGGACCGGAACCCGAAGGGCGGTCGGCCGTACAAGCGGGCGTATGGCGAGCCGGACGAGAAGGCGCAGAGCAACTTCACGGACCCTGAGAGCTCGATCATGAAGACGAGCAGTGAGGGGTTCCAGCAGTGCTACAACGCGCAGGCGGCGGTGGACGCGGAGCACCAGTTGGTGGTGGCGACGGATCTGACGGCGAACGCGAGCGACCAGGGTGAGTTGCCGGTGTTGCTCGACGCGGTGAAGGAAACGTTCGACGCGCAGCCGGAGACGGTGCTGGCCGATGCGGGGTACTGCAACGAGCGGGACCTGAAGGACCTGGAAAAGCGGGGCGTTGACGGGTATGTGGCGCCGGGCCGGGAGGGCAAGCAGGCGGCTACCCGCGATCTGGAGGCCCATCCGGCGACGGGTCGCATGATGGAGAAGCTGGCGACGCCGGCGGGCCGGACGGCGTATGCGGAGCGCAAGTGGTTGTCGGAGGCTCCCTACGGTTGGATCAAGCACGCGCTGGGCTTCCGGCGCTTCAGTTTGCGTGGACTGGCGAAGGTGCGCTGCGAGTGGGACCTGGTGTGCCTGGCGTTGAACGTCAAGCGCCTGCACGTGCTGATGGCGGCGTAGGATGCGGGGAATGCGGCTCGCCACGGCGGCAAATCGACGCGCACCGCGGTCTCTGGCGGCCCGTGCGGCCCGCGAGGACCAAATTTTGCTCTCTGTTCGCCAACCACCGAAAATCCACCCCGCCCGGCCGACCGGCGAAGCCGCCCCGACACGGAGCTCAGGGCGTGGGCTGGCGACCCGTTTCGTGCCGCAAGCGTCCTGCGGCGCAGACTCCTAGTGCTGCGCCACGACTAAATGTTCGAGTGTGCGATGTGTGATTCGTCAACGATTGCGCGCTGTAAATCCATGTCCGTGTCCGAAGATTAGGGCGTGACGGACCACTAGGGTTTGCGACCACTGTCCGCGAGCGATTGCGCGAGGTGGTCCAGCGGGTCGTCTGCCGCTGTCTCGTCCTCCCCCAGCGGAAACGAATGCACCGTTGCTCCCAGCAACCGGTCGAGCAGCACGTTCCCGGTGCTGCGGTAGAGATCATCGGCGTCCTCGACGCGATCCGAGTTGAACGTGGATGTCCATCCCGAGCTTTCGCGCGCCTGCAGCCGCGAGGCGGGCGAAGTTCGACTGCACCGCCCCGGTGATGAGCACGGTGTCGGCGCCGCGCGCCTGTGCCGCGCCAAGGTAGAACTCGAGCTGGCGCACCTTGTTTCCGCCGGCGGCGAGCCCGGTACAGTCGTCACGTTTGATCCACAGCTCGATCCCGAGGAGCGCGCCGAGGCCCGGCGTCGGGTCGAGCGGTGTCGGCGTGTGGCCGAGACTGACCCTGGGAAACCGGTCGATGCCGGCAAGTGGTCCACGCATTGGCACTCCGGCTGAAGGTAGCACGGACGCACGGCACGCGATGACGGTCAGTTGCCCCAGCCGTAGCCGACCCGCACGTAGTAGTAGGCGCCGTTGAAGCCCCACGGCGTGTACTCGCTGTACTTCTCGCCGACGGACATCGCGCGCGCACTCTCGTCTGGATAGGTGTTGAACGCGTTCTGGGCGCCGACGGCCAGCGTCGTGCCGCCGCCCAGGGCGATGCTCGCCTCCAGGTCGACGATCGGCCGGCCGTCGAAAAAGCCCTGCTCGATGCCGCCCGACGGCACGAAGACCTGGGCGAACCCGCTGTCGTAGTCGTACCAGCCGCCGAAGTAGTTCACCCGGCCGAGGACGCTCACCCGGCCGACCTGCTGCGTCAGGCCGATGTTCCAGCGGGTCCGCGGCAGCGCGTAGGCGAACTCGGCGAGGCGCCGGTCGTTGAGCAGCCCCTTCCGGTTGTCGGTCACCTCGGTGTCGGTGTAGTTGAAGACGGCGCTGATGGTGGTGTTGCCGCGCAGCGCCAGCGGCGTGAACGTCGACACCAGGTCGATGCCCTGCGACGCGGTGGAGAACGCGTTGGTGAAGAACCGGAACCGCCGCAGGTCGCGCGCCGCCTCGACGTCGGCGGCCAGCAGCGTGTCGATCTCCTCCGCGGTCAGGGTGAAGTTGCTCGTGATCCCGATCCGATCGGAGACGTTGATCCGGAAGTAGTCGGCGGTGAGGCTGAACTGCCCGGTGTCGAGGACGACGCCGGCGGTGTAGTTGATCGACTTCTCGGGGGCGAGCGGCACGCCGCCGCGCAGCGCCGCCACCGGCGAGATCGACGGGATGGAGCCGTTGTTCACCAGGTCGCCGAGGGCCGGGTCGAACTGGGTCGAGATGTTGAAGCCGTTCTGCTGGCCCGGCGTCGGAGCGCGGAACCCGCTGCTCACGCTGGCCCGCACGAAGCGGAAGCGGCCGGAGAGCTTGCTGTTCATCGTCGTGCCAAAGTCGTCGAAGTGCTCGACGCGGACGGCCGTGCCGAGCGTCCAGTCGGTCTCGGCGCCGTTCAGCTCGACGTCGCCGTAGAGCGCGACGTTGCGCCGGCTCCAGGTGCCCGCGGCCATCGGCCCGTAGCCGAAGAACCCGTTCGACCCGGCCGAGAAGCCCTGCCCCCGGCCGTAGGGGCCGACCGTCCACGACTCCGGATCCCCCGCGACGGTCCGGTACTGCTCGTTGCGCCACTCCGCCCCGGCCGCGATGTTGATCATGTCGGTGGCGGCGTAAGAGAGGTCCGCGTTGAGGCCGATGTCCCGTTGCCGGTTGCTGCCGAGATTGAATTCGGTCGGGGTGTCGGGGCCGAGTGAGGCGTTGACGGTGTCGCGGATGAAGAGGTCGGTTTCGTGGGCGCCCAGAGAGCCGCTGATGTCCCAGGTGAAGCCGTCGACGGTAAAGCCGCGGACGCCGCCCACCAGCGACATGTCCTGCGCCTCGCCGCCGAAGCTCGGCGTGAAGCCGCCGGGAAACCGCTCGCGGAACGAGAAGCAGTTCGGGTCGTCGAACACCTGCCGCAGGGCCACCGGGTCGGCCACGTTGTCGGTGATGGCCACCGTCGGACAGTTCGCCGACCCCATCCCGTTGGCCAGCAGCGCGTCGCCGACGAGCAGCGTCTGACCGCCGTCGAGGCTGAAGACGCCGCCCCGCGTGTTCGGGTTGCGGAAGAAGAAGCCGCCGGTGACCCGCTTGCTGGCGTAGTTGGTGTGGCTGTAGACCTGCACGCCCGCGGCGGTGGTGTAGCCGAAATTCCCGAACAGCTTCAGGTCGTCCTCGATGTCCGGCGAGCCCCAGACCTGCGGCGTGTCGGACGCCACGTCGGTGTTGCCGGCCGCGATGAGGGCAATCGCATCGCTCCGGGGTGCGCTCCGATTGGTCGGGTTCGAGCCGCCGTACTCCAGGCTCAGGTTGGCGAAGCCGGTCGAGCCCAGCGGCAGCCCGACGTTGGCGGCGACGTTCATCGCCTCGCCGTCCCCGTCCCCGAACGTGCCGGTGTTGTAATCGAAGGCGCCGCCCGATGCGGCGTCCTTGAGCTGGAAGTTCAGTACGCCGGCAATCGCGTCCGACCCGTACTGCGCGGCCGCGCCGTCGCGCAGTACCTCGACCTGCCGCAGCGCGATGGCGGGGATGGCCGAGATGTCGGGTCCCTGCGAGCCGAACGCCACCCCGTTGCCGCCGTGCCAGTCGATGATCGACGAGCGGTGGCGGCGCTTGCCGTTGACCAGCACCAGCGTGTGGTCCGGGGCCAGGTTGCGCAGCATCGCCGGCCGGACGACGGTGGAGGCGTCGCTGATCGGCTGGGTGTTGACGCTGAACGACGGCACCACCGTCCGGAGCTGGTCCTGCAGGTTGACGGTGCCCTGGCTGGTGAGATCGGCGGTCGAGAGCACGTCCACCGGAACCGGCGACGCGGTCACCGTCCGCGGCCGGGCGCGGGAGCCGACGACGACCGTCTCCTCGGAGAATCCGGCCAGCAGGTTGTCGATCTCCTCGGGCGACAGCCCCAGCGCCTCGACCTCCTCCGGCGTCATGCCGAGGGCGCGGCCGAGCGACTCGATCTGCTCCTGCGGTTCTTCCTGCGCCGCGCCGCGCGCAGCGGCCCCGGCGGGCGCCCAGGCCAGGATCAGGATGACCAGGGCCGCGATGGCGGGCGACGAGCGGTAAATCGTCTTCCGATGGGTCGGTTGCAAGGTGACTCCTTGTCGGCTCGTTCCGGGTGAATGGACGGCGTCCGTTGGCGCGCTGCCACTCGGCCAGACCGCAGACGAGGGACGCGACGACGACCAGCGTCCCCACGGTCCACGCGATCCGCGCCGTCCTGGCCACGGCGAACGGGAGCTGAGAAGGCGCCGACGCTCGGCGCCCGGCATCGTACGCGGAGCCGAAAGGTCGTGCACTGTCAAGCCGGCTTCGCTGTTCCGATGCCGCCCTGCGTTGATGGAGAAGCGCGGTGCCGCCGGCTCGATCTGTCTCATCGTTCAACCTCCCAGGTACGATGCGCCAGCCGCCGGTGAGAGCCACTGCCACGCCGCCTCCGACTACGTTTTCCGAGATTCTCAGCAGCGAGACAGGTCGCAGCACCGCTGAGGAGATGAACCTTAATTGTAATCAAAGTGGTGGCCATGGTGTTGTTACTCCAATGCGGTAAATGTTTGTTGTTGTAGCTGTATTTTCCGTGTTTTATAGTTCTGGTTATCTCAGTGGCATAACTGCAATTTCCTTTCCTTCAGCCACTCGGCTGCTTCTCCTGCTCCGCTGGCGCCGGCCGGAGCTTCCTCGTATCGACCGCGCTTGCGCCGACAGCTCAGAATGTGCGATCACAGGGCTGCGTACCGGCTTGCCATGTCGCGCCGCCTGGAGGTTCTTTGCATGCTGCTCCTGCCCCCGCTCGAAAGCCTGCGCTTCTTCGAGGCCGCCGCCCGCCACCAGAGCTTCGTCGGCGCCGCCGAGGAGCTTGGCGTCACCCCGGCCGCCGTCGCCTACCGCGTCGGCATGCTGGAGAAGCATCTCGAGGTGCCGCTCTTCGAGCGCCGCCATCGCAGCGTGCGCGTCAACCGCCGCGGCCAGACCTATCTGAAGGAGGTGCAGCACATCCTCGCCGAGGTCCACGGCGCCACCGAGCGCCAGCGCCGCTGGCCGCGGCGCGTGCGGATCGTCTCGGTCGAGGCAGTCGCCGAGAAGTGGCTCGTGCCCCGGCTCGTCACCTTCAAGGCGGCGCACCCCGCGGTCGCGATCGAACTCGAGACGAATCACCGCGGCGTCGACCCCGACGGCCGCGACTTCGACGCCTGGCTCGCCTACACCGGCGAGACCGCGGCACCGCGCCCGGTGACGAGCCGTGAGGACACCTTGCTCGAGGAGACCCTCTACGAGGAGGACCTGCTGCCGGTCTGCAGTCCGTCCCTGCTCGCCGCGCTCGGCCGGCCCGATGGCCCCGCCGACCTGGACGACTGGCCCCTGCTCTACGATCTGGGATGGGACGCCGACTGGTCGTACTGGTGCGCCCGCCAGGGCCAGTCGACACCGGACCTGTCGCGCGCCTCGGGCTTCCGCCTCTACAGCATGCTGGTGCAGGCCGCGGTGCACGGCATCGGGGCCGCCATCGGGCGCCCGACGCTGATCGCGCGAGAGTTGGAGGACAGAACGCTGGTCCCCGTCTTCGACCGGCAGGAGGAGGCGCCCGAACGCTGCTGCCTCATCACCACGGCCGCCTCCCGGCAGCGGCCCGAGGTCCGGGCATTCCGGGAGTGGGTCCTGGAAGAGGCGAGGACCGCGGCCGCCGGCGCAGCGCGCCGTCCGTGACCGGACGCCCTTGGCGTCGTCAGCCCGCCGGCGCCCACGGCGCTGCCGAGAGCCAAGAGCCGAGCCGGTCCGCGTAGGCGAAGATCGCCGGCAGTCCGCCGGTATGCACGAATAGCACGCGGCTGCCCGCAGTAATGCGCCCCGCACGCACGTGGGCGACGAGGCCCGCCATCGCCTTGCCGGTGTACACCGGGTCGAGCAGCAGCGCCTCGTGCCGCGCCGCCAGCGCCAGCGCCTCGCGCACCGCGTCGTTGAGCCGGCCGTAGCCCGGCGCGTGCACCGCGTCGGAAACCTCGACGTCGCCGGCTTCGAACGCCGCGGGGCGCTCGATCATGGCCGCCAGCTCGGCCGCCACCTGCGCCACCCGGTCGCCCTGCCGGCGGGCGTCGCGCCGCACGCAGATGCCGTAGACCGGTACCGCCTCGTCCAGCGCCCGCAACCCGACCAGGAGGCCGGCGTGGGTGAGCGCGCTGCCCGAGGCGCAGACCACCGCGTCGAACCCGACGCCGAGCACCCGGGCCTGCGCCGTCACCTCCTCGGCGGCCAGGACGTAGCCGACTCCGCCGAGCGGCGGATGCCCGGAGGCGGAATGGATCACGTATGGCCGGCGGCCCTCGTCGGCCAGCGCCCGGGCGCGCCGCTCCAGCGCCGCGTCGGCCGCCGCCTCGTCCTCGCCCACGGGGAACGCATGCAGCGTCGCGCCCAGCAGCCGGTCGAGCAGCAGGTTGCCCGAAGCGCGGTAAGAGCGAGCGAGACGCTCCCGACAACCCGGCGCGAAGGAAGGGCATGTCAGACGGCCCCTCCTTCAAACCGGATCTTCTCGGTAGCGCGACGGTGACTATCCTCTGCCGTCGGATCCGGGAGGTTCGTGTCGCGCGGCCTCGTGTGCGCCGCGATCGCCTGGGCGCACACGCATCCGGCGGAGGGTTTGATGAGACGGCTCGTCGAGGCGTCACGTGTGAGGATCCTGCGCCTGTCCGTAGCCGGCCCAGGTGGTCTCGTAGAATCCCGTAGAATCCCGACCAGAATTGCGCATGGAATTGGTCATGACCACGCGTGGGTGTTCATGGATTCCATTGGCAACAAGGCGGTTAGTTCCAAGTTGGCGGAGTCCGCACCGAACTCCACGGAGCTACTTTACCGCCAACGCGCCGGGCCGCGGGTTCACGCGGCGCCGCCCCGACTCCTGATGCTGACTTGGCGGTCGTGATCGTGGTTGCCGAGGACCAGGATGTGGATCCTCACGAAACCTGGCCGTCCGGCCAGGTTTCGTGTGTCGTACCCGGTGGCCGGGATTCGGTGCGGGGTTGATCGGTGAGGAAGCGTGGGAGCCTCGACCGTTCCGTTCGCCGTCCCCTGTTGCGCGGAACGTGGCTGGTCTGTGTTCTGCGGTTCCTCGCCTGCTACTGCGGGGGGCTTGCCGGCGGGAGTATCACCCGCTCCAGGGTCTCGAGTCGTTGGTCGATCCGCGCGAACCCTACTTCGACGTTGCGCAAGCGCCCGTCGAGTCTCTCATGTGCTCACCACCCCCGTCCACCGCGGCGGCTTCGATGTTGCCATCGCCGGCGGCAGCAACCGCACCGGCATCGGCCACGCCCCGGACCGCTCCGCGGCCCGGACCGCCCGGACGAAGTGCGCATGGGCTAGGACGCCAGCGAGCGCGTCGCCCCGGTCGAGCGCGTTGAAGTACCCGAGTGCGGCCCGGTGCACCGCCCGATGGGAGGCCAGGCGCTCGGCGTTCGGTCACCGCCGCATCGTAGACGCTACCCGTGATAGATGAGGTCCCGGACGGGCACAATCCGAGCACGATGACGATGCGAGAGATTCGAGCCAGCGTGACGCTCGAGAGCATCGAGGACCGCGCGGCCGTCACCCGAGGACTGTGCACAGAGACCGACGTCCCGGGGGCAGGCCACAAGGCCCTGGCCGAGCACGACGCCAGCTTGGTGGCGGCGTTGGAGGAAAGGCTTGTCGACCCGGCGACGCGCGGCGACTCAACGGGGCCATTGCGCTGGACCCTGCAGGGTGCTGCCGAGGTCCGCGAGCGGGTGGCGAACTCGAGGGCCTTGTCGAAGGAGGCGTCATGCGCAGGGCGTCCGGGACATCGCAAGATCCGGATCGTGCCGAGCAGCACGCGCCCTCGGGCTGAGCGCGCCAAGCAACCTGCGCAGCGATGGTCTCTGGGAGATCAACGTTGGGGTAGCAGGCGCTCGATTCCCACGGTGGCAAGAACCTGTTTCAGTACGTGTGCCGCATCCTGCGTGAGGCGGTCGACGGTGTCGTCGAACAGGTTGCGTTTTGCCTCCAGCACCTCCTCGACATCTTCTTCGAAGAGGTGATGCGCGAGAACGTCGTAACCGGTGGGCCTCGTCCGCGACCATGAGGTCGAGCGAAGCCCCGAGCAGCGCTGCGGGGGGCGAACGCATCTGCTCGTAGTTGGAGATCACGATGTGGCGCCGCCCGAACACCGCACGCCACGCCTGCTCGCGTAGCGACGCCCCCGGACTCAGTACCGCCACGCCGAGCTCCGGCGCCCAGCGTCCGAACTCTCGTTCCCAGTTAGCCAGGAGGTTCTTCGGGCAGAGTAGAAGCACACTGCGTAGGGCGGCGCGGTTGAACAGCCGGCGGATGGCGGCAATCACCTGCACCGTCTTTCCCAGCCCCATGTCGTCGGCGAGAATGGCGCCGGACGGTTGGTTGCAGAGCCAGTCGACACCGGCCCGCTGAAAGGGGTAGAGCGCTTCCATCGTCGGCGGACCGGGTGCATCGACTGGAAGGACCCACAGTCGAACCAACTGACCGGTGTCTAGTGGTGTGTCACTACAACAAATTTACAGTTCAACTCCCGTGGCGTTGGCGGCACTTCCGCCCAAAATCGCCGCGGAAATCGGGCGTTTTGCGAGCCGTCGGCCGCGCGCGGCAAGTGTAAAGTCCTTCCTGGGACACACCACTAGACGCAGGTTTCGATACGCACGTATCGATTCTGCAACCGCGCGGGATTCGCCGCGGGGCGAGACGGCTGGCACGCGCACGACCACCGGCCTCCGCGCTCGTATCGTGGTACGGAGTTGCGCGTCGATCTCAATCGCCCAGCGCGCAGCCTGTGTTGGACGATCGTCGGGGCGAACCGGAGGCTCCTCTGCGGTAGTCACCGGCGCGACCCGTAGCATCCAACCTGATTCGGCGGGCTGAGCCGGTTGGAGTGTCGCCCGCACGTCGGGCAGTCCAAGGCAACGATGGGAGAAACGCCGCCAGGGCGAGCCTCTGCCGTTGCGGTCTGCCGAGCAGTCCCGTCCGTCATGCGTCGATGGAATCGGTCGCGCAACGCTCGCTCCCCTCTGCGACCTGCCGCCAAGCTTGATCAACCCACGCATCATCCTGTTGCGGATAAAGTAGGTCCCTCCAGTCGACTTGCAGCTCTGCTATGCCGTCATCGTCGAGGGCATCGACCCCGACAATCCAACGGAGCAGACGTTCCGCCACCTCGACCGCCCTCTTGCGCTCCTCACTACGCATGCGCCAGGTTGCGGCTTAACGACTGTCCTCAGGCGGCACGAGCAGCAGGTACCGCCAGGGAACATCGTGCAGCTCCCACGGCCCGGTCGCGAGTGGCGCGAGCGCCCGGGCGATCCCCTCAACCGTCGACTCGTCGCCGAACCCGCCGTGGTCCAGAAGCGCTCTGGCCACGCTGGCGACTACTTCCTGGCCGATCGGCCAGAAACGTAGATCGTCGTGGTAGTTGTCCGGGTTCGGTTCAGGTAGCGCATGCGCACGCATCCGCTCCGGTTCTTTCTTCAAATCCGGAACCGCCCCCAGCAACCCGTTCCAGTGATGGCAGAGCACGTCGTAGCAGCGGTCGATCTCGTCCTCCTCGGGGCGGAATTGCGAGAAAACCTTCAGGTCCTTCGCCACACCCCACCGCCGACGACGCTCCGGCGTCATCAACAACGTCTTGTTCGCCTCATATAGCGTCTGCAGGCTGATGAACTGCGGTGATCCCGACTTAAGGTTCTTGCCCTTCGTCTGCACGCGAAACGACTTCTGCTCCGGTTGGGCCGCGCGGAAGAACTCGTGTTCCGTAATCAGCCGTCTCGTCACGATGGCGAAGACGTCGTCCTCGTCCATGATGATGTTCGTGTCGCGATCGGTTGGCTTCGCATAGCGGTTCAAGCTGGAGAACAGCCGCCGGTAGCGTTGCAGCCAGTGATCGTCGCTCATCTCTTGCTCTTCGCGGACTACGACGAGGACGGAAACCTGCTCTCCATCGAAGCCGGCCGGCGCACTTGCGGGATCCTCGAGCAGCTCCTTGATCGCCTTGAGCCGATTCTGGCCGTCAAGGGCGTAGTACTTCGGGTTCTCGTCGAACGACAGCCAGCCGAACGCATCGCTCAACGCCCGCGCGCCGACGGGAGCCGGAGTCTCCACGGCGGTCCAACTCGGGTTGCCGCCGATCGCCGCCACCACGAGCGAAGAGAGAAGAAGCGGTCATCGCGGCGGGACAGGAATTCGACGATCTGCTGCTTGACGCGCGATTCGTCGAGCATCCGCTGGATCGCCGTGCTCAGTGTGCGATCCTCCCAGATACTGCCCGCCAGCTCCACTTCGCGGGCTACCTCCCGCATCGTCATCCGGACGACGTAGTAGGTCCAGTCGCCCATCCGCGCCTTGATTGCCGGGTAGATTTGCATCGAATCGTCCTCTGTCGTCGGTCAGCCGCCTCCAGGCGGCGGATCTGCCGGCGGGCCCGCTTCTGCGCCTCAGTGTTCACCGCGTCGGTCAACTCCTTGCCGCCGTTCGGGAACTCCTCTCTGAGCAGGGGCCGCACCTCCTTGCGATATCCGCGCATGACCGTGGCCCTGAGCTCGTCCAGCGTCTCCTCTTGAAACGGCGCACGATTGCCACCCCACGCCTCTGGCCAGGGCGCACCGTATGCGGCCACCAGCAGCGCGATATAGGCGCCAAACGCCCGGCCGGCGTGCTGCAGGCGGTAGTTGACGACGTCGCGCTGCCGGGCAGCAGCGGAGGAGGCGTATTCAGCCGACAGGGTGGACTCATCGGCCTCGCGGTCGGAAGTTACCCAGAACGTCGCACGTCGGCGGATACGGACATGGACTTAGTGATTCCGTTCCCGAGCATCGCCTACCTGTTGCAGGAGTTCGGGGATAACGCCTCGGCCACAGTTGCCCAGGTGCGCGCGTTGCTGGATCTCTATCGGCTCGGCTTGGAGACTGTAGATCAGTTGGCGGCGATCGAAGCGACAGCCCATCGTATCGCAGCGGCGACAGACGACCAGCTCTTGGAGTTGAAGAAGATGGACTTCCTGCCACAAGATTGGTACGTGGAGTTTCTAGAAACACAGAACACGCTACTGCGTACCATTGGGAACTCTGCAGGCTCGACTCGGCAGCGTCGTGCTCTGGACATAGCGGATAGCAGAGACAACGTGATCGCTCCGCCGTGTCCCGACTGACGCTCTGTGGCGAATCCAGAAAAGTGCTGGGAATGTTCGCCGCCGCGAGCGATGTCCACTCCTGAGCGTTAGTCGTCTACCTCATGCCACCCGCGCCCACTACAACCGTCGCACTTCACCGTTCCGTCACCGAAAGGCGAAAGTTGGAGCAAGCCCCATCCGCACCTGTT
This sequence comes from Vicinamibacterales bacterium, assembly GCA_965222905.1. Lineage (GTDB taxonomy): Bacteria > Acidobacteriota > Vicinamibacteria > Vicinamibacterales > UBA8438 > WTFV01. Next base: position 815,014 of record OZ244976.1, on the reverse strand, counting down.
GCATTGCTGGTCATCGTACCGTCCGCTACCTCCACACTGCGGGCAAGTCACTTGGCCCGTGCCATCGCACAACAGGCACTTTGCTTTGGTCATGATACTCTCCAATACGAGTACAGGCGGGTTCCACACACGGCAATCGTCTAACGGTGCCTGACACCGACCCCTACCAGACGCCAACCGTGCCACCCCAACGACCGCACCGGACTCACTGTCCCGGCAGGATCCCACAACAGCCAATTGAAGTCCAGAAGAAGGGCCTGAGCGGGAAACGCTCAAGGCGCTGGATCCCACTGCCTGGCGTAGAGCCGTTTCGTGAAGTCGTTGCCGGCGCCCCGCCAGGCCAGCTCGATCCACATGTAGGCCAGCACCTGGTCTTCCTCGACGCCGGCGCCGTAGATGTGGAGATAGCCCAGGCCGGCCTGGGCCGGCGCATAGCCCTGCTCGGCCGCCGCCCGGTACCAGCGCGCCGCCGCGGCGTCGCTGCCGGCGACGCCGCGGTTCCGGAAGTGGAGCAGTCCCAGGTTGTACTGTGCGGGCGCATAGCCTTGATCGGCGGCGAGTTGGATCCAGCGCGCCGCCTCGGCGTCGTCCCGTTCCACGCCGCGCCCGGCGTAGTAGCGGCTGCCGAGCTCGTTCTGCGCCACCGCGTCGCCGCGCTCGGCGCTCGCCCGCAATCCGGGCGGCAGTTGTCCGGCCAGAGCGGGCTGCAGTGCGATGGTCGCAGCCACGCACGCGCCGGCCGCCAGGCACGCCGTGCGCAACGTCCTTGGACCAGGAAGCATCGTGGAGCCCTTCACGAGAGAGCCTACACCCTGCCCGCGTCACCATGAGCGTCCATGAGCGACGGCCTCTTGACATTCTTCCGGTCGCCATTATTCTGGCGCCGGTGGCGGGAGATCTCGACCGCGCGTTGCGAGCGTTGATCCGTCGCCGCGCGTTCGCGGTGACTGCCGTACTGACCCTGGCGCTGGCGTTCAGCATTCCCGCCGTCGTGCTGTCGACGGTGGATCGGCACTTCTGGCGGCCGCTCGACCGGGCCGACTCGGACCGGCTCTTCACGTTGCAGATCCGGGTCGAGGACGGCCGCTTCTCGCCCCTGAGTCATCCCGAGTATCTGCAGTTGCGCGATGCGGGCGCGGAGGCTTTCATTCTCGCGACGTTCGGGCAGTTCGACTTCACGCTCGTTGCCGGCGGTGCGCCGACGCGTGTGAACGTCGCCCTGGTGTCCGGCGACTTCTTCACCGTGCTGGGGGCGCGGCCGGCGCACGGTCGCCTGCTGGCGGCGAGCGACGACGCCCCGGGCGCCCGGCCGCTGGCGGTCGTGTCCCACCGGGCCTGGACGACGCGGTTCGGCCAGGACCCCGACCTCGTCGGGCGCAGCGTGCGCCTGGGGCCGCAAGCGTTCACGGTCGTCGGCGTCGGCGTCAACCCGCTTCCCGGTCCGGCGCACGCGCCGGACTTCTGGGTTCCGCTGTCAGCGCTCCGCCAGGTGCTGCCTGAAGCCGCCGATATTCTGCTCGACCCGCGGGCGCGCTGGTTGGAGACGGTCGGAAGGCTGCACACGTCGACGTCGCGCGGCGACGCCGCCGAGCTGGCCGCCCTGGCCCGGGGTCGGCTGCCGTCCGACGTGGCCGCCGCACGAACCGAGGACTGGCGGTTCGTGGCGCGGCCCGTGAACCACGCCCGACTCGGACCCGGCTACCACCGGGACACGACGCGGTTCCTGACCGTCCTGGTGGCCATCACGGGCGTCTTTCTGTTCGCCGCCTGCAGCAACATGTTGTTGCTACTGCTGACCCGCGGCGCCGAGCGGACGCACGAGCTGGCGGTGCGCCGTGCGTTGGGAGCGTCGCTGGCGGCCCTCGTCCGTCCGGGCGCGGCCGAGTTGCTTCTGCTGATGGGCGCCGGGGTGGCGGTGGCGCTGCTGGCCCTGCGGTGGGTGGCTCCGGTCGTGTCGGCGCTGCCGCAACTGGCGCCGCTGGGACCGGCGGTCTCCCTGGACGCCGGGGTCGTCGTCTGGATGCTAGCCGTCGCCGGCGCGGCCTGGTTGGCGGTCTGTCTCGGGTTGCTGCTGATGACGGCGGTTCGGCCACCGACGCTGGCCGATGCCCCAGGGCCCGGGGCGACGGGCCGCGGCCGGCGCCAACAAGCGTTGGTGACCGCGCAGGTGGCGGTGGCAGGTGTCCTGGTGGTCGCCGCGGGGCTCCTGCTGCGCAGCGCCCACGGCGTCGCGTCGATTCCGCGCGGTTTCGTCGCGCAGGACGTCGTGCTGGCTCGGATCCACCCGTCGGGTTATTCGCCGTCGGAGGAGTCGACGTTCTATCGGCGTCTCGTCGACGAGATCCGGAGCCGCGGGGTGGTCACCTCGGCCGCGCTCGGGTGGCATGCCCCGCTGAGCGTGTTCCACCTGAGCGTCGCGGTCGAGATTCCAGGGACCTCGATGGAGGTCACGGGGAACATCGTCTCCACGGGCTACTTCCGAACGCTGGGCGTTTCCCTTCTGGAAGGCCGGGCGTTCGGCGCTGCCGACGACGCTGACTCGGCGCCCGTCGCGATAGTCAATCGCACCCTGGCGGAGCGTCTGTGGCCCGGCGGCTCCGGGATCGGACAGGTTCTCACGTTCCCGCGCAGCGGCGGGGATCGGACCGTGATCGGCGTGGTCGACGACATGCGCTATCGCACGCTGGCGGAATCGACACAGCCGCTGGCCTACCTGCCTCTGGCGCAGCGCTTCGTGTCGCCGGTCTTCATTCATGCACGGTCGCCGCTGGGTGCCGAATCCACGTTGCAGCACCTGCGTCAGGTCGTGGCCGACCTCGATCCGAGGGTGCCTCTGAGCGACGTGACCACGCTGAGCGAGCGGGTCGACGAGGCGCTCGACCGCTGGCGGGCGCCTGCGTGGCTCGCCGGCCTTCTCGCCGCGGTCACGCTCGTGCTGACGATGGCCGGACTCCATGGCGTCCTGATGATGGTGGTCGGCCAGCGGACGCGCGAGCTGGCGATCCGCGTTGCGCTCGGCGCCCGCCAAAGCCGGGTGCGCTGGATGGTGCTCGGCCAGGGGTTGCGGCTGGTGGCCGCCGGGGCGCTGCTGGGGATGGCCGGCGCCGTTCCGCTGGTGAGCGTCCTGGGAAGCCAGTTGTACGGAATCGTCGCGCACGACGCCACGACGTTGGGAACCAGCCTGGTCGGATTGCTCGCGGCAGGCGGTCTCGCCTGCGATCTGCCGGCGCGGCGAGCGGCGCGTCTCGACGCCGCCGCCGCGCTGCGAAGCGAGTGACCTGCCGGCGGCTTCCGTCGCCGTCAGAACGTCTGCGACATCTTCTCGGACCGGGACGATGTGCCGGCCGGTGCGCCCGGCGCGATCACCGGGCAATGTCCTCGACCGCTTCGTCGAGCAGGGAACGGAAGAACCGACCGTCGATGCCGTTGCCGCGGGCCAGAATCACGCCCTGGTCGTCGACGAGCACGTATAGGTCGGAAACCCGCGAACGGCCCAGGACCGCGCGAGGTCGCTGTCGATGCCCACGTGCCAGTTCGTCCAGGGCATCGGCTCGCGCTCGCGGAACGCCGTCACCGTCTCGAGCTCCTCGTCGACGCTGATCCCGAGCAGGGCGAACCGATCCGCGGGCAACTCGGCGACCAGCTCCCGTCACTCCGGCAGCACGTCGATGCAGGGCACGCACCACGTCGCCCAGAAGTTGAGCAGCACGACGCGGCCGTGGTAGGCCGAGAGGCGATCCTCGGTACCGCCGAGGCGCCGGCCCGTCATCTCCAGCACGGTGCCGCCCACGGTCGCGTGTCGAATCGTCCGGAGCAGGTCCGCCTCCACTTCCGTGAACGTCCTCGATGTGCCGACCGAGCCCGAACGCGTATCACCGAACCGCCGACTCTCCACGCCGACGCTCAGCCCGGTCGCCGCCTCAATCGCCCGCTGCCGTTTGGCGTCGCGCTCTGCAGCCTCCAGCCGGGCTGCATTGGTGGACTGCATCAATCCAGCCGCCACGTAGTAGCGCGCCATCGCCCGCACTACGGGGTCCGCCGCCCCGGAGGCCAGCTCCTCGAAGAACCGGTCCAGATCCGGTGCCGAGGACTCGCCGCTGAATCCGTAGAACCGCCGGCCATCCATCCGCGCCAGCACGCGCGGCCATCGCTCGTAGTCCGGGACGTGAGCGAAGAGCGCCCGCGCCCCGCGGACCATGTGCCGGGCGGCGTCCGGCTCACGGAACGTCTGCGCAACGAGAAAGTCCGCGGCGTCCCTCGTTCGGTCGTGCGTACCCCCGGCATCCACGATCGCCGTCGCCGCGGCGATGGCGCGGCGGATGTCCGGACGCTCGTCCCACGCCTCCTGCAGACGACGGCGGCGTTCCTCGGCCGACAGGCCGGCCTCGAGTTCGGGTGGGCGCCCGCTCCACGCGCCTTGCGCGTCGAGGTACTCCTGCACCAGCGACCAGTCGGGGACGTCGGGGACCGACGTTGGGCAGGGCATGTCCGCCGATACGAACGAGAACGATGCGAGCTGCTCCCGGGCGGGAGCATCCGGCACGCCGTCAGCAGCCTCGACCGTCGCACTAGCTGCCGTGGGCCGTTCCGAGGTACCGCCGTCGCGGCCGGCTGCCGCGCGGCCGTCCCGAGCGTTGCAGCCCTCGATCTCGAAGACCGCGGCCAATCCCTGTCCCAGGGCCGCGCGAGACGCGGTCCGGAGACCCGCCTGACGCGCTTTCCCGGGCCACCGTAATCTTCACCTCGATCCGGCTCCCGTTGACCGCGCTTACCGAGCCGCGGTAGGGCGCGATGATTGCGCCCGCGGCATCCTTGACGACACCGTCCTCGAACGTCCAGCGGTCCGAGACGTCGTGCAACAACGCGCGCTGGCCGACCTGGACCGACTCGCCCGGGCGCCCCATGATCGTCAGCTCCGCAACGAGGAAGGGGTTCACGAAGCCGAACGCGTAGAGGTAGCAGTCGTTCTCCGCCGTGGTCTGGGCTCCCGACGGCGGCGCCGCCGCGGAAACGGATACTGCTATCGCGGCCGCGAGCGGCAGGATCCGGCGGACTGTTCTGCGGGGATGAACCCGTCGCGGATCGCCGCAAGCACGTTCGCGCCACGGTCCCGGTGGCTCGCCCCCCGATCGGCACACCAGATGATGGCCGGAGCGGCCCCGGGAACTTCTACACGACCCACGGCACCTGATCTCGAAGGCCACCGAGCACAGCCTCCGGACACGCCGCCCTGAAGGATCAGCTCCGCTGCGTACGGGCACGCAAACCCAAGGGCCGCGGAACCGCGATACGATGGTCGAGCCGTCTCAGGGTTCAGCGTGTCTCGCAGAACGGGAGCGTTCCTTCCGATGCCGAACCCGAAGGCACACGGGGCTGAACCCCAGAAGAGGCGACCGCTGACCGGCAGTCCGCCGTCAACGCCAACCCGCGGACCGACCATGCAGGACAACGACCGGGCACGCCGGCACAGGCGGCCGGCCGCGCAAGCAGGGCAACCGCTCCTCGCCGACCTGAACGACAGGCAGCGGGAAGCCGCCACCGCCCCCGACGGACCCGTCCTCGTCATCGCCGGCCCCGGCTCCGGCAAGACGCGCGTCATCATCACGCGGATTGCCTACCTCATCGAGCAGGGCCGCGCCGCGCCGGGCGAGATCGCCGCCATCACGTTCACGCGGAAGGCGGCCGGCGAGATGAGCAGCCGGCTCGAGGAACTCCTCCCGGCCTACGTCACGCGCCGGGTGTGGATCTCCACCTTCCACCGGCTGTGCGGAAGCATCCTGCGCGAGCACGGGGCCCGCAGCGGCATCCGGCCCGACTTCGGGATCGCCGACGAGGCCGAGCAACTCGACATCATGCGCCAGTGCATGTTCGACGCCAGCGTCGACATCCGCATCTGGAAGCCGCAGACCCTCGTCCAGCGGATGAGCGTGCTCAAGAACATGATGAAGGACCCGGGCAGCCCGGAAGCCTGGGGAAAGGACGAGCACCGGGACCGCAACGCGAGCCTCGCCAACGCCTACCAGGCCGTCCTCCGCAAGACCAACCGCCTCGATTTCGACGACATGCTCCTCGGAGCCGTCTGGACGCTCCATGACCAGCCGGAGGCCCGGACCGCGGTCTCCCGGCGGTACCGCCACGTCCTCATCGACGAGGGCCAGGACACCAACCCGCCGCAGTACATGCTCGCGCGGCTGATCGCCCAGGAACACCACAACGTGTTCATCGTCGGCGACCCCGACCAGGCCATCTACGGCTGGCGGGGAGCCGAACTCCGCAACATCCTGGACTTCCAGAAGGTCTTCCCGAACACCCGGCGGATCGACCTCGACACCGCGTACCGCTCCGCGGTGCCGCTCCTCGAGGCCGCCCAGCGAATGATCGGCCACAACCGAGAGCGCCTGGAGCACCCGCTCCGCGCCGCCCGGAAGGGGTCGGCGCTCGCCGCGGTCCACCACGCGAAGGACGCGACGGAAGAAGCAACGTTCGCGATCGACCGGGCGAGCACCCGGATCGCGCGCGACGACGGGACCGTTGCCGTGCTCTACCGCACGAACGCGCAGTCGCGCGCGTTCGAGTCCGGCTTCAAGCAGGCAGGGATCCCGTACCGCATCACCGGCGGGCAGAGCTTCTACGACCGTCCCGAAGTCCATGACGCACTGGCCTGCCTGCAAATGGCCCTTGACCCCGACGGCGACGACGACGCAATGCGCCGGGTCGTCGACCTCCCGCCGCACCGCCAGATCGGCCGCAAGGCGATCGCGGCGATCGACAGGCAGCCGGGCCGCACGTTCTGGCAGCGGGCCCGCCACGCCCTGCGCGCAGGCGCCCTCCCGGAATGGCACTCGCGAGACCTGGCCCAGCGGTTCGACCTCGCAAGGGAGGTCCGGGATCTGGCGCGGGCAGCGCCGCTCGACGACGCGCTCGAAGCCGTGCTCGGCATCACCGGCTACCTCGGCGCGCTCGAGAAGTCCGCCGACCCGGACGCGGGCGACCGCGCCGACAACGTGTGGGAGCTGATCCACGACGCAGGCGTGTTCCGGAAAGACTGGGGAGATGACGAGGCCGAAACCGCCGAGACGCGGCTCGAGATGCTCGCCGGGTTCCTCGAGCACTGCCGCAGCATGCAGGCGCCAGACGAGACCGCGAACGCCGACGCGCGCGTCACACTCTCGACGCTCCACCGCGCGAAGGGGCTGGAGTTCGACACGGTGATCATCGCCGGCTTCGACGCCGAGCACCTGCCCAGCCGCGGGACGCTGAGCACCGCCGACGGCAACGAGGAGGCCGTGGTAGAGGAGGAGCGGCGCCTGGCCTACGTCGGGATGACGCGGGCACGGACCGAGCTGTACCTGAGCGTGCCGCAGATGACCGGAAGGCGAGGCCACGAGCGGCCGACGCACCCGTCGCCGTTCCTCGACGAGATCCCGGCAGAGCTCCGGACAGCGGCCCCCGAACCCAAACGGATCGATCGCGCGGCGAAGAGGACGAAGCGGCGGGACCCGCCGAAACGCGGAATGACGATGGGACCGTACGGCCCGGAAGTCCACCTGTTCGACTGAGCAGATCCAGGAACACGAGCACCAACGAAGTGCGAAACGCGTTTCGCCGACGAAGCGGAAACCGCGAACACCATCCCGAAGGACGACGTTGGACCGGAACGCTTGTCCAATCTCGGACGCCGACGGCACCCCGAGCAGGCGGGGATGAACCCTGGGAAGAAGCTGGATGGAACCGGACGTCTACACGTGGCGTTCGCACGAACTCCACGAATCCGCATGGACGCCCGGATGGGTCCCGGCAGGATGGGTCCACGTGCACGGGCACATACACCAGGAACGATCGTCGACCGATGAGCGGCACATCAACGTGAGCGTCGACGTCGGCGGACCGGCGGAACTCGCGGATCAGCAGCAGCGGCGGATCACCGGGTGCGAACAGCGTGCCCGCGGTGCGGCCCACCGCAACCGGCCGTACCTGGTTGACCGGGTCCACGTCGTGGTTGCCGACTACGAGCCACTTGACGCCGGGCGCTTCCACCATCGCTGGTGGTGCGCCTGGACACTGCCGTCGACGCTGACGTCGCCCAGGCAGATGATCGTGTTGTCGGCGCCGACCAGGTCGTACCAGGCGTCCATTCCATCGCCTGGTCCGCCCTGCGCACCGTTCCGAACGGCCTGAAGAAGACCCCAAGTGACACCTTGTGCCCCAAGTGCAGGTCCGACCAGATCCAGGTCGTTTCGTCCGGCACTTCGCACAGGCCCGGCCCGAAGGCGCGCCCGTGCCGGATCAGCGCTTGCGTCTGCCGCGTGTCCACCATCGGATGCACGGGTGGCATCAGCGATTGCACCAGCTCGTCGACGTACAGTGCGTGCAGCCTTTCGGCGGCCGCGTCGGGCACGCTCATGTGTCTGTTCTCCGATCCGGTTCACGTCGCATCCCTGGAAGCCGGTGCTGGCGACGCAACGGGGCTCGGTTCCTCCAGAGTGCGGAGTCTCGCCCTGCGGCAGGTTCCGGTTCCGCCGTCCGAGCCGACGGTGTGTAGTGCCATAGGCGGCGCCGCCGTCGCCGCGCGCCTGCGTTCCCAGGAATGAGCCCGTGACACCACGGGGGCATTCCCTGGGGCATTCCCCGCGATGGCAGTCAAGGCTCGTACCGTTCACGCGGTGAACCGGGTAGGTGTAGATGTTGAATCTGCCATCCCCGTGACCGATCCCGGACACGGTGACGATGGCGCCCTTCGACAGGCTCTGAAGATGTGCCGACCACGCCGGGCTGGTCGGCACATCGAGATGCGCCGTCAGAGTGGTGCCGAAGAACCGCTCGAGGCGAAGCGTTTTGACATCGACCTCGCTGACGTTCGTCCCGTAAGGTTGACGGTAGGAAACGCGCGCGAGATGCCCCGTCCCCGCCACCTGCGATGGCGCAGGCTCTTCGAACAGGGCCGGGTAGTCGTGGCCACGCGCTGCCCTGAAACGCAGCGACGCTCTGGTAGCCAAGCGGCGGCGACCGGAAATCGTAGACCATCGGGGTGCAGCTACCGGTCACGATGAAGCATCGCGTAGAGGAAGGCCGCGTTGACCTTCAAGATGCAGCCGATCGACCGGATCGGAGCCATGCCCTTCCGTTTGCTCTTCGTCGTGGCCATGTCGCGCTCCGAACACATCGACACACGCGTAGGTTCCGACACAAGTCCTCCAGGTGGTAACGCGCGCGGATAGCCCTGCGATGCAGACCCTGATCGGTGAGCAGGGACCTGTCGGAACTTCGGCGTCGGCGAACGCGGCTGGACCGCAGCGCGTCAGCATGCAATTGCTGCGTGCGCGGGTCGACCTCGAAACCCCCGGACTCCAGCGCGGTCACCCCGAGCAGGGGTTCGGCGTCGCTGTCGCCGAACACCCGCGTGCCGCCGACGATCTTCCCCATGAACTCGATGCGCCCGACCGTCGTATCCACGTCAATCGGACTGCCGTCGGCCGGCACGTACGTCTCGCGGGCGAGCGGCTCCAGGCCGATCTCTTCCAGGTGTCGGCGCGGCACCAATGAATCGAAGGCGCCGGTGTCGACGAGAAACCGTCCTGTCCACTGCCGCTCCGGATCCGCGGGGTTTCGAATCGTGACCGTGACGTGCGTCGCGCCCATCGGACAATCAGCGTCCGTTCTTCGTTCATTGTAGGGGCGCCGTCAGTCCCGTAGCGGTTCGCGGGCCAGTAGCGCCACGAATGCATCCGGATCGTGCGGCGACATCACGATCACGTCATCGCCATCGGCCCGGTCCCGAAACCGCAGCACCACCGCGCGCGCGGAGTCGGTGACGAACGCTCGAAACGACCCGAGCCTCCGGTTCCGGAATCTCCCCGTGTACGAGAAGAACCCCCCATTTCCGCGCGTCCTCGAGGCTCCTCGAATTGCGTCGGGCGAGACCGTCGCGGATTGGAGTCCAGCCAGCGGGACGGTCGACGACCACCCCAGGCGGTGGACCAGGATGGTGTCAGTGGTCACCGTGTAGCCGCGGACCATGAACAGCGTTGCGGCAAGCAGCACTACGACCGGGATACAGACTGCGAGCCGCCGACACAACGCTTCCCCTCTCACTTTCCGCTCCGGATAGAGGATCCGGTTCAGCTCCGGCCCGAAGTACACGACCGCGCTGGTCGCGAACAAGAGGAAGACGGCGATGATGGATGAGCCGACGAGCGATGAGCCCCACGGAGCGCCGAAAGTCGTCGCATCCATCCGCCATACTCTCCCGTTGAACGGCGTCGGCGCCCGGCAATCCGGGTGCTTCACCTCTCCAGGCGCGCACAGGCCACCTTCAGCGCAAAGGCGCCGGCCGCAACCGCCGCCAGGGCCACGGGCGTACTGACGGTGACGCCGAGCAGGCTGCCTCCCACCATCATGGGTCCGCTCACAAGCAACGCCCTGCCGCACAGGCGATGCGAGCGCACCCACGTCAGTTCGGTCTGCAGTTTCCCTTGCGCCGACGCGACGGCCAGCCGATCGCGGATGATGGCAGGCATCGCGGCTCCGACTATCGTCAACACGATTCCGAGGCTCAGGCCCATCCTGTAGCCGAGCCCCCAATACGCTGCCAGCCGGCCGCAGGAGATGACGAGCGCGCCTGTTGCGAGCAGCGTCCTGGACCACCACAACACCGGCTCGATCTCCCGTCCCGTACCGTGGTGCCGCGTCGCCAGCAGGAATGCCGCGTACATCCCGGACGCAAGCAGCGGCCAGAACAGCAGCACGGTGGACTTGGCGGCGTAGGAATCGACCTGACCGCCGGACCAGTGACTCGGCAATCGGTCGGGCAGGTACGGCGCGTTCACAGCGGCCAGGACGAACATCGACGCCAGCATGAGAAGCGACCAACATTCATTGCGGAGGAGAGTCCACATGATGATCTGCCCAACGCGACCAACTTCAGACGATGACGGAAATCGTCTCGAAAAAAGTTCCGGGGCACCGCCGTCAGCGAATGAGGTAGATGCCGACGACCGGCCACCCGCCGGACTCCGACACCGCCGTGACCCGCTCGCGGGCGTTCGGCCGCAGCTCGTAGACGCCGTCGAACTCGAATACGAAGTAGTCGCCGGGGGGCGCATTGGGCACCGTCGACAGGTGTTGGGTGCTGCTCAGCGTCCGGGACTCGGGAGCGCCCAGGATGGTCTGCCGCTCCTCCATCGAGCTCCGAAACTCCTCGGCCGTCACTTCGTCCTTGAAGAAGCTCCCCGTCGCGTCGTACGCGGCCGCATAGTTCCCGGCGTCGAGCAGCGACAGCCACGCGTCGACGGACTCCCGCGCCGCGTCCTCGTCCGATTGCGTCTCGACGACCGGTGTGGTCGGGTTCGTCGGCGCCACCGGACCCCCGCCATCGTCGCCGCACCCCGGGAATGAGGCAATCGCAAGGGCGAGCAGCATTGCCGACATCGTGCCGCTCGAACACGCTGACTTCATCGTCGCTCCTCCATTCGGTACATTCTTCTCCTCAACCGCCGGCCAATGCGCCGGTTCCCACCGTCGTAGCCGCAATCGCCATTCGGTTCAGCATCCCGAGCACAAGCAGCTTGGTCACCACTTCGCCGATCACGACGGCCGCCGCGAAAACCGCGAACGCCGGCCCGCCTCGCATGTTGAAGACGACCGCGAACGCCTTCCACATGAGCCAGATCATCCAGACCCCACCGATGACCATGGAGCATGCCGCCACGATCCCCCATGCCGGGAGGGCGGTCCCTTCGCCGTCACCGGCCGAGGCTGCGACCGCACGACGCACCCAGGGCAGAGCGCAGACCAGCGCCGGCACCAGCAGCGGCCACCGCGCCAGCGCCTGCGTGCCGGCGATGTCGACGAGTCGAACCGTCGGCGGGGCGAACAGCAACGAGGCCAGTCCCAACAGCGTCGTGATCACGAGCCAGTTCAGCAGGCCCTCAGCGACCGGAACCCACAGCCGCAACCTGATGGCGCCGACGTGGGCGTCGAGCAATCCATCGAAGTGCAGGCCGCCAGCTGCCGCCGCCAGTCCGCTCGTGACGATCACGGTCAGTCCAACGGCCAGGGCCTGCCCGCCGGCGACCCGGATGAACGGATTGAACAGCCATCCGGCAACGGTCATCTCTCGCGGAACCGCCGCGCTATCCGTCGTCTCTTGCGCCATCGGTGTCACCTCCTCCGCCTTCGGCGGGAACTCCGGCGGCAGTGTCGTCCGCGTCCTTCTCCTGGGACTCGATGATCGCGCCTAGGCGCGCGATCAAATCGTCCAACCGGTTGCGGACCGTCGGATACGACACGCCATAGAGTCTCGCCATCTCCTTCAGGCTGCCGCTGCGCAGGATGAAGGCGAGCGCGAACTGCTGGTCCTCACTGCCGAGCCGCGACAACGCAGGCAACAGGTAGTCGCCCTGCACCGCGGTGCCGCACTCCGGGCACACGAGCCGCGCCACCCGCAGTTCGCTGCTACAGCTCGGGCACGATGTCGGCAGCCGCCCTCGGTAAGCCACATCTCATTGTGGCAGCATGCGGAATTATATTCAAGAATCCATCAATAAACCTAATCTCTGAATTCATTTATGTGAATTCCCAACGTGGGTTGACTCGTGCCCCGAGTACCAGTCCGGGCGCCTGACGCCGCCGGTCTCGCGATCCGTTCGCCCCGGCCGGCGCCTGCCAGTTGGATCGGACTGCCTTGAGAACAGCTTCGGTTTCGATCATCGTTCGTTCTCGAAAACCCGACCGGCGGGCCCGAAGTGCACGCGTCGCGCGGCCGCGCGACCGGGACCATCATCAACACCGACCGCGACCCGCTCGCGGCCAGCTTCCCGGTGAGCCGATACGCGTCGGCCTCGCACACCGGCGCCGGCGATCGGCCCCAGGTGATCGTGGCCTTCAGCGAGGCCGTTGCGGGCTTCACGAAGGACACCCCCTCGGTCAGCGTCACAGGCGGGACGGTCAGCGCGGTGCAGGGACACACGGAAGACGGGCTCGAGCACGCCCACATCTTCTTCCTCGATCCGAACGGGAACAGCGACCTGACGTTCACGCTGGTCGCCAACGAGCCCTGCGACGCCGGCCGCATCTGCACGGCCGCGGGGACGCGGCTGAGCGAAGTGCCCTGAGCTTCGCCCCCGGCGAGACGAGCAAGACCGTGACGGTGGGCGTCGATGACGACGCCATCGAGGAGACCGACGAGACCCTCACGCTCACGCTGAGCAACGCCCCGCGGGCCGAGATCAAGGACACGACGGCAACCGGAACCATCGAGGACGACGACGAAGCGACCGAAGTGGTCGCCAACGCCCCCACGATGAGCATTGCCGGCGGCAGCGGCACCGAGGGCGACGACGAGGCCATCACCTTCACCGTCACGCTCGAGGAGGCGGCCGCGGACACCGTCACCGTCGACTACGCGACGTCGGACGGCACCGCGGTCGCGGGAGACGACTACACGCCGACCAGCGGGACGCTGCGCTTCAGCGCCGGAACCACCACAAAGAGCATCCCGGTCGCAATCGTCGACGACTCCGAGAACGAGAGCGACGAGACCTTCACCGTCACGCTGTTCGAACCCGTCGGGGGCCAACCTGGGCACCCGCTCGGCTACCGGGACGATCCGGAATCGGCGGGTGGTGGTCCCGAGCGTCAGCATCGCGGGCGGGCGTGGGAAGGAGGGCGACGACGACGCGATCACGTTCACCGTGACGCTCGGCGAGGCCACGAGCGAAACGGTCAGCGTCGACTACGCGACGGCCGACGGCACGGCAGCGGCCGGGGCCGACTACACGGCGACAAGCGGGACGGTGCGCTTCTCGCCCGGGACAACGAGCGAGGCGCTTGCGGTGGCGATCGCCGACGACATCGAGAACGAGTCCGACGAGACGTTCACCGTAACGCTCTCGAACCCTTCCGGCGGCACCCTCGCCACCAGCTCGGCCACCGGCACGATCGAGAACCGCTACGTCGCCCCGCTGACGGCGCGCTTCGAGGGGATGCCCGCCGAGCACGACGGGACGGAGTTCACCTTCGAGCTGCACTTCTCCGAGAACGTCAAGACCGGCTACGCGAAGGTCGGCGACCGCGCGTTCACGGTGCACGAGGCAAGGATCGACGAGGCGAAGCGCAAGAACCCGCAGGCGGAGAACCGCAACCAGAGCTGGACGATCCGGGTAAAGCCCAACGGAAAGGAGCGGATCGGCATCACGCTTCCCCCGGGCGTCAGCCTGCACCGACGACAAGTCGATCTGCACCTTCGACGGACGCAAGCTGAGCCACTCGACCGCGGCGACGGTACAGGGGCCGCCGGCGATGGCCGTCGCCGACGCGCGGGTGCAGGAGGCCGACGGCGCGTTCCTCTCCTTCGCCGTGACGCTCAGCCGCAGCCCGAGCAGCGAAGTCAGCGTCGATTACGCCACGTCCGACGGGACCGCGCACGCCGGCGCAGACTACACGGCGACGAGCGGAACGCTGACGATTCCTGCGAGGACCACGGCGGCGTCGATTGACGTGCCGATCCTGGATGACGCGCACGACGACGACGAGACGCTGACGCTGACGCTGTCGAACCCCTCCTCCGGCGCAGTACTGAACGACGCAACAGCGACCGGCACGATCGACAACAACAACGCGATGCCGCGCGCGCTCATCGCGCACTTCGGCCGCACGACCGCCGCGCACGTCATCGACCAGGTCAAGGAGCGCATCAACGCCCCGCGCCAGCCCGGGTTCGACGGCCAGCTCGCCGGCCGGAACATCGACCGCAACATGGGCCGGGACTTCGCGCTCGGATTCCTGCGGCGGATCGGCGGCAACAACGCCTACGGGACGATGGGAACAAGCCCGCCGATGCACGGCGGCGCGAGCCGCCACGCCGGTACAGCCGGCACGGCGGCGCCGCACGGGCGCGCGAGCGCGATGACACCGGGAACGGACCGGACGAGCCAGGCAGCGATGGGAGCGATGCCCGGACGCCAGCACCGGAACGGCGGGATCGGCATGGGCCTCGGATACGCGAACCTGCTGACCGGGTCGCGCTTCGCGCTCAACCGGGGCACGAAGACCGGCGGGGTGCTGTCGGTCTGGAGCCGGAGCGCGCAGTCGCACTTCCACGGCCGAGAAGGCGTGCTGTCGATCAACGGGAACGTGCGCACGACAATGGTCGGCGCCGACTACGCCAGGAACCGGCTTATGACCGGCGTGTCGCTCGCGCACAGCCGCGGGCTCGGTCGCTACAGCGGCGAGGACGACGGCAACGCCGCATCGGCGATGGCCGGGGTCTACCCGTGGATCGGTTACCGGGCGAGCGAGCGGGTGACGATCTGGACGGTCGGTGGCTACGGCAGAGGCGGGCTGATGCTGGACCCCGGGACAGGGGCGCCGATGGAGACCGGCGTACGCATGGGGCGATCGGGGCCGGGGGCGGCCGGGGGCGGATCGCCGGGAGCGACGCCGGGCTCGCACTCGCGTTCAAGGCCGACGCGCTGTGGGCGACGACGACGAGCGGCGAGAGTCAAGGGTCGGGGGGGCGCCTGAACAGAACGACGGCCGGCGTCACGCGCCTCCGAAGCGCGCTCGAAGGGTCGAAGAGAATCAGCATCGGCAAGCGCATCGTGCTGAGCCCGAGCGTGGAGGTGGGCATCCGCCAGGACGGCGGAGACGCCGAGGAAGGAAGCGGGATGGACGTCGGAGCCGGTGTCGCCTTCTCCGACGGCGGAACCGGACTCGCGATCAACCTGCAGGTCAGATGGCTGGTCGTGCACCAGGCAGCCGAGTTCGCCGAGAGCGGGGTGGCGGTCTCGATCGGCTA
Source organism: Vicinamibacterales bacterium (assembly GCA_965222905.1). Classification (GTDB taxonomy): domain Bacteria; phylum Acidobacteriota; class Vicinamibacteria; order Vicinamibacterales; family UBA8438; genus WTFV01. The sequence continues at coordinate 799,218 of OZ244976.1, read as the reverse complement.
CGACCCGTCGCCTAAGACGCCGTTCGGCTTCAGCGCGCGGGTGTCCCCCGCCTGGGGCGGCGAAGCGATGAGCGGCGCCGAGGCGCTGTGGGGTCGGGAAACGATGGGCGGCATGGGCCAGGACGCCCCGTTCTCCGGAGGCCGCCGCCTCGATAGCGAGGTCCGCTACGGCCTCCCGCTCGGCACCCGCTTCGTCGGCACGCCGCGGGCCGGCGTGCGCAGCACCTCGGAGTACGGGCGGGACTACCGGCTCGGCTACGGGGTCGAGGTCCTCGAGCAGGGGAGCATGAACCTGCAGCTCGGAATCGACGCGGAACGGCGCGAGAGCCCGGTGTTCCAGGTGCGCGAGAGAGCAGGCGGAACGGACCAGCGAGTCGTCGGACGCGCGACCGTGCAGTGGTAGCGGAGGCTTCGAGACCGAGCACCACCGCCGGCCGCAACGCGCCGAACCACAACCGGGCTCCGGCAGGGAAAGGAGCCGGAGCCCGGTCTCGCGGGCGCGAATGTGCGTTGCTGGCGCGGGGCGCCGCGCTCGGCCTTGCGCACGGCCGTCTCGGCGTCGCGCAACTCGTCGCGGGTCTGGTCGCGCTGCGCGCTGATCTGCGCTTCGAGCCGCTGGAGGTCAGGACCCGAGATTCGCGCCGTCGTCGCTTTCGTCGTCGGCTCCGTCCTGCCGGGCGTTGTGCGAGGCGCGCGCTTCCACAGCTGCAGTTTCGTGAGCGGCGCGAGGACCTTGTGCCGCCGGCGCCGCCGCCGATGCGTGCGGGCCAGTCTGCACCCGCTCGCGCCGCGCCTGCTCCGGCGGCGACTGGGCCTGGGCCTTGAAGTGCGCCGTCCAGTCCTGCCGCTCCGCCGGTGTCCGGGCCGCCCGGCCCGCGCCGCGCTTCGCCTGCATCGGGGCAGCGGAACCACGGCGCGCGCCTTCAGCTTCGCCTCGTCGACCGGGACGCCGCCGGCGACCTGGAGGTCGACGACCGCGCGGTACTCCTCGCGGGCCTGGCGCCGCGCGATACGATTCGGCACCTGGACCCGCCCCCTGCTGCGCTCGTACTTCGCCGCCCTGGTCGAGAGTTTCTTCGCGTCGTTCTTCCGCCCGCAGGCCTTCCCGGTGTCCGGATCCACGCGACAGACCGCCACGTGTACATGCGGATGCGCGGTGTCGGTGTGCTCGACGACGAGGGCCTGACACGCGTCCATGCCGATCTACTTGAGGGCCTCTTCCGTCGCCCGGCGCATCTCGACGCGGTTGAGGCGCGGCTCGTCGGGAGACCACGACAGCGAGAAATTGTGCATCCACGCGCATTCTGGCCCTACGGCCAGAATTCGTGTGTTTTCCGCTGTGGCCACAATTCGTGTGTTCCGGAACTCGGATGTCGTTCTGCCCGTATCGTTTGGATTCAAGGATGCTCACGGAGCGACAGCTCGCCGTTTTTCCCGCCTCGCCGCCAACCAACCGTGGCGGCGTCACCGGATAGCCTTCTGATTGCGATGCCGCGGCGCTTCGCGGCAGCCGTTCTTCTTGGAGTCACCGCTGACGTGGACGACGTCGATACTGGCGAGGTCGGTCTTCGGTACCGTGGTGGTGCTTTTCCTTCAGCGGCTGCCTCCTCGCGTCCTCCCTCGCTTGAGTTCCTCAAGTAGGTTCCGCTCGAGCCTCGGTATTTCGCTCTCCGCCACCAGTTTCTTTCGCGCCAGCCATTTGAGGCCCCAGCGGATGCTCTCGCAAGAGGTCAGCGTCTTCGTCGTACCATCGGCGTCGTCTTCGTGTTTGATGTCGAACCTTCCGTCGCTCCGTTTATGGAACACGATACGTCCTTGTCGGAGCCGATCTTTCCCCTGTTCCTGTCCTCCGGAAATCCCTGCTGGTCTCCCCGGCTTCTGTGCGTCAGCGGTCCTTTCTGCTGACTGGTCGATCGTGTCTGTTCTTGCCGTCCTTACAGTCGTAAAGCGGCCGGGTTCGGCTCCTTCTACGGCTCTTCGGATTCTCTCCGCGTGGGGTTTCACGCTGGGCCAGTACGGTCGTGTCAGTACCACCACTCGCAGTGGCAATCCCGAGATTCTCTCCTGCTTCCGCATCCGTTTAGGACACTGCCCTAAACTAGTTTCCTACCTGCCGGGTTTCTGGCCATACTGGAGGTATGAAGCGAGACATCGAGCTGGAAGCGACCCTGGTTGCGAAGTACGCCGTGGTCGCGCCCGTGTTGGACGAGCGCAGTCGCCGGCGGTGGGGGGCGGCCGAGTCGCGTGCCATCGGCTACGGCGGCGACGCGGTGGTTTCGTCGGCCACCGGTCTGGCTCGGGCGACGATTCGCAAGGGACGCGGGGAGATTGCCCGCGACGAGGCGCCGACGGACCGCATCCGACGCCCTGGGGGCGGACGGCCCCGCATCCAGCAGGATCAACCCGGCATCCAGGCCGCGCTCGAAGCGCTGGTGGACCCGCTCACGCGCGGAGACCCGACCTCGCCGCTGCGCTGGACGTGCAAGAGTCGCGCGAAGCTGGCGGCGGCGCTGACCGAGCAGGGGTGGCGGGTGAGTTCAACCACTGTGGGCCGGCTGCTGCACCGCCTGGGCTACCGGCTGCAATCGCCGCGCAAACGACAGGAAGGCGCCACGCATCCGGACCGCAACGCGCAGTTCGAGCACATCAACCGGACTGCCGACGAGCATCTGAGCGCCGGCCAGCCGGTGATTTCGGTCGACACGAAGAAGAAAGAGCTGGTCGGGAACTTCAAGAACGGCGGGCGGGAATGGCAGCCGAAGGGCACGCCGCCAGCGGTGCTGGTGCATGATTTCCCGACCGATGCCGAGGGCAAGGCGATTCCGTACGGCGTCTACGACATGGCGCGCAACGAAGCCTGGGTGAGCGTGGGCTGGGACCACGACACACCGGCGTTCGCGGTGGCGTCGATTCGCCAATGGTGGCGCCAGATGGGCTGCGGCGCCTACCCCGACGCCACGACCCTGTTCATCACGGCCGATGCGGGCGGGAGCAACGGGTACCGGTTGCATGCCTGGAAGCATGAGCTTCAACAGTTGGCCGACGAGACCGGACTGACCATCGAGGTGAGTCATTTCCCGCCGGGCACCAGCAAGTGGAACAAGATCGAGCACCGGCTCTTCTGTCACATCACGGCGAACTGGCGGGGCACCCCGCTGACGACGTATGAGACCATCGTCGACCGCATCGGGAACGTCCGGACGGAGACCGGGCTCCAGGTCCGGGCCGAACTCGACGCCGGGGAGTATCCGACGGGCGTCAAGGTGACCAAGGAGCAGATGGAGGCACTCGCACTGGTCCGCGATGAGTTTCACGGGAGCCGCTTGCAAAACTCTTGGCGTAGCTCGGCTCGGAGCACAAGTCCTTCTGGTGAACATCGTTTTGCCTGGATCCCGACCGAGAATGCGGGGGCGGGAGGACCGGCGGCGACCCAAGAGGCGGAAATCAGGGAGTTCGAGGGTTTCCCCACCGGGCGTTGGAGACACCGGTTGGTGACTGACGCCTGTCGGGCGGCCGGAAGGGGATGCGCGTTGGCCGGCGAGGCGTTGGTTACGTCACCAGCCGCAGGAACTGGTCGGCGGTGAGCGCCAGCACGCCGAACATGCAGTGGCACATCACCTTCGCGTTGCCGCGGACTCGGACGTGGCGTCCGCCGAACTCGTCCTTGAGTCGGCCATTGACGCGCTCACCCGCCGTGCGTTCGTTGTACCGAACCTGTTCGGGAAGCTGCAAGCCGAGGCGCTTCAGGCGCCGGGCTTCGGTCTGCAGTTCTTCGGCCAGCGCCTTGTCACTCCGGGGGTTGATGTCGATCAGCGGGACGTGGCCGAGTGCGCGGCTGTGCTCGCGGATCTGCACCGCGTCGTAGGCGGCATCCATCAGGTCATAGCAGTTTGTCGTCCGCTCGGCTGACATCGTTGCCAGGGGAATAGCGGCCTGGCTGTCGTGCAGCGAGGCGGACGTCAGGATGCAACTGACCGGAATCTGGCCGTCGGCCACGTCGATGTGCAGCTTGTAGCCGACCCAGGTGTCCCGGTAGCCCTTGCTGTTCTTCTTCGTGCCCACACTGCACTCGGCCGGCAGGTCGTCGAGCATCTCCGGCAGGGTCATGCTCGGTTGCCGGTCGAGGCGTTTGCGCGTCTTGGGCCGTTCTTCACCCTTCTTCGGCCGCCCCCGCTTGCGCTTGGGCGGCGGGGGCGACTTCTCCTTCGCGGCCGGCTTCTCGCGCGCCTCGATGGCCGTCGAGTCTCGGGACAGATGGCCCACCAAACGGTCGCCGTGCGTCTTCCGGAGCAACGCTTCATGCACGCGCTGGGGCAACTGGGAGTGGGCGAATTCGGCGAAGGCGCGCGAGAAGACCGACTCGCTCGGCATCTCGCGCCGCCGCTCCCAGCCGCAGATGCGCCGCAGCACCACGTCGGTGGCCAACCGGTCCAGCAGCACGCGCGTGGTCGGCATGTCGTAGACCGCCTTGGCGACGAAGGCGCGCGCCACCGCCGCGCGGTCCTTGCGGGGGCGGCCCGGCATCCGCAAGCGCGAGGGAATCATCTGCTCGATACGGATCACCTCGAGGGTCTGCACCAACTGCTGCTGTTTCTCGGTCAGCGAACCCAACACCTGCTCCAACCGGGGAAACAGGCCCTGTTGGATCGACTCCCAGTAGGCGGCGAACGAGGCGCGCAGGTTCTGCATGGCTTGACTGCTCCCGGAACCTACTATATATAGTAGTATAGGAGTGATGTCAAGGAGGGGAACCGATGGGCCGCCGGAACCCGATGCGCCGGTACAGCGAGCAGTACGATGCGCTCAAGGCGAAGTTGCAAACGCTCGGGTTTGTCCGCCAGGGCAGTATCCAGACCCGCCGTCTCACGTGCGGGAAGCCTGCCTGCCGCTGCCACCGCGACCCGGACGCGCGTCACGGCCCGTACCGCTACTGGACACACAAGGTGCGCGGAAAAACGGTCGGCCTGCTGCTCTCCGAAGACGAACTCGCCATCTACCGGGAGTGGCTCGAGAACAACCGCGAACTGGAACGAATCGTGAGGGAAATGCGCCACGTCTCGTCGCGCGCGCTCGCCCTCATAACCGACCGGGAGGTCCCAGAGGTCCCTTGAGACCCCGTGTCTCCGGTTCCCCGGCGCCGGTGATGGCTGCTATCCTACGAACGCTGCGTCCCACCCGCTGACCGTCCGTCGCCTCTGCCTCGGGTAGGAAAACCCGGCCGACCAGGGGTTTTGCAAGAGGCTCACGGGGAATGGAATTACAAGCTGCTACCCCGATGAAGTTGAAAACCTTATATCGATCACTGTCCTTATCGGCGGTTATCAGGACGTCGAAGCCCCTGTCCACGGCTGCTTTGATCAGTTCTCCGTTCCGGACTTCGTGTAAATCCTCGTCTTTCGCGGTTCGTACCTCATGCTCTTGCAGGTACTCCTTCAGCCCCTGTGGTGTGCAGTGATCGAACAGAATTTTTCATTGGGTGCTAGTGGCCTCCAGCCTCTGAGCCTGGAATTCGAGCACAGCGCTGATGTGGTCGGCCCTAGCGCTTGGATACTGTTCCATGAACTCCGGTATGCTCAGTCCGTCTGCCAAGTTGCCGAACAGCGTGGATACCGGCAGCCTGGTTCCTTCGAAGCACCATGCGCCGCTCATGATCTCGGGGTCGCGTTGCACGTGTGGGCACTCCCGCCAGTCGATCTGTCCCAGATCGTCGTGTGCCGGCTCCTCTTGGTTGCTGCTCATCGTGATCTCTCCGACGTTTCGGCGTCCTGATCGCGGCGCCGCCGATCCTTCTTGTGAGTCATTGCTCTGTTGCCGATTCTAGCGGTAACAGGGAGATGGTGTGCCGGTCGATGCGGCGCACTCCGTCGTCGACGCGGACGAGGTGCCGTCCGCGGCGCTTCTTGAGCTTCCGTCGGCGGTACAGGCGCCACGGGTCGACCCGCCGGCGCTGGATGCCTCGCGGGATGGGCTCTCCGTTGTCGTTGGTGCGTGCGACGGCGATGGCGCGCCGCTCGTTCACGGCCTCCCACTTTGCGGCCTGGTCGGCCGCGGCGACGATGGCGCCGCGGGCGGTCTTCGAGCGGATGTCGCGGAGTCCGAACTCCTCCTTTCGCCAGGTCAACCGTCTTTCGCCAGGTCAACCGGCGTTCCTGGAGGCCTGTGATGCCCCCGCGCGCTGCTCTTCTGGAGCGGCTCGTCGCTACGGTCCCGGAGGAGGTGCTGGACGGTGCGGTTGTGGACGGCCCCCTGCTGCGCGCCGGTGTCCACGATCCGTGCGTTCGTCGCCGGGTCGTCCGTCAGGTGCAGTCGGACCGTCACGGTCCGATGCTAGTCTGCTCCTTCCTTCGTCGTCATCCTCTGTTCCTGCTACGGCCCGCATTCTCGTGTTCCGCGTGGTTCCGGCCAGAAATGCTGTGTTCTGCCGGCGGTTCGGTCCGACCCTCACTAGTGGTTCTGGCCTTGATTGCCGGGTTTCTCCGGCACTATTCGTGAGGAACCACAGAAATGGTAGAACGGCGCCTTCAGCTTCCGGCCGCGGCTCGATGTGCCAGCCAGCCTCTTGATGGCCTCGGCGTCTGCCGCCGTCCGCGCCATGATCAGGCCGGCGAGGTTGTGGAACCTCACGATATCCGGCCGTTTGGCCAGGATTCCTGTGTATCCGTTTCCGGCCAGGATTCCTGTGCGGCTCTGATCGTGGGCGTGCTGAAGCCTCCAACGCCCCCTGGGTCGGGTGCCCTCTCGGGCGGGCTCGGCGTCACGAGTGGGCGAGACTGCTCCTGCCCGTCGTTCGTCCGGCCTGCATCGGCTCCTTCGGGAACACGGTCGTCCGGTTCCCGGGACGCGTCCATCCGCGCCCTGATGGTGGCCTTGCCTCTGTCGCGCACGTTGCGTGCGGCGTTGGCGTCGGCGTTGTCTTCATTCCCGCAGTCCCGGCACCGGTAGACCGCTTGACTCTTGCGGTTGTTCCGATGGCGGCTTCCGCAGGCGTTGCACGTGTAGCTGGTCCCGCGGGCGGGTACCAGCTCGATCCGGGTCCCGGCGCGCATGCCGTTGCGTTCCAGGATGCTGTTGAACTTGGCCGGGGCTATTCCCAGCAGGCTCCGGTTCAGTCCGCGCTTGGCCTTGACGTTGGTTCCGGGCTCTTCACTGGTCCCGCGTGCGCTGCGGGTCATGTTCCGTGCGCTGAGCTTCTCGGTGCAGATGGTGTCGTAGCGGTGGACCAGGTAGTTCGCCCAGGCCCGCTGCTGGTGCTCGCGTCCGTTGCAGAGGTTCCGGCGTAGGCTCTGCAGGGTCTTTTGCAGCCGTGTCCACGTGCGGCTGCCTTTCTTGCAGCGGGCGATTCGGCGCCCGAGCTTCCTGATCCGCTTGTCGGCTTCCAGGGCCTTCTGGCGGTCGTGCTGGAAGGTCTCCACCTTGCCGCTCTGATCGACGGCGGTCAGGTTGTTCACGACGCCGTGGGGCTCTTGCGCTTCGGCTTCGGTTGTCGCGCACCGATGTGAGTCTTGAACGAGCGCTCTTCGGCGGTCGGTTTCTCCTGGAGGCGCACGGGCGGCGTGCGTTCCAGGATCACGCAGGACCGGGTGTCGAGGTCTTCGGGCAGGTCCTTCTTGGTCTTGATTTCTCCGATTCCGGGCACATGCAGTGTCCGGCGGTCGATCCGCTTCACCTTCTCGTCGATCCGGCATCGGTGGCGGCCGTCGCGTTCTTCCTTCTTGCGTCGGCGCCATAGTCGATCGGGTTCCGGACTACGTTTCTGGACCCTGCGGGGGATCGGCTTGCCGGCTTCGGCTGCCTGGGCGGTCAGCACGGCGTGTTCCAGGTTGGTGGCCTCCCATTTGGCGACCTGGTCCGCGGCGGCCGCGATTGTTCCTCGGGCCACCAGGGACGGTATTTCGGCCAGTCCTTCGTTTTCGCTGCGCCACTCTGGCCAGCGGCCGTAGAGGCCGATGATGCCTTCGGCCTTGTTCTTCTGCAGCGGCTCGTCGCTGCGGTGTGCCAGCAGGTATTCGACGGTTCGGTTGTGGACTGCGCGTTGCTGCACGCACGCCTGCATGATGCGGGCGTTCTGTTCGGGGTCGTGCACCGCGTGCACCCGTACGGTGGCGGCGAAGAGTCCTTTGGCTCTTCGCTTCTTCTTCGCCATGGCGCATTATCGCACGTCCCTGGCGGTGCCGGAGGCGGCCGGTATTTCCTTGCCTGCCGGTATTCCGGCCGCTATTTCTGTGTCGTGCGTTTGCGTACCGCCCTCTGGCTATGCTCTGACGGCCGCCTTTCCGTTGTTCCGGGCGGCACTATTCGTGTGGAAGCACAGAGGTGTGGGTCGTCGGTCGGCATGTTCAGGCCGGCGACCAGCCCGACGCGGTCGGCGCTCGTCGGCTGCCGCTCGTCGGCCGACGACTGGTCGTGGGTGATGCAGGCCGCGAGGCCGCGCACGCCACGGCTGCCGGCGTGGATGTGCGTGATCAAGCCAGCCTCCGCGCGACGACGCCGCGCACGGCGGTGACCGTGGCTTGAGCCATCGCTGATCGTGCCAGGACGAGCAGGGCACGGTGATTGAGATCGTCGCTTGGCGCTTGCACAAGGGTTCCTAACTGGCAGGGGAGCAGGTTGTGCGGGGTCGTCGACGCGGTGCGGTCGCGGGTCCGCCTTCAATGCGGTTCGCGAAGCAACCAGGGCGTGACGCAGGGACGTCATGCTGCACCTCCCGGCCACTCCCGGCCACGGGGGTGCGATTGTGCCCAGGGCATCGTGATCGACCTTGGGGTAGATCGCCGTGGTCTGCGGGCGGGCGTGGCGTAAGAAGTGCTGGATCTCGGACGGGGGAGCGCCCGCGGTGAGCAGTTGCGTTGCCGCGAAGTGGCGCAACCGATGCGCGTGGACGAGGCCAAGGGCGGCCCGGCGCGCGGCAGCGGCCCCGATCAGCGACACGCCGACGCGACTGAGCGGCGCAAGGGGAGCGACGAGGCGGACGAAGACGGTGCGGCCCTGTACGCGGGCCGGGGAGCTCGACCGACCTGCCGCCACGCCGCGTGGCTGGTGACTCGCCTCTGGCGCCGGATCCCAATCTGATTTGGTCGCCTGCCCCGAGGCGCTTAAAGGCCCGCCTACATAGGTCAACCGCTGGTAAACTCTCTGGCGTGCGCCTATGCGTCGCCCGACAACCCTCGTTTGAGACGCGCCATCGATGCCGCCAACAAGGGACGGAGTTGGTCTTCTGCTGCCCCTCCTGAGTGCCCGACGTCCTCTGCTCCTCGCGGGAGCCGGCGCGAGCGCCAGAATGGGATACCCGCTCTGGGAGGACCTCGTACAACGGCTCGCCATGGAATTTGCTCCGGCGCTGACTCTATCCGTTGATAATCTCGCCAATGTGGACGAGATCGCGTCGCTCGCCGCTGCAGCGGGCCGTACCGCCGAGTACCTCAAGCGGCTAGACCGGACGTTTTCGTTCGACGGCGCCCCTCGGAAGGACCTCGCATTTCACCGACGACTGGTTTCTCTCGGTTTCTGCGGCTTGATCACGCCGAACTTCGACCCGGCACTGGAGGAGGCGTGCATCACTGAGTACTCCAATCCGGCTTGTGTGCACCGCTGCGAATCGGTCGACCTCACGGACCACAAGCGTCCGTACCTCGTATTCGATTTTTTGCGGCGCCTCGGTGAGAGCCCGCGGCACTCCGGCGTCCTGCATCTGCACGGCCTACATAGCGCGCCAGATCGGTTGATCTTGGGCGCCATGCACTACGCTAGCGCGTACGGCCACGATCTGTCATCGGCTAACGCGGATCTCCGAACGCTGCCACGCAAGATCATCTGGACGCTGCTCGCAACTCGACCCGTCCTGTTCGTTGGGTTCTCTTTGGCGGACCCGTTCTTCACAAAGACCCTGGAGCTAGTGGGAGGTGATTTTATTCTGACCGATGAACCAGCGCATTTTGCCATCATCCCGTACGACGTCAACCTGACGAACACCGCCGGGATGCTCGCGTCCGCAGTCGCCCACGAAGAAGCCAAGCAGAGGCTTCACGACGCGCTCCCGCCCTGGCTCGTGCCGATCTTTTATCACGCGCCGCGCGTTCCCCGAACGGGACTCCCTGACCACAGCCAACTGGTGGCGTTGATCGATGAACTCGGCGCTCGCGCAGGGACCGCCCCGCGTACCGAATCCCCCGTTGCCCGCCTCGCACGTAAAGCGCTTGAGGAGCTGTAAATGGAAATCCGGCGTGACCGTCTCGCAACCGAATTCGCGGAGTTCGAAGGCAAAGGCAATGGAGTCGTTGTCGGCGCTCCAGGTGTCGGGAAGACGTACCTTCTTGCTAACCATTTTCGAGCAGTCGTCAAGGCGAATCGGCCGGCTTTCCTGCTGGCACTCGACCGGCATTCGGTACGCAATGACCAAGAACTTCGAGCAGCGTTCGACCTTGAGCACGATCTAGTCGCAACGCTGGCCACCGAGGACCACGCTACGCCAGCCGCGCCAGGTCTACTTGTTATAGATTCCTACGACGCCCTCCGATCAGAAGACCCTCAGCGGTACGTTCGGACCCTTATTCGCCGCGCTCAGAATGTCCTGCAGGCACGTTGGCGCATCATTGTGGCCGTACGGACATTTGATGCATCACGGTCCGAAACACTGCTCGATCTATTTCCTCGCACCGGGGCGTCTCCGGGAGCCGCGTTTCAGGCTGCCGACGTGCACTGCCAACACTTCTTCGTTCCTGAATTGTCCGATGACGAGACGTACCAGGCGGTTGCGACGGTCCCGAACTTAGTCAACATCTACGACCGGAGCTCACGTGACTTCCGGCGACTGCTCCACGTTCCGTTCAATTTGTGGTTAGCGGAGAAGTTGCTCGGTGGGGGCGTGAATCCGGACGAGCTCAGCGAAGTGTCGTCTGAGGTCCAGTTGTTGGCACTGTTCTGGCGCCAGCGGGTGTCAACGGGACCGACAGCACTGCGCCGCCGCTCGGTATTGGCGGCCATCGCGAGAGCAATGGTCGAGGCTCGACAATTGTCAGTGCGCCACGACGCGCACTACAGGACGGAAGACGACGACACCTGGCGAGACCTCCTCAGTTCGGAAATTCTCACGGAGGTTGGTACTGCAGGTCAGCGAGTCGCGTTCGCCCACAATATCCTCTTCGACTTCGCGGTCAGTTTCTTGTTGATCGAGGATGAACCCGCGCAGGTCGCCGAATTCCTGGCCACGGAACCCGCCCGCCCTGTTTTTTTGAGGCCGAGCATCAACTACTATTTTACTCGCCTTTGGTTCGAGGCCAGGGACACATTCTGGTATGTGGCTTGGTTCCTGTTGACTAGCGAACAGGTGTACCTCCGTCTATTCGGCCGGCTCATACCGATGTCCGTCGTGGTCCGTGAGGCCCGCAACCTTGAGGACCTTGCTCCGATCACTCAGTCGGTCGAGCGCAACGAAGACGCCGGGGCCGACGCCGCCCTGCGTTTATTACAGGCCCGCCGGGCCCTTGATGCCGGGAACGAAGAAATGTGGTTCGCTGCCTTCGAGCGTTTGGTCGCGCGGCCCGATCCTCGATTCGCTTGGGATCTTACCGTTCAAACCTTTAGCGCCATAGATGGAGACGTCACGGAGGCAGTTTTGGCAAGTGCCGGAAGAATCGGTCGTGCGGTGCTTTCCGCCACTTGGGCACTCCGAAAGGATCACGCGTGGGCTGACGCGCTCGCTGCCTCTTGGGCTACCCGGCTGGTCGCACGAACGCACTGCACGGATGCCGAACAATCGCGGACTCTTCTTCGGGCAATTCTGGCGTCGATTGGGGACAAGACTCTGTCCGTTGAGTACGTGCGCCACATCGCTTGGAATGTTGGAGCGATCTGGCCTAGCGATCCCGCTTTCGTTGCTGAAATATACGAGCGCGTGTTCGCTTACAAGGAGACAAGCACCGCAGCTACATCGTTCGGAACTCCGGTTCTTCCGATGACGAGTAATCGCCGACAAGACTTCGGCATGTGTATCTATCAGTTGAATGAACACTACGGCGACTTCCTCGCCGCGAGTGAGGAACATGCGATTCGCGGAGGCATTGCGGCTGTTGATGGATTTGTGGCGCGAGAACATGTGGAGCCTTATATAAACCAGGGACACGCCATTGACGAGCTGCTTGAAAAATTCGCATTCGGCGATCATGAGGCGGTATATGTTGCGGACGGTAGTGAGATCTGGCGTGCAGGCTCCCACCAGGACGAGGAACTAAAGCTCGCTGACGCGATCCTTACGCACATTGAGATATGCGTACAGGGTGACGACGAACGCTCCATTGAACTGGCACTTCGATTGTTGGTGGAAAACGCCCGAATGGCGTTTTGGTGGGCCGAGGTGTTGGCTCTTGGTGCTCGGCACGCGGAGTGCCTTTCCCAGCGCCTCTATCCTTTGTGCGTCGCCGAGCCCGTTCTCTTGGGGAATGCGACGATCAAACAGGTGGCCGACTTCATCGGCGCCGCCTATCCGTTTTGGTCGCGAGACCGGAGAAGGAATATAGAGCGAGCGGTGGTCGGCGTGCCGGGAGCCTATATCGACGAAGACGGGGCATCGGATAGGTGCGAGCGAATCCTTGGGATGGTTCCGGCGGACTTGGTTGTGACAGAGGAGGCCCGAGCTGTTAAGGTAGGAATGGCTTTGGCGGAACGGGAACCGAGGAATGAGCCAATGGTGCGGTTTTCATTGTCATCCGGACCTTTTGGTGAGACAGACTGGCTTCGTGAGCAGGGCGCGGACCTGGAGAAGCCTTCGAATCAACGGCTGCGCGAAGTTTCATCTCCTCTGGCCGCGTTCGAGGAGTCGTGGCGGAATGGGACTCCTAGTAGCGCCGCGGTGGACGAGATTCTTCCGACGATTGAGCAATGCAACCAATTTTTGAGTGACGGTGATGCAGATGCGCCAGTTGTCGAGATGGTGCGTACTCGAATCGCGACGGCAGCGATGCTCGCGGCGCGCGTCGTAGAGTCCACGGACACAGGTTTTGGGACTGTTCGTGCGATCTTGTTGGATGCGACACGTAGGTTTCTCGTGGACGGTGATGAGCCGAGGAATGAAGACTCAGATTATCCGGCTTGGTCGCCGCGCCCCGAGACAGAAGCGGCTCAGGGTCTTCCTTGGGTCGCGCTTCGGCAGCCAGATCAAGAAGCGCTTGGAGCCATTGAGGCGATGGTCGGCAGTGGGGACGCGATCATCCGGTACCTAGTCGTGCGAGAACTGTTTCGCATTTCGGACGTGGCGCCCACGGTGTTCTGGCGGCTCATTGACGATCGGATCGCGAACGACACCGCCTCAATCGTTCGGTTGGCTACTTGCGACTCGCTCGCGCGCGTAGCGGGCAGTCAACAGGAACGTGTGGCCGACGCAGCGCGGCGGTTGTGGGCCGTGCTGCCGCAGGATCTATCGAAACGGACCGAGTTCCGCGACAACTTGCTCGACATTGTCATTTGGCTGCGGTTCGAGCGCGGAGATACGTGGGCCGGTGACGCCTTAGGTGACTTGGCTAGAGCGCCGATGTCGAATCCGTCGCTGCTTCACGCGGCAGTGTTCCGTCTTTGGCACAAGGTGGTTCCGACGCGCTTGGCCGAAGAGCGTGCCGAAGTTGAGGATGTTCTGGGTGTCGTCTCCGGAGCCATTCGTCAGACCTGCCAGGTGTTGGGAGAGCGAGATCGTGCACGGGACGAGCGCGATGAAGAGCGCCTGAAGGATCTATACGGTGTCATCGACGAGTCGGTTGCGCATGTCTACTTTTGTTTCTCGCGAGAGCACAGCCGCGACGCCGATGCAACTGTGGAAGCACGCCGGGAGTTCTTTTATCTTGTTGAGCCAATTCTCAACCAGATTCTGGACTTCGGGCTAGACCGTGGGTTCGTTCTGGCACCGACAGCTCATCACTTTATGGAACTGCTCAATGAGGTGGTGCAGTTTGATGCGGCGCGCGCGGTAATCATGGCTGCGCGTGCCGCACGCGCGGGAGAGGGTGGAAACTACAACATCGATGCCCTCGCGATCGGGACGGTCGTGAATCTCGTGGAGCGCGTTTTGGCGGATCACAGAAGCGAAGTCCAAGATCCCGCGGTGCTCGGGGCCCTGATGGATCTACTCGATGTGTTCGCTGCAACCGGCTGGCCCGAAGCGATACAGCTAGTATGGCGGCTCGATGAACTGTTTCGATGAGACCGGCCGGAAGCTGCGCGATCTTTCCAGTTGCAGCCTTCGCACCGCACGGGCATCGCGCGGCACCTGATCTCCAATGGTTGAGCACCGCAGGTCCGGCCTGTCGCCGGCCAACCTGTCGTCGGCGGCCGAGGGCATGCGCGTCTCCTGGGACTAGCTGTTCGGACTCACCGTCGGCCCGATGCCCGCCGCCCGGCTCGCCTCGCGGGTCCGCGCGCTCGAAGGCGACAGCGCCCGCGCCGGGGGCGCTCGACGAGGGCGACTTCGTGGGCGTGTGGGAGGTGGCCACCGCCGCGGGCGGCGGGACCGACGTCGACCGCGAGCGGGTCATCGGCCGCATCAAAGTTTCCGGGGGCCGGGGCTGACAGCCGCGGCGCCTCCGCCAGCGACTGCCGCATCTATCAGGTGCTCGGCGAGTCGATGGAGCCGACGTTGGTGGATGGTCGCTCGGTCCTGGTCAACCATGCCAGACAGCGGCAGCGCGAGGGCGGCATCTACGTCGTCGGCACCGCCGACGGCCTGATCGTCAGGCACGCCAGCGAGGGAGCGGACGGGTGTTGTCGAAGCTTGAAAAAGTGATCCGTATGACCAGGCTGGTCGTACGGATCAGTTCTCAGTGCTCGCACTGACGGCCGACCAGCTCGTGCGCCTGGTGACATTAGCCAGCCCACCGCGGGCAACGCCCCTCGGCGCCCGACCGGCGTCAGTCATCCACCGGTGTCCCCACGCGCGGCCGAGAACATTCGAAAGATCCGAGTGCCACCTCTCGGCGTGACACCGGTCTTCCAGATCAGGCATCCAGGCGCTCAGGGGGTCCCCTCGGGGCGCGGCAGGCATGCTGGCTCTGCCCGCTAGGGCGCCGACACCCGCGCCGATGGCGGCCATGACGGAACAGGCAACGGGTAGCTGGTCCCGGTCGCCGCCGGTCTTGACCAATCGTCCCGGTCGCCGCCGGTCTTGACCAAGTAGAACCCGACCGCGCAGCCTGCCGCGGCGCCGATGAGAGCGCCGGCACTGCGGCGCCGTGGCGCGGGGCCGGCTCCTGTTGGAGAGCGACCAGCGGCGCGGCGAGGCCATTGTGCTGTACGTGCCCGCTTCGTGAGAATGGAGTCTCGCAGCGTCACCACGCAAGCGTGGGATGCCGCAAGATCCACGGTGCCGACTGGTACCAGGGCTGAGTCGTATGGCGGCGGACGGCGTACGTCTGGAGCGCGGCCGATGAGAAGATGCGTGACGGCTAGACGCGGTCGAAAGGGGGCATCGTTCACGAAGGCGGCTCAACGGTGGCGTCGGTCGCGGCCGTTCGCGATGTTGCCGCGCGGTGCTGGCTCTTGCGGGCTTGAGCGGGCGATTTGCCTACATAGTGCCGACACAGCCGCAATTGCCTGTCCCGCTAAACGGCTGCAAGTTATTGATGCTATTGGAGCCGGCGAGCGGACTCGAACCGCTGACCTGCTGATTACGAATCACATTGTGGGCCGTCCAGCCGCGTCCGGACGTGTCCAGATCCGCCGTTTTGCTTAGGGAATTCGCGAAATCCGGATCCAGCCGCGTCCAGAAATCGCACCCGCGTCCGCTCCGTAGGGTGTCAGATAGGGTGTCAAATCTCGGATGCCTCCGAGCGTAGAATCCACCGTGAATCGGGCTCGAATCGCAGTGCCGGAACGGAGGTCAGCGTGCGCGATTTCGGCGGGCGATTCGCTCACCGCCGGGTCCTGACCCTCTCATCGACGATCTTCGACACGAGTTCCCGTCGCCGCGCGTCGACGGCGGCCGTATGCGGCAGCACCGTCCGGTATATCTCGAATGCTTGATGGGCACTCGTGATCCCCAACTGGTCGACCAGTACACCGACATCGTCCTCGTCGCTGTTCCTGGCGGCGTCGCCAGCCGGAGGCCACACGCGCAAGCCGAGTCTGGGTAGATCCCGGGTGAATGCCTGGATGGGTTCCGGGGTGCGTCCGGCGCCTGATTCCGGCAACTACAATTGCCCATGAACGTCCCGATGACTGCCACCGAGGGCCTGACCCTGACCGTCCCGCTCTTCAACGCGCCGATGCGCGCGGAAACCGGTACGGGGACCAGGTTGGGCAGTTGGATGCTCGGTGTGGTCGGCCCACGGCCGGACCGATTCCGGAAGGTCTGCCTCGGCTCTGCCGAGCTGGAAGATCGCAACGAGGGAGTGCAGGCATGACACGTTCGGAACTGTTGAGACGCATCACGGCACGACCGGACATCTTTGGTGGCAAGCCGATCATTCGGGATATGCGAGTGTCGGTCGAGCTCATCTTGAGCCTCCTGGCCCAGGGAGTCACGGCGGAGGCAATCCTGGACGACTATCCGGATCTCGAGCCTGAGGACATTCGCGCGTGCGTGGCCTACGCGCATGCGGTGATCGCCAACGATACGCTATCCGCCGTGTCGGTAGCGGAACCGTGAAGTTCCTCGTCGACCGTTGCGTCGGCCGCCGTCTGGCAGACTGGCTGCGGGATCAGGGCCATGACGTGCTTGAGTCTCGGCAGCTCGGACAGGATCCGGGTGATCAGGCACTGCTCGAACGTTCCGCTGCCGAAGGCAGGGTCCTGGTCACGATCGATACCGATTTCGGAGAGCTCGTGTACGTTGGCCAAGTCCAGCATGCGGGGTTGGTGCGCCTTCCGGACGTGCCGGTGCCTCAGCGCATCGCTCTGATGGCCGAAGTGATCGGCCGATACAGGGAGGCGATTGAGGCGCAGGCGGTGATCACAATTCGGGCCGGACGTATTCGCATCGCGCGGCGGCCGTTGTCTTGAGTGCGCCGGCGGCGAATGTTGCGACCAGACCACACGGATCCGGCGCTGGTGCCGTGCTGGCTCCTTGGCCCGCCAGGATGGTCGATGCCTATCTCTCAGTGGCGTTGGCGAAGCGACAGGGGCCCCAGCGAGTTCGGCTTCGCGGGCACGTTTTCGCGAGTTGCTGCCGCCGTCGAGGCTCGTGCACACGGAGACGTACGACCCCGGGAGCGTCGATGACCCACACCCCCAGAGCGAAGCACCCGTGACCACCGGTCATCGACTTCCGTTCGAGGGAGGCTCGCGATGCGGCGGTAGCGACAGGCATGACTGACGGCTTGGAGCAGAGCTACAAGTCGCTCGATCAGTGGCTCAGGGAGCACCCGCCCCCGCGAGCGGGCAACTCGAGCCTTGCATGGCGTTCGCACCGGACACCACGCTTCCGGCGTCGCCACTTGGCGCGCCGTCTGGTCGGCGTCCGGTAGGAACGAACGCGAGCCCCGGCTGCGTGGCGACCACGATGTCGGTCACGCTGTCGTCGCCATCCCCGGTCGGATGCAAGGTTGATGAAGGCATCGCGGTCGTTGCGCTTGAACTGCACCCGAGCCTGTCCGAAGGGGATCCGGGGGACGGAACGGCCGGCGGACCGGGGCGTGTCCCCCGGCTCGCCGTTCCGGGCGTGGGGTCAGCTCGCCGCGGCTTCCGCGCCGGCGGTCGCCAGCGAACGGAAGTCGCGCCGCGGCGCCAGCTCCTCTTCCAGGAGCCGGAGGCTGAAGGCGGGCTGCTTGCCGATCGCCAGCAGGGATTCGACGATGCGCGCGGGCTGCCCCCAGTCGTTCCACATGACGCCGTCCAGCGACTGCATGGCGATGCGATCGGATGCCCGTTCGAGCAGCTCCGAGGAGAAGTTGACCCGCGGCATGGTGTCGTACACCTCGTCGAGCACAGCGGTCGCCCGCGGCGTGCCGATGGCCGCCTGCAGCACCGTGAAGAACGGCGTCAGATGCGGAAGCCGCTCGCAGGCGAGCTCCCACAGCGTGCGGGCGCGCGCCACCAGGACGAGGGGTGTTCCACAGGGCGCCGCGCTCGTAGAGCCGGGCCGCTTCCGACGGGGCCGGCTTCTCGACGAAGGACTCCACGGCGAACACGCGGTGCGCCGGCTGGCGTCCGAGGTCGTCGGATGGAACGATCCAGCCGTACTCGTCCTCGACGTCGGTCGGCGCGGCCCCCAGCAGCAGGATCCGGTCGCCGAGCCGCTCGGCGGCCTGAATCGCCACCTGCACCTTCGCCACGAACCGCCACTCCGGGTACACGAAGTGATCCGACGGGAGGATGACCACGGTGGCGTCGGGATCGCGGTGCATGGCATGCACCAGCCCCAACAGCACGCCCGGCGCCGTGTCGAGATTGGCCGGCTGCTCGATGAACGCGCCGTCCGTCGCACGCGGCGCGCGAGCGCCGAGCACGTCGTGGTGGTGCCGTCCGACGACCGTGAGGATACGGCTCGGGTCGCACAGGCAGGCGGCACGATCGAGAGTATGGTCGAGCATCGATCGCGTCCCCGCGAACGTGCAGTACTGTTTTGGAACGTGCCGGCCAAGCCAGCGCTCGGTCAGCGGCCGCAGACGCATACCATCGCCGCCGGCCAGCACGACCGCCATCGGTTGTGCCATGGACGTCATCATTGCTTACTTACCCTCCGCTCTGTTTCGTTCCTGGATCTGCCGGGAAGACGCCGAGCAATTCAACAATCGTGTTGCAGGTGACGCGACGGTCCACATAAATGTCGTGGCCCAGCCCCCGCCGCGCCGCCCGCTTTCAAGCGGTACGAATGAACTCGCCGTTCCGCAGCTCGCGCTCCGCCTGCAGCCAGTCGTCGAGGGGACCGCCCGACCCCTGCCGTTCGAGGGACAGGAAGTAGGCGCGCTCGGCAATCTGCGCGTCGGTCGGCTCGGGCGCCGCCGCCTCGACCATGCCGGCCGCCTCGATTGGCCCGGTCCCGGTTGTCGTTTCCACGGGCGCCGCTTCGACCGGCTTCACCGCGGTGCGGCGGGTGGTCTTCCGCGGTGCGGTCTTCCGCGTGCGCTTGACGGTCCCTGTCGACTGTGTCGTTCGTTTCGCCATACTCCTCAAGTTCCTCCAACACGCCATCCAACGCAGAGCCGCCGCGCCAACGGCTCCGCGGCATTCGACCGGCGCTGCACCTCGACCACCGCGGGACGCGGGGTCTGAAACCGGCCAGCGTCAACGCTACCGCCGCCGTATGTCCAGAAGGTGTCGCGCGCGTTCCGTTTCTGTTAAACCCGTACCGAAATGCAAAGCGTTCGAGCGCCACCCAACGACAGCGCTGGCAGCAAGAATCGTGCCGTTGTCGCCGAGTCCGGCCGCCGAAGTCCGGAACATTCGCCCTGTCAAGCAGATACGGTCTGTGGCGCCGGGCCGCGCGGCGCGTCATTCCCGAGGACGAAACCACAACAATGTCAGCGCGACGAACTGATGCGACATTCCTGTGCCTAGTCTCACCACGGAACTCCTGGCCGTGAGAACCAGCCACGCGCGCTTTGCCGAGCCGACCTGTCCTGAAACCGGAGCTGTCCGGGGAAGGGAGCGCCAGCGGGTGTTCGTCAGTCCTGTTTCAAGAATAGCACGCCGAGCGGCGGCAGCGTGAGCCGGAGGGAGAACCGGCGTCCGTGAGATGGCGCCTCCCCGGCAACGACGTGCCCGCCATTGTCCAGACCGCCGCCGCCGTAGCACGACGCATCGCTGTTCAGCCGTTCGCGCCAGGAGCCGCCGTGCGGCACGCCGACCGGGTAATCGTGCCGCGCGACCGGTGTGAAGTTGCAGACGACGACGAGCGGCTCTCCGCCGCGTCCGCGGCGGAGAAAGCTCAGGACGCTGCTGCCGCGGTCGTCGCAGTCGATCCACTCGAAGCCGGACGGCTCCGCATCCAGCTCGTACAGGGCCGGCTCGCCGCGGTAGAGCAGGTGCAGATCCCGCACCCACCTGCGCAGACCGGTGTGCAGCGGTCGGTCCAGCAGGTGCCAGTCGATGCTCTTGGCGTGCGTCCATTCCCGTTCCTGCGCGATCTCGCCGCCCATGAAGAGGAGCTGCTTGCCGGGGTGGCCGACCATGAAGCCGTAGAGCAGCCGCAGATTGGCGTGCCGTTGCCACTCGTCGCCCGGCATGCGCGCCAGCAGCGAGCCTTTGCCGTGAACGACCTCGTCGTGCGACAGCGGCAGGATGAAGTTCTCGCTGAAGGCGTAGATCAGGCTGGAGGTGAGCGCGTCGTGGTGGTGGCTGCGATGGACCGGTACCTTCGAGATGTACTCGAGCGTGTCGTTCATCCAGCCCATGTTCCACTTGAAGCCGAATCCGAGCCCGCCGGCGTCCGTCGGGCGGGTCACCAGCGGCCAGGCGGTCGACTCCTCGGCCACCATCATGATGCCGGGGTGCTCCGCGTGGACGCGCTCGTTCAGGTGCCGCAGGAAGTCGACGGCGTCCAGGTTCTCGTTGCCGCCGCGGGCGTTCGGCACCCATTCCCCGGCCTCGCGCCCGTAGTCGAGGTAGAGCATCGAGTCGACGGCGTCCACGCGCAGGCCGTCGAGGTGGTACTGCTCGAACCAGAAGAGCGCGCTCGAAATCAGGAAGTTGCCTACCTCCCGGCGGCCGTAGTTGAAGATCAGCGAGCCCCAGTGGGGGTGCTCTCCCTGCCGCGCGTCCGCGTGCTCGTAGAGACAGGTGCCGTCGAAGCGGGCCAGGCCGTGGGCGTCCTTCGGGAAATGGGCGGCCGACCAGTCCACGAGGACGCCGATCCCGCGCCGATGCAGCGTATCCACCAGCTCCATGAACTCCTGCGGGGTGCCGAAACGACTCGTCGGTGCGAAGTAGCCGAGCGTGCCGTAGCCCCACGACTCGTCGAGCGGGTACTCCGCGACCGGTAGAAGCTCCACGTGCGTGAAGCCCAGATCCGCGACGTGGTCGCCAGCCGGTCGGCGATGTCGCGGTAGGTCAGCCAGCCTCCTTCGCCGGGTACCCGCATCCACGAGCCGAGATGCGCTTCGTAGACCGCGATCGACGCGTCGTGCGCGCTGCGGGCCGCGCGCGAGGCCATCCAGTCCGCATCGCCCCAAGCGTAGCCGGACAGGTTTTCGGCGTGATCTGATGCTTGCAAAATGAGGGGATGCATGAGTGCCGACTCCACCATTGTCTCCCGTCCGCTTCCGCCTCCCGTGGTTTGTGTCGTGCCCGCGCCGAGGTTCGAGAGAGCGCGGGGGGGCCGTGAGGCCGGTGGCGGGGTGTTCCAGGGCGCTTTCGGTGGGTATTCAGACGGCGAACACCGGCCTTTCGGGTCCTAGCGGCCCTGCGGACATGTCCGCGTTGCCCGTCGTGGTTCTCAGGTTCTCGGGGATTTCGGTCAGGAACGGCGATGTCTCGGTGGGGCGCTGCCGTGCGCCGTGCCCGGTGACGGCTGGCACGCTCAGGTACAGCTCGGACCGGGCGCGTGTCATGCCTACATACGCGAGCCGGCGTTCTTCTTCCACGGCGGTCCGGTTGTCGTCGGCGGAGGCGAGTGTGCCGCGGTGCGGCAGGTGCTCGGCGTCGAAGCCGCCGATGACGACTGTGTCGAACTCGAGCCCCTTGGCTCCGTGAAGGGTGGACAGCGTCACGCGAATGTCGGCCGCGCGGGCGCGCTTCGGTGCGCGCATCGAGCGGCAGTGTTCCAGGAACTCCGCGAGGACTTGCAGGCGCTCGTCGGGTGCTGCTGTGTCGGTCTGTCCGGCGTCGCGGCGGAAGACCGCGGCGTCGAAGCCGAGCTCGGCCAGGTTGTCGAGGCGGTCGGCCGCGTCGGGGTCGCCGGAGGCTGCGACGGCTTGGTGGTATCCGGTCTCGTGGAGCACGGTGTCGACGAGGTCGTCGAGCAGCAGCCGCCGGGCGGCGGCGGCGAGTACCGTGGCGAGCTCGAAACGCAGCCGCAGGTTGGCGGTGTGGCGGTCGGGCAGCGTTCCGGTGCGTACGGCCAGCGCCGCGCGGCTCCAGAACGTGGGCGCGCGCATGCGGTCGATCTGCGCGGCGGCCTTCTGGCCGGTGCGCGGGTGCGGCGGCAGGTCGACGAACCGGCGCATCGCCTCGTCGTCGGTGTCGGGGTTGGAGGCGGCCTGGAGGCAGGCGAGCGCGTCGCCGATTTCCGGCCGGTCGTAGAAGCTCTTGTCGCCGGTGATCCGGTACGGGATGCCGGCCCGCTTGAAGGCGGTTTCGAAGGCTCTCGACTGCGCGTTGGTGCGGTAGAGGATCGCGATCGACCCGTTGTCGCGTGCGATTCGCGCGGCGGCGCGGCTGACGGCGAAGCTCGCCTCGGCCGTCGGGTCGGCTGCGTTGTGGACGGCCGGGGGCAGTCCCGGTGGGTTGGCCGAGCCCAGGCGGTGGTCGAGACGGTCGGCGTTGTGGCGGATCATCGCGGTGGCGGCCTCGAGCAGGCGCGCGCTGGAGCGGTAGGCGAACTGCAGGTCGATCCGTCGTGCGGCGGGGAAGTCGCGCTGGAAGCTCATGATGTTCGCCAGCTCGGCGCCGCGCCAGCCGTAGATCGCCTGGTCCGGGTCCCCGACCACGAACACGTCGTTATGTCCCTCGGCGAGCTGGCGAACGAAGACGTACTGCGGGAGGTTCGTGTCCTGGTACTCGTCGACCAGCACGCGCGGGAAGCGGTCGCTGGCGGCGCGGCGCGCGTCGGGGTGCTCGTGCAGCGTGCGGACCGTGGCGAGCAGCAGGTCGTCGAAGTCGAGCCCGTTGGCCTCGGCGAGCGCGGTCTGGTAGACGGCGCAGAGGCGTGCGTTGCGCACGGCGTGCTCGTCCCCGTCCCAGTTGTCGGGGGTCGCTGGCACCTGCATGCGGTTCTTGATGACGCTCATTCGGTGCAGCAGCGCCTGCGGCTTGTGGACCCGGGTGTCGACGTTGGCGTCGAACATGCACTGGCGCATGACGTTCATCCGTTCGGTCTCGTCGACGATCCGGAAATCGGCGTGCACCCCGATGGCGGTGCCGTGCTCGCGGAGCAGGCTGCCGCACAGGCGGTGGAAGGTGGAGATCCACACGGCGCGCGCGTCGCCGGCGGGGAGCATCGTGCGCAGCCGTTGCTCCATCTCGTTGGCCGCCTTGCGGGTGAAGGTGAGCGCCGCGATGCGGGCGGGCTCGCTACGGCCGGTGCGCACGAGGTGGGCGATGCGGGCGCAGATCACGCGGGTCTTTCCGGACCCGGGGCCGGCGATGACGAGGATCGGTCCGTCCGGGGCGGTGACCGCTTCGCGTTGGCGTTCGTTGAGCGTGGCCAGGAGCTGTTCATGGTTGTACCGGGCGGTGGATCTGTCTGGAACGGTCGTGGGCATGTCGGATGGGATGGTACGGGAAGAGCAGGTGGGCGGACGATCACCGACTTGGCCGGACACGCCGAGGTCAGACCAGAGGACATGCACGAAGCAGCGGGACACTGCGAGTTGCTGAGCGAGACGCGAAGCTGAGGCCAACGCGCCTGAAGGCGCCGCTCACCAGCCGGGGCGAAAGCGGCTGGGGCCTGGCGCGGCCGCCGTCGACGTGATCGTGTCCTTTCACACGTCACACGCGGGGTAGCGACTGGCCAGCGTCCCTCGTAGCGAGCCGCCCTGCGCTGGACCGACGTCGGACGGCCTGCCGAGCTGCTACCGGCTCGCGAGCGGGGTGTGTCGTCTCCACGGCGGCTCGGCCGTGTACAGTTTCATGCACAATTTTCGGCTGGATTGAACCGGACGAACGCAGCCGTACGTGGACCGATAGCAGTTATCGAGCGACGTGACGGATCCCCCCGTGGGGCAATGAGCCGCGGGGCAATCAGGGGCTCATTGCCTGTCAAAGACACACGAAACCCGTGAAGCTGGCCGAACCGTCGGACTGAATTGCGTAGCGGAATCGCAGTTCGTCCCGGTCGTGCTGCCGGCTGTCGTCCTTGATCTCGACCACCTGAAGGGCGGCGTAGAACCCGTTCACATTGCGCAGCACGACGACTTGCCCGAGACTTGGAGTTCGGCTGCGTGATGTGTAGTCCAGCGACTTCGCGTCGCTCACTTCCGAGATCGACGTGCATCCGTGGGCCAGAGCGACACCGTTGATGGACGAAGGATCGTTGTACACACGAATGCGAGTGTCGCTGGCCTTCGTCCACATCGTTTCGAATTCAAGCATTCCTGAGCCAATCACGTAGCGCCCATTGTGTCCGCTGTAGTCGAAGGAGACCTCGCCGGTCGGAGAAGTCATTCTCGGGGGCGGTACTCGGGACGCCTTGACGTCGTACGGCTTGACGCCAAGCTTCTCGGCAATCATCGCGGCGAGTTGTTCGGGCGTGTGTTCATGGCTCTTCACGTAAAGAAGGTCGCCGGGCAACCCGCACACCGGCGTGTCATCGAAGCGGACCGGAAGGATGAACTCGCGATGTTCGCGACTCATGCGGCTCAGTGCGGAACGGCGTTCATGTCGCGGCCAGGACTTTTCGACGTACTCTTTGGAAATGAACATGACCACATAGGCGCTCCGCTTCTCGAATACTTCCTGAAAGGTCTCTGTACCGTTCCGGCCCCAGAGCGACACGGCCTCGAAGCCATCGTAGAACAGGTCGATTCCGCGAGCCCGCAGATTCCGGGCGACCCGGTCAACATAATCTCGCTGTTCTCCGGCGAAGGACAGCGCCACCTGATACTGTGTGGCGATCATCCGAGTTCGCTCCGGTACATCGGGATATTCGAGCGTCCGACTAGGTGCCCCACCACAGGTTGGGAGCGGAATCGGTCTGGACTTCCATGGCTACTCGCGATGGTCACTGGCGGCACGCCCCTTGCTGGTCCCTGATCACCGGTCGCCAGCGTTGAGCGCCAGCAACTCGCGTAGGGTGTCATCGTTGGATGATGCCCCCCTTGTACGCCGCTGCCAACCGCGGCGTCAAGGGTTTCGTGCGCATCGGCGAGCCACTGCGGGCGGGCGTTGCAGGGGTTCGTCAGGGTGCGCTTCCTGAGCGCACGCGCAGCGTCCTCGTCGCGGGGAATCGGTCGCTTTCGGATAGCCGGGAACCGGTTCGTCTACCCACTCGAACCCACTCGGGGCGGATTCAGCCCAGCGGTCGCGCAGTTCGACCAGCCGTCGGGCTTCCAGGGCTTCCGACGTGAATGTCTTGTAAGTCATTGACACATATGCACCTTAGAGCATTCCTGGGTTCTTGTTCCCCTCGCTCCATCCCTCGTTCTGCATCGGATTCCAGCGGACCAGTGCACCGTCCTCGAATGAATTGGGATCGTAGACCGCAACAGGTGGGGTTACCCCACGGGCACCTCGGATGGGCCGTCTGCGCGGCGAGCGGGCGGAGTCGGACGGCGGATCCGACGCGGCGACGTCGGTCCGCATGTGCCGGCTGGGTTTGTGGCCCATTCATCAGGCTCCCGACACCATCAGCGGGGTTCACTGGGTGGTCGTACGTGCCGGAAGCGACTTGGTTCTGGGCCATTTCTCGGGAAGACCTCGGGGCAGACGAGGCGCTGACAGGTGTCGCGTATGCTCGAAGACGTTGCCTCCATCCCGCGCCTGCGGTAACCCGGCATATACTCCCCGTGTGACTGAAGGGGCATCAATGACCCTATCGTCCTATAGCCTCGTCGTCTTGGGCGCATCGGGCGGCACGACTGACTCGAGGACTCGCCACCGAATCCTATGAATATCGTCCTCTCCTTCAGCGCGCTGTGCATCCTGCTGGTGGTCGGCAAGCTCCTGCGCGTCCAGATCCGCCTGTTCCAGAAGCTCTACCTGCCGGCCTCGGTGATCGGAGGCCTGCTCGGGCTGGTGGTCGTGCAGACCATCGGTGGCTCCCTGCCCGCAGCGACGATGGCGGGGTGGAATCAGCTGCCGGGATTCCTCATCAACATCGTGTTCTCGGCCCTCTTCCTGGGCGTGTTCATTCCGCCGATCAGACGCATCTGGGGGATCGCCGGGCCGCAGTTGGCGTACGGCCAGATCGTCGCCTGGGGCCAGTACGTCGTCGGCCTCGGGGTGGCGATCGTGCTGCTGACGCCAGTGTTTGGCGTCCCGGGGGCCATCGGCACCATCATTCCGGTCGGCTTCGAAGGAGGGCACGGCACGGCCGCTGGTCTGGAACCGGTCTTCGATGCCTATGCTTGGCCCGAGGGCAGGGATCTGGCGCTCACGTCGGCGACCTGTGGCGTCCTGTTCGCCATCATCGTCGGGATGGCGCTCGTCAACTGGGCGGCGCGCCGGGGTTACACCCGGCAGCTGAAGCGTATCGAGGATATGCCCGAGAGCAGTATCGTCGGCGTCTACGACCCAGCTGAGCGGCCGAGCGCCGGGAGCCAGACCGTGTCGGCGGCGTCAATCGACAGCCTCGGCTTCCATCTTGCCATCATCGGTCTCGGTGTCTTCATTGGCTATCTGATCCACGGCGGCTTGGTACGGGTCGAACTCCTGGTGCGACCGCCGAGCACCGACGGCCGCGCCTTCTTCGACACTTTCCCCCTCTTTCCACTGTGCATGATCGGTGGCTTGGTGGTGCAGCTCTTCTTCGCCAACTTCACTAAACGCAATCCGCTCGACCATCGCCTCATGCAGCGCCTCTCGGGCACCGCCATGGATTTCCTGGTGGTGGCCGCGATCTCGACCATCAACGTGGAGGTAGTGCTGGGAGGGCTCGTGCCCTTGGCGATCCTGGTCGCGGCCGGGGTACTGTGGAACGTCTTCTGTGTGATGTGGTTGGCGCGCCGTCTCCTGCCAGCGGATTCGTGGTTCGAGCGCTCGATCGCCGAGATGGGGCAGTCCATGGGCGTCACCGCCACGGGGCTCCTGCTCTTGCGCGTCGTCGATCCCGAGGGTAACACCGACGCCACCTCGGCCTTCGGCTACAAGCAACTCATGCACGAGCCGTTCATGGGCGGCGGGCTGTGGACCAGCGCCGCCATTCCGCTGGCGCTGGCCTACCATCCGGTGTTGGTGCTCGGCATCAGCGCCGGTGCGGTGGCGCTCTGGCTGCTGGTGTGGGCGCTGCTCTTTCGCGGTCGGCTCGGCCTCGGTTAATCGCGTCCCGCCTGCACGCCAATCGATCTCGGCTCGCCACGCGTAACATGATCGTCCGGGCGGCGCGATGCGTTTCGACTCCCGTCATCTGGGAAGGTACAGAACGAGGCCCGGGCGGTGGAACGTTTGTTCTGCACGACGTGTGCGAGAGCGCCGCCTCGACGACCTCGCGCGGATCGTTCGTCCCCTCCGCGGCCCAGTCCCGGAAGCTCGACCGGAAGCCGTGCGGCACGGCTGCGATCCCCCTGCTCCGTGACCAGCTTCGACAAAGTCATGTCCGAGATGGCCTTCCCGCGAGGGCTCGGGAACACCAGCTGACCGCCGACGCCCAGGGTTCGCGCCTCCTTCAGGATTTCCACGGCGCGGTCGCACAGCGGCACCCGGTGCTCGCGGTTCGCCTTCATTCGCTCGGCTGGCACGGTCCACTCCGCGGCGGCAAGATCGATCTCGTTTCACGTCGCCAGCCGTACTTCCCCGGAACGAGCCGCCGTGAGGACCAGGAACTCGAAGGCCAGCGGGCACACCGGCGGCGGGCCGGTCTGCTGCTGCCGGAGGATGAGCCGCACCGTTCGTCGAGGTTCCGGCCGCGCTGGCCCGCACCTTCGCCAGGGCACCAGCGACCTCGCCGTGCGGCAGCGCGGCCATGTGCTTCCGAACGGCGCCGTTTCGCGGGAGCGCCGCCGCGCTGGCCTCGCCGGCCAAGTTGTCCTGCCGGTGGCCGTTCGCGATCGCCCACTTCATGATGGCGCCGATCCGTTGCCGCACCCGGCGCGCGGTCTCACGCTTGTCGTGCCAGATGGGCAGCAGGACGGTCATGACGTCCGCCGTCGTGACGCAGGAGTGGCGGAAGTCGAGTCGCCTCGACGATTGCCTTTGACTCCGGCAAGCGTGGTGTTCGGTGCGAACGCCACGTGTAGACGTCCGGTTCCATCCAGCTTCTTCCCAGGGTTCATCCCCGCCTGCTCGGGGTGCCGTCGGCGTCCGAGATTGGACACGCGTTCCGGTCCAACGTCGTCCTTCGGGATGGTGTTCGCGGTTTCCGCTTCGTCGGCGAAACGCGTTTCGCACTTCGTTGGTGCTCGTGTTCCTGGATGCTCAGTCGAACAGGTGGACTTCCGGGCCGTACGGTCCCATCGTCATTCCGCGTTTCGGCGGGTCCCGCCGCTTCGTCCTCTTCGCCGCGCGATCGATCCGTTTGGGTTCGGGGGCCGCTGTCCGGAGCTCCGCCGGGATCTCGTCAAGGAACGGCGACGGGTGCGTCGGCCGCTCGTGGCCTCGCCTTCCGGTCATCTGCGGCACGCTCAGGTACAGCTCGGTCCGTGCCCGCGTCATCCAGACGTAGGCCAGGCGCCGCTCCTCCTCGACCACGGCCTCCTCGTTGCCGTCGGCGGTGCTCAGCGTCCCGCGGCTGGGCAGGTGCTCGGCGTCGAAGCCGGCGATGATCACCGTGTCGAACTCCAGCCCCTTCGCGCGGTGGAGCGTCGAGAGTGTGACGCGCGCGTCGGCGTTCGCGGTCTCGTCCGGCGCCCCCATGCTGCGGCAGTGCTCGAGGAACCCGGCGAGCATCTCGAGCCGGGTCTCGGCGGTTTCGGCCTCGTCATCTCCCCAGTCTTTCCGGAACACGCCTGCGTCGTGGATCAGCTCCCACACGTTGTCGGCGCGGTCGCCCGCGTCCGGGTCGGCGGACTTCTCGAGCGCGCCGAGGTAGCCGGTGATGCCGAGCACGGCTTCGAGCGCGTCGTCGAGCGGTGCTGCCCGCGCCGGATCCCGGACCTCCCTTGCGAGGTCGAACCGCTGGGCCAGGCCTCGCGAGTGCCATTCCGGGAGGGCGCCTGCGCGCAGGGCGTGGCGGGCCCGCTGCCAGAACGTGCGGCCCCGCTGCCTGTCGATCGCCGCGATCGCCTTGCGGCCGATCTGGCGGTGCGGCGGGAGGTCGACGACCCGGCGCATTACGTCGTCGTCGCCGTCGGGGTCGAGGGCCATTTGCAGGCAGGCCAGCGCGTCCTGGATTTCGGGACGGTCGTAGAAGCTCTGCCCGCCGGTGATGCGGTACGGAATCCCTGCCTGCTTGAAGCCGGACTCGAACGCGCGCGACTGCGCGTTCGTGCGGTAGAGCACGGCGACGGTCCCGTTGTCGCGCGCGATCCGGGTGCTCGCCCGGTCGATCGCGAACGTTGCTTCTTCCGTCGCGTCCTTCGCGTGGTGGACCGCGGCGAGCGCCGACCCCTTCCGGGCGGCGCGGAGCGGGTGCTCCAGGCGCTCTCGGTTGTGGCCGATCATTCGCTGGGCGGCCTCGAGGAGCGGCGCCGCGGAGCGGTACGCGGTGTCGAGGTCGATCCGCCGGGTGTTCGGGAAGACCTTCTGGAAGTCCAGGATGTTGCGGAGTTCGGCTCCCCGCCAGCCGTAGATGGCCTGGTCGGGGTCGCCGACGATGAACACGTTGTGGTGTTCCTGGGCGATCAGCCGCGCGAGCATGTACTGCGGCGGGTTGGTGTCCTGGCCCTCGTCGATGAGGACGTGGCGGTACCGCCGGGAGACCGCGGTCCGGGCCTCCGGCTGGTCATGGAGCGTCCAGACGGCTCCGAGGAGCATGTCGTCGAAATCGAGGCGGTTGGTCTTGCGGAGGACGGCCTGGTAGGCGTTGGCAAGGCTCGCGTTGCGGTCCCGGTGCTCGTCCTTTCCCCAGGCTTCCGGGCTGCCCGGGTCCTTCATCATGTTCTTGAGCACGCTCATCCGCTGGACGATGGTCTGCGGCTTCCAGATGCGGATGTCGACGCTGGCGTCGAACATGCACTGGCGCATGATGTCGAGTTGCTCGACCTCGTCGGCGATCCCGAAGTCGGGCCGGATGCCGCTGCGGGCCCCGTGCTCGCGCAGGATGCTTCCGCACAGCCGGTGGAAGGTGGAGATCCACACCCGGCGCGTGACGTGGGCCGGGAGGAGTTCCTCGAGCCGGCTGCTCATCTCGCCGGCCGCCTTCCGCGTGAACGTGATGGCGGCGATCTCGCCCGGCGCGGCGCGGCCCTGCTCGATGAGGTAGGCAATCCGCGTGATGATGACGCGCGTCTTGCCGGAGCCGGGGCCGGCGATGACGAGGACGGGTCCGTCGGGGGCGGTGGCGGCTTCCCGCTGCCTGTCGTTCAGGTCGGCGAGGAGCGGTTGCCCTGCTTGCGCGGCCGGCCGCCTGTGCCGGCGTGCCCGGTCGTTGTCCTGCATGGTCGGTCCGCGGGTTGGCGTTGACGGCGGACTGCGGTCAGCGGTCGGGTCTTCTGGGGTTCAGCCCCGTGTGCCTTCGGGTTCGGCATCGGAAGGAACGCTCCCGTTCTGCGAGACACGCTGAACCCTGAAACGGCTCGACCATCGTATCGCGGTTCCGCGGCCCTTGGGTTTGCGTGCCCGTACGCAGCGGAGCTGATCCTTCAGGCGGCGTGTCCGGAGGCTGTGCTCGGTGGCCTTCGAGATCAAGTGCCGTGGGTCGTGTAGAAGTTCCCGGGGCCGCTCCGGCCATCATCTGGTGTGCCGATCGGGGGGCGAGCCACCGGGACCGTGGCGCGAACGTGCTTGCGGCGATCCGCGACGGGTTCATCCCCGCCCAGGCGGGGTGGCAGCGCAGCGGCGGTTGCGGGTCGGAAGAACTTCCGCGCTTCATCCCCGCTTCTGCGGAGTGCCTCGTAAAGCACTGATATGATGGGGTTTACAAGTCAAGATCCGGTCGGCACCACGTCCCGTCCCACGTTCCCGCACCGTTGGGGCGATGTTCTGTCTGGATCGGTGGAGGTGCTCGACCAGAGCTCCATGCTGACGCCGCCGTCCATTCCGTTCCCGTTCGTGGTGTCGACGGCTACGTCCTTGGTTCCATTTGCACGTTCTGTTGCTTGGTCGGGTAGCTGTGCATCCACGCGAAAACTGGCCGTTCGGCCAGTTTTCGCGTGTTTTCCGAACTGGCCCCACTTCGAGTGTTCGCCAACGGGACGGACTGGCCGACCGTCTTTTGAAGGCCGCCTTCGGTGTTGTCGATAGCCGGTTAGGTGGGTTTGCGGTCGTTCTCTCTTGCCGCTCTGAGGCGGTGACGACGTCTAGCGATCGGCCTCGGGGTCCTACTGCCGAGGTGTGTGCAGGCCCGGCATGTTCACGTGCGATCGCACGTCCTCTTGTACCGAATCCAGCCGGCCGGCGACCCGCTCAAGCCGTAAGGCGATCCACAGGACGCCGACTGCGCTGACTAGCGACAACAGCAGTGTCAGTACTGCGATCACTTCATGCGTCATGAGTGTCACTCTATCACCTCCTCTTGGTGCTCATTGATCTCTGGCTGCGCCCGTTCCGTCGCCGCCCCCTTCGGGTCCGCGCCTGGTTCGGTTCGTCGTCGCGGTTCCCGCAGCTTGCGTATTCGCCCGACCGGTTCTGGTGTCCCGTGCCGCACGCCTTCCGGGCAAGCCACCTGTCTGCGAGCGTGCGCGCGGCGCCTCATCAGGTGTGACCTGATTCGGCCAGCATTTCCCGATTCTTACGGGCTCCGGACACCATGGGCGTGCTGCGCCGGTTTGGCATGTCTCTGCCGGGCGTCGCTGCGGCCAGGATTCGCGTGCTTCTCCGGGCAGATTTCGTGTGGAAGCACACTTGACGCCGAGCGAAACCAGATCCGAAACCGCATGGTCTGCGCCGCGCAGCACATGGTACCCCGTCAGCCGGTCGTGCAGCTCCGCCTGCCGGTGGTCGTGGTGCCCGCAAGATTGCGGCGAATCTCCGCCTCGTTGTGCGACGAGATGCTGCTGACCCGAACTTCCGCGCGCTGGATCTCGCCGCCCAGCTTGTAGAACGTGTCACGGGTCGCGCTCGCCACCGGCGACGTCTGGTCGTACTCGGACTCTCGATGGAACCACTGCGCCTCGACCCGCAGCCGCCCGCCGAACCGGTAGCCAGCCGACACGCCCGCGAACATGCCGGCGGCGCGGTCGTAGTCGGTCTTCCAGCCGGCTCCAAGGTCGATTCGCGGAATACCCTCCGTCAGCGTCGTATAGCGAGCGTCGGGTTCGCCGTGGGTCTCGTGTGGATGCCCCTGTATCGAAGCGTCATCGACTCTGGATGAGTGTCGCCGGGTACCGGGTTCCGCCGCTGACCCGTTTTCTTCCGCCTCTGCGCACTTCCGGGAAGGAGGACCACCATGCGCTATGCCCTTCCCGTTGCCGTCTTCGTAGTGCTCCTGCCCCTGGCCGCGTCGGCCCAAGTCCTGGACGCTGGTGCTTCCCTTTCACTCGCGCACCGCCAGTACTGGGACGTGCGGAATGACTGTTGTCCGGGGTCCGTCTGGCTCACGCTCGGGTCCGAGCGCCGGTGGGGGCTGCATCTAGCACTCCTGCGGAGCAGCCGTCTGTCGAAGGGTGACAGTGGATACCCTCACGATGAGCTGGATGACGGGCGAAGAGACATCACGCTCCGCGACAGCATCACGCAGGAGACTATGTACGAGGGCCACGTGCTCGCGGCGTGGCGCGCCGTAGTCCGGCCCGACTTCGAGGTGCGCGTCCTGTTCGGCGCCGCAATCCACCGTTCGCGGCAGACCCGGTGCACGGCCTTCGCCGGGCCGAGCGTACGGATCCCGAACCCGGACGGTGATGACCACGCTCGGTTCGTCTTCCGCGCCGAGCTGACTGACGAAGACCTGCAGCGGTGTGCCGCGACTCGGTTGACCCATGGCCGGATCAATCCCATGGCCGGGGTCACGGTCGATTTCCCGATCAGATCGAGGTTCTTCATCCGCGCGGAGGCGGGGCTGCTGGCCAGGGTCGGGGTCGGCGCGGGTGTCCGGTTCTGAGCGGCGAAAGGAAGTCACGGACCGCGGCGTCTCCTGCCTGAGAGGTTGCTTCTGTTCCCCGGCATCTTCGCTGGCGTCTTCGCGGCGCTCGACGAGGACGGGCACCGGTTGGCTCCTTCCCTTGTGATCCAGTACGAGCGAACGTCCCGCGGGGATCCCTCCCGACCCCGCGGGGCGCGCACCTCCTACGCCGAACCGCTGCCCAGCTCGACGTGAACGCTCCAGGAGGTGAACGTCTGGCCGCTGGCGTCCAATTCGACGGGCATCGACTGTCCGGCCGCCAGGTCCACGCGCGGAGTCGGTCCCAATTCCACGCCGTTCGACAAATGGATCTCGACGCGAACCTGTGTGACCGTGGCCGACGTCGTATTGATCACCTCGCCGCGGAACGTCTCGGCGGCTGCGTCGTAGCTCATGGTCAACCGCACGCCGCTGCGAGTCTCGACCGCGGTGTCCGTCAGGCTGTATTGCGTCCCGGACTCGCCGGCTTCGCCGCCGCCGCCCTCGGGCCCGTGCTCTTCGCCGCTTGGCTCCGTCGGAGTACCGCCGCACGCCAGCGCCGTGAGCAGAACGAACGTCACCATCAGTCGTCGCATTGCGAACGCTCCCGTTTCCGGTACCCCGAGCAATCAACGGATCTCCGCGGTCATCGAAGCAGGGCAGCCCGGGCTGCTGGGTACTGCGCCTCCGGCGTCACCGACCCAGCTTGTGCTGCAAGTGCTCGACCGCTGCTCGCATCTCGTCGGCGTTCCACGCCGTCCAGTCGTTGCCCTGCGGCAACCCCGGCACCCCGGTACTGCGTCCTGCGGCCACGATCCGGACCGCGAGCTGTTCGGAGTCGTACTGCTGGCACAGAGCCAGGAACCTCGTCGTCAAGGCGACCGAGGGCAGCTCGTTGGCGTCTGCAGGCGGCTGCTCGCGCGCCGCCAGCTCGTCCCAATGCCCCTCTGGACGTGATCCTGTTCGGCTGCCGCCGTCCGCTCCCTGGTAGCCGACGACCTGTCCGGTCCGGTACGACGTCATCCGCACCAAGCCGCACGCCTGGCACGCATCGGCCTCGCACTCCTGCGTCGAGTGCTCCCTGGCCAGCCACCACGCGTGGCCGCTGGCCCGTCGCGGGCAGGGAGGAATCTGCAGCCTCTGGTGGGTCATCTGCTGGACGCGCAAGCCTGCGCTGTTGCCGCCGCTCGAAAGCGCAAGCTCGCGGACCCTGCCTACCAACCGAGTGTCGCCCGGCCGAGCAGCCCGTTGCTGGCCTCACCCTGCATCGGGGTCTCCCGGCGCTGCGCCTCGGCGGCCAGCTCGAAGCTCACCTTCCCCTGCTCGAGCACCCCGAGCCCGTAGCCGAACCGGTAGTCCCGGCCGTGCTGCGAGGTCGAGATCCCAACCCTTGGCGTCCCCACGAAGCGGGCGCCCACCGGCAGCCCGTAGCCCACCTCCGCGTCGACCCGCTCGCCGGACCCGTGCATCTGGTGCGAGCCCGCGCCGTAGGCCATCTGGTTGCCCCACAGCGCCTCGGCCCCACCTCGCGCCTGCCCGCCCCACGACGGAGCTACCCGCGCGGTCAGGCCCAGCGGGCTCGACGGCGTCGGGTCCCAACCGAACGACAGCGACATCCCGCGGTCGGAGAACCCGTCGGCCTGATGCACGACCAGCGTCCGCACCCGCACGTCCAGCGACAGCCCGGTGACCGTATCGGTGAAGGCGAGCCCGCTGCCAACGTCCATGCCCGCCCCCGTCTCGGCGTCGCCGCCGTCGCGCCGCAGACCCACCTCGACGCTCGGCGTCAGCGACAGCCGGCCGCCGCCCAGCGTGAAGCCCCGCGAGCCCTCCAGCGCCGTGCGCACCCGCGTCACCCCCGCCTCGGACGCGTTCAGCCGGCCGGCCGGGCCGTCGAGCAGCTCGCTGCCCGTGCCCACCCACAGCGTGTCGGCCTTGAACGCCAGCGCGAAGCCGCCGGTCCCTCGCGAGCCGATCAGCTCGCCCCGGGTCCCCACTGCGGTCATCGCCATCGACACGCCGGTCTCCAGGGCAGCGGCGCTGCCCGGCGTCAGGCTCAGCATCCCCGTGCCGTAGCCGGTCACCCCCCATACCGAGACCCGCTCGTTGACCTGGTAGCCCACCCACGGGTAGAACCCGTCATCGACGTGGTCATCTGGCCGCTGCTCGGGCCGCTGTAGCCGCCCTGCCCGAGGGTGCGGCCGACCGACAGGCCGACGGTCAGCGGGCCGCGGGCGTAATCGGCCCCGAACATGCTCGTGCGCACGTCGCCGTTCAGCGACAAGGCCTCGTCCATGCCGCTGAAGTGCGACTGCGAGTTCCGGCGCCACAGCGACAAGGTGCCGCCGCGGGCCTCGCGATTCAACTCGAACTCCGAGTTGGACAGCGGGTCATGGCCCATCATCGTGCTCAACACGCCGGGCTCGCGGGCATCTGCTGCCGATCCGGAGCCCATCGGCGGCTGCTGTCCCGCCATGCCCATCCCGCCCGACATGCCGCCCATGCCCGTGGCGTTCACGCCGCCCATGCCCGTCATGCCATGGCGCCCGTCATGCCCGCGCCGGGGGCGCCGGGACCCGCGGTGTGCGAACCCATCCCCATCGGAGCCGCACCGCCCATCGCAACGCCGCCCATCGGGGCCGCACCCATCGCAGCGCCGCCCGTCGGGGCCGCACCCGACGGCCCCATGGACATCGGCTGCGCGAACGATGACAGGAAGCCGAGTGCGAAGTCCCGCTCGCTGCCCGGCTGGAACTCCCGTCCGGCGAACCGTGCGCGGAAGCCCCGCTGCCGGGGCGCCGCCATCCGCTCCTCGATGTGGGTGACCACCTGCTCGGCCGTCGCCCGCCCGAAGCGTGCCAGCAGCGCCGCCGGCATCCGGTCCGTGTTCTCGATCGTCCCGGTCGCCTCGCCGTCGGTCACGTGGCCGCCGGAGGCGTTCGACAGCCGCAGCGTCAGCGTCTCCTCGCCCTCGTCGTGTGCATCGTCGAGCACCCCGACCTCGATCGTCCCCGACGACTCACCCGCCTGGAAGGAGAGCGTCCCGCTCGCCGCCGTGTAGTCCTCGCCCGCCAGCGCACTGCCGTCCGACGTGGCGTAGTCCACGCTGAACGCGCTCGTCGCCGCCCGGCTCAGCGTCACCGCGAAGGTCATCTGCTCGATACGGATCACCTCGAGGGTCTGCACCAACTGCTGCTGTTTCTCGGTCAGCGAACCCAACACCTGCTCCAACCGGGGAAACAGGCCCTGTTGGATCGACTCCCAGTAGGCGGCGAACGAGGCGCGCAGGTTCTGCATGGCTTGACTGCTCCCAGCGCCTACTATATATAGTAGTATAGGAGTGAGGTCAAGGAGGGAACCGATGGGCCGCCGGAACCCGCTGCGCCGGTACAGCGAGCAGTACGATGCGCTCAAGGCGGAGTTGCAAACGCTCGGGTTTGTCCGCCAGGGCAGTATCCAGACCCGCCGTCTCACGTGCGGGAAGCCTGCCTGCCGCTGCCACCGCGACCCGGACGCGCGTCACGGCCCGTACCGCTACTGGACACACAAGGTGCGCGGAAAAACGGTCGGCCTGCTGCTCTCCGAAGACGAACTCGCCATCTACCGGGAGTGGCTCGAGAACAACCGCGAACTGGAACGAATCGTGAGGGAAATGCGCCACGTCTCGTCGCGCGCGCTCGCCCTCATAACCGACCGGGAGGTCCCAGAGGTCCCTTGAGACCCCGTGTCTCCGGTTCCCCGGCGCCGGTGATGGCTGCTATCCTACGAACGCTGCGTCTCACCCGCTGACCGTCCGTTGCCTCTGCCTCGGGTAGGAAAACCCGGCCGACCAAGGGTTTTGCAAGAGGCTCCTGTAAAATAGGGTTGTTCCGAATAGCGTACCTCCGATGCGTACAGCCTCGGACATGGATGGCTACCCTATTCCAGGGTCGGATTGTACATGGCATATAATACGCATCCCGCCGCCAGGCGTCCGAGATCCAAGCCCCGGGGTCCCCATCCCGACAAGGCGCTGTCGGTCGCCTTCTGCCGCTCCGTCAGCCAACCCGGCCGCTACTGTGACGGCAACGGACTGTACCTGCACGGCGAGCCCTCCGGCGCCCGCCGTTGGGTGCAGCGGCTCGTCATCCACGGCAAGGCCCACGCGCTCGGCCTCGGCAGCTTCCACCTTGTCCCACTGGCCCAAGCGCGCGAGCAGGCCCTCGCCAACCGCAGGGTCGCCCGCGCGGGCGGCGACCCCCGCGCGGCCAGCCGGCGAGCCGAAGGCACGCCGACCTTCGAGGAGGCAGCCACCAAGGTCATCGCCATTCACGGCGCCGCGTGGAAGGCTGGAAGCGGAAACGCGCACCGCTGGCAGTACACGCTGCGCCAGTACGTCTTCCGCGCCTGGGCGCCAAGGCCGTCGACGAGGTGACGACCGCCGACGTGATGGCGGTGCTGCTGCCTATCTGGACGCCCAAGCACGCGACGGCGCAGCAGGTGCGGCAGCGCATCGGCACGGTCATGAAATGGGCGATCGCCCAAGGCTATCGCAACGACAACCCCGCCGCCGAGGCGGTCACCGCGGCCCTTCCGAAGCGACCGGTTCCGACCGAGCACCGGCGGGCGCTTCCGCATGCCGAGGTCGCGGGCGCGGTCGCGGCGGTGTGCGCCTCGACGGCGTGGACCGGCGTGAAGCTGGCCTTCGAGTTTCTGGTGCTGACCGCGGCGCGGTCGGCGGAGGTGCGCCTAGTGCTGTGGCATCAATAAACATTAGGACTATCGGGGAGCTCGTCTCGAACCGAGAGAGCTTCCATGCCGCAAAAGAGGTACATCGTTCGACTCACAGCCCAAGAACGCGAGGTCTGTCGAGAGACGGTCCGCAAGCTCAACGGGAGCAGCGAGAAAGTGCGCCGCGCGCAGATTCTCTTGAAGGCCGATGCCGACGGACCGGCGTGGACCGACGAGCGGATCGCCGACGCTTTTTCTTGCCGCACCAAGACGGTGGAGAACATCCGTCAACGCTGCGTGCTGGAAGGGTTCGAGCGGGCGCTGGAACGCAAACGGCGGGAGTCGCCCCCGGTCCCCAAACTGCTCGACGGCGAACAGGAGGCTCACATCATCGCGCTGCGTCTGGGGCCGCCGCCGAAGGGCTATGCCAACTGGTCGTTGCGCCTGCTGGCGCGGCGGGTCGTCGAGTTGGCGATCGTCGAGTCGATCAGCCGCGAAACCATCCGGCGGACGCTAAAAAAAACGAGCTGACGCAGCGGAAAATCCAGTATTGGGTGATCCCGCCGCAGGCCGATGCCGAGTTCGTGGCGCACATGGAACAGGTCCTGGATCTGTATCAGAAACCTTACGACCCGGATTGTCCCGTCGTGTGCATGGACGAGCAGCCGGTGCAACTGGTCAAGGAAGTGCGCCCGCCGCTGGCCGCCACGCCGCAGCGGCCGCGCCGCGTCGACTACGAATACGAACGGGCCGGTACGGCCGCGGTCTTCCTGTTCTGCGAGCCGCTGGCGGGTTGGCGTCAGGCGACGGCCCGGGCCCGGCGTACGAAGGCGGACTGGGCGCTGGAGGTCGCCGCGCTGTTGGAGGGGCGCTACGCCGACTGCCCGAAGATCGCCTTGGTGAGCGACCACCTCAACACGCACACGCCGGGCGCCTTCTACGAAGTGTTCGAGCCGACCCGGGCACGGGAATTGGTTCGTCGCATCGAGTTCTGCCACACGCCGAAACACGGGAGCTGGCTGAACATCGCGGAGAACGAACTGAGCTCGATGACGCGCCAATGCGTGCGCCGCCGTCGCATCGGCGACGTCGGGACGCTGCACGACGAAGTGTCGGCATGGTCCACCGACGTCAACGGCACGCAACGCGGTGTCGACTGGCAGATGAAGGTCGACGATGCGCGCTGCAAACTCAAGTCCGTCTATCCGAAGATTATGAAGTGACGGACCACTAGGCTGACGCATCCGGGCATCGTCACGATCCACGACGTACTCGAAACCGAGGGCGGCGTCTGCATCGTGATGGAGCACCTCGCCGGCGCCAGCCTGGAGTCGTTGCACAAGTTTCCGCGTTTCTCGTCCTTCGAAGCAAAGATCGGTATCGTCGTCCGGATACTCGAAGCCCTGCACTACGCGCACGGCCGGGGCGTGGTGCACCGGGACATCAAGCCAGCCAACGTGCAGATCCTGCCGGACAGCTCCGTCAAGCTGCTCGACTTCGGCATCGCCCACTTGGTGGGGGCGGAGGCGCTGACCGCCGCCGGCGCCGTGACGGCCACCGCGCACTACGCATCGCCGGAACAGTTGCGCGGCGAGGAGAGCGGCGCGGCCACGGACGTGTATTCGACGGGCATCCTGGCCTACGAGATGCTGACGCGGCGGCGTCCGTTCGTCGGGAATTCGGTGGCCATCGTGCTGTCAAAGGTGCTGCACGACCCGCTGCCCCCGATGGACACCTCGTGGAGCGAGGCCTTTCCGGCGATCGAACAGATCATTCAGCGGGCCACTGCCAAGCGCAGCGCGGACCGCTACGCCAGCGCCGAGGACATGAAGAACGCGCTGGCCGCCTTTCTGGCCGCGTCCCGCGACGCGATCGTGGCCAAGCAGGCGGAGGTGTCGGCGACGACGGCGCGGGTCGTCATTGAGGCGAAGAGCCTGATCGCCAGCGGCCGGACGGCCGCGGCGGCGGCGCTGTTGAAGACGGCGCTGCGGAACGACCCGGACGCCGAAGAGGCGCGCACGCTGCTGACGGCCGCGGCGGAACCGCCGCGCGGGGCCGGCCCGGAGGCGGAGGAGGCGCGCACGCTGCCGTGGCCCGCCAGCGATGCTTCCGGCACGGCCGCGGCGACGGCGGCGCCGGAGGAGCCGGACGACACGCTGCTCCTCGGTACCAGGGCGGCGGTCCCACCGCCTCCGGCCAGCTTTGAGCGGGGATCGGTCGCGGCGGACACCGCGGCGCGGCCGGAGCGCCCGCGCTGGCCGGCCTCCCGGATACTGATCGCCGCCGTTCCGGCGCTGGTGGTGGTGCTGGCGGTGGTGCTGCGGGGTCCGTCTTGGCTGCCGTGGACGTCGCCGGAAACCCCGGGCGGCGAGCCGGCTTCCGAGCTTGCCGCGGGTCCGCTCCCGGAACCGGCCGGCAGCCTCCCCGCGGCGGGTGTGGACCGCGCCGCCGGGAGGCCTCCGGCCGCTGCGCCGGCGGGGGCGCCGGCGACGGAAGCGGCGGCGGAAAGCGACGGGCGCAGCGTGGAACCTCCGGCCGCGACGGCCGGTGCAGCAGCGGAAACGGCGGCGGGAGGCTCCGCGCCGGCCGCCACGGCGCCGCCGGCCGGTACCGCTCCGGTTGCAGTGGCGGCTGACTCCACGCCGGTTGCGGCGACGGCGGCGGCGGTCGCCGAGCCGCCCCCGGCCGCCTCTCCGGATGCCGAGACGCCGGTCCCGGCCCTATCCGTTTCCGGCGCCAAGGACCTGTACTACGCGGCCACGACGCGGAGCGCGGGCGCTGCGCCGCCGGCCGGCGTCGCTCCATCCGGGCAGACGGCCGCTGGCGGCGAAACCCCCAGGCCCGGGATCAGGTACCGCATCCTCTGGCGGGGACTCGACGGCAACCCCGTCGAGGTCGACGCCGACACCATGTTCCAGTCGGGCGATCGGATCCGGTTCGCGTTCGAGCCGAACGTCGACGGGTTCCTGTACGTGATCCAGCGCGGCTCCTCCGGCCGCTGGTCGGTGCTGCTGCCGCATCCGCAGATCAACGCCGGCCGCAACGCCGTGACGCAGTTCGACGAGGTCGTCATTCCGCCGGAGGGCTGGTTCCGGTTCGACGGGAACCCGGGCGCCGAACAGGTGTTCGTCTACCTCAGCCGCGAGCCGGTCGATACGCTGCCCGGCGCCGTCGGTCCGGTGGTCAGCCCGCAATCGGTGGAGCAGCCGACGGTCATAGAGCTGGCCAACTCGGTACGCTCCCGGGATCTGGTGTTCGAGAAGGAGGACACGCCGGGCGGCGTCGAGCAGGCCGCCTATGTGGTGAATCAGGACGACGACGGGGGCGTCGTGGCCTGGACCGTCGAGTTGCGTCACCGGTGAGGGCCTGGGGAGACAGCGAGCATGAACCGTCTGCATCGGCGCGTACGGTGTGGGTGCGGCAGCGTGGCGGTGGGGGCCGCGGTGCTGGCGGCGGCCTGGGGCGCGGCAGTCCAGACGGCTCCGCAGCAGGCAGAGCAGGACCGGCTGCGCGACCGCGATCTGGTGTTCGAGACGCCGGACGGCGAGACCGTGCAGCTCGCGGGCGTGCCGCGCGGCTATGCTCTCGTGATCGGCGTCGGCGAGTATCGCAACCTCCGACGAGGCGCGGCAACTGCTGTTCGCGAAGAGCGACGCCGAGGCGATGTACCGCGTGCTCATCAGCCATGAAGGGGGTGCGTTTCCGCCCGAGAACGTGCGCCTGCTGACCGGCGGGCAGGCGACCCTGGCGAACATGAGGCACGCCCTCGAGGAGTGGCTGCCGTCGGTGGCGACGCCGGCCGACCGCGTGGTCGTCTACTTCGCCGGCCATGGTTTCGTGCAGAACGGCCGGGGCTATCTGGCGCTGGCGGACGTCGATCCGCAGCGGCTGGAGGAGACGGCGTACGCCATGACCGCGCTCGGCGACATCATGGCGAACCGGGTGCAGGCGCGCTGGAAGGTGCTGCTGACCGACGCCTGCCACTCGGGCAAGGTCAACGCCGAGACGACGAACGAGGCGCTGGACTCGCAGTTCGGCCTGCTGCCGCGGAACTTCCTGACCCTGACCGCGACCCGCGAGCGCGAGATGAGCTACGAGGATCCGAACCTGTCGACCGGGTTCGGCTTCTTCACCTATTTCCTGACCCAGGCCTGGCGGGGCCACGCCGACAACGACCCGTGCGATGGACGGATCACCGCCGACGAGGTGATCGAGTACGTACGGGCGAACGTGCGGCGGTACGCCAGGGACCGGCGTCTCTCTCAGACACCCACGGCGCGGGGCGACTACGACCCGGCCATGCTGCTCGGCGTCAGCGCGGTCTGCCTGGGGACGGTCGACCCGGAATCGCCGGCGCTGCTGGAAACGGCTATCGTCGAGGTCAACATGAACGACGTGGACCTTTACATCGACGGGGACCTCGTCGGGACGGTCTCGACGGACCGGCCTCTGACGATTCCGCGCCTGTCGTCGGGACTGCACGAGTTCACGGGTGTGCGCGAGGGGTACGAGCCGGACACCAAGCAGATCATGATCGCCCCGGGGCAGGAGGTCACCGTCACGCTGCGCATCCGCTACGTGCGGCGTGTCAACGAGGCGGCCCTGGAACTGGGCGAGCGGGGCGAGCGCCTGCTGTTCTCGCAACGCTCCACCCGTGAATCCGCTGAACCTGCTGCCGGTTGCGCGCTCGCAGAACAGAGAGGATCTGGAACACGCGCGGGACCTGTTCGAGGCGGCCCTGGCTGAGGATGGCGCCTACGGCCGGGCTGCCTTCCACCTGGGGCAGGTCCACCAGCTTCTGGGCGACTACCGCAAGAGCCTGGACGCCTACCGCCGCGCGCTGGAGATCGATCCGAGCGACGTCGAGGCGCGCGTGCAGCTTGCGGCGGCACTGCTGGAGTCGGGAGATCCGGACGCGGCGATCCGGGAGCTGACCGACGCGGCGCGGCTCGACCCGACCGACGAGCTCCACGCGATGCTGGCGCGGGCGTACTGGGACAAGGGCGTCTGGGACGAGGCCGTGTCGTGGGCGACGCTGGCGTTGGCCGGCAATGCCTCGAACGCGCAGGCCCACTTGTGGAAGGCCGACGCCCTGGGTGGTCGGTGGTCGAGGTCGACCAGTTCTACGGCATCGAGATCGGCGAGTTCCCGGCCCGCATCGCCGCGACCGCGCTGTGGATGATGGACCACATCATCACGATTCGCGGCCGCTGGACGCGAGCCGCTCCGTGACGCGCGGCGGTCGGGCATTCAGCCCATGAGCCTGCAATCCACGAAACAGCGACCGGCGGCAGCCGTCCGCTTAGAATGGGGCCTGTGAGCGACACATCCGAGGTGCAGATCATGCGATGGACGGGTGCGCGGACGGTGATGCGTTTCCTCGCCGGAGGCCCTGTTCCTGGCCGCCGCGGCGCTCGCGCCCTCGGCGGCGCCCGCCCAGACCGGCGCCGACCCGCACGAGTGGCGCTTCTACGGTGGCGACCCCGGCCATACGAAGTACACGCCGCTCGACCGGATCACGGCGGACAACGTCGACCGGCTCCGCATCGCGTGGACCTGGACGTCGGTCGACGAGAAGCTGCGCGCCGAATCCGGTCATCCGCGACGGGCGCCGGTTCCGCACCTACGGCTACGAGGTGAACCCCCCTGGTGGTCGACGGCGTGCTCTACACCACCACCAACCTGGGACAGGTGGCGGCGATCGATCCGACGACCGGCGAGACGATCTGGAGCTACGACCCCGGCCTCTACCTGGACGGGCGCCCCTCGGTGCGCGGCTTCCTGATCCGGGGACTCGCCTACTGGACGGACGGCGAGGAGGCCCGCCTGCTGAATTTCGCCTTTGTGGCAACCCGACGCCCATTGAGACTATGATCATGGAGATGTTAAACTCTCCGCGGGGTTGACATTTGCGAACTGAGGCTTGGAGTACAATCGCGCCGAGCGCCGAAGGAGGTGTTCAGTTGCGTCGAAGGTTGATCTTGACGTTCCTATTTCTATTCCTCCTGGCAGGGCGGGTTCCAGCGTACGCTCAGTTCCTGGAGGAGTTCGAGGAAACATTATGGGGAGTCCAGGTTACGTTCACTCCCGAATGGCTGTCCGTGGACCAAGGCGGCAAGATCCTCGAGTTCGAGAGATTCGACATGTCGGGATCCGACTACGCCGTCGGATTCGCCAGAGGACGCACGCGGGCGGGGCACTGGGGCCTGTCGCTCATCCGGCAGCGTTGGAAGGAGGCAGCGATCTGTACCGCTTCCGAGTGCTTCGACGCCGGCGGCTCGGGGCGGCTGCAGGGGTTTGCCGCCAACTGGTTCCTGCCGTTCGGGTCACCGTTCGCGGGTGATCGGTTGCAGGCCGGTATGCAGGTCCACTTGGGCGGCGGCTGGTTCCACGGCACGGCGCGTGTTAACGATCCGCCGGCTGGCGTCGCACCGTCGGACAGGGTGGGCGCGGAGGTGCCTGCGAGCGATATGCTGCCGGAACGCTGGCGTAATGTTCCCGTGCCGCTCTTCCGGGCCGAGTTCGCGGTCGCGGTGACCGTGGCGCCCGGGTTGAAGGTGATCGGCAGCGGTGGGTACGGCCTTCCGTTCAACCGCCGCTTCGGGATCAGTGTCGCGTACTTCCCCATGGCGGCTCGCAACTGAGCGGGCTTGACTACCTGCCATGCGACGTGCAGTCATCGCCGTGTGCGCCGGATTGCTTGTCACGCCGGCATCCGGTTTCTCGCAGACCGTCCGGTTCGAGTTGTCGGTGCCCGGCTCGCTCGCTGGCATCCTCGGTCCCGGGCTTCCGCAGCCGGCCGGATCGCGGCTGCTCCGGGATCTGGTCAGCATCTTTCACGATCAGTCCTCCGCAGCCGCCAATTTGACGGATCGGGGCGTCTTTCGGGCCTGCCTGACGGGACTGGACTCACTGCGCGCGCGCTGGCGCGCGGTGGAACGTGCGGCCGGAGCAGTGCGCCTACGCGCCGCGACGGAGAGCGAGGATGGCCGGAGGGCGCTGGAAGCGTTTCTCGATCTGTTCGGCCTGCGCCTCGAGCGCAAGGGCTCGACCTACGCCGTCACCGCAAGGCGGGAGGAGCCGCGGGGAATCTGTGGTGCGGACGCCGGTTGGC
Source organism: Vicinamibacterales bacterium (assembly GCA_965222905.1). GTDB lineage: Bacteria > Acidobacteriota > Vicinamibacteria > Vicinamibacterales > UBA8438 > WTFV01. The sequence goes on along the minus strand of OZ244976.1, from coordinate 754,531 downwards.
GCCCGGACGAGGTGGAGCGACGCCTGAACGCGGGGGAGACGCTCGCCTGGGACCTGCCGCACTTCGTCGTGTCATTGCCGTTGTCGCCGGGTTTCTGGCTGGAGGCGCTGTACGAAGAGCAGGTCGAGCCGGTCGAGCCCGAGACGCGCGCGGCGGCGGTGGCGGCCGAGAGGGCGGCCGATCTCACGGGACGGCTGGTGACGAATGCGCGCGCCGCGCAGCTCTACCTGGGCCTGGCCGCGCTTGACGATCCGACTCTGACCTGGTTGCTCAGACACCCGCGGAACCTGCTGCGTCTGAACGACGAACGTCTGAGCATGTTCGCCCGGTTCGCCGGTGGCTTCCGCGTGCTGGACGGGGAGGTGCAGGTGCCGGGCGGCGCCGAGGCGGTCGCCTTCTGGGAGCAGCTGGTCGGCGCCGCGCCGTCCGATTCGGAACGGTTCATGGACCGCTTGTTCGAGCGGTCTTCGGGACGCGTCGCGCAGGCCTATCACATGGTGTCGGGCTTGCCCGCGCGGCAGCAGCGGTTCGTGCTCGGGTCGTGGCACATGGATGCCCGTGACCGGCGCCGCGGTCAGGCGGCGCTACAGCGCGTTCTGGAGGCGCTGCCGCCGCCGGATCCCGTGTTCGCCAATCCTGGGGCCGCGCCCCTGGCGGACGTGGACGTGGCCGCTCGACGCACGCCCGGCCAGACCATCTGCGGTGTTCCTCCGGATGAGGCGATAGCCCTCAGTTGGGACGTAGGTGCCATGACCGGTTTGGCGACGGCGAACGTCGTTGGCCGTCCCATCGTGGCGTATGCCTGTGGTCCGCGCGGATGTACGAGTTTGGGGAGGGCGAACGAGTTGTTCGCTCTGGACGATGTTGGGGTCGACATCACTCGCGAGGGATTCCGCCTCGCCTGTCGCGTGCAGGCAAGAATGCAGTTCGTGTCCGATCTTAACGAGACGCTTGACATAACGGCCATCGAAGCGATGCAGATAAGATTGCCCGCCAGAATGTACCGGCTCGGCTACAAGTTGGGGCGCGACGTGCCCAACGTGATGGAGTTGCGGGAGTTGATCGATCATTGACGCTGGATTCGGAGCACGATGAGCCGGGCAAATCCTCGGTGAGCAGAGCGAATCGCCGCCATCTGACGGCGGGTTCGAGAGTTGCAGGCACGAAGGCGACGCGATGCAACACACACTCTGTGCAGCGGTGCTGACGTTCGGCGTGATCGCCGGGCCGCAACCGCCGGCCAGCGCGCAGGCGGCGGACGATCCCGAGATGGGGGCGCTCGATCCCGCGCTGGTGCTGCGCGCCCTGGCGTTCGACGATGCCGGGGCGTTCGTCGGCCCCGCCTCGCGCGATTTCTGGGAGCAGGTGTTCGACGACGAGCGGATACCCGACAATCCCGAGCGGGAGTTGCGCGGAATCGACGATACGCCCCTGATCGATGCGGCGTACGTGCTGGCCGCCACCTGCAACGGCCCCCCGCCGACGGGCCGGGCCCGCCTGCGCGCCCTGGCCTTCGTGCAACGCGTCTTCGGCGACCACGATCGCCGGGACCTGCCGGCGGTGCTGGTGGCGGCCCGGGCGGCCGTCCGGTATCCCATGCTGATGTTGTCGGTCGAGCGCACGGGCGTCGAAGACGCCGCCGTGTATGCGTCGCTCGCGCGCATGGCCGACCGCCTGGAGCGGGTCAACCAGCCCCTGCAGTTGCGCAACGCGCTGTCGCAGTTCCAGGGAGCGCTCGCGCTGGTGGAACGGGCAGGGCTCGTGGGCGCCTTGGCGCCCGACGTCGCAGGCAACGCCCTGCTGGCGCTCGCCGAGATCCCCCTCACGCGCGACGGACGGTTCGGCGGAGCGATCGGCGAGTGGCTGGTCGGCCACCTGCTCCCGGGTCTGGGCGTACGCATCGCGCCTTCGTTCGACTTGGACGTCATGGACCAGCAACTGCTCGCCGCGCTCGCCGGCGTCGCCGCTGCCGAGCGGCCCGTCGTCGAGTGGGAGGGACTGACGTACGAATTCGACAGTCGCGCGGCGCAGTTCGAGCGCTTCATCCAGGCCCGCGATCGATTCGGCAGCAACCGTCTCGACGCGATCGTCGCGCTGTCGGCGACGGCTGCCGCGCTGGCGAACGGAACCGTCACCGATCCGGCGCCGTTGATCGACGAGTTGGAACGGTCGGTAGGCAACATCCGGACGCCCCGCGTCGGAATCCACGTGCCGAACACGCGGAGCGTCTCGTACGAGGATCGGCTGCGGCCCATCGTGGACGATCTGCGGGAGATTGCGAGCCGTGGCCGGCTGGGCCGGCTGCCGGACGTGGCGAGCCGCTTGCATCCCCTGGTCGACGTGCTGCTCGCGGATCTGTTGCGGACCCTGCCCTACGTCGTGCACTTGGCGAACAGCTACGGTGTGCGGCTGATGGGGGACGACGTCGCGGCGCGTCACGAGTTCGGCGTTCGCATCGGGGATCCGGCGGAGCGCGTTCGGGCACCCTGGAGCCTGCCGCGCGGAGGGACCACGCCCCCCCTCCCGTTTCACCGTCTCGGGGAGTTCTGGGTCGCGCCGGAGGACGACGATCGGTTCACCGGCGTCTGGCACGTCTACGGGGCGCTGATGTCGCTGGATCTGGCCCTGGCGAACTTCCACCTGCCGCGGCTGACTGGGATCATCCCGCCGCAGGCGCGAGCCTTCCTGTCCACGGAGGAGAACTACTTCGCGCAGGGAGCGACGCTGTTCAATCCGGCGGTCGCCACGCCGGAGCAGGTCGCTGATGTCGCAGACGCGATTCGCCGCGGTCGCGCGCGCGTGCAGGGGTTGCACGCGGATCCGGAGGCGCTGCCGGACATCGCGCGCGAGGTGGGCCTCGGTGCCCTGCGGACCAACGAATTCGCGTGGACGATACGGCGCCGGCCGGATGCGGTCGATCGGTTTCTCTCCCGGACCGAACTCTTCTGGCTGGGCCTGAACGATGGAGGAGGCGAGGCGGTCCTGCCGCCCGCCGGTTGGGGCGCTCCGGCTGTATGGCTGGACGGCTGTCTCTGCGTACGGATCCCGCCGCCGAACGCCTTCGACCTCTCCAACGCACCCGCGGAGCGCCTGGCGTCCGAGTTCGCGGATCTGCAGCTCGCGCTGGTTGAAACGGTGGACGAGCTGGCGCTGCCAGCGCCGATCGTCGCCGACCTGTTGCCGCTGGCGATGCGTGAGTTGCTGGACGGCGTCAGCGCTACCCGCCGCGGACGACTCGACGCATTGGTGCGCTACGTCCACGACGTTCCGCGGGAGCGCATCGAGGACTACGTGGCGTCCCTCGTGGGACCGGGGCGCCCGCTACGCCCGATTGAGATTGGGCCGGAGCCGTGATGGGGCCGAAGTTCCGCTTGTCGTGGGCGCTGGCGGTGTGCATGGTGATGCCGTGTCCGCCGCCCGGTCCTGGGGCGTCGAACGCTGCAGCCCAGGACACGGAGCCCGTGTTGACCGTCGTCGAGCCGGACCCGCAGAGCCCGCTGGTCGGCGTGGTACGGATGCTGGCCGAGGTGGCTCCCGCGGCCCACGTCCGGCAGGTGGAGTTCTACGTCAACGGCGCACCCGCGTGCACGGCGCCGGCGCCGGCGCCGTTCGAGTGCTCCTGGGACGCAGGAAACAACGCCGACCCGCGCGTCGTCCGGGTCGTCGCCCGCTTGATCGGCGGCGGTCGGCTGGTGAGAAGCATTCGCACGCGCGGTCGACCGGCGGCGCTCTTCTCGGCCGGCGCCGACGTGGTCCTGGTGCCGGTGGTCGTGCAGGATCGGCGCGGACGTTTCGTCGACGGTCTGACGCTGGACGACTTCGAGCTGTTCGAGGATGGCGTTCGGCAGGACGCGTACTTCTTCGAGGCTCCGAGCATGCCGCTCGATCTGGTGCTGGCGGTTGACTTCAGCGCGAGCATGACCGCGCGGATGGGTGCGCTGCGTTTCGCCGCCCGCCACTTCATCCGGGAGTTGCCGGAAGCGGCCTTTCTGGGCCTCATCGCGTTCAATGATCGAACCTACGTCATGGCCCGTCAGGAAAGGAATCGCGCCGTGCTCATGGACGCGCTCGACGCACTGCCGGCGCCGTTCGGCGGCACTGCGCTGCTCGACGCCATGACCTACGCCCTCGACCTGCACGGTGACGAGCAGGCGCATCGAGTGGTCGTGCTGTTCAGCGACGGCGATGACCGGCACAGCTTTACCGGCGTAGAGGTGGTCGAGCAACGGATCCGTTCGAGTCAGGCGACCGTGTACGTCGTCACGATGGGGCGCGGGCGTGAAATCGAGCGGGTTCGGGAGTCGATGGGCCGCTTGACGCGGGTCAGCGGCGGCCGCTCGTTCGCCATCGAGCGCGTCGAGCAGTTGGACCAGGTCCTCGGCCATGTTCGCGAACGCCTGCGCAATCGGTACTTCCTGGCCTACCAGTCGTCCAACCCCGCCCGGGACGGCACGTGGCGGCGAATCCAGGTGCGCACGGGAAACCGGCGGCACGTCGTCTCGGCGCGTGCAGGGTATGTAGCCGACACGGGGTTCTGAATCTTCCGGCCTTGCGTATCTTCGCGCGAAGCACAACAGATGAGCGCTCGCCTTGTGGCGCAGCGACCGCGAATGACGACGCGGCCGGTCGCGCCGCACGACTCTGCCGGCGCCGGCGTCGGCACGAGCCAGCACCGGCCAGCGAAGTTGCCGACAGGGTGATTGCATGCAATCATGGGTGGGTCTGGTCGCGTAAGGAAGTGCCATGGCAAGCATCACGATTCGCAACCTGTCGGCGGAATCGAAGGCGAGGCTCCGGCGACGCGCCGAACAGCGCGGTTGCAGCCTCGAAGCCCTGGTGCGCTCGCTCCTCGACGCTGCGGCCGAGGAAGCCGCGCCCACAGGCAGTTTTCCGCACAACCTGATCGCGCTCGTCGAGCCGGGCGAGAACATCGAGCCGTTCATCCGCGAGCACAGGCATCCGCAGGAGCCGGTAGAGCTGGCGTGATCCTGGTCGACACCAACGTCCTGTCGGAACTGACAAGACCGACGCCGCAGACACGAGTGATCGCGTGGCTCGAAGTCAACGAGCCGGCGCTCGCGTTGCCGGCAATCGCCTTGGCGGAACTGCGGTACGGAATCGCACGCCTGCCTGACGGCCGCCGGCGCTCAGGTCTGCTGCACTTCTGGCAGGCGACATGCGCGCAGTTCCGCGGCCGGATCTTCTCGTTCGACGAACGCGCCGCCGAGCGGTACGGGGACGTGGCCGCCGCCGCGGAACGCGCAGGCCGACGGCTCAACATCCAGGACGGGCAGATCGCAGCGATCGCACTGGTGCACGGCATGAGCGTCGCGACGCGCAACGTCGGCGACTTCGAGGCGACAGGGGTCGCGATCGTGAATCCGTGGGAGTAGAGCGGTGCTCAACGACCGCGACTGGCAGTTCAAGTACACCCCGGAGGATGGCGACCTCGTCCGGGTGTTGTACGTCCCGGCGCTTCAGGACGCCGAACGTTACGACAGGCTGACCGGCTACTTCGACGCCGGGGCGCTCGCGCTGGCCGCCCGCGCCGTCGAAGGCCTCGTCCGCAACGAGGGGCGCATGCGCCTCATCGTCGGTTGCACGCTCGACCGCGAGGAGATCGACGCGATTCGTGAGGGTGAGACGCTACGCGACCGGGTCGAGCGCAGCCTTGCCGAGTTGCCGCTGGCGCCGCCCGGACACCGACGCCGCCCATGCCCTGGAGCTGCTCGCCTGGATGATCGGCCGCGGCCACCTCGACGTGAAGGTCGCCGTCCCCTGCGACGCGAACCGGCGCCCTATTGAGGGCACGGCGATCTTCCACGAGAAGTCCGCCGTCATCGAGGACCGCGCCGGATACAAGATCGCCTGGACCGGCAGCCTCAACGAGACCACCGCCGGCTGGCAGCGCAACTGGGAGAGCATCAACGTCTACCGGAGCTGGGGTCCGGAACCGGAGCGGGTGGACCGTGAGAGCAGAACTTTCGCGCGTCTGTGGGCTGATCAGTCACCGCGCGACCGCCGTAGTACCACGCTAATTGTCTCGTACTAAGGACAGTGATCGATATAAAGTTTTCAACTTCATCGGGGTAGCAGCTTGTAATTCCATTCCCCGTGAAACTCATCGCGGACCAGCGCGAGTGCCTCCATCTGCTCCTTGGTCACCTTGACGCCCGTCGGATACTCCCCGGCGTCGAGTTCGGCCCGGACCTGGAGCCCGGTCTCCGTCCGGACGTTCCCGATGCGGTCGACGATGGTCTCATACGTCGTCAGCGGGGTGCCGCGCCAGTTCGCCGTGATGTGACAGAAGAGCCGGTGCTCGATCTTGTTCCATTTGCTGGTGCCCGGCGGGAAATGACTCACCTCGATGGTCAGTCCGGTCTCGTCGGCCAACTGTTGAAGCTCATGCTTCCAGGCATGCAACCGGTACCCGTTGCTCCCGCCCGCATCGGCCGTGATGAACAGGGTCGTGGCGTCGGGGTAGGCGTCGCAGCCCATCTGGCGCCACCATTGGCGAATCGACGCCACCGCGAACGCCGGTGTGTCGTGGTCCCAGCCCACGCTCACCCAGGCTTCGTTGCGCGCCATGTCGTAGACGCCGTACGGAATCGCCTTGCCCTCGGCATCGGTCGGGAAATCATGCACCAGCACCGCCGGCGGCGTGCCCTTCGGCTGCCATTCCCGCCCGCCGTTCTTGAAGTTCCCGACCAGCTCCTTCTTCTTCGTGTCGACCGAAATCACCGGCTGGCCGGCGCGCAGATGCTCGTCGGCAGTCCGGTTGATGTGCTCGAACTGCGCGTTGCGGTCCGGATGCGTGGCGCCTTCTTGTCGTTTGCGCGGCGATTGCAGCCGGTAGCCCAGGCGGTGCAGCAGCCGGCCCACAGTGGTCGAACTCACCCGCCACCCCTGCTCGGTCAGCGCCGCCGCCAGCTTCGCGCGACTCTTGCACGTCCAGCGCAGCGGCGAGGTCGGGTCTCCGCGCGTGAGCGGATCCACCAGCGCTTCGAGCGCGGCCTGGATGCCGGGTTGATCCTGCTGGATGCGGGGTCGACCGCCTCCAGGGCGTCGGATGCGGTCCGTCGGCGCCTCGTCGCGGGCAATCTCCCGGCGGCCCTTGCGAATCGTCGCCCGAGCCAGACCCGTGGCCGACGAAACCACCGCGTCGCCGCCGTAGCCGATGGTGACCGACTCGGCCGCCGCCCACCGCCGGCGACTGCGCTCGTCCAACACCGGCGCGACCACGGCATACTTCGCAACCAGGGTCGCTTCCAACTCGATGTCTCGCGTCATACCTCCAGTATGGCCAGAAATCCGGCAGTTAGCAAACTAGTTTAGGGCAGTGTCCTAAGTGGTTTATGCTGACACACCCATCCATGTTCCCCTTCCTTTACCCCTCAACGCGAGCCGGACGATTCCGCACCCCAGAAAACGACCGCGGACCCTTTCCGGCCGGAGAGCGAAGCCGTGCCATTCCCTTCGGTGGCCGTAGGTGGCTCCGCGAACGCCCCCACGCCGCACGATGCGATATCGATTGAGGCGCTCCCGGCATACTGCCGCACGGCCGAACCTTCCCTCCTCTCAAGGCTTCGCTGGCGAGCCGCTCGTCGAGCCGTGGTACCGTTGCGGACATGAACGAGTCGCCGAGATGGACGCAGCCGACCGACCCGAACGCCCGTTACCGGCAAATGGTTGAGCGAGGGGCGGTCAACATCTTCTTGTATGGGGAGCCACTTGCAAAATCCCTTGGCGGTAGGGATCAGTCCAGGATTCTGGTTGAACACCCGGTTCCTGGATTGCTGGCTGCGTGCTCCAGCCCTGGAGGACGGGCGGCTGCCAACCAGGAATCGGGAATTCGGCGTATTTTCGCCAAGTGTTCGGACACCGGTGGACGAGTGACGCTCGTCTGGCGCCGGGGATTCGATCGGGTGGTGGCCGACGACGCGTTGCCGGCTATGTCACCAGCCGCATCATCTGGTCGGCGGTGAGTGCGAGCAAGCCGAACATGCAGTGGCACATCACCTTCGACGCGCCACGGACCCGGACGTGGCGACCGCCGAATTCGTCCTTCAGACGGCCGTTGACGCGCTCGCCCGCCGTTCGTTCGTGGTAGCGGACCTGCTCGGCAAGCACGAAGCCGAGACGCTTCAGGCGCTGGGCTTCGGTTTTCAGTTCCTCAGCCAGGGCCTTGTCGTTACGGGGGTTGATGTCGATCAACGGCACATGGCCGAGTGAGCGGCTGTGCTCACGGATCGCCTCCGCATCGTAGGCGGCGTCCATCACGTCATACAGATTGGTCGCCCGCGAGGCGGATATCGTCGCCAGCGGAATGGCAGCCTGGCTGTCATGCAGCGAGGCGGACGTCAACAGGCAACTGATCGGAATCTGGCCGTCGGCCACGTCGATGTGCAGCTTGTAGCCGACCCAGGTGTCCTTGTAGCCCTTGCTGTTCTTCTTCGTGCCCACATCGCAGCCGGTCGGCAACTCGGCGAGCATCGCCGGCAGGGTCATGGCGGCCTGCCGTTCGATGCGTTTGAGAACCTTCGGCCGCTCTTCGCCCTTCTTCGGCCGTCCCCGCTTGCGCTTGGGCGGCACAGGCGGCTTCGGCTTCGCAGCCGGCTTCTCGCGGGCCTCGATGGCTGTCGAGTCACGGGACAGATGGCCCACCAACCGGTCTGGGTACGTCTTGCGGAGCAACGCTTCGTGCACGCGCTGCGGCAACGCCGTGTCGGAGAACTCGGCGAAGGCGCGCGAGAAGACCGACTCGCTCGGCACCTCGCGCTGCCGCTCCCAGCCGCAGATGCGCCGCAACGCCACGTCGGTACCCAGCCGGTCCAGCAGCACGCGCGTCGTCGGCATGTCGTAGATCGCCTTGGCCACGAAAGCCCGCGCCAGCGCCGCCCGATCCTTGCGGGGACGCCCCGGCGCCCGAAAGCGGCGCGGAATCATCTGCTCGATGCGGATGACCTCGAGCGTCTGCACCAACTGTTGCTGTTTCTCGGTCAGCGGACCCAAGGCGTGCTCCAAGCGCGGAAACAGACCTTGCTGAATCGACTCCCAGTAGGCGGCGAACGAGGCGCGCAGGCTCTGCATGGTTTGACGGCTCCCGAAACCTACTGTATACTATTCTGTAGGCATGCAGTCAAGCAGCGAATCGATGGGGCGCGCAGGACCGATGCGCCGGTACAGCCGGCAATACGACGCGCTCAAGGCGGAGTTGCAAGCCCTCGGGTTTGTCCGCCAGGGCAGCATCCAGACCCGCCGGCTCACGTGCGGACAGGCCACCTGCCGCTGCCACCGCGACCCCGACGCCCGCCACGGTCCCTACCACTACTGGACACACAAGGTTCGCGGAAGAACGGTCAGCCTGCTGCTCACAGAAGACGAACTCGTCCTCTACCGGGAGGGGCGCATTCCCGATTTCCCGGTCACGCGCTCACACCCACCGGCGTCATGGCCATCCGCTGCAAACAGTTCCATCTGCCGGACTTATAGAAAGACCGCAGGAGAAGAATCGCGTCGACGCTCTCCGGCAGCCAATAGATGGATGCGCCCTTGATGCGGAGATTGATGACGCGACGGATGGCGCTTTCGACGGCGCCGCTGCCCCGCGGAAGCCCGAGCCCGACCATTGTGGTGTAGGCGAAACGATGACGGTGCTTCAGGAAGTAGTTGAGGTGCGTGCGGATCTTGCCGGCGGTGCGCCCGCGGCACAGCTCCCGCAGGGCCGTGATCACCTCGTCCACGCGTGCTCGCTTGAGCAGCCCCCGCGTGCGGTTGAGCCAGCGGGTGCGTTGGGTCGCGCTCCAGCGGCGCAGCTTGACCGCGTCGGAGAGTTGCTTGGCGGCATGATAGAAGTCGATCAGCCCCAGCACCTGTGTCGGCGAGAGCCCGAGCGCGGCGATGAGGCGCTGGAGGCGTCGCCAGATCCAGGGCGCGCCGTCGGCGATGAAGAGCACCTTGTCAGCGGCGTTGAGGCCGATCTGCCGCGCGTACGACAACAGCAGGGCGAAGACCGCCTCCGGTCCCCGGAGCGTGCCGTCGATGATCGGGGCCCACGTCTGAGACGGTCGCCCGTCGTCGCCGACGACGTACAGGATGAGGAGCTTCGGTTCCTTCCAGTCGGTATGGAATCGGTTGCGCCCCTTCTTCGTCTTGGGGCCACGCTTCTTGCGCCTCACGCGGACGCGGCCCCCGTCGAGGGAGACGACCACCCGCTTCCCGGTCACGCGGTCCAGCAGACCGCACGCCGCGCTCTGCTGGGCCGCTCGGGCCCGCGCAGCGTAGCGATAGGCGGTCGAGCGGAGGGTCTTGATATCCAGGGCGATGCCGTCGGAGCGGAGCTGCGCCTGCGCTTCGGCCAGCGAGCTGAGCATGGCGACCGCGCGGCTTGCATCCGAGGCCAGCTTCGGCGTGCACCGGTCGTAGATGCCCAGCACCACCAAGGCGGGGTAGAGTCCCGGCCTGCGCTTCGCCCCACGGGCGTGTTTCTCGCGGTAGTACGGCGTCGTGACCGGCACCGTCGTGCCCCGCGAGGTGCGAACGTTGACGGTCTCCAGGCCGTCGCTCCGCATCCGCCGGGGCAGGTGGCGCACGAGGGCGCTCGCCGCGTCGCCAACCGCGGCGGAGCCCACCGCGCGTTGCAGCACGGAGGTGAGGAGGGCGCCGAAGAACTCGTCCGCGATGGCCCGCAGCTGCTCTTCGCACTGCTCCGTTTCCTCTGCCGACCTGGGCGCTGGAGCACGCGCCTCAAACTCCAGCGCCCGCCGGAGGGCAGTGTGCAGGTGGACGGGAATGTTGCCAAGATCGATCTCGCGGCTCGGGGTGTCGATGGCGTTCTTGTCCATTTCAACGCACCATCATGGGCAGTCCGAGCCGTAATGTCCAGTACCACCCTCCCCGTCTGTCCGAAGACCGGCTCAACCTCCCCCAGCCTCACAGTCCATCTTTGCCTACACACTGCTCCGGGAAATCGGGAATGCGCCCACCGGGAGTGGATCGAGAACAACCGCAAATTGGAACGGCTGGTGAAGGACATGCGCCATGTTTCTTCGCACGTGCTGGCTCTGATCACCGGCCGGGAGGTGCCATGAAACCCCGCGTCTGCGCCCCGCCTCCGTCCAGGGAGGCAGCAGGGTGACAGCTACCCGCCATTGTGCTACCGTGCGGGTGCCGATCGCGGAGTGACTATCACTCTACGGCTTCAGCAGGACGAGAAAATCCGTCTGGCCAAACAGTTTCGCAAGAGGCTCTACATTTACGGGGATTTCTAAACAGAACATCCCACGGTGTACCCCACAACGTCGGGAGTGCCCTGCGGCCGTCTGCACGTTGCTGCTCATGCAGCCCGATCATACATACGCCGAGTACCATGGACGCGACGTCCGAAGCGGTCGAGGCCAAGCAGGCGGGAGTCGCCGAGTTCGTCGAACGCGGTCCGCATCAGGACCGTCGCGCGCTGGCGGTCGGCCGCCGGAATCGTCGTGATGACGCGGGCTGGTATCTCCCAGTCAGGGGAGGCGTCGAGGGTCGCAACCACGCGCGTGCGGGCGAGACGGAGGCCGTCCACGCGATCAGCACCAGGCCGGTCGTCGCAACTACGCGCGTGCGGGCGAGACCCGGTTGATGTAGCTCTCGTTGACGTCGACCTCGATCTTGAGCGACGACATGTCGACGATGGTGCAGACGCCGGTGCGCGTAGAGCCCCGGCCGGCGGTCACCGGCGAGATCATCTCTCCCGGCTGGGCGTCCGTCGAGACGGCCACGCCGCTGAACGGCGCGCGGATGACGGTGTTTTCCAGGGGCGGTCCGTCGCACGTCGATCTCGCGCTCGGCCACGACCACCTGCTCGCGCTGGTTGGCGATCCGCGCCTCAAGCGAGTTTGCCTCGGCCTTCGCCGTCGAGGTCCGCCTGTGCGGTCAGGCGCTGGTCCAGCAGCCGGCGCTGGCGATCGAGGTCGAGGCGGGCCTCCTCGTGCCGCACCTCGAGCTGGGCCTCGGCCAGCGCCAGGTACGAGCGCTCGTTGGTATCGTCGAGCCGGGCGAGGACATGGCCTTCGGTCACCGCCATCCCCTCCTCGACCAGCACGTCGACGATACGCCCCGTGACCTTGGAAGAAACGGACTGCAGACGCGCCGTCAGGTAGCCGGAAGCGTCCAGCACCGTCGGCTGGCCGGCGGCCAGCAACGCCTGTCGCACCACCGCGGTCCGCACTACGGAGATCCGAGCCTCTTCCCAGCACCGCCAGCCCGCAAGGCCCCGCCGACCAGAACGGCGAGGATGACAACCAGCCAGACGATTGGAACGATCCGGAACCGGCCGACCCGCGACCGGTCGATCTTCAGATCGTCGAGTGACGCTGCCATGATGAACACACTCAGGACCCCCGCAGAACGGTCGTGATCGGCAACGCACGGCGCGCATCGCCGGCGCCATGCCGCCGATGACGCCGACTGCGATGGCCCACCCGAGACCGAGCCGTATCGACTCCGGCGTCACCCGGAACGCAAAGGCCAACTGCGATCCTGCGGCCGGGTTGAGCGTCGATGCGGTATAGCCGTCGAGAACTGCGTACACGACGGCGGCGCCCAGGACACCCCCCGGCGAGCGCAAGCACGGTCGCCTCGACCAGGACCGACACGACTACGGGAACGGCGTGGAAACCGAGCGCGCGGAAGGTCGCGGTCTCGACCGAGCGCCGGCTGGCGGCGGTGAACATCGTGGCCAGCGCGCCGAACACCGACCCGAGCGCCATGATGCCGGCGATCAGGTAGGCGAACCCGTCGATCAGCGCGGCGCGTGACGCCGACTGCGCGGCGAAGAACTCCTGCTCGGGAATCAGCGTGCTGGTCAGACGCGGATCGGCGGTCAGGCGCCGGTTCAATGCCTTCACGTCGACGTCCGGAGCCAGCTTCACGCGGGCGACGCTGACCGTGGAGGTGCGACGGAAGACGCTCTGCGTGATCGCGCCAACCATCCAGATTTCCGACTCCGCCGCGGCGCCCTCGGCGACGAAGTGACCGACGACCTCGAGCGTCGCGGTGTGCGCCTGCACGCTGTCGCCCACCGGTACGGCCGCGCCGCGGAAGCCCCCACGATGATCTCGTTTTTTCCTGGCACGAGTGTACGGCCGCGGACGATCCGCACCTCGGGGCGCAGCGCGAACGCCGCGGCGGTGACGGCGCGGCAGATGACGTCGACCGCGGTGCCGGCCCCACGCTTCGGCACGGTGAGCGTCGTGTAGACCTCCCCGCTCGTCACGTCGAAGGCTTCGTCCGCCTCGAGGATCGCGAGCTCCCCAAGACCGATCCACCCGTCCATCTCGTTGTTGCTGCCGTTCCTGAGGATCAGCCTGCGGTCGGGCTTCGCCGTCTCGACGAGCGCCGAGCGGAAGCCGGCGCGCAGTGCCTGTTCGGCCCAGCGCCACAGTCTGCAGCAGCGGCGGGCCGCGTTCGGCGACGACTCGTCGGACCTGCCGCGCACGGGATGTCTGCAGGGGAGCGGCCAGTGACGTTGAGCCGGTTTTCGGCCTGTCAGCGCACTTTCGTCTGAAGGGAGGTGGAGCCGATGCGCACGAAGATCCTCGCGGTTACGATGCTGGCCATCATGACGGGAGCCGAGGCCCAGGAGCAAGACAGAGCTGGAGTTATGAGCGGTCTGTCTCCAGCTACTCCTCAGCAATGCCCTTGATGTAAAGCCTCACAACATATCCGTTCCACACGTCCGCCTCGGCAAACACAATGGCCCGCAATTGCGAATTCATAATTCTCGTGTAGTCATTGTTGGGTTTAATTAGATTCGGGTCTTCTATCTCTCCGAATATCACCCTGTGAATCTCGCGCTCAGTGTCATCCACAATCACACTACAATTCCCGGTTTCCACATTCAGCCTGCGTATGCGGCTAATCCTGAACGGCAGTAGCTCTGTTCTCTCCATGTTGTCTTTTCGTATCGTGGCTGCGTGCGGCCTCGTCAAGATTATCGGCTCTCTATCATCCGGAAACTGCACAATGGCCTCACATGACGACGCTCCGAGCGGATTAACGAAGTCATGCAAGTGACGACGTCCACGGTCAGCTATCCTATTAAATTTGCCTCGTTCCAGCATATCCAAGAGCCTGTGTGTGATTAGGTCGCTGTCGCGGTGTTGCTCCCGCACTAACTCGATAAGTTCTCGGGTTATCTCTCCTTTGTCATCCTTGGGCTTGGTCCACCAGCGAATGACAGCCGACGCAACCTCCTTTACAATAGCGCCAACTATACCGGCAGAGATTAGGTTGGAGTAGTCGACTGCTTGCAGTATCAATTCTTGGTCTACTGATCGTCCCTGCACTGCGGCCCTGCTGTAAACTTCAAACGTTTTGTACTTGCGAGGCATGCGGCCCAGTTCGGAGTAGTGGGCCAACATTCTGTAGAATCTGGCAGCACCTAAGAGCGATTCGGCAAAGGCTTCAGCTTCAAGCATGCCATCGTCTGCGATCCCTCCTCGATAGTGAATGCGAAAACTCTCACGACGATCGTCACCATAGTATGCCATTGTCGTCTGCGTCCTTTCTTTGCCCAAGGACGGCGACCTTACCACAATGAGGCTCTCGTTGACAAACGCACTAAGGGCAAGGAAAATGAAGGAACTACCAACGGCAATGGTCCTCCGTCCGTTCGTTAGTTCGCAGCCTGAGGTGGACCGACACGTTGTGACGGAAGGTGGCGCGCGCCGCCGGACCGAGGGGGGGAGACAAGTCGAAGGCCGTCGTCACGCCGGAGACGGTCGTCGAGACGGTCGGCGCGCCGACCGTCTTCGTTTAGCGGGTCCCGGTGAAAAAATCGACGTGACGGGGTAAAGGTTCTGGTGCGCCGTGCCGATAGAAAAGGGGCGTGGGCCTGCTGCGCCGCATACGCGCGATTCTGGACAAAGCTTCGCCCGAACAGGACCCTCGGGACGTTGTCATCGAGCAACAGGACCGGGAGATCGGGCGACTGCGCGACGACTTGGCGCGCCGCAAGGGCGTACACCGTGAGAACGGCCGCCTGCAGCGTCAGATCGAGCGGCTGGAGCGCGAGAACGAGCACCTGAAACAGCAGTTGGCAACCGAGCCCCGCGCGGGACGCCGGCAAGCCGCACCATTCGCCAAGAAGCGGCCGCAGGGTCGCGGCGGTCGTCCCGGCCGCCGCCCCGGCGCGCGCTATGGCCAGCAGGGACGCCGCCCGTGCCCGGCGCACGTCGACGAGACCTTGGCGGCACCGGCGCCGACCGCCTGTCCGGACTGCGGCGGCGCGGTCGAAGTGACCGGCGCGGCGGCGCAGTATCAGGAAGACCTTCTCCCGGTGCGCCCAGTGGTGCGCCGCTTCGACATCGAGGTCGGCCACTGCTTGCAGTGTCGGCGGCGCATCCAGGGCCGCCACGCCCTGCAGACCTCCGACGCGTTGGGGGCGGCCCGCATACAGCTCGGCCCCGGTGTGGTCGACCTGGTCGTCGAGTTGCAGTGCGCCGTGACAAGGCGCCATTCCTCAGCGGGTGCGAATCCCGCCCGGCAACTGTCGCTCCAGCCGGTAGCAGTCGGGGCGGACGATGGAGGCAACGACATCGGCTTTATGCCGAGTCGGGGATTATGCCGAGTTGGTCCAGCGGGCTGCGCCTCAAGTGCATGTGAATCCAGGAGCTTAGGCTTCTCGCCAAAATAACTTGATTATTATGTTGTCTCTCGGGGCCTAAGACTGTAGTTCCAGTCGCCGTGAAACTTGTCCCGCTTGAGCGAAAGACTCTCCATCTGTTCCGCCGTCACCGGCTGGCCCGTCGGGTAGCTGTTCTCGTCCAACTCGGAACGAATCGCCAAGCCGCTCTGCGTCGTCGTGTGGCCGATCAGGTTCACCACCACCTCCCGACTCACCAACGGCCGGCCCCGCCAGTTCTCCGTGATGTGACAGAACATCCGGTGCTCGATCTTGTTCCACTTGCTCGTCCCAGGCGGAAAGTGGCACACCGAGACCCGCAGCCCCATCTCGTCGGCGAACTGCTGCAACTCCCACTTCCACAGACGGTTACGGCTGCCGTTCGAACCGCCACCGTCAGCCGTGATCAACAACCGTCCCGCGGCCGGATACGAGACGCAACCCATCCGCCGCCACCACCGCCGCAACGTCTCCACCGCGAACGACGCCGTGTCGTGATCGACGCCCACGCTCACCCAGCCGGCGTCGTGGGTCAGGTCGTACACGCCGTACGGAATCGCCTTGCCGAGGGTCTTGTCCGGAAAGTCGTGGACCCGAACCGGCTCGGGGTGACCGTGCGGACGCCACTCCCGCCCCGCGTTCTTGAAAGGGCCGACGAGCTCCTTTTTCTTCGTGTCCACCGACACCACTGGCTGGCGCCGCCGCTGAAAAGCCCGCACCCGGCGGTTGATGTGGTTGAACTGCGCGTCCCGATCCGGGTGCTGTTTCCCCTCCAGCGTCTTACGGTTCGCTTGCAGACTGTAACCAGCCCTTTCAAGGTGCTAATTGATACTCATACAAGGACTTAGTCATTAGCCAGGCTTCTGCGGCTGCCAGAGAAGGGCACGGTCGGCTTGCTCGCTTGGCGTTTGGAGGGGCCTCCGCGTCGGGCGTGATGCGCCGTTCCAATCCCAGAAACCGCTGGACATTTGCACCTCCGATCGCCAGACTCGTCTGGGAGAGCGCCTCTCTCGATGGGCGCGATTGGAGGTACCATGGTACTGGATGCGTTTTTCCGCCGAGCCAGCGAGACGTTTCCGATCCCGGTGATGCTGCGAGCGCTGCTCGAACGCGTCTTCGAGCCCGCCCGCCTCAACGACTGGTTCGAGGCCGTCACCGAGAAGCAGTATACGCGGGAGCTGCTGTTCTCGTCGGCGTTCGAGCTGATGAGTGTGGTGGTCTTCAAAGCCTTTGGGAGTGTCCATGCCGCGTATCAGGCGAAGCGGACGGCGGGGGAGATCACGGTCTCCGTCACGTCGGTGTACAACAAGCTCAACGGCGTGGAGGCCCAGACCTCCCGGGCGTTGGTGCGCGACACCGCGGGGCACCTCCGCCACCTCGTCGAGGACGTGCAGGGGGGCTGTCGCCCGTGGCTGCCGGGCTATCGGGTGAAAGTCCTGGATGGGAACTGCATTGCAGCGACGGAGCATCGCCTGCAGGTGTTGCGCACCACCGCCGCGGGACCGCTGCCAGGCAAGGCGCTGGTGGTCTATGACCCGGCGGTGGAGATGGCGGTCGATGTCTTCCCGTGCGAAGACGGGCACGCACAAGAACGGGCCCTGTTGGGCGAGGTGGTGCCGACGGTCCAAGCGGGCGATCTCTGGATCATGGATCGCAATTTCTGCGTCCGTGCGTTCCTGGCCGGCATCGCGGCCCGCGCCGGCACATTCCTGTGCCGCTACCACAAAGGCCTGCCGGTGACCGCGCTGGCGCCGGCGCGGTTCGTGGGGTCGATCGAGACCGGGAAAGTGTATGAACAGCAGGTCGAAGTCCTCATGGCGCCGCGCCCGGGCGAGGACGCGGACGACATCCGCATCTATCGCCTGGTCCGGGTCGAACTCACCCGTGCGACCCGCGGCGGCGACAAGACCTTGCTCCTGCTGACCGACCTGTCGAAGTCGGCCGCCACGGGGAAGCAAGTCGCGGAGCTGTATCGGCGGCGGTGGACGATTGAGACGATGTTCCAGCAGCTGGAAGCGCACCTGCACTCGGAAGTGAACACGCTCGGGTATCCCGCGGCCGCCCTGTTCGCGTTCTGCGTCGCGCTCGTGGCCTATAACGTGCTGGCGGTGGTGAAGGGGGCCCTTCGCGGCCTGCACGGCGAGCAGACGATCCACGACACGGTCTCCGGCTACTACATCGCGGGCGAGATCGGCCGGACCTATGAAGCGCTGCTGGGGTTCGTCCCGGCCGACCAGTGGACGCAGGTGCAGGCCCTCTCGCATGAAGCCTTCCTCACGCTTCTTATGGGGCTTGCCCGGGCGGTGGATCTGGCGAAGTACCGCAAGCATCCCCGCGGGCCCAAGAAGCCGAAGCCCAAGCGCACCATGCATGCCGGCCAGCCCCACGTTTCCACCGCCAAGCTCTTGGGGAAGAAACGATGACGCTCCCACGCGACTCGGAGGGGCCCAGGAGCTACCGGCACGTCTCGTCCTCAACCGTGGCGGCGATTACCTATGAGCGCTCGACGCGCACGCTCGGGATCCGCTTTCAGCGCGGCGCTGAGTACCGGTATTTCTCCGTTCCTGAGACGGTCTACCCCGAGTTGCGCTCTGCGGATTCCAAAGGGCGATACTTCAACGCTCGGATACGAGATGCTGGGTATACGTTTCAGCGGGTACACTAGATTCCTTGAGCGGCCGGGATCTTTACAGTTGAGTCAAGTTCAGGTTTTGATCGTGGTTTCTTCGCTACCATAGCGCCCCCAATGGCCAAAGGGCCACGCGGCGAGGAGCACGCTCAACCTACATGCTTGTTGGTCTGAGGCGGAGCCTCGCTAGTTCTTGTGACGTGCACCTTGAAAGGGCTGCAGACTGTAACCCAACGCGTGCAGCAGCCGGTTCACCGAACGCTCGCTGATGCGATGGCCCGCCTCCTGGAGTTCCCGCGACAGCCGCGCCGCACTGCTACAGGTCCAGCGCAACGGTCCGGTCGGGTCGCCGCGCGTCGCCGGATCGACCAGCCTTTCCAACGCCGCCACCAAGCCGGCGTCGTGCTCGGCCAGCGCCTTGCGGCCTGCGCCCGGCCCGCGCAACCGTCCCGCGGCATCGTCGTCTTCCGGTCCTGCGGCCAATTCCTGCAGGCCCGCGCTGATCGTCGCCCTCGACAACCCCGTCGCCTCGGCCACCCGCGCGATTCCACCGCGTCCGAGTGCCCTTGCCTCCACCGCGGCCCAACGCCGCCGCGTCCTTTCGTTGAGCAACGGTTCAATCGCGGCAAACTTCTCCTGAATCACTTGTGTCAGTACGTTGTCCACGGAGTCCGACGATAACACACCAAGTCTTATAAATCACTATTTTATTATGGCGAGAGGCCTTACGTCAGTTGATCGGTCTTCGAGACTCCGCATAATCGGGAGATGCTCTTTCCGGCCTGGATTGGCCTGAAAGGAGCATCTCATGACCGTTCACCGCTCGTGGACCCTCGACCGTCTGGTCGAGGAGTACACCCAGCACCAACGACGTACGCGCGGGCTGCGGCCTCGGACTTTGTGTGGCCGTGCCCGGCTCGTCCGGATGCTCGTCCGGGCCGCTCTTGGGGAGGACCCGGTCGAGCCCAGCCGCCTTGCGCCGGCCGATGTCGTGGCGTTCATCACGTCGCTACGAGGCCGGTTCTCTCCCGCGTCGATGCAGACCGTGCGGTCGACGCTACGCTCGTTCTTCCGGTTCCTGCGCTTCCAGGGTTTCTGCGGCCACGAACTCGAAGCTGCCCTTCCAGCGGTTGCCCACTGGCGGCTTGCAACGCTGCCTCGTGCCTTGACCGATCAGCAGGTCGGGAAGGTGCTGGCGTCGTTCGACGCTCCCCGTCCGTGCAGACAACGGGACCATGCGATCGTGCAGTGCCTGTCGACCTTGGGGCTACGGCCCGGCGAGGTGGCCTCCCTGCGCCTGGATGACATCGACTGGCGCGGCGGCACTATCGAGGTGTCCACCCGGAAGAACCGTCGAGGCGCCGTGTTGCCGCTGCCTCGCGTCGTGGGGGAGGCGTTGGTCGACTATCTGCGCGGGGAGCGCCCGGCGACCGACGAGCGGCGTGTGTTCGTGAAGCACTTGGGAATGCACCGCGGCATGCCGATTTCGAGCACCGCCGTCTCGAGTGTCGTGGCCCGCGCCCTTCGCCGGGCGGCGGTCGACACGCCGCTCGCCGGCGCCTACGTCTTCCGGCACACCGTGGCCAGCCGCATGGTGCAGCAGGGAGCCAGCCTCAAAGAGGTCGCTGACGTACTCGGCCATCGCAGCCTCGACACCACCGCGATCTACGCCAAGCTCGATCTGCCGAGACTGCGTGAGGTCGCCCTCCCCTGGCCGGAGGTGCTTCGATGACGCCCCCGAGCTTCCATCGTCTGGTCGACGACTACCTGAGGGTGCGCCGTGGACTGGGTTTCGACCTTGAATCGACCGAGTGGAAGTTGCGGGACTTCGCCACCTACGCCGACCGGATCGGTCACAGCGGCGCCGTGACGATTGAGCTCGCGGTCGAGTGGGCGCAGTCCTCCCGATCGAGCAATCCGGCCCAGGCCGTACGCCGGCTCGCGGCCGTGCGACAGTTCGCGCGACACCGCGCGCTCCTCGATCCAGCGACCGAGGTCCCTCCGGCCGGGCTCCTGGGCCGCATCCCACTCCGACCGCCGCCTCACATCTACACCGAGGCGGAAGTAGCTGCGCTGCTGCAGCAGGCAAGCCGCTTGCGGCCCGAACACGGGTTGTGGCCCGCCACCTATGTCGCGTACTTCTCCCTGTTGGTCTCGACCGGCCTGCGGCTCTCCGAGGCCTGCCTCCTCACGACCAACGACGTCGACCTCGTCAACGGCGTCCTCGTCATCCGCGAGACCAAGTTCCGCAAGTCCCGACTCGTTCCGCTCCATCCGTCCACGACCGAGGCACTCGCCCGCTACGCCGACCGCCGCAACGGATGTCGCGCTGCACCCAGGTCGGAGTACTTCTTCCGCACCGAGCGTTCGCCTCGACTCCAGCGCCATGCCGTAGAGAAGACGTTTGCCGGGATCAGGCAGCGTCTGGGCTGGGCCGGGCACGGACGCACGCGCCAACCACGCATTCACGACCTTCGCCATTATTCCGGACTTCGGATTATTCCGAGTCGATTGATCAAGATGGGCGGTGCTCGGGTTGGATGTGGCATTGGACTCGGAATAATCACAGACTGTTCAGGAAGGCCAGGACCTCGTCGTCCGGGCGGAATCGGTCCGACGGGGAGTGAGTAGGGGTGGTCCTGGCCATCGCCTGTTCCTTCAGCTTGAGGTCGGCGTGCAGATAGACGTAGGTCGTCTCGACGGACTCGTGACCGAGCCAGAGCGCGATCACGGCGCGGTCGACGCCGTTTTGCAGCAGGTCCATGGCGGCGGTATGACGCAGCACGTGTGGGGTGACGCGCTTCTTCTTCAGCGAGGGGCATGTCGCCCGTGCAACAGGCAGATGCTTCGCCAGCAGGTAGTCGAGCCCGTCGTGACTGAGGGAACCGCCGCGTTGATTCGGGAAAACGGGGGCGTCCGGTTCGCCGCGAAGCTCTTCGAGCCAGCTCCGCAGGGCTGCCGCCGCATCTTTGCGCAGCGGCGTACAGCGTTCCTTGCGGCCCTTGCCATGACAACGCAGATGGGCGCCCGGGCCAAGCTGGACATCCTTGCAGCGCAGACCGAGGAGTTCCGACGCCCGCAGTCCGGTTTGCACCGCCACGAGCAGCAGGGCGCGGTCCCGGCGTCCCGCCCGTGTCTGCAGGTCCGGGGCCCGCAGCAGGGCCTCGACTTCGTCCCGGTTGAGAAAGTCCACCGGCCGGCGGGTATGGCGTTTGTTCGGCATGGCCAGGACCCGCTGCGCCAAGGCCGCGTGTTGGGGTTCGTGCGACGCGACGTAGCCGAAGAAGGAACGGATCGCGGCCAGTCGAGTGTTGCGCGTACGCGCGTCGTTGCCGCGCTGGTTCTCGAGATGACTCAGGAAGGCGCCGAGGAAGTCGGTGTTCAGGTCGCCGAGTTCCAGTTCCGTTGGGGCCTTCTTCAACACCTTGCGGGCATGGCGGACCAGCAGTCGGAACGTGTCCCGGTAGCTGGCGATGGTGTGCGGGCTGGCTTGGAGCTGCTGCATGAGGCGGTCGGTGAAGAAGGCCGCCAGGAGTCGGGGGAAGTCGGCGTGGAAGTCGGCGGTCGTCATGACGGCGGCCTCCTTGCGACGCGGTCGAGCCGCCGGGCGGCGAGTTGCATCAGCTCGGGGGTGACCGTGAGGTACCAGTAGGTGTCGCTCACGTGCGCATGGCCGAGGTAGGTCGCCAGACGAGGCAGACGGCGCTCGACGTCGATGCCGCCGCGGTACCAGCGGAGCAGCGTCCCGACAGCAAATCGATGGCGCAGGTCATGCAGACGGGGACCGTGGGAATCCGACGGGCCGCGCAGGCCGACTTGCCGGGACAGCTTGACGAACGTCCGGCGCAGCGCCCACTCGGTGATCCGGGCGCCGTGTTCGGAGAGGAAGAAGCTCGGGCTGCGAGGATTGAGACAGAGGCGATCACGCTGCGCCGCGTAGTTGCCCAGCGCCCGGCGTGTCGACTCGTGAACGGGAACGTATCTCGACTTCCCGAACTTGCTGCTCCGTACGGTCAGAACGCCGTGTGCGAGGTCGACGTCGTCGCGGTTCAGGCATAGCGGTTCGGAGCTGCGCATCCCGGTGACCGCCAACAGCGCCAGGAGCGTGGTGTAGGTAAAGGGTCTGAGTCCGGTAGTCCCGGACAGTCCCTGGGCCGCACCCAGCAAGTCGGCGACCTCCGCGTCGCTGTAGAGATAGGGCCGCGAGCGGCGGTACCGATAGGAGAGCAGACCCGGCGGCGGCACCTCGTGGCGAGAGTCCACGGCATTCGCAAAGCGGGCGAAGCGGCGTACCATCCCAAGGCGGTTCGCCCACTGGGCGGGTTGCACGTCACGCGGCTCGGTCGCCCATTGCAGCGCGAGTTCGGTGGTGATGAAAGCGACCTCG
Source organism: Vicinamibacterales bacterium (assembly GCA_965222905.1). Lineage (GTDB taxonomy): Bacteria > Acidobacteriota > Vicinamibacteria > Vicinamibacterales > UBA8438 > WTFV01. The sequence goes on along the minus strand of OZ244976.1, from coordinate 731,848 downwards.
GATTGTGCGGCGAACGCGACGAAGCGCTGCAACAGACTCCCGGACAGTTTGAGCCGGACCCCGAGCGCGCGACGCGTGGCGAGATACTCGTCGAGAAGCTGCTGCAGGTCGGTCATGCCGCACCTCCGGGCCAGGCTGGCGCGAGAGCGCGCAAGGCATCCAGATCGACCTTCGCGTAGATCTGGGTGGTCTCCGGATGACGGTGGCGCAGGATCTGCCCGAAGTCTTCGAGCGAAGCGCCGTTGCGGAGCATGCTGGTAGCCAGCGAATGGCGCAGCAGATGCGCCCCCTTGAAGGACGAGTCGATGCCGGCGCGCGTCAGTGCCCGCCGCACGACGCCGCAGATGGCGGCCGCCTGTCGCTGACGCCGAGGGTCGAGGTGGGTCTGCGGCGGGACGGCGGCGACGCCGAGACGGGCGCGGGCATGGACGTCGGCGGTGGCCTCGCCTTTACCGATACCGTCACGGGGCTGTCGCTGGACCTGCGGGTGCGGACGCTGGTTGTGCACCAGGCCGAAGGGTTCACCGAGCGCGGGATGTCGCTGTCGCTGGGGTGGGACCCGACGCCGTCGAGCCCGCTGGGGCTGACGGCGCGGGTGGCCCCGTCGTGGGGCGGGTCGGCGCAGGGCGGGGCCGAGGCGCTGTGGGGCGGCCAGATGGCCTACGGCATGGGCTCGCACCAGATGTACGGGTCCGGCGACCGGGTCGACGCGGAGGTGGGCTACGGCCTGCCGGTGGGCGCCCGCTTCGTGGGGACGCCGCGCGTCGGCCTGATGACCTCGCCGTACGGCCGGGACTACCGGGTGGGCTACGGCCTCGGGGTGCTGGAGCGGGGGCAGGTGAACTTCGAGTTGGGCGTCGACGCGCAGCGGCGGGAGAGCCCGATGCACGGCGAGGCCAGCCACGGGTTCCTCGGCCGGGCGATGCTCGGCTGGTGAATGTCAGGCGAGACTCCGGACATCCGCCGTCCGACGATCACGCCGCCGCGGCTGGGCTACAAGGCGACCGACCGCATCACGGTCTGGGACGTGGGCGGCTACGGCGGCGGCGGGCTGCTGCAGACGCCCGATGGCGCGCCGGCCCTCGAGGTCGGGGCTGTCGATGAAGATGGCGGCGGCGGGCACGTGGGGGCGATCTTGTGGCCGGGGGCGCGAGCGGCTTCGAGCTGGCGTTTAAGGCCGACGCGCCGTGGGTCCGCACGGCCATCGACGGGATGGACGGCCGGGCGGGGCGGTTGAAGGCCACCGACGCGGCGGTGACGCGCTCCGGACGGGGCTGGAGGCTCGCGGGCCTACACGGTGGCCGGCCGGCTGTCGCTGACGCCGAGCGTCGAGGTGGGGCTGCGGCACGACGGCGGTGACGCCGAGACGCGCCAGGCCGAGGGGTTCCGCGAGCGGGGCGTAGCCTTCCGTGAGCTACAACCCGACGCCGTCGACGGCGCTGGGCTTCACGGCGAGGTCGGCTACGGCCCGCCGGTGGGGAGCCGCTTGGTGGGGACGCCGCGGGTCGGCTTCTCCACGTCGGAGTGCGGCCGGGACTACCGGGTCGGCTAACGGCCTCGGGGCGCTGGAGACGGGCAGTGTGCGCTTCGAGCTGGGCGTCGATGCACAGCGGCGCGAGAGCCCGCTGCAGGGCGGGCCAGCAACGGGTTCATGGGCCGGGCCTCTCTCGGCTGGTAGGCGCGGTCCGCGGAGGAGCGAGCCGCGGATGCCGTGCGCGAGCCTTCATGGCCAGCTTCGAGTACTTGGCGGACGGGCACCACGTCGATGACGCGGGTAACTTGATCGCCTGCGCCTACGTCGACTTCCGCGACCTGGCGGAGCGGCTTCCGATCACCGTCCTGCAGAAGGCGTCGTCGAAGCGGCACGCGATTCCGGGCTGCGCGACGATCCGGATCTCCAAGCCAAGCTGCTTCTTGGGCCAAGGCGAGGGATTCAACGACAGCGGCGAGTCGCACCACGGCACGCACGGTTGGATCTACTGCGCGTCGATCGAGCCGGAGACGGCCGAGGAGCGGGCCGCGTGGCGCTCGTTGATGCCGGCCGGCCGCGACGTCGTCTCGCCCATCCGCCGGCCGCGGGAGTTCGCGCGGGCGCTCGGGGGAATGGCCGCCGAGCAGGCAGGACCGCGCGGGCGGATCATGCTACTGCGGAACACGGTTGAGGGCCGGACGTTCGGGACGGCCCACAAGAGCCAGACGGTCTACCACGGTCCCGTCGCCTACCTCGACAACCCCTACAGGCGGCTGGAGAGCGCGTCGTCGGAGCTGGAGCTTGCGCTGCTGCTCGTCTTCCTGAAGCACCCGGCGCACCGCGCCCTCCGAGAGTACCGATTCCTGGCGTGGGCGGAGGACGAGCCGGCGGAAGGCGCACTGGATCTCGATGTCTCGCGGGCGCTCGTCGACGCCATGTTGAAACCGCGGGCGGAGCCGGTAGGCGGCTTCGTGCGGCCCGGCGCGGCGGAGCACTCGACCGTCGAGGAGCTGGAAGGCGACGGTTCGTCACGAGCGCGGGCGCGGGTTGAGACGCTGCCCGCGTTCCTCGGTGCCGGCAATCCGGCCGTGGTGCCGCGGCCTCACGATGCCGAGACGGCGCGGGGCGATCTGCGCGAAACGCCGACGGTGCGCGCGGCGGTCGAGGCACTGCACGAAGCGGTCGGCACGGCTGACGCGGGGATGCAGGAAGGACGCTGCAGCCGCAGCGTGGCACGCCGAGCCGGTACTGCGATTCTTCTGCACGGCGTTCGGTTGCCCGATCGCCGGCATGCGAGTGAACGAGGACGGCTTCATCGTCGTCACGGCCGAATTCTCTGCGGGCGGCGCGGTCGAGGCAAGCATCGCCGTGGGGCCGGAGGGGACGTACGCGTGCACGGTCAGTGCCGGCGACACGCATCTCGCGTCCACGGCACCAGACGTGCGATCCTTCGAGCGGGTGCTCAAGGAGCGCCTGGCGGAGGTCGGCGTGCTGGGTTCGGGCCAGTGATCCGTGAGCACATGCCGGCACCGGCGTGATTCCTGCCCCCCCACTACCGCAGTGAGCGCCGTATCTGGGATCCGAGATAGGGGTGCAGCGTGCGGCCGTCGGACGCGCTTCCTAGATGCACTGGATGTCCGGCGCAACTCGCGGGAGGACGTGTCCGCCTCCCGGGCGAGCGACGGCCGCGCGAGCTCGGCGACGGCCGCGGGCCTGCCAACTTTTCCTGCTAACTTTTGGTGCTCGAAAGGGCCTCTTGGGCGGGTTTCTGACCGTTGCTGACCCGATCCTGACAACGGGCTGACGGGGACCGGCATCGACGAAAAACCCAGAGAAAGAGGCCCCATTCTTGGGCGAAAGGGCCTAGAAAGTTGACGCGCCCGACAGGATTCGAACCTGTGGCCTTCGGCTCCGGAGGCTGAACGCCTCGGCGGTCGGTGACGCGGGTGCGCACCGGGGTCGAGGGTCTCGCGCGACTTCACCCTTGGCGGCGGTGGGCTGTCGCTGGCGCTCTTGGGGTGCCAACGCCTCGGGGAAGTCGATGATTTCCGCGCGATGACCAACATGCGTTGTCGTCGTAATGAACTCGTATCAGCATGGAGATTCAGGAGGCGAAGCGTCCCCAGACGTCCATTTCCCTGCTGCACAGCGAGGGCACTGCACGCTCCTCCTCCGGTTTCGCGGTCGATCTGACCTGGCGTGCGGCGGCAATACGGCTTCGAGGTTGACGACTATTAGGTTCTGGACGAGTACTCGTACCACTACCCGAGAGGGAGAGCAGTGTCTTTGTCTACCTACGTTTCGCCCAAACACGGTTGTACCACCTGCTACCCTTCGACTTTGAGATCGGCGGGTACCACATGACCGCGTTGCGGACTATCGAGTAGTGGCTTTCGCATGGGAACGTGACCCCGATCGAAGGTCTCAGGGTAAGGTACTCACCATCGTACGTCAGGCTGCGAGTTGCCGGATCGAGCGTTACGTCGACCAAACGACCACACCCGCACGGACACAAGTGAGAAAGGGTGGCGAACCTCATGCTGACGTAGAGTGTGCCTTCTTCCATTTCGGGCAATCGCGGGATTGTCTCAACAAACACTGGCTTCAGTGCAGTTGATTCTCGGGCCCTAGCAATGCACTTGGGACGAGATTTGCGTGTCCCGCGCTTCTTCCTTTTCCAAAAACTCATTTTAGACCCCTCTTAGTATGAGAGACTGGTCACTAGCACTATAGTCTAGGCATTCTTCTCTATTCGCCTGCCAGAATTGGCCGCGCATCTTTCTCCACGACTGGATGGCCCAGCTCGCAGCCATTGAGTAGACATCGGGCAAGTCGAGGCTTCCGTAGTCGTCTTGTCCCGCTTGGCCAACTTGGGGAATAGCTTCCCTCCAAGAGGATACCGCGAGGTGGGCGGTTACTATTCGCATGGAAACTTGGACCCGTTTGTCCTTGCGAATTGGTGAGAGTCCTACCACGACGAACGGTATTCGAGCGTTGGCCAGCGCGTCGCACACCATCATTCGGTCGTCAGCGTCATCCACAGCTACGAAAGCGAAAGTAGTGCCTTCAATGACATCTTGGACGCCTTCAGGGAGCACCTTTACGTTATGGCCATGTACGCTCCTGTGGATGAGGGAGTAGGTCTCTTGGAACCAGTCGGCCTTTGGTCTGCCGATCCAGAAGTTGGGATCGAGTCCACCCGGCATGCGAAGGATGTTCTTCGGCTCAATGCAGTCGTAGTCCCAGCCATGAACCGCTCTGGGATCGGCCTTGACAGCAAAGTCTGCTATCCACGCGCCGACACCACCAAGTCCGACGATGGATACATGCTCTTGAGCCAGTAAAGCCCTCCACTCCACTGCTTCTGGCAGTTGGTCACCAAGCACATCGAACGTATAGGGGCGTGGAGCCGCTTCCGTACCCGATGCCGGTTGGCCAAGGAACAGTGCGTATATTCGCTTGACGTAGTTGTTTAGTGCGTCCCAAGCATCCTCATAGTCACGCTCTTTGAGCTTGATCGAAAGAACGAGGCTCGAAGGAGTTCGCCCGATCACGCCGGCTGCCCACTCGGCGCCAGATCGGTCGTACAATTTTCCGTTGGTGAGACCTCGTATATTGGCCGTGTGCAAAGCATTCTGCTGCCAGTCATGGGTTGCTTTGAGTTCGTCTGAGTTAGACGCGGTCCCTACCCAGATGTGACACTTGCCTACGGCATTCGGTGCGATAAAACAAGGCACCCCTACTGCACCTATTTCTAGGTCTCGGCGCTCAATTGTCCACTCACGCCGTTCCGCTTCATGACGTGCTCGTGATTCATGCTCTGACACGCGCTCCCCTCCTATGCGAGATAGGAATCATCAATCTTGAACGACAACTCATCAACCACAGCAATTGGTTTGTCCGACGGATAGAGAATCCCCTTTTTTCCGTCTTTCGCCGTCCAGTTGATGCCCGGCAGATCACCGATTACGTGTCGAGCCGGATCGAGTTTATTCCACTGTTCGACCACTTGCGTAAAGCTAATGGTCGGCTTGTCCCAGAGCACCGACCGAGCATTGATGTAAATGGTCAACTCCTTGACGATCCCCGTCGGTCCAATGGGCCCATCGCCGTGTCCAGGTTCTTGCACCATGGTGAATTCCCTCCTCGGTTGTCTGGCTATTTCTCAGTTGCGTTCGCTTCTAGTGTTCTGCACGTAGGGCAAAGAAGTTCCTCCGGCGGGCGGCTAAGCTGCTCAAGGAAGTTCGTGGTGGTCCACCCAGAGCACGTTTCAACCCAATGCCACGGGCCATAGCCGGTCTGTGCTCGGCGATACATCCGAAGCTCCTTGCGGCCTGCGTAGGTCAACACACGCCGGCCTGCCGGTGTCTGAACGAGATGACCAACCTGTCGAATGGCGTACCTGATGATCCCGGCGCGAGAGGTCGTGGCCGTCACGGAGGAATCGGGATCGATGTTTCGCGTCAAATCGGCGATGTGCTCGCCGATGGCCAGCATCGAGGCGAGATCTGCGGCATTCGCCCGAAATGACACGCTCGCTTCTTCCCTGACCTCATCGTGGTGGTCGGTCGCCATATTTTTGCTCCAGCTTCGCCGTCGAATCGCATTGTGAGGCAGTGCAGCACAACGTAGCTGACGGCGCAATAGTGCGGCACAGTGACGGTGCATCATGGACGATGTATGCGGAGTGGAGGGCGCGGAACCTGGCTCGTGGTGGTCGGCATGATGCCGCTCAGGGTGAGGAACAGTCGGACGAAGATCGGGCGTGGTAGGGACGCATGAGGCGTGGGTGGCGTGGCAGCCGCAGGCACGGCGAGGCTGTACCGGCTGGGGGTTGGTCGTGGCGCGCGGTTGCCGTCAGGTTCGGGCGGCCTCGCGATTTGGGCGGTTCCCGGCCGGTTCGAGGATCGGCTCGACGGCGTCGATCTCGAGCTAGTGCGGGGCGAGGTCGCGGAGGTCATCCCTGCTTTCGGCGGCGGCGGGCTGTCGCTGACGCCGAGCGTCGAGGTGGGGCTGCGCCGCGACGGCGGCGACGCGGAGACGGGCGCCGGCATGGACGTGGGCGGCGGCCTCGAGTTCAGCGACGGCGCTGACCCGCTGACGGATGGGTGCGGGAGACGCGCGCCTCGTCGGGCGTGAACCGGGTCGCCGGCGTCAGGAAGGTCATCAGGGCGGTCGGCTCGCGGCCGAAGCCCGGGTCGACCGACTGCACGCGCTGCAAGCTGCGGAGGAACAGGCCGGCGCCGACCAGCAGCACGAGCGAGATCGTCAGTTGCGTGACGACCAGCGCGTTGCGCCACCGGAGCTGACCGGGTTCGCGGCCCCCGGCGTTCTCGCTTCTCAGCGCGCCGGCCACGTCCGGCCGGGTGCTCTGCAGCGCCGGCACCAGACCGAGCAGGGCGCCGGCCGCGACCGAGACGCCGAACGTGAACCCGAGGATGTTCCCGTCGAGACCCAGATCGAGCGTGACCGGCGTCGGCAGGGGAAGGTCCGCGGTCACCAGCAGGTCGAGCAGCCAGACCGCCAGTCCGACGCCTGCGCCCCCGGCCAGCAGGCCCAGCAGCGTCGTCTCGGTCAGGAGACCCCGCACGAGCGACCCGCGCGACGCGCCCAACGCCAGGCGCACCGCGACCTCCTTGCGCCGGTCGAGGGCGCGCGCGAGCAGGAAGCTGGCGAGGTTGGTGCACGCCAGCAGCAACACCAGCCCGACCACCACCGTCAAGAGCCACGCCGCCGCCCGGATGAAGACGTCCAGCGGCGGGAAGAGCAGCACGTCGGCGAGCGGCAGGAGCACGAACTGCCCTGCCGGATCCCAGTTCTCCACGCGGTCCCGGGTGAGCTGCGCGGCTACCGCCCCGACGGCCGCCTCGGCCTGGGCCAGGGTGACGCCCGGTCGCAGACGCGCCTTGACGAAAAGCGAGGTGTGGCCCCGAACGTCGAACAGCGGGAATCCGTTCAGCTCCTCGGCCATCATGAACGGGACGTAGAACGTCGGCGTCAGGCCGCGGACGGTGCCCGCGAAGTCGGGCAGCCCCACCCCGACCACCGTGTACGCGCGGCCGCCGACGCGCGTCTGGCGTCCGACGACGTCCGGGTCGCCGGCGAAGGCGCTTTGCCAGTATCGATAGTCGAGCATCACGACCGGATGCCCACCGCGCGAGACGTCGTCGCTCGGCAGCAGGGTGCGTCCGACCGCCGCCTCGATTCCCAGCATCGGGAAGTAGCTGCCGGTGACCGCCTCGGCAGGCGCCAGGCCGACGCCGCCACCCTCCCCGCGGTCGATCGTCAACGGCACGAAATGGGAGGCCGCGATGTCGCTGAAGACCTCGGCGGCGCCGTCGCGGACGTCCTCGAAATCGGGGTAGGACAACGTACCGAACTCGAACGCTGCCTGGTGCAGATAGAGGTTGACCAGCTCTTCCGACCGCTCGATCGGCGACTCGCGCAGGATCACCGCGTTGACGAGGCTGAAGATGGCGGTGTTCGCCCCGATGCCGAGCGCCAGCGAGAGAATGGCAACCGCCGTGAACGCCGGGCGTCTGGCCAGGGACCGAATGCCGTCGCGAACGTCGTGAGCGACCCAGAGCTGGAGCCCGACCCAACCGCCCCGGCCGTCGCGCACCGCGTCCTTGTGCGCGTCGACGCCGCCGAACGCGGCACGGGCCCGTCGACGCGCTTCCCGCCGGTCGACGCCCGCCTCGCGCACCAAGCGCGGTTCCTGCTGCGGCGATCGCGCTACGAGAGGGAGCTCGACGACGAGCTGCAGTTTCACCTGGAGATGAAACGCAGCGATCTGGTGTCCGGCGGACACGATCCGGCCGCGGCGGCCAAGGTCGCGGCACGCCGCGCGCTGGGCAACCTGCCGCTCACCCGCGAGCGCGTGCGGGACGTCTGGGTCGCGCCGTGGCTTCAGACCCTGTTGCAGGACGTCCGCTACGGACTGCGCATACTCCGGTGCGACCGCGGATTCACCGCTACGGCGGTCGGCACGCTCGCGTTGGGGATCGGGGGTCAACGGCCGCTATCTTCTCCCTTCAGCGAGGTTCTGCTGTGATCGTTGCCGGTTCACGAGTCTTGGGTGAAAAGGGCCTGGAGAGTTGGCACGCCCGCGGCAGAATGACAAGGAGTAGCCCCGCAACGCCGCGGGGAGCACCGGTTCGCAACACCAACCGGCTTCTCCATATCGGCGGCGCCGGAACGGTTGGTGGTGATCAGGCGCTTCCCAAGTGGTCCCCTGTCGTCGCGGACTCGTCTTCGAGGTCCGTCGTGGCCGCGACCGCGTCCACAAGTCTCCGGCTCGGAGTCGAGCACGCGGGGCGCGTTCGGCGGCACGCGACCCGGAAAGGGCGCGACGTGTGTGACCGGGGCAAGACATCGAGGCAAAGAAAGAACGAAAGCCGCTGCCAGTAGCGGTCCGCCAAACTGCCAGAGGATTGCATCCCGCACGAGTCGGCAGCCCGCGGGTGCCACCCGGAACCACCGGTCGCGGCACCGGCGAATCGAACCGGGTGCGCGGCCGCCCACGCCGTCGCCGCGCTGAGCGGCTCCATCCACGGTCGTCCCGAGACGCGGGCGACGTCCAGAAGCTGTTGCGGCCGGTCGGAGACCTCGCGACACCCGCCGCGGTGCGAAAACGATGGTTCGACACCGGTCTGGAGGCACATCCTGCCGGGGTCCTTGTGGGTCGTCCAGCGACCGCGACTCGCTATACCTACCCAAGGGATGCGGCCCAGGGCCGCCGATTCCGGAATCCGTTGCGGAAACTCCGGCGGAACCGGGTGGTTCAAGCGTAGCCGGGCGCGCGGGCGCCCTTGGGAGGTCGAGGATGGTAGTTAATCCGTTTCCGTGGGACGAGGACGAGAGCTACACCTTGGGCGACAAGACGTACACCGTCCACCCAATCGCGAAGCTGTTTCCGTTGATCATCGGCGATGAGTTCGAGCGCCTCGTCGACGATGTGCGCGCGCACGGTCTGCGCCGGGCGATCCTGGTCACCGGCGAGACCATGATTGTGGACGGGCGAAATCGATTGCGCGCGGCGCTGGCGGCCGATGTCCGTCCCGTGTTCGAAACGCTTCCCCCCGACGCGAGCCTGTTCTCCGTGCTCGTCTCGGAAAACGTTCTCCGGCGCCAAATGAACAAGGGGCAGCTCGCCATGGTCGCTGCGCTGATACGGCAGACGCATCCAGCGTCTGCCGATCGCGGCCACGTCCGGTTGCCGCTGGGCGATCCTGCGCTGACCGATACCGTGGCAACCGCTCGGCAGGAGGGCGACGCCGACGTCGGCGGCCAAGTGTCCGGGGCGATGGCGCGGCTACCCACACAGGAGGAGCTTGCAGCATGGCTGTCCGTCTCGGTCGCCTACGTGCGGAACGCCGAACGCGTGCTGGAGTCCGACCCGGATTCGGCCTTGCAGGTCTTGAGGGGAGAGCTGGCGCTCTCGAAGGCCTGCGAGCTGTGCAAGCCCCCGGCGCAGCCGGTCGGCGGCGTGGGCCGGAGTTCGGAGACGGCCACCGGGCCCGGGATTACAGAGCGTAAGGTCCAGCGTCGGAAGTCTGACGAGCGCAGCGGCAGCCGGAACACGGAGGTCATCGAATTGACATCCAGGGACGAGAACCCGCAGGTCACTCAGGCTCCGCCCACCGCTGGCAAGGACGCTCCCCACCCGATGCCGGGTCCCTCCGCCGACGGGTCTTCTGCGGAGGTGATGATGCCACGCGTCGTGCTGGAGGGCGTACGGCTGATACTGGGCGACGTCGACCTGGCTCCGTGCTCGAGCGAGGCGGCGCAGAAGCCGATCGCGGCCCGGGAGTGGTACTCGCCGGCGCACGACGGCCTGAGCCGGCCGTGGCACGGTAACGTCTTCGTCTTCCCGCCGGCCGGGCGGGTCGACGCGTTCGCACGGAAGCTCACCGGCGAAATGGCCCGGGGCAACGTCCAGCGGGCCGCCTTTCTCGGGCCTGCCGACCTGCGTCCCGACTGGTCCGTGCGCCTGCTGCAGGCACCCACATTCCGCGCGCTCGTGATCGAGCGTAACGACCGGAGTGTCGAGGCCGCCGGCGACCGAACCCCTGGAGACGGGCGGCTGGCGCTGTTTCTGCTGGGGGTAGAGAACGACCGTTTGCGCGACGTGCTCGACACCTGGGGCATGATGGTGTTCTCGGCGCTGCCCGATACGAACCGCGGCGGCGAGGTGAGCGCTGCACGCGTCCAGACCGAGGACCCCGCCCCACAAGCCGACAGTTCCAGAATGTCGACCGTGAAGCCTTCGGCGCCGCCTCCGTCGAAGAGCGACGGCAAGGCGCTTGGTCCCACGGGCACTGCGGCCGCGAAGTCGACGTCTGAGAAGACCGGGAACCGCGGGGCGCGGGCGGGTCAGCCCCAGGCGCCGAGCGCACCGTCGGAAGTGCATCGACGGGGTATCGGAGCCGGAATCGCGGCGGCGCTCGGGATGGATCCCGACGAGGTCTTGAGCTCGGAAGCGTGGGTTGAGAAGGCCAAGGAGTTAACGTTCTTCGGGGGCGCGCGCAGACGGCTCAGGCCTCGTCCCGATGAGCACGGCGCGCGCCACGAGCCCGGTCGAGCATCGGAACCGGCCGACGGCGGGAGTGAAGGACCGACGGGCGGTGCGTCCAACGGCGAAGACTGACACGGTTACGCCGCCGAACGCGCGGGAGTGACTCCTCCTGCCCGCCGTTCTTCCGGCCTGCATCGGCTCGTTCCGCAGGATGGCGTCCATCTTCCCGGGATGCGTCCATCCGCGCTCTGATGGCCGCGACGCCGCGGTCGCGCACGTTGCGCGGCGTTGGCGTTCGGCGTTGTCCTCGTGACCGCAGTTCCGGCACCGGAAGCGAGCTTGGCTCTCGCGGTTCTCCCGGCGGCGGTAGCCGCAGTCGTTGCATGTCTGGCTGGTGCCGCGCGCCGGCACCAGCTCGATCCGCGTACCGGTGCGCGCTCCGTTGCGCAGCAGGATCGCGTTCATCCGCGCCGGGGCGACTCCCAGCAGGCTCTGGTCCAGGCCGCTCTTGGCCTTGGCGTTCGTGCCGGGAGCCTCGCTGGACGGGGGATTGGGTACGAACTGGAAGCCGATACAGGGAACCGACGACAGCACGGCGAGAGCTTGGGCGGTCTGGCTGAACAGCACCCTCGGTCGAATCGCGATGCTGAGGAACCGAGGTAAACACTCGCGTTCCCGGTGTACCGGCCCTCTGGTATGACGACCACACGTTGCCCTGATCCCGGTGCGACAAGAGCGATCTAAGCGCTGAACGCGGCGTACGAGCTGACCAAGAACGAGGAGACCCCGCAGTACAGGGACGGGCGCTGCGCGGTCCGGGACAGGTGGGACGAGGCCGTGGCCGAAGCTCTCGGCATCAATGTCGAGACGATATTCGAGTACGCGGAGCTACTCGCGAGCGAGCCGGCAGTGTCTCAGGTGAAATGGAGGAGAATGATCACTGAGCTGAACGGAGAGGAGCCCCGGTGAGTCGGAACGGGAAACGCGGTGGTGCGTTGGCTCATTGCAGCGCCCGGAGGATGATCCCCGCCAGAGTCGCTGTTACGGCTGCGATTCCGAGACCTGTTCCGACCATCCACTTGATCAGGTCGACTTTCATCTCCGCCAGCTCGGCTCGCAACTCGTCGCGTGTCACGTAGTGCTGCTCCGCCATGACTGTCCTCCGTCGGTTTCATGGTACACCACCGGCCGTGTTTCGGCTTCGGCTTGTCGTACCCGTCTAGTTGCGTGTTGTGGACCTCGGTCCTCGGTTACTGCGGTCGTCGCCATGGTTGGCGGAGGTCGGATTTGCTGTCGTCGCCAACGTTCCAGTGTCGGATGGTGCTCGATCGGCGACGGCTGGAAGCCGATCCGGTCGGCGGCGATCGGTACCCGGCGGCTCGTGCCGCCGTTCCTTCCTGTGACATCTGGTCCTGCGTGCGGGTTCACCACCCGGCAGGGACGGTCTCGAGCGGCCGGTGGGTGATCGCGAGCGGGGGCCGCGTAGTGCTCATAAGGTACAGGTGGATCGCGACCCACGCCGTGGCGTCGACGCAGCCGGCGGGGTTGATGGGGCGGCCGGCGCCGGCGACCACTCCTGCCCAGGACCCCGCGCGCTTCGCCTGCCGCGGCGGACTTGTTCCCGATCACGGGCGGGCGGTACGTACGATCAGATTTGTGGAAACTCACGATATCTGGCCGTTTGGCCAGGGTTCCTGTGTTTCCGTTTCCGGACAGGATTCCTGTGGCTTGATGGCCGTGAGCGTGGGCGTGCTGAAGCCTCGATCGCCCCCCGGGAGGGTGCCCTCTCGAGCGGGTCCGTTGTCACGCCAGGGCGAGACTGCTCCTGCCCGGCGTTTTTCCGGCCTGCATCGGCTCCTTTGGGACGATGGTGTGCATCTTCCCCGGACGCGTCCATCCGCGCCCTGATGGCGGCAACGCCGCGGTCGCGCACGTTGCGCGCGGCGTTGGCGTCGGCGTTGTCCTCGTGACCGCAGCTCCGGCACCGGAAGCGAGCTTGGCTCTCGCGGTGGGGATGTCCCGGACGCTGTTGAACTTGAGCTGATGTGAAGCGGGTGGCGGCTCCTGCCCCTGTCCTGTGGTAGGACAGGGGATGCAATCGGAAAGGAGACTGCCACCCATGGCGAAGCATGACAGGCGGAAGACGTCCGGCCAACCCCCCAACTCGCGACCCGTCACGATCCAGGTGCCGCTGCCGGTGCTCGGCGTGGTCAACGGTGTCCGCGAAGCGTTCCATGGCTTGTGCATCGCGACCGGGCTGCAGATCCTGGAGGCGATGATGGAGGCGGACCGGGAAGTCCTGTGTGGTGCGAAGGGGCGCCATCAGGTCGAGCGGCCCGCGTGGCGCGGAGGGAGTGTCGACAGCCAGGTGACGCTCGGCGGGCGGCAGGTCGAGTTGCCGCGGCTCCGCGTGCGGAGCGCGGATGGCGAGGTCCCGCTGGCGAGCTTCCAATGGGCGGCGGCCACCGACCCGCTGGACGAGCACACGCTGGCCGCGGTCGCCGCCGGGGTATCGACGCGCCGGTACGCGGGCACGTTGGACCCGGTGCCGGCCGACGTGGCCGAGAGGGCGACGTCGAGCAGCGCCGTGTCGCGGCGGTTCGTGGCGCTGTCGACAAAGCGCCTCCAGGCGTTTCTTGGCCGGCCGTTGGGCGAGTTGGACCTGCGGGTGGTCTGCATCGACGGCAAGGTCTTCCGGGACCACTGCATGGTGATCGCGTTGGGGATCGACACACAGGGCCGGAAACACGTGCTGGGCCTGCGCGAAGGCGCCACCGAAACGGCTGCCGTCACCACCGGCCTGCTGAGCGACCTGGTGACGCGCGGACTGCCGACGGACCGGACGTTGCTGTTCGTCATAGATGGCGCTGCGGGGCTGCGCCGGGCCATTACCGACGTCTTCGGTTCTCGCGGCGTCGTGCAACGCTGCCAAGTCCATAAGTGGAGGAACGTCATCGGCCATCTGCCCGAGCGGCTGCACGCCTCTGTCGGCAAGGCGTTGCGGGATGCGTGGAACCTCGATTCGGCAGACCGTGCGGCGCGGGTGCTCGAGCGGCTGGCCGGGTCGCTGGCGTGCGACCACCCCGGCGCGGCGGCGTCCATCCGGGAGGGACTTGACGAGACGCTGACCGTGCAGCGCCTCGGTCTGACGGGGGCGCTGCAGCGTACGCTACGGACGACGAACATCATCGAGAACCTCAACGGCAGCGTCGAGCACTACTCGCGCAACGTCAAGCGCTGGCGCGGTGGTCAGATGATTCAACGCTGGGTGGCGAGCGCGCTGGTGGAGGCCGAGAAGCACTTCAGGCGGGTCCGGGGCTACCGCGATCTGCAGCACCTGGTCGGTGCCCTCGACGCGATGGCTCCGCCCGACGGCGTGGTTGCTGACGTGGCGTAATATAGATGACTTCGTAGAGGAGAGGGAGTCCGTCACCCGAAGTTCAACAACGAACGGGACAATCCCCTCGCGGTTCTCCCGGCGGCGGTGGCCGCAGTCGTTGCATGTCTGGCTGGTGCCGCGCGCCGGCACCAGCTCGATCCGAGTACCGGTGCGCGCCCCGTTGCGCAGCAGGATCGCGTTCATCCGCGCCGGGGCGACTCCGAGCAGGCTTCGGTTGAGGCCGCTCTTGGCCTTGACGTTTGCGCCGGGAGCCTCGCTGGTCCCGCGGGCGCTCCCGCTCATGTTGCGTGCCGCCAGCTTCTCGACGCACACCGTGTCGTAGCGGTGCACGAGGTCGTTGGCCCATCCGCGTCGGCGGTGCTCGCGGGCGTTGTTCAGCTTCGTCCGCACGCTGCTGGAGGTTTTCTGCAGCCGCTTCCATTTGCGGCTGCCCTTCTTGCAGCCGGCGATGCGGCGGTAAGAGCTTCTTCCCGCGGGCCTGCGCCCCGCGGGCCTGTTCACGGTCGTGCTGGAACGTTTCGACCTTCCCGGTGTGATCGGCGGTGGTGAGGTTGTTGACGACCCCGTGGTCGAGTCCGACGACGGCGACTGGTTCGCCCGGGTTCTTCAGCGGCGGCTTGACGCGCCGCCCCCCGACGTGGATCTTGAACGTCCGGTCCTCGGCGGCCGGTTTCTGTTGAAGGCGCACGGCCGGCGTCCGTTCGAGGATCACGCACGACCTGACGTCGAGGTCTTCGGGCACGGCCGCCGGCGCTGCGACTGTGCGCCCCTCGGGTGGGGATCACGCACGACCTGACGTCGAGGTCTTCGGACAGGTTGTCTTTCGTCCGGACTTCGCCGATTCCCGGGACGTGCAGGGTGCGGCTGTCGATGCGTCGCACCTTCTCGTCGATCCGGCAGCGGTGCCTTCCGTCGCGCTCTTCCTGCTTGCGCCGGCGCCACAGTTGTCCGGGGTTCGGTTCACGTCGCTGGACGTTGGCGGGATCGGCTTTCCGTCCGCGACGGTCCCGGCTATCCGGATGGCGTGTTCGGCGTTGGTCGCCTCCCACTTGGCGATCTGGTCGGCCGCGGCTGCGATGGCCCCGCGGGCGATGCTGGACGGCACGTTGCCGAGCCCTTCGTGCTCGGTGCGCCACGTTGTCCAGTAGCCGTAGAGGCCGGTGATCCCGGCGGCGTTGTTCCGCTGCAGCGGTTCGTCGCTGCGGTGCGTGAGCAGGTGCTCGGCCGTTCGGTTGTGGACCAGGCGTTGCTGGCCGCACGCCTGCATGATGCGGGCGTTCTGCTCTGGGTCGTGGGCCACGTGGAGTCGTGCGGTGCCCGGCAATGTAGTCCCTGGTTCTTCGCTTCCTCTTCGCCATGGTGGATTATCGCATCGTGGCTGCGTCGACGCGGCCACCATTCCCGGGTGTGCAGGTGTTCGGGCCAGGATTGCCGTGTCGAGGCCGTCTGGTGACAGCTCTTGGGTGGCTCCCCGCGGCCAGGATTCTGTTGTCCGTCCGGGCACTATTCATGTGGAAGCACAGAGGACATCCGACATCGACATCGGCGTGATCGATGACGCCGTGCTGCGGCGCTCTCGCAGTCGCGACTGCCGGTGCCCGAGAGTCGGTCCCGGCATTTCGTCTTCGGAGCGCTCAGGCTGCTTTCGTGTTTCGTAATCAGCAGGTCAGCGGTTCGAGTCCGCTCGCCGGCTCCATATTTTCTCCTTATTTCTCAGATACTTACGAGCGCAAGCCGGGTTCTGCTTCCGTGGCGTCTGCTCGCGTAGGGTGCACATAGGGTGCAGATCCCGATCCTCTGGCGTTCCAGCATCGGCCGCCTCCTTGCTTGCAGAGCGCAGTGACCCCAATCAGTGTACGGGATTCGATCTCGCCGGGACCAGGCCGGACCCGCGACTTTCACCACGGGCTGTTGAGCAACCGGCCGACCAGCGTCGCTTTGCGCGCGCGGCCCTTCAGTCTCAGGTCCTTGTATCCAACGGCTACAACTCGTTTTGGAACGGCGCTTCCGCGGCGGCCAATCGCAGGGTCCTCGACGCGCTCGTTGCCTGCGGACTCTAGATTTCGTCCGCTTTTTGGTGGACCCGCTCGCAAAGATCGCGAACCTTTGCTCGTCTGCTGCTTGAGGTCGCTCTGACCGGGCTTCGGCCACTCTACTAGGCCATTGCCTCGGAGGCCGGTGCCATGCGTGCCCGCGGCACTCGCGTCAGCGCCATCGCACGGCGCCTCGGCGTCGACCATCGTACGGTCGACAAGGCTCTCAGTCTGGCTGCGTCAGCGTTGAGGCCGGTTGGCCGCGTTGCTCGCTGTTGGGGGGCACCCTACGCAGTGGGATCTGGCTGTCACCGCACGGCCAGGACTGGCCCTTCGGGATGGCGCGGCGTTAGCGTCCGCTTCTTGCAGTCGGCGATGAGGTCGAGTAGCTCGAGCACGACTTGTCCGATCAACACTTGGCTTCCGGCGACTCCCACGATCGCTGGAACCTCGGTTGCGAGGTTCCTG
Source organism: Vicinamibacterales bacterium (assembly GCA_965222905.1). Taxonomy (GTDB): domain Bacteria; phylum Acidobacteriota; class Vicinamibacteria; order Vicinamibacterales; family UBA8438; genus WTFV01. Next base: position 714,959 of record OZ244976.1, on the reverse strand, counting down.
ATCTCGATAGTGACGTTCGTCATCGGTCGTTCTTCCCGGCGCTCGTCTGCGTAGATGACGGTTCTCGTTCGGTGATGCCGGAGACCCAGCTCCTGCGCGATCTCCTCCGGAATCACGAGGTCTACCGCGCCGGTGTCGACGACGCCTTCCACCGTCGTTCGACGGATGTCGCCCTCGACCCCGAGTCCGCGCGCTGCGACCTCGCGGTCCCCGGTGTTTTCTAGTGTCACGTTGACTCGAATCTCGCCCATCGGCCTCGTCCTCTGATTCTGACGCTCTTGGCTCTGCAGGTCCAGCCCGTTCTCTGTTGCGCCGTCGGACCGTTCGGCGGGGATCGTCTCCCGCTGTCAGGGCCGACTCCTCCCATCGTGGTTTCCCCGAGCGGGCGGAGGCGGCTTGGAGTCTCCTCACTCCCACCCGCAGTGATCCAGGCACGCGCCGTCTGCGGCGGCGCAGTCCGCGCATCCTTCGGCGGGCGCGCACTGCTGGCAGCCCTCCGCCGTGCCCGAGCACGACCGTGCCGTCATTCCACCCGCGTGCATCGGTGCCCTCTGCTGTGGTGCCAGACCACAGCGGCGGATCATCAGGTATCTCGTCCGCGCCGCACCGCCGCAGAGGGCGCCGGTGAATCGTCCCGGTCGGGTGTAAACCCTTCCGTCAGAATGGGATAGGCGTGGTGGACGCGTGCGCAAAGGCTTCGCACCGTTGCTCAGGTTCCGATTGATGCTCTGGTTACCCGGCCGGTTGAGACGCCCGTCTACCAGTCCATCGCGCCGCAGGTTGCCGCCATGCACGACCGCGGCGTCCGCGTCAGCGGGATCGCGAAGCACTTCGGCGTTGACCACCACACGGCCGACAAGGCTCTGCGTTGGTTCCGGTCGAGGTGACCCCTGCTTGGCTGGTTGCTGCCGCTCTTGACCGCAGCGCGTTGCGGTTTTCCTTGGACCGGGCCCCGGCCGCTTGCCGAGGCTCGGTCCTCGTTCGGTTGTTCGTGGGCGCGGGTGCCGCCCGCTACCACTGCACGGTCGCGCGTCCGAGGACCCGCTGGTCCGTTCCCGCGGACTGCTCCTGCAGCTGGAAGATCGGGCTCTGCCGTCGCTCTGCCTCGATGCCGAGCTGCAGGTTGAGGCGCCCCTGCTCGAGTACCTGCATCCCCTATCCGATTCGGTAGTCCCGGCCGTACTCCGAAGTTCGTACGCCGGCCCGCGGCGTTCCGACCAACTGCCCGCCGATCGGCAGCTCCCCCCGTGCCGCTAAGCCTCCGACTTCAGGGTCGGAGCGACCATTTCCTCGTCCTTGAGTTCGCCTTCTCGGACAAGACGATCGCGAAGGCCATCCGCTGGTTCCAGGGTCCGTCGGGCCTCGTCGGCGTAGCCGTATTGGCAGGCCCGCAGCTCCCGGAACTCTGCTTGTTGCTGCGGTTCTCCATTGGGCGGGTGTCCCTACCACGCGGCTTCGCGCTTCCGTGCCCAGGCGGCTCGGTACCCGACGACCAGGTGAATCGCGTAGGCGACGGCGAACACGCCGCCCGCGCCGATGTGCGTCCAGATGGACGCCTCGAGCATGCTCGGGTCCGTCGTCACCTGGTTCAGGTACCCCGACCCGACCAGCACGACGAACACGGCGCCGGCGGCGAGCCCGGATTTCCGGTTGAGGGCGGTGGCCTGCCAGATTCTCGGCAGCCCGTGAGACCGGAAGGCGAGACTGAAGAACGCGATTGCGACCGGTCCTGCGAGGACGTGCATGGCCAGCATCGTCGGTTCCCACGGGTGGTTCACGACGGCGAACGGGTCGTCCGTGGCCATCAGGTACTTCATGCCGAAGTACGCCGCCCCGCTCAGCGTCATTGCGGCGAACGCGGCGTTGAAGCCCCACCGCTCGAACTTTGGCTCCAGTGCCCACTTTTCCAGCGTTTTAATCATCGCTTGCTGCCTTCGGGTTCCGCCCGATGCTTCACGGCGTTCAGCTCGGTGAGCTTCGCCTCCACGGCGCTTACGCGCCCCCGTGCCTCGTTTCCACGGCGTCGTGTGGCTCGCTTTCACCTGCCATTCGCGGTGCCGCCGGCCCGCACCAGCCAGACTCGACAAGCCGTTGCCCGGCGCGTAGTTCAGAATGCGTAGCCAAGGTTCACGTTGAACTGGTTGACCCCGCTGTTGCCCGGGTTGTTCACCCACATGTGATCGACCTTGATGACTATGCCCGGTGTCGGCTTCAGCTCCACGCCGACCGTCGTGTACGTGTTGTTCTTCGACGGGTCGTGGGTGAAGCCGGCCGCGAGGGCCGCGTGCGTGTCGACCTTCTCGTGCCGGACGTAGGGACTGAGTGCCACGTCCCCGCTCGAGGTCACCTGCGAAAGCAGGTCGTAGCCGATCTGCAGGTACCCGCCCCGCATCTTCTCAGCCACTCCGCTCGACTCGCTCAGCCCGAGCGCCCGATTCAGTTGTGCCGTATCGGCGAGCATCGCCTGCGCGAATAGCGCCCGGACGTCGAAGCCGCGCACCTGGACCTGCGTGTGCAGGTCGAAGATGCTCGTGCGGACGCCGTAGTTCCGCTCGTCGACGACGACGTCACCCTGCCCGGAGCCCCCCGTGTAGAAGCTCGCGCCGAGGAACATCCCCGGGGTGGGTGTAAAGTCGAGCCGGCCGGTCAGCGCCATGTCGTTCGCCTTGGCCTTTGCTCCCTTCTGGCGCCCGCCGCGCACGCCGCTTGACGAGAAGGCGGACCCGTTCAGGCCGTTGACGACGTAGGCGCGGAAGGCCACCTTGTCGAATGCGCCGTAGATCCCGCCCCCGTTCTCCCGCCACGTGGTCGGGATGATGCTCTTCTCGGTCACCGGCCGCTCGGCGCCGATGAACACGGTCGGCTCGTGGAACTCGTTGACGAGCCCCATCGGGATCAGCAGCATGCCGCCCCGCAGACCGACGTTCTCGGTCGCGAGGAAGTCCACGTACGCGAACTCGACGAAGACTTCCTTCGCGTGCTCGATCTCGATCTCGGAGTTGAACAGGAAGCGGTCGTTGAACCGGTAGCCGGCGTAGAGGATCGCCCGCAGGAAGTCGAACTGCGCTGTCTTGTCGGATGCGTAGTTCTCATACAGCATCTCGCCGTAGCCGGCGATCGACACTCCGGCGTCCTCGGCGTAGGTGGCTGCCGCCGACGGCGCCAGACCGAGCGCTCGGGCCCGATCGGCGGTTATCTCCCGGTCGGCCTCGCCGCTCCGCAGCCGCTCGAGCTCGTCTGCGAGGATGTCGATCCGCCGCTCGAGCTCCTCGACGTCGATCCGGTCGCTCCGTCCTTCGCCCGCCTGTGCTTCGGGCTGCTCGGCTCCCGCATCCTCCGGGGTCGTCGGCCCCGCGGCCGCAGGCTCCGGCACTGCCGGCTCTGCGGCCGCCGCAACCCATGCTTTCTTGCCGGTCTCCGGCTCCTCCGCTCCGTCCGGTCTGCCCTGCGCCAGGGCTGCATCCGACAGGCAGAGGCACGCGAGGGATATCCCCGCCAGGGCTCTCACACGTCGCACTGACATCACTCCTCCCATCCTGAACGCAGTGGCGACGCCCCCGGAGCCCTCGCTCGGGCTCCGGGGTAGAGGTACCGCTACCACTCGACCGTGGCCCGGCCGAGCACACGCTGGTCGCGACCGGTCGCGCCGTCTTGCAGCAGGAACGCCGGGATCTGCCGCCGTTCGGCTTCCACCCCGATCTGCAGCTTCAGCTTCGTTGCCTCGAGTACGTTCATGCTGTAGCCGAGCCGGTAGTCCCGACCGTACTCGGACGTGCGGAGTCCGACCCGAGGGGTTCCCACGAACCGCGCACCGATCGGGAGGCCGTAGCCGACCTCCGTGTCCAGGCGGTTGCCGCCCCCGCCGAGCAGTTGGTCCTGCCCCATTGAACAGCGTCTTGGCGTGCAGCGTCTTGGCAACCCGGTCGGTGAAGGCGATCCAGACGTCGAAGTCCCGCCGCTCCGCGTCGACCTCGCGGTGGTCGGTCTCGAACTCGATGGAGATGTCCGGGCGGGCGGCCCGGAAGTCGCCGAGTCGCGGCATAGCCACTTCTCGGCCACGACCTCGACCGCAACGAGTTTCAGATGCGTCGCCTCGGCGTGCCCGCGATGCCGTTCGGTCGCGGTGGCCAGGTCCGCGAGGATCCGTCGGATTTCTGCCGCGTACTCTCGGCCGCGCACGTTCAGCCGCACGCCGCGGGCGTGGCGTGAGAACAGCCGGGCGCCGATGTGCGTCTCCAGCGCCCGGACGCGTTGCGAGATCGCCGCCGCCGTCAGCCCAAGCTCTTGTCCGGCCCGGACGAAGCTGTCGTGTCGTGCGGCCGCCGCGAACGCACGTATGGATTCCATCGGAGGCAGGTCGGGCATCCGCTGCTCCTTGCTGAACAGCGCTGTCGGGTGCCGGCCGCAGGGGGCTGGCGCCGCTGGCGCCAGACGCTTGGCGGTTCTCGGACGTGTTTCTGCTGACGTGCCAACGAGCGTGTGCGTGCCGCTGGCAGGGCCATCGTGAACGTCTGAAGCTATGGGCGAATTATCCGAATAACGGGCGTGCTCTCGCAACTCCATATATTTATAGTCTCAGACCACAAGCCTTCGTAGGCTTGTGCGTTCTACTTGTTATTTCGGTGACAGTTACCCGTCATTGTGCTATCGTGTGGATGCTGATCGTGGTCGATTTTCTGCGGCGCAGACTCCTAGGCCCGCTAGCTCTGCCCTGTACCCACATTATTCGTTCTGGACAACTCCAGCGCGCGCCCGTCTTCCAATGCGGTAGCCGATGGTTGCGATGGACATTCGTTCGTAACCGCGCCACATGATCTGGTGTCCGGGGGGCGGGTCGTGCGTGCGGTTCTGGTAGCCGCCGAGGATGGCCAGCAGAAGGACTGCGGCGGCGAGATGGTCAGGGGGCGGCAGGCCGAGTTCTTCGGCATAGTCGGTCAGGAAACGCAACTCGATGTCGGTGAACAGCAACTGGGCGTCGCACCCCGGCACGTCACGTCCGAGCAGGGTCATCACCATCAGGCGCCAGGCGATCACGGTATTGATGGTGACCGCGCGTTGGAGCCGGTCGGCGGTGTGGAACGCGAGCTGTTCGACTCGGCATCCGGACTTGAGCACCCGGAACAGGTCTTCGATGCGCCAGCGCCGCAGGTAGTAGCCGATGACCGCGACCGCGGTTTCGGTGCTGTCGACGTCGAGGCTGGTGAGCAGGAACCACTCGACCGCCGGCTCACCGGGCGGCGGCGCGGTTTCGCGCACATGGACCGTTGACAACGCCACCGGTTCGGCGCCGGCGATGGTCGGCGGCGCCACCACCTGGCGATGCCGCACCTCGGCCCGCGCCACCCGCCCGATGCGTGCCGGGCGGGCCTGCCTGCCGCTGGACTTGCGCCGCGCGCTCAGTCGGTCGATCTCGATCTCGACGTGCCCGTCGGCGGCGCCGGCGCGCATGGCGGCGAACAGCTTCGGGGCACCCTTGGCGAGACAGCGGTCATGGTGGGCGCGCACCAGCACTTCCACCCGGTTCAGACGGCGCTGCTCGTCGAACACCGCGAAGCAATCCGCCTCCCGGTCCATGACGCTGATCACCCGCGTCTTGCGGCTCAACGCCGCCGCCGCCCGGTCGATGTCGCGCAGCCCGTCGACCCAGCGCCGCGTCTTGGGAGCCGTCTCCTGCGCCGTCTTGGGGGCCGTCTCCTGCGCCGCCGCCGCCGCCGGCTCGTCCGCCGGGCGTGCCGCGCCGCCCGGCGGCGCCTCGAAACCGCAGCGCAGCACGCCCAGCGGCAGACCCGCGCCATCGACCGCCAGGGTCAGATGCAGATGCAGGCCGAGCGTCTTCGAGGTCGTCTGGTTGCGCCCGATGATGCCCAGCCCCTCGCAGTGCGGGCGCGTCGCAAAGTTCAGGTCCGTCCCGTCCTGGATGCACAGCACCGTGTCCTGGCCGCGCATCCGCTGCAGCGTGCGCGCCCGGTGGGGCGCGAGAATGTTCTCGGGCGTGACCGCCGATGACACCGGCTGGTCGATGAGCCGGTAGTAGCCCTTTACCGCCGCGCGGTCGTGGGACGCGTTGGCGGTGACCGCCTCGCCGGGCAACGACGCCAGCAGCCCCGCACTCTTGACCAGACGCGCCGACAACCGCTGATCGCCCAACGGCGCCCCTCCAAACTCGTTCACCGTCCAGGTACCGCTGTCGAGACCCTCAGCCGGCGCCAGCGCCAGCGCCGCAGCGACCCGCGCCACCCCCAACCGCCGCCGCCAGTGCGGCTCCAACGCATACATATATACCGCCTTGACCGGACGAGCCCGCGCGTGGTCGCGGTCCTGGCGCCCGCGACCGGCCGTGTGCCCGACCCACACGAAGTTGGCCGCCTTGAAGCTGGCCCCGTCATGCGCGGGGCCGACGAAGGTCTCCACCAGCCACGGACGATACCGGTAGCGGGCTTCGAAATCCTCCCCCAGACGCGCCAGCACCTGGCCCAGCACCTGGCTGGCCAGGTTGCGGCACTGCACGCCGGGGCGGATCAGGAACCGGCTCAGGCACAGCACCCGGTGCAGATGCGCCAGACGCTGCTCGCCACTCCACCCCATCCACGCGTCGCGCGCCCGCAATTGCAGCGCCGCGGCCGAAAACCCGACCGCGCCGAGCACCCCGTGCGCCGAGACCACCAGATAGTGAGGTGGTCCCGCTTTTTCGGACCACTGGCTAAGGTGTATTCCAGAGCCTGGAGGAGGCACTGGGATGACGACGAAACGACGGCGGCAGTTCACCGCGAACTTCAAGAAACGCGTGGCGCTCGAGGCGCTGCGCGGGGACCGCACGGTGCAGGCGATCGCGGCCAAGCACGAGGTTCATCCGAACCAGGTGGGCGCGTGGAAGCGCCAGGCGGTCGACGGGCTGGAGGATGTCTTCGCTGGCGGCAGAGCATCGCGCGACTCCGAGCACGAGGCGACGATCCGGGACTTGCACGCGAAGATCGGCGAGTTGACGGTGGAGCGGGATTTTTTTCTGCGCGGCTTGCAACGCTGAGCCGCGCCGCACGCCTGGAGCTGGTCGAGCGGGGCGGCGAGTTGAGCATCCGGCGCCAGTGCGCGTTGCTTGGCATCAACCGCTCGTCGGTGTACCTACACGCCGCGGGAAGAGCGCGCGGAGAACTTGGCCTTGATGCGGCGGATGGACGAATTGTCGCTGCAGTACCCGTTCTACGGCAGCCGGCAGATGGCGCGCCACCTGGGACGCGAGGGCGTGTCGGTGGGGCGGCGCCGGGTCCGCCGGCTGATGCGTCTGATGGGGCTGGAAGCGGTCTACCGCAAGCCGCGCACGAGCGCCGCGCAGCCGGGTCACCGCATCTATCCGTATCTGCTTCGAGAGCTGACGATAGAGCGCCCGGACCAGGTCTGGTGCGCCGACATCACCTACATCCCGGTGACGGCGGGCTTCCTGTACCTGGTCGCGGTCATGGACTGGGCCAGCCGTCACGTGCTGGCTTGGCGACTGTCGAACACGATGGACACCGGCTTCTGCATCGAGGCGCTGGAAGCGGCGCTTCGGACGGGCACGCCCGAGATCTTCAACACGGATCAAGGGGCGCAGTTCACGAGCACGACGTTCACCGAGCGGGTGCTGGCGGCGGGGGCGCGATGCTCGATGGACGGCCGCGGGCGGTGCCTGGACAACGTCTTCATCGAGCGGCTGTGGCGGTCGCTGAAGTACGAAGCGGTGTATCCGTACGAGTTGGTCGACGGGTTCGAGGCCGAGCGGGTGATCGGGACCTGGATGACGTTCTACAGCGACGTACGTCCGCACTCGGCGCTCGGGGGTCGCACGCCGGCCGAGGCCTACGGCGAGGAGCAGGCAGCGTGAACATGTCAGCGGCGTGCAGCGCTTTGGACGCGCTCGACCGGCGGATGGTCCAGGTGACGCCGCTCGGCATCCAGGGCGAAGGCTGCCGGCTCGGCGAGAAGACGCACAGGGTGCTCGACCGCCGGCCTGGAGCTGACAGCCTTCGCCGTCAGGCGGCACTGCCAGCGTCCCGTCGCCGTTACGTTACGGTGCTACAAGGAGAGGGAAGCCTCCGAAGGCGGCCCCCTTCGTGCACCGCATGTTCGGCATCGAGCAGGGGCTCAACGAGCTCGACCACGGCCGAGAACACGCTCGGCACGTCACCGCCGGAGTCGTGCTCGGTTTCGGACCGAAGACGCTCAGCAGCGCGAGGAGCGCGCGAAATTCGGTCGCGGCAGATCCGGTCGCAGTGGCTGGTTACGTAACCGCGGCACAATGCAATCGGGACGCCCCTGACCGCGGCGCAAATGCCGAAAAACAGCGCCGGTGGCGCGCGCGGCGCGCGGCCGGCGGTCGCTGAAGTACGAAGCTGTGTATCCGTACGAGTTGGTCGACGGGTTCGAGGCCGAGCGGGTGATCGGGACCTGGATGACGTTCTACAGCGACGTACGTCCGCACTCGGCGCTCGGGGGTCGCACGCCGGCCGAGGCCTACGGCGAGGAGCGGGCAGCGTGACGGCATCAACCTCGTCTACGCTGCGACCCACCACTGCGGGGACCCTCGTCGCGGGATTCCCGCGCGGCCGTTTCTCGGCGTCTCCAGGGACGCGCGTGCTGTCATTCTCCAGAGCATCGTCGACCATCTCGCCCGCTGACGCGCTTCGCGGACCCGGCCCGCTCGGCGCGCGCGACGGCGCGGGGGACGTCGCCGCCGGCTGCATCGAGCGCTCGGCGCGCCCGCTCCCAGTCGCCGGCGCAGGCCTTGACCAGGCGGCGCAACGCCTCGTCTGTGGCGCCGCGCCGCGCGCGGTCCTCAACGGCCACCTGATCGCACGTCAGGCAGATCGAGCGGTCGACGTGGCAGACGGGACAGGTCCGGCGTCGTCCAGGACGCCATACCCGACCGCAGAGCAGGCAGGCCCGCAGGTGCTTCGTGCGCCAGTCGCCGCGGCGCTTTCGTCCCCTCCCCCGGACCCCCTCCCGGGGCTCGCCGCCGCGCTTCGCGGACTCACTCATGAGGCCGCAAGATTCCCACAGCTCATCATCATCTATGATCAGATACCAGACAGACGACGAGGGCGTGGTTTTGCAACCGGAATACACCTTAACGAAGCCCTCGAATGGTCCAAACGACCGGGACCACCTCACTGCGCACTTCCGGGAAGGAGGACCACCATGCGCTATGCCCTTCCCGTTGCCGTCTTCGTAGTGCTCCTGCCCTGGCCGCGTCGGCCCAAGTCCTGGACGCTGGTGCTTCCCTTTCACTCGCGCACCGCCAGTACTGGGACGTGCGGAATGACTGTTGTCCGGGGTCCGTCTGGCTCACGCTCGGGTCCGAGCGCCGGTGGGGGCTGCATCTAGCACTCCTGCGGAGCAGCCGTCTGTCGAAGGGTGACAGTGGATACCCTCACGATGAGCTGGATGACGGGCGAAGAGACATCACGCTCCGCGACAGCATCACGCAGGAGACTATGTACGAGGGCCACGTGCTCGCGGCGTGGCGCGCCGTAGTCCGGCCCGACTTCGAGGTGCGCGTCCTGTTCGGCGCCGCAATCCACCGTTCGCGGCAGACCCGGTGCACGGCCTTCGCCGGGCCGAGCGTACGGATCCCGAACCCGGACGGTGATGACCACGCTCGGTTCGTCTTCCGCGCCGAGCTGACTGACGAAGACCTGCAGCGGTGTGCCGCGACTCGGTTGACCCATGGCCGGATCAATCCCATGGCCGGGGTCACGGTCGATTTCCCGATCAGATCGAGGTTCTTCATCCGCGCGGAGGCGGGGCTGCTGGCCAGGGTCGGGGTCGGCGCGGGTGTCCGGTTCTGAGCGGCGAAAGGAAGTCACGGACCGCGGCGTCTCCTGCCTGAGAGGTTGCTTCTGTTCCCCGGCATCTTCGCTGGCGTCTTCGCGGCGCTCGACGAGGACGGGCACCGGTTGGCTCCTTCCCTTGTGATCCAGTACGAGCGAACGTCCCGCGGGGATCCCTCCCGACCCCGCGGGGCGCGCACCTCCTACGCCGAACCGCTGCCCAGCTCGACGTGAACGCTCCAGGAGGTGAACGTCTGGCCGCTGGCGTCCAATTCGACGGGCATCGACTGTCCGGCCGCCAGGTCCACGCGCGGAGTCGGTCCCAATTCCACGCCGTTCGACAAATGGATCTCGACGCGAACCTGTGTGACCGTGGCCGACGTCGTATTGATCACCTCGCCGCGGAACGTCTCGGCGGCTGCGTCGTAGCTCATGGTCAACCGCACGCCGCTGCGAGTCTCGACCGCGGTGTCCGTCAGGCTGTATTGCGTCCCGGACTCGCCGGCTTCGCCGCCGCCGCCCTCGGGCCCGTGCTCTTCGCCGCTTGGCTCCGTCGGAGTACCGCCGCACGCCAGCGCCGTGAGCAGAACGAACGTCACCATCAGTCGTCGCATTGCGAACGCTCCCGTTTCCGGTACCCCGAGCAATCAACGGATCTCCGCGGTCATCGAAGCAGGGCAGCCCGGGCTGCTGGGTACTGCGCCTCCGGCGTCACCGACCCAGCTTGTGCTGCAAGTGCTCGACCGCTGCTCGCATCTCGTCGGCGTTCCACGCCGTCCAGTCGTTGCCCTGCGGCAACCCCGGCACCCCGGTACTGCGTCCTGCGGCCACGATCCGGACCGCGAGCTGTTCGGAGTCGTACTGCTGGCACAGAGCCAGGAACCTCGTCGTCAAGGCGACCGAGGGCAGCTCGTTGGCGTCTGCAGGCGGCTGCTCGCGCGCCGCCAGCTCGTCCCAATGCCCCTCTGGACGTGATCCTGTTCGGCTGCCGCCGTCCGCTCCCTGGTAGCCGACGACCTGTCCGGTCCGGTACGACGTCATCCGCACCAAGCCGCACGCCTGGCACGCATCGGCCTCGCACTCCTGCGTCGAGTGCTCCCTGGCCAGCCACCACGCGTGGCCGCTGGCCCGTCGCGGGCAGGGAGGAATCTGCAGCCTCTGGTGGGTCATCTGCTGGACGCGCAAGCCTGCGCTGTTGCCGCCGCTCGAAAGCGCAAGCTCGCGGACCCTGCCTACCAACCGAGTGTCGCCCGGCCGAGCAGCCCGTTGCTGGCCTCACCCTGCATCGGGGTCTCCCGGCGCTGCGCCTCGGCGGCCAGCTCGAAGCTCACCTTCCCCTGCTCGAGCACCCCGAGCCCGTAGCCGAACCGGTAGTCCCGGCCGTGCTGCGAGGTCGAGATCCCAACCCTTGGCGTCCCCACGAAGCGGGCGCCCACCGGCAGCCCGTAGCCCACCTCCGCGTCGACCCGCTCGCCGGACCCGTGCATCTGGTGCGAGCCCGCGCCGTAGGCCATCTGGTTGCCCCACAGCGCCTCGGCCCCACCTCGCGCCTGCCCGCCCCACGACGGAGCTACCCGCGCGGTCAGGCCCAGCGGGCTCGACGGCGTCGGGTCCCAACCGAACGACAGCGACATCCCGCGGTCGGAGAACCCGTCGGCCTGATGCACGACCAGCGTCCGCACCCGCACGTCCAGCGACAGCCCGGTGACCGTATCGGTGAAGGCGAGCCCGCTGCCAACGTCCATGCCCGCCCCCGTCTCGGCGTCGCCGCCGTCGCGCCGCAGACCCACCTCGACGCTCGGCGTCAGCGACAGCCGGCCGCCGCCCAGCGTGAAGCCCCGCGAGCCCTCCAGCGCCGTGCGCACCCGCGTCACCCCCGCCTCGGACGCGTTCAGCCGGCCGGCCGGGCCGTCGAGCAGCTCGCTGCCCGTGCCCACCCACAGCGTGTCGGCCTTGAACGCCAGCGCGAAGCCGCCGGTCCCTCGCGAGCCGATCAGCTCGCCCCGGGTCCCCACTGCGGTCATCGCCATCGACACGCCGGTCTCCAGGGCAGCGGCGCTGCCCGGCGTCAGGCTCAGCATCCCCGTGCCGTAGCCGGTCACCCCCCATACCGAGACCCGCTCGTTGACCTGGTAGCCCACCCACGGGTAGAACCCGTCATCGACGTGGTCATCTGGCCGCTGCTCGGGCCGCTGTAGCCGCCCTGCCCGAGGGTGCGGCCGACCGACAGGCCGACGGTCAGCGGGCCGCGGGCGTAATCGGCCCCGAACATGCTCGTGCGCACGTCGCCGTTCAGCGACAAGGCCTCGTCCATGCCGCTGAAGTGCGACTGCGAGTTCCGGCGCCACAGCGACAAGGTGCCGCCGCGGGCCTCGCGATTCAACTCGAACTCCGAGTTGGACAGCGGGTCATGGCCCATCATCGTGCTCAACACGCCGGGCTCGCGGGCATCTGCTGCCGATCCGGAGCCCATCGGCGGCTGCTGTCCCGCCATGCCCATCCCGCCCGACATGCCGCCCATGCCCGTGGCGTTCACGCCGCCCATGCCCGTCATGCCATGGCGCCCGTCATGCCCGCGCCGGGGGCGCCGGGACCCGCGGTGTGCGAACCCATCCCCATCGGAGCCGCACCGCCCATCGCAACGCCGCCCATCGGGGCCGCACCCATCGCAGCGCCGCCCGTCGGGGCCGCACCCGACGGCCCCATGGACATCGGCTGCGCGAACGATGACAGGAAGCCGAGTGCGAAGTCCCGCTCGCTGCCCGGCTGGAACTCCCGTCCGGCGAACCGTGCGCGGAAGCCCCGCTGCCGGGGCGCCGCCATCCGCTCCTCGATGTGGGTGACCACCTGCTCGGCCGTCGCCCGCCCGAAGCGTGCCAGCAGCGCCGCCGGCATCCGGTCCGTGTTCTCGATCGTCCCGGTCGCCTCGCCGTCGGTCACGTGGCCGCCGGAGGCGTTCGACAGCCGCAGCGTCAGCGTCTCCTCGCCCTCGTCGTGTGCATCGTCGAGCACCCCGACCTCGATCGTCCCCGACGACTCACCCGCCTGGAAGGAGAGCGTCCCGCTCGCCGCCGTGTAGTCCTCGCCCGCCAGCGCACTGCCGTCCGACGTGGCGTAGTCCACGCTGAACGCGCTCGTCGCCGCCCGGCTCAGCGTCACCGCGAAGGTCATCTGCTCGATACGGATCACCTCGAGGGTCTGCACCAACTGCTGCTGTTTCTCGGTCAGCGAACCCAACACCTGCTCCAACCGGGGAAACAGGCCCTGTTGGATCGACTCCCAGTAGGCGGCGAACGAGGCGCGCAGGTTCTGCATGGCTTGACTGCTCCCAGCGCCTACTATATATAGTAGTATAGGAGTGAGGTCAAGGAGGGAACCGATGGGCCGCCGGAACCCGCTGCGCCGGTACAGCGAGCAGTACGATGCGCTCAAGGCGGAGTTGCAAACGCTCGGGTTTGTCCGCCAGGGCAGTATCCAGACCCGCCGTCTCACGTGCGGGAAGCCTGCCTGCCGCTGCCACCGCGACCCGGACGCGCGTCACGGCCCGTACCGCTACTGGACACACAAGGTGCGCGGAAAAACGGTCGGCCTGCTGCTCTCCGAAGACGAACTCGCCATCTACCGGGAGTGGCTCGAGAACAACCGCGAACTGGAACGAATCGTGAGGGAAATGCGCCACGTCTCGTCGCGCGCGCTCGCCCTCATAACCGACCGGGAGGTCCCAGAGGTCCCTTGAGACTCAGCCCTTTCAAGGTGCACGTCACAAGAACTAGCGAGGCTCCGCCTCAGACCAACAAGCATGTAGGTTGAGCGTGCTCCTCGCCGCGTGGCCCTTTGGCCATTGGGGGCGCTATGGTGGTGAAGAAACCACGATCAAAACCTGAACTTGACTCAACTGTAAAGATCCCTGCCGCGCAAGGAATCTAGTGTACCCGCTGAAACGTATACCCAGCATCTCGTATCCGAGCGTTGAAGTATCGCCCTTTGGAATCCGCAGAGCGCAACTCGAGGTAGACCGTCTCAGGAACGGAGAAATACCGGTACTCAGCGCCGCGCTGAAAGCGGATCCCGAGCGTGCGCGTCGAGCGCTCATAGGTAATCGCCGCCACGGTTGAGGACGAGACGTGCCGGTAGCTCCTGGGCCCCTCCGAGTCGCGTGGGAGCGTCATCGTTTCTTCCCCAAGAGCTTGGCGGTGGAAACGTGGGGCTGGCCGGCATGCATGGTGCGCTTGGGCTTCGGCTTCTTGGGCCCGCGGGGATGCTTGCGGTACTTCGCCAGATCCACCGCCCGGGCAAGCCCCATAAGAAGCGTGAGGAAGGCTTCATGCGAGAGGGCCCGCACCTGCGTCCACTGGTCGGCCGGGACGAACCCCAGCAACGCTTCATAGGTCCGGCCGATCTCGCCCGCGATGTAGTAGCCGGAGACCCTGTCGTGGATCGTCTGCTCGCCGTGCAGGCCGCGAAGGGCCCCCTTCACCACCGCCAGCACGTTATAGGCCACGAGCGCGACGCAGAACGCGAACAGGGCGGCCGCGGGATACCCGAGCGTGTTCACTTCCGAGTGCAGGTGCGCTTCCAGCTGCTGGAACATCGTCTCAATCGTCCACCGCCGCCGATACAGCTCCGCGACTTGCTTCCCCGTGGCGGCCGACTTCGACAGGTCGGTCAGCAGGAGCAAGGTCTTGTCGCCGCCGCGGGTCGCACGGGTGAGTTCGACCCGGACCAGGCGATAGATGCGGACGTCGTCCGCGTCCTCGCCCGGGCGCGGCGCCATGAGGACTTCGACCTGCTGTTCATACACTTTCCCGGTCTCGATCGACCCCACGAACCGCGCCGGCGCCAGCGCGGTCACCGGCAGGCCTTTGTGGTGGCGGCACAGGAATGTGCCGGCGCGGGCCTCGATGCCGGCCAGGAACGCACGGACGCAGAAATTGCGATCCATGATCCAGAGATCGCCCGCTTGGACCGTCGGCACCACCTCGCCCAACAGGGCCCGTTCTTGTGCGTGCCCGTCTTCGCACGGGAAGACATCGATCGCCATCTCCACCGCCGGGTCATAGACCACCAGCGCCTTGCCTGGCAGCGGTCCCGCGGCGGTGGTGCGCAACACCTGCAGGCGATGCTCCGTCGCTGCAATGCAGTTCCCATCCAGGACTTTCACCCGATAGCCCGGCAGCCACGGGCGACAGCCCCCCTGCACGTCCTCGACGAGGTGGCGGAGCTGCCCCGCGGTGTCGCGCACCAACGCCCGGGAGGTCTGGGCCTCCACGCCGTTGAGCTTGTTGTACACCGACGTGACGGAGACCGTGATCTCCCCCGCCGTCCGCTTCGCCTGATACGCGGCATGGACACTCCCAAAGGCTTTGAAGACCACCACACTCATCAGCTCGAACGCCGACGAGAACAGCAGCTCCCGCGTATACTGCTTCTCGGTGACGGCCTCGAACCAGTCGTTGAGGGCGCATTCCCGATTTCCCGGAGCAGTGCAGTGTGTAGGCAAAGATGGACTGTGAGGCTGGGGGAGGTTGAGCCGGTCTTCGGACAGACGGGGAGGGTGGTACTGGACATTACGGCTCGGACTGCCCATGATGGTGCGTTGAAATGGACAAGACCATCGACACCCCGAGCCGCGAGATCGATCTTGGCAACATTCCCGTCCACCTGCGCACTGCCCTCCGGCGGGCGCTGGAGTTGAGGCGCGTGCTCCAGCGCCCAGGTCGGCAGAGGAAGCGGAGCAGTGCGAAGAGCAGCTGCGGGTCATCGCGGACGAGTTCTTCGGCGCCCTCCTCACCCCCGTGCTGCAACGCGCGGTGCGCTCCGCCGCGGTTGGCGACGCGGCGAGCGCCCTCGTGCGCCACCTGCCCCGGCGGATGCGGAGCGACGGCCTGGAGACCGTCAACGTTCGCACCTCCCGGGGCACGACGGTGCCGGTCACGACGCCGTACTACCGCGAGAAACACGCCCGTCGGGCGAAGCGGAGGCCGGGACTCTACCCCGCCTTGGTGGTGCTGGGCATCTACGACCGGTGCACGCCGAAGCTGGCCTCGGATGCAAGCCGCGCGGTCGCCATGCACAGCTCGCTGGCCGAAGCGCAGGCGCAGCTCCGCTCCGACGGCATCGCCCTGGATATCAAGACCCTCCGCTCGACCGCCTATCGCTACGCTGCGCGGGCCCGAGCGGCCCAGCAGAGCGCGGCGTGCGGCCTGCTGGACCGCGTGACCGGGAAGCGGGTGGTCGTCTCCCTCGACGGGGGCCGCGTCCGTGTGAGGCGCAAGAAGCGTGGCCCCAAGACGAAGAAGGGGCGCAACCGATTCCATACCGACTGGAAGGAACCGAAGCTCCTCATCCTGTACGTCGTCGGCGACGACGGGCGACCGTCTCAGACGTGGGCCCCGATCATCGACGGCACGCTCCGGGGACCGGAGGCGGTCTTCGCCCTGCTGTTGTCGTACGCGCGGCAGATCGGCCTCAACGCCGCTGACAAGGTGCTCTTCATCGCCGACGGCGCGCCCTGGATCTGGCGACGCCTCCAGCGCCTCATCGCTGCGCTCGGGCTCTCGCCGACACAGGTGCTGGGGCTGATCGACTTCTATCATGCCGCCAAGCAACTCTCCGACGCGGTCAAGCTGCGCCGCTGGAGCGCGACCCAACGCACCCGCTGGCTCAACCGCACGCGGGGGCTGCTCAAGCGAGCACGGGTGGACGAGGTGATCACGGCCCTGCGGGAGCTGTGCCGCGGGCGCACGGCCGGCAAGATCCGCACGCACCTCAACTACTTCCTGAAGAACCGTCATCGTTTCGCCTACACCACAATGGTCGGGCTCGGGCTTCCGCGGGGCAGCGGTGCCGTCGAAAGCGCCATCCGTCGCGTCATCAATCTCCGCATCAAGGGCGCATCCATCTATTGGCTACCGGAGAGCGTCGACGCGATTCTTCTCCTGCGGTCTTTCTATAAGTCCGGCAGATGGAACTGTTTGCAGCGGATGGCCATGACGCCGGTGGGTGTGAGCGCGTGACCGGGAAATCGGGAATGCGCCCGTCGTTGAGGCGGGCGGGCTCGAAGACGCGTTCGAGCAGCGCTCGCAGCATCACCGGGATCGGAAACGTCTCGCTGGCTCGGCGGAAAAACGCATCCAGTACCATGGCACCTCCAATCGCGCCCATCGAGAGAGGCGCTCTCCCAGACGAGTCTGGCGATCGGAGGTGCAAATGTCCAGCGGTTTCTGGGATTGGAACGGCGCATCACGCCCGACGCGGAGGCCCCTCCAAACGCCAAGCGAGCAAGCCGACCGTGCCCTTCTCTGGCAGCCGCAGAAGCCTGGCTAATGACTAAGTCCTTGTATGAGTATCAATTAGCACCTTGAAAGGGCTGGTCCCCAGACCCCCGTATTCAGTGCAACATTGCACGGTACGCACCCCTCCGAGATTGCACAACTCAGAGGGTGAGCGACCCCAGTTCTGGCGTCGCTCACCCAGTATTTTTCCCTGGGGGAAGGCTTGATCCGGTGGTCACGTTGACACGTGGCATTGACATGTACCTGATCGGCCCGTTTCCGCGGCCCCAGTTTTTCGGAGGGTCGCGGCCCCAGATATTGGCCGTTCCGCGGCCCCAGTTCTCGATTGAGGGGTGCTATCTCCCCCTCGAACCGACCCTCGGAGGCCAGCAGAGCGCCGCCAGAAGCCAACGCTTCAAGCGGCACGCCACGACTCCCCGCAGTCGATCCGAACGACCAGAGCGCGACCACCAATACCGGGATCCGCACGATGTCGAGCAGCCCGGCAGCGAGAAGCCGAACACGCTAACCGGCGTCCCGCCGCGCAACGACCCGACCGGTCTCCGACCCGGGACCACGGACCGCCTCGACGGCCGCGAGGAGCACGAGCCGACGCGTCGCGTCCCATGACGCACGGAGCGGCCCGACCATCGAGAGCACCAGCCAGGCGCAGCGCCGCGGTCACTCGCGGAGAGCAGTGAGCCTCCGCAAGACGGACACCGGACGGCCGTCGGGCCGAACTGCCAAGAGGCAGCGACCGGCGGAAGAACAGGACCACCGAGGCATCCAACGAAAGCAGCCGACGACCAGGATCGCGACGAGGCCGACGGCGACGGCGACACGGCGCGACGGCATCCCAGCGGCCACACTTCAACGACAGGAACGAGCACCACAAGAGCAGCGCGGGACGCGCACGAAGAACCGCCGCCGGACCGGACATCGAGCGGAACATTCGTCCACCGCGGAGACGATGGAAATCGTGTCGATCCGCACCCCACGACCGCACGGTGCGGGGTAGCCGAACCGCACGGTCCCGCTACTTCTCGCAGCCACACGGACAGGAGGCGGAATCCGGCGCACGGTCACCGATGGGTCACCGGCGGCATGGAGGTCGCTCACGGACGCTGCCTTGGAAGAGGCGATGAAGGCGATCCCTCCCGGTCGCAGGTCTCAGTTCGTGTGCGATGCGATCCGGGCGTGGATCGGCATGACGGATCCGGACCTCTTCGACTCGGCCGTTCAGCGGGGTATCCAGTACGCGATAGAGGTCGAAGGTCGTCTGGCCGATGCTGCACGTCGACGCCACTGCCGGGCGGCCGCGCTCATCGAGTCAGGTTGCGATCCGCTTGAGGCGGCAGCGCGGGCTTCGCGTGAGCTCGCCGTGGTACTCGAACCGCTCCCGAAGCGCCCGCGTGCCCCGCGGCGTGTGAACGGCGAGCCGGCCGGGGTGTCGTCGTGACGCTGTTCGGGGCGCCGGCCGAGATCGCGGCTGTTCGGGGCGCCGGCCGAGATCGCGGACCTGGACCCGCGCGACGCGTACGACCGCGGCGTTACCCACGGCCAGATGCGGTGAGGGCGGTCTCTTCCGGGCCGGCTTCGCCGGCGGCCGCGGGTGCAGCCGCGCGGCGGTCGGGCGGGGCTGCACCCGCGGCAGCCCGCCCTTGCGGCAGCGGCGCTCAAGGTCCCGGCGGGCCGCCTGCGCCTTGCGCCGTTCGACGCGCGTCGGCACGACGATCCCGCCGTGGTCGCGCTCGTACTGCTCCGCCCACCGGCTGAGACGCTTCGTGGCGCGCGAGTCGAGGTTGACGGCCCGGCCCGTCTCGGGGTCGACGCGGCGGACGGCGACGTGGACGTGCGGGCAGGCCGTGTCGGGTCTGGGCGGCGCAGACCGCGTAGTGGCGGTCGTCGAGGCGGATGCTCTTCAGGGCGCCGCCGACGGCCGACAGCATGTCCTGCTTCGTCGGGGCCTCGGTCCCCTCCGGCCAGCTCAGCACGAGGTGCGTGTACGGCTTCCTCAGACTGGCGCCCTCGGGCGCTGATGCCGGCCAGCGCCTTCAGCGCCGGGGCGTCGGCGGTCAGCCCCTGCATCGCGCGGACCATCAGGTCGGTGTCGTTGGTCGGGATCCCGAGGCAGGCGGACCATGCCACCCGTTCCGAAGTCGTGGGCCGGCGATTGTCGGGCGACGTCTGGTCGTGGGTGATGTAGGCGACCATCCCGGCGAGCCCGCGTCCGGACCCGATGATGCGAGCGTGATGTCGCGCTGCTGGACAGGTCGGGGCTGGCCAGCCCGCAGAGCCCTACCAGCGCAAACAGGGATCGCCGATATCGGAGAGGTCGTCGAGGTTCGGAACGATGCCCGGGAGGTCGTCGAGCGTGTCGTCGTGAATCGCGCGCCACGACGTGTCGTCTTCGAGGATGGCGGTGATCGCGACCTCGGCGTCGTTGAGCGCGTGCTTGATCAGCCACCAGCGTCGCCTTGGTGCAGTGGATGGTGCAGTGGATGCAACGCTGCGACTCGGCGTGCACCATCCGCCCGCAGGTGCCGGCATTGAGGGGCAGGTCGACGCCGACGCAGCAAAGCTTGCGGGCCTCGGAGGCGCGGCGCATGTGTTCGCGGTTGGCGAGGCGCTTGCGCAGTCGCCGCAGCCATTGCCGGTGCGGGGGACGGAGCAGTTGATCAGTGTCATCGTGTCCTCCGGGGATGAGCCCGACGGGGCCGGCTGGCGTAGCGGCGACCCCGGCCGGTGGGCCGCGGCGGCGCGTTCAGCCGCTTCAGGCGTCGAGCGTGTGCGGGGTGATGGCCCGGCAGGGCCGGTGCGTGGCGGAAGCCGGCGTCAGGGACGCGGCGTCGCGGGCCGGGAGTAGCACGCCGAGGCGTTGGTATGCCCGCCCGCGTGCTTTCCCTGGCCGCTCGGTCAGCAGACGCGCACGCCGCTGCTCCTCCGCGCGGAAGAAAGGCGCGTCTGACCGGGATCCGGGTGCCGGTCCCGGCCGAAGCGCTGCAGGCGCGGCTGTCGGGCCTGCCGGCGGGCGTGCTCGTCCAGCCGGGCCGGATTGAGGTTCGGTTCGCGAAGGAGGCTCTGACGCGGCTGTATGCGCTGGCCCAGGCGTTGGTGAACGACTTCGAGTACTTTGAAGCGCTCGTCGGCGGGGAGAGGACTTCGAAAGATCGAGACTGACGGGTCCGGGGATCGCGCCTGCGGGCAATGGCTCCATCACGCCTTCCGCCGCCGCTCGATCATCACGACGATCGCGCGCGCCACATCGCCCGCCAGCCGCGGCCAACCTGGTGAGCCGCGTCGGGCTGGACGATCGCGATGACGATGTTTCGAGGTTTGGTATGACGGGTCCGGGGAGCTGAGGGTTGAGTGCGAAGAGGAGAACGGACTGATGGCGCAACTTGCTCATCGCCCGCCGCCGTTCAGCGCCAGCAACTCGCGGAGAACCTCGTCGTCGGAGACGTCTGCGGACCAACCGTACGCGGCAGCCACTGCGGCGTCAAACGCGTCGTGCGCATCGACGGGCCACTGCGGACGGGACGCGCTGGTGCGAATCCGCGACGCCGCGTTTCGGCCGCGTGAGCGGCCCCGATTGTGCAGACGCCGGGCCGCGGGGCGTCGACCGCGTCATCGAGGGCTACGAGTGGCGCTCAGACGCTTCGGTCGGATGCTGTTCCAGTTCGAGGCCCCGGCGCGTGCCGATGGTAGGACAACCCTCGCCGGCCGGGTCATGCACGGGGTGGAGACCGGAGGCTACTGGGACCAAGCCTGAAGGTCTGTGGGCGTTGATGCGGCCGGGCCAGGGTCTTCGGGACTGAACGGTTTCGATGCCTCGCACGGCTGCGATGGGCAGCGCTTTCAGCGTGCGCCCGTCATCGTTGCGGAACACCCACCAGCCGTCGGCCGCCACAACGACCGCCGCCTCGATGACCAGTGGGCCGCCGTCCTGCTCGGGCCGCTCCACGGCGAAGTAGAGTCATCATCGAAAGGTATCGGTTCGGCCGGAGCCTGAGAACAGAGGAGTTGACGGTTGAACCACCGGGGAGCTTGCCGACTGGTTCGCAGGAATGCCGCAGGAGGATGGAGGTGCCGTCGTGCTCCTCCGAACCGGCAGAACCGAACGCCAAGTGCCGCACCGCCACTAACGGTTCGGGATGCGGTCCCGCCCCCCAGGGGTGACGGTCTCAAGACCCAGCACCTCTTCGACACGCAGGGATGCCAGCGGCTGGCCGTCGGCGCTCCGAAACACCAGCCAACCGTCGGCCGCCTCGGCGGTCGACGCCTCAACGACGAGCATGGTGTCGTGTCCCTGCCGCTTCACCGCGAACAGCGGCATCGGGACGGCTCCGGACTCGTTGCTGAGAGGAGAAATCGCGGTCCTGACCGACTCTCCCCCCGGTAGCTGTTCGTTCTGCCGGTATGGTGTCCAGCCGGCAGTCCAGAACCGGGACCACTGACCGAACATGCTACGCTGTCGGCGGTCGCATGCGCACGGTAATCGGTCGGTGCTTCGCCACGTCCCGCGCGACCGGCCACTGTCCCTCGTGTCAATCGGCGTTGCCGGGCCTTGAGCCAGAGCAGCGGTCGCTGGTACCCGGCGGTTTTCGCGTGTACGTCGGCGGTCGGGTGCGGATGGTCTGGCCGTCGGCGCTGGAGGGCCAGACCGGGGTGGTGGTGTCCGCCAACGACACGCGCCAAGTGGTTACGGTCCGGATCGACGGCGCGCGCTGGCGTGGCCGAGGACCGGTTCATGTGTCTCGCGACGAAGTCGAGCCGGTAGCCGAAGTTTCGGGCCGAGATGCAGCTCGGGCGGCGCATGCTGCCGGGGCTGACCGCAGGTATCCACGATGAAGCATCCGGGACTGGCGACGGACGTTCGGCGCCGGCGTCGGTGTTACGTGCGGGCGTTGCAGGGGGCAGGCTGGAACCGCGACGTAGCGGCCGAGCGGGTGCGCGACTTGGCGGCCAGCGCGCAGAGCCGGCTTCCCGTTGCCCTGTTCGTGTTGTCGGCCGATATCGGTTCGACGACAGACCTCTTCGGAGCGGCCTGCCGGCGAAGGCAGGTTCGGAACCTTGGGTCAGGAGACCTTGGCGTAGAGCCGGTTCGCCCGGCCGGCGTTGTTGCCAGCGTGCGCCCAGGCGCGCCCCCGCGCGTCGCCGGCCGCAAGCCCGTCGATGGCGCACACTGCCGCCGTGGGCAGCGTCGCCACCGGCCGTTCGTCGGCGTTGCGGAATACCCACCAGCCGTCGGCCGCCACGACGACCGCTGCCTCGATGACGAGCGACGCGTCGCCCTCGGCCCGCTGTACGGCGAACAGTGGCATCAACACAGGGTATCGGCCGTAGCGGTTCCCGCCATCAGGCCGAAGGGACGATTTCAATTTCGTCCCGTGTCATCAGCGGCGGTTCGCGCCAACACTTCACCCGTCGCGGCCGGGTCGCCGTCCCAGTGCGGAGAGACCCAAACGGACATGATGAATCGGCGGCAGCTTCGCGCAGCCGGTGCTGGTCACGGGCAGCGTGGTCAGCACGAACCACTCCAGCGGCTCGGCCGTGGGCGGCGGATGTTCCTCGCGCGCATGGACGACCCACAGCTCGACCGCCGCGGCCCCGGGGCAGGGCAGCGCCACCTGTCGGTAGCGCAGTGTCACGTCGGCGACGCGCGCCGCCCGGCTGTCCTTGCGGGCCTGTTTGCTGGTCTTCACTCGACTGTGCAGGCGCCGCCGGGGGGCGCGTTGCGCACCTGGTCGAACAGACGGCGCGACACCGAGTGCCCGTCGGGCGTCTTCTCCGTGCCCAGCTCGCACGCTGCCAGCGGCCACGCCCATCGTGGAAATCGAACGCTTCACCAACGCGATCGGCGACCTGCCCGAGGCTGCCAATGCCCTGTGAGACCGCCCCGTCCAGCACGTCGCGCGTCGGGCGAGGTTACCCCGCAGGCTGCGCCCGACCTGATTCTGAACCTCCACACCGGCCACGGTAGCGAAGTGGCTTCATGAAGTTCAGCGAAAAAGTTGTGGGGTCCGGGCAGCCCTAGCCGGCGATCCGCGGCCGGCGGCCAACCCCTCCGCAACCGGCGCCATCTCCGAGGGTACTCTGGACCCTATTGCATAGGGACGAACCAGCCGAAGATCAGCAACGTGAGCGCAAGCGGAGGACGCAGGGTGCGAGGAGCGACCATTCGCCAAGCCGCGAACGCCGGCACGCTCGCGCCGCCCACGACAACATACACCACCACGAGGTTCCTGCATGCAACGCTGCCCGAGGGCAGGGTGCGCGACATCGAGCCGTGCGCCCTGGGACCGGACGGCATCGCGGCGATCCGCGAGATAGTCTTGCCGAAGTTGGCTCGCGGAAACGTGGTTCTGCCCGCCCGGCCGCGCTACCGGCTCAGCGGTAGCATCACCGCCCCGGGCGGATGCCTGTTCGAGTTGCGCCGGCGCCACGGCGCCGGTCTCGTCGTGGCGCGAATCGGCATCGGCTGGCGGGACCACGGCGCGAGTCTCGTCTGGGCCGCGTGCGCTCGCCGGAACATGGACGAGCCGCGGCGCCCGTGGGTGGTCGACGCGCTCGATGCAGCCGGCGTAGCGTTGCTGAACGCTCGCGAGGCGGATCGGATCAGCCGATGGGTGTCACTACTCGCCAGCGACCTCGCGTGGGCCGTAACGCCGCCGAGCGCTTTCCTCTCGGACCCAGTCCTGCGCCCCGGCGAGGAACCCCCGTGGGAAGCCCGCGAGACCCGCGAGTTCGGACCACATACGCGCGACTTGCGCGAGAACGACGCCGCGGGGGAACTCTTGATGCGGCCGGGCCGCCCCGCCCCGGCGCGGCGCGCGAACCCAACCGACGCTCGGAGAGCCGCTGCGCGCCTCCGCTCTGCCGTGACGAAGGTGGCGACGCCATGAGCGTGTTCGAGGACCGCTTCCGCAAGCGCACCATCGAGCACGTCACGCTGCCCGAGGGCGCCTCGCGCGCGGCGGCGCGTTCCCAAATCGACACCGACACGCTCGAACGGATACGAGAAGACGTGCTGCCGGCGCTCGCCACGGGCGTGGCGGTAGCCGTGCCAGGGAATCCGGACTATCTGCTCCGTCCCGTCGCGGCAAGCGAAGGCGCGCTCGCCGTGCGGCTGGAATCCGTCGCGGGGGCGGAGTTGATGACCATCGGAATCGGCTGGAGCGATCCGGACGCATCCGAGGTCTGGCAGTCGATGGCCGTGGCGACCGAGGAACCGCGGCGCCCGTGGATTGCTGACGCGCTCGCGCTGGAGAGCCTGACGGCGCTCGGCGATGAGGGCGTGGCGGTGGCCTTGTGGTCCGGAGAATTGGCGCGCTGCCTGGCGTGGGCGGCGGTGCCGGATGTCTGACTGCCGCCGACTGCCGCTCCTCCCCCCTTCCCGCACAAGCTGTTGGACTCCGACGGACGCTCGCCTACTATCTTGGACGTGGGGTCCGGTCGAGGGGTTGTCCCGTTCGTTGTTGAACCTCCGGTGGCGGACTCCCCTGTCTCGGCAGTCCGTCGATAGCCGGCCAGCACCCGGGCCGTGCGTTCGCCGGCCGGGTCGGCTGACCTGCGAGCTTCGCGCGGAAGCACGCCGCGGCGACCGCCATCGAGGCGCTCGATGACGCTCGGCCGGCGTCGTGCAGCTCCGCAAGGTAGGTCGCCAGTGCTGCGGCGTCGAGCCGCCGCAGCACGTCCGTGTAGGCGCAGGCGCCGAGCCGCGACGGCGCGTGCTACTCTGACCATATACTCGACACGCTCGCCGTCGCCCAGCAGCTCGCCGCTGGCGGCGTCGCCCGCGACTAGGGCCTGTTAACACTTACCTCAGCGCGTCGAAGATGAGCACGAAGTGGATGAAGCCGATGAACATCACATCCAGCTTCTCGAATCGGGAGAATATCCGGCGATAGCCCTTCAGCCGGCGGAACAGACGCTCGACCTCGTTACGT
Organism: Vicinamibacterales bacterium; assembly: GCA_965222905.1. Taxonomy (GTDB): domain Bacteria; phylum Acidobacteriota; class Vicinamibacteria; order Vicinamibacterales; family UBA8438; genus WTFV01. The sequence continues at coordinate 689,933 of OZ244976.1, read as the reverse complement.
CGCTTGTACATCTCCCGGTCGTACTCCCACGGGTCCGTCCGAGTCTTGAGCGGCGGCACCACGGGTGTGAACCCCAGGTCCAGCGCCAGTTGGCGAGTTTCGTCGCCCTGGTACGCGCGGTCCATCACCAAGGCCACATTGTCATCCTGCGGCCCCATGCTGGCCAGGAGCTTTCGGCCTTCCGGGCTGTCGTGGGCCTGGCCGGGCGAGAGCGCGAACGTCAGTGCCGTTCGAGCATCCGCGGCAACCAGATGAATCTTGGTGGTCCACCCGCCGCGGGACTTTCCGATGGCTTGGGGGCCGTTTTTTTTCGAGCCCCCGTGCCGTCGGGATGGACCTTGACGACGGTGCTGTCCAGCGACACCGCCTCCAGCTTGATACGGATCAACTGGGCGCGTTGCAGGTGTTCGAAGACCCGGTCGAGCACCCCGTTCTTGGACCAACGATTCATACGGGTGTAGATCGTGTGCCAGTTCCCAAAGCGCTTCGGCAACCCTCGCCACTTGCACCCCTGCTCGGCGACGTACAGGATCGCGTTGAGCACCCTGCAAATTGGGCATGCTGACATTGCCACGCTGTCGCGGGAGGCAGGGCTCGATGCGTGCGTACTGCGTCTCGGTGAGCTCCATCCAGCAACGATATCACGAACCGCCCAATAGTGTTAACAGGCCCTAGGCCGAAGTCATCGCCAAGGCGATCCGCGACGGTGTCGAACAGGGCGACCACGTCACCTCGGACCAGTTCAAGGCCGGCCTCGCGGAGGTGCGAACCGAGGTTGCGAATCTCGACAAGCGTCTTTCGACGCAGATCGCGACTCTCGAAACCAGGCTCATCCGTTGGATGGTCGGAACCGTCATTGCCACCGCCACGTTGACCGTTGGGATCCTGCGCTTCATCGGGTAGGTTGAAGACGCGGACGGTGGGCATGTGCTGCGGGGGGTGCGCCTGGTGATGTCCTCGGGAGCGTGCGACCCGCTGGCACGCTGCCCCCGCGCGGTGACGGCGACCGGCTGACCGACTCCGGCTCGCAACATCTGGTGGTCGAGCCCCGTCGGCCACGACCAACCGGGGAGCCGAGAGCCTGGCACACGTCCGCCTAGCACTGCCCGTGGCCCATAATTTTTTGCTGGACTTCCTGCCGCCACTTCGCTACGGTGGCCGGCATGGAGATTCAGAATCAGGTCTCACGTATTCTACGGGACAACCTCGCCCGCCTGCGCGACGTGCTGGACGGGGCGGTTTCGCAGGGTGTCGGCAGCCTCGGCCAAGTCGCTGATCGCGTCTGTGAAGCGTTCGATTTCCGCGACGGACGGGGCCGGTGGCAACGCGCGAGCTGCTGCCGGGCGTTGTCCGACCTGCAGGCGGCCGGCCACGTCTCGCTGCCTGCGGGTCGAGGTGCCCGCGGTGGTGGGGGCCGGGCGCGGGTGCTCCCGCACCCGCTGGCGCCGGCGGTGGACGTGCCGGACACGGTCGGCAAGGTTGTGGGTCTGACCCTGGAGCTGGTGGAAACCGACGAGCAGCGGCAGGTCTGGAACACGCTGATGGCGTACGAGCACCCGCGCGGGGCTGGTCCGTTCGTCGGCCCGCAACTGCGGTATCTGGTGGGTTCGGCGCATGGCTGGCTGGGCGGGGTCGGGTTTGCGGCGAGTGCGCGGCGGCTGCGGTCCCGCGACGCCTGGGTCGGGTGGGACGATGCGGGCCGGCGCGCGCACCTGCACCGGGTGTTGGGACTGTGCCGGCTGCTGGTGCGCCCCGGCATTATGTGTCGCAACCTGGCCTCGCACGTGCTGGGCCGGGTCGTCCGGACGGTCGGCGACGACTGCGAGGGTCTGTATGGCTATCGCCCCTGGCTGCTGGAGACGTTCGTCGACGAGACCGAACAGACGGGGGCGAGCGTGCGCGCGGCGAACTGGGTTCGGGTGGGTGAGACCTGCGGTCGCGGTCGCCAGGATCGCACGCACGCGGCGCCGGAAACGCGCAAGGCGGTGTATATGTATGCGTTGGAGCCGGCGTGGCACACCCGCCTCGCAGTGCCTGCACCGGTCTTGGCGCCGCTGGCGGTTGGCGACGGTCTCGACGCCGCGGTCTGGGCGGAGCACGAGTTCGGCGGGGCGCGTTTGGGCGACGCGCGTCTGAGCGCGCGGCTGGTGCAGAGCGCGCAGCAAATGGCAGAGTCTCCGATGCGCGCCATCACCGGCGCCGCCCACGGCGCCCGCGCGATGGTCAAGGGCCATTACCGGCTGATCGACCAGCCCGCCGACAGTGCGGTGACGGTCGACAACATCCTCGCGCCGCATCGCGAGCAGACGCTGCGCCGGATGCAGGCGCACGACACGGTGCTGTGCATCCAGGACGGCACCCGGTTGAACTTCACCCGGCGCGGGCAGACGCAGGGGCTGGGGGCCATCGGCTCGAACCAGACCGGGGCGGTGGCGCGCGGCCTGGAGTTGCACACGACCTTGGCCGTCAATCCCGACGGGCTGGCGTTGGGCGTGCTGCGGGCCGCCTTCGACGCGCCTGCGCCCCCGAATCCCGAGGCGGAAGGCGAGCCGCCCCCGAAGCCGCGCGAGGAGCGCAAGTCGTTCCGTTGGATCGAGGGGCTGCGCGACTGCGCGCAGGCAGCCGAACAATTGTCCGAGACCCGCGTGGTGTGCGTGATGGACCGCGAGGCCGATTTCCTCGACCTGTTCGTCGAGCACCGCGCGGCTGCCCAGCAGGTCGACCTGCTGGTCCGCGCCAAGGCCGACCGCGTCCTCGGCAGGGAAAAGACGCCCGACGGGCAGACGGTCTCACGCCGTCTGTTCGATACGGTGCGCAACGCGCCGGCCCGAGGCGCCGCCAAGGTCGAGGTGCAGCGGCTGAGCGCGCGCGTGAAGGCCAGCAAACAGGCCCGCAAGGACCGCCGGGCGGAGCGGGTCGCCGACGTGACGCTGCGCTACCAGCAGGTGCCGCTGCCCTGCCCCGGCGACGAGCCGGTCGCACTGTGGGTCGTCCACGTGCGCGAGGAACAACCACCGCCCGCGGTCGAGCCGCTGGAGTGGTTCCTGCTGACCACGTTGCCCGTGAGCAGCGCCGACGACGCCATGCGCATCCTGCAATGGTACGTCCGGCGCTGGCGCATCGAAGAATACTTCCGGGTGCTCAAGTCCGGCTGCAAGGTCGAGGAGTTGCAGCACCACACGGCCGAGCGGCTCGAACGCGCCATGGCCATCAAGATGGTCATCGCGTGGCGCATCCAGTTGATGGTCCAACTCGGGCGCGAAGTGCCCGACCTGCCGGGCGACCTGCTGTTCTCCGATGGCGAGTTGCGCGTGCTCGCCACCTTCGCCCGCTCACGCAAGCTGCCGCCGCCGACGCGCCTCGGCGACGCTGTCGGCCTGGTCGGGCGCCTCGGCGGGTGGCTCGGACGCCAACGCGACCCGCCCGGCGCACAGTTGATGTGGCACGGCTACACTCAACTGGTTGCCATGACCTTTGGCTTCGAACTGCGGGACGAGTTCGGATGACCTCCTGCTCACTACAGTCCAGCCCCGGACATCCGGGGCACGGGCAGGCCTAGCAATCCCTCGTCGAACGCTCCCGGCTCGCGCTACGCCGAGCCGTCTCCTGACGCTTCGTGGCGGCACCATCGCCACAGCGGTCATAATTTATTGAAATAACACGTAAAAAGTCAATATTGACATGAAAATACAATGAAAGATTCGATATGATTAGCCAGGGTTTGCGAACGGGTCCGTCGGGTGCGGCCCGGATGCACGGTGCGGCGGGGTGCGGCCCCGATGGGGATGGGTTCGCACACCGCCGGCTCCGGCGCCCCCGCCGCGGGCATGACGAGCGCAATGGGCATGGGCGGCGTCGGTTGATACCCCAACGATGGGCGAACCCGGAACACGGCGCTTCGGATAACCGGCATGAGTGGCTTCGAGAACTTGGCGGACGGGCACCACGTTGATGACGCGCGGGAAGCTGATTTCTTGCGCCTGCGTAGACTTGCGCGACCCGGAGGAGCGCGATTCCGTCACAGCCCTGCAGAAGGCATCCCTCGAAGCGCCACGCGATTCCTGGCTGCGAAACATCCTGCGCCAAGTGTAGCTCCAGCAGGAAGCGATGATACGTCGTCACTCGGCCGTGCACCGCGGCGACGATGTCCGCACGGCCAGCCTTCAGGCGCCCGGTGGTGCAATCGGCCAGCCGCTCGGGTCGGTTTCCCCGGCGATGATCGCCGCCAGGATCGCCCGGCCGCTGACGCCCAGGATGTCGGTGGCCATGTGCGTCAGCTTCACGTTCGCGTCTTCCAGCGTCTTCTGCAGGCGTTGCGTGTGCAGCGTGATCTCGCGGACCAGTTGCTTGCGGGTCCGCGTCAGGTCGCGCAATTCCTGGATCGGAGCCGGCGGAACGAAGCTGCCCCGAATCAGCCCGTGCGCCAACAGGTCGGCGATCCAGGCCGCGTCGTTCCGATCGCTCTTGCGGCCCGGAACGTTCCGGATGTGCTGTGCATTGGCGAGCACCAGCGTGAACGACCAGACCCCCCAGACGGGAGACAGTTGCGCTGGCGACAACGGGCCCGACAGGAGACGCCAGCCCCGATTTTGGCGGTGGCTGCCTTGCTGGTGCTGATGACGAGCGCGGCCACGGCGCAGACAACTGCGGCCGTGAGCGTCTCAAGGGCGCAACGGGTGCTCGGAGGAGAATCGAGGGTCATTCCAGTAAGCTGGTACGGCATCTCGGCGGTCGTTTCGCAGTCGGTGATCGGGCGGGTCGGGGTGACGGGTTCGTATTCCTGGTGGGGCACTGACGATGTGGTCGGCGATACGATCGTAGTCGGGGCCACGTATAGGCTGGGCTCGGCGCGATGGCGCGTGAGGCCAAGTGTGCTCGCAGGCGCATGGAGGACGGCGCGGGCGGGCGCATCGTGGGCGCCCGCATGGGGCGGCGGGTTCTCGTGGGGTGGTCGGTTCGGTGGGACCTTCGGCACAGCATTCATGCGCCCGCGCGGATTGACGTATGCCGTGTCACGCATCGGCGTGTACTACAGGCTGCCGTGAGGGAAGCAATGGCGACCGGTCCAACCATCGGGGCTACCCAGGCATCTCGGCGCAACGACGTGGCACATCCTTGGGAAGTGCCCGAGCCGCTCGCCACGGGCGAGGTAGACACGACCGGCGGCGGCCGCATCGTCCTCCGGCGGCACGGCAACCCGGACGGCCCGCGACTCGTCCTGAGCCACGGCAACGGGTTGGCGATCGATCTGTACTACCCGTTCTGGTCGCTGCTCGCCGACCGTTTCGACCTCGTCGTCTACGATCTCCGAAACCACGGTTGGAACCCCTGGAGCGGCATTCGAACCCATAACATTCCGACTTTCGCCTCGGACAACGAGCATGTCGTGCGGGGCATAGACCGATGCTTCGGAGAGAAGCCCAAGATCGGGGTCTTCCATTCGCTCTCGGCGGTGGCGGCGCTCAACCACGAGCGGCCGGGGGACGGGCTGGTGGCCCTGATTCTCTTCGATCCACCCATCTATCCGCCCAGCGGCGACCCGCTCAAGATCGACGCCTTGTGGAAGAAATTCGCCATCGTCACCCGTCTGCGCCAGGAGCGGTTCGAGACGCGCGAGGAGTTCGCGGGGACCATCCGCCGCACGCCGGCATTCCGGCGTCTGGCGCCCGGCGTGGCGGATCTCTTCGCGCGGACGACGCTCCGTCCATCGTCCGACGGCGACGGCTACCAACTCCGCTGTCCGCGCGAGTGCGAGGCCCGGGTGTTCGAGTACATCTTCGCCTACAACTTCGAGCCCGGGACGAACGGCTGCTCCTGCCCGATCAAGGTGATCGGAGGAGACCCGACCCTGGGCTTCTCATTCCTGCCGAGCATGGATCTGAACGGCATTGCCGGTCTCGACTACGATTTCGTGCCCGAGACGACCCATTTTCTCCAGCTCGAAAACCCGGAGGCGTGCGTCGCCATCATGCTGGAGTTTCTCGAGCGCCAGGGGCTCGTCTGACCGAACCGGGCGCGTCCAGGCGACATCCGGCGAACACGACGGAAAGACGACCGATGGAACATATCGACTGGCAGCTGCAGCGCTTCCAGGAGGGCAGGGATCAGCCGGCCATCATCTGGCGCGATCATCCCTGCACTTACTCCGAACTGACCGATCGTCACGGACAGTGGCTCAGTCAACTGGAGGGGGCGGGCGTCGGCCCGGGCGACGCCGTGGGGGTGCTCAGCGACTTCTCACCGGGCGCCGTGTCCTGCCTGCTGGCGTTGCTCGATATGCGCTGCATCCTCGTACCGCTCTCGTGGGAATCGCACGATCAGCACGAGGAGTTCTTGAGGACGGGAGAGCTGGATCACCTCGTGGAGGTCGACGCGCAGGACCAGGGCGCCGTGATCGGACTGGAGCACCGGCGCAACCATCCCATGATGGAGCAGCTGCGGGCGGCGAACAAAGCGGGGCTCGTGCTCTTCAGCTCCGGCTCCACCGGCAAGCCAAAGGCGATTCTGCACAGCCTGCCGGAGTTGCTCAACAAGTTCCGCAAGCCCCGGCACTGCTACCGGACGCTCACGTTTCTCCTGTTCGATCACATCGGCGGATTCAACACGCTCTTCTACACTCTGGCCAACCTTGGCTGCGTCGTGGTGGCGGCCGACCGCAGCGTCGCCAGCGTCTGCGGGGTCATCGAAAAGCACCGGGTGGAGCTGCTGCCGACCTCGCCGTCGTTCCTGAACCTCATGCTGCTGTCGGAGGCGCACAAGTCGTACGACCTCTCGTCGCTCCAACTGATCACGTACGGCACCGAGGTCATGCCGGAGCGTACGCTCAGGATGGCCAACGCGGCGTTTCCGAAAGCCCGCTTCCTGCAGACCTACGGCCTCAGCGAGATCGGCATCCTGCGGTCCAAGTCGGAATCCGACGACTCGTTGCGGGTGAAGATCGGCGGCGAGGACTACGAGACCCGCGTCGCCGACGGCAGACTGCAGATCCGGGCGCAGTCGTCGATGCTGGGGTATCTGAACGCACCCAGCCCGTTCGACGAGGAGGGCTGGTTCGACACCGGGGACTCGGTGGTCCGCGAGGGCGACTACTACCGGATCCTGGGGCGGCAGTCGGACATCATCAACGTCGGCGGCCAGAAGGTGTATCCCGCGGAGGTGGAGCAGGTGATCGCCGAGATGAAGGGAGTCATCGACGTGTCCGTGAAGGGCGAGGAGCATCTGCTGATGGGGCACGTCGTGACCGCCACCGTGCAGATGGCGGAGCCGGCGCCGGCGGTGCAGATGCGGAAGCGGATCGCGGAGCACTGCAAGGGACGCCTGCAGCCGTTCATGATTCCGGTAAAGGTCAAGGTGGCCACCGAAGGACAGGTGAACTACCGGTTCAAGAAGATCCGGAGATAAGTGAGGAACAACTCGGTCATGGCAAAGAGTAAACGCAAACCGGTCGTTGTCGCCGGTGGCGGGCCCGCCGGCAGCGTCGCCGCGCTCTGTCTGCGGAAACTGGGGCACGACGTGGTCGTGTTCGAGCGTGAGAAGTTCCCCCGGTACCGGCTGGGCGAATCGCTGCTGCCGGGGACCATGTCGATCTTGACCCGGCTGGGGGTGATGGACCGGATCAAGGCGGCGAATTTCGTCCAGAAACGGGCGGCGACGTTCATCTGGGGCGCGGAGCAGGCTCCCTGGACCTTCACCTTCGCGACGCCCAAGGCCGCCCCCTGGGTCTACGACCACGCGTACCAGGTGACCCGCGCCGAATACGATCAGATTCTGCTGGACGCCGCCCGCGAGCGCGGCGCCGACGTGCGGGAGGAGCACGAAGTCACCGACATCCAGACGGACGGCAACGGCGGACCGGTCGCCGTGAGCTGGAAGAACGGCGCGTCGAGCGGCACGCTGGAGGGCGATTTCATCATCGACGCCTCCGGGTCGCGTGGAATCGTTGCCAGGAAGCTGAAGATGCGGCGGTTCGACGAGTACTTCCAGAACATGGCGGTCTGGTCCTACTACAAGGGCGGAAAGCGGTTTCAGGGCGACCTGGAGGGCAACATCTTCTCGGTGGCGTTCCAGGAAGGGTGGATCTGGATCATTCCCCTGAAGGACGACGTCTACAGCGTCGGTGTGGTGACCGACAAGTCCGCCAGCGCCCGGATGCGTGACGTCGGGATCGAGAAGTTCTATCGGGAGTGCCTGGAGATGTGTCCGCTGGCGATGGAGATCCTGGAAGGCGCCACCCGCTACGAACAGGTGCGGGTGATACGTGAGTGGGCCTATGACGCGTCGTCGCTGTCGCTGGACCGCGCGTTCCTCTGCGGCGACTCGGCCTGCTTCATCGACCCGCTGTTCTCGCAGGGCGTGCACCTGGCGACGTATTCGGCGATGCTGGCCGCCGCTGGCATCGATCGGTTGTACCGCAGTCCGCAGGATGCGGACGAGATCCACCAGTGGTACGAAAAGTCCTACCGGGAGGCATACAACCGCTACCACGAATTCCTGGCGGCGTTCTATTCCGCCAACTCCGCGCTCGAATCCACGTTCTGGCGGAAACGCAAGATCGCCGGGGCGGAAGACAGCCGGTTCGCCGGCAAGGAGTGGTTCACCGCGCTCTCCGGCCAGCAGGTGGAAGCCGGCGCGCAGGGCGTCGACGAGCTGGAGACGCGCGCCGCGATCCTGGCGGACCTCTGGCAGCACAACAGGAACGAGGTCACCGACCAGTTCGACGAAACCGAGCTGTCGTTGCGCCGGCTGCGCTGGGCCAGTCAAATGATGAAGGAATTCGGGCGGATGGCCCGGATCACCTGGGTGTCGGACGAGGTGCGGCTGGCGCCGTCGTTCAAGGTCCATCCGACCTCGTTCCAGCTCGAACGCCAGCATTTCATTGCCGACGAGCATGGCCGGACGATGACGACCTACGCCCTCACCGAAGAACACCGCCGGCTCTTCGAAAGCCTGAAGAACCATCCGCTGAGCTATCGGGCGCTGGCCGGGAAGCTGAAGGAACTGCAGGGCTCGGGCACACCTGTGCAGATCATCGGCCGGCTCACGGAGAACGGCTTCCTGCAGGGATTCGACAAGAACGGCGATCCGGTGAAGATTCAAGCCGCCCTGCGCTTCGGCGGGGTCGGCGCCGAGGACGACATCTCCTGAGGCCATGCGACGATGGGAACGAACATGCAGAAGAACGATCTGATCGAGATGATGACCGGCCTGCTGGCCGACGCCCTGCAGGAAGATGGCTCGACTGATCCGGGGCAGGCCGGTCCGAGCTCGCCGCTGCTGGGGACCGACGCCATCCTCAGTTCCATCGGTCTGGTGACCTTCATCACCGGCGTCGAGTCGGTCCTGGAGGAAGAGCACGAGATGGAAGTGACGCTGGTGAGCGAGGATGCGTTCTCCCGCCGGCAGAGCCCCTTCCGCACGGTCGAGACACTGGCGAACTACATCCTGGAATTGTCCGGAGCCCCAACGAACGATGCGGTGCAGGAAGCCGTCGACGAATAGGTTGGCCGGCCGATGAATGGCGAACCGAGCCAGGTCGCCCTGGTGACGGGGGCCCGCAAAGGGATCGGTAGGGCCCTGGCCGAGCATCTGCTCGAGGGCGGATACCGGGTCGTCGGTTGCAGCCGCCGGGACGCGGGCTGGGAGGCCGAGGGCTTCCTGCACCTGCGGACCGACGTCTCCGACGAGCCGCAGGTCAAGTCGCTGTTCCGTGAGATCAGGCGACGTTACGGCCGCCTTGACGCGGCAATCAACAACGCGGCGGTGACCTCGATGAACCATGCTCTGCTGACACCGGCGGCTTCGGTGCAGAAGATGATGGCCGCCAACCTCCTGGGTACGTTCCTGATCAGCCGCGAAGCCGCCAAGCTGATGCGAAAACGCAACCACGGGCGTATCGTCAACTTCAGCTCGCTGGCGGTCCCCATGCGCCTTGGCGGTCAAGCCGCGTACGTCGCGTCCAAGGCGGCCGTGGAGAGCCTGTCACAGGTTCTGGCCAGGGAGCTGGCGGAGTACGGCATCACAGTGAACGTGATTGGGCCGTCCCCGATCGAGACCGACATGCTCCGCGGGCTCACGAAGGACAAGATCGATCACCTCATCGACGTCATGGCCGTCAAACGGATGGGGACCTTCGCCGACGTCGCAAACGTCATGGACTTCTTCCTGCGCCCGGAGAGCGACGCGGTGACGGGGCAGGTCGTCTATTTGGGCGGGATTCCCAACCTGTGACGCTTCGACGGCTCGAGCCGATTGATCCTGCACCCCCCCGGAAGCTCTGAGAGTTGGGTCCACGTGCGCGGCTCCTTTAGCGTTCAGACATTCACCGGAGACCTGTTCGCGGGTGTGACGACGGCAGCGGTGGCGCTGCCAGTGGCGTTGGGGTTCGGCATCGCGTCGGGTCTGGGTCCGCTCGCCGGCATGTACGGTGCCGTGGCGGTCTGCTTCTTCACGGCGGTGTTCGGCGGCGTGCCCGCGCAGGTCTCAGGTACCGCCGCGCCGATGGCTATCGCCATGGCCGTCGTGGTGACGCGGCACGCGAGCGACCTCACCGAAGCGTTCACCATTGTCATGCTGGCCGGCCTGATCCAGATCCTGCTGGGCGCGCTGCGCATCGGCAGCTTCGTCACCTACACGCCGTACTCGGTGGTCTCGGGATTCATGTCCGGCATCGGCGCCATCATCATCGTCATGCAGGCGCTGCCGATGCTCGGCGGCGCGATTGTGCCGGGCGGCGCGATCGACTCGATCCGGGCGTGGCCCGGCGCCGTGGCCGCCGTCAACCTGGATGCGTCGATGGTCGCCGCCGTCGCACTGACGGTGAGCTTCTTCTGGCCTCGCAGATTCCGCCGGTTCCTGCCCGCACCACTGGCCGCCCTGATCATCGGCACCCTCGCGGCATTCTTCTGGTTCGGCAACGCCCCCCTCCTCGGCGCGACGGTTTCGGGCTTGCCCAGCCTCCAGCTCCCCCGGCTCTCCCCCGCCTTCCTCGCAGGCGTCATACAGCCGGCGTTCATCCTCGCGCTCATCGGCTCCGTCAACAGCTTGCTCACCCTGCTGGTGGCCGACTCACTGACCCGCAAGCGTCACAATCCCAACCGCGAGCTGGTGGGCCAGGGGATCGGCAACATCGCCGCCGGACTGGTCGGCGGTCTGCCTGGCGCAGGATCGCCCCCGTTCACCGTGCTGAACGTCAGCGCCGGAGGCCGGACCGCTCTCGCGAGCATCGTGCGCGCGGCCATCCTGCTGGCCCTGGCGCTCGGCGGCAGGATCGCCGAGGCTGTCCCCCATGCGGCGCTCGCCGGCATCCTGGTGAAAGTCGGCTGGGACACGATCGACTGGCGGTTCCTCACCCGCATCCACCAAATCGAACGCGGCTATGTGGTGGTGATGCTGATCACGCTCGTCCTCACCGTGTTCGTCGATCTCGTGACCGCCGTGGCACTCGGCTTCATTGCCGCGGGCATCGCGCACGCGCGGGATTCGGAGCGACTGGAGCTGGACAGCGTCGTCTCCACGCCGCTCCTCGATCGGACGTTCCTTCCAGACCGTGAAGACACGGACGAGCTCGATCCGTACCGGGCCCGCGTCGGCCTCGTCGCGCTCCGGGGCCGCTTCTCCGTCGCCTCCGCCAATGCACTGTGCGCGTCAATCGGGACGGACATCCGGGAGCACGACGTGGTGATTTTTGACTTTTCGGACACCACCCACATGGACGACAGCGCCGCGCTGATCATGGAGCAGCTCGTCGTCGGCGCCGCCGACGAAGACACCACGTGCATCGTGATGAATCTGTGCGACCCGGTTGCCGGCACCCTGCGCTCGCTCAACGTGCTTCGGCGCGTTCCGAAGAATCACTTCGTCGACGGCCTGGACGAGGCGAGACGCGTGGCAAAACGCATCCTCGACGGCCGGGACCAGTAGCCCGCCGCCGAGCGGGGACACCACCCACATCCCCGAACTTGCGTTCGCCAACAGCCGGGGACCGCGGGCCGGCTCGGCCAGCGGGCGATCCCAGCCGTTGATCCAGTTGGAACACTGACCTGAATTAGTTTGCCACCTGCCGATTTTCTGGTCATATTAACAGGGTCATTGGTTGCCTGACATCATACAGGTAATTTCCGGCCTGATTTCCTCATATTTCGGCATACTGCGAGGTCAGGATACTTGATTGACATAGGTAGGCCCTCGCGAGCTTTCCCTGTCACACCACCGGGCATACGGGTCACGTACCACGGCGGTTCGATTGGGTTATGCATTGGAAGACGCAGCGAGTTTCGGAAGGCCAACAGAGTCGAAATAGCGATTGCGCAAGGCTTGCTGGACGGCCGGGTGGCGGGACATCCGCCAGAACCCGGTCGGTGACCCTGCGGCGACTGCTGCGGGGAACTGGGAGACGCCTCGTCGCCGCAGTTCCTGGAAGCGGTGCCGCCCAGACTGCCACTGCCGCCAGAGGTACATCCGGAGTCTCCGGCGAATCCACGCGTCCATGGCGCCAGCTGTTCGACGAGCTGCGGCAAGCTCAGGCCGAGCGTCCGGCGAGTCAGCTCCCGGATGCGCATCTTGAACCGGGCGAGCGCCTGCGGCGCAATCTGCCGCTGACGTCCGTCGTTCGTGATGCGAAAGCCCAGGAACTTACGCTCCTCGGGCCGAGCCACGGCGCTCTTGGACACGTTGACCTTCAACCGCAGTTGGGTGGTCACGAATCGGCAGACGCTGCTCATGACACGGTCGCCGGCTCGATGGCTGCGGACGTAGATGTTGCGGTGAGTCGCCCGGGGGAGTCTCACCCCCGGGCGCTCGCAGAACTGTACGTGAACGTTGGTGGCGGCAACATGAAAAGGGACCCCGTGGCCACTTGAAAAGGACTCCCCACCATTTTGCAAGTAGCATCTTCGTGTTTTCTTCGTTCTGCTGCCGACATGTTTCGATCCGCCGATTCGGACACGTGACATGCCCGTCACAACTACTGGGATGGTGAGTGGTTTGACGGTGCTCCGAGGGGCGACGGGATGTCACCAAAGGCCCTCGCTTCGCTCGGATCGCGTTCACCACGCACGGTCAGCCACGGCCGTCAACCCGCTTCGCGGGTCCTCCGCTACGCTCCGGTCCTTCGGATGACTGCCGCGGCCGACCGTGCGGGAAGCCCTTGCGGGCCAGCCGGAAGGCTGGCCCTCGATCGACTGCCTGCAAGTGCGACGCCTGCGATCCGCTCCGCTGTCGCGGAGCACCGTCGACACCCCCCGGACGGGATCACGTGCGCCTTCCCGGCCGCGAGCGACGGCCAGGGCATCCAGACACCAAGAGCTACGGCCGCGGATCCGGCTCACGTAGCCGTGATCTCGACACGGTGCGGGTCGAAGCAGGCGCCGTTGCGGAGCATCGCGCAGGCGACGTTGAGCAGGCGGTCGGCCACCGAGCGCAGGGCGCGCGCGTGTCCGTGGCCACGGGCGCGGAGCGACCGGTACTTGTCGTGGCTGACCGGATCGCGTTGGGCGGCGACACGGGCCCAGTGGTAGGCGGCGTCGCGCAGCCGGTCGTGGGCCGCCTGTCGCCGCGTCACGATCATGCTCTTACCCGAACGGCGGGTGACTGGAGCCACCCCACAGAGACAGCGAAGTGCGTCGTAGTCCCGTCGCCGCACCGCGTCGTTGCCCTCGGCAAGCAGCGTGGCGAGCACCTTGTTGCCGATGCCGGGCAGCGACAGCAGGATGGCCGCATCGGGCGGTTTTGTCGACGATGTCTCGTCCTCGGTGGACGCGTTCGGGTCGTGTGTCGGAGCAGCCTGGGCGAGCTGATGCACCAACCCGTCGAGCTCGCGGCGCACGTGCTCGAGCTGGCGGTTGACCAGGGCGAGGCGTTCGGCGACGAGCCGTACATGCGTGACGGCGGCTTCGGCCGCGCCCGGCGTCAGCTTGATGGCCGGGGCCCGCAGCCGAGCGCGCAGCGTCGCGGTATCGATCCGGCGGATGCGGTGCTGTTTCAACACCCTGGTCAGCGTTACCTCGCGAACCCGTTGCCCCGCGCGCGGCGTCGGCAGGCTCTGCCACAGGTCGAGCGCCCACGGCGCCGCGACGTCGTCGTCAACCGCGTCGAGGAACTGCGGGTAGTAGCGCCAGAGCTGGTCCCGCATTCGGTTGGCCAGGCGAACGCGTTCCCGCGTCAGTTCCTCGCTCAGACGCGACCACTCGCGCAGCTCGACGATTGCCGGGTCGGTCGGCTCCAGCCGCCGCAAACAGTGCGGGTCGGTACGCAGCGCCGAGGCGAGCACTCGCGCGTCCCGCCGGTCGTCCTTCGCGCCCGCCGGCGAGAGGCGGTCGCGGAAACGGTCGAGCTGTTTCGGGTTGATCGAGTGGACGGCGAAGCCGCGCTCCATCAGGCTTTCGACCACCGGCCCGCGTGGCGTCTCGACCGCCACTCCGACTTCGCCTGCGTCTCCCGTCGCGAGCGACAGCACCCAGCTCGCCATTTGCGACAGCCCTGTACCGCTGTGCTCGAACTCTCGTTCTCCGAGCACCTTCCCGGCAGCGTCAAGCACGCACACCTGATGTTTCTCAGACCCCCAGTCGACCCCCGCGAACCAAGCCAGCTTCAATTCGAACCTCCCCTCTGCAGAATCGAACGGGCGCGCCCCGATGCCTGCCGGTCCCTGTACTGGCGCTCTACGGCGCAAACTCCCCACGGGGCATCCATCGGTGGCTGGACCGCCGGGGCACAAGTCCTTTTCAGGTGCTCGCTGCACATGGGACCCCTTGGTGCTCCCGGCGGCCTGCCCGACTCCGCGAGATCATCCCGCGAAGTCATCCGGAAAGGTACAGGGACCCCCTGAGTACCCGGAAACAGCGGATTCCTGGCGATGATCCGACGCGGCGAGACAGGGTCGTCTCGTCGACAGAGCCAGGAGGACGCGGAGGTGATCAGGATGTCTCAGTGGGCCGAAGTCCGCCACCTGCATCTGGTGGAGGGTGTGCCGAAGAAGGAAATCGCCCGGCGGTTGAAGTTGGACGTCAAGACGGTCCGGCGGGCCATAGGTCGGCCGACACCGCCGGTGCGGGTGTCGCCGCAGCGGGTCAGGAGTCTGGACCCCTGGCAGAAGCAGATCGAGGAGTGGCTGCGCGACGACCGGCGGTTGACCGCGAAGCGGGTCCGGCGGTTGCTGCTGCCGTTGGCCGGGCCGGTCTCCCAGCGCACTGTACGCCGTTACGTTGCGGCGCTGAAGAGCGAGGTGAAACCGAAGGAGGCCTTCGTGCACCGCAGCGCGCTTCCCGGCGCGACGATGGAGGTCGACTTCGGGGAAACGTGGGTCGACCTCATGCCGGGGCACCGTGCAAGGTCAAGTACCTGGTGGCGACGCTGCCGTACTCGAACGCGTACTTCGCCAAGGCGTACCCGATCGAGCGGCTCGAGTCGCTGCTCGACGGCATCGAGTCCGCCTTCCTCTATTTCGGGGGCGCAACGGCTCGTGTCGTCCTCGATAACACGTCGCTTGCGGTCAAGGAGATCCTGGCCGGCCGGGACCGGGTGCAGACCGAAGCGTTCGAGGCGTTCCGGGGCGCGTATCCGTTCTGGGCCGACTTCTGCGCGCCGGCCAAGGGCTGGGAGAAAGGTTCGGTGGAGGGAGGCGTCAAATACGCACGGAATCTGGTGTTCCGGCCGCGGCTGGCGGTCGACAGCTGGGCGGCGCTCAACGCGGCGATCCTCACCGAGTTGGAGGCCGACCTGCCGTTGCGCCACCTCGACGACGGGCGCTCGGCGCAGGAAGCCTTGGCGCTGGAGCGGCAGCATCTGCGGGCGTTGCCCGAGCATCTTCCCGCCACCTGCCGCGTCGTCGCGCGGGTGGCCGACAAGTTCGGACACGTCCGCGTGGACCACGTCACCTACTCGGTGCCGATCCGCCACGCCTACCGGCCGGTGTGGGTGAAGCTGTACCACGACCGGGTGGCGGTCGCCGTCGGCGCCGAGGTGGTGGCGCAGCATCGCCGAGTGTTCTGCCGGGGCGCGAAGGTCCTTGATGCGTTCCACGTGCTGCCGTTGCTGGAACGCAAGCACCGGGCGGTGGCCGAGGCGACGGCGCTTGCCGACTGGCGGCTGGCGCCGGTGTGGGAGCAGGTGCGGGCCGAGTTGGCCAAGCACACGCGCAAGCCCGACCAGGAATGGGTCCGGATGCTGCGGCTGATGGAGACGCACCCAACCGCGGCTGTCGAGCGGGCGGTGGCCGCCGCACTCGAACGGCATTCGCCGCGCCTGGAGACGGTGCGGCTCATCCTCCGGCAGCAGCAGGCCGGTCCGCCGCCGGTGTGCCCGCCGGTCACAGGGGTGCATCCGGCGTTGGCGCGCATCGCGGTGCCCGCCCCGACGCTGGCGGCCTATGACGCACTGGTGGGAGGGGATCGCTGATGGTGACTGCGATTACCGAGCCCCCGCATCTGGAGACGGACCTGAAAACGCTGAATCTGTCGACGGTCGCCGCGCAGTGGCGACCGTTGGCCGAGCAGGCCGCCCGCCAGCGCCAGGCGCCGGCCGATTACTTGGCGCAGCTGGTACACCTGGAGGTGACCGGACGCCGGGAGCGCCGCATCCAACGCCGCATTCACGAGGCTCGCTTCCCGATGCTGAAGACGCTCGACGCCTTCTCCTTCGAGGCGCAGCCGGAGTTGGACCGCGACGCGGTCCTGCAGGTCTTCGACTGCAGCTTCGTCACCGAGGCCGCCAACGTGGTGTACGTCGGCGGCGTCGGCACCGGCAAGACGCACTTGTCCATCGCCCTGGGGATGGCCTGCTGCCAGCACAACTACCGGGTGCGGTTCGTGACCGCGGCCGAGCTGGTCACGCTGCTCGTCGAAGCGCAGCAGCAGGGCCGGCTGGCTCGCAAGCTCGACCAGCTCGCCCGCTTTGACCTCATCATCGTCGACTAATGTTGAGCGATCGGTAATGTGGAGTAACCGCCTTTTGCTCCCGCGGTGTCGAGTGCATTCCCTCCAAGACTCCACATTACGTACGTAGCATCGGGGCCGTGCCGATCCCGGCACGGCCTTCCTGGAGGTCCCGATGTTGGTCGAGCTATTCCCCAGGGTGCACCGGCGGTACACGTCGTTGGCGATCGTCGGTCCGATCTTGGACGGTTACGGCAGATGGCTGTTGAAGCAGGGCTACTCAGCCGAGCGCCTCCGCGAGCACTATCGTGCGGCGCCACGTCTCGTCCGCGGTCTACGGGAGCGCGGCGTGCGAGCCCTTACGGTCCTGACCAGAGCGCAGTTGCGAGCCTGTGCTCCCACGGATTCACAGGAGGATCCAAATCTCGCGGTCCTGGTGCGGCAGCTGACGCGGTACTGCGAGTCCGAGTTGTCGCTATGTCCGCCGCCCGCGTTGACCCGCATCGAGCAACGAGTCGCCGTCTACAGGACCTACCTGGAGCAGGTCCGGGGGTTCGCGCCGTCGACCGTCACCCACCATGGCCGCACGGCGGGCGAACTGCTGGCCCACATCGGCTACGAGGAGGACCCGACGCGACTCGCCGCGCTTGGCCGCCAGGATCTCGACGCCTTCGTGCGTGCCGTCGCCCCCCGCCAGTCGCGTGCATCCCTCCAGCATGTGGTGGCCCACCTGCGAGCCTTTCTCCGGTTCCTGGCCTCGGCCGGCGAGATCCCGACCGGGCTCGACACGCAGATCGACACGCCTCGCGTGTATCGAGGCGAGAAGCTCCCACGGGCGCTGCCCTGGAACACGGTTCGGGCTCTCCTCGAGACGATCGACCGTACGAATCCGCTGGGACGCCGCGACTACGCAATCTTCCTCCTCATGGCGACCTACGGCCTGCGCGCGTGCGAGGTCGTGACGCTCACGATCGATGACGTGCAGTGGCGGGCAGAGCGGCTCCGCATCGCGCAACGAAAGACACGCGGCTCGCTCTGGCTGCCGCTCACCGACGAGGTCGGGACCGCGCTGCTCGACTACCTCCGCCTTGGACGCTCCGCCCTGAGCGTGCGCCGGCAGCGCGTTCCGTTCCCAGGCGGACCGCCGCGCAGCTATCGGGAGCTGTTTCTCCGCGGCCGCACCCCGACCGGTGTCCTCAAACCGACGGCGGTCACCGAGGCCTTCCAGGCGTGGTCGAAGCGAAGCGGCCTCGCCATTCCGTTCCAGGGCCGCACTGCGTGCGGCACTCGTATGCGGTGCATCTCTTGCGGTCGGGCCTGTCGCTCAAGACGATCGGGGACCTGCTGGGCCATCGCACCCTGGAAAGCACGTGCGTGTACCTCCGCTTGGCGGTTGACGACCTCCGCGACGTCGCCTTGTCTCTACCGGTCGTGGTTGATTGCAGTGCGCCGGGGGTGCCGTCATGACGACCTTCAGCTCCGGCTTGTCCGCCTCCATCAGCAGCTACCTGGTGCTCAAGCGAGCGCTGGGCCGGCAGTACGCCGCCGAGGAATGGGTGCTGACGCACCTGGATCGGTTCCTCGCCGCCCGGCGTGTCGATCTCGTCGCCGAGACGTTCGCCGCCTGGTGTCTCACCCTGCAGCATCTGGCCTCCGGCACGCGTCGGGCCCGCATGCGGATCGCGCGAAACCTGTGTCTGTATCGAGGACGTAGCGAGCCCGGCTGCTTCGTCCCACCACCGGGCTGCGACGCGGAGAGCTGACGCGGCTGACCGTCGGAGACTACGACCCGCCGCAGCGCACGCTGGCGATCCGGGAATCCAAGTTCCACAAGTCGCGCCTCGTCCCGCTGTCGGCGGATACCGCCCGCGAGATCGAGCACCTGATCCAGATCCGCGGCCGACGGCGACTACCGACCGAGGCGGACGGCCCGCTCCTCTGGCACCGCAGTCCGGACACCGGCGGCTACAGCGGTGGGGGCCTCGGCGGCGCCATGCGCGCACTCTTCCGGCGGCCCGGCATCCGGACCGCGACGGGGCATCTCCCACGCACGCATGACTTCCGTCATTATTCCGGACTTCGGATTATTCCGAGTCGATTGATCAAGATGGGCGGTGCTCGGGTTGGATGCCGCATTGGACTCGGAATAATCACAGACTGTTCAGGAAGGCCAGGACCTCGTCGTCCGGGCGGAATCGGTCCGACGGGGAGTGAGTGGGGGTGGTCCTGGCCATCGCCTGTTCCTTCAGCTTGAGATCGGCGTGCAGATAGACGTAGGTCGTCTCGACGGACTCGTGACCGAGCCAGAGCGCGATCGCGGCGCGGTCGACGCCGTTTTGCAGCAGGTCCATGGCGGCGGTATGACGCAGCACGTGTGGGGTGACGCGCTTCTTCTTCAGCGAGGGGCATGTCGCCCGTGCAACAGGCAGATGCTTCGCCAGCAGGTAGTCGAGCCCGTCGTGACTGAGGGAACCGCCGCGTTGATTCGGGAAAACGGGGGCGTCCGGTTCGCCGCGAAGCTCTTCGAGCCAGCTCCGCAGGGCTGCCGCCGCATCTTTGCGCAGCGGCGTACAGCGTTCCTTGCGGCCCTTGCCATGACAACGCAGATGGGCGCCCGGGCCAAGCTGGACATCCTTGCAGCGCAGACCGAGGAGTTCCGACGCCCGCAGTCCGGTTTGCACCGCCACGAGCAGCAGGGCGCGGTCCCGGCGTCCCGCCCGTGTCTGCAGGTCCGGGGCCCGCAGCAAGGCCTCGACTTCGTCCCGGTTGAGAAAGTCCACCGGCCGGCGGGTATGGCGTTTGTTCGGCATGGCCAGGACCCGCTGCGCCAAGGCCGCGTGTTGGGGCTCGTGCGAAGCGCCGTAGCCGAAGAAGGAACGGATCGCGGCCAGTCGGGTGTTGCGCGTACGCGCGTCGTTGCCGCGCTGGTTCTCGAGATGACTCAGGAAGGCGCCGAGGAAGTCTGTGTTCAGGTCGCCGAGTTCCAGTTCCGTTGGGGCCTTCTTCAACACCTTGCGGGCATGGCGGACCAGCAGTCGGAACGTGTCCCGGTAGCTGGCGATGGTGTGCGGGCTGGCTTGGAGCTGCTGCATGAGGCGGTCGGTGAAGAAGGCCGCCAGGAGTCGGGGGAAGTCGGCGTGGAAGTCGGCGGTCGTCATGACGGCGGCCTCCTTGCGACGCGGTCGAGCCGCCGGGCGGCGAGTTGCATCAGCTCGGGGGTGACCGTGAGGTACCAGTAGGTGTCGCTCACGTGCGCATGGCCGAGGTAGGTCGCCAGACGAGGCAGACGGCCCTCGACGTCGATGCCGCCGCGGTACCAGCGGAGCAGCGTCCCGACAGCAAATCGATGGCGCAGGTCATGCAGACGGGGACCGCGGGAATCGGACGGGCCGCGCAGGCCGACTTGCCGGGACAGCTTGACGAAGGTCCAGCGCAGCGCCCACTCGGTGATCCGGGCGCCGTGTTCGGAGAGGAAGAAGCTCGGGCTGCGAGGATTGAGACAGAGGCGATCACGCTGCGCCGCGTAGTTGCCCAGCGCCCGGCGTGTCGACTCGTGAACGGGAACGTATCTCGACTTCCCGAACTTGCTGCTCCGTACGGTCAGAACGCCGTGTGCGAGGTCGACGTCGTCGCGGTTCAGGCATAGCGGTTCGGAGCTGCGCATCCCGGTGACCGCCAACAGCGCCAGGAGCGTGGTGTAGGTAAAGGGTCTGAGTCCGGTAGTCCCGGACAGTCCCTGGGCCGCACCCAGCAGGTCGGCGACCTCCGCATCGCTGTAGAGATAGGGCCGCGAGCGGCGGTACCGATAGGAGAGCAGGCCCGGCGGCGGCACCTCGTGGCGAGAGTCCACGGCATTCGCAAAGCGGGCGAAGCGGCGTACCATCCCAAGGCGGTTCGCCCACTGGGCGGGTTGCACGTCACGCGGCTCGGTCGCCCATCGCAGCGCGAGTTCGGTGGTGATGAAAGCGCTCTCGGATTGCTCGGCGAACGCGACGAAGCGCTGCAACAGACTCCCGGACAGTTTGAGCCGGACCCCGAGCGCGCGACGCGTGGCGAGATACTCGTCGAGAAGCTGCTGGAGATCGGTCATGCCGCACCTCCGGGCCAGGCTGGCGCGAGAGCGCGCAAGGCATCCAGATCGACCTTCGCGTAGATCTGGGTGGTCTCCGGATGACAGTGGCGCAGGATCTGCCCGATGTCTTCGAGCGAAGCGCCGTTGCGGAGCATGCTGGTAGCCAGCGAATGGCGCAGCAGATGCGCCCCCTTGAAGGACGACTCGATGCCGGCGCGCGTCAGCGCCCGCCGCACGATGTCGCAGATGGCGGCCGCGGAGCGGAGGCCCCGATGCGGCGCGTGCATGCGGACGAACAGCAGCCGGGTCTGACACACCGGCCGGCTGGCCCGCAGGTGGGTGCGGCTCTTTTGCGTCGGCGGTCCAGAGGGGTCCAGGAGGGGCTGCGAGCGGCATGGCAAGAGCTACTTGACCCGGCGAAGGCGAGGTGAGGAGGGCGATGGGGGCGGCTCGCTGACCGGCGGTGCTATCCCGTCAGCGTAGCGCTGGGCGTGGTTCCGCTCGTACTCGCGCGCTTCGTGGAAGTCCCAGTACGCATCGAAGTCGCCGCTGGCCCGTAGCGCCCGCAGCTTCAGGACCGCCTCGGCGCCGACCAGCCGCCAGCGGGCTCCGGTCAACTCCATCCGGTCGCGGACCAGGTACCGGCACGCCCCTTCGATCACGCCGGTGGCGATGGGATAGCCCGCCGCGAGGTAGCGGTCGTAGTGCAGATACGGCGCGTACTTCTGCAGGTAGTCGGCGCACGTATCGACCGGCTTGCGGGTGTCGCTCGACAAGCCTGCGACGGTCGCCGCCCGCCGCATCGCCGCGGCCACCTTGCTGGACTTGCCCTCGAGAATGCTCTGCACGCGCGTCCAGGCCCAATGCGCCGCGTCGGGGCTCCCCTCGCGATGGAACACGTGCGCCGCCTTCCAGACGTACTCGACCACGTGAATGATGTCGAGGATCACCGTCACGTCGACGCCGTAGGCGGCGGCGCCCGCTTCGACGAGGGCGAGTTGCGTCTCGGCGCCGTCGACGAGCACGACCCAGCGCTTGACGCGCTCCGGGTCGTGGCGCTCGGCTTCCAGCATCGCCTCGGCGACCACCTCGGCCGGATCGTGTTCGAGGCTCGCCCAGACCCGTTTGGCCACCGGGCGAGGACGCACCGCCGCGGTCTTGGCCCGATTCTTGGCCTTGGCCGCCGGCTGTCGGGGCATCAGGCTCTGCAGGAAATCCTCCGGGCTGCGCACCAACGGCGCGACCGCGTAGACGGCGGCCACCGTCGCCATGCGTTTGGCGTGCTTCTTCTCGCCCGGCCGCAGGCGGTTGAACGGGGAGAGCTGCTCGCGTTGCCGCCGGCGCCTCTCGGCCGCCTTGCGCGTCGCCTCGCGCAGGTCCTCGTGATGCAGCACCACGCCCTTGCCGTCGAAGGTGAGCACCACAACCGACTCGTCAGCGACCGGCTCGCCCGCCGCCGCTCGGCGCGCCGCGTAGAAGGCGTCGAAGTCCTCAGCCGCGCGAGCGACCAACTGTTCCGCCTGACGCTTGGGCACATCGGCCCCGCTATGGCGAGACAGCTCGAACAGCGCTTCGTCGAACGACCGCGATGCGGCCGCTTCGGCCACCCGGCGGCGCACCTCGAGCGAGTAACGCTCAGCCGGCAGGTTCAGCGACGCATCGAGCGGATGCAGACTGTCGTGACCGTGCCGCGCGTAGCCCAGGCGCTCGACCGCCACCGTCCCGAAGGTCGTCTCCAACTGCCGGTCGTGCAGCCGCCGCTCCGAACGCTCGACGCCGTCGGCCCCCTCGACCGGACCCGCCGCCTCCCCCGGGCTGCGTTGGTCGAGGTGCCCTTGCAGGAGCTTGCGCATCAACTCCTGACCACGCCGGTTCAACTCCCGTTCGAGGTCGCTCTCACGCATCTGCAGGGCCTCGCGCGAAGAAAGGTAGGCTTTGGTCTCCGCGAAAGAAGCCTCCGCCGCCGCATAGGGCGCCGGGGCGGGTGGAGCGGTGCGGCGGAGAACAACTTGCATGGCTCAACGCTCCCGTAACCCCCGTAACCGCCGCTTGTCCAGGCCGCGCGCCAGCACCGCGCTGGCCAGGTTCTTCCTCAGTACGCATCCAGGCTCCGGCTACCCGCGGCGGCTGCGGACCGCCGCAACTGGAGCCAAGTGTCACCGTGCGCCGGTCGGCTCCCATCGGATCGCGGACCAAATGCCGACAGGCCCTTCGATGAGCCGGCGACGAGCACCGCACGCCGCGTCGCCGCTGCCACGTGGATGATGTCGAGTACCACGGTGGCTTCCAGGGCGTACGCGGTGGTGCCCGCGAGGCGGTCGCGATGGTCACGCGGCGGCGCATCTCGACCCAGTAGCGCTCCGGCAGCAGGTTCAGCGCGGCATCGAGCCGATGCAAGCCGTCGTGACCGCGCCGCGCGCAGCCCAGACCCACAACCTGCATCGTGCCGGAGGCCGTTTCGGCGTGGCTTTCGTGCTCGCGCGGCTCCGAGCACTCGACACCGCTGGTGCCCTTGCCCTCGGCCGGACCAGCAGCCTCTTTCGGGCTGCGTTGGTCGCGATGTCCTTGCAGGAGCTTGCGCACCAACTCCTGGCCCCGCCGGTGCAGTTCCCGTTCGAGTTCGCTCTCGCTCATCTGCCGGGCTTCGCTGGACGAGAGGAAGGCTTTGGCATCCGCGAAGACAGCATCGGCCGCTGCGCACGGGGCTCGCCTCGGGGGATCGATGCACGGGACGCCGGTTCGGGGCACGTCGAATGTACGTCCCTGGAATCCTGTCGTCACAGCCATCGCAGGCCTGCCTCCCTTCCCACGGCACCGTACCAGAACGCCGCGCGAATGTTCAGAAGGGAGCGCGCCTGTCGGGGAGAAGACCGAAGGTGTTCGGCGCCGTGACGAGGCTCGGCTGGCTGCCGAAAAGACGCCGGTACGCGCTGGCCTGCTTGATGTCCCTCCCGAAATGGCCACTGGGGAGACGCATCCGCGGGCAAAAGAGCCCATGAATAGGGCGAAAAATCCTCTATGAAGAGCCGCACCCCGCGAATGTCCAGAAGGGAGCGCGCCTGAGGGGGACCGGCGCGTGCCGGCGTCGTGGTCGGGTCGGGCGGCGGCCCGAAAAGAGGCGGATGGGGCGCTCGCCGGACGCTGTCACCCCTCAAAACGCACTGAAGAGGGAGTGTCCTCGGACATAAACCCTTATGAATGAGCGAGATAGCAATCTATGAAAAAGAGCCGCACCCCCCGCAGGTACTCTGTCAATCCCTCTCCCACCTCGCGTGGCAGCGGCAGCGGCTCCCGCCGCTTCCCCTTGCCATGCACGGTTACTATGCCTTCGTCCCAATTGAAGTCATCCAGCGTCAGCGCGACCACTTCGCCGGCGCGCAACCCCAGCCGCGCCAGCAACAGCAGGACGGCGTAGTCCCGTTGCCCGGTAGCCGCGCCGCGGTCGCAACTGTCGAGCAGCGACTCGACCTGCTCGGGTGCGAGCGCCTTCGGCAATCCCGACAAACGCCAGTGCATGACCGGGACGACCGCGCTGGAGAGGTCGACGGGGATGTCGCCGCGCTGGTACAGGTGACGCAGGAAGCTGCGGAGCACCGTGACGACCAGCTTGGCGTGGGAACGGCTGAGGCGCCGAGCCTCGCGCAGGACGAACTGGTTGGCGTCCCGGACCCCGAGCGTCTCGAGCGCGACTTCTCGGGACTCGAAGTGCTCGGTGAGAAAGGCACGGACAATGGGCAGGTAGTTCGTGACCGTCGCCGGACTGACGCCGCGCTCGTTGACGAGAAACCGCTCGTAGATTCCTTCGATCCGATCGATCGGCGTGTCGCTGCACGGGCAGGGAACGGCGGCAGGGATGACGCCGCCGCCGCGCAAGTAGCACAGCAGTTGCCGGCCGGTTGCTGCCTCGCCACGCCGCCCGCTGCCCGTCCCCCGGGCGAGCAGGAAAGCCCCGATCCGCTGCTCGTCGAGATCCTCGACGCCAAGCTCTTCGCGTTCGAGCCAACGGCTGAGTGTTTCGACGAACCGAAGCTTCGCCCAGCCTGAGGGACGGGCATATCCCTCAATCGAAAGCCAGGCGGCGAATCCGTCGATGTCGCGAGCCAGCGGGCCGGTGCGCAATCGTTGTCGGCTCTCTGGAGTGGCGAAAAAGCGTTCGATAGACATGGGTCTTCTCCATCCTCCTGGTGACCATGCAGAGGGAAGACGGAGGGAGAAGACAGACGGGATTATTCCGGAACATCGAACACTGTCGTTCCTCTCAACACGTTGAAAACACGAGCACTCCCACCATCGACACGGAGTCGACTCGGAATAATCCGGATCCCCGAATAATGGCGCTCTGGGGTATCCATTTAACCGGAGTCAGGGGCGTAACGGGGGCCACGGTTCGCCCGGCGAGGGTTGTTGCGGGTGCTTGAAGTCGTGGTCGCCCGCGAACCGATGCGCCACCGGGGCCTCATCGCCGCCGGACAGCCCCGCCAGCACCCCCGCGGGTGCGTGGGCACCCGCCGAGCCTCGCGTGTTCTTCAGCGGCCGGCCGCGGCGAGCACGGCGCCGGGCCACTCCGGTTACATGGATACCCCAGATGGCGCTTATTCCGATATCGGAATAAGCGCCACGGATTCGCCGTCAACGCGCTCCTGCGGTGGTACCGCGCCGGACTCGACGTACAGGCGAAGCTGCCCTTCCTGGCCGCCTACATGGGGCACGTCTCGATCGTCTCGACCGCCTACTACCTCCAGTTCGTCGAACCCCTCGCGGCCGCCGCCAGCGCGCGATTCGCCGACCACTGCGGCGACCTCGTCACCGGACCCACCGTCGGGGGAGGTGCGCGATGACCGCCGCCGTCCCCAATGACCTGGCGCGAGCCCTCCGGGCCTTCTTCGCCGACCACCTGCCCCGGGTGCGCGGGACCAGTCCCCACACCATCCGGAGCTATCGGGACAGCCTCGTGCTCTTGCTGCGCTTCGTCGCAACCCGGTTGCAGCGGTCCGTCATCCAGTTCCTCGCGTTCCTTCAGCACCTGGAGCTCGACCGGCACAACAGCGTCGCCACCCGCAACGTGCGCCTCGCCGCGATCCACGCGTTCTTCCGGTACTGCGCAATGGAGCACCCCGCACGACTCGCACATTGTCAACGCGTCCTCGCCGTCCCCTTCAAGCGGACCGGCAGCCGCCCCGTGGAGTACCTCGAGCACGAGGAGATCGAAGCCATCCTCGGCGCCGTCGATCGCGGAACCGCCGACGGCCGCCGCGACTACGCGCTCCTCGCCACCATGTTCAACACCGGCGCGCTCAACATTAGTGGACGAGCTGGGCTACGTTCCACTCGACAAGGCCGGGGCCGACCTGCTCTTCGGCTTCATCAGCCAGCGTTACGAGCGCCGCAGCCTCGTGGTGACGACAAACCTGCCGTTCGCGCGCTGGTCCGAGGTCTTCCTCGACCCGACGGCCGCCGCCGCGGTCATCGACCGGATTGTCCACCACTCGACGGTGCTTCAGACCTCGGGCAGCAGCTACAGGCTGGCGGCCGCGAAACGAAACCAGGCGCTGACGGCCGACGAAAAGGAGCAAACGCGTTGATGAGCCCGGACCGTGCTCGGACCACGATGCGTTGGGGTGATGCGCCCTCAGGCGCGCCCCGTTCGCATCCGCTCACTACGTCAGCGCCCATCCGGGCGCAGAGAGGCGACCGCCGAGAACCGGTCCGGTACAAGCGGAGACCACCTACGGCGGCCGGTTTCGGACGCCTCCGGGAGCGTCTACAGACAGACGCACCCTGCGCGCCCGACTGTGGCTTCTCAAGGCACATGTCACGATGTGAACCGCGAGCGTCAACCCGTCCGCGAGATCCGAGCAACCTCGGAACAGTCTCCAGGGAAGGAGGTCATGGGAGGCGGTGCGCTGAGTCGGCGCCGGAGACGTGTCCTCAGCCGTCCGGGGGTCTCGCCATGCGGTAGCCGACGCCGCGCTGGTTGAAGATGTAGGCGGGGCTGGCCGCGCTGTCGCCGAGCTTGCGGCGGAGGTTGCGGACGAAGATGCGCACCAGGTTCGCGTCGGCATTGTCGCGCTTGGCCCAGACCCGGCGCAGCAGCGTGTCGAAGTCGACGACGCGTCCCGCGTCGAGCGAGAGCACGCGCAGCAGCTCGTACTCGGTGGCCGTCAGCTCGACCGCCTCCCCGCCGACCGTCACCCGGCGCTGTTCGTAGTCGATGGCGATCTCTCCGAGCACGAACGGCTCGGGGGCCTCGTGCCGTCTGAGCGCCGCCCGGACCCGCGCCACCAGTTCCGTCGCCGAGAAGGGCTTGACGATGTAGTCGGCCGCGCCCGACTCGAGCGCCTTGGCGACGGTCTCGTCGCGGCCGTAGCCGGAGATGAAGATGACCGGCAGGTCGGCGAGCTCCGGGACCTGCCGCATCAGCTCGATGCCGTCGATGTCGGGCAGCATCAGGTCGAGCAGCACCAGCCGCGGCCTCTCGGTCCGGATGATGCGCGGCAGATCCTTCGCCACGCCGGTCACCAGCGGGGCGTAGCCGGCCTTCGAGAGCGCGTCGCGCACGACGCCCAGCATCCGCGGGTCGTCGTCCACGACCAGGATGCGCGACGGCTCACCCGGCTCGGAGACCGGCCGCGGGCGGGCGGCGTGGCCGGGCCCCTCGGCGCCGGCCTCCCCGGCCGCCGGCAGCGTGAAAGTGAACGTCGTGCTGCGGCCCGCCCCGGCGCTCTCCACCCGGATGCGGCCGCCGTGCGCCTCGACGAGCCCCTTGCAGATGGCGAGCCCGAGGCCGTGGCCCGCCGTCGCCCCCGCCCGGCCGCCGGCGTGCTTGTGAAACAGATGCGGCATCAACTCGGGCGCCACCCCCCGACCCTCGTCGGAAACCGAGATTGCGACATGCGCGTTCTCAAGCCCGGCCGCGACCCGGATCGGGGTCGACTCCGGCGCGTGCCGCGCGGCGTTGGCGAAGAGGTTGTTGAGCACCTGCGCGATGCGCCGGTGGTCGGCCATCACGGGGGGCAGCCCCGTGGGCAGGTCGACGACGACGGCGTGCCGGCCGCCGCCGCTCACGAAGGTGCTTCGCGCCCGCTCCACCAAGGCGGCTACCTCCGAGGGCTCGGGCGCGACCGAGAGCGTGCCCGAGTCGATGCGCCCGGCGTCCAGCAGGTCGCCGATCAGCCCGCGCATGTGGCTCACCTGCTCGGCGATGATGCGGAAGAACTCGCGCATCTCGGCCCGGTCGAGCTCGGCCGCTTCCTCCAGCAGCGTGTCCGCCGAGCCCTTGATGGCAACCAGCGGCGCGCGCAGCTCGTGGCTCACCAGGCCCAGGAACTCGGTCCGCATCCGTTCGATCTCGTCGAGCGGCGCCAGGTCCTGCATGGTCACCACCACCGAGCGGACGGCGCCGTCTTCGGCACGGATCGGCGTGACGTTGAGCAGCGTCCTGACGCTGCGCCCGTCGGGGACCGAGAGCTCGACCTCCTCAGCGCGCAACGTCTCGCCGGTGCTCAGGTGCTCGGTGATGGGGAACTCGCTCAGGGACACCTCGCGGCCGTCGGCGCGCCGGAAGGAGACGACCTCCAGGAGCTGCTCGAGAGGGCGGCCCGGCGTTCGCAGGCTCTCGACGATCCGCTTGGCCTCGCGATTGATCGACACCGTCCGGCCGCTCCTGGCGTCGAGGACCACGACCCCGACCGGCGAGGTCTCGACCAGGGCTTCGAGGTCGGCCCGCGCGCGCTGCTCGTTGCGGTGCGTGCGGGCGTTGGCGATCGCGGCCGCGGCCTGGGAGGCGAACAGCGTCAGCACCTCCTCGTCCTCGTCGGTGAACTCCTCGCCGTCGGCCTTTTCGGCGAGGAAGAAGTTGCCGACGTCGGCGCCGCGGTGGCGCATCGGCGTGCCCTGGAAGGTCCGGGAGAAGGTCCGGGCAGGCGCGATGCCGAGCGAGCGGACGTAGCCCGACAGGTCGGCGAGCCGCAACGGCCCCGGCAGCTCGCGCAGGTGCTCGAACAGGCGGCCGCTGTCGGGCCAGGTGAAGAGTTCCTGCTGTTCCTCGGGCGTGAAGCCCGAGAAGAAGAAGTCCGCGGGTACGCCCGCCTCGTCGACGGTGGCGATGACGCCGTAGCGGGCGCCGGTGAGCCCGCGGGCGCTCTCGACCACCTCGGGGAGCACGGTGTTGAGGTCGAGCGTCGCGCTGATGCGCAGGATGGCCGCGTTGAGGGTGGAGATGCGCTCGCGCAGCGTCTCGTTTTCCCGTCTCGCGTCGTGGGAATCCGTCAAGGCTCCTCCCTTCGCCAATGGGCAGGAATCACGGTTCGTCGCTGTGCCGGAGGCGCGATGCTCCGAGGCGGCCCATAAGCGTCAGGTTTTAATGCAGCCGACATAAAATGGATCTCTTAGCACACACTCATTTTACGAAAATTTTCCTAACATGTACCCCATGATGTACCAGTGCAGCCGGATGGTACTGCCGCCTGCGGCGCTACCGCTCGCCGCCGCGCCTGGAGCCCGGCGCCGTCCTCCGCGGTCCCGGCCGCGTGTCCGGCGCTCCCCGATGAGCGCTTCCGGGCGCCATGACGTTTCGCCGCACGGTCCCGATGAGCGCCGCGCTCGCCGTCGCCCTCACCCTGCTGCTCGTCGCGGAAAGAGTAGAGGCGCACTACGGTGCCGAGGTGACTTGGGTTGTCGGTGACGTTGTCGCCGGCGAGCGGCGACACCTACGGGCCCGGGCGCACGGTCAGTCGCGACTGGGAAATCGCGGTGGGTTCGAAGCTGGCGAGCGGTAAATGCGGGTGCGCCGCGGTGGAACGGGAACCGTGCCGGCGGTCTGCGAGGCGTCCCACGTCGAATACGGGTTGAAGTGCGGGTGCGGCGGCCGTCGCGGGGATCCGGTGGTGGTTCGGGACGGGCTTACGGTCGAGCGGGTGGCGCTCGCGGGCCAGGTCGTGGTCGCGCCGTGTTCAACGGGCCGCGGTGGGGGTCGTGACGTTGCGGCATCCGGGCGGTTCGGTCGAGACGCGTCGACGTCGTCGGGTTCTGCTGGCGCTGCTGCGCGGGCTCGGGTGGTCGCGGCCGGCGGCCGTGGTGCGGGCTCGCGAGCTGGCGGCGGCCTCGTTGATGGAAGCAGCGGCGGAGGTGCGCCGCGGCCGGGGTGACGGGAGGGTGCCGGCGCTGGTGGCGCGAGCGTTGCGGCGGCTGGTTCTCGTGCGGGATCTGGACATGGCACCGTGAAGCGTCTTAATCGGTGGTTCGGGGTGGGCCTTTTAACTGCGGCTCTGCTCGTCTCTGGCCTGCCCGCGGTATGAATTTCAGACGTTCGGGCTGGAGGATGTACGTGCTGAGAGTCGACAGATAGACGGGGGATCATCAGCACATGTTGGATCGTTGGTCGCGGGCCGGAGACGATGACCCGTTGGGGGATCCGGCCGGCCCGCTTTCGACCTGGAGGTGGCGCGGGTGCTGGTGACGTTGCGTTACAAATCGGGTCACGTCGAACAGGTGCGCGACGTGGACATGTTGCACGACGGGCGGATGGGTCTGACGATTCTGCACCGGAGCGGGGCGGCGCACGTGCGGCGCCGCGACGTGGCGTTCATCGAGATCACGATGAGTCCGAAGGCGAACAAGTCGGCGGAGCTGGTCGAGGAATCGCCGTACCTGCAGCCGCCGCTCATCCGGGGCATCCGGGGAGGAAAGGACCATGACTGACGACTGGGGTCCGGCGCAACGAGGTGGGCCGGCAGTTGACGCTGGCGACAGAGGCAGCGTCGGTGACCGGGGAGGCGTGGTCTCGGACGCTGGCGGCGACGATACCTACGGGTTGGGCGAGACGATCCGCATGCTGCTGACCTTCAGCGAGACGGTGGAGGTGACGGGCGCGCCGCGGATGTTCGATCGACATGGACCCGGCGGATTGGGGCGAGAAGCGGGCGGTCTACGAGGGCGGCGGCGGCACGGCGGCGCTGATCTTCCTGTCGTTGTACATCTTCCATGTCGTAATGGGCTCCGCGAGTTCTCCAAGTTCTGTCAGAATCGCCAACTTGTCGCCCGCCCTCACGGGAACCTGCCACCACGGCTTCACAACGCCGTGCGGATGCCTGATGAACACGCTCTTCTGCGCACTTGCTCGATGTGGCGGCGTCTTGGCATCGAGACGCCAAGCGGCGTAATCGGTGGCGCGAATCAAGATCACTCGGCCATCTCGACCCCACTCTTCCCCAGCCGCAAAATAGATTGCGACGTTGATGTCCGTCGTAAAGTCAATCAAGTTCGTCGCCGCTCCCCAATGCTGGAGCTTCTCCCATCAACTCAACCTCTTGTTCGGTCATGGCTGTAGGATCATCGCCGCCGGACCACATAAAGATGGCTCCGTCGCTCCGCCGTGGCTTGCGAGCGTCTGGATTGTCATGTTCCTTCGCGCAGCTGGTCAATATGTTCTGGAGAGAGTTCAGGGTCTTCGATTAGAGCATCATTCGTCAATAGACACGGGCTGAAATGAGGCCCAGCAGGTCAAAGCCCACCGAGCGGCGGCGAGGTTCCTTCTGGCGCCGGCCGCCTCGAATAGCACACCTCCAGTATGCCGCAAGTAGGTATAGGTCGGCGGCCGGGGTTTTGCGTGCGTCGGTACCGGTCTGGCCGGAGAGGACGACGGGTGCGCCAGCTCGGCGGGCGGGCGAGCGACCGCCGGCCCCCGTCCCTGCCATGTCCAGCCAGGCTTCCGTGCACGGGGCCGTCCCGGCGGTGAGCCAGCCGGAAGGCAGCAGGAGCCAGGGAAGGTCCGTTGGGGTGATCCGCCTCAGGAGGGCGGCGGCAGTGCGAGTGCGTCGGGGACGACCGGCTCCGGGGCGCACAGCATCGTGGCGATCAGGTCGGGCAGGTCGAGTTGGCGTTGGCGGGCGGTGGTGTGCCAGGCAAACTGGCGGAGGACAGCCGGTGGAAGTCCGGCGGAAGGAAGGAGTAACCGACCACCTTCACCCCGAGTCATGCGTCGGTCGCTGTGAGGCGGCAGGCGAAGCGTTGACAGGGGCGCGGACGGACGGGGCTATCGAGCATCGAAAGCAACGAGTTTTGGAGCGCCGAGACTGTCACCGCGGTCGAAGGCCACACCGACATTCCCGCGACGGGTGAGGGAATGAAGGGCTCCACGGTGTCGAAGAACCCAAGCACGTCCGTACGTCCTTCGTTGGGACCTGGGAGGTCTTCATTCCGCCCCGGCAGTCGAACCGGGGCCGCAGAGGGAAGGAGGATTCCGAATCCGATGGTGTCCGGAATGAAGAAGTCGGATGAGGCAGTACTGTGCGCCAGGCAGCGCACTGGTCAGGAGGGTTGAAGTCCCTCCGGCCCCCGGATGAGGGGGGCCGTATCCAAAGGCGGGGGTAATGCCTCGCCGGCCGCAGGTGGCAGGTATGGAGATACCTAGACGGGCACGCAGGCGAAAGCTGGACACAGCCAAGGTGGACCTGGAGCCGCCACGACGGAACTGCGGAGGACAGGGCGCCCACCGTGAGGTGGGGTCCGAAGGGTTTGCGGAGCAGTACCGGGCCGTAGTCGAGGGGGCGACCCCATGACGAACCGGTCGGCCAAAGGTGGGGCAAGGTCGAGCCTGCACTACAGAGGCGAAGGCGATCTCATCCACCCACCGCACCAAGGTGTTTGCGGGCGGCACGGTATGGAAGACCAGTGCGTGACCCTGGGAGACCTCGGCGGGTCCGCGGGTGGCGCCGCGGCAACTGACCCTATAAGCGAGAGCGAAGTGGGAAGGGATGCTCGTCGAGGAGTCGGACGGCCGAATAGTACCTGAAGCGCGGTGAAAGCCGCGTGACCGTCAGGGGGCGGCAACCGAGTGGGTTGGGGAAGGCGGCCGGCGAAGACGGTCGGGACCGGACAGGACGGTGAGATGAGCAAGGGCGCTGAGGTGGACAGTTCCATGAGTGAAAGACCCCAACATCAGCGACCGAGGAGACTTGCCGACTGGCTGAACCCGACGGGCCGGAGGAGGGTCCACTCTTTGATTCCTCCATCGGTCCTCATCACGCGAAGACGTCTTCGTGAAAGCGGTATGCGGGAAAACCGCACGTACCGTTTGAGCGGCGGACGGAGGCCAGCGCCCGCGGGGCGCGCCTCCTCCGACCCGACACCGGTGAAGGCGGCGAACAAGGGAGCGCAAGCGCCTGCGGAGCCGCCGGAGGGAAGGGCCTCAACCAAGGGGAATCTGCAAGACCAAAGCACGCCCCGGACGCAGGGTCGGGACGGCGTGTCACAGGCGGTCGAGCGGATACGGCAAGCTGCAACGAGAAAACCGCAGGAGAAACTGACTGCGCTCTTGCACCACATCACGACGGACGCGCTACGGTGCGCCTTCTACGACTTGCAGAAGACCGCATCGGCTGGCGTGGATGGACTGGTGTGGCGGGAGTACGAAGACGGCCTGGAAGAGCGACTGCTCGACCTGCACGGACGCGTACATTCGGGAGCGTATCGGGCGCTGCCGTCGCGACGGGTTGCAATACCCAAACCGGACGGTGGGACACGACCGCTCGGCATTATCGCCCTGGAAGACAAGGTCGTCCAGAAGGCGGTAGTGGATGTTATCCTAACGCCGATTTACGAGCCGGAATTTCTCGGGTTCAGCTACGGGTTCCGACCGGGGCGCGGGGCGCATGATGCGCTTGACGCCCTGGCTTTCGGGATAGAACGGCGCAAGGTCAACTGGATAATCGATGCGGACATCCGGGCGTTCTTCGACCGGCTCTCGCGAGACCACCTGCTGCGGTTTCTCGAGCACCGAATCGGGGACAAGCGGGTACTCCGGCTGATTACCAAGTGGCTGAACGCCGGCGTCATGGAAGATGGCGAGTGGAAGGACAACCTGCAGGGAACCCCACAAGGCGCGGTGGTTTCACCCATCCTCGCCAACGTTTACCTGCACTATGTCCTCGACCTCTGGTTCCAGAAGAAGTGGCGCGCCCGAAAGGCTACGGGGGACACTATCATCGTGCGTTACGCCGATGACTTCGTCGTTGGTTGCCAACGCAAGGAGGATGCGGAACAGTTTCTCCGCGACCTCAAGGAGCGCCTGGGCCAATTCGCGCTTGACCTGCACCCCGACAAGACGCGCCTCATCGAGTTCGGCCGATTCGCGATGGCGAACCGCCGGGCGCGGGGGGAACGCCGACCGGAGACCTTCGCTTTCCTCGGTTTCACGCACTACTGCCGGAAGACGAGGAACGGCGGCTTTGGTTTGGGGCGCAAACCGATTGCGAAGCGGGTCACGCGAACCTTGAAACGGCTCAAGGAGCGACTTCGCGCGCGGATGCACGAAGACGTCCACGAGACGGCGCAATGGCTGGGGAAGGTGGTCAACGGCTGGCTGAACTACTATGCCGTACCGACTAGCGCCCAGACCCTTCGCGGCTTCGTACGGCGTCTTGAGTGGATTTGGCTCACGACCTTGCGTCGACGGTCACAGAAGACACGGACGACGATAGCTCATGTAAGGCGCCTCGCAACGGTATATTGGCCCTCCGTGAGGGTTCGGCACCCTTGGCCTAACACGCGGTTTGCCGTCAACCACCCGAGGTAGGAGCCGTATGCGTTAGCGCGCACGTACGGATCTGTGCGGGGGGACCGGGGCAACCCGGCTCCCTACCGCAACCGCAGGACACTGGCCAGCACCTGCTGGGTGTCGGCGCCCTTGCGGGTGCGGTTGCCGCCGCAGACCTTGCGAGTGACCACGGCGGGTCGGATGGCCTGCTCGGCGCGCCAGTTGGTGGCGTCTATCGACGGGTCGCACAAGAAGAGGAACACGGCGGGGAATTCGTTGGCCAGGTGCTTGGCGAAGCGCTCGGCATCGGCCACCGGCGGCGGCGCGTCGATCAGCCGGCCGAGCCGGGCGGCCAGTCGGCCGCGGGCCGACGCCAGACCGTGTTCGCTGATGTCGCCGGCGTTGCAGCGGTCCCGCAGGGCGAGGCCATCCTGCAGGACCGCCTGCACCTCGCCGGCCCAGGGACTGTACGGATGATTCTCCTGCAGTTCCTTGCATCGGCGCAGCAGGTGAGACAGACAGCTCTGGTGCGGCGCGTGCTTGAAGCCGCGATACGCCACCCACCCGTCGCGCACCAGCACGCCGGCGAAGTCGGGGCCGAGCACCGCGGCGGCGTCGGCGAACCCGCGACCGTCGCAGATCGCGTAGACGGTCGTCTCCGGCGTGGCGAACGCCCACAGCCAGTGGCGGAGCGCGTTCACACGCCAGCCGGTTTCATCCGGCGTCACCACCGGACTGTGCCGGACCTGCTCGCAAAGCGCCGCATACGCCGGCGCCGCCGCGCGGGCCGTGCGGTGCAGCAGGTGCACCAGACCGCCCGGCGTCACATCCAGGCCGAATTTCGTCTTCAGATGCTCGCTGACCTTCGCCAGCGGCAGCCCCATCCCGGTGTGCAACTCGGCCACCAGGGCCGCCACGTTCGGGCCGAGCTGCGCGCCGGCCGCGCCCAGCGCATCGGATGTCTGCAACCGGTGGCGGCCCTGTACCCGACGCCGACACTGCGAGCAGTGGCCAACCTCAATCTCGAAGTGCCGCACGATCGGTTCGACCTGCGGCACGTCCTCCTGATACTGCGACGCCACGCCGGTCACCTCGACCGCGCCGCCGCAGTCCGGACACGCCGTCGGAACCGGCGCCGCATGCGTCTCGTCAACCCGTGTCGGCCGCCGGCGGCGGCCATGCGTGCCGTAATCGGCGCCGGCCCGTCGGCCCGGACGCCCGCCGCGTCCTTGCGGCCGGTCCTTGGCGAAGGGGGACGCCTGTCGCTTGCCGGCCCGCCGGGCCGCGTCGAGTTGCTTCTCCAGGTGCTCGCTGTGATGCTTCCAGTGATCCCGCTCCTCGATCAGCTTCGCGTTCTCGTGTTCGAGGTGCTCGATGCGCACGTCCCGAGGATCCGGCTCACGCTCAGACCGGTTCGGACCGCCGCGCTCGCCGTTCACCAGAACCATGGCCCTCTTATCGGTACTCGTACCCCAATCCTGCACCCCAATCCTGCTGATTTCTCGCCGCGACCGCTAAGGACAGTGATCGAGTGCGCCGTGAAAGGCGCCATTCCTCAGCGGGTGCGAATCCCGCCCGGCAACTGTCGCTCCAGCCGGTAGCGGTCGGGGCGGACGATGGAGGCAACGACATCGGCTGAAGCACTCCGACGAGAAAGGGCCGCCTCGGGCGGTTCAGCGAACACACGGGCGTGCGCCAGGCTAACTGACGGAAGGACAGCCGGTGGAAGTCCGGCAGAGGGAAGGAGTAACCGACCACCTTCACCCCGAGTCATGCGCCGGTCGCTGTGAGGCGGCAGGCGAAGCGTTGACAGGGGCGCGAACGGGCAGGGCTACTGAGCATCGAAAGGTTGCATGTCTGGAGTGCCGAGACCGTGCCCGTGGTTGAAGGCAACACCGCCATCACTGCGACTGGTGAGGGGATGGAGGACTCCACGGTGTCGGAGAACCCATGCACGTTCGTACGTCCTTCGTCGGGACCTGGGAGGTCTTCATTCTGCCCCGGCAGTCGAACCGGGGCCGCAGAGGGAAGGAGGATTCCGAATCCGATGGTGCACGGAATGAAGAAGTCGGATGAGGCAGGAGTGTGCGCCAGGCAGCGCACTGGTCAGGAGGGTTGAAGTCCCTCCGGCCCCCGGATGAGGGGGGCCGTATCCAAAGGCGGGGGTAATGCCTCGCCGGCCGCAGGTGGCAGGTATGGAGATACCTAGACGGGCACGCAGGCGAAAGCTGGACACAGCCAAGGTGGACCTGGAGCCGCCACGACGGAACTGCGGAGGACAGGGCGCCCACCGTGAGGTGGGGTCCGAAGGGTTTGCGGAGCAGTACCGGGCCGTAGTCGAGGGGGCGACCCCATGACGAACCGGTCGGCCAAAGGTGGGGCAAGGTCGAGCCTGCACTACAGAGGCGAAGGCGATCTCATCCACCCACCGCACCAAGGTGTTTGCGGGCGGCACGGTATGGAAGACCAGTGCGTGACCCTGGGAGACCTCGGCGGGTCCGCGGGTGGCGCCGCGGCAACTGACCCTATAAGCGAGAGCGAAGTGGGAAGGGATGCTCGTCGAGGAGTCGGACGGCCGAATAGTACCTGAAGCGCGGTGAAAGCCGCGTGACCGTCAGGGGGCGGCAACCGAGTGGGTTGGGGAAGGCGGCCGGCGAAGACGGTCGGGACCAGACAGGACGGTGAGATGAGCAAGGGCGCTGAGGTGGACAGTTCCATGAGTGAAAGACCCCAACATCAGCGACCGAGGAGACTTGCCGACTGGCTGAACCCGACGGGCCGGAGGAGGGTCCACTCTTTGATTCCTCCATCGGTCCTCATCACGCGAAGACGTCTTCGTGAAAGCGGTATGCGGGAAAACCGCACGTACCGTTTGAGCGGCGGACGGAGGCCAGCGCCCGCGGGGCGCGCCTCCTCCGACCCGACACCGATGAAAGCGGCGAACAAGGGAGCGAAAGCGCCTGCGGAGCTGCCGGAGGGAAGGGCCTCAACCAAGGGGAATTCGCAAGACCAAAGCACGTACCGGACGCAGGGTCGGGTGAGCGTGTCACAGGCGGTCGAGCGGATACGGCAAGCTGCAACGAGAAAGCCGCAGGAGAAACTGACTGCGCTCTTGCACCACATCACCACGGACGCGCTGCGGTGCGCCTTCTACGACTTGAAGAAGACCGCATCGGCTGGCGTGGACGGTCTGGTGTGGACGGGGTACGAGGACGGACTGGAAGAGCGGCTGCTCGACCTGCACGGACGCGTACACTCGGGAGCGTATCGGGCGCTGCCGTCGCGGCGGGTTGAAATACCCAAACCGGACGGCGGGACGCGACCGCTCGGCATTGCCGCCCTGGAAGACAAGATTGTCCAAAAGGCGGTAGTGGATGTCATCCTGACGCCGCTTTACGAGCCGGAATTTCTCGGGTTCAGCTACGGGTTCCGACCGGGGCGCGGGGCGCATGATGCGCTTGACGCCCTGGCTTTCGGGATAGAACGGCGCAAGGTCAACTGGATAATCGATGCGGACATCCGGGCGTTCTTCGACCGGCTCTCGCGAGACCACCTATTGCGGTTTCTCGAGCACCGAATCGGGGACAAGCGGGTACTCCGGCTGATTACCAAGTGGCTGAACGCCGGCGTCATGGAAGATGGTGAGTGGAAGGACGACCTGCAGGGGACCCCGCAAGGCGCGGTGGTTTCACCCATCCTCGCCAACGTTTACCTGCACTATGTCCTCGACCTCTGGTTCCAGAAGAAGTGGCGCGCCCGACAGGCTACGGGGGACACTATCATCGTACGTTACGCCGATGACTTCGTCGTTGGCTGCCAACGCAAGGCGGATGCGGCACAGTTTCTCCACGACCTCAGGGAGAGGATGAGCCAGTTCGCGCTTGAGCTGCACCCTGACAAGACACGCCTCGTCGAGTTCGGACGGTTCGCGATGGCGGACCGCCGGGCGCGCGGGGAACGTCGACCGGAGACCTTCGATTTCCTCGGCTTCACGCACTACTGCAAGAAGAAGAGGAACGGAAAATTCGGGCTGGGGCGCAAGCCGATAGCGAAACGGGTCACGCGAACCTTAAAACGGGCCAAGGAGAAACTCCGCGAGCGGATGCACGAGGATGTCCACGACACGGCGCAATGGCTGGGGAGAGTGGTCAACGGATGGTTGAATTACTATGCCGTGCCGACCAGCGCCCGGGCTCTTCGCGGTTTCGTGAGGCGTCTTTTATGGATTTGGCTCAGAACCTTGCGCGGGCGGTCACAGAAGGATCGGACCACGATAGCCGGGGTCGCACGCCTCGCGGCTCTGTATTGGCCTCCCGTCAAGGTCCGGCATCCTTGGCCAACCGAGCGATTTGCCGTCAGCCACCCAAGGTAGGAGCCGTATGCGCTAGCGCGCACGTACGGATCTGCGCGGGGGGACCGGGGCAACCCGGTTCCCTACCGCCACTGTAACGACGTGAACACCGCGCAGGCCTCGAAACGTCTAATGCGGAAGCCGACCCGCCTCGATCACGGGGAAGGCTGCCAGCGGTCAGGAAGCGAGCGACGCGAGCACCGACCGTTTCCGCCGGGGTAATGGTGACGGCACGTGTGGAAGAGGGGAGTGGACGCAACACGGGAAGCCCTGCCGGTGGCGTGGCACGCGCCAACGGACAACCCGCGAGGGTCAGGTCGGGCCGGTCAGGGTGGCGGAGAGGTCCGTAGGTGTGCGCCAGGCAGCGCACTGGTCAGGAGGGTTGAAGTCCCTCCGGCCCCCGGATGAGGGGGGCCGTATCCAAAGGCGGGGGTAATGCCTCGCCGGCCGCAGGTGGCAGGTATGGAGATACCTAGACGGGCACGCAGGCGAAAGCTGGACACAGCCAAGGTGGACCTGGAGCCGCCACGACGGAACTGCGGAGGACAGGGCGCCCACCGTGAGGTGGGGTCCGAAGGGTTTGCGGAGCAGTACCGGGCCGTAGTCGAGGGGGCGACCCCATGACGAACCGGTCGGCCAAAGGTGGGGCAAGGTCGAGCCTGCACTACAGAGGCGAAGGCGATCTCATCCACCCACCGCACCAAGGTGTTTGCGGGCGGCACGGTATGGAAGACCAGTGCGTGACCCTGGGAGACCTCGGCGGGTCCGCGGGTGGCGCCGCGGCAACTGACCCTATAAGCGAGAGCGAAGTGGGAAGGGATGCTCGTCGAGGAGTCGGACGGCCGAATAGTACCTGAAGCGCGGTGAAAGCCGCGTGACCGTCAGGGGGCGGCAACCGAGTGGGTTGGGGAAGGCGGCCGGCGAAGACGGTCGGGACCGGACAGGACGGTGAGATGAGCAAGGGCGCTGAGGTGGACAGTTCCATGAGTGAAAGACCCCAACATCAGCGACCGAGGAGACTTGCCGACTGGCTGAACCCGACGGGCCGGAGGAGGGTCCACTCTTTGATTCCTCCATCGGTCCTCATCACGCGAAGACGTCTTCGTGAAAGCGGTATGCGGGAAAACCGCACGTACCGTTTGAGCGGCGGACGGAGGCCAGCGCCCGCGGGGCGCGCCTCCTCCGACCCGACACCGAGGAAGCCGGGTAATGCCGGCAGAGGGAAGGGACCTCAGGTGGAAGGGATGGCGAACGGCAGCAGGCTAACGGGAGTGGCCAACGGCCTAGGACCCCGGAAATCAGCAGGAATGCCAGATGTCATCACATGCATAAGCGAAGGGGACGACCTGAGCGGTCGCCGTCGTCGGGGCGTCAACAGGCCCGACGACGCACCGGCCGGCTAGCGCACGGGTGCGAGCCCAGTGCCAGGACTCGCGAAGACCCGTCCGCTGGTCGCGACCGGGAACCCGTGTGCGAGCCGCATGATTCCACTGGAGAGCCCGGTGCTGGAAATCGGCACGCCGGGTTCGGAGAGCGGGGGGAGGAAACGTGCCCACGGGAGTCGGCCTGCGGCCCGGTTGCGAAAGCACCGGATAAGCCACCGGCCCCCTACCGGCAACGCGCCT
Source organism: Vicinamibacterales bacterium (assembly GCA_965222905.1). Taxonomy (GTDB): domain Bacteria; phylum Acidobacteriota; class Vicinamibacteria; order Vicinamibacterales; family UBA8438; genus WTFV01. Next base: position 649,483 of record OZ244976.1, on the reverse strand, counting down.
CCTCTCGACTCTACTATAAAGTTGTCAACTTCATCGGGGTAACAGTTTGTAATTCCATTCCCCGTGAAACGCATCGGGAACCAGCGCGAGTGCGTCCATCTGTTCCTTGGTCACCGTGACGCCCGTAGGATACTGCCCGGCGTCGAGTTCGGCCAGGACCCGGAGCCCGGTCGCCGTCCGGACGTTCCCGATGCGGTCGACGAGCGCCCCCGCCAGCTTCGCGCGACTCTTCCACGTCCAGCGTAGCGGCGAGGTCGGGTCGCCGCGCGTGAGCGGACCCACCAGCGCTTGGAGCGCGGCCTGGATGCCGGGTTGATCCTGCTGGATGCGGGGCCGTCCGCCTCCAGGGCGTCGGATGCGGTCGGTGGGCGCCTCGTCGCGGGCAATCTCCCGGCGTCCCTTGCGAATCGTCTCCCGAGCCAGACCGGTGGCCGACGAAACCACCGCGTCGCCGCCGTAGCCGACAGCGAGCGACTCGGCCGCCGCCCACCGGCGGCGACTGCGCTCGTCCAACACCGGCGCGACCACGGCATACTTCGCAACCAGGGTCGCTTCCAGCTCGATATCTCGCTTCATACCTCCAGTATGACCAGGAAACTGGCATGTGGCAAACTAGTTTAGCGCACTGTCCTAACAGCCCGTGGAACAAGGTTGTCGACGGCCTGACACCGGTTGAGGGGGTGCGGATCTGAAAGTGTAACATGGGGTTTGAGCTGGCCAGCGGCTTTTCCAAGCTCACGCCGCCTCAAGATGAAGCATGGACCGTTTCAGCCCCCACACCCGCCTCAGGCGCTCCCAGCAGCCCCGCCAGCGCCCGATCAGACCGTAAATCGCCGACAAAGCCCGCCCCTGCAGGCTCCGGGGCGTACCAACGCCGGTCTGCCGGCGCAGGAGCAGCCCGATGTTGCAGGCGGCCGCCTGGATCAGCACGCGCTTGCGGACATTGTCGTGGCCGCGCACCCAGACCCGACGCATACCGCCCGTCTCATACATGTGCGCGAAAGTACGCTCCACCACTTCGCCTCGGCGGCGTTGCAGGCGACGACCCCGCCGCCCCCGCACACGCCGGCGGTTCGCATACAATGCTTTCTGCGCAGCACGCTTCTCCGGCGGCGTCTCGCCCGTCTTCTTGTCCTGCCAGCAGCGACGGCCGCGCTCCGGCTCCGATACGTGACTCCGAACCCCTACCTCGCCGAGCCCCACCAACGTCTCGTCGCTGTGATAGCCCTTGTCGGCCACCACCTCTTCGACCCCCGCGCCCTCCGGCTGCACCGCTTCAACCTGTTCGGCCGCCATGATCAGCGTCTCCGGCAGCGTGGCCGTATCACCGTCCGATGCATCCTGCACCGTCACCGAGACGATGGCGCCCGTGTCCATGTCGACCCCGTGCTCGGCCTTGTGGGCCAAGTGCGTCCGACCGTCCTTCATCTTCGCGATCTTCGCGTCAGGATCCTGCGGCGATTTCCACTCCTTGTTCGACGTCTTCTTGTTCTTCCGAGACCGGTCGAACCGAGCCAGCTCCGCACGCGTCGGCGTCTCCACACCCGACGCTTCCGCCAACCGCCGAATGAACGCCTCGTACGATTCCCCCGTGTCCCGCCGCTCGATGCTCCGCATCGCCGCGTTCGCTTCCAGCGTCGTCGCATCGATGCCGACCGTCTTCCCGACGACCAGACCCGCTTCAGACAGGCGCTCCAGAACCCACGTGAAAACCGCCTCGTGCGTCTCCACGTCGATCAACCGGCGCGTCCGCGACAACGTCGAGTGATCCGGCGCCGACTCGGTCAACTCCAGGTCCAGGAACGACCGCAGGCTCAGTGAATCGGCCACCCGCCACGCAATCCCCCGCTCCGAAGACAGGCCCTCGAAGTAGCCGATCAACAGCATCCGGAAATACCGCCCAGGACGCAGACTCGGCCGTCCCATCCGCGCCGCGTAGAAGGCCGAGCACAACCCTTCCACGAACGCGTCGAACCCGCAGTCCTCCAGGACCCGATTCAGGCGCTCGAAGAAGGGATGACCGTCGCTCGTCGGAAGGTCCGCCGTTTCCACCCACAGCGGCGACGCTTGGCGCGCCACCGGTCTCTTGCCCATCGCCATGCCGTGCAGTCTACGGGGTTCGGCCGCGCCGGGGCCAGGCCGAATCCGCGACTTTTGCCACGGGCTGCTAACTAGTGTTCGGCGGAAAACCCGCAAGTCATTGATTCTACAGGGTGTAACCGCCGATTTCAAGTGGCGAAGATCGTCCAGATGTCGTATTCTTTGCGGGTGATCTCCCAAGGATCGACCCGTTTCGGGACCATCTTCGCGACATTGCCATCATGAGAGAAGTTCACAGATCGCAGTTCCAGCTCGGGCAGGTGCCGATCGAGAAAATCTGGATCAACCCGAAGTCGCGGGACGACATCCCGGCGGTGTTGAAGGGGCTTCAGCACATCTGGAGCGACGAGGAGTTGCGCGCGCGGTTGTTGGCACTGCTGGACGAGCATATTCTGCCGGAGGCGGATCGCACGGTGGGGCGTCCGGGAATGGACCTGTGGCAGATTCTGGTGTTGGGGGTCCTGAAGCAGGGGTTGGGCTGCGACTTCGACCGTCTTCACGACCTGACGAACCATCATGGGACGATACGTGAGTTCCTGGGACACGGCGATTTCGATGACAAGACGCGTTACGAATACCAAACGGTAGTCGACAACGTGTCCTTGTTGACGCCCGAGCTGTTGTCGGCAGTGGGGCGCCTGGTGGTGGAGAGCGGTCACAAGGTCGCTAAAAAAAAGCCTGGCGAGCCATTGCGCGGGCGGTGTGATTCGTTCGTGGTTGAAACGGACGTGCACTACCCGACGGACGTCAGCCTGTTGTGGGACGCGACGCGTTGCCTGCTGCGGGAGACGGGCCGGGCGGCTGAGAAGTACGCGGTGGGCGGGTGGCGTCAGTGGCGCCATCTGTCCCGAGAGGTCAAGAAACTGTTCAACAAGGTGCGCTCGACGCGGCGGGCGCAGCGGCATCCGGAGCGGGTGGAGGCGTATGTGGAGCGCTGCCGGGGGCTGGTGGAGCGGGCGGAGACAACGCTCGACGCGTTGCGAGACCAGGGCGTGGGGGAATTGCGCTGTCGCTCCATCACAGGCCTCGTCGCTCACGCCCGGCGGCAGATTGACCAGGTGGAGCGGCGTCTTCTGCGTGGCGAGACGATACCTCACGAGGAGAAGGTCTTTTCGATTTTCGAGGGACACACGCGTTGGATTTCCAAAGGCAAGGCGGGCACGCCGGTCGAACTCGGGGTTCCTGTCGCCGTTATCGAGGATCAGTATCAACTCATCCTTCACCACAAGGTCCTGTGGGAGGGCGAGGATGTGGACGTGGCAGTGCCGATGGTGCAGGAAGCGCAGGCACTGTATCCGGAGTTGCGGGCGTGCAGTTTCGACCGGGGCTTTCACAGCCGCGGCAATCGGGTCCGCCTCGATGCGTTGCTCGACGTCAATGCGTTGCCGGGGAAAGGGTATCTTTCAAAAGCCGACCGGGAGCGTGAAGAGGAGGAGTCGTTTGCGGCCGCGCGGCGTGCGCATCCGGCGATCGAGTCTGCCATCAATGGGTTGGAACATCGGGGACTCGACCGCGTTCGCAGCCATGGTGCGGACGGCTTCGCGCGGACGGTTGCCTTGTCGGTGCTGGCGGCCAACCTGCATCGCATCGGATTGATCCTGCAGAAGCGGGAGCGCAAACGACAACGACAACGACTCGTCGCCTGACCGACCGGCCCTGACAACCAGGCCGGATTCCGAGCCGACAAGAGACGGCACGGTCCTACTGTCCCTGGAAACAGGACATCCGGGCTGATTTGCTGGCCTTTGCTATCCCGCAGCCCGTCAGGCGCCTCCGTCGCGGCCGGGTCGTGCCGAAATCACGCTCAGGATGCCACGAATTGGCGCAAATCTCCGCCCGGAACGGGGGTTTTCTGGCTGACACTAACTACCTACCAACGACGGTGCGATAGGACGGCCGAGACCGCGTTCGTCGAGCTGGCGCGAGAGCTGGGCGGACCGGCGCCGGCATCCTGATCGACCAGTTCGTCGCGGTCGTAACCGGCATCAGGTCGCGCAAGACGAACGGACCGTCCAACGGCGGGGACGGACCGGCCTCTGCGCTGGACAACGCGGGCCCGTCCTTTACCCGGAACACCGCAGGTCTCTTCTGGCACGTTCCTTGCGTGAAGACCAGGTGGCGTGTGCGGCGAGTACGGCCGCAAGACAACGCGCGGGCTCAACGAAAGGAGACCTCATGGTGTACCCCCTGTCACATCCCCGCCGAATCGCTCTGTCGATCATGGCGCTCGCTCTGACGGCGCTGTCGGCGTCGCCGGCGTTGGCCGCCGACCAGACGAAGTACGACCTGTTCGAGCGAATCCAGGAACAGGTGCTCCGGTACTCGTTCTTCACGGTGTTCGACAACATCAACGTCGAGATCGCCGACGAAGGTCACGTCGTGCTCACCGGCCACGTGACCGGGAGTCACAAGGCAAGCGACATCGAGAAGCGCGTCGTCGCGCTCGACGGCGTGACGGCGGTAACGAACGAGATCGCCGTCCTTCCGGCGTCGCAGTTCGACAACCGGCTACGGTACGTCATCGCTCGCGCGATCTACGGCAATCCCCACTTCTGGCGCTACGCCGCCGGCGCGAACCCGCCGGTCCACATCGTGGTGGAGCGTGGACATGTGACGCTCACCGGTGTTGTCAACAACGAGACCGAGCGGCAATTGGCCCGGTCGATCGCGGGGCAGTTCAACGCTTTCTCGGTCACCAACGAGCTTCGGCTGCCGCACGAGGTGACGTCGGATCTCGAAGCCCTCAAATAGCCAGCATGCTCGCTCGCTCAGGGCCGCGAGCGACGCCTTCCGGTCGGCCCACCGCGGCGAGAACTCGGCCGTACGGCGATACGGGCCGGCGGTCGCACTGCGCCTCGGTGACGCCGGCCCCGCGGGCGTGCCTGGGAATCGACAGTGGCCGGTTTCAGGGAAAAAGGAGAACAGCACCATGCAGCAACGACTGGCGTTCGCCGCCGTGGCGGCCCTCATCCTCAACCTCGTGGCGGCGTGTGACAGCCCGAGCGGCCCGAGCGAGATCGGCGAGGGGGCGCACTCGGAGTCCGGCCCCGAGTCCGGATCCGAGCCCGGCGAATCCGGGATGCAGTACGGATTGACCGACACCGCCCGCGAGAGTCGGAGCGGCGTCGATCTGGTCATGCGGTACAACGCCGGGCAGGCACGGTTCACCGGAACGGTTACCAACACGACGAACGGCACCGTCTCGAACGTCCGTGTCGAGATCCACCTGTCGAACGGGATCGAACTCGGCCCGACCCCCAGGGTGAACCTGGGGCCCGGGCAGGTGCACGAGGTCGAACTCGACGCCGGCGGCCGGAGCTTCACCTCGTGGAGCGTGCACGTCGAGCTTGGCTCGCAGGGCGAGCTGATTCGAAGAACCGCCGACATCGGCAGCCATCGAGTTGGTCCGGGAGTTCCGTGCCGGTGCCGGAACCCCGAGCCTCCGTGCTGGACAGTGTGGAATGACCGGCTCGCAATCGTGCCGTCGTTGTGCGCGAGCACGCGACAAGGTGGCCGAGGCCGCCTGCGATTCGCGGGTTGACACCGAGCGCGGCGTCGGAGCCGCGGACGGGAGCGTCGAGCGGTTCGGCGTCATCGCTCCGCGAGGGCCCGCGGACGCTGACGAGCCTCTACAATGTCCGGACCGCAGTGGCTGGCCGATGCACACTACGCGCTGGATGCCGCGGTGGCCGTAGCATACGAAGCTTCACTCTCCCTCGGAACCGGGACCTTCCGGAACGGCGAGGTTGAGGGCGTCGAGCACGTCCTGCCACGAAACCAGCTTGAAGTTCTGGTTGGCTCGCTCGCCCCGGGCCACGTTGATCCCATCCTGGACGACGAGCAGGCCCATCGGGTAGCGCGGACCGAGCGGAGCCGACACCACGTGCAGGCCGTCGGTGTCCTCGACGCCGTCGATCGCCCCCGCTTCGCCCACACGGAAGGTCCCGCGGTAGGCGTGCGGCGGGGCGCGGTCGTAGACGACGTAGGTGTGGTTGCCCTGGCTCGACGCCACCAGGAATCCGTTGTCGGGACCGCCGACACGCGGGGCGTAGATCGACACGCCCTCGACGTTCGACGCCAAGTGTCCTCCCTCCGGCTCGCCCACCCCGACCCGGTCGACTGCGACCCACTCCTCGGGCGGCGCGCCCGGCTCTGCGCCGTAGCGCCAGATGCCGACCTCCTCCTCGCCGATGAACAGCCACCCGTTGGCCGAAGTTCTCCAGGCACCGCGCTGACGCCTGCCTGTCTCGTGGTGACGCCTCCAGCACCTGCACTCCCAGGCCATGACATGACCCGCGCCGCCATGGCAATCACGTCGACGCGGCGGATCTGGTCGATGTGCCGGTCCAGGATGGAATTGGCGAGCACATCGACTCCTGTTGAGTCAGCCAACGTCGTCCCGACGAGCGACATCCGCGCTCGATCGCCGGGAATCCACCGTGAGTTCAACGCGGGCAGCCGACGAAAAGCACGCCCCTGCCGCTCGAAACGGACGACCGCGAGATGCCGACATCTCGCGTCGCCGCTCAAGAAGTGCGAACCGTCACAACTTGGTGACTCCTGGCGGAGCGTGCACATGCGGCCGATACTGTCACCGGATGGCGACCACGTCGCCGCCGCAGTGGCATACCCGGATAATCGCCGCGACCGGCCGCGCCGCGTTCATGGGCAGGCCGTACCTCACGCGCGGCGGTCAAGGCGGCCGAGCCGGGCCGGCCGCCTTGCCGCCGCGCCTTGACGCTTTGTGCACGAATGCACGATGGTCCGCGGCCGCGAGCGAAGAGTACATGACCGTCCTGATCGGTTTCGCGTTCGGCCTCGTATTCGGAGCGCTACTCGGCTACGGGATCAGTGCGCTCGACTACTCCGATACGATGGCCGAGCGTCGGCGAGCCTGCTTGGTCAACCTGCTCCGCGCCGCTCGCGAGTAACCCGACGACGTGATGGGTTCCGGATGCGCCCCGCGGGATGGAATCAACCATCCACGGGCGACCACGCAGGCGGAGAAAAAATCTCCCCCCACCCGCGGGCGCGCACCGTCTCAGGCCGACCCGCTGCCCAATTCGACGTGAACGCTCCAGGAAGTGAACGTCTGGCCGCTTGCGTCCAATTCCACCGGCCGCGTCTCGCCAGCCGCGAGATCGACCCGAGGAGTCGGCCCCAATTCGACCCCGTTCGACAGGTGAATCTCGACTCGTACCTGAGTCACGGTCGCCGCCGTCGTGTTGACCACCTCGCCGCGGAACATCTGCGCCGCGGCATCGTAGCTCATGGTCAGCTGGACGCCGCTGCGAGTCTCGACGGCGGTATCCGTCAGGCCGTATTGTGTCCCGGACTCGCCCGGCTCGCCCCCACCCTCCGGTCCGTGCTGTTCGCCACTCGGCTCCGTCGGAGTACCGCCGCACCCGAGCGCCGCGAGTAGAACGAACGCCGTCATCAGTCGTCGCATGTTGAAACCCTCTCCCAAGGCTGGCAACCCAGGCACCGCCCTCTACGAACTCTAACCCGAGCAGCGGATACCATGCGAAAGCCCGCGTAACTCACCCTGTGTCCGAAACGGGAGCGCGGAGGGTGCTCCCCAAGGCGAACCTGTGCGTTTCGCGTTCCTGCAGCACGACCCAGAGGACAAGGTGCAGAGCTACATCGAGACCCGTCCGCGCACGGGGGGCGACCGGAGCGGGAAGAGACGCTGACCGGCGGCGTCACTGCGACGCAGCCGGCCGCGGGCCACCGGCTGTCGGCTGCGCCAGGGACCGACGGCTGCCAGAGCTAGGTTCTACGTGGAGCGGTCGTGTTCCGCGTCGCCGACGGTTGACGGGCGAATCCGGCGCGGGCTACCCGTCAAGACGTCTTGAAGGTGTTGTACCCGCCGCAATGCACCAGGGTGCCCAGTTCGTTGGCGACCACCGGATCGTGGTCATCGAGGACACGATGGAGCTGCGGGTCGAGCAGAAGAACGTGCTGCGGCTGGAGGCCCGGCAGCTGTCGGAGTTCGACCTGACGATCAGGGACATGGTCAAGCACGCGCTGCGGCAGCGTCCAGACCACATCGTGGTGGGCGAGATCCGGGGCGCCGAGGCGCAGGACGTGCTGCAGGCGCTCAACACCGGGCACGGGGGGAGCCTGACGACGATCCACGCGAACACGGCGAAGGACGCACTGTCGCGGATCGCGGCGTGCGCGATGCAGGCCGAGGACCGGCTGCCGTGGGACGTGCTGTGCCGGGGGGTGGCGAGTGCGTTCAACCTGGTGGTGCACCAGAACCGGCGGTCGGACGGCTCCAGGGGCGGGAGCTGCGGTTGACGCCGACCAAATGGCAACTGATCAACAGGACGCAGTCGACCTGCGCACCACTGGTTGGGGGTTGCCCGGATACCGGCGCGACCCGTTCGCGCCGGTACGTGGCGGGAAGGGAGCGACGATGCCGGACGCTGACGCGAGGCGGGTTGGCCGGTATCGACAGACCCGCCGTCGGGTGGTTGGTGACGCTGTGCTGCACGTACCCGCTTCCTGAGAATGGAGTCTCGCAGCGTTGCCACGCAAGCGCGGGATGCCGCCGGAGCGACAGTGCCGACTGGTACCAGGACTGAGCCGTATGGCGGCGGACGGCGTACGTCTGGAGCGCGGCCAATGAGAAGATGGTGACGGCCAGACGTTGTCGAAAGGGAGACAACGCCCGCCAAGGCGGCTCAACGGTGGCGTCGGTCGCGGCCGTTCACGATGTTGCCGCGCGGTGCTGGCTCTTGCAGGCTTGAGCGGGCGATTTGCCCACATAGTGCCGACACAATCGCAAGTACTTATCCCCCTAAACCCCTGTAAGTTGTTGATTCTATTGGATCCGGAGAGCGGACTCGAACCGCTGACCTGCTGATTACGAATCACATTGTGGGCCGTCCAGCCACGTCCGGTTGCGTCCAGATCGTCGTTTTTCCCAGGGAATTCGCGAATTCCGGATCCAGCCGCGTCCAGATATCGCACCCGCGTCCGCTCCGTAGGGTGTCAGATAGGGTGTCAAATCTCGGGCGCCGCCGAGCGCAGAATCCACCGCAAAGTCGGGCTCGAATCGCGGTTGTGGAACGGGAAGTCAGCGTGCGCGACTTCGGCGGGCGATTCGTTCACGGCCGGTTCCTCACCCTCTCATCGACGATCTTCGACACGAGTTCCCGTCGCCGTGCGTCGACGGCGGCCGTGTGCCCCGTAGCCGCCCTGCGCCCCTGTCCCATTGAAGCGGGTCGAGCGTCCCATCGGCAAGAGATACCGTCCCACGATACCCCAACGCTGTCCCATCCAAGCCTGTCCGGGTGTTTCACTAACCCAGATGTCGGCCCATCCGTCAGCGCTTGTTCCGTCCTCGGGATGAACCCTGGAGGAGGCCTGCTCGTGAACGTCCTCGAACGCGGTGCCGGCCGGAATCTCGATGGCGACGTTCTGGACGACCTTCACGTTGTTGGCGAGCTCGAGGAAGTGATCAGTATGACCAGCTGGTCATACTGCAGAGCATTTTTCAGTTGGCGGCGCGGCAGCAAACGTCCGGCAGTGGCAAGGCGTGTCACCGCGCCGGTGACCGAAAAATGGGATTGGACTGAACCGCTACCCCGCCGCTCGGCTATGGGCGTTGCATTGTCGGCGGACGGAGCGCCCGGGCGTCCCACGGGGCGTTGCATGGAGGTTGCCGGCCGACGGCGGTCGGCGAGGATGACCGGGAAGGCCGTTCCGCAGCCGTCGGGAGGGGTCGGAGACGCAACTCTACCGGCCCGGGGCCTCCCGGGAACTGCGAAGGGTGCCTGGCGGGCGTCGATGGGCTTGTCACGACGAATCCAGGATGACCGGACACCACCCCCAGGCGCCGGCGAGGTCAACGGCCTGCATGTTCCCGTCGTGGCACCGGGGACACCGGCGCAACGAGCGACCGGTCAACGCCTCATAGCGATCCCGATAGTCAGTGGCGACCGGGCCGGCCTCCGCTGCCGGTGGTGGCGTGCATAGCAAGCGGCGGCACTCGGTGAGCTTCTGCTGGCGGTTGCGATTGGCGAGGAAGCCGTAGTGCCGAATGCGGTGGAAGCCGGGCGGGAGCACGTGGAGCAGCATGCGCCGGATGAACTCGGTCGCCGTCAGCGTCATGGTCTTCTTGCGCGACGCGCCAGCCCGGCGGTAGTCGGTGTAGCGGAAGCGCACGGAGTCGTCGTGGAGGCTGCACAGGCGCTGGTTGCTGATGGCGATCCGGTGGGTGTACCGGCCGAGGTAGTCGAGGACCTGTTCGGGGCCGGCGAAGGGTCGCTTCGCATAGACCACCCATTCGGTCTCGCGGGCCGGCCGAAGGTGCTCGGCGAAGCACCGGGGGTCGGAGAGGGGCTGTAGCGCCCCGGCGAAGCGCAGCTGTTCGGACTCGAAGGCGTCCTCCAGCGCCGCGAGAAGAACCCGACGGAAGTAGCGCGAGAGCACCCGGACCGGCAGGAAGAATCCGGGTCGGCAGGCAACCCAGCCACTGCCGTCTCTCGCGAGCCCCCCACCCGGGATGACGCAGTGCAGATGGGGATGATGGACGAGCGTCTGGCCCCAGGTGTGCAGGACGGCGAAGAAGCCGATCTCGGCGCCGAGGTGGCGGGGGTCGGCCGCTATGGTGCGGAGCGTCTCGGCGACGGCCCGGAAGAGGAGACCGTAGACGACGGCCTTGTTCTGGGTGGCGACCTCGGCGATCGCCGGGGGCACGGTGAAGACGACGTGGAAGTACTCGGTGGGCAGCAGGTCCGCCCGGCGCCGTTCGAGCCACGTTGCGCGGGCCAGCGACTGACAGGTCGGACAGTGGCGGTTGCGACAGGAGTTGTACCAGACGCGCCGATGGCCGCAGTGGTCACACTGCTCGACGTGGCCGCCGAGGGCGGCGGTGCGGCATTGCTCGATGGCCGTCATCACGCGGCTGTGCGCCGTCGAGAGGGCGGCTCCGACTTCGGCCCGGAAGGTATCGCCGTAGCGGCGGAACACCTCCGCCACGGTAAGCGCGGCGCGCGGCACGACCGTAGCTCAGTCGACGACCTGGGTGCGTTCTGGGACGGGCCGTGGGAGCAGATCCAGCGGACTCGCGGTCGAGCAGACCGTGGTGGTCGCGATCCGCAGGTACTGCGCCGTGGTCGCCAGACTCCGATGCCCGAGCAGGAGCTGGATGGTGCGCAGGTCGGTGCCGGCCTCGAGCAGATGGACGGCAAACGCATGGCGGAGCGAATGTGGCGAAACCGCTTTGGCGAGGCGCGCGCGGCGGGCGGCGATCTGGCATGCACGCTGGACCGCTGCCCGCGTGATCGGCGTCTCGGGACGCTCGCCGGGAAAGAGCCAGTGGCGGGGCCGTTCGACTTTCCACCAGGTGCGCAGGACCGCCAGCAGCTTCGGCGAGAGCATCACGTAGCGGTCCTTCTGTCCCTTGCCCTTCGCGATGCGCAGCACCATGCGTGCGCTGTCGATGGCGGACACGGTGAGGTGAACGGCCTCGGAGATGCGCAGACCGGCGGCGTAGCACGTGGTCAGGATGGCGTGATGCTTCGCGGCTTTCACCCCGTCGAGAAACTGGACCACTTCTTCCGGGCTGAGCACGACCGGTAGGGACCGCGGCTTCTTCGGCGCGGGGATCATGTCGTCGAAGACCCACCGCTTCTGGAGCGTGACCCGATAGAGGAAGCGAAGCGCCGACACGGCGACGACCAGCGAGCTCGGGGCGAGACGACGTTCGTTGGTCAGGTAGACCTGGTAGGCGCGAATCTGCTCCGGACCGAGACGAGCCGGGGAACGGTCGAAGTAACGAGCGAACCGTGCGACGGTCTCGACGTACGTCCGTTGGGTGCACTCCGACAGCCGCCGCACCTGCATGTCTTCGAGCATGCGTTGACGAAGGGAAGCCATGAGACGCTCCTCTGTGGAGGGCCTGGGGGATTCCAGGCACTCGCAGACCAGCGTATGGCGAAGCTCACGACGGGCTGTGGGGGCTCGACGATCTGGCCGGACGTCTCAGTGTCGGCGGGTCGATCCGCCGTCTACCGCGGAGCGGTTTAGTCCAATGATCAGTATGACCAGCATCGCGTTATGACAAGTGACCGTCGGCGAGACGGTGGCGGTCGGGGTCCAGCAGGTCGTCTGCTTGTCATAATCAGAGGCTCGCCAGGAAGGCCAACAGCGAGGAGTCGGCCTTGAACCGCTGCGTTCTTTGGCCGAGCGGCTCGAGTTTTCGCAGAGCGTCTTCCTTGAGTTGCAGGTCCGCCTCGACGTATTGATGGGTGGTTTCGAGTCGCTCGTGGCCGAGCCACAGCGCGATGGTCGCCATGTCGACGCCGGCCTGGAGCAGGTGCATCGCGGTAGTGTGGCGGACGACATGCGGCGACACGCGCTTGGCGTCCAGGCTCGGACATCGCTCGCGAGCTCGCCGGCAGGCCTGATCGAGCAGATGGGTGACGCCCTGCCTCGTCAGGCGGTCGCCCCGCGCGTTGCGGAACGCATAGTCGGGCGCGGCTTCGCGCTCTTCGTCGAACCACTGGCGCAGGCAGCGGCTGGTCCTGGTCCACAGGGGAACCGTTCGCTCCTTGCGGCCCTTTCCGAAGAGCTGGACGACCGCGGTGGGGCCGAAGCGTACGTGGGAGCGCCGCACCGCAATGAGTTCGGAGACCCGCGCCCCGGTGTTGTACAGCGTCAGCAGGAGGACGTGGTCCCGCCGTCCGCCGTGGGTCGAACGGTCACAGCCTGTCAGGATGGCGTCCATTTCCGTACGCGTCAGGTAGGCGACCTGTCGTCGCGGCGTGCGTTTACGGGGAATGGCCAGGACGCGAGACGCCAGGTCGACGCACTCAGGCGTACGTAGCGCTGCGAACCGGACGAAGGAACGGACGGCGCCCAGACGCGCATTGCGCGACGCAATGCTGTTGGCGCGGTCTTCTTCGAGGTGGTCGAGAAACGCGAGGATGACGGGAGCGTCGAGGTCGTCGAGTGTGAGCACCTCGGGCTTGCGCTGACGGTGCTGGTCCAGAAACGTCAGCAGCCGGCGAAAGGCGTCGCGGTAGGCGTGGATGGTCTGTGGGCTGACGGCCTTCTGCTGCAGGAGATGGTCGGCGAAGAACGCACGAAGCAATGGGCCGAGCGGGGCACGGGCAGTCATGGCGTTCCCTCCCCGGCGACGAACGCCTCGAACCGCGCGGCGGCCGGTTCGAGCACCGGCGGTGTGGCCGTCAGATACCAGTAGGTGTTTTGCGGGCTGACGTGGCCGAGGTAGACGGCGAGCGCGGGGAGCCGATCGCGGACTACGACTCCTTGCTGCGCCCAGGCGGCGAGCCTGCCCACGGCGAAGCTGTGGCGCAGCTTGTGCAGGCTGACGCCCGGGGTGCCGGCCGGCCCGCGCAGGCCGAGCTGGCGGGCCAACTGCACGAAGGTCCGGGCGAGGGCGTGGTAGTGGAGTCTGGCGCCGCGTTCGGAGACGAAGAAGGCGCCACACAAGCCGTCGTAGCCGAGAACCCGGCGTTGCTCGGTGTAGGCCCGCAGCGCGGCGGCGGTCGTGGGATGGAGCGGCACGAGGCGCGACTTCCGGAACTTGGTGCGCTGAATCTGGAGGCACGGCGGAGTACCGACGAGATCGACGTGATCGATGTCGAGGCGAATCGCCTCGCCGGCGCGGAGGCCGCAGCTGGCCAACAGGCCGATCACGGTGGCGACGGTGTGCGGACGAAGCGCATTGGGTGGTCCGAGGGAGCGGGCAGCGTCCATCAGAGCAACGATCTCGTCGGGCGCGAGGATGCGCGGGATGGGACGTTTGTACGTGCGAACCAGCCCGGCGCCGGGCACGTCGACGTCGGGCTCGGCGGCGCGGACCATCGTGAGAAACCCGCGCACGATGCTCAACCGCCCCGCGTGCTGGCTTTCGGTGCTCGCCGAGGCCCACTCGACGGCGGCCTGCGCAACCGGGGCGTCGTGGCCGCGCCGTTCGAGATGCTCGACGAAGTCCTGCAGGAGGCGTACTTCCCGTTGCATGGTGAAGCCGATGGCGCGGCGCAACGCGACGTAGGTCTGCAAGTACTGGCGCCAAGCCTCGCCGGTCATCGTGCACCTCCGGGCCACGGCAGGGCGATCGTCGCCAGGGTCTCGCGGTCCAGCTTGGCGTAGATGGTGGTGGTCTCCAGGCGGGCATGGCCAAGCAGGTCCGCGACGGTCTTCATCGGCACGTCGCGGCGGACCATCCGGGACGCAAAGGCGTGTCGGAACAGGTGGGCGCCGGGCCGCGGGACGATGACGCCGGCGCGACGCAGCGCCCGTGTGGCGATGGCCGTGACGCCCGACCCGCCGAGCTGCCGATACGGTGGCAGCGCGGTTACGAAGATCAGGTCCGGCGGACTCGCCGGGGGCCGCGAGCGCAACGTGGCGACCAGGGCCGCCCCGACGTCGGCCGGCAACGGGAGTCGTCGCTCCTTTCCTCCTTTGCCGGCCACACGGACAATCCCGTTGTGCCAGTCGACGTCCTTCACCGTGAGGGCTGCGGCCTCTGCTGCCCGGAGTCCAAGCCGGCTCAGCAGCAGCAGAATGGCGCGGTCACGACGACCGTTGGGGCGCGTCTCGTCCACTGCGGCCAGCACCCGCTGCACCTCGGCATCGGCGAGGGCGCGGGGCAGTCTGGCGTGCTTCCATTCGCGGATGGTCGGCACGGCGCCCTCGATGCCGGCGGGAACCACGCCGTGGGCGGTCAGGAAGCGAAGAAACGCACGGGTGGCCGTGGCCGGGTTGCGGCAGGACGACTGACAAAGCCCGCTTGCCCGGACCTGCACGAACGCCGCGATCGTCGGCACGGTGAGGCGGGACCAGTCGGGCGTCGGCGTCCCCGCGCACTCGGCAAGAAAGGCTACGGCGTAGCGCCGGTACATCCGCCGGGTCCCGACGACCAGGCCATGCGCTTGCACGAGGTGATCGTCGAAGCGTTGCAGCCACTGCTCGGACTCGCATGGCGCGGCGACCGGGACAGGGCGCGCCGCTACCCCTCGGGTCCACAGATGCGCGGCCAGCAGACGGACGCCGTATGCCACATCCGGGAGCACGCCGCTCAGGCGCGTCGAAGACGGTCGCCGTGACAGCCCGGTCACGAACCGAGTGACCAGCGTCTCGTCAACATCCGTCGCCGCAACGCGCTGCTGGTCCAGCCAGACACCGAAGATCGCGGCGGCTCGCACGTACCGGCGCACGGTGCTCGTCGCGTACCCGCGCGTCATGAGTACGTCGACGAAGTCGTCGACCCAGCCACCCAACGGCCCGGACCGGATCTGGTCGCAGATGCGTGGGCGAACGGAGAGAGTTTCAAGCATGGTCTCCTCCTTGGCCCCCTGACACCGGGAACCCGTAGAGACCATGCAGAGCATTTTTCAGTTGGCGGCGCGGCAGCAAACGTCCGGCAGTGGCAAGGCGTGTCACCGCGCCGGTGACCGAAAAATGGGATTGGACTGAACCGCTACCCCGCCGCTCGGCTATGGGCGTTGCATTGTCGGCGGACGGAGCGCCCGGGCGTCCCACGGGGCGTTGCATGGAGGTTGCCGGCCGACGGCGGTCGGCGAGGATGACCGGGAAGGCCGTTCCGCAGCCGTCGGGAGGGGTCGGAGACGCAACTCTACCGGCCCGGGGCCTCCCGGGAACTGCGAAGGGTGCCTGGCGGGCGTCGATGGGCTTGTCACGACGAATCCAGGATGACCGGACACCACCCCCAGGCGCCGGCGAGGTCAACGGCCTGCATGTTCCCGTCGTGGCACCGGGGACACCGGCGCAACGAGCGACCGGTCAACGCCTCATAGCGATCCCGATAGTCAGTGGCGACCGGGCCGGCCTCCGCTGCCGGTGGTGGCGTGCATAGCAAGCGGCGGCACTCGGTGAGCTTCTGCTGGCGGTTGCGATTGGCGAGGAAGCCGTAGTGCCGAATGCGGTGGAAGCCGGGCGGGAGCACGTGGAGCAGCATGCGCCGGATGAACTCGGTCGCCGTCAGCGTCATGGTCTTCTTGCGCGACGCGCCAGCCCGGCGGTAGTCGGTGTAGCGGAAGCGCACGGAGTCGTCGTGGAGGCTGCACAGGCGCTGGTTGCTGATGGCGATCCGGTGGGTGTACCGGCCGAGGTAGTCGAGGACCTGTTCGGGGCCGGCGAAGGGTCGCTTCGCATAGACCACCCATTCGGTCTCGCGGGCCGGCCGAAGGTGCTCGGCGAAGCACCGGGGGTCGGAGAGGGGCTGTAGCGCCCCGGCGAAGCGCAGCTGTTCGGACTCGAAGGCGTCCTCCAGCGCCGCGAGAAGAACCCGACGGAAGTAGCGCGAGAGCACCCGGACCGGCAGGAAGAATCCGGGTCGGCAGGCAACCCAGCCACTGCCGTCTCTCGCGAGCCCCCCACCCGGGATGACGCAGTGCAGATGGGGATGATGGACGAGCGTCTGGCCCCAGGTGTGCAGGACGGCGAAGAAGCCGATCTCGGCGCCGAGGTGGCGGGGGTCGGCCGCTATGGTGCGGAGCGTCTCGGCGACGGCCCGGAAGAGGAGACCGTAGACGACGGCCTTGTTCTGGGTGGCGACCTCGGCGATCGCCGGGGGCACGGTGAAGACGACGTGGAAGTACTCGGTGGGCAGCAGGTCCGCCCGGCGCCGTTCGAGCCACGTTGCGCGGGCCAGCGACTGACAGGTCGGACAGTGGCGGTTGCGACAGGAGTTGTACCAGACGCGCCGATGGCCGCAGTGGTCACACTGCTCGACGTGGCCGCCGAGGGCGGCGGTGCGGCATTGCTCGATGGCCGTCATCACGCGGCTGTGCGCCGTCGAGAGGGCGGCTCCGACTTCGGCCCGGAAGGTATCGCCGTAGCGGCGGAACACCTCCGCCACGGTAAGCGCGGCGCGCGGCACGACCGTAGCTCAGTCGACGACCTGGGTGCGTTCTGGGACGGGCCGTGGGAGCAGATCCAGCGGACTCGCGGTCGAGCAGACCGTGGTGGTCGCGATCCGCAGGTACTGCGCCGTGGTCGCCAGACTCCGATGCCCGAGCAGGAGCTGGATGGTGCGCAGGTCGGTGCCGGCCTCGAGCAGATGGACGGCAAACGCATGGCGGAGCGAATGTGGCGAAACCGCTTTGGCGAGGCGCGCGCGGCGGGCGGCGATCTGGCATGCACGCTGGACCGCTGCCCGCGTGATCGGCGTCTCGGGACGCTCGCCGGGAAAGAGCCAGTGGCGGGGCCGTTCGACTTTCCACCAGGTGCGCAGGACCGCCAGCAGCTTCGGCGAGAGCATCACGTAGCGGTCCTTCTGTCCCTTGCCCTTCGCGATGCGCAGCACCATGCGTGCGCTGTCGATGGCGGACACGGTGAGGTGAACGGCCTCGGAGATGCGCAGACCGGCGGCGTAGCACGTGGTCAGGATGGCGTGATGCTTCGCGGCTTTCACCCCGTCGAGAAACTGGACCACTTCTTCCGGGCTGAGCACGACCGGTAGGGACCGCGGCTTCTTCGGCGCGGGGATCATGTCGTCGAAGACCCACCGCTTCTGGAGCGTGACCCGATAGAGGAAGCGAAGCGCCGACACGGCGACGACCAGCGAGCTCGGGGCGAGACGACGTTCGTTGGTCAGGTAGACCTGGTAGGCGCGAATCTGCTCCGGACCGAGACGAGCCGGGGAACGGTCGAAGTAACGAGCGAACCGTGCGACGGTCTCGACGTACGTCCGTTGGGTGCACTCCGACAGCCGCCGCACCTGCATGTC
Organism: Vicinamibacterales bacterium; assembly: GCA_965222905.1. GTDB lineage: Bacteria > Acidobacteriota > Vicinamibacteria > Vicinamibacterales > UBA8438 > WTFV01. The sequence continues at coordinate 631,650 of OZ244976.1, read as the reverse complement.
TTCGAGCATGCGTTGACGAAGGGAAGCCATGAGACGCTCCTCTGTGGAGGGCCTGGGGGATTCCAGGCACTCGCAGACCAGCGTATGGCGAAGCTCACGACGGGCTGTGGGGGCTCGACGATCTGGCCGGACGTCTCAGTGTCGGCGGGTCGATCCGCCGTCTACCGCGGAGCGGTTTAGTCCAATGCGTACTATGTCAAGCTCGCGGCGGCGCCGACGCCCGCCACGCCAGGGGCAACGGCGCTCGGCTGACAGTCACTTGTCATAACGCGATGCTGGTCATACTGATCATTTCTGAAGTTCCGTCGACTGGCTGTGGACGACCCTGCTGATCGCGTCATTCGGTGTCTTCGTCGCGAGCCGGACGCTGGCGGTTGCGCTCCTGCTGGCTGAGTTCAGCCTCCCGGCGACGAAAGCTGCTCCCTTCGATGCGAAGGATCTCGACGTGGTGGGTCAGCCGGTCGATCAGGGCGACGGCGCACGAGGCGTTGGGAAAGACGGTGTCCCAGTTCTTGAAAGGCAGGTTGGTGGTGATCAGCAGGGAGCGGTGTTCGTAGCGGCGGCTGACGAGCTGGAAGATCAGGTCCGCGGCACGGGCGTCGTAGGCGAGGTAGCCCAGTTCGTCGACGCACAATAGCGCGGGGCGCGTGTAGTGGCGCAGACGGCGTTCGAGTGCGCGGGCGGTCTCCTGTCCGTTGAGGTCGAGCAGCAGGTCGGCGGCGGTGGTGAAGAGTGCGGAGTGTCCGGCGAGGACAGCCTGATGGGCGATGTTCTTCGCCAACATTGTCTTTCCCAGGCCTTGCGCGCCGAGAATTACGACGTTCTCGCCGCGGGCGAGGAAGTCGAGCGAGAGGATGCGTTCGAGGGCAGGTCGGTCCAGCGCGGTGGGCCAGTCCCAGTCCCAGTCGGCGAGCGGTTTGAAGCGTCCGAGTCGGGCGCGCTTGAGCCGGCTCTCGACGCTGCGGCGCTGTTTTTCTTCGAGTTCGGCGGCGACGATGTGCTCGAGCAGGACGGTGGCGCTCCAGCGCTTGCGGGTGGACTGGGCGATGATGTCGTTCAGCTCGTCGGCGGTGCGGTTGAGCCCGAGGCGGCGGAGGTCAGTCGCCAGCGTCGTCGGGGTTTTTCTGTCCGAGGGCATCGTAAGTCTCCAGGTCGTGCGGCCGGACATCGAGGTCACGCAGCCCTGGCCGGTCGGGCAGCGTGAGTCGGAGCGGGGGTTTGAGTCCGCGCTGCCGGCGTCGGGTTTCGAGGATGTGGGTGATGGAGCCGGCGCCGAGGGCATCGCGTTGGAGGGCGATGTCGACGGCGGCGGCCAGCTCCTGCGGCCCGTAGTCGTCGAGCAGGGCGAGCAGCCGGGTGGCGTGCGGTCGCAGGGCCTCTCCTCGCTCGGCAAGGCGCTCGAAGAGCGTTGCGGTGGCGGGGACGGCGGCGCGCAGCCGGTCGCGGGTGGTGTGGACGTTGGCCTGGCGAGTGGCGGCGAGCAGGCCTTCCAGATGGGCGGGGTCCTCGACGGTCAGCCCGGTGTTGTATGTGCGGTGATGGTTGGCCAGCTCGTTCTGTCCGTCGAGGATGCGGATGCGGGTGGCCGAGGCGACCAGGGTCAGCGGCTTGCGGACGTGGGTGTGGGGAATCGAGTAGAGGTTGCGGTCGAAGCGGACGTAGGGGGTCTTTCCGGAGCGGACGGCGCGCACCAGGTCGGTCTCGAAGGGATGGGCAGGCAGCGGCAGCAGGCGGGGCTTCTCTTCGGCCCAGACGTCGGCGACACTGCGGTCGGGGTGGTCGGGATGACGTCGGCGGTGGGCGACATCGTCTCGCCAGCGGCGGAACTGGGCGTTGATGTCGTCGAGGTCGCGGAAGGGCCGCGCGGCGAAGAACGCGTGCCGGAGGTATTGGATCTGCCTCTCGATTTTTCCCTTCTCATTCCCGCGTCCGGGTGTACAGGGGCGCGGTGCGAAGTGGTAATGGCCGGCGAGGTCGAGCAGGCGGGGATGAAACTGGACGGCGGCGCCGCGGCGGTCGAGCACGGCGCTGCGCAGATTGTCGTACACCAGGTTGCGTGCGGCGCCTTCCAGCGCGTCGAAGGCGGCGACGTGACCCCGCAGGAAGCTCTCCAGCGTCTGGTCGAGGGTGAACAGCGCGGCCAGCGCCCGCGAGTAGCCGAGGACCATGACGAATCCGGAGACGGTGCGTGTGCCTTGTCCGATGCGGACCTTGCCGAACGAGCCCCAGTCGACTTGTGCGGATTCGCCAGCCAAGGTGACGACCCGGCGGTAGACGGCGCGGCTGGTCTCGGGCCGCAGGCGCCGCACGAGTTTGCGTACGGGGAAGACCGAACCGGCATAGCCACGCTGGCGCACCATCTCGTGGATCCGCGTCGCGCGCAGCCGTGGGTACTGCGTCAGGGTGTCGCGGATGAACGGCAGATACGGGTCTATGATGCTGGACCGCCACACGCTGGGAGGGACGTCTGGCGACTCGCGCTCGACCGCGGCGCGGACTGTCTCACGGTGGAGGCCGAGTTGGGCCGCGATGGTCCCGATCTTCCAGTGCTCGGCGTAGTACAGGCGCCGGATCTCGGCGCGTTGCGCGGGCGTGATCATCCTTCCTCCTTGTCCCCGCGATGCGCGGCTCGCGCATCGGAACCAGCCACTGGCTCGTCCGCCCGCAGACCACGCAACGCGTGGCAACGAGGGGCTGAACCGGGGCGGCGTCAGGGACGGGGAGTCTGGTCGATCGCAGCGCTGCGGGGGAAGACTGATCCATCACGCCGCGGCGGCGGTCGCGGTAGGCGCGCTGCTGGTCGCGGTGGTCGAGACGGCCCTCGGGACTCCGCTGATGTCGCGCCCTGGCAGCCCGCACCGATCGGCGACGGCCGGCCGCCTGGCAGCGCAGCGTGCAGTAGGCATGGCCGCGATCACACGCTACGCAGATGGCGAACAGGCGGCTGCAGTATCGGCAGGTCTTCTGGCGTAACGGCTGGTCCACGGCGTCGGAGCGCGTGGGCCAAGCTCCGACTGGACAGCGCCGCGCCGGCCGTGGCACAACAACGGTGACCGGCTCGGTCTGTCGGAGCTCGGGGCGGTCACGAGGGTCCGGCTCTATCCCGGGCCCTCACCCCCACGCTTGAGTCCGCTTCAACGCTACCCGACTGCGGTGGAACCTCGCCAGCCCAGCGGTCGTCCCGAACTCCCTCCGGTCAGGCACGCGCGCCGACGACCCGTTCATCGGCGAGCTGGCGGTTATGCCGGCGTTGCGCTGGCGTCCGAAGGCGTCCGTAGCGTTCCGCCAAGTGCCCCGGAGTCGCGAAGCGGAGCGGAGGATTCGCGCGCGGCCGAGCGTCAACGCCCATCCGGACGTGGTCCGCGCGCGCGAGAGCGCCGCCTCCAGGCGCGCCTGGCGCAACAACCGACACCGAGCGTTCCCACGGTCGACGCGTGCGCCAGACGAGCCTTCCGCGGCACTCGAGTTGTCGCTCGACCGAACGCCCTCGCCGGTTCGTCGTCGTCGACCACACCGTCCGGCCCAACCCGGCCGTTCCGTCTCGCGAGAGTACCCCGGCCGGGCATGACCAACACCGACGTCCGGGACGTCATGCCCGGCCGCAGAGCAGGCAGGCCCGCGGGTCCTTGGCGCTTTCGTCCCCTCCCCCGGACCCCCTCCCGGGGCTCGCCGCCGCGCTTCGCGGACTCACCTGCGATTTCCTCAGTGACCATTGACAGGCGGTCTTGAACCGATTTGGCTTCAATTTCCGTCAGTATGACCAGCATCGCGTTATGACAAGTGACCGTCGGCGAGACGGTGGCGGTCGGGGTCCAGCAGGTCGTCTGCTTGTCATAATCAGAGGCTCGCCAGGAAGGCCAACAGCGAGGAGTCGGCCTTGAACCGCTGCGTTCTTTGGCCGAGCGGCTCGAGTTTTCGCAGAGCGTCTTCCTTGAGTTGCAGGTCCGCCTCGACGTATTGATGGGTGGTTTCGAGTCGCTCGTGGCCGAGCCACAGCGCGATGGTCGCCATGTCGACGCCGGCCTGGAGCAGGTGCATCGCGGTAGTGTGGCGGACGACATGCGGCGACACGCGCTTGGCGTCCAGGCTCGGACATCGCTCGCGAGCTCGCCGGCAGGCCTGATCGAGCAGATGGGTGACGCCCTGCCTCGTCAGGCGGTCGCCCCGCGCGTTGCGGAACGCATAGTCGGGCGCGGCTTCGCGCTCTTCGTCGAACCACTGGCGCAGGCAGCGGCTGGTCCTGGTCCACAGGGGAACCGTTCGCTCCTTGCGGCCCTTTCCGAAGAGCTGGACGACCGCGGTGGGGCCGAAGCGTACGTGGGAGCGCCGCACCGCAATGAGTTCGGAGACCCGCGCCCCGGTGTTGTACAGCGTCAGCAGGAGGACGTGGTCCCGCCGTCCGCCGTGGGTCGAACGGTCACAGCCTGTCAGGATGGCGTCCATTTCCGTACGCGTCAGGTAGGCGACCTGTCGTCGCGGCGTGCGTTTACGGGGAATGGCCAGGACGCGAGACGCCAGGTCGACGCACTCAGGCGTACGTAGCGCTGCGAACCGGACGAAGGAACGGACGGCGCCCAGACGCGCATTGCGCGACGCAATGCTGTTGGCGCGGTCTTCTTCGAGGTGGTCGAGAAACGCGAGGATGACGGGAGCGTCGAGGTCGTCGAGTGTGAGCACCTCGGGCTTGCGCTGACGGTGCTGGTCCAGAAACGTCAGCAGCCGGCGAAAGGCGTCGCGGTAGGCGTGGATGGTCTGTGGGCTGACGGCCTTCTGCTGCAGGAGATGGTCGGCGAAGAACGCACGAAGCAATGGGCCGAGCGGGGCACGGGCAGTCATGGCGTTCCCTCCCCGGCGACGAACGCCTCGAACCGCGCGGCGGCCGGTTCGAGCACCGGCGGTGTGGCCGTCAGATACCAGTAGGTGTTTTGCGGGCTGACGTGGCCGAGGTAGACGGCGAGCGCGGGGAGCCGATCGCGGACTACGACTCCTTGCTGCGCCCAGGCGGCGAGCCTGCCCACGGCGAAGCTGTGGCGCAGCTTGTGCAGGCTGACGCCCGGGGTGCCGGCCGGCCCGCGCAGGCCGAGCTGGCGGGCCAACTGCACGAAGGTCCGGGCGAGGGCGTGGTAGTGGAGTCTGGCGCCGCGTTCGGAGACGAAGAAGGCGCCACACAAGCCGTCGTAGCCGAGAACCCGGCGTTGCTCGGTGTAGGCCCGCAGCGCGGCGGCGGTCGTGGGATGGAGCGGCACGAGGCGCGACTTCCGGAACTTGGTGCGCTGAATCTGGAGGCACGGCGGAGTACCGACGAGATCGACGTGATCGATGTCGAGGCGAATCGCCTCGCCGGCGCGGAGGCCGCAGCTGGCCAACAGGCCGATCACGGTGGCGACGGTGTGCGGACGAAGCGCATTGGGTGGTCCGAGGGAGCGGGCAGCGTCCATCAGAGCAACGATCTCGTCGGGCGCGAGGATGCGCGGGATGGGACGTTTGTACGTGCGAACCAGCCCGGCGCCGGGCACGTCGACGTCGGGCTCGGCGGCGCGGACCATCGTGAGAAACCCGCGCACGATGCTCAACCGCCCCGCGTGCTGGCTTTCGGTGCTCGCCGAGGCCCACTCGACGGCGGCCTGCGCAACCGGGGCGTCGTGGCCGCGCCGTTCGAGATGCTCGACGAAGTCCTGCAGGAGGCGTACTTCCCGTTGCATGGTGAAGCCGATGGCGCGGCGCAACGCGACGTAGGTCTGCAAGTACTGGCGCCAAGCCTCGCCGGTCATCGTGCACCTCCGGGCCACGGCAGGGCGATCGTCGCCAGGGTCTCGCGGTCCAGCTTGGCGTAGATGGTGGTGGTCTCCAGGCGGGCATGGCCAAGCAGGTCCGCGACGGTCTTCATCGGCACGTCGCGGCGGACCATCCGGGACGCAAAGGCGTGTCGGAACAGGTGGGCGCCGGGCCGCGGGACGATGACGCCGGCGCGACGCAGCGCCCGTGTGGCGATGGCCGTGACGCCCGACCCGCCGAGCTGCCGATACGGTGGCAGCGCGGTTACGAAGATCAGGTCCGGCGGACTCGCCGGGGGCCGCGAGCGCAACGTGGCGACCAGGGCCGCCCCGACGTCGGCCGGCAACGGGAGTCGTCGCTCCTTTCCTCCTTTGCCGGCCACACGGACAATCCCGTTGTGCCAGTCGACGTCCTTCACCGTGAGGGCTGCGGCCTCTGCTGCCCGGAGTCCAAGCCGGCTCAGCAGCAGCAGAATGGCGCGGTCACGACGACCGTTGGGGCGCGTCTCGTCCACTGCGGCCAGCACCCGCTGCACCTCGGCATCGGCGAGGGCGCGGGGCAGTCTGGCGTGCTTCCATTCGCGGATGGTCGGCACGGCGCCCTCGATGCCGGCGGGAACCACGCCGTGGGCGGTCAGGAAGCGAAGAAACGCACGGGTGGCCGTGGCCGGGTTGCGGCAGGACGACTGACAAAGCCCGCTTGCCCGGACCTGCACGAACGCCGCGATCGTCGGCACGGTGAGGCGGGACCAGTCGGGCGTCGGCGTCCCCGCGCACTCGGCAAGAAAGGCTACGGCGTAGCGCCGGTACATCCGCCGGGTCCCGACGACCAGGCCATGCGCTTGCACGAGGTGATCGTCGAAGCGTTGCAGCCACTGCTCGGACTCGCATGGCGCGGCGACCGGGACAGGGCGCGCCGCTACCCCTCGGGTCCACAGATGCGCGGCCAGCAGACGGACGCCGTATGCCACATCCGGGAGCACGCCGCTCAGGCGCGTCGAAGACGGTCGCCGTGACAGCCCGGTCACGAACCGAGTGACCAGCGTCTCGTCAACATCCGTCGCCGCAACGCGCTGCTGGTCCAGCCAGACACCGAAGATCGCGGCGGCTCGCACGTACCGGCGCACGGTGCTCGTCGCGTACCCGCGCGTCATGAGTACGTCGACGAAGTCGTCGACCCAGCCACCCAACGGCCCGGACCGGATCTGGTCGCAGATGCGTGGGCGAACGGAGAGAGTTTCAAGCATGGTCTCCTCCTTGGCCCCCTGACACCGGGAACCCGTAGAGACCATGCGTACTATGTCAAGCTCGCGGCGGCGCCGACGCCCGCCACGCCAGGGGCAACGGCGCTCGGCTGACAGTCACTTGTCATAACGCGATGCTGGTCATACTGATCATTGGACTAAACCGCTCCGCGGTAGACGGCGGATCGACCCGCCGACACTGAGACGTCCGGCCAGATCGTCGAGCCCCCACAGCCCGTCGTGAGCTTCGCCATACGCTGGTCTGCGAGTGCCTGGAATCCCCCAGGCCCTCCACAGAGGAGCGTCTCATGGCTTCCCTTCGTCAACGCATGCTCGAAGACATGCAGGTGCGGCGGCTGTCGGAGTGCACCCAACGGACGTACGTCGAGACCGTCGCACGGTTCGCTCGTTACTTCGACCGTTCCCCGGCTCGTCTCGGTCCGGAGCAGATTCGCGCCTACCAGGTCTACCTGACCAACGAACGTCGTCTCGCCCCGAGCTCGCTGGTCGTCGCCGTGTCGGCGCTTCGCTTCCTCTATCGGGTCACGCTCCAGAAGCGGTGGGTCTTCGACGACATGATCCCCGCGCCGAAGAAGCCGCGGTCCCTACCGGTCGTGCTCAGCCCGGAAGAAGTGGTCCAGTTTCTCGACGGGGTGAAAGCCGCGAAGCATCACGCCATCCTGACCACGTGCTACGCCGCCGGTCTGCGCATCTCCGAGGCCGTTCACCTCACCGTGTCCGCCATCGACAGCGCACGCATGGTGCTGCGCATCGCGAAGGGCAAGGGACAGAAGGACCGCTACGTGATGCTCTCGCCGAAGCTGCTGGCGGTCCTGCGCACCTGGTGGAAAGTCGAACGGCCCCGCCACTGGCTCTTTCCCGGCGAGCGTCCCGAGACGCCGATCACGCGGGCAGCGGTCCAGCGTGCATGCCAGATCGCCGCCCGCCGCGCGCGCCTCGCCAAAGCGGTTTCGCCACATTCGCTCCGCCATGCGTTTGCCGTCCATCTGCTCGAGGCCGGCACCGACCTGCGCACCATCCAGCTCCTGCTCGGGCATCGGAGTCTGGCGACCACGGCGCAGTACCTGCGGATCGCGACCACCACGGTCTGCTCGACCGCGAGTCCGCTGGATCTGCTCCCACGGCCCGTCCCAGAACGCACCCAGGTCGTCGACTGAGCTACGGTCGTGCCGCGCGCCGCGCTTACCGTGGCGGAGGTGTTCCGCCGCTACGGCGATACCTTCCGGGCCGAAGTCGGAGCCGCCCTCTCGACGGCGCACAGCCGCGTGATGACGGCCATCGAGCAATGCCGCACCGCCGCCCTCGGCGGCCACGTCGAGCAGTGTGACCACTGCGGCCATCGGCGCGTCTGGTACAACTCCTGTCGCAACCGCCACTGTCCGACCTGTCAGTCGCTGGCCCGCGCAACGTGGCTCGAACGGCGCCGGGCGGACCTGCTGCCCACCGAGTACTTCCACGTCGTCTTCACCGTGCCCCCGGCGATCGCCGAGGTCGCCACCCAGAACAAGGCCGTCGTCTACGGTCTCCTCTTCCGGGCCGTCGCCGAGACGCTCCGCACCATAGCGGCCGACCCCCGCCACCTCGGCGCCGAGATCGGCTTCTTCGCCGTCCTGCACACCTGGGGCCAGACGCTCGTCCATCATCCCCATCTGCACTGCGTCATCCCGGGTGGGGGGCTCGCGAGAGACGGCAGTGGCTGGGTTGCCTGCCGACCCGGATTCTTCCTGCCGGTCCGGGTGCTCTCGCGCTACTTCCGTCGGGTTCTTCTCGCGGCGCTGGAGGACGCCTTCGAGTCCGAACAGCTGCGCTTCGCCGGGGCGCTACAGCCCCTCTCCGACCCCCGGTGCTTCGCCGAGCACCTTCGGCCGGCCCGCGAGACCGAATGGGTGGTCTATGCGAAGCGACCCTTCGCCGGCCCCGAACAGGTCCTCGACTACCTCGGCCGGTACACCCACCGGATCGCCATCAGCAACCAGCGCCTGTGCAGCCTCCACGACGACTCCGTGCGCTTCCGCTACACCGACTACCGCCGGGCTGGCGCGTCGCGCAAGAAGACCATGACGCTGACGGCGACCGAGTTCATCCGGCGCATGCTGCTCCACGTGCTCCCGCCCGGCTTCCACCGCATTCGGCACTACGGCTTCCTCGCCAATCGCAACCGCCAGCAGAAGCTCACCGAGTGCCGCCGCTTGCTATGCACGCCACCACCGGCAGCGGAGGCCGGCCCGGTCGCCACTGACTATCGGGATCGCTATGAGGCGTTGACCGGTCGCTCGTTGCGCCGGTGTCCCCGGTGCCACGACGGGAACATGCAGGCCGTTGACCTCGCCGGCGCCTGGGGGTGGTGTCCGGTCATCCTGGATTCGTCGTGACAAGCCCATCGACGCCCGCCAGGCACCCTTCGCAGTTCCCGGGAGGCCCCGGGCCGGTAGAGTTGCGTCTCCGACCCCTCCCGACGGCTGCGGAACGGCCTTCCCGGTCATCCTCGCCGACCGCCGTCGGCCGGCAACCTCCATGCAACGCCCCGTGGGACGCCCGGGCGCTCCGTCCGCCGACAATGCAACGCCCATAGCCGAGCGGCGGGGTAGCGGTTCAGTCCAATCCCATTTTTCGGTCACCGGCGCGGTGACACGCCTTGCCACTGCCGGACGTTTGCTGCCGCGCCGCCAACTGAAAAATGCTCTGCAGTATGACCAGCTGGTCATACTGATCACTTCTCGAGGCTCGTTGACAACGTCGTGGTACCGCTCGATGTCGTGCGGTACCTTACCGATTTCCTTGGGAACGACCAGCGCTGCGCGCTCGGCCTCGTCGGGCTCCCGGGGCGCCTCGCCGCGGACCTTGAGTTGCTCGGCGAACTCCGTGTTCTGCGCTTCGATGGCGCGGTCCGAGGAGGTGGGGGGCGTGCGGGGCCGGAGCTCCGCGATGTTCAGCTCCGACACGTGGTACACCGGATAGGTGTCACGCAGCCCCGTGGACGTCCTTGGCTTGGTTGCCCTGGGCGTTGTAGACCGGGTCGCCGGCCTTGACGTCGATCTCGCCCCCTTGGCCCCGGTGGGCCCGTAGCCCTGGCCGTCGGTCTGGTGAACCACCCGCACGGCGGTGGTCTTGTAGGAGCTGACCTGAATGGCCGCCGTCGTCGTTGGTGCGGCCCGAAGGGGTCGGGGCCATCTCGGGCGGCATCCGGCCCGTGACCGCCTGGTTCGGTCCCCGGATCCCAGGCACGTCCGCATCACCGCATGGCGTGAGACCGACACCCGCGTGACCGCGCCCGCCTCCATCGCTTCGACTCACAGCACCGGCACCCGCCACGCCCCTCGTCTTCGAATCGAGGCGCCCCTGACTGAGTGAAACCGGCCGCGCCGGCCGGACCGGACTGCCAACGAGGGAATGACGAGAAGGACACGAGACGAAGAGGGAAACGGACGAAGAAGAGGGCGGTCGAGAGCCGCGCGCACGGCGCGTCGAGGCCGTAGGCAGTCGGCGGGGAGGCGCCACCGAAGCACTCGGACCTGCCAGCCCGCAATGACGGCTGGGCACAGGCTGGCAGGCGTAGCCCGGTTTGCGCCGAGTGTTGGATAGCCCGCCCGGCTGGGGGGGGCGGCGAACGCTCGCCCGCGTGGATGCCGGGTGGCACTGCAACGGCGGAAGCGCTCCCGCTAGTTGCATTCCGGTCGAGTCCGTCCATCGGCCCGGCAGCGGCGCGGAGCCAGGCACCAGGAGCACAAGGACCGCCCTGAGCTCATGGGCCACGTGCCGGCCGCCGGTCCCGCAGGCCGGGAGTCCGACCGGCGCGGCCGTGCGCGCGGGCTGCGGCGTGGCATGGGGCGGCACGCAGCCGGCGCCCGCGCATGCGGCGGCTGCCGTTGCTGGACCCTGACGCCGGGCGGGCTGCGGACGCCGCCGCCGGCACGCACTTCGCGCAGGCGCCCGACAGGTTGCGCGGGCGCCCGCGAGAGTGTCGGCGCACTTGTCATGGATCAGAAGAAGACTGGGGAGAGGAACGTACAGAAGATGCGCACGAAGCTGCTCCGGGGGGACGACGACGGCATTCTGCTCCTGTTCTACCCGGCGACGATCGACGAGTACGGCCGTGCGCTGGCCGCGCTCGAGCGTCCGGGCGGCGCGGCCGGGCGCCGCGACCCTGACGCAGGCCTGGAGCCGAACAGGCGCGGATACGGCGGCTACGTGGTCACCACCGGCGCGCAGCGCGACCGGTGGGGCCTTCCCGACCTGGCGGCCTCGGGCCGGGTGCGTGTAGCCGACGAGGGGGAGGCGCTGGGCCTGCTGCGCGAGGGCTCTGGCGGGCCGGCGGCCGTGGACGAACCGCCCGCCGAGGCCGCGCCGCCGCCGGGTGGCGGCCGGTCCGCCGCGGCGGCACTCGAGGCGGTGCGCGCGCTGGTCACGCCCGGCGCGCGCGTCGAGCAGGTGGTCGGGGCCATCGACGAGGCGGGACTGCCCCACCCGGTCTCGAAGTCGTTGCGGCGCGCACTCCGGCGGGCACTCGCGTCGCAGGCCAAAGCGGTCGAGGAGGTGCTGGACCGGGCGGGGATGGTCGTGTCCCTGCCGTGGCGCACGCGCGACCCGGCGCGGTTCGACCCGGCGCATCTGCAGCAGGCGCTCGACCGTACCCACGCCGGTCTCAAGCAGGTCAAGACGCGCCTGATCGGGGTGCTGGCGGCGTGCCCGCAGATTCGTGGTCCGCTCACGGTGGAAGGGCGGCTTGGCGTCGCGGGGCCGGAGACACAGAGGGCCGCGCTGGTCGTGCGCCCCGGGCCGTCCCGGGACCCGTGCCTGGTTCCCTGCCTGACCGGCCCCCGGGGTACGGGAAAGACGTCACTGGCCGTGGCCGTCGCCGAGGCAATCGGCCGCACCCACGTGCGCGTGCCGCTGGGCATGTCCAACGCCGGGCCGGTGGTCCGAGGTCTGGCGGGCTGCACCGCCGGGCGAATCGTCCGGGGCCTGCGCGAGGCCGGGGTGAACAACCCTGTCTTCATCCTCGAGGAGCTCGACCGGGTGGGGCCGGAGGCCGCCGACGCGCTGCTCGATCTGCTCGACCCCGCACGTTGCAGCAAGTTCCGGGACGCGTACCTCGATGTCGCGTTCGACTTGTCCAGCGCCCTGTGGATCGTGACGGCGACCGATCCGGGCGCGATACCGGAGCCGGTGCGCAAGCGCCTCGCCGTGATCGAGCTGCCGGGCTACACCGAGCAGGAGAAGGTGACCATCGGGGAGCAGTACCTGCTGAAGCGACCCTTCGACGAGCCCGGGGGAACGTCGGCGGCGTGTCTGGCGCCGGAGCCGGCGTCGCCCCTGGCGGCAGCGCTCGACGGCGCCCCGGACGGTCCGGCCGTGTTGGTGGACCAGGAGCTGTCGTCGTTCTGGGAACCGACATTGTCGTCGGGACCGCCGTCGCCTGGCCCCGCCGAGGCATGGCGGACGGCGGCGTGCGCGGGCGACGTCCGTTTCGAGCCGGAGGCGATCCGCCGGGTGGTCGTTGACCATACGAATGAAGCCGGCGTGGCGGACCTGACCGCGAAGCTGGCGACGGTCTGCCGGGAAGTGGTCGTGCGCAGGACGCCGGGAAGCGGGGGACCGGAGGTGGTCACGCCGGCGGTGGTGCGGGAGGTGCTGGGCGAGGGCGCCGTCGACGCGCTGCCCGCGGCCGTGCGGGCGGCGATTGCGCGCGAGCGCCGGCGCCTGGGGGACTCGTCGGGCGCCGACCCCGCGACGACGAACGACTGGATCGAGTGTCTCGAACATCTGCCGTGGACGCGGCGCGCCGAGGCGCCGATCGATCTGGCGCAGGTCCGGGCGGCGCTCGATGCCGGGCACGGGGGCCTCGGCCATGCGAAGGCGCGCGTCATCGAGTACCTGGCGGTACGGCGCCGGAACCCGCGCGGGGCCGTACTGTGCTTCGCCGGGGCGCCGGGGGTCGGCAAGACGTCGCTGGCGCACTGCGTCGCCGAGGCGCTCGGGCGCGGGTTCGTGAAGCTGTCCTGCGGTGGTCTGCGGGACGAGTCGGACCTGCGGGGCCACAACCGGACCTGGAAGGACTCGCAGCCCGGCCGGATCCTGCGCGAGTTGCAGCGGGTCGGCTCGAAGGACCCGGTGTTCGTGCTCGACGAGCTCGACAAGCTCGGCGCCGCGGCCGGCGCGGTCCTGCTCGAGGTGCTCGACCCGGCGCAGCACGCGCAGTTCCGCGACGCGTTCGTCGAGCTGCCATTCGACCTGTCCGAGGTGCTGTTCATCACGACCGCGAACGACCCGGCGCGGATCCCGCCGGCCCTGCGGGACCGGCTCGAGATCATCGACTTGGAGGGCTATACCGAGGCCGAGAAGCTCGCCATCGCCGAGACGCACCTGATCGAGGCGCAGAACCGCGCGGCGGGGCTGGGGGCCACGCCGGTGCGGTTCACGCGGGGCGCCTGCCGGCGGATCATCCGCGAGTACACCAGCGAGCAGGGGGTCCGCCAACTCGCCCGCTGCCTGGAGGCGATCTGCCGCAAGGTGGTGCTGGGCCTCGATACCGGCGACGCCTCGCTGGTCCGCGAGCGCGTCACGGCGCGGCAGGTGCGCGCGTTTCTCGGCGCGCCGGGCGCCGGCCACGCGGACGGGCTCGCCCCCTTGCGCGAACAGCTCGACGCGCCCGCACTGCCGCGCGCCGTGCGGGCTCGGGGGCGGGAGGTCCTCGAGCGGTTGTCCGCGTGGGCGCCCACCGATCCCGACCATGCCCGAGCGCGCGAGTACTTGCAGTGCCTGCTGGGCCTGCCCTGGACGAGGCGTATCGTCGCGCCGCTCGATCTGGCGCGCGCCAGGAAGATCCTCGACGCAGGGCATGCGGCGCACGGCGCGGTGAAGGAGCACCTGATCGACTACATCGCCGTCCGCCTGGCGAACCCGGACCTCCCATCGCCGCTGCTCTGCCTGGCGGGCCCGCCCGGTGTCGGCAAGACGGCGCTGGCGCGGCAGGTCGCCGCGGCGCTCGGTCGGCCGTGCGCGGTGGTGGCCTGCGGCGGGCTGACGGGCGCGGCGGCGCTGTGCGGCGCCCGCTCGGGGCCGCCCGGACGCATCGTCGAGGAGCTGCGGCGCGTCGGCGTCCGCAATCCGGTGTTCCTGCTGGACGAGGTCGACCGGCTGGACGAGGGCAGCGGCGCGGCGGCGCTGCTCGAGGTGCTCGACCCGGCGCCGGGCGCCACGTTCCGCGACCGCTATCTGGACCTGCCTTTCGACCTGTCCGAGGGAATCTGGGTGGCGACCGCGGCCAGCCTCGGTACGGTGCCGGCGGTGTTGCGGGAACGGATGCGGGTGATCGAGCTGCCCGGGTACACCGAGGCGGAGAAGTGCGTCATCGCGACCGGGCACCTGTTGCCGTTGCAGCGCATGCTCCACGGACTGACCGCCGATCAGGTCCGGGTCACCGGCGAGGCCGTCGAGGTGCTGGTGCGCGGCTACACGCGGGAGGCGGGGGTGTGGAGGCTGTTCGGCGCGCTGGGCGAGGTGTGCGCCAAGGTCGTGCGCCGCCGCGCCGAGGGGGACGAGGCGCCGGTCGAGGTCACGGCGCAGACCATCGCCGGGATGCTCGGCGCGCCGGCGCCCGCCGATGCGCAGGTCGCCGGCCGGACCGGCCGGCCCGGCGTCGCCGTCGGACTGTGCCGCACGGCGGCCGGCGGCGGCGAGGTGATGGTGGTCGAAGCGAGCCGGATGGCCGGCTCCGGAAAGCTGACCCTGACCGGCCGCCAGGGGGAGGTCATGCAGGAGTCGGCGCGGACCGCGCTGTCGTGGCTGCGGACCAACGCCCGCCGCTACGGCCTCGACCCGGCGGCCTTGCATCGGGATGCCGACGTGCACGTGCACGTGCAGTCGGGCGAGGTGTCCAAGGAGGGGGCGTCGGCCGGGGGCACCCTGGCCGTTGCGCTGGTGTCCGCGGTCACCGGGCGCATGGTCCGCGGCGACTTGGCGATGACCGGCGAGATCTCCCTCTCGGGGCAGGTCCTCCCGGTCGGCGGCATCAAGGAGAAGGTGCTCGCCGCGCACCGCTGCGGGCTGGCGGGCGTCATCCTGCCGCAGCAGAACCGCAAGCAGGTCGACGAGGACATCGGCGACGACCTGCGGGCCGCAGTCCGGATCCACTACGTGACGCGCATCGAGGAGCTGCTGGAGCTGGCGTTACGGCCTGGGCCGGCAGCGGGTGAGCCGGCGGCGGTCACGCCGACCGGGCGGGTGTCCTGAGCATCGGTGGACGGGCGTCAGGCGAGCTCAAGAAGCTGAAGAACGTGTGGCCGGAGCTGCGCTACAGAATCCGGCCCGGGACCTTCGAGAAGGACGGCTATCTGGTGCTGCCGCCAAATCAGGCCCAGGATCCCGCCACCGACGATCGTGATCCGCAGAGGCGGCTGATCGAATAGACCAGCCCGAGTGAACGGGCCGGGAAACCTCCACCCAAGCCTGCGGAAAAGCCCGACCATCCACGATTTTTGGCGGGTCAAAAACAGACGCGCTTATGCGGGCGTGATCGCGCATTTGCAGGGGTTTTCTGGCTCATTTCAGGTGATGAACTGCGGCAAACTTAGGATGCGGGACTTCGACGGATGGATGCCACAAGAGGGGATCCCCCCTCGCGTCCCGAGTTGTCTGGCGATCGGGAAGACCTCCCGCGCGGACGCCGACCCGTGATCCAGGTCGCGTTAGCCGCGCGCGGTGACGTCTACACGTGGCGTTCGGTGCGAACTCCACTGTTGTCCAGTGGCGTTCGCGTTGAGTGAACGGCGCCCGGCCCGGCAGCGGCCGCTTCGTGGATCTCCGCGCGCGCGACGTCTCACCCCTGTCGCACAAGATGACCGCCCCATCGCCCTGCCCCTCGCGCGCCGGAACGCTCGCGGCGGTCTACCTCGATCAGCGACGGCGTGACCCGTGTCTCACCCGAGTCCGCGGCGACTCAGCACTGCTACTTCACCTGCCTCGGCGGCCTCAGTTCCCCTCGCCTCGTAGACGATCTCTCCGGCCACCATCGTCATCGACACCCGTGCGGGTGGTTTTCCGCTGTTGGGTTGCCGGCGCCGCCAACGTCGAGCCAGCAGGCTTCGGACCGCTCGTCGGATCCTTCGGGTGGTCCCCGATCTCGACCGGGCTGGCAGTTCGCCGCTCGAGCTTGCGCTCGATCACGCCATGCGCCACTCTACCGTTCTCGTGGCCGAGTCGACAGCCTCGCGGTACTCGGTCTCGCCGACGTGCGACAGCTGCGGGTCTCGGTCGAAGTCGTACCGGCCGGTACCCGCGTACGGCGTCAACCCCGTCGCGCGCTGGTTGCCCAGTCTGATCGAGCCAGCCGGCGCTGTCGTCCCGCCGGGCGAGCAGGAAGCGGCCGGAGGTCGGCAGGGTTCTTCGCCTGGTGGTAGCGCAGGTAGATATTCCAGTGGTCGATGGCGAGGATCTCGATCTTGCCGGTGGCGTGGGACATGACGAACTTGGCGCGGCGCGCAAGCCCGGAGCCGCTGCACAGCGCCTGCTGGAAGATTCGCCAGCCGGCGACGATCGGGATCTCGTACGGCGCGTTGCCTTCGGAGGGGCGGCCCTGAAACAGGTAGTAGGGCGGGCAGCCGGCGTAGGACAGGCGGCTCCACAGCTCGGCCAGCACGACCGGGTCGTCGTTGATGCCTCTGACGAGCGGGCACTGGTTGACAGCGGTGACGCCGGCGGCCGCGTAGGCCTCGAGCTCGGCCAGGGCCTCGGCGGTCAGCTCGCGCGGGTGGTCGAAGTGGGCCATCAGGTAGAGGCGCTGGCCGTCGCGCGGGTGCGACGCGAGCAGGCGCTGCAGCTCGGGGTCGCGGCGCAGCCGCCAGGGGTCGAAGGCGGGCATCTTCGAGCCGATGCGCACGATCCGGACGTGATCGATCTCGGCCAGCGCCTCGAGGATCTCGCGCAGGCGGCGGGTGCTCATCAGCAAGGGGTCGCCGCCGGTGAGCAGGACGTTGCTGATCTCGGGGTGGGTGCGGATGTAGTCGAGGCCGGCGGACACGTCGTTGGTAGGGACCCGGTCTTCGTGCTCGACGAGATCGACAAGCTCGCCGCCGGCCCGGCCGGGGTACTGCTCGAGGTGCTCGACCCTTCGCAGCACGACCGTTTCCACGACGCGTTCGTCGAGCTGCCCTTCGACCTGTCCGGGGTGCTCTTCATCACGACGGCGAACGAGCCGGCCCGGGTCCCGCCGGCGCCGCGGGACCGTCTCGAGATCATTGAGCTGTGCGGCTACACCGAGGCCGAGAAGATCGCCATCGCCGAGACGCACCTGGTCGAAGCGCGGCTGCTGTCCGAGATGCGGAGCGGATGCTGAAGA
Source organism: Vicinamibacterales bacterium (assembly GCA_965222905.1). GTDB lineage: Bacteria > Acidobacteriota > Vicinamibacteria > Vicinamibacterales > UBA8438 > WTFV01. The sequence continues at coordinate 614,275 of OZ244976.1, read as the reverse complement.
CGCCGGCGGCGCCGGGCCCGTCGTCCGCCCGCCGCCCGTCGTCCGCCGGCCACACTGCGTGGCCGCCGGCAGCAACCTGCGCCGGGTCGAACCGGTCAGCCGGTGGCCGGGCACGGGCGGTGCAGGCGTCAGGCAGCCGGGTCGACGGTTGCATCGGCTCGCGAGGTCCAGGACAGGGCGCGGGGGCACATCCGCCGACCCGCATTTCTGCGGGGTTCGGCAGTTCGGGAACGACAGTGCAAGGGAGAGGACGCAGGCTATGGACATGTCTTACATCGGGTCGCAGTCGGCTTCAACATCGTGATCGCCATGTTCCTCTACGTGGCCCTGGCCCACGAGATCGGCCAGGTCCGCGGGGACATTCGCCGTCTGGCGAAACGGAAGCGCTCCGGCCGGCGGCGGTCATGCTCGGACCCGCGGGTGAGCCGGTGAGCCGTTCCGACGCGGGCCGGCGACGGGCGCACCCGGTTTCGATCCGCGGGAAGCCGCGGCAGACAGCGCGCAGTCGCCGGTCCGCCGGGACACATCGACGGCGCCCTGGAGCACACGCGCGTTCGCGGGTGCGGTTCGACACCGGCTACTCGGACAGCGTCGATGGGACGGGCTGGGCCACGTCCCGGTTGATCAACTCCTTCAGCTCCTTGCCGGCCTTGAAGTAGACGACGTGCTTCGATGCCACGTCCACTCGGTCGCCGGTCCTCGGGTTGCGGCCCCGGCGCGGCGCGCGGCGGCGGAGGCGAAAGCTGCCGAAGCCGCGGATTTCGACCTTCTCCCCGCGGCGGAGCGCCTCGACGACGCTGCCCAACACGGTCTCGACTATGACTTCGGCGTGCTTCTTCGTGAGATCCTCGTCGTCGGCCACCTGCTCCACGAGCGCCGCCTTCGTCAGAGTGTCTTCGGTCACGGGTTCGTCTGTCGCCGGAAGGGCGCCGTAGCGGTCGTCAGGGCTGCGGGAGTTGCCGCCCGGCGACACCTCGCGCGGCAGAAATCATAGCAGCGGCACGACGGTGAGCGGGCCGACCACGGGGCAGAGTGCGCGGCTCGCCTTGGGGCAACGTGTCCGGTCCGCCGCGACCGCGCGCGATGGCGGCCGCCTCGGCCGGCCGTCGCGTATCCGCCGACGGCACGTGGTCGGCGGCCTCCCGCGGTGTGGCGCTCGTCGGTCAGGGCGCACCGGCCAGGGGGCGAACGGGCTGAGCCGCCACGCGTCCGCCGGCACGACAGAGCCGGCGCCGCCGGGGGTTCGAAGGGGGGTGCGCCAGGCTAACTGGTGCCAGCGCAGCGAAAGTCCGGCAGGAAGGAGAAGGTGAGCCACCACTTCCACCCCGAGTCATGGGCCACCGTCCGCGAGGGCGGGGGTCAAGCGTTGATAAGGGCGCGTGCGGGCAGGGCTACTGAGCACCGAAAGGACCCTCGTCCGGGATGCCGAGATCTTCCCCCTTGGCCGAACAGCCCGTGGAAGAAGTGTGTTCGCTGAGCCCGCTGTTCAGGTAGCTTGGCGATGAGCAATTGAGCCGACGAGCGCCGTCGGTGTCCAGCGTGAACGGCCCGTTGTCGACTACTACCACGCCAGCCGTCGTGTTCAGGGACGTCTCGGGCTCGAGCGGTACGCCGCCCCGCAGCGTCGCGGCCCGGAAGGTGGACGGCACGTTGGCGCTGTCGACGAGCTGCAGGGTCTCGGGGTCGATGGTCGTCTGCACGTTCAGCGTGTGCTGCTGGCCCGGGGTCGGCGCGCGGAACCCGGTGCTGACGCCGCCCCGCAGGGCGACGAAGGGGGTCAGGGCGTAGCGGGCCGAGATCTTGCCGTTGGTGGTGGCGCCGAACAGGTCGAAGTGCTCCATACGCAGCGCGCCGCCGAACGACCAGCGGTCGTCGCGTCCCCGCAGCTCGAGGTCTCCGTAGACCGCGCGGTTCTGCGGCTCCAGGCCCCGGCCGTGTAGTCGGGAAAGCCGGGGAAGCCGTTGGAGCCGGAGACGAAGCCCCGCGCCGCGTACGGGCCCACATCCCACGACGGCCGTCCCCCCGCCCCGATCGTGAACTTCTCGTCGCGCCACTCGGTGCCGGCCGCGAAGTTGACCATGTCGGAAGCGGCGTAGGAGACGTCGAAGTTGAGGTTGACCTCCTCCTGCTTGTAGAGGCCGGGGTCGAAGTCGCGTGGCGTGTCGAGACCGAGCGAGGCGTTGACGGTGTTCTGGAAGAAGAAGTCCGACTCGTGCGAGCCGTAGCTGGCGCTGGCGTCCCAGGTCAGACTGAGGTGGTCCCGCTTTTTCGGACCACTGGCTAAGGTGTATTCCAGAGCCTGGAGGAGGCACTGGGATGACGACGAAACGACGGCGGCAGTTCACCGCGAACTTCAAGAAACGCGTGGCGCTCGAGGCGCTGCGCGGGGACCGCACGGTGCAGGCGATCGCGGCCAAGCACGAGGTTCATCCGAACCAGGTGGGCGCGTGGAAGCGCCAGGCGGTCGACGGGCTGGAGGATGTCTTCGCTGGCGGCAGAGCATCGCGCGACTCCGAGCACGAGGCGACGATCCGGGACTTGCACGCGAAGATCGGCGAGTTGACGGTGGAGCGGGATTTTTTTCTGCGCGGCTTGCAACGCTGAGCCGCGCCGCACGCCTGGAGCTGGTCGAGCGGGGCGGCGAGTTGAGCATCCGGCGCCAGTGCGCGTTGCTTGGCATCAACCGCTCGTCGGTGTACCTACACGCCGCGGGAAGAGCGCGCGGAGAACTTGGCCTTGATGCGGCGGATGGACGAATTGTCGCTGCAGTACCCGTTCTACGGCAGCCGGCAGATGGCGCGCCACCTGGGACGCGAGGGCGTGTCGGTGGGGCGGCGCCGGGTCCGCCGGCTGATGCGTCTGATGGGGCTGGAAGCGGTCTACCGCAAGCCGCGCACGAGCGCCGCGCAGCCGGGTCACCGCATCTATCCGTATCTGCTTCGAGAGCTGACGATAGAGCGCCCGGACCAGGTCTGGTGCGCCGACATCACCTACATCCCGGTGACGGCGGGCTTCCTGTACCTGGTCGCGGTCATGGACTGGGCCAGCCGTCACGTGCTGGCTTGGCGACTGTCGAACACGATGGACACCGGCTTCTGCATCGAGGCGCTGGAAGCGGCGCTTCGGACGGGCACGCCCGAGATCTTCAACACGGATCAAGGGGCGCAGTTCACGAGCACGACGTTCACCGAGCGGGTGCTGGCGGCGGGGGCGCGATGCTCGATGGACGGCCGCGGGCGGTGCCTGGACAACGTCTTCATCGAGCGGCTGTGGCGGTCGCTGAAGTACGAAGCGGTGTATCCGTACGAGTTGGTCGACGGGTTCGAGGCCGAGCGGGTGATCGGGACCTGGATGACGTTCTACAGCGACGTACGTCCGCACTCGGCGCTCGGGGGTCGCACGCCGGCCGAGGCCTACGGCGAGGAGCAGGCAGCGTGAACATGTCAGCGGCGTGCAGCGCTTTGGACGCGCTCGACCGGCGGATGGTCCAGGTGACGCCGCTCGGCATCCAGGGCGAAGGCTGCCGGCTCGGCGAGAAGACGCACAGGGTGCTCGACCGCCGGCCTGGAGCTGACAGCCTTCGCCGTCAGACGGCACTGCCAGCGTCCCGTCGCCGTTACGTTACGGTGCTACAAGGAGAGGGAAGCCTCCGAAGGCGGCCCCCTTCGTGCACCGCATGTTCGGCATCGAGCAGGGGCTCAACGAGCTCGACCACGGCCGAGAACACGCTCGGCACGTCACCGCCGGAGTCGTGCTCGGTTTCGGACCGAAGACGCTCAGCAGCGCGAGGAGCGCGCGAAATTCGGTCGCGGCAGATCCGGTCGCAGTGGCTGGTTACGTAACCGCGGCACAATGCAATCGGGACGCCCCTGACCGCGGCGCAAATGCCGAAAAACAGCGCCGGTGGCGCGATCGGCGCGCGGCCGGCGGTCGCTGAAGTACGAAGCTGTGTATCCGTACGAGTTGGTCGACGGGTTCGAGGCCGAGCGGGTGATCGGGACCTGGATGACGTTCTACAGCGACGTACGTCCGCACTCGGCGCTCGGGGGTCGCACGCCGGCCGAGGCCTACGGCGAGGAGCGGGCAGCGTGACGGCATCAACCTCGTCTACGCTGCGACCCACCACTGCGGGGACCCTCGTCGCGGGATTCCCGCGCGGCCGTTTCTACGCGTCTCCAGGGACGCGCGTGCTGTCATTCTCCAGAGCATCGTCGACCACCTTGCCCGCTGACGCGCTTCGCGGACCCGGCCCGCTCGGCGCGCGCGAGGGCGCGGGGGACGTCGCCGCCGGCCGCATCGAGCGCTCGGCGCGCCCGCTCCCAGTCGCCGGCGCAGGCCTTGACCAGGCGGCGCAACGCCTCGTCTGTGGCGCCGCGCCGCGCGCGGTCCTCGACGGCCACCTGATCGCACGTCAGGCAGATCGAGCGGTCGACGTGGCAGACGGGACAGGTCCGGCGTCGTCCAGGACGCCATACCCGACCGCAGAGCAGGCAGGCCCGCAGGTGCTTCGTGCGCCAGTCGCCGCGGCGCTTTCGTCCCCTCCCCCGGACCCCCTCCCGGGGCTCGCCGCCGCGCTTCGCGGACTCACTCATGAGGCCGCAAGATTCCCACAGCTCATCATCATCTATGATCAGATACCAGACAGACGACGAGGGCGTGGTTTTGCAACCGGAATACACCTTAACGAAGCCCTCGAATGGTCCAAACGACCGGGACCACCTCAGGCAGCCGAACAGGATCACGTCCAGAGGAGAATGAAGACGAACCAGCGGCGCGCGAGCAGCCGCCTGCGGAGGCCAACGAGCCGCCGTCGGTCGCCTTGACGACAAGGTTCCTGGCCCTGTGCCAGCGGTACGGCTCCGAACAGCTCGCAGTCAGGATCGTAGCCGCAGGACGCAGTACCGGGGTGCCGGGGTTGCCCCCGGGCAACGACTGGACGGCCTGGAACACGGACGAGATGCGAGCAGCGGTCGAGCACTTGCAGCACAAGCTGGGTCGGTGACGCCGGAGGCGCAGTACCCAGCAGCCCGGGCTGCCCTGCTTCGATGACCGCGGAGATACGTTGATTGCTCGAGTTGCCGGAAACGGGAGGGATTCGCAATGCGACGACTGATGGTGACGTTCATTCTGCTCACGGCGCTGGCGTGCGGCGGTACTCCGACGGAGCCAAGCGGCGAACAGCACGGGCCCGAGGGCGGCGGCGGCGAAGCCGGCGAGTCCGGGACACAGTACAGCCTGACGGACACCGCGGTCGAGACTCGTAGCGGCGTGCGGTTGACCATGAGCTACGACGCGGCCGCCGAGACGTTCCGCGGCGACGTGGTCAATACGACGTCGGCCACGGTCACACAGGTTCGCGTCGAGATCCATCTGTCGAACGGCGTGGAATTGGGACCGACTCCGCGCGTGGACCTGACAGCCGGACAGTCGATGCCCGTCGAACTGGACGCCAGCGGCCAGACGTTCACCTCCTGGAGCGTTCACGTCGAGCTGGGCAGCGGTTCGGCGTAGGAGGTGCGCGCCCCGCGGGGTCGGGAGGGATCCCCGCGGGACGTTCGCTCGTACTGGATCACAAGGGAAGGAGCCAACCGGTGCCCGTCCTCGTCGAGCGCCGCGAAGACGCCAGCGAAGATGACCGGGGAACAGAAGCAACCTCTCAGGCAGGAGACGCCGCGGTCCGTGACTTCCTTTCGCCGCTCAGAACCGGACACCCGCGCCGACCCCGACCCTGGCCAGCAGCCCCGCCTCCGCGCGGATGAAGAACCTCGATCTGATCGGGAAATCGACCGTGACCCCGGCCATGGGATTGATCCGGCCAAGGGTCAACCGAGTCGCGGCACACCGCTGCAGGTCTTCGTCAGTCAGCTCGGCGCGGAAGACGAACCGAGCGTGGTCATCACCGTCCGGGTTCGGGATCCGCACGCTCGGCCCGGCGAAGGCCGTGCACCGGGTCTGCCGCGAACGGTGGATTGCGGCGCCGAACAGGACGCGCACCTCGAAGTCGGGCCGGACTACGGCGCGCCACGCCGCGAGCACGTGGCCCTCGTACATAGTCTCCTGCGTGATGCTGTCGCGGAGCGTGATGTCTCTTCGCCCGTCATCCAGCTCATCGTGAGGGTATCCACTGTCACCCTTCGACAGACGGCTGCTCCGCAGGAGTGCTAGATGCAGCCCCCACCGGCGCTCGGACCCGAGCGTGAGCCAGACGGACCCCGGACAACAGTCATTCCGCACGTCCGAGTACTGGCGGTGCGCGAGTGAAAGGGAAGCGCCAGCGTCCAGGACTTGGGCCGACGCGGCCAGGGGCAGGAGCACTACGAAGACGGCAACGGGAAGGGCATAGCGCATGGTGGTCCTCCTTCCCGGAAGTGCGCAGAGGCGGAAGAAAACGGGTCAGCGGCGGAACCCGTTACCCGGCGGCACTCATCCAGAGTCGATGACGCTTCGACACAGGGGCATCCACACGACACCCACGGCGAAACCCGACGCTCGCTATACGACGCTGACGGAGGGTATTCCGCGAATCGACCTTGGAGGCGGCTGGAAGACCGACTACGACCGCGCCGCCGGCATGCTCGCGGGCGTGTCGGCTGGCTACCGGTTCGGCGGGCGGCTGCGGGTCGAGGCGCAGTGGTTCCATCGAGAGTCCGAGTACGACCAGACGTCGCCGGTGGCGAGCGCGACCGGTGACACGTCTACAAGCTGGGCGGCGAGATCCAGCGCGCGGAAGTTCGGGTCGGCAGCATCTCGTCGCACAACGAGGCGGAGATTCGCCGCAATCTTGCGGGCACCACGACCACCGGCAGGCGGAGCTGCACGACCGGCTGACGGGGTACCATGTGCTGCGCGGCGCAGACCATGCGGTTTCGGATCTGGTTTCGCTCGGCGTCAAGTGTGCTTCCACAGGAAATCTGCCCGGAGAAGCACGCGAATCCTGGCCGCAGCGACGCCCGGCAGAGACATGCCAAACCGGCGCAGCACGCCCATGGTGTCCGGAGCCCGTAAGAATCGGGAAATGCTGGCCGAATCAGGTCACACCTGATGAGGCGCCGCGCGCACGCTCGCAGACAGGTGGCTTGCCCGGAAGGCGTGCGGCACGGGACACCAGAACTGGTCGGGCGAATACGCAAGCTGCGGGAACCGCGACGACGAACCGAACCAGCCGCGGACCCGAAGGGAGCGGCGACGGAACGGGCGCAGCCAGAGATCAATGAGCACCAAGAGGAGGTGATAGAGTGACACTCATGACGCATGAAGTGATCGCAGTACTGACACTGCTGTTGTCGCTAGTCAGCGCAGTCGGCGTCCTGTGGATCGCCTTACGGCTTGAGCGGGTCGCCGGCCGGCTGGATTCGGTACAAGAGGACGTGCGATCGCACGTGAACATGCCGGGCCTGCACGCACCTCGGCAGTAGGACCCCGAGGCCGATCGCCAACGTCGTCACCGCCTCAGAGCGGCAAGAGAGAACGGCCGCAAACCCGCCTAACCGGCCATCGACAACACCGAAGGCGGCCTTCAAAAGACGGCCGGCCAGTCCGTCCCGTTGGCGAACACTCGAAGTGGGGCCAGTTCGGAAAACACGCGAAAACTGGCCGAACGGCCAGTTTCGCGTGGATGCACAGCTACCCGACCAAGCAACAGAACGTGCAAATGGAACCAAGGACGTAGCCGTCGACACCACGAACGGGAACGGAATGGACGGCGGCGTCAGCATGGAGCTCTGGTCGAGCACCTCCACCGATCCAGACAGAACATCGCCCAACGGTGCGGGAACGTGGGACGGGACGTGGTGCCGACCGGATCTAGACTTGTAAACCCCATCATATCAGTGCTTTACGAGGCACTCCGCAGAAGCGGGGATGAACCAGAGGCCGCCTAGTGCTGACCGCACTCATGGCCATCCGCCCCGCAGGGACGGGGAACGACGTGATCGAGAACCTGTGCGCATGCTTCGAATAGACGAGCTGGGAGCCGTCGCCGAATACATCGAACGGATGGACGGGGCCGAGCTGCCCGCGGACATCGCGGCCGAGACCTACTCCCCCACCCAAGTCGAGAAAGCACCGTTCCGCTGGAACAAGCCGGAGGAACGGGAAGACTACACGCTCAAGCGGAGCGAACCGGTCGCCATCGACGCGGCGCTGAACGGCGACGGGCCGCAGGCTCCGAACCTGGACATCGGAAGCAGCACCGACGGCAGCATCACGGGAATCGAAGGCGTAGCCGTATCGATCCACGCGGACAGGGCGCGCGCGCTGCGCGCCCAACGCACCAGCCGGGACGAAGGCCCCAGCCTGTACGAAATCGGCCGGGAAGTCCTCGGACTGGACGACAAGCAGGCCAGGGCACTGTTCCAGGGACCGAACACCGCCGGCAGCGCCAGGCGCTGGATCCCACGCTAGGCGCCGCCGGCAGCGCGCCCGGACCGACCGGGGCCTCAACAGCCTGAGGGCGGACGAACAGCTGGCTCAACCATACCGGAAGTAAAAAGACCCCCGGAAGAACGACACCTGCGGCGGACTCCTGCCAGTCAGCGGCACGCGACGATGACTGATGGAGGCACTCCCCGGGACAGGGGAGACAACCCGATCGAGCGGGCGAAGAGCGCGCCGGACGACGCCCGGAGGCGCGATGAGAAAGTACGCAGGGGCAGGCGGGAGCGAACGCGTGGCGTACGAAAGGAACAGGGTACGCCACGCGTGGCGTACCCAAGCGCCACGCCCAGCCGCGTGGCGGCTGTGGGGAAAGGGCGGTACGCCACGCGTCCGGAAGGCCGAAGCCACGTGGCGGGCCGGAGACGCGGGAAAGGACGAAGTACGCCACGCGTGGCGTACTGAACGGCCGTGAGCGCCACGCCCCGCGACGTGGCGGTACTGACCGCCACGCCCAAGACAGGCGTGGCGGGTAGAGCCACCATGACGACCCGGGTACGCCACGCCGTAGAGGACCGTACGCCACGTGGCGTACGAGATTACGAGGGGTACGCCACGCGGGCACGCGTGGCGGTTGAACGAAAAAGCGTGGCGGCACGGCCGAGGACCGCGCTCCGGAGAACAAACGCCACGGACTGCGAAAAGACGGACGTGGCGGCAGCAACCGCCACGTCTCAATGGGAGGCGGCACGCCATGAGGCGTGGCGGGGGGTGCGAGCAGTAGACCGAGTCGTCGAAACATGCAGAATGTACGCAGGGGCCTGATAGGGGTCGGTCACGCCTGTGCCTTCAGACCGCCACGCGTGGCGGTCCGAAAAGAGGGGATCACACAGTAGACCGGGAGCACCCGGAGGGCAGAAAACGCCGGTCTCAGTCTTCCTCGGCCTCGGGTTGCGAGAGGCGGGGAAGCTCCTCGAGGAGATCGTCGGAGCTGTAGAACGCCGCGAACGAATCGAGATCGCCGCGAGGCCCGCGCCTGGGACCCGCGACCTGACCCCGGCCTCGGGCGGCACGCAGAGCAAAGTCACGGACGGAGAACTCCTTCAGGACACCGCGCAGCCCCAGGTGCAGCGCACGACGCAGGAGCCAGGAGCGCGAGACGCCCAGACTCGCCACCAATGCGTTGAGGTGGTTCAGCTGCTCCGAGGTGACCCTGAACTTCACCACGTGGCGGAATGGACGCCAGCCGGGAAGCTCAGGCATGTGAAGACACAGTCTGACACATCAGACCGGTGGCGAATCCCCGGGGAGCGCGTCGAGGTCGTCGTCGTTCGACGCGGCGAGGTCGACGACGAGCTGCTCGACGGCATCGACCGCCGGACGGGAAGACGGCGGCAGCGCCGCGAGCTCCTGCTCGGCGAACGCTCTGAGCTCGGCAGCCGACAGATTCTGATTGGCCCGTATGAGCGCCTGCAGGTGACGACTCAACGGACCGAGAGCCGAGTCACGACCTCTGGGCGGCGCCGAGGACGGAGACGGCCGGACGCCGGCCGGAGACGCGTTGACGGCGAAGCGGGTGGGGTCCGCCGCCAGAGCGGCCCGGAGGGTATCGACTCCCGAACGGAGCGCATGCCGCATGAGAGCGGAACGCTTCGAGCCGGACGAGAATGCCAGCGCCTCGTAGCGCTGGACGAGATCCGGTTCGAGGAAGATCGCGACCTTCTTTTTGACCATGTCAAGGGAGCATATCGGACGTAGGCCAAACAGGGGCCGGCGCGGCCCCTAAAGAGGGGCCTAACCGACCCCTACGGTTTTGCACCAGAGTTGTGCAAAGCCGAAAACGACCCCTAAAAGCCGCTTTGTTGTGGCCCTCCAGTAGCGCTTACATTGCCGGTTTAGGCGCACAACAGGCGCACGTTAGGGGCATGTGCCCCTGTTTTGGGCGTTGCGGCGCAACGTCCGCGCATGGACCGGAACAGGAGCTGCTCCTGTTCCTGCGCCTGTTTGCTACACGTTCGAAACGAGGGTGAGCGACCACCCTGCCGTGGTCGCTCACCCTTGATTTTTCCCTGCGGGAAGGCTGGGGGCACGACCCCCATTGGGGGCCGGTTAGGAACAGGAGCTGCTCCTGTTATGCTCCTGCCCCTGTTAGGCAAACAGGGGCATGTTCGACCCCTGTTTACAGGGGGGGCGTACGAGAGACGCCGGCCCAGGGGGCCGCAGCCGTAACCCCATGTTTACGAACAGGCCCCAGCGGGCCAGGTACGACCGAAATACCGGCTGAACCAGGCGGCGCCGCAGCCGTAACCCCATGTTTACGAACAACTTGCAGCGTATACAGACACTGAAGAAAGCCCGGGGAAGGGAACCCCGCGTGAAAGAGCGGGGGCCGCAGCCGTAACCCCATGTTTACGAACAACTTGCAGCGTATACAGAGGGTCGGGAGACCCTCAAGGTGCCAAGAAACGGCAGGTCAACAGGGGGCGGAGCCATAACCCCATGTTTACCAACTACTTGCGGCGTATACGCAAGAAACGGAACGGCGGAACCGCCGCGGGCTCAGGGGAAACGCAGAAAGGACAGGCGAACCGAGCTAAGTCTTTGTTTACGAACAGTTTGGAAGGTTTACAAGGAACCGGGCGAAGGAAGCCGAGCGCGCAAGCAGAAGAAGGCTTGGAACTACGGCGCGCGGTCCCGGTAAACCGTTGTTTACCAATAGGATACAGCGGGAAACCCGAGGAGTACGAGACAAGTCAGGAAAACCGAAGCGCAAGCCGCTGAACAAGAAGAGGACGATGCCGAGCGCCGGCGATCAGAAGCTAAGCTGAGCACGGAGAGGGTGCGGATCGAAGGGTCGAGTCCGAGAAAACTGGCGGGGAGTGCAAGGCACACACCCCAGAAAACAGAGGAACGCCCATGGAGGACGAGTTCAAAAAGAACACCGCTGAGGCAATCGGAATCGCGAACGAGGAGCAGCAACGAGGAACCACCGAAACAGTGAAGGGCTACTCGTTCAGAGCGAGCGAGGAACTGTACCACGCACTCCGGGAGATCGTTCCCGAAGGGAGTCTGTCGGCGGCGATGCGCATATGTATATTTCCGGGACAGCACACTTTGGTTTACCAAGGACTTGCACGGTATACCGGCCTGAGAGGACCAGTAGGGAGGGAAAAGCCGGCTGAGACAGCCTGGCCGGGGAGGCGTAAACCCTGGTTTACCAACAACTTGCACGGTATACCGGCACCCGGGAGCGCCGGACGAAGGGAACCCGGCGAGAACAGCCGGGACCATAGGCGTAACCCCTGGTTTACCAACAACTTGCACGGTATACCGGCACCCGGGAAGGGCCGAAAAAGAAGATGCTCTTCGCACCGTTGCTCAGGTTCCGATTGATGCTCTGCTTACCCGGCCGGTTGAGACGCCCGTCTACCAGTCCATCGCGCCGCAGGTTGCCGCCATGCACGATCGCGGTGTCCGCGTCAGCGGGATCGCGAAGCACTTGGGCGTCGACCACCACACGGCCGCGAAGGCTTTGGGCTGTTCCGTTCGCGTTGACTGCGGGTGGGTCCGTTTTCGCGCGCTGGCGGCCTTAGTGCTCGTACCCGCCGTTGCCCGGTTTCGGCCTTTGCTGCCCGTCGGGCCCGTTGCGTTGGGTCGTCTGCGGACGGCCCGGCGGTGCTCCTACCGCCGGATCTCCTCCTGCCTGCGGCGGCTTCCGTTCAGTCGGTGTTCTGTTCTTGCCTTCCGGAGCGCCTGTGGCGCCCCTCTGGCTCTTTGCGCTCGCTCCCTCGCGCGGCGTCGTATCCGACTCTCTTCCGCGCCGGGCCTGTTCCTCGCCTTTGGCGCGCTTGCGTTCCGTGCGCTCTCGGCTCTCCCGCGCCTGCTCGAAGCGCTGTTTCCACCTCCGTCACCCATGCGCTCGGGTTGCCGGCTTCGTAAACCCGCCGTCCGTTCTCGAGCACGAGTTCGGTCTTCGGCTCGGGTAGCGCGCGCGCGGATTCGGCCGAGTTGTCGACGATGGTCAGTTCGTCGAAGCAGTGTGCCGTCTGCCGCAGCGCGATGGCGCTTCTGTTGCCGACGCTGACTCTTTTCCCTCGGCCGCCCTCGACGTTCCTTTGGATCCTGGGAAGCCTTCGCTGCCGCCGCCTTCCGAGTCCCCAGTCCGTCCCCAGTCCCCCAACGCTCGGCTACCGACGTTGGTCGTCCCGCGGCTTCTTCGTCTTCCGGTTCGTCGTCGGCACCTTCTGGCGCTGGCCTCACCGCCAGTCGCTCGGCTCGCGATCGCTCCAACCGTATCGTCTCAGTGGTCGCCTACGACGCGAAGTACCTGACCGCGCAGGAGGACCTCATCGATTTCGCCCTGCTCGACCGTGCCCAGCTACCGGGTTGGGTTGCCGACCTCGAGGAGGCTCGTCGCGGCTTCGGCCGCTTCATCCGCCGGCTTCGTCAGGAGGTTGCAGATGGATCCTCGTCCGCGCCGGTCGAAGATTGAGAAGGTCCGGTCTCGTCCACGTGCGTCTCCGTCCTCTTGAGTCTCGCCGCTGCGTCTCGAAGACGGCCTCTCTCGGCAGCAGCCAGCGCCTTGCCGATCTCGATCGCGCCTTCGATGTAGCTCCGCGCCATCGCATCGGCGAATCGGCGACGTTCGAACTCGGTTCGCAACAGCTGCATTTTTCAGCGTGTCCATTTTCCGGGGCCGGTCCGTCCCCCTTCTTCCTCTGCTCGAAGGGCGGCTGCCCGCTAGACTCCCTTGGTGGTCCATCTCAGGAGTACGGCCTTGTTCGCAGTCCTTCTCGTTCTGCTGTCCCTCGGCCTGTCGGTGCTTTCCGGCGCGGCGCAGCCGGTATCGTGGCCGTTCCTTTCTACCCTTTCCGCCGACTGCCGAGTACGTGGCCTACGTCGACGTGCAGCGCCTGCGGGGTCAGCCGTTCCTGGAGCGTCTGGTCGCTCCGTTCACCCGTGACCCGTACTCCTTCCAGCGCCCTGGCGCGTCGGCTCTGGGGGCGATCGCCTTCTACGGTTTCTTCGAGGGTTTTCCCGACTGGTCGCTCATGCTCGCCGACGGGGATTTCGACCTCGGCGACGGCCCCGCCGATCTGGAAACCTTCCGCTACGTGGGTTTCTCGCCCTCGCATGTGGTCTATCGGCCCATGCTCGATTCGTTCGGTCGGGTTGTTCCCGAACTGCCGCGCCGTGGCCGTGGGCTCCACTTCGGCCTTCTTCTCCCTGGACGTCTTCGACGTCGGTCACGGTTCGCTTTCCCCTCGTGTGAGTACCGCCTACGACCTCCGGCTCAAAGTCCAAGCTCTCCCGGTTGAGCACGCCGAGGCCCCGCAGCGGTCCGGAAACGAACGCGGCAGGACGGCATCTTCCACCGATGGGACGCTCAGGCCGCTTCGACGGGACAGCTTCATCGGAGGGCGGCTACGCGAGCCCGGTCTCCCTGGGGAGTACCGACCAACTTGAGCCGAGCGTCCAACGCAGTTGGCCCCACAGCCGCTGTCGCCGGCGTGCTCGCGGTGCATACCCGGCATCTCCAGAACCACCGGCACCGGCCACGACAATCATGCGGGCATCTTATCCGTGCCCGGTCCGACCCGAGCGCCGCCAGGCCTGGGCGTGGAATCGCGTCCCCAACAACCGCAACGGCATCCTGATGCTTGCCGGCGCCACCCGGATGACCACCAACCACTCGACGCCGATGCCGTCGACGACGCTGTGCCTTGCTCGCCGCGTGAGAGTATCCGCGGCCCGGGTTTGCGAGCTCACAATCCGGGCGCTTCCAGTTGTCAGCTCTCGTCGAGACCAGGGTCAGTTCTCCGGCGTGCGGCCTCGGGTTGCTGTCTGCCGCATGGACCGGCTCACGGCGGAATCTCGCGCGCTGACGCTCGTGCACGATGGTGCCGAGCGGCGTTCAGCCTCGACATCATGCAGGTCGTGCCGTTGGCGTCGGGGGTACTCCGGCACGCGCCGAAGGGGGAAGGATTTCGACGCGTTGCGAGAGCAACGAAATCGAGCCGGGAGCACGCCGTTCCGGAGGGCCCGGATCCGAAGCACCTGCGTGTCACCGCGTGGTGTGAGACGACTCGGGCGTAAGCCCGTCCGCCTCCCACCGCTTCGACGCCGAGGACCGGCAACCCGCCACGCCATCTCGTTCTTTCGAACGAAGGCGCCCCTCAATGAAACCGGCCGCGGTCGGCCGGCCGGACTACCCACGAAGGAATTGACGATGAAGAACACGAGAGGAAGAGGGAAACGGACGAAGGAGGACGGTCAGGAGCCGCACGGAGAGCGCATCGGGCGTCAGCAATGGTCGGGGAGGGGCCACTGAAGCAGTCGGATCCGTCTGGCTGCGTCACGGCAGGGGATAGGCAGCTTTGCACCACCGTTGCGTCGACTGTTCGTTTGCCCGCCCGGCAGGGGCTCGGCGACCGCTCGCCCGCGTGCAGCATGGCCGATCCGGAACGGCCGAAGCGCTCCCGGTGGGTGCATGCCGGTCGAGTTCTTCCATGGGCTCTGCAGCGGCGCGGGCGCGGGAGAACAAGGATTGCCCCGCGCCGCTCGGCCAGTTCCGGCCGCCGGGCAGGCCGGGACCGCTACCGGCGCGGCCGTGCGGGCGGGATGCCGCGGGCCGGACACCGTGGCATCGGGCGGCACGCAGCCACGCCCGGGCAGCGGCGCCGTTTCGGGTCCGCGGCGGCGGCGGGATGCGGGGGACGAGGCCGCCGTGACGCACTTCGCGTAGGCGGCCGACAGGCACACGGGCGCCGCGAAACCGTTGGCGCTCTTGTGGATGAAAAGACCACTTCGAGAGGACGTACACAGAAGATGCGCACGAAACTGCTCCGGGGAGACCACGACAGCATTCTGCTGCTCGTCTATCCGGCGACGATGGACGAACACGGCCGGGCCCTGACGACCCTCGGGCGTCCGAACGGCCCGGCCGGCCGCGGCCCTGACGCGGGCGGGGAGGGACACGAGCCCGCATACGGCGCCTGGGTCGTCACGACCGCGGAGCAGCGCGACCGGTGGGGCCTGCCCGACCTGGCGGCATGCGGCTGGGTGCCGGTAGTCGACGAGCGGGAGGCGCTCGGCCTGCTCCGAGACGGGGCTGTCGGGTCGGCGGCCGTGGACGAGCCGCCCGCTGCCGCCGAGGCCGCGTCGTCGGCGGCCGGCGGCCGGTCCGCTGCTGCGGCGCTCGAGGCGGTGCGCGCGTTGGTCACGCCCGGCGCGCGCGTCGACCAGATGGTGGGCGCCCTCGACGGCGCCGGACTGCCCCACCCGGTCTGCAAGTCGCTGCGGCGCGCACTCCGGCGGACGCTCGCGCCGCAGGCGAGGGCGGTCGAGGAGGTGCTGGAGCGGGCGGGGATGGTCCTGTCGCTGCCGTGGCGGACGCGCGAGCCGGCGCGGTTCGACCCGGTGCATCTGAAGCAGGCGCTGGACCGCACCCACGGCGGCCTCGAGCAGGTCAAGAAGCGCCTGCTCGAGGTGCTGGCGGCGTGCCCGCAGATTCGTGGCCCGCTCACGGTGGAAGGCCCGCGCGTTGGCGCGGGAGCGGAGACAGAGAGGCCCGCGCTGGTCGTGCGCCCCGGACCGCCCCGGGACCAGGCCCTGGTTCCCTGCCTGGCCGGCGCCCGGGGTACGGGAAAGTCGTCGCTCGCCGTGGCCGTCGCCGAGGCGCTCGGCCGCACCCACGTGCGCGTCCCGCTGGGCATGCCGAACGCCGCGCCGGTGATCCGAGGTCTGGCGGGCTGCACCGCCGGGCGCATCATCTGGGGACTGCGCAAGGCCGGAGTGAACAACCCGGTCTTCATCCTCGAGGCGGTCGACAAAGTAGAACAGGAAGCCGCCGACGCAGTGCTCGACGTGCTGGATCCCGAGCGCTGCACCGGGTTCCGGGATGCGTACATTGATGTTCCGTTCGATCTGTCCGGTGTCCTGTGGATCGTGACGGCGACCGATCCGGGCGCGATACCGGAGCCGGTGCGCAAACGCCTCGAGGTGATCGAGCTGGCGGGCTACACCGAGCAGGAGAAGCTGGCCATCGCGGAGCAGTACCTGCTGAAGAAACCCTTCGACGAGCCCGGTGGAACGCCGGCGGGGTGTCTGGCGCCGGAGCTGGTGGCGCCGCCCCTGACGGCCGCGCCGGATGCCGCCCCGGACGCTCCGATGGTGTTGTTGGACCAGGATCTCTCGTCATTCTGGGAGGGGGCATTGTCGTCGGGACTGCCCTTGCCGGACACCGCCGAGGCGTGGCGGACGGCGGCGTGCACCGGTGATGTCCGTTTCGAGCCCGAGGCGATCCGCGGGGTGATCCGCGACCATACGAACGAAGCCGGCGTGGCGGACCTGAACGCGAAGCTGGCGGCGGTCTGCCGGCAAGTGGCAGGGCGCCGCCCGGCGCCGGGAAACCGGGGACCGGAGGTGGTCACGCCGGTGGTGGTGCGCCAAGTGCTGGGCGACGGCGACGCGCTGCCCCCGGCCGTGCGGGGGGCCATTGCGCGCGAGCGCCGGCGCCTGGGGGACTCGTCGGGCGCCGACGCCGCGACGACGAACGACTGGATCGAGTGGCTGGAGCATCTGCCGTGGACCCGGCGCGCCGAGGCGCCGATCGATCTGGGGCAGGTCCGCGCGGCGCTCGATGCCGGGCACGCGGGCCTCGAACAGGCCAAGGCGTGCCTCATCGAGTACCTGGCCGTGCGGCGGCGGAACCCGCGCGGTGGTGCGGTGCTCTGCTTCGCCGGGCCGCCCGGCGTCGGCAAGACGTCGCTGGCGCACTGCGTCGCCGAGGCGCTCGGGCGCGGGTTCGTCAAGCTGTCCTGCGGGGGGCTGCGGGACGAGTCGGACCTGCGGGGCCACAACCGGACCTGGAAGGACTCGCAGCCCGGCTGGATCGTGCGTGAGCTGCGGCGGGTCGGCTCGAAGGACCCGGTCTTCGTACTCGACGAGATCGACAAGCTCGGCGCCGCGCCGGCCGCGCTCCTGCTCGAGGCGCTCGATCCGGCGCAGCACGAACGCTTCCGTGACGCTTTCGTCGAGCTGCCCTTCGACCTGTCGGAGATCCTGTTCATCACGACGGCGAACGAACCGACCCGGATCCCGCCGGCGCTACGGGACCGGCTCGAGATCATCGACCTGCCCGGCTATACCGAGGCCGAGAAGGTCGCCATCGCCGAGTCGCACCTGATCGATACGCAGAACCGGGCCGCCGGGCTGACGGCCACACCGGTGCGGTTCACGCGGGGCGCCTGCCGGCGCATCATCCGCGACTACACCAACGAGCGGGGGATCCGCCAGCTCTCCCGCTGCCTGCAGGCGATCTGCCGCAAGGTCGTGCTCGGCCTCGAGACCGGCGACGCCTCGCTGGTCCGCGACTGTATCACGGCGCGGCAGGTCCGCGCGTTTCTCGGCGAGCCGGGCGCCGAGCCCATGAACGGTCTCGAACGTCTCCGCGAACAGCTCGACGTGCCCGCGCTGCCGCATGCCGTGCGGGTGCGGGGGCGGGAGGTCCTGGAGCGGCTGTCCGCGTGGGCGACAACCGATCCCGACCATGCCCGTGCCCGCGAGTATCTGCAATGCCTGCTGAGCCTGCCCTGGACGGCGCGCACCGAGGGGCGGCTCGATCTGGGGCACGCCCGGGCGATCCTCGACGCGGGGCACGCGGCACACGGCGCAGTGAAGGAGCGCCTGCTCGACTACGTCGCCGTACGCCTGGCGAAGCCGAACGCGCCGTCCCCGTTGCTGTGTCTGCTGGGCCCGCCGGGGGTGGGCAAGACGTCGCTGGCGCGGCTGATCGCCGCCGCCCTCGGCCGAGAGTGCGCGTGGGTGGACTGCGGGGCGCTGAGCGGCGCGGCGGCGCTGCACGGCGTCCGCTCGGGCTCGCCCGGACGGGTCGTCGAGGAGCTGCGGCGCGTCGGCGTCCGCAATCCCGTGTTCGTGCTCGACGAGATCGACCGTCTGGACGAGGCAGGTGGCGCGGCGGCGGCGCTGCTCGAGGCGCTCGACCCGGCGCTGGGCACGACGTTCCGTGACCGCTATCTGGACCTGCCCTTCGACCTGTCCGAGGCGCTCTTCGTGGCGACGGCGACCGGGCTGGGGCCGGTGCCGGCGATGCTGCGGGAACGGATGCGGGTGATCGAGCTGCCCGGGTACACCGCCGCGGAGAAGCGGGTCATTGCGACCGCGCACCTGTTGCCGCTGCAGCTGGCGTTGCACGGACTGCCGGCCGATCAGGTGCGCATCACCGACGAGGCGGTCGAGGCCGTCATCCGCGGCTACACCCGGCAGCCAGGGGTTTGGGATCTGGCGAAGACACTCGGTGCGATGTGCGCCAAGGTGGTGCGCCGCCGCGCCGAGGGGCACGGGCGCGATGAGCACGACGGGAACGGAGACCAGAAGGAACCTGAAGAACACAAGAAGAGACAACACGAAAAGCACGAAGGGAACGAGCACGAAGGAAATGAGCACGATGGGAACGAAACACCGGTCGAGGTCACCCCGGAGGCCGTCGTCGAGATGCTCGGCGCGCCGGCGCATCCCGATGGGCAGGTCGCGAATCGTACCGGGCAGCCGGGCGTCGCCGTCGGGCTGTGCCGGACCGGGGCGGGCGGCGGTGAGGTGATCTTCGTCGAGGCGAGCCGGATGGCCGGCTCCGGCGCGCTGACCCTGACCGGGCGACTGGGGGAGGTGATGCGGGAGTCGGCGCGGACCGCAATGTCGTGGCTGCGGGCCAATGCCGGGCGATACGGCCTCGACCCGGCCTTTCATCGGGACACCGACGTGCATCTGCACGTGCACTCGGCCGAGGTGCCGAGGAGGGCGCCTCGGCCGGGGTCACGATGACGGCCGCGCTGGTGTCCGCGGTCACTGGGCGTCCGGTCCGCGGCGATCTGGCCATGACCGGCGAGATCACCCTTGCCGGGCAGGTGCTCCCGGTCGGCGGCATCAAGGAGAAGGTGCTCGCGGCGCACCGCCGCGGTCTGGCCCGCGTCATCCTGCCGAGGGAGAACCAGAAGCAGGTCGACGAGGACCTGGGCGACGACCTCCGGCGCGCGGTCGAAGTCCACTACGTGACGCGGATCGACGAGCTGCTGGAGCTGGGGTTGCAGCGTACGCCGGCGGCGGACGATGCGGCGGCGGCCACGCCGGTCGGCCGGGTGTCATGAGACTCGATGGACCGGCGGCAGGCGATCGTGGGCACGGAGCGCCCGTCGCCCGTGATCGCCCGTTCGCCGACCACGGTACGCGGCGACCTGCTCGCTGCGCGCCGGTCGAGGCCGGACAGCCGGTCGAACACCAGCGGCGACAGTGCCGGTGTCCCGCACCTGCGCACGGTTTCATCGGCTGCGGGGGCACGGCAGCGGTGGGCGCGACCGCACGTCCGCCGCTCCCAGGTGACGAAACACGACAATTCCGGGAAGGGGATTCAGGCAGACGCTCGCGGCGTCGGACCGGACGCCCCGAGCCTTACAACTACAGCAGACGCACAGCGCCGGACCGCCGCGCCAACGGCGGCCCGACGCATCCAACTTGCTTGAGGAGTCACGCATGCCGGAGGATTCGTCATCGCATCCCGGGTTCAACTACCAACACCCGGTCTACCTGCGCGCACGCGACGAGGCCTTCGCCCGTTCGGGCGGCCTCTGCCAACTGTGCGGCCAGCAGGACGCCGAACACGGACATCACTGGGCAGAGAAATACCCGCCGGCCGACAAGACGACGGCCGCCGACCTGACGGCGCTGTGCGCCGACTGCCACCTCGTCTTCGCAACCACGTTCCGCCGGTTCACGCGCGCCGGCGGCTCGCGGCACCAATTCTGCGCGGTACTTTCGAAGGTAATAGCACGATGCGACTTGAATTCACCCTTGCCGGCGTCTCCCCCCTCATCATGCACAACGGAGTATCCATGTTGTCAAGGGCCCGGATCGAGGGAAGAGCTCGTCCGCCGCGGGTGGTGAATCCGTACATTCGGGCACCGGCGCCGACCTGTACGTACGATGGTCGAACGTCGCGGCCAATCCCAACGTCACCTCCGGTGAGCGTACGTACCGACAGGGGAGTGACCGTCCCTGCGCGGGGCTCCGATGGCCGCGCACGGCGAACCCGGCGTCCGGCCAATCCTTGCACTTGCCGAGCGCGCTCTATGACGCTCATCCTCTGTGGCGGACTCCGAAGATCTGGACAGTTCATCGACATCAGGGTCGTGAGCCAGCATGCGAACGCTGCCGACGTGACGACGGCACAGCGCGGCGTTCCACTGCAAGCGTTGCAGGCACGGGCGCCGACGACGATCCGTCCAGCCGTCGCCGGCCGTTTCGCAGCCCCTCGCGTAGTCACGTCCAGCCCCCTCCGCTGCCGGTCCCGCGCTCGGCTACCGCACTCCGCAAACGTCCGCGGACGGACGTTCGCTCCGCTTGGTCTTCTGCTTCTTCAGAAAGCGGTTTGAACCGACCCGCGTTCAGTTTCGATCAGTGCTCGGTGCTCGCTTACACGTGGAGCCCACGGACTGGTCATGCGGCGACGAACGGCGCGCTTCCCGCCGGTGCTGCCTCGCTGCCGCGCCTGGGCCGGTCGGGCAACCAGGACCGGTTCTGTTCGAGCAGGGCGTTGGCCAGCAGGAGGAGCTTGCGCATGACGGCGGTCAGAGCGACCTTCGGCGGCTTCCCCTGGCCGCGGAGCTGGCGGTACTTCGCACGCAGGTCAGGGTTGCAACGGGCCGCCGCCAGGGCCGGCATGTAGAGAAGCCGCCGCACGCGCGGCCTGCCGCCCTGGATGAAGCTGCGGCCCTGCCAGGCGCCGGACTGGCGCGTGACCGGCGCGAGACCCGCCAGGCTGGCGACCGCCTTGGCGTCGAGGCGGCCGAGTTCCGGCATCCGGGTGAGCAGGCCTGCCGCGGTGATGCTCGACACGCCCGGGATCGAGGTCAGGATCTCGGTCCGGCGGGCCAGTCCCACGTCATCGGCCAACCGCTTGCCGATTGCGGCATCGACGGCGGCCAGATGCCGGTCAATCTGTGACAGCCGCGTCTTGTTCTGCTGCTTCAACAGCCGATGTCGAAGGTGCTTCTGGCGGTTCCGTGCGGCGGTGCGGTCCGTGACCAGCGCGTCGCGCGCCACCTGCAGTTCCTCGAGGGCGCGGTGCGTCGGCGGCGACGCCTCGGTCGGCCGCAGAGGCAACGCTGTCCCCATTTGCGCGAGCACCCGCGCGTCTACGGCGTCGGTCTTGGCGCGCTGTCCCATCGCCTGCGCAAAACGCCGCGCCTGCAACGGATTGGCTCGCGCCAGCGGCAGGCCCGCCCGCAGGAGCGCCTCCTCGAAGGCGCGGTGCCAAGGTCCGGTGGGCTCGTACACGACCGAGCGAACCGGCTGGTCGATCCACGCGATGAGCGCCTTGAACCCCGCCGAGTCATTGGTGAATCGCGCGGCCTTGCCGGCGGGAGCCATGTAGGTGTCGAGATGCGTCTTCGAAATGTCAATGCCTACTACGGTAGGATCTGGCATCTTTTCCTGCTCCTGTGCTTGTTTTCGAGCCCTCACGCTCGTGTATCCATTCAGGCCGTAGGAAAAGACGGTGGCGACCAAACTCCGTTCCGGCCCCTGTTCGGCCCAGCGGCTCGCGGTCCGACCACCGCCACCCCCGGCGCTCCCAACCGGGGGGCGCCAGGGGGTGGACCTTCCGAGGTCGGTCCACGGCGATAAAACTAACAAACAAGCGGCCGGACTCGACACGCGAAGCCCTGTCAGCCGCGAGATCGCAGCGATCACGGCGAAGCGAGGCGGCAACCGAACCGACGTCGACGACAAGCGGCTCTGGGAGCTCGAGTGCCGACGGTCCCTCTATCTCGACGCTGACGGCAGACCCACGCTACCGGAGGCAGCGCTTCGGGCAATGATCGAGACCAGCGCCCGCAAGACCAAGCACGGCACTCTCGTGCGCGAGGGGTTGATGATCGAGAGCGTGACGTTCCGCTATGACGTCAAGCACTACGGCGAGGACGTCGAGAAGCTGAGCACGGCCGCGCAGTTCGTCGCGCCGGTGGTGGTGAATCGCAAGCGCGTCCTTCGCAGCCGGGCGCGGTTCGACTGCCCGTGGTCGGTCGTCGGCGTCACCGATGTCGACCCGGAGCTGGTGGACAGCGACCAGTTGACGGCGTGGCTGGCCACGGGTGGCCGCCGCGTCGGCCTCGGCGACTGGCGGCCGGAGAAGAGCGGCCACTACGGGCGGTTCGACGTCGAGAAGGTGACCGAGCTGCCGGACGCCGCTTGAGGGCGGCGTCCGGCAGACTGAGGATGTCGCGGCGTGGCATGGCATGGCGGGCCGGGGACTGGCATGCCTTGGCGCGGCTTGGCGGGGCGAGGCAGGGTACGTTTCACGACAGGTCTCCGCGAGCCGGCTGAAGTTACGTCGCACCGCACGCCGTGGATGGCAGCACGTCGGCCATTCGTCGAACCGGCCGACGAATGGCGGGCGTGTTCCTCTTCACGGTGATGAGTACGGGCTCACCATGCACGAGGCCGTGTACCTCGTCCTCGGCAAGACCGGCGCCGGGCTCCAGGCGTACGGGGACACGACTCACGTCGCCGACCTGTTCGTCGAGACACCCGGCAACCAACGTGAGCGTGGAGCAAGTGAACTACCGGCCCGCGAAGCTGGGCGACGTCAGGCGACTGGCCCGCCGGCTGCTGGACCGAAGAACCGTCTCCGGGTACAGCACCCGGGCGCGGCTCAACGTCGTAGAACGCATCATGTCCATGATGTACGTCGATGGCGGGCTGCGCTGCGGGCATGATGTCGGACGACGATGATGCGGGTGGCCGCGCTTGTCGTCCGACCATTGCCCGAAACGCGATGCCACGGTCCGGTCGGCTCGTACGCGACGGGACGAACCGGCGATTCGATCCGGGCCTATCTTCCAGAAGTGACGTTCTCGACGGCCATCGAGCCGCCCCGGCGATGCAACATGACGATGCAATGACGATCGGTCGCCAGCTTCGGTTGTCCGAAGCGGCATTCGGACTACTCGGCAGGCCGCTGCAGGTCGGCCAACTCCGGCGGCTGACGCTCGAGGCTGGACGATACCCCGGCTGCGCTCGACGTCGGCGCTCGCGAGACCGACACCAGCACATCGAAGGCGTGCCGGGGGCAACAGGCTTTCCGTGTAAGTGCGGTCTGATCCGCTTCGGACATCAGCCGGTCTCGGACGCCGAGATGCCCGATGTCCGATTGCTGCAGTTTCCGTGTCCAGACTGCGCGGACTCGCCGTTGGCGCCATTGCCGTCGCGCTGTGGTCCTTGATGTATCTCACCCGCTTTGTGGATCCGGTCCGTGGCGGCCGGGACCGCGGGTTGGCCGTTGCGCGGCGCTTCGGCGTCCGACGTATCAGGCGGATTGTTCCGCCGGGCGGACGTCGAAGCAGGGTTCCCACCAAGTGCGCTGGTCCCGGTGGGCGAAACTCGGCTGGCCTCAATAACTCTTGGCGCCGATGCGCTGCGCTCTCTTCTGCACCGCTGCGCACGTGCGGTCGTGCTCGTCAGCGAACTGCTTCAACCGGCTGGTGAATCTGTGCGCACCGGGGTTCCTGATGCCGTGGGCCCGGTTCTCCGCCACTATCGCGGCCAACTCGTCATCTTCCTCGGCGGTCCATGGACGCCGAGGAATGGACACTGACCGTGCGACGAAGTAGTGAGGTCACAACGTCTTCGGACGTCCGAACTCCTTGCCGTCCGACACGCTTCGGACTGCGCGTGAGCGGCGCTTCGGACTCTGCCGCAGTGATGCCCGGCCGGCGCGACGCTGCGTCGTGAGAGGGCGCAGCTCCGGGAGCGCAGGAAGGAGTGTCCGTGATGTCCGAAGCACGCACCGGAGCTGTGGTCCGGCAGCGCAGGGCGTCGGCGGCAGCGCATGCGAGCACGGCGCGGCGGTTCAACCGGCCCAGTGGCAATGGCCTGCCGGCGCCGTAGAAGAAGTGGTGGACGGCGGACACGACCCCCGGCACGGCCGTTCGCCTCCCGGATTCGTCCAGCCAGCGAATGTATCGGGCGAGAGTGTGCTCGCTGAGTGGCTGGCCGCCCAACCAGGCGCTGATGTCCTTGAGGTGCTGCCTGTAGACAACCAGGGTGCTGGGCGTGGGGGGCAGGCCGTGCAGCCTCCTGGCGGTCTCGGCGACGGCGCGCTTCCGTTCGGATGCCGCAGCGGCTGCCCGGGACGGTTCGAAACGATGCATGCCGGAATAGTAGCGTCCTTGGTGACGGTCAGGGGGTCTTCTCGTCATCGTCTGCCTCCAGCGCAGCACGGGTTGCGGCTTGGACCCTCTTGAGGTACTCCTCCTGCGGCAACTCGCGCTTCATCTGGCGTAGCTTGTTGTCCTCGAGCACGAGCTTGACGGCGAGCGGCGCGCTCTCGGTCAAACGCAGGGTTTCTTGCTTCTCCCAGTGCGAGATTCCAAACATCTCCACGTTGCTGTAGTCCCCGGGCGGCAGTTGGGGCCGCACCTGCGTCGGGTACAGGACTTCGATGGTGAGTGTCTGCTCGATGAGCTTCGCCACGAGGTTTCGCCGCTCGCTCGAGTAGTCGATTTCCTCGATGCGGTAGCGCTGCTGAGTGACCTCCGTCCCAGGTACTTTCCGCTCGGGTCCGAGAGGGCGGACCCATTGCATGTCGCGCTCCGAACGGGCGCGAATCACCCTGTCGAGCATCTCGACGTGTTTGTTCTTGAGACGAATCGCGGTGACCTGCTCTTTTGCGGGGGTAGGTGGGCGTCCGGCTTTTGCCATCTTAGGCCTCCAGGTTCAGGTCCTTCCAAGCTGATCTCGGTCGACGCTCCGGGGTACGCGCGACAGTGTCGGCAGCAGTCTGCCCGACGAAGCCCCGCATCGCCGGCACCAGCAACGCAACATCAGGTCGACGACGAGACGGAGGTCTTGCTCCTCCGCGAGCGCTGGCCCTACCGTCCAGGCCGGCCCGCATTCCGCACGGTAATGGACTCGGCGTCGCGGCGGACCACCTCTGTGATCGTCGTGGTCCAGACCTTCTCGTTGCTGTCCGTCACCGTGATCCTCTTGCCAACCAGTGCCGTCGGCAGCGCGGCGACGGCTGCACGGCCCTTGAGCACTGCACCCCACACGGTCTTTCGCTTTCCGGCCTCCGAAGCGGAAGCGCTCTGGACCGGCAAGCGATGTGGCCGCCAGCCCGCAATCGGCTCCTGCGCGTCTGGGGATGTGGCTTCGTTGCCGGCGGAGTCCGGCTCCCGCGAGCGCACCGCGCCAGCCTTTGGCGACTCGGTGCGACCACTGTCGGGGCGCTGGGAGGATGTGGCTTCGTTGCCGGCGGAATCCGGCTCCCGCGAGCGCACCGCACCAGCCTTTGGCGACTCGGCGCGGCCACTGTGGTCGGGGCGCTGGGAGGCGGAACGGCGGCTTCGAGCAGCGGCATCCCCGGCCGGCGGAGGGTTGTTCGAGTCACGCTTCTTCGCCGCCTGCGGCTTGGTGACCCGCAGTGCAGGCCACAGCTCCTCGGGGACGAGCGGCCCATCTCCGTCCAGCTGAAAGAGCTTGCGATTCCGCTGCTCGGAGAGCCCGTCATCGAGCACCTTCCGGAGCTTGTTCGTCTCCTCGTGGTCGTCAAAGGCCAGCGTGAGCCGCACCACCCCGACGAGGGTCTTACGCTGGGTATTCGTCTCGTTTCGCTGCGGCGCGTCCGCTCTCAATGATGCCTCCAACTCGCGCTCGATGGTCTTCTGGCGGTTCTGGAGATAGGCGATCCGGGCCCGTCTTTGCGCAGGGGTCAGGTGGCTGTGGGGGCGGGCAGCGGCCGCAGTTTCGGCAGGCTGCGGGTCCGGCCAGCCCGGCCACTCCTCCTGCGGGATGAGCGGGCCGTCACCGTCCAGCCGGAACAGCGACCGGTCATTCGCGCGCGTCAGGCCCGTGTCAAGTTGGCGCCGCAGCCCGGGGATCAACTCCGGATCCTGCTGGGCCGAGTTGAGGACGACATGGCCGACGAGGAATTTCATCTGATCGAGCTCCTCGTCGCGCTCGGCTTCCTCTGCTGCCAGCAGAGCAATCAATTCGGTGGACACGGGAGTCAGCTTCTTCAGGAGGGACCGTATCCGCCTGAGTGGACGCCGGAGGAACTTGGGTTCATCAGCCAATTTTACTCTCCGTGAACATTTGCATTCAACAGTATATTGAATATAATTGCATTGCAAGTTATTTTGCGCGATGCGCCTGTCGCGCGCTTGTGCCGGCCCGATCCGGCGGAGCCGGACCGGGTCTTGAGGCGCCCTGCGCGCCGGGCGTGCCGCAACGCAGGGAGCCACGGACGATCGGGAATCGGATTGACCTTGAAGAGTGCTGTCGCGAGGTGCCACGATGCCTGTTGAGCGCCTGTTGTATCGACCGGCCGAAGCCGCCGCCGCCATCGGCGTCAGCCGCAGCCGGATGTACGAGTTGATTGCGAGCGGTGAAATCCCGTCCCTCCGCATCGGCGGCTCGCTCCGCGTGCCGGTAGACCTGCTGCGGCGGTGGGTGGAGCAGCAGGTCGCAGAGTGGAAGAGGCAACGTCGGGACCGGGCGGAGTGAACGGCAGGCCTGCTGTCAGGGCTGCGACGAACGGGGGGAGAGTGACTCCAGTGAGACGCGGCAAGGGCGAGGGGTCCGTCACGCGCAGGCCCAACGGGCTGTGGATGGGACAGGCGGATCTTGGGTGGCAGGACGGAAAGCGCCGGCGGAAGACGATCTACGGTAGGACCAAGCGCGAGGTCCAGGACAAGCTCCGCGAAACGGTGCAACGCATGGGCCGTGGAGAGGCGCCGATACCGGGGCAGGAGACTGTCGCGTCCTACCTGCAGCGCTGGCTCGAGGACAAAAAGGCCGAGGTGCGACCCCGGACCTATGAGAGCTACGAGCAGATCGTTCGCAACCATCTTGCGCCGGGGCTGGGGCGATTTCGCCTGGCCAAGCTCGGACCGAGCGACGTTGCAGCGTGGTTGCGACGTCAGGAGAAGCAAGGGGTGAGCCCCCGGACGCGCCGGTACGTGCGCTCGGTACTTCGCTCCGCGCTCAATCAAGCGCTTCGGTGGGAACTCGTTTCGCGCAACGCCGCGGCCTTGACAACTCCCCCGCGGTATCGCCCTCGGGAGATCCAACCGCTGACGCCTGAACAGGCAAGGACGCTACTGGGGGCCGTGAGCGGCCATCGGCTCGAAGCACTGATCTCTGTCGGGCTCGCGCTCGGACTGCGGCTCGGCGAGGCCTTGGGGTTGCGGTGGAACGATGTGGACTTGGACAAACGCGAGCTGGCGGTACGCCAGACGCTTGAACGAGCCGGCGGCGACGCCGCGAGCCGCAAGCGGTTGACGGCCGAGCGGCGCGGGTTGCTCGACCAGTTGGCTGCCACGGAGGACCGGAGCGCGCGCAAGCGAATCAGCGCGGTCCTGGCTGATGTGCGTCTCCGATTGGTGGAAGTGCGGACCACTGTCCGGTTCGCCGAGCCGAAGACGACTCGCAGTCGTCGTACGATCACGATTCCAGAATCGGTGGTCGTCTCCCTGCGGGCTCATCGGGAGCGCCAGCGCGAAGAGCGTCTCGCGGCCGCCGCGAAATGGCACGACTCCGGGCTCGTGTTCACGACCGCGATCGGCACCCCCCTGGACGGTCGCAACGTGAATCGGTTGTTCAAGGCGATCCTTCGCGACGCCGGGCTGCCCGCCATTCGCTACCACGACCTCAGGCATACGGCGGCGACACTGCTGCTGGCCCAGGGAGTCGACCCGCGCACGATCATGGAAACGCTCGGCCACTCCCAGATCAGCCTGACCCTGAACACCTACGCGCACGTCGTACCGACCCTGCAGCGGGAAGCCGCGGCCAAGATGGACGCGATTCTGGCGCCCCCGATCAGTGCCGATCGAGACTTGAAGATCGACCGCCCGTGTCCACCGGCGTCCATCCGCTCGGGCGCGGATAGGCAGTACGGTCAGGAGCCCGAGGGGGCGAAAGTCGCAGATTCCCTAGGAAAAAGTGGTGAGCCGCCGGGGACTCGAACCCCAAACCCGCAGATTAAGAGTCTGCTGCTCTGCCAGTTGAGCTAGCGGCCCGTCCCGAACGTGGGAAGAGAGCAATTATAGCTCACGGCACCAGCGTCTGGATCGCAGGCCGGCCTCCGAGCCACCGGCTTCCGCGGTTCCCCTTCGCAGTGCGGCCGTCCTCCGGTAGCTTGGCCCAGGGTCACGGAAACCTGTCGCCAGCAGTGTCGGTTTAGGTTAGAGTCGGACGAGGAGTCCGCGCCAGCCTGACCCGAAGGGGGGACGCATGAAGACGACCATCATGGCGATGGCAGTGATCGGTGCACTCGCGACGGTTGGTGCGGCCCCGGCCGCCGGGCAGCCGCGGTGGGATTCACGGGATCTCGCCGGCGGCGGCAAGGAGTTCCAGCTCGGCAACGACGACGGGGCCGTGATCATCCTCGCGTGTCTGGTCAACGGGCAGGCCGCCGCATTCGGGTTCCCCGAGCCGATCGAGCCGACGGAACGAGCCATCGTACGCGGCATTCCCGGGGGGCGGGAGAACGTCGCGGTCATGCCCATCAATGATCGCGTGCTGCAGATCGCCGGCGGCCGCGGGCTCGACTTCACGTTCGACCTGCTACGGGAGGCCACCAGCATCTCCGTGCGGGCGTCTGGAGAGAGCACCGTCTTCGAGGTCTTCGGAAGCAACTCCATCATCAGCGAGTGTCTGAACCAGGAAGAGGATCGGATCGGGCAGCCCAGGCGGCTTCGCTGACCCGAACAGGAGCTAACCATGGAGAGGACGATCGCGGCCGTCGCGGTGCTCGGCGTGCTCATGACCTTCGGCGCGGTTCCGGCCGCCGGCCAGCAGGAGCGGTGGGAGGTGCGCAACCTCGAGGGCGGCGGCAAGGAGTTTCAGCTCCTCAACGACGAGGGGGCCGCGATCATCCTCGCTTGTCGCCTGCAGGGGATGGGGGCCGGGTTCGAGTTCGTCGAGCCGATCGAGCCGACCCAACGAGCGATGGTGCGCGGCATTCCCGGCGCGCGGGAGAACGTGGCGGTGGAGCCGGTGAGCCCGTATACCGTCCAGGTCGCCGGCGGCCGCAGTCTCGACTTCACCCTGGCGATGCTGCGCAGCGCCTCCAGCATCTACGTGCGGGCTTCCGGCCAGGGAGCCTCGTTCAAGGTCTTCGGCAGCGCCACCATTGTCGAGCAGTGCCTGGAGCAGATGGAGGACCGAGCGGCGGGCATGAGCCGCGATACGGAAATGCCGGCGCTCGTGACGTTCGGGAATCGGCAACCGGAATGAGGCGAGCGAATGATGGTTAAGAGGATGTTCACGGCCCTGGTGCTGCTCGGCGCGCTGGCGACGCTCGGTGCAGTTCCGGCCGCCGGACAGGCGCAGTGGAACGTGACTGATGTCGAGGGTGGGAAGGAGTTTCGGCTCTTTCACGAATCGGGCGCCGCGATTCTCCTGCAGTGCCTGACCCGGGGTACCGGCGCGGCCATCCAGCTCGCCGAGCCGGTCGAGGCCCGGCGGGTCGCCATGCGCGGCATTCCCGGCGGGCGGCGCAACGTCGCGGTCCGGCAGCAGGCCGGGGGGTATTTCCTCAGCATCTCCAGCGGCCCCGGGCGCGATTTCATGTTTCGGATGCTGCGCAACGCCGCGAGCCTGTCCGTGGACGTGGCCGACCAGGAACTGTCCTTCGACGTGTTCGGGAGCGACCAGATCGTCAGCCAGTGCCTGCAGCAGCAGGAGGGCGCCCCGCAGAACTGACCCGCAGGCCGTCGATCTCTCCAGCGTCGTTCTCACTCGCTCGGGATCCAGCGGGACGACAGGCGTCGGCGACCGCTTGCGAAGCCGGGACCGGGGAGGCGGTCAGGCCGAGGAATCCAGGCGCGCGCAGATCGCCCGGATGACCACGATGCCCATCCCCAGTGTGACGGCATGGGGCCAGTTTTCCACCAGCACGAGCCCGATCAGGATCGCGGCGACGGGAGCGCCGCTCTGCCACGTGATGGGCGTGCCGTCCGCCAGCACGCTCTTACCGGCCAGCGTCTTGGAAACCACGTAGAAGGCGATGCAGGCGATGACCATGGTGGCGGCGTGAGGGGCCGTTTCCACCAGCGTCAACCCGAATGCGATGCCGGCCGCGAGGCCGGCTCTCTGCCACGTCATGGCCACTCCCTCCTGCGCGATCATCCTGGTCGCTCCCGCTTGCGCAGAGTTTGGCGCGCCCGACAGGATTCAAACCTGTGGCCTTCGGCTCCGGAGGCCGAAAACCCGACGCGCAACTCCCGTATTTACAACGCTTTGTGGCGGCTGCTAACTTTCGGTGCCAATTCCCTGCACCGCCCGCCGCCCGTTCCTCGGTGCCGTCGATGCGCCTGGAGCGCCGAGGTGCTCCTCGATACGGGACGTCGCCAAGCGCATCGCTTCCGGCACATGCCCAAGAGTATATAGCGCTCCGTCATCCGGGTGGCCGAGCACGTCCTTGACGAGCAGCGTGTCCCCCGCGACGCCGTAGAGCGCCGTTCCGTAGCTGTGCCGGAGGTCGTAGGGACGCACGCCGTGAATCCCGATCCGGGCCGCGGCCCGGACGAAGGCACGTCGGACGGTGGACGTTGAAGAACGGACCGATCGCCCCGAGGGCTTCGAGATCTGGTCGGACCTGCACTTGGGCGACATGGGCACCATCCTGGCCTTCGACCGGCCGTTCGAGAAGCCGTACGAGATGGACCACGTGCTGATCGAGGCCTGGTGCAAGGCGGCCGAGGCGGACGACACCACCATCTGCCTGGGAGACGTGAGCGTCGACGGCTGCCTGCAGGAACACCACCACGAGTGCTGGGAACAGGCGCCCGGTGCCAAGTGGCTGGCGCGAGCCAACGGCCATCGAGGAGCTCTCCGAATCGGCCTGTACGACGGGCCGGCGCACAAGGGACGCCGGGAGCGGACTCCGATGGAGCGCCGGCACCAAGAGCGGATGCGCCGCGCAACACGCGCGGCGCTCGAGCGAGACCGCGACCGATGGTCGGCAGCCTGAAGACGCGAAAACGATGATGACCGCGAACGAGCTGAACGAAATCTACCAGGCCGAACTCGAGGTCCTGGCACCGAGTGCGGGCGCCATTCGACACATGCTGGCCGAGACGCGCCGACGGCCACCCGGGACGTGGACGCCGGACCGGCCGGCCTGGGTGTGGTCCGACCTGCATCTGCACCACCGCAACATTATCCGCTACACGAAGCGGCCGTTCACCAGCTGCGAGCAGATGGACGGCGTGCTGCATGGCAACTGGCGGCATGTAGTGGGCGAGGAGGACGTCATGCTTTGCTGCGGCGACATCGCCCTGGCCGGGAGCCTGAAGCCGATCCGGCTCGATCGGGTGACCATGGCCCCGGGCCGGAAGGTTCTCGTGCTCGGCAATCACGACTTCACCAGGCGGGGCAAGGTCGCGCAGACCGGCTTCGACGAGGCGTGGATGACGCTGCTGGTCACCACCGACCCGCCGCTGGCGTTCACGCACATCCCGCTCGGAGACGTGCCGGCCGGGACCGTCAACGTCCACGGGCACGTCCACAACAACGAGCCGTTGCGCTCCGGCCGCTACGTCAACATCTGCGTGGAGCACACCGACTACCGACCGCTGCCGCTGCAGGCGATCGTGCGGCTTGCCGCCGAACTGGTCGACGGACGCGAGCCCGCGGGCGAGACGACGGTCGAGCGCCTCCGGGCGATCAGCGCGCTGGGCTGAAGAAGTGACCGATTCGAGACGGTTTGCGGGAGCTGTAGCACCACACGAATTGCGACCGGCGGAAGACGACAATCGTGGCCGGAAACACCCGCATGGACACCCGGATCGTCTGGCACCCGGCCGGGGTCATGTCGCTCGACCCGGCCACCGGCCGCATCTGGTGGGAGCACGACTTTCCGATCGGACTGACCGCGGCGCCTGCGCCGGCGGTGCGCAGGCGCGGCGAGAAGACGCCGGCTGAGCGAGCCGCGATCTCGAACCGGATGACGGCGTACGGGAAGGGTACCTCTTCTGTTCAAGGGCGGCGACTTCTCGAGGACCGACATCGAGAGCCCGGCCCGCGACCTGTAATCGCGGACCATACGGGCGGCCCGGCGAGGTTGTCCGAAGGGAGACGCGCCGATGCCGAGACAGACACGCGCGGGACATGGTGGCGGATGCAGCGGCGGTCGGGCGTCGCGGAGGACACGACCACTCGCCGGCGTCGCGAGCCTGGCCGCCGTCGGGCTGGCCCTGGGCATCGCCGCACCGGCCGGGGCCCAGCCCGCGGAGGGCGGCGCGTTCCTCGACGCGCAGGCCGCAAGCGGACGGACGGCCTACGGCCGCTCCTGCGCCTCCTGCCACGGAACGACGCTGCGGGGCGCGGTGCACGGGCCGGATCTGACCGGTCCGAGCTTTCTGAGCAACTGGGGATCGCAGACCGCGGCGGCGCTGTACGAGTACGTGCGGGCCGAGATGCCGCCGGGGCTCGGCGGATCGCTCCCGAGCGGAACCTACCTGAGCATCGTCGCCTACCTGCTGCGGGTGAACGGCCATACGGCGGGACCGCAGGCGCTCACCGCGGACGCCGTGGGCATCGTCGGCGAGCCCGGCGCCGCTCCGGTAAGGGGCGCCCCCGCCACGGCGGATGCGTCTGACGCGGCGTCGGCGGATGAGCCCCGCGACGTGGACGCCGTGCCGGCCCTCCGCGCGTTCGTCAACCGCGAAGTCTCCGGCTTCACCCCGGTCACCGACGAGCTGCTCCGGAATCCGCCGGCGGAGGACTGGCTGACTTGGCGGCGCACCCGAGACAACCAGGGCTACACGCCGCTGGACCGGATCGGGCCCGACAACGTGGCCGGCCTGCGTCTGGCCTGGGCGCTGGCGATGCCCGAGGGCACCAACCAGACCGCGCCGCTCGTCCACGACGGCGTGATGTTCCTGGCGAGCCCCGGCAACGTCGTCCAGGCCCTCGACGCGGCCAGCGGCGAGCTGCTCTGGGAGCACCGGCACCAGTATCCCGATGACGCGGAGAGCAGGCGCGCGACCCGCAGCATCGCCCTCTACCGGGACAAGGTCTACCTGGCCACCTACGACGCGGCAATCGTCGCCCTCGACGCGCGGACGGGCGAGCCGGTCTGGCAGACCACGCGGGCCGATTACCGGAAGGGCTTCGCCCAGACGGGCGGGCCGAGCATCGCGAACGGCGTCGTCGTCAGCGGCATCAACGGCTGCGAGCGCTTCGAGGACGAAGGCTGCTTCATCACCGGCCACGACCCGGACACCGGCGAGGAGCTCTGGCGCACCTCGACCATCGCCCAGCCGGGCGACGTCAACAGCGGGACCTGGGGCGACATCCCGCCGCACCTGCGCGGCGGCGGCGACACCTGGATTCCGGGCGCCTACGATCCGGACCTCGACCTCTTCTTCATCGGCACCGCGCAGGCGAAGCCGTGGGTGGCGGCGAGCCGCGGGATGTCGACCTACAACGACGCCCTCTACACCAACTCGACGCTGGCCCTGCACCCGCGCACGGGGCAGGTCGCCTGGTACTTCCAGCACGTCCCGGGCGAGACGCTCGACCTGGACATCGTCTTCGAGCGGGTGCTGGTCGACGTCGATGATCACAAGTGGCTGTTCACGGCCGGCAAGGACGCCATCCTCTGGAAGCTCGACCGGCGCACGGGGGCCTTCGTCGACCTGGCCGAGATGCTGCACCAGGACGTCTTCGAGTCGATCGACCTCGAGACGGGGCGCGTGAGCTACCGGCAGGACATTCGCGACGCCGGTGTCGACGACGCGGTGGATGCCTGCCCCAGCCTGTACGGCGGCCACAACTGGCAGGCGTCGGGCTACAGCCCCGAGGCGAAGGTGATCATCTATCCGCTGCACCAGGCATGCATGACGCTGACCGGCCGTCACGTCGAGCTGCTGGAGGGGGGCGGAGGTCTCGGGGTCTCCGCCATCGAGCTCCACGAGATGCCGGGCACGAACGGCATGCTCGGACGCCTCGCCGCGTACGACGTGCGAACGATGGAGGAGGTCTGGAGCCGCGAGCAGCGCGCCATCTTCCTGACGTCGGTCCTTGACGACGGCCACCGGGCTGGCCTTCGTCGGAGACGTCGACCGCTACTTCCGGGCGCTCGACGTCGGCACCGGCGAGGTCCTCTGGGAGACGCGCCTCGGCCAGTCCGGTCACGGGTTCCCGATCTCGTATGCGGCGGGCGGCAGGCAGTACGTCGCGGTCCCGACCGGCGTCGGCATCTTCCGCGGCCTGAGCGGGGTGCTCAGCCCGGACATCTACCAGCCCCCGTCCGGGAACGGGCTCTACGTCTTCGCCCTCCCGGACCAGGAGTCGGCGCGGTAGAGCGGTGCGCTCTCCTGCGCAACGACGCCGAGGTCGTCCGCGTGTGGCTGATGGCCGCCGACTACGAGTAGAGCCGGAACTGGATCGTCGAGACCGTATTGACTAGGGCCTGTTAACACTATTGGGCGGTTCGTGATATCGTTGCTGGATGGAGCTCACCGAGACGCAGTACGCACGCATCGAGCCCTGCCTCCCGCGACAGCGTGGCAATGTCAGCATGCCCAATTTGCAGGTGCTCAACGCGATCCTGTACGTCGCCGAGCAGGGGTGCAAGTGGCGAGGGTTGCCGAAGCGCTTTGGGAACTGGCACACGATCTACACCCGTATGAATCGTTGGTCCAAGAACGGGGTGCTCGACCGGGTCTTCGAACACCTGCAACGCGCCCAGTTGATCCGTATCAAGCTGGAGGCGGTGTCGCTGGACAGCACCGTCGTCAAGGTCCATCCCGACGGCACGGGGGCTCGAAAAAAAACGGCCCCCAAGCCATCGGAAAGTCCCGCGGCGGGTGGACCACCAAGATTCATCTGGTTGCCGCGGATGCTCGAACGGCACTGCCGTTCGCGCTCTCGCCCGGCCAGGCCCACGACAGCCCGGAAGGCCGAAAGCTCCTGGCCAGCATGGGGCCGCAGGATGACAATGTGGCCTTGGTGATGGACCGCGCGTACCAGGGCGACGAAACTCGCCAACTGGCGCTGGACCTGAGGTTCACACCCGTGGTGCCGCCGCTCAAGACTCGGACGGACCCGTGGGAGTACGACCGGGAGATGTACAAAGCGACGTAACGAGGTCGAGCGTCTGTTCCGCCGGCTGAAGGGCTATCGCCGGATATTCTCCCGATTCGAGAAGCTGGATGTGATGTTCATCGGCTTCATCCACTTCGTGCTCATCTTCGACGCGCTGAGGTAAGTGTTAACAGGCCCTGGACCGTATTGACCTCGGCGCCGTGTACGATCTCCCAGCCGAACTACGGGGGATGTCCCGCTGGCGGCAGGATGCGGCCAGCTCAGACCATTGACCCAACGCCGGTGCGCCTGGGTCCACGCGCGGCCCGGGTAATGCAGGCCGCGGCGAAGCAGCAGCTTGCCCAACCGATGCCGGCACCGCTGTGGGTCCACGCGCGCGTCATCGCGGGCGCGGCACAGGTCGCGCCCCGCTTCCTCGGCCGGCGTCGGCGCCGGCGTCGGCGCCCGCACCACCGTCAACAGATCCGCCCGGTGCAGGTTCCGCCAGCTTCCGGGCGTCTCGTCGGTCGGTCTTGATCCGCTCCCCCCGGCTTGCGCGGCACCAGCGCCGGCGCGATGACGTCGCAGCGGACCCGGTTCCGCTCGAGCTCTCGCTGCAACGCATACCCGCACGGCCCGGCTTCGTAGCAGCAGGCGATGGGCCGCGGCGCGACCTTCTCCAGCTTCCGCCGCAGACGGTCCACCGTCCGGGCCTCGTTGCGCACCGTCCAGGTAACAGGCTCGGCCGCGTCCGGGGCCAACACCGCAACCACCAACTCCGCCTTGTGCGCATCGATTCCCACGTAGGTGATACGCTCGCTCATGACCGGCTCCTTTCGGCCGCCCTTGTCGCGTGCTCGCGCACAACGACCGTACGATTGGGAGCCGGTCATTCCATATTGTCTAAACGCCTCGTCCGATGGCTTGAAGCGATTCATCTACCAATCCGGCTAGTGCGCTGTCCCGGAAATACGCATCGCGATACGCGCCACCTTGTCGAGGATCGACTGCGCGGTGGCGACCCAGACGAACTCCTCGTGGCGGTGCCGCTTCCGGCACTGCCCGAATACCTCTCCAGTGGCGATGTCCAGCGCGGCGAACAGCGTCGTCGTGCCGTGCCGGACGTAGTCGTGGGTGTAGCCTTCGGCGTAGCCGAGGCCCATCGGCAGCGTCGGCTGGGTGCGATTGAGCGCCTGAATCTGCGACTTCTCGTCCACGCACAGGACCATCGCGTGGTCGGGCGGGTTGAGGTACAACCCGACGATGTCGCGCACCTTCTCGATGAAGAACGGATCGGTGGACAGCTTGAAGGTCTGCGCCAGATGCGGCTTGACCCCGAAGAGGGCGAGCCAGCGCTGTACCGTGCTCTTGGCAATGCCCTCAGCTCGCCCCAAGGTGCGTGTACTCCAGTGCGTGGCGGCGTCGGGCTTCTCCTGCAGGACACGGCTGATCACCGCCGCCACTTTGTCGTCGTCATAGGTCCGGGGACGACCGGGGCGGAGTTCGTCGTGCAGGCCCTCGATGCCGGCCGTTCGGAAGCGCCGCCGCCACTTGCCGACGGTGTGCGGTGTGACGCCGACACGCTTGGCGACGGCTACGTTGGTCAAGCCTTCGGCGCTGGCGAGGATGATGCGGGCCCGCACGACCAGGGCGTAGGGCCGGGTAGCCGATTGAGCAATTCCCTGGAGCTGATTCTGTTGCTCGTCGGTGAGCGTGAGCGAGGCCAGTTTGCTTCCGCGTGGCATGGGCAGGCTCCTTCGGGTGCGAGTCTGCCCATGATGCCATGGATTTGAGGGTCAGGACACTAGGTCTGCCCTTTACCCACATTATTCGTTCTGGACAACTCCAGCGCGCGCCCGTCTTCCGATGCGGTAACCGATGGTTGCGATGGACATTCGTTCGTAACTGCGCCACATGATCTGGTGTCCGGGGGGCGGGTCGTGCGTTCGGTTCTGGTAGCCGCCGAGGATGGCCAGCAGAAGGACTGCGGCGGCGAGATGGTCAGGGGGCGGCAGGCCGAGTTCTTCGGCATAGTCGGTCAGGAAACGCAACTCGAGGTCGGTGAACAGCAACTGGGCGTCGCACCCCGGCACGTCACGTCCGAGCAGGGTCATCACCATCAGGCGCCAGGCGATCACGGTATTGATGGTGACCGCGCGTTGGAGCCGGTCGGCGGTGTGGAACGCGAGATGTTCGACTCGGCATCCGGACTTGAGCACCCGGAACAGGTCTTCGATGCGCCAGCGCCGCAGGTAGTAGCCGATGACCGCGACCGCGGTTTCGGTGCTGTCGACGTCGAGACTGGTGAGCAGGAACCACTCGACCGCCGGCTCGCCGGGCGGCGGCGCGGTTTCGCGCACATGGACCGTTGACAGCGCCACCGGTTCGGCGCCGGCGATGGTCGGCGGCGCCACCACCTGGCGATGGCGCACCTCGGCCCGCGCCACCCGCCCGGTGCGCGCCGGGCGGGCCTGCCTGCCGCTGGATTTGCGCCGCGCGCTCAGCCGGTCGATCTCGATCTCGACGTGCCCGTCGGCGGCGCCGGCGCGCATGGCGGCGAACAGCTTCGGGGCGCCCTTGGCGAGACAGCGGTCATGGTGGGCGCGCACCAGCACTTCCACCCGGTTCAGACGGCGCTGCTCGTCGAACACCGCGAAGCAATCCGCCTCGCGGTCCATGACGCTGATCACTCGGGTCTTGCGGCTCAACGCCGCCGCCGCCCGGTCGATGTCGCGCAGCCCGTCGACCCAGCGCCGCGTCTTGGGGGCCGTCTCCTGCGCCGCCTTGGGGGCCTCCTGCGCCGTCTCCTGCGCCGCCGCCGGCGGTGGCTCGTCCGCCGGGCGCGCCGCGCCGCCCGGCGGCGCCTCGAAACCGCAGCGCAGCACGCCCAGCGGCAGACCCGCGCCATCGACCGCCAGGGTCAGATGCAGATGCAGGCCGAGCGTCTTCGAGACCGTCTGGTTGCGCCCGATGATGCCCAGCCCCTCGCAGTTGGGGCGCGTCGCAAAGTTCAGATCCGTCCCGTCCTGGATGCACAGCACCGTGTCCTGGCCGCGCATCCGCTGCAGCGTGCGCGCCCGGTGGGGTGCGAGAATGTTCCCGGGCGTGACCGCCGACGACACCGGCTGGTCGATGAGCCGGTAGTAGCCCTTCACCGCCGCGCGGTCGTGGGACGCGTTGGCGGTGACCGCCTCGCCGGGCAACGACGCCAGCAGCCCCGCGCTCTTGACCAGACGCGCCGACAACCGCTGATCGCCCAACGGCGCCCCTCCAAACTCGTTCACCGTCCAGGCGCCGCTGTCGAGCCCGTCAGCCGGCGCCAGCGCCGGCGCCGCGTCGACCCGCGCCACCCCCAACCGCCGCCGCCAGTGCGGCTCCAACTCATACATATATACCGACTTGACCGGACGAGCCCGCGCGTGGTCGCGGTCCTGGCGCCCGCGACCGGCCGTCTGGCCGACCCACACGAAGTTGGCCGCCTTGAAGCTGGCGCCGTCATGCGCGGGGCCGACGAAGGTCTCCACCAGCCACGGACGATACTGGTAGCGGGCTTCGAAATCCTCCGCCACACGCGCCAGCACCTGGCCCAGCACCTGGCTGGCCAGGTTGCGGCATTGCACCCCGGGGCGGATCAGGAACCGGCTCAGGCACAGCACCCGGTGCAGATGGGCTTGGCGTTGCTCAGCGCTCCATCCCATCCACGCCTCGCGCGCCCGCAATTGCAGCGCCGCCGCCGAAAACCCGACCGCGCCCAGCACCCCGTGCGCCGAGACCACCAGATAGCGCACCTGGCAGCCCGCAAAGGTCGTCGTCCCCTGCGGATGCTCGAAGTGCAGCAAGGTATTCCACACCCGGCGCTGCCCGCCTTGCTCTACCAGCTCCAGCGACAACCCCGCGACCGCCTCCACCGTACCCGGCACCGCCGTGGCCGCCGCCACCGGCGCGTCGAAACGCTGCGGCGTGGGCGCGCCCCCGCCACGCCGCGACGCCGGCAACGCAATCCGCCCCGCCTTGTGCAGCGTGTTGAGCGCCTTGAGACAACCCGCGAGTTGGGCCGACCCGCGCGCATCGACAAACCCGAACTCCGCGCACACCCGCCGCCCCACCGCCGCTCGGTTGTTCAGCGCCTCCCGCGCCACAATCCGCTCGAGGCGAGCTTGCGACTCCGGCGCACGAAGCGTCTGTAGTATCTGGTTCTGGTGCTCCATGCCGTGACGCTACACGGCGGAAGCTGATTTTTCCAGCCCTGAATGCGGGTACAAGGCAGTTGGCTAGGTCCTCCCGTATTTCTCTGTCCTTCAGTTCCGTCAGTATCGTCCTCACGTTCTCAGGCCGCGATGACGCCAACGGAACGGCCAGACACAGAGTTGCCGCAACGCCCTCAAGCTCCGCGTGGGGCGTCGACTCTTCAAATGCGACCTCGTCGAGTTGACGAAGGGCGATGTCGGCGTATAAGTCCGACGGTGACAGCAGAATCTCATTGGGGTGCGGCTCTTTTGCGTCGGCGGTCCAGAGGGGTCCAGGAGGGGCTGCGAGCGGCATGGCAAGAGCTACTTGACCCGGCGAAGGCGAGGTGAGGAGGGCGATGGGGGCGGCTCGCTGACCGGCGGTGCTATCCCGTCAGCGTAGCGCTGGGCGTGGTTCCGCTCGTACTCGCGCGCTTCGTGGAAGTCCCAGTACGCATCGAAGTCGCCGCTGGCCCGTAGCGCCCGCAGCTTCAGGACCGCCTCGGCGCCGACCAGCCGCCAGCGGGCTCCGGTCAACTCCATCCGGTCGCGGACCAGGTACCGGCACGCCCCTTCGATCACGCCGGTGGCGATGGGATAGCCCGCCGCGAGGTAGCGGTCGTAGTGCAGATACGGCGCGTACTTCTGCAGGTAGTCGGCGCACGTATCGACCGGCTTGCGGGTGTCGCTCGACAAGCCTGCGACGGTCGCCGCCCGCCGCATCGCCGCGGCCACCTTGCTGGACTTGCCCTCGAGAATGCTCTGCACGCGCGTCCAGGCCCAATGCGCCGCGTCGGGGCTCCCCTCGCGATGGAACACGTGCGCCGCCTTCCAGACG
Organism: Vicinamibacterales bacterium; assembly: GCA_965222905.1. Classification (GTDB taxonomy): domain Bacteria; phylum Acidobacteriota; class Vicinamibacteria; order Vicinamibacterales; family UBA8438; genus WTFV01. The sequence goes on along the minus strand of OZ244976.1, from coordinate 573,727 downwards.
TACTCGACCACGTGAATGATGTCGAGGATCACCGTCACGTCGACGCCGTAGGCGGCGGCGCCCGCTTCGACGAGGGCGAGTTGCGTCTCGGCGCCGTCGACGAGCACGACCCAGCGCTTGACGCGCTCCGGGTCGTGGCGCTCGGCTTCCAGCATCGCCTCGGCGACCACCTCGGCCGGATCGTGTTCGAGGCTCGCCCAGACCCGTTTGGCCACCGGGCGAGGACGCACCGCCGCGGTCTTGGCCCGATTCTTGGCCTTGGCCGCCGGCTGTCGGGGCATCAGGCTCTGCAGGAAATCCTCCGGGCTGCGCACCAACGGCGCGACCGCGTAGACGGCGGCCACCGTCGCCATGCGTTTGGCGTGCTTCTTCTCGCCCGGCCGCAGGCGGTTGAACGGGGAGAGCTGCTCGCGTTGCCGCCGGCGCCTCTCGGCCGCCTTGCGCGTCGCCTCGCGCAGGTCCTCGTGATGCAGCACCACGCCCTTGCCGTCGAAGGTGAGCACCACAACCGACTCGTCAGCGACCGGCTCGCCCGCCGCCGCTCGGCGCGCCGCGTAGAAGGCGTCGAAGTCCTCAGCCGCGCGAGCGACCAACTGTTCCGCCTGACGCTTGGGCACATCGGCCCCGCTATGGCGAGACAGCTCGAACAGCGCTTCGTCGAACGACCGCGATGCGGCCGCTTCGGCCACCCGGCGGCGCACCTCGAGCGAGTAACGCTCAGCCGGCAGGTTCAGCGACGCATCGAGCGGATGCAGACTGTCGTGACCGTGCCGCGCGTAGCCCAGGCGCTCGACCGCCACCGTCCCGAAGGTCGTCTCCAACTGCCGGTCGTGCAGCCGCCGCTCCGAACGCTCGACACCGTCGGCCCCCTCGACCGGACCCGCCGCCTCCCCCGGGCTGCGTTGGTCGAGGTGCCCTTGCAGGAGCTTGCGCATCAACTCCTGACCACGCCGGTTCAACTCCCGTTCGAGGTCGCTCTCACGCATCTGCAGGGCCTCGCGCGAAGAAAGGTAGGCTTTGGTCTCCGCGAAAGAAGCCTCCGCCGCCGCATAGGGCGCCGGGGCGGGTGGAGCGGTGCGGCGGAGAACAACTTGCATGGCTCAACGCTCCCGTAACCGCCGTAACCGCCGCTTGTCCAGGCCGCGCGCCAGCACCGCGCTGGCCAGGTTCTTCCTCAGTACGCATCCAGGCTCCGGCTACCCGCGGCGGCTGCGGACCGCCGCAACTGGAGCCAAGTGTCACCGTGCGCCGGTCGGCTCCCATCGGGTCGCGGACCAAATGCCGACAGGCCCTTCGATGAGCCGGCGACGAGCACCGCACGCCGCGTCGCCGCTGCCACGTGGATGATGTCGAGTACCACGGTGGCTTCCAGGGCGTACGCGGTGGTGCCCGCGAGGCGGTCGCGAGGGTCACGCGGCGGGGCATCTCGACCAGGTAGCGCTCCGGCAGCAGGTTCAGCGCGGCATCGAGCCGATGCAAGCCGTCGTGACCGCGCCGCGCGCAGCCCAGACCCACAACCTGCATCGTGCCGGAGGCCGTTTCGGCGTGGCTTTCGTGCTCGCGCGGCTCCGAGCACTCGACACCGCTGGTGCCCTTGCCCTCGGCCGGACCAGCAGCCTCTTTCGGGCTGCGTTGGTCGCGATGTCCTTGCAGGAGCTTGCGCACCAACTCCTGGCCCCGCCGGTGCAGTTCCCGTTCGAGTTCGCTCTCGCTCATCCGCCGGGCTTCGCTGGACGAGAGGAAGGCTTTGGCATCCGCGAAGACAGCATCGGCCGCTGCGCACGGGGCTCGCCTCGGGGGATCGATGCACGGGACGCCGGTTCGGGGCACGTCGAATGTACGTCCCTGGAATCCTGTCGTCACAGCCATCGCAGGCCTGCCTCCCTTCCCACGGCACCGTACCAGAACGCCGCGCGAATGTCCAGAAGGGAGCGCGCCTGTCGGGGAGAAGACCGAAGGTGTTCGGCGCCGTGACGAGGCTCGGCTGGCTGCCGAAAAGACGCCGGTACGCGCTGGCCTGCTTGATGTCCCTCCCGAAATGGCCACTGGGGAGACGCATCCGCGGGCAAAAGAGCCCATGAATAGGGCGAAAAATCCTCTATGAAGAGCCGCACCCCGCGAATGTCCAGAAGGGAGCGCGCCTGAGGGGGACCGGCGCGTGCCGGCGTCGTGGTCGGGTCGGGCGGCGGCCCGAAAAGAGGCGGATGGGGCGCTCGCCGGACGCTGTCACCCCTCAAAACGCACTGAAGAGGGAGTGTCCTCGGACATAAACCCTTATGAATGAGCGAGATAGCAATCTATGAAAAAGAGCCGCACCCATCTCATTGGCCAGACGGCGAAGAGGTCGAAGCGCCGCGGCAAGTGTTCGCCGCCGATTGTAATAGTAGTAAGTGTGGCGCACACCGTCCTCGACGAGTACCGCGATCGGAAAAACGCCGCCGTTCCTGAAGGTCGCTGACATATGGCGCTGTGCAGCTACAATGCTGCCGTACAGCCTCTTCCGGACGCTATTTGGGATGTTCACGTCCGACGCTAAACACCGGTACAATAGGAGCAGCGTTTGGGTTCGACGCGCCATCGCCGGAAAGTACTTCACAGACCCCATTTCTGACTTCTCAGCAAGATACTTCAGCAGTGGTGTTGGATCCCCATGCATGGCTGCCACAAACTCAATCACTCCCGCCCAACGATCATCGTCGAAATGCTTACGGACCGCTTCCAACTCTCGCCGCTGTAGAAGTACGTCGCGGGCCGCAAAGCACTCTTGGAACGATGGATGACTAAACGTGTACGAGTCCGCTGAGTATCGCTCCAGAATGCCATGGTGAGCCTCGATCTCTCTTAGAATGCCATTGTCCTTAGCTGGAGCCATGCCAAACAAATCGCAGCACTGCTCAATCCACTCAACGACTTCGTTTTCAGGAAAAGTGTATCGGACATCGTCCCCGCCGAATCCCTTGCCGGCGACAGTTTCAAACAGTTTTTCCTTGCGATCATCAGAAAGACTCGAGTACGCCGTGTCTCGACGAAACCCTCGATTCGCATCCCACCCGCGCAAGAACGCATCTATGCAGCGCTTGAACAGCTCCGCCTTTCTCTTGGGAAGTGAGAGATCGTGACGGAATTGTATGCACAGCAAACTTAGTAGAAGGGGCGTTTCGCAGAGGGATAGAACGCTCTCGTCGCGTCTCAGGTGAGTTAGGACAGTGATCGATATAAAGTCTTCAACTTGATCGGGGTAACAGTTTGTAATTCCATTCCCCGTGAAACGCATCGGGGACCAGCGCGAGTGCGTCCATCTCTTCCTTGGTCACCGTAACGCCTGTGGGATATTCCCCGGCGTCGAGTTCGGCCCGGACCCGGAGCCCGGTGGCTGTCCGGACGTTCCCGATGCGGTCGACGATGGTCTCGTACGTCGTCAGCGGGGTGCCGCGCCAGTTCGCCGTGATGTGACAGAAGAGCCGGTGCTCGATCTTGTTCCACTTGCTGGTGCCGGGTGGAAAATGACTCACCTCGATGGTCAGTCCGGTCTCGTCGGCCAACTGTTGAAGCTCATGCTTCCAGGCGCGCAACCGATACCCGTTGCTCCCGCCCGCATCGGCCGTGATGAACAGGGTCGTGGCCTCGGGGTAGGCGCCGCAACCCATCTGATGCCACCAGTGTCGAATCGACGCCACCGCGAACGCCGGTGTGTCGTGGTCCCAGCCCACGCTCACCCAGGCTTCGTTGCGCGCCATGTCGTAGACGCCGTACGGAATCGCCTTGCCCTCGGCGTCGGTCGGGAAATCATGCACCAGCACCGCCGGCGGCGTGCCCTTCGGCTGCCATTCCCGCCCGCCGTTCTTGAAGTTCCCGACCAGCTCCTTCTTCTTCGTGTCGACCGAGATCACCGGCTGGCCGGCGGTCAGATGCTCGTCCGCGGTCTGGTTGATGTGCTCGAACTGCGCGTTGCGGTCCGGATGCGTGGCGCCTTCCTGCCGTTTGCGCGGCGATTGCAGCCGGTAGCCCAGGCGGTGCAGCAGCCGGCCCACAGTGGTCGAACTCACCCGCCACCCCTGCTCGTTCAGCGCCGCCGCCAGCTTTGCGCGACTCTTGCACGTCCAGCGCAGCGGCGAGGTCGGGTCTCCGCGCGTCAGCGGATCCACCAAGGCTTCGAGCGCGGCCTGGATGCCGGGTTGATCCTGCTGGATGCGAGGCCTTCCGCCTCCAGGGCGTCGGATGCGGTCCGTCGGCGCCTCGTCGCGGGCAATCTCCCGGCGCCCCTTGCGAATCGTCTCCCGAGCCACACCGGTGGCCGACGAAACCACCGCGTCGCCGCCGTAGCCGATGGCGAGCGACTCGGCCGCCGCCCACCGGCGGCGACTGCGCTCGTCCAACACGGGCGCGACCACGGCATACTTCGCAACCAGGGTCGCTTCCAGCTCGATGTCTCGCTTCATACCTCCAGTATGACCAGCAACCCAGCAGATGGTAAACTAGTTTGGGTGCGGCTCTTCTTCGTCGGCGGCCGAATCAGTCTCTGCGGCAGCGAGGCAGGAGGCAATTGGATCCGTCACGGCGTGGTGAGGGAGCAGCGGAGGGGACCGGTGGCCGATGGTACTTGTGCCGTCAGCGACGGCTGGGGGTGTTCCGCTGGTACTCGCGCGCTTGGTGGAGGGTCTCAGTACGCATCAATGCGCCGGCGGCCCGTGGCGGCTTGAGGACCGTCGCAACTGCAGCCAAGTGTCACCGTGCGCCGGTCGACTCCCATCCGGTCGCGGGCCAAACGCCGACAGGCCTTCAATGAGCTGGCGACGAGCACCGCACGCCGCATCGCCGCTGCCACGTGGATAATGTCGAGTACCACTGTGGCTTCCAGGGCGTACGCGGTGGTGCCCGCGAAGCGGTCGCGATGGTCACGCGGCGGCGCATATCGACCAAGGAGCGCTCCGGCAGCAGGTTCAGCGCGGCATCGAGCGGATGCAAGCCGTCGTGACCGCGCCGCGCGCAGCCCAGACCCACAACCTGCATCGTGCCGGAGGTCGTTTCGGCGTGGCTATCCTGCTCGCGCCGCGCCGAGCACTCGACACCACTGGCGTCCTCGGCCGGACCGGCGGCCTGTCCCGGGCTGCGTTGGTCGTGATGTCCTTGCAGGAGCTTGCGTACCAACTTCTGGCCCCGCCGGTGCAGTTCCCGTTCGAGTTCGCTCTCGCTCATCTGCCGGGCTTCGTTGGAGGAGAGGAAGGCTTTGGCATCCGCGAAGACAGCATCGGCCGCTGCGCACGGGGCCGGGCTCGGGAGATCGATGCGAGGGACGCCGGTTCGCGCCTCTGGCGCGTCGAATCTACGTCCCTGGAATCCTGTCGTCACAGCCATCACAGGTCTGTCCCCCTGCCCATGGAACCGTACCAGAACGCCGCGCGAATGTCCAGAAGGGAGCGCGCCCGAGGGGGACAGACCGACGGTATTCGGTGCCGTTTCGAGGCTCGGCTGGCCGCCGGAAAGACGCGGGTACGCGCTGGCTTGGTTGCTGTCCCCCCGAACTGAGCACTGGAGAGACGCATCCGCGGGCAAAAAGGCCCATGAATAGGGCAAAAACTCCTCTACGAAGAAGAGCCGCACCCAACTAGTTTCGCGCAGTGTCCTTAGTAGCTGTCGTGCCCTTTTTTCCTCGTCCTTGAACCAAGCCTTCACGATCGCGCGGATTGCCGGCTGCGTTAAGCGGGCGATTTCGACCTCATAGAAACTATCACTAATCGGTTCATAATCTGCCGTTCGGCAGGATACGACCATCCGGCACTTCGGATATCCCGTAGCCGTCTCTCGAATCTGCTCTACAACGGCCTTGCGGATAGACGGCGGCACTTCGTCGAGCGAATCTAGAACGAGTACCGCTAAACCGCGGTTAAGCACTCTGTGGACGAAATAACGAGCATAGCTGTCCGTGTACTGTTCTAGCTCCCCGCTAAGGTAGTCGGCAATAGACTTGGCACCCTCGGTATCCCGTGCGTACTTCGGCAGGTCCACAAAGAACGGGAATCTGGATGTCTTGAGCTTTGTGGAACGAAACACAACATTATCGCACATCGCCAGCGCGACATGCCGAAGCAACGTAGTCTTGCCGGACCCGGCAGATCCGAGCACAGCAACACGTGAATGCTCCTCGATAAACGCATCGGCTCTCCGGAGCTTGACGGGGCGCCGGTGGCGAGTTGGGTTCGGGGCGTCTGCCGAGGACGCGCTCAACCACTCCTGTTCGTATAGTCGACGGTGTATCGTATTGGATACCATGACGGGACTGTAGAGAGCCGTCAAGAGTATCGGCTCGCTCATGCCGAGGATCTTGACATGTTGAATGGCTTCGACCAACCGTCGGAAGTGATTGCGTCGATACTTATGGAATACGTCGAGAGCTTCAGTAGCGGTGTTGAGATCGTCGAAAATCGAGTGAATAGCTTGCTTGATCGGCCGGTCGAACCAGCTAAGAATCGGGACTTCAACGCTTACGGGATCTGTTGTCACGACATTCTTCCTTTCGGAAACCTGGGGGATGACATGCGTTTGGGGACGTAGTATAGCACTGCCCGCTGAGAACAGGTGGAGGCAAGTCTGAAGGTCGCGCATCGGAGCGTCGAGCGGGAATCGGACCGCAGAGGGCGCGTTCTTGTTGCGCAGGGGCCGATCGTGAACGTGGCGGTTTTGGAAGCGGAGCCACGAGGCGGTGGGGATGGCGGGACCGGCGGTGTATCTGTGGAGGGCAGCAGGGCAACTGTTGGTCGGTGAGGGCGTGGTCGGTCGGTCGGTCGTCGTTGTGGTTGTCGTTGTCGTTGCGCAGATGTCGCGGTCGGCCTCGGCGTTGGCGGGTGCGATAGCGGACGATCCGTCAGTTGCGGCGGTCGGCGGAAAGACCAGCCCGGGTCGAGTCCGTCGAGCGCCGTCGCCTGCAGCCGCCCGCGCAGCAGGGCCCTCTGCCGCCCCGGGGGAACTCCTGCAGCGTCGGTACCAGCCACAGCACGAAGCGGTGCATCAACTGCGCCGTTGAACTGCCCGGCGCGCGGCGATGCGCTGTCGAGGGTCGATGCGGTTACCGCGGCGGCGTGGTACGGGTTCGCGGCGTGGTGACCTCGGCGGACGGCGGGTCGGCTACGCCGGAGGGTAGCGTGTGCGTCCGGAAGCGGGCCGGCTGCGGAGCGAGCCGGTGGCCGTCCGTATTCAACGGGGGCGGTTCGCGTTGGCTTCGAGGATGCGGATTTCCTCGACCAGCGCGTCGAACTCGGGTGCGTCATCGGCGACGATGGCGGCGGCGCGCATGGCGTCGTAGTCGGCTTGCAGGCTGGGAAGCTGGTCGTCGTCAGGGACGAGCCGCAGCCGGCCGTCGAGGCAGTGATCGTAGTTTGCGTAACCGGCGTGGAAAAACACGCTCTTGTGCCGGACGACATCCTCCAGGAGTTCGCGGTCGGCGAGCGCGGCCCGGCCGATATCGTGGGCGGCGAGGCGTGTCAGATCGAACCAGTGCCGAGAGAGCCGTTCGGGATGGTCCGCGAGCCTCCGCCTGTGGCACTCGACATGGACCAGCGTGGCCTTCTCCCAGAAAGTGCGTGCCGGAGAGAGGACCGTCACGACCGCGACGGGGTAGTCGAGCTCGTGGGTCAGGTCGGCCATGTCGGGACTGATCGTGTGCTGCTCGTTCGGATCGATGACGTTGCGTCCGCCGAATTCCAGCAGGACTTCACTGCGGACATAACCGTGCGGGTCTTCGACCGCGGACGGATAGGCGAAACGGATCGTCTCGCCGTCGTCGCCGATGCGGATGTCGTGCTGGCCGTCAGCTCCGAGGCCGTCGGCGGCGGCGCAGAGGGCGGGCACCACGACGTCGCGGATGTACTCCGCGACGCGGTCCTTGAGGCGTTCGCTGAAGAGCCTGATCTGATTCCGGCTGGCACCGTCTGCAAAGGGGTCGAAACCGTCGTTGAAGGCCCTGTAGTCAAGAGTGACGTCCACGTCTTCGGAGAACCGGTCGATGATGCCGTAGACCTTGGAGAGCGAGGTGCCGCCCTTGAAGGCCATCGGATGGGGGTCGGGCATGGAGAAGAGGGCCTGGAGGACCCAGCAGACCCAGATGTCCTTCTCCAGAATGATGGCCGCCCGGCCGGACCGGGCGGCGACGGTACGGAGTATGTCGGCGCGCTCGCGGGCATCGAGAGATATGAACGCCTCAGCCATGGAGCCTGTCCCGTGCGGCGGCGAACGCCTTGGTCATCCACGCCGGTATGTCTGCCGAGGACAGCCTCTGGAATTCCGCCGGGCCGAGGGCGGCCTCGATCGTGGCGACCGTCTCCGGGGTCACGTTGTCCTTGCCGAGATACCAGAGGGCGGAGAGCGCGGCGCCCGACGCCTCGCCGGCGAATTGCAGCCGCCGGCGATTCGAGGTGTGGACCATCCTGACGGTGATGTTCGTGATCCGGATGGTGCGGCTCGATGCGCTGGTAAGGAACACGGGCGCGGTCGGCACCTGGGTGCTGAGCTTGAACCGGCGCGCGGCTTCCGCGCCGTGGACCTGGACTGTCTCGCCATTGTTCCGCGCGATGGCCTTGACTACCTCGAGGACGTCAGGGAGGACGGTGCCCACGAAGCGACTTGTCCTGGGGCGGACGAAGACGCCGCGGGCAAGACGCTGGATTTCGCCCCGGCCGGCGAGGCGCGAAAGCGTCCGGTCGACGGCGCTGCGCGAGCCGTGCTTCAGAAAGGGCTCGCTTGTGAAGGGCTTTCCCTTCGGCAGCCTACGGATGCCGGCTCGAATGGCTCGTGCGGTGGACATGGCATGATGCTCGATTGTCTGAAATAATAGCGATATTTTGGACATATTTCAAGAGATGGATGTTGCGCGCTGATCGTGCGTTCAGCCTCGACCTTGAGGGTCTCGATGAGTTCTCCGCCTTAGCGTTATCGTACGTGGTTGCCACGTCGGCTCATCGTTCCGACCCGCCTGTGAGCGGCGGGGCAACTCGCGGTAGCGCGCCGAGGCGTACTGGGAGCCGCGGTCGATGTTGCAGATGCACCCGACGGTGGTTGGCGCGAGGTGACCGCGGCCTTGTGCGCGGCCAGGGCGAGCATGGTGTCGATGGGCTGACCAATCGGGTAGCCGACCACGCGGCGTGACCAGGCTCCGCACCGGGGCTTGGTGCATCAGGAGTTGTAGTGGCCGCCGGTGGACATCGAGAGCCCGGCCCGCGACCTATAAATCGCGGACCATACGGGCGGCCCAGCGAGGTTGTCCGAAGGGAGACGGGCCGATGCCAAGACAGACACGGGCGGACATGGTGGCGGATGCAGCGACGTTCGGGCGTCGCGGAGGACACGACCACTCGCCGGCGTCGCGAGCCTGGCTGCCGTCGGGCTGGCCCTGGGCATCGCGGCACCGGCCGGGGCTCAGCCCGCGGCGGGCGGCGCGTTCCTCGACGCGCAGGCCGCAAGCGGACGGACGGCCTGCGGCCGCTCCTGCGCCTCCTGCCACGGAACGACGCTGCGGGGCGCGGTGCACGGGCCGGATCTGACGGGTCCGAGCTTTCTGAGCAATTGGGGATCGCAAACCGCGGCGGCGCTGTACGAGTACGTGCGGGCCGAGATGCCGCCGGGGCTCGGCGGATCGCTCCCGAGCGGAACCTACCTGAGCATCGTCGCCTACCTGCTGCAGGTGAACGGCCATGCGGCGGGACCGCGGGCGCTCACCGCGAACGCCGTGGGCATCGTCGGCGAGCCCGGCGCCGCTCCGGCAAGGGGCGCCCCCGCCACGGCGGATGCGTCTGACGCGGCGTCGGCGGATGAGCCCCGCGACGTGGACGCCGTGCCGGCGCTGCGCGCGTTCGTCAACCGCGAAGTCTCCGGCTTCACCCCGGTCACCGACGAGCTGCTCCGGAATCCGCCGGCGGAGGACTGGCTGACCTGGCGGCGCACCCGAGACAACCAGGGCTACACGCCGCTGGACCGGATCGGGCCCGACAACGTGGCCGGCCTGCGCCTGGCCTGGGCGCTGGCGATGCCCGAGGGCACCAACCAGACCGCGCCGCTCGTCCACGACGGCGTGATGTTCCTGGCGAGCCCCGGCAACGTCGTCCAGGCCCTCGACGCGGCCACCGGCGAGCTGCTCTGGGAGCACCGGCACCAGTATCCCGAGGACGCGGAGAGCAGGCGCGCGACCCGCAGCATCGCCCTCTACCGGGACAAGGTCTACCTGGCCACCTACGACGCGGCAATCGTCGCCCTCGACGCGCGGACGGGCGAGCCGGTCTGGCAGACCACGCGGGCCGATTACCGGAAGGGCTTCGCCCAGACGGGCGGGCCGAGCATCGCGAACGGCGTCGTCGTCAGCGGCATCAACGGCTGCGAGCGCTTCGAGGACGAAGGCTGCTTCATCACCGGCCACGACCCGGACACCGGCGAGGAGCTCTGGCGCACCTCGACCATCGCCCAGCCGGGCGACGTCAACAGCGGGACCTGGGGCGACATCCCGCCGCACCTGCGCGGCGGCGGCGACACCTGGATTCCGGGCGCCTACGATCCGGACCTCGACCTCTTCTTCATCGGCACCGCGCAGGCGAAGCCGTGGGTGGCGGCGAGCCGCGGGATGTCGACCTACAACGACGCCCTCTACACCAACTCGACGCTTGCCCTGAACCCGCACACGGGGCAGGTCGCGTGTGGAGTTGGCCCAGTTCTGCGCACAGGTTAAGGCCATGCTCGGCCACGCCGACCGCTACTCCTTCACGACGCCGATCACGAGACGTACACGATGGTCTGGACCGCGACGAGAAGCGCCGCCCGAGGGCGGTGCACAGCGGCGCCAGCGCCGGCACGCGCTCGTGGAGCTGGTTGAAATATTACGATCGCGCCGTCGTCGAAGTGCCTCGCGACGTCGACAGGCTGGACCCTGCCGGCGTCGTTCGTCTACTCCCCGGCGGCGACGTTGCCGTCGCCCCGGACCAAGCTGATGCCGGGATGAGCCGCGCCTGACGCCGCGCGCCCTGGCGAAGTGAGGGATCCGAGACGGCGGAGATCTGCCGGCTCGGGAGTCTACCGGACCGGGCGGCTCGGACCCGCGGGGCGGCGCGGACGGGGTGCTAACTCTTCTGCTAACTTTTGGTGCCCGAAAGGGGCGTTCCGGGGCCCGCGCTGACCCGATCTGACCCGAACGCGGTAGAGGCGGTCCCGGTCGGGAAAGCGCCAAAACCCAAACAAAAAGGCCCTTTTCTTGGGGGAAAAGGGCCTGGAGAATTGGCGCGCCCGACAGGATTCGAACCTGTGGCCTTCGGCTCCGGAGGCCGACGCTCTATCCAGCTGAGCTACGGGCGCGTATCCCCACGCTTCGCACACCGGCCGTCGAATCGGCGGCGGCGAGCGGTGACTGCTCTGGCGCGCCCGGAGGGATTTGAACCCCCGACCTACGGGTTCGAAGCCCGGCGCTCTATCCAGCTGAGCTACGGGCGCGCGAGCGACCATCTTACCACGCGGCCCGCTACTCCCCGTAGGCGAACGCCGCTTCGAGGCGGGCCGGTTCGGCGGCCCGCAGCGCTGCCCAGATGTCGCCCATCTGCTCGAGGCGCGTGAAGATGGACCGCATCGTGAAGTCGTGCGGCCGGAGCCCCGCCGCGATCCCTTCGTGCACCTCCTTCCAGGTCAGCGGCGTCGACACGCCGGCGAACGGACTGGCGCGGGCGCTGTAGGCGCAGGCGAGCGTCTTGCCGTAGATGTTCTGCAGGTAGTCGATGTAGACGGCGTCGGGGCGCCGCTGCCTGACCATGCGCTCGACGGTGGCCGCGGCCGGGTGGGCGTCGGCCACGACGGTGGCGATGATCTGGCAGAAGATCATGCCCGCCTCGTAGGGCGTGCCGGGCGGAAGCGGAATGAAGATGTGCAGCCCTTCGGAGCCGGACGTCTTGGCGAAGCAGGGCACGCCGAGGCGGTCGAGCTCGTCGTGCAGCCAGCACGCGACGTCGAGCACGCGGTCGAAGGACGCTTCCGGCATCGGATCGAGGTCGAGCGCCACCTGGTCGGCCGACTCCAGGTCCTCCAGCGTGGAGAACCACGGATCCTGGGAGATGACGGCGAGCTGGGCCATGTAGAGCAGGGTCTGAAGCCATCCCCCGACCAGGTAGGGCACCACCGAGTCCGGCTTGTCGGGGCTCTCGCGCACCGTCGCCACGCGGAGTCCGTCGAGCAGCGGGTCCGGCGCGCGGTGCTGGTAGAACGACTTGCCTGCGACCCCGTTGGGGAACCGCTTCATTACCAGCGGCCGGTCCGCGACCACCGGCAGCAGGTACGGGGCGATACGGAGCTGGAAGCGGAGCAGCTCCCCCTTGGTGATGCCCGGTTCGGGCCAGAAGACCTTGTGGAGGTTGCCGATGGGAACCCGCGCGCCGTCGCCCAGCACGAGCGTTCCGCGCCGCTGGCTGCGCTCCAGGTCGTCGAGCCGTGCGAGCAGGTCGTCGACCCCCGGCTCCGGGTGCGCCGGCGCCGGTCCCGGTGCGGGCGTCGGCTGCGCCGGTTGTGCTGGGGAATCCGCCCTGCCTGTCCTCGGTGAGGTGCGCGCTTCCGTCTTCACCAGGCCGGTCGGCCGTGTCGCGGGGCGCCGCGCCGCCGGATCGGACGCGCGACCCGGGGGTGGCCGCCTGGCGGGGCGCCGCACGTCCGCCGGCCGCTTGTCGTCCCGCAGGCCGTTGTAGACGGGGTGGCGGAGCACGCCGTCGGGCGTCCACTGGCTGAACGTCGTCTGCACCACGAGTACCGGTTCGACCCACCGGCGTTTCTCGGACGGCTTGGGGTGCGCCAGCTCGACGAACGGCGGCGCATCGGTCTGCAGGGGGGCGAGGAGCCCGGCGATGCGGTCGAGCTCGGTGTCGGTGAATCCGGTTCCCACCTGTCCCGCGAAGACGAGCGGCTCGGTCGACGCTCGGCGTGCGCCTTCCCCGTAGTAGCCGAGGAGGAGCGCGCCGAAGTGCCGGCGCGCTCCGCGCGGCAGGGTCCAGCCACCGACCACGAACTCTTCGGTGAGCGTGAACTTCACCTTCTGCCAGCCCGGGCCCCGGCTGCCGCTGGCGTAGCGCCCGTCGGGCCGCTTGACGATGATCCCCTCCCAGTCGTGCTGCAGGCCGCGAGCGGCCAGCGCCATCCCTTTCCCGGTCACGCTCTCGACCAGGCGCACCGTTGCCGAGTCGGTCAGGCGCATCAGGCGTTCCAGCCGCCGCCGGCGTTCCGTGAACGGAAGCGGTCTGAGATCCTCGTCCCCGTCGCGCAGCATGTCGAAGACGACGAGCGCGGTCGCGACGTGACGTACCGCGGCGTGCACGGCGCTGCCCGTCGCTTGCAGCCGTTCCTGGAGGTGCTGAAAGGGCAGTGCCGTGCCGGCCTCGCCGGTCGCCACGATCTCGCCGTCCAGCAGCACCGGACGCCGGAGCCGGAGCCCGAGGGCCGCCAGCGGCTCGACGACCTCCGGGAACTGCGCGGTCTTGTCGCGGCCGAGCCGCGTGTAGATGCGAGGAGGCGCAGTGTCGTCCAGCGCAACCAGCGCACGAATACCGTCGTACTTCGGCTCGAACACGAGGTCCGGACTGCGGAGGAGGCGGTCGTGTGTGCCGGCAGGCGCCGGCGAGGCCAGCATCGGTCGGACGTCACGCGAGTCTCCGCGCCATGCCGTCGCCGCCCGCCGTTGCCGCACCTGCCGTTTCGCCACGGGGCGCTATCAGCATACGGCACGTGCGCGACGAAGCGGAGCGCGGCCGGCGCCGCCGAGGGCGCACGCAGGCCCCTGGGGCGGCGCCGCGCGAGACATTTCCGCTGCGTCATGGAACCTTGCGGCGCTTCGTGCCGATATATTGATCAGCACGGTATTGCACGAACCGGCGTGCGCAGGGCACCGAACGGGAGTTGCTGCTGTGCCGCGTTCGCCCCCGGGGCCTGCCCCTCGGGGGCACACACCCGGGACAAGGAGCAGGATCGATGGCCGCACGTCCAACCTGGAAGGGCTACCTGAAGGTGAGCCTGGTGACCGTTCCGGTACGGGTTTTTCCCGCGACCAACGCGACCGGCGTGATCCGGTTCAACCAGTTGCACGCGGAGTGTCAGACGCGGATCCGCCAGAAAAAGTGGTGCGAGGAGTGCGACCGCGAGGTCGACAAGGCGGAGATCGCCAAGGGCTACGAGTTCGAGAAGGGGCGCTACGTGGTGATGGACGACGACGACCTCGCCAAGGCGAAGCCCGAGTCGACCAGGATCATCAACCTGCTGCGGTTCGCCGACGTCGAGTCGATCGATCCCATCTACGTCGAGCGGCCGTACTACCTCGCGCCGGACGGCAAGGTCGCGGCCGAGGCGTTCGCGGTGCTCCGTGAAGCACTCGAGGGCAAGGCCGGCATCGGCAAGCTGGCGCTGCTCGGCCGCGAGTATCTGGTCGCCGTGCAGCCGCGCGAGAGGGGGCTGATGATGTTCACCCTGCGCGCGGCGAGCGAGGTGCGGCGGATGTCGGCGATAGACGAGCTGGAGGATCTGCCGGAGACGGTCAACGCTGCCGAGGTGCAGCTAGCGCGGCAGGTGATCGGCACCTTCACCGGCGATCTGGACCTGTCGGAGTTCACCGACGAGTACCAGGCGGAGCTGCGGCGCATCATCGATGCGAAGGTCGCCGGCGAGGAGGTGGTCGAGCAGGAGGCCGATTCCCCCGCCAAGGTCGTGAACCTGATGGAGGCGCTGCGCAAGAGCCTCGACCAGGTGAGCGCGTCGAAGAAGAAGCCGGTCAAGGCGCCGGTGAAGCGGGGCGTCAAGACCGCGCGCAAGCGGGCGTCACGCGCCGCGGTCGCGAGCGCGGAAGCGGTGGATGCCGGGGCGACCCCGGTCCGGAAGCGCAAGCGCGCGTGACGGCTGTCACGGTGACAGGTCGAACGCCGCCATCTGCCGGGCGTTCCGCACGAGGATGCGCCCGCCCGCCATCGCGGGCACGTTCCAGGTCTTGCCCTCGATGGCGCGGAAGCCGGCCACTTCCTCGTGGCCGTCCGGTGTGGCCCGCACCAGCACGAGATCGCCCCGCTCGGTCAGCACCACGAGCTGGTCCCCCGCGGCCAGGAGCTGACCGTAGCCGTAGCGGCCGCCCTTCCACAGCAGCTCGCCGGTGGCCGCGTCGATGCAGGCGAGAATCGATTCGTCGAGCCCGTAGATGTAGCCGTCGATCAGCACGGAGCTGCTGAACTTGTTCTTCATCCGGTTCGTTTCCCACACCGTCGCCGCGGTGAAGCGGTCGCCGGTGGGGGTCAGCTCGACGAGTGCGGCGCCCTTCCCGTAGCCGGCCGAGAGGAAGAGCCGGGTGTTATTTATGATGAGCGGTTGTGCGATGTTCGGCACGACCGGAACGGTCCACGGATACTCCCACAGCAGCGTCCCGTCATCCGGCCGCAATCCGGTGGCCCGCTCGGCGCTGACCACCACGATTTGCCGGACGCCGCCCAGCGTCGCCAGCATCGGCGACGTGTAGCCCTGCACGTCGTCCAGCACGTGCCAGGCGACGTCGCCGGTCAGGCGGTCGTAGGCGGCCACCGACCAGCCGCGCGGCCCTCCCGGCTGGACGACGACCATGTCGTCGACGATGAGCGGCGCCCCGGACATCGCCCAGGGCAGGTTGGCGGCGCCGCCGTCGGCGAGGATGTTGCGTTCCCAGACGACTGCGCCGGTGGCGGCGTCCAGGCAGACGAACCGGCCGGTGGCGCCCAGTGCGTAGAGCCGGCCGGCGTGCCACGTCGGCGTGGCGCGCGGTCCCGGGCCGCCCATCGTCTCCCGGAAGTGCGCCGGCCGGGCGTGCGTCCAGACCTCTGCGCCCGTGTCGACGTCGTAGGCGGCGACCACCTCCTCATCGCGACGCTGCTCCATGGTGAAGGCGAGTCCGTCCGCGACGACGAAGGAAGCGTAGCCCCCACCGACCGGCTGGCTCCAGAGCGGCTCCAGGCCGGTGCCGGGCCACTCGGTGCGGATGGCCGTCTCGGTGTAGAGCCCGTCCCGGTGGGGGCCGCGGAAGTCGGTCCAGTAGGCGTCGTGGCCGGCTGTGGCCGGCGCCGCCGGATCGATGCCGGCGGGGTTCGTGCCGGCAACGGCCGGCGCCGCGGGCGTCGCTCCCGCGCGATCGGCCTCCAGCGCGGCGTAGTGCACGTCCGGGGCGCCGAACGAGAAGAGCGGCCGCATCCCGTTGCCGGCGAACTCGATCTGTAGGTCGAAGGCGACGACGAGCAGGCCGACCACGCCCGCGGCGAACGCCGCGAGCAGCACGACGCCTGCCAGCACACGCGCCAGCGCCGTCACGAGCCGTCTCCCGCCGCCTTCGCCTTCTCCTGGAGACAGGCGAAGAAGCGGTCCATCATCATCTTCGAGACCCCGCCGAGCAGCCGCTGGCCGACGCGGGCGATTGTCCCTCCGACCTGCGCCTTCCCGGTCACCGCGACGCTCGTCCGGGCGCCGCCGTCGGTCTCCGCCAGCGCGACCTGCGCCGAGCCGTTCACGAAGCCGGGCTTGCCCTTGCCCTCGACGGCGAGCGTATAGCCGGCCGGCTCGTCCTTGTCGGTCATGCGGACGGTGCCCTGGTAGCGCCCGGTGATGGCGGCGATCCCGATGGTGAGTGTCGCGCGGTAGGTGTCGTCACCCGTCGGCTCCATCGCCTCGCAGCCGGGGAGGCAGCCCGCGATGGCCTGCGGATCGATCAGCAGATCCCACACCCGTTGCCGGGGGGCGTCGAACGTGTACGTGGCCGAGACTTCCATCTCATGAGCATACCGCGCCAACACGGGAGGCCGCCGGGCGGGGAGGCGCAGAGCTACGCGGCTGCCCCGTTCGACGCGGCAGCGACAGGCCCCTGGCGCCGGGCCGGGCGGTGCGCCGGCAGGCTGTTCAGGTGGCGGGCCAGCGCCTCGAGGCTGGCGAGGTTGTGCACCGGCAGAAAGTCGTCTATCGACGGCAGGGCGGCCAGCATTCCGCGCGTCAGCGGGACGTAGTCGGGCGACCCGAGCAGGGGGTTCAGCCAGATGAGTCGATGGCAGGAACGCTGGAGGCGCGCGATCTCCGCTCGCAGGCAGTCCGGCTCACCACGGTCCCAGCCGTCGGAGATCAGCAGTACGACCGGACCCTGGCCGCGTACCCGCCGCGCCCACTCGACGTTGAACGTCCGCAGGGCTTCTCCGATGCGCGTGCCGCCGCCGAAGTCGGTGATCGTGCGCGGCAGGCTCGGCACCACGGCTGCGGCCTTGCGCGTGACGAGCTGCCGGGTGATGCGCGTCAGCCGCGTCGCGAAGACGAACGACTCGACGCGGCCCAGGCGTCCGCCGCCGGTCAGCGCGTGGACGAAGTGGAGCAGCATCCGGCTGTAGCGCTCCATCGAGCCGCTGACGTCGCACAGCAGGATCAGCGGGCGCCGCTTCGTCTTCCGCCGCCGCTCCGGCAGGTCGATCAGCTCCCCGCCGTAGCGCATGTTGGCGCGCACGACCCGGCGCAGGTCCAGTGCGCGTCCCCGACCCGCGGTCCAGCGCTTGGACGTGCGCTCGCCCAGATCCCAGTCCAGGTCGGCCATCATCCGCTGGGCCGCGGACAACTCGTCCTCGCTGAACTGCTCGAAGTCCTTCGCGTAGAGCGACTCCCGGTTGCTGTAGCTCAGGACCGCCATCCGTTCCACCTGGTAGCTGGCCTGACGTCCCGCGCCGCCGCCGTCCGCATCGGATTCCGGGGCCTCGGACTCGTACTCCGGCGCCCCCGAGCGGCGCTTCTCGCCCATTGCGCTCAGGTCCTTCTCGGTCCACTCGCCGTGCGGGCGGCGCCAGAAGACCCGGAAGGCTTCGTCGAAGACGGCGAGGTCGTCGGCGCGGTGGATGAGCAGGCTGCGCAGCGTGTGGTAGAAGTCCGCCCGCCGTCCGACGTCGACGTACGAGAGCGCCGCCGCAACCTCGCGCGCGCGGCCGGCCTGCACGTCGAGCCCCAGGCGGTGCAGCAGCCGGGTGAAGTGGAGCAGGTTGTGGAGGAGGTACGCCATCGGCGGTTCAATTCTGCCAGACGGCGCGGCGACCGCCGGTGTGAGGTTGACGCCCGCAGCCGAGCCTGTGTATAAACATTGTATCTACTTCGAGATCCCCCGGCAAAGTGAGGGCGAAAAACCGGCATGGAGACACGCGTCGGAAAGTGGGGCAACAGCTTGGCGTTGAGGATTCCGCAGTCCGTGGCTGCCCAGGTCGGCATCACATTGAACGCGGCGGTCGAACTGACTCCACGAGGTGAGCAACTGGTTGTCTCGGTACTGAAGCGGCCCGGAGCGGAACTGGATGACCTTCTGGCTGGTGTGACCGAGGACAATCTCCACGGAGAGGTCGAGACGGGCCCTGCGGTGGGCGGCGAAGCATGGTGATGCCGGCCCGACGCGTTCCCGAACGCGGGGACGCCGTCTGGATCGACTTCAACCCGCAGGCCGGAAGGGAGCAGGCCGGACGCCGTCCCGCGGTTGTTCTGTCTCCGGCCGCCTACAACGGCAGGGTCGGTCTTGCATTGCTCTGTCCTGTTACCAGCCGGGTCAAGGGATATCCGTTCGAGGTTGCCATCCCGGATGGATCCGGTATCGCAGGTGTCATCCTCGCGGACCAGGTCAAGAGCCTGGACTGGCGCCGGCGTAACGCGACCGTGGTCGGGGCGCTGCCGCACGAGACGGTTGCCGCGGTCCTGGAGAGGGTCAACCTGCTTCTGGCACCGTCCGGAGCGACCTGATGTCCCGCATCCGCGGATCGACCGACGCGGCGCGTGAGCCGGCGATCAGCTTCCCGCCGGCACGACCGGACCGGCCGCCCGCGCTCCGGGCGCCTTCGCGCGGTTCAGCATCTGCTGGATCCGCTCGCCGCGGATGTTCTGCATGTCCTCCTGCGTCTTGAGGACGATGCCGAGCGTGCGCTCGATGGTCGCCGCGTCGAGCTCCTGCCTGTCGAGCGCGACGAGCGCCGCCACCCAGTCGAGGGTCTCCGACACGCCGGTCACCTTGTAGAGGTCGGCCTGCCGCAGCTCCTGCACGAAGCCGGTCACCTGTTCGGCGAGCACGGTCGGCGCATCGGGCACCTTCGTGGTGATGATCCGCAGCTCCTTCTCGAAGCTGGGGTAGTCGATCCAGGCGTAGACGCAGCGCCGCTTGAGCGCGTCGTGCAGCTCGCGGGTGCGGTTGGACGTGATGATCACGACGGGCGGCGCCGCGGCCTTGATCGTCCCCACCTCCGGGATCGTGATCTGGAAGTCGGAGAGCAGCTCGAGCAGGTAGCCCTCGAACTCCTCGTCGGCGCGGTCGAGCTCGTCGATGAGCAGCACCGGCGGCCGTTCCCGCTCCCGCAGCGCCTGCAGCAGCGGGCGCTCGATCAGGAAGTCCGGGCCGAACAACTCGCGAGCCCGCTCGCGCCTGTCGCGCGGCTGCTCCCCGGCGGTCTCACCGAGCCGAATCTCGATCAGTTGCCGCGCATAGTTCCACTCGTAGACGGCGTGGGTGACGTCGAGCCCCTCGTAGCACTGCAGGCGGATCAGCTCGGCGCCGAGCGCGGCGGAGAGGACCTTGGCGACCTCGGTCTTGCCGACCCCCGCCTCGCCTTCCAGCAGCAGCGGCCGGCGCAGCTTCAGCGCGAGGTAGATGGCCGTCGCGAGTCCATCGTCCGCGATGTACAGGTGCTCCGCCAGGAGCTGCCGGAGGTCGTCGATGGATGTCGGCGTCGATGGGAGCATAGTCGATCTTGAGGTCGTCATGATATCAAATCAGAGCCTTAGTTGATATAATCGCGTGCCGAGGGTGGAGGCAGGGACTCCCATGCGAAAAACGAGTGTCGACGTCGACGATCTGCTGCTCGAGCAGGTCCGGGACGTGCTCGGAACGTCGTCGATCAAGGAGACGATCGACGGCGCATTGCGTGAAGTCATGCGTGCCGAAGCGCGACGCCAGGAGATCAGGGCGCTTGCCGCCATGGACGGGCTCGACTTGGACGACGAGAAGGTAATGGCGAAGGCGTGGCGCTCCTGACCGCGGCCCATCATCCTGATGCATGCCCTATCTGATTGACAAGAGCGCGCTGGCCCGCATGAAGCACCCGAGCGTGCAGGCGCGGCTCGCGCCCGTCATTGCAGCGGGTGAGGCGGCGACCTGCGCGATCATCGAGCTCGAGGTCCTGTACTCGACGCGTAGTCGGGACGAGCACGCGCGCGCCCGCACCCGCCGGCAGCTTGCCTACCGCAACGTCGAATTGACGGGCGCGATCTTCGAACGGGCCATCGAGGTGCAGGGGTTGCTCGCAACTCGGGGGCAGCACCGCCTGCCGATACCGGACCTGATCATCGCGGCGGCGGCCGAGGCGGCCCGCATGACGGTGTTGCACTACGACGCGGACTTCGACACCATCGCCGCGGTCACCCGCCAGGAGATGGTGTGGGTCGCGCCGAAGGGTTCGCTGTGAGCGGCTAAAGACTCTACCCGGCTCGCTGGGCCGCGGCCGCGAGCGCGCGCTGGACGTACACCGGCGCGACCGCCTTGCGGTAGTCTGCCGACGCGAAGACGTCGCCGAGCAGATCGTCTCCGAGATCCCCCGACACCGCGGCGGCCGCGGAGGCGAACGCCTCGTCGGAAGGCGATTGGTCGTTCAGCGCCGCCTCGACCGCGCTGCAGCGCACCGGCTTCGGCACCAGGCCGCCGATGGCGACCACGGCGCCCGTGCAGACCGTTTCCTTGGGCTCGCCCTTGATCTTGGAGATCCAGCCGCCGCCCCTGGTGCCGATCCCGAGCGCCACGGCGACGCCGATGACGGCGTAGCGCGAGGCAGGGTGGGAGAACTTGACGTAGGCGGTGCCGCGGCCCGCGGCCGACGGGACGCGGATCGAGGTGAGCAGATCGTTCTCGCCCAGCGCCGTCATCATCACGCCGGTGAAGAAGTCGCCGGCGTCAATCGACCTTTCGCCGTCCTTGCCGGTTACGGTCAACGTGGCGCCGAGCGCCGCGAGCACCGTCGGCAGATCCGACGCGGGGTCGGCGTGGGCGAGGTTGCCGCCGATGGTGCCGCGGTTGCGCACCGCGGGGTCGCCGATCTGCCTGGCCGCCTCGGCGAGCGCGGCCGCATGCTCCTTGACCGCGTCCGACGCGGCGATCTCGGCGTGGGTCGCCAGCGCGCCGATGCGCAGCCCGGCGCTATCGGTCGAGATGCCGCGCAGCTCCGCGATGCGCCCGATGTCGATCACCGCGGCCGGCGCCGCCAGACGCAGCTTGAGCAGCGGGATCAGACTGTGGCCTCCCGCGAGGAGCTTCGCGCCGGGGTGAGCGGCCAGCAGTTGGCCGGCTTCGGCCACCGAGCCCGCCCGGTAGTACTCAAAATCGGCAGCAAACATGGCTCAGCTCCCCTTCGCTTCCTGGATCGCGCGCCACACCCGCTCGGGCGTGAACGGCATGTCGATCCTCGTCACCCCGAGCGGCTTCAGCGCGTCCATCACGGCGTTGTAGACCGCTGCCGTCGAGGCGATCGTGCCCGCTTCGCCGATGCCCTTGACGCCCAGTGGGTGGTGCGGCG
This sequence comes from Vicinamibacterales bacterium, assembly GCA_965222905.1. GTDB lineage: Bacteria > Acidobacteriota > Vicinamibacteria > Vicinamibacterales > UBA8438 > WTFV01. Next base: position 552,164 of record OZ244976.1, on the reverse strand, counting down.
ACCGGGTGACGGTCGATATGACGTCGAGCTCCGGCAGACCGTCGGCGCGCGGCAGCGCGTAGTCGAGCATCGATCCGGTGACGAGCTGCCCGCTCTCGTCGTAGACGGCGCCCTCCCACAGGGCCTGCCCGACGCCCTGCACGATGCCGCCGTGCACCTGTCCCTCGACGATGACCGGGTTGATCTGCGGCCCGCAGTCGTCGAGCGCCGTGTAGCCGGTCAACTCGACCTGCCCCGTGCTCGCGTCGACCTCGACCACCGCGAGGTGCGCGCCGTACGGGAAGACGAAGTTCGGCGGATCGTAGAAGGTGGACGCCTCGAGGCCGGCCTCCATGCCCTCCGGCATGTTCCACGCGACGTTCGCCATCAGGGCGATGTCCTGGATCGTCTTCGCCTTGTCGGGAGACCCCTTGACGAAGAACTTGCCGTCCTCGTAGTCCATGTCCTCGACCGACGCTTCGAGGAGGTGCGCGGCGAGCACCTTGGCCTTGTCGCGGATCTTGCGGACGGCCAGCGCCAGCGCCGCCCCGCCCACCGCGGTGGTCCGGCTGCCGTAGGTGCCCCAGCCCATCGGGGTGGCGTCGGTGTCGCCGTGGAAGATCTTCACGTCGCCGGCGTCGACCCCGATTTCGCTCGCCACGATCTGCGCGAAGGTCGTCTCCTCGCCCTGGCCGTGCGGCGAGGCGCCGATGAAGACGTGCACCTTGCCGGTCGGGTGGAAGCGCACGATGGCGCTCTCCCACAACCCGCCCTGGAAGCCGATGGCGCCCGCCACCTGAGACGGCCCGAGACCGCAGATCTCGACGTAGGAAGTGAGGCCGAGCCCGAGGTACTTCCCGTTCGCAGGTCCTGCCGCCTGCTTCTCGCGCAACGCCTTGTAGCCGGTGTGCTCGACCAGCTTCTCCAGCGCGCCGGGGTAGTCGCCGCTGTCGTAGTTCAGCGTGGTGACGACCTCGTGGCCGTCTTCGAACTTCGGGATGAAGTTCTTCCGCCGGACGTCCGCCGGGTCCATCGCCAGCTTGTGCGCGAGCATGTCTATCAGCCGCTCGAGCATGAACGTCGCTTCCGGCCGGCCCGCGCCGCGGTAGGCCTCCACCGGGACGCCGTTGGTGTAGACGCCGTAGACGTCCTCCTTGAGCGCCGGGATCGTGTAGCAGCCCGACAGCATGAGGCCGTGGAGAATGGTCGGGATGCCGGGCGCCGCGGTCGACAGGTAAGCGCCCATGCCGGCGTGGACGGTGCAGCGCAGCCCGGTGATCGTGCCGTCCTTCGTCGCCGCCAGCTCGACGTCCTGGACGTGATCGCGGCCGTGCGTGGTCGCCTGGTAGTTCTCGCTGCGGGTCTCGATCCACTTGACCGGCCGGCCGAGCGTCTTCGAGCAGAACACCGTGACGAAGTCGGCAGGGTAGACAGCGATCTTGCTGCCGAAGCCGCCGCCCACCTCCGGGGCGATGACGCGCAGCTTGTCTTCCGGCACGCCGGTGACGACCGAGCAGAGGAAACGGACGATGTGCGGGTTCTGGGTGGTGTTCCAGAGCGTCAGCTCACCCGTCGCCCGGGTGTACTGCGCCACCGCGCCGCGTGGCTCCATCGCGTTCGGAATCAGCCTCTGCTGGAGGATCCGTTCCTTGATGACGACGCCGTTCGACTCCGCCTCGGCGAAGGCCGCGTCGAGGTCGCCACCGCCCGCCACGGTCCAGTGGAACGCCTGGTTCCCGCTGATGTCGTCGCCGTTGATGTCCTTCGCGTGCAGTTGCGGGGCGTCCGCGCCGGCCGCTTTCTCGGGGTCGGTGACGGTCGGGAGCGGCTCGTAGTCGACCTCGATCAGATCCAGCGCGTCGTACGCCTGATACGGGGTCTCGGCCACGACCACCGCGACGATGTCGCCCGTGTAGCGGACGGTATCCTTGGCGATGCACGGATAGGGGGCGACTTTGAGGTGCGAGTCCGGCAGCAGCCAGGCGCAGGGCACCGGCTGCAGGGCGCCCTCGATGTCCGCGCCCGTGTAGACGGCGACGACACCCGGGGCGGTCTTGGCCTTCTCGGTGTCGATGCGTGTGATCCGGGCGTGCGCGTGGCTGCTGCGGAGCATCGCCGCGTGCACCATGCCGGGCAGCACGATGTCGTGCGTGTAGGTCGCGCTCCCCGTGATGAGGCGCGGGTCTTCGCGGCGGCGGATTCCGGAGCCGAAGATTCTGCTGCTCATGGCTGTCTCTCCCGCTACTTGTCCGCCGCAGCCGTCGCGCCGGCCGCGTCACGCACCGCGCGCACGATGTTCTGATAGCCGGTGCATCGGCAGATGTTGCCCTCGAGGCCGTGACGGATCTCCTCGTCGCTCGGCGAGGCGTTCGTCCGCAGCAGCTCGTGCGACGCCAGGATCATGCCCGGCGTGCAGAAGCCGCACTGCAGGCCGTGCTTGTTCCAGAAGCTCTCCTGGAGCGGATGCAGCTTCTCGCCGTCGGCCAGACCTTCGATGGTCGTGACGTCGGCGCCGTCGGCCTGCACCGCCAGCGTCGTGCAGGACTTGGCCGACACGCCGTCGATCAGGACCGTGCACGAGCCGCACTGGCTCGTGTCGCAGCCGACCTTCGTTCCGGTCAGCTCGGCGAAGACGCGGATGAAATGGACCAGCAGTAGCCGCGGCTCGACCTCACGTTCGATGAGGCGGCCGTTGATCGTGATGCGGACGGGGACTTTCACGCGTCACCTCCCAAGGGAGCGGCATTATATCGTCCGGCGGCGGATACGCGCCACTCTCCGCGCTGGGACACAGGCGCTGCCGGTCATCGGGACCGCTACGAATCGCCGCCGTAGCGCTCGGCCAGGGCGTACTTCTCGTCAACGCCGATCAGGTCGTTGAAGCGTTCGAAGGCGATGAGCTGATCCTCGGCGCCGGCCGTCGTGCCATCCGTTCGCAGTCGCCCGTAGACGTTCTCCAGCGCCCGCGCCGCCGCGTACAGGCCGGACACCGGATAGAGGATGAGCCCGAACCCGAGCGCGGCCAGATCGCCGCGCGGGAGCACCGGGGTGCGTCCCTGCTCGACCATGTTCGCCACCGTCGGCTTCGGCGCCCGGCGGCCCACCTCGATCAGCTCTTCGCGGGTGCGGGGGGCCTCGACGAAGGTCGCGTCGGCTCCCGTGGCGCGGGCCGCCTCCGCGCGCGCGAGCGCCTCATCGAGGCCGCCGTCGGCGATGGCGTCGGTGCGGGCGACGAGGAAGAAGTCGGCGTCGCCCTTCGCGTCCACCGCGGCGCGGATCTTGCCGAGGTACTCGTCGCGCGGGACGACCCGCTTGCCGCGCATGTGGCCGCAGCGCTTCGGCCATACCTGGTCCTCGAGGAAGCAGCCCGCCGCGCCCGCCGCGATCAGCTCGCGCACCGTGCGGACGACGTTCAGCGGATTGCCGTAGCCGGTGTCGGCGTCCACGAGGATCGGGATGTCGACGCTGCCGCAGATGCGCCGCGCCCGGTCGATGACCTCGCTCTGCGTCAGCAGTCCGACGTCCGGCTCGCCGATGCAGGTGGCCGAGACGGCGTACCCCGACACGAACGCGAGCTCGAAGCCGGCCCGCTCGGCCAGCTTCGCGGACAGCGTGTCGTAGACGCCGGGGAACACCAGGTTGTCGGATCGGTCGAGGATGGATGCTATGCGTGTCGACATCGGTTGCCGCCGGTTCGAAGGGAGCGGCCAGTATAGTGGACGCCCAGACGGAGAGATGCGATGACCGAACGTCCGATATCCGCCGCGATGCCCTATGAGTCGAAGTTCGTCGAGGTGGAGGGCTCGCGGATCCACTACGTCGAGGAGGGCAGCGGGGATCCCATCCTGTTCATCCATGGCAACCCCACCTCGTGCTACCTGTGGCGCAACGTCATGCCGCACCTGTCTTCCGACGCCCGCTGTCTGGCCCTGGACCTCATCGGCATGGGGCGGTCGGACAAGCCGGAGCTCGAGTACCGCCTGGTCGACCACGCGCGCTACGTCGACGGCTTCATCGCGGCGCTCGGGCTCGAGCGCGTTACCCTCGTTCTTCACGACTGGGGCTCGGCGCTCGGCTTCCACTACGCACGGCGCCACGCGGCGAACGTGAAGGGCATCGCCTTCATGGAGGCGATCGTCCGACCGCTGGCGTGGGACGAATGGCCGCGCACCGTGCGCACGCTGTTCCAGCAGTTCCGGACACCCGAGGTCGGGTGGGACCTCGTCGTCAACCGCAACGCCTTCGTCGAGCGGGTGCTGCCGGGGGCGGTCATGCGGAAGCTGACCGATGAGGAGATGAAGCGCTACCGGGAGCCCTTCACCGACCCCGCGTCGCGCCGGCCGGTCTGGCGCTGGCCCAACGAGATTCCCGTCGACGGGGAGCCGGCGGACGCCACGGCCCTGGTGGGCGAGTACTCGGCCTGGCTCGGCGCCTCGTCCGTGCCGAAGCTGCTGCTGCACGCGCAACCCGGCGCCATCCTGCGCAGGGATCTCGTGGCCTGGTGTCGGGACCACGTGAAGAACCTGACGACCGTCGACGTCGGTCCCGGTCTGCACTTCATCCAGGAAGACCGGCCGCACGAGATCGGCGAGGCGATCGGGAACTGGTACCGCGGCCTGGACGGCCAGGAGTCTGCGCCGTAGAACGGTGCAGATTCCTGGTCAGGCCTGGTTGGGCGGCGACCGGAGCCGCAGGCGACGATTGACGGGCGAGGAATCCCTGGTGGAACCTGGGCGCTATCGTGCGCGCGCCGGGGAGTCGCCCGCGTTACGGCGCGGGCGCGGGTTCGAGGGCGGGCGCGAATGCGTCGAGCCGGCCCGCGACCTCCGGGCTCGGCGTCAGGCCCAGCAGGTGGGCGACCAGCGGGTAGACGTCCACCGCGTCGACCGCGGGCAGCGTGACGGCGGAGGCGATGCCCGGACCGGCGGCCAGGAAGATGCCGTGCATCTGCGGCAGGGTCGGATCCCAGCCGTGCATTCCGGACGGCGGGCGGTCGTCGGGCGAGAACTGCACCATGCCCATCCCGGTAGGCATCACCAGCAGGTCGCCCAGGCGCGCGTTGCCGCCGGCGTGCAAGTGCGCCGGGAGATCTTCCCTCAGGTACGCTCGTGCGTGCACCAGCCGCGCGTTGAGGCGGTCTCGCAGCACGCGGGCTCGCTCCTGGTCGCCCACGTGGAGGCTCACGGATGGGCCGGTTCCGGTCAGGCGCACTCCGGCGAGATCCGTCACTTCCGGTAGCACGGTCGTCTGCTCCGGGTCCGGCGCGGCCATCCCGTGGTCGGAGACCACGACGAGGGCGACGCGGTCCCCGTGTGGCAGCGCGTCGATGCCTTCCATCAACTGTCCCAGCAGCCGGTCGGCGCTCTCGACGCTCCGGCGCATGTCCCGATGGTTCGGGCCGAGCCGGTGGCCGGCGCTGTCGACCAGCGAGAAGTAGAGGGTGACGAGGTGCGGGCGTTGCGCCGGCGGCAGGGCCAGCCACGCGAGGACCTGGTCGATCCGCTCGCGGTTCGGCACGCGGCCGTCGTAGGGGCGCCAGTGGCTGGGGCGAACGCCTCCGATATCGGCTTCCGTCCCGGGGAAGAAGAAGGCGGCCGAGACCATGCCCTGTTTCTCCGCGGTGACCCAGATCGGCTCGCCGCCCCACCACGAGCCGTCCTGCGCGTCGTCCTGCCGCCGGTAGCTGAACTCGGCGCCGCGGACCGGATCGAAGAAGCGGTTGCCGACCACTCCGTGCGCTTCAGGATGCAGGCCGGTGGCGATGGAGTAGTGGCCCGGAAACGTCAGCGATGGAAACACGCTGACGAGGCTGGCCGCACGCATGCCGCGGGTCGCCAGCCGGTCGAACGACGGCGTCTCGAAGCGGGCGAGGTAGCCGGGGTGAAAGCCGTCGAACGAGACGAGAACGACGTGCGGCCGGGACCGCACCGCGGGCTCGTTGACGCCGCCGGTTCCCGAAGATTGCGCTTCCGCCGAGGCGGGGAGTTCCGGCTCGGCCCCGACACTTGCGCCGCACCCGGCAATCCAGGCGGCGACGATGACGACCTGCAGGGCAGCCAGCAGTACATGCTGCATGGAGCGCGACCGGGAGAGGGTGGGGTGAGTGACGGGTTTTGAACCCGCGACCTCCGGAGCCACAGTCCGGCGCTCTACCAACTGAGCTACACTCACCACGTTCGTGCCCGCGAAGCAGGTGCCTCGCACTCGGCACAATCCGCAATTGTAGCATTCCCGTTTCAGGCGTCTGCTCTCCTGTCCGGCGCGGATCGTCTCCGTGGCGGTCGCGCGGGCAGGCAACTTACAATAGTGTCATGTCGAATTCGGGAGACTCAGCAACCGATCCCCGCCGGCCGACGGCCAGGATCGGTGACGACGCAGTTGCCGCGGCGCACGTGATGGTCGAGGCGTTCCGCCTCACGACCGACGGCAGCGACGCGGGACGCATCCTGAACGGCATCCTCGACGGCTTGGTGTCGCTGGTCGACCACGACGCGGCCGGCATCTATGTCGTCGATCCGCTGGGTGCGCGCGTATCGCACAGCCTCGCCCGCGGCTGCGTCAACCCCGTGCCCGTCGAGATGGCGGCGCCGTTCGACGACCACGGCGTGGTGGGCCGGGTTCTGGCCTCCGGTGAGCCGGTCTCCCTCCACGATCAGCCCGGTGTATGCGAAGGACGTGAACGGGCGCGGTCGCGGCTGGTCGTGCCGCTCATCGGGTCCCGCGGGCGCGTGCGGGGCGCGCTCGATCTCTGGTCGGACCGTCCGTCCGGCTACGACCGGGCGGCGGAGGCGGTGGTCGGCGTCTACGCGTCCGCCGTCGCCGCGACCATCGAGAACGCCCGCCTCATCGCCGAGGTTCTCGACAAGCGCCGACTGGACAGCGATCTGGCGCTGGCGCGCGACGTGATGGAGGATCTGCTGCCGCGGGCGACGCCGGCGCTGATCGGGTTCGACATCGCGGGGGCGCACGAGTCGTCGCTGGCGGTCGGCGGCGACTACTACGAGTTCATACGGCTGCCCGAGGATCGCTGGGGCGTGGTCATCGCCGACGTCGTGGGCAAGGGCATCGCGGCGGCGTTGCTGGTCGCTGCGATTCGGGCGTCCATCGCCTCGCTGGTCGGCCACGAGCTGGCCGTGCGCGCGATCATGCGCCGAGCGAACCGCTTCTTCCATGAATCGGTCGAAGAGGGACGCTACGTCACGCTCTTCTACATGGTGCTCGACGTTCCCGCCAGGAGCCTGCTCTACGTCAACGCCGGACACGTCCCGCCCGTGCTCGTGCGCGGAACGGGGGAGGTGGAGCTGCTGGAGGAGGGCGGGGTGCCGCTCGGCCTGTTCCAGGCGCCGCGCTACTTCGAGGGCCACGCGACGTTGGCGCCGGGCGACGTCGTGGGGCTGTACACCGACGGCATCGTGGAGCAGACGAACCCCGATGGGGAAGAGTACGGCAGCTCGCGGCTCATCACGACGTTGCGGGAGGCGGGAGAGGCCGGCGCGACCGAGCTCTGCAGCCGCGTGATGCAGGACGTGCACCGGTTCGGCGCCGGCCGGCAGACCGACGATCGGACCCTGGTGATCATCCGCTCGAACGCCGACCCGACCGGCCGTCGGATTCCATCGTGACGACCGGAAAGAAAAAGAGCCGGACGGGAGTCGCCCGCCCGGCCCTGGCTGTCCTCGACGCACGCGGTTTCCCCGGGGCCTGCCGTCGGCCACGAATCTGCGCCGCCGGAGTGTCGCGCCAGCGAAACTCTCAATGCGACCGTGAGGTCGCGCCCGCTCAGTTGGCGTTGACCGTGTCGTGCGCGTACTGCCGGTAGTGCGCGGCCAGCATGTCGCGCCCGAAGTCGCCGTCGAAGTCGCGCCACACGCTGTGGACGTGATTCGCGCCGTTCTGCACGTTGTCGTACTCGATCAGGAACGTCGGGCCCTGCACGCGGTAGTAGTGCGGCTCGCCGTCCTTCAGGCTGCCCATCCAGGCGAACCGGATGCCGTCGAGCCCGGCCTTCTTCACCTTGTCGAGTCGCTCGGCGGCGACCGCGGCCGGCTGCGCTTCGGCGTACTCCTCGATCAGCGCCCACAGGATGTCCTGCTGGCCGCGGCTCAGGTCGCCGAACGCCACCCCGTTGTTCTCCTGAATCCCGGCCTTCCGGTCGGAGGTGGTCAGGATGTCGCTCGGCGCCTCGTCGGAGGTGATCGCGGCCCGGCGGTGGGCGTCGGTCATCGAGGCGATCAGGCTGCGGGGCAGGACGTCCTCCAGCACCAGCACCCGCTCGCCGGCGCGGCTGCCCTCGCGGACGTGGGCCGGGTTGGTGCCGAAGAACTGCGGCGTGGTTGCGCTGATCACGCCGTCGAGGACGGTGAAGTTCTGCGAGATGTGGTGCCCTTCGTAGCGCCAGCCCCAGTTTCCGTCCGTCGACGGCTCGCCGAAGATCATGAAGAAGTAGAGCTCCGTGTTGCGCATTGCGCGGCCTTCGCGGTCGTAGAGGATCTGCTCGAGCTGCCGGATCCGTTCCGTCTTGTCGTAGCCCTCTGCGCTCAGGCTCGCCTCGACGAGGGCCAGCCCGGCCTTCTTCTGCGCCGTGGTCATCGCCACCAGCGGGACGCCCTTGCGCTCGCGGGGGATGTAGTGCCAGTCGAAGCGGTCGTCGCTGTTGAACGGGAACGTCACCGCGGCGTGCTGCTCCGGCGTCAACGAGTCCAGGAACGCCTGCGCCGCCTCCGCCATCGAGGCGGTCTGGCCGGCCTTGTCCTGCATGGTGGCGGCCCCGGCGGTGACGATGGCCAGGACCACGAATACGAGTGGAACGAGTCGTGCGGACACCTTCATGGGTTCCCTCCTCAGGGCTTTTCTCAGTGAGGCGAGCCTACAACCGGGGGCGGGGAGCGTCAAGACGCGCGATCTTCCCGGATGTGCGAGGATCCACACCGTTCATGAAGGCGACGACTGGCGGCGCCATGTTGGCCTGCTTCGTTCTGTGGGGGGCGCCGGCGGTGGCGCAACTCGTCGAGGAGCGGCCCGGGCCGGCGCGGATCGTGGCCGGTACGCCGGCGCCGGTCCCCGACGGGACGCGGTTCGAGCCCGACGTCGTCATCGACGGCCCCCCGCCTCCGGTGACGCCCGCCGTGATCACCCGCGACGGGGGGCAGGCGACGATGCGCGCCATTCGGCTCCTCGCGGGCATCGAGGTCGACGGCCGGCTCGACGAGCCGGTCTACGACGCCGTCGCGCCTGTCTCCGACTTCATTCAGCAGCTCCCGGACGAGGGCGCGCCCGCCACCGAGCGCACCGACGCCTGGGTCATGTTCGACGACGAGAACTTCTACGTCGCTGGCCGCTGCTGGGACAGTGCGCCGCCCAGCGAATGGGTGGCGACCGAGATGCGCCGCGACGCGTTCAACATGTTGAACAACGACCTGTTCGGGTTCCTGATCGACACGTTCTACGACCGCCGCAACGCGCTGCTCTTCTACGCGAACCCGCTCGGCGGCTTCGTCGATCAGGCCCTCACCAACGAGGGCAACCCGAACCGGGACTGGAACCCGGTGTGGGACGTCAAGACGGACAGGTTCGACGGCGGCTGGACCATCGAGATGGTCGTGCCGTTCAAGTCGCTCCGCTACCGGCCGACGCGCGATCAGGTTTGGGGCATCCAGCTCCGGCGCACGGTGATGCGCAAGAACGAGTGGGCCTACCTGACCCTGATCCCGATCTCGGCCGCGGGGTTCGGCGGTCGCGGCGGCGTCTTTCGCGTGTCCGCCGCCGGCACCCTGGTGGGCCTCGCGGCGCCGCCCGCGGGCAACAACCTGGAGATCAAGCCGTACGCCATAGGCGGGCTGACCAGCGTCCCGGCGCAAGTCGCGGGGTTGAATGCCGGCCCCGGCTCGCGGGTGAAGGGCGACGGCAAGCTGGGGGTGGATCTGAAGTACGGCGTCACCCAGAACCTGACGGCGGACTTCACGGTCAACACCGACTTCGCGCAGGTCGAGGTGGACGAGCAGCAGGTGAACCTGACCCGGTTCAGCCTGTTCTTTCCCGAGAAGCGGGAGTTCTTTCTCGAAGGGCGCGGCATCTTCGACTTCGCCCGCGGCAGCTTCCGCACCGCGCGCAGCCTGCGGCGGGGCAGCGTGCTGGGCGGAGGCGACGCGCCGACCATCTTCTACAGCCGCAAGATCGGGCTGCAGGGCGGGCAGGCGGTGCCGATCCTCGGGGGCGGACGCCTGACCGGGAAGGTGGGGGCCTTCGACGTCGGGGCACTCAACATCCAGACCGGCGACGAGACGGTCTCCAGCGCGAAGGACACCAACTTCACGGTGCTGCGGGTCAAGCGCGACCTGCTGCGGCGCAGCAGCATCGGCGGCCTGGTGACCAACCGGTCGGTGTCTCTGGCCGGCGACGGGTCGAACCAGACCTACGGCGTGGACGCCACCTTCTCCTTCTTCGAAAGCGTCAACCTGCTCGGCTACTACGCGAAGACCCGGACCACCGGCGTGGCGGGCCGCGACGCGAGCTACCAGGCGCGCTTCGACTACGGCGCCGACCGCTACGGCCTGGAGGTGGACCACCTGCTCGTCGAGGACGACTTCCGGCCGGAGGTGGGGTTCCTGCGGCGGCGCAACTTTCGGCGGACCTCCCTTTCCGGCCGCTTCAGCCCCCGGCCGCGATCCATCGAGTCGGTGCGCCAGTTCGTCCTCGAGGCGAGCCACGACTACTTCCTGACCGCCGACACCGGGTTGCTCGAGACCCGCCAGAACCAGGTTGCCTTTCAGACCGAGCTCGAGAACAGCGATCAGTTCGGCGTGCGGCTGAGCGACAGCTACGAGCTGCTGCAAATGCCGTTCTCACCCCTGGGCTCGGACGTCACCATTCCCGTCGGCGGCTACGGATTCGCCGACGCGCGCCTGACGTACGCGCTGGGACCGCAGCGGCTGCTCAACGGGCGGGTGGAGCTGGCCACCGGCGGCTACTTCGACGGCGACATCACGTCCCTCGATCTCAGCCGCGGCCGGGTCGACCTCTTCCCGCAACTGGCCGTCGAGCCGAGCGTCTCGTTCAACTGGATCGATCTGCCGGGCGGATCGTTCCGCACCGATCTCGTACGGGCGCGGGTCAACTACACTTTCTCGCCCCGCATGTTCTTCAGCGGCCTGCTGCAGTACAACTCCGCCAACCGGACGCTGGGAACGAACCTCCGACTGCGCTGGGAGTACTCCCCGGGCAGCGAGCTGTTCGTGGTCTATACGGCGGAGCAGGACACCGATCCGCTGAGGCCGGACCGTTACGACGGACTTCGCGACCGCGGGTTCGTGATCAAGCTCACGCGGCTGTTCCGCAACTAATGGGGTGGGTGGCGTCTCTTCCCCGAACCGAGACACAGTCGCGCACCAAACACCGGAAGACCCTGTCCGTCTGACATACTTGGCCGCATGCACGGCCGATCGACACTTCTCGTTCCTTCGCATTCCATGTGGAAGATACGCATCGCTTCAGCGCTTCTGGCCACGATTCTCACGGTGGCGTCCCCGGCGGCTCAGCCTCCGTCGGGCGCGTCGCCGGGAGACGACGCCCTCGTGCTCGTGGTCCCTTTTGCCAACCTCGCCGGTGACCCGGCGGACGACTGGATCGGCGTCGGCATCGCCGAGGCCGTCGCTATCGATCTGCAGGTGACCGGGACGCCGGTGGTGCGCGCGACGGTGGAGGTGCGCGGCGACACCGGTCCGGGAGGGGTTCTGGACGTGGGCCGCCAAGCCGGGGCGGGTCGGGTGGTCAGCGGCGCCTACCAGCGAAGCGGAGACCTGATCCGCGTGACCGCTCGGCTCCTCGACGTGGCGGAGGGCACGGTGCTCCGATCCGCGACGGTGACGGGCATGGCCACGGAGATTTTCGAGCTGCAGGATCGGGTGGCGGCCGAACTGCGCACGGAAGCCGGGCTCGCCGAGTCACGGCCGCCGGCGCCGGCGGATGCCGCGGCCATCGAGGCCGCACCGGGTGCCGTGCCCGGACGTCGGGGGCCGTTCGGCCAGCCCGGGCCACCGCGCGTAGAGGCGCCACCGGCGCGGGTCGGCGCGCCGCCGCCGCCACCGATGCCCGTGCCGCCTGCGGCAACCGAAGTTGCCGCTGCCGCTCCCGGCGCGGCCGGCCGACCCTTCGTCGGGACCGCCGGCCTCTTCGTCGATGCGGGCCTCATCGACGGGCCGCCCGCGCCGGTGCCCCCGGCGGTGATGACCCGTGACGAGGAAGGCCGCACGACGGTCCGCGCCATTCGCCTCGACGGCGGCATCCGCCTCGACGGCGTGCTCGACGAGCCGGTCTACGAGACGGTGCCCGCGATCACCGACTTCATCCAGCAGGTGCCCGACATCGGTGCGCCCGCGACCGAGCGGACCGAGGCGTGGATCATGTTCGACGACACGAACGTGTACGTCTCCGCGCGGGTCTGGGAGTCGGCGCCCGAGAGCCGGTGGGTCGCCAACGAGATGCGCCGCGACACCGCCCAGCTCCGCCAGAACGACACGTTCACCGCGTTCTTCGACACCTTCTACGACCGCCGCAACGGCTTCAACTTCTACACCAACCCGCTCGGCGCGCGCGCCGACCAGCAGTTCACGAACGAGGGCAACCCGAACGCCGACTGGAACCCGGTCTGGGACGTGCGGGCCGGCCGCTTCGACGGCGGCTGGACGGTCGAGATGGAGATTCCGTTCAAGACGCTGCGCTACCGGTCGGAGCCGCCGTACATCTGGGGCCTGCAGCTTCGCCGGGCGATCCGGCGCAAGAACGAATGGGTCTACCTGACGCGGCTGCCGATCTCGGCCGGCGGGGGCGCCGGGTCGGCCGGCATCTTCCGGGTCTCGGCGGCCGGGTCGCTGGTCGGCATCGAGCCGCCCCCGGCGAGCCGCAACATCGAGGTCAAGCCGTACGCCATCGGGGGCCTGACCACCGACCTGACCGCGTCCCCGCAGATCGTCGACGAGGGGAGCGGCGACGGTGGCATCGACGTCAAGTACGGCATCACCCAGAACCTGACCGCGGACTTCACCTACCGCACCGACTTCGCGCAGGTCGAGGTGGACGAGCGGCAGGTCAACCTGACCCGCTTCCCGCTCTTCTTCCCGGAGAAGCGCGAGTTCTTCCTGGAGGGGCGGGGCATCTTCGGCTTCGCGCGCGGCGGCGTCACCGGCCGCTTCGGCGGCCCCGGCGGCGGGCCGGTGGGCGGGATCTTCGGCGACGCCAACGTGCCGCAGCTCTTCTACAGCCGGAAGATCGGGCTGGAGCAGGGTCGCGTGGTGCCGATCGTCGGGGGCGCGCGAGTGACCGGCAAGGTGGGGCAGTTCGACGTCGGGGCGCTGAACATCCACACCGACGACGAGATGGTCTCCGCCTCCAGGCCGACCAACTTCACCGTCGTTCGTCTGCGGCGCGACCTCCTGCGGCGGAGCTCGGTCGGCGCGATGTTCACCAACCGCTCGATCTCGCGGGTGGCCCCCGGCTCCAGCCAGGCCTACGGGGTCGACGGCACCTTCGCCTTGTTCGAGAACCTCAGCGTGATCACCTACCTCGCCCGGACGAAGGTCCCCGGCCCGGATTACCGCGGCAAGGACCTGAGCTACCAGGGCAAGTTCGAGTACGCGGCCGACCGCTACGGCTTCCAGGTGGACCACCTGCTGGTCGAGGACAACTTCCTGCCCGAGGTGGGCTTTCTCCGGCGCGACAACTTCCGGCGCACCTACACGTCGGGACGGTTCAGCCCGCGGCCGCAGTCCATCGCGAGCGTCCGGCAGTTCAGCCTGGAAGGCGGCATCGACTACATCCTGACGGCCGACGAGAACCACCTGGAGACGCGCCAGAACATCGTGGCGTTCCAGACCGAGTTCGAGTCCAGCGATCAGCTCACCTTCACCGCGACCGACAACTACGAGCTGCTGGTCGAGCCGTTCACGCCTCCCGGCTCCGACTTCTCGATCCCGGTGGGGGGCTACAGCTTCGCCGACGCCCAGATCTCGTACTCCATCGGCCAGCAGCGGCGGATCAACGGGAGTGTGGCGGTGAAGCGGGGCGACTTCTTCGACGGCGACCTGACGACGGTGCAGCTCAGCCAGGGACGCATCGCGGTGCTGCCGCAGATGTCGGTGGAGCCGACCGTCTCGTTCAACTGGATCGACACGCCGTACGGGGAATACCAGACCAACCTGGCGGTGACGCGGGTGAACTACGCGTTCAACCCGCGGATGTTCTTCAGCGGCCTGCTGCAGTACAACTCGGCGAGCAACTCGTTCGGCAGCAACCTGCGCCTGCGGTGGGAGTACAGCCCCGGCAGCGAGCTGTTCGTCGTTTACACCGACGACCGCGACGTCACCGGCGGCTTGCGGCCCGACCGGGGCTGGGACCTGCGCAACCGCGGCTTCGTCGTCAAGTTCAATCGGCTGTTCCGGTTCTGACGTCCGCTTCCGTTCTCCGGTACAGCGCGAACGAGAAGTTGGGCGCCGGCGCGGCCATGTCGTGCCGGTCCCCCAGGTAGCGTTGCGCCTGCTCGTCGGGCGGGACCTTGTCGAGCGCCGCGAAGCCGACCCGGGCCAGCTCGCCGTCCAGCTCTCCGGGGGTGAACTCCGACACCATCGGCTCACCCAGACGTTTCACCAGCCGTTCCAGCCTGTCGGCGAGAGGCAGTCCCTCCAGGGGAATGAGGTGCCGGGCGAGCAGGTAGTCCAGCACGAGACGGCTGTCCGGTGCCGCCGCCGCCGCGATGGCGTCGAGCGTCTCCCGGATGGCCGGCCGGGTGAGGTAGTAGGTGGTGCCCAGCCACGAGAAGAACGCCGGCGTCCGCGGGTCCAGGCCGGCCCGGTCCAGCGCCTCGTGCAGCCGGTCGGTCTCGAAGTCGACCGGCACGAACGTCACATGGGCAGGGAGGCCGCCGTGCACCCGGCGCACCCGCTCCTGCTTGACCGCCTGCATGCCCGGCTGGTCCACCTCGAAGATCCGCACGCGGTCCGCCAGCTCCGGGTGGCGCAGGGCGAAGGTGTCGAGGCCG
This sequence comes from Vicinamibacterales bacterium, assembly GCA_965222905.1. Lineage (GTDB taxonomy): Bacteria > Acidobacteriota > Vicinamibacteria > Vicinamibacterales > UBA8438 > WTFV01. The sequence goes on along the minus strand of OZ244976.1, from coordinate 537,157 downwards.
GCCCCCAGGATCACGTACTGGCGGACGCCGTCCGCGATCGCTTCGGCAAGCCGGTCCTCCGCATAGCGCGCCCGCAGGATATTCTCGGTGTGGATGGGGTGGAACGGCCCGAGCAGCTTGTGGACGACGATCCAGTTGAGCAGGCGGTTGTGGGCGACCTGCCGCCAGAACGGGGACACCATCCGGACGGCGTAGGCGTCGTCCAGGATCGGGTCCGGGTGCCAGCGCCGGTGGTGCGCCCGGATGCCCGCCGCGAGCGTCGCCGTGCGGCTGACCCGTCCCGGGTTCCGGGCGCCCGGTCGACGCGGCATCATGCACGGAGCATACCCGCTCGATGCACCGCAGGAAGCACTGCGAGCCTCACGACGGATTCAGGAGCGGCTTCTTGCCGTTCGGCCAGCGTCCCGCCCTGAGTTGCGACTCGGTGCTTTCCGCGTCGGACTTCGCGCACGGGCTGAACCGGAAGCAGCACACACGCCCGCGTGCCAGGCTGTTCGCAATGGACGTGATCGCGCCGTGGCTCACGCCGGCCCTGCTGGTTGCGCTCTTCGCTTGGCTGCGGAACGACGTTCGCGAGTTGCGCCGCGAGCTGAGCGGCCGCATCGACGCCTTGTCCAAGGACGTGGCTGAACTGCGCGAGCTCATGGCCAAGCTCGAAAGGCGCACTCGAGGGCTTTCTCGCCGGTCGCCGCGATCGCGACGCGGCCTGACCTCAGCCAGCCGCTGATCTTACACCTCGGTCTATTCGGTACGCAGCGCCACGAGCGGGTCCACGCGGGCGGCTCGTCGAGCCGGCAGCCAGGCGGCCCCCGCCGCCACAAGCAGCAGGAGGACCGACACGGCGGCCAACGTCGGTGCGTCGAACGGAGCGACGTCGACGAGCAGACTCGAAAGGGAGCGCGAGACGAGCAGCGACGCGAGGACCCCGAACAGAATTCCCGCGCCGGCCAGACCGATCGCCCCGCGGACAACCATCCCCACCACGTGACGCGGCGCGGCGCCCATCGCGAGCCGCAGACCGATTTCGCGGGTGCGTTGCGCCGTGGCGACCGCAATCACCCCGTAGATGCCTAGGCCCGCCAGCACGAGCGCCGCCAGGCCGAACAGGGCGAGCAGGGTGGTCGTGAACCGGCGCGCCGCGAGCGTGTCCGACAGGAGCTGATCCACGGTGGCGACCCCGTAGAAGGTCTGGAGCGGGTCTGCATTCCAGACGACGTCCTGAATCGCCGGAACGCTGGCCGTCGGATCTCCCGCCGTCCGCACAACGTAGGTCATGGAGCCGTCCGGGGCCTGTGCGTGCGGAACGAACACCTCCGGCCGCGGAGGGCTGTCGTAGCCCCCGGGGCGGATCGCGCCGACGACGCCGACGATCTCCGCGTCGATCTGGCCCCTGAAGGCAACGGACAGAGAGATGCGCCGCGTGATCGGGTCCGCATTTGGCCAGTGCTGCTGCGCCAGCGTCTCGTTGACTACGACGATGGCCGGCTGTTCGGCGTCGTCACGCACGTCGAACCACCGCCCGGCCCGCAACGGGATGCCCATGGCCTCGACGTAGCCCGGCGTGGCGGCCGAGACAACGGCGGACGGCTCCTCTCCGGGCGGAAACGGCGCCCGGTCGAGAAGCGCGAGCGGGCTCTCTCTTGTGAGGTCGGCCAGTCCGAGCGGGAAGGCGGATACCGCCCCTGCGGCGGCGACGCCCGGTAGCCCGCGGATGTTGTCGAGGGTCTCGCGGAAGAAGTTCGCGTTGGCTTCGAGCCCGTCGTCGCGGTAGTGGAACACCTGCAGCGTCACCGTGTTCTCTGGTGCGAAGCCGAGGTCGACGTGCACCAGCCGCACGAAGCTCTGCAGGAGCAGACCCGCGCCGACCAGCAGCACCAGCGCCAGCGCGACTTCCGCCGTCACCAGGGCGCGGCGCAGCCGTTGCTGCACCGTGGATGTGCCGCTGCGCTGCCCGCGGAGCAGCTCGTGCACGTTCTGCCGGACGACCTGCGCGGCGGGCGCCATCCCGCAAGCCAGGGTCGTCATGCCGACCAGGCCGACGGCGAATCCGAGGAGCCGCGCGTTCAGCGTGACCTGGGCGAGGCGCGGTACGTCGGCCGGCATGAAGGCGGTGATCGCATCGAGCGAGAGGGTCGCGAACACGAGGCCGCCGAAGCCGCCCAGCCCCGCGATCACGGCGCTCTCGGTCAGCAGTTGGCGCAGCAGGCGGCCGTGCCCGCCGCCCACCGCCATCCGTACGGCGAACTCCGGCGCGCGCCGCGTGCAGCGGGCCAGCATCAGGTTCGCGACGTTGACGCAGGCGATCAGCAGGACGAACAGCACCGCACCCTGCAGCAGCAGTAACGTCGGCTGCACGGCTTCGACCTGTCGTGCCTGCAACGGGATGACGCGGGCGCCGACGTCCGTATTGGTGCGCGGGTACTCCGCGGCCAAACGGGCCGCGACGGCGTCCATCTCGGCCTGCGCTTCTGCAAGCGTCACCTCCGGAAGCAACCGTCCGATCACGTGCCACCAGCCGTTGCCGCGGCTCGACGTCTCCCATTCTGCGATCGGCTTGGGCAGGAAGAAGTCGCGTTCACCGCGACCGCGCTCAATCCCGAGCTCGAAGTGCGGGGCGAGCACGCCGATTACCGTGTACGGTGCGCCGTCCAGCACCAGCGAGCGCCCGATGACGTCCGTCTCTCCCCCGAAGCGACGCTGCCACAACCCGTGTGTAAGGACGATGACGCCGCTGCCCGGCCGGTACTCCTGCGACAGGAACGTGCGTCCGAGAGTTGCGCCGGCGCCGAGGATCTCGAAAAAACCCTTCGTGACCAGCGACCCATAGAACACCTCGGGATCGCCGGCGCCGGTGAAGTCGAGCGACCAGGGCTCGATCGCGGCCACGCGCTCGAAGCGCCCAGCCCGATCCCGCCAGTCCAGGAAGTTCGCCGGTGCGACGTCTGCCGGGTGGTTGCCGTTGTCGGGGTCCGTCTGCCACAGCGTGACGAGACGGTCCGGCTGGGGGAACGGCGGCGGCTGGAGGAGTACCGCATCGACGACCGAGAAGATGGCCGTCGTCGCCCCGATCGCCAGCGTGAGGGTGAGCACCGTGGCGGCGGTGAAGCCGGGATGCCGGATAAGCAACCGCAGGCCGTGGCGGATGTCCCGGAACCCTTCTTCCAGAGAAGCGCCGAAGCGTGACGCGCGGACGTGCTCGCTGGTCTGGGCGAGACCTCCGAGGGCGGCCAGCGCCTGGCGCCGCGCTTCCGCCGGTGGCACGCCGTTGGCGCATCGCGCCTCGATTTCGCGGTCGACGTGGTACTGCAGCTCCTCGTGCAGTTCGCGATTCGCGCCATCCCGGTCGAACAACGCCCGGAGCCGGGCGCGCCACGCGTACAGCCAGCGCTCCAACGACATGGTTCAAATCTCCGTCAGCCGCACGACGTGCGTGATGGCCTGCGACAGCCGCTCCCAATTCTTGCTCTCCTGCCGCAGGTACCGGCGCCCGGGAGGCGTCAGCGCATAGACCTTCGCGCGCCGGTTGTTCGCGGTGGACTGCCACTCGGCGCTGATCCAGCCCTGCTGCTCCAGCTTGTGCAGCGCGGGGTAAAGCGATCCGTCGCTCACCTGCAGCGCGTCGTCGGACACGTGCCTCAGACGTTGGCCGATGGCCCATCCGCTGCGCGGCTCCAGGTCCAGGATCTTCAGAATCAGCAGATCGAGAGTTCCCTGAACCAGGTTCGATGGCTTGGTCATTCGCAAGTTTCCCTCGGTTACCGAGTAATGGTTGCACAAACTCATCTCGGGAATCAAGGGGAGTTGCGGGCAGGCGAGCAGCGACGATACGTCGTGCCACCAAGAACATATGGCATAATGCCAACATGCCTGCGCGGCCGGTTCAGATCTCGCTCGATACGGAGCTTTTGCGGCGGATCGATGCGGATCCCGAGGTGCTCGAACGCGGCAGGTCCGCTTTCATCCGCTCGGCGATCGAGACGTACCTGTGCGCCAGACGCCGGCGGGAGATAGATGCCCGGATCGCGGCTGCCTACGACGGGTGCGCCGACGAGGTGCTGGAGGAGATTGCCGACCTGATCGGCGAGCAGGCATGGCCTCCCGAGTGAATCGCGGCGAGATCTGGCGTTTGGACCTGCAGCGTCCCGACAAACGCCGGCCCGTCGTCGTCATCAGCCGGCCGGCGTTGATACCCCTGTTGCACACGGTCACCGTGGCGCCGGTGACGTCGACGCGGCGGGGGGCGCCGACGGAGGTGGCGGTAGGCGCGGACGAGGGTCTGAAACAGGATTCCTGCGTCAACCTGTGTCACCTGTTCACGGTGCCTCGACGCCAGCTCAGGGGATTCGTCGGCACGCTCGGTCCGGAGAAGATGCGCGAGATCTGTCGCGCTCTGGCGATCGCTACCGGCTGCGACTAGTCGGACCTGGTTCTGGTACGTTCGGGCCGCAGGCTATGCGAGCCCGAGATTGCGAAGGATCGCCAGCGCGGACCGGGAACGGTTGAGGCCGTAGATGTGGAGGCCGGGTGCGCCGCCCGCCAGCAGCGCCTCGCACTGCCGCGAGGCGAAGTCGATGCCGAACTGCGTCACGGCTTCGTCATCGTTCCCGAGCCGGTCGAGATCCGCGACGAAGGCGGCGGGCAGCGTCGCGCCGCAGAGCGCGGTGAAGCGCTTCACCTGCTTCGTGCTCAGGATGGGGAGGATGCCGGGGGTTATCGGCACGGTCACGCCGAGCGTGCCGGTCAGGTAATCGACCATCCGGAAGTAGTCGGCGTTGTCGAAGAAGAGCTGCGTGAGGATGAACTCGGCGCCGTGGTCGACCTTGTCGCGCAGCCGCCGCCAGTCGACCTCCTTCTCCTCCGTGCAGTCGGGATGGCCCTCGGGAAAGCCGGCGCAGCCGATCGCGAACTCCTTGGACCGGGCCTTCAGGACGTCGATGAGCTGGTAGGCGTAGTCGAACCCGCCGGCCGGACGCACGAAGTCCGGCTCCCCCGGGGGCGGGTCGCCGCGCAGCGCCAGGATGTTCTCGATCCCGAGCCCCGCCGCCGCGTCGAGGAAGCCGTCCATCTCCACCCGCGTGAAGCTGACGCAGGTGACGTGCGCCATCGCGGTCAGGCCGTGCTCCCGCTGCAGGCGGTCGACGATCGACAGTGTCTTGGCGCGCGTGCCGCCCCCGCCGGCGCCGTAGGTGACCGAGCAGAAGTCGGGCCGTGCCGCCGCCAGGCGGGGTAGCACGCGCTCGAACAGGCTCTGGTCTCCCTGCGGCGTCTTCGGCGGGAAGAACTCGATGGAGATGACCGGCCGGCCGGCGGCGCGCTTCTCCGCGTAGATGTCGGGGATGCGCTTCACGTCGCTTGGTTGCGAAGTATACCGGCGGGCGACCGGACCGCTTCGCGCGACGGGCGTGACAACCGTCCATCCGTTGTGCAGAATGACGGCATGAATCCGACCAGCGACCCGTCGTCCCGTCCCTTCGTACCGTTCGTGCCGGAATCGTCCGACCTCCCGGAGCTGACGTTTCGCGCGTTGCTTCTCGGCACGGCGATGGCGATTGTGCTCGGCACCGCCAACGCCTACCTGGGGATGCGGGCCGGCCTGACGGTGGCCGCCACCTTCCCCGCGGCGGTGGTGGCGATGGCGGCGCTGCGCATGTTCGGGGGGTCGATCCTCGAGGAGAACATGGCCCGGACCACCGCGTCGGTGGGCGAGGCGCTGGTCGCCGGCGCCATCTTCACCATCCCGGCGTTCGTCATCAGCGGGGTCTGGGACGAGCTGCGCTACTGGGAGAGCACCGCCATCATGCTGGTCGGCGGCATCCTCGGCGTCCTCTTCATCATCGTGCTGCGCCGCACGCTGGTGGTCGAAGCGGAGTTGCCGTTCCCGGAAAGCGTCGCCGCGGCGGAGCTGGTCAAGGCGGGGCAGGGCGGGCGGCAGACGGGCGCCAAGTTCGTGTTCCAGGCGATGGGTGTCGCCGGGGCGTGGGAGCTGCTCAAGAACAGCAACGGGATCAAGCTGGTGGCCGACTCGGCCACGTGGTTCCTCTCGCTCGGACAGTCCACCATCGAGATGCTCGGCCGGCCGGTGAACTATGTCGGCGGGTTCCTGCTGCAGTCCCCCGCCGCGTCGCCGGCGCTGATCGGGGTCGGTTTCATCGTCGGGCCGCAGATCGCGGCCACGCTGTTCGCGGGCGCGGTGCTCGGCTGGCTGCTGCTGGTTCCGCTCAGCCTCTTCCTGAATCCCGAGCTGGCCGCCCAGGCGACGGATTCCGCCGGGTTCATCGAGCTGAGCACCGAGGTGTGGCTGCGGCAGGTCCGCCCGCTCGCGGTCGGGACGATGATCGTCGCGGCGTTCTACACGCTGTACAACCTGCGCACCTCGCTGATCCAGGGCATCGGACGGGCCCTGGGCGACCTTGGCACCGCACAGGCGGGCGGCGCCGGCCGCCTGGACATCGACATCGACTTCAAGAAGGTCGGGCTCGCGATCGCGGCGCTGGCGGTGCCGCTGTTCGGCCTCTACTGGTACTTCAGCGAGAGCTTCGGCGGGGCCATCCTGCTGACCATCATGATGGTCATCCTCGGCTTCCTGTTCGCCGCCGTGGCCGGCTACCTGGTGGGTCTGCTCGGCAGCTCGAACAACCCGATCAGCGGCCTGACCCTGAGCACCCTGCTCATCGCCGCCGTCGTCATGGTGGGCATCGGGGTGACCGGGTCGGGCGGCATCCTCGGGGTGCTGGCCGTCGCGGGCGTCGTCTGCTGCGCCTGCGGCATCGCCGGCGACATGCTGCAGGACCTGAAGGTGGGCCACATTCTCGGGGGCACGCCCTGGAAGATGCAGATCGGCGAGCTGATCGGCGTGACGGTCGCCGCGATGGTGCTCATCTGGCCGATGATCCTGATGGATCGGGTCTACGAGATCGGCAGCATCGAGCTGCCGGCGCCGCAGGCCGGCCTGATGGCGCTCATCGCGGAGGGCATCGTCGGCGGCGACATGGCGTGGCCGCTGGTCATCGCCGGAATGGCGCTTGCCGGCGTGCTCATCCTCATCAACGCGCCCTCGCCCATGCTGATCGCGGTCGGCATGTATCTGCCCTTCCCGTCGACGGCGGGCATCTTCGTCGGCGGCCTCGTGAGCTGGTGGCTGACGCGCTCGCTCGACCAGCAGGAGGCGAGCGGAGAGGAAAGGACGCGCGCGACCAACACCGGCGTGCTGCTGTCGTCCGGCTTCATCGCCGGCGAGGCGCTGATGGCGGTGCTGCTCGCCTTCGTGGTCGGCGCCAGCGAGGCGATCCCGTGGCTGGTTCTGCCGCAGATCGCCGACAGCGCGCTCGGCGGCGCGCTCGTCTTCATCCTGCTCTACTACATGCTGGTCAGGATGCCGTTGAACGCGATGCGCGGCGGTGCGGCCGGCGGCGGGGCGTGACCTCCGGAGCGGACTCGGCGCCGGATTCCGGGACGGGCTCCGGCATCGCCGGTGCGCCGGAGGCCGAGTCCGGGGAGGTTGCCGGGACCCCGTCCGCCGAAGCGGCGTCAGACCGGGCCGCCGCGTTCTGGAACGCCCGCCCGCGCCGGCGTCTGAAGTGGCTGGTGCTGGACGATGGGCGTTGCGTCGTTCTGCGCCCGCGGCTCGGTGACGGCCGCATCGGCCGCTGGCTCGCCTCGAAGGTGGGCGATCCCTGCTACCGTATCCGCCTCGACGACGTCGGGACGTTCATCTGGAAGGCGTGCGACGGCGATAGGCCGCTGCTCGAGATCGCCGGGCGGCTGCGCGCAGAATTCGGTGAACGCGTCGAGCCGGCCGAGGAGCGCCTCGCGCGGTTCGTCCAGTCCATGCTCAGGTCGCGGATGATCGACGTATGACCGGCGGATCGACGTCCACATGGAGTTCGAGTTCGATCATGCAAAGAGCGAGAGCAATAGGGCCAAACACGGCATCGACTTCGTCGACGTGCAGGCGTTGTGGGCCGACCCGGATCTGCTGGAGATCCCGGGGCGGGTGAGTGACGAGTCCCGCTACATCGTGATCGGACGCCTCGGCGACAAGCACTGGTCCTGCGTGATAACGTATCGAGAGGGTAGGACGAGGAGCATCTCCGCACGGCGAGCGCGGCCCAGGGAGATCAGGCTCCATGAAGGCAAGTGAATTCGAGGCGAAGTTCGAAGCCGGTGAAGATCTCACCGAGGACCTCGACCTGTCCCGAGCCCGCCGCGTCAACCGCTATAGGACCCAGGTGATTTGCTACGTCGTTGGCGATTCCAGCGACCCGGACGACGTCAGGCCAAGCGCGGTTCCTTACCAGATCGATGACGGAGAGATATTCTTTGGACCGTGTATGAAGTCGCTTCGAGAGCGGATGCGAACCTGCTACCTGAATGAAACGACCGAGAGCGTGGAACCGAGAGACGACGTTTACTTCGTCGGATTCAATGGAAGCAATGAAGAGAAAATATGCAAGATCATCTGGATCGGGAGGCTGATGAAGGTCATGACTTTCTCTCACGCGTGGGACTTGCTGGACGGTTCCAGGTACGAGGGAATGCGGGCCTGGGAGTATTCGCCACTCCACGTTCGGCCAATAAGGAAGGGCGGCCGGCTCGTCGGGTACGAGCACGTCAATTCATTGCATATGGAGGACAATGAATGGGCGAACGATCTGATGAAGCCCCATAACACGCAACATGTTGAGAAATCTGACAGGCGCCTGCTGCTGAAGAAGTATGTTTCTGCGTGGCAGGGGTTCCCGAGAGATGTTTGTCTGCTCTTCGAGAACGTCTTCTTTGCAACCGGACGCGGACTGGAAATCGATGTTGATCTCCTATCCATTCTCCAATCCGCCCAACCCGACCGTGTTGTTGACCGATACGCCGTTTTCGGGTGGGTCGGGCGCGGCGAAAGGAAGCGGAGAGATGGAAGGAGAGGCAACTACTTGCAGGTAACGGGTGTACGGGCGTGGGAATTCGCCAACTGGATTCGGAATGCGTCTTCAGCGGCGCCGTCTTCACCGCTAGTGGACGCCCGGCGTCCGGCGATCCCGCCGGCTAGATGTTGAGATGAGGCTATATATTGCGAACGTGGGCGTAAACGCAACGCATGCCAACAGGTGGCGGATGCGAAGCCCAGTATTTCCAGACGGCAGTTTCGAGTTCGTACCGATAAAGGAAGAATCCCGCTTTGCGAAAGCTGAGCAGATTCCCACCTATAACGATCTGCCGTCATGGAAGGCTCGGACGATTTCCCTCGCAGATTACCTGCCCGAAGAGGTTCGTCACTATCGAACACACGCGGATCCTGAATTCAAGACGTTCACGTACGGCGACACTCCAAGTTCCCGCGCGGCCAACCTGGCGCACGTGGCGCCGGGCGATCAGATATGGTTTCTGGCGCGTCTTTGGAATCACGCCGGCGCTCGCTGGACTGGTGACAGCGACTTCTACTTCATCGGGTTCCTGCAGATCGAGTGGAACCGTCATTTTGCCGGGGGAATGGGTCCTGATGATGTGCCATCCGACGTTTGGGAGCAGATTCAAGGCAATGCGCACTATCGTCGCATGCTGGCGGGCGACCGTCGAGCCTTCAGGATTCTGTGTGGGAGACCAAGAGAATCGCGTCGCTTCGATCGGGCATTGCGGGTGACTCCGGAGGTGGCTGCTCTCGTGTTTGGCGGCTCGTACGACGAATCCAGCGGGGGGTTCAGGACCGACGGCAGGGTGCTCAGGAACAAGAATGGTAGGCCCAGACTCTTCCGTCACTTCGGTAGCATTACCCGGGCGGTCCAGTGTTTTCTCGATTCGCGCGACCCGGGGCAGCGGCTGTGCATAGAGGCTCTGAAGAGCGCGGCGCGGACGTGCTGAAGACGTGACCCCAGGTTCAAAGGCTGACACACTGAGTTCAGCCGGTCGGTTCGAACCGGTCGCTTCTATCCTTATCGAGTTCCGTCAGGAGTTCTTCCAGTTTCATGATCGGCGCCGGCGCCGGGGGCGGTCCCTTGCCGGGCGCGGTCGGGGGCGTCAGCAGGCCCTTGCGGACCATGTCGGCGAGCAGGGCGTCGGCGAGAATGGGACTGCGCTCGGCGCGCGGGGGCACGATTTCCGCGACGACGCGGTCGCAGTCCGTCACGAGCACGGTCTCGCCCGCGGCGGCCAGGCGCACGTATTCACTGAGCCTGTTGTTGAGCACCTTCAGGCCGACGGAGCGCATGACGCCAACGGTAGCTTCCGGTAGCCACCTTCGTCAAATGGAGCCGGTGGCGCACGACTGGGCCACCAGGGCCAGCACCTGGTCCGGATGGTCCGTGAACACGGCGTCGACGCCGGCCTCCATCAGCGCCGCCACCTCGCCCGCGAGGGAGTCGAACGTGTCGTCGAGCTGGTCGGCCCGCAGGGTGTAGGCGTGCACCTCCAGGCCAAGGTCGTGCGCCTGCCCGACGATGGCGGAATCCTGAAACACGAGCTCTTTGGGCACACCGATGCCGATCGCGTACGAAGCGATGTGACTCAGTCCGGCGGGCGCGAGCTGGTCCGGCCGGGCGATGAGCTGCACGCGCGGCAACGCGGTCTCGATAGCCGCCAGGGCATCGGCATCGAACGACTGAATCCGAATCGGCCAGGCGTAGCCGGCGAGCTCCGCGAGCAGGGTGCGGGCCAGGTCCGGCTGTACGCCGGGGCTCTTCAGCTCCGGATAGACGCCTATCCGGCGCCCGGTGGTGCGGTTCAGGCCATCGACCAGCTCGAGGACGTCCGCCAGGCGCGGCACGCGGAACGTCGCGTGGGGATAGCGGTCCGATCTGGGCTCGACGGCGTGCAGTTTCTCGATCTCCACGAAGGTGAAGTCGGCCGCGTAGTATCGGCCGTCGGCGCGCGCCCGATCGGGGTACAGCTCGGCGACGTTCGTGGTGCGGTCCAGGGAGACGTCGTGCAGGGCGATGGCGACGCCGTCGGCGGTCAGCACGACGTCCGGCTCGATCCAGCCGGCGCCCTGTCCATGCGCGAGCGCGTAGGCGGGCAACGTGTGCTCCGGCAGGTAGCCCGACGCGCCGCGGTGGGCGATGACCTCCATGCAGGCGTCCTCTCTCCCCGGCTTCTCGTCGGCCGGCGGTCCCTGGGCCGCCGTAGCCGATGCGGTCAGAACGACGGCGGCGCCGGTCAGAGCGATAACGAGTCTTGTCAGGCAGGTCATGGTCGCTTGCCTCTCACCTCGGGCGCCATCCCTTCCGGCGTATACACTGAGCAGTACGGGATGCGCACAACCGTGGAACCGATTTGGCGGAGAGTCTAACCGGAAGCGGCGTCGGGAGCACGACATGTCCTGGTGGGGCTGGCTGATCGTCGGCATCGTGCTGGTGGGCGCGGAGCTGGCAACGGACGCCGCGTTCTACCTCGTCTTCGCCGGCGTCGCCGCGATCTGCGTGGGCATCCTCGGACTGGCCGGGGTCGGTCTGCCGGTGTGGGCGCAGTGGGTGGCGTTCTCTGCCCTCGCCATCGCCTCGATGGTGCTGTTCCGGCAGAAGTGCTACAGCCTGTTGCGGGGCGACGGCGGTGGGGCGGAGTTTCGACATCCGGCGGTCGGCGCGGTGGTGGCGGTCGAGGAGGACCTGGCTCCCGGCGGACGGACCCGGGTTCGCCTGCAGGGGACGGAGTGGACGGCGGTGAACGTGGGGCCGGATTCGATACCCCGCGGGGTCGGCGCCGTCGTGGTCGATACCGACGGGGTCGCCCTGGAGATCATCCAGGCGGTGTCCTCGGAACAGCCGGTTCGTTGATGCGATACACGGAGAACCATCATGGATGCGGGTTTGATCGTCGCCCTGGTGCTGGCCCTCGTCGCGATTCTCGTCATCGCGAAGACGGCCGTGGTCGTGCCGCAGCAGAACGCCTACATCGTCGAGAGCCTCGGCAAGTACTCGAGAACCCTCGAATCCGGGTTCGCCCTCCTGATCCCGTTCGTCGAGCGGGTCGCCTACCGGCACAGCCTGAAGGAGCGGGCGATAGACGTCGAGGAGCAGGTCTGCATCACCGCGGACAACGTCCAGGTCGGGGTGGACGGCGTGCTCTACCTGCAGGTGATGGACGCGCGCAAGGCATCCTACGGGATCGGCCACTACCTGTTCGCGATCGCCCAGCTCGCGCAGACCACCCTGCGCAGCGAGATCGGCAAGATCGAGCTGGACAAGACCTTCGAGGAGCGCAGCCACATCAACCTGCGCGTGGTCGAGGAGCTCGACCAGGCCTCCAATCCGTGGGGCGTCAAGGTGCTGCGCTACGAGATCAAGAACATCAACCCGCCGCACGACGTGCTGAGCGCGATGGAGAAGCAGATGCGCGCCGAGCGGGAGAAGCGCGCCACGATTCTCGAGTCCGAGGGTGACCGCGACGCCAAGATCAACCAGGCCGAGGGCGAGAAGCAGCGGGTCATCAAGGAGTCGGAGGCGGCCAAGCAGCGGCAGATCAACGAGGCCGAGGGTGAAGCGGCCGCGATTCTGGCGGTCGCCGAGGCGACCGCCGGGGGGCTGAAGAAGGTTGCCGAGGCGCTCAACGCGGAGGGCGGCGACAAGGCCATGCAGCTCCGCGTCGCCGAGGACTACCTGGAGCGGTTCGGCAACCTGGCGAAGGCGGGCAACACCCTGATCGTGCCGGCCAACCTGAGCGACGTCGCTTCCATGATCGGGGCCGCCACGACGGTGATGAAGCAGGTCTCGGACGACGGCGGCGCCGGCACCGCGTCGCGCCGGTAGCGCCGCCAGACCCGTCGCAGGGCTCCGTGTTCGGCCCCAGCCCCCACCGCCCCAGGACCTTGCGCCTCCGAACTCACTGCGTTGCGTTCTACGGCGCAATCTCCTGGCCGCGGCGTCGTCCCTCGGGGACGCGCGCCGGTGCGCTCCGGCCGCCGCCGGCGGCCTCGCCCGATCGGGGCCGCAGGCCCTCGCTCAGCTTCCCGGTACGTAGCGGTTGGTGATCGGCAGGCGCCGGTCCTTGCCGAACGCGCGTGTGGAGATGCGGACGCCGGGCGGTGCCTGCCGGCGCTTGTATTCCGCACGGTCGACGAGCTGCACGACGCGTTCCACCGTGTCCCGGGCAAAGCCGAGCGCCTCGATCCCGGCCGGGCTGCGGTCCTCCTCGACGTACGCTTCCAGAATCCCGTCGAGCACCTCGTAGGGGGGCAGGCTGTCGGAGTCGCGCTGGTTGTCGCGCAGCTCGGCGGTCGGCGGCTTGTCGATGATGCGCCGCGGGATCACCTCCCCTTCGCGGTTGCGCCAGACGGCCAGGCGGTAGACCCAGGTCTTCAGCACGTCCTTGAGCACCGCGAAGCCGCCGGCCATGTCTCCGTAGAGGGTGGCATAGCCGACGCTCATCTCGCTCTTGTTGCCGGTGGTGAGCACCAGCCAGCCGAACTTGTTCGACAGCGCCATCAGCAGGTTGCCCCGGATGCGCGCCTGCAGGTTCTCTTCGGCGACGTTCGACTCCGTGCCGGCGAACGGCTCGGCCAGCGCGGCCCCGTAGGTGACCGCCAGGTCCTCGATCGGCAGCTCCAGGTAGCGGGTGCCGAGCCTGCGGGCCAGGATCGCCGCGTCGTCGCGGTTCATCCCGGCGGTGTAGCGCGACGGCATCGACACGGCGGTCACCGCTTCCGGACCGATGGCGTCGGCCGCAATGGTGAGCGCGAGGGCGGAATCGATACCGCCCGACAGCCCGAGCACGGCCCCCGGAAAGCCGTTCTTCCGGATGTAGTCGGCCGTTCCAAGCGCAAGGGCGCCATAGATCTCCGCCTCGGGAGACAGCGCCTCCATGGTTTCGCGTGGGGCGAGCGGCCTGCGTCGGGGGGGCGCCGGGTGGAGCCGGACAACGGAAACGCGGCCTGGGTCCGGTCCGGGCGCCCGGGCTTGGGCGGTCGCTGCAGCGGGCGGCAGACGGTCCCAGCGCGGGTCCGACTCCCGCTGCCCGCGGGCGACGGACGGGTCGAGATCCGCGACGAGCATGTCCTCCTCGAACCGTCTGCCGCGGGCCAGTATCGTCCCGTCCGGTCCGATGACGAGACTGTGGCCGTCGAAGACCAGCTCGTCCTGCCCGCCCACGGCGTTGCAGAACGCCAGGAAACAGCGGTGATCGCGGCAGCGGGCTGCGAACAGCTCCTCCCGCTCCCGGCCCTTCCCCTGGTGATAGGGCGAGGCCGAGAGGTTGACGACGATCTCCGCGTCGCCGTTCACGGCCGCCCATTCGGCCGGACCACCGGGCATCCAGATGTCCTCGCAGATCGTGACGCCCACCCGCCGCCCGTCGAGATCGATCACCAGCGATTCGCCTCCCGGCATGAAGTAGCGGCGCTCGTCGAAGACGGCGTAGTTCGGGAGGTGGTGCTTGCGGTACAGCGCCGCGACCCGGCCGTCGGCCAGGACCGCGGCGGCGTTGTAGAGCCCGGTAGTGGCGGGTATGGCCCCGCCGCCGCCGACCGCCCCGGACGCTGCCGCCACGAACTCCGGGACGCCGACGCAGGCAACGATACCGGTAGTGCCGGCGGCCACCTCGCCGAGCGCGGCAGTGGCGTCCTGTACGAAGCTCGGCTTCAGCAGGAGATCCTCCGGCGGGTAGCCGGTGATCGAGAGCTCGGGGAAGACGACGACGTCGGCTTGCTGTTCGCGTGCTTCGCGAATTCGCCTCTGCAGAGCAGCGACGTTCCCGGCGAGGTCGCCGACGATCAGATTCGACTGGCAAAGCGCGACGCGGAGCACGCGTGGCATCGGTAATCGTGCGGAGCGTCCCGCCCCGGGCGTCCGCCTACCGCTGCACGACGTGGGGGCGGGGAAGGTCGGTGAGTCCGATGGCCGCCGCGATCTGCCGGATCTTCCGCTGCACGCGACGCTGGTTGTCGGGGCCCATGCCGATCAACTGCCGCTGCGCCGGTGAGAGGTACTCGAGCGTCTCGTCGGCGTACAGGAACAACGGACCGCGCGCCACCAGTTCCGGCCGGCCCTCGATGACCGGTGCATTGAGCAGGTGCGCCACCGCACGCCACACCGTGTCCTGGAACGCATCGCCGGGCTGGCCGAGCTCTTCGTAGGCTTCCCGCAGCAACGGACCCAGCCGCTGATACAGCTCGGCGATTCCCTCTGCGTCGAGCGAGGCCACGAGCGCCGCCGCGTCGTCGTACCGGGCGTAGCTGGCCGCGGAAATCAGCGGCTCCGACGAGTCGCCGTCGATCTGGAAGCGGCTTTCGGGGCGGAGAAACGGTACGTGCTGCGAGGGGTTCGTTCCCTCGGCCACGTTGTCGATGACGACGACGAACGTCCGGACGAGCTCGTCCGTGACGAGCCAGCTCGACAGCACCGGATTCGCGGACAGTTCCGCGGCCAGCTCGCGAATGACCGAGTCGCTCGCGTTGAGCGGCGGTATCTCGACCTCCGGTTCGGGCTCCGGCTCGGGCTCCGGTTCGGGCTCGGGCGGCGGGGGCGGCGGAGGCGGTGGGGGCGGCGGGGCCTCCACGACCTCCGGTTCCGGCTCCGGCTCGGGTGCAACGTCCACGAGGAGGTAGCCGACGATCGCGACGACGATCACGATGCCGGCGAGACCGGCGGCGGGCGGCAGTTGCTTCACACGGTCCAGCAGATCCTGCAGCAGTGTTGGGTTACCGTTCGTCATCCCGACATTTCCCGCTGGAGCGTCCCCGGAAGCGGGAACGCCATGGATTTGTGTTCACGCCGACCCGGCCAACGGGTCAGAAAGGCATGCTACCACGGATGCCCCGGCGCCTCAGTCGTCGTGCCGCAGGAGCCAGCCGCGCAGCTCGCCGCCGGGGTTGTTCTCGGTGTGGATCTGCACATAGTAGCGCTCGCCGCGGAGCTCGGCGACTTGATCTACGGTCAACGTCACCGTGTCGGTGATCTCGCCGGCGGTACCGGCGGCGGCGCCGCCGACGTCGATGCCGAATGCGACCCCGCCCCGGCGAGCTATCGGCGCGTTGTGCACGTGGGCCGCCGTCACACCCGAGCGCAGCCCGCTGAACCGGACAGTGATGGTGAGCTCGTTGCCGGCCAGCTCCGCCGTGACGACGCCGGCGCCGGAGATGGTCGAAGTGGTCCGCAGATCGACCGGCATGCGCGACAGGCGTTCGCCGAAGCGCTCCGCTTCCTGGGCGCCGACCGCCGCTACGGAGAGCGCCATGACCAGCGCCGCCAGTCGTGCGGTTCGCCGAACTTCGTGCAACGGGGGGCCGTGCCAGTGATTCCTGCTGGTCATCGATCTGCTCCTCGAGTGGTCGCGCCGACGGGTTGCCTGCGCGCGGAGGTTTCGCCCTCGTCCGCGCCGAGGGACTCCAGAATCTCCGTGTTGTGTTCGCCGAGGGCCGGCGGGGGCCGGCGTATCACCGCCGGCGTGCGCGACAGTCGGATCGGATTGCCGAGGCTGCGCATCGTGCCGAGGTCGTCGTGCGGGATGTCGAGCACCATCCCGCGCGCCCGCAGATGGGGGTCCTCCAGCGCTTCCCCGATGTTCCTCACCTGCGCGCACGGGACGTTGTGGACTCGCAGGCGTTCGATCAGCGCGTCGCGCGTGTACTTCGCGAGGCGCGGCGTCAACTCCGCGATGAGCCGCGGACGATGCGCCATCCGTTCGGTGTTGGTGGCGTAGTCGGGGTGTCGTTCGAGATCGGATGCCCCGACGGCGTTGCAGAACTGTCTCCACAGCCGCTCGTTGCCGACGGCCACGACGACCAGCCCGTCCGCGACCTCGATCGTCTCGTACGGGGTCAGCGTGTGGTGCTGGTTGCCCTCGCGGCCCGGTGCCTCGCCGGTGTTGAAGTAGATGCCGGCCGGCAGCGCGAGCGCCGAGGTCATCGCGTCCAGCAGTGCGATGTCCACGTGCTGGCCCTGTCCGGTGCGGTCGCGGTCGCGCAGGGCGAGCAGGATTCCGTTCATCGCGTAGAGGCCGGCCAGGTAGTCGGTGATCGCCACCCCGACCCGCGTCGGCGGGCCGTCCGGATGGCCGGTGACGTCCATCAGTCCGCTCTCGCCCTGGATGACGGCGTCGTAGCCCGGGAGGTCCTTCTTTGGCCCGACCTGGCCGTAGCCGGTGACCGAGCAGTAGACGAGCCGCGGATTCAGCGTGGCGGCCGCTTCGAAGCTGAACCCGAGCTTCGCGAGACTCCCCGGCCGGAAGTTCTCGATCAGCACGTCCGCCGTCGGGATCAGGCGGCGGAGCACGGCGGCCCCGGCCTCGGACTTCAGGTCGAGGGCGACGCTCTTCTTGCTCCGGTTCAGGCCCAGGAAGAAGGTGCTCCAGCCGTCTCGGTGGGGTGCCCAGGCGCGCGTGTCGTCGCCGTGGGTCGGCTCCTCGATCTTGAGCACCTCGGCCCCCATGTCGCCCAGCATCATGGCGCAGTAGGGGCCGGCCAGCACCCGGGTGAGATCGAGGACGCGCAGTCCGTCGAGCGGCGGCATCGGTGCCGGGATTATATGCGGGCGTGCAGGCGCGGGCGCGGCGCCCCTTGAGAGAGCGGCGGCACGCTGATAGGGTTGGGAGGATCCCGAAGACACAAGGAGAGACCTCGATGTTCCGCATCCACCGCCAGCTCGTGAATGTTGCCGTTGCCGCCGGTCTGGCGCTGGCCGCGGCGTGCGCCGCCCCCACCGCCGAGCAGCCGGACGCCTGCGCAGATCTCGCCACGCTGGCGCTGATCGATCTGCGGATCGGCGCGGCCGAGCGTGTGGCGGGCGAGGCCCAACTGCCGGCGCACTGCAAGGTGACCGGGACCATCGAGACGGAGATCAACTTCGAGCTCCTGCTGCCCGACGACTGGAACGGACGCTTCCTGATGGGCGGCGGCGGCGGTTTCGTCGGAACCGTGCAGAACCAGGCGCGCTCGCTGTACGCCCACGGCGGTGGCCCCCTGCAGCGCGGCTACGCGACCGTCGGGACCGATACCGGGCACACCGGGAACGGCATCGAGGCAGGTTGGGCGCTCAATCACCCCGAGCGGCAGGAGAACTTCGGTCATCGCGCCGTTCACCTGACCGCCGAGACGGCGAAGTCGATCATCGCGCACTACTACGAGCAGCCCGCCGATTACTCCTACTTCGTCGGCTGCTCGCGGGGCGGCGGGCAGGCGATGATGGAATCGCAGCGCTATCCGGAGGACTTCGACGGCATCGTCGCCGCTGCGCCCGCCTACGACTGGACGGGCATCACCGCCGGCTTCGTGCAGAACCAGCAGGCGATCCATCCCGACGGCGACCTCGACGCGCCGGTCCTTACGTTGGCCACGCTCGAGCTGCTCGGGTCGAGCATCCTCGCCGCGTGCGACGCGGACGACGGCGTCGCGGACGGGGTGCTCAACGATCCCCGCCGGTGCGGTTTCCAGCCGGTGGACCTGCCGCGCTGCGCGGGCGACCGGCCGTCCGACGACTGCGTCACCGCGGAGCAGCTTGCGGCCATCGACACCGTCTACGGCGGACCGACCTCGAACGGCGAGCCGGTCTACCACGGGTTCAACTACGGCGGCGAGAACGACCGCGGCGGTTGGGACTCGTGGGTCGTCGCCGCCCCGCAGCGGCGCGCCGCCGGGGTCCCCAACGCGCAGTACGGCTTCGGCACCGAGCTCTACAAGTACTTCGTCTTCGACGACCCCGACTGGGACTATACGCAGTACGACTTCTCGGCCTGGAAGGAAGAAGTCGCCGAGACGGCCGCCATCCTCAACGCCACCGATCACGACCTTGGCGCCTTCAGGGACCGTGGCGGGAAGATCATCTACTGGACCGGCTGGTCCGACCTCGCCCTCGCCCCGCTCGGGACCATCGACTACTACGAGCGGCTCGATGCGGGGGATCCGGCTGCCCGCGATTTCGCGCGTCTGTACATGCTGCCGGGCGTGCTCCATTGCGCCGGTGGTCCGGGTCCCGACCGCGTCGACTGGGTCGAGGCGATCCGCGCCTGGGTGGAGGAGGGCAGCGCGCCCGAGCGTCTGCTGGCGTCGAAGCTGGACCAGGATGGAGACCCGACGATGACGCGGCCGCTGTGTCCCTATCCACAGGTCGCGGTCTACGATGGAACGGGGGATCCGAACGACGAGGAGAGCTTCGCCTGCGCGTTGCCGTAGGCGCAGGGACGAGTTGCCGGCGGCAACGGGGCGCATGGAAGGCAAGGGCGATTTGATATGACGCAGAGCGGATTCTCGGGCGTGCTCATCGGCCTCGCGGCCAGGGCCGTTGTGATCGGGCTCGTGGCCGGGGCCGTCGTGATCGGCGTGGCGGCCGAGAACCAGCCTGGGGCATCGGGAGCGCCGGATCTGTCCGGCATCTTCACCGGCCGCCGGTGCGTCTCCGGAGACGCCGACGTGTGCCCGGAGTTGAACAGCACGGGGGCCGGCAGGCTGCTGACGGCCCGCGCGCGAGCCTTCACCGACGCGTTCGACGAGTTGGCGGCCCCGAAGTACGACTGCGGGCCGGCGACCCTGCCGGGGCTGTTCGGCGATCCGTACAGCTTCGCGGTGGAGCAACTGGCGGATCGGGTGACGCTCACCTACGAGAAGGACGACATCGTGCGCACGATCTGGCTCGAGGGCCACGGCCATCCCGAGCCGCCGATCGGGGCGTTCTTCGTTCACGGCCACTCGATCGCACGCTACGAGGGGGACCGGCTGGTCGTCGACACCGCCAGATTCACGTTCGACCCGGCGGGCATCGCCGGCGACTTCATGAGCGCGCCGTCATCGACGCAGAAGCGGTTGACCGAGCGCTACTGGCTGGAGGACGACAATCTGCGGATGGATCTGACCGTGGAGGATCCGACCTTCCTGCTGGGGCCGATCGAGTACGTGATGGAATGGCGGCGGAGCGACCGGCCGCTGTCGCTGCCCTGGAATTGCGATCCCGAGGCGGCCCGGCGAAACCTGCGGCTCGTGCCGACGAAGTACCCGCAGGATCCGCCCGTCAATCGCTGGAGCCGGCAAGGAGGAGAGCGATGATCAGCCGCTGGTCCACCGTCATCGTCGCCGGAAGCGCCCTGCTCGGGCTGTCCTTCTCGGCCGCGGCGCACCACGGCGCGGCGGCTCTTTTCGACCAGGGCCGAACGGTCGAATTGTCGGGCTCGGTCAAGCGCTGGAGCTTCGTCAACCCGCATCCCATCCTGGTGCTCGAAGTAGCCGATGAGAAGGGCGGGACCGCCGACTGGGACATCTATTTCGGTCCGGCTGCCGCCCCCATCCTCCGCAATCGAGGCTTCGCGGCGGACACCTTCCAGTTCGGTCAGGTGCTGATCGTCAAGGGCCATCCGGCCAGGGTCGACGGGGCGCGTGCTCTCGACGTGTTCGGCGGGGAGGCCCGCATCACGACGCTCGACGGTACCCGCATCCCGTAGCAGCCCGTGGAAGAAGTCTGTTCGCTGAGTTCCGCTGTTCAGGCAGCTTGGCGATGAGCGATTGAGCCAGCGAGCGTCGCCGGTGTCCATTTGGACCCCCAGGCGCGCGTCAGACGCCTCCAGCGGTCGATCAAACGCCCGATCAGGCGGCAAATCGCCGAAACAGCCCGCCCCTGCAGGCTCCGGGGCGTACCGATGCCGGTCTGGCTGCGCAGGAGCAGCCCGATGTTGCAGGCGGCCGCCTGAAGCAGCACGCGCTTGCGGACATTCTCGTGACCGCGCACCCACACCCGGCGCATACCGCCCGTCTCATACATGTGCGCGAAAGTCCGCTCCACCACCTCGCCCCGGCACCGTTGCAGGCGACGACCCCGCCGCCCGCGGACACGCCGGCGGTTCGCATACAAAGCCTTCTGCGCAGCACGCTTCTCCGGCGGTGTCTCTCCCGTCTTCTTGTCCTGCCAGCAGCGCCGGCCGCGCTCCGGCTCCGATACGTGACTCCGAACCCCTCCCGCGCCGAGCGCCACCAGCGTCTCGTCGCTGTGGTAGCCCTTGTCGGCCACCACCTCTTCGACCCCCGGACCGTCCGGCTGCACCAACTCCACCTGCTCGGCCGCCATGATCAGCGTCTCCGGCAGCGTCGCCGTGTCGCCATCCGATGCATCCTGCACCGTCACCGCGACGATGGCCCCCGTGTCCATGTCGACCCCGTGCTCGGCCTTGTGGGCCAGGTGCGTCCGACCGTCCTTCATCTTCGCGATCTTCGCGTCCGGGTCCTGCGGCGATTTCCACTCCTTGTTCGACGTCTTCTTGTTCTTCCGAGACCGGTCGAACCGAGCCAGATCCGCCCGCGTTGGCGTCTCCACCCCGGACGCCTCCGCCAACCGCCGAATGAACGCCTCGTGGGATTCTCCCGTGTCCCGCCGCTCGATGCTCCGCATCGCCGCGTTCGCTTCCAGCGTCGTAGCATCAATGCCGACCGTCTTCCCCCGCACCAGACCCGCAGCGGACAGCCGCTCCAGAATCCACGTGAACACGGCCTCGTGGGTCTCTACGTCGATCCGCCGCCGGGTGCGCGACAGCGTCGAGTGATCCGGCGCCGCCTCGGTCAGCTCCAAGTCCAGAAACGACCGCAGACTCAGCGAATCCGCCACCCGCCACGCAATCCCGCGCTCCGACGACAGACCCTCGAAATAGCCGATGAACAGCATCCGGAAATACCGACCCGGACGCAGACTCGGCCGTCCCAGCCGGTCCGCGTAGAAGGCCGCGCACAACTCCTCGACGAACGGATCGAATCCGGAATCCGCCAGGACCCGGTTCAGCCGCTCGAAGTAAGGATGCCCATCGTTCGTCGGAAGGTCCGCCGTGTCCACCCACATCGGCGACGCCTGGCGCGCCGCCGGTCTCTTGCCCATCGCCATGCCGTTCAGTGTACGAAACTCGACCGCGCCGGGGCCAGGCCGGAACCGCGACTTTCGCCACAGGCTGGTAGGCGGAAGACGGGCGCCGTCGACGCGGCACCCTCTCTGCGACGAGCACCAACCGCGGTCGATCGGATGATACAGGTGCGCCACTGTATCATGGTGTCATGAGAACGACCGTGACCCTCGACGACGACATCTACGAGGCAGGGCTGAGTCAGGCCCGTGCGACCGGCCAGCGGCTGGGAAAGGTTCTGTCGGACATGGCGCGTCGGGCACTCGAGCCCGAGCCAAAGGGGCGAAGCGCGAGGAAAGGTCGATTCCCGGCATTCGAAGTGCCACTCGGCACGCCCGTCATTCCCAGTTCCCGCGTTCAGAAGGCCCTCGATGACGACGGCATCGTCTGAACGCCGGTTGCTGCTCGACGTCAATGCTTTCGTGGCCTGAAGTTCGCTCGGGTGGCGCGATGCGCCCCGTGCTGTCGCCGATCTGCTCCCAACGCACCCCCAGGCGGGTCAGCAGGGTCGGGAATAGGTTCATGATTGGCGTGCCGTCGGGTACCGCAGATGGTGCCCGCCGCGCAGTGCGCCGCCCTTGTCGCCGCCAGCAGAACGCTGCCGCCAACGGGCAGCAGGATATAATCTGACCTGCATTGATGATCATGATGACGCTGTCGACGTGACGTTGCAGGGGATGCTGTTCGTTGAGACATCGGAGTTCACCAGGCACCTGCGGTCGCACCTGGATGACGATGGTTACGCGGCGCTGCAGGCGTTTCTCAGCGTGCATCCCGATGCTGGCGACATCCTTCGCGGGTCGGGCGGCATACGGAAGATACGGTGGGGATCGAAGGGACGCGGAAAGCAGGGCGGGATTCGGGTCATCTACTACTGGCTCGTCGCCGAGGACCACGTCTATCTGCTGACGCTGTACGGCAAGGGAGTGAAGGACGACCTGACGCGCGCCGAGTTGGCGACGTGGCGGAAGGTCGTCGAGGATATCGAGAATGACTGAACGCGACGTTGTCGCCGAGGTCCTCAAGGGGCTCCGGGAGGTTCGGGAGCACCGCGCCGGCAAGCGCACGCTGCGGGAGACCCGGATCGAGGCGGCTCCACTGCCCGAACTCGACTCCGAAATGGTCGAGAGAATCCGCGAGAACCGTGAATGCTCAGGAGAGGCTGGTTCCCATCAGTTGCGGGTGCCTGTTGCCCATGAGTCAGCGCCTGACGATAGCGGAGAGAATGGGAAGTTCGACATCGCACGATTCACGGCGCGGTTGAAGGAGTTTGACGCGTTACGTGACGAGGACGAGATGAAGACTGGCGTCCTGAATGACATTCGGCCGGAACATGCGGACGAGTGGCCGTCGGAACTCGATGCATCCGTGCGCGACGTGCTGGCCGCCGCTGCGGCCGGGCAACCGTACCGGCATCAGTTCGAGGCCGTCAGGAGGTCGTTGCTCGGCGCCGATGTGGTGCTGGAAGCGCCGACTGCGAGCGGCAAGACCTTGGCGTTCACTGCGCCGATGTTGCACGATCTAAAGCGAAATCCTGGTTCGTACGCCCTGATGATTTATCCCATGAAATCGTTGGCTTTCGATCAGCGGGAGCAGATTCTAAAGTTCTGCGAACCGCTGAATGTCGATGCGTGGTTCTTCGACGGCGATACTGACAAGGAATGGAGAAAGATATTGAAATCAAGTCCGCCGCCCATTCTCATGACGAACCCCGAGACCCTGAACATGTCTTTCCTGGGTTGGAAGGACCAGTGGGCAAAGTTCCTGAGACATTTGCGGTATGTGGTCATCGACGAGATGCATGAATACCGGGGATTCTTCGGCGGGAACATGGCGCTCTTGTTACGGCGGTTCTTTCTGCACCTAGACCGCATTGGCGCGTCTCCAAAGCTGTTCCTGTCGACGGCAACCTGTGAGAATCCCGAGGAGCACGCCCGGAATCTCACTGGGAGGCAAGTGGAGGTCGTGTCCGCTCGCGGCGTGCTCCGCCCACGGCGACATTTCATGTTCGTGAATCCGGGAATTCCCGACTTCAGGTATCGGGACATTCTCCAGCGGCGCGTTGAGCAGGCAGCGCTGGCAGTGCTTTCCCAAGGCTTGCAGGCGCTCGTGTTCTGTCCGACCAAGAAGTTCCTCGAGGACGCATACCGAAAGTGCCGGGCGAAGGCAGATGAGCTAGCACTGGACCCGAAGAGAATATCCCCGTTTCACGCCGACCTCAAGTCGGACGACCGGCAGGATATCCAGCGGAGGATCAAGAGCGGCGACGTCAACGTGGTGTTCACGACGAACGCCCTCGAGCTGGGCTTGGACATAGGGGGGATGGACGGTGTCATATTGGTGGGATTCCCGGCCAGCATCATGTCCGCTTGGCAGCAGATCGGTCGCGCCGGGCGGGGTTGGGACAAGGACGCCTTCGTCTTGTTCTATGCGATGAACGACCCGATCGACAGATTCTTCGTCGGTAATC
Organism: Vicinamibacterales bacterium; assembly: GCA_965222905.1. Classification (GTDB taxonomy): domain Bacteria; phylum Acidobacteriota; class Vicinamibacteria; order Vicinamibacterales; family UBA8438; genus WTFV01. The sequence goes on along the minus strand of OZ244976.1, from coordinate 512,907 downwards.
TGGACGCTTTCTTGAACAAACCCTTCGACGAGCTCGTGGTGGACCCGAACAACGAGGAACTCATCGAAAGACATCTTGGGCCGCTTGCATGCGACGCGGACGGTCAATTGCGTGCTTCGGACCAAGCCATCCTCGGCGGGACCTTCTACGGTGCGGCAAGGAAACGCATGGGAAAACCGGCCAAAGGCTCCTACAGGCCGCACGCCGCGTTGAGCATGCGGGGCAACTTCGGGCAATCGTTCGCGCTCAAGAGCGGCGCCGAAGAACTCGGACAGATCTCAATGATGCGACGGTTCCGCGAAGCTTACATCGGCGCGGTCTTCACCTTTTTTGGGAGGAAGTACCGCGTGCATTCCCATGAGGCGAACGCCGTGGTATTGACGGATGTCGAGCCGCACCTGAAGACCGAAGCGGGGTTTTTCACGGTGTTGACCACGAAGGATATCTTCGATGGGTATGGTTACGGAGAGTTTGAAACCTACTACGGCGCTCTGAACGTCGCGATGAATTTCACTGGCTACAAACTGGTTGATGAACACAGCGGCGATCCGGTAGATGCGGGCGGCGGTGGCGAAGCCCACTATGAGAACAATCTGCACGCGTTCTGGATCAACGCTTCGCAAAGCGACGACGCTCTTGCAGGGATCGGCGCGCTGGAGCATCTGGTTCGCGTCGGAGCGATGTTCGTCATTCCGGCGGACCGGTTCGACGCCAGCACCCATTCGAAGGCGGGCGGTGAACCGACGGCGTCCTACTACGAAAACTACTCGGGCGGCATCGGCGTTGCCAGAAAGCTATTCGAGGTATGGCCGACCGCTCTGCGGAAAGGTATCGAGGTCGCGGAAAATTGCCGCTGCCGCTCAGGGTGTCCCAACTGCATAGAGCCAGCGAAGTCGTACAATATCAGCAACGCGGCCATCGATAAGGCACATGGCGTCGCACTGGCGAACGAACTGCTGTCATCGTTCGAGCGCGGACCTGACCTGCGATTCTGCAACGGACGGATGGTGACGGCCTGAGTGTGCCGTCCGGTCAGGCGATCGCGTGGTCGAACGCCACCACGTTGCTTGGACGCGCTGGTGAACTCCACGGCGATCAGATGGACCGGTTCGCCCCGGGCAGGGTACTTGTCCATGTAGCCTTTCGCCTTCAATTGCGCCATCGCGGTGCCCGTCCGTGCCTGATCCAACGACCTTGAACTCGAACAGACACACCCTGCCGCCGGAGCGGCCACGTTTGCGGGGAGGTGTTCCGGCGCCTTGAAGCTGCGGCGGAGCACGGGATGTCGCACCGACCAGTCCCGCCCCGCGTGGGTGGCCAGCCCCTCGAACGGCGGCTCGTCGCCCTTCGAGCAGTGCCTTGCACCTGTCCAGGTTCCTGCGGAAGCGCCGCGGGCGCGACAGGGAAGTCGTGCTGGCGGTCGTCGAGCGGCCGCCGGATGTAGGCGGTCTCGTCCACGTAGCAGCACTGCTCCTACCGGACCCTGCGGAAGGTCTGCAGGCCGATGGGCAGTCGAGGCATTGGACGTCCTGAGTCGCCCGGACGCTCCGAAATCCGTCTGCCGCGTGTCCGCCTACAGCTCGCTCAGGTGCGCGATCCGCCCGGTGCTGTCGCCGATCCGGTCGCGGTGAACGCCCAGGCGGTCGAGCAGGGTCAGGAACAGGTTGGTCATCGGCGTGCCGTCCGGGTACCGCAGGTGGCGCCTGCCGCGCAGCGCGCCGTTTCCACCGCCGGCCACCAGCGCCGGCAGGTTGTCGTGGGTGTGCGCGTTGGAATCGCTCAGGCTGCTGCCGTAGACGACCATCGAGTGGTCGAGCAGCGATCCGTTCTCGTCCTGCGCGTCCCGCAGCTTGCCGAGGAAGTAGGCCAGCATCGCCACGTGGTGGCGGTCGATCATCTGCAGCCGCGCCATCTTCTCCGGGTCGTTCTGGTGGTGCGACAAGCCGTGGTGGGCGTCGGGGACGCCGATGGAGCGGTAGGTCCGGTTGCCCCCCTCGCGGCTGTACATCAGCGTGACCACGCGCGTCAGGTCGGCCTGAAACGCGATGGTGACGAGGTCCGACATGAGCCGGACGTGCTCCTCGAAGGTCGGCGGGATGCCGTCGGGGCGGTCGAGCACCGGCAGGTCGACGCCGTCGTAGCGCGCGTTTCCGATGCGCCGCTCCACCTCGCGCACCGAGTCGAGATAGTCGCTCAGCTTGCGGCGGTCGCCCGCGCCCAGCGACGTGCGCAGCCGCGTGGCGTCGTCGAGCACGAAGTCGAGCAGGCTGCGGTCCTGCCGCGCCCGGATGGCCCGCACCGCCGGATCGGTGGTGTCGCCGTCGCCGAACAGCCGCGCGAATACCCGGCTCGGGTTGTTCTCGTAGGGCAGCGGCGTGGTGGGCGAGCTCCAGGAGATGGTGTTGCTGTAGGCGCAGCTATAGCCGGAATCGCAGCCGCCGACCATCCGCACGTCCTGCAGCCCGAGCTCCAGCGACGGCAACGGGGTCTCGCGGCCGATCTCCTGCGCCAGGATCTGATCGACCGACATGCCGTTGCGTATGTCGGCGCCGCGCGTCTTCTTCGGGTGCACGCCGGTCAGCCAGCTCGCGCCGGCGCGGGCATGGTCGCCGGGGCCGTCGCCTAGGGCTTCGCCGTTGCGGTGCGCGAGGCCGCTGACGACGAGGAGGTCGTCGCGGAACGGCTCGACCGGCATCAGCGTCCTGCTGAACGCGAAGCCGGGGCCCTCCTCGGCCGGCGTCCAGTCCTGCATGATGATGCCGTTGGCCGTGTAGACGAACGCGACCCGGGGCACGGGCGCAGACGCGGATGCGAACGCCGGCGTCATCGCGTCGAGAAACGGCAGGGCGACAGTGGTCCCCATGCCTCGCAGGAAGGTGCGGCGCGGTAGCGCGGTTCCGGTGATCATGGCTCCGGAATCCTCCTCAGGCGGAATGGTACGCTATCGACGATGGCCGACACCAGCGCCGAGAAGCGGTGGTCCGCGGCCTCGACCCGGCGGCGGATCTCCCGCACCGCCGGCCGATCGTACGACTCCAGGCCCCGGCCGATGGCGTAGGTCAGCAGACTGGCGGCCAGCGTCTCCACGAACTCGTCGCGCCGGTCCAGCAGCACGCGCCGGAGGCCGTTGGGGCCGTCGACCAGCGTGCCGTCCGGCAGCGCTCCCGACGCCTCCACCGTGACCCCGTCGTCCTCCGTGCGATACGCGCCGACCGCGTCGAAGTTCTCGAGTGCGAACCCCAGCGGGTCGAGACGGGCGTGGCAGGCGGCGCAGGCCGGGTTGGCGCGGTGCTGCTCCAGCGCCTCGCGCAGGCTGCCGGCCGAGGTCTCCGCGGCGGCGGCCAGCGCCGGCACGTCGGGCGGCGGGGGAGGCGGAGGCGCGCCGAGCAGGTTCTCCAGCACCCACTTGCCGCGCAGCACCGGCGACGTGCGCGTGGGATACGAGGTCACCATCAGCACGCTGCCTTGCGTCAGGATGCCGCCGCGCGCGGAATCCCCGAGCGGCACGCGGCGGAAGTAGCCGCCGTCCACACCGTCGATTCCGTAGAAGCCGGCCAACCGTTCGTTCAGGAACGTGTAGTCGGCGTCGATCAGCTCCAGCACGCTGCGATCCTCGCGGATCAGGTGGTCGAGGAACAGCGCCGTCTCCCGCTCGAAGGCGTAGCGCAGCGCATCGTCGAAGTCGGCGAACCGCTCCGGGTCCGGCATCCAGTCGGCCACGTTCCGCAGGTGCAGCCACTGCCCCCCGAAGTTGTCCACGAGCGCCCGCGCCTTCGGGTCGGCCAGCATCCGGGCAATCTGGCCGGTGAGTACCGCAGGGTCGCTCAGCCGCCCCCGCTCGGCCAGATCGAGCAGCTCTTCGTCGGGGATGCTGCTCCAGAGGAAGAAGGAGAGCCGCGACGCGAGGTCGACGTCGGAGAGGGGATGGGTCGAGCCCGGATTGCCGTCTTCCGGAGCGCGCGGCGCCCGGAACAGGAAGCTCGGCGAGACGAGCACGCCGCTCAGCGCCATCTCGATGCCGTCCTCGAAGCGTTCGCCGTCGGCGCGCCCAATGGCGAACAGGTCGAGTAGCGGGTCGACGTCGCGTGCGGTCACCGGACGCCGGTAGGCGCGGCGGGCCAGACCGGTCAGGATCTGCCGGGCGCACGGCTCCTCCGGTTCGCCCGCACCCGGCCGGCAGACGAAGATCCGGCGCTGGACTTCGGTTTCGCTCGGGCCGGCCGCGTTGTAAGGTCCGCCGACGAGCACGTAGTCGACCGAATAGTCGTTCGTCTCGGCGCCGTCCTCGCTCTGCGCGTACACGGTGAGGAACCCCGCGCCGATCTCGTGCTCCCCCGCCGGCAGCGGCAGCCGCAGCTCGAAGTTGCGGGTGAGCTGGTTCGCCTCCTCGGCATCGAAGTCGGCGTCAATCAGCCGGATCCGCCGGCCGTCGACGCGGACGTCCAGCCGGGGCGCCGGCATCCCGGCGGTGCGCCGCCCGCGCACGCGTACCGTGATCGTGTAGTCGGCGTCGAACGCGAAGTAGTGCCGGAACAGGATGCCGCCCCGCTCGTTGGGGGGCAGCCCCCCGATCGCCTCGTCGACGGTTCCGTCCGGCGGCTCGAAGCGCTCGACCACCGGCCGCGGCGTCAGGTTGCCGACCGCCAGCCGGCTGATGCGCCGCGCCGCCGCGACATACTGCTCGACGTGCAGGGGCGAGACGGTCAGGACGTCGCCGATGTTGTCGAATCCGTAGCCGGAGTCGTCGGCCGGCAGGTCGCGGGCATGGTCGAGGTCGAGCCCCAGCAGATCCCGGACCGCGTTGCGGTACTCGGCGCGGTTCAGCCGGTGGATGGCGGGCGCCCCGGGGTTGGGGTTCGCGCGCGCTTCGCGGTCGAGCGCGGTCTCGAGCCACCCTGCCAGGGTGGTTGTGGTCGAGGCCTCGGGGCGCGGGTGGCCCGCCGGCGGCATCTCGCCGGCCCGGAGCTTCTGGAGCACCCTCTCGAGGACGGGAGCGTGCTCGGCGACGCGACCGGCGTCCACGCCCTGGAGCGACAGCCCTGCCGTCAGGGTCCGATCGTTGTGGCACGCGAGGCAGTAGCGGCGGACGGTGGTGCGGAGAAGCTCGGCGCCGGCCGGCGTATCCTGGCCCCGGACCCGCGTCGCCGGCTTGGCTGCCGGCGGTCGGGCCTCTGCCGGTCGGGCCGCCACCGGTTGGGCCTCTGCCGGTCGGGGCGTCGCAAGGCACAAGAAGGCCACGCACAGCGCGGAAACCGCCTCGATTCCTCGTTTGCTCACTGGTTCCGGAGTGTAGCATTCGGTTCATGCGAAGTACGCACTGTTCGGGACTGGCGCTGCTGCTGGCGCTCGGGTCGGTGCCGGTCCTCGGCATCGCCGTCCGGGCGTCCGCCCAGGACGCCGGGCGGACTCGCGCTCCGGAGACCACGCTGATCGAGGCGGTGCAGCGGCGGGACGCGCGCGCCGTGACCGCGCTCGTCGCCGGCGGAGCCGACGTCAATGCGGTTCGAGCCGACGGCTCGACGCCGTTGGCCTGGGCCGCCCTGCGCGACGCCCCCGGGATCGTCGATACGTTGCTGCAGGCCGGGGCCGACCCCAACGTCACCGACGAGAATGGCGAGACGCCGCTGCTCTTCGCCTGCGGCAACGGCAACCCGGCGATTGCGCGGATGCTGCTCGACGCCGGGGCTGCCGTCGACGCGGCGCGCTGGAGCGGCGACACCCCACTGATGGCCGCCGTGCACGCCGGGAACGAGGCGCTGGTGCGGCTGTTGGTCGAGCGTGGGGCAGAGGTCAACGTCGCGGAGCGTCGGATGGGGCAGACCCCCCTGATGTGGGCCGGCGCCGGAGGCCATACCGCCATCGCGCACTTTCTCATCGACTCCGGCGCCGACGTCGGGGCGGTTTCCACGAACGGCTTCCGTTCGATCCTGTTCGCGGCCGCCTCTGGAGATGCCGGCAGCGCACGCGCGCTGATCGCGGCCGGCGCCGACCCGCACGTTTCCGCTGGCGACGGGCGAAGCGCCTTTCTGATCGCCGCCGCGGAGGGCCGGGACGCGGTGACCCGCCTGATGCTCGACCACGGCGCCAACGTCAACGCCCGGGACCGCGAGGGCGGCACCGCCCTGCACGCCGTGGTTGCGCAGGGCAACGTCGAGATGGCGCGCGAGCTGGTCGCGCGGGGCGCGGACTTGCATGCCCGCAGCGGCGGCGGTCCCGGCGGCGCGGCCTGGCGGCGAACCGGCGGCCTCACGCCGTTCCTCACCGCGGCGCAGGCCGGCAACGCCGACATGCTGGAGGCGCTGCTCGTGCTGGGAGCCGACCCGGCGGCGGAGACGAACGACGGCGCCGGCGCGGTGCTGCTCGCGGCCGGCAGCCGCAACCTGGACGCGGTCCGGTTCACGGTGGAGCTCGGCCTGGACGTCAACGTCCATCCGCCGGGCCAGCGGAGCGCGTTCCACACCGCCATCCGCGCCGGCGAGGACGCCATCGTCGAGTACCTGGCCGACCACGGCGCCGACTTCGAGGCCTTGGACCAGTTCGGGCGCACCCCCCTCGAGGAGGCCGAGTTCGAGGCGCCGACGCATACAATCGAATTGATGCGCCGCCTCACCGCGGAGCGGGCGGCGGGAGTACGCTGATTCAGGCATAGCTTTACGGAGAGCGAACGTGTACTCCTCGATACGGATTAACGGCTACCGCGGGCTGGACTCGTTCCGGATGGAGCGGCTCGGCCGCGTCAACCTGCTGGTGGGGATGAACAAGTCGGGCAAGACCTCGATCCTGGAGTGCATCGAGTTGCTCCAATCGGCGGGTGACCCGCACGCTTTGCCGTCCATTGCACGCCGCCGCGGCGAATTGGGCTATACGGGTTACCGGCTTGCTGGCACCTCTTTCGCAATCGAGCACGCTCCCGTTAACGTTTCGCACCTCTTCCCGAGCCATCGGCTGGATGGAGAAATAGTGATCGAGGCGGACAGCCTGGATGGCGTCGCTCCCCCCGGTTGGAACAAGAGAGTGGCAGTATCCGTCGAGGACCCATCCGGATCGGAGCTCGATGAACCCGTCGAGGGAATACTGGACGACGGCGACAACGAGCGTCTCCTGCTTCGCGTCAAGTGGTCGGACGCACAAGACGACTACAAGGCGCTCGTCACGGATGAGGGGCTGCTGTACAGATCGCGACGGCCGGTCCGGCCGCGGAACGGCTCGCGTCAAACCGTTCAGTTCGTAAGGACCGGCGGAATGTCGGCGTCAGACGTCGTTCGGATGTTCGACCGGGTCGTGCTCACCGACAGCGAAGAAGCCGTAACGCAGGCGCTCCGCATACTGGAACCAGGCATCGAGCGGATAGCCACCGTTTCGGGCGACCGAAGAGCGGTCAGCAGTGAGTTGCCCGGCGGGGTGTTCCTCAAGTTCGTCGATGCCGCTGGCCGCGTTCCGATAGGAAGCACGGGCGACGGGATGTGGCGGATGCTCGGGTTGGCGCTTTCCATCTCCAACGCCAGGGGCGGAGTGCTGCTCGTCGACGAGATCGACACCGGCCTCCACTACACGGTGATGGAGGACATGTGGCGGATGATCAGCGAACGAGCTGCCGCCCTGTCGGTTCAGGTGTTCGCCACGACGCACAGCCGCGACTGCTACGAGAGTCTGGGGGCGGCCGTGGAATCTGACGTGGGCGACGTCACCATTCAGAGGATCGATCGGAGTCGTGGAAAAGCGGTCAGTTTCACGAACCGAGCAGTCGTCGCCGCCGGCGAGCGAAACGTTGAGGTCAGGTGAGTGGCTTCCAGGAATCGCAGGGACTACCCCAGAAAGCTGCTCGTGGAGGGTGAGACGGACAAGCGTGTAATCCCGTATCTCATGGAAGCGAACGGCGTCATGTGGCCGGATCCCCCTGCCTCCCCCGTGTTTATCGAGCCGTACGGCAGCGTCGACGAGATTCTGAAGCCGGAAGTCATCGAGCTCGAGATAGGGGCGTCTGGACTCGAGGCCCTGCGCGTCGTGGTCGATGCGAACGGTGACGCCGCCGCACGGTGGGACGGTGTCAAGACCTGGTGCGGCAGTGAGTTTGCTGATTTGCCGGAGGAGATTCCCGCCGAGGGTCTGGAGGTAATCCATTCCGGCGGTCCGCGGTTCGGTGTCTGGATCATGCCGGACAACCGGTTGACCGGGATGCTTGAGGACTTTCTGGTCCGACTGATTCCGGACGACTCCCGCCCTCTGTACGAACTCGCCAGAAACTGTGTCGCCGAAGCGCAGCGCAGCGGCGCCCCATTCAGGGATGTCCACGAAAGAAAGGCCGAGATTTACACGTGGCTCGCGTGGCAGGACCCGCCCGATCTGCGACTCCACGAAGCCGTGAAGCACACGGTTCTGCGCCCTGACAGAGCGGAATCCCAGACATTCGTCAACTGGTTTCGCCGTCTCTTTCGCGTGTAGCGATCCGTCCGTCCCGCATGTCCTTGCGGGCGAGGCTCGCACCGATAGAATGTCCATGTGACGCAGCTGGACAGTTTTCTCGGCTCACTCCGTCCGCTCCTGGACGCGCAGCGCGCTCACGCCGCTTGGATCTTCGGATCGCATGCGCGCGGTACAGCTTCGGCCGACAGCGACATCGACGTCATCGTCGTGGCGCCCACCGACCGGCCGTTCGTAGATCGGTTTCGCGACTACCTGCCGGCGATCGTGGACGCTCGCGTCGGCGTTGACCTGCTCGTCTACACGCCGGACGAGTTCGCCCAGATGCAAGCCGAGCAGCGGCCGTTCCTGATCGACGCGCTTGCGGACGCCAGGCAGATCCATGTGGGACGTCCAGGCGGAAGCTGAGCGCTGGCGGCGCCAGGCCGCCAACGACCTCGCGTTTGCGCGCGTCGCTCTGCGCGAGCGGTTCCATGCGCAGGCCTGCTTCATCGCGCAGCAGGCGGCGGAGAAGGCGGTCAAGGCGATCGCCTACGGGCTCGGTGAGCGGACGGTCCTCGGCCACTCGTTGGTGACGCTCATCTCGCGCTACGCGGACCGCAGGCCTGAGCTGGACTCCCTGCGGAGCCTACCGGTACGCCGCCGCCTGGATCTCGTACAGCTCCGCGTAGTGTCCCGCCGCCGCCATCAGCTCCTCGTGGCTGCCCACCTCCACCACGCGGGCGCCGTCGAGAACGACAATGAGGTCCGCCATGCGCACGGTGCTGAAGCGGTGCGAGACCAGCAGGGTGATGCGGCCGCCGGTCGTCGCGTTGCCGTTTCCGTTGCCGCCGGCCGCCCCGTTACCGTTGCCCGTCCGGTCGCCGTTCCCGTCCGTCGTTCCATCCCCGCGCGCGACGCTCGCGTAGCGCTCGAACAGCGCATGCTCGGTCTCGGCGTCGAGGGCGGCGGTCGGCTCGTCGAGCACCAGCAGTAGCGGCTCGTCGCGCATGAAGCCGCGGGCAAGCGCCAGCTTCTGCCATTGCCCGACGCTCACCTCGACGCCGTTCGGCCAAGTCGGGCCGAGCTGGGTGTCGAGGCCATCGGCCAGCGTGTCCACCACGTCCTCGGCGCCGGCCCGGGCGATGGCGGTCTGCACCGCCGGCCGCTGGTCGAGTCGCGGCACGTCGCCGACCCCGACGGTCCGCTGCGCCTGCAGCTCGAAGCGGAAGAAGTCCTGGAACGCGCCGGCCAAGCGTGAGCGCCACTCGGCCGCCGGCATCCGCGCAAGGTCCTCGCCGTCGACGAGGATGCGGCCGGCGGTGGGCTCGTACATCTTGCTCAGCAGCTTGACCAGCGTGGTCTTGCCAGCGCCGTTCTCCCCGACGAGGGCCACGACGGCGCCCGCGGGCAGCGTGAGGTCGACGTTCTCCAGCACCAGCCGCTCGGTGCCGGGATAGGCGAACGACAGGTTCTCCACCGCGATGCCGCGCTCGATGGCCGCCGGGGCCGGCTGGTCGGCGCGCTCGGCCTGCGCCGCCGCGTAGTCCTCCAGCCACGCCAGGCGACGCGAGCCGTCGAGCCAGATGCCGCGCAGGAAACCGATCTCTCCGACCGTGGCGCCGACGTAGCCGGCCAGGCGCGAGCCGGCGGCGAGCAGCAGCAGAACGTCCCCGGGCGAAGCCCGCAGCCCGGACGCTACGAAAACGACCGCGCCGACGTACCCGGCGCCGAATATGCTCCAGCCCAGGGTGTGCCAGCCGGCGCTTGCCCAGCGCGCCGCGGCGACCGGGCGGTACCAGCGTTCCCAGGCGGCGCGCCGGTCGCGGACCAGCCGCCGGCCGATACCGGTGACGCGGACGTCCTTGCCGGGTGCCGCGGTCGTGGCCGTGTCGAACAGATGCCGCGCCAGGCGTTGTGCCTGCGCGCCGGACTGCTCCGCGGCGCGCTCCACCGCCGGCCGCCACGAGGCGGTCGCCACGGTCGGCAGTGCGAACAGGGCAAGGAGCGCCAGCGCGGGGTGGATGGACATCAGCAGGCCGACGGTCACCGCCAGGCGCAGGATCCAGCCGCCGGTGGTGAACAGCGACATGTACATGTGGTCGAGCACGAACACCTGGTTGCGGAGCACCGCGAGCCGATCGAGGAACGCCGGCCGCTCGTGGTGCTCGACCGTGGCGACGCTCGCCTGCAGCCCGGCGACGTGCGATTCGAGGGCGATGGTGACCCGGTCGCGGAAACGGCGCTGCGTGCGGTCGCTGGCGACGCGCAGCGCCCAAGTCAGGGTCGCAGAGGCGGCGAGACCCGCCGCGGCGACCATGACGAGCGTCGAGTCGTCGCCGAGCAGGCCGTCGGCCAGCAGCTTCAGCCAGACGGCCATCAGCGCGTCGGGCAGGGCCGCGAGCAGCGACAGAGTGAACGCGATGGACAGCAGCGCCGGCTCCGCGTCGAAGCCGCGCCGGAGCGCCCGCCACATCGCCGGCAGCGCCGCGGGCAGATCGTCGCCCCCGACACGCGTCGGGTCAGTCGAGGACATCGAGCCCCGTCTCTTCCTCTTCCGCGAAGCGCTGCGCCTGCAGGTCGAACATCGTCTGGTAGCGCCCGCCCAGCGCCATCAGCTCGTCGTGGGTGCCCAGCTCGATGACCCGCCCGTGCTCCAGGACGCAGATGCAGTCCGCGTGCCGGACGGTGGAGAAGCGGTGGGAGATCAGGATGGTCGTCGTCTCGCGGGTCGCCTTCAGAATGCGCTCGAAGATCTCGGCTTCGCCCCGGACGTCGAGCTGCGCGGTCGGCTCATCCAGCAGCACGATGCCCGCGCCCTGCCGCACCGCGGCGAGCGCGCGGGCCAGGGCCACCCGTTGCCACTGGCCGCCGGAGAGCTCGGTCCCGCCGTCATAGCCGCGGGCGAGGACGGTGTCCAGCCCGGCGAGGTCCGCCGCCCCGGCCTTCGCCAGCGCGTCCCGAATCACCGCCTCGGGCGCGCCGGCCGGCGCCACGTTGTCGGCGAGCGGCAGCTCGAAGCGCGCGAAGTCCTGGAACACCGCCGTGATCCGGCCGCGCCAGGCTTCGACGTCGAGCTCGCGCAGGTCGACGCCGTCGGCCTCGATGGCGCCCGCTTGCGGCTCGTAGAACCGGCAGAGCAGCTTGGCCAGGGTCGTCTTGCCGGCGCCGTTCCGGCCGACGATGGCGAGCGACGAGCCGGCCGGAATCGTCAGGTCGAATCCGTCCAGCACCCGCTTGTCCGGTCCGGACGGATAGGCGAAGCGCACGCCCGAGAAGCGGATCTCGCGCGCGGGCAGTCCTCTCGCCGCCTTCGAGCCCGCGGTCAGCGCGCCGCGCGGCGCCGTCGCCTCGTGCAGCCGGAGCACCGCGGCGGTGGGCGCCCCCGCGCCGTCCAGGGCCCAGGACAACCCGCCGAAGGCGATCATGCTGGCGCCGATGGCGGCGCTCGCGAACGTCACCAGGCGGTCCAGCGGCAGCGCACCGGCGGTGACGTCGGCGGCCAGCGCCCAGAACACGATGGCGTTGGCGGTCAGGACCAGGAGCAGGCTCGCCGCCACCGGGCGTTCGCGCAGCTTCGTCGCTTCCCAGCGCAGGTCGTGGAGCCGCCGGCGGTGGCGCCGAAAGCGCTCGATGATCCAGTCGGCGAGGCCGAACAGCCGCAGCTCCTTGGCCGCCGGTGCGTCCACGGCCAGCCGGTACGCGTAGTCGGCGTGGCGCTGGGCCTCCCGCACCGCGTCGGTCTGGCGGTCCTTCCAGACGGCGCTCTCGCGCAGGAGCCAGTGCGTGGCGAACCAGGCCCCACCGAGCAGCAGTGGGGCCCACCACGCATAGGCGAAGAGGATCGCCGCGGCGGTCAGTCCCCCCAGCAGCTCGACGAGGCCGGCCGCGATGAAGTCCATCGAGATCGCCAGCGGCGGACCGCTGATGCCGAGGTCGAAGTCGCGCGCCATGGTCAGGTCGCCGGCGAGCGCCGGGTCCTCCAGGTGCCCGATGCCGGGCGGCTCCACGCAGGCGACCGTCAGCTCGTCGTAGAGCCAGGCCGCGGCGGTGCTGCCGAGGTTGGCGCCGGCCGCGAGGTGCAGCGGCGGCAGCACCTGCAGCAGGACGAACACGGTTCCGACCCCGGCGAGCGGCCAGACGAGATCGCTGCCCGCCTCGACGGCGCCGACGAGAAGCCCCATCGCGATGGCGAACGAGGCCGGCAGGAGGCTGCGCACGACCAGGGTGGTCCACCAGATCATGGCCAGTTGCGGGTTGGCCCGCGGCAGGATGGCCAGGAACTTCCACTCCGGGCGCGCGCGGAGGCGTTGGATCGGGGACACGAGCATCAGTCGCCAGCCGTTCCGGCGACGGTTGGCATCCGGCCGTCATGGGTCGGCGCTGCGCGGGCGAAAGTCGCCTCTACCGCCAGGGCCTCCCGGCCATCGGGCGTCACGTTGTACATGACGATGCGCAATCCCGAGCCGTCGGCCGGCCGGAGCACGATCCGCCAGCCCCAGTCCGGGCCGGGCGGCGCGGCGTAGCTGCCTCGCACGGCGATGGATCCGTCGTCCTCGACGGCGCCCTCGCACGCCATCACTCCGTCCGACATGTGCCACGAGTCGATCCAGTGCGCCGTCGCCTTCCCGTGTTCGGACTGGTAGCCGATCAACAGCGAGCCCTCCTGCGCGGCGCCCCCGTAGCTCCAGGTGTAGTCCAGGCGGATGAACTTTCCGCTCAGCAGCGTGGCCAGCACCGCCGTTGACTCGGTGTCCTCCGGCTTCCCGGTATGCGGATCGTGCAGGCGGTTCGAGCCTCGCCAGCGCCCCGCGCACGCCGCCAGCCGGTCCAGTGCATGCATCGCTCTTGTGTCCTCTTGTCGGGAGTCTCGTCGAGCACCGTGCGGTCACGTCACGTGCAGGTTGCCGCGCCCGCGTCCGGCGAAAGAATAGAGCGTCATGCCGGCCGCGGTCGCCATGTCGACGGCGACGCTCGAGGCGGCGCCGACCGAGACCATGGCTGGAATCGCCGCCATCAACGCTTTCTGCACCAGCTCGAAGCCGGCCCGGCCGCTGACGACCAGGATCCGGTCGCGGAGCGGCACCTCGTCGCGCAGCACGAAGTGGCCTATCGCCTTGTCGACCGCGTTGTGGCGGCCGATGTCCTCGCGCACGCAGAGCGGCTCGCCGTCCAGCGTGAAGATCCCGGCGGCGTGGATGCCTCCGGTCGCCTCGAAGAGCGTCTGCGCCGCCCGGAGGCGGTCGGGCAGCGCCTCGAAGAGCGCCGGACGGCACTCGATCGGCGTGATTGGCGGCAGCGCCTGGTCGAGATCGTCTATCGAGGCCTTGCCGCAGACGCCGCAGGCGGCCGTGGCCCGGAACTCGCGCTCCGGCGTCGGGGACGGCGCCACAGGGGAGGCCGCGTCGCCGACAAGGGCGACCTCCACCCGGTCGCCCGCGAAGCTCGTCACCTTGATCCGGGCCGGACTGCCGGCCTCGGCCGTGCCGTCACCCGCGACGGCGCGCAAGGATGCGATCCCGTAGCCGCCGGCAATCATTCCCTCGGCGTGCAGAAAGCCCGCGGCGAGTTCCTCGTCGTCGCCGGGCGTGCGCATCGTGACGACCAGCGGCTTGCCGTCGAGCCGGATCTCCAGCGGCTCCTCGACGACGATCAGGTCCGTGTCGAGCCGCTCGCCGCGCCGGCGCACCGTGACGGTTCGAAGGGCAGGCGAGAGAGCGGCGTCCGATCCCATGCCACGATCATAGTCCCGGTGGCGAAGGCCGCGCGCGGCCTATACTGTCGGAATTCCTGGAGGAGAACGGATGCACGGATTCTGTCGCCTGCTCGGCTCGGCCGGGCTCCTGGTCTTCCTGTTGGCCGCTACCTCGGTTACTCCCGCGCACGCCCAGTGGACGCCGGATCGCCTCGCGGCGGACGAGTCCGAGCTGCCGCGCACGCCCTGGGGAGATCCGGATCTCCAGGGGATGTGGAACAACTCGACGACCACGCCGCTCGAGCGGCTGACGAGCGAGGAGCAGGCCCTGGGGCGACAAGCCCGGCAGGCGGTCATCGAAGCGACGCGGGGCACCGGCGCGGGCTGGCTGGAGCAGGCGGGGAACATCGAGCGCGAGTCGCTGATCATCGATCCGCCCGACGGGCGCATCCGGATGACCGAGCAGGGGGTGCAGCGCCTCATCGACCGCGAGAACGCACGGGCCGGCCGCGGCGAGGCCGATTCGTGGCGGGACCGCAACAACTGGGAGCGCTGCATCTCGCGGACACTGCCGACCGCGATGATCCCCACGCTGTACAACGCCAACTACCAGATCCTGCAGACGCCCGATCACTTCGTGCTGGTCATGGAGATGATCCACGAGGCGCGCATCGTCCCGCTGGACGGGCGGCCGCACGCCTCCGGCGACATCCGCCAGTGGCTGGGCGACGGGCGCGGGCGTTGGGAAGGGGACACGCTGGTCGTCGAGACCCTGCACTTCAACGGCAAGCTCGACGGCGGCGATTACCAGCCGTCCCACGTCACCCCGACCGGGCCGCGCGGGTCGGGCGAGACCCTGCGGCTGACCGAGCGCTTCACGCTGGTCGACGCCAACACCATCGACTACCGGGTGACCGTCGAGGATCCGCAGACCTTCGCCGTGGCCTACACCGCCGCAATCCCGATGCACCGCTCGGTCCCCGGGGTCACGCTGTTCGAGTACGCCTGCCACGAGGGCAACCACGCGATGGTCAACCTGCTCAACGCCGGCCGCGCCGACGAGCAGCAGGCAATCGACGCCGCGGCGCTCGTCTCGCAGCAGCGGATCCAGGCCGGGCATCCCGGCGTGCGGGAGCCGGCGGTGCCGTTCGCGCCGATTCCCGACAGCGGCCGATAAGCGTGCGAACGATCTTCGACACCTGCCGTCCGCGCGGGGACGTCCTGCGCGGCACGGTGGCCGAAGCGGACTTCGCCGCCGACCTCGCCCAGGTCGTGACCGGTAAAGGAAGCGCCGAGTACGTCGATCCGGCCCGGTTCTTCGCCAACACCTATCCGACCCGGGGCCTGAAGAACCTGCTGGCCAACGTCTGCTGGCGCCTGAGCGGCGCGGGCGGCGAGGCGGCGGCAATCTTCCGCCTCGATACTTCGTACGGCGGCGGCAAGACGCACGGCCTGATCGCGTTGGCGCACGCGGCCCGGGGTCTTGCGGGGGTGGCCGGCGTCGGCGAGTTCATCGACCCGGCGCTCCTGCCGCAAGGTCCGGTCGGCCTCGCTGCTTTCGACGGCGAGAACGCGGATCCGGCCAACGGCCGGACGATGGGGGAGGGCGTCCGGGCGCACACGCCCTGGGGCGAGCTGGCGTACGCGCTCGCCGGGACGACGGGCTACGAGCGGGTGAAGAACAGCGATGTCAGCGGCGTCTCCCCGGGCGCCGACACGCTGCGAGAGTTGTTCGGCGGCCAGCCGGCGCTCATCCTGCTCGACGAGCTTTCGGTGTACCTCCGCAAGGTGCAGCAGAGCGGTGCGGCCCGCGAGCAGTTGACCGCGTTCCTGACGTCTCTCTTCAAGGCCGTCGAGGCGACGCCGCGCGCGGCGCTCGTCTACACGCTGGCCATCGGCAAGGAGGGCCGGGCGGTCGACGCCTACTCGGCGGAGAACCAGTTCATCGCCGATCGGATGGCGGAGGCCGAGAGCGTATCGGCGCGCAAGGCGACGCTGCTGAATCCGACCGAGGAGGACGAGACGGCGCAGGTGCTGCGCCGGCGCCTGTTCGAGTCCATCGACGATGACGCCGCGCGGGAAGCCGTCACCGCCTATCAAGCCGTGTGGTCCGCGAAACGCGATGCCATCGCGGACGACGCGAGCCGTCCGGAGACTGCCGAGAGCTTTCGGACAAGCTATCCGCTGCACCCCGAGGTCCTGCAGACGTTGACCTCGAAGACCGCGACGCTGGAGACGTTCCAGCGCGTCCGCGGCATGCTGCGGCTGCTGGCGCGCACGATCGGGCATCTCTGGGAGACCCGCCCGGCGGACGCGACGGCCATACACCTGCACCACGTCGATCCGGGCTGCGAGCCGATAAGGCAGGAGATCGTCACCCGCCTTCAGCAGTCCCGCTACGTACCGGCCATCGCCAACGACGTGGCGGGATCGGGCGGAATCCCTGCGCTGGCGCAGGACATCGATGCGAAGCACCACGGAGGCATGCCGCCGTACGCGACCTACGTGGCGCGCACCATCTTCATGCACACGCTGGCGTTCAACGACCCGCTCAAGGGGCTGTCGCCAGAGCAGTTGCGCTATTCGATGCTGGGGCCGTCTTCCGACGTCAGTTTCATCGAAGAGGCCCGGAAGAAGTTCATTCTCGAGTCCGCCTATCTCGACGATCGGCCGGGCGCGCCGATGCGGTTCCTGGCGGAAGCGAACCTCACCCAGATCATCCGTCGCGAGGAGAAGAACGTCGATTCGGGCGAGGCCCGCGCCGAGCTGAACGACCGCATCGGGCAGATCTTCAAGGGCGGCACGTTCGACGCGATACGGTTCCCCGGCGGTCCCTTCGACGTGCCGGACGACGTGGGCGGCGGACGGCCGAAGTTGGTCGTGCTTGCGTACGACGCCGTGACCATCGGCACGGCGGAAGACGTACCGGCGTTGGTTCGGCGAATCTATCTGCGCAAGGGTTCCGACGGGTCCGCGCTGCGGCTGCTGCGCAACAACGTCGTGTTCGTGGTGGCCGACGATGCCCGCAAGGCGGAGATGCGCCATCACGCCTCGCGCCGGCTGGCGCTGCGGGAGTTGAGGAAGCCGGAACGCCTCGCCCACCTCGCCGAACATCAGCGGGACAAGGTCTGCGAGCTGGAGGCGCGGTCGGAGCAGGAGCTCGCGCTGGCCATCCAGCAGTGTTACCGGCACGTCTTCTATCCGTCGCGCCACCGGGTGGAATCGGCCGACGTCGATCTGGCGCATTCGGCCATCGACACCCACTCGACGTCGGATCAGCCGGGCGCCGGCCAGCAGCACATCGCGCGGTTGCTCGCGGATCTCAACAAGCTGCGCTACCCGGAAGACGAGCCCGACTCTCCGACCTACGTGCGCGACCGGACGCCGCTCAAGAAGGGGGAGATCACCACCTTGGCGCTGCGCAACGAGTTCCGGCGCGACCCGGGTCTGCCGATGCTGATCGGCGACGACGTGTTCGTCCGCGGCGTCCGGCTGAGTGTCGAGCAGGGCGAATACGTCTACCGGCGCGGCGATCTGTTGCTCGGCCCCGGGGATCCGTCGGCGGAGATCGTGATCGACGAGCAGTCGGTCATTTTCGCCATGGCGTTCGCAAAGAATCGGGGCATCTGGCCGCGGCCCGCGCCGGATGCGCCCGGGACCGGTCCTGTCGAGACGCCCGGCGGTAGCGGTCAGGTTGCCGGTTCCTCGTTCACTCATACGGCCGGTTCCAGCAAGGCCCGGGAGGGGGACGAACGGCCGTACGGCGAGGAAACCCCGTCCGGCGCCGTGTCGGCGGAAGGCGTGCTCAAGGACGCGTTGACGCAGATCTGGGAGCAGGCGCGTGGTCGGGGCATCGAGCGGATCGGCATGCTGACGATTCGGATGTTCGAGGCGGGCGATGCCTTCCGGCTGTTGGGCAGCGTCGGCGGCGTGCGCGGGGCGGAGCGGGTGGTCTCGTTCGTCGGCGGGTACGAGACCAGCGACGGCGGCTCGTTTCAGCTCGAGTTTCGCGGGCCGGTGACCGACGCCCAGCCGGTGCGGGAGTTTCTGGAACCGCAGTTGCGCGCCGCGAGCACCAGGAACCTGGAGGCGGGCTTCGAGCTGACCTTCGCCGACGGGCTGTCGATGAGCGGCGATGCGGCCGAGACCTTCACCGAGCGCTTGTCCCGCTTTGCCGTGTCGGCGACGGCGCACGCGGCGGAGTCGTGATGGCGCGATTGGAACGGGTAGTCTCGGTGGAGACGCCGGCGTCGGCG
The DNA here is from genome assembly GCA_965222905.1 of Vicinamibacterales bacterium. Taxonomy (GTDB): domain Bacteria; phylum Acidobacteriota; class Vicinamibacteria; order Vicinamibacterales; family UBA8438; genus WTFV01. The sequence continues at coordinate 494,556 of OZ244976.1, read as the reverse complement.
CCGCGGTACGAGTTGCGGGTGCGACGGCATGGGCCGGTCGAGGCCGAGTACGAGGTCTGGCAGATGCCCGCCGCGGCAACGCCGCACGTCACCGCGCCGATCCGCGTCGCGGGGCTCGGCGGGCGCAACCTGCAGCTTGTGGAGCACCGGGTGTTGAAGCGCCTTGGCCGCGCTGGCGTCAAGCTCGCCTCGTCCGTCGCTCGGATGACGCGCGGCTACACGTTGACGGAAGACCTCGCGTTGACGCTCGGTCTGCTGTTCCGCGCGCTCGCCCCGATGCGCAGCCGCGACAACATGCGCTCGGTGGCCGAGGGCATCGAGGCGATGGGACGAGAAGAGGCGGCCTACTGGCTCGGCATGGCGATGCATCGCCGGCGCCCGCGCCGGGTGCTGACGGCGCTCCGGATGTTGCTGACGGAGCCGCGCCCACGCACCAGGGAGCCGCGGTCATGAAGCTCGAGTCGGTGGAGATCGAGAACTATCGGGCGATTGAGAAGCTTCGTCTGCCGCTCGATCCGTCGCTGACCGTGCTGCATGGCGGCAACACGTGCGGCAAGACGAGCGTGCTGAGCGCGATAGCCATTGGGCTCGGCGCCATTCCGGATCTCCTGCCCGGCGTTTCGGGAATCGACTATCTTGAGACCGATCTGCGAGTGGGCGAGTCATTCGTGCAGATCGACCTGACGGCGGCCGATGGACTTTCCTGGAAGCGTGAACGTTTTCTCGACGAGAACCTGGAAGTGTCGGAGACACAGGCGCACGGACTCGATGTGCTGAAGGACAAGCTGGCCGGGATAGTCCGTGCGGACCGGGAAGCGAATCCGCCCGTCGAGTTGCCCATTGTTGCCTTCTATGACACCGACCGGGCGGTTCTCGATATTCCTGAGGGTTGGCGCGGTTCCGGCGGCGACATTCCTCCCTACGCGGTACGAATGGCGCGAGGACAGGAGTCCGTGATTGTCGAGCGGAGGAGACCTCCTCGGTACGCGGCGTTGGAGGGCTCGCTGTCGGCTCGTGCGAAATACGGACCCATGCTTCAGTGGTTCCGTGCAAAGGAGGACCAGGAACTGCGGGAACAGAGGAAACGACGCGGTTTCGACTACCACGACAAGGCCCTTTCCGCTGTGCGTAGGGCGATCACTTCGATGCTCGACGGCGTCTCGGACCCCCACATCGAGGTCCGGCCGCTCAGGTTCCTCGTTTCCGCGAAGCGGGAGGGTGGGTCGGTGACGCAGGAGCGCGAGTCCGTGAAGCCGGAGGACGAGCGCGACCTTACGCTGGAGATCAACCAGTTGAGCGATGGCCAGCGCGCGGTGCTGGCGCTTGCCGCAGACCTCGCCCGGCGGATGGCGCAGGGCAACCCACACCTGGACGATCCGCTAGAGTCTGAGGCAATCGTCCTGATTGACGAGGTGGAATTGCACCTCCACCCGTCGTGGCAGCAGCGGATCCTTGACGATTTGCTGCGGACCTTTTCGAAGACGCAGTTCATCGTTTCCACCCACAGCCCGCAGGTGCTGACCACCGTTCGGCCCCAGCACGTCGTCGCACTCGTCCGGAAGGACGGCCGCATCGTGGCCGAATCGGTTGCGGGTTGGACGTACGGCGCCGAGTCGGGCGACGTCCTGTGGACCGAAATGAGAGTGAAGGAGCGACCTGACAACGACTTTAGCCAAGCTCTGGCCCGCTACAGGCGCCTAGTCAGCGAGGGGCGGGGCGAATCCAAGGAAGCTTTGGGGCTTCGTGCAACTCTCGAGCATCTGTCGCCCGAAGATCCGGCGCTGGCGAGTGCCGACCTCGAGATGCGGCAACGTCGGCTCTTCGAACAGATGGCGAAGTCGAAATGAAGCGAATCCGAGCAGTTGCCGAACCCACGCCGGGTCTTCGCGCGTACCTCGACTCCGTGGACCACGCGAACTGGGGTGAGTTCGGTTCTCACGATGCCGGCAGGTCGCTCCATGAACTTCACGAGACTCTGGTGTTGAACCAGCACGAGCTATGTGCGTGCTGCGAGATTGAGATCAAGCAGCGTCGTCAGATTGAACATGTAATTCCGCGTAGCGACGAAGTGGACGGACGTCAGCGAGCCCTCGACGTCACGAACATGATCGCCTGTTGCTTGGGCGGAACGAAGCCAGTGTACGGGCTGGAAAAACACGAGCGTGAGGACTACTTTCGAAGGCCCGTCCCGGACAACATGAGCTGTGGACAGGCGAAGGAAGATCTGAACGACAAGGACTTCATCGATCCCAGGAGACTACCTGCGCTACCGCCACTCGTGCGTGTGGGTAACGACGGGCTGATCGAAGTGGACACAGACGCCTGCCAAGCTGCCCGTTTCGACCCGGACCGCCTGACCCGAGTGGCCCGGGCGGGCGTTGATCAGGAACCGGCGTCGGTATCGGCAGTAGCGGGAACTCCGACATCCGTCGCTTCTCCGTTCGCAGAGGCCCGGGTCCATAGCTCCAGTCGCTCGCCGACGGTCCCTTTGAGCGTCTTCGCGCCCATCGCGAACACGAAGTGCCGACGCACGTCTCGACAGAACTCCTCGGCCTCGGCGTAGCTGACCGCGCCGAGTCTCTTGGCAATCGTCGCGGGCGTCCGTCCCAGCGATTCTTCGAACGAGTCGGCGAATCGGGCGAGATAGGCGGTCAGATCGCGGCGAGTGGGAGGATCGAGCGCCAGTCGTACCTGAAAGCGGCGCCACGCCGCCCGGTCGAGCAGTTCGGCGTGGTTGGTGGCGGCCACCACTACCGTGTAGCTCGGTAGGTCGTCGACCTGCATCAGCTGAAAGGAGACGACGCGCTTGATCTCGCCGGTCTCGTGGACGTCGCGGCGCTCCTTGCCGACGGTGTCGAACTCGTCGAAGAACAGGACGCAAGGGGTCGTCCGGGCGTAATCGAAGACGCGCTTGAGTCGCGAGGCGGTCTCTCCGAGAAAGCTCCCGATCAGAGCCTCGTACCGCACGACGAAGAACGATGTCGCCAGCGCCTCCGCGATCGCCTCGGCAAGGGAGGTCTTCCCGTTCCCCGGCGGGCCGACGAGCAGGACGCGATGGGCGGTTCGAGTGCATGCGCCCGCAGCACCGACGCCCGATGCTGTTCCTCGATCAGTTCCACGCAGGTGCGTCGGGCAAGGTCGGTCAGGACCAGATCGGCGAGCCGCTTGCGGGGAGTCAACTCGATCAGGAACTGCCTGTGCTGCCGGCTGGGACCGATGAAGGTCGCCCCGCCGGCACTGCTGCCGTTGAGCTGCAGGGCGTCGGACAGTCGTTCCGCCAGCACGTTGTGCCGCTTCGCCCGTTCTTCGGCGATGATAGCTTCGGTCACGGAACGCGCACGCGCCGTGTCGCCGCTCGATCCCGCCTTGACGAGCGAAATCAGGAGGTCGCTCCGTGCCATATCCGCTCCCCGAATCGTCTGACGCATCCGCACGTGCGATCGTAGTGCGCGCGAAGACGGGCCAGTTTACCGCCTGTTGACGGAGCCGCGAAGGGTCCGCCCACCGCCGGCAACCGGATGAACGTCATTCGTCGCTTCATCGGGTCTCGAACATGACGACGCTCTCGCGCGACGCGGCGCGTCCGTACCTCCCCATCTGCTGCGCGCTGTTCCCGCGCCATCGGACTGCCCGAATCTCCCGACACGCCAGGCCGGCGCGTTCCCCGAGCTCGGCGGTGAACTCGTCAACGAGGAGGGCTCTGCCGTCGTACCGCGCGTTGCCGACCACGAACGCCACCCTCGCGCCGTCGCGGCACACCCGCGCGACTTCGCGCAGGCACAGGTACATGTCGAGGAAGTACCCGCGGAGCATGCGGCGTATTCGGCCGTCGCGCAGATGGTCGATGCTGTGGTCGAGCCGCGCCGGAGGGACGTACTCCTCCGCCGCCGGCCGCTCGGGCCGCGCCTCGGGATGGGAGTGAAAGCTCTGGTATCGAAGAGAGCGGTTCTCCTCCCAGTCGAGAAAACCGAACATCAGCTCGACGCCGAACACCCGCGTGTAGTCGTGCCGATTCGGATACGGCGGTGACGTGATGACGGCGGTGTAGGTGTCGTTCCGATCCGGCAGCGTGCGGGCGTCCGCCGTGCGGGTCGTCCAGCCGTCGCCGGCGGCGGACGGCTCACGGTCCTGAACGTCCGACAGCATCATCTCGGCGCGCGCCTTGAACGCGTCCTCGACGGACCCGCCGTCGATGCCCTCCTTCGCCCACCGAAGCCACCCGCCGTTGGCGACGGCGCGGCTGAATCGCGGGATGATCGAGATCAGCGCCAGCCGGAAGAAATCGCGTTCAGACGAAGAACAGTCCAGATCGCGAATCCGAGCCGCAACCGCTTCGAAGGCTTCCAGGCGACCATTCGGCAGCGCGCGCCGCACGAGCGCCGGGTAGTTCCGGGCCATGGCGCCCGAATCTCCTCTTGACAGGGAATCTTCAAGCGTGCGCCAGATCGACTTCAGGCGACTCGTGGACACCTGCGCGGTCTTCACGTTCGATATCAGCACCGCCAGCGGCGAAAGGTCGTAGCCGGACGCGGGCACTCCTTTCTCCTTGGCGGCCAGGAGCGTCGTGCCCGCCCCCGCGAAGGGATCCAGGACGGCGTCCCGCCCGTCGAGTCCCCACTCGTCGACCAGGGCATGCACCAGATCGCCCGTGAAGCTGTGAGCGAACAGGTGCCAGCGATGGACGGGCCTGTCCCGAGCCGCGCGGGGCGTCACCCACCGTCGCCACGCCGGCGATTCCGTCATTCGGTACGGGCACGCTGCCGAGGGCAAGGGCGTGGAGCATCGAGACATGAGTCAGTGTCCCTTGCCGGGCACTCTCACCGCGTCCGGGAGGGTGACGCTTCCGGGATCTCTCGACAGCAGCGCGGCGACGCGCTCTTGCAACCGCTCTCGTGCTTCGCGCCAAGAGGCATCGTTCCTGATGCGGTTGACCGTCTTCCGCAGGTAGTCGTCCGCCGAGATCATCCGATCTGCCTGGGCCGCGATTGCTTCGGCGTAGATCACGCTGTCGATGACGCTCAGGTAGACCAGCTCCATCACTTCCCTGGCGGTCGCGAGCACGTCCCGTCCACGATCTGAGTTGCTGACCGTGGCGTCGATGCCGGCATCCTGAAGCATGCCGCCGAGCCCGTCGACGGCCCCCGCAATCCGGGTGAGGTCGCTGGCAAGAAGACGCTTGCCGATGTCTTGGTCGTACAGGCGTGTCCACATTCGATCCGGAACGCCTTCGGCGGCGGCCTTCTCGATCGCCTTCCCCCGGGCCTTTCCCGCCATCAATTCCAGTTCGGAGACCGTCGAGTATTCGACGCGAGGGTTGTCGCGGCGCAAAGACATGACAACCCGCAGGCCCTTGCCAAGCGACTTCGCGAGGTCGGCTTCCGGCATGCCGCTCAAGTGCTTCTCCGCCGCAGCCTCGTCGCCACCGAAGGGAAAGAGTCCGCGGTCCTTCGCTCGGGACAGGTACAGGCCGACGAAGTGCAGGACATTAGTGTCCAGGAACACCACCTTGCGCAGTGATGTCGCCGTCATGAGCCAAGTGCATCCTGGGCGCCGTCGGACGCGGTGGAGAAGAACTTCGCTTCGATGTCCTGCAGATAAGCGCTCGTGAAGGGCACGGGCGTGGTCTCGTCGGCGGCCGAGATCGCGGAGGAGCAGACCTTGACGAGACGTCGCGGATTCGCACGGGTCGCAGGACTGAAGGGCAGATCGTCCGGAAACGGGAACAGACGCGGTCGGGGCGGATTCTCCGGTGTCCGGGGTCTTGCGGCGTCCAGGCGCGACCGAATCAAGGCCGTGATGTCGTCGGGCTGCAACGGTTCGATCTTGAGAACACCGTCGTGTTCGGCGAAGCGCTGCTGGAGCGCGGGCTCGAGGTCGCACGTCGTGCGATACGCATCGGGGGTCATGGTCAGGAACAACCAGAACGGATTGTCTTCCTTCTGCGTGAGGTTGATCAGACGCTTCAGGGTCGACAGGTAGTCGTGCGCCGCGCGCCTGGTCAATCGCTTCTGCAGACCGATCTCCTCGAACTCGTCGATCAGAAAGGCGGTCGCGGCGGCGCCGGAGCCGCGGGACAGCGTCTTCAGAATGGCGCCGAAATAGGGCGCTTCCTCCGCCTCGGCGACGAGGCTGTCCGTCGCGCGGGGAAGGAAGTCGCGATACTCGAAGTAGGGCTTCCGGACCGCGTCGGTCACGATTCGGGTGAGGCAGTGGGCGATCTGTTCATCCACTGTCACACCGGCGGCCATGATGGCCGCCTGCAGGGGGGCTGCGATCTCCTGGCGCGGTCTGCGTGTGGGCCGACTCTCCGCCGACAGGTAATCCTCGAAGCTCGTCCGAAAGAAGCTCTGCTGGTAAGGCGTCTGGACGAGGGGGCCGGCGAGCTCCCAGATGAACTTGGCGAAGTCCTTGCGGCCGATGGTGCGCAGCAGCGTGTTGGCGAGCGCGTAGAAGTGCACGCCGGGGTTGTCGAAGTAGTACGGCCGGATGCGGTGCTCGGGAAGAAGATCGTCGTGCAGCCATTGCAGCAGGCAGGTCTTGCCGGCGCCGTAGTCGCCGAGGATCACGATCACCTTGGGACCGCGGGCGCGGGCCAGCGTCTGCACGAGGTTGCGCAGCCGCGACTCCAGTGGGCCCGACGGAGAGAAGGGGATGCCGATCGGGGGGCCGGAAGCGGCCGGCTCGAACGGATTGAAGGCGAGGTCGAGGGCGGGCTGCAGGTCAGGCATGACGGCGTTGGGCGTCCTCGGCGTCGGCGGTGACGTCGTGGTGGAACTGGATGTGGGAGATGTACGGGCCGTTGGCCGGCTTATAGTAGCGCCGGAGCGCGAGGTCCTGTTGTTGGGGGGACGTGGCGGCGAGAGTGGCGAGGCCGAGCGGCGTGGGGACGAGAGTGGTGTGGCCCGGCCACCGCCGCCGTAGCCAGTCGAACGCGCCGAATAGTACGCTGCGTGGTTGCCGGCGGCCCTGGCAGTACTCGACGATGAGGTCCGAGACGGACAGCATCGTCCATTCTCGATCGGCGTGTCGGGCGCGCAGCGATAGCAGGAACCGGACGGCGTGCAGGACGGCGGCGTCGCGGTCCGCGGGACCGGCCGGGGGCGCGGCGATAGGGAACAGCGTCGTGCGGTCGAGCGTACGCTCGGAGTACTCGTCGACGAGCGCCAGTTCGTCGCGGGCCCAGTAGCGCAGACCGTACAGGACGGCGGGGACGCTGGCGCGGGACCCGTGGGCGGTCTCGTGGCCGGTGGCGTGATTCCGGAAGACGATCGCCGGAGCGCCGGGCGGGGGCCGGCGCATCCAGATCACGGGAGCGCCGTGTCGGCGGAAGTCGGAGACGGTGCGGCACGCCCCGCGGGACGGCGAGAACAGATCGAAGAAGAGAGCCCGGCAATCCTCGTTCTTCAGCACGAGAGCGGCGAAGTGCTCGCGGGCGGCGTTGCTCAAAACCTGGTCGCCGTTCGCCGGGGCCGGTTCGGCCAGCAACGCGGCAACGTTGGGGTCGTCGAGGTTCGCGTGCAGCCGCAGACCGTCGCGTGCGAGAGCGCCGAGACGAACCAGCGTGTTGCGGTAGTGGTAGAGGGTGGTCGGCCTGGGCCGCGGCCTGCGCGGGGTGAGCATGACCCGGCCGTCCAGGACCAGGGCGTTGACGTCACGGGCACGCAGACCGGCCGCCGCCGCCGCGACGGCTGCCAGCAGGCGGTGGAGACCGGCGAACGAGACGGCGCGCATCCAGTACGGGCGTGACGGCGGTCCGTCGTCTAGGGACATCGGCAGCGTATCGATTGCACGTTGCGTGCCGTACAGCGCACTCGCGCGCGCCGACGACCGCCTGCCATCGACAAGCGGGCGGTGTCGATGGCTGTCGAGCATGTTGTACCACACCCCTGATGGACCGCGAGGGGGTCCGCTGGATACGGGAGGAGCGGGAACGGCACGAGTTGCCGACGCACGTCTCGGCAGAACTCTTCGGCCTCGGCGCAGCTGACCGCGCCGAGCCGCCTTGGCGCAGCAGGGCGGTAGAATGCCGCCGTGGTCAGGCGCAGACTTCCCATCGGCATCCAGACGTTCCGCGAGATCCGGGAAGAGGGCTACTACTACGTCGACAAGACCGCCTACGCCCGCCGGCTCGCGGACGACGCCGGCAAGCACTACTTCCTCTCCCGTCCCCGCCGCTTCGGCAAGAGCCTGTTCGTGGACACCCTCAAGGAGCTGTAGGAGGGCGGCGAAGCGCTGTTCCGGGGTCTGGCCGTCCATGACGACTGGGACTGGTCGCAACGGCGCCCCGTGGTGCGGCTGGACTTCAGCGGCGGAAACTTCCGGCGGGCCGGCGCCGTGGAGGAGAGTGCGTCAGCGCAGATCGACGACATAGGCCGGCGGGCCGGCCTGGAATCGCGCGGCGGCAGCGCGCCGGTGCGCTTCCGCCGCCTCATCGAAGCGCTGAGCGAGCGCGCAGGTTGTCGCGCGGTGGTGCTGGTGGACGAGTACGACAAGCCGATCCTGGACGTGCTGGACGACCCGGAGCAGGCAAAGATCAATCGCGACGACCTGCGCGGGCTGTACGGCACGCTCAAGGCGAGCGACGCCCACGTGGAGTTGACGTTCATCACGGGGGTAAGCAAGTTCAGCAAGGTGAGCATCTTCTCCGGCCTGAACAACCTCATCGACCTCACCCTGGACCCGGCCTACTCGGCGATCTGCGGCTACACGGAGGCGGACCTGGATACGGTGTTCGCGCCGGAGCTGCCGGCCTGGACCGGGACGACATCCGCGCCTGGTACAACGGCTACAGTTGGCTGGGCCGGGAGCGGGTCTACAACCCTTCGGCCTGCTCAAGCTGTTCCGCAGCCGCGTGTTCAAGGCGCACTGGTTCGAGTCGGCGACGCCGCGGTTCCTGGTGGACGCGCTGATTCGGCGCGGGTTCGCGGTCGCGGACATCGAGAGCCTGCGTGCGGACGACGAACTGCTGTCGGCCTTCGACGTGGACGCCGCCGCCCCGGAGGCGCTGCTGTTCCAGACCGGCTACGTGACGATCGCAGAGACCGAGATCGTGGACGGGTATCCGCGCTACCGGCTGGACTACCCGAACCGCGAGGTGCGGCGGGGCCTGAACCGGGGCCTGCTGGATGCCCTGGCGCCCGACTGGCGGCGGGCGGGAAGCGGCGCTGCACTCCGCCGGGCGCTGGCGGCGGAGGACTGGACGGGATTGGAGGCGCTGTTTCGGCGGCTGCTGGCCGGCATCCCGCACGACTGGCACCGGCGGAACGACATCGCCCGTTACGAGGGCTACTGGACGAGCGTGTTCTACGCCTGGTTCCAGGCGTCGCTGGACGGCGTGACGGTGGAGGACGCCACCAGCCGGGGGCGATTGGACCTGGCCGTGCGGCTGGGCGGGAACGCGTACCTGTTCGAGTTCAAGGTCGCGGAACGGTCGGAGCGGGGCTCGGCGTTGGCGCAATTGAAGGAGCGCCGCTACGCCGACAAGTACCGCGTTCCGGACCGCGCCGTCCATCTGGTCGGCGTGGAGATCAGCGGCGAGTCCCGCGACGTCGTGGTCCTGGAGACCGAACGCGCGTGAACGCGGCTGACGGATTGATTTGTGTAGCGCAACACGATGCACTCGCCTTCATGGCGGGATCAGGAAGTCGTTCCACGGAGGTCGGCCGCTTCATCCGGCAGCACGTCATCCCGCCGGGGATGACGGTGACGGAGGCTGCCCGCCGACTGGGCGTAGGGCGGCCGGCGCTCTCGAATCTCCTGAACGGCAGGGCGGCGCTATCGCAGGACATGGCCCTGCGGCTGGAAGGAACGTTCGGTGCCGACCGGGCGAGATTGCTGGAGCTTCAGGGCGCGTCTGACCGCGACCGCCGAGATGTCGAAGATCGGGCCGTCGCCGTCGGCACCTACGCGCCGGATTTCCTCACGATCAAGGCGCGGCAGATCGCCGACTGGGCGGCGGCGAACATCGAGGCGCGCGAGCGTCTGCCTGTGCTCCTCCGCCGGTTGGTCCACGCGACCGGACGCGAGCTACGCCACGTGGACTTCCCCGGTTACGACAATGCCCAGCGTCACGGTTGGGACGGGTGGCTCGAAGCGGGCGCGGCGGCGCCGTGGGTTCCGGAAGGCAGGTCAGGCTGGGAGTTCGGCGTCGACCAGCGTCCGAGCGCCAAGGCCGAGCGCGACTACCAGGCTCGCCTGAGCAAGATTCCGCCCTCGGAGCGGGCGGAGTGCACCTTCGTGTTCGTGACGCCGCGCAACTGGAAGGACAAGGATCGCTGGGCGCGCGGCAAGGAGGCCGCCGGTGACTGGAAGGCGGTGAGGGCGCTCGATGCGAGCGATCTCGAGCAGTGGCTGGAGACCACGATTGCGCCGCGGATCTGGCTCGCCCGCGAGTTCGGGATTCCCATGGAGGGATTTGAGACGCTCGACCGCTTTTGGAGTTGGTGGGTCGAGGCCAGCGACCCGCCGTTGACGCCCGCTATCTTCGCACCGTCGGTTGCCGCGCACGTGAAGAAGTTCAAGAAGTGGTTGGAGACGCCGCCTGACCGCGCTTTCACCGTCGCCGCCGATTCCAGGGAGGAGGCCGTCGCGTTCATCGCGTGCCTGCTGCGGCACGAGAACATTCCTGACCGCGACCACGATCGAGCCGTCGTCTTCAAGTCCGCGAGCCCGCTGAGAACCCTGGCGTCGTCGTCCTCTCCGTTCATGCCGATCGTGTGCAGCGAGGAGACCGAGCGCGAGATCGCCGCCCTGTACCGGCAGCGTCACTGCATCGTGGTACGGCCCCGCAACGCGGTCGATTGGGAGCCGGACGTTGCCGTCGACTTGCTGAGCCACGGCGCATTCGAGGAGGCGCTCGCCGACATGGGCATCGAGCGGGATCGTTTCGATCGGCTGGCGAACGAGTCGGGCCGATCTCCGACCGTACTGCGACGGCGGCTGTCGCAGACCGTCGCGATCAGGACGCCGCCATGGGCCGAGGAAGAGGCGGTCGCGCGACGTCTGATCCCGATGGCCCTTGCCGGTGCGTGGCACAGTGGATCCAAGACGGATGCCGCCGTCCTGGCGGCGCTCGCACGCAGTCCGTACAGCGAGGTCGAGGAGAGCGTCGCCGCCCTGCTCCGACACGACGACTGTCCGGTCTGGCGCGTCGATCGGTATCGAGGTGTCGTCTCGAGAATCGACACGTTGTTTGCCATCAGTCCATGGATGACAGGGCAGGACGTTACGCACTTCTTGCATGTTGCCGAGCACGTTCTGTCCGAGGCCGGTCCGCCACCGCCGCTTCCGGCGTCTGGGCGGACACCAGCGGGCTGGACGCCCTACACCCACGCACCGGGCGCCAAGTTCTTCGGTCTGGCGCGCCGCTACTCCGACGCGCTGCGGACCGGCATCGGGGAGACCCTGATACTACTGTCGGTCTACGCGAACGCCCTGTTTCGGGACCACTTTGGTCTAGCCGTCGCGGCGCGCGTCGCCGAACTCGTTCAGCGCCTGCTCACGCCACTCGCCACCGACAAGTTGCTGCGCTACTGCGAGAACCTTCCAGGATTCGCCGAAGCAGCGCCGGACGAGTTTCTCGCGCTGCTTGAAGAGGATCTCAAGCAGCCAAAACCAGTCCTTCACGAGTTTCTGAAGCCAGCGACTCCGGGTTCGTTCGTCAGTCCGGTGCGAGCGGCAGTCTTGTGGGCGCTGGAACGTCTTGCCTGGCATCCGAAGACATTCAGGCGTGTCGTGGATGTCCTTGCCAGGCTCTCCCAAACGAAGATCGACGACAACTGCCTCAACCAGCCGATGAACAGTCTCTCGGCCGTTTTCCGGTCATGGATGCCTCAGACCGCAGCACCGCTCGAGGATCGCGTCGAGGCGCTCGACGGGCTCCGTCGGCGGTTTCCCGAAGTCGGATGGCAAATCTGCATCCAACAGGTCGAGCAGCGTCACGATGTCGTCTTACCCAGCGCCCGACCGCGTTGGCGGAACGACGCCGCCGGAGCAGGTCAGTTGCTATCGGGCAAGGATCCGTACGAGTTTGCCCGCAAGGCGCTCGGTCTCGCCATCTCATGGCCGACGCACAATGCGACGACACTTGGCGACTTGGTCGAACGTCTCGGCGGCATGACGGACGAGGAGCGGTTGTCGGTATGGAAGCGCATCGATGAATGGTCGCGGGCAGAAAGGAGCGACAGGGAGAAGGCGGAATTGCGTGAGCGGATTCGGCGTGCGGTTCTCACCCGATGGGGCTCTCTGCGCGGCCTGGAAGCGGAGCAGAGAAACAGGGCCCATGCAGTGTGTGACCAGCTCGCTCCACGCGATCCGGTCAGGCGCCACGCGTGGATTTTCGCCGACGCATGGGTGGGAGAATTGGTTGACGACGCTGATGACGAGCCGCTCGATTCCCGGAAACTGGCGGAGTTGAGCCACGAACTCCGCTCGAAGGCGATGATGGAAATCTGGTCCGCACGCGGACTTGAGGGTGCTCTCACTCTGTTGGCGGACTGCGACGCCCGGGCGGTTGGAAACTACACGGCGTGCTGCGCAGCAGATGAGGATCGGGAGACCGAGGTTCTGCGGACCTGTCTTGCGAACGATGCCGGTTCCGATGCTCAACTCGACGAATTCATACGAGGATTCCTCGGGCGCTTCGACGACAGTGCGCGTTTCGCGCTCATTTCGACGCTCGCCGCGACCGCAACCTCCGACCAGACCGTTCGCCTCTTCGCATGTGCGCCCTTTCGCGAACAGACATGGCGATTACTCGACGGGCAGGACCAGTCGGTGCGCGACCGGTACTGGCGTACCGTGCATCCGGCGATGACGAAGTTCAACGAGTCCGAGACAGTGGAAATCATCGATCGTCTCCTGGAAGTCGAACGACCCGGGGACGCCTTCTCTGCCGTGCGATTCGATTGGGAGAGAATCGAGACGTCACGCCTGAAGCGTCTTCTGCTGGCCCTGCAGGCCGAGTTTGCCGGCAATTTAGAGCTCGACCGCCACGCCCTTTCCTTGGCGCTGGAGTCTCTCAGCCGACGGCCCGGTGTGACTACGGACGAAATGGCGCAACTCGAGTTCGCGTTCGTCGAGGCGCTCGATCCGCGTGCTCACGCCCGGCACGGCATTCCCAATGTCGAACGGAAGCTCGGCGAGTCGCCGCTGTTCTTTGTTCGGGTTCTTGCTCTCATGTACGAGCGCAGAGACGATGACCGGGATCCGCCGGAATGGCGCGTCGGCGACGTTGACAGTCGTTTCCTTCGGCGGAGCGCCGCGTATCGCGTCTTTCGACAGGTCACACGCATACCATGCACCGACGCCGATGGAAACGTGGATGCCCACTCGTTGGTACGGTGGATCGCCGAGGCTCGTCGTTTGTGCAAGGAACACGGCCGGGCTGACATCGGTGATCAGAAGATCGGCGAGCTTTTGGCCGAGGCGCCCTTCGATGATGACGGCTCGTGGCCGTGTCAGGCAGTCTGCGAGGTCCTGGAGACCATCGCTTCCGAGAAGGTCCTCGCCGGTTTCGAGACCGGCACGTACAATGCCCGAGGCAGCCGAATGCGTCGCCTGGACGAAATTGGAGCACAGGAGCGAGAGTTGTCAGCCGGGTATCGAACCTGGGCGCGAAGGTGGCGCTTCGAGTATCCCCGCGTCGCCGACATTCTCGAACGTATGGCTGTACGCCGTGATCGTGAAGCGGTATGGGCAGACTCCACGTTGTCGGTAATGGACCGTCTGGAGCACTGACCGCACATGGGACGGCTTGCCGGTTTCCGGTACCACGAGATAGCGCGTCGGTTGAGACGTGCGGGCTACCGGTTCGATCGGACGGGGCCGGGAAGCCACGAAGTGTGGCGTCATGAGCGCACCGGCCGGAAGGTGACCCTCCCGCGCCACGTTGGCGACATGGTGGAAGGCACTCTCCGAGCGATTCTTCGTGAGGCGGGCATCGACGTTCGCAACTTCCTGGCCGCCCGATAGCGTGCGCGCGGGCAACCTGCCGTCGGACTCATGGGTACCTTGGGCCTGATTCCTGCACTACGGCACGCTGACGGGCACGAGCAGGTCGATGCCGGCCGCGGGTTCCACGAGATCGGTCAGCGCGGGTGGAAGTGGATCGCCATGCTCGACGCACGACTCGGCGATCTTGCGGGCCAGCCCCTGGGCGATCTCGGTGACCTCGGCGACGCTGCGCCCTTCCGCAACCAGACCCGGAACATCGACGCTCGTGGCGAGAAAAGCGCCGTCGTCCAGTCTCTCGATGTGGAGTCGGATCGTTGCTTCGTTCATGGCTCCGTATCGCACGCGATCGGATTTCCTTGGGGGGCATGGTACGCTGAATGCCCCTTGGAATTCTACCGCCCAACGGGACTTCCTGCACGTCATCGGGATTCACGGGAACCCAGTGGCAGCGAGGCAAGCGGTCGACCGTGCCAGGCGGACAGGAGTGCGGGTGACGAATCCCTACGACTACGCGCGGGCGTTCAACTACTCGCCTTCGGCCGACGATAGGGAGTGGCTCGCCGAACACGCCGAACAGAGCCCAGCGCTGGACGGGCGCGCGACGGTTCTCGATCCGACTGCCGGCGGAGGGAGCGTGCCGTTCGAGGCCCTGAGGCTTGGATGGGCCACCCGCGCCAACGACCTGAATCCGGTCGCCGCATTGGTCATGCGCGCGACAGCAGAATGGCCCGTGACGCTGTCGGCGAGTGTCCAGCAGGCGTTCCAGGAAGTCGCTGGGCACTGGCGCGAGCAGGTCGAGAGCAGGCTGAACGACCTGTACGTGCAGACCGGTCTCCCTCAGCGAAGAGATGTGACCTGCCTGTGGGCGCGCTCGGTCACCTGCCCGTACTGCGACGCATTGCGACGCCTGCCGTACGGGGGTGTGTCCGCGCGACCGGGCCCTGGGTATGCACGCCACGTCGCTGTCGCCCGGCGTGCTGCGGATGGTGGGGCTGGCGGCCTCGGACTTCAGCTTCGCCGCGGCCAGCGACCTGTTGTGGGAACTGGCCGCGGTGCGCGTCGAGACCAAGCAGGTCGAGCGCTGCGCCGAAGCCCTGGGACGTGAGGTCGCCGCCGACGAACGCGCTGTGGCAGAAACCGTCCCCAGCCCCGCGCCGACGATGTACCTGGGGTTGGACGGCAGCGGCGTGCCGGTGCGCCCCGCCGAGGTCGAAGGCCGTCGCGGCAAGCAGCCCGACGGTTCGGCCAAGACCCGCGAGGTCAAGCTGGCCACCGTGTGGACGGCCGAAGGGCGCGACAAAGCGGGCCGGCCCGTGCGCGACCTCGGGTCAGTCAGCTACAACGCCGCAGTCGAGAGCGCGGCCAGCCGCGACACCGACTCGCAGCCGGCCGCCTTCGCACAACGGGCCTATCGCGAGGCAATACGGCGCGGTTTCGACACCGCAGCCCAGCGCGTCGTCATCGGCGACGGCGCCGCGTGGATCTGGAACATCGCCGCCGAGCAGTTTCCCGGCGCCATCGAGATCGTTGACATCTACCACGCCAAGCAGCACCTGTGCGACGTCGCCAAGGCCATCTACGGTCCCGGGACCGACCTGGCCGACCGGTGGGCCAAGGACCGGCGTGACGAACTCGACGCCGGCCGGCGGGCGCATTCCCGATTTCCCGGAGCAGTGCAGTGTGTAGGCAAAGATGGACTGTGAGGCTGGGGGAGGTTGAGCCGGTCTTCGGACAGACGGGGAGGGTGGTCCTGGACATTACGGCTCGGACTGCCCATGATGGTGCGTTGAAATGGACAAGACCATCGACACCCCGAGCCGCGAGATCGATCTTGGCAACATTCCCGTCCACCTGCGCACTGCCCTCCGGCGGGCGCTGGAGTTTGAGGCGCGTGCTCCAGCGCCCAGGTCGGCAGAGGAAGCGGAGCAGTGCGAAGAGCAGCTGCGGGCCATCGCGGACGAGTTCTTCGGCGCCCTCCTCACCCCCGTGCTGCAACGCGCGGTGGGCTCCGCCGCGGTTGGCGACGCGGCGAGCGCCCTCGTGCGCCACCTGCCCCGGCGGATGCGGAGCGACGGCCTGGAGACCGTCAACGTTCGCACCTCCCGGGGCACGACGGTGCCGGTCACCACGCCGTACTACCGCGAGAAACACGCCCGTCGGGCGAAGCGAAGGCCGGGACTCTACCCCGCCTTGGTGGTGCTGGGCATCTACGACCGGTGCACGCCGAAGCTGGCCTCGGATGCAAGCCGCGCGGTCGCCATGCACAGCTCGCTGGCCGAAGCGCAGGCGCAGCTCCGCTCCGACGGCATCGCCCTGGATATCAAGACCCTCCGCTCGACCGCCTATCGCTACGCTGCGCGGGCCCGAGCGGCCCAGCAGAGCGCGGCGTGCGGCCTGCTGGACCGCGTGACCGGCAAGCGGGTGGTCGTCTCCCTCGACGGGGGCCGCGTCCGCGTGAGGCGCAAGAAGCGTGGCCCCAAGACGAAGAAGGGGCGCAACCGATTCCATACCGACTGGAAGGAACCGAAGCTCCTCATCCTGTACGTCGTCGGCGACGACGGGCGACCGTCTCAGACGTGGGCCCCGATCATCGACGGCACGCTCCGGGGACCGGAGGCGGTCTTCGCCCTGCTGTTGTCGTACGCGCGGCAGATCGGCCTCAACGCCGCTGACAAGGTGCTCTTCATCGCCGACGGCGCGCCCTGGATCTGGCGACGCCTCCAGCGCCTCATCGCCGCGCTCGGGCTCTCGCCGACACAGGTGCTGGGGCTGATCGACTTCTATCATGCCGCCAAGCAACTCTCGGACGCGGTCAAGCTGCGCCGCTGGAGCGCGACCCAACGCACCCGCTGGCTCAACCGCACGCGGGGGCTGCTCAAGCGAGCACGGGTGGACGAGGTGATCACGGCCCTGCGGGAGCTGTGCCGCGGGCGCACCGCCCGCAAGATCCGCACGCACCTCAACTACTTCCTGAAGAACCGTCATCGTTTCGCCTACACCACAATGGTCGGGCTCGGGCTTCCGCGGGGCAGCGGCGCCGTCGAAAGCGCCATCCGTCGCGTCATCAATCTCCGCATCAAGGGCGCATCCATCTATTGGCTACCGGAGAGCGTCGACGCGATTCTTCTCCTGCGGTCTTTCTATAAGTCCGGCAGATGGAACTGTTTGCAGCGGATGGCCATGACGCCGGTGGGTGTGAGCGCGTGACCGGGAAATCGGGAATGCGCCCCCGGCCGGCTGTGCGCCGTCGTCGCCGCGCTGCGCATCCACGTCGAGACCACGCCCGAGGCGCGAAAGTGCATTCACTACGTGTTCGGGAACCGCCACCGGATGCGCTATCCGCAGTTCCGCGCCAGGGGCCTGTGCGTCTCGTCGGGCGTCGTCGAGGCCGGATGCAAGCAGATCGGCGCACGGCTCAAGCGCGCCGGCATGCGCTGGACCGTCGCCGGGGCCAACGCCATCATCGCCCTGCGCTGCTGCATCTTCAGCGGACGCTTCGAGGACTTCTGGGAGCGACGTGCCGCAAATGCCGCCTGACGCTCATCCAACAATGATGTCGTGCACCCCTTCGGGATGGGGTGCACGCGCGCTACGCCGGCCGTCGCCCGAAACGTGAACGCCGCCTCAAGAGGCAACTCATGAGTTTGTCGTACACCCGAGCGGCAGTTGCAGGTTGACAAGCCGCGGCGTTGCCAAGCGCGGGCCGAGCGTTCGGTGCGTCCCTGAGAGAATGCGACCCTGGGCTCACGCTGTCCGCCGCGACCACGCTGCTCGAAGTACTCGGCGGCGCCCACCGCACCACCTTCTCCGGATCCAGGGTTGCTCAGGGCCACAGGTCACCGAGGCCGAAGGTGACCGCCTCGAAGGGGCGGATCCGGACCGAGGCGTCGTCCTGCGCGGTCGCGATCAGCACCCACTCGCCAGCGCGCAGTTCGAACGCTTCCAGCGTGCGATCCGTCGGGTCGACGAGCCACAGATGCCTGACCCCCTCCTGGGCATAGACCGGGCGCTTGCCGTGCAGGTCGAGCTTGCGGGTCGAGGGCGAGAGCACCTCGCATGCCCAGTCCGGCGCCAACGTGCAGTACGCCGCCTCGGGATAGTCCGGCATGCGTTCGCGGCGCCAGCCCGCCAGATCGGGTACGAGGATGTCCTCGCCCAAGTGCAGTTCCGGTTCGTCGATGATCCACCAGCCGCCCGGGCCGTCGCGACCGAACTGGAAAGGACCCGACAGGTTGTGTCCCAGCGATGAGGTGGCCAGCGCGTGCGGCATGGCTGGCCGCGGGTTGGTGTGAAGCACGCCGTCGACGATCTCGGCGACGCGATGGGGCGGGGCGTCGAGCACATCCTGGTAGGTAGCCCGTTGCGGGCCGGAATCACGCCGCCGTGCCGCCGAGGCTGCCGCGCGCATCGCGTCTCGTCTCTCCTGCCGGCCATTGTACGCGCCCCGGACACGCTCGCTGAATCATCCGCGACCGCTCAGGGCCACAGGTCGCCGCGGCTGAAGGTGACCGCCTCGAAGGGGCGGACACGGACCGGGGCGTCGTCCTGCGCGGTCGCGATCAGCACCCACTCCCCCTCGCGCAGTTCGAACGCCTCCAGGGTGCGATCCGTCGGGTCGACGAGCCACAGATGCCCCACCCCCTCCCGCGCATAGACGGGGCGCTTGCCGTGCAGGTCGAGCCTGCGGGTGGAGGGCGAGAGCACTTCGCATACCCAGTCCGGCGCCAGCGTGCAGAACGCCGCATCGGGATAGTCCGGCATCCGCTCCCGGCGCCAGCCCGCCAGATCGGGTACGAGGATGTCCTCGTCCAGGTGCAGCTCCGGCTCGTCGATGATCCACCAGCCGCCGGGACCACCGGCGTCGTAGTCGAAGGGGCCGCCGATCTTGACGCCCAGGGACGAGCTGGCCCGCGCGTGCGGCATGGCCGGCCGCGGGTTGGTATGGAGCACGCCGTCGACGATCTCGGCGACGCGATGGAGCGGCGCGTCGAGCACGTCCTGGTAGGTCGCCCGTTGCGGGCCGGAATCGCGCCGCTGTGCTGACGCGCCTGCTGCACTCATCGCGCCGTGCTCACCCCTGCCCACGATTGTACGCGACCCCCCGAGACGCTCGCTGCGCAGGCCGGATCCGGTTCCCGTTGCGCTGCCTGCTTCGCCATGGTGTACGTTGTCTCCGCTGACCGATGCTCGCCGCTCGCACATGGCAACGCAAGTACACGCCGGACGACGGCGATCTGGTTCGGCTGTTCTACGTACCGGCACTCGAAGACGCGAAGAGCTACGACCGGCTGACCGGCTACTTCAATGCCGGGGCGCTCGCGCTGGCCGCCCGAGGCATCGAGGGGCTGGTCCGCAACGGCGGCCACATGCGTCTCGTCGTCCGGTGCACGCTCCCGCCGGACGAGATCGAAGCCATCGAAAAGGGCGAGAAGCTCCGTGACCGGGTCGAACGTCACTTGAAAGAGCGGTCGCTGGCGCCGCCCGACCCGAGCGCTGCCGACGCGCTGGAACTGCTCGCCTGGATGGTGGCGCACGGTTATCTCGACGTGAAGGTCGCCGTCCCGTGCGACGCCGAACGTCGACCGATTCCAGCGGACGGCATTTTTCACGAGAAGGCCGGCATCGTGACGGACCGCGCGGGCGATCGGCTTGCCTGGAACGGCAGCCTCAACGAGACCCCGTCCGGCTGGCGGCACAACTGGGAGAGCATCAACGTCTACACGAGCTGGGGTCCGGAGCCGAGGCGAGTGGCCGACGAGGAGGGCAACTTCGCGCGTATCTGGGCAAACGAGGCAATCCGCGTGATCGTGTTGGACACGCCCGAGGCGGTGCGCCGGGACCTGATGCGTTTCATGCCCGAGAGCGATCAGCCGGCACGCCTGCGGGCGTCCGAGAAGGAGCCGCCGCCGGCGCCCCCGGTCGTCCCGGCCCCGGACTCGGACGGGACGCCCGTCGATGACCTCACCGGGCGGGTGATCGACCTGCGTAGCCGCGTCTGGGCTTTCATCGACCGGGCGCCGGCATTACCGGATGGGGGCGCGCGCGTCGGCGAGGCCACGGCCGCGGTCGTTCCCTGGCCCCATCAGGTCCGGGCGTTCGAGCGCCTCTACTCCCAGTGGCCGCCGAGGCTGCTGATCGCCGACGAGGTGGGGCTGGGCAAGACCATCCAGGCTGGCCTGCTGCTGCGCCAGGCGTGGCTCGCCGGACGCGCCGGACGGATCCTGATCCTGGCGCCGAAGGCGGTCCTGCGCCAGTGGCAGATCGAGCTGCGCGAGAAGTTCAACCTGAACTGGCCGATCTACGACGGGCGCCAGCTCGTGTGGTACTCCTCGCCGGCCCTGCGGGGGCGCGAGACACGCTCGGTCGACTCGGATGCGTGGCACACGGAACCGGTCGTCATCGCCTCCAGTCAACTCATGCGGCGGCGTGACCGGGCGAGAGTCCTGCTGGAGCAGGCGGCGCCGTGGGATCTCGTGGTCCTGGACGAAGCCCATCACGCCCGCCGGCGCGCTGCGGGCTCGGCGCAGGAAGGCGGGCCGAACGCCTTGCTGGGGCTGATGCAGAACTTGCTGGGGCTGATGCAGAAACTGCAGGACCATACCGACGGCCTGCTGCTGCTGACGGCGACGCCGATGCAGGTCCATCCCGTCGAAGTCTGGGATCTGTTGAGTCTGCTGGGCCTGCCGAAGGACTGGACGGCGCCGGCGTTCCTGCGGTTCTTCGAAGACATCGCGCAGACCAGCCCGTCCGTCGATGCCGTCGAGCGGATGGCGCGGCTGTTTCGCGCGGCGGAACGGCAGTTCGGCGAGATGTCAGAGCCCGATGCTCGACGCATCACCGGTTTGTCCGGCCTGCTGGCCAAACGGGTGCTTCGTGCGTTGCGGGATCGCGCCAGCATTCCACGCCGCCAGCTCGAGACGGCGGAGCGCCGCGCGGCGCTGATCGTCATGCGCTCGCACACGCCGGTCCGTCACCTGGTGTCGCGGCACACGCGCGAGCTGCTGCGTCGCTACCACAGCAAGGGGCTTCTGGCGACCCCGATCGCCGAACGCCGCGTGGAAGATCGTCTCGTGGAGATGACCGCCGACGAACGGGGGCTCTACGACGCCGTGGAGGATTACATCGCCAGTACCTACAACCAGGCGGCGGCTGCGGAGCGCACGGCGGTAGGGTTCGTGATGACGATCTATCGCCGCCGGCTGGCCAGCAGCTTCCAGGCCCTGCGCACGACGTTGCAGCGGCACCTCGACGTCGTGGCCGAGGCCGGCGAGGCCCCGCCCGGCAAAGGGGCGGGCGACCTGCCGGCCGCTCTGTTCGGTGTCCTGGACGAGGACGTGTCGGACGACGAGACGTCGGAAGAGGCGCGGGACGCTGACGAGGTGGCGGTGTTGGAGCAGCGGGCGCTCGCCGTCGAGGAGGCCGCGGACATCCGGGTTCTGCTCGACGGCATTGGTGTACTGCCGCCGGACAGCAAGCTTCGGGAGCTGAAGAACGTGATTCGCGAGCTGCGCAAGGACGGATTCGGCCAGGCGATGGTGTTCACGCAGTACACGGACACGATGGACTTCCTGCGCGACGAGTTGGGCCGGCAAGACTTCCTCGGGGAGGGTGACGCGCGAACGCGAGCGGACCAGCCGGGCGGGGGAGTCGCCGACGCGTCGAGGAGCGCGGATCGACCGCCGGGAGCATTGCGCCTGATGTGCTTCTCGGGCCGCGGCGGCGAGATCCGGTCCTCCGGCGGCGAATGGAGCGCAGTCGGCCGCGACGAGGTCAAGCGGCGTTTTCGCGAGGGCGAGGCGGACCTGCTGCTGTGCACCGACGCTGCCGCGGAGGGCCTGAACTTCCAGTTCTGCGGCGCGCTGATCAACTACGACATGCCGTGGAACCCGATGCGCGTGGAGCAGAGGATCGGCCGCATCGACCGCCTCGGGCAGGCGCACTCGGCGATTCGGATCGTCAATCTGCATTACGAAGGCACCGTCGAGACGGACGTTTATCGCGCCCTGCGTACCCGCATCAATCTGTTCGAGGCCGTGGTCGGACCCCTGCAACCGATCCTGGCCCAGCTTCCGCGCACCATCGCCGGCGCCGTCCTCTCAGGTAGAGGACGACGGGGCGAAAGCGCTGGCCGACGCGCGACAGAACCGGTGGCGGTCTCGGACGCCGGCGGCCGCGCCGACGTGGTCGAAGCCATCGAGCGGCAGGTCCGCGAGGTGCGCGCGAGCGGTTTCGACATAGACGCGACGGTGGACACCGACGTCACGATGCCGGCCCGCGCATCGTCGCCCGTCGCCATGAAGGATCTCGACCGGGTGATCGCGTCGCCCGACCTGATGCCGCCCGGCACCGACATTCAGCCTCTCGGCCACCGGGAGTACGGCCTCCTGGCGCCCGGAATGAGCGAACGACTGCGGGTGACCACGGATCCTGACTACTACGAGGAACACTCGGAGAGCGTCGAGCTCTGGTCGCCGGGCAACCCGCTGTTCACGCCGCCGGAGTTCGTTGCGCAGGCGAAGCAGGACGCGTTCCGGCCGGGGACGACCTTGAGGAGCGTGTTGGATGCTACGGGAGGCGGCGGAGACCGATGACCCGGGCCAACATCCTCAACACGGGAACCGCCAGCTACCTGGAGCTGATCGGCAACGGCAAGACGTACCGCGTTCCCCCGTACCAGCGAGACTACGCCTGGACGCAGCAGGAGTGGGAGGACCTCTGGAACGACGTCGTCGAGATGCGCGGCGATCCCGAGGGCCGTCACTACATGGGAGCCCTGGTCGTCCAGACGCATGGTGACCGCGAGTTCCTCGTCATCGACGGCCAGCAGCGACTTGCGACCATCTCGCTCCTCGCCCTGGCGGTCATTCAGAAGCTGCGGCGCATGGCGGATGGTGGAGCGGATCAGGAGCGGAACCGGGAACGCGCCGCAGGGCTTCGCAACCGCTTTATCGGCGAGAAGGACCCGGCGTCGCTGGTCGAGAGCAGCCGACTGCACCTGAACGAGACCGACGACTCCTTCTACCAGGACTACCTGGTTCAGCTCGATGCTCCACTGAATCCCCGCGGCCTGCCGCAGTCGAGCGCTCTCCTCTGGAAGTGCTATCGGTACTTCTCCAGGCAGATCGACCAGTTGTTCGGAGACGCACAGGACGACGGCGAGGAGATCGCGCAGATTCTGTCGGAAACCGTCGCCCGCCGCCTGCTCTTCATTCTCATCACGGTCGACGACGAGCTCAATGCCTACACCCTGTTCGAGACGCTCAACGCCCGCGGCCTGGAGCTCACGGCGACCGATCTGCTGAGGAACTACTTCTTTTCGAAAGTGCGTACGCAAAGCGACATCGACTCGCTGAAGCGGCGCTGGCAATCACTGATCGCGACCGTGACGCAGGAGGACTTTCCCCATTTTCTTCGCTTCCACCTCCTGCGCGAGGAGCCGCACATCCGTCGCAAGCGGCTGTTCAAGCTGGTGCGTGATCGCGTCCGGACGCCGGACGATACGTTCGCGTTCGTGAAGGCGTTGGAGGCCCACGCGGAGCTCTTCGCGGCCCTGGCCGACGTCAACCACGGTTACTGGATGGATCTGCCCGCGGCCAGGCCGTTCGTCCAGGAGCTGAACCTCTTCGGCGCCCGGCAGATGACGCCGGTTTTCTTCGCCGCGTGGCGCAGGTTCTCGGACGACGACTTCGTCCGGCTGCTGAAGCTGGCCGGCGTCATGGTCTTTCGCTACTCGGTGGTCAGCGCCCTGAACCCCAACCTGCTGGAGCGCGTTTCGCACTTGGCGGCCAAAGCCGTTCTCGACGGGCGCGCGACCCGCCCCCGTGCGGTATTCGCGCTGCTCCGGTCGACCTACGTCGATGACGACCGATTCGAGAGCGACTTCGGACGGTGGACGGTCGGTACGAGAGGAAAGCGCAAGAGGCTTGCCCGATACGTCCTTGCCCGGCTGGAGACGCATGCCGGTGATCGCAAAGTCGATCCCGAGACCGATCCTGCCACCGTGGAACACGTGCTGCCCGAGAACCCGGCCGGGGAATGGCCCGAGGTCTTCCCGGCGGACCGTTGGGATGCAGCGGTTTCCCGGCTCGGGAACCTGACCCTGCTCGAGCGCGCGCTGAACCGGAACGTCGGCAACGCGGCATACCCGGCGAAGCGGGCCGCGTACGAGACGAGTGCATACGCGCTGGCGAGGGAGATCGCCGACATGGCGCCCGAAGAATGGACGCCGGCGCTGCTGGAAGAGCGCCAGCGGAGGCTCGCGGCACGGGCCGTGCGCCTGTGGCGGGCGGATTTCACATAGCGGGCCTCGGCATTCAGGGCTTCGTGGACGGGTTCTGGTCCGCGGCCTTGCCCTCGCCCAGTTGCGTCAGGCGCACGGCGCCGTCGGGGAACGTGGCCACGATCTCCAGCCGTCCGCCCATCGCCTCGATATAGGAACGAAGCGTGCTGATGTACATGTCGGCCCGTCGCTCGATCCGGGAAACCGCCGCCTGTTGGACGTCGAGGACGCTCGCCAGTTGCGTCTGGGTCTTCTGGCGGGCGAGGCGCAGTTCGTGAAGGGGCATCTCCCTGAGCATGTTCTCGGCCAGAGACCGCGCACGCGCCTGCGCATCGGGCGACATGCCCTTTCTCAACTCATCGAATGGCGTCGTCGACATCGACCAGGCCCTCCTTTCGCAACTCGTCCAGGCACGCGTCGTAGATGGCGTCCGCTCTGGGCGTCAATCGTTCGTACCACCGATCGTCTCCGGTTTTCCTGCCGCCGATCAGCAGGATGGCGGTGCGCCGCGGGTCGAACGCGTACAGGATGCGGTACGGCTCGCCGCAGTTCTGAATCCGCGAGCACGATCTGCGGAGCCGACGGGCGTGGATCTGTCGGAGGGCCGGTCGCGTGACTGGATGCGTCGCCACGATCTCCGGGCGTCCGCTCCAACCCGCCGCCGCGGTTCGCCGCCCCGAACGGCGGGCGCCGCCGACCGGACGACGGCATCCGGCCCGTTGTGGTATAACCACCAGAGCACGGAACGCCTATGGACATCTCCCGCCGCACGTTCCTGAAGGCCTCGGTCACCGGCGGCCTCGCGGTCAGCGCTCTCGGCTTCGATTTGCAGCCGGCGCACGCCGCGGTCCGCCAGCTCAAGATCCGCAACGCCACGGAGTACCGGACCATCTGCCCGTACTGCGCGGTCGGCTGCGGGACGATCGCCTACGTCCACGGCAGCGGCGGCCTGAACACGAAGAACACCGTCATCCACGTCGAGGGCGACCCCGACAGTCCCATCAACGGCGGCACGCTCTGCCCGAAGGGCGCGTCGCAGATGCAGCTCGCGATCAGCCCGCGGTTGAGGCATCAGCCGCTGCTGCGCCGGGCGGGCGCGTCGGAGTGGGAAGAGGTCGACTGGGACACGGCGATGGACTGGTTCGCGCGCAAGTTCAAGGACTCGCGCGACGCCTCGTTCCGCGAACGGGACGACCAGGGCCGCGTCGTCAACCGCGCCGACGGGATCGCCTGGGTCGGCAGCGCCACCGTCTCCAACGAGGACGCCTACCTCATCACGAAGACGATGCGCGCCATGGGCCTGGTCTACATCGACCATCAGGCCCGCATATGACACAGCCCCACGGTGGCCAGTCTGGCCGCCACGTTCGGCCGCGGGGCGATGACCAACCACTGGAAGGACATCAAGAACACCGATGTCATCCTGGTGATGGGCGCGAACCCGGCGGAGAACCATCCCTGCGGGTTCAAGTGGGCGGTCGACGCGCGTGACAACCGCGGCGCGAAGCTCCTGACCATCGATCCGCGCTTCACCCGCACGTCGGCCGTCGCCGACCGCCACATGCAGATCCGGCCCGGCTCGGACATCGCCGTCCTCGGCGGCCTGATCCGCTACGCGCTCGAGAACGACCTGTTCCACGCCGACTACGTGCGCGCCCACACGAACGCGACGTTCGTCGTCGGGGAGGACTACGGGTTCGCAGACGGCCTGTTCGCCGGCTTCAACGAGGCGGCCAGCAACTACGACAAGACGGCCTGGGACTACGAGCGGAGCCCGGACGGCTACGTCCGCCGCGACCCGGCGCTGGCCCACCCGCGCTCGGTGTTCCAGTTGCTGAAGCAGCACTACGATCGCTACACCCCGGACGTCGTCGCCGACGTCGCGGGCTGCTCGGCGGAAGAGTTCCTGCAGATGGCCGAGATCATCTGCTCGACGGGCCGCGCCGACCGGGTCGGAACGATCATGTACGCGGTCGGCTGGACGATGCACACCGTCGGCAGCCAGATCATCCGCACCGCGGCGATCCTGCAGTTGCTGCTCGGCAACATCGGCCGGCCGGGCGGCGGCATCAACGCGCTGCGCGGGCACGCCAACGTGCAGGGGGCGACCGACCACGCCATCGTCGCCGGCATCCTGCCCGGCTACCTGAAGGTGCCGACGCCGCCGCAGACGTCGCTGGCGGCGCATCTGGGCGACTCGACGCCGCGGCCGCTCGTTCCCGACACCGTCAACTACTGGGGCAACTACCCGAAGTTCTACGTCTCGCAGATGAAGGCGTGGTTCGGGGAGCACGCGACGCGCGACAACGACTTCGCCTACGACTACCTCGCCAAGCAGGACGGCGACGCGACGTGGCTGTCGATCTGGGACAAGGCGCACCAGGGGACGCTGGAAGGGTTCGTCGCCCTCGGGTTCAACCCGCTGTTGGCCGGCCCGGACGTGCCGCGCCTGCTCGACTCGATGTCGAAGCTGAAGTGGAAGGTGGTCATCGACCCCTTCATGCTCGATTCGGCCGAGTTCTGGAAGGCGCCGGGGATGAACCCGGCGGAGATCGACACCGAGGTGCTCTACCTGCCGTCCTCCCACTGGATCGAGCGCGACGGCTCGTTCACCAACAGCGGTCGCTGGGCGCAGTGGAAGGAGAAGGCGATCGACCCGCCGCTCGGCGTGCGCGCCGACACCTGGATCCTGTCCGAGCTGTTCTGGCGGGTGAAGGAGCTGTACCAGGCCGAGGGCGGCGCCTGGAACGACGCGATCCAGCACCTGACGTGGGAGTATCTGAACCCGCGCGAACCGAAGATGGTCGAGCTGGCGAAGGAGATCAACGGCTACGACCGGCGTAGCGGCCGGCTGCTGTCGTCGTTCGGCGAGCTGGCCGACGACGGGTCGACGACGTCGGGCAACTGGATCTACACCGGCAGCTTCACCGAGGCGGGCAACCAGATGCAGCGGCGGGGCACCGCCGACCCGACCGGCCTCGGGATGCACCACGACTGGGCGTTCAGTTGGCCGGCCAACCGGCGCGTGCTGTACAACCGCGCGTCGGCCGACGCCGAGGGGCGGCCGTGGGATCCGGCCCGCGCCGGCATCGCCTGGAACGGGCGCGAGTGGATCGGCGACGTCCCGGACTACGGCCGAACCACGCCGCCCGATGCGGCCGGGGCCTTCATAATGACCGAGGAGGGGGTCGCGCGCCTGTTCAGCACGCATCTGGCGGACGGCCCGTTCTCGGAGCACTACGAGCCGGTCGAGAGCCCGTCGCCGAACGTGCTGCACGACAACGTGCCGATCAACCCCGTCATCCACTGGTACGACGGCGCGCGCGAGACGCTCGCCACCGGCGACGACGACTTCCCGTACGCCTGCACCATCTACCGCGTCGTCGAGCGCGAGCACTTCGTCACGAGCAACGTGCCCCTGCTGGTCGAGACGATGCCCGACTTCTTCGTCGAGGTGCCGGAAGGTCTGGCCGCGGAGAAGGGGATTCCGAACGGCAGCCAGGTGCGCGTCTGGTCGAAACGGGGCGAGGTGCAGGGGACGGCGATCGTCACCAAGCGCATCAAGCCGTTGCGCGTCAACGGCAAGGTGGTCTGGACCGTCGGCATCCCGGTCCATTGGGGTTTCGTGGGGTTGACGCAGGGGTCGATGGCGAACCTGCTGACCCCGTTCGTCGGGGACGCGAACACCCGCTGCCCGGAGTTCAAGTCATTCCTGGTGAACCTGGAACAAGCGATCTGACATGGCCGACACCCTCTCCATCCGCCGCGTGTCCGCGAGCCCGGACGCCTACATTCCGATAGACGCGCTCCGCTCCGGCGGGCCGACCTACGCCAAGCTGGTCGACATCGGGGCCTGCATCGGCTGCAAGGGTTGCGAGGTCGCCTGCAAGGAGTGGAACGACCTCGGCATCGAGCCGACCGCCAACTTCGGCAGCTATCAGAGCCACAAGGACCTGAGCCCGAAGACGTGGCTGCTGATGCGCTTCAACGAGGTGGAGATCGACGGCAACCTCAACTGGCTGATCAAGAAGGACGCCTGCCTGCACTGCGAAGATCCGGGCTGCCTGTTCGCCTGCCCCGCGCCCGGGGCGATCGTCCAGTACACGAACGGCATCGTCGACTTCAACCAGGAGAACTGCATCGGGTGCCAGTACTGCGTCACCGGCTGCCCGTTCGACATTCCCCGTTTCGACGTCCACACGCGCAAGGTCTCCAAGTGCAACATGTGCGTCGACCGGGTCGAGGCGGGGCTGGAGCCGGCGTGCGTCAAGACCTGCCCGACCAACGCCATCTCCTGGGGCAGCAAGGACGACATGCTGGCCCTGGCCGACCGGAAGGTGGAGACGCTCAACGCGCGCGGCTACGACAACGCGGCCGTCTACAACCCGGCCGGCGTCGGCGGCACGCACATGATGTACGTCGTCCCGCACGGCGACCGGCTGGAGGACTACAGCCTGCCGACGGATCCGACCGCCAGCCCGATGCCGATGACGGGACTCGGGTTCCTCAAGCGGATCGGCGCCTACCTGATGGGCTTCGGCGTGCTCGGCGTGGTGGGGCACTTCCTCCGTTACGGGCCCGAGCGGCTGGAGGAGCACGAGGATCACGAACCGCGCGGGGACGCCGGCGCACCGGCCGCCTGAAGACCCGGCGCGCATCACTGACCGACCCATGGCTGACCGGGTGCTGAATCGCTTCACCTTCGCCGAGCGGATCGTTCACTGGGTGGTCGGGGTGTCGTTCGTCCTGTTGCTGGCGACTGGTCTCGCGTTCGCCTACCCGGCGCTCTTCTGGCTGACCACGCTGCTCGGCGGCGGCCCCTCCGCGCGGGTGCTGCATCCCTGGGTCGGCGTGCTGTTCGCCGGCGGGATGGTGTTCATGATCGCGATCTGGATCCGCGACATGTTCCTGAGCGACACCGACTGGCGCTGGCTGCGCGCCGTGCGCCACTACGCGACGCGCGACTCGGCCAACGTGCCGCCGGCCGGCAAGTACAACGCGGGCCAGAAGATGTTCTTCTGGTTCCAGGGGCTGCTGGCCATCGTCTTCGTCGTCAGTGGCGCCCTGCTCTGGTTCCCCGCGTCGTTCGGCTCCGCCCTGCTGCAGTGGATGCGTCTCGCGCACTACTTCGCCACCCTCGGCGGCGGCCTGCTGCTGATCGTGCACGTCTACCTCGGCACCATCGCCTATCCCGGCACCGCCCGCGCGATGATCGACGGGACGGTGACGGGGCGCTGGGCGCGCCATCACCATCCGGGCTGGCACGAAGAGCAAACGGGCGGGTGATCGCGGTTCGAGGAATGGCTCGGGGTCCGCACGATACGGGCTGCTTAGCGGTTGGCTACGTTGCGGCTTCCCCCAACAGAGCGTGCCGTGGCTGATACGTCTCGTGCCGGTCGCAACCGCACGATGACCTTGAGCGACAGCGAGCGCGCCGAGCTGTCCGAGCGACTCGTGCGCCTGACTGCACCGGCCGTTCCGTCGGAACTCATCGGTCGAACGGTCTGCCAGAACCTGTTCGAGGCGCTCCCGCACCTCCCCTCGAGCTTCGTGGACCTTTTGATCGTGGATCCGCCCTACAATCTCGCCAAGTCGTTCAACGGCCGCGCGTTCAAGCCTCTCACCGACCATCGGTACGAGGGCTGGATCGACTCCTGGCTCGGTCCACTCGGTCGAGTGTTGAAACCGTCCGCGTCGGTGTACGTCTGCTGCGACTGGCGCTGTTCCGCATCCGTTCAGCGCGCCGGCGAGCGGTACTTTCGTGTACAGAACCGCATCACCTGGGAGCGCGAAAAGGGCCGCGGAGCCCGGCGCAACTGGAAGAACTGCTCCGAGGACATCTGGTTCTTCACGGTGTCACGGGATTTCACCTTCAACGTGGATACGGTGAAGATGAAGCGACGAGTCGTGGCGCCGTATACGACGGCGAACGGACGACCCAAGGACTGGCAACGGACGAAGGCCGGCGATTTTCGCCTGACCCATCCGTCCAATCTCTGGACCGACATTTCCGTTCCGTTCTGGTCGATGTCCGAGAACACCGATCACCCGACACAGAAGCCGGAGAAGCTGGTCGCCAAGCTTGTGCTCGCTAGCTCGAATCCCGGCGACGTGATAATGGACCCGTTCCTGGGCGTGGGGACTACCTCCGTCGTCGCGAAAAAGCTGGGCCGCGCCTACGTCGGGATCGAGATCGACGAATCGTATTGCTGCCTCGCGGAGAAGCGGCTGGCGGTTGCCGATGCCGAGTGCGCGATCCAGGGGTACCGCGACGGCGTTTTCTGGGAACGAAACTCTCTCGCCGACCAGAGACGCGTGGTTGCCGATCCCAAAGGAGGCGTTGGCGGGGAGCGGCTATTGTTCGATGCGGAACGGCTGCGATGAAGAGCCGGCTCTTCCACACAGACCGGTACATCGCCGCGCAGGACCGTATCAGGGCCTTCCTGAACGCGCAGGAGCGTTTCCTGTCGGGCAGCACGGCACGCAGCACACGTGCCGTCGGTGACGCCATCCAGGAAGTGCTGTCGAGCGACTTCCGGTCGATCGTCGGGCAGGACGTCTGCGTCAACTACTCATCGCAGTTCGCCCGGCGGGCCATGGCGGACATGGCATTCGAGGACCCGGACGGCGCCTACTACGTCGTGGATGTCAAGACGCACCGGCTGAGCACGGCCTTCAACATGCCCAACCTCACCTCCGTCGAACGACTGGCGCGATTCTACGAGGATGACGGCAACTATTTCGTCGTACTGATGGTCACCTACGAGATCGATGGCCTGCGCGTCGCGGTCGAGGAGGTGACGTTCGTGCCGATTGAGTTCATCGAGTGGCGGTGCCTTACGATCGGCGCCCTGGGTTGGGGACAGATTCAAATAGCGAATTCCAACAATGTCCTGATTCACCCTGGGTATTCGAGGAAGTCCTGGATGATCGAGCTGTGTGAGACGATGCTCGATTTCTATCCGAGGGAAATCGCAAAGATCGACACCAGAATTGAGCGATTCAGGAGGATCCGTGAGGCGTGGAAACAGCGGCCGGAACAGACAGGGCGTGACATCGTCCGGTGACGCCTCGGAGCGGAGTGCTGCGTGCTGAATCGCAATCTGATGACGCGCGCCTCGGCTACACTGAAGACAAGACACGCAGTTAGCCTGCGTCTGGTCGAGGGCGACCCACGAGTTCGTGCTCGCGATCCGCAAGGCGTAGCGTATCGCGTTTGACATACTGACATACGACAGCTAGGCTCGGGGAGTGCGAACAACCGTGCGGCTCGACGATAGACTCCTCGCGGATGCGAAGCGTTATGCGGCGCAAGCGGGTAGAACGCTGACCTCGCTCATCGACGAGGGGCTCAGAGACCTGCTGGCTCGCCGTGCCAAGCCGCTTCCGGCCGGGCGGATTACGCTGCCGACGGGAGGCTGCGGCGGCTTGCAGCCTGGTGTGACCATCGACAGCAATGCGGCGCTGCTCGATGTAATGGACCGGCGGCCGTGATCCTGCCTGACGTCAACGTCCTCGTGTACGCCTACCGCGAGGACATGACGGAGCACGATCGATACCGCGGCTGGCTCGAGGGTGTCGTCAATGCCGGCCGTCCGTACGGCATGTCCGAACTCGTGCTCAGCGCATTCGTGCGGATCGTGACCAGCCGTCGCGTGTTCAGAGAGCCCAGCACGTCGTCCGAGGCGCTATCGTTCACGCGACAAATGCTGTCGCCCTCGAGTTGCGTGCCTGTCCGGCCAGGGCCCGGGCACTGGGAGATCTTCGATCTTCTGTGCCGCAGGCACGCGGTGGCCGGCAACCTCGTGGCCGATGCCTATCTCGCGGCGATCGCGATAGAGGCCGGCTGCGAGCTCGTGACCGTGGACCGGGACTTCGCCCGGTTCACCGGTTTGCGTTGGCGGCACCCGCTGACGCCATGAAGAGGAAGGGACACTCGGTCAGGGCATGCCACCACACCAGGTCTGGTCGCGCCGCCGGCATCGAGCAGGGCGCCTGGGGGACGAGCATCCGCACGCCGTCGAGCTGCTGGCGTTCTATGACGATGTGCTGGTCCTTCAGGAGCCGCTCTACCGCAAGGCCCTGAAGTCGCGCTGGCCGAGTGCGGTCGAGGCTACCGACGGTCACCCGCCCCGGCTGCGGTTGGAACTGCTTCCGGACCGGCCTCGCGAGCGGGACTTCGCGCGTTTTGTACGCGCCGTCCCTGCGTCGGCGACCGAGGTGCTGCGGTCGATGGCGGGACGGCTCGCTTCGGAGCCGGCCGCGATGTCGGAGCTGTTGAGCGCCGTGCTGGCTCGGGGATCTATCGACGCGGTCGCGGCCCGGCTCGACTGCGATGCCGCGGTGCTGGAGTTCTTTCCGCGGGCTTTCGTTCAGCCCATTGCGGAGGCGCTCGCGGCGTCGGCGAGCGGCGATGCGGCCGGGTCTCCTTCTTCTGCCGGCGTGAATGACGACAGCAGGCACGGTGAGGTTGCTCCGAACGAGGGAGTTCGCGTCGCGTGCCCGTACTGCGGCGCGTCACCGATCGCGGCCGTGCTGCGCGACGAGCCGGAGATCAAGGGGCGCCGCACTCTGCTGTGTTCTCTATGCCTCACCGAGTGGACGTTTCCGCGGACGCGCTGTCCCGCCTGCGGCGAAGAGCGGGCAGAGAAACGCCCCCATCACGTTTCCGAGTCGTGGTCGCACATCCGTCTCGAGGAGTGCGGGGCGTGTCGGACCTACGTCAAGGCGATCGATCTGCGCCAGGACGGCCTCGCCGTTCCCG
This sequence comes from Vicinamibacterales bacterium, assembly GCA_965222905.1. GTDB lineage: Bacteria > Acidobacteriota > Vicinamibacteria > Vicinamibacterales > UBA8438 > WTFV01. The sequence goes on along the minus strand of OZ244976.1, from coordinate 461,560 downwards.
TCGTCGACGAGATGGCATCGGTCGAGCTCGATCTCTGGGCGGTGGAGCAGGGTCTGTCCAAGCTGCAGAAGAACCTGCTCGGGTTGTAGCCGGTCCGGCCGGTGGGGGATCGGGCGGGATCAGAACAGGGCCGGCTGGTCCCGGTCGGTCGGACGCGCGTCCACGGCTTCCGGATCGAACGACTCGATCAGCCGTCGCGCCTCCGCGAAATAACCCTCGTCGGTTTCGAAGCCGACGAAGGAGACGCCGAGGGTCTTGCACGCCAGGGCGCTGTGTCCGAGCCCGAGGAAGGGGTCGATCACCCGGGTCACGCGGTGGATGCCGTGCAGGCGCGTGCACATCATCGGTATGCGGATGGGGAACGTTGCCGGATGCGGCCGATCCCGATCGCGGCTCTTGATGGTCCGGTAGGGCACGAACCAGGTGTTGCCGCGGCACCGCCGGTCGTCCCTCGCCGCCGCCCACCGGCCGACGTTGGACTTGTCCTGGTACTCGACCCCGATCGCGCGCCGGTCGAGCTCGACGTCGCCGAACTTCGTCAGGTGGAAGATGTACTCGTGGCAGTCGTTCACGTAGCGTTGGCTGTTGATCGGCTTGTAGTGACCGATGGCGATGTTTTCCTTGACGCTGCTGGCGGTCCCGACGATGTCCGCGTCGATGGCGATCGACTTGATCCAGTGGATCGTGTTCTGCAGGACGAAGCGCGTCCGGAGACGGGAGAGCACGTCGAACGGACCCCAGGGGTCGGAGGGCTTGCCCGCGATGTTCAGGAACAGCGATCCGTTGCGCCCCAGCACCCGGTGAACGGCATCGCCCCACGCTGCAATCCAGTCGAGGTACTCCGTCCGCGGCACGGTGTCGTCGTAGGAACGGTAGGAGATCCCCAGGTTGTACGGCGGCGACGTGACGACGACGTCGACCGATTCGGGATCGAGCAGCTCCCCCATGCCGGCCACGCAGTCGCGCCGGTAGATGACGGTTTCGGCCCCGTGTGACGTGCTGCGGAACTCGGTCTCCGTCGCCATGCCGGCGGTGCTACTGCGGAAAGAGTCGTTTCCGGACGCCGATCCGCATCGCCACGATGCCGTGTGTCCCGCCGGCCGGCGTCATGCGAACGATCTCGCCTCCGACGAGCTCGGAGCGGTAGCCGTCATCCGGTAGCTCGAACAGTTGCTCCGCCGTCATCAGCGGGTGCCGGGCGGGAGCCGCCATCGTCGTTCAATTCGCGTAGGCGAGCTCGGCCTCGACCGGCTCGAGCTGATCCAGCCAGTAGGCGTCGTCGTCGCGCCGGCGCGTGAAGAAGCGCCCCAGGTCGTCCGGGTTCTTGGCCTGGTGATAGCGGAGGTAGATCCGCTCGTCGTCGACGCCGACGATCTCGACCTTGCCGGTTTCGTGCGACATGCAGTACTTGGCCCGTCGCGCGAGGCCTGAACCCCTGCGGAGCGCCTGCTGGAAGATGTGCCAGCCCCTGACGATCGGCACCTCGTACGGCTCGTTACCCGCCGTCGGCCGTCCCTGAAACAGGTAGTACGGGGGGCAGCCGATGTAGGAGAGCCTCGAGTACATCTCCGCGAGGACGTCCGGGTCGTCGTTGATGCCCTTGATCAGCGGGCACTGGTTCACGCAGATGACGCCGTTGCGGAGACAGGTGTCGATGCCGGCGATCGCGTCGTCGGTCAGCTCGCGCGGGTGATCGAAGTGCGCCATCAGGTAGATGCGTCTCTCGGGCGTCGAGTACTTCCGGAACGCCGCCTGCAACTCCTCGTCCCGCCGGACGCGCCAGGGGTCGAACGCCGGCATCTTCGAGCCGATGCGGATGATCCGCACGTGCTCGATGCCGCGTAGCGCCTCGAAGATCTCCACCAGCCGCCGCGTGCTCATCAGCAGCGGGTCGCCGCCGGTCAGCAGGACGTTGGAGACCTCGGGATGCTCGGCGATGTAGGCCAGTCCGGCGCTGACGTCGTTCGTCACCTCGTCGTTGTCGTCCATGAACAGCCGCTTGCGGAAGCAGTAGCGGCAGTAGGCGCCGCAGACCTCGTTGCACAGCAGCAGCACGGTGTCGACGTACTTGTGCTGCACGCCGCGCGCGACCGTCACCGCGCTCTCGTTGCTGGCGTCGAGCCGGCCCCAGTCGTTCAACTCCTCCTGGCGCGGGACGATCAACTGCTTGATCGGATCATCGGGATCGTTCCAGTCGATCAGGCGCAGGTAGTAGTCGTTGGCGCGGAACACGTACTCCTCGGTCACCGGCTGCAGCCGCGCGACCTCGTCCGAGGGGATCTCGGGCACCTGATCCAGTCGTCGGATGTACTTCACTCGTCGTCGCTCTGACGGCGCTGACATCGTGGGCGTGTTCATGTGCCTGCCTCCCGCGGCGCCACGCGAGCGCGCGCCAATCGCCGTCCGTGGTGAGGCTCCGTTGCGAACGCTTGGCGAGAGCCGCCGCCGGGCACGAAGCAGCCTCGTCTCGGATTGAGACGGCCGCCTCGTGGCGCCGGGCGTTGCGGACAACCCGCCGACCTCGGTGCAACGTAGCCCTCGTTCCACGGACCGTTCGAGTCCGACGGAATCGCCCGGGCCGACGGCGCTGACGCCGAGCCACGAGCCGCATCCGGGGCGCGCCCGTGTCGGGCTAGCCGCCCCTTGGGGGACAAGCAGTATCTCCCACGATGCCGTTCCGGCGCAACCCCTCGCTCGACCGCGACCACCTGTCCGGCCCGCGTCGAGACGCTATCGGTGGCATCCGGCGCGCATCCGGACCCTACCGGTCGCGTTCGTACTCCCGGCGGAGGGCCGGCGACAGCGGGTAGACGTCCCGGAAACGGTGCTCCCCGGACCGCAGCAGCTCTCGCTCGTGCTCCTCGAGCGCCGCCTGTTCCTCGGCCGCCCGCAGCACGTCGGGCACCAGCTCCGGCGGGAAGAACAGGACTCCCGTCTCGTCCGCGACGACGACGTCTCCGGGCAGCACGGTGGCCGTGCCGATGCGCACGGGCGCGTTCCATTCAACACCGAGCCAGCTCGTCGTGGTGACGTCGAAGAAGCGGGCGAAGACGGGAAAGTCGGCGAAAGCGGGCCCCACCAGCTCCGCCAGGTCGCGGCTGCCGCCGTCGACGACTACTCCCGCGGCGCCCCGGAGCTTGATCCCGAGCGCTCCCATGCCGCCGAACAGCACGTGCCCGTCGGCGCCGCCCAGCTCGGCGACCACCACCTCGCCCGGACGTGCCTCCTCGGCCGCCCGGGCGTAGTAGCGGCGGTCCCAGTCGCCCTCCGCTGCGAGCTGATCGATGGCCGCCACCAGGTCCGGGCGCGGCGGCAGGAAGCGCATGGTCAACGCACGCCCCGCGATGCGCCGGCCCGGCTGCGTCGCCCGGAAGCCGCGCACGTAGTTCGTGCGGTAGTCGCCGAGCGAGCGCCAGATGTCCTCGAGCTGCATCTCGCCGAGCCGCGCCAGGTCCGCATCGCTGACACTCGCCAAATCCTGCTTCGACCGGATGACGTCCATGATCGCGCTGTACGAGGACCGGTTGGCGCGAAAGCCGTCGGGCGGCGCGACGTCGCCGGCGCCGGGGGTGTCGTTTTCCTGGGCGGTGGCGGTTGCACCCGCTACCAGAGCCGCGGCCAGTGTGACGATTCCGATGCGCATGAGACCTCCTTGCGTGAGCCGTGGGCGCAGGTGACCGATCCGGCGCTCGTGGGCGGTGCGCGAACGTGACGGATCCGCATGATACTGCCGATCCTCACTTGTTCCGGGGGGACGCGGCCGGGTATAAGTGAGCGACGCCCCGGCGGGGCGTGGAGGCACGATGGCTGATCTGTCGCGGCGTGAGATGCTCAAACGCGTGGTCGTGGCCGGGGCGGCGGTGTCCCTGCCGGGTCCCGGGACCGCGGTCGCCTCGGTCCAACCGCCGGCGGATTCGTTCGAAACCCTCACCGCCGACGAGGGGGCGACGTTGCGGGCCGTGGTCGCGCGACTGATTCCGTCCGACGAGCGCGGGCCCGGAGCGCTCGAAGCCGGTGCGGCGACCTACATCGACCGGGCGCTGGCCGGGCCGCTCGCCGGATCGCTGGAGGCTTACCGCGGCGGTCTCGCGGCGCTCGACCGGTATGCGCGGTCGTCGCGCGCGGCGCGCTTCGCCGCGCTCGATCCTGCCGTCCAGGACGCGCTGCTGAGCGACCTGGAGGCGAATGTCGCAACCGGATTCACGCCCGGGGCGGCGGCCTTCTTCAACCTGTTGCTGACGCATACGGTCCAGGGCACCTTCTCCGATCCGGCCCACGGCGGCAACGTCGATTTCATCGGCTGGCGGATGCTCGGCTACCCGGGGGTGCGCACGATGGTCACCCCCGACCTGCAGCGGATCGATCGGATGCCGCCCTCGCGGCAGGTGTCCGCCTACGATTTTCCGGCGTTCAGCGCCGCCCGCGAACGGAGGACCCGTGGCCGTTGAATTGCCCAAGCGGGACGTCGTCGTCGTCGGACTCGGTGCGGTGGGCGGGGTCGCCGTGCTGCCGCTGGCCGAGGCCGGCATGGACGTGGTGGGCCTGGAGGCGGGCTCCTGGCTGCGCGCGCGCGACCATGCGCCGGATGAGCTCTTCAACAACTACCGCGGCTGGCCCGAGTCGGTGCAGAAGGCGAACCGCGAGATCCCGGTCCATCGGCGCAACGCGTCGTCGCCCGATTCTCCCCGGGGCGCCCTGCACCCGATGATGAACGCGGTCGGCGGCACGTCGCTGCACTACTGGGCGCAGAGCTGGCGGCTCAACCCCTGGGACTTCAGGGTCGCCAGCGAGACGTCGCGGCGTTACGGCGCCTCGCGGCTGCCGGTGGGGACGACGGTCGAGGACTGGCCCTTCGGCCTCGACGAACTGGAGGACTACTACGACCGGGTGGAGCACGCGGTCGGCGTCTCCGGGCAGGCCGGCAACGTCGGCGGCGAGATCGACCAGCGGGGCAACGCGTTCGAGGGACCGCGGCGCCGGCCGTACCCGATGCCGCCCCTGCGCTGGACCGGCTTCCTCGAGCAGATGGCCGCGGCGGCGCGCGGGCTCGGCTGGCACCCTTTCCCCGGACCCGCGGCGGTGAACTCCGTCCGCTACCAGAACCGGGCGGCGTGCGGGTACCACGGCTTCTGCGACCGCGGTGGTTGCCACCTGGATGCGAAGAACTCGACCGCCGTCTCGACGATCCCCCGTGCCCAGGAGACCGGACGCCTGCAGGTGGTGACCGAGGCCCACGTCCGCCGTGTGGAGGTGGACGGCGAGGGCCGCGCGACCGGCGTCAGGTACATCAAGGATGGCGAGGAGTACGTCCAGCCGGCCGACGTCGTCCTGCTGGCCAGCTACACCTATGAGAACGTCCGCCTGATGCTGCTCTCCACGTCGCCGGCGTGCCCGAACGGCCTGTCGAACAACGGCGGCCAGGTCGGCCGCCACTACATGACCCACGCCACCGGGGCCGGCGTGCTGGCGCTGTTCCCGCGCCGGCTCAACCGCTGGTACGGGCTGCCGGCGCAGGGGGTCGCGATAGACGACTGGGCGGCCGACAACTTCGACCATTCCGACCTCGACTTCATCGGCGGCGGCAACCTGTGGGTGTACTCGGACCGGCGGCCGATCGCCGCCGCTCGCATGCCCACCTTCGGACGCGCACCGCGCTGGGGCTCGGCGTGGAAGGCGTTCGTGGCCGATAACGCCGACTGCTGGACCAACTGCTACCTCCAGAAATCGACGCTGCCCTACGAGGACAACTGCCTCGATCTGCACCCGACCGTGACCGACCCGCTCGGCGACCCGGTCTGCCGCATCACTGCGGACTTCAAGGACAACGAGCGCCGTATCGCCACGTTCGTCCAGGACCGCATGGTGGAGTGGTTCCGCGCGGCCGGCGCCGTGGAGATCATCCGCCAGGGCCTCGGCACCATGGGCCCCTCCACCCACGCCTATGGCGGCACCCGGATGGGGGACGACCCGGAGACCAACGTCGTGGACCGCTGGGGCTTCTCCCACGAGATGCCGAACCTCGGCATCCTGGGGGCGTCGGTCATGGGGACGAGCGGATCCCACAACCCGACGCTGACGGCCCAGGCGCTCGCGTGGCGCACCGCCGCGCACCTGGTCGAGAACTGGTCGTCGATTGCGGAGTGAAAGAGGCCTTTGGCTAACGGCACGTCTTCGGTGCGATAGCCGGTTTTACCTTGTAAATCATCCATCTGCTGGATAAATTGCAAGGATGGTTCCCCGCCGAGCGAGGGCGCGCGTGGAGCGGGCCCTCGGATACCAGGCCGCCACGGCGCTTGTCGGGCCGCGGCAGGCGGGCAAGACGACACTGGCGCTCGATATCGCCGGCGAGCGCGACGCGCTGTATCTGGACCTCGAAGATCGCGCCGATCGAGCCAAGCTTGCGAAGCCGGGGTTCTTTCTGGAACCGTACGAGGATCGGCTGGTGGTGCTGGATGAAGTGCACCGGATGCCGGAGATTCTTCGCGATCTGCGGGGGCTCATCGACCGTGGACGGCGCCGGGGAGTGCGGACGGGACGCTTTCTGCTGCTCGGGTCGGCGTCGCTGGACCTGCTGCGCGGGACGGGCGAGACCCTGGCGGGGCGGATTGCGTACGTGGACCTCGGACCGCTGGACGTGCTGGAGGCGCCGACGGACGACGACACCGTCCGTACGTTGTGGGTCCGCGGCGGGTTTCCGGACAGTTTGCTGGCCGCCGCCGACTTGCGCAGTCTGCTGATTCGCAGGGATTTCATCCGCACGTACCTGGAGCGGGACGTGGCTTGGCTGGTTCCCCGCCTGCCGGCGGAGATGCTGTCGCGGTTGTGGACCATGCTGGCTCACAACCAGGGCGCGCTGCTCAACGCATCGCGTCTGGCGAGCGGCCTGGGCGTGAGTGCCCAGACCGTGACGCGTTACGTCGATCTGCTCGTCGATCTGCTGCTGGTGCGGCGTTTGAAACCGTACCGCGCCAACGTCGGCAAGCGCCTCGTGAAGGCGCCGAAAATCTACATCCGGGACAGCGGCCTGACGCACGCGCTGCTCGATCTCGCCGATTGGAACGCGATCGCGGGGCATCCGGTCGCAGGGGCGAGTTGGGAAGGGTTCGTCATCGAGAACCTGCTCGCCGTGGCGCCGGAACGGACGCAGGCCAGTTTCTTCCTGACCGCCGCAGGCGCAGAGATCGATCTCCTGCTCGACTTTCCGGACGGGCGGCGCTGGGCCGTGGAGATCAAGCGGGGGCTGTCACCGGTGCTCACCCGTGGGTTCCACCTGGCGCGGGAGGCGGTGCGGCCCGACCGGTCGTTCATCGTCTATTCGGGACGCGATCGCTACCCGAAGGTCGAAGGGGTGGAGGTGGTGGGGCTCCACGCGCTGGCTCGGGATCTGGCGACGATGGCGGCCGCCTGACTTCGGCCGGCCAATCGTTCGCACCGGGAGGCGAGGACCCGCCTGCGCCGTCGAACCGTGCGCGTCGGTCCGCCGCGCCATGGTGCGGGTTCCGTCCTCAGTGGTGGTGGTGGTGAATCGCCTCGTGCTCGGCGACCTGCTTGTCCTTGCGGGTCTTGGCCGCCTGCTTGCGCGCCGACTTCAGGTTCATCTCCCGCGTACCGTCGGAGCTGACGGCGAACATCGAGATCAGCCGCTCGAGATGGTCGCCGCTCGCGCAGGTGGGGCAGGCCGGCGGGTCGCGCTTGGGGATGACGACGGCTTCGAACTCGTGGTCGCAGGCGCGGCAGCGGTACTCGTAGATCGGCATGGGTGACGTTCCTCCGGCACCTCATTCTACGCGCATCGCGCCGCGCCGCAACAGTCGGCTGCCGGGTGGCTAACCGGGGAAGAACGCGATCTTGACGAGCAGGCCGATCACGATGGGGAAGAACGTGAAGATCGCGAACTTCAGGACCGCAGTTTCCGTCTTCAGCTCGGCCTTCAACTCGGAGAGATCCTCCTTGGTGGCCACATTGTCCTGGATCGGGATCGCGGCCGCCGCGGCGCGCGCCTGCGCCTCGGGTGCGCCCGCGCTGAGCAGGGCGTCGTACACTTCGCTGACGATGACGCTCATGGACTCTTCCTCGGGGGTTCGAGGAGCAGAACTATTCTAGCCGCCCAGCCATCGGCCGGCAACCGGCTCACGGGAGCAGTCTCGACGCTGTCGTTACCGCTCGAGCAGCGATTGCAGCAGCACCGCCGGGTGTTGCGCCCGTACGCCGGTGAAGTCGTGCACCTGGTGGCGGCACGAGGTGCCGGCGGCCACCAGGACGTTGCCGGGATCGAGCTCCCGCGCGGCCGGCAGCAGCCGGCGCTCCCCGATCTGCTGCGAGATGTCGAAGTGCTCGCGCGTATAGCCGAACGAGCCGGCCATGCCGCAGCAGCCGGAGTCGAGGTCGGTGACTCGCGCTCCGGGGATCCGGTCGAGGAGCGCCTTGGCAGGGGCGACGAGGCCGAGCGACTTCTGGTGGCAGTGGCCGTGGAGCAGGATCTCGTCCGGGCCGGACCTCAGCGGCAGCGTGGCGCCGCCATCCGCGAGGCGCTGGTTCAGGTAGTCCTCGAAGAGCACGCACGCGGCGGCTACCTCCCGCGCCCGTTGCTGCGCCTCGCCGCGCAGCAGATCGGGCACGTCGTCCGTGAGCGCCGAGAGGCAGCTCGGCTCCAGCAGGACGATCGGGGTCCCGGCCGCGGCCAGCGGGTGCAGCCGGCGCACGGCGTTCGCCGCCCGGTCGCGTGCGGCGCCCAGCAGGCCCTGCGAGATTAGGGGCCGGCCGCAGCAGGCGTGCGGGGCCAGGTCGACCGTGAGCCCGGCCGCCTCCAGGACGTCGGCCGCCGCCAGTCCGATCTGCGGATCGTAGTAGTTGGTGAACGTGTCGTTGAACAGGACCGCGTCCGGGGCGCCCGACCGCGCGCCGTTGCCGGCCGCGCGTTTCCGCCAGGCCCTGGCCAGGGTACGTCGCGCCCAGCGGGGCAGCGACCGGCGCCGGTCGATGCCGAAGAGCCTCTCGTTGAGCGCCCGCACCCAGTCCCGGTCCAGCCACGGGTTGATCAGCGGCGCCGCGCGGCTGGCCAGCCCCGACAGCGTGCGGATGTGCCCGAGGACGCGCGCCCGGAGCGGCGTGCCGTGGCGCCGCCAGTAGTCGGCGAGGAACTCGCTCTTGAAGCGCGCCATGTCGACGCCGACCGGACACTCGGTCTTGCACGCCCGGCACTCCAGGCAGAGGTCCAGCACGTCGTAGACCTCGCGGTCGCCGAGTCCGGCATCGGGCGTGCCGCTGCCGTTGCCGAGGGCGCCGTTCATCGCGAGGCGCAGGGTGTTGGCCCGCCCCCGGGTCGAGTGCGCCTCGTCGCGCGTCGCCATGTAGGAGGGGCACATCGTGCCGCTGAGCGTCTTGCGGCAGGCGCCGACGCCGCTGCACATCTCGACCGCGCGTCCGAGTCCGCCGTGATCGCCGTGGTCGAAGACAGTGTCCGGGTCCGGCGTCCGGTAGTCCGGGCCATAGCGCAGGTTGGCGGTCAGGGGCGGCGCGTCGACGATCTTGCCCGGGTTGAACAGCCCGTCCGGGTCGAACGTGCGCTTGATGGTACGAAAGGCTTCGTACAGATCCGGGCCGAACATGCGCTCCATGAACGGTCCGCGCACCAGGCCGTCGCCATGCTCGCCGGAGAGGGCGCCGCCGAACTCCAGCACCAGGTCCGCCACCTCGTTCGCAATCGCCTCGAACTGCTCGACGCCGGCCGCGGTCTTCAGGTTGACGACCGGCCGCACGTGCAGGCAGCCGACCGAGGCATGGGCGTAGACGCCGGCGGTCGTGCCGTGCCGCCGGATCACCTCCAGGAACCGCTCGATGAAGTCGCGCAGCCTCTCCGGGGCGACGGCGGTGTCCTCGACGAACGAGATGCTCTTGGCGTCTCCCTTCATCGCCATCGAGAGGCCGAGCGACGACTCCCGCAGCTTCCAGATGCGGGCCTGGTCGGCCGGCGCGATGGCACGGGCCGTGTGCCTCGCAACGCCGCGGGCGCGGATGTTCGACTCGAGCCGGTTGAGGCGCGGGCGGATCTCCTGCGCGGAGTCCCCGTACAGCTCCACGCACAGGAGCGCGCCGCAGTCGGTACCCAGCACCGCGCGCCGCATCCCGTCGAGGGCCGGGTTTTCGCGCGCATGGTCGAGGATGGAGCGGTCCATCACCTCGACGGCGGACGGTTCGTGGGCCAGGATCGCCGGGGTCTCGCCGAGCGCGTCGAGCAGGTCGTCGTACTCGATGGTCAGCACCGCCTTGGCCTTCGGCAGCGGCACCAGGTGCAGACGCGCTTCGAGGATGAAGCCGAGCGTGCCTTCCGAGCCGACGACCAGCTTCGCGAGGTTGAACGGTGCAGCGGGCCGGCCGTTGCCCGCCGGGGTGAACGCGTCGAGGTTGTAGCCGCCGACCCGGCGCAGGATCTTCGGGTACCGCCGGTCGATCTCCTCCGCGTGCCGCGCGGCGGTCTCGCGGACGGTCCGGTAGCAGGCGCCCTCGAAGGTGTCCGCCGCGCAGGCCGCTTCCAGCTCTTCGGGTGTGAGCGGCCGCAGGTGCGCGACCGAGCCGTCGGCCAGAGCGACGTGCAGGTCGAGCACGTGATCGATGGTCTTGCCGTAGCGCACCGACCGCGCGCCGCTCGAGTTGTTCGAGATCATCCCGCCGATGGTCGCGCGGCTGGCCGTGGAGATGTCGGGCGCGAACCGCAGGCGGTGCGGCGCGAGCTGCGCGTTCAGCTCGTCGAGCACGATGCCCGGCTCCACGCGCGCCCAGCGCTCCTCGACGTTCACCTCCAGGACGCGGTTGAAGTACTTCGAGGTGTCGATCTGCAGCCCGGCCCCGATCGCCTGGCCCGCTTGAGACGTGCCGCCGCCGCGGGCGGTGACGGAGCAGCCGTGGGCGCGGGCGCACTCCAGCGCCGCCAGCACGTCCTCCCGCGAGCGGACGACGGCCACCCCGACCGGTTGGATCTGGTACACGCTGGCGTCGGTGGAGTACAGTGCGCGAGACACCGCGTCGAAGCGGACCTCGCCGGCGAGCCGCGCTTCGAGATCGGTCCGGAGGTCACTCATGCGGCGCAGTATAAATCGCGTCCGGGGGCAGCGCCGTCCAGATCCAGCCCTCGCGCTCGGCCCGACATCGATCCGGCGGCGCCGCCGCACGCCCCGTGATGAAGTCCTGCGCAGCCAGTGCGCACACGGCCGCATCCAGCATGTCGTCGTTGCTCCACAGGTTTTCAGCGTCTCTTTCCGGGATCGTCATTCTCTTTCGCAGCGCTTCCACGATCTCGCGACGTTGCTGGACCTTCTCCTTTTTCTTGTAACTCGGCAAGCTGAAACCTGACGGCTTGTGACCGCTCGGGGGAATTCCATGCGCTATCAGAGTAGAGGCGGGATACACCTCGATTACGGCATGATCGGTCACGTCGGCCGGATTCCAGGCGAGTGGAATCGCCACGCCGAGGGCGTCTCGTAGTTCTCCCAGAAGACGAAGGGCTGCATGAGCCGTGCGGGCAATCTTGTCGGCGCCGACATCTAGCGGCGTCTTGATTTTGTCCTTGATGAACATGTCGGTGGCTCGACGGAACATGTCATCGGCCGGCGTGTCGATCGCTGAGCCGGCGGAATGTGACTCCAGGGATGTCGATAACGGTCTCGGCCAGCCAAGGGGGGCGTCGATGGCTATCAGCACGGCGTCTTCGGAGTCGGTCAGCCATTCCTGCACGATGGACCGCGGAGATCGACCGCGGCCGCCGATGGTGACGTCCTGCAGCCGAAGACCGTCGTCGTCGCTGGCTGCGAGGGCCACGCCCACTTTGCAATCATCCGTTGAGTAATCGACACCGATGATCCTGGTGCGGGCGCGCGCGACATGGCGCTGGGTACGGCGGTGTCTCTTCTGGGCCGTCCAGCGTTGAGCCAGCTCGATCATCCGTGGTCCGGCATTGGGCCAGTCATGGAGGGTCGCGGGATCGAAATCTGCGCCGTTCGGCCACACGAGGGTATGCGCATCAGGATCAATCGCGACCCGTTCGAACATCATGGCGTCACGAAGGGCGCCGTAGAGCTCTCCATGCAGAACGGGCTGGAAGTCGATTCGTTGTCGTGTCCCGTCGTCGAAGCGGACATCCAGTACGAACGGACTGACGATTGCGAATGACGTGACGCGACAGAGGGCGTGATCCATGCGGACCTCAATCACCGCAACGGCTCTATCCGGCAAGGTGCTCGTCCGGCTTGGAGCTGCTTCCAGTCGGTCGCCAGATCCAAGCGATGGATCTCGGCCCATGCCTCGACCAGTCGCTGCTGCGCCCGCGGCAGGCGACCGCCGATCCGTTCGACGGGATCGATTCCGAAGACCGCGGCCGAATCCTGGTAGTACGCATGGAAGTGCGGCCGATGGTGGGGTGCATCCGGTTCGGCGAACATCCTGATGATGATTCCGTAGAACCGTGAAATCTCTGGCATTCGACCACGATCGTCTGATCGGCCCGCAGGCGCCGTGGCCGCGCGATGCTCCTCTGGCGGAGGATAGATCAGATCGACCGGATTCGCGGCGTGGGCAGCCAAGTACGCTAGATTAGCCGCATGTCATACGCCAGCGGCCGACACTTTCTGCAGATTCCGGGGCCGACCAACGTGCCGGATCGCGTCCTCCGCGCGATGGCGGCGCCGACCATCGATCACCGCGGGCTCGCGTTCCGCGAGCTGACCCGCGAGGTACTTGCGGGGATGGCGGCCGTCGTGCAGACCCGTCACCCGGTGGTGCTGTTCCCGGCGTCGGGGACCGGGGCGTGGGAGGCGGCGCTCGCCAACACGCTGTCGCCGGGCGACCGCGTGCTGATGGTCGAGACCGGCCACTTCGCGACGCTCTGGAAGGGCATCGCGACCCGGCTGGGGCTCGACCCGCTGTTCCTGCCGGGGGACTGGCGGCGCGGCGTGGACGCGGCGCAGGTCGAGGCGCGGCTCGTGGAGGACGGCGCCCATGCCGTCAAGGCGGTCTGCGTAGTGCACAACGAGACCTCGACCGGCGTGGCGAGCGACATCGCCGCGGTCCGCCGCGCCCTCGACGCCGCGCGACATCCGGCGCTCCTGCTGGTCGACACGATCTCGTCGCTGGCCTCCATCGACTACCGGCACGACGAGTGGGGGGTCGACGTCACCGTCGGCGCGTCGCAGAAGGGACTGATGCTGCCGCCCGGCCTCAGCTTCAACGCGGTGGGGGACAGGGCGCTCGCCGCGCACGCCGCCGCCCGGCTGCCGCGCAGCTACTGGGACTGGGGACCCATCCTGGCCGCCAACGAGAAGGGCTTCTTCCCCTACACCCCGGCCACGAACCTCCTCTTCGGACTGCGCGAGGCGCTCCGCATGCTGCAGGCGGAGGGGCTCTACAACGTCTTCGCCCGGCACGACCGTCACGCCGAGGCGACCCGCCGCGCGGTGCGGACGTGGGGCCTCGAGCTGCTCTGCGTCAACCCTGCGGAGTACAGCTCGTCGCTGACCGCGGTCATGACGCCGGCCGGTCACGACGCCGGGCGGCTGCTCGGCGTCATCCTCGACCGCTTCGACATGGCGCTGGGCGTGGGGCTCGGCATTCTGGCCGGCAAGGTGTTCCGGATCGGCCATCTCGGCGACTTCAACGACCTGAGCCTGCTCGGGACGCTGGCGGGCGTCGAGATGGGGTTGGCGCTGGCCGGCGTTCCGCACGAGGCGGGCGGCGTCGGAGCCGCCCTGGGGCACCTCACCGAGTGCGCGCGGTCGGCGACGGCCGAGCCCGCCCCGGCGTAGCCGGCGGGCGCATCGGGCGTTGCCGGGGGGACGCTCGGCAGCGGGACTCGCTCGGCGGGTCGGACCGTTCTTGCCGTCTCGGCGGCGGCCATGTACGGTCGGCGTGCAGTGAACATGCAGCCGGATCAGGCGAAGGGGAAGACGCTTCCGCCGCCTGTCGAGAGGTATCTTCGCGAGACCAACCCGTGGTGGGACGGCCGCCCGCGGCCGCCGGTGCCTCCCTTCCGGCGCTAGGGCTATCACGCCGTCCAGCGCAAGCTCCGGGCGCAACTCGCCCCGGCGGTCGTGCTGCGCGGGCCGCGGCAGATCGGCAAGACGACGATTCAGACGCAGATCATCGATGATCTGCTGCGCCAGTCCGGTTCAATCCGCGGCGCGTCCTCCGCGTCCAGTTCGACGATCTGCCGCCGATGCGCGGCGATGCAATGCCGCTTTTTGCGATCGCCTGGTGGTACGAACAGGTCATCCTCGGACAGCCGCTGAACGGGGCGGCCCACGCGAACGAGCACGCGTATCTGTTCTTCGACGAGTTGCGGAACGTCTCCGACTGGGCGCCGCAATTGAAAGCGCTCGTCGACCACTACGCGGTCCGGGTGGTCGTCACCGGGAGCAGCGCCTTCCGCATTGCGGCGGGCCGGGACAGTCTCGCGGGGCGTGTCGCCACCGTGGAGATGGGACCGCTGCTGCTCCGCGAGATCGCCGGACTCCGCTGGGGAGGACGATCCCAGGATCGTCCCGGTGTCCCTGCGCGCGCTGCTGTGGATGCGGTGAGAGTGCAGACAGACTGCCATCAGAGTGCCCGATGTACGGTTGTCAGCCTGCCGGGCGTTGAATCGAGAACTCCCAGCCGATGCAGGCTGTGAACTCGCGGAGGTCGTCCTCGATATCCGGCAACAGTGCTGACAGATCGTCCGAAACCAGCATTCCGCACCCCTTGAGATTCTGACTTGGCCTGGGGCCGCAGTGCGCCCAGGCGACTTCCCATCTCGTACACCGAGTGGAGTCGGACAGTTCCCGCGGACGTGCAGGCCAGAAGAACGGATACCATGCCGCGAACGTCAGTTCGCGCGCTGCAAGCGTTCGGCAGACCTCGCCCACTCGGCGCCAGTCTTTCGGGTGGTATGGCGGGTCCAGGAATACCAAGTCCGCGTCCGAGGCATTGAGTTGTAACGCGGCGGAGTAGCCGTCTTTCTGTTGAAACTTCACGCGGACGTTTGCCGGCACCCGGATGTCCGGCTGCCGTTGGTACCGTTCGGCGACATCGTTGGATGTATCGAACAGCGTCATTTCGACGTTCTTGAATCGCTTGGCAAGGCGATCCGCAACGAACGCCCAACCTGCCGGATATTGCTGCGTGCACAGCCATTCTCTCGCAATGGCTGCGTATCGGGAATCGTTCCCGGCGATCGTGCCGACGCCGTGCCGCCACTCGCCGTTGTCGTTCAGATCGTGAAGTGGCGCGCCAGCGTGGCTCTCGACGTATCGAAACGATTCGGATCCCGTGGGGATGGCATCGGTCAGCGCGACGAGGACGAAGTGCTTCCAGACGTCGCCGCGGTTGCCGGCCTTTCGGGAATGGTCGTAGGCCATCCTGTGTGCCTGATTCAGTCCACGGCCGCGGCGCCTTCGAGCGGTGGCGCGCGCAGGTCGGATTCCGCGGTTTCCATGTTGAAGTCCTGCCGACGATCGTACCGGCGACTGAGCGCATCGTGATTCCGGAACGGTGACTGCAGGCGCAAGCCTCACTTGCGAGATCGCCAACGAGGCTGCTCACGCTGTAGGGGTCTGACTACCCAACTGCCATTGTACGCGATAATTGCCACCATCCGGCGGCCGTCGGACGGCAATTCCTGCCATCCGTGTCGCCGGTGGAAGGTGGCGGTCGATGGCGCGGCTCCGAGGTTGCGGTTCCTGCCGTAGCGCGGTTGCGGCAGTGCTGGCAGTAGTATTGCCCGTCCTGGCGCCTGCCGTCGCGGCGGCGCAGCGGGTCGAGCGGGTCGTCGACGGCGACACGATCATCGTCAGCGGCGTCGGGCGGGTGCGCCTGATCGGCGTCGATACGCCCGAGTCCGTCGACCCGCGGCGGCCGGTCGAGTTCTTCGGCAAAGAGGCCAGTGCCTTCACGAGGCGGCTTGTCGACGGGAAGCGGGTGCGGCTGGAGTATGACTGGGAGCGCACCGATCGGTACGGGCGGACGCTGGCGTACGTCTATCTTCCGGACGGCACGTTCGTCAA
This sequence comes from Vicinamibacterales bacterium, assembly GCA_965222905.1. GTDB lineage: Bacteria > Acidobacteriota > Vicinamibacteria > Vicinamibacterales > UBA8438 > WTFV01. Next base: position 445,532 of record OZ244976.1, on the reverse strand, counting down.
CGCGGAGATCGTCAGGCAGGGTTACGGCCACGCGTACACCCGATTCCCGTTCAAGTATCTCGACGGGTTCCGGCAGTTCGAACGCGAAGCGCGCCAGGCCGGCCGCGGCCTGTGGGACGCAACACCCGCCGCCGAGAGGCGGGTAGCGTCGGCGGCACCGTCCGGTCGGCCGGTATCTTCGGATCTGCCGGCGGCTCTCGCACGCTGGGACGACAACGGTAACGGCCGCATCACCTGCGCCGAGGCCCGGTGGCACGGAATCGCGCCCGTGCCTCGTGGCCATCCGGCGTACCCCTACATGCGGGACGGCGACGGTGACGGCGTCGTCTGCGAGTGAAGTCGGTCCCCGAGCAGCCAGCGGGCAGCGGGCGCCCAGGTCACGCGGTTCGGAAGTGGCTGCCGCGGCGGCGACGAGTCGAGCGTGACGAGAAAGAGACGGGCGTTGCCGTACGTCTCACCCGCCGACCGGAGCGCACGTACCTCCCGCTCCCAGGTCTCGTCGTCGCCCGTTTCGAGGCAGACCTGCACGAGCAGCGGCGCTTCACCCGGGCGGCTGGCAAGAAAGTCGACCTCCCAACCCTCCACCGTGCGGACGTAGGAGACTTCGCATCCGCGCCTTTCCAGCTCCAGCAGGACGGCGGTCTCCAGCGCGTGGCCCTGGTAGCTGCGCCCGCCGCGCGCGAACAGCGGGATCAGGCCCGGGTCCACGGGATACGCCTTGCGCGGATTGACCATCCGCTGGCGCTCGGATGCGGCGTGCAGGGAGACGGTGCGCACGAGGAAGGCATCCTCCAGGTAGCCGAGGTAGGCGTGCAGGGTGTCCTTCCCGACCCTCACCCCCTGTGATCGCAACGTGTCGTACTGCTTCTTCATCGAGAAGCCCCCGCCGGGGTTGGCCAGCAACTGCCGCTGCAGCCAGCGCAGCGCCAGCGGATTCGTGACCCCGTGCCGGTCGATCACGTCGCGCAGCACGACGACGTCCACGTAGCCGGCGAGCAACGCTACCCGGTCTCGCGGGTCCGCACCCTGCGCCTCGGGAAAGCCGCCCTCGACAAGGTAGCGCCGGAGGCGCTGGTCGAGCGCCGCCGGCCCTGTGTCTGCCCTGGCATCTGGGGGCGGTTCGTCCCCGGTGTGGCGCAACGCTTCACGGAAGCTGAAGGGATGGACCAGCACCTCCATCGCCCGCCCGCGCAGGCTGGTCGCCACCTCCCGGCTCAGGAGACGGGCCGACGAGCCGGTGACGAACACCTCGATGCCGCCGGTGTCCATCAGGCGGCGGACCAGACCCTCCCAGCCCGGAACGTACTGGACCTCATCCAGGTACAGAGTGACGCCGTCCCCCGAGTGGAGACGCGGAAACCGGCGGGCGTGCTCCTCGATCAGCCAGCCCAGGTCGGCGACAGTGAGGCCGGCGAGTCGCTCGTCCTCGAGCAGGAGCAGCAACTGCGACTCGGAAGCGGCGCCGCGACCCAGGCGGGCGGAGCGACACTGCGCCAGAAACGAGGTCTTGCCGCTGCGGCGCACGCCGATGACGGCGAACGCCTTGCCGGGGATCGCCGGGAGGCGTACGTCCCTGCGCGTGAGGCGCCGCGGTCGGGCCGCCAGAGACTCGTCGAGCTTGGCGCGCAGGACCTCTCGCGAGACTGTCACTCTGGGAGTGACAATACGGCGAAATACGTCACTCTGTAAAGGACAATTATTCCTTCCGCAACGCGTAGACGAACAGCCCGTTACCGGCCGCCACCGCGACGTGCTGCCGGCCGTCGACGGCGTAGCTGATCGGGCCGTTGGCGATCATCCCGCCGAGCGTTTTCCGCCAGAGCAGCTCGCCGTCCCGGGCGTCGAAGGCGTGGAAGTAGCCCTCGCGGTTGCCGGTGAAGAGGATGTCGGTGGCGGTGGTCAGGATGCCGCTGCTCGTGACGTCCGTCATCTCGTACTTCCAGGCCTGCTCGCCGGTGGCCGGGTCGATGGCGATGACGGCGCCGCTGCCGGCCGCTTCGGTCCACGTGTTGATCGGTCCCCGCGCGAGGCTCGGGAGTGCGCCGCCGGGTACCGGTGGGGCCGGCCGGCCGCCGAGGAAGAGACGTCCTTCTTCGTACTCCGCTTCCTGCGCCTCGAAGACCGAACCGTATCCCTCCCAGGCCGACAGGTAGAACAGGCGCGTCGACGGACTGTAGGACGGGGAGTACCAGTTGGTGCCGCCCTGCACGCCCGGATACGTCGTGGCCCCCGGTTCCTGCGGAATGAAGATCGGACGCCCGTTGTCGTCGAGTCCCTCGGCCCAGTTCTGTTCGATGAAAGGCTGCCCGTTGATGAACTGTCCGTTCTCGCGATCGAGCACGTAGAAGAAGCCGTTGCGGTTGCCCCAGAGCATCAGCTTCAGCGTGCCGCCGTCCTGCGTGGGGAAGTCGACGAGCACCGGAACCTGTACGGAGTCGTAGTCGTACGGGTCGTTGGGCGTGAACTGGAAGTACCACTCCAACTCGCCCGTGTCGGGGTCGAGGGCGACGACCGAGTCGGAGTACAGGTTGTCGCCCGGCCGCTGCGACGGGTTCCAGTCGGGACCGGGATTGCCGATGCCCCAGTAGATGAGATCGACGTCTGGATCGTAGGAGCCGGTAATCCAGGCCGACGCGCCGCCGTAGCGCCAGTCGTCACCCTGCCAAGTGTCGTGGCCGGGCTCTCCCGGGCCGGGGATCGTGTAGAACCGCCACTCCTCCTCGCCGGTCTCGGGGTCGTAGGCGGAGATGAAGCCGCGGATGCCGTACTCGCCGCCGGCGACGCTGACGATCACCTTGTCCTTGACGATGAGCGGCGCGAGGGTCAGCGCGTAGCCGGCGCCGGGCTCGGCGACGCTGGTCTGCCAGATGGGCCGGCCGCTGACCGCGTCGATGGCGATGAGCTGCGCGTCGATGGTGCCCATGAAGAGCGTCTCGCCCAGGATCGCCACCCCGCGGTTGACGCGTCCGCAGCAGGGGCGCGACTCCTGCGCGGGCGTGTACTCGTAGCGCCAGAAGACCCGGCCGAGCTCTGCGTCCAGCGCGAGCACGGTGTTGGGCGCCTCGGTGATGTACATGATCCCGTCGACCACGAGCGGCGTCGTCTGGAAGACCTGCAGCGACTGCGCCTGGAGAACCCACTGCAGCTCGAGCCGGTCGACGTTGTCGACGGTGATCTGGTCGAGCGTCGTGTGGCGGTTGCTGTCGTAGTTGCCGGAGTAGGTGAGCCAGTTGTGCGGCTCGTCGGTGGCGTCGAGCAGCCGTTCGAAGGTCACCTGCGCGGCCAGCGGGTGCGGCAGCAGGGCCAGGATCGTCAGCGCGGCGAGCGTTGCGCGGGCCATCAGTTCATCCCCTTCAAGGTCAGCAGGAACGCCAGGACGTCGGCGCGCTCCTGATCGGTCAGCGTCTCCGCGTACGACGGCATCGGCGAGGTGGTGATCACGGTGTACTCGCCGAGGTCGTCCTTGACGAGCGAGACCAGGCGCTCGTTCTCGTCGATGATCTGCACCGTGTAGGTGTCCTCGTTCAGGCGCCGTCCGGAATAGATGGTCCCGTCGTTGCCCACGGCGCGGACGCTGCGGTTGCGCGGCAGCATCGCGCCCGTCGGATCGACGAGCGACTCGGCAAGGGAGCCGGCGGTGCGCACGGCGCCGACGTCGGTCAGGTCCGGCGCCACCCGCGAACCCTCGGGCCCGATCCGGTGGCAGCTCGCGCAGTCTCCCCGGCCGCGGTAGATCGCTTCGCCGCTGGCGGCGTCTCCGACGGTCACGTCGCTCGGGTCGAGGTCGCCCATGGTGCGCAGGTAGGCCACCAGACCGGTGAGCTCGGACGCGGTGTAGTCGCCGGGGGGCATGGCGGTGTCGGGGATGCCGGCGGCGATGATGCGCATCAGGTCCTGGTCGGATCCCGCCGACCGGAACTGGCCGGTGCGGAAGCTCACGCCGTCGACCGCGTCACCGTCCGGGCCGTGGCACGCGACGCATGTCTCGCCGTACACCTGCACGCCATAGTTGATGTCGGCCTGCGCGTACTCGCCCGCGTGCGACTCCTGGGCCGCTGCCCCCGTCGCCGCGAGCAGTCCGGCAGCCGCTAGTAGCGCCGCCGCGCCCCATCCGTATCCACGTCGTTGCACGCCGCCCTCCTTGGCTCCGTCGGTCCGAGTCTCGAACGATCCCTGATAATTGTAGCCGCTGGCGGTGCCGCACACCGGCGGCTCGGCGGCCGGGCCGCCGGTGCGACGCGTCGATCCGCGCCGCGGCCTGCCGGCGCGCGCTATGCTGGAGGCCATGCATCCACACACGCGTTCCCTGCTCGTCGCGTTCCTGGCCGCCGCCGTCGCGACTGCCGCTGCCGGGCCGCTCCACGCCCAGGAGATCGACCCCGACCATGTCGTGGCGTCCACCCCCGAGAACCTCGTCTGGGGCTGGTACCCCATAGACCGTGCGCCGGTGCTTACCGTCCAGTCGGGCGAGACCGTGCGCATCGACACGCTCAGTCACGCCGGGACTACCCAGGCGGAGGAACCGGTGGGCTACCTGGGCCAGTTCGGCGCCCCGCCCGGCGAGGTGCTCCAGGACGTGATCGACTTCTGGCGCACACGGCCCGACCGGCCGCGCGAGGGGCGCAGCGGCCACGTCATCACTGGGCCGATCTACATCGACGGCGCCGAGCCGGGCGATATGCTGGAGGTGCAGATCCTCGCCGTGCGCACGCGGGCGCCCTACGGCATCAACAACACCGGTCCGACGAGCGGCGTCTTCGGTCCCGGCTATCCTGGCACCTCGCCGGAGGACGAGCCGTTCATCGACATGCCGGCGGTGCGGCACTTCATCCGCACCGGCGACACGGGCGGGCGCGAGGTGGCGTTCTTCTCCGACACGATTCAGGTGCCCCTCGCGCCGTTCATGGGGGTCATGGCGGTGGCGCCCGAGAATCCGACGGTCGGGCAGCCGGGCGTGACGGTGGCCGGCGTGCAGGCGTCGCGCCCGCCGGGGCCGTTTGGCGGCAACCTCGACGTCAAGGACCTCGCGGCTGGCAGCACCTTGTACTTGCCGGTCTTTCACCCGGGAGCACGGTTCTACGTCGGAGACCCCCATTCCGTGCAGGGTGACGGCGAGGTGAGCGGGACGGCGATCGAGCAGTCGCTGAGCGGCGATTTCCGCTTCGTACTTCACAAGGGCCGGGCCCTCGACGGCCCCCGCGCCGAGAACGCGACCCACCACATCCTGATGGGTATCGACCTCGATCTCGATCGCGCGCTGCGCAAGGCGGTGGTGGCGACGGTCGAGTTCCTCGTCGAGGAGCAGGGACTGACCCACTCCCAGGCGTTCTCGCTGGCCAGCATCGCGGTCGACTTCCGGGTCGCCGAGGCGGTCGACCTGACGCAGGTCGTGACGGCGTTCGTTCCGAAGGCGATTTTCCTGGAGCGCTGACCGGCGGCCGGGGCCGATGACGCAGCGGATCGCAAGGCGCTTGCCGGCGCTACGTGATTTCACTTGACCGGTTCCGGCCGCCGGAGTAGCCTGGATCGATGTCGTTCGATTGGGCCACCGTCGCATCCGTAACCGGCGTGCTGCTTGCCGGACTTACCATCCTCAACCGGCGCATCGACCGTCGGTTCGACGCTGTCGACCGGAAGTTCGAGGCGATCGACCGCAAGTTCGACGGTCGTCTCGAGTCCACGGAACAGAAGTTCGACGGTCGTTTCGAGTCCATGGAAGGGAAGTTCGACGGCCGCTTCGAGTCCGTAGAGGGGAAGTTCGATCGTCGATTCGAGGTTGTCGAGCAGCAGATACGCGCCCTCGCGCAGGACGTCGCCAATCTGCGACAGGACGTCGGCCGGCTGCAGGGAGTGGTCGAGCGGACGTACCAACCTGACCGATTCACGCGGACGCCGGCCCAGGTGCGGGAGCGGCGCCCGACGTACGGCGTCGAATCGTCCGGGGCGAGCCCGCCGGGCGGGGACGAGCCGGAACAGTAGCTTCCACTACTCCGGCAGGGCAAACGCGAAGACGGCGTTGCCGGCGGCGATCGCCACGTGCTGTTTCCCGTCGACCGCGTAGGCCATCGGCCCCGCGTGCACGCGTCCGCCGATGTTCCTGAACCACAGCTCTTCGCCGTTCTCGGCGTCGAGCGCGAAGAAGAAGCCGTCGGCCGTGCCGCCGAAGACGAGGTCGCCGGCCGTCGACAGCAGACCGGACGTGGTCCGCGAGTCGACCGGGAACTCCCAGCGCAGGTCGCCGGTCTGCGGCTCGATGGCGCGCACCGCGCGCACGTAGTTCTCGAGCGGCTGCGGCGACTCGCCCCCGCCGGCGCGGAAGCTCTGTCCTTCCTGGTACTCGACCGGGCGGATGAAGTACCGCGTCTCGGCGTCGAAGGCCATGACGTAGATGAGGCCGGTGCGCGGGCTGTAGGAGGGCGACCACCAGTTGGAGCCGCCGGTGATGGCGGGGGCGACGACGGTGCCCTCGGGGGACGGCTCCATGCCCGGCACCAGAATGGGCCGGCCGTTCTCGTCGAGCCCCTCGGCCCAGGTCTGCCGGGCGTACGGCTCGCCGAGCAGGAACTCGCCGGTCTCGCGGTCGAGGACGTAGAAGAACGCGTTGCGGTTCGGGAAGAGCATCAGCTTGCGCTGCTCGCCGTCGAACTCCGCGTCGGCGAGCACCGGGACCTGCGTCGAGTCCCAGTCGTGGATGTCGTGCGGCGTGAACTGGAAGTACCACTTCATCTCGCCGGTGTCGGCATCCAGAGCCACGACCGAGTCGGAGTAGAGGTTGTCGCCCTCCCGCACCGTGCCGTCGTAGTCCGGACCCGGATTGCCGGTGCCCCAGTAGAGGAGGTTCAGATCCGGGTCGTAGGAGCCGGTCATCCAGGTCGCCGATCCGCCGGTGCGCCAGGAGTCGCCCGACCACGAGCGGTTGTCCGGATGGTCCGGCCCCGGGGTCGTGTAGAACCGCCACGCGCGCTCGCCGCTGTCGAGGTCGTAGGCGTCGACCACGCCCCGGATGCCGTACTCGCCCCCGGCCACCCCGGTGAAGACCTTGTCGCCGACGATGAGCGGCGCGGCCGTCTTGCTGTAGCCGGCCGATGCTTCGTGCACCTCGGTTTCCCACACCACACTGCCGGTACGGGCGTCGAGCGCCACCAGGTGCGCGTCGAGGGTGCCCATGATCACTCGATCGCCCTGCACCGCCACGCCGCGGTTGTTGCGCCCGCAGCAGAAGACCAGCTCGTCGGGCAACTGGTGCTCGTAGCGCCAGTAAGGACGGCCGGTGGCGGCGTCGACCGCGATCACCGTGCTCGGCGACTCGGTGATGTACATCACGCCATCGACCACCAGCGGCGTCGTTTCGGCCCGGTCGAGGACGGCGAGCTGGTAGACCCAGGCAATCTCCAGGCCGCCGACGTTCCGCCGGTCGATCTGATCGAGGCGGGTGTGGCGTTGCGCCTTGTAGTTGCCGGAGTACATCAGCCAGTTGTGCGGTTCGTCCTCCGCGTTGATCAGGCGCTCGGGGGTGACCGGCGTGAACGTCGGGGTCTCGACCGGCGCGAACGCCGGGGCTTCGCCTTCGTCGACCTGCGCTTGCGCGTGCGCCGCGGTGGCGAGGGCGACGACTGCGAGGAGGGCCGTGGCGGGAATCAGGCAACGCTGCATGTTCATCGCTTCTCTCTTCGAATCATCGGGGTAGCGGCGCGTCGTCGCGCACGAGCCGCATGCGCGATCAGCATAGTCCATCGGTGTGTCGCGGGTCTCGCTCACTCCTCTGCCGGGCCGTCGTCCTCGATGCGCCATCGAAGGAACCGTACGTCCATCCTGTCGGAATCGCGCGCCGTGTCCTTCATCCTGATCAGCAACTGCTTTCCGGCCAGCGGGATGACGACGTCGTCGATGCGGCGTTCCTCGGTGTCCTGTCGAATCGCGTCCTCGTAGGTGATCCCGCAGGCCGAGGCCATCAGATCCACGACTATCTCGTCGGCAATCCGCACCACGGAAACGTCGCACGTCGCTCTCGTCGATCTGCGACACCGCGTCATCCGGGAGCTTTCCCAGCGCCTTCTTGATGGCGGCGACGTTGTCGTCGGAGGGATCGACGAGCAGGTCGATGTCCTTCGTCGTGCGCACGAAGCCGTGGAGAATGACGGCGAACCCGCCGATCAGGAGGTAACGGACGCCTGCCTCGCGGAGCGCGCGGCAGAGGGCCACGAGGTCTTCGAGCTCAGGCGCGCGGCTGTACGCGCGATCTGGCTCATCATCCATGTGTCCGCTTCCTCGAAGGACGAGAATCGGTACAGCCCGCGCGGGACGAGGTCATGCCCCCGCAGCCGGTTGAGCGTCCGCTGCAGGCGCGCGACGTCATCGAGCACTCGTGCCCCGGGGGTGCGCGCAGTGACTACCTTCACGGCCGGATTCTAGCTTAGCAGCCCGTGGCGAAAACCCCGCTGCATTCGAGCGGCGATGCATCCCGCCTGGACGGCGTTGCTCCTCGGTCGAATATGCCGACGTGCAGTTCGCGCCTTTCGCCGGTGCGGATCCGCCGTTCGCCGAATCGGCATGGCGTCCGCCGGACGCGGCCGTCAGACTGGGCGCGGACGATCACCGAAGGAGGCGCCATTGACTGACCAGATCGCGAGCGACCCCGAAGTTCGGACCCATGGGAGCCGGCCTCCGCGCGGGCTCCGGCCCGTCCTGCCCGGACTGCTGGTCATCACGCTTGGCATCGTGTTCCTGCTGGACAACCTCGACTTCGTCGAGAGCGGGCGGATACTCCGGTTCTGGCCGGTGATCCTGATCGTGGCCGGCGTCAAGCATCTGTGGGAAGCGCGGGATCGAGGGAAAGCGTTCATGGGCGCCGTACTGGCTGGCGCGGGCGGGCTGCTGCTGCTTGAGAGCCTGTACATCATCGACTTCGACGTCTGGGATCTCTGGCCGCTCATTCTGGTCGCGATCGGCTTCCGGATGCTGGCGTTCCCCAGGTCGGATCCCGCGGTTGCGGACGACGCCACCGACGCGGTCGAGAACTGTTCCGCCTTTCTCGGCAGCGTCGAGCGCCGGAATCGCTCGGCGGGCTTCCAGGGGGGATCGGCGTCTGCGTTCCTGGGCGGTGTGAATCTCGATCTGACCGGGGCGGAAATGGCCGGAGACCACGCGGTGCTCCGTGTCTCGGCGATGATGGGGGGCATCGAGATCCGCATTCCCGAGGAGTGGACGACCGAGGTCAGGTTCACCCCCATGCTCGGCGGGGTCGAAGACAAGACGCGGGGACCGGCGGCCGCGACGAAGCGGCTCGTTCTGGAGGGCACCGTCCTCATGGGCGGCATCGAGATCCGGAACTGACACGTCGAAGAGGAAGAGGACGATGACCAGGGGACCTTACGTGGGGCGAGGGACGCTCGGAATCGTGACGATCATCGTGCTTGGCGTGCTGCTCGCCGAATCGGGCGCCACGCGGGACTCGGCGCCCGGCGAAGACGCGGCCTGGCTCGACAGCGCCGCATTCATGGGATCGGTCACGCACCGGAACCTGTCCGGAGCGTTTCGCGGGGGCGAGGCCGCCGCGGTCATGGGACGACTGGAGGTCGACCTGCGTGACGCCACGATGGCGCGCGACGAGACCGTCATCGAGGTGGACGTGCTCATGGGGCGGGTCGAGCTGCTGGTGCCGGAAGAATGGAGGGTCGTTTCCGAGGTGGACGCGGCTCTGGGCAGGGTGGAGATCAGCCCCGCGCGTTCGGACGTGGACGCCGATGCGCCGCGACTCGTCGTCCGCGGCGGCGTGGTGATGGGCAGGTTGTACGTCGGGGACTAGCAGCCAGGTGCACCCGATCCTCGCCTCCGGGCAGCGGCAGGCTCTCTATCTGGCGTCCTGGGCGCTCATCGGCCTGCTGCTCGCGGTCGCCTGGTCGGCGGCGAGTTCGCGGGTGGCGCTGCCGGCGTCGCTCGCCGTCGTCGTGCCGCCCTGCCTGCTCTACGGCTTCATCTGTCTGTCGGCGTGGTACGTCTGCCGGGCCGCTCCGCTGGCCGCCCGCTCGGTGCTTCGAGTTCTCGCCACGCACGCGGGAGCCGGTCTGGTCGCCGCGCTCGCCTGGATGCTCGCGTGGGAAGGGTGGGTACGGGCGCTCGTCGGATCCGCGGTGTTCGACTCAGGCGTTCTCGACGACTATCGTGCCCAACTGCCGGTCGTTCCGCCCGCCGGCGTGATGCTGTTCTGGCTCTCCAGCATGCTGCACTACCTGCTGATCGCGTTCGAGGCCTCGCGCCGGGCCGAGGCGCGCGAGCTCGGCCTGGAGGTGGCGGCGCGTGAGGCCGAGCTCAGGGCGCTGCGCGCGCAGATCGACCCGCACTTCCTGTTCAACAGCCTCCAGTCGATCAGCGCGCTGACCTCGTCGGATCCGGCCGGCGCCCGGCGCATGTGCCTGCTGCTCGCCGACTTCTTCCGCAGCAGCGTCCGTCTCGGCGCGCGGGAGCGGATTCTGCTGGAACAGGAAATCGAGATGGCTCGCGCGTATCTGGACATCGAGAAGGTGCGTTTCGGCTCGCGTCTGTCGTCCGAAGTCCTGCTGGAGCCCGGATGCGGAACCTGTCTGATTCCGCCGTTGACCCTCCAGCCGCTGGTGGAGAACGCGGTGCGCCACGGCATTCACTCCCTGGTCGATGGCGGCGTCGTGGAAGTCACCGCGCGGTGCGATGCGGAAGGCGTATATCTGAGCGTCCGGAATCCGGTAGACGTGGAGGCTGTTGCACGCGCCGGGGCCGGGGTCGGCCTCGACAACGTGAAGCGGCGCCTCGCCTCCGCGTTCGGCAGCGGTACCGAGACCCGCTGGCGGCGCGAGGCCGGGTCGTTTCGGGTGGACGTCCGGTTCCCACGAGAGGACGGAGTTCGGGAGCGAGCGGGATGACGGAGCAGCGGGGACGGCGTATCCGGGCGGTGGTGGTGGACGACGAGGCGCTGTCGCGCGCCCTGATCCTGGAGTACCTTGCGGCGCATCCCGACGTCGAAGTGGTCGGCGAATGCGCCAACGGGTTCGAGGCCGTTCGCGCGATCACCGAGCTGGAGCCCGACCTGCTCTTCCTCGACGTGCAGATGCCGAAGCTCGACGGCTTCGAGGTCCTCGAGCTCGTCGGCGGGGATGTGGACGTCATCTTCGTCACCGCCTACGACAGCTACGCGTTGCGGGCCTTCGAGGTCCATGCGGTCGACTACCTGCTGAAGCCCTTCGGCGCCGAGCGCTTCGCCGCGGCGCTGGACGAGGCCCGGGGGCGGCTCGCCCGGGCAGAGCAGGTGCCGGTCGCGCAGGTGGTGGCGAGCGCGGGGCCGCGGGGCGGCTGCCGCGAACGCATCCTGATCCGTGCCGGCGCGAAGGTGGAGGTCATCCCCGTCGGGCGCATCGACTACGTCCTGGCCCGGGACGACTACGTCGGCGTCATGGTGGGCGGGCGGGAACTGCTGAAGCAGCAGACGCTGGCGGACCTCGAAGGGCAACTGGATCCGGAACGGTTCGTGAGAATCCATCGCTCGGCCATTCTCAACCTCGATCGTCTGGCGCGACTGGAGCTCGCCACCCGGCAGAGCTACGTCGCCATCCTGAAGAACGGAACCGAGCTCGCGGTGAGCCGCGCCGGCTACGCGAGACTGAACGAGCTGCTCTGAACAGGTGATCCCTGTGGCGGACCGACGGGCGCCCGGCCCGAGTCGGCTTGCAGCGGCGCGTCACCGACGTGCCCATCCGGGCGATGCGGTAGACTGCGGACCCTTGGCGAGATGGAGGTATCGGTGGTGAAGAGCAAGTCCTCGTATCGTGTCGCTGCCGCGGTGGTTACGCTCGCGCTCGTGCTGCCGGCCGCCGTCCCGTCCGCGCAGGACGCGGGCGAGCACCTCAGCTCGGTCGTCGACAAGCTGTCGCGGGGCGAGCGCGTCTTCGGCGTGAGCACCTACGACCTGTCGCTGGAGAACGCCCGCTCGCTTGCGCGCGCCGACGTCGACTACGTCTACGTCGACATGGAGCACGGGCCGATGGACTTCACCGCGCTCCACAGGTTCCTGCTCGGGCTGATCGACAAGCAGGCCATCGCCGAGAGCGGCAGTCTCCGGCAGCGGGTCACGCCGCTCGTGCGCATCGCGCCCTACGGGCGGGAACCGTCCGCGTGGGCCGTCAAGCAGGCGCTCGACATCGGTCTGATGGGGATCATCTTCCCGTCCATAGAGACTCCTGAACAGGCGCTGGCTGCCGTTCAGGCGATGCGGTATCCGCAGCGGCGCGACTCGGCCTGGCCTGAGCCGCCCGGCCTGCGGGGCTCGGGACCGGCCATCGCCACGTGGTTCTGGGGGCTGTCGGGCGCCGACTACCGGCGGCGCGCCGATCTGTGGCCCCTCAACCCGAACGGCGACCTCGTTGCGCTGATGATGATGGAGTCGGCTGCCGGGGTGCGGAACGCCGACGCGATCGCCGCCGTGCCGGGGGTTGCCGGCTTCTACGTCGGCCCGAGCGACCTCTCCAACTCGCTCGGTCTCCCGCGTGACGATCCGGAGGTCGAGGAGGCAATCCAGACCGTCGCCGACGTCTGCGTGGCACGCGACATCGCCTGTGGCATCACCGCGAGCGCCGCCGACATGCCCCGCCGCATCGCGCAGGGGTTCCGGATCCTGGGCGGCGGGCGAGCCGGGGGAGGGCTGACGGCCGGCAACGACGCGGCGGTGCGGGCGGGTCGAGCCGCCGGGCGGGACTAGCGCCGCCAACCCGCCGCAAGGCTCCGTGTTTGGCCCCAGCCCCCACCGCCCCAGGAGCTTGCGCCGCAGAACTCACTTCGTTACGTTCTACGGCGCAGACTCCTAGTGGTCCGTCATGTCACAATCTTCGGACGCGGACATGGGTTACAGCGCGCAATCATCGACGAATCACAGCACCGCAAACCCGAACGTTTAATCATGGCGCAGCACTAGAAGCTCACGGGCGGGACTCCGGTTACGGCGCCCCCCAGCCGGCCCGTAGCGCCGCGCGATCCACGGCCGACCCGCCGAGGTAGACGTCCGCGATCCGTCTCGTATTGGTGACGTCGTCCAGCGGGCTCGCGTCGAGCACGATGAAGTCGGCGCGGGTCCCAGGCGCCAGGCGTCCCGAGTCGTCGAGTCCGAGGCGGTCCGCCGAGCGGCTCGTCGCGGTCGCGATGGCGTCCATCGGGCTCAAACCGGCCGCCACCATCAGCTCCAGCTCTCGGTGCGCCGAGAAGCCGTAGAAGTGATCCTGCACCCCGGAATCCGATCCGAGGACGAGCGACGCCCCGGCGGCGTGGAGCTTGGCGAGGCTGCGCTCCATCTGCTCGTAGGAGCGTGCGGCCCGCTCGGCGGCGTCCGCGGACCGCCGGGAGAACGAGTCGGCCGCGCGCGCGAGCACGTCGGCCGCCACCGTCTCCGCGAGGATCGGCGCGCCGAGCCACGGCGGCGGCGAAGTGTGCCGGCCGCGCTCCGAGATGCCGATGTTCGGCATGACGAAGACGTCGTGCTCGACGATCGCGGCGACGAGCGCAGCGTCCATCTCCCGGTCGCGGACCAGGTGGGCGAAGCCGTCGACGCCGGCCGCCACCAGCTCTTCCGCGTCGTCGTGGTAGAAGACGTGAGCGACTACGTCGAGGCCGTGTTGGTGCGCCTCGTCGATGATCGCCTCGTAGAGCGCGGGCTCGAGCTTCTCGACTGAACCGCCGCGGTCGTCGACCCAGATCTTGACGAATGCAACGCCCTGCGCGGCGAGCTCCTGCACGTAGCGCCGCCCGTCCTCCTCGCTCGTCACCCCGTAGGCCGACGTCCGCAGCGCCGCCGCCCCGGGCCCGGCGTTCGGCCGCGCCAGCCCGCGCCCGGCCGTGAAGAGGCGGGCGCCGCCGAGCGTGCCCGTCTCCTGGTCCTCCCGGATGTCGCTCCACGTGTCGCCGGCGTCCGTACCCAGCGAGACGATTACGCCCACCCCGTAGTACGCGTAGCGGTTCAGGTGGTCGACGACGTTCTCGCGGGTGTAGTTCGCGGCGTCGTAGGTCAGCCCCCGTTGGAAACCGACGTGTCCGTGCAGGTTCACCAGCGCCGGCATGACGGTCTTGCCGATCATGTCGACGACGGTTGCTCCGGACGGCATCTCGATCTCGGCCTGCGGTCCGACCGCGGTGACGGTGCCGTCGTCGACGACCAGGCGCGACGCCTCGATCTCGGGCGTTCCCGTACCGTCGATGAGTGTGGCGCCGTCGTACACGACCGCGGAGCTCGCCGGCGCCGCCGATTCCGGCGAATCACCCCCACAACCTCCCGACGCTCCTGCGCACGCGACGGCGGCGGCCAGGGCGACGCCGCGGGTCGCGCAGCGCACGGTTCGATGATCTCGAAAGTGCATCGGAGCTCCTTGGACTACCGGTGGACGAGGCAGGAACGGCACCTCCCGCGGAGCGGCGGCGTTCGCCCGCCGCGTGGCGAGGACGCCGAGGCCTAGCAGACTGCAGAGAGTGTTGATGACTTCCCGACGACGCATGGCTCTTCTCCTTCGGAGCGTGCCGTTGCCTCGCAGCGCCACGCTCATCAATAATACCGACTCCTGCGCCCGCGCCATCGCGGTCGCCTGCGGCGATTGTCTCAATCACCCATGACAGTTCTCGTCACCGGCGCGGCCGGCTACATCGGCAGCGTGGTGGCCGAGCGCCTGCTCGCGCACGGCCACGCCGTCGCGGCGATCGACGACCTCTCGCAGGGGCACCGTGCGGCAGTGCCGGCCGGGGCCGGGTTCTTCGAGGGCGATCTGCGCGACCGCGGCCGGCTTGCGGAGGTGATGTCCGCCGTGCGCCCGGACGCCGTGGTGCACCTGGCGGCGGAAGCACTGGTCGGCGAGTCGGTGACCAGTCCGGCGAAGTTCTTCGAGGTCAACGTCACCGGCGGGCTGAACCTGCTGGACGCCATGCGCGCGGCCGGCGTGTGCCGTCTCGTCTTCTCGTCGACCGCCGCGGTCTACGGCGAGCCAGAGGAAACGCCGATCCGCGAGGATGCGCCGCTACGGCCGGTCAACGCCTACGGGGCGTCGAAGCTGGCGTTCGAGCAGGCGTTGCCGTGGTACGCCTCTGCGTATGGCCTGCGCCACGTTTCGCTCCGCTACTTCAACGCCTGCGGGGCGACGGCGGAGCGCGGCGAGCACCACGTACCGGAGACCCACCTGATCGCGATTCTTCTGGAGGTGGCGCTCGGCCTGCGCCCGGAAATCCGTATCTTCGGCAGCGACTACGACACGCCGGACGGCACCTGCATCCGCGACTACGTTCATGTCGGCGACATCGCGGACGCGCATCTGCAGGCGCTCGACCGCATCGATACGATCGAGTCGGGCGCCTTCAACCTCGGGAACGGGACGGGCTTCTCCAACCGCGAGGTCGTCCAGGCGGCCCGCCGTGTCACCGGACACCGGATTCCGTCGGTGGCCTCTCCCCGGCGTGCAGGGGACCCCGCCCGGTTGGTTGCCAGCGCCGACCGGGCGCGCGAGATTCTCGGCTGGTCATCGCGCCACCCGGCCCTCGACGCGATGATCGAGACCGCCTGGGCGTGGCGGAGGGACCGGTTGCGACCGTACGCGGACTGAACCGGTCGTTCGCGCCTGACGCTACAGCCACGCGAACTTGATTGCGAACAGCAACGCCACCGCGATCAGCGTCGGCGAGCATTCGTGCCGGCGTCCCGCCATCACCTTGATCAGCACGTAGGTCAGGAAGCCGAGTCCGATGCCGTCGGCGATGGAGAACGTCAGCGGGATGGCGATGACGGTCATGACGGCGGCGGCCGACTCGGTGACGTCGCCCCACTTCACGTCCACCAGCGGGCGCACCATCAGGCACGCCACGTAGAGGATGGCCGCCGCCGTCGCATAGGGCGGTATGGATCCGGCCAGCGGCGAGAGGAACAGGCAGGCGAGGAACAACCCGGCCACCACGACCGCGGTCAGACCTGTGCGTCCCCCCGCGCTGGCCCCCGCGGCGCTCTCGATGTAGCTGGTCACCGGCGACGTGCCGAGCAGGGCGCCGCCCACCGTGCCGGTGGAATCGGCGATCAGCGCGCGCTGCATGTTCGGCAGGCGTCCGCGGTCGTCGAGGAGCCGCGCCTGGTGTGCAACCCCGATGAGCGTGCCGGTCGTGTCGAACAGGTCGACGATGAGGAACGTCAGGATGACGGCGAGCATGCTCGCCTGCAGCGCGCCCGCGACGTCGAGGGCCAGCAGCGTCGGCGTCGGATCGGGCGGCAGCGAGGCGATGCCCTGCCATTCCGAGACGCCCAGCGCGAGACCGGCGACGGCGACGCCCAGCATCCCGATGATCGCCGCGCCCGGGACACGGCGCGCCGAGAGCGCCGCAATCGCGCAGAACCCGACCAGGGACAGCAGCGGTCCGGGCGTCATCAGCTCGCCGGCGGTGACCAGCGTCGCCTCGCTGGCCTGGATGATGCCGGCGTTCCGCAGTGCGATGACCCCCAGGAACAGGCCGATACCGGCGGCGATGGCCAGCTTCAGGCCCTGGGGAATCGCCTCGACGATCCAGCGCCGCACCGGCAGCACGCTGAGGATCAGGAACAGCACCCCGGAGACGAACACCGTGCCGAGTGCGACCTCCCACGAGTGCCCCATGCCGAGCACGACCCCGTAGGCGAAGAACGCGTTGAGACCCATGCCCGGCGCCAGCGCGATCGGATAGTTGGCGTACAGCCCCATCACCAGTGTGCTGAACGCCGCCGAGAGGCAGGTGGCGACGAACACGGCATCGAACGGCATGCCGGCGTCGGAGAGGATCTGCGGGTTGACGAAGGCGATGTAGGCCATCGTCAGGAACGTCGTCGCGCCCGCCGTCACCTCCGTCCGCACATCCGTGCCGCGCTCCGCCAGTCCGAAGAAGCGTTCGAGGGTGGCTGTCATGGGTTCCTCTCGCCGGTTCCCGACGCTGCTGAACATATCGCTGGCGCCCGGTAGTCCAGGCCCAGCAGCCGGAAGTAGTTCCCACCCAGGGCGATGTTGCGGAAGGCGTCGTCGTCGAGATGCCGATGAATGCGGCCGGTGACCTCCAGCTCTTCCCGGTACACGTCCAGGTCCTTGTCGCGCGACGCCAGGAAGTCGGTGCCCGGGAGGATCCGGTCCGAGAACGCGTTCAGGAACGGCACGTAGGCCGCCCGGCCCTCCGGCGTCGAGAAGTAGGCATCGTCGATCACCCGCCACGCGATGTCCAGCATCAGGTTCGGATGGCGATCCAGCAGCGACGTCATCAGCGCGACGTGCCGGCTCGGGGCCATCGCGGTCAGCTCCCGCGACAGTCCCATGTGGACCCACACGATCGCGTTGTCGGGATACCGGCGCAGCACCTCCTCCATCAACGGCAGGTAGCGGGTCGGGTCGTCGTCGCTGCCCAGGTCCGCGTGGATGGCGAGCGGAATGCCGCGTTCGCGCAGCACCTGCATGAACCCGCCCCATTCCGCGATGGTGGCCGGCGGCACCGGTTCGTGCCCGTTGTCGAACAGCGCCTGCTTGGCCAGGTTGACCTCGCCCATCCAGCGGAACAGGCCTGGATACTCGGCGTCGAAGAGCTCCATCCCGGCAAGAATCGAGTCGGGATCCGCCAGGTCCGGGAAGGTCATGGCGAGCGTCAGGTGAAGGCCCGCCGGCGTCTTCGTGACGACGTTCGCGGCGTTGACGAAGTCGTTCTTCAGTGTCGGCGTCACCGGCGTGCCGGGACAGTCCAGGTAGTACGTGCAGGAGGACGACGCCGGCAGCATCTGCCCGATGCCGTAGACGTTGGCGAACAGGACGCCGGACGCCTCGAAGTACTCCAGGATCTCCTCGAACGGGACGGCGGGCCCGCCGAACGGCCGGAAGTGGACGTGGGTGTCGACGACCGCGGTGTGGGGTTGCACGGACCGGTCGTAGCAGGGCGTGTCCGGAGTCCGGAAGGAGTCCAGCGTCAGCGCAGGCAGTGCGCCGGTCGGTGCTTGCCCGCCCGTGGCCGCAGCCTCCGAGGTCTGGCCTGCCGTGCCGCTGCCTGCCCCGCCCAGCACGCCGAGTGCGATGAGCAGCAGGACTGTCGCGCCACGCCGCGAACATCCGGCCAGATCAACGAACCGCATCGCGCTCGGCTGCCCGCTTCATGCGCGGCAGAATAGCGCGTGGAGCATCTCGCCGCAAACGCTGTCCGGGGCTTTGCCCGTCCGAAGCAACTGAACCGACACGTTTGTTCTCAGCACGCTACAGGAACACCAGGCCGGTCTGCCGAGTTGGCGATCAATTACCCATCAACTACCGGAAGTATTTTATTTTCAGCATCTTATAGGCCTTTGGCGACCACGCGGGTGCCTGTCTGTCAACTACCGGCCGATCGAGCCTGCAGATTCTCGGCCCGTTGTTCTACCCGGCGTGCGGATCAGCTTCCTGTCAACTACCCATCAACTGGTACAAGGATTTTATTTTCAATAACTTACATGCATACAGCGTGCGCTCCGACCGTTGCCTGTCAACTACCGGTCGGCAGGAACGCCCGCCCAGAACGGGACGTACTTTCGCAGCTTCGGGGGAGCGTATTCGTCGAACGGTTTGATCGCGCCCGCGGCCACGGCCTCGCGGATGTACCGCGACACCGTTGCCTTGTTGTTCGTCTTGATGCCGAACCGCTCCCGCAGCGAGGTGTTGGTCAGGAAGTCCCGTGTCACGTACTTGAGGCAAGCGTGGAGGTAGCAGGCCCGAACCCGTTCCTTGCCGTCCATGTCGGCCAGAGGCTTGTGGGCGAACAGGACGACGCGGGTGGAGCCGGGCGGAACCTCGAAGAGCGGGGCAGGAAGCTGGTAACGCTCGATCTGTTCCACCACCTTGTCGATACCGCCCCCTCGTTCCTCGCAGATGTCGAACCGGCGCATGAGCGACGTGAGCGCCTCGTTCCGCGAAGCGGGTGGGCCGTCGAGAAAGCGCTGAGTGTCCACCAGCGGCTCGCCGGGATTCGTGATCTCGATGCGCCCGTCGAAGATCTCCACCATCGGGCCGGCCCCGGTGACGGAGAAGTCCTGGTGCAGCAGCGCGTTGGCGACCAATTCCCGCACCGCCAGTGCGGGAAATTCCGGGATGGTCCGCCGCAGTGCCTGTCCGATGACCTCGTGCGTGGGCAGCTTGGCGTTGACGTAGTCGATCAGCCCCTCGAAGCCGGAGGCGTAGCCCTCCGTATATTCACGTTCTCCCAGGCCTTCGGTGCGCCCCTTGCCGCGGTACTCGATGACGCGCACGGATTTTCGCTTCAGCCGCGGAAAATCGCCGAGACTCCTGGCGAACAGGATAGCGCCCAGGTTCGTGACGTCGAAGCCGCCCGCTTCGCAGGGCGCGACAAGACGATCCCGCTGGAGGGCGTCGAGAATGGCGGCGCGGCCGTCGGGGAGTGGCGCGCCCAGCAGGTGAAAATACGCCGGGTAGTCGAGCCGCAGCAGGATATCCTCGTCACTCACGCGTTGCGCGGCGACGCCGTCTTCGAACCGCACCTGATCGAAGATGCGCCAGAGCGTCCGTTCCTTCTCGGGAAAGTCCTTGAGCTTCTTCTTGTAGCTGCCGACACGGACGTACTCCTGGCCGGCGAATCGCACCGGATGCCGCGCGGCCCGAACGATCTCCGCCAGAACGACCGGACCGGCGTCCGTGTCCAGGCGGAAGAAACGAAAATCGATCTTCGGCTCGAGCAGGCGCAGAAGCCAGCTCTCCAGCTCCTCGTTGCCCTTCCTGGCAACCGTGGGATCGAAGGCCGTCCCGACGATGGCGTGGTCCGAGTCTCGGACACCCCAGACCAGATAGGCGGCAGCCTTCCCGACCAGCGCCGCGGAGTTGGCGAGCGCAGAAATGTACTCGCCGATCTCCTGCGGATCGCCGTGACTCTGCTTGAACTCCAGCCACTCGGTCTCGCGGGGCAGGGCGCGGAGCTCCTGGAGCAGTCCATCGAGGTACGCAGACGAGCGTTGACCGTTCACGGCTCGGTTCCTTCCACCCCGGCGGACCCGCGCGCCGTTGCCTCACGCGCAGGTGTGTCTGGTGAGAACGGCTGCGTCCCTTCGTTGAGGATGGCGAGGTACCGATCGTGGACGAACAACCTCCCCCGACGCTTCCCGGTGATCTCGCGCGCGATGCCTTGTTCGACCAGCAGCTCCATCGCCGAGGCGGCTGTGCGAAACACGAGCCCCGTCCGGGCGCTGGCCGACGGCAGCGACAGTATTGGTTGCTCGGTCAATGCTCCGTACACCCGCAACGCGGAACCGGCGCGGCGGCCGAAGCGTTGCTCGATGGCGGTCCGATCGGCTGCGAACAATTGCCAGAGACGACGGGATGTGGAGACGGCGCCGTCGGCCGTGGTCCGTACGCCGTCGAGGAAGAAGGCGAGCCAGGCCTCCCAGTCGCCAGTGCGCCGCACGTCGTTCAGCAGGTCGTAGTAGGCGGTGCGGTGCTGTTTGAAGTAGAGGCTCAGGTACAAGAGCGGCTCGCGCAAGACCTGCGCGTGGCACAGGAGCAACGTGATCAGCAGCCGTCCTATCCGTCCGTTGCCGTCGAGGAACGGGTGGATGGTCTCGAACTGCACGTGCGCCAGTGCGGCGCGGATCAGGACGGGGATGCCGTCCTCCGTGGCGTGCAGAAAGCGTTCCAGCGCCGCCATGCAGTCGGGTACGGCGGTGTGCGGCGGGGGCACGAAGGCGGCGTGGCCGGGCCGGGAGCCGCCGATCCAGTTCTGGGAACGCCGAAACTCGCCGGGCGCCTGGGTACTGCCGCGACCGCGCGACAGCAGGATCCCGTGGATCTCGCGAATCAGCCGATTCGACAGCGGGAACCCCTCCCGCAGGCGCCGCAGGCCGTGCTCCAGGGCAGCGACGTAGTTGGAGACCTCGACGACGTCGTCGAGCGGGACGCCGGGCGACTCTGCCGACTCGAAAAGCAGGAGATCCGAAAGCGAAGATTGCGTGCCCTCGATCTGCGAGGAGAGCACTGCTTCCTTCCGCACGTAGGCGTAGAGGAACAGGGCCGCCTGGTCCGGCAGGAGGGGCGAAATGCCGTCGAGCCGGCCCAGGGCGAGCACCGCGGACTCGAGTGTCTGCTGGAGCGCCCCGTCCGGATCCAGGGCAGGAGCGGGCGGCAGCGGCGCCGGCACGAAGGCGCGAACGCGTTCGCCGCCTGCGATCGTCTCCTCATACCCGCCGATTTCTCCGCGCTGCATGGTGGTCGATCTCTTGATGGAAAGATTGCAGCAAGCGATTCTGTAAATGGAAAAGAATACGTAAAATTCAATAACGGTGATGGATGCCCGTTGCGGGTGTCGTGCGACTCCCTACTGCAAGAATTCCAATAACGCCCTAGCCAAGTGCAATTCTAGCGAAAAATTAAAACAGCTTGCGGGCGCCTTGCTCC
The DNA here is from genome assembly GCA_965222905.1 of Vicinamibacterales bacterium. Lineage (GTDB taxonomy): Bacteria > Acidobacteriota > Vicinamibacteria > Vicinamibacterales > UBA8438 > WTFV01. The sequence goes on along the minus strand of OZ244976.1, from coordinate 424,122 downwards.
AAGATGCCAAGCGATGCTCGCCCGCGCGGCGTGTAGCGTCGCGGACAACGCGCTGACGGCACAGGGCAGGACCCCGACAGCCAAGGCAGTAGCAGGTGGTGTCGCGCTGTGGGGCGCGATCACCAAGCCGATCGGATTCTCACACCTCCGACAGGTGCGCGATGGCGCCGGTGCTGTCACCCACCGACTCCGCCGGCACGCCCATGTGATCCAGCATCGTCAGCAGCAGGTTGGCCATCGGCGTCTCGGCCGGGTAGGTGACGTGGCGTCCCGGCGTGAGGCGGCCGCCGCCGCGGCCGGCGATGAGCGTCGGCAGGTCGTGGTGCTCGTGGCGGTTGCCGTCCGCGATGCCGGCGCCGTAGACGACCATCGCGTGGTCCAGCAGCGTTCCGTCGCCGTCGGCGGTTCCGCGCAGCTTGTCCGTGAAGTACGCGAACTGCTCGACGTGGAAGCGGTTGATCCGCGTCACTTTCTCGATCTTCTCCGGGTCTCCGCGGTGGTGGGTGAGGCCATGGTGCGCCTCGGAAATGCCGATCTCGCGGTACACGCGGTTGCTCAGCTCGGTGGCGACCATCAGGGTGATGACGCGCGTCAGATCGGCCGCGAGGGCAACCGTCATCAGATCGAACATGAGCCGGACGTGCTGGACGAAGTCGCCGGGTAGTCCGGGCGCGGGGCGGTCGAGATCGGGCGGTGCGGCGTCGGCGTCGCGCTCGCTGCCCGCGATGCGGCGCTCGATCTCGCGCACGGAGAAGAGGTACTCGTCGAGCTTGCGCCGGTCCGTCGGGCCGAGCGTCCCGGTCAGCCGCTTGGCGTCGCCGAGCACGACGTCGAGAACGCTGCGGTCGTAGCGGCGCTGCCGGGCGCGGACGGCCGGATCCCGCTCCACGTCCTCCGCGCCGAACAGTCGCTCGAAAGCGGCCCGCGGGCTGGCTTCGAGCGGCATCGGTGACGAGGGCGTGCGCCACGAGATGCTGTTGCTGTAGGCGCAGCTATAGCCGCTGTCGCAGTTGCCGCCGAGCAGTCCCGGCTCGCAGCCGAGTTCCAGCGATCCGAACCGCGTCTCGCCACCGAGATGCCGCGCGGCGATCTGGTCGGCCGAGACGCCCGCCTGGATGTCGGCGCCGTAGGTCTTCTTCGGGTGGACGCCGGTGAGATAGCTCGCCCCGGCGCGCGCGTGGTCGCCCGGGCCGTCGCCGAGGGCGCGGCCTCCATTGTGCGTGAGGCCGCTCAGGATCGAGATGTCGTTCCGGTACGGGACCATCGGTTCCAGCACGCGGGGCAGGGCGGCCGGCAGCGGAGCGATGGGACCGGCGGTGTCCGGCGTCCACTCCGGCATGACGATGCCGTTCGGCACGTAGACGAAGACCATGCGGTTCGGCGCCCGAGCGGCGTACGCAGTGCGCGCGAACGCCGGGACCATGGCGTCGAGGAACGGGAGTGCCAGCGTGGCGCCGACGCCGCGGAGGACGGTCCGTCGCGGAAGGGGTCTGTGCATCGTCATGATTCGTGTTCTCGCTGCATCAGCCGGCGCTTGCCAGGACCATCGCCAGGATGAGCGCCAGATGGCGGCTAATCTATTCTCCGGATCGCGGGGGTTCGGGTTCCCCGGGCTGATCGCGCGCGACGTCCTCACGCGGGTTCTGCGCACGCCACTCTCTGAAATCGTCGATCTCCTTGTGAACGACGCCGTACACGTAGGCGAGCACGGCAAAGTCGTCGGCAAAGCCCAGACCGAGCAGAACATCCGGCACCAGATCCAGGGGCGCGACGAAATAGAGGAGCGCCGCCACGACGAGGATCTTCGAACCTGGTGCGATGTCGGCGTATTCGCCGCGCACCCAGGCGCGCAGCAGGTCGACGAAGTCGGTCAGCTCCCGGCGCTCCGATTCGAAGCCACTTCGCTGAGCCTTCTCCGCGGCGGCCTTGATCAGCCTGCCCACGTCCTTCATCGACGTGGAGATCCTGTCCGCGCGCCGGCGGTAGCGCTCGAACAGCCTGCCCAGCGCCCGGTTCATCCTCACGGGCCTTGTTCCTCGGCGCGCCGCATGCGAAACGGCGCGCTCTCGACGATGCCGGTAACGAACGCCGACCAGCGGTCGCCGTTCTCGCGGGCCGCGTCCACGATGGCCGAGACGGCTTCGGCGTCGTAGTGCTCCAGCCCGCGGCCCAGAGCGTAGGTCAGCAGCTTTTCGCTCAGGTTGCGCCGGAACGCGTCGGCCCGGTCGCGCAGCACCTGCTTCAGCTCGACCGGTCCACGGAACGCCGTGCCGTCGGGGAGCACACCGGTATCGTCGATCGGGGCCTCGCCCTCGTGCGTCCGCCAGGCGCCGGCCGCGTCGTACTTTTCCAGGCCGAAGCCGATCGGGTCGATCTGGTTGTGGCAGACCGCGCAGCTCGGGTTGGTGCGGTGCGCCTCCATCTGCTCCCGGAGCGTCGCTCCACGATCGTCGCCGGCGGCTTCCAGGGCCGGGACATCCGCGGGGGGATCCGGCGGCGGCGCGCCGAGCAGGTTCTCCAGCACCCACTTGCCGCGCAGCACGGGCGAGGTGCGCGTCGGGTACGACGAGACGGTCAGCACGCTCGCGTGCGAGAGCAGGCCGCCGCGCTGCGGTCCGTCGAGCGCGACTCGCTGGAAGGCCTCGCCATCTACCCCGCAAATCCCGTAGTGCCGAGCGAGCGGGCCGTTGACGAACGTGAACGGTGCGTCGAGCAGGTCGAGCACGCTACGGTCCTCGCGGACGACCGCATCGAGAAACAGCTCGGTTTCGGTCCGCATGGCGTCGCGCAGCTCGTCGTCGACGGTCGGGAACCGCGCCGGGTCGGGCTTGGCGCGGTCGAGGCCGCGCAACTGCAGCCACTGCGCGGCGAAGTCGGTAACCAGCGTGCGGGCCTTCGGATCCGCCAGCATGCGCAGCGTCTCGGCCCGCAGCACGGCAGGGTCGGTGAGGCGGCCCTCGTCGGCGAGCCGGAAGAGCCGCTCGTCCGGCATGTCGGCCCAGAGGAAGTACGACAGGCGCGACGCCAGCTCGTGATCGTCGAGGGGGCGCACGTCCTCGCCGGCAGCCGGGTCGCGCTCGATCCGGAACAGGAAGTTGGGGGAGAGCAGCACCGCCTGGAGAGCGAGCCGGATCCCCTCCTCGAACGAATCGCCGACCGCCTGTGCCTGCCGCACCAGGCCGACCAGCGGATCGACGTCGGCCGCGGTCACCGGCCGGCGGTACGCGTGGCGGGCCAGGTTCGTGACCACCTCGCCCGCGCATTCCTCGTTGTGCTCGGCGGGACGGTGCCGGCAGACGAAGATGCGCTCGGAGCTCGCGGGCGGGGCCGGGCTCGGGTTGAACGGTCCGACGATGTCGACGTAGTCGATGTACAGGACCCGGCGGCCGTCCTCCATCACGTTGTCGCGCGGGTCGTCGATGTCGGCGACGTGCGGGTAGGAGATGCGGAAATCGTGCACCCCGGCCGTCACCGGGACCCGCGTGATGAACTCCCCGCGTTCGTACCCGAAGGCGTTGCTCCCCTCGATTAGCTCCTCGCGAAACGCCTGGCCGTCGAGCGTCGCGACCACCGGTACCGGCGGCTGACTCTGCCGGGCGTCCTCGACAAAGCGGGCGAGCCGTTCCTCGGCGGTGAGTCTGGCCTCGAGCGTGGGGTTGCGCTTGTCGCGCTCCTCCGCCTCGATCAGCCCGCGGTCGATGAGCTGCCGCCGGCTGTAGCGGTAGTTTGCCGCGCGGAAGCGGAGCTCGTACTCGGCGTCCCACGGAAAGAGGTGCGAGCCGTACAGGGCGCCGCGCATCGAGAAGGGGAGGATGTTTCCACCGGCCAGGTCGTTGCCGGCGTCGTGCGAGCGCCTGCCCATGTAGCGGGCGAGCAGGGTCGGCTCGGCGGGCAGCGGCTCGCCGAAGACCGCGGTGCGCGAGAGCCGCCTCGCCGCGGCGACGTACTTCTCCATCAGGAGCGGCGAGACCGACAGGACGTCGCCGATGTTGTCGAAGCCGTAGCCGGAATCGTCGATCGGAAACTCGTCGGAGGGACTGCCGTGGACGCCGAGGAGGCTGCGGACCGTATTGTCGTACTCGACCCGATTGAGTCGCCGCGCGGTGACGCGACCCGGGTTGGCGGTTCGGCGGTAACCCGCGTCGGCCAGGTACGCGTCGATGGACGCGGTCAAGCGCGCAAGCGCGTCGTCCGCCGGCCGCGGGCGCCCGGGCGGCGGCATCCGTCCGGCGTCGAGCTTCCCGAGCACCCGGGTCCAGGTGTCGATCTGCGGATCGGCGGCGGCGGCATTCGGCCCGGCGGCGAGTGCCTGCGGATCGAGCGCGGCGGCGAGCCTCTCCAGGTTGAGATTCACCGTGCTCAGGCGGTTGCCGTGGCAGACGACGCAGTGCTCAGCGAAGAACGGCGCGACCTCGGCGTGCAGCGCGGCGGCCGGCGATGCGCCTGCCGCTACCGGCACCTGCTCGGCAGCCGCCGGCACGCCGGGTATCGTCGTTGCCGCCAGGGCGAGCAGCAGGCATGCGCCGCCGGATTGCCTCCGAGTGAAGCCGAAACCGAGCCGTGTCCAGAAGCCTTGCAGCATGGTGTGGGTCATTATCGCACCCATGTCGACGTGCGAGTGTGCGTGATGTGTGCCGTTCCTTCATGGTGGATTCGGCTCGTCACGATCCCGTTCGAGGAGCTACGTCGGGCAACGCCCCTCGCTTGCCCGGATGTCGATATCTCTGTCCCTGAGTGCGTCTCAGGTCCACACCGCTCTGAACCGACTGGCGGCTGCGCGGCTCGTCTTCAGGGACGCCCGCGACAGTCGACCGAATGCGAGGGCAGCAGAAGAGTTCATCGTCCATGGAGTGAAGTACATGTTTCCGGCAGTCCGGGGCGGCGTCACGCGCGGGATGCTCACCTCGTACGCGGCCCCGCCGCTGGACCGTCAGATTTCGAGTGGTTCCGACCTGCCGCCAGTCTGGCCGGTCGCGAAAGCGTGTACGGGAACGTTCTCATGCATGAAGATCCCAACCTGCAGTTGCTGGAGGCCGCGGCCCGGCCCAAGCTGGAAGCATTTCACGGACGCGGCGCAGGCGACTATCTCGCCAGTCATGACCTCGAGGACGTCATCGCGGTTGTCGACGGACGAGAAGAGTTCGTTGCCGAAGTGCGGAACGCACCGCAGGACGTGCGCGGCTACATCCAGGACGAGTTTCGGGAGCTGCTCCGTTCGGAGGACTTCCTCAACGCAGGGGCGCCCTCGGCCTCAGCCGGAGCGAGCGGCGTACGGCGTATCCGTTTCGCGCGCGCGGACGCCGGTCCGCTGCCGTCGTCGCACGATGCCGGCTACGGCTTCGGTGCGCTCGTCGCGGGTCACGCTGAGCCGCACGCCGACGATCGCCTTGCAGATGTCGTCGGGCGTCAGGCCCAGGAGGACGTTGGAGGAGGAGAGACGCCGTGGCGCCGTCCGGGGACGCTCCATGCCCGTTCCGGGCGGAGAGTCCGGCTCGCGAAGACGAGCGTTCCGGAGCCCTTTCACGGCACCGGCTCCACGGCACCGGTGAGCGCGCTGGCGGCGGTGTCTACGACATGGCCGAGGATTGCGGAGAACTCCTCGTGGAGCCGCGACGGGGCCATCAGGGTGATGAGGCCGCGCACGGGATCGAGGTAGACCCGGCGGAAGGTTCGGTTCCAATCGATGGAGGCGAGCTCGGCCACGGTCTCGGCGTCGGCTCGCAGGACGTGGATCGTGGAGCCGAGCGGCCCGGTGTGCATCGTGGTCTCCCGCTCGACCACGGAGCGTTCGTGGGTCTGTGCCAAGTCGTTCACGATAGCACGCGGTCGCCGCTTTCCGCCGGCGCGGGCTGTCGTCAGCCGTGATCTCGCGGTCAGGGCAGCGTGTCGAAGCGGATGTTGAACCAGGTGATGCCGTCCGTCTCGCGGATGCCGTGCGGCACCCCGGCGGGGATAAAGATGAGGTCGCCCACATCGATCTCCCGTTCCTCCCCTCCGCGAATCGCCGCGCCGCGCTGCTCGACCGGCTCCCCGTTCTCGTCGACGATCTGCCCGCCTGTGACGAGCGTCCCGGAGCCCTCCCGAACCACCCAGACGTCGATCGTCCGCGGGTGCATCAGCGCCGTCTCGCCGCCCCGGATGCGGCGGATGTTGACGTTGTAGCTCCCGCCCTCCAGCAGCCGCACGGTCTGGCGCTGCTCGGCGTCCATTTCCTCCACGATCGCCTCGATCTCGGCCAGCGGGAAGTCGGCGGCGCGGTCGGCGGGGGCCTGCTGGCGGATCTGCACCTGGGCGCCGACCACGATGCCGCTGACGAATGCAGTCAGCCCAATGAAGCCGACGACCAACAGTGTGCGGGTGCGCATGGCGGTTTCTCCTTCCTGGACGAGCCGGTACGCCTCGCCGGATTGGGCTGATCGGCTATAGCCTCTCGATTCAGTACGCGGGCCGTCTCCGATCGTGCGCGACCGCCAGCATATCGACTTGCCCGCTCGCTCTGCGATAGAGAATCGCGAACGGGAATCGGTGGGATGTTCTGCCTCCGCGTCACAGAACGGCTCTCTGCAGCTCCTTCGACTTCATACACTCTTCCTTCGCACATCCTACGGTGACGGGCGTCGTTCTCGCACGCGGCTTCGTGTTTGGCCGGTGGAACGGCTGGTGCGCCCGGGGCGCGGTGCCCCGGGCGCACGGTGTCACTGCTGGCCGTCGTTGCCGGTGTCCTCCTCCATCAGGTAGTCCCAGTGCCGTGCGGCCTGGGCCAGAATGGGCGCGAGGTCGCCGGCGAGCAGGTACCCGTCGTCGACCAGCGCAAGGGCGGCCTCCGTCACCCGGCCCAGGTACTCGGCCCGGTTGCCGAATCGTTCCTCGATCGACTTCCGCGGATCGCCGGTGCGCTCGCGGTCGTCGGCCGTCCGCGGGAACGGGACGTAGGAGCCCTGCATGCTCGACAGCACGTCGGTCGGTCCCGCCTCGGCGTGGAACAGGTTCCAGCCGGTGTAGGTGGCGAGCGGTACGGCGACCTCCGGCATCATCAGCCCGCCGGTCTCGTTGCCGTCGGCGTCGACGCCCGGCACGAGGATCGGGAACGCCGAGAGCACCTGCGGCGGCTGCACCGAGGCGATCCCCTGCGTGCGGAACTCCGGCCCGTAGACTGCCCGGTAGGCCAGGTGCGGCACGGCCGGCTGTCCGACGCCCGGCAGTTCGGGGAAGCCCAGGTTCTCGGGCAGCACGAGATCGTCGTCGTCGACCCGCGGGTAGACGCTGGCCGGCGGGACCGTCGCGTCATCGTCGATCCAGCGGTCCATGGCCAGCAGGAGCGGGCGCAGGAACCAGGAGTAGTCGTTCGGGTTGCTCAGCTCCTGGCCGCTGGTGCGCCGCGGCGGGAAGCGGCCCGGGCCGTGCTGGCCGCCGGCGAACGAGTAGATGCGGACGTTGTCGAGCAGCGGCGCGTCGGCCGATCCGTCGATCGTGGTGTGGATCAGCGACGCCGCGCGGCCCCAGTACTCGTAGGACGAGTTGGTATAGAAGACCTTCGGCATGTGGCCGGGCTGGATGCCGGCGAGCAGGCCGTCCTGCATGTCCGTTTCGGGGTCGTGCTGCACGACGTCGGCGAACGGGAAGATGTCGCTCGGATAGAGCTTGTTCAGGAACGGGTGGCCGTCGCGCGAAGGCTGCGCGAAGCGGTGGTTGAAGCTGCCGCGGCCGCCGCCCGCCACGTGCGACATCACGCCGTCGAACGCCCGCCGGTTCTGCTCGTCGACGTTGAACCCGTGGTAGAGGAACGTGCGCAGGAAGCGTCCGCTCTGCGAGACGCCCCAGGCGATGGCGTGCTCGATGGCGCCGGCCGGCAGGCCCAGCTCCGGCGTCGCCTCGTACTTCAGCTTCGAGATCATGTCGCGCACCGCCGCGGGTCCGAGCCCGACCAGGGCCGGATCCCTGGCGACGTAGACGACGTCGTAGATCTTGAACGGCTCGAAGCCGCCTTCCACGTAGACGCGGGTCGGGTCGTCGACGACCGAGCCGTCGTCGTTGCGCCGGGCGAAGCGCCACTGGTCGCGCGGAACGACACGCCGCGGCTGGTCGACGCCGTCGCGGACCGTCATCACGTTGGCCGGGTCGTCCGGGTCGGCCACCGGGTAGGCGATGTGGTTCCGGTCGGCGAGCGAGCGGTCGTACGCGCGCTCGTTCACGATCACCTCGCTGCGGACCAGGCCCGTGATCGGGTTGCCGCCGTCGGTCGCCACGGGCGTGTGCAGCCGCATCTGCCCTTCGCGCACCGGCACGTCGAACTGCCAGCCGAGCCACAGCAGCGAGAAGCCGTTCTCGAGGAGAAAGCCGTCGCCCATCTCCTCGGCCGTCAGCGGGTCGCGGGTGCCGGCGGCGTTGTTGAAGGTGCCGAGCATCCCCTTGCCGCCGCGGTTCGACACCTCGTAGAGGACGGTGCCGTTGCCGCGCCCGGCGTCCTTGGGCTTCAGCAGGAAGAAGTTCGAGCGGAACTCCAACATGCCGCGGTCGTTGCGCGGCGCGAGGTCGATGTCGGTGACGATCCGGTTGGCCGGATTCGCCGGATCGACCTCGAAGTGCACCGTGCCGGCCAGCTTCTCGTACGGGCCGGCGAGGCCGTAGGCCATGCCGCCGGCGACGTCGGCGCGGCTCTCGACCTCCACGCGGACCACGTCGGCGGAAGCGGTTGCGGCAACGCCGAGCGCGATCACGGACAGGGTCAGAAACGTAGCAGTGAGGCGATTCATCGGTCCTCCTCGGTCATGCCGGGCACACGGGCGGTTCAATCCCACCAGTTGTAGTCGATGTGGAAATCGTAATGCACGGTCTCGCTGTCGAAGTAGCCGAGCCGGCCGCAGCGGAACCGGAGCTCCCAGTCGAGCATCCGGAACGGCCCACTGTACAGCCTCCACCGGGGGTTTTCGCCCGGCTCGGTCGTGTACTCGATCGTCGCCCCTTCGGTCGGGCAGGTCAGCTCCACCGTCGGGGGGTAGTGGAACATGCCCCCCGGCGGATCCGCCTTGGGCAGGGCGGCCGTCCGGTAGACGCCGTCGGGGCGGAAGCGTCGCACCAGCTCGGCCTCCGGAATCTCGCCCAGGTCGCCGGTCGTCACGATCCATTGGTCGAGCGCCGCGCGCATCCGGGCGAGCCGCTCGGCATGGGCCGGGTCGCCGGCCAGGTTGACCACCTCGTGCGGGTCGGCTTCCGTGTCGTAGAGCTCTTCCGCCGGCTTCGTCCCGGCCATGAACTGCCCCTGGGGGCCTTCGAGCTCGCCGGCTGCCGCCGACCGCCGCCACGCCTGCATCGTCGGCATCAGGTCCATGTAGGCGATGCGCTGCGCATAGGGCAGCTCCGGGGCGAAGTTCCGGATGTACTTGTAGCGGCGGTCGCGAACCGCACGGATGCGGTCGTGGGTCTCGTCCATCCGGTCACGGGTGAAGAAGAGGTAGTCGGGTTCGGGGGCCGCGTCGTCGCCCAGGAAGGCGCGGCCCTGCATGTGCTCCGGGACCGTTACGCCGGCGAGCGACAGCAGGGTCGGGGCGAAATCGATGAAGCTGACGAGGTCGCCCCGCACCGTCCCGGGCTCGATGCGGTCCGGCCAGCGGATGAGCAGCGGCACGAGCAGCCCCGAATCGTAGACCCAGCGCTTGCCGCGCGGCAGCCCCCAGCCGTGGTCGCCGTAGAAGAAGACGACGGTGTCGCCGGCCAGCCCGTCGGCTTCGAGTTCGGCGAGAATCTCCCCCGCCTGCGTGTCCATCACGCTGACCAGGTCGTAGTAGCGCGCGATGTCGCGGCGGACTTCCCGGGTATCCGGGTAGTACGGCGGCAGCGGCGCGGCGGCCGGGTCGTGGCGGGCCTCCGGCGCAAGTCGTGCGGTCCGCTCGGCGAAGCGGTCGTCCGGCATGCGGACCTGGCCCTCGTGCGACGCGCCGAGGTTGAACACCGAGAAGAACGGCTGTCCGGGCGCCCGGTTGCGCCAGTGCGCGTGCTCGCCGTTCTCGTCCCACAACCCGAGCGGCGCCTCGCGCACCGCGCGCCGGGTCTCGCTCGGCAGCCACGGCGAGAAGTTGTAGTCGGTCTTGGCGTTGTTCGTCGTGAAGTACCCGGCCGCGCGCAGCCATTCGGTGAAGCCCTTGACGTGGGGTGGCGGCACCGCGGTGGACCGCATGTGGTGCGAGCCGATCGACGTCGGGTACATGCCGGTGATGATTCCGGAGCGCGCCGGGGCGCAGACCGGCGTCACCGCGAAGGCGCGGGTGAAGCGGGCGCCCTCGGCGGCGAGCCGGTCGAGGTTCGGCGTGACTGCGTAGCCGTCGCCGTGGCTGCCGTGGTGCGGGCCGTGGTCCTCGGCGACGATCCAGAGGATGTTGGGCGGCGGCGAATCGGGGGCGGAACGGCTCGGTGCCGGCTCGGACGCCACGGCGCAGGCGGCGAGCGCGAGCACGGGCAGCAGGATGGATGTCCTTCGCATCATCTCTTGTGGCTCGATGCCGAACGACGGTAGCCGATTATCCAGCCGGGATCCAATGGTCGAGCGCGTCGTAACAGGCCCTGCGCGGCCGGCGCAGGGCTCGGCGATCGCCGGCACTCGGAGTTGGTTGACACCACTGCACCACTGCACCACAATGACGCATGAGACTGACGATCAACCTCGAGCCCGACCTCTACGCGGTGGCGGTATCGCTCGCCAAGGCCGAGGACTGCAGCATCAGCGCAGCCGTCAACCGGCTCTTACGTCGTTCGCTCCCGGGAGCGCAGCCCCGGCGCGGGAGACCTGCCCACGGCATGGAGCGGCGCAACGGTCTCCTCGTCTGCGACGGAAGGGAAGTGGTTACGGATGAGACGATCCAGCGGATAGAGGAGGAGGACGACGCTACGTGACCTGGCTGGCGGACGGGAACGTGCTCGCCGCGCTTCTCGTCAAGACGCATGTGCATTACGAGCGCGCGCATCAGTGGTTCGCAGGGTTGAAGAAGGACCGGTTCGCCACCTGTCCCACCACGCAGGGCACCTTGCTGCGCGTGCACATGCGCCTCTCCGTCGAGGGCAGCGCGGCTGCGGCCTGGGAGGCGTTGCGTGCCGTGTCCGCGCATCCGGACCACGAATGGTGGGACGATCCGCTCGACTATCTGGATGTGCCCCACCGGAACCTGCAGGGCCACAAACAGGTGACGGACGCCTGGCTCGCCGAACTGGCTCGCCGTCGCGGCGGTTGCATCGCGACGCTCGATTCCGGCTTCGCCACCCTGCACGCCGACGTGGCGGTGCTGCTTCCCCGACTGCTGTAGCCGGGCGTTGCCTTTCGACAGGAGCGCTCGGTTGCGCCTGTTTCAACCCGTCTCGAGTACCTGCGCCACCGCGGTCACGATCCGGTCCCACTCCCGCTTCTGCGCCGAGAGCTGCCGCCGGCCGGCGGCGGTGAGGCTGTAGGACTTCACCCGCCGCTTCTGGGTGTTCGTCGTCCAGGTTCCCGCGATCCAGGCCTCGTGCTCCAGCCGGTGGAGCGCAGGAAAGAGCGATCCCGGCTGCACGACGAACGCGCCGTTCGTTACCTGCCGGATGCGTTCCGCGATCGCGACGCCGTGCAGCGGGCGCAGCTCGATCGTCCGCAGGATGAGCAGATCGAGCGTACCGCGGAGGATCTCCGTCTTCTCGGCTTGCGGGTTCACGGCGGTCCTGCGTCCGAGGGTATCAAATATAGACATTCGATATTGAAATCATATATCGTGATGTTCCGGGCGACAGGAGGACCGCACGGCATGCGCTGGCTCGACACCATCCGTCTGCGGCTTCGCTCGCTCTTCGGACGCACGCGCGCGAACGAGGAGCTCGACACCGAGAGTGGCGTGGGCGCTGTGGCTGCGTCCCTTGCCGTATGCGGATGCTGAGCGGCTCGTGGCGATCGAAGAGTTGCGAGAGGACGGCCCGGCGGGCGTGCGGCATCCCACCATCCACGCCTGGCGCGAGCAGGCGGCCGGCGTCGACGGAATCGTTGCCATCGAACAGTTTCCCCGAGGCGTGAATCTTGTCGGGCGCGGTTCGCCGGAGCGCGGCGGTCGGCGTCTACAGCGTTGCGGCGCACGTCGCCGTGCAGCGGAGGTACGAGCTCGGGGTGCGGCTGGCTCTCGGCGCGACGGCCCGGCAACTGTTCGCCCTGGTCGTGCGGCAGGCGTTGCGCCCGGTGCTCATCGGCGCGGTGCTCGGCATCGGAGCAGCGCTGGCCTCGGGCGGTCTGCTCGGCAGCTTCCTGTTCGAGATCGGTCCGACCGACCCCGGTGCATTCGGCGCGGCGACCGTGCTGCTGCTGGTGTCGCCCTGCTCGCCAGCTATCTTCCGGCGCGCCGCGCCTCGCAAGCGGACCCGGTCGTGACGCTGAAGAGCGAATGAGCTAAACGGCGGCTCGCGGGTCGGCGTCTACCGATCCATGCAGCATGCCCCTTCGATGCGTGTCGTGGTGGCCGTTCTCGCCGGCTGGCTCGCGCCGGTCTGTGTCGCCGCGCAGGGCGACGCGCCGGCGGGGTTGGCCGTCACGCAGTTCGTCAACATCAGCGGCGTCCCGGCGGAAGACTGGATCGGCGCGGGCATCGCCGAGACGATCGCCGCGGAGTTCGAAGGGCGATCGTCGGTGCAGTCGCTCCGCCGCGAGCAGATCCAGGCAGCGCCGCGCGTCCTGGCCGCGCCCGGCGCAGCCGCGGATTCGGACATGGTCGAGGTCGGCCGGACCGTCGGGGCGCGCTGGGTGGTGGGCGGCGCCTACCAGCGCCTCGGCGAGCGGATGCGCATCACCGCCAGGCTGGTGGACGTGCGAACCGGCGCGGTCGCCGCCGCGACGGTGGTGGACGGCGCCGTCGACGATCTCTTCGCGCTGCAGGACCGCGTGGCCGCCGATCTCTTCGCCGGAGCGGGCCTGGGCGCGGGGCCGGAAGGCGCGCGTCCGGCCTCGCAAGCGGCGGTTCGTCCGGCAGACGGCGCGGAGCTCGCAGAAGGATCGTTCCAGCCGGCGAGGCCGTTCGGGCGCCCGGAACCCGATTCGGCTCGCGCGCGACCCGCGGCCGGACCGTCGCGCGAGCGATCCGAGGGCGGGTTGCCCTCGCCGGCGGTGCGGGAACGCGCCGGGGGCGATACGAACCCACCCGCGGGAAGCGCCGCGCCGCCGCCCGCGGGCGTGGCCGGCTTCGAGACCGCGCGCGCCGCCCCCGGATTCATCGACGGACCGCCGCCGCCGCTCGCGCCCGACGTCATCCGCCGTGACGAGCAGAGGAACGCCACGATCCGGGCCGTCGAGCTGCCCGAGGGGATCCGGCTCGACGGACAGCTCGACGAGCGCGTCTACTACACGGTGCCGGCCATCACCGGCTTCATTCAGCAGGCGCCGGACGAAGGCGCGCCCGCCACCGAGAAGACCGAGGCGTGGATCCTGTTCGACGCGGACAACATCTACGTTGCGGCCCGCGTATGGGACTCGGCGCCGCCGAGCCAATGGGTGGCCAACGAGATGCGCCGCGACACGCGGCAGCTCCGCCAGAACGACACCTTCGCCGTCATCCTCGACACCTTCTACGACCGCCGGAACGCGGTGGCGTTCTACACCAATCCCCTCGGCGCGATCGCTGATTTCCAGATCACCAACGAGGGCAACCCGAACAGCGACTGGAACCCGGTCTGGGACGTCCGCTCCGGTCGCTTCGAGGGCGGCTGGACGGTGGAGATGGAGATCCCGTTCAAGTCTTTGCGCTACCGGCCGGGACCGTCCCAGATCTGGGGCGTGCAGCTCCGGCGCAACGTGCGGCGCAAGAACGAGTGGAACTACATCACGCCGCTGCCGATCTCGGCCGGATCGGGACCCGGCGGGATCTTTCGCGTCTCCGACGCGGCGACGCTGGTCGGACTCGACGCCCCGAGCGGCAGCAAGAACCTGGAGGTCAAGCCGTACGGGATTGGCGGCGTCAGCACCAACCTCGCCGCCTCGCCGCCGACGCGCAACGACGGAGACGGGACCGGCGGCCTCGACGTCAAGTACGGCGTCACGCAGAACCTGACGGCCGACTTCACCCTCAACACCGACTTCGCCCAGGTCGAGGTGGACGAGCAGCAGGTCAACCTGACCCGCTTCAACCTCTTCTTCCCGGAGAAGCGCGAGTTCTTCCTCGAGGGCCGCGGCATCTTCGATTTCGCCCGCGGCGGGTTCAGCGGCAGTTTCGGCGGCGCGCTGCGCCGCAGTGGCCAGGGCGGCGGCTTCTTCGGCGGCAATGCTCCGACCATCTTCTACAGCCGGCAGATCGGCCTGCAGAACCGGGCGGTGGTGCCGATTGTCGGCGGCGGGCGGGTCACCGGCAAGATCGGGGCGTTCGACGTCGGCGCGCTGAACATCCAGACCGACGACGATGCGCTCGCGCGCGCGGAGATGACGAACTTCACCGTCGTGCGGCTCAAGCGCGACATCCTGCGCCGCAGCACCATCGGCGGGATCTTCACGAACCGTTCGGTCGCGCTGGCCGGCGACGGCTCCAGCCAGGCCTACGGCGCCGACGCGACCTTCTCCTTCTACGAGAACGTCAGCCTGCTGGGATACGTGGCCCGGACCCAGGTTCCCGATCCCGGACGGCAGGGGGACGACCTGAGCTACCAGGGCCGCTTCAACTACGGCGGGGACCGCTACGGCTTTCAGGCCGAGCACCTGCTCGTCGAGAAGAACTTCATCCCCGAGGTCGGCTTCCTCCGTCGCGACAACTTCCGCCGCACCTATACGACGGGCCGGTTCAGTCCCCGGCCGCGGTCGCTGGACAACATCCGGCAGTTCCGGTTCGAAGGGAGCTTCGACTACATCGAGGCCGCGGACCTGGGAATCGTGGAGACGCGCCAGTCGCAACTGGGATTCTCCACGGAGCTGGAGAGCAGCGATCGGTTCGGCGTGTCGGTGGCGGACAACTACGAGTTCCTCCACCGGGAATTCACCCCCGGACCGGACGACATAGCCTTCCCGGTCGGCGGCTACAGCTTCTTCGACGTGGAGGGTCGCTATTCGCCCGGCGCCCAGCGCCGGCTCAACGGGACGCTCACAGTGCGCGCCGGGGAGTACTTCGACGGCAACATCCGCTCGGTCGGCTTCAGCCGCGGCCGCATGGAGATCACGCAGCAGCTCTCGATGGAGCCGAGCGTCTCGGTCAACTGGATCGACTCTCCGCGCGGGGCGTTCCGCACCGACCTGATCGTCTCGCGCGTGAATTACACCTTCACGCCGCGGATGTTCTTCAGCGGCTTGATTCAGTACAACTCGAGCAGCAACACGGTGAGCAACAACCTGCGGCTCCGCTGGGAGTACTCGCCCGGCAGCGAGCTGTTCGTGGTCTATACGGAGGACCGCGAGACCGACCCCCTGCGCCCGGACCGGTTCTCCGACCTGCGCAACCGCGGCTTCGTGGTCAAGATGAACCGGCTGTTCCGCTTCTAGACCTCTTCCAGACCCGTGCGACCGGGGTGCGGTCGGACACCGTCCGGCGGCTGCCGGCGCCGCGGCCCGCCGGTTGCGTACCCCGTCCGCGTCGGGAATACCATCCTGGCAATCGAGGTCTGTACTCATGCACGGCGACGGCGGAGGACAGCCATGACGCTCCAGACGTTCACGACCCTGACGGCCAGGATCCCGGATACCATGTTGCGGCGCGCCATCGCCGCGGCGCTCGCCAACGGCGTGCCGCGGACGGCGGAGGAGTTCTCGTGCTTCCACGATGACGTCATCGACGAGCTCCGGCTCGCTGCCTACCGCCCGTGCAAGCGGGCTGCGGGTGAGGGCGTCGAGAGCGGACGAAAGGGCCGGTCGGCCACGATGCGATCAACAAGGAGCCCCGATATGTGCCGGATCAGCATGCAGCGTTTCGCAATCTGCGCGACCGCGGCCGTCGCGTTCGGTTTCGCACCGGTCGCGGCCGCGACGGCGTCCGCCGAATCGGGTGCGGGCCAGCTCCCAGAGCGTGCGCTCGCGGGGTCGTGGGTGATCAACGAGGACCTGAGCGACGACCCGCGGCCGCAGCCGGGTGGGCGCGATGGCGACGACGAGCGGCGCGGTCGAGGCGGCTTCGGCGGTCCGGGTTGGGGGCCCGGCGGTGGCTTCGGCGGCCGGGGCGGTTTCGGTGGCCGGGGCGGTTACGGCGGCCGGGGCGGCGGCTTCGGCGGGGGCGGCGGCGATCCGCAGCAGATGGCTCGGATGCGGGCGGGCATGCAGGAGGCTCTGCGGGATCTGATGACGGCGCCGCGCCGCATGACGATTACGGCGGACGAGCGGGAGATCGTTCTGATCTACGACGACCGCCGCGTCGTCCGGCTGATTCCCGACGACCGGGAGCACTCGGGGCTCGCCGGCACCAGCGCGCGGGTCACCCGCAAGACGCGCTGGCGCGGCGCTGCGCTGGAGACCGAGATCGAGCTCCAGTCGCGGATGGAGCTCCGCGTGCGCCAGCGCTATGAAGTGCGGACAACGAATGAGGGCGCCCGGCAGTTGGTCGTGACCTCGCGCATCGATGGCGGCCGGCGCGGCCGCGACCGCGAGCTGCGCCGGGTCTACGACGTCGACGCCTGGTAGCGGCACCCCGTCGGCGGCACGTCATGCGCGCCGGGCAAGCCGGCGGCCCGCGACCGTGGCGTCAGCTCGATCCCGCGACGTCCCGCACTCTGCCGGACCCGTGTCGACGTGAACACGTCGCGAGGATATTCGGTCAGTTGCGGCTTGCCCGGCTGCCGCCGCGTGCACGAGTGAGCGCCTGCAGGGCACGGAGGGTCTTCCTGACGTCGTCGGGAACGGCGGCCATGTCCCGAACGATGTCTCGCTCGGCGATCCGCAGGCCGAGTCCGCGGGACTGAAGCCACGTACGGAGACCGCCGAGGACGGCTTTCGCATCGCACCACCGTTCGGGTTGCTTCCACCGTGCGGCGAGGAACTCGTCCGCCCTGTCGAGGGCAGTGCTCAGCGCGAGTCTCCTGTCCTCCTGCTGGATACGCGTTGCTACCGACTGCCGCACGTGCTCGAGTTGCGCGTCCAGAAGGCGATCCAGCTCCGCCACGAACGCGCTCCGCTGCTGCTGCCACACCATCCCGACGCCCCGCTCGTCCGCTTGGCGGTCGAGCACGCTCAGTATCGCCGTACGGTCCAGAAGGTAGTTCTCGATCTCATTGGCGTCCCACAGCAGGAGCTTGAAGTCGAGACGGTACGCGTCAGTCCCCGCTCTGTGGGCATGGGTTCGCAGCACGGCGCGGCGCGACGCATCCGTGCGATAGTCGCGGTCTCCAATCGCTACCATGCGAACGGGTCGTCCTGACGCGATGCCGGGGCTGTTCAGGAGATCGCGAACCTGCCGGCCCAGATCGAGCACGCCGGAGTCGACCGGACTCTGATACGTGTAGAGAAACGTCAGTCCGCGCCAGACGTCCTGCTGCTTCTTCTCGCCCCAGTGCCTCTGCGCGAAGTCCTGCAGCAGATTCCGATCGCGCTTGTTCTCGACGAACACCACCGCCCGATTCGCCAGCAGCGGGACGATCTCCATGCGATCCATGGCGCCCAGCTCCTCGAGCAGTCGGAGCTGCTCCGGCCGGACGAGCAGTGGCGCGACGCGGCCGTCCATGCAGACCCGTACGGTTCCTTCGGGCGCCGCGTTCAGAAGCTGGGGCGAATGGGTCGCCAGGATGAACTGCTCCTGTTCGTCGTGCGCCAGTCGGGCGAGGATCTGCACGAGCTGGTCCTGCAGGCGGGCGTGCAGGTGGGCATCCGGCTCGTCGAGCAACACCGTTCCCGCCCCCGGCGCCAGCACCGACGCGAGGATTTGCAGCGCCTGATGGAATCCCGAGCCCGCGGTCATGACGTCCCGTTCCCGCGTCAGCACCTGGTCGCGGTACCTGGCGTTCAGGAACCGATCCACTTCGAGGTCGAATTCCACGGAGACCGCGCTCTCCGGGAACAGCTCCTTGAGGAGCTCCTGGAGCGTGTTCCAGCGGGCGCCGGCGTGCTCTCGCAGATCCCACAACAGGTTCCGCACCATCTCGCCGTGGCGCTGGAGCCGCAGCCGATCCCGGCGGGCCGGCAGGGTCAGGTACTCCTCGCGCGGCAGAAAGCCCGAGAAGATGGGAATGAGCCGGATCTCCCTTCCATCGATGGCCTCGCGCCAGTGCCCGGCGGCGCTCGGGACGATGCTGAAGCGGTTGTAGAGCATCTGGAGCCGAAAACCGATCGTCGCCCCGTTGTCGAACTCCGCGCGCAGCGACAGGGGATTCGGCTTGCCCCTGGTGCGCACGCGTCCGTTCGGCCAGAGATCCCCGGGATCGGCCACCGGCAGGACACCGAACTCGTCGGGACTCACGGATCGACGGGCCAGCGCAAGCTGCTTCGGTTCGGGACCATTGCCGTTCGTCCTGCGGGTCGTTTCGACGCAGTACTGAAACAGGGTGAGCGCGTGCAGGATCGTCGACTTGCCGCTGTTGTTGGCGCCGACGAGCACGGTCACCTCATCGAGATCGATGACCGTCTTCTGCTCGAAGCGCTTGAAGCCCTCGATGGTGAAGCGACGGATCATTCAGATCGCCTCGATGGTCGGACCTGCCTTCGTGGATGGATCAGTAGGGAGCCTCGAGTCCCTTGAACATCGGAAAGTGCTTCAGGTTGGTCGTCTTGAGCTCGGCATCGAGCTCCTGCGCGAGCGCGGCGACGACCAGATCGGCCACCTCGATGCCCGGATGCGAACGAAGGTAGCATCGTCCCAGCGCGCCAGCGGCCTCCGAAACAGACTCGTCGACCTCGACCCACGACACCAGGCGCAGGAGATCGCGCGTCGCCGTCTCTTCGTCCGCGCGCATCCCCGCCAGCAGTTCTGCCCGGACGATGCAGGAGCTCCATAGCTCGTCGCCGCGGGCGATGGCCTCGGGGATGAGCAGGGTCGCGGCCGGAGGTCTCCCCCGCAAGTGATCGATGAGGACCGACGTGTCGAGCACCAGTCGCATCGCTACCGTTCCGTCAGGCGCGACAGTCGCCTCGATCCCCGGATGCGCTCGACATACTCCGCGCCGCTCTCCGGGAATCCCTTCCAGGCGCCGGCCGTACGCCGGGCGAGGCGTACCCGGTCCGCCGTGCTCAGATCGCGACGCGGAGCGTACACACCGTCGATGGCCGCGCGGATGAGCTCCGACACCGTGCAGCCGGTCGCCCTGCTCCGGCTCTTCAGGATTCGCCCCTGCTCCTCGGTGAGATAGATCTGGGTCCGCTGCATGATGTATTCATCATACATCGTGCGCGTCATTGCCAAGTGAACGCAATCCGTTCCGGCGGTAGCACACCCCGGGTCGTCTGTTGCGTCGGCCGAAGCGTTGGCCGAAGAACGGGGGGCGCCGGCCTCGCAAAGGAGACCGGCGCGATCCGTCATTTTCCGTGGGTCTGACCGGGTGTGCGATTACTGGCCGCCGACAGCCGCCGCACCTCCTACTGCTGCAGCGCCCGCTGCCGGTCGAGCGGCTGCACCGCCAGCGTCCAGGTGAGCGGGATCGACGCCGGGTTGAAGCAGACCGCGTCGTCGCACGCCTGGTAGTCGAGCCGGCCGGTCAGCGTCAGCGCGTCCAGCTCGGCGAGACGGGCCGTCGACTCGGGGTCTCCCTCCACCACGATCTCCTGCACGAGCCGGAACGGCTGCTGGTACACGGGCACCCGCTCGTCGAGCGGCTCGAAGTGGTAGATCTCCGACGCCGGGTATTCCGCGGGCGGCGCCCGCAGGTAGCTCGGCGTGTCCAGGTCGAGGCCGATCACGCGGTAGCCGAGGTCGGCGGCGCCCGGCGCGTAGACGTGCATGCCCGGCTTCGGGGTGATGTCGAGCGCGAGGTGGAAGCGGCTTCCGACGGTGATGTCGGGGTTGCTCTGCGACGCGGCGATCTCCAGGTGCGCCGTCTCGCCCGACGAGCCGGCGATGCCCGAGATCGGCGTGCCGAGCTTCAGCATGATGTTCGCGGCGGTGTTGCGCTCGCGGTAGAACTCCTCGAAGAAGCGCGACGTCACGCGGCCCTCGCGGTCGACGACGAAGGTCCCCGGGAACGGGGTGCCGACGATCATCGGGTTGGCCCCGAAGACCGAGACGTACTGCGCCACGGCGGCCCTGACGTCCTCGTCGTCTTTCCTGGGGCCGATGCCTTCTTCGGCGACGTGGTTGTAGATGCCGAACGCCCGGATCACCTCCGAATCGTCGTCCGAGAGGAGCGGCACGTCCGGGACGCCCTTCCGCTCCGCGAACGCGGCCAGCACTTCCTGCGAGTCGTAGCTGATGGCGGCGACGCCGAGACCCTGCGCCTGGAGCTCATCGAGACGGTCCTGCAACTCCACGAGCTGCGCTTTGCAGTACGGTCACCAGTCGGCCGACCGGTGGAACACCAGCATCGCGCCCCGCTCGCCCATGATGGTGTCGAGGGTCCGGATGCGGCCGTACTGGTCGGGGAGGGCGAAGTCCGGAATCTTCTCGCCCACCTGCGGGCCGAGCGACGCGACGTCGATCGGCTCCCGCTCCTGCGCGGACGCCGGAGCGTGCGCCAGGAGCACCACGACGGTGGCGATCATCATCGCCTGGAGCATGTGTGTCATGCGGTGAATCGTAGCACCCGGCACGGGATCGCGTCGTGCCGGCGTCGCAGCCGGGGGGCGGGTCCTCGCCGGCGGCGCCGGCGTGCCCGGGGGGGCCGCGGACCGGCGAGGCGGCCGCTGTCGAAGCGACCGCTACTAGCGATAGAGTGACCGCGATCGCGGGAGGAGCACGCACGTGAAAGCATCCGATCTGTTCGTGACCTGTCTGGAGAAGGAGGGCATCCGGTACGTCTTCGGCGTTCCCGGCGAAGAGAACGCCGACTTCATGATGTCGCTCGAGCGCTCCGCGCAGATCGAGTTCGTCCTCTGCCGCCACGAGCAGGGGGCGTCGTTCATGGCCGAGATCCATGGCCGTCTGACCGGCGAGCCGGCGGCCTGCCTCGGCACCCTCGGACCGGGCGCCGCGAACCTCGTCACCGGCGTCGCGGACGCCAACATGGACCGGGCGCCGATGCTCGTCCTGACCGGGCAGGGATCGTCGGACCGGCTGCACAAGGAATCGCACCAGGTCATGGACGTGGTGGCGATGTTCGGTCCTGTCACCAAGTGGGCGCACCAGATCATCAGGGCGGACAACATCCCGGAGGTGGTGCGCAAGGCGGTGCGCCTCGCCGGCACCGAGAAGCCGGGCGCGACCCACATCGAGCTGCCCGAGGACATCGCCCGGCACGACACGACCGCGCAGCCGCTCGCCGTGCACCGCCTGCGGCGGCCGGTGCCCGCCGACAAGATAGTGGATCGGGCGTTCGAGCTGATCCGATCGTCGCGGCGGCCCGTGATCCTCGCGGGCAACGGCGCGATTCGCAAGCGCGCCTCCAGGCAGCTCCGGATTCTGTGCGAGAAGACGCAGATCGGCGTCGCCAGCACGTTCATGGCCAAGGGCTGCGTCGACATGGACGCGCCCTACTGCCTGTTCACCGTCGGCCTGCAGGCGCGCGACATCATCTCGCGCGCCATCGACGGCGCGGACGTCGTGATCACGCTCGGCTACGACATGGTCGAGTACCAGCCCCGCCTGTGGAACGACCGCGGCGACAAGCGGATCGTGCACATCGACTTCCTGCCCGCGGAGATCGACACCCACTACGATCCGGACGTCGAGATCGTCGGCGATCTGGCGCATACCCTCTGGATGCTCAACGAGCGCATCGACGCGGCCGGCGGCCTGGCGTTCGACGTCGAGTATCAGCGCGCGGCGCGGCGGGAGATGCAGGCCGAGCTCGCACAGCACAGGGACGACGAGACGGAGGGCTGCATCCGGCCGCAGAAGGTCCTCTGGGACGTCCGCCAGGTCATGGGTCCGCACGACGTCCTGCTGTCCGACGTGGGCGCCCACAAGATGTGGATCGCCCGCCACTACCACTGCCACGAGCCGAACACCTGCCTGATCCCGAACGGCTTCTGCTCGATGGGGTTCGCCCTGCCGGGGGCGATCGCGGCGTCGCTCGTGCATCCCGAGCGCAGGGTCCTGTCCATCTGCGGCGACGCCGGCTTCCTGATGAACGTGCAGGAGATGGAGACCGCGAAGCGGCTCGGCGTGAACTGCACCGTCATGGTCTGGGAGGACGGCGGCTACGGGTTGATCAAGTGGAAGCAGGAGAACAGCTTCGGCCGGCATACCGAGCTGGATTTCGGCAATCCCGACTGGTTGCTGCTGGCCGAGTCCTTCGGGTGGTCGGGACGCCGCGTCGCGAGGAGCGCGGACCTGATCCCGGCGCTCGAGGCGGCCTTCGCGGAGCCGGGTCCGAACCTGGTGGTGGTGCCGATCGACTACCGGGAGAACCGGCTGCTCACCGAGCGCCTCGGCGACATCGAGGTGTCGATGTGAGGCGGTTCCCCTCGTACCGCGGGGAAGGCTACCCCTTCGGTGGGCTCAGGAGGAGCGGGCCCGGGGCGCGGACCGCGGGCCCGTCTATCGCCGCCAGGCGAACATGCGGGTCAGGATCGCCCGCTGCCGTGCGCTGAAGCGCGCCTTGCGCATCTGGTTCGCCGCCTTGCGCAGCGCTTCCGCCTGCGTCGGGTACGGGTGGATGGCGGAGCCGATGGTCCCCAGGCCGGCGCCCGCCTTCATCGCGACGGTCACCTCGGTGATCAGGTTGCCGGCGTCGGCGGCGACGATGGTCGCACCGAGAATCCTGTCGGTTCCCTTGCGGACGTGGACCCGGGCGAAGCCGGCGTCCTCGCCGTCGAGCACGGCCCGGTCGACGTCGGCGAGCGGCTGCGTGAAGGTCTCGACCTCGATGCCCTTCTTCCGCGCGTCCGCCTCGTACATCCCGACGTGTGCGATCTCCGGCTCCGTGTAGGTGCACCAGGGGATGTTCAGCGACTCGGTCGACGCCGTCCCGAGGCCGAACGGATGCGGGAACAGCGCGTTCTGGATCACGATCTGCGCCATCGCGTCGGCGGTGTGCGTGAACTTGAACGGGAAGCAGATGTCGCCGGCGGCGTAGATGCGTCGGTTGGACGTCCGCAACCGCGCGTCGACCTGCACCCCGGTCCTGTCGTACGACACGCCGGCCTCGTCCAGTCCGAGCCCTTCCACGTTCGGTGCCCGGCCCACGCCGACGAGGATCTCGTCCACGACCACCTCGCGCGACTCGCCGCCGACGGTGTGGCGGATCCGCTTCCCGCCGCCGCCCGGCCTGTCCGCGGACACCGCCTCCACGCCGTCGACCGACGCGTCGAACGCGAGCCGGACGCCGTCGTGCGCCATCCGCGCCTGGACCACCGCCGCCGCGTCCGGGTCCTCGCGCGGCAGGATGTGCGGGGTGCGCTCGAAGAGCGTCACCTCGCTGCCGAAGCGGGCGAACGCCTGGGCCAGCTCGCAGCCGATGGGACCGGCGCCGATGACGGCGAGCCGGGGCGGCAGCTCCGTGAGGCAGAAGACCGTCTCGTTGGTCAGGTAGCCGGCGTCCGTCAGCCCGGGAATCGGGGGGGCCGCGGCGCGGGCTCCCGTGCAGATGGCGGCCCGGGCGAACGGCAGCGTGGCGTCGCCGACGCGTACCGTGTCGCGTCCGCTGAAGCGTCCCTCGCCGATGAAGACGTCGACGCCGAGCCCCTTGAACCGCTCCGCGGAATCGACGTGGCTGATCCCCGCGCGAAGCCGGCGCATGCGGGCCATCGCCGCACCGAAGTCCCGCTCGATGCCGCCGGGGAACGTCAGGCCGAACGCCTCGCCGTCCCGCGCCGACGCCCAGACGCGCGCCGCGCGGATGATCCCTTTCGAGGGCACGCAGCCGACGTTCAGGCAGTCGCCGCCCATCAGGTGCCGCTCGACCAGCGCCACCTTCGCGCCGATTCCGGCGGCCACCGCGGCGGTGACGAGCCCGGCCGTGCCGGCGCCGATCACCACCAGGTTGTAGCGCCCGTCGGGGGTGGGGTTCTCCCACTCCGGCGGATGGACGTTGGCGGCGAGCTGCCGGTTGAACGCGTCGTCGGGGAGCAGCGAGACAGGGGCTGTATTCATGGCGATGGGTAGGATACCGGTTTGCGGCGCCAGACGACGGCCGCAGCCCAGGGTGCTCACTGCCAATCGTCCGGGCGATGCCGTCAACCGCCCGTCCCTGGCGGGATGCGCCGGGATTTCCGTGGACGTGCGGCCGTCGATGTATGGCTGTACACTTGAGACTTGCCTGAACTTTGGGGGTGAGCATGTCCGGATTGCGGGCACGTGTTTTGCTTTTGGCTATCGTAGCTGCCGTCGCCGCGCAGGCGCCGGCTCCCGCCTTCGCCCAGACCGATCCGATCGCCATCATCGATCGCGTCGACCGCATGCTGCGGGGCGACTCGAGTCGCGGCACCTTCACGATGGAGGTGGTGACCGAGAACTGGGATCGCAGCATGACGATGGAGGTCTGGTCGCTCGGCACCGACTACAGCCTGGTGCGCGTGCAGGCTCCGCGGCGGGAGGCGGGCACGGCTACGCTGAAGGCCGAGAACGACATCTGGAACTACCTGCCCAAGGTCGACCGGTCGATCAAGATTCCGGCGTCGATGATGGGCGGCTCGTGGATGGGCTCGCACTTCACGAACGACGACCTCGTGAAGGACAGCCGGCTCATCGAGGACTACGACGTCGAGATCGCCTTCGAGGGGGACGCCGGCGACGGCGCCGCGGTCTGGGACTTCGTCCTCACCCCGAAGCCGGAGGCCCCGGTGGTCTGGGGCAGCATCGAGTATCGCATACGGCAGGGCGACTACATGCCGCTCTGGACGAAGTTCTACGACGAGGACGGCGAGCTCGCCCGCACCATGGAGCACAGCGCGTTCACCGAGATGGACGGGCGCCTCCTGCCCGCGGTGATGAACATGTACCCGGCCGACAAGCCGCGCGAGCGGACCACGATGCGCTACGAGGAGATCGAGTTCGACATCGACGTCGGCCCGTCGTTCTTCTCCCTGCGCAACCTGCAGGGCGGGCGGGGCCGGCGCCGGTGAAAGAGTCGCCCTGGCCGCGCATCGGCTGGCGCAACCTCGGCCGCAACCGCAAGCGGACGGCGCTCACCGCGCTCGGGCTCGGGGTTGGCTACTTCGCCTGCGTGTTCGTCGTCGGGTGGTCCGAGGGGATCATGTCCGAGCTGGTCGAGAACGCGACCTCCCTCGTCAACGGGCAGATCGAGATCCACGACGCCGAGTACCGGCCGGACCGGAGCCTGTACGACACCATCGGCGGCCGCGACGGCGCCGACGTGGACGCGTTGCTGCGCGCCGTCGACGCGGACGAGGCGGTGACGGCGGCGGCGCCGCGCGTCTACGCGGGCGGGCTGGTCAGCTCCGGGGAAGCGACGTCGGCCGGGATGTTCCTGGGGGTCGACCCCGAGCGCGAGGTGGCGCTGACCCGCTTCCTCGACCCGCTGGTCGCCGGCGCGCTGCCGGTGGCCGGCCGCAACGAGCTGGTCATCGGGGAGGAGATGGGCCGGCAGCTCTCGGTCGGCGTCGGCGACGAACTCATCCTGGTAGGGTCCGGCGCGGACGGGTCGCTGGCCAACGATCTGTACACCGTGGCGGGCATCTACCGGACCGGGCTGGTCGAGTTCGACGCCTCGACCGTGGTGATGCCGATCGATGACCTGCAGACGCTCGTGGTGCTCGATGCGGATCGGATCCACGAGATCGCGGTCGCGACGGCCGAGCCCGACCTGGCCCGCGCTGCCGCGCGGCGCCTGTCCGGCGTGCTCGATGTGCCGGCGCGGCCGATCGTCGTCGCTTCCTGGGCGGAGCTGAACCCGGTGCTGGCCGAGTACGTCGCCCTGGGGGAGTCCTTCTACTGGATCATCATCGTCATCGTCTTTGGGGTGGCCGCCTTCGGCATCGCCAACACGATGCTGATGGCCACCTTCGAGCGGCGGCGGGAGTTCGCGGTCATGCTCGCGCTCGGTTCCACGCCGCGGGCCGTCGTGGGCATCGTCCTCTCGGAAGCGGTGGCCATCGGCGCCGTCAGTCTCGCCGGCAGCGCCGCGTTCACGTTTCCGCTGATGGTGTGGCTGTACAACGCGCCGCCCAGCCTGGAATGGCTCTACGGCAACGTCACCCTGCAGGGCGCGCTGCTGACGCCGAGCCTGCGCGTCGGCTACAACGTGCCGGCCTGGACCTGGGCATCGGTCGGGCTGCTGGTGACGGCGCTGCTCTCGGCGCTCTATCCGGCGGCCCGCGCCGCCCGCATTCCGCCGGCCGACACGCTGTCGGGGCTTTAGGACTACAGCTTCAGGACCAAGAAGGATGCACGCAAGGGTTCTCGTCGTGCTCGCGATGCGCAACCTGCGCCGGCATCTGCGGCGGACGCTGCTGACCGCGTCGGCCATGATCATCGGCGGCGGCCTGCTGATTTTCTCACTCAGTTTCGGCGACGGGAGCCACGAGCAGTGGATCGACTCGGGGGTGCGGCTGGGCACCGGCCACGTGACGGTCGAACGGCCCGAGTTCCGCGTGCGCCGCCGGATAGACGACCGTCTGCCCGCCGCGGTGCGGCGCGCGGTCGAGGAGGCGTTCGCGTCGCCCGAGATCGCGCCGTACGTCGTCGCGACGTCGTCGAAGCTCAGTATCAACGGCTTGGCCAGCTCGGCCGCCGGGGCCCGTCCCGCGCAGATCATGGCGGTCGACCCGGTGCCGGAATCGAAGTTCGGGATGCTGGACGACCGGCTGGTCGAAGGGCGCTACCTGGAGCCGGACGACCGGCTGGCCGCGTACGTCGGCGCCGAGATGGTCGAGAGCCTCGAGTTGCGCCTCGGCTCGCGTTTCGTCGTGCAGGCGCAGGACGCCGAGGGCGAGATCGCGGGGCAGTTGCTCCGGGTGGTCGGCACCTTCAGCAGCGGCGTGCCGGAAGTCGACCGGGCGATGATTCACATTCCGCTGGCCACGGCCGGCGAATGGCTCGGCTCGCAGCAGGACGTCACCAACGTCGGGGTCCTGCTGGACGGCAGCGCCGCCACCGCGCGGGTCGCCGACCGGCTGGAGCGCGTGCTGGCCGACCCGGTCGCGCGCGGAGAGGCGCGGGTGATGCGGTGGCGCGAGGCGGACCCGGCGCTGGCCGCGGCGGTGGCCATCGACGACTTCGGCAACTACCTTGTCCAGGCGTTCCTGTTCACCATCATCGCGTTCGGCATCGTCAACACCGTGCTGATGTCCGTGATGCACCGGCATCGCGAGTTCGGCGTGCTGCAGGCGCTCGGGTTGACGCCGGGGCAGACCGGCACGGTCGTGCTGATCGAGGGGTTCACGCTGACGGCGATCAGCGGGTTCCTCGGCGTCGGCCTCGGCCTCCTGGGCACGTGGTACTTCCTCGGCGACGGCTGGGATCTCACCGCGATGATGGAGAACATGGACGAGATGACCTTCTCGGGCGTGGCTGTGGACCCGGTCATCGTGCCGCTGTTCACCGCGCGACGCATCGTGCAGGTCCTCGTGTTCATCCTCTTCGTCGGCGCCATGGCCTCGGTCTACCCGGCGTTGCGCGCGTCGAAAATCGACGTGACCGAGGCGCTGAAGTTCGACCGCTGAGTCGGCCGGACCCTTCCGATCCAGTCGGACCATCCGCGGACCATCCAATGAGCCCCATCACCGATACCGACAACGCCGCCGTCAGGACCCGGGGGGTCTGGAAGATCTTCCACCAGGAGGCCGAGGAGGTCAGGGCGGTCCGCGACGTCAGCCTGACGGTGGGCCGCGGGGAGTTCACCGCGCTCGCCGGGCCGTCCGGATCGGGCAAGACCACGCTTCTCAACCTGATCGGCGGCCTGACGCGGCCGACGCGGGGGCAGGTCTGGGTGGCCGGGCGCGAGGTCAGCGACATGTCCAATCAGGAGCTGGCCCGCCTGCGTCTGGAAGAGGTCGGCTTCGTCTTCCAGGCCTACAACCTGCTGCCGGTCCTGAGCGCCCTGGAGAACGCGGAGTTCCCGATGCTGCTCCAGGGAGTGGATGCCGGTGAGCGTCGGGCGCGCGTGCAGGAGCTCTTCGCGCGGACCGGGATGGACGGGCTCGAGGACCGGCGGCCCGGGAAGCTCTCGGGCGGGCAGCAGCAGCGCGTGGCGGTGGTGCGGGCCGTCGCCAGCCGGCCGGCCCTGGTGCTGGCCGACGAGCCCACCGCCAACCTCGACTCGACGTCGAGCGAAGCGCTGCTCGACGTCATGGACGAGTTGAACCGTGACCTCGGGGTCACCTTCGTCTTCGCGACCCACGACGCCCGCGTGATGGAGCGCTCGCGGCGCCTCGTGCGCATGGTGGACGGGAACATCGACTCCGACGAGACCCGCGGGTGACCAGCCGGTCGGCTGTCGGGGCGCTGCTCGTCGCCGGCCTGCTCGCTATCGTCCGGGCGACGCCGGCCACGGCGCAAGCGAGTTGGCTCACCGGCTACGTGCTCACCAACGCTCTTTTCACCGGCGCGACGAGCCTAACCGAGGGTAACGCCAGCAACGTCAACCGCATTCGGCTGTCCACGGATCCGGTGCTCGGTCCGTTCGCGTTCGAGGTGGCCTACGAGCACGCCGCGACGTTCCAGAAGAACCCGATCCCGCTCGGCCTCGGCCTCGCGGGCCTGGAGGCGATCCAGAGCGGCGGGGAGTGGCTGGATCTTCAAGGCACGATCACCCGTCACGACCAGCAGCATGTGCTGTGGCGGCACCGCTTCGACCGGCTCAACGTGGCGTGGTCGCCGTCGGAGGCGGTGGAGCTGAGCGTCGGCCGGCAGGCGATTTCCTGGGGGACCACGCATATCTTCTCGCCGGCCGATCCGTTTCCCGCCTTCAGCCCCACCGATCCCTTTCAGGTCTTCCGCACCGGCGTCGACGCGGCCCGCCTGCGCGTCTACCCGAGCGCGCTGAGCGAGATCGACGTCGTCTTCCGGCCGAGCCGCACGGACGTGGGCGAGGAGATCACGGCGCTCGCGCGCGGCCTCACCACGTGGATGAACTGGGGGCTCTCGGCGTGGGGGGGCACGCTCTACGGCGACCCGACGGGCGCGGTCGGCGCGTCGGGCGGCATCGGGCCCTGGGCCCTCTACTTCGAGGCGGCCGTCCGCGACTACCACGGCACGGTCGTCGGACGGGGCTCGATCGGCACGTTCCGTCAGTTTCAGGTCGCGGGACGTGACCTTTTCGTGACGGTGGACTACCAGCGCGACGGGCGCGGCGCCTCCGCGTCGGAAGAGCTGCTCACGGTGCTGCAGTCGCGCGAGTTCCGCCGCAACGAGTACCAGGTGATAGGTCGGGACGAAGCGGCCGTATCGGCGAGCTACCAGATCCATCCCCTGTGGACCGTCAGCGGCCTGGCCCTCTGGAATCTGAACGACGGGAGCGCGATCGTCCTGCCCAGCTTCTCCTACTCGATGAGCGACGAGGCGTCGCTGCAGGGTGGGATGTTCGTCGGCGTCGGTGACAGCACCCTCGTGCCGGTTCGCAACATGCCGGGCCAGATCGTACCCTCGTCGGTCTACGGCCTCGTGGGCACCGTCGGTTACCTCTCCCTGACCTGGTTCTTCTGACGCGGTTGCGGGGAGCGGGTGCGCATCCGGGTGCACCTGCTGATCAACGCTCGGGAGCTGGCGTGCGCGCGGTAGAAGCGTGATATATATCAGTGCAGTTGTATTCCGCGCGATTGGAGAAGGTGAGACGGCAATGGCGGCAACTGCAAAGCTGTTCTGGTCCGGCCGATCACAGGCGGTCCGTCTGCCGAAGGCGTTCCGCATGCCCGGTGACGAGGTGCGCATTCGCAAGCAGGGGCGGGCAGTGATCCTCGAGCCGATCGCGGACGACTGGGCGTGGCTCGACCGCATAGCGGGCAGGATGTCCGACGATTTCTTCGCTGATGGGCGTCAGCAACCGGAGCCGCAGGTACGACCCGAGCTCGACACGCTGTTCGATTGATGCGGTACCTGCTCGACACCAACGCCTGCATCGGCTTGCTGAACCGGACGAATCCGTTCCTCTCGGCGCGCACCCGGCGTCATCCGGTTGCGGACATCGGTCTGTCGGCGCTGGTTGCCCACGAGCTCTACTACGGCGCGTTCAAGAGCCGCAGGCAGAATGAGAACGTCGAGCGGCTCGACAGTATTGCTTTCGAGGTCGTGCCGTTCGATGCCTCCGATGCTCGCGCGGCGGGTGCCGTCCGGGCGCAGCTCGAGCGCGCCGGGCGCACGATTGGTCTCTACGACACGTTGATCGCCGGCCAGGCCCTGGCTCGCGGCTTGGTCCTCGTGACTGCGAACACCGGCGAGTTCAACCGAGTGGCGGGACTTGATTGCGAAGACTGGTCTCGCTGAGCGACCCGGTTGCAAAAGATCGAAAGATCCTTGCGTTGGACCCGCTCGCCGAGCGATCATGAGCCTGTGTCGTTCGGTCGAGGCAGTGTGACCGTGCGTCGAATCGTCCTGGAGGAGAGGTAAGATGCGCCACAGACTACTTGGACCGGTAATCGTCGTGGCCGTGGCCGCGATCCTGCTCGCGATTCCCGGCGTCGCCCGCGCCCAGTCGGCCGACGACGCGCCCTGGGAGCCGGCCCGCACGGCGGACGGACAGCCCGATATCCAGGGCGTCTGGACCAACTTCGATCCGACGCCGTTCGAGGCGCCCGACGACATAGACCTCGAGCGGCTGGCGCCGCTCGCGGCGTGGTTCCCCGGGAGCAATCAGCCGCAGAGGGCGCCGGCGATGCCGGATCCCGAGGCGCGGACCCGAGCGCCGCAGGGGCCCTGGGGCGATGGGCCGGGCAGCGCCCCCCGCAACGCGCGGCGGCGGTCGATGGTGGTCGAGCCGCCGAACGGCCGGATTCCGGTGCGGGACCACGCCCGCGACACGCGGGACTACAACCTCATCCACCTCACCGACTCGTACATGAACCACACGCCGTGGGAGCGATGCATCACGCGCGGCGTGCCCGGCGGGATCTTTCCGCCCGGCTACGGCGCCGGCTACCGCATCCTCCAGACACCGGGCTACGTCGTCATCCTCTACGAGATGATCCACGAGGCGCGGGTCATTCCCATCGACGACCGTCCGCTGCCGCCGGGCAGCATCCGGATGTGGAACGGGGCGTCGCGCGGCCGCTGGGAGGGGAACACCCTGGTGGTCGAGGTGGGCAACTACAACTCCAGGGGCGCGATCGCAACGAACATCGCGACGCGCGGGGCTCGCGGGATCCCGCGTACCGAGGACCTGCGGGTCGTCGAGCGGTTCACGATAGCCGGTCCGGACACGCTGGAGTACGAAGTCACGATCGAGGACCCGGCGATCTATACGGACACCTGGAAGGTAGCGATGCCGCTCAACCGGGACGCGACGTACACGCTCTTCGAGTACGCCTGTCACGAGGGCAACTACGGCTTGGAGAACAGCCTGAGCGCCGGGCGTGCCGAGGACCGCAAGGCGGCGGCGCAGGGACGATGACGCGCCTGTCGCCGAGACGCGGATGCCACGCCGGTGTCGTCCTGGGGATGGCGGCGGTCTGCCTGCTCGTGGCCGCTTCGGCCGTGGCGCAGACGGAGACGGACGCGGAGTACAAGGCGCCGCGCACCGCCTGGGGGCATCCCGACCTCGAAGGCCGCTACACGATGGAGACGTTCACTCCCCTGGAGCGGCCGGCCCACTTGGCGGGGCAGGAGTTCTTCACCGAGGAGGAGGCGGCCGAGCTCCAGCGACAGTTGACGGCCGAGGGAGTCGATCCCCTTGCGGGCAACGTGCTGGCGCTCGATGACGAGGAGCGGCGGCAGGACCGGCTCTATCAGGACAGCGACACGCACTACGACAATTCGGTCTGGCTGCGCGGGAATACGCCGAAGGGGTTGTCGAGCCGGCGGACGTCGCTGGTCGTCGACCCGTCCGACGGCCGCATCCCGCCACGGACGCGCGAGGCGGAGCGGGCCGCCGCCGACCGGCGCGATGCCCGGCGCGGGCGCGAGTTCGCGAGCCATCTCGTGCGGCCGCTCTCGGAGCGCTGCGTCGTCTGGCCGCACGAGGGGCCGCCGATGATGCCGCCGGCCTACAACGACATCCTGCAGATCCTGCAGACGCCGGACCATGTCGTCATCGCGCCCGAGTTGCGGACCAACAAGCCGCGCATCATCCCGCTGGATGGGGGGCCGCGCATCTCGGACCGGATTCGGCTCTTTCAGGGCGATCCGCGCGCCTGGTGGGACGGCGACACGCTGGTGGTCGAGTCCACCAACTTCACGGAAAAGACGCGTTTCCGCGGCGCGGCCACCGAGGAGTTGATCGTCATCGAGCGGTTCACTCGCGTCGACGCGGACACGATCCGCTACGAGTTCACGGTCGACGACCCACGGGCGTGGACCAGTCCGTGGAGCGTGGAGATTCCGATGCAGCGGCGGGACGATCCGATGTTCGAGTACGCCTGTCACGAGGGCAACTACGACGTCCGCAACATCCTGTCCGTCAACCGGAATCTCGAGAAGCAGGCGGCAGCCGGAGAGCGGTGAGTGATGGGTCCCGTGCGATCGGCAGGCGGCTCGGCGATCAGGGGAGACCGGCGGTACGCAGGGTTGCCCGCGGTGAGGGGTGACGAGGAGCGGAGGCACATGACGTTCCAAACGTGGTGCGAACAGGATCACCGGCGTAGGTCGGGGCGACGCCGGAACGGCTGGCGCTCGACCGCGTCCTGGATGGTCGCCGTCGCGGTGGCGGGCGGGGTCTTCACCGAGACTTCCGCCTCGGCGCAGGCCGGGGCTGGGCCGGTGGCCGGAGCGGCGCAGGCGGCGGGCGCGCCGTCCGCCGGGCCGCAGGCCGCGGTCGACCGGACCGCCGACCAGCGCAGGCTCTTCCGGCGCTACTGCATCGGCTGTCACAACGACCGCCTGCGGACCGCCGATCTCTCGATCGCCGGCCTCGACCTGGACGACGTGGGGGCCGACGCCGAGACGTGGGAGAAAGTGGTGACCCGGCTGCGGGCCGGCTCCATGCCCCCGCCGGGACGTCCCCGGCCGGATGACGCGACGTACCGGAACGTGGCGGGTTGGCTGGAGACGGAGCTCGACCGCGCCTGGGCGGCCGATCCGCATCCGGGGCGGATCAACGCCATCCACCGCATCAACCGCACGGAGTACCGGAACGCCATCCGCGACCTGCTCGCGCTCGACGTCGACGTCGAGTCGCTGTTGCCGGGCGACGAGACCGCCGACGGCAGCTTCGACAACTTCGCCGACGTCCTCGGGCTGACGACCGCGCACATCGAGCGCTACCTGTCCGTCGCGCGGCAGGTGACCCGGCTGGCGACGGGACTTCCGCCGCCCAGCCCCGGCGCCGACACGTTCGAGATCTCGATCCACGTCGTGCAGGACACGCGGCAGGGAGAAGACCTGCCGCTCGGGTCGCGCGGCGGCGTTGCCGTCCCGTACCAGTTTCCGGTCGACGGCGTGTACCGGGTCAAGATCCTGCTGCGGCGCCAGTACCAGGACTATCTGATGGGGATGGGCTGGCCGCAGTGGCTCGACGTCCGGGTGGACGGCCGGCTGGTCAAGCGCTTCACGGTGGGTGGTAACGCGCCGGGCCGGCCGGTGGCCGCGAGCTACGCGGGCGACGGCGAGCCGGGGTTCGCGGGGGGCGTCGAGTGGGAAGCGTTCATGCAGCGCACCGGCGACGCCGACCTCGAGGTGGACGTGTCGATCGAGGCGGGGCCGCACGTCGTCGGCGTGACTTTCGTCCGGCAGTTGTGGGAGCCCGAGGGGCTGCCGCAGCCGCTGCAGCGCGGCCGCGTGCTGACGAACGACCAGATCTACATGGGCTACGCAGCAGTCCGGTCGGTCGAGATCGGCGGGCCGTACCTGATCGCCGACACGTCGGCCGAGACGCCGAGCCGGCGCGCCATCTTCACCTGCGAGCCGCGCCTGGCCGATGAGGAGCGCGACTGCGCCACCGGGATTCTGTCGTCGATAGCCCGGCGCGCGTTCCGGCGGCCGGTGACGGACGGCGAGGTCGATGCGCTGCTCCGGTTCTACGACGAGGGTCGTGCGGCGGGCAGCTTCGAGGCGGGCATTCAGTTCGGGCTCGAACGGATCCTGGTCGACCCGGACTTTCTGCTGCGCGTCTATCGCGATCCGATAGATCTCGACCGAACGACCTATGCGCTGAGCGACCTGGAGCTGGCCTCGCGCCTGTCGTTCTTCCTCTGGAGCAGCATTCCGGACGAGCCGCTTCTGCAGCTCGCCGAGGAGGGCCGACTCGGCGATCCGGCCGTACTGGAGCAGCAGGTACGGCGGATGCTCGCCGACCCGCGCGCCACCGCCGCCATCGCCGAGGACTTCGCGGCGCAGTGGCTCAACCTGCGGCGCGTCGGCGAGGTGGTAGTCGACCCGGTGCAGTATCCGCACTACGACGAGAGCCTGCTCAATGCGTTCGAGGAGGAAGTGATCCGGTTCGTCGGGAGTACGCTGACCGAGGACCGTAGCGTGCACGATCTGCTGGACGCCGACTACACGTTCGTCAACGAGCGGCTGGCGCGCCACTACGACATCCCTGGCATCTACGGCAACCGGTTCCGGCGCGTGACGTTCCCGAACACGGATCAGCGTGGGGGGCTGCTGGCGGCCGGCGCGCTGCTGGCCACGACCTCGTACCCCGATCGGACCTCGCCCGTTCTGCGCGGGAAGTGGCTGGTGGACAACATCTTCGGGCTGCCGGTGCCGGCGCCGCCGGCCGGCGTCAACACCGACCTGGAAGAGACCCCCGGCGAGATCCCGGCGACGATACGCGAACGGTTGGCGCGGCACCGGCAGAGCCCCACGTGCGCGAGCTGCCATGCGGTGATCGACCCGCTCGGGTTCGCGCTGGAGAACTTCGACGTGATTGGCGGCTGGCGCGACGTGGACGCGCAGGGCCGGCCGATAGACAGCGCCGGCATGACCACCGGCGGGGTGCCGGTCAACGGACTCGCGGGTCTGCGCGCGTTGCTCCTCGACGACCCGGAGCAGTTTCCGCGGACCCTGACCGAGAAGCTCCTGGCCTACGCCCTCGGGCGGCGCCTGGAGTACTACGATCGGCCGGCGGTGCGGCGGATCGTGCGCGATGCGGCGGCGTCGGAGTATCGTTGGTCGGCTATCATTGCGGGCATCGTACGGAGCCCGCAGTTCACGATGCGGGCGGCGCCCGCGGCGGCGGCGAACTAGAGGCTGGCGCGCCCCGAGGTGCGCCGGTGTGAAGAAGACACCGCGAGTGACGGCATGAGGAGACGGCGGACATGACCTTGATCAGCAAGTCGTTGCCACGGCGAACCGTTCTCAGAGGCATCGGCGCGACGCTCGCGCTGCCCTTCCTCGATGCCATGGCTCCGGCCGTGTCGAGCGCGCGGGCCGCGGCGAAGCCGGCGCAGCGCTTCCAGGCGTTCTACACGCCGAACGGGATGGCGATGCCGTACTGGACGCCGGCGAAGGAGGGGACCGACTTCGAGCTCTCGCCCATCCTCGAGCCGCTTGCGCCGTTCAAGGATCAGGTGATCGTGCTCTCGGGGCTCCGGTCGAGCTGGAACTATATCCATGCCGGCGCCTCCGGGTCGTTCCTGACCGGCATGACGCGCGGCGGCCGCAACGAGACCGAGATCCTCGGCGAGGTCTCGATGGATCAGTTGCTCGCGCGGCACTTCGCCCGGGACACGCAGGTGGCGTCGCTCGCCGTTGCGATGGACCGGCCCAACAACGCCGGCGCCTGCACCGGCAACCTGAGTTGCGTCTACACGCACACCATCTCGTGGCGCAGCCAGACCCAGCCGCTGCCGATGGAGTGGAATCCGCGCGCGGTCTTCGAGACCCTGTTCGGGGACAGCGGCAGCACCGAGCGGGGTGCGCGTCAGGCGCGGTTGCGCCAGCACAAGAGCCTGCTCGACGCGGTGACCGGCAAGCTCACCGATCTGAAGCGCGAGCTCGGCGTGCACGACCAGGTGAAGCTGGACGAGTACACCGAGTCGGTGCGCGACGTCGAGCGGCGGATCCAGCGCGCGGAGGAGCAGAGCGACCTGGAGCTGCCGGAGTTGCGCCAGCCGCAGGGCGCGCCGCCGGCCTTCGAGGATCACCTGGAGCTGATGCTCGACCTGCAGCTTCTCGCGTTCCAGTCGGACCTTACGCGCGTCATCACGTTCATGATCGGCAAGGAGCAGAGCCCACGCCCCTACCCGCAGATCGGGGTCCCGGAGGCGCACCATCCGCTCTCGCACCACAACAACCTGCCGGAGCTGGTCGCGCACATGTCGAAGATCAACCGCTACCACGCGGAGCTGTTTTCGAAGTACGTGGCGAAGCTGCGGGCGACGCCGGATGGCGACGGGACGCTGCTCGACCACACGACCATCATGTATGGCACGGGTCTGTCGAACAGCACGCGTCACGCCGGCGACAACCTGCCCATCATGCTGGTCGGCGGAGGCGGCGGGCGCCTGCCGAGCGGGCGGCACATCCGCTACGGGAACGAGCCGTCGCTGGCCAACCTGCTGCTCACGCTGATGGACAAGATGGACGTTCCGGTCGATCGGGTCGGCGGCAGCACGGGACGCCTGCCGCTGGAGACGCTCTCGGACCTGTAACGGGGCCGTTCGTCGAGAGGAAGACCGATGCGCGCGAGACCGTTCCTCGTCGGTGGCTTTCTGTTCCCGGCGGCCGTGGCGCGAGCTGGCGGCCGTCGCGTCCGCCGCTCGTCGTTCGCCCTGGCGGGTGGCTGGGTGTTCGCCGCGGCGCTGTTCCTGGCCCCGCCAGGGGCGCTGGCGCAGAAGAGCGGTGAATCGGCCACGGCTGAAGCTCGCGCGGCAGCGGGCGATGCGGACCTGCTCGGCGCCGCCAAAGCGGGCGACGCCGCGAAAGTTCGGACGCTGCTGCAGGCGGGCGCCGACGCGGGCGCGGCCGAGCCCGACGGATCGAGTGCATTGCTGTGGGCGAGCCATCGCGACGACCTCGACACCGTACGGCCGCTCATCACCGCGGGCGCGGGCGTGAGCGCCGCCAATGACCTGGGTGCGACTCCGCTCTGGGCGGCCAGCGAGAACGGAAGCGTCACGATGGTCCGCACGTTGCTGGCGGCCGGCGCCGACCCGAACCGGGAGCTGCTGAGCGGCGAGACGCCGGTGATGGTTGCGGCCAGGGCAGGAAGCGCCGCTGTCGTGACGCAACTGGCCGCGGCCGGCGCCGACCTCGACCGGCAGGGCTCTCGCGGGCAGACGGCACTCATGTGGGCGGCGGCGCAGCGGCATCCCGACGTCGTCGAGGCCCTGCTGGCGGCTGGCGCGGACCTGGGGATCCGCTCGGATGTCTGGACGCAGGTGATGGCGGTGCCGCCGCACAGCCGGCCGGAGTACAACCGCGAGATTCCCCACGGCGGCAACACCGCTTTGCTGTTCGCGGTTCGCGCGGGCGACCTGCCTTCGGCGCGCGTTCTGGTCGCGGCCGGCGCCGACGTGAATGACGCCGACGCCTGGGGCGTCAGCGCGGCCGTGCTCGCGGCCCACGGCGGACACCGGGAGCTGCTGGAGTTCCTCCTCGATCACGGGGCCGATCCCAACGCGGCCGAAGCCGGCTTCGCCGCGCTGCACGATGCAGTGATGCGGAACGACGCCCGGATGGCCGCCGCGCTCCTCGCGCACGGGGCCGATCCCAACCAGCGGCTGCTCACCTGGACACCGACGCGCCGCGCGTCGCGCGACCACCACTACCCGCCGCCGTTCGTCGGCGCCAGCCCGTTCTGGCTGGCCTCCCGGTTCGCCCGCACGGAACTGATGCGCCTGCTCGCCGACCACGGCGCCGACCCGCACTTCGTGCACGAGGTCGGCTACATCGTCGACGGCCGCATGCAAGGGCAGAGCGAGCGCACCACGACGCTGATGGCGGCGTTCGGGATGGGCGGGCGCCGCGCCCGGCCGTGGGTGCCGTACGGCGGCGCCGGCACGGCCGAGTTCCGGACCCTCGACGCGGTCATGCTCGCCGTCGAGCTCGGCGTCGACGTCAACGCGGTCGACGCCACCGGTCGCACCGTGCTCGACGAGGCCGAGGCGCTGCAGTACGAGAGCGTCGTCGAATATCTCGTCGAGCTCGGCGCCGAGCCCGGCGCGAACTAGCCAGACAACACGGGTCGCCAGCGCGTCGAAGGGCGGAGCAGGCGGCCCGTGATTTACGTCGAAGCCCGAAAGAAACTCGTCGAGTGGCTGCGCCGGCAGCTCGTGGGTCCTGCGTCCGAGGACAACCTGCGGGTCTCCCCGCTGGACCGGTACCCGACGGGCGTCCTGTATCCCATTCAACCCGGCGTGTCCGGCACGGATCCCGCGGTGCCGGGGGGCGCGCACGACGCCGAGGCGGCCCTGGACCCCACTGCGCCGAGCCGCGTGGATGATGCCGGCCTCGCGCTGGCCGACGACGAAGACGAGGACGAGGATACGCTCGCCGGTCTCGCTGCGCCGGAGGGCCGCACAGGCGCCCGGCCAGTGCGCCGTCGGCGGTACGTGCCGCCGTCGGCGGTCGGCTTCTCCTTCTTCGTGCGGGGCGACCCGCACCTGTCGATTGCCGTTTCCGCGGCGGCTTACGTTCGCGCCGAGGATCGCGGCGACCAGGGGCGGTTCAAGTCGCTGGAGTACGAGAGAACGGTACTCGGCGAGCGCGTCGTGACCTGGTCCGGATCGGAAGCCTCGGAATACGCGATCTGGGAGGGTCGTGCGGGCATCGATGTGCGCGCGCGGCCCTTTCTGGACGGCCTGATTCTCACCGTCACCCTGTTCAACCGGCAGAGGCTGGATCGTGACGACCCGTTGCGTCCCAGGGCGCAGGATCTGGCGGAACGGTCGTTGTTCGAGGCGCGGCTGGAGTGCGTCGTGGCGGCCGGCGAGATCGTCGAGTACCCGCGCGTCGATCCAAGTCTGCTGACGGAGGAGGAACAGGAGCTCGAGCTCCAGTACAGGGATCGACACATCCACGCGGTCGGCCACGGCGCGGCGGTCGACTGGTGCGTCGAACCGGGCCGGCCCGCCCGCATCTGGTCCGAGTTCATGCCCGCGGTCGACGCACCGTTGATGACGGTCGACACCGGCGACGACGCGGTTCTCGCCATCGAGCGCCTCGCCGGCGCATCCCGTCCCGACGATCTGGCGCGCTTCGTCGCCGGCTACGGCGCCTGGACCGCGGCACAGCGAGAAGCGGCCGCGCGCCTGCTGGTCGCCGGCGAGCGGGGAGCCGCCGCCCGAATTTGCGACAGAATGGCGGTGGCCCTCGGGCGGATGCGGCGCGCGGTGGATCTGATCCGCACGGACCGGATCGTGGCCGAGTCGTTCCGGTTGGCGAACCGGGCGATGCTCGAGCAGATGCGCCAGACCGACCGGGTCGAGGGCAGGGAGACCGCGCCGTCGGGCTACCGCTGGCGGCCGTTCCAGTTGGCGTTCCTGCTGACGGTCATGGAATCCGCGGTCCGGGAGGACGACGACTTTCGGGACGTGCTGGACCTGATCTGGTTCCCGACCGGCGGCGGCAAGACCGAGGCCTACCTGGGCCTGATCGCGTTCCTGATCGTCTGGCGCCGGCGGCAACACCCTGCGACAGGCGGCGGAACCGCGGCCTTCATGCGCTACACGCTGCGGCTGCTGACCCGCCAGCAGTTCGAACGGGCGGCGCGCATGATCTGCGCGATGGAGCTGATCCGCCGGGAGAACCCCGCCCGGCTCGGCGAGGAGCCGATCGACGTCGGCATCTGGGTCGGCGGCGAGATCAGCCCCAACCGGTTCTTGCAGGCCATGGAACGCGTCGCGGATCTGGTGGCGGGCCGGCCGGCGGCGCGGCACGCCCTGTTGGTGGAGCGCTGTCCCTGGTGCCGTACGGCGTTCGACGCGGCCCGGGGTTACGACGCCACGGACGACGATTTCCACTTCCATTGCACCAACGGCGCGTGCGCGTTCGGCGCGGACGACCGCCCGCTGCCCTGCAACGTGGTGGACGAGGCCCTCTACCGCAGCCCGCCGTCGCTGCTCATCGGCACCATCGACAAGTTCGCCCGAGTCGCGTGGGAGAAACGGACCGAGGCCTTCTTCGGGATCGGCGCCGGCCGGCGCTCGCGCCCGCCGGAGCTGGTCATCCAGGACGAGCTGCACCTCATCACGGGACCCCTCGGGTCGATAGCCGGGCTGTACGAAGCGGGCCTCGACACGCTGCTCGTCCGGCGCGGCGTGCACCCGAAGTACGTCGCGTCCACCGCCACAATCCACATGGCGCGGGAACAGGTACGGCGCCTGTACGCGCGGGATCTGGGCGTCTTCCCGCCGCCGGGCCTGTCCTGCGACGACTCGTACTTCGCCCGCACGGACCGGGAGCGTCCCGGCCGCCTCTACGTCGGCTATCTGGCGCCCCTGCTCGACCAGCAGCACTGTCTGGCGCCGCTCGCCGCCGCGCTGCTGGCCGGCCCGCTGGCGGCCTTCGACGGCGACCCGGACCGGAACGCGCTGCTGGACGCCTGGTGGACCCAGGTGATCTACCACGGCAGCCTCAAGGGCGTGGCCAACAGCCACAACGCGTTCGTGACGGACGTACGCGCGTTCGGCCGGCGGCTCGAGGGCGAGCAGGCGCACCGGCGCCGATCCGACGCCGACGATGGCGGCGACGTCGCCGCCGATCTCGACGGCGTCTCCGAACGGGTCCGGAACGCCCGGATCGCCCAGCTCACGAGCATGCGCACCGCGCAGGAGAACGCCAGGACGTTCCAGCAGTTGATGCAGCCGCGCGGGCACGGCGAATGTCTCGACGCCGTCCTGGCCACGAACATGGTGTCGGTGGGCCTCGACGTGGCCCGCCTGGCGCTGATGGTGGTCAACGGCCAGCCCCTGACCACCGCGGAGTACATTCAGGCGACCAGCCGCGTCGGCCGCGCCGCCGTGCCGGGCCTGGTCCTGACGAACTATCACCGGCATCAGGCCCGCAGCCTCTCGCACTACGAGAGCTTCCGCGCCTACCACGAGTCGTTCTATCGCTTCGTGGAGCCGGGCAGCGTCACGCCCTTCACGTCCCAGGCGCGCGCCCGGGCGTTGCATGCCGCGCTCGTCATCGCCGTCCGACACGGCTGCGACCATCTCCGCGAGAATGCCTCGGCAGGCCGCTTCGATCGGGAATCGCCGGAGGTCGCGGCGGTGGTCGCCGAGCTGAAGCGGCGCTGCGCGCGCGCGGCCGCGGAGGACGGGCAGGCCTTCGAGACGGTCGCCCATCTCGATCGTCTGGTGTCGCAGTGGCACGACGAGGCGCGGCGCTGTGCGGACGACCGGCGGCAACTCAACTACGAGACGCGGGACCGCGAGAAGAATGCCGATCGGCTGCTCTACGGCCATGGAGAATCGCGTCCCGGCCTGTGGCGGACGTTGCATTCCATGCGCAACGTGGAGAGCACGGGGATGCTGAAGCTCCATGCGTGAGGAATACGTTCCCGTGCGGCTCTCGCACCTGTTGCGCCACTGCTCGGTCGGCGCCGTCGTGCGCGGTCCGGACAGTCTGATGGTCGTTCCGGATATCCGCAGGTGGGATCCGCCGGGCGGCGACCCCCGGCAGCGGGAGATCCGCTACGTCAACCAGGTGCGCCGGGCGCTCGGCATTCGCCAGGTGCTGTGCACGCCCCCCGTCGCGACGGAGCATGACGGGACGGTGGTGGGGTGGATACCGGCCCGCCGCTTCCCGCTCTGGATGCGCTGCCTGGCGTGCGGTCTGCTGCACCGCAAGCCCTGGGAACGCCGGACGGAGCGACTCGCCGGCGATCCGGCGTCCGGGGCGGACGTTGCGACGGAACCGGCGCAGCCCGAGGAATGCGCCTGCGGCGGCCGGCTGGAACAGGCGTCCTGGGTCCTCGTGCACGACGAAGGCTATCTGGCCGACGCGCCCTGGCACGATCTGGCGCATGCGCGCGCCCGCGCCCCGGAGCAGCGCGGCTGTCGCGTGGACTGGACCCACCCCTACCTGAAGCTGGTCGAGCGGGAGGGACGACGGCAGGTCGTCTGCAACCGGTGCGGCACGAGCGGGTGGGCGCTGCGGCTGCCGTTTCCGCCCCGCACGTGGCAGCAGCCCTGGATACCCGAACCCCCCGCCGAGCCGCCGTCGACCGCCGCGTGGCTGCTGGAGATCAACGACGTCCGGGTGCACGCCGCCGAGTGTCGCACGGCGCTCGTCATCCCGCCGGAGTCGCGCATCCGCCGGGGCACGGTGATCGACCGCCTCTACGGCAGCTCCCGGAACCAGCAGCGGATTCGGAACGCCAGGAACGACCTGGCGCGCCGTAGCGCGGTCAGACGCCTCGCCCGCGAGTACCGCTGCACGCCGGACGCCGTCGAGCAGGCGATCGCGCAGATCGACCGGGGGTACCCGCTCTTCGATCAGGAGATCACCCAGGGCGATCTCATGGCCGGCGAATACCGCGCGTTGATCGAGGAGATCCCCGACCTGCAGGAAGACGAGGACTTCGTCACCGAGCACCAGACGCGCGCGTGGCGGTCGCTCGATCTCGAATCGCGCACCGGTCCCGCGCGCCGCGCCGGCGCCGCCGTCAGTCGTCTGATCGCCGTGAACCGGCTGAAGGAGATCATGGTGCTGCTGGGATTTCGGCGCTCCGGCGACGAGGGGCGACGAGTGTCGCCGGACGTCACCGGCGAGAGCGGCTGGCTGCCCGCCGCGGAGCTCCACGGCGAAGGTGTCTTCTTCACGCTCGACGAGGGGTGGCTGCAACGCTGGGAGAGCCATTCGCCGCTTCGGGAGCGCGCCGGCGTCGTCGCGGAACGGTATCGCCAGCGGCAGGCCGCCGCCGACGACGTCGACGTGTCGCCGCGCTTCCTGCTGTGCCACACGCTGGCCCACGTCCTGATCCGGCAGCTCGACGCGGAAGCGGGCTATCCGGCCGCGTCGCTCAAGGAACGCATCTACTGCAGAGAGGGCGCGCAGCCGATGGCGGGGATCCTGATCTACGTGGCGGTGGCGGACGAGGAGGGATCCCTGGGCGGCCTGGTGGAGCTGGCCCGGCCGCGGCGGTTCCTGCGCCTGCTGGCGGGCGCGTTCGAGACGGCGGACTGGTGCTCGCTCGATCCGGTCTGCGCCGGCCAGGACGGGCACGGGCCCGACCTGTTGAACCGGGCGGCCTGCCACGCCTGCGCGCTGGTCCCGGAGACGAGCTGCGCGTACGGCAACGTCCTGCTCGACCGAACCTTCATCAGGGGCGACGGGGCCGCGATCCCCGCGTTTCTGGCTCCGGCGGACGAGTCCGGCTGATGGCGAGGCGCCGGTTCGAGCTGCCGGGTATCCAGGACCTCAGCAAGGAGCAGGAAGCGGCGCGCGCCCTGCCCAGGCGCGGCCGGCATCTGATTGTCGGCGGACCGGGAACCGGCAAGTCGGTGCTCGCGTTGATCCGCGCCCGGCGTCACCACCGGGAGCAGGACGA
The DNA here is from genome assembly GCA_965222905.1 of Vicinamibacterales bacterium. Taxonomy (GTDB): domain Bacteria; phylum Acidobacteriota; class Vicinamibacteria; order Vicinamibacterales; family UBA8438; genus WTFV01. The sequence continues at coordinate 380,655 of OZ244976.1, read as the reverse complement.
CTACCGCTTCCTGGTCTTCAATCACCTGCTCCATCGCGCGAGCGTGCAGCTTTTCGGAGACGGCCTCGCCGGCGAGACGTGGCAGCGCTGGTTCCGGGGCGCGTTCGAGCGGATCGCGAAACGACCGGTGCCGCTCCTGCCGCCGAGCCGGAACGGATTCGAGGCCGAGGACTGGAGCCGCATCGAAGAGGTCATCCGGGGGCTGCCGCCCGGCGAGAACGACGTGGAACGGCCCCTGCTCGTCATCGACGAAGGCCAGGACATGCCGCCGGCGTTCTACGAGAGTCTCGTCGACCTCGGCTTCGAGGACTTCTTCGTCGTGGCCGATCAGAACCAGCAGATCACGGAGCACAACAGCAGCCGGCAGGAGATCGAGACCCGTCTGGACCTCGACCCGGACGACGCGATCGAGCTCAGGCGCAACTTCCGCAACCAGTACCGGGTGGCGAAGCTGGCGCGGGCGTTCTACACCGGCGATCCGGCGAGTCCGCCCCCCGACCTGCCGGCGCGGGAAGCGGGGCACGTCCCGCAGCTCTACGTGTACCGGCCGGCGCACCTGGACAGGGTCTGCAAGGCGATCCTGACCTTCGCGGATCGTGACCCGCGCCAGCTCATCGGCGTGATCGCCCCGAACAACGACGTCCGGGAGAAATACTACGAGACGCTGTGCTCGGTGGACGCCGCCCTGGACCATCCCCGGCCCGCCGTCGAGACCTACCACGGCGGCCACCGCCCGGAGATCGCCTTCGACGAGGGCGGCATCCTGGTCATCAACGCGCAGGCCTGCAAAGGGCTCGAGTTCGACGCGGCATGTCTGGCCGACGTCGACGAGCACCGGGTGGATCCGCGGGACCCGGACGCCGCCAGGCGCCGGTTCTACGTCATGGTCGCGCGGGCGCGGGAGCGGGTTTTCATGTTCATGAAGCGGGGCGCCGGCGCCGCCGTCGAGGCCATTCTGCCGCGGGATCCCGAGACGCTGCAGCGCGGGGAATGGTGATGGCGAGCGAGACGCTCTTCGAATCCGGAAGTCCGTCGGTCCGGGTGCAGCCCCCCGCGTCGGCACTGTTCGTCACCAACCACCTGAACCTGATGTACATGCTCGCGGCGGGGCTCGTGATGCCGCCCGCCGGGTTCGGGGACAAGTACTACCGGGACACCCTGGGCTGTTTCCCGGGCTGGATTCCGCTGTTCATCGACCATGTGTTCGGCGAGGCGATTGCATCGTCGACGCAGGAAGCCGGGCACCTCCGGCCGATCGTCGTCGAGATTGGGCTGTCCGGCCTGACGGGTCCGGTGCTGTCGCTCGGCCCGGAACCGCGCGAGCTGCGGTTCCCGGATGATCTCGACGGCGCCGAGCGCCTGCTCCTGGTCCCGGCGCCGCTGCCGGTCTCGTGGATCGAATCCGTCGTCTTCCGGTCGGCGGAGGACCGGCAGGCCTGCGAGGCGGATGCGAAGGACTTCGGCAACGTGCCGTTGCAGGACTTCACGCGCCGGGTCGCCAAGACCCTGTTCACGCGGGCGTTCGATGCGCCGTGGCCGCCCGCCGAGGGGCCGGCGGATCGGCCCGTTCCGCTGCACGCGCCCGTCGCCGCCGGCGGCGTCATGGCGATGCTTCTGCTCGCCGGCAACCGGGGTGATCTCGCGGTGCGCAGTTGCCGGCACGCCTTCGATCCGGAGGACGGCTCGCTGCCGCCGGTGGACGATCCCATCCTCGCCGGGCTCCCAGCGTGGATGCGGGTGGGCGCCGCCTCGTGGCCGTCCGACGCGGACGAGACAAGCGCCGCGGCGGATCCGTCCAACGTGCAGAGCGCTTCCCAGGCACGGCTGTTCTGGGGCGCCGTCGATCGGCTGGTCGCGTGGCAGAACACCGTCGCCGCCGGCAGCGCCGAGGACGCCGTGCTCGACTACCTCGAGGCGGCGTCGACGACGCTCGACGCGCGGCTGCGGGCCGGCGCCGGCAGGCTCCGCGACACCCTCGTCGAGCTGCGCGGACTGGCCGGCGTCACCGCCAGCGAGCTGTTCGACCGGCACGCCACACCCCTGGCGCGGGCCATGATCCTGTTCCTTCTGCGCCGCGACTGCGCGGATCTCCTCGACTTCGACAACGACCGCCTCCACGAGGCGGACCGGCTGGCCGCCGCGGTGCTGTTCGGCGTGCGCGACGGCTGGCTGGGTCTGCCGCTCCGGTTGCGGGCCACGTCCGGACTCTCCGCCGCGGTCTCCCACCGCATGGCGCGGATGGCTCACCGGCTTGCGGGGTCCGATCTCGAGCTCGGCGAACCCCCGGCGCGCATACGACCGTTGCGCGAACTGTTCGGCGACGGTTCCGCCTGGCGTGCCCGGGAGGCGCGGGCGGCGCTCGAGCTCGCGCGGGCGCACGAATGGGACTGCATCCGCACCCGGATCAGTCTGGGGCGGGGCGCGTACACACTGACCGTCGAGGGGGGAGCGGTGCACGTCGAGGTGCCGGGCGAGCCCCGGATTGCGCCGGAGGTCGATCCGGCCCGCTTCGTCCAGTATCTGGCCAAGGAGCGCATGGACCCCAAGATCGAGTCGAAGGTGCGCGGCATGCTGCGGGCCTGAGGGCAAGATGCCGTCACGCCTGCGCAGCAGCCGCGGGGTGCACGGGCGCCAGGCGTTCCTACAGCAGATCCAGCCCCGCGTGCGCCGAGAAATGTCGGAAGTCGCGGTCACGCGTGACCAGCGGCACGCGGTGGTCGATGCACGTCTGTGCGATCAGCGTGTCGGCCAGGCGTGCTCGCAGCCGTTTCGCAAGAATCCGCGCGCGGGTCTCGGCGGCGCGCTCCCAGAAGCCCGAGCGGATGTCGAGTACCGGTAGACCGCGAAGGAGATCGGCGGCGCCGCGCTCGATTCCGGGCGCACTGAGAATTTCGGTCAGGACGACCGGGGGGAGGGCCGCCTGCTTCAGCGCCAGCGCCTGATCGAGCCAGTCCACGTCGCGACCCTCGTCGCCCGCGAAGAAGGCGATCAGAGAGCTCGAATCAACGGCAATCACTGGCGGTCCTCGCGCAGTCGGTCGAGATCGACCGAGAGCTTCACCTTGCCACGCAGCTTCCGTAGCCGGCGGTACGTGTCCGTAGCGGCGACAAGCTGCAGTCCTTGACGGACGGTGGCCGTTATGCCGCCACCGGTCGTCTCTTGAGCCTTGTCCAGCAGGTCGGCGGGCACGTGGACCGTGATCTTCCGGTTCGTCTCCATGGCAGGCAACGATACCATGCCATAGTAGATGCCATACCGGCTATGGCAACGTCTCACGGGAGGTCGACACATGCTGACGAGCGGTGGGCGGACGATCCGCAAGTACCGGAAGGTGCCGCGATAGCGATTACACTATCGTCACGCCGCAAGAGCCGGACGCAGCGTAGCCGCGCTCATCGTGTGGGCGCCGCCCGGCGCCGTGCTAAACTCCCGCCGTCGGAGTGAACGATGACGTGTTTCGAACAAGCCTTTGGCGACGCGGAAAAGGCCGCGGGCTCGACGCTCAAGTCGGCTGCCGAGGTCGCGTCGCTGACGAAGAAGATACAGAAAGCGGCGAAGGTTGGGGACATCGCCGCGATGAAGCGGGCGCAAGGACGGCTCGACGCCGCCCTGGACACGTTGCGGCAAGCGGTCGCGAACGCCGTCGCATCATGGCCCTTCCGCGATGAGGAAGAGGCACGGTACCTCCGGGACCACTATGCCGACGAGCTCCGCCTCGCCGCTGGAGAGATGGGCCTCGACGTGCACGAACGGGACGGCCAGTTGATTTCCCATCCGTCCATCGTACGAATTCTGCCCGACGATCGGGCAGTCAGAGTCGATCGAAAGAGGGTTTCCGCCATTCGGCCGTCCCATCTGGCCGGCGTACTGCTGAACAATCAGAGGAAACGTAGCCGCCATCGGTCGGATTCCTTCATGGAGTCGCTCCACCACGTCTATTCCGAGATCGTCCGTGGCGAGTCGTCAGGTCGCCTGATGCCAGACGAAGGACCTGTAGTGCCGCTTGACAGGATCTACAGACTGCTCACGGCCTTGCCGGCCGTCGGCCGCGATTACGACAGGACGGACTTCGCCAGAGATTTGTACAACCTGCAGGCCAACGGTCCCGGACGCACCAGGAAGGGCGCCGAGGTTTCCTTCTCGTTCTCCACGGGAACGAAAAGGCAGTCCCAGCTCTTTACTTTTGTCGGCCCCGACGGAAATACGGTCAGGTACTACGGAGTCAGGTTCATCGAGGGTGGTTGATGGCGAATACGATTCCCACCAACGACTGGCTGGAGCACCTCGACGGCGAGTACCTGTCCACATTCATCAGGGACGGCGGCGCGTCGATAAAGTTCGTCGTCACCTCCGATGACTCCAGGCCGGGCCTGTACGAGGCGGTGGAACGCCGTTCCGAAACGCTGGACTACGTCTTCGTCAAACTGGACGCGGCCAGGTTGCGAGTCCACATGCCGCAGGATATTTTCTTCGGGCTGGCGCGCCAGATTGATTGGCGCGACCTGGCGCGCCGTTCGATCCTGCGGTTGGCCGTCGAAAGCGGCTACCGCGTGGAGGATGTCGAGTCCAGCGACGCCGTCAACATATTCGACGCCGTTGCCGGCGTGAACGGTCTCGAGGCGAAGTTCGTTCTCACCGAAATCAAACCCGGAATACAGGCTCGGACCTTCAACAACCCGACGATGGTCAAGGATTTCAGGGTGGCCATGACCTGCCTGTGCCTGAGCGAGAACACCCACGGCGCCGGCGAGTACGCCGGCCAGCCGCTGCTGGACTGGTTGACCGGCGAGAACATGCGAGTGAGCAGCGTCAGACCATTCTCCATCCATACCAGCATAAACCGGACCACGGCCAGGTACTTCATCGAATCCGCTCTGCACTGGATTCGTTGCGCCGGGTGCTCGGGGACCGTGATACTGCTCGACAACCGCCGCGTCACGTTGGCCCGCAACCCCAAAGACGGCTTTCGGTACTACACGCGGGCGATGGCCATGGACCACTACGAGTTGCTTCGCGAATTCGTGGACGGCGTCGACCGCCTGGCCGGAACGCTGATGCTCGTGGCGGCGAACGAGGATTTTCTCGCGGACGGTCACGGCTCCAGAGGCTTTGCCATCTATGACGCCTTGAAGACCAGGGTGATGGACGACGTGCGAGACAGAAACCTGGTCAATCCGGTGGCGTCTCTGGTGCGGCTGGCGTAGGGCGATTGCAACATGGCTCGAGGCGACGGGAAACTGGCGTGCCGGCGCGCCGTCGAGGCTCTGCGAAACGGGGTGCCCAACCGGGAGGCCGTAGAGATGTTGGGATGCAGCCAGCCGAGAGCGGAGAGCGCGTTCGCCGAGCTGCTGGGCAGGGCCCTGGACACTCGTACTCCGCCGGAGACTGCTCTCGGCATGCTGGTGTCAGGGGGCTTCGGTTCAGGAAAGTCGCACCTGCTGGCCCACCTCGAGCGTCGCGCGCTCGCGGAGGGTTTCGTGTGCAGCAAGGTGGCGGTGAGCAAGGAGACCCCGCTCTACGACCTGGGCAAGGTGTTCAAGTCAGCGGTCGAGAGTGCACGCATGCCGGATCGCCGGGGACGATTGATCGAGGAATTGGGACTGGCCATGGATTGGAAGTCCGATGCGTCCGCGTCCCTGTTTCGTTGGGTCGACGGCGCAGCATCACGGGGTCTCTTCAGTCGGATGTTCCCGGCAACCCTGCTCGTGTATGAGCGGGCCGGTGACCTCGAGCTCAACGGCAGGATCGAGTCGTTCTGGGCCGGGGACCGGATACGGGTGATGGACGTGAAGGATGGACTGAGACGGATCGGACAGGCGAAATCCCATGCCTTTCGGGCGCCGAAGATCGCGGAATTGCCGCCGCAACGTCTGCGCTTCGCCATCGAGCTGATCAAGGGCGCCGGCTACAAGGGCTGGGTAGTGTTGCTGGACGAGATCGAACTCGTCGGATCGTATTCTCTCCTGCAGCGGGGCCGGTCCTATGCGGAGCTGGCCCGCTGGCAGGGACAGGCCGTCAACGAGGTCTTTCCGGGCCTGATTGCGGTCGGCGCCGTGACCGACGATTTTGCATCCGCCATCATCAGCCCGGATGGGAAGCAGGATCGTGACTACGTGGCTCCGAAGTTGGCCGGGAGCAGGCATGCCGATGCGGCTCCCCGCGCCGAGACCGGCATGCGTCTCCTGGAAACGAAGTGCATCCCGTTGAACGCGCCGACGGAGGACGGCGTGAAGGCCACCATCGGCAAGCTGCGGGAGATCTACAGCGAGGCCTACGGCTGGAACGCCCCACCGTTGACGGGAAAGGCCGGCGGCGTGGGAACCTATGGCCAGATGCGTTACAAGGTCCGGGCTCCCATCAATGAATGGGACCTGCTGAGGCTGGTCCCGGGATCCAGCCCGGACACGGTGGCCGAGGAGTTTCGTGCGACGTATGAGGAGGATTCCGATCTCGAGCGGGAATCCAATGCCGATGAACGGGACGGGTGATGGCGGCGCCGGCGCGTCTCGACCGGGCACGCTCTCGAGATGCTCGTTTCCGTCGATGACATGACCCGGAGCACTCACTCCGTCGCAGCGTGGATGCGGTTCACCGAAGAGGCCGGCGGTGGTGGGGTACGGGCCGCCCTCCTGCAAACCTCCGCTGCCGGTGAGCCGTTGGGATTCCACTTTACGCGCGTGGACATGAGCGATCCGGCTCTCACTCACGGGGCACGTGGTCGGCAGCGTGCGTCGGCGTTTCTCGCCGGATCCCTGTTTCGATCCGTCGTTCCATCGCCGACTCTGATACTCGGTCTGGCCGACGAAGCGCCGGCGCCGGCCTTCGCCGGCAACGTCCCGGCGGAGTTGCGGTTTTGCCGCGTCGCGCCGTTCGACGTGCAAGTCAGGTCCGCAAGCGGTGGTACGAACGAAAGACGGGCTCGGGCGTCGTGGGCGACGGAAGAGTCGAACGGGGAGTCGGCGGCGTGCCGGTTGTTCGACGTACTGATGCAGAGGGATGATCCCCTGGAGCCGTTCGATCGGGCTGCCGCGGCCATGGTCGAGGCATTTGCGGATGAACGGGTTCGGAATCTGTCCGCCGTGTGCGGGCTGACGACGGTAGTCAGTCTGTCGGCTTTGCGGGATCGCGCCGGGTATGAGACCGACCGTTCGGCGGACGGGGATACGGCGAAGAGTAGTCGGGCGCCGCGCGGCGGCATGCTGGCGGAGCGATTGTGGGCGGTGCTGGCCGCGCCGCCGGCGCGGTCCTGCGACGAGCTCGTGACCAGACTGGATTGGGCCGGTGAGTTGATGCCGTTTCAGCAGGAGGGCGTTCGAGCATTGGTGGACAATGATCGACTACTGCTGGCCGACGACATGGGATTGGGCAAGACGGTACAGGCGATCGCGGCAGTGCGGATTCTTCGCGCGAGCGGAACGGTCCGGTCGTGCCTGGTTGCGGCGCCGGCGGGGCTGCTGGACCAATGGCGACGGGAGATCGCGAAGTGGGCGCCGGAGCTGACCGCCATCATCATACGCGGCTCGGCGTCCGACCGGGGATGGCAGTGGGCGGCGCCGGTGGATGTCACCCTGATCAGTTACGACACATTGAGATCGGATGCCGGCGGCAAACCGCACGCGCCGGTACGGGCGCGGCAATGGGACGTGGTCGTCGCCGACGAGGCTCAGCGAATCAAGAACCGCAACGATACGAGCCACGCGCTCAAGGGACTGCGCAGAACTCGTTCCTGGGCGCTGACGGGAACACCCATCGAGAATCACGAAGGAGAGTTGGCGTCGATACTGGAGTTCGTCGACCACGATGCGGCCGGCGCTTCCAGGAGTTATCAGCCTGGTGTGGAGCTGTTGACGCGGCACCGGGAGTTGCAGCTCCGGCGCAGGAAGGTCGATGTCCTGGACGACCTGCCGCCGAAGCAGACAACCAGGGTACCCATCGATCTGAAACCCAGGCAGCGCGACAGCTATGACAAGGCCGAACGGGAGGGCATCGTCTATCTGCGGTCTCTTGGTACTGAAGTCGGTGTCAGGCACGTGCTCGAGCTGATCACCCGCTTGAAGCAAATCTGCAATGCCGATCCGCGGACCGGCGAGTCCAGCAAACTGGAGGACATCAGGGATCGACTGGCTCGACTGTCGGCCCAGGGGCACAAGGCCCTGGTCTTTTCCCAATATGCGAACGAGAGTTCCGGTGTGGCTGCCGTTGCAAACTACCTTCGGGAATTCAATCCGCTCACGCTCACCGGAGACATGACCCAGGAAGAACGCAGCGCGGCGATCGGTCGCTTCAGGACCTCCGGCGGTCACAGGGTGTTGGCGCTGTCACTGCGCGCCGGCGGCCTCGGCCTGAACCTGCAGGAGGCATCGTACGTGTTCCACCTGGACCGCTGGTGGAATCCCGCGGTAGAGCGGCAGGCCGAGGATCGGAGCCACCGGATGGGCCAGGCGGTCAAGGTCAACGTCATCAAGTATTCCTGCACCGACACCATGGAGGAACGTATCGATGCAATTCTGGAGCGCAAACAGAATCTCTTCGACGAGCTCATAGACGATGTTTCGCTGGACCTGTCGACGTTGATGAACCGCCAGGAGCTCTTTGGCCTCTTCGGGCTGTAGGGGGCGCACAACCTCATTCGACTCATGGCGCCGGTATTCTGCGGAGACGTGAGCTGGTGGAGGGGGCCTCCACCAGCTCGTCGAACCGGTCGGCCGGAAGCGGCCGGGCTCAGAAGTTGATCTGGGTCAGGAACTTCCAGAACCGGCCGAGGATGACCTCCCGCACATTGCCCAGCGACGCGCCGTAGTTGTCGCGCGTCCTCAGGATGGTGTCGGGGTTGAGGATGTTGTAGATGTCGGCGCCGATCCGCACCCGCGCGTTGCCGATGTCGATCAGCTTGCCGAAGCTCAGGTCGAGCACGTTGGCCCGCTCGTTGTAGATCGACCCCGGCGGGTTGAGCCGCACTCTGACGGACTGCGTCCGCCCGCCGACCGCGTCGAACGCGGACCGCGGCACGCTCCAGAGGATGTTCCGTTCCCGGCCCGGCAGGCTCCGGATCACGAACGAGACCACCGAGTCGAACGGCAACTGGTAGTCCCCGGCCATCTTGAACGACGCCAGGTACGGCGGCGCGTCGCGGTTGCCGCTCCCGGGCAGGGCGTGCGGCACGCGGCCCAGCGCCTCCGCCTCGCCGTCGCCCCCGGTGGTGTCGCAGAAGCGGAAGGTATTGGGGTCGAAGGGCGAGTCGCACCGGTGGAACGTGTCGCGCCCGAAGTCGATGCCGCCGAACAGGTTGCCGCCGCCCGGGATGCGCGCGTTGAAGCTGAACTCGAAGCCGGTGTAGATGTCGCGGTTCGACGTGGTGTTCGTGTCGAGGTTGTCCACGTCGCCCCGCTTGTCCGCGTGGAGGTTGTACACCGTGACCATCTGGCCTTCGTACCCGCCGAGGGGGTTGGCCACCTCGAACGCGTCGTAGTCGCTGAGCGTCCGCAGCAGGTTGTTGGTCGTGAAGAACTGCCTCGACTCCGAGTAGTTCCAGGCCGCGGTGACGCCGAGCCAGGGCGTCACCTGGTGGTCGATGGCGATGTTGGTCCGCAGGTGATACGGCCGCCGGATGTTCGGGTCGGGGTTGTTGGTTCGCCGCGCGCCGAAGTCGGACTGGCCCGGACCGACCTCCCAGTCCTGGACGATGTTGTCGCCATTGGTCCCGTAGGGGTCGGTCCCCGAGCAGGAGTTGCCGCCCGCGCCGTCCCGGTAGCAGTCCTGCCAGTCGCGGTACTCCCAGGTTCGGTTCAGCGGGTTGTAGTTGTCGGTGAAGCCGACCGTCATCCCCTCCATGTAGCGGCCCGCGCTGAACTTCAGCGCCGTCCGGGCGTCGCCGAACAGGTCGTAGGCCAGGCCGAAGCGCGGCGAGACGTCGAACCAGTTCGGCAGGTTCGTGATCTCGTCGAACTGCCGGGCCGGCACCCAGCGGCCCGCCGGCGACGCGTTCGCGTCGACCTGGCCGTTGAACCACTCCAGGCGAATGCCCGGGCTGAGCGTCAGCCGATCGAGCGTCCACGAGTCCTGGGCGAACAGGCCGATGTCGCGGTTGAGGCGGTGACTGTAGATGAGCGGCGTGTTGGAGACCAGGATCTCCTCGGGAACGCCGGAGCGGTAGTTCTGGCTCCGGACGTCGGCGTTGTTGATCCAGGTCCACGCCTCCGGTCCGAAGCTGTTCTGCACGCCCACCTTGAAGTTGTGCGAGCCGGTCACGTAGGACAGCTTGGCCGACAGCACGTAGCGTTGCGGCACCTTGCCGAAGTCGAACTCGGCGTTGCCGATCCGTTCTATGCCGACCGCTTCCGGATCGAAGCGCGAGACGACCGAGTACCACGGATCGATGTTGCCGGCCTGGCTGGGATCGAATTCCAGGCAGGGTGTCGCGAGGCAGGAGCGAACGCCGGCGGGACGGTCGTGGGGCAGCCCCGGCTGCGGCCTGTTGTTGTAGTCGATGCGGTTGGTCGACCAGCCGACCTCCGTGAGCATGCGGCTGCTGATGGTCGACGTCCACTTGACCTGCGCCGCGTAGCGGGGGCCGTGCTTGCCGAGTCCGCGGCTCTCGCTCACCGTCTCGACGTCCTCGCCGGCGGTGTGGTTGTGGCCCGTGAGCTTGTTGTTGCGGTCGTACCACACCGAGAACTTGTCGTTCCTGGTGCCCTGGATGGTGAACCGCAGGTTGTTGCCGTGGACCTGACGGTCGTCGATGCCCGGCGACCCGTCGCGATAGAAGCTGTCGAGCACGACCCGGTCGCGGATCCGGCGATGGCCGGTGTAGAAGAACCACACGCGATCCTGGACGACGGGGCCGCCGAGCGACCCGTTCACCTCGTACGATCGATCGATGCGGTCCACGGAGGTCACGCCCTGGTTCGTGAGCCGCGGCGTCAGGTTCGACGACGTGAAGTCCCGGTTCATCGCCTCGTAGTAGAACGTGCCCGAGATCTCGTTCCCCCCTTCCCGCGGGATCATGGTGACGCGCACGCCGCCGGTGGACGTCTCCGCGTCGGGCCCGCTCGTCTCGACGGCCATCTCGTGCGTGAAGGCGTCGTTCAGGTAGTACTGCGATCCGCCGTCGCTGCTGAGGCTGTTGATCAGCATGCCGTCGATGGTGACGCTGGTGTTGTCGTCGTCGAGCCCGGCGGTCTGGATGTAGTGCTGATCCATCGCGCGCGAGCCGCCTATGTCCAGCGTCGTCTGCACGCCCGGCATCAGCGCGACGCGCGTCTGCCAGCTCCGGCCCGTGGGGACCGCGTCGATGACATCGCGGGAGATCACCTGCGAGCGCTGCGCCTGCTGCACGTCGACGAGCGGCGCTTCACCCGACACCGTGATGGTCTCCTCGAGGGCGCCCACCAGCATCTCCACATCGATCGTCATGGCGAAGTTCGCCGGCAGCGCGAGCTCGTCGCGGACGACGGTGGAGAAGCCGGGCAGCGTGAACGTCACCTCGTAGTCGCCGGGGCGCAGGTCGACGATCCCGTACCGGCCCTGGCTGTCGGTGACGGCGACGCGCCTGCCTTCGATGAGCACCGGACTGCTGGCCTCGATGGTGACGCCGGGCAGCACCCCGCCGGTGTTGTCCGTGACCTGGCCCACGATCTGGCTCTGGCCGTACGCCGCCGCGGGCAGCAGCGCGACGCCGAGCAGGACGACCAAGGCCCGTCCGAGAACGCGGTTCCTTTCCATTCGGATCCTCCTTCTCCAGGAAATCCTCTTCTCGTGGCGCTGGTTCCGCTCCGTACCGACACGGGTATCGCTGATCCGATCTGCAGTTGGTCGAACCTCCTGTTCGTGGGCGCGGGCAGGACTCCCGGGGCCGGCCGGGACCTACGGGGCCGGCCGGGACTCGCAGTCTCCCCGCGCGCTGGTCGCTATTCGGTCACCGTGACCGTCACGGTCAACCGTTCACGGGAGATCAGTCCGCCGTCCCGGGCCGTGCCTCTGAGCACGTAGGTTCCCGGTTCGCTGAAGCGCACCGTGGTGGTGGCGGTTCCTTCGCGGACCGGGTACTCCGCCGCGGGGCGCTGGATGTCGAACCGGCTCTCGAGCGCGTAGTACCGGCCGACCAGCCGGCCCTCCGCGTCCGCCGGGAATGCGGCTTCCGCGTCCTCGAAGATGGCCCGCCCCGGTCCCCGCCACTGGATCCACTCCGCCACCAGACGCTCGCGGGGGAGTCCCTCTGTCGGATCGATCACGCGCTCCGGTACGTCCGGCCGGGTCGACCGCGTGCGTCTCCGGTCCGTCCGAGGTCTCGGCAGGCCGTCGTCGGTCACCCGGACGGACAACGTGACGGTCCCCGCCCCGCCGGTCGTGAACGCGGTGGCGTCGATCGCGATCGACGGCGGCTGGTTGCGAGGCGCGATCCCGAAGCCCTGGCCTCTGGCGGCCAGGACGTTGTGCTCGAGAAGCTCGTCTTCCAGGAAGAGCGCGGCGTGAATCGTGTCGGTCCGTCCGTTGACCGTCAGCGTCCAGGTGTACTGGTCGTCCCAACCTGCGGGAACGGTGACCTTGAACGCGTACCGGTGCCGTCGCGCGTAGAAGAAGGTCGGCTGGCCGTGATCGGGGCCGCCCGGTTCGAGCGCGTTGTCCGGGCCGACGGGGATGTGGAGCTGCTGCGCCCAGTTCCGGTTCAGGTACCCGAACCAGAGATCGATGGTGCCGTCCGGATTGCGCACCCACCCCTCGAAGGCGGGTTGGACGTTGAGGCCCCGATCGTACTTGACCTGGGTGTAGTCATGCTGGATCTGGGCTGCCGCCTGACCGTCCGGGACGAGCAGCAGCGCACAGAGGAAAGCGGTACTTATCGCTCCGGACACGGAGACCTGCTTCACGACGCACCTCCGGTGAACCGTCCTGAAACCGCAGGGCCCGCTGCGCGGAGCGCATGCGCGCGGCGGCACGCGGGCCCGTCCCGCATCGCCCGCGCCGCTACTGGTCGTTCGTCGAGGCGCGCCTTCTTTCCTGCTGCCCCGCGAGGCGCTGCTCGTAGTCGTCGTCTTCCAGGAAGATCATGTTCATCCAGGCGTAGTTCATGTCGTCGGTCGTCCGCCCGCCCCAGCCGGCCCAGTTGTTCGGATTGGGGTTCGCCCGGTTGCCGCGCGTGTTGTCGTGCCAGGTCATGATGTGCAGCACGGTGCCGGCCGGCACGAGCGGCGCGTAGTCCGGGTCGTAGTTGTAGGTGAGCATCCAGCCGAAGTTGATGTCCGTGCAGGTGATCATCCAGGTGCGCGCGGGATTCGGACGGTTGTCGTCGCCCCTGAGCACCGGGTCGATAGCCTCCAGGCACTGCCGGCCGCCGCGGATGTGGGTGTGGGGCTGGAAGCTGAGCAGCATCGCGGCCCGCGGCATCTGGAAGTAGCCGTCGTGCCGGGTCACGACGCCGGCCGGAATGTCGATGTTGTCGTTCTGCCCGACCTTCATCGTGTGCACTTCGTATCGGGGCTTCGTCCCCCTGGGGTAGAGCCAGAAGGCGACCCGCGACCGGCTGCGGACCTCCTCGCCCAGCGAGTGGTAGTGCACGTTGAACATGATCCGCGCGCCGCTGGGGAGCAGGCGGCCCGAGTCCTCCGGGAAGATGTCCGGGCCCTTGCCGACCGCGTACTCGTTGAGGAAATCGTTCCAGCCCTCCTCCTCGTGGTACAGGCTGGTGTTCGAGTGGTGCACGACGGAGAAGCTGCCCGCGTCCGGCTTCGTCTCGACCGCGCGGATCCAGCGGTCCTCCTCGATCAGGAAGTCCGCGGGGAACGAGATCTTCTCGTCGGGCCCGTTCGGCTTCACCGTGTGCCACTCCGGCATCTCGGCGATGAGATCCGGCGCCTCCTCCAGGATCCACTCCAGCTCGTCGTTGAACGCCACCGGCGGCGGCATGTCGGCCGGATTGCCCCGCGGCGCGCCGCTGTCCACCCACTGCACGATGGTGGCGATCTCAGCGTCGGAGAGCGACTGATCGGCGAGGAACCGCTGGTAGCCGATCCGCTTGTCGACGTACCAGGGAGGCATCTCGCGGGTCCGGACCTTCTCCCGGATCGAACGCGCCCACGGCCGGACCTCGCGATAGTTCAGCAGCGACATGGGCGCGATGGACCCAGGCCGGTGGCAGTTCTGGCAGGAGCGCTGCAGGATCGGCGCCACGTCCCGCGTGAACGTGACCTCGCTCTCCTGCGCCAGGGCCGCGGATGGCATGAGGAGCCCGGCCGCCGCGGCAATCACCGTGAGGCTCACGACACCGACGACTCCGACGTTGCGTCTCGCGCTCATCATCGCTCGCCTCCTGGCTTCCCGGTTCAACTTGCAAGACTGACACGTCGAGGCTGCGGAGTCGAGCCGAAATCGAGGGCGGGTTGGGATGAGCTCTGCACGACAACGCGCCGGGGGTCGCACGTGGAGATCCGGACAGGGGCGCACGTGCAGACTGGATAGCGTGCAGGCCGGTCGGAAGCGTGTGTCCCGCCGGCGGAGGAATCGGTGACTGATTTGGAAAAGGCGTTCGAAGCCTACAGCGAGGGTCGAGTCGGCCGGCTTCGGGTCGGGCCGCAAAGGGCTTCGATTCGCCTGCTTCTACTCGTCCGCGGCGGTAGCTGTCTTCACGTAGCGGCGCCGCGGATCCTTGGGTCCGGTGCCTGCTTCCCGAACGAGGCCGCGCGACACCAGTTTTGCCAGACGCGTTCGCGTTGCGCGCGGCGAGAGTCCGATCGTGCCGGCAATCTCGCGGGTGCTCCGACCCTCGCCCGCCTTCAGCAGGTCGAGGATGGCGCGGTCGGTGGAATCCACCTCCGGCTCGTCGGTTGTGCGGGTACGGATGGTGACCCGCAGGCGAAAGCCGATCTCCTCCCAGATCGGAGCCGGCAGGCCGGAGTCCCGGCAGGCGGCGAGCATGCGCTGCACGCCGCTGCCCCATTGCTCGACGAGGCCCAGCTCGTGCAACACGCGGCCGATCACGCGATTGCGTAACTTGGACACACCGAGCGGCAGATCGTCCAGGGTGAGTCCGAAGGGCAGCAGGCCCGGGTTCTCGATCTCCAGTCGGTCGTCGAAGATCGCGATGCGAATCGGGGCGCCCTGCTGCGAATAGTCCGTGTGGGCGACGGCGTTGACGAGCGCTTCGCGAACCGCGGCCGGGGGCGCGTTCCAGCGATCGTGCCGGCGCAATCCGTTGATTTCGGCGCCGCGCAGCGCGTGCTTCTCCACGAATGCGATGGCTTCGTCGATGGCCTGGACCAGAGGCGTCTTGATATCTGCGTGATCGAGAATGGTCGCCTTGTCGGTTCCGTCGAAGCGCCCGACCTGGAGCCAGGCGTCGGGGAAGTGACTCAGGCGATCTCGGCCGAACAGCAATTCGCCGCCTGCCGTCGGCGTCAATCGGCCCTGGTACGGGACGAGTAGTCGCAGGGTTTCCAGATTCTTGCGCGTCAGCTCGCGCGTCGGAGCGAAGAGCTCAATTGCGGCCTGCATGTCGAGCGCTTCCGCGTCGAGCGCCGGCATCGGCCGTTCGTCGAACGACTCGCCGCGGCCGAAGCGCTGCATTTCGGCGACGAGTTCGGCGTCGGCCCGGCGGTTGGTGGAGCCCACGCGAACGTAGACCCCGGCGTCGAGGCCCGCCCGCGCGATGAAGTGAGGCCGCGCCGGGCTGGGATAGACCCGCACCGCCAGCAACTGCTTGTTTCGGTAGCTCAGAATCTCGATGTCAGGCAGGAGGCGCGGCCGGATCGAGTCCGAGATCAGGCTTGCCACACGTTCTTCGAGTGCCAATGGGTCGGTCACGCCCCGGACGTGTCCGGATCCATCCTCTACACCGATGAGCACGGTGCCGCCAGCGGTGTTGGCGAATGCGACAACCGCGCGCAGGAACCGATCCGGGGAGGACAGATCCCGTTTGAACTCCAGGGTTTTGCCTTCGGGCTTGCGCAGCGTCGCGGCGAGGTGCATTACTCGGAAATGTACTCGGAAGCAGCCTCCCGCGCCATGCTTCCGAGTTCTCTGGCCGTCCTGCTCGGCAACCGACTCTGAAGTGCTCGGAAGCGCCGTGCTTCCGAGTTCCACTTCAGAGTATCGGCGCCGAGTGCGCTGGCGACCCAGGGAAGACTAAGGCGTCGCGCGGATCCGCCGCGCACGCGCTTCCAGCGGTCCTGCCTCGACGCCGCGGTTGGTGGCTCGCAGCAGCCCGGCGTACTCCTCCAGGATCTCGGCCAGCCGCACGTTGTCCGGCTCGAGCGCGAGCTCCAGCACGGTGAGGGAGCGTTCGTAGAGCGGTTCCGCCTCCGCGTGCAGCCCCTGGCGGTAGTAGACGGATGCCAGGGCGGCGAGGTGGGCGGCGACGTCGGGATGCGCCCAGCCGAGCGCCGGCTCCATTATCGCGACGGTGCGCTCGTAGCGCGGCTCCGCCTCGGTGTAGATCTCCTGTTCGGTGTAGAACGCCGCGACCATCGCGAGATGGGCCGCCAGATCGAGGTGGTCGGGGCCGAGCGCCGCCTCGATGACCTCGGTCGCCTGCCGGTAGAGTACCTCGGCCTCTGAATGACGCGCTTCCACGACGCAGATCTCCGCCAGGTCGTTCAGGGTCATCGCCCGCCGCAGGTCGTACGCGGGAAAGGCCGCTGCGCGGTCGGCGGCCAGCAGGAGCAGCTCTTCGGCTTCGCGGTAGCGGCCATCCTGGCGAGCGTGGTAGGCGGCCTCCATGTAGTCTTCCCATTGCAGCCCGCCGCAGGCAATGGCGCCCAGGTGCATGAGCAGGGCGACGAGAATGAAGCCGCACCGCGCGGGGCGCCGTCGGAGCGGGGCTGTCCGATCCTGCATGT
This sequence comes from Vicinamibacterales bacterium, assembly GCA_965222905.1. GTDB lineage: Bacteria > Acidobacteriota > Vicinamibacteria > Vicinamibacterales > UBA8438 > WTFV01. The sequence continues at coordinate 363,826 of OZ244976.1, read as the reverse complement.
AACGGCGATTATAGGCAGCCGGGTGGCCGCGCGGTCGAACGCCTGCGGGAGCATGACATCCGTCACACCCGGCCCGTGACACCCTGCACTACCGGGGACCCGGTCCGGTTCGTATCATCACCTTGGAACCGGCGGCCGACCGCCACGGAGATGGGCAGGTGCCGGACGCGCGCCACGCGGCATCGTCATCGATGACTCACCCGGTTCGTATCGCTTGCAGGACGGCAACCGATCGCCACGGAAAGAACCGACAGAGATGCCGGACGGACCTCTCGCGACCCTCGCAAGCGTGACCCATCGCTACGGCGACGTGGTCGCGCTGGACGGACTGGACCTGGAGATCCGGCCCGGCGAGGTACTGGCTGTGCTGGGGCCCAACGGCGCCGGGAAGACCACCGCGATCGGTCTGCTGCTCGGAAGCCTGCACGTGCAGGAGGGCGCCGTGCGTGTATTCGGAAGCGACCCGGGCGCCAGGGCGGTGCGTATGCGCCGCGGGGCCATGCTGCAGGTCTCGGGGGTTGCCGACACCCTCACCGTAGTCGAGCATCTCGAACTGTTCTGCAGCTACTATCCGGCCCCGCTCCCGGTCTCCAGGCTGCTCGCCATGGCCGGTCTCGATGATCTGGGGGAGCGGCGCTACGGCCGGCTCTCCGGCGGTCAGAAGCAGCGGGTGATGTTCGCGCTGGCGTTGGCCGGCGACCCGGAGCTGGTCTTTCTCGACGAGCCGACCACCGGGCTCGACGTCGAGGCGCGCCGCAGCCTGTGGCGGGAGGTCCGGGGGCTCAAGGCGGTCGGCCGCACGGCCGTGCTCACCACCCACAACCTGGAGGAGGCCGACGCGCTCGCCGACCGCATTGCGGTCATCCACCAGGGGCGGGTGCTCGCCGAAGCGACTCCGGCGGAGATCAAGTCGCGGACCGCGGACCGCCGCGTCCGCTGCATCACGACTGTCAGTCGTGACGAGGTTGTCGCCCTGCCCGGAGTGGTCCGGGTCGAGGGCAACGGCCGACACCTGGAGATCCTGACGGCGCGGCCCGAGGATCTGCTCCGCACGCTGCTCGCACTCGATCCCGACCTGCGCGACCTGCACGTGACCGGCGCCGGTCTCGAGGACGCCTTCCTCACCCTGGTCCGCGCCGGCGAGCGCCGGGAGGTGGCCTGATGGAAGCCATGAGCGACGGGGCGCGTCGCCTCGAGCTCACCCGCCGCGCCTGTATCTACGTCCTGGAGGCGCGAGCCCAGTTCCTGACCGTGGCGCGGACGCCGGGGTTCACCATCCCGACCCTGGTCTTCCCGCTCATGTTCTACGTTTTCTTCGGTGTGGTGATGGGCTTCTCGCCGGTGGCCCCGACCTTCCTGCTCGCCACCTACGGCGTCTTCGGGCTCATCGGGCCCTCGCTGTTCGGGTTCGGTGTCGGTTTCGCGACCGAACGCGATAGCGGCGCGCTGCTGCTGAAGCAGACCACGCCGATGCCGGTGGGCGCCTATCTGCTGGCCCGGGTGGGAACAGCGTTTCTCTTCGGCATGGCCATCGTCCTCGGCCTGTTCCTGCTCGGGGCCTGCGCCGCGGAGGTCACGCTCTACCGCTGGCAGTGGTTCGCGTTGGCCGGGGTCGTGCTCTCGAGCGTGATTCCCTTCTGCGCGCTCGGCTTGGCAATCGGCGCCTGGGTGAAGGCGCAGTCAGCGGTCGCCATTGTCAATCTCGTATACCTGCCGATGGCGTTCCTGTCCGGCCTGTGGATACCGATCGCTCTGCTGCCGTCGTTCGTGCAGGATGTGGCCGTCGTCTTTCCCGCGTACCACCAGTCACAGCTTGCACTGAAGGTGGTTGCTCTGGACGAGGGCGGGTCGGCTGCCGTTCACGTGCTGATGGTCGGCATCTTCACGGTGGTGTTTTTGATTGTCGCGGCCGCCGGGTTCCGCCGCGTCGGCCCGCGATAAGGGGTGAGGATGACTGGATCAGGAAGAACCGTGGCGCGCAGCGTGACGTATCTGGCGGTGGTGATCGCCGTGTTCGTTGGCGTGCTCATGGCCCTGCCCGAGCCCGCGTCGCCCCCGAGGGCCGCGGACGCTGCGCTGCCCGAGGTCAGCTTCGCGATCGTCGGCGTGAAGGTCTTCGACGGGGAGGCGTTCCGTCCGCAACGGGACGTGTGGATCGAGGACGGTCGCATTCGGCGCGTCGGGGAAGATCTCGACCTGCCGGAGGATTTCCCGCGGGTGGACGGCAGGGGGCGCACGCTGGTGCCCGGGCTGATCGATAGCCATGTGCACACGTGGGGCAGCACGCTGAACGATGCGTTGCGCTTCGGGGTCACCACGGTGCTCGATCAGTTCAGCGATCCTCTTCTCGTCGCCGCGAAACGCCCGGCCCGGGCCGAGTTGGCCCGCGGCGACGAGGCGGATCTCTTCTCCGCCGGCATGCTCGCGACCGTGGCCGGGGGGCATGGCACGCAGTACGGGGTGCCGGTAGAGCCCGTGGGCAGTCCGGACGATGCGCCCGGCTGGGTGCGGGCACGGAAGGCCGAGGGCTCCGACTGGATCAAGATCGTGTGGGAGGATGGAAGCGCATTCGGCATGGACCTCGCGGCGCTCGGCCGCGATACGATCGGCGCCCTGATCACGGCGTCCCATGCCGAGGGTTTGCCCGCCGTCGTGCACGTGAGCACGCTGGAGCACGCCCTCGACGCCGTCGCTCTCGGTGCGGACGGGCTGGTACACGTCTGGGGCGACGTGCCCGTCGATGAGACCCAGGCGGCGCGCATCGCCGCGGCCGGCGTGTTCGTCGTCCCGACGCTCTCGGTCAGGGCCGCCATGGGCGGCGACGCGATGGATGGCGAGTTGCTGGCGGCGGCTGGCGGCGTCCCGGTGTCGTCCATGCAGCGCCAGTCCCTGGCCGCCCGTTTCTCCGGCGGCGACGCCGAGAGAGTCTCGGACGGGGGCGACGTAGCGATCGAGAACGTACGGCGCCTGCACGCGGCCGGAGTCCGTCTGATCGCGGGCACGGACGCTCCCAACCCGGGCACCGCCTCCGGCCTCTCGATGCACGGCGAACTGCGGCTCCTGCAGCGCGCCGGGTTGCGCAGCGCCGAGGCGCTCGCAGCGGCCACGTCGATCCCGGCCGCGATCTTCGGGATCGGTGACCGCGGCCGCATCGACGAGGGCCGGATCGCCGACGTGGTTCTGGTCGACGGCGATCTGGAGCAGGACCTGTCGCTCAGCACACGTATTTTCGCAATCTGGAAGGACGGCTACCGCGTCGAGCGCAGCATCGAGGAGGAGGAAGCGCCGGCGGCATCGGCCGCGCTGGAGACAACGCTGATCGCCGACTTCGAGGATGGCGTCGGTGCAGCGTTCGGCGCGGGCTGGGAGGCGACCTCGGACCGGATGCAGGGCGGATCGTCCACCGCCAGCCTGTCCGCCCGGCAGGGGACGTTGCGGGTCGAAGGCGAGGTCGTCGCTACCGGTTTCGCGTTTCCGTGGTCGGGCGCCATCTTCTTTCCCGGGGAGCAGCCGATGCAGCCGGTCGACTTCTCGGCGCGGGAGGTACTCCGCTTTCGGACGCGCGGCGACGGCCGGACCTACAGCGTCATGCTGTTCGGTGGCAGTGCAGGCGCGACGATTCCGGCCACCGTGCCGTTCACGGCGACGCCCGTCTGGACGGAGGTCGAGATCCCGCTGGAGCGCTTCCCGACGGCGACACCGGGACTCATCGGCGGTCTCGCGTTCGTGGCCCTGGCGCCTCCCGCCGGCGCCTATGCCTTCGAGCTCGACGACGTGGAGATCCGGTAGATGGGAGGCAGCCTCGGCCGTGCAGTCGGCGAGGCGATTCTCGCGCTCCACCGGCGCCTGTTGCCGGCGACACCGCGTATCGGCTGGATACCGTACCTGTGGCTGTTCTGGCTGATCGGATTCTTCGCCAAGTGGTTTTTCGTCGCGATCGATCCGGTCGAGCTGACGCTGGCCCTGCTCACCCTGCCGGTGTTCCTGGCGCTGTACTTCAACGGCTTCTGGCACTCCGGCCGGCGCGTCTACGTCAACATCGCCGGCATTCTGCTAATCGGCCTGCTGTGGACGCCGTTCAACCCGAACGCGTTGTCCTTCTTCATCTACGGCAGCGCGTTCGTGGGCAGGGCGTCCCGACCGCCGCGCGCCTACGCCTGGTTGGGCGGCGTCGTGTCGCTGATAGCGGTCGAGTGGCTGTTGTTCGACCTGTCCATCTTTATCCTGGTCTTCGGCGGCGCACTCAGTGTGCTGATCGGCACCGCAGCCATCCACTCGGACGAGCTCGACCGTCAGGACGTCGCGCTGAAGCTGTCGCAGGCGGAGGCGCGCCGGCTCGCCGCCGTGGCGGAGCGCGAGCGGATCGGTCGCGACCTCCATGACCTGCTCGGTCACACGCTCTCGCTCATCACCATCAAGGCCTGCCGCCGGACCGCGAGGCGGTCTTGGCGATGTGCCTGCGCGAGGCGGTCACCAACGTGGTACGCCATGCCGCCGCGGGCCGGTGCCGGGCGAATCTGGCCCGCGAGGACGGGTGGATTCGCCTCATGGTAGCGGACGACGGGCGCGGCGGTCCTGTCCGCGAGGGCGCCGGCTTGGCCGGGATGCGCGAACGCGTCGAGGAGGCCGGGGGTGAGATGACGATCGAGACGACACGCGGCGTTACCCTGACGGTTCGCATCCCAGCCGACCCCGGACGTCCGACGTCGGGACTGCCGGCGTCCCGGGAGGCTGCGGCTTGATCCGCGTGCTGGTCGCGGAGGACCAGGCGATGGTGCTCGGAGCCCTGTCCGCGCTACTGGACCTGGAAGACGACATCGAGGTGGTCGCTCGGGCGCGGGACGGCGAGGAGGCGTTGCGTCTGGCCGAACGCCTGGATCCGGACATCGTGCTCACCGATATCGAGATGCCGCGGATGACCGGTTTGGAGCTCGCGGCGAGACTGGTAGAACGCGGCATGCGCGTCATCATTCTCACCACCTTCGCCCGTGCCGGCTATCTGCGCCGGGCGCTGGACGCGGGCGTCCGCGGATACCTGCTGAAGGACGCGCCAGCGGAGGAGCTCGCGGGGGCGGTCCGACAAGTGCGGGATGGGGGGCGGGCGATCGCACCGGAGTTGGCTGCCGAGGCTTGGTGCGAGGCCGATCCGCTGACCGATCGTGAGCGCCAGGTACTGCGGCTGGCCGGTGAGGGAGTGTCAGGCACCGGGATCGCGGCGGCGCTGCGTCTGTCGGAAGGCACGGTCCGGAACTACCTGTCCGAGGCGATCAGCAAGCTCGGCGCATCCAACCGGGTCGAAGCCGCGCGTATCGCCCGGCACAGGGGCTGGCTCTGATGCGCGCGGCATCTGAAGTCACGGGGCTCTACCTCGGAGCGCTGTTCGTGCTTTCACTCACCGCTCTGCTGACCGTTGTGTCGTTTGCGGCTCCCGGCGGGCTCGCCATCGCCGCCGGGCTTGGGATGTTCGTCCTGACCGCAATCGCATGGTGGCGACGGATGCCGACTCCAACTTCCTTCGGTGCACTCTTCGTGCCCTGGATTGGATTTGGGCTGGCGGGACTCGGGCCCCAGCAGGTAACTTTCGCGCTCGCATTCGTGTGCTATTGGGTGATTGTCTCCCGCGTCGCCTGGCTTCGCGACGAGAGGCGGTGGTGCACCGTTGGAAGCGTGGGTGTCCGGATCATGGCGTTCGGGGTCTCGTTCGCCGCCATTTCAGGATTGGCCCTTCTGGTGTGGCATTCGACCACGCAGCCCGATCTGAGTGAACGCCACGCCGGTCAACCCCGACGCGTTCCTCGGCGGGCGGCCGGGCGTCAGGCCCCGAACGCGTCATACAGCAGCTTGAGGCCGATCGCGAACAGCGACGCGTGCACCACGCGGAAGAACAGTTCGTCGTCCACGCGGTCGTGCAGGTAGCGGCCGAGGGCGACGCCGACCGGGGCGAGGGGCAGCAGGACGAGCGACGTCAGCAGGTTGTCCGTGGTCCACTGGCCGAGCCAGTAGTAGGGGCCGACCTTGGACCAGTTGACGACGAAGAAGAACAGGACGCTGGTCGCCTGGAACGTCGTCCGGTGCATCCGTTGCGGCAGCAGGAATGCCTGCAGCGGCGGGCCGCCCGCATGAATCGAGAAGCTGGTGAACCCGGCCGTGGCGCCCCAGAAGAGGCCGAGGCCGGCGTGCGGGGGGCGGGTTCCCTCGCTGGGACGGCGCCGGAAGTACTGCACGGCGTAGACGAGCGCGACGACGGCGACCAGGACGCGCAGTCCGTCGGCCGAGACCGCACGGGCGGTCAGGAAGCCGACGATCGTGCCGAGCATGGCGGCCGGAAGCAGGATCCGCAGGTTGCGCCAGTCCCACCGGCCCCAGTACGCGCGCATCGCCAGGATGTCCATCACCATCAGGATCGGCAGCATGACGGCCGCCGCCTGGAAGGGACTGATGACCATGGCCATCAGCGGCACGCCGACGATGGCGATGCCCCCGCCGAAACCGCCCTTGGCCATGCCGACGATCAGTACGGCGAGGGTGGCGGCGAGATAGAAGTACGGGTCGACAATCATCGCCGTGAAGCGTACCCGACCCATCGACACGGTGGACGTCTGCGCCGCCGATAGCTGACGCGGGTGTTGGACGCCGGCTTGAAGCCGCGTGCGCCTGGGGCAGTGAGGGAGCGCCCGGCGGCCTACGACGCGGCCCCCAGCCGCTTGACGAATGCGGCGTGCTCGTCGGTGCCGATACCGCGCTGCAACTCCGTGAGCACGGTTGCGAGGTCGCCGGCCAAGAGTGCGCTGACGAGGAGCCGCAGCCCGGGGAAGACGGTGCTGTGGATCACCCCGGCCGCGTCCTGTTCCAGCCGGCGGTACTCGTCATCCTCCAGCACGAACCAGTCGATCTGCCGGTCGTGGACCCGCCAGACGACGTACTCCCGGACCCCGTTGCGGCGGTAGGCCCGCAGCTTGTCGTGCAGATCGTACGTCGCGCTGCTGGCCGCGATCTCTACGATCAACTCCGGCGCACCCTCCACGTAGTCGTCGTCGCTCACCCGCGACTGACCGCCCGCTGTCGGCTCGATGCACAGCAGCACGTCGGGCTGCGGTTCATTGTTCCGGTCGAGACGCACCGTCGTGTTGTCGGCCGCCCGTACTCCCGGCGTGGAGGCGACATAGCTGCCGAGCCAGGCGATCACTGCAAAATGCGGCTCTCCGTGACTGGTGATCCGAACGGCGGCCGACATGTAGACGACTCCCTCGATCAACTCCGCCTTCTTGATGTCCGGTCGGCTCGCGTACCGCCGTTCGAATTCCCGTCGGGTGAGCCGGTCGCCGTTCTCCAGCGAGAGTCGGCGCGCCAGCGCCGACGCGTCGTTCTCACGCGTGGAGAGTGGAGCGGATGCCGCCGGGACCGCATGGACCGCCATGTGGAGTCGCCTTCGCACCCTACGCGCCGGCGTCCTCTTCTTCCCTGTCCTTCAGGAAGTCCTCGCGCGGCTTGTGGATGCGGTCGTAGCTGCTGGCCGCGACGACGTAGTACCAGCGGGCGAAGCGCGCGGCCAGCCGTTCTGCCTTCTCGCGCCCCTCGGAGACCCGGCGTTCCCAGGAGGCGTGCGCGTCGGCGTCCGACTCGTCCGGCTCGGGAAGGGCCGCCTCGTCGAACTCCGCGGTGATGAAGACGTAGCGGTTCTCGCCCGGCCCGGTCTCTTCGTCGTCGCTCTCGTCGCTGCCGAGCAGGATGGCGTCGCCCCGCCCGTAGACGATCTCGCCGAAGCGCAGCGTGTAGAGCACGCCCTCGGTCGTGCGCACGAGCAGCTCGCCCTCGTTGGAGAGCAGGCCCCCCTCGGCGGTGGGGTAGAAGCCCTTGTTGATCAGATCGATGATGTCCGTCTGGCCGATGCTGCCGGCCATGGCCGCGTCGCGCAGGTTGCCGGTCATCCCGGCCGGCTTGGGACGGACGCCGGCGATGCGCATGCCGATGATCGCGCCGACGAGGCGGTTGACCTCCACGAAGTCGACTTCCTGGTCCTCGGGCACGCCGGAGCCGTTCCAGGTCGTGTCGTCGACCTTGTCCAGCGTGAACTCGCTGGGCGCCGAGGCCCGGCGGGTGACCTCGTCGACGGTGTACTCGTTGAGCACGATGTGGTTCACCTGGTCGCGCTCGACCTCCAGCAGGTTCCGCTCGATCCAGTCCTCGAAGCGGGTCGAGATGTCCGCCTCGAAGCGGGCCGTGTAGACGCGCTTCTGCTCGGGCATCCGTACGAAGCGGAGCCCGGGCCGGTTGGGGACCCGGTTGCCGACGATCAGGTCGGCGAGGATCTCGGTGTTCGGGTCCCGGACCGTCACGCGGGTGCCGCGGCCCACCAGACTGGACGTCGTCAGGTCGGACGGGTCGATCACGCCAAGCGCCTCGTGGTCGGCCACGTTGTCCGAACGGAAGTCCTCCTTGACCAGGCTGATGACGTCCGCGGCGATGTTGGACAGGCGCTCGGCGCCGTCGGCCTGGTAGTCGTGGTGCGACGGGATCGTCCACAGCCCGCCCTGGTTGGTCACCTGGAACGGGGTGGCCGAGGCGGTCTCCTCGTCGAACTCCATCACTTCGAGGGTGGCCGCCCGGTCCGGATCGGTGAACTCCGGAAAGAACGCCTCGCCGACGTCGAAGAAGAGGTCGGGCGCCGCCCGGCGCGGGGCGCTGGCGAACGCCACGACGCCGAGGACGAGGGCTATGCCGATGAAGGTGGCCGTCTTGTTGAGCTCGTTCATGATCTTGCCCCCGATCATATCGTCACCCGCCGCGAGAGTCTGCGTCCGTGCCTGCCGTCAGTCTGGTTCCGTACTGACGGAAGCAACGTGGAGAGGTACCACGCGGCATGACTCTGTGTCAAGATTCTTGATTACAAGCGACATTCGGGTGTGGCAACCTGGTACGATCGGACGCGCGACATGCACCACGACATCGAAGCGATACAGGAAAAGATCCACGACGAGAGCGCCTTCGTCGAGCGGCTGCTGGGCGAGGTGGGGCGAGTCATCGTCGGGCAGCGGGCCATGGTCGAGCGGCTGGTCATCGGGTTGCTGGCCGACGGGCACGTGCTGATGGAGGGCGTGCCGGGGCTGGCGAAGACGCTGACCGTCAAGACGCTCGCCCGGGCCATCGATACCACCTTCCGGCGGATCCAGTTCACGCCCGACCTGCTGCCGGCCGACCTGATCGGCACCCTCGTCTACGATCCGCAGCATTCCGAGTTCCGGACGAAGAAGGGGCCCGTCTTCTCCAACCTCATCCTGGCCGACGAGATCAACCGCTCGCCCGCCAAGGTGCAGTCGGCCCTGCTCGAGGCGATGGCGGAGCGGACGGTGACCATCGGCGACCGGACGTACCCGCTCGAACAGCCGTTTCTGGTGCTCGCCACCCAGAACCCGATCGAGCAGGAGGGGACCTACCCGCTGCCGGAGGCGCAGGTCGACCGCTTCATGTTCAAGGTCGTGGTCGGCTATCCGAGCAGGGACGAGGAGATCGAGGTGATGCGCCGGATGGCCACCGGCGAGGAGGCCGCGATCGCGCCGGTCGTCCATCCGGACGACATCCGCCGGGCGCGGGCCGCGGTGGAGATGATCTACATGGACCCGCAGGTGGAGCGCTACATAGTCGACCTGGTGTTCGCCACCCGCGACCCGGCGAGCTGCGGCCTGAAGGATCTGTCCGCGCTGATTGCGTTCGGAGCGTCGCCGCGCGCCACGATCAACCTGGCGCGGGCGGCGCGGGCGCACGCGTTCCTCCGCCGGCGGGGCTACGTGACCCCCGACGACGTCCGCTCCATCGGCCTCGACGTGCTCCGCCACCGGGTGCTCCTCACCTACGAGGCGGAAGCCGAGGAGGTGTCGTCGGACGACGTCGTCAACCGCGTCCTGGGCAAGGTCGAGGTGCCGTAGGGCGGACCATGATCCCGCGGGAGGTCCTCAAGCAGGTGCGGCGGGTCGAGATCGCCACGCGCGGTCTGGTGAACGACGTCTTCTCCGGGGAGTACCACTCCGTCTTCAAGGGCCGGGGCATGAGCTTCGCCGAGGTGCGCGAGTACCAGTACGGCGACGACATCCGCAGCATCGACTGGAACGTCACCGCACGCACCGGCGCGCCGTTCGTGAAGGTGTTCGAAGAAGAGCGCGAGCTGACCGTGGTGCTGGTGGTCGACGTCAGCGCCTCGGGTGACTTCGGCTCCGGCGGGCGGATGAAGGAGGAGGTCGCGGCGGAGATCTGCGCGATCCTGGCGTTCAGCGCCATCACCAACAACGACAAGGTGGGGCTGATCCTGTTCAGCGACCGGATCGAGAAGTTCGTCCCGCCGCGCAAGGGCCGCCGCCACGTGCTCCGGGTGCTGCGCGAGCTGCTCTACACGCGGGCCGAGGGGCGGGGGACCGACGTCGGGGCCGCGCTGGAGTACCTGGCGCGGGTCGTCTCGCGCCGGGCCGTGGTGTTCGTCGTCTCCGACTTCCTGGCCGCGGGGCACGATAAGGCGCTGGCCGTTGCGGCCCGGCGGCACGACCTGGTCGCGATCCGCATCGGGGACCGCCGGGAGACCGAGCTGCCAGCTATCGGCTTCGTCGACTTCGAGGACGCGGAGACGGGGGAGCTCCTGACGGTGAATCTGTCCGACCGTGCGTTCCGGCAGGCGTTCGCGGCGGATGCCCGGGCCGCCGAGGAGGCGCGCACGCAGCTCTTCCGGCGCACCCGGGTGGACGTCGTCGAGGTCGCGGCCGATCGTCCCTACATCGGGCGGCTGATGCGGTTCTTCCGGGAACGGGCGAGGCGGTTCCGATGAGGGGGACGCTCGCCGCCGCGCCGTTGCTGGCCGTCTCGCTGCTCGCCGGCGCGCTGGCCTCTTCGGCGACGGCGCAGACCGGGGCGTCCGTTGTCAGCTCCGCCCTCGAACCCGTGCAGATCGCGGTGGGGGACCGCGCGCGGCTCAGCATCGAGGTGGAGCACGATCCCGGTGCGTCGGTGGTCTGGCCCGAGCTGGAGAGCCTCGGGCAGTTCGAGGTGCTGGAGCGGCGCATCGGAGAACCCGCCGTCGAGAGCGGCCGGGCGATATCGAGCGCCGAGCTCGTGCTCACGGCGTTCGAGCTGGGTGATCTGGAGGTGCCGGCGGTCGAGATCGAGGTGCTCGACGCCGATGGGGGCACCACGACGCTGGGGACCGATCCGTGGCCGGTCACCGTGGCGAGCGTCGGGCTGGACGAGGGCGGCGACATCCGCGCCATCAAGGGACCGCTCGACATCCCGCTCGGCCTGCTGGGACTTCTGCCGTGGCTGGCCGGGACCCTGTTGCTGGCGGGGATCGCGTACTGGCTGTGGCGGCGCGGCCGCGGGCGCGCGCCGGATGGCATCCTCGCGCCGGCCGAGCCGCCGCGCCCCCCGCACGAGATCGCCTACGAAGCACTTCGTACACTGGAGGCCGAGCGGCTGCCCGACAGGGGGGAGATCAAGACGTTCCACATCCGGGCGTCAGACATCGTCCGGGCCTACGTCGAGGGACGTTTCGGCGTGGATGCGTTGGAGATGACGACGGGAGAGGTGCTCGACGGCCTGCTCGGCCACGAGGTCGACGCGGAGGTCCTCCTGGATTCTCGGCGGTTGCTCGAGCGCTGCGACCTCGTGAAGTTCGCCAAGGACCGGCCGGCCCTCGAACGCTGCCGCGAGGTGATCCCGCTGGGTCGGAGCCTGGTGGACCGCACCCGGGTGGTGGCGCCGTCGCCGGAGGCAGCGACGGACGCGGCTCCGGCGCCCGCGGAGGCGGGAACGGCATGATCGACCGGTTCGTGGATCCGTACTACCTGCTGCTGCTGCTCCTGTTGCCGCCGCTCGTCTGGTGGTACGCGGCGCACTCGGCGCGGACGCTCGGCGCGGTGCGGTACTCGGCCGTGGACCGGTTGCTGCGCGCGGATCGTCGCCGTACGGGGCGCAGGCGGCACTTGCTGTTCGGGTTGCGGCTGCTCGCCCTGGCGCTGCTGCTGGTCGCGTTCGCTCGCCCGCAGACAGGGGTGACGGCCGAGGACGTGGCCACCGACGGGATCGACATCGTGCTGGTGCTGGACCTGTCGAGCTCGATGCTCGCCGAGGATCTGGAGCCGAACCGCATCGGGGCGGCCCGGCAGGTGGCGGCCGATTTCGTGCGCGGGCGGCTGAACGACCGGATCGGTCTCGTCGTCTTTGCCGGCGAGGCGTTCACGCAGGCGCCGCTCACCCTGGATCACCGCGTGGTGGCCACGCTGATCGACGAACTGGAGGTCGGCATCATCGAGGACGGGACGGCGATTGGCATGGGGCTGGCCACGGCCGTCAAGCGGCTCGGCGATTCGAGCGCCGAGTCCAAGGTGATCGTGCTGCTCACCGACGGGCAGAACAACCGGGGGGCTATCGATCCGGCAACCGCGTCGCAGATGGCGCAGGCGCTCGGCGTCCGGATCTACGCCGTCGGGGCCGGAACCCGCGGCGCGGCCCGCGTGCCGGTGGACGATCCGCTGTTCGGCCGGCGCACCGTCTCCATGCAGGTGGACATCGACGACGAGGCGCTCGAGGCGCTGGCGTCGCTGACCGGCGGCCGCTACTTTCGGGCGACCGACCGGGAGAGCCTCGAACGCGTCTATGAGGAGATAGACGCCCTGGAGACGACCGAGATCGAGATGACCTCGTTCACGCGCTACGGCGAGCTGTTCCACCTGCCGCTAGGCGCCGGGCTCGCGCTGCTGCTGCTGGAGGTCGTGCTCGGCCGGACCGTGCTCAGGCGGCTGCCGTGAGGCTGGACGTATCCGCTGAACGGGCGTCCGTGGAAGGGGAAGTGGCCGACTGATGTTTCGCTTCGGCGTCGAGAGCCTGCTCTACGCGTACCTGCTGCTGCCGGCGCTGGTGGCGCTGGAGTGGTGGGCCGCCGCCCGGCGGCGGCGCGCTCTGGACCGCTTCGGGGAGCGCGGGCGGATCGACCGTCTCACGGCCGCGGTCAGCCGGGGCGGCCGGACGGCGCGCACGGCGCTGATGCTCGCTGCCGTCGTGCTGCTGGTGACCGCACTCGCCAGGCCGCAGTTCGGCGACCGCGTCGACACGGTGCGGCGCGAGGGGCAGGACGTCGTGGTGGCGCTCGATCTGTCGGCGTCGATGGAGGCCGAGGACGTCGCGCCCAGTCGCCTCGCCGCGGCCAAGCTGGCCGTGGGCCGGTTGATAGAGCGCCTGGACGGCGATCGCATCGGACTCGTGGCGTTCGCGGGCGAGGCGTTCGTGCAGAGCCCGCTGACGCTCGACTACGCGGCGGCCACCCTCTTTCTCAACGCGATGGAGCCGGACCTGGTGCCGGTACCGGGCACCGATCTCGGCCGGGCGATAGAGGTCGCGCTGGACGGATTCGGCGAGGCGGGAGAACGCAACCGGCAGCTCGTCGTCATCACGGACGGCGAGGATCACGAAGGGGCGCTCGACGCGGCCCTGGAGCGCGCCGTCGATGAGGGAGTGCGGATCTACACGGTCGGCATGGGGGCGACCGAGGGCGTGCCGATTCCGAGCTTCGACGAGGCCGGCGCCCCGAACGGCTTCCTGCGGGACGAGGAGGGGAACGTGGTCACGACGCGCCTCGACGACGTCACCTTGCAACGGGTGGCGGACCGCACCGGCGGCGTCTACTTCCACGCGGCCGCCGGCTCCGGCGCGGCGTTCGAGCAGTTGGTGGAAGCGCTGACCGGGGGCGAGGGCGAGGAGATCGAGTCGCGCGAGGTGACGCGCTACGAGGAGCAGTACCAGATCTTCCTCGGTCTGGCACTGGTGCTGCTGGTCGCCGAGGCCCTGATGCCCGAACGGCGCCGCGTCGCCGATGCCTGGGCAGGGAGGTTGCGCTGATGAGGGTATCGTTCGTCGCCCTTGCGGCGGTAGTGCCGGCCGCGGTCGCGCTGGGGTTGCCGCCGTCCTCGGCGGCGCAGGCGGGGCGGGCGGACGTGCAGGCAGGGAACCGCCTCTATCGCGAGGGCCGTTACGACGAGGCCCACGAGAAGTACCTGGAGGCGTTGCGCGCCGCGCCCGACTCGCCGCTGATCCGCTTCAACGACGCGAACGCGCTGTACCAGTCGGAGGAGTTCCAGAGGGCCGTCGACGCCTACCGCGGCGCGATCGAGGCGGACGATCCTGCGCTGGAGGCGCAGGCCTGGTACAACCTGGGGAACGCGCTCTACCGGCAGCAGCAGGTGGAGGGTGCGCTGGGGGCCTACAAGGAGGCCCTGCGGCGCAACCCCGGCGATACCGACGCGAAGCACAACCTGGAAGTGGCGCTGGAGCAGTTGCAGCAACAGGAACAGCAGCAGCAACGGCCGTCGGACTCGTCGGACGACTCCGAGCAGAATCAGGACCAGCAGGAATCGGGCGAAGGCGGTGCGCAGCCGCCCCCGTCCGGCGGCGATGACGAGCAGGAGCAGTCGCCGGAGTCGCGGCAGCCCGGGGAAGAGCCGTCCGGGGAGCAGCCGCCGCAGGAGAGTCCGGAGGACCGGGCGCGAGAGGACCAGCGGGAGGAGGGGCAGCAGCCGGACGATGCGCCTTCCCAGCCGGAGGCCGGCGAGACGGGTGCGGAGCCCCGGCCCGGGGAGATGAGCCGCGAGGAGGCGGAGCGGCTGCTGCAAGCGATCACGGAAGACCCGGGTCAGATCCGGCGGCAGCGCCGCTCTGCCGATCCCGGCCGGCGCACGCGCCGACCCTGGTGACGGAGTGGCGACAGCGATGACGGTGTTCACGGTGGTGACAGGAGTTGTTCCCGTAGTCCTGCTGGTCGGTCTCGCTGCCTCCGCGACGGCTCAGGAGGTGGACGTCCGCGCCTACCTCGATCGCGCCGAGGTGACGGTGGACCGGCAGTTCACGCTGAACGTCGAGGTGTCGGGCGCGGGACGGCCCGACGAGGATCCGCAGGTGCCCGACCTGTCCGACTTTGCCGCCTACCTCGGTGTCGGAACCCAGACGTCGATGCAGTTCGTCAACGGCCGCACGACGACGTCGTTCACCTATCAGTACCGTTTTCGCGCGGTGGCCGAGGGAACGCACCGGATCGGGCCGGTGCGGGTGCGCGCCGGCGGCGAGAACCACGCCACCGATCCGCTGACGATCAGCGTCGCGCCGGCGGGCGCGGCCTCCGCGCGGCGTGCGCTGGACCGGTCGGGGCGGGGCGTGGAGATCGGGCCGGAGGACCTGTTCGTCGAAGCGTCGGTGAGCACGCGCGAGCCGTGGGTCAACGAGCCGGTGCTCGTCGAGTACCGCCTGTTCACGCGCGTCGACGTGGAGTCGTACGGCATCGTGCGGGCGCCCGGCGCGGCGGGCTTCTGGGTCGAGGAGGTCGCCGCCCCCCGCGCGCCCCGGGTGGAACAGGTCGTGCGCGGCGGCGTGCAGTACGCGAGCACCGTGGTCCACCGGGCGGCGCTCTATCCGACCGGCGCCGGACCGCGCACGATCGAGCCGCTGGGGCTGGAGGCCCAGGTGCGGGTCCGTTCCAGCCGGCGGTTCGGCGATCCGTTCGGTTTCGGCGATCCGTTCGGCGGTGGGCTGTTCGGACGCAGTGTGGCGGTCCCCGCCGAATCCGAGGCGACCGGGATCGAGGTGCGCCCGCTGCCCGCCGCGGGCCGTCCGGACGCCTTCACCGGCCTGGTCGGCAGCCTGGACGTGGCGACGTCGATCGACGTGACGGAGGCGGCGACGAACGAGGCGATCACCTTCCGTCTCGACGTGCGCGGCGCGGGCAACCTGCGCACGCTGCCCGACCCGGAGGTGGCGTTTCCACCGGACTTCGACGTCTATCCCCCGGAGGTGAGCGACGAGCTCGACGCCGGTGCGAACGGAGTGAGCGGCGTCAAGAGCTACGAGTACGTCCTCGTGCCGCGCGCCCCGGGGTCGCACAGGATTCCCGCGGTCGAGCTGGCCTACTTCCACGCGGCCCGCGGACGGTACGCGGTCGCCGCGTCGGATCCCGTCACGGTGCAGGTGACCGGCGACGTCGTGGCCGGCGACCCGGTTCTCATCGGAGGAGGCCGCACCCGGCTGGAGACGGCGCGGCAGGACATCCGGTTCATTCGCGTGGCGACCTCGGCGTTCGTGCCGATCGACCGGCAGTTGTTCCGGAGCGGCGTTTTCTGGACCGTGCTGCTGGTTCCGGTCTTCGGTCTCGCGGGTGCGCTCGCACTCCGTCGCCACCGCGAGCGTCTGGAGGGGAACGTCGCCTACGCCCGTCGCCATCGGGCGTCACGTCTGGCGCGTTCGCGGCTGGCGCAGGCCCGGGGGCTCCGCGCGGCGGACCGGCACCAGGCGTTCGTGGCGGGGATCAGCCAGGCGCTGCTCGGCTTCCTCGGCGACTCGCTGAACGTGGCCGAGGCGGGGCTCGTGCGCGACGACATTCGGCGGGCGCTCGCGGCGCGCGGCGTCGACGGCGAGGTGGTCGAGCGCTACCTGGCGTGTCTCGACAAGTGCGACCAGCAGCGGTTCGCGCCGCCGGCGGCGGGCGACGACGGCGACCGGGAGACAGCCGCGCTGCTCGAGGCAGCCGAGCAGGCGATCACGGCAGTGGGAGAGGCGCTGCGGTCATGACGATCGACCGGTTGCGGTGGGCTCGTGCAGCGGCCCTGTTCCTCATTGCCTGGAGCACCGCGACGCTCCAGGCGCAGGAGGCGTTCTTCGACGAAGGGAACCGCCTCTACCGGGAGGGCGACTACGCCGGTGCCGTCGAGTCGTACGAGCGGATCCTGGAGAGCGGCTTCGAGAGCGGTGAGCTGCACTACAACCTGGGCAACGCCTGGTTCCGGCTGGGCGCGATCGGTCCGGCCATTCTCCACTACGAGCGGGCGCGGCGGGTCATGCCGCGCGACGGCGATCTCGCGGCGAACCTGGAGCTGGCGCGTGCACTGACGGTCGATCGGATCACGCCCCTGCCCGGCTTCTGGCTCTTCCGCGTCGCCCGCTGGTGGGTCGATCTGCTGTCCCGTCCCGCGCTGCTGGCCGTCGTGACCCTGGCCTGGCTGACGGCGATGACGGCCCTGATCCTCGCCGCGGCCGGGCGCGGCGATTCCCTCCTGGTCTGGTCACGGCGGGTGGCGGCGTCGGCCGGGTTCGTGACCCTGGTCTTCGGCCTCGGTCTCGTCGCGCGCGAGCTCGACGTCGGGCGTCCCGACGAGGCGGTTATCATGGCAGAGGAGGCGGCGGTGCACAGCGCGCCGTCCGACGACCGGGAGTTGCTGATCTTCACCGTGCACGAGGGGACCAGAGTGCGCGTCGAGCGCCGCAGCGACGCGTGGGTCGAGATCGTGCTCGAGGACGGCAAGGTCGGCTGGGTGCGCAGCGGCCGGTTGGTGCTCATCTGAGCGCGGCGAGAGGAAGAGAGCCGTCATGACGAGGAACGGACGGGACCGCCGGTGTGGGGGCTGGACGCGGTTGCGGTTCGCTGCGCTGCCCATGGCTCTGGCGACCGCCGTGGTTCCCGGCTGCGCGCCCGAGACACCGCCGGTGCCGCCGGCGCATCGGGTCGTCGCGCCGCTGCCGTCCGCCGGGCAGACTCGCCGGGCGCTGCCGCCGATCCCGCGGGATCTCCGGCCGGACGAGCGGGCGACGGTCGAGTTGTTCGAGCGCACCAGCCCGTCGGTCGTCTACATCACGACGCTCGCAAGGCGCACCGACTGGTTCGGACGTCCCATGGGCGGCGAGGTGCCGCAGGGTACCGGTACCGGGTTCGTCTGGGACGACGGCGGGCATGTGATCACCAATGCCCACGTGGTACGCGGCGCCGACTCCGTCGAGGTCGTCATGTCCGACCAGACCACCTACGCCGCCGAGTGGGTCGGCGGGTCGGTGTCTCACGATCTGGCGGTGCTGCGGATCGAGGCGCCCTCGGCGGCGCTGTATCCCGTCGCCGTCGGCGACAGCGACGCCCTGCGGGTGGGACAGAACGTGTACGCGATCGGCAACCCTTTCGGTCTGAGCGCGACGCTCACCACGGGGATCGTGTCGGCCCTCGGGCGACGTATCGAAGGACTCGACGGCACGCCGATCGAGGACGTCGTCCAGACCGACGCGGCGATCAACACCGGCAATTCCGGCGGGCCGCTGCTCGACAGCGGCGGCCGGCTGATCGGCGTCAACACGCAGATAGCGAGTCCGTCCGGGGCGTCGGCCGGAGTCGGTTTCGCCGTGCCGGTCAATACGGTGAACCGGGTCGTGCCGCAGATCATCGATACCGGCGAGTACACCCCGCCCCGGCTCGGCATCCGGATGGACATGCGCGGCTATCTGAGCCGGTTCGTCCTGAGTCGGTTGCGCACCGCCGGCGTGCTGGTGGTCGGCGTGGACGGCGGTTCCGGCGCGGCGGACGCCGGACTGCGCGGCACCGAGGTGTCCCGTAACGGACGGCAGGTCACGCAGGTCGGCGACGTCATTCAGGCCGTCGACGGCGAGCCGGTCCGGTCGCAGGGGGAGTTGAGAGCCGTCCTCGATCGGTACACTCCCGGCGACGACGTGACCGTGACGATCCTGCGCGACGGCGACACGCAGGACGTCGTCGTGACGCTCTCCTGACCGACCGGATGTTTGCTCCCGGGTAGCGGATCCGGAGATGCTCAGGGTGCGGACTCCGGGTCGGCTGGCTGTGCCGTCTGCGCGATCGGCCTCCGCTTGGTGTTGCGCGCCGACAGCGAGTCGAGCAGCTTGTTCAGCAGCGGCGCCAGCGTTGCACGCTCGCCGTCCGTGAGCGCCTCCCGCAGCAGATCGCCCTGGTTCTGCAAATAGGCCGCGGTCACACGATCCACGAGCTCGCGTCCGCTGGCCGTCAGCTCCAGGAACAGGCCGCGCCGGTCGTCGGGGTTGGGCGCGCGCACGACCCAGCCCGCCGACTCGAGTCGATCGATCCGGTTGGTCAATCCGCCGGACGTCACCATCAGCGGCTGCAGCAGGGTGCGCGGCGCGGCTCTGCAGTCGGGCGCGGTCCGGATGGCGGCGAGCAACTGGAACTCGACGTCGCTCAGGTTGAACGCGCGTAGCGCGGCCGCGGCGTCCTCGTCTATGGCCCGGGCCAGACGGGTCAGCCGCACGATGATCGCCAGCGACGAGGCGTCCAGATCGGGGTGCTCCCGCTCCCAGCGCTCGATCATCACGTCCACGGGACCGCGCTCCATGCCGGCAAGTGTAATCTCATCTGTCTTTTGGTCAAGACTCTTGACACGGATACAGATGCATGGGAATCTTCCGCGTCGATGGCACAACTCTTCTCACGGGGAGGTAACGTCATGTCCGTAACCGCGGCTTTCGTGAATCGGGTCCTTGTCCTCGGTCTGCTCCTGGCGTTGGCGAGCGTGGCCCCGGCGGTCGCGCAGTCCGACGAGCTGGAGACCTTTCGCGGCACAACCACCAGCGCCCTGAGCGCAGAGGGGGTGGAGCTGCGGATCAACGTGCTCCGCTGGACCGCCGACGAGGATCGCGGCTCCATCCTGTCCCTGATCACCCCGGCGGCCGGACAGACGGCCGGGGAGGGCGAAGACCTCGAAGGCGCGCTGCAGGACCTGCAGACGGTCGGGTTCATCTGGACCGGCGGCAGCCTGGGCTACGCCCTGAAGTACGCGCACCGCACCGAGGACGAGGCGGGCGGTGAGCGCATCGTCCTGGTGACCGACCGCCCACTCGGGCAGTGGGATCGCAACGGGCCGTGGGCCGGTAGCGACGGCTCGGGCCCAGCTGCCGCGACGTTCACGGTGGTCGAGCTGCACCTGGACGCGGAAGACCAGGGCGCAGGGAAGCTGTCGTCGGCGGCGCCGATCGAGTTCAACGCGCCGGCCGGGACCGTGGGCCTCGCCGACTACGCGTCGGCGGCGGTGCACCTGGAGAACGTCTACCGCGAGCCGCCCCCGTACGCGGCCCGCTGACCGGGCGGGCTCACCTTCGACCGACGTGTGCGGCAGGCGAGGCTACCGCACGTGTGGAGCGGCCGTCGACTCGGGACGAGCCGCGTACGGCGTTGCCTCCTCGCGAACACGCACGCTGGCGCGCTGGCGGCGGCGGACGACACGGGCGACGGCTTGAGTCCGCTCTTCTATCGTCACGCTGAGACGAACGCCGTCCACGGCCTCGCGGATGTCGTCCGGCGTGATGCCGCCGAGTACCGCGGAGGAGGCGATCTCGCGCGGCGTGGTCCCCGGACGCAGGGCGAGGAACTCCACCCGCAGCTCGTGGGTGCCCTTCCGGCCGTGCAACCGCCAGAGCTCGCCTACTCCCATCTCGGCATAGCGTGCAATCTTGCCTTCGTCGCGGTTCGTGATCTCGGCCTCGACCACCAGGTCGAGCGGAGTGCGTTCCAGAAAAGCGTCCGCGGCGGCTACGCCGTCGACGAGAGCAGCGCGGTAGGCCCTGGCTCGCTCGCCCAGGTAGAAGGCGCAGTCCGGCTCCATGCCCGTGCCCGGCGGATCGGCGGGTCCGCGGAGACGGGTGTGGCGGAGGCTCTTCGCGGCGCCGGTGACGACACTTGCTGCCGCGTCGACGATGTGGCTCAGGATGTCGGTGAGATCCTCGTGGAGCCGCGAGGGGGTCATCAGGGTGATGAGCCCCCGCACCGGATCGAGGCACACGCGCGAAAAAGAGCGGTTCCAGTCGATGTGGGCGAGCTCCGTGATGGTCCCGGCGTCCGCGTGCAGCACGTGGATCGTTGAGCCCAGGGGCCCAGTGTGGATCGTGGTCTCTCGGCCGGTCGCAGACTGCTCGTCGCGCTCCACCATGTGTTCACGATAGCACGCGGGGCGAGGTGTCCGAAGCCACCGCCGCCGTGCGTTCGCTGTACACCGTCGGTGTCGGCCACTCCGGAAACGGAGGTTGATTTCAGACATGCAGCTTGAGTAAAGTGGAATCCCTGTTTTCAGTTTGCGACCTGTAATGGAATTTGTAAGTCGATTCTTCCAGGTGCCGGACCGGAGCTGCTTCGTCTTCGGTCCCCGCGGGACGGGGAAATCCACGTGGCTGCGCGAGCGAATCCCTGACGCCCTGGTCGTCGACCTGCTCGAGCCTCCGGCTCACCGCAGCCTGAGCGCCCGCCCCGAACGCCTCCGGGAGCTCCTCGCAGGATCCCCCCGAAGGGAGACCGTGGTCATCGACGAGATCCAGCGCATTCCGGAGCTGCTCACGGTCGTTCACGCCGTCATGGAGGAGCCGTCTTCGCCGCGCTTCATCCTGACGGGATCGAGTGCCCGCAAGCTGCGCCGCGGCGGCGTGGACCTGCTGGGCGGTCGGGCCGTGCAACGCACACTGCATCCGTTCATGGCGGCGGAGCTGCCCGCGTTCGATCTCGGGAGCGCGGTGCGCGTCGGCCTGGTGCCGCTCGTGGTCGTTGCTTCCGACCCGGCGGAGGTGCTTGCCGGTTACGCGAGCCTGTACCTCGACCAGGAGGTGCGGGCGGAGGGGCTCACGCGCAACATCGGCGCCTTCACGCGTTTTCTGGAGGCGATCAGCTTCTCCCACGGTGCACAGCTCAACATTTCGGCGATCGCCCGCGAATGCGAGGTCGAGCGCAAAGTGGTCGCCGGCTACGTCGGAATCCTGGAGGATCTGCTGCTGGCGTTCCGGCTGCCGGTCTTCCGCAAGCGCGCGAAGCGGGCGACCGTGACCCACGACAAGCTGTACCTGTTCGACGCCGGCGTCTTCCGATCGTTGCGCCCGAGGGGGCCGTTCGACCGTCCGGAGGAGATCGACGGGCAGGCTCTGGAGGGGCTGGTGGCCCAGCATCTCCGGGCTTGGATCGCATACTCCAGGTTCGACGTGGACCTGTTCTTCTGGCGAACCCGGGCCGGCGCCGAGGTGGACTTCGTCGTGTACGGCGAGACGGGGCTGCAGGCGTTCGAGGTCAAGAATGCGGCCAGGGTGCACTCCACCGATTTGCGGGCGCTGCGTGCGTTCCGCGACGACTACCCGGAGGCGGAGACCGCGCTGCTCTACCGCGGTCGCGAGCGGCTGAGGATCGACGGTGTCTGGTGCCTGCCCGTCGAGGACTTCCTGCGCCGGGCAGTACCAGGCCGAGGTTTGCTATCCCGGTGCGGCGGAACCACTTCCAGTTAGCGGGAGGAACATGTCCTGGTGAACCCGGGATGTCAGGTCGATCCACGAGAGTTCGGACGAATCGGCTGTACGAGGGTGCGGCACGAGGCCGTGGAAGCGGTTGAGCGCGTTGATCAGGGCGTTCGGGAGCGGCTAGGCCTGCCCGTGGCCCATAATTTTTTGCTGGACTTCCTGCCGCCACTTCGCTACGGTGGCCGGCATGGAGATTCAGAATCAGGTCTCACGTATTCTACGGGACAACCTCGCCCGCCTGCGCGACGTGCTGGACGGGGCGGTTTCGCAGGGTGTCGGCAGCCTCGGCCAAGTCGCTGATCGCGTCTGTGAAGCGTTCGATTTCCGCGACGGACGGGGCCGGTGGCAACGCGCGAGCTGCTGCCGGGCGTTGTCCGACCTGCAGGCGGCCGGCCACGTCTCGCTGCCTGCGGGTCGAGGTGCCCGCGGTGGTGGGGGCCGGGCGCGGGTGCTCCCGCACCCGCTGGCGCCGGCGGTGGACGTGCCGGACACGGTCGGCAAGGTTGTGGGTCTGACCCTGGAGCTGGTGGAAACCGACGAGCAGCGGCAGGTCTGGAACACGCTGATGGCGTACGAGCACCCGCGCGGGGCTGGTCCGTTCGTCGGCCCGCAACTGCGGTATCTGGTGGGTTCGGCGCATGGCTGGCTGGGCGGGGTCGGGTTTGCGGCGAGTGCGCGGCGGCTGCGGTCCCGCGACGCCTGGGTCGGGTGGGACGATGCGGGCCGGCGCGCGCACCTGCACCGGGTGTTGGGACTGTGCCGGCTGCTGGTGCGCCCCGGCATTATGTGTCGCAACCTGGCCTCGCACGTGCTGGGCCGGGTCGTCCGGACGGTCGGCGACGACTGCGAGGGTCTGTATGGCTATCGCCCCTGGCTGCTGGAGACGTTCGTCGACGAGACCGAACAGACGGGGGCGAGCGTGCGCGCGGCGAACTGGGTTCGGGTGGGTGAGACCTGCGGTCGCGGTCGCCAGGATCGCACGCACGCGGCGCCGGAAACGCGCAAGGCGGTGTATATGTATGCGTTGGAGCCGGCGTGGCACACCCGCCTCGCAGTGCCTGCACCGGTCTTGGCGCCGCTGGCGGTTGGCGACGGTCTCGACGCCGCGGTCTGGGCGGAGCACGAGTTCGGCGGGGCGCGTTTGGGCGACGCGCGTCTGAGCGCGCGGCTGGTGCAGAGCGCGCAGCAAATGGCAGAGTCTCCGATGCGCGCCATCACCGGCGCCGCCCACGGCGCCCGCGCGATGGTCAAGGGCCATTACCGGCTGATCGACCAGCCCGCCGACAGTGCGGTGACGGTCGACAACATCCTCGCGCCGCATCGCGAGCAGACGCTGCGCCGGATGCAGGCGCACGACACGGTGCTGTGCATCCAGGACGGCACCCGGTTGAACTTCACCCGGCGCGGGCAGACGCAGGGGCTGGGGGCCATCGGCTCGAACCAGACCGGGGCGGTGGCGCGCGGCCTGGAGTTGCACACGACCTTGGCCGTCAATCCCGACGGGCTGGCGTTGGGCGTGCTGCGGGCCGCCTTCGACGCGCCTGCGCCCCCGAATCCCGAGGCGGAAGGCGAGCCGCCCCCGAAGCCGCGCGAGGAGCGCAAGTCGTTCCGTTGGATCGAGGGGCTGCGCGACTGCGCGCAGGCAGCCGAACAATTGTCCGAGACCCGCGTGGTGTGCGTGATGGACCGCGAGGCCGATTTCCTCGACCTGTTCGTCGAGCACCGCGCGGCTGCCCAGCAGGTCGACCTGCTGGTCCGCGCCAAGGCCGACCGCGTCCTCGGCAGGGAAAAGACGCCCGACGGGCAGACGGTCTCACGCCGTCTGTTCGATACGGTGCGCAACGCGCCGGCCCGAGGCGCCGCCAAGGTCGAGGTGCAGCGGCTGAGCGCGCGCGTGAAGGCCAGCAAACAGGCCCGCAAGGACCGCCGGGCGGAGCGGGTCGCCGACGTGACGCTGCGCTACCAGCAGGTGCCGCTGCCCTGCCCCGGCGACGAGCCGGTCGCACTGTGGGTCGTCCACGTGCGCGAGGAACAACCACCGCCCGCGGTCGAGCCGCTGGAGTGGTTCCTGCTGACCACGTTGCCCGTGAGCAGCGCCGACGACGCCATGCGCATCCTGCAATGGTACGTCCGGCGCTGGCGCATCGAAGAATACTTCCGGGTGCTCAAGTCCGGCTGCAAGGTCGAGGAGTTGCAGCACCACACGGCCGAGCGGCTCGAACGCGCCATGGCCATCAAGATGGTCATCGCGTGGCGCATCCAGTTGATGGTCCAACTCGGGCGCGAAGTGCCCGACCTGCCGGGCGACCTGCTGTTCTCCGATGGCGAGTTGCGCGTGCTCGCCACCTTCGCCCGCTCACGCAAGCTGCCGCCGCCGACGCGCCTCGGCGACGCTGTCGGCCTGGTCGGGCGCCTCGGCGGGTGGCTCGGACGCCAACGCGACCCGCCCGGCGCACAGTTGATGTGGCACGGCTACACTCAACTGGTTGCCATGACCTTTGGCTTCGAACTGCGGGACGAGTTCGGATGACCTCCTGCTCACTACAGTCCAGCCCCGGACATCCGGGGCACGGGCAGGGCTAGCGCTGCCCTGTACCCACATTATTCGTTCTGGACAACTCCAGCACGCGCCCGTCGTCCAATGCGGTAGCCGATGGTTGCGATGGACATTCGTTCGTAACCGCGCCACATGATCTGGTGTCCGGGGGGCGGGTCGTGCGTTCGGTTCTGGTAGCCGCCGAGGATGGCCAGCAGAAGGACTGCGGCGGCGAGATGGTCAGGGGGCGGCAGGCCGAGTTCTTCGGCATAGTCGGTCAGGAAACGCAACTCGATGTCGGTGAACAGCAACTGGGCGTCGCACCCCGGCACGTCACGTCCGAGGAGGGTCATCACCATCAGGCGCCAGGCGATCACGGTATTGATGGTGACCGCGCGTTGGAGCCGGTCGGCGGTGTGGAACGCGAGCTGTTCGACTCGGCATCCGGACTTGAGCACCCGGAACAGGTCTTCGATGCGCCAGCGCCGCAGGTAGTAGCCGATGACCGCGACCGCGGTTTCGGTGCTGTCGACGTCGAGGCTGGTGAGCAGGAACCACTCGACCGCCGGCTCACCGGGCGGCGGCGCGGTTTCGCGCACATGGACCGTTGACAGCGTCACCGGTTCGGCGCCGGCGATGGTCGGCGGCGCCACCACTTGGCGATGGCGCACCTCGGCCCGCGCCACCCGCCCGATGCGTGCCGGGCGGGCCTGCCTGCCGCTGGATTTGCGGCGCGCGCTCAGGCGGTCGATCTCGATCTCGACGTGCCCGTCGGCGGCGCCGGCGCGCATGGCGGCGAACAGCTTCGGGGCGCCCTTGGCGAGACAGCGGTCATGGTGGGCGCGCACCAGCACTTCCACCCGGTTCAGACGGCGCTGCTCGTCGAACACCGCGAAGCAATCCGCCTCCCGGTCCATGACGCTGAGCACCCGCGTCTTGCGGCTCAACGCCGCCGCCGCCCGGTCGATGTCGCGCAGCCCGTCGACCCAGCGCCGCGTCTTGGGGGCCGTCTCCTGCGCCGCCTTGGGGGCTTCCTGCGCCGTCTTGGGGGCCGTCTCCTGCGCCGCCGCCGGCGGTGGCTCGTCCGCCAGCCGCGCCGCGCCGCCCGGCGGCGCCTCGAAACCGCAGCGCAGCACGCCCAGCGGCAGACCCGCGCCATCGACCGCCAGGGTCAGATGCAGATGCAGGCCGAGCGTCTTCGAGGCCGTCTGGTTGCGCCCGATGATGCCCAGCCCCTCGCAGTGCGGGCGCGTCGCAAAGTTCAGATCCGTCCCGTCCTGGATGCACAGCACCGTGTCCTGGCCGCGCATCCGCTGCAGCGTGCGCGCCCGGTGCGGCGCGAGAATGTTCCCGGGCGTGACCGCCGACGACACCGGCTGGTCGATGAGCCGGTAGTAGCCCTTGACCGCCGCGCGGTCGTGGGACGCGTTGGCGGTGATCGCCTCGCCGGGCAACGACGCCAGCAGCCCCGCGCTCTTGACCAGACGCGCCGACAACCGCTGATCGCCCAACGGCGCCCCTCCAAACTCGTTCCCCGTCCAGGCGGCGCTGTCGAGACCGTCAGCCGGCGCCAGCGCCGGCGCCGCGTCGACCCGCGCCACCCCCAACCGCCGCCGCCAGTGCGGCTCCAACTCGTACATATATACCGACTTGACCGGACGAGCCCGCGCGTGGTCGCGGTCCTGGCGCCCGCGACCGGCCGTCTGGCCGACCCACACGAAGTTGGCCGCCTTGAAGCTGGCGCCGTCATGCGCGGGGCCGACGAAGGTCTCCACCAGCCACGGACGATACTGGTAGCGGGCTTCGAAATCCTCCGCCACACGCGCCAGCACCTGGCCCAGCACCTGGCTGGCCAGGTTGCGGCATTGCACCCCGGGGCGGATCAGGAACCGGCTCAGGCACAGCACCCGGTGCAGATGGGCTTGGCGTTGCTCAGCGCTCCATCCCATCCACGCCTCGCGCGCCCGCAATTGCAACGCCGCGGCCGAAAACCCGACCGCGCCCAGCACCCCGTGCGCCGAGACCACCAGATAGCGAACCTGGCAGCCCGCAAAGGTCGTCGTCCCCTGCGGATGCTCGAAGTGCAGCAAGGTATTCCACACCCGGCGCTGCCCGCCTTGCTCTACCCGCTCCAGCGACAACCCCGCGACCGCCTCCACCGTACCCGGCACCGCCGTGGCCGCTGCCACCGGCGCGTCGAAACGCTGCGGCGTGGGCGCGCCCCCGCCGCGCCGCGACGCCGGCAACGCAATCCGCCCCGCCTTGTGCAGCGTGTTGAGCGCCTTGAGACAACCCGCGAGTTGGGCCGACCCGCGCGCATCGACAAACCCGAACTCCGCGCACACCCGCCGCCCCACCGCCGCTCGGTTGTTCAGCGACTCCTGCGACACAATCCGCTCGAGGCGAGCTTGCGACTCCGGCGCACGAAGCGTCTGTAGTATCTGGTTCTGGTGCTCCATGCCGTGACGCTACACGGCGGAAGCTGATTTGTCCAGCCCTGAATGCGGGTACAAGGCAGGGCTAGGCTGGCTAGGCGTTGGCCCTGGAGGCCGCGATGTGCCCCACGGTTCATTGCCGCCTATACCACGCCGAGACTCCAGGGTGCAAACGTGCAGCAGGAGACGGGTGCACGACAAGAAAGTGAGGAGGTTCCGTCGGGGGTGTAGGGACGAGCGTGATCGGCCGATAACCGGCAGTGAAGCAGGCTGTCGGTGAGGAGGTCCCGATGACGCTGGATGCACAGATTACCGACCTGGAACGGCGCCGTGCCGAGCTTGTCGGTCAGCTCGCCTCGGTCGGCCAGATGCGCCCCGGTTCGCTGACCCTACGGTTCCGACGCTGTGGTACAGCAGGTTGTCATTGCGCGAAGCCCGGCGACCCCGGACACGGCCCGGAGTTGTCGCTGACGCGCAAGCGCAACGGCAAGACTGTCACGCGCCTGATTCGGCCGGATGCAGAGGCGCAAACCCGGGCGCAGATTGCCGAATGCCGGCGTTTCCGGCAATTGTCGCAGGCGCTGTTGGAGGTCAGCAGTGCACTGTGCGAAGCGCGTCTGGCGGCCGGGTGCGAGCAGACCGCGGAGCCGGCCGAGACGGTGAAAAAAGGGGCTTCAAAGCAGCGTTCGCGGTCGCGGTCGACGCGGAAATCGACGCGCTGGTAGCACCGGGCGCGACCGACGGGTGGGATTTCGAGGCGTTCGAGCAAGCGACCCGCCGCAAGGCGCTCGACGAGGCGGCGCAGACGGTCGAGCGCGGGTTGAACGCGGACCACAGCGACTATGTCGGCCCCACGGTGGCGTGCGCCTGCGGACAGGCGGCGCGCTACGCCGGCCGCCGCCCGAAGACGTTCCTGAGTGTCCTGGGGTCGCTGACCCTCGAACGGGCCTACTACCACTGCGACACCTGCCGCGCAGGCGTCTGTCCGCGCGACCGAAGGTTGGGCCTGGAGGACACCTCGCTGTCGCCCGCCACCACACGCATGGTGGGGTTGGCGGCGGCCGAGGGCAGTTTCGCCAAGGCGAGCGGATTGTTGTGGGAGCTGGCCGGGGTGCGCATCGAGACCAAGCAGGTCGAGCGTACCGCCGAAGCCCTGGGACGCGAGGTCGCCGCCGATGAACGCGATGTGGTCGAACCCGCACCCGGCGCGGCGCCGACGATGTACCTGGGGCTGGACGGCACCGGCGTGCCGGTGCGCCCCTCCGAGGTGGAGGGCCGGCGCGGGAAACAACCCGACGGCTCGGCCAGGACCCGCGAGGTCAAGCTGGTCACGGTGTGGACGGCTCAGGCCCGCGACAAGGACGGCAAGCCCGTACGCGACCCCGGGTCGGTCAGCTACAACGCCGCGGTCGAGAGCGCGGCCAGCCGCGACACCGACCCGTTGCCATCCGCCTTCGCAAAACGCGTCTATCGCGAGGCGCAACGGCGCGGCTTCGACACCGTGGCCCGCCGTGTCGTCCTTGGCGACGGCGCCGCCTGGATCTGGCGTCTGTCGGGGGAGCAGTTTCCCGGCGCCATCGAAATCGTCGATATCTACCACGCCAAGCAGCATCTGTGCGACGTGGCCAAGGCCGTCTACGGCGCCGGGACCGAGCTGGCCGACGCGTGGGCCAAGGACCGGCATGCCGAGTTGGACGCCGGCCGGCTCCGTGCGCTCGTCGCCGCGCTGCGCTCCCATGCCAAGACCACGCCAGAGGCGCGAAAGTGCATCCACTATGTGTTCGGCAACCGCCACCGGATGCGCTATCCGCAGTTCCGCGCCAAGGGACTGTGCGTCGCCTCGGGCGTCGTCGAGGCCGGATGCAAGCAGATCGGCGCACGGCTCAAGCACGCCGGCATGCGCTGGACCGTGGCCGGCGCCAACGCCATCATCGCCCTGCGATGCTCTCTGCTCAGCGGGCGCTTCGAAGATTTCTGGGAGCGACGAGCCGCAAACGCCGCCTGAGAGGCCTCTCACAAATCTGTCGTGCACCCGCAGGAGACGCCCAAAGAGGTGTTCGCGTGTCCGCGCAGAAGTGTTGCGGTAGAATGACGCTGTGAAGTGTGCGCGGTCCGTCACTCTCGGAGCCGTTGAGCTGCCGAGCACCGAGCGGCCATGGCGACCAATGACCTTTCCGCCATGAAGCTGCCGACTGTGCGCCAACTTCAGGCGCCGAGTGACGACGCCCGAGACCGCATCGTAGCATCTATTGAGCGACTGCAGAATGACCGTACACAACGACGAACCGACGCTCCTAGACCAACTAGATCGAAGTTCCCTGACGGCGGAAGTCACTGATGCCATCGCCCGTTGTGAGCCTCCGCAGGTGTTCGGGGTACACGGGGATTGGGGGCTCGGAAAGACAAGTTTTCTCCACCAGGTACAGTGGCAATTGACGGGCGACTGTCCCCAGCAACCGGCCGAAGTCCGACGGGAGTTGGCTGGACGACGGGCGAATGGCATGGGAGACAAGACCAAATCTTACAAAAGAACAATCCGCGCTGTGTGGTTCGATGCTTGGCGATATCAGCATGAAGATGCCCCCGTCGTTGCACTCCTACACGAAATGCGCGCACAACTATCGTGGGCTCGTCAAGTGACCAAGGCCGTAAGCCAAGGTGCCCAAGTGGCGATACGTGGTGCACTTCTGTCAATCGAAGAACTTACGAAGAAAATAGGCATTCAGTACTCGGCATTTTCTGCTGCCAGTCGCGAGTCGCAAGTTAGTAACTTGGCCACTACCCTTCCATCGCATACCCTACGTGAGCATCTAAGCAAAGCGATTGGTACACTTCTGCCCAAGTCCGCAACGGGCGCCCCACAGCCCCGGCTAGCGGTATTTATCGATGATCTCGACCGCTGTGAGCCAGAGGCTGCATATCGCCTGATGGAGGGCTTAAAGATTTACCTGACGCTAAGCAATTGCGTGTTTATTCTTGGTATGAACCAAAAGGCTGTCGAGGGAGCCATCTGCAATCGACTCGATAGTGTACAGAGCGGTCCGGTGACTATAGAAACAACAGCGGAACCAGAGGCCACCCGCAGAGTCACACGCCAAGTTCAACTTCAGATGGAGCGTCAGACGAAATCCCGTGCTGCTGCCTACATGGAAAAACTCTGCCAGAATGTATGGAGACTTCCAACGGTGCGCAATCCTGGGCGGCTGCTCCAGTTCCTGCTAGAGAGAACGATCGAGAGTGAAACCGTCAGGGAGTGGGTTGCCCATGCAATTGAGGGATATGATTGTCTGCCGCCTAACCCCAGGAAACTCAAGGGGTTTGCAAACCTGATCGGGCGGTTCTCGTCAAGACTGCCGCGGGAGGACCAACTACCGACGGCCGCTGCGATTATCGAAACACGTCTCTTGCTCATTGTCGCGTACGTCTACCAATTCCACCATGAGGTATTTGTCCGATGGGAATCGGACCTGAGTCTCTTCGACAGGATCCGTGACCGGTGCAGGGGCCACGAATCAGACATTCCATGCCTGGCCGCACTGGTCTTGCGAAAGAAGAGAAGCGGCGACGAAAGGACACCAACCCCAACGACGGAGAAAGAGAGTACGTACCCGGATCCGACGGACCCCAACGTTTTCTGGATCCAACTCTTGGTTGATGGCCTTGGCACGGAAGTGACTGCAGAACAGTTCGGGCCTTATCTTCATGGTGGGACACCGTGAGCAGCTCGAATCCGGACGGTCTATTGACGATGTCGGGCCTTGTCCGGAACGGACGGTTGCGCGCATACCTGAGCAACGTCAGGGATTGGCACGGATATATTCGCTTCCTTGGACTACCTGATCGTCGCGACAATCCGGATATTGTGATTGACCAGTTGTTCGTAGAACCACTCTTGACGCGTCGCTACGTCTCGCCGGATGAGAATCCGTCGAAATGGTTAGAAGCGACGGAGACGATTCTTGACGTGCTTAAGCACCATAGGTACGTGGTCCTATTGGGCGATCCCGGTACGGGGAAATCCACCGTTCTCAACTACCTTGTTTGGCGGTTAGCCCGCCCGACCAGCGAGGCTTGGGCCAAGCGGATGGGTAGTTGGCGTCTACCTATCCCTATGTTGCTGAGGGAACTAAAGCTGCAAGGGGTGCGGGACTTTGATGGGTTGCTACACGCTTTCTTGGGTCATGCGATGAGCGAACCACTGCGGAGAGGGAAATACCTTCGTGAAATGCTTGACCGTGGAAAAGCCTTTATTTTACTGGATGGTATCGACGAGGTCTCTGATATAGAGGCCCGCAGAGCGCTTAGAAGCGCCGTGCTGGACGGCATTGTCCGGTATCCGGACTGCCAATGGCTTTTGTCGTCGAGAATAGTGGGGTACAGCGAAGTGCCGTTTGATGTTGATCCGAAGGCTATAACATTGCGAGTACAGACAGCGCCAATAGGTGGGCCTGTAAGGCAAGCACAGCGGGCCGAGGAAGACCGCAGGCGCTTATTCGATCAACCTAGCCTACTTGGGGATGTCGAGTCGGCCAAGATTGGAGAGGACGCTGTCATCGTCACGAGATACGTAGCACCGTTCGATGACGGACGGATCGAGGAATTTGCGCAGAACTGGTACGCACAGAGAGAGGCGGCGGCTGGTCGAGCGGGGAGTGAGGCGTCGCATTTGGTACACGCCGTGCACGCGGACGATGCCATTTTGCGGTTGGCGCGAATTCCGAATCTGCTGACCATGATGGCGCTTATTCATCGGATTGAGGCGACCTTGCCGCACGGACGAGCACTATTGTACGAGCGAATTGCAGAGGCCTATTTGGAATCGATTGATCGGTTCCGTGGTGTTTACTCTGGTGCCTTCAATTTGCCGCAAAAGAAGCGGTGGCTCGGACGCGTGGGGTACGAAATGCAAGTACGGCGCTCCACAGGGCACGAAGAGGGTACGGGGGAAGTGCAGGCGGAGCTCTTGGCGGAGACGGAGGAGGTTGTAAGGTGGCTTGAGGAGGAGATGGAGCAATCGCGCGATACAGGAGGGATGACGGCTAGGGAGTTTTTGGACTTTGTCGGCCGGCGAAGCGGACTATTCTTGCCGCGAGGGGAGGGGCGTTATGCGTTTGTGCACTTGTCGTTTCAGGAGTATTTTGCGGCGATCGCGCTGGAGCGTGAGGTTACGGGATTGCAATGGGCGCGTGGCGGAAAGACCCAACTTGGTGTGACACGGGATGGTGTGGCGGAATGGGCAGGTCGAAGTGCGTGGCGTGAACCGTTCGTATTCCTGTTCGAGTTGCTCGCCGTGAAGGAGGATTGGCACGCGGAAGTGATGGATGTGGTATTTGGAGAGGGGTTCGCAGGGCTCGAGGATAGACGAGCATCTTCTGACGTGAACTTGGCAGAATTGCTCGCACGTCTTGTGGTGAATTCACGGTCCGGACTCGGAGGAAGGCCCGGGGAAGCTGCGGTGGCGGCGGTGCGACCGGCCCTTCGGCGTGGGCGCGTGCGGAAGTATCCACCCTCGGCGCCGGGAGTTTTTGTAACGCTGTTCGGCGACGACGCGGGATGGAACCGGAAGATATTGACGGCAATAGTTGAGCAAGCGGAGGCTCTGGGGATTCGCGAACTGACGCTAGAAGAGACGCAGGTGTCGGACATTGAACCATTATCTGCTTTGGGGGATCTGGAGGATCTGAGTCTTCGGCAGACGCCGGTGTTGGATATTGGTCCGGTCGGGGGTCTCGGAGCGCTTAGGCTGCTCGACGTTAGTGGCACAAGAATACGGGACCTTAGGCCGTTGGAACGTCTCTCGGAGTTGGTATTCCTTAATGTGGGGGATACAAGAGTTGTGGATTGTAGTTCATTGGCGGCGCTCGCGAAGCTAGAGTTTTTGGACCTGCATGGCACTGATGTTGGAGACGTTCGCGGGTTGGGGGCGCTGGAAGCACTGGAAACACTGTACCTTAGTAAGACGCGAGTTGCAAATATCGAAGCATTGGCCGGGTTGAAGGCTCTCACGGACTTGCGAGCGTGGAACACGCGCATCGTGGACCTGAGGCCGGTAGCGAAGCTTGCGGGGCTGGAGGTTTTGGATTTGTGGGGTACAGCTATTGTTGATATTGACCCGCTGATGGATGTTGAGGGGTTGCGGCGGCTGGACGTGGGCCGGACGGGAATTGTGGACTTGGCGCCGGTGAGGCATCTATTGGCGCTAGAGGTTCTGGACGCGAGTCAGACGGCGGTGGTAGATCTTGGCGCGTTGCGATCGTTGAGAGCGCTCAGGACCTTGAGGCTGAATTACACGGGAGTGATGGATCTAAGTCCGATCGGCGAGCTGGAGGCACTGGAAACTTTGGAGTTGGCACAGCTTGAAGTAACGGACGTTAGCGCACTTGGGGCACTGGTTGGGCTTAAGTCGCTAGACTTGAGCGGCGTCAGGGTGGCGGACCTGAGTCCGTTGCGGAGGCTCACGGGGTTGAGGAAACTTGTGTTGCGCGGGACGCGGGTGGGTGAGAAGGTGGTTAAGGAGTTGAGACGGGCGTTGCCAGAATGCGACATAGTCCATTGAAAGACGGTGATGGTCGGCGGTGTTGGTATACGGTGAGTAGGAAGGGACGCAGCGGGCGGACCCGGCGTTGGTGAGGCGGGTGAGGTTACGTCTCAGTGAGGAGAACGCTTCGGAGGCCATGCGCGGCGGCCACCGCCTGGTGGGTCACCTGCCCGTCGACGACGTTGACTCCCTTTGCCAGCGCGGGGTCGTCGGCCGCGGCGACGCGCCAGCCGCGGTCGGCGATCTGCAGCGCGTGGGCCATCGTGGCGTTGGTCAGGGCGTAGGTCGACGTGTGCGGGACGGCGCCCGGCATGTTGGAGACGCAGTAGTGGACCACGCCCTCCTCGACGTAGCGGGGATCGTGGTGGGTGGTGGGCCGGGTCGTCTCGGCGCAGCCGCCCTGGTCGACGGCGACGTCCACGAGCGCCGATCCCGGCTCCATCTGCGCCAGGTGCGCGCGGGTGACGAGACGCGGCGTGCGGGCGCCGGGTATGAGGACGGAGCAGAGAACCAGGTCGGCGGACGCCACCGCGCCCTCGATGTTCGCGGCGTTCGACATCAGCGTGGTGACGTGGCCTTGGACGACGTCGCGGACGTAGGCGAGCCGTAGCGGGTTGATGTCGATGATGGTGACGTCCGCCCCGAAGCCGACGCCCACGACGCAGGCGTTGAGTCCGACGACGCCGGCCCCGATGATCGTCACCCGGCCGCGCCGCACGCCGGAGACGCCGGGCAGCAGGAGCCCCTTGCCGCCGGAGCGCATTTCCAGCGACGTGGCGCCAGCCTGGATCGACAGGCGGCCTGCCACTTCCGACATCGGCAGAAGCAGCGGCAGCGTCCCGTCGGCGAGTTGCACCGTCTCGTAGCCGATGCCGACGACGCGCCGCTCGAGAAGGCGGGTCGTCAGGTCCCGCGAAGCGGCCAGGTGCAGGTAGGTGAAGAGGACCTGGCCCGGCCGCATCCGGTCGAACTCGGGATCGAGCGGCTCCTTGACCTTGAGGACGAGGTCGGCGCGCTCCCATACCGCGTCCGGGCCGTCGGCCACGGCCGCGCCGGCAGCACGGTAGGTCTCGTCCGGAATCGCGCTGCCGATTCCGGCCCCTGCCTCGATGACGACCTCATGCCCGCGCGCGGCGAACGCCGCGACGCCGGACGGCGTGATGGCGACGCGGTGCTCGTCCGCCTTGATTTCCGTGGGGATTCCGATGCGCACGCTACGACGGTACCACGGCACGAACCGGGGCGGTCGACCGTCAACTGGAACAACCGGACATGGCAGGTGCTTGGTGGACTATCCGGGCGGGGCGGCGTATGGCGTCTCCGCTTCGCGGACGCGCACGCTGGCGCGTCGGCGCCGGCGGACGATGCGGGCGACGGCTTCCGTCCGCTCGTCGCGTGTCAGGCACGACCGTACGTTGTCCGCCGCCTCGCAGACGTCGCCGGGGGTGAGGCCGGCGAGGACCGCGGAGGCGGCAAGCCGTCGCGGCGGCCTCCCGGGGTGCAGGGCGAAGAAGTCCGCCCTCAGGTCGTGCGTCCCCTTGCGGCCGTGCAGCCGCCAGAGCTCGCGCACGCCGATGTCGCCGTAGCGCTCGATCTTGCCCTCGTCGCCGTTCGTGATCTCGACCTCGACCACGAGGTCGAACGGAGTGCGTTCGACGAACGATTCGACTGCGGCTTCGCCCTCGACGAGCGCCGCGCGATATCCCCTGGCCCGCTCATCGAGGTAGAAGGCGCAGTCCGGCTCCATCCCCGTGCCCGGCGGCTCGTTCCGCCCGCGGAGGCGCGTGCTGCCGAGTCTCTTCGAGACGTTCGCCGCTGCGTCCACGATGTCGTCGAAGATCTCGGCGAGGTCTTCGTGAAGGTGGGAGGGGGTCATCAGCACGACGAGTCCGCGCACCGGATCGAGGCAGACCCGACCGAACCACCGGTTCCAGTCGATGGCGGCCAGCGCGGTCACGGTCCCGGCATCGGCGTGCAGGACGTGGACCTGGGAGCCCAGCGGCCCGGTGTGCATCGTGGCCGGGCTGGCGATGGCGACGCGGCCGCCGTGAGCTTCCACTGCGTTCAATATAGCACCCGCGCTCATGGGTGACGCGTGCGGCGCGCAACGGCGCGGACTACGGTCGCAGCTCCTCGGTGTCGAGCGTGTTCGCCTGGTCGATGATCTTGGCGGTCCTCCTCGCGTGTGTCGTTCGCGGGTTCGTTCTGGTGTTCGCAAGCCTACAACCACAACGCGACGGGGGAGTCGGGCGCTTCCGTTCGGCTCACGCCGTGAAGAACGCGATCACCGTCCAGCAGACCGCGGCCAGCGCGGCGGCCACAGAGGCCTGCGGGATCTGTGTCTTCACGTGGTCCATCAGGTCGCAGCCGGTGCAGACCGAGCTGAGCACCGTCGTGTCCGAGATGGGCGAGCACTGGTCGCCGTAGACGCTGCCGTCCATGACAGACGCGAAGCAGAGGGTCATGAACAGCTCCGGGTGCGACAGCCCTTGCGCGCCGGCCACCGCCCAGGCCAGCGGCATCGCCAGGGGGAACGCGACCGCGTAGGTGCCCCAGCTCGTGCCGGTGGAGAAGGCGATGACCATGGTCATGAGCTGCAGCATCACCGGCAGCAGGAAGTACGGCACCGCGTCGCCGAGCTGCTCCACCAGGAAGACGCCCCCGCCGGTCTGCGTGCTGACGTTGCCGATCGTGATCGCCAGCAGCAGGATGACCGAGCCGAGCACCACGCCCTTGATGCCGTCGTGGAAACCCGAGATGAGGTCCTTGAGCGACATGCCCTTGCCGAGCGCCATGCCGGCGGCCAGCAGCAGCGCGGCTCCGAACGCCCACTGCACGTTGGGCGAGCCGTAGGCGACGAACGTACCGATGGCGATGGCGATCAGCACACCGAGCGGCAGGAAGAACTCCAGGACGTGCGGCGTGTAGCCGGCCGGCACCTTGCTCGCCTGCAGCTCCTTCGTGCTCAGCGGATCGGCCCCTTCGGCGTCGAGCCGGCCGGTCGTGCGGGCGCGCTCCATGGCCGTCGCCAGCCGCTTGCCCAGGAAGACCGGCTTCTCGATGCTCAGCAGGAAGGTGCCCAGGACGGCGAAGATCGCGTAGAAGCAGAACGGCACGCTCTGAAAGAAGAAGGCGATGCGGTCCGCCTCGGTGGCGAGGAAGCCGACCCCGGAGACGAAGATGAACGCCTGCACGTAGCCCGGCCACGCGTTGAACGCGAGCTGCGAGGCGATCGGCGAGGCGGTCGAGTCGACGATGTAGGCCAGCTCCTCGTGGCTGACGCGCTGTTTGTCGGCGATCGGCTTGACGGTGGTGCCGACCACGACGGTGCTGACCGTCCCGCCCTGGAAGAAGACGATGCCGAGCGCCCAGGCCACCAGCTTGGCGCTCCTCGGGCCGCGGACGAACCGTACGGTCATGAACTCGGCGAACGCCTGCGCGGCGCCGGTGCGCGACCAGACGCCCATCAGCCCGCCCAGCAGCCACAGGTACAACAGCAGTACCCCGGCCGAGTTCGTCGACGCCAGCGACGGGATCATCACCTCGCCGGTGATGTCGTACTTGCCGAGCAGCAGCGCTCCGGAGACGATGCCGGCGGCCAGCGACGTGACCGGCTCCCGCGTCAACCAGCAGAGGATCACCGCCACCACGGCCGGCAGCAGCGACCACCAGCCCCAATGGGAGCGCGCGACGAGCTGGTAGTAGACCGTCTCCGTCCGCTCGTCCCGCGTCTCCACCGCCGAAACGAACTCCTCCGTCACCGGGGGCGTCTCGCCGGAGGCGCGCAGCGCCGCGGCGTCGAGCTGCGCCTGCTCGATGGGGACGGCGTCGAAATAGGCGGGGCTGCCCTCGGACAGGTAGTACAGCCGGCCGTCGTCGTCCATCAGCACGTCCAGCGTCACCCGGTTGACGCTCCACGTCGGCGGGACGGTGGCCCCGGCGATCCAGGAGACGAGGATCGCCAGGACGAAAACGGTGAACTTCTGGATGCCGGCAGTCATGACGCGTCCGCCGCTCTAGCGCGCCGGCGCCGGGAAGCGGCCGATGCGCTCGCCGCCGCCGACCCCGCCGACCCAGATCTCGTCGCCGACCTGGATGCCGACCGTGCCGAGGATGATCCGATCGTTCGAGGGATAGCGGACGATCTCCTCCTTGGCCAGGCTGTTGGGGATGATCCTGGCCACCCGCGACGTGACCCCGTCGCACGCGCCCTGACCGAGACAGGCGAAGATCGAGTCGGGCCCGCTTCCCGCGTGGCCGGCCGCCAGCAGCGTGCCGTCGGGCGCCCAGTGGACGTTGTCGATGTGGAAGCCGACGTCGACCGAGTCGACCACCACCGGCGTCTGTCCGCGGGACAGCCGGATCAGCGACTGCGTGCCCCAGCCGCCGATGTAGAGCCAGCGGCCGTCGGGCGACGCCTCGATGCCGTTCGGGCCGGCCGTCGCGCTGCCCGGCACCTCCGTCCATCCCGTGCCCGGCTGCCACTCCCACAGCTCGCCGGTCGAGCGCTGGAAGTTGGTGGCGACGAAGCCGCCGTCCGGGAGCGCCGAGACCGAGTTCAGGCCGACGCCCTCGGGCGCGACCGCGCAGCCCACCCAGGTGGCGGCCGGCGCTTCGCCGCGCGCGTCGATCTCGAAGACCTCCACCGACTCGCGGGCGCCGTGGCGCACCACGTACAGGGTGTGCACCCCGTCGTTCCCGGGACGCAGGCCGAGCCCGTGCGGCCGGAAGCCGCTGGTGTCGGGACCGGGGCAGGCGCCGTACAGCGCCGCGTCGTGCCGCGGCGCCGAGCTCTCGATGGGGTAGACCTGCCGCGAGGTGCGGTCGCGAGTGTCGGTCGCATACAGGTGGCCGTCGTCCGCCATGCTCGACACGATGACCCAGGGAGAGTCCGGGACCGCGGCCAGATCTTCGGGATTGACCGGCCCGCAGACGAACTCCAGGTCGCCGTCCGGTTCGCACTGCGCCGCGCCTCCGGCCGGCAATGCGAGCAGGCAGGCGACCGCCGCCGATGACACCAGGAACATCCGCGCGCTCATGGTTCCTCCTCTTGTGGTTCCGTGGCCGACCCGCGTGAGTCACATGGCCGACCCTGCCGCGATTATGTCACGCAGCCGCGATAGTGTCTGCCCGTAGAATATCGCCGTCCACCGTTGTCGGTTTCCCGCGCCGCCGGA
Source organism: Vicinamibacterales bacterium (assembly GCA_965222905.1). Lineage (GTDB taxonomy): Bacteria > Acidobacteriota > Vicinamibacteria > Vicinamibacterales > UBA8438 > WTFV01. The sequence goes on along the minus strand of OZ244976.1, from coordinate 325,048 downwards.
GGGATTGCGCCGGCGCCGCGGAAAGGGGATGATCAACGGCAAACGGCCCTGTCGTGGAGGGAGACTCATGACCGAAGCGCGTTCCGGCTCGTCGCCGCTCGTCCTCCTGGTGATCGCGGTCCTGCTGCTGGCCCAGGCCGTGGCGCCGGCGCCGGCGTTCGCCCAGGGCGAAGCTGCCGGGGTGACGTTCTCCACGGACGTGGCGCCCATCCTGCAGCGGAACTGCCAGGTCTGCCACCGGCCCGGCTCCATCGGACCGATGTCGCTGCTGAGCTACGCCGACGCGCGCCGCTGGAGCGCGCTCATCAGGACCAAGGTCGCCACCCGCGAGATGCCGCCGTACCAGTACGATCGGGACATCGGCATCCAGGAGCTGCAGTACGACCCGCGGCTGACCGACGCCGACGTCGCGACGGTGGTTGCGTGGGTCGACGCGGGCGCCCCGGAAGGCGACCCTGCCGACCTGCCCCCGCCGGTCGAGTGGCCCGACCCCGGCCAGTGGCGGCTGGCCGAGCAGTTCGGCGAGCCCGATCTCGTAGTCCCGGCCAAGCCGTTCGACGTGCCCGCGGTCGGCTCCGATCTGTGGTGGGAGCCGCTCGTCGAGATCCCCCTCCAGAAGGATCGTTACCTGAAGGCCATCGAGGTGAAGCCGTCGGTCGAGGGGCGCGAGGTGGTGCACCACGCCAACACGACCCTGTATCTGCGCGGCGCGGAGGGCGAGCTCATCAGTCAGGGGGGCGGCCGCTTCACCGAGTATGCCGCCGGCAAGCTGGGCGAGGTCATTCCGGAGGGCGCCGGCCGGCTGCTGCCCGCCAACTCCCTGGTGCGCTGGTCGGTCCACTACTACCCGATGGGCGAGGCGGTCGAGAACGAGGTGACCGCGCTCGGCTTCTGGTTCCACCCGGAGGACTACGAGCCCGAGTACGCGCAGGACCTCGCCAACTACCGGCTGGAGGGGGACTTGGCCATCGAGCCGCGCGGCACCGCCATGATCCAGGGCTTCCACTCGTTCGACCATCCGGTGCGCATCGACAGCTTCCAGCCCCACGGCCACCTGCGCCTGCGCGCCGCTGCGATGGAGGTGTACTACCCGGAGACGGGCCGGCGCGAAGTGATGAGCATGATCTCGAACTGGACCACGTGGTGGCAGCACAGCCACATCTACGAGGAGAGTGTGGCGCCGCTGGTCCCGACCGGCGGGGTCATCGTCCTGACGTTCTGGTACGACAACACCGCCGGCAACCCGAACAACCCCGACCCCGAGCAGTGGGTCTATCGCGGCAGTCGGACCACCGACGAGATGTCGCACGCCTGGATCGCGGTCACCCATCTCGATGAGGAAGGCTACGAGCGACTCGTGGCCCAACGGGCCGCGCAGGTCGTGGAAACGGCCGCCGGGGGCGGCCAGTAGCGGCGCGATGCCGATATCGGAGAAGCCACGCGGGACGAGGAGGCACCGGGCGCCGGGCCGGGCGAGCGCTACGGCGGCGCCGGGTGCGTGCGCTGAAGGGATGCCGGATTCGCTCGGTCGGGGAGAGCTGCCCGGGCTCGGTCGGGGGGCCATCACCGCGCTCGGTTGGGGATTGGTCATCCTGCTGGCCGGTGTAGAGCTCGCCGCCCAGCAGCGGCCGGGCGGCGACCGGCCGCCCTTTCCGTCCGCACCCTGGGAGCGCGGGCTGGTTGCCGAGGGGCTCCCGGTCTCACCCTTCTTCGAGGGCTGGTACGAGAACCCCGACGGCAGCTACACGCTCTCGTTCGGCTTCTTCAACCGCAACCGTGAGGAGACGGTGCACATCCCGCATGGTCCCTCCAATTACCTGTCGCTGGGGGAACTCGACGGCGTGCAGCCGACCCTGTTCCCGCCCGGTCGCGGCACCGGGGTTTTCACCGTCACCGTCCCGGGCGAGTTCGCGGAGGACGGCGGACGCGTCGTCTGGACTCTGCAGACCGGCAGTCAGCCACCCCATTCGGTTCCCGGCAGGGCCGGCGTCGAGGCATACCGCCTGCACCACGCCCCGATGGCGATGGGTTCGCTGCCGCCGCGCCTGAGGCTGTTCCGGGAAGGCCCCGAGCTCTGGGGTCCGATGACCCTGGCCGGCGACGCCCGTGAGGCGTCCACCTGGTCGCGCGGGGCGAATCCGCTCGGCAGCCAGTCCAATCCGTTGCGCTTGAGCGCGCCGGCCGGGACGCCGCTGAGCCTGACCGTGTGGGTCGCGGATCGTCTGGCTCCCGGCGCCGAGCGCGACCCGGTGAGCGGCGGCGCGACATGGTTCACGCATGCGGGTCCGGTACCCGCTGCGTTCAGCGAGGAACAGTCGAGTCCCATCGAGGCAGCGGGGGGCCGGAGGGTTGCCTCGGTGACGTTCGCGGAGCCGGGTGAGTACGTGCTCCGGGTGCGGGCCGACAACTTCAACCCCGTCGACAGCACGCCGGCGGATCAATGCTGCTGGACGAACGGCTACGTGGCGGTCACGGTATCTCCTTGACGGCGTGCCGGCGCGCCGCCGAAGCGCTCCAGAGGCTTGAGGATCAGACGATGCGACAACTTCCCGGAAGGACGTCCGAGGGTCTCGGTTCCCGGTGTGGGCACGGGCGTCCCGGTTCCTCGCTCGGTCACCTCGCCCGGCTCGCTCTGATCGCGCTGGCGGCAATCGCGGCCGGCTGCGGTGCCGACGACTCGGCAGCGCCCGCGTCGCTCGACGAGCTCGCCCACCGCTCGCTCGCCACCCTCGATGGGGAACTGGCGGCGCCGGGCCTGAGGGAGCCGGTCGAAGTGATCCGCGACGAGTGGGGGGTGCCGCACATCTACGCACAGAACGACGACGACCTGTTCTTTGCCCAGGGCTACGTCATGGCGCAGGACCGGCTGTGGCAGATGGAGATGTGGCGGCGCTGGCGCGAGGGGCGGTTGGCCGAGATCTTCGGGCCGGAGGCGATCGATTACGACCGCCGCACCAGGCTGACGATGTTCCGCGGGCCGTGGGACGAAACCGAGTGGACCAGCTATCACCCCGACGCGCACCGGTTGTTCACCGCGCACGCCAACGGTGTGAACGCCTACGTCCAACAGAACCGCGACAACCTGCCGGTGGAGTTTCAGCTCACCGGCGTCGAGCCGTTGCCCTGGACGGCGGAGACGGCCGTGCTGCGCTGGGCCTCGCTCGGCGTGCCGAGCGTACGGGGGCACGCCATCCACGAGATGCAGCTCGCGCTCGACGTCGCCCGCCATGGAGTAGAGGAGGCAAACCGGCGCTTCGCCCCGGATCCGTGGGACGATCTGGTTGTGCCGGACGGTCTCGACGTCAGCATCATCACCGAGGAGATCCTCGACGCGATGCGCGCCGGCGACGGCGATCCGTTCGTCACCGGCCGCCTGCCGCCGCTGGAGATCGTCGAGCCGTACCGCGCGCTGGTCGCGGCGCCGGGGCTGCAGACGCGGCAGGTCTTGCCGCGGCCCATTGCCACCGAGGGGAGCAACAACTGGGTGCTGACCGGCGAGCGCTCGCCGAGCGGCGTGCCGATTCTCGCCAACGATCCCCACCGGCGCATCGAGATGCCGGCGCTGCGCTACTTCGTGCACCTCGTGGCCCCGGGCTGGAACGTGATCGGGGGCGGCGAGCCGCCCTTCGCCGGCGTCGATGCGGGGAGCAACGAGCGTATGGCGTGGGGGTTCACCTTCGCCGGCACCGACATGGTCGACGTCTACGTCGAGGAGCTGCACCCGGAGGATCCCAACCTCGTGCGCTGGCAGGACGGCTGGGAGCCGCTGCGGGTCATCGAGGAGGAGATCCCGGTCAAGGGGCAGGAGCCCGAGCCCGTCGTGCTGAAGTTCAGCCGCCACGGTCCCGTCTTCTACGAGGACCTGGAGAACCGCGTCGCCTACGCCGTGCGCTCGGTCGTGCAGGAGCCGGGCACGGCCGCCTACAAGGGCAGCTTCCAGCTCGCCCAGGCCGAGAGCTGCGCCGACTTCTTCGAGCGGGCGATGCACTGGCTCGTGCCGACGCACAGCCTCGTCTGCGGCGACGCGGACGGCAACATCGCCCTGCAGGTGACCGGGCTGACGCCGGATCGCGACGGCTGGAACGGGCGGCTGCCGGTGCCCGGCAACGGCGACTACGAGTGGCGGGGCTTCCGGACCGACCTGCCGCGGGAGTTCAATCCCGAGCGGGGCTACGTCGCGACCGCCAACAACAACGTCCATCCGCCCGGCTACGAGGGGCGGCCGGTCTTCTACCACACGTCGCGCGGCGTCGAGACGTCGCGGATCGCCCGGCTTCACCAGATTCTCGGCGCCGGCGAAGTGCTCTCGGTGGACGATCACAAGCGGATCCAGCACGACGCCCGCCTGCTCGCGGCTGCAAGGGACATCCCGGCCTTCCAGGGCTGGACGTCGGACGATCCCGACGTCGAATGGGCGCGCGGGCTGATCGCCGAGTGGGACGCCACGGTTTCGCAGGACAGCACCGCGGGTGCGCTCTACGTGCGCTGGAACGCCGAAGTCGCCGCCGCCGCACGGGATTCGGAGACGCCCGAAGCCGAGCGCCGGGCGCTGATCGAGCAGGGCCTGACGGCGGCGATCGAGCGGCTCACCGAAGAGCTGGGCCCCGACCGGGCCGAGTGGCGGCACGGCAGGGTGCATGCCAGCGAGCTGCCGCACATGCTGGCATCGGCGTTCGACCTGCCCGCGGTGGAGCGTCCCGGCGGCTTCGGTTCCGTCAACGCCACCGGCGCCAACTTCCGGCGCATCATCGACCTCGCGGACCCGGACCGCTCGGTCGCCAGCAACGCGCCCGGACAGTCGGCCCAGCCCGGGAGCCCGTTCTACGGCAACCTGGCCGAAAACCTGGGCAACGGCGAGTACTTTCCGCTACTCTATACGCGGGGGGCGGTGGAGGAGCGCGCCGCGAATCGGCTGACGCTGCTGCCGGGGGGCGAGTGAGCCGCCGCGCCACGGCGTCCCATTCGAGCTGCGGATGCCAGGTGGCTCAGCGACGCCGCTGCCGTCGGGCAGCGCGGCAGATGAGACAGGTGATGGCGACGTTCAGGCCGGGTTTCGATGCGCCCCGGCAAGGGCGTCCCATGTCCTGGAACGGCACGGGTTACGGGTCGTTCAGTCGCCGGGTCTGTTTAGATCATGCCCGTCGAGGTGATCGATCAACAATCCGCGCACGCCCTGAACGTCGTCGCGCACGTCCCGGAGTTCCGCGCGTACGTCCCGGATCTCTACCCGGACCCCCTCCACTTCGTCGCGCACGCTCTGGATCTCGCCGCGCACGCTCTGAAACTCCGAGCGCACCGCCGCCCGGAAATCGATGAGGTTGGCGTGGAGATCGTCGATTCGCGCGTTTGTCGAGCACGACGAGCCTGCTACCGTCGCGCAGATGGCGCCAACCCCCAGCGCGGCGCTGATCAGAGCCTGCCTGTCCGTCATGTCGTCACTCCCGGGGGTTCACGCCTATAGTATGACACGTATCCGCGGATTCCGACCGCGGAGGGAAGGGCAGAGCAATGCGCACGCACCTCGGACTACCCGTCGTCGTCATCCTGGTTCTGGCTGCGGTCGCCGGATTCGGGCCGCAGAGCCCCGGGCGCCCGGCCGCCGGGTTCGCTCTGGAAGAGGCGACCATCGCCGACATCGAGGCGGCGTTCGAGGCGGGTGCCCTCGCGTGTCCCGCGCTCGTGCAAATGTATCTCGACCGCATCGCCGCCTACGACGATGACGGGCCCCTGCTGAACAGCATCATCACCGTGAACCCGCGGGCGCTCGACGTCGCACGCGAGCTCGAAGCCGAGCGGACCGAGCACGGCCCGCGGGGGCCGTTGTACTGCATCCCCGTCCTGCTCAAGGACAACATCGACACCGCGGACATGCCGACGACCAACGGAACGGTCATCCTGCGGGATGCGATGGCTCCAGACGATGCCTACGTCACGCAGGCGCTGCGCGCCGCCGGCGCGCTCATCCTGGGCAAGGCTTCTTTGGGAGAGTTCGCCGGCGGCAACAGCTACAACTCGGTCGACGGCCGGACGGTCAACCCTTACCACGCGCTGCGGAGCGCGGGCGGGTCGAGCAGCGGCTCCGCGGTCGCCGTGGCCGCCAACCTCACGGTCGTCTCCGTGGGCAGCGACACCAGCACCTCTGTGCGCGGCCCGGCATCGTTCACCGGCATCGTCGGCCTGCGGCCCACCACCGGGCTGATCAGCCGGGATGGCATCGCGCCCAAGAACCTGAACTTCGACACCGCCGGTCCGATGGCGCGGACGGTGACGGACGCCGCAGTCCTGCTGACCGCCATCGCCGGACCCGACCCCGCCGACCCGGACGGTCTGAGTCGGGAGGTCTTCGCGGCGCATCCCGCCGGCGTGGCGGCCGAGAGGCTCGACTACACGCGGTTCCTGGAGCGTGGGGCGCTGCAAGGCGCCCGGTTGGGCGTGGCGCGCGACTACTTCGGCGGCGACCCCGAGATCGACGCGCTCGCCGAGGCCGCCATCGACACGCTGCGGGAGCTGGGGGCGGTGATCGTCGATCCGGTGACGTTCGACGGTTCGTTCGTCGACGGGGTACGGAGGATCGCCGACTACCGGTTCAGAGCGGACTGGGAGGCGTACCTGGCGACGCTGGGACCCGACGTGCCCCAGACCGTGGACGAGTTCCTGGACATCTACCACTCCGAGGTGGCGGCGTCGCCGCTGCCGGCGGAGGCGTCCGTGCTGGACCTGCTGGAGCGGGCGAGCGCCACGTCGACCGACGATCCGGTCTACGTCGATCTCATCGAGAACGTGCTGCCGCGCAACACCCGCCTCAAGCTCGAGGTCTTGGAGGCCCACGACATCGATGCGCTGGTCTTTCCGTACAACCCGAGGTTCGCGCCGCCGGCCCGGGATCCCACCTTCACGGCCGACGATCCGGCCTATGTGTCGGTGCGCGGCCTGCGGAGCCCGTCGACCCTGGCCGGTTACAGCTCGATCGGCTTTCCGAGCATCGTGGTGCCGATGGGCTTCGGATCGCAGGGGCTGCCGATGAATGTCGGGTTCCTGGGGCGGCCGTACGACGAGGGCAGGCTCATCGGTTACGCCTACGACTACGAGCAGGCGACTCTGGAGCGCCGCCCGCCCCCGCTCGCGCCGCCCCTGGCGGGGGAGCGGATCGTGTACTGACGGCGGCGGCCGGAGTCCATTGTCCGAGACGACCATGGAGGTCGACTTCGGCGAATCGGCAGAAAAGAGGTGAGGTCTTTCGACCCCACCCGCCAAGCCAGCGTCGTCTGCGCCAGTAACATTTCCGCGGCGCAGACTCCCTATCTTGCCTGGCGACCTTGCGCCAGGCCTTTGCAACCGCGTGCCCTGCCTCGACCGCCCGCCACGTGAAGTCGCGCCGCACTGGCCGCACTGGACATACCCCGCGGTTATGGTGGTATTGGGTCGCCTCCGGGTGTTCTTGGGCCGATTTTGCGAGGTTTCTCGCTGTCCATATTTGGATATAGGCGAGTCCCGGAGAGTGTCGGAGAGTGTGTCATCGTGTCGGCATTCGCTGAGTGGTGCGTAGCATGCCATGGCCGTGCGAGGAGGTTGCAATGTGGTTTCCTGAGCGCAAGACGCGGCGCATGTTCGGGCGGCGCGCCCGCGCCGGGCGCGCTTCGATCCTCGCGTTTCTTCGTACTGGTACGGCTCGGTCGCAGGGGTGGCCGATCCGGACAAGGCGCTGATGCGGTGGCTCCGGGACCGGGCGCCTCCGGGCGCCCGCGGCGCGGCAGGACCTTGACGGGGACGGCGCCCCCAGGCTGAAGGGCGTGCGGCGAGAGCAATACTGGGCCGCGTGCGGGCGCAGCGAGGCCTTCAACGCAGTCTGCGAACCGGTTCGCCCTGTCGCGACCGCGTCGGCCTGCTCAACGTGCCGCTCGCCGAGGGAATCAATCCCGGCCTGCGCAAGATGGCCGAAGCGACGACCACGCATGGGGTTCTGGGAATTGATGCGCATCGCGCGCTGGCACGTCGAAGGGGAAGCCTACGACCGGGCGTTGTCCCCTGGTCGTCGAGGCCCAGGCCGCGCCTACCGATGCGGCCTTCTGGGGCTCGGGCGGACCGCCTCGAGCGACGGCCAGTTCGTTCCGGCCGCCGGCCGCGGCGAAGCCCTCAACCTGGTCAACGCCCGCTACGGGACCGTACCCGGCGTCAAGGGGAGAGGGGAGCGAGGTGGGGAGGATCCCGCCGGTGGGACGAGCACCGAGCAGGAGCCTTCCGGGCGTTACAACGCGTCCAGCTCCGGCGTCACGGCAACCTCCGGTATCTCGACGCACCTCCAGAGCGCGACGTCGCTGGCGTTGTCCCGAACACACTCGCGCTACGCCGCGGTGTTCCGAGGTCGCACGCCTCCGGCGATTCGTTGGTCAACAGCGATCTCGGCTCGGCGCAGGTCGTAGGTCTGCTGCGAGTCCAGCCAGACCGCCGTGTGTCGTCCCGAAGTAGCGCGCCGGCCGGAGAGCCGTGTCGGCGGTGACGCCACGTTGGCCATCAGGATCGCCGTGATCCGGTTCACAGGCACGTTGAGCGCCTTCGATGGCGCGTTGGCCGACCAGTCGAGCGTCCGGAGTTTCTTTACGCAGGATCTCGCCCGGCACCGGCCGTATGCCGCGGCGCGGACCGAGACTACGGCGAGGCGTGGTACGACAAGCCGGCGGCCGGACTCGGGGTCACCCCTTTCAGGGGCCGCCGCCGAGTTGAACCTCGAAGTCGCCACGGTAGTGCAACTGAGTCACGTCGCCGCAGTAGATCTCGCCGGAAGCGGCGAAGTCCCGCTGCTGGAACGTTCCACGGTCGTCGGCTGAAAACGCCAGCTCGATCTCGCTCCGACCGCTGTTCTCCCACGCAATCTCGATCTCCGCGGACCGTGTCCCGGTACGCGTGTACGACCATTCGCTGGCCGGACCATCGAAGTGCCCGTCGGCGCGAACCGCCCGGAGCGTGTCTGCATCCTCGAAGTGGTAGCGGATGACGCTCCCCGGGGGCGCCGTGCACCGCGTAAGCGTCTCCCGGATGGTGCCGGCCACCGTTCGGCCGACGATGCTTGCCGGAGCGATCATCGTCTCGACCGGTGTCGGGCTCGTTGGTCCCGCATCGTCGCAAGCCGTTGCGACTCCGAGACATGCGCCGGCCAGCAAGAGCCCGGCAACTCGGTCCACCGTCATGAGTGTCACCTCACCTAGTGTGCTGTCCCGGAAATACGCATCGCAATGCGCGCCACCTTGTCGAGGATCGACTGCGCTGTGGCGACCCAGACGAACGGCGTGGCAGAGGTATTGTAGCTGTCGATGAACGCCTGGATCTTGCGCACCAGATCCGCGACGCTGCGGAACGAACCCCGCTTGATCGCCCGCTGGCTGAGCAACCCGAACCACCGCTCCACCTGGTTCAACCAGGACGCCGAGGTGGGCGTGAAGTGCAGATGGAAGCGGGGTCGCGCCGCCAGCCACCGCTTGACCTTGGCGTGCTTGTGCGTCGCGTAGTTGTCCAGTACCAGGTGGATGTCCAACTCCGCCGGCACCTCCCGGTCGATCAGGCGCAGGAACGACAGGAACTCTTCGTGGCGGTGCCGCTTCCGGCACTGCCCGAACACCTTTCCAGTGGCGATGTCCAGGGCGGCGAACAGCGTCGTCGTGCCGTGCCGGACGTAGTCGTGGGTGTAGCCTTCGGCGTAGCCGAGGCCCATCGGCAGCGTCGGCTGCGTGCGATTGAGCGCCTGAATCTGCGACTTCTCGTCCACGCACAGGACCATCGCGTGGTCGGGCGGGTTGAGGTACAACCCGACGATGTCGCGCACTTTCTCGATGAAGAACGGATCGCTGGACAGCTTGAAGGTCTTCGCCAGATGCGGCTTGACCCCGAAGAGGGCGAGCCAGCGCTGTACCGTGCTCTTGGCAATGCCTTCAGCTCGCCCCAAGGTGCGTGTACTCCAATGCGTGGCGGCATCGGGCTTCTCCTGCAGGGCACGGTTGATCACCGCCGCCACTTTGTCGTCGTCATAGGTCCGAGGACGACCGGGGCGGAGTTCGTCGTGCAGGCCCTCGATGCCGGCCGCTCGAAAGCGCCGTCGCCACTTGCCGACGGTTTGTGGTGTGACGCCGAAGCGCCGCGCGACGGCAGAGTTGGCCAAGCCTTCAGCACTGGCGAGGACCATCCGGGCTCGCTGGACCAGGGCGTAGGGCAGGGTGGCCGACCGGGCAATGCCGTTGAGCTGATCCTGCTGCTCGTCGGTGAGCGTGAGTGGTACCAGGGGGCGTCCGCGTGGCATGGCAGTCTCCCTTGCTTGAAGCCTGCCACTTACGATACTCATTTCCGGGACGCTACACTAGTGTCCAGTCCCCGAAATTCGTTGCAGAAGCCCTGGGCGGTTCGAGACGGCGAAAGCGAGCGAAACGCTGTGATTCCTCGGCAACGTGTAGGGCGAATTAAGTTGCGTGTCTCCGGGACGGCACACTAGCGACCTAGCGACCTCGCCCGCGTCGTGTTCAGAAGCGTAACGAACATGCCGCAGTCGCATCTCCGCCGCCGCGCGCCCGAGTACCGCGAGGTCGTCAATGGTGTCTCAAGTTTGACGGCTCGCAGCGGACCGGGCGCAGTGGCGTGGCATTCAGCAGCGTCGCAAACAGCGTGAAGTCGTCGCGGGTATCAGGACGCTCGTCAGGTCCCCAGTTGTGCCACGGCACGACGAAATCGGTCAGGCCATCGCCGTTCACGTCGGCCGCATGGGCGCCGTACCCGAAGTTGACGTCGTTGCGGTCACGCCAGAATCGCTCTGGAGGAAGAGGCAGGAACTGGCCGTGACCGTTGTTCCGGTACGCGATCGGAGCCTGCTCCCGAATCGGACCCCACGTATCGGACATCAGCAGGTCCGCGCAGCCGTCGCGATCCAAGTCGCGCATGACCAGGGCGCCACCGTTGTACAGAGCCTCGCCGTTCGGGTAGCGCTGCGGAGTGGTCGCCTCCTGCCCCTTGACCCATGTGTCCGTCTCGTCGCCGAACCACACGCCGCCGCCGGGGAGGGGCACGCGGCGATTGACGAGCACCTGAATGTAGCGGCCGGTGAACGCGAGAACGCCAGTCTCGGCGTCAGTGCTCAGGTCGTTCCGGGAGTGGTTCAGGAGGATGTCGAGCCACCCGTCGCCGTTGACGTCGAAGGTGGTCGTCTCCCCGACGGCCGTGAAGCCCTCGTAGAACTGCGCGTGGGGCAACTCGATCCGCGACGGGAAGTGCCCCGTGCCGTCGTTGACCAGGACGATATTAAATTGGTACCGGGTCGTCGGGTGGTCGTCGCGCGACTGTCCCTGGAGCACGTCGAGGTCCCCGTCGTTGTCGATGTCCGCCAGATGCACCCCGGCGAAGTACCACCATTCCTCCGGGCGGTTGTAGTGGACTCGCTCAGAGACGCGATCCACGTCGAGCGTAAACGTCCCGTCGCCGTTGTTGACCATCACGTGGACCGAGACGTTGGCCCCGCCGATGCTTTGCACCCACAGGTCGACGTCCCCATCGTTGTCGATGTCCCCCGCGGCGGCCGCCTTGACGTGGAGGTCCGCAGGGCCGGAGTAATCGGGGTTGGGGTGCTCTTGGTTGTGTCGCCTGACAGCATCGGCGAGCCCCTCCGAGCGGTACAGGAGCCCGTCTTCGCCGGTCAGGTAGAGTTGCGGAGGGTTGCCGATCCCGACGCTCTCCTCACCGACGTAGACCCCGTAGTCGAAGATGGCGAGGTCGAGCCGGCGATCTCCGTTGAGGTCCGCGGCGACCACGACCGGGCGTCTCGTGCGGATCGTCGTTCCCTGGATGAACCCGTCCGGTGCCGCCTCGAACTGCCCGCTGAGCGTGCCGAAGAGCACGCGCATGGCCCACTTCTTGAACCGATCCTCGGGCTGCCCGTTCTCGTAAGCCTCATTCCGGCCCCCAACCACGATGTCGTCGCGGCCGTCGCCGTTGAGGTCGGCGACTTCGAAAATGGCGTCGTGGCGGCCGAAGTTGCCACTCTCGACGTGCCGGAAGGTCTGTGCGGCCGTGGACGAGCCGAGTGCGAGCACCACCAGCGCCAGTACGCCCGCACGGCGGACTCCTGCTCGACGGGGCGGTTCCCGTGGCCGCTGGCGGGTAATCCGGCGCAGGTTCGCGAGCGGCGTGCGTTGCTGGCGCATCGTCACCTCTGAAGAGGCACGAACCGTAGGCGATGACTCGGCGTCGTGGGGCTGTCGACGACGGATCCGGCGGTCGAGACCATTCACTTGATGAGGCGGGTTTCGACGTTCGCGATCTGAGTCGAGAGCTTGGCATCGAGGGCGGCGATCTCGGTCCGGAGTTCGGCGAGTCCGGCCTTGAAGTGGTCGGCCGTGACGTGGTCGCCGTGCTCGGCGGCGAGACGGGCGGCGTTCGGTATGGCGTCGGCCTGCGCTGGTGTCAGGCCGGCATCGGTCTGCGACCGGGCGACGGCGTGTGTGTCGAGCATCCTGCATCGGATTCTGCCACCGCGGTAGGTCCCTGGGCAACACCAGCGGCACGCTTCGCCGACCGGACCATGTCACACGGACCTTTCTGGTCAGCGCAGACAACGTCTGACGGGTGCCGTCGCGCGAGGCACTGGAGCATCTGCTCAAACCCTCATGATCGGCGTGCCGCTCACCCCGACGTCATGAAACGCGCGCCGGGCGTCTGTTCCACCGGAGTCTCCGGCGTTCGGTGGTTTCGTTGCGGACGCGGGTGTCGTGGCATCCTCAAGGGGGCGGAAGCGGGACAGTCGTCGTAGCTCTTTCGGTGGCGGGAGGCAACTCCCTTCCCCGTTCTCAAACTGACGCTGCGCGCCTGGCATCGAGCCCCGAACCGTACCCGGCCTCAGGCCGTGGACGAGCAGCAAATCGAACCCCGCCTGGTGGCGGGTGTTTCCTGCACCGGGCGCGCCACCCCGCTTCCGCCGCCAGGGAGGGTACCTGATGATTCGCGCAACTGTCGACACCGACACGCTGTGCACCGACGACATGCACGTGGCTTGTCGGCCCGCCTTGATGTGCACAAGATGCACATCACTGCCACGGTGCGGTTGTGCGAGGCCGGCAGCGGACCGGCGCGCACCGCCACGCGGGAGTTCAGCGCGCTGCCGGACGGCCTGCGGGCGATGACCGACTGGCTACGCGGGCACAGCGTCACTGCCGCGGCCATGGAAGGCACCGGAGTCTACTGGAAGGCGCCGTTCGAGGCGCTGGAAGACGCGGGCATCCACGCCGACCTGCTCAATGCTCAGCACGTCAAGCAGATCGTCGGCAGGACGTATCGCGCCGCCGCGCGCACCTGCGAAACGCAGATCGGGAACGAAACGGCCGCGGTCCGCGAGGCGCTCCGGTCCTTCGCCGACCTGGGGCGTGCGCTGCTGGGTGCGAGGGACACGGGCGCGGCGCTCGACGCGGTGATCGCGAACCGTCCCGGATGGGAGGGTCTCGGAGATCTCGTCGCGACGGCTGCCGCGCTCGCCAAGTGGAGCCGGCTGCTGCGCACCCAATCTCGGCACCGTCGAGCAGACCTGGATGACGGAGCCCGGATAGCCGCCCGTTCGATCACGGTCTACAATCTGAACTCGCGGTCGCTGCTGGCGCTGGAAGACTTCGACACGAACGCCGTCACGAATCTGCCGGCCGGCCATCCGTACGCCGGCCTCGACCGGTCCCAGGTCTACACGGAGTTGGATTTCACGGTCAACGGCCGGCTCCCCCGCGGGCGCGACGGTGTTCGGGGGCTGGACGGTCCAGCGGACGACGAGCGTGGACTGCGATTCGCTCGACGACCCGAACTCGTTCCGCTTCTGCAACCGCGGCGGCGGCCTGGACGCCGAGAGCGGAGTCGCGATCGACATGCCCTTCCGGCACGTGTCGGTTGGAATTGCAGGCGGACGTCTTCAACCTGCTGAACACCGATGCCATCGAGGTGTTGCGCACGACCCTCGGCAGCAGGTACGGTCAGCCGACGCGGGTCTTGTGGGCGCGCTACCTCGAGCCCGTGATGCGCGTGAGGTGGTGAACCGCTCACGGGGGCGCGGACATCGGGCGTAGACGAAGGGGCAGGAGGGATCCTGCCCCGTCGGGACAGAGGGAGGACAAGCAACCATGTCGAGGCGCTTCGCCCGTCCAATTCTGGCGACTCTCGTCGTCTGCGGCTGTGTCGCGGTCGGCGGCAGCGGCTATCTGCGCCTGCAGGCAACCAGTCCTGCGGCTCCGAACGGGCAGGCGCCTCCTTCCAGGCAGCGCGCGCTCCTCGACAGATACTGCGTCACCTGTCACAACGCGCGTCTGCGGACGGCCGGGCTCGAGCTCGACACCGCCGACCTCGCCGACGTCGGCGGGGGCGCGGAAGTGTGGGAGAAGGTGGTGCGCAAGCTGCGCGCCGGCGCGATGCCTCCCCCCGGGCGACCGCGGCCCGATGCGGCGACCAGGGCCGAGTTCGCGTCCTGGCTGGAGACCGCGCTCGACCGCGCGGCGGCGGCACATCCCAATCCCGGCCGGCCCGCAATCCATCGTCTGAATCGGACCGAGTACGTCAACGCCGTCCGCGACCTGCTCGGCCTCGAGGTCGATGCGCGGTCGCTGCTGCCGGGAGACAACGCCGACGTCCATGGGTTCGACAACAATGCGGACATCCTCTCGATCTCGCCCCTGCTCATGGAGCGCTATCTGTCGGCGGCCCGCAAGATCAGCCGACTCGTGGTCGGTCGCGCCCGGACCCCGGATTTCCACCAGCACCGGGTCCACAAGTGGATGGTGCAGGAAGACCGCATGAACGAGGACCTGCCGTTCGGTTCGCGGGGCGGCGCCGCGGTTCCGTATTTCTTTCCGGCCGACGGCGAGTACGAGGTCGAGGTCGAGCTCCAACGGACCGGCAACCAGCACATCAAGGGCCTGGGGTCGGAGCATCAGCTCGACGTTCGTCTGGACGGCGCTCTCATCGAGCGATTCACGGTCGGCGGCGAGGAGTGGGTGAAGCTGGCTCCTCCGGAGAGCTACAGCGGGAACATCAACGTCGGCCTCGAATGGGAAGACTATTCGCACAACATGGACCGGGAACTGAAAGTTCGGTTCCCCGCGCAGGCCGGCCGGCGCGTCGTCGGCGTGTCGTTCGTCGGGCGGCGGTGGGAGCTCGAAGGGGTGATCGTGACCCAGCCGCAGGTCGGAGTCTCCCTCTCCCGCAACGAGATCCCGGACGGCAACCCGTCGGTCGCGAGCGTCACGATCAGCGGTCCATCGACCGTCACAGGGCCGGGGGAGGATACCCTCCCGCGCCGGAGGATCTTCGTGTGCCGGCCTTCGAGCGGCGCCGCCGAAGCCGAGGACGAAGCGTGCGCCCGAGAGATCCTGTCCACGCTCGCGCGCCGTGCCTATCGCCGGCCGGTCACCGAGGAAGACGTCCGGACCCTGTTGCGCTTCCATGAGACCGGCCGCGCCGAAGGAAGCTTCGAGGCGGGCATCCAGCTCGCGCTGGAACGACTCCTGGTCAGCCCGGGGTTCCTGTTCCGTGTCGAGGCGGATCCGGCCCGCGAAGCGGGGACGGCCGTCCACCGCATCAGCGACCTCGAGCTGGCCTCGCGGTTGTCGTTCTTCCTGTGGAGCAGCATTCCCGACGACGCGCTCCTCGACGTGGCCGCTCGCGGCGCGCTCGAGGATCCGGCGGTCCTGGAACAGCAGGTGCGCCGCATGATTGCCGATCCCCGCTCGAAGGCGTTGGTGGACAATTTCGCCGGCCAGTGGCTGGCCGTGCGCAACGTTCGGGATGTGGTGCCCGATTCGCAGTTGTTCCCCGAGTTCGACGAGAACCTCCGTGAGGCCTTCCAGCAGGAGACCGAGCTGTTCATGGAGAGCCAGTTGCGCGAGGATCGCAGCCTGTTGCGCCTGCTGGACGCGGACTACACGTTCGTCAACGAACGGCTGGCTCGGCACTACGGAATTCCGAACGTGTACGGGAACAGGTTTCGTCGCGTCACGTTTCCGGATGCAGAGCGTGGCGGGCTGCTGGGCCACGGGAGCATCTTGACGGTGACGTCGTATCCGAACCGCACCTCGCCGGTGCTGCGGGGCAAGTGGCTGCTCGACAACTTCCTCGGCACGCCGCCGCCGGCGCCGCCACCCGACATACCGGCCCTCGGAGAGAACACCGCGACGAGGACGCCCACCTCGGTCCGGGAGCGGTTGGAGGAGCATCGACGCAACCCCGCGTGCGCCGTTTGCCACGCTCCGATGGATCCGTTGGGGTTCGCGCTCGAGAACTTCGACGCCATCGGGGCATGGCGCACGACCGACGCGCTGAGCCCGGTCGATGCGTCCGCGAGTCTTCCCGACGGCACCCGATTTCAAGGTCCGGCAGGGCTTCGCACGCTCTTGCTGAGCAAGCGCGAACAGTTCGTCCGGACCGTCACGGAAAAGCTTCTGACATACGCCCTCGGCCGCGAGATCGAGCATTACGATGCGCCGGTCGTCCGGCGGATCACGCGCACGGCTGCCGCCGACGACTACCGCTGGTCGACGGTGATTCTCGAGATCGTCAAGAGCATGCCATTTCAGATGAGGAGATCGGAGTCATGATCATCACGCAGAAGACCCTCTCGCGCCGGACAGTGCTGCGGGGCATCGGTGCAAGCGTGGCGCTGCCGTTGCTGGATGGAATGGTTCCGGCGTTCGCCGCGGTCCGGAATTCCGCGGCGCGGCCGGTGCGCCGATTCGGGGCGGTCTACGCGCCGAACGGGATGTGGATGGACACGTGGACGCCCGCGACCGAAGGGGTGGGATTCGAGTTCTCACCGACCCTCGAGTCGCTGGCGCCGTGTCGTGAGTCCGTGACCGTGGTCACCGGGCTGAACGTGTCCAACAACGCAGGCGCCAGCCTGCACTCGCGGGCCAGCACGAGGTGGCTGACGGGTGTACCCCCGCGGGAGGGTCAGTCCCAGGCCGCGGTCTACGCGGGCGTTTCGGTGGATCAGATCGTCGCGAAGGCGATCGGTCAGGAGACCCAATTGGCGTCGCTCGAGCTCGCCCTGGAGCCCAACGACTTCGCGGGTTCCTGCGATCCGGGGTTCAGTTGCGCCTACGTCACGACGGTCTCGTGGCGCAACCCCGCGACGCCGCTGCCGATGGAGCACAACCCCCGCGTCGTGTTCGAGCGGCTGTTCGGCGATGCAGGGACCACGGACCCGGCCGCGCGCCTCGCGCGGATCAGGAAGGACCGGAGCATTCTCGACTCGGTGGTCGAGGAGGCCAGGCGTCTGGGTGGCAGGGTCGGCGCGGGCGATCGCCTGAAGCTGGAACAGTATCTCGACGCCATTCGCGATATCGAGCGGCGGCTCCGGAGGGCGGTGGAACAGAACGACGAACGGTTGCCGGTCGTCGATCAGCCGACGGAGATTCCGGACAGCTACGAGGAGTACGCGAAGCTGATGTTCGACTTGCAGGTGCTGGCCTATCGAGCCGACCTGACCCGCATCCAGACCTTCATGCTGGGCCGGGAGCTGAGCGCCCGCCAATACCCGGAAATCGGAGTGCCGGACGCGCATCACCCGACTTCCCACCACACGAACGATCCGGAGAAGATCGCGAACTACGGCAGGATCAACGCCTTCCATACGAGGCTGTTCGCGTACTACGTCGACAAGCTGCGGGCGACACCCGACGGCGACGGCTCCCTGCTGGACCATATCGTGCTCCTCTACGGCTCCGGCATGTCCGACGGCAACGCGCACGCGACCGGCAACCTGCCCCTGGTGGTGATGGGCGGCGGTGCCGGAAAGGGTGGGCGTCACATCCGGTACCCGAACGACACACCGTTGCCCAACCTGCACCTGACGTTGTTGGACAGGATGGGCGTGCACATCGACACGCTCGGTGACAGCACCGGCCGACTCGAGCACCTCTCCCTCCTCTAGCTTAGCTAGGGTTGCCGATGCTCAGGAGGAGCACAATGCGTGCGAAGCACTTCGAGAAGCACCTCATGTGGACGGCACTGCTGCTTGTCGGCTTCGCCGTAGTCGCCAGCCCTGCCGCCGGGAGAGATGCGCCGCTGGCGGACGCGGCCAGGAATCGAGACACGGCCGCCGTCAAGGCGTTGCTGGAACAGCGGGCCGCTGTGAACGCCCCGCAGGCCGACGGCGCGACCGCGCTGCATTGGGCGGCTTATTGGAACGACGTGGACACGGCCGATTTGCTGGTTGCGGCCGGTGCCGATGTGAAGGTGGCGAACGACCTCGGCGTGACACCGCTCTGGCTGGCCGGCAGCCACGAGGACGCGACCCTCGTGACGACGCTGTTGACCGCGGGTGCGGACCCCAACGCCACCCACGTGTCGGGTGAGTCGCCTCTGATGGCGTCGGCGCGTACGGGCCGCGTGCAGGCCGTGAGAGCTCTGCTGGCCCATGGAGCTGACGTCAACGCCAAGGAGACGTCGCACGATCAGACGGCGCTGATGTGGGCCGCGGCCAATCGACACCCGGGCGTCGTGCGGGCGCTGATCGAGGCCGGAGCGGACCTCGAGGCCCGCTCGCGCGTGCGCACGCGCAAGGTCTATCTGCCCGGGCGGGGCGCCAGCTACAGGTTGCGTTTCGAAGAGCACATCGAGCGAGGGGATGTCGAAGAACGCCAACAGGGTGGCTTCACGGCGCTGTTGTTCGTGGCCCAGCAGGGGGACGCGGAATCTGCGCGGCTGCTCCTCTCGGCCGGGGCGAACGCGAACGACGCCGCGCCGATCGGCTGGAGCGCCCTCGCGGTCGCCGCCTTCAAGAACCAGGTGGAGGTCGCAGGAGTGCTCCTGGATGAGGGCGCGGAACCCGACGCCGCGGGCGCCGGATTTACCGCGCTGCACGCCGCCGTGCTGAGGGGCAATCTCGACCTTGTCGAGGCGCTGCTGGCACACGGGGCGAACCCGAACGTCCGGATTACAAAGGCAACGGGTGCGAGGCGCCAGAGCGCCGACTACGGGTTCAGCACCAACGTCATCGGCGCCACACCGCTCTATCTCGCCGCCCGCTACGGCGAGGTTGCCGTCATGCGGGCGCTCGCGGCGGCCGGCGCCGATCTGCGGTTCGCGATGCCGAACGGAACGACGCCCATGATGGCCGCGATGCAAATCGATCGGGTCAATTCCCTGGATCTCGAGAATGCCGGAAACGGGGGTTTGGGCAGGGACCGCCGGGACCGGCACGTGTACTTTCGTCTGTCCGAGACGCCGTCCCCGGAAGAGGTCGAGAGCGACGTGGTCGAAATGGTCGAGCTGGTGCTTGCCGCGGGCGGCGACGTCAATGCGGTGGACGCAGGTCACAGCACGCCGTTGCACCATGCGGCGCGCAACGGGCTGAACCGCGCCATCGAGCTCCTGGTCGCCAACGGCGCCGACCTCGACGCGAGGAACAGGGGCGGACAGACGTCGCTGATGGTTGCCGAGGCGCCGAGGCGGAACAGAGGCGGCGACCTGTTCGAAGGCTATCTGGAGACGGCAGCGCTTCTTCGCCGTCTGGGGGCCAGTCAGTGAAGCAGAAGCAGGAGCGCTCCCGTTCCGTCCCGTCCGGCGTTCCCTGGATCGTCCTCGCGCCGGGTCTGTGTCTCGTCTTTCCGCGAGCAGGAGCTATCCTGCCCCGCTCGTCGATGCCGCTCTGCACGCAGCCTGCCACCGTGCGGCCATCGCGGCACGCTTCACCTGCTTCCCTCTCAGATACACCGCGGAGATTCGTCGCGTATTCGTGATGTCATCCAGCGGATTGGCATCGAGCACCAGGAAGTCGGCGCCCCTGCCCGCCGCGACCATTCCGAGGTCGAGCCCGAGGATCTCGGCCGGGAAGGAGGTCGCCGCCACAATCGCCTCGTCTGGGGTCATACCGACCCAGTTCACGAAAGCCTCCAACTCCATGTGGCTGTTCCATGCCACGACACGGTTGCCTCCGGCGTCATGACTCCCCAGTGCGATTCTCACGCCCGCGTCGTAGAACTTCCTCACGTTCTCGACACCCAGGCCGCCCGTGGGGCCAGGAGTCCTTGTGCCGCTTTCGAACGACTGGCCCCATTCCTCCAGGAAACGCGGGCACTTGACCGCACGGAGCAACGGGTCCTCGAGCCACTCCGGCCTTTCCCCCGCCGCCCGTGGCGCGCTGCCGCCACGCGGCGCCGGAGTGATGACCGGAGCGTACCAGAGCCCTGGCCGCTCCCTGATGAGCCCCATCAATTCGTCGTCAGGCAGGCGATCTGCTATCGGGTGAGTCCACGCGTCGATACCGGCTCGGAGCAGAAATTTGAGTTCATCGACGGTTTTCACGTGGGCAATGGTACGCAGACCGAGCCGGTGCGCCTCATCGACGGCCGCTTCCGCAATCGCCGGAGTCAGTCTGGCTGGTTCACCCACGTCAGGAATCCCGTGTTCTCTGGTCAACTCGTCTCGACGGGAAGCATTCTGCGGGGGAACTGTGAATCCGCGTCGGTCCTCCACCCAGATCTTGGCGAATGGGACACCGCGAGACGCCAACTCCCGGATCGCCAGTCTGGCTTGCCATTTGCTCGTAATGGGATAAGGCGTGTCGTTGCGGGCAATCACGTTCGGGCCCGTTCCGGGCCAGGCCAAGCCGCGGCCAACCGTCTCGAACCGGGCACCGGTGAAAGAGCCTTCGAGTGACTCCGTGCGCGTCCGCCACACGAACTCCGCCGGCGGGTCGGAGCCGAGGCTCATCGTGAGCGCGTGCCCGGTGTACGCGTAGCGATCCAGATGGTCGAGAAGATTCTCGGGCGTGTAATTCTCCTTTCGCTCCGTATCCAGTACCTCGTCCGAATAGCCGAGGTGGCTGTGCAGATCGACGAAAGCGGGCATGACCGTCCTGCCGGTCAGATCGACGCGCACGGCTGCGGCTGGAGCCTCGATCTCGCCGCGCCTGCCGACGCTCGTGAACCGGGTGCCGTCGACGAGGAAAGCCGAGTCTTCGATTGGCGCGCCGCCATTGCCGACGATGAGGCGGGCCCCTTCGAACAGGGTCCCCGCCGTGGCGTCTGGCTGGCGTGCGGTGCCTTCCAACGCGCACGCCGCGATGAAAGCGACGCCCGCGGCGGACAACAGACGAAGCGACACAATCCTCAACGGGTGCATATCACCCTCCTCCGGCAGAACCTGCCGTCCGCGGTCGAAGCTCGCCTCGGTGTCGAAACATGCCGGCTCCCGACCCGCCAGGACTCTAGCCGAAGTGGACCAGGCCACGCCGGGCTGCAACGTAGACCGCCGCATTGCGGTCATTGACGGAGAGCTTCGCGAAAATGCTCTTGGCGTGATTCTGCACCGTGCCCTCGGCGATGCCGAGGGCCGTCCCGATTTCCTTGTTCCGCATGCCGGCGGCCATCAGATCCAGCACCTGCGTCTCCCTGGCCGTCAGGCTGCGACGGGTGGCCCGCCGCGCCAGCCGCGCTTCGATCTCCGGCAGCAGCGGCCGGTGCCCGGCGTGGACCAGACGCAGGACGCGGATCAGATCGGACGCCAGCGTGTCCTTCAACAGGTAGGTGACGGCGCCCGCCTCATGGGCGCGATAGATGCCTCGTCCCCTTCGTACATCGTGAGGACCACGATGCGGGCCTCCGGAGAGCGACTGCGAATCTCCCGGATGGCGTCGACCCCGCTCGTCTCGCCCAACCGGAGATCCATCAACGTGACATCCGGCTGATGGCTGTCGAACAGCGCCACCGCCTCATGACCGGTCGCCGCCGCGCCAACGACGTGCATATCGGGCTCCTGACCAATGATGAGCGCGATTCCGTCGCGCACGATCCGGTGGTCATCGACGCAGAGGACGCGAATGCGAGACCCGTTCATGGGACAGCCACCGTATCAGTACTCAGAGCCGACGCCGACGCCGGCGCCGCGACCTCGACGACCGTTCCCGCCCCTGGGGCGCTCGTCAGCCGGAAGCGTGCGCCGACCTGCTCCGCGCGCTCCTGCATGGTCGTGATCCCATAGTGGCCCTTCGACCCCGGGGAACGCGTGCCGGGGTCGAACCCGCGGCCGTCGTCGGACACCCTCAGCAGCACCGCGTTGTCGTCGTAGCGAAGCTCGGCGCGAATCCTGGACGCCTGCGCATGGCGGGCCGCGTTATGTATCGCTTCCTGACCGATGCGCAGCAACTGGTGGTCCACCTCCGCTGACGCTCCCGCCGGTGTTCCGCGGGCGATGAATTCGAAACGCACGGGCTGTCCCGCGGCCGTCCGCTCACCGCTCTCCTGCAACGCCTGGCGGAGATTGCTCGTCTGCAGCGCCGGAGATCGGAGGTTCCAGATGGACTGGCGAGCCTCGCGAATGTACTGCTCGACCTGCTTGCGCATCCGGATCAGGTGCGCTCGCGCCTCCGCTGGCGAGGAGCTCAATCGCTTGTTTGCAACTTCGAACTGCAAGGCGACCCCCACCAAGCTCTGGAGCAGCGTGTCGTGAAGCTCGTGACTCAAGCGCGTGCGTTCCGCGAGGACCAGCGAAAACTCCCGTCGGACGTGTCGCAGGTGAAGCTGCCAGCCGCCTGCCAGGAGGCCGGCGAGCGTGACTGCGCAGAGCGCCAGGAACCAGAGGCTCTTGTAGAAGACCGGCCTGATCGAGAAGTCCCAGGGTGGCGCCAGGCAGATGCCAGGTGCCGGCGTCGTTGTTGGCTACGACCTGAAAGCGGTAGCTCCGTGGCGGCAGGTTCATATAGAGCGCCTGGCGACTGGCGCCAGCCTGGACCCAGTCGGCATCGAAGCCCTCGAGGCGGTAGCGAAAACGCGTCTTGGACAAGGACGCGAGGCTCGACTCCGTGTAGTCGATCCGCAGCCTCGTGGTGCCGGCGGGCAGGGTCTGTTCCCCGGGCTCCACCCGGCTCCCGTCGGCGATCGCGCCCTCGATTCGGACGTCGGCCGGAGGCCGTTCGCCGAGGGTGCGCGGTTCGACGATCGTGAGCCCCCGACCGGTTACGAACCAGAGCCTGCCGTCACCGGATCGAAGCGCGCCGCGGTTGCGGGAACGGATCGGCAGGCCCGCGAGGCCGTCAGACTTGTCATATAGCCGATGGCGAATCTGGTGGGTGGCGTCTTCGGCGACCATTTCCATCTCGTACCGTGCGATTCGAACGATTCCCGCGCCGGTCGCCAACCACACGTCGTCTTCCTGGTCCTCGGCGATGGCGACGACTACGTCGGAAGGCAGTCCGTTCGCGCGGGTCATCGAGAGGGGCCGTCCCTTGTGGAGCAGGGTGAGTCCCTGGTCCCCGCCGAACCAGATGGTGCCCGCCCGGTCTTCGTGGATGGTGTTGTAGGGGCCGCTCCTGAACCCGTCTTCCGGCCCGTAGGAACGGGCGGTGTCGTGGTCGACCATTACGACGAACGGCGATCCGGCGCCGCCGATCCACAGACGCCCGTAGCGATCCGTACCGGTGAACCTGACCTGGGCACGTCCGACGCTTGGCCCGGAGTCGACCGGATCGAGCCGTCCGCGCCGCCATCGGAACAGACCATGTTCGGAATCGAAGATCCACAGCCCTCCGCGATGGTCCGACGCCAGAGACGCGATGCGGTTCAGAGGCGTCTCGAGCGGCAGCGGGACGCGCGCGACGCGCGTGTCACTGACACGAAACAGTGCGTGGTTGGTCGCCGCCCAGACCCCGTCCTCGGCAGCGGCTGCAAGTGCCGTGACGCCCGGAAGGGAAAGGCGCCTGCCGGCGCGTTCCGGCGCAGTGTTCTGCTCGGAGAACCCGATCAACTCCTCGGTCGTGGCGACCCAGACGTCGCCGTCGGGCGTCGCGTCGACCGCCGTGATGAGTCCGAGCGTCATCACCGGGGTCACGCGATGGGGCGTCAGTTGACTCAGCCCTTCGAAGGTACCGGCCCAGATGCTCCCCTCGCGATCCTCCAGGAGGGCTTGAACACGGTTGCTCGGAAGGCCGGTCATGACGCTGACCTGCTCGATCGGGGCGTCCGCCGCCGGTCTCACACGCCAAAGGCCCTGGCCAAGCGTCCCGACCCAGAGGTTGCCCCGCCCATCGTGCAGGACGCGCGATCCCCGTCCCGGGACTCGGGTGCGGTCGGTCGTCACGTCTTCGCCGAGCGGCGCGAATCCCACGACCGGATCGGTCGTCCAGATGGTGCCGGTCTCATCCTCGCTGAGCCCGAGCACCTCAGAGGGGTCGGTCGTCACCGGATCGAACTGCTCCGTGTCCTCTCGGAGTCTGAAGACGCCGTTGGCGGTTCCGACGAACAGCGCGCCCGTCGTGCCGACGAAGAGACTCAGCGCCGTCCCAGGAGTGAAACCCTGACGAGTGCCCAGGTTCCTCCATTGCTCTCCGTCGAAGCTGAACAGGCCGCCGGTGCCTGCCGCCCAGATCGTGTCTCGGCGATCCTGCGCGAGAGCCGTCACCGATCCGAGGGCGATTCCGTCTGCCTCGGTGAACGCCTGCGCCTGCCCGTCCCGGATTCGGCTCACCCCCGCGGCATTGTCGAATCCGGCCCACAGGGCGCCGTCGTGGGCGAGCAGCAGTGCACGGATACCCGCCTCCGGAAGCGGAGTCGCGCCGCGCGCCACCCACGGCACGAAGCGCACACCGTCGAAACGGACCAAGCCGTTTGCGGTGCCCAACCAGAGATAGCCGTCATCGGTCTGGGCGATCGCCCGGACCGTCCCGGGAAGCCCGTCCCTGGTAGCCCACGATGTGAGGGTGTAGCCGGACAGCAGACCGTCAGGCTCGGCGCCGTGAGGCTGGACGGCCATGGGAACCGTCAGCCCGATACCGATCAACAGTGACGCCAGCGTTCGCGCCATGCGATCTGTCGCGGTCCGGTCGTGGACTTGCCGCGTTCTCAACGGATCCGAGGCGGATCGATCAATATGCATTGTCGAGTCGCCGGCCCTGTCTGTCAAGGAGACTGCTCTCGATCGTACTGGTGCCGGCGGCAGGCGGGAACCTCACATATAATGCGGGCGCAAGCAGGGGATCCGCGCGAAACGAGACGTATTCCCCCAATACCGAGGAGCATGCGATGAGTAATCGAGGATGCGGCGTGGCTCTGATTCTGCTCGCCTTCGCGTTGGCGTCGACGGTTCCGGCCGCGGCCCAGTCCGAGTTCCAGCCGCCGCGTCTCGCCGACGGCAAGCCGGACCTGCAGGGCGTCTGGGACTTCCGCACGCTGACGCCGTTGCAGCGGCCCGAGGATCGTGCCGACCAGGCGCAGCTTTCGCCCGAGGAAGCGGCGGAAATCGAGGCCGCCGCGGTGCAGCGCGCCATCGAGGCCGACCGGCCGAGCGAGATCCGCACGGAGCCTTTGCCGGTCGGCGGCAACGTCGGCGGCTACAACAACTTCTGGTTCGACCGCGGGGCCGGCGTGGTGGACGACCACCGGACGTCGCTCATCGTCGATCCGCCGAACGGACGGGTTCCCGAGCCGCAGGCGGACGCGAAGCAGCAGGAGACGACGAACGACGACACGTCGGCGCCGGACCGGCCGGTGCGCTTCCGGGTGGGCGGCATCGGGACGCACGGTCCGGAGGATCGCGGCCTCGCCGAGCGGTGTCTCCTCGGGTTCAACACCGGCCCGCCGATCGTGCCTGGCGGCTACAACCAGAACATGCAGCTCTTCCAGACCCCGGACCACGTGGTCATCCTCAACGAGATGGTGCACGACGCGCGCATCGTGCCGCTCGACGGGCGCGACCCGCTGCCCGAGGGCATGCGCCAGTGGATGGGCAGTTCCCGCGGCCACTGGGAAGGCGACACGCTGGTAGTGGAGACCACGAACTTCACCGGCCTGACCGCCAGCTTCGCTCCGTCGGTGCGCTCGGCGGTGGGGACCGGCGCCACGCTGCACCTGACGGAGCGGTTCAGCCGCATCGCCGAGGACACCCTGCTCTACGAGTTCACCGTCAACGATTCCACCAGCTTCACCCGGCCGTTCGCGGCGGCGATTCCGATGAAGGCCGGGGCGGCGCCGCTGTTCGAGTACGCCTGCCACGAGGGGAACTACGGGATGCTGAACCTGCTGTCCGGGGCCCGCGCCGAGGAGCGGGAGGCGTTCGAGCAGTAGCTCGGTCAGGTCCGGGCTCGTCCATCAACGAGGCGGTCGATGGGCGGGCGCCGGGCGGCTCTTGCCAGCGCCGGGTTGCAGACGCTGAGCGGGATGGGTGAGCGTCCCGGTCGGAACCGGGCGCGCATGGTGCGCCTGCGTGGTCATGGCGTGGCCAGGGGAGGTCACATGAAGGCCCGGTCGTTCTGCGCGTTCTTTCTTACGGCGGTTGGCGCCGGCTTCGGGACGCTGTCGCACGTCGCGCTCGATGCTCACCTCGCGGTTGAGGCGCCGGTCGCGGCAGCCGCCGCGCAAGGTGACGCCTGCGCCCCGATCATGGGGGCCGACCTCGGCCTGCCGCACACGACGATCACTGTCGCGGAGGCGGTGACGCCTCCCTTCACCCCGCCCGAGACCTTCAGCTCCCGGGACTTCACGGTCGAGGACGTTTCGTTCTGCCGCGTGGCCGGCGTATCGAGTCCGGAAGCGGACTCCGAGATCAGGTTCGAGGTCTGGCTGCCGCCGGCGGACGACTGGAACGGCCGCTTCCAGGGCATAGGCTCGGGGGGCTCGGCGGGCGCCATCCGCTATCGGCAGCTCGCCGCGGCGGTGGCCGGAGGCTACGCGGCGGTGGCCACGGACAACGGCCACACCAGCACGAGCGGCTTCGACGGGAGCTGGTCGCTGGGACACCCGGTGCGGCTGGTCGACTTCGGGTACCGCGCGCAGCACGAGGCGACCGTCGCCGGCAAGGCGGTCACGCGCGCCTACTACGGCCGCGACCCGGACTTCGCCTACTTCGTCGGCTGCTCGCAGGGCGGGCATCACGCCCTGATGGAGGCGCAGCGCTATCCCGACGACTACGACGGCATCGTCGCCGGCGCTCCGGCCAACTACTGGATCGGCCTGATGACGGCCGAGCTCTGGGCCGGGCTCGCTACGACCCGTGATCCGGGGCAGGACCTCCCGCGCGCCAAGCTGCCGGTGCTCGGCGCTGCGGTGATGGCGGCCTGCGACGGGCTCGACGGACTGGAGGACGGTCTGATCGACGATCCGCGGGACTGCGACTTCGACCCGGGTGTGCTGCAGTGCGAGGGGGAGGACGCCGCGGATTGCCTGACCGCCGGGCAGGTCGCCGCGGCACGGGCCATCTATGCCGGACCGGTCCGTCCGAGCACCGGAGAGTCGCTGTTTCCCGGCTACGCGCTCGGCAGCGAGCACTTCGCGGCGCCGGACGGCCTCGGCGGCTGGGCTCGCTACTGGTCGGGCATCACCGAGCCGGGGGGCAGCACGGCGCAGTTCATGCAGTACAGCGTATTCGAGGATCCGGACTATGACCTCAAGCGCTTCGACTTCGACGCGGACTGGGATCGCGCCAACAACCGCCGGCTGGGAAACGACGAGACCCTCGCCTCCGCTCTCAACGCCATCGACCCGGACCTGTCGGCGTTCAAGGCGCGCGGCGGCAAGCTCATCAGCTACCACGGCTGGGCCGATGCGCTGATCACCGGACACTACGCCGTGCAGTACTACGAGAACGTGCTGGACGCGATGGGCGGTCTGCCGGAGACCACCGACTTCTACCGGCTGTTCATGGCGCCGGGCGTGGCGCACTGCCGCGGCGGTCCCGGCCCCGACCGTTTCGATGCGGTGACCGCTCTCGAGCGCTGGGCCGAGCAGGGCGTGGCGCCCGACCGGCTCATCGCGTCCAAGATGGTGGACGGCGAGGTACGCCGCACGCGCCCGCTATGCGTCTACCCGCAGGTGGCTCGCTACGACGGCAGCGGCAGCATCGACGACGCGGCGAACTTCGCCTGCGTCAATCCGGACTGAGGTCTTGTCGCCCGGGCGAGGGCACGGCTCTCGATGCTGGAGTTGCAGCGATCCGTGGCGGGACCCAATCTGTCGGACACGGCGGCTGCCGGATCGATCAGTCGTCCGGTCCGCCCTGGGGGTGCCCGTCGACGTGGTCGATCAACAGGCCGCGCACGCCCTGAACCTCGTCGCGCACGTCCTGGAGCTCATTGCGTACGTCCCGTATCTCGTCGCGCACGCTCCGGATCTCCGACCGGACCTCCACCCGGAAATCGAGCAGGTTCGCGTGGAGATCATCGATCCGCGCGTTCGTCGAGCACGAGGATCCGGCGACCGTGGCGCAGATGGCTCCAACCCCCAATGCCGCGCTGAGCAAGGCTTGCCTGTCCGTCATGTCTCTACTCTCCTGGGGGGGATCACGTCTACAGTTTAACACGTATCCGCGGCGCCGGGGAAAGACGCGGATGCATCGCGTGTGAAATCGGACCTGCGCGGCTCGTCGCATGGCCCGGAGCTGACGGGGCCGGTTTTCCTGAACAACTGGGGCGCGCGCACGACGGCCGAGCTGCTCGACTACATGGCGGCAGAGATGCCGCCGGGACTCGGCGGCTCGCTCCGTGATGGGGCGTACCTGAACATCGTCGCGTACCTCCTCGAATCGAACGGACACGAAGCCGGTCCGCGGGCGCTGGAAGCTGACGCGGCAGTGGCGATCGGTGCGGCTCGCGCGGGTGGTGGACGCGCCGCGCGGGCGGGTGCCGGGGATCCGCCCGACGATCCGGACGACGCACCGCAACGGCGCCGGTCCGGTTTCGTCAATCGCGAAACCCCCGCACTGTCGCCAGTCACCGACGCGCTGCTGCAGCGGCCACCCGCCGAAGACTGGCTGAGCTGGCGGCGCACGCTCGACAACCACGGCTACAGCCCGCTGGAGCAGATCACGGCGGACAACGTGCATGATCTGCGGCTCGCCTGGGTCCTGGCCATTCCGGAGGGGAACAACCAGACGACGCCGCTCGTGCACGACGGGGTGATGTTCCTGGCCAATCCGGGCAACGTCGTGCTGGCGATCGACGCGGCCACGGGCGAAGTGTTGTGGGAGTATCGCTATCCGGTCCCGGACGACGCGCCCCGCTACGGAGCGACCCGCACCCTCGCGCTGTACGGGGACAAGGTCTTCCTGGCGACCTACGATGCGGCGCTCGTGGCCCTCGATGCCCGCACCGGCGACGAGGTGTGGAAGACGGTGAAGGCCGACTACACCGAGGGCTTCATGCACTTCGGCGGTCCGGTCATCGCCGACGGCGTCGTGGTAACCGGCATCAACGGTTGCCAGCGCTACAAGGACCAGACCTGCTTCATCACGGGCCACGACCCGGAGTCCGGGGCGGAGCTGTGGCGCACGTCGACGATCGCATTGCCCGGCGATCCCAACGATGCGTCGTGGGGCGACACGCCGCCCTACCTGCGCGCCGGCGGCGACATGTGGATCCCCGGCAGCTACGATCCGGGCCTGGATCTCTTCTACATCGGCACCGCGCAGGCCAAGCCGTGGGTGGCGGCCAGCCGCGGCATGACGACGCGGCAGGACGCGCTCTACACCAACTCCACGCTGGCCCTGAATCCGCGGACCGGCCGTGTCCAGTGGTACTTCCAGCACGTGCCCGGCGAGACGCTGGACCTGGACATCGTCTACGAGCGGGTGCTGATCGACACCGACGGCGAGAAGCTGCTGTTCACCATCGGCAAGGACGGCATCCTGTGGAAGCTCGACCGGGAGACCGGGCGGTTCCTCGATCTGCGAGAGACCGTGCACCAGGACATCTACGAGTCGATCGATCGGGAGACCGGCCGGGTGACGTATCGGCAGGACATCCGGGACGCCGGCATCGGCGACCGCGTGCCGGCCTGTCCGAGCCTCTACGGCGGACACAACTGGCAGGCGTCCGCCTACCATCCGGGCTCCGGGGCGCTGGTCATCCCGCTGCACCAGTTGTGCATGCACCTGACCGGCCGCGAGGTCGAGATGGTCGAGGGCGGCGGCGGCGAGGCGGGCCGGGCCGAGCTGCGCGAGATGCCGGGCACGGACGGCAAGCTGGGCAAGCTGGCGGCCTACGACGTGCGCACGATGGAGGAGCTGTGGAGCCGCGAGCAGCGGGCGGTGTTCCTCACTTCCGCGCTCACGACGGCAGGCGGACTTGTGTTGGCCGGCGACATCGATCGTTACTTCCGCGCCTTCGACGTCCAGACCGGCGAGGTGCTGTGGGAGGCCCGCCTCGGGACGGCTGCGCACGGGTTCCCGATCACCTATGCCGCGGGCGGGAAGCAGTACGTGGCGGTGCCGACCGGGCTCGGGATCTTTCGGGGGCTCTCCGGCCGGTTGAGCCCGGAGATCTATCAGCCGCAGACCGGCAACGCGCTCTACGTCTTCACGCTTCCGGACTGACCAGGGAATGACAGTCGAGACGGTCTGAGGCGCCGCGCCCTCTCAGCGAGGTCCGCTATCGACGGCACACTGACGATCGAAGTAGCGCCGCGTGATCAGCCCGTTGGTACACCTTGCCCCGCGGTCGGCGAATCAGTGCCGGACCGTGTTCCGCCCGCCGATCACCAGCCGGCCGGAACCGTCTTCTATCCAGTCCACGACCGGCTTCGCGTCGGTGGAAGGCCCGGAAAGCTCTCCGGCGACGTTGGCATCCATGATGATGCACACTATGCGATGCCGAGAAATCGTCGTTCTTCCGCGAGGAAGAAGCGGCGGTAGGCGTCCGGCGCGTCGAGGAAGTTCCCGTCGGCATCGATTCGCATCGGATGAATGACCACGTGCGGTCCCTGACGCTCGAAGAAGAGCAACGACACGTCCCGTGGCTTGATCGATCGCCCGTCCCGGACGTCCATCCGGACCCGGTCGATCAGGTAGTCGCTGTGTGTTTCCACGACGAACTGCTTTCCGTGGGCGCCTGCCAGCGTCGCCAGGAACGATCCCAGAGCCGCCTGGGCCCTGGGGTGCATGTGGACCTCCGGTTGCTGAAGCAGATACAGGTCGCTGCGATTCCCGAGCACCTCCACCAGGATTGGAAGCGCCTGACTGACGCCGTATCCGACGTCGACCAGGTTCGCCTGCGGACCTGCGATCCTGATCCGGATCTGAAACGGGTCGCTCTCGTGTCGTCCTAGTGACTTGATGCTCAGGCTGGTGAACAGCCCGGACGCCTGGCCGAACTGATCGAGCGCGTTCTTGAGCGACGCCCATTTGGACTTGTCTTCGAAAAACGTCTTCGCGAGCACCATAGGCACATGATCTCCCTCGGGGAGCGGTGTCGCGGTGACGGGGTTGTACGTTCGCTAGGGCCGCATTCTGATGGGGGCGATGCACGTCGGTCTTGGTGCCGTGAACTCTTGCGGCGACCACATCGGCACCAACTGCAGATTCGGGAACAGCTTCAGGTGTTCCTTCAGGTGTTCGGCGGGCGAGTTGGCACTCTTCCCAGTCGGTGAGGAGGAAGAGCCCATCGCGCGCTGGTGCGCCTGTTCGACGGCAAGATCAATCCAGTCCCAGTTCAGGGGCGATTCCGGGTTTACCCGCAGGGCATAGTCCGATTCGATGTTCGCCGTCCGATCGCCGACGCGGAGTTCGATTGACGGCCGCTCGCCGTTGTCTCGAAAGCTCACGGTTGCGTGTCGGCCCGCGAAATCGAGGGACTGTCTGGTGATGGCCGGATGAGAACCCGACTGTCGAAACTCTACACTGTGTCGAGCGGAGAGCGATCGGCGCTTCACGCGAACGCGCATTTCCGCTGCAAGCTCGAATGCCTGCGATCGCCCGCTTCGCCCCCCGCGGTAGTGCGCGATGTCCCTGAACGCACCGAGACGAAACGGTTCTTCGTTGAAATCGATCGGATGAGGCGGCGGATAGGCGATGTCGAACGCCAGGCGAATCGCGGACAGGAAGGACGTCTTTCCGGTGCTGTTCTCACCGACCAGGAGCGTCAGCGGCCTGAGCGGCACCGGCCCGACATCACCGAAGCAGCGAAAGTTCCTGAGAGTCAGCGCGTCCACGGTGTTCTGTTCCCTCCGCGTCGGAGCACGTCACGTTGCGGAATCGCATCTCCGACCGGCGTCTTCTCGCACACAGCGTGGCACATTATCCGGCGATTCGCACGTGCTGGTCACCTGGCTCGACACGCACGTGGGCTGCCGTGCGTTCCGACAACCCCGGCCCACCGATCGCGTTGGCTGGAGCGGCGAAGGGAGTCGGCCCGTTGGCTCTCGCACCACGGCCCCGGGCTTGATCTGGCGGCCTGCGCGGCCTGCGCGGTGTACAATCCAGGTCTGGACCAAATCTTTCGGGCCGTCCTGCGGCCGGCGAGGAGACCCAGGAATGACCACGTGTTCACGCATCGTGTCGGTCGTCGCGGCGCTCGGCGTCGTGTTCGGAATGGCGGGTCCCGCGTCGGCGGCCAACGAGGTGGAGGCAACGTACTACGAGGACGTGCTGCCCATCGTGAAGGAGAACTGCCAGACCTGTCACCGGCCGTCGGGTCACAACATCAGCGGCCTGCTGGCCCCGATGTCGTTCATGACCTACGAGGAGACGCGCCCGTGGGCCCGCGCAATCGCCCGCAAGGTGGAGTCGCGCGAGATGCCGCCCTGGTTCGCGTCGGCGCCCCATGGGGTCTTCGAGAACGAGCGCGGGCTGACGGACGCCGAGATCGACACGATCCTGAGCTGGGTCGACGCGGGCGCGCCCGCCGGCGATCGGGCCGTTGCGCCGCCGGCGCCGGTCTGGCCCGAGGATCTGCACGACGGGTGGTCCCACGGTACGCCCGACTTCGTCGTCCGCATGGAAGAGCCGTTCGTGGTGCCGGACGACGCCTACGACATCAACATCTCGTTCGACGTCCGGGTCCCGGAGGACGTGGTCCCGGAGGACGTCTGGGTGCGCGGCTGGGAGCTGCGCACGGGCGCCGTGGGCTCGGGCGTGCATCACATGTGCGCGTTCGTGCGGCCCGAGGACGGCAAGGTCATCACCGGCGCCAACAAGTCGGCGGTGGCCCTGGGCGGTCTGCTGAGCTGCGTGGCCGAGGGCGGCGAGTCGGGGATGCTGCCCGACGGCTACGGCCTGCTGGTAGAGAAGGGCTCGGTCCTCAACTTCAACATGCACTTCAACAAGGAGCCGGGCCCGGGGACGTCGTTCACGAGCCAGGCGGAGGTCGGGTTCTTCGTCGAGGATCGGCCAGTGGCCCACGAGGTCATCACCGACACGCTGGGCAACAACGGGTTCGAGATTCCGCCGAACCATCCGCGCTACCGGGTCGGCATGGCCCGCACGCTCGAGAAGGACATCCTGGTGCTCAACCTGTGGCCGCACGCCCACCTGCGCGCGATCGCGTCCCGCTACACCGCCTTCTACCCGGACGGCACCGAGGAACTGCTCCTCGACGTGCCCCGATACGACCAGAGCTGGCAGGTGACCTACAAGTACCGGGAGCCGAAGCTACTGCCGAAGGGCACCCGCATCGAGGCGAGCTTCTGGTATGACAGCACGGAGGAGCGCGGCGTGCGGCGCGGCTTCGACGCGGACCGCAGCGTCGGGTTCGGCCAGCGGACCAACGACGAGATGGCCCTCGCGTTCATCAGCTACACCGAGCTCGACGACGGCTCGACGACGACGAACGATCAGGACTAGCGGTCCGAGGCTTGCCGACACTCGCGGGTTAGCCGATGGCTTCGACGAAGTCCGGTCTGCTGGCGCTCGGACTCGGTGCGTGCCTGCTGGTCCCGGTGGCAGCCGGGGCCCGGCAGCGCCGTGCCGATTCCGCGCCGGCGGACATCGTTCGCACGGAACTCACTCTGAACCTGCGCCCGGTCGCCGTCTCCTTCGAGCCGGGCCTCGAAGCAGGCGACCCGGCTCACCGGGAGCTGCTGGCAGCGGATGGGTCCGCGTCGAGCACGCGGGTCCGCGTCGCCGCGATCGAGGCCATGCCGCGGTTGCGCATCGGCTCTCTCGACGGCTTGCAGCCCGGCGGCAGCGAGTCGCCGAACCCCGCGACGGCAACCCTGGAGCTGTGGCTGGCGCGCACCGCCGGCGGCTGGTCGCTGGAGCTGCGGGCGGAGCCGGACGCCGACAAGGACGAGACGGACGACGGCGAGGAAGACGGGCGCGAAGCGGGCATGGACGCCGACGCTGCCGGGCGGGACACGACCGTGATCGGTCAAGTTCCGCTGGCCCGGGAGGCCGCCGGCATGCAGGAGACCTTCTCTGCCGCGCTGGCTCCCACCGGGGAATCCGGCGGGCAGTTGGTGCTGCGCTGGCATGACCACCGCTGGACGGCTGATTTCCACTTTGCGGATCCCCCTGAGCCGGACGAGGACGAGGAGACGCCCGAGCCGGCGGAGGAGAGCGACGAGACGGGCGCGGCCGATGACGAGTCGGAAGGGGGCGAACCAGACGGGGGCGAACCGGAAGAAGAAGAGGAAGATGAGGGTCCCCGCGTAGCCAACGACAGGGAATCCCTGCGGTTCGACTCCGACACGAGCGCCGGAGCCCGCTTCCTGCGGCTGAGCGAACGGCACGAGGCGGCGGTCGAGCTGCCGGGCGACGCGGATATCGCAGTGTTGTTCTGGCAGGAGCAGAGCGTGGATCTCGCGGATTTCGCCGCGCTGGAGGCGCTGGCCGACGGCGAGGTGATGAGGCTGACGCAGGCCGCGGTGCTCCGGCTCCGGAGCGAGGTACCGTTGCGGTTTGGGAACCTGACGCTTCCGACCGGCAATCTGGCCCCGGGCTTTCCCGGTTCGTACGGCCTCTGGCTCAAGCGGAGTGGGGACGGGTGGCGTCTCGTGTTCAACCACGAGGCCGACTCGTGGGGCACGCAGCACGATCAGGCGTTCGACGCCGCGGAGATTGACTTGGCGTATTCCCAGGACGGCCTCGCGACGCGCCCGCTCGGCGCGGCCCTTGTCCCGGCGACAGCGCGTGCCGGTCGGCTCGTCATCCACTGGGGCGCCCACGAGTGGGCGGCCGAATTCACCGTCGCGGAGTGACCACCGTCTCGTCGCGCGTCGTCGCCCGGCGTTGCGAGTTCGAGCGTGCGCCAGTTTCCTGGCGGCGATAGCGGGACACGGACCGTCGAGAGAGCGAGGTTGCCGATGACCGGACGCAGTGTCGTTGCCGGCGTGGTCCTGATGGCGTCGTTGGTGTTCGTGCCTGCCCCGGTGGCGGCGCAGGCCGCTTCCGACGCTTGGACCGTTCCCCGCACCCCGGAGGGCTACCCGGATCTGCAGGGCGTCTGGGCGAACAACAACGCCACGCCGCTCGAACGGCCGGCCGCGTGGGCGGGGAAGAGCCGCCTGACCGACGAGGAGCTGGCCGCGTTCAGGGCCGCCGCCGCCGACGTGACAGCGAGCGGCCTCGACGCCGTCTTCGGGGACCAGTTGGCGCTGGCGGCCCTGGCCGGCATCACCGACGTCGACTCGTACGATCCGGGGACCGGCAACTACAACCAGTTCTGGCTGGTAGAGCGCGACTTCGACAACCGGACTTCGCT
The DNA here is from genome assembly GCA_965222905.1 of Vicinamibacterales bacterium. Classification (GTDB taxonomy): domain Bacteria; phylum Acidobacteriota; class Vicinamibacteria; order Vicinamibacterales; family UBA8438; genus WTFV01. The sequence continues at coordinate 289,650 of OZ244976.1, read as the reverse complement.
GGTCGTCGATCCTCCCGACGGGCGGATTCCTCCGCGCACGCCCGCGGCGGAGAGCGCCGGACGGGGACAGCCGCCGCCTCCCATCGCGGAGAAGGCGGACTCGTGGGCCGATCGGCCGCTGAGCGAGCGCTGCATCACGTTCGGCGTGCCGTCGCTCTTCGCCGGCTACAACAGCTACTACCAGATTTTCCAGAGTCGCGACCATGTCGTGGTCCTGATGGAGATGATTCACGACGCGCGGGTGATACCCATCGACGGACCGCCGCACCCGAGCGGAAGGATTCGGCAGTTGCACGGCGACTCGCGGGGTCGGTGGGACGGTGACACCCTGGTGGTCGAGACGAAGAACTACTCCAGCCTCGGTGCCTTCTGGGGCGCGTCAGAGGACATCACCGTCGTCGAGCGGTTCACGCGCGTCGGGCCGGAAACGCTGAACTACGAGGTCACGTTCGAGGATGCGACGACGTGGACCAGACCCTGGACCGTGGTGATCCCGCTCGGGCGGAGCCAGGATCCGCTGTTCGAGTACGCCTGCCACGAGGGCAACCTCGGCATGGAAGGCATTCTCGCCGGGTATCGCGCTCAGGAGCGCGCGAGCGGCAGATAGCGGCCGACGCATGTCGCGCCACCGCAGTGGCCGGACGTCCTCGCGCGCGCGGTGCGCGGTGTGATGTCTGGCTACGCTCGATTCGGGCCTTGCCGTCCTGCGCGACGATGTCGCGGTGGTGGTTCGCGCCTGCTCGTTGGCCGCGCATGCCGCCGCGTCCGGCGACCGGCGCCAAGGCGACTTCTTCCTTGAATTTCACCGGGTCGAAACCTACAATGCCCGGATGAATCAGACCATGTGGAAGTCCATCCCCAGGATCGGAGTCTTGTACGCGGGGTTGGTCTTGGCGGCTTTGGTGGGCCTGCCCGCCGATCTCTCCGCACAAGAGCCGGTTTCGTCGGAGGCGAGTGCCGCGGCGTCGCCCGCGAGCGCGGCGCCGGCCGGAGCGGCGAGCAGCCGGCAGTTGCTCAACCGCTACTGCGTGACCTGCCACAACGATCGCCTCGAGACGGCGGGTCTCAGCCTTCAGGAAATCGACACGCTTCAGGAAATCGACACGCTGCACGTGGCGGAAGGCGCCGAGACGTGGGAAAAGGTGGTGCAGAAGCTGCGCACCGGCACGATGCCGCCGTCCAACCGGCCGCAGCCGGCCGCCGAGGCGCGCCAGGCCATGCTCGGGTGGCTGGAGACGTCGCTCGACGCCGCGTCGGAGGCGAATCCGAACCCGGGCCGGACGGAGACCCTCCGGCGTCTCAACCGCACGGAATATCAGAACTCGATCCGGGACCTGCTGGCCCTCGACGTCGACGCCACGGCGCTACTGCTGCCGGACGAGAGCGGCCACGGCTTCGACAACGTGACGGTGGGCAATCTCGCACCGGCGCTGCTCGACCGATATATCTCCGCGGCGCGCAGGATCAGCCGGCTGGCCGTCGGGGCGCAGCAGGAGTCCGTCGATAGCGCAGTGATTCGCGTGCCCCCGGACACCACGCAGGAAGCGCACGTGCCGGGGCTGCCGATCGGCACACGGGGCGGCGTGCTCGTGACGCACACCTTTCCGCAGGACGGGCAGTACGACATCCAGGTGCTCCTGGCGCGCAATCGCAGCGGCAACATCGGCGGCCTGCGCGATCCCCGGTCCCACGAGTTGCAGTTCCTGCTCGACCGGATGCCGATTGCGAGCTTCTCGATCGCGCGGCCGGCAGACCGCGACGACACGCTGCTGGATCGGAACCTGAAGGTGCGCGTGCCCGTCACCGCCGGCCCGCACAGGCTCGGCGTCACGTTCGCGCGGGACGGAGACTCGTTGCCCGAGACCGAGCGCCAGCCCCTGCAGTCGCATTTCAACGAGACACGGCATCCCCGCCAGACGCCTGCCGTCTACCAGGTGACGGTGACGGGGCCGTACACGCCGCAGGGCGCTGGTGATACGCCCAGCCGCGAGCGGATCTTCGTTTGCCGGCCCGCCGATGCGAGCGAGGAGGAGGGCTGCGCGCGGGAGATCCTCTCGACCCTGGTGCGCCGCGCCTACCGCCGACCTGTCTCCGCGGAGGACGTCGACGGGCCGCTGGCCTTCTATCGGGAGGGCCGGGCCGGGGGCGACTTCGACACCGGCATCGAGCGGGCGCTGAGCGCGGTGCTCATCAACCCGGAGTTCCTCTTCCGCGTGGAGCTCGACCCGCGGGACGTCGCCGGAGGCTCGTACCGCATCAGCGACCTGGAGCTGGCGTCCCGCCTGTCGTTCTTCCTGTGGAGCAGCATCCCGGACGACGAGCTTCTGGATGCGGCGATTCGGGGTGATCTCAGCCGGCCCGACGAGCTGGAGCGGCAGACCCGCCGGATGCTCGCCGACCCGCGTTCCTACAACCTCGCGAGCAACTTCGCGGGGCAGTGGCTCCAGCTCCGGAACCTGGTGTCCGTCAGCCCGAACCCACGCCTGTTCACGGACTTCGACGACAACCTGCGCCAGGCATTCCGGGAGGAGACGGAGCGCTTCTTCGACAGCGTGCTGCGCGAGGACCGCGGCGTGGCGGACCTGCTCGACGCGGACTACACGTTTCTCAACGAGCGGCTCGCCAAGCACTACGGGATCCCCAACGTGTACGGGACCCGTTTCCGCCGGGTGCAGCTCGACCCCGACAGCCGGCGCGGCGGGCTGCTGCGGCACGGCAGCATTCTGTCCGTGACCTCCTACGCGACGCGTACGTCGCCGGTGATCCGCGGCGTCTGGGTGCTGTCCAACATCTTCGGCGCGCCGCCGCCGCCGCCGCTTCCGAACGTGCCGGCGCTGGAGGAGAACGAGATAGTCGCCAACCTGCCGATGCGGGAACGCCTCGCCGCGCACCGGAGCAACCCGGTCTGCGCGAACTGTCACCGCACGATCGATCCGGTCGGATTCGCACTGGAGAGTTTCGACGCCGTGGGTCGCTGGCGCGATCACGAAGGGGATACGGCGTCCATCGATGTGTCCGGGGGCCTGCCTCTGGTGGGCGAGTTCAACGGCGTGGACGGTCTTGAGGCGGGCCTGATGAGCCGCACGGACCTGTTCGCCGGCACGATTGCCGAGAAACTGCTGACGTTCGCGCTCGGACGGGGCGTCGAGTACTACGATGCCCCGGCGATTCGCCGGATCCTGCGCGCCACCGAGCCGGACGGTTACCGCCTGTCGTCGCTCGTAGTGGAAATCATCAAGAGTGTTCCGTTCCAGATGAGGAGATCGTCATGATCATCACGAAGAAGGCCCTCCCCCGGCGTACTTTTCTGCGGGGGCTGCAGGCCACCTTGGCGCTGCCGCTGCTCGACGCGATGGTGCCCGCGGCGACCGCGCTGGCACGGACGCCGGCCAGACCGGTGTCCAGGCTCGGCTTCGTGTTCATCCCGATGGGATGCGACCATGGCCGCTGGACACCGTCCGACGACGGGCGGCTGGGGCAGTTGACCCCGATTCTGAGTCCGCTCGAGCCGGTCAAGGAGCAATTGACGGTCGTCACGAACCTGGAACTGCAGCTCTCGTATCCGGGGACCCACGACACGTCGAACTCCGGGTTCCTGAGCGCGGCCTACGCCAAGCACACCGAGAGCTCGGACTACCACCTGGGGACGACGGTCGACCAGATCGCGGCGAAGAAGCTCGGGCAGGACACGCAGCTTCCGTCGCTCGAGCTGTCGATGGACCTGAACCCGCTCGCCGGGGTGTGCAACAACGGCTACGCCTGCGTCTACCAGAACTGCCTGTCCTGGTCGTCGCCGACCACGCCGCTGCCGGCCGAGGCGCATCCGCGCATCGTGTTCGAGCGCCTGTTCGGCGAGGGCGGCACCGCCGCCGAGCGGCAGGCGGCGTTGCAGAGCCGGGGCAGCCTGCTCGATTCGTTCAGTGAGGACATCGCGCGTCTCAAGGGCGAGGTTGGGGTCACCGACCGCGTGCGCGTCGACCAGTACCTGGACAGCGTCCGCGAGATCGAGCGGCAGATACAGCGAGCGGAAAACGGCGCCGTCGACAACCCGATGCCGGACGTGGATCGACCCGTCGGCGTCCCGGCCGCGTTCGCGGATCACGCGCGGCTCATGTTCGATCTGCAGGCGCTCGCGTTCCAGGCGGACATCACGCGGGTGGTCAGCTTCCAGCTCACGCGCGAGTTGAGCAACCGCACGTATCCCGAGATCGGGGTGGCGGACCCGCACCACCCGACCAGCCACCACGGGAACGACCCGGAGAAGCTGCTGAAGATCTCCATGATCAACACGTTCCACTTGTCGCTGTTCGCCGAGTTCCTCGAGAAGTTGAAGAACACGCCGGACGGCGACGGGTCGCTACTGGACAACACCGTCTACATGTACGGCAGCGGGATGGGCAACTCGAGCCTGCACGACCACGAGAACCTGCCGATCCTGGTGGCCGGCGGCGCCGCGTGCGGCATGAACGGCGGACAGCACATCCGGTACGACAAGGGCACGCCGCTCGGCAACCTGCACCTGACGCTGCTCGACCGTGTGGGTGTCGGGCTGGATTCGTTCGGCGACAGCAACGGCCGGATCGAGAATCTGGTCGACGCGGTGCCGGTCTAGGGTCACCTGGAAGTGACGGGAGACGACACATGGATTGGCGACGACTGATCGCTGGAATATCGGTCCTGATGCTTGCCGTGGCCGGCGCGGCCACGGCGGCCGAGGAAACCACGCTGGCCGACGCGGCCGAGCAGGGGCACGGCAAGCTCGTCCGCACCCTGCTCGCCGAGGGCGCCGACGTCGACGGTGCGCAGGTCGATGGCATGACCGCGCTTCACTGGGCGGCGTACCACGACGATCTCGATACGGCGCGGCTGCTGATCGAGGCGGGCGCCGACGCGAACGCGGCGAACCGCTACGGCGTGCCTGCGCTGTCGCTGGTTGCCACCAACGGCAGCGCGGCCTTCGTGCAGCTCCTGCTCGAAGCCGGCGCCGACCCCAACGTGGCGCTGCTGGGCGGGGAGACCGTCCTGATGACCGCGGCGCGCACGGGTAGCCTCACGGGGGTGCAGGCGCTGTTGGCCAACGGCGCCGATCCGAACGCACGAGAGCGGCGGGAGCAGACCGCGCTGATGTGGGCCGTGGCGGAAGGGCACCTGGGCATCGTCAACGCGCTCCTGGATGCCGGGGCAGATGTCCACGCGTCTCTCAGGTCGGGGTTCAACCCCATGTTCTTCGCCGTGCGGGATGGCAACATCGACGTCGTGCACCGGCTCCTCGAGACGGGTGTGGACGTGAACGCGGTCCTCGAACGGGTGAAGGACGGGCCTGACGCGGCGGTCAACAACGCGAGCTACCGGCCGGTGGACGACGGCATGAGTTCGCTTGTGCTGGCGGTGAGGAACGGCCATTTCGAGCTTGCGGTTGCGTTGATCGAGGCCGGGGCCGATCCCAACGATCAGCGCTCCGGGTTCTCGCCGCTGCACACAATGTCGTGGGTACGGAAGCCGGACGCGAGTGACCGCGGCGACCCGCCGCCAATCGGATCGGGCAACCTGACCGGATTGCAGTTCGTCCGCAAGCTGGCGGATCTCGGCGCCGACGTGAACCTGCGACTGAACAGTGCCGTCCGTCCGCCGCACACCGCGTCGCGGCTCGGGATGGAGGGGGCCACGGCGTTCCTGATGGCCGCGGATCGGGCCGACGTCTCGTTCATGCAGTTGCTGCTGGAGCTCGGCGCGGACCCGTTCATTCCGAACGTCGAGGGTTCCACCCCGCTGATGGCGGCAGCCGGGCTAGGCACCGCGGCGCCCGAGGAGGAGGCCGGCTCGGAGGCCGAGGCGCGTGACGCGGTCCAGTTGCTGGTCGACCTCGGTGCGGACATCGACGCCGTCGACGACAACGGCGATACCGTAGTGCACGGTGCCGCGTTCGCCAGTTTTCCGACCGTAGTGCAACAGCTCGCCGACAACGGGGCCGACATCCACGTCTGGACCGTGCCCAACGAGCAGGGGCGCACGCCGCTCTTTATCGCGGAGGGGTACCGCGGCGGGCTGCCGCGGCCGTCGCGCGCCACCATCGAGGCGATAATGTACCTGATGGACGGTGCCGGCATCTCCACGGCCGGGCCGCGGCCGGAGCTCGTGGACCAGTACTCGCTGCCGGCACAGCAGCCGCCTCCGGCGCAGCCTGACAAGCCCGAGAAGCAGGAGAAGTCCGAGCAGGACGCGAAGGCGAAGCCGCAGGTGCGCTAGCGGCGCATTCGGAGAGCGACATCAAGGCCTCGGGCGGCTGGTCCAGTTCGACCACGCCGCCCGGGGCTTTTCTTTGTGGCGGCCGTCGCCCCGGTTGTCTTCGTTCTTCTACCGCAGGCTCACTCCGCCCTCGGTAGGGAACGTCTCCGGCACTCGCTGGGTGACCTTGCCCGTTGCGGCCCACTCCGCGCCTCGCTGAATCAGCGTTGCGAACCCGACGCAGTCGATGGCCGGCCAAGGGCTCGATCCGGCCGGCGCGCCGCCGTCGACGTGGCCCATGGCGGTGCCGAACACCCGGCCCTCGCCGTAGCGAATCGTGTAGACCATCGGCTCGTGGTCGCCGGTACCGTGCGTCAGGACACCCCAGTGGGCCTCGCGGGCCGGATCGGAGTACGCCGTGGCCAGGATGGTCATGTTCCGCGCCGGACCCCGCTGATTGCTGTACAGCTCGTCGGTCCCGTGCAGCCACACCAGCGGCAGGCCGCGCATGATCGGATGGTCCGGCTCGCGGGTGACGACGGCGTACTCGTGGGCGTCCACACACTCGCCAGCGTGTCCGGGACGATAGTCGAGGACCATCTCGCCGTCCTTGTACTTCACGTACGGGCCGTGCCTCTCGTCTCGCCCGCCCCAGCCGCCGACGCCGATCATCAGGTTGAACTCCTCCCAATCCGTGAAGGTGTGGTTCACGGCGTGGGCGTAGACCATACCGCCGCCATTCTCCATGTACCGCTCGAATGACTCCCGGACGCCCCGCGACCAGTCGTCGCCGTTGTACTCCAGCACCACCACGTCGTAGCGGGCGAAGTCCGGCGCGAACCCGGTCATGTCCGCGCCGCGCGGCGGGCTCGTCACCACGTCCACCTCGAAGAGTCCCGTCTCCTCCAGGATGGACTCGTAGTGGGCGCTCAGGACCTGCCAGCCGTGGTTGTTCTGGCCGGTCACGACCAGTGCCCGGAGCGGATCCGTTTGCCCGGCATGAACGGACCATCCGGCCGCGGCCAGGGCGCACACGATCAGCAAGCCCGCCAGTGCTCGACGTCTCATGGTTGTTCTCTCCGTTTCTTGACGACTCGTGCCTGCATCTTCACACGGCGCCTGATCCCGATCAACCGCGCGGAGGTCGCGGCCGGACGCCGGCCCCGGCACGAAGCGTCCGCTGAAGCTAATATCTCCAATGAGAACCGGCCAATGAAGAGGTTGATGGTCGCCTGTCTGTTGCTGGCGACGCCCGGCGCGGCCGAGGAGGAACGCGGTCCACTGATGCTCGAAGCGGGCATCGACGGCGGCAACAGCATCGCGTGTCCCGGACACTACGTCGGCATCGAAGGGCGTGTCGCGGGGCCGGTGTCCGCGTACGGGAACGTGGACAACTATCGATGTCTGGACCTGGCGGGCACCACCACCCGATTCGGCGCATCTGTCCGCCTCGGTCGCTCCGGCTGGCTCGTGCGGCCCGCGTTGCGCGCCGGGCTGGCCTACGAGGGCAGCGAGACCCTTCACACCGGCGACGCCAGCCTGACGCTCGGCCGGCGGTCGGAGGACGCTTCATCCTCGATCGCCAGCCCCTGTCCAACGGCACGACGCTGGTGCTGTTCCAGATCGGCGGGTACATCTCGTTCTGAGCAACCGACGGATTGCGAACAGGAGTGCACGATGACGACCCGGACACCGCTTGGCCTGTTTCTCGTGGCATTCCTGTTCGCGCCCGGGCTCGGCGCCGCCCAGACCCAGGCGCCGGGGTTCGTCGTGTGGAGTGCAGCGGAACTCGCGCAACGGAACGCGGCGCTTTCGGAGCGAATACGCCCGGACGGTTCCGCCCGCGAGACGCTGGCCGACTACGGCAACCCGAGCGGCGCCCACCGCTTCCGCTTCATTCGGCGCGACGCGGACGGCGTGCCCGAGCAGCATGCGCACATCGAGGACGTAGTGTTCATACAGAGCGGGGCGGGCACGCTGGTGGTAGGCGGCGAGCTGGTCGACCGCGCCGGAGGCAACGGCGAGTACCGGGGGAGAGACATGGCGGGTGGCGTGCACTATCCGGTCGGTACAGGTGACGTAATCCACATTCCCGCCGATACGCCGCACCGCTACCTGGTGCCCGATGGCGGGCACGTAACCTACGTGTTGGTCAGGCACCCGGCCTTCACCGGCGAGCCGGCCGCGCGCGCCGATGCGCCGGAGCTCGACTTCGAGCCGCCGGGGTTCGCGATGTGGAGCGCCGCGGAGCTGGACCGGCGCAACGCGGCCCTGGCGACCAGGATCGGCCCCGACCGCTCGTCACGGGAGACGCTGGCGGACTACGGAAACCCGAGCGGCGCCCACCGCTTCCGGTTCATCCACCGCGACGCCGACGGCGTCCCGGAGATCCACGACGAGATCATCGACGTGGTGCTGATCCAGAGCGGCGCCGGATCCCTGCTCGTGGGCGGTGAGATGCTCGACCGCGACGGCAGCCGGGGCAGCGGCATCGCGGGCGGCATGCGGCACCCGGTGGCTGCCGGCGACGTTCTTCACATCCCGGCGCGGACGCCGCACGGCTACCTGGTGCCGGAGGGCGGCCACGTCACCTACGTGCTCGTGCGGACCCCGGCATTCGTTCCGTAGGCTTGGGCGGTCCGGGCTCTGTCGCGGATGGCGCCCTTCCTATGGCGTCACGTCCCAGGGCCGTTCCCACGGCCGGAGTGGACGCCGGCGGGCGATGAGCGGCAGGTCCTGCCGCTGCAACTCCAGGAGGATGCGCACTTTCTCCTGCAACGGGGCCTTGGCCTGCGCCCGGTGCCAGGCCCGCTTCCGTTCCAGCAGGCGCGTGACGTCTTCGGATGTGCGGTCAGGCATCGTCCGGGATCGTAGGTGCGGGTCGGCTCCGCGTAGAACAGTACCGCGGTCGCGCCGCCGATGGCGTACTGCACCACGATGCCTTCGTCGCGCATTCGGTTCAACACGCGAAAAACGTCGGCCAGCGAGCTCATCGCCGCCGTCTACCGCTGGATGGCGTACAGGTGCGATGCCGTGCGCAGCAGCAGCGTGCGCCCCACGACGGCGGGAGAGGCGAGCGCCATCTCTCCGAGGACGTTCTTGCCGAGCACGTCGAACTCCGGTCCGGCGGGAATTATAGACCCTACTTGACATGGGTGGGGTGCGCCGGCTACGCTTCCCCCAATGGCCAGCCACAAGTCACCCGGCCGCGCCGACCGTGAAGGCATCAACATCATCCAGCTCATGGAGATGTTTCCGACCGAGGAAGCCGCCACGAGCTGGTTCGAGGACGTGCTGTGGGGCGGGAACCGCTGCTGCGGGAAGTGTGGCAGCGTGAGCACGCGGCCGGTGCCGAACGCGAAGCCGATGCCCTACTGGTGCTCGGACTGCCGGTCGTACTTCAGCGTCCGCACGGGGACCGCGATCGCCCGCTCAAACGTCCCGCTGCAGAAGTGGGCCATCGCCATCTACCTCTGCCTCACCAGCCTCAAGAGCGTGTCGAGCATGAAGCTGCACCGCGACTTGGGCGTGTCACAGAAAACGGCCTGGTTCATGCTGCACCGCATCCGCGAGGCGTGGGCCATCGAGACGGGTAGGAAGTTCGCCGGACCGGTCGAGGCCGATGAGACGTTCGTCGGCGGGAAATCGAAGAACATGCACGCCCGCGAGCGGCGCCGTCGCGGCGCGCCGAAGGTCATCGTGGCCGGTGTCCGGGACCGGAAGACCCGAAAGGTTCGCGCGGCTGTCGTCCAGCGGACCGACGCGCGGACGCTGTGCGGGTTCGTGGAGAGCGTGGCGCCGGGCGCGTTCGTCTACACCGACGAGGCGCCCGCTTACAACGTCCTGGACCGGCACGCCAGCGTGAAGCACTCGACCGGCGAGTACGTCCGGGCGCAGGCGCACATCAACGGCATGGAGTCGTTCTGGTCGATGCTCAAGCGGGCCTACGCCGGGACGTTCCACAAGCTCAGCCCGAAGCACCTGAACCGCTACGTTCAGGAGTTCGCCGGGAAGCACAACATCCGGGACTCAGGGACGCTCGTCCAGATGCGGACCCTCGTCGCCGCGCTCGTCGGCCGGAACCTCCTCTACCGCGACCTCATCGCGGACAACGGTCTGCCCAGCGGGGCGCGGACCGCCCCCAACCGGGCGTAGCAGGGCGCGGGCCAGCGTCTCCGGGGTCGCGCCCGCCAGATCGCGCTTCGGGTCCAGCATCGGGTTCCTCGTCATCGTTTCCTCCTCAGAATCCGATCAGCCGGCGGCCCCCGCGACACCGAAAGGCTCGCTTGGGTACCGGATTGTCGGTCCGCCGATAGGCGCGGGGAACAGACCTCATGATTGGTCCAAGCGGGGCAACTCCCGTGAAGTATTGATGTGGGTTGGACAGCGCACGGGCCATGATTGACCCTGTGGCCAGCTGAAGGGTAGACTCCGACTGATCGGGGTTCATGATCGACATGAACGCCTCCTGTCTGCGGCCGATCCTGGTGCTCCTGCCAAAGAACAGGGGATCGGACGCCGAACCGAGTTAACGATGGCCCGGTACCTGCCGGGCTTTCGTCTGTACGGGCCTCAGTCTACCGCAATCCGCGGCACAAGCCCTTTCAGCGACGGCACGTACCCGGGCGCGAAGCCGTTCCCGCAGCGGTCTGGATCTCCGCAGTATCGAGCGCCGGGACCGGCGCGGTAGGCCGCCCGGGCGGCGCGTTCTTCGGCGCCGCTGAACAGCACCAGGGTGTTGCCTGGGTAGTAGTTTGGCGGCATCGCGCCCCCGAGTCGGTTGGTGTGGGACAAGCCGAAGGCGTGCCCGATCTCATGGATGATGAGCTTCTGGATATCCGGTGTCGGCTGGCGCAGCGGACGGCCATTGTAAAGCATCCAGATCCGCCCGTAGGTGCTGCCGAGCGTGGCTCGTCCCCAAGCTTGGCCCCAGTCCCCGCCGTACTCATCCGGCGTGATGTAGTTGACGATAACCCAGCCGTAGGCCGGCTCTCGGTCCTTGCAGCCGACCTCGACGCGCCCCTCGTACGGGACGCCGGTGAGCTGTTCGGCAACGACGGGGACGATGGCCCGCCAGAAGTGGAGCTCGCGCCACGTGACGCGCCAGTTGTGCGCGCACCGGGTACCGGCCGGCGGGCCGAGACGGATGTAGAAGTTGGGGCTGTCGTACGGCAGGACGAACGACCGGTGGTGCACGCCCGGTTCGTCGTAATCGTTGTAGACCAGGTGCCGGTAGAGCTCGTCGTCGTACGGCATCCCGTCGCTCTGGTGCGGGATCGACTGAGCGCCGGCGCCGGAGGTCCACAGTAGAATCGCCAGCATGGTTAAGGAACGCCGGTACGTTTTCGACATCCAGGATCTCTCCAGTCTCATCTATGCCTGTCCCCACTGCGGGCATGAGGCGGTCTGTTCCCTGCAACACGAAACCCATCCGCCGGCGCGCTGCGGCAGTTGTGAGGAACGGCTCATGGTTCCAGACCACGTGAACGGGATCGACCCCGCCATCACGTTGCTCCAGAACCTGCGAAAGCTCCTCGGCAAGCCAGCACCGGGCCGCGTCCGCGTCCGCCTCGTCGTGCCTGACCCCGACTGAAGCACGTTCACGGCACCGGCGCGCCCGTCTGGAAGATGTACCCGACGCTCACGGCCGCGCCGTAGTTGCGCGTCCACCGGAACCCAGCGTGCAGGCCGCGCCCGCTCTCGCCCTTGAACGCGGCGACGACCCCGCCCCCGAAGTTGGCCTCCGTCTCGCTTTCCTCATCGCAGAACGACTCGATGCACACCTCGAGGTTGGCCATCGTGTAGCCGATGATGCCGATGGGGATCAGGTCTACGCGCCCCGTGGATGAGCGGAAGACCCCGCCGATCGCCACATCGAGTCCGGCTGTGATGATCTCGAAGTCCATCCCGCGCGGGATCAACTGCGCCAGCTGATCCATGCCCTCGTCTGTCGGCCACAGGCCGTGGCCATCGACAGCCGCGTAGACGATGCCATTCGTCGCGCCGGAGCCACCGAACGCGCCACGGGTGTACTCGTCGGCACCCACGACGACACCGCCGCCGTAGATGTGCCAGTCCAAGGGGGGAGCGGCTTGAGCTTGGTTCTGAGCCACTGCGGCCGGGGCCGCCGCCAGGAGTAAAATCGCCAGCAATGGACCGACACGATGAGCTGATCCTGCTGATCCTCCGGTACGCCCGTGAGCACGGCGATGGGCATCGGCCTGTGCGCGAGCCTGACTTCGACTCCTACACCCGCGGCCAAGTGCGCTACCACGTTGAGCTCTGCCGACAGGCTGGTCTGCTGACAACCGTGAAGTCCGGGAAGCGGCAGAAGATTCTCGCGCTGACCTGGAACGGGCACGAGCGGCTGGCGCAGAATCAAGACGACTGATCCCCTTCATCGTGCGGCCTGTCTCGGCCCTGACCTGGATTGGTCACCGGGCCGGTTGCCACACGATGCGCACGCGTATTGGTGCGAAACCCCGCCTGATTCCCGGCCGGGAAGCCGGTGTTGTATTCAGCGGGCGACCCGGTGTCGGGCCGCGTCGCATCGTGTGGCAGGAGCAGTCTACGGGGTGGGGTTGCTGCCGGTCAAGTAGAGTCTATAATTCCCGGTCCGGCGGCGATGACGTAGGTGTCGCCCTCCTCGCTCAGGGCGAAGATCCTGCCGTTGTAGGCCCACGGCGACGACGTGAACGTCGCGCCGCGCTCGATGCGGACGCGGTCGTAGACGGTGCGGCCGGTGCGCGCGTCGTGAGCGGTGAAGAAGCCCCGGTCGTGCAGCGTGTAGTAGATGCCGCGGTACAGGAGCGGCGACGGGTTGTAGGACCCGATGCGCGGCTGGTACCAGCGGATGTACTCGTTGGCGCGCTGGTTCGGGCCGAGGGTGATGTCGCCCTCGGCGCCCGGCAGCACGGCGTAGACCGGCCGGTGGTTGTTGCCGACGTAGCCGGAGCTGACGTAGAGGATGCCGTCGCCCGGGATCGGGGTCGGCACCGTCACGTTGGTCATCCGCCCCGCGAACCACCAGAGCAGGTTGCCGGACGGGTCGTACGACCGCACCTGGGTCTTGGCTACGGTGACGATCTCGGTGCGCAGGTCGTTGCGCCAGATGAACGGCGTGGACCACGCGCTCACCTCGTCCCGCTCCACGCGCCAGTTCGGCTCCCCGTTGGATGTGTCGAACGACGCGAGGTACGACTCCTCGTCGTTGTCGTGCATCACGAGCACCTGGTCGTCGAGCAGCGTGGGCGACGAACCGGCGCCCCAGCCCCAAAAATCCATATGATGCTCGACCGGGCGGGCCCAGACGAGATTGCCGTCGAGGTCGTAGGCGAACAGGCCGAGATTGCCGAAGAGCGCATACACCCGCTCGCCATCGGTCACCGGCGTGGCCGACGCGAAGGAGTTCTTCGGATGGATGGTCGATGCGACCGGTCCGGCGTGCGCGGTGCGCTGCCAGATCGGCTCGCCGGTGCCCAGGTCGAAGCAGAACACCATCCAGTGGTGGATTCCCGGCGGGGGATCGGGCGGCGTCTCGTTGCCGGTCTCCGGCAGATACAGGCCGGGCCGCGGTCCTTCGTAGTCCTCGTCGGCGACGACCGACGTCAGGAACACGCGGTCACCCCATACGATCGGGCTCGACCATCCCCGTCCCGGAATCGGCGTCTTCCAGGCTACGTTCTCATTGGCGCTCCAGGTCTCGGGCAGCCCGGGATCGTCGTCGACCACTGCCGTACCGTCCGGTCCCCGGAATCGCGGCCAATTGTCGGATGCACCGGATGCTTCCGGCGCCGACGGCGGAAACAGGAACAACAGCGTAGCGACCAGCCAGCCGGAATATCCCTTCACCTTGTATCCTCGGCGTTGTCCGTGTGGAACGGCGCGGCGTGCCAGGCGCGGCACGAGATCTCGGCCTGCTCCTGGCGGCCGACTCAGTTGTTCTGGGCCCCGGCGTTGATCCAGGCCTTGATGACGTCTATCGCCTCGTCGGTGAGGAACGACGAACCGCCTACCGGCATGCGTGCCCCGATGATGCCCGCGCGGCCATCGAGCTTGTGGATCAGGTAGCTGTTTTCCGCGTCGTTCGGAGTCACCAAGTCGTGTCCCACCTGCGTGCTGGCCACGTTGACCAGGTTCTCGAACGAGCGACCCTCCGAGATGTCGAGACCGGCCTGGGCGTCGGACGGGCCGTGGTGCACTACGCACGCCAGGTTGAACACTTCCCTCTGGATGCTCGACAGGGTAGCGGTCAGACTGCCTGTCGCCGGGGTCGTCGGGGTCGTTGGGGTTGTGGTAGTCGGAGCGGTCGGGGAATCGTCTCCGCAGGCGGCGGCTCCCACCACGACCAGGAGCAACAGGCACTGGACCATGGTTCGCATGACGACTAGCGTATCGAACGGGTGCGACGGGGTCCAGCGTGCGTTCCCGACTCGTCGCACCGGTTCGATTCCCGGCCGGCCCGGCCGGCCACCCCCCGGCGACCGGAGTGATAATCTGGGATGTGGATCGATCCCGCGATCAACGGGTGGCCGCGCTTGGGAGGACGACCATGACAAGAACGTTCAAGATCGGCGGCTCGGTGGTTGTCGGCGTCCTGGTGCTGGCATTCCTCACGCTGCGCCTGGTGGGTCTCGAGCCCCAGTACCTGGATCCCCGCGAAGAGGAATTCGCAAACAACAACCGGATCGCCAGACCCGGACTGTGGCTCACGGGCGAGGTGTCCCGGGAGGTGGTGACGAACTGGGATTTCGTCAACAACCTCGACGATCCAAGGCGCCGCGACACCGTCATGCTCGAGACCCGTACGTGGTACGGCATACCCCATTCCGTGACCATCGGCATCGTCGGACGCGACGACAAGCTCTACATCCATGCTCATTCGGATGAGAACCGCATGCAAACGCCCTTCCCGAACGACAAGCTCTGGACCCGGAACGTATCCCGCGACCCGCGCGTGCGCCTGAAGATAAGCGACAGGATCTACGAGGCGACCGTGGCGCTGATGACGGACCGCGACGAAGTCGCGGAGGTGATGGGCAGAGACCCCGTAACGGCCGAGCGCGGGCCCGACGGACGGGAGCACGTCACGTCGGTCATGCACTACTGGCGCGTGTTCCAGCGGAACGTCCCCGACTACTCGGCGGATTCTCAGGGCGTCGCCTTCTGACGTCGCCGGGACGACACTGGCACCGGGGCTCTTGCCACGGGCTGCTAGAGGTAGAGGTGCAACTGGGCCAGCAGAGTGCGCACGCGCCGGCCCCTGAACGGCAGGTGGTCCCGGTAGTAGGAGAGGTTGACGTGCCAGTGGGTGCGCGGGTAGAGGTCCAGGCCGTACGCGATGCGGCGGATCTCGCCGCGCGGGTCGGTGTCCGTCCAGCGCACCTGGGGCGAGACCCTCAGCCAGACGCCGCGAAGAGCTTCCACCGACGTCTGGTTGGCGAAGATGTAGGAACGGCCGCTCGCGATCAGACGCCGGAGCTGGATGTCGGCATGGGTCCAGGTGGTCAGCCACGGGGTCGGGGCGTAACCGAGGGACAGGCCGGCGCCCGTGCTTCGGGGCGCCACCTCCGATTGGCCGCGGTACAGCGTGGATGCCGCGAGCACCATCCGCGGGCTCAGGTCGAGCTGGAACCGTGCGCTGGAAGTGAACGCCTGCCTCCCGTCGCCGTCGAGCAGGGACTCCGCGCGTCCCGGACCGGCCGACACCTGCAGCAGCGTCCGGTCGGTCGACACATCCATTTCGATCCCATAGACCTGGTCATCCTGAGCGAGGTCCAGACGCGCGCGCGTGAACGAGGTGTGGTCCGCGAAACGAACGCCGTACGCCGGAAGGAAGCGTCCGCCTCGGACGCTGACGGTGTCGGTGACCCGATACGCGACCCAGTGCTCGTAGGAGACGAGCTCGCCGCCGCTGCCTGGCGCGCGCCCGACGGTCCCGTAGGCGGTCCAGCGGTCCCGCCGCCAGGCGGCCTGCAGATCGAGATTCATGAGGAAGTTGCGGTCGGGGATGGTGCGGCCGGGCAGGTCGGTCCTCAGGTGCGAGGGTCTGACGTCGAGGCCCAGTTGCACCGGGCTCTCGCTCGACAGCGCGCCGAACAGGAAGCCCTCCTCGCCCGTGGTCGCGCCGGCGGCCGGAACTGCGCCCGTCCCCTGCCGGCCGAACGTCGAGATTTCTTCCCGTGACAGCGAACGTCCGTACGGCGTGAGAAGTCCGCCGCCGGAGGCAGAGTAGTGACACGCGGTGCACCGCGGGTACTGCCTGGAGAGAAACGTCGGCTCGGCCGCCGCCGGGCCGACTCCCCACCCGCCGAGCAACGTGGCGGCCAAGAGGGCCAGCCGCGCCGCCGCCGCGTGGCGATTGCCCGTGCCGCTCATGATCCGCCGTTCGGGGACGTCACGCCCCCCGTCGCGTCGAACCGCACCGTCACCTCGACCACGTCGCGGACCCCGACTCCCAGGTAGCGCGGGGGCGGAATGTCGAACGCCTCCAGGCTCAGCGAGAAGGTCGCCTCCACCTGCACGCGATCGTTCCGACGGCGCAGCTCCGCCTCGCCTTCGATGCCAAGCTCGACTCCGTGCAGCATCAGCATGGCCGAGAACCTCGTCTCCCGGCGGCCGCCGCTCGGCAGCGGCTCGTCGAGGACAATCTCGGAGAGCACGGCCTGCCGGAAGTCCGGGCCGCGTCCGGTCTCGAGATACGAGGCCCGGAGATGGTCGTTGCGCAACCCGATGCCGGTATCGAGGGTTTCGAGATCCACCCGGAACTCGCCCTGATAGGAGTCAGCCCCCGGTGCGGCGCTTCCCAGGGTTCCGGAAACAGCCGACGTGACGGCGTTGAAGCTGCCACCGACGGTCAGGCGGCAACGCACCTGCAGGTCGCCGGACGCCACACTCCAGGTCTCGGAACCCTGCGCTCTCTGGGCCCCGACGATGCCGAGGGCGGCCAGGATGAACGCGACGGGGATAGCGGGACGGTGCAACGCCGAGCGCGATGGCGGCGTGCTCATCGCGGCGGCCGGAAAGTAACGCACAACATTCAGTGTGACCATGCGCTGAGTGAACTGTCAATAACCTCGCTGCACCACAACATAAACGCATCATTGATGCTAAGATGCCTTGAATGAGGACCACGATAGACATCCCGGAGCGGTTGCTCCGGCACGCGAAGGCCCGTGCGGCTCTGCAGGGGCTGCGCCTCAAGGACATCGTGCGTGATGCGCTGCAGCGTCACCTGGAGGACGCGGGAGATCTGCGCGAGCCGGGGGGGGCGTCGACGATCGAGGTGCAGCAGCTCGGTGCAGGCTGTGCGTTCCCGCTCGTGACCGGCGCAACCGGTCCCGTGCTGCGCCAACTGAGGGGTGCCAAGGCGCAGCGGCTGCTCGACGAGGATGACGTCGACCGTGAAGTCCATTCTCGCTGACGTCAACGTCTGGCTGGCCACTTTGGTGGCGGCGCATCCTCATCACGAGGCGGCAACCCGGTGGTGGCGGGCCGAGGTGGTTCCGACCGGGGATCATGTCGTCTTCTGTCGGCTCACGCAGCTTGGTCTCTTGCGGTTGTTGTCGAACGAGCGCGTGATGGGCCCGAACCGGATGCACCATCAGCAGGCGTGGGCCGCGGTGCGCGACGTTACGGCCCAGGCGAACGTCAGCATCCTGGAGGAACCCACCGGCGTGGACGAGCGACTGGCCGATCTGTGTTCGCGACGCGGGTCGTCGCCCAGCTTCTGGTCGGACGCCTATCTCGCGGCGTTCGCGCTGGCGGGACGGTATCGCGTCGCGACGTTCGATCGCGGGTTCCGTCGATTCGAAGGACTCGACGTCATTCTCCTGACCGAGGAGAGCGATGTCCCTGTTTCCAGCCCTTGAGCGAAGGGAACCACGCACCGCGCCGAGTAGCCCGCGACGCTTTCTATTGCTCGAGCTGCTCCAGCGCGGCCAGGAAATCGCCCCATGGCACCGGCTCCCCGTGCACCGGGGCCAGCGTCTCCACGTCCAGGTGCATGCGCTCCACCTGCGTGTGCAGGCTGCGCATCGCCGGCAACTGCGCCGGCTTCGGCGGCTCGTGGGTGTCGAACAGGTCCGCCTGGAACGCGATGCGCTCGGCCGGCAGATACGCCATCAGCATGCCGGTGACGTGCCGGAGGGGCTGCACGTAGTAGACGCGCAGGATCCGGGAGTTGTCGGTGATGACGTAGTTCTCCTGGATCGCCTCGTAGTTGTAACCCTCGGCCAGCTCGGTCGGCGGCCACTTCGAGACGATGTCCGGCTCGACGGTCCGCGGTTCGTAGCTCAGCACGTCGTGGTTGAGGAAATCGAGGTTCAGGAGGTGGGTGACGATGGTCGAGCCGACGTGCAGGTAGGTGCGCAGCCCGCCGATGTGGTCGAAGTGCGGGTGCGACGCGATGACCCAGCGGATCGGCTTGTCCGGGGCCAGCTCCGTGATCCGATCGATGACCTTCAAGCTACGCTCTTCGTTCCCGGGCGCCTCGAAGACGGCCACGAAGTCGCTGAACTCGATCATGTAGCTGTTGGCGGGGCCGCCACCCAGCCGGTAGACGCCGTCGGCCAGCTCGTCGACCGTCACCTCCGTGGACCACTCCGCCGCGGCCACCGCCTCCGGCACCGGGACGGGGTCGCCGCACTCGTTGGGCCGGATGTCCGCGAACGTGCCGCCGTAGGCGTTGTGGCCGGTGCTCCTGCGGTAGAACTGCCAGTTGTCGTCCCAGCCCTGGTGCGAGTGCCAGTTGGTCGGCCACTTGACGTTGCCGAACGAGACGTGGTTGGTCGACTCGTGCTCGATGTTGAAATCGCCCAGGGTAGGGATGTTCACCGTCGTCTTGAGCCGCTGGATCCGGTTCCGCGGATTGATCGTGGCGTCCACCTGGTACTTCCCGAACATCGTGATCGCGACCACGTGCATCTTCTCGGGCGCCACGACGTTGCCGTCGCGGCCCTTCTCGATCTGCTCCCAGCGCCAGAAGGCCACCGGGTTCGCGCCCGGCAGGCGGGCGGCCTTGAGGAACCCGTGCGGGTTCAGCCACATGTCGAGCTGGTAGACCTCCGCGATCTCGGGCGGCGCCGCCACCGGCGCCCCGTCGCCGTCCATGTGCCACGAGAACTCGCCGTTGGTGACGTGCGTCTGCCGCGTCTCCTTCTGCGTCGGCGTGCCGCCGCGCCACCCGAGCCCGTACTTCCAGGACGCGGGCGCCAGGCCCGGCTGCCGGTCGAACGTCTCCACGCTGGTGCCGGCCTCCCAGTTGATGATGCGCGTGTAGTTGGCCAGCGTGTCGATGCGCGACCAGTCGATGTTGACCGCGTTCTCGAACGTCTGGCCCACCGCGCCGGCGTAGCCGCCGCTGCCGGAGAACGCGATGCAGCGCAGGTCGGCCTCGCCGATCTCCTCGGCGACGGCGGCGAGAAGGGGCGCCGGATCGACGAAGCCCGGGGGGAACTCCTGGGCCGCCAGTGGATTCACGGCCAGCATGAGCAGAGCGACGGTGCCGACAAGACGCTTCGCCATTGTTCTCTCCTTCATCGCCGCGCCGTGTCCCCGACCGCCCGGTCCGCGAGGAGCGCCCGGTCGAGGACGACGGCGGATTGGCCTCGCTGAAAGCGTGGCCATCGTACCACGGCGGATGCGGATAGAGTCATGCCTGAGACGGAGTCGCGGAGGACCGCGGGCGCGCGCCCGCAGCGCGATCGCCGCGCACGGAGCGGCCGTCGTGGAGGGAGACCGTCATGTCGAGATCCGAGCTGACCATTCGGTCGCTCACCGCGCGCGCCGTCGCCGCGCCGCTGGCCCGGCCGCTCCGCACCGCGTCGGGCGACGTTCCGGTGTCGCCGCTCCTGCTGATCGACGCCGCATCGGAGGAAGGCCCGACGGGGCGGGCCTACATCTTCGGCTACACCACCGTGGTGTTGCGGGCGTTGAAGGCGTTCGTCGACGACCTCGCCGAGGTGCTGCAGGGGCGTTCGGCGTGTCCGGCGGCGGTGACCGACGACCTGGCGGCGCGCTTCCGCCTCATGGGACGCCAGGGCCTGGTCGGGATGGCGCTGTCCGGTCTGGACATGGCGCTGTGGGACCTGCGGGGGCGGGCGCTGCAGCGACCGGTGGTCGAGCTGCTCGGCGGGCAGGCGGTTCCCGTACCGGCCTACGACAGCTACGGCATCGTCGATCCGGTGGCGGACGCCCCGGCCCTGGAGCAGAGCGTCGAGCAGGGTTTCCGCGCCATCAAGGTCAAGGTCGGTGCGGGTGACCTGGACTGGGACGTGAGGAACCTGGCCGGCGTGCGCGAGGTGATTGGTCCGGACGTGCGGTTGATGATCGACTTCAACCAGTCGCTGACCGCGCCGGAGGCCCGGCGGCGCATCCGCACGCTGGCCCGCTTCGATCTCGAGTGGGTGGAGGAGCCGGTTCCCGCCGAGGACCTCGCCGGACACGCCCGCGTCCGCGAAGCGTCGCCGGTGCCGATTCAGACCGGCGAGAACTGGTGGTTCGGTCACGACATGGCGCATGCGCTGGCCGCCGGCGCCTGCGACTTCTGCATGCCCGACCTCATGAAGATCGGCGGGGTGACAGGCTGGCTGCGCTCCATGGGGCAGGCCGAGGCGGCCGCGGTGCCGGTTTCCAGCCACCTGTTCATCGAGGCCAGCGCCCACGTCCTGCCGGTGACGCCGCTGGCGCACTACCTGGAGTACCTGGATCTGGCCGGCGCCGTGCTCGCCGATCCGCCGCTGCCGGTGGACGGCTGCGTCACCGCGCGGGGGCCGGGGCTCGGCATGGACTGGGACGAGGCGGCGGTGGCCCGGTATCTGGCGTAGCTGGGGCTTCCGAGTTCGTCATCGGACTTCGAGGAGCACCTCCCCGTCAAGCAGGGCGGCGCCGATAGTTGGGAGATGAGGCGCTATTCTTGCCTGAAGCGAAGCGTTGCTGGTGTTGCCGAACCTGATCCAGACCTGTAGTCCCTGCGCACGTCGAGAGCGATCGGCAAAGTCGGAGTCCTTTGACCAAACCACCGCTTGCAACTCCACCGCCTTGGCTTCGATCTCGTCGTCCGACGCGGCACCGAGACCCAGATCGTGGACATGGTCGGAGGGGTGTCCTCGCGCGGACAGCCATCGCGCCAGACCGGGAGGCAACTGTGCGTCGATCAGGAACCGCACGTCACGCGGCGAAGATGATGCGGTGCGCGCTGGAGGCCGCCCCGAAAGCAAGAGCCGCGCGCAGATCCGCTTCGTTCAGGTAGGGATAGTCGACGAGAATGTCGGCCTGCGAAACTCCACTGGCCAGTAGCTCCAGGATGTCGGACACGCGGACCCGAGTCCCCCGAATGTGCGGACGTCCGCCGCAGATTGCGGCATCGACCCGTATACGATTCCGAACATCCGGATCGGCGTCGTCGGCGCTGTCCTGCCGGGGAAGGCAGATTCGGGCACCTTGACGTGGATGGGAATGCCCATAGGTTCCGAGGAACTCCCGCAAGGCCGTATCGGTCTCTCTGCCGCGACGCGTCTCCGGCCCCACCGTCTCGAACCAATTTCTCAACACCGTCTCGGTCCGCCCTCCGTCTCTAGCCCCGTGTTTCGACAGGTGATCACGGGCAGTGTTCTTTGCATAACCTGCGAACTTCGATGGCGCGAAGATCCACGTCCCGTCGTTCGACCTGACTGCGTACCAGGCGTGTACCTGCTTCATCCGAGCGCTGAGCCGAGGCTCCTCTCGCAGCTCGGCTCGGTAGCGATGGATGTTCTCGATCACTTGGTCCAGACTGCCGACCAGTTCATCGCTCATGCCGAGACTCCTGCGTGCAGACGCGTTTCGACGGCGCCGGGACGCCGCGGCTACGGGATTCGCTGACGACCGCGAGGTGCTCTTCCCAGTCGGGTTCGACATCGGAACCCTCGCGCGCATCGCAGGCGGCGAAGAAGTCCTCGACATCCGCGGCGGAACCGAACGGTTCGGTTGACAACCGCGGACTGGGACGCTCCCGGGCCGCGGCGCGCGGCACCGCTCTCGTCGGCATTACTTCGCTCCTCGCCCATGGATGGACTATCGGTAGTCGTCATTGGGACGGGCAACTGAGTTCCTGCCTCCAGGGAAGAGCCCTGCTAGTGCGCCAGCGGGTGCGGGCGCACCTGGAACTTCACCAGGTTGCCCTGCGTCCCCTTGCCGCCCTCCATGTGCCATACCGCGTTCGTGCCGTAGTCGGCCCAGACCCCGCGTCCCTTCCAGCCGGCGTCCGGATCGTCGATGCGCCCGTCCATGCCGCGCGAGTAGAACCCGAGCGGGTACGGCACGCGCATGATCACGAACTCCTCTGCCTCCGGCAGCAAGGCCAGCAGCGAATCCGACGTCGAGCCGGTGGCGATCGGGACGTTCTCGCCGAGGCCGAGCGTGTCGAACTGGTCGACCCAGTTGTAGTAGTGGAAGTCGGCGCTCCCGTGCGCGTCCAGGCCTTTCATCTGCGGGCCCGGCGTGGCGTACAGCGTCCATCCCTCGGGGCAGTGCTGGCCGGTGGCGGTCGGCCCGTTCAGCACCGCGCAACGGCTGCGGTCGAACTTCGCGATGTGCCCGCTGCCGGACAGCGCGGTCCAGACGACGCCGTTGCGGTCGATGTCGACGCCGCGCGGCGAGTAGCCCTGGACCGGGGCGTCCGGGTTCTCGAACGGCGGCTGGTAGTACTCGGAGATGCACGTCTCGGGCGGGTTGTCGCCGATCGACAGCCGCACGATCTGGCCGGGGACGCCGCCCGACGCGGCCCAGACGACGTTCTCCTCGGTCGGATCGGGGACGATGCCGTACCAGCCGCGACCCATCTGGCGGTCCCTGGTGGGATCGGGGTCCTCGCGCAGGCCGGTCCACTCGCCGATGCGCCCGTCGCCGGTGGTGTCGACGATGGTCGGGCACCAGCCCTGCGACGCCAGCTCGTCGCCGGTCTCGGCGTACGTCTTCGTGTTGACCCAGCCGATCACGTCGCTCACCGAGCTCAGGTACAACGTGTCGTCGTCGTCGAAGCCGAACTGCAGGTGGTGCGTGTTGAAGCACGTGTCGATGAGCTCCACGTGCTCGGTCGCAGGATCGTAGTAGGCGACGTGCCGGGCGGCGCGATCGAGGGGGTAGTACTGCGCGAACGGGTTGCTCGATCCCTCACGGCACCACGCCGGATTGCCGGGACCCCGGATCTGGTGGGTCATCCAGACGCGCCCTTCGGCGTCCATCATCGGGTTGTGGGGGTTGCCGGGGTTGTTCCAGATCAACTCGTCGCCGAAGTAGAAGGACGGGTTCGGAATCTCCCGGGCGATGTACGACCGGAAGTCGCCCTCGCCGGGCGTATCGCGCACCGGCAGGGCGACCTCGTGCGCCTCGCTGGTGTTCGGATCCACCCAGACCAGCTTGTCGCCGGCGAACTCGACGCCGTAGATCGGGCCCCCGGCGTTCACACGGGGGTCGCGCTTGTCGCTGGCGATCTCGTCGTGGATGTAGCCGGTCTCGCCGCCCCACTCCCACATGGTGAGCACGACGTCCCGCTCGCGGCCCTGCGGCCGCTCCGGCTGCGGGGGTACTTCGCCCGCCATGATCCGGTCGGTCCACTCCGCGTAGGACGCAATCGCGCGCTGGCGTCCGAAGCGGTTGACGGTTGCGCCCATGTTGGAGGCGCGCTGGCCGGTCATGATCCGGTGCGCCCAGGCCGCCTCGGTGGAGTCGAAGTCCGCGGCGTTCGGGATCTCGCGCGTCGCCAGGTTGCCGAGCTGATGGCAGAGCTGGCAGCCCTGCTTGAGGAGATCGACCCAGTGGGCCTGCGTCCGGACGGTCGGGGGAATGCCGTTGCCGGCCGCGCCGGTGCCGGGAAACTCCGACGGATCGGGCACCTGCATCAACGCGTACCAGTAGTTGGCCGGGTAGACGGCGGCGGCTTCTTCCGGCGTCGCCGCGACCACCGCGGTCAGATCCAGGGTCTGGCCCGGCCGGCCGGAGACCTTCGGCGAATCGGCGAGGCCGTAGCCCCGCACCCAGACGTTGTAGTCCGCGTCGGGGAGGTCCGGCAGCACGTAGCGTCCTTCGTCGTCCGTCACCACGATCTTGCGCAGCCCGGTGGCGAAGTCGTCAGTCTCGGCGATGACCCACACTCCCGCCTCCGGGCCGTTGGGGCTCTCGACGACGCCTCCGATGTCGTCGTTGTCGAGGTTCACCGCCTGCCACGCGGAGACGGCGTGACCGTCGAGAATCAGGCCGGCGCCGGCCAGGGTGACGGCGGCGAGAATCGCCAGGAATCGACTGATTGGAACTGACATCGGAGCCTCCCGGGGGTCGTGGATGATCGCACGTGCATCGGCGGCATTCTATCGCTTCGGTCTCCGTTCAGTCCCGCGCTGCCGCGGCCTTCGGCCGTTTCTCGAAGACTCGATCAGTTGCGGTCACCCAGTTCGGACGGTGGGACCTCACCCAGCGCCTCCGACCTGGCGTCGTCGACGGCTCTCGACATCGCCGCCTGGATCTCTGCTTTCTGTTCGTCCACCAGCGTGGTCAGCTCCCGTTCGAGGTCGTCCCGGTTCAGATGCTCATCGACGAACAGGACGGCGAAGTCGACGAGCAGCCAGGCGGCCGCGCCCGCGGCCAGGCCTCCCAGCGCGGCGCCGATCGAGCCTGCGGTCCTGGTCGCGGTTCTGGCCAACAGTCTCCCGGACAGGCCCCTGACGAGCGCTCCGGCGGCGGCCGCGCCACGGAAAGCGGCGGCCGCCGCCACGATGCCCGTGGGGGCGGCGGAATCCGTGAATCGACGGATGGTGTGCGGAATGGCTGCCGTCAACATGCGTTCGTACGCCAGCCTGAGCTCGGCGGTTCCAAACTCCGTGCACGGCGTTCCCAGCTCCGCGTAGTTGCGGGCCGGCAACGTCTGTACCTCGTCGTGTATCCGCCGTTCGATCAGCGCACGCATCTCTTCCTTCATGACCCCTTCCACGCCGGCGGACGCGTGCTGAACGCGGTCGGGCAGATCGGCGAACAAACGTGAATCCACTCCCCGGCGCAGTTGTTCGATGGCTTCCCGCACCGGTTCCGAGTCCTGCAGTCGGCCGAGGGCGGCCTGCGCGAGCTCCGATTCGCCCAGTCGGTCGAGAATCGCCTGCGCGAGTTGCGAGCTCTGCAATCCATCGAGGGCGGCCTGCGCGAGCTGCGACGCCAGCGGTTGACCGAGGATCGTCTGCGCAAGCTGCGTGTATTGCCCTGCGACGGAATAGTGCCAGTCCAGGAATTCGGGAATTCTGGCGTAGGTCGGCTCGAACGCAGCGTCCATCTGGTCCTCGATAGCCCGGTCGGTCTGCGGGAGCGGTTCGCCGCGCAGCCGCCCCTGAAGCGCGGGCCACCGCCGCCGTGCCAGCAGCTCCAGCTCGGCGTCAGTGATCGGCCTGCCTCCCAAGAAGGTTGGGGCCGCGGTCCGGCACGGCGGGTTCGGGAGCATGGCGGGCGGCGGCGGGTCCGGGTACTGCAGCGAATCGACTCCGGAAATCACGACCACCAGCGACAGGAGCGCGACGGACAGCAGGATGAGCACTGCCCGCCGAACCCAGGTCACGAATCCCCCCGGCCCGGGGCATACGGAGCCGTCCCATCCGACATGGCTACTCCTTGCAATGCCTTTTGACTGTCCGGCAGGCGAGCAGGATCGACCCTTCCAGTCCGCGGATGAAGCCGCCGAACGCCATGGCGGCGTTCAGGAAGAAGCCGGTCCACAACAGCAGTATCACCCCGTCGTCCATCCATGCCGATGTTACGGCGGTCGTGACGAAGTACCAGGACAGTCCCTCGAGCTGCGTCGCGACCAGCAGCGTATCCTCCACGATGGGGCACGCAGAGCGGGCACGAACCGAGAACGCCTCCAGGGTGCGTTCGAGCGAGCCGGGGAAGATGTCCCCTCCCGGCGCGGGAATCACATAGTAGCTGGCGTAGACATAGCTGCTGGCGATGCCGGCAAGCACCAGCGTTCCGGCGATGCGGGCGGTCAGAATGTCCCGCAGCGTGTTGCGCTTCGTGTCGCCGTCGTCACCACCCCGGAAGTGACGACCGGGCCAACTCGACACGGCATTGAACAGCAGTGGCGCGACAGTTGCGGCGGCACAGAAGAAGAGCCAGTCGGTCGGGCGCGAGCGCGCGGCGAAGACGATGAGAAACGCCGCCAGCGGCAACGCCGCGGTCAGGCTGATCGGGACCGGCAGTGTTGTCCGCTGAAGCCGGCGGTGCAAGGACGATCGGCGGTCGAGATAGTAGTCGACGGCGAAGCGTTTTCGCTCGAGCCGGTGCTCCAGCAGGCCGCTGAATACCGTCA
Organism: Vicinamibacterales bacterium; assembly: GCA_965222905.1. Lineage (GTDB taxonomy): Bacteria > Acidobacteriota > Vicinamibacteria > Vicinamibacterales > UBA8438 > WTFV01. Next base: position 263,099 of record OZ244976.1, on the reverse strand, counting down.
GGTAGATCAGCGCGGGAAACACGAGGGCCTGACAGGATCGGTCGTAGGTACGATGCCACAGGAACAGAACGGTCAGAAACAGGACGCAGCCGAACAGTGAGTGGACTGCCCGGTCGACGGTCCGGTCGCGGGGAGCGTTCACCGGCCTCTACTCTTTTTCGAGATCGTCTATCGGCGGCCTGCGGAGACCCGCCCCGTTGAGCTGCTCGAAAGCGTAGGCGAGCCGCAGCACCCCGAGGTCGTCGTGCTGGCGGCCGACGATCTGGATACCCACCGGCAGGCCGTCGTCGGTGAAGCCGCAGGGGACGGCGATCGCCGGGAGGCCGAGCACCGAGACGTGGGCGCAGGAGCTCATCCAGTCGAGGTAGGTCTCCATCTTCACGCCGTCGATCTCGGTGACGTAGGGTTGGTCGACGTCGAACGGGGGCACCTGGCTGACCGGCAGGACGAGGAAGTCGTAGCGTTCCATGAAGCGTCGCACGCGGTCGAGCAGCAAGGTCCAGGCGCGCATCGATGCGCCGAGTTGCGGGCTGGTGAGACGCCGTCCTTCCTCTATATTCCAGATCACGGTGTCCTTCAGGACGTCCCGGTGCTCGTCGAGCAGCCCGCCGTAGCAGAGCTCGAAGTACCAGGCGCGCCAGACCCTGAACACCTCGTCGGCGTCCCTCATGTCCGGCTCGGCGTCCTCGACGACGCAGCCGAGACGGTCGAACGTTGCTCGTTCGCCGTCGATCACCGCCGTCACGCGCGGGTCCACCGGCAGCCCGCCGAGGTCTCGGCTCCAGGCGACGCGGATGCCGTCCGCGCCGCGCTCCAGTGGCGGCCGGAAGACCGTTCCCGGCTCCGGCAAGGAGATCGGCGCCCGCGGGTCCGGACCGGCGATGGCGCTCAGCATCAGCGCGACGTCGGTCACGTTGCGCGCCATCGGTCCTTGCACGCCCATCGGAAACCAGGCGGCCTGGCTCGGCCAGATCGGCACGCGCCCGGGCGAGGGCCGGAAGCCGACGACGTTGCAGAAGCCGGCCGGGTTGCGCAGGGATCCGCCGATGTCGCTGCCGTCGGCGATAGGGAGCATCCCGGTGGCGAGCGCCACCGCCGCGCCGCCGCTGCTTCCGCCGCAGGTCTTCGTCGTGTCGTAGGGATTGCGTGTTGCGCCGAATACCGCGTTGAACGTCTGCGATCCGGCGCCGAGCTCGGGGGTGTTGGTCTTGCCGATGGTGATGGCTCCGGCCGCGCGCAGCCGTTCGACGATGAGTGCGTCCGCGTCGGGCACGAAGTGCTCGAACGCCCGGCACCCGAAGGTGGTCCGGATGCCCTTCGTCCACGTGAGGTCCTTGTGGGCCACCGGCAGCCCGTGCAGCGGCCCGAGCGCGTCGCCGCGCGCGACCGCCGCGTCGGCCGCTTCCGCTCCGCGGCGCGCCTCGTCCGGCAGCAGCGTCACGATGGCGTTGACAGCCGGGTCGACACGGTCGATGCGGGCGAGGTGCGCTTCCATCACCTCCACCGCCGAGAGCTCGCGGGTGGCGATGGAGCGGACGAGATCGGTCGCCGGCCACGCACAGAGGTCGGGAGAGGAGTGCATCGCGGTAAACTACTACGTTGCGCGCACGCATGTCCTCACTCTCCATGTGCTCCCGCTTCGTCATCGGCTGGCTGGCGGCGTGCGCCGTCGCGGCGCCGGTGGTCGTGCCGGCGCAGGAGGCGAAAGGCAGGGTATTCATGCCGGCTCCGCCGGTCCCGATTGCCCCGTCCGCCCCGGGTGAGGGGTCCCTCCCGGCACCGCCTACGGTGCCCGCGGCGGCGATCACGGTTCTCTCGTTCCGGAACATCAGTGGGGACCCGGCCGACGACTGGGTTGGAGAGGGCATCGGCGCGACGCTCGACGCCGACCTCGCCTCGGGCGCCTCGCAGTCGCCGGGACGCTGGCTGGTGCGCGGAGGCTATCAGCGGCTCGCCGACCGGCTTCGGCTGACCGCAGAGCTGGTGGACGGCAACACCGGGCAGGTGGACTTCGCCACGACGGTGGACGGCGCGGTGTCCGAGCTGTTCGCGCTTCAGGACGAGCTGAGCGCCCGTCTGGCCCGCGCCGCAGCGTTGCCGGCACCGGCGGTAGCGTCGCTGTCAGCGGCGGAGTCCGCGGCCTCGACCTCCAGCGCGGCGGGAAGTGCCGGGTTCGCCATGGCCCCGGCGATCATCCACGGTCCCCCACCGCCGCTGGCGCCGGAGGTCATCGCCCGCGACGCGGAGGGCCGCGCCACCATGCGGGCGATTCGTCTCGACGGTGCCCTGCAGCTCGACGGGCAGCTCGACGAGCGCGTCTACTACACCGTGTCGCCGGTGACCGACTTCATCCAGCAGGAGCCGGACGAAGGGGCGCCGGCCCGGGATCAGACCGAGGTCTGGGTGCTGTTCGATCGGGACACCCTCTACGTCGCCGCACGCTGCTGGAGCACCGACCCGGAGCGGATCATCGCCAACGAGATGAAGCGCGACAGCTACAGCATGTTCGGCAACGAAACCTTCTCGGTCGTGCTCGACACCTACTACGACCGCCGGAACGGCTTCAACTTCATAACGAACCCGCTCGGCGCGCTGTTCGATGCGACCATCACGAACGAGCGGACGCCCAACCTGGACTGGAACGCGGTGTGGGACGTCCGGGCGGGCCGCTTCGAGCAGGGCTGGACCCTGGAGATGGCGATTCCGTTCAAGTCGCTCCGCTACCGGACCGGTCCGTTGCAGACCTGGGGCATCAACTTCCAGCGCAACGTCGCCTCGACGAACGAGCGGTCGTTCCTGACGCCGATCCCGGCCGCGCTCTCGTTCCAGGGGATGTTCCGCTTCTCCTCGGCCGCCACCCTCGTCGGCGTCGAGGTGCCCGAGTCCGGGACCCGGCTGGAGATCAAGCCGTACGCGATCTCCGACGTGACCACCGACCTCAACGCCACGCCCCGGCTGTCGAACGACCCGAGCGGCGACTTCGGGGTCGACGTGAAGTACGGCGTGACGCAGGGGCTGACCGCGGACCTCACCTACAACACCGACTTCGCGCAGGTGGAGGTGGACGAGCAGCAGGTCAACCTGACGCGCTTCAGCCTGTTCTTTCCCGAGAAGCGCGAGTTCTTCCTGGAAGGGCAGGGAATCTTCGACTTCGGGGGCGGGTTCCGCGGCGGCCCGACCGCCTACTACTTCAAGGGCGAACGGTTCGGCGGCGCCGCGCCGGTGCTCTTCTTCAGCCGGCGTATCGGATTGAACGAGGGGAGGACGGTGCCGATTCAGGGCGGCGGCCGGCTCACCGGCAAGGTCGGACCCTACAGCATCGGCCTGCTCGACGTGCAGACCGGCTCGGAGTCGGTGGCCGGCACGGCGCCGACGAACTTCGCGGTGGCCCGACTGAAGCGGGACGTGCTGCGCCGGAGCGCCGTCGGCGCGCTGTTCACGGGACGGTCGGTCGCGACCGAGGCGCCGGGCGCCAGCTATACCTACGGCGTCGACGGCGTGTTCTCCTTCTACGACAACCTGAACGTCAACACCTATGTCGCCCGGACCGAGACCCCGGGGCGGCGCGGCGACGACGCCAGCTACCAGGGGCAGCTCGAATACAGCGGCGATCGTTGGGGCCTGGTGGTGGAGCGGCTCGGCGTCGGCGCGAACTTCAACCCGGAGGTCGGCTTTCTGCGCCGCGACGACTTCCGCCGCTCGTTCGGCTCGTTCCGCTTCAGTCCCCGTCCGCGGTCGATCGCCGCGGTGCGCAAGTTCCTGTTCGAGGGCACCCTGGACTACATCGCCGACGGGGCGGGGCTGCTCGAGACGCGCCTGCAGCAGGGAATCTTCGGGATCGAGTTCGAGAACGGCGACCGGTTCTTCGCCGGCGCCACCGACAACTACGAGTTCCTCAAGGAGCCGTTCGACATCCACAAGGACGTCACGATTCCGGTTGGCGGCTACTCCTTCACCGATACGCGGGTCGTCTATGCCCTGGGGCAGCAGCGCGGCGTATCCGGGGGGCTGACCTTCGACCGCGGACAGTTCTTCGGAGGCGAGTGGACGAGCGTCGGCTACTTTCGTGGCCGTATCAACCTGTCGCCGCAGTTGTCGCTGGAGCCGTCGCTGTCGTTCAACTGGATCGAGCTTCCCCAGGGCGACTTCACGACCGAGCTCGTCACGACACGCGCCATCTACACCCTCACGCCCCGCATGTTCGTCGCGGCGCTGCTGCAGTACAACTCGGGCGCCGACTCCCTGGGCACCAACATCCGCCTGCGGTGGGAGTATCAACCGGGCAGCGAGCTGTTCGTCGTCTACACGGACGAGCGCGACACGCTGACGCCGCGGTTTCGCGGGTTGGAGAACCGGGCGTTCGTCGTGAAGTTCAACCGCCTGTTCCGCTTCTAGGAGCTTGCGCCGCAGAACGCAGCGAAGCGGAGTTCTGAGGCGCAAGGTCATGGTGAGGATGGGATGGGCCGAAACTCCGAGCCTGCGAGGCGTTTCGGGGCGCTAGCGGGATACGGCGCGTGTAGAATCCGGGGCGTCGACGCACCGCGGACGTGCAGTGGGTCTCCGTTCAACGGGGGCCGGAGGAGCAGACAGATGAAGAGGACGACCGGGTATGGGATCGGCGTAGCGGGGCTCATCAGTGGCGTGCTGGCAGTGTGCCTCGTGGTGTTCGCGCCCCTCGGCGCGCAGCGTCCGGACGACGCGCAGGGGCAGGACCAGGTCACGGCGGAGACGATTGACGGCTGGATGAGCGAGCTCTCGAACTGGGGCCGCTGGGGCGACGACGACGAGTTGGGCACGCTCAACCTGGTGACGCCGGAGAAGCGCCGCGGAGCGCTGGCCCTGGCCACCGCGGGCGTCTCGGTGTCCCTGTCGCACACCTACCTGACCGAGGCGGACATCGAGGTCACCTCGCCGGTCGGCTACGAGATGCTCGGTCCGGACAGTCCCGGTCCCTTCCGCAGCGACCGCTACACGTTCGCGTATCACGGCTACGCCCATTCCCACATGGACTCGCTCTGCCACATGATGCACGAGGGTTCGCTGTACAACGGCTTCATCCGCGCCGACGAGGTGACGGTGGACGGCTGCGGAAAGCTGGGTATCGCCAACTACAAGCAGGGCATCGTCAGCCGCGGCATCCTGATGGACATACCGCGCCTGAAGGGCGTCGACTATCTCGATCCCGGGACGCCGATCCAGGTCGAAGACCTCGAAGCCTGGGAGCGCGAGGCGCGCCTGCGGGTCGAGAGCGGCGACATCGTCTTCGTGCGCACCGGACGCTGGGCGCGCCGGGCGGAGCACGGACCGTGGGAGATGAATCGCGAGGCGGCCGGACTGCATGCCTCGGTCGCGCCCTGGCTCCGCGAGCGCGGCGTCGGCATGCTAGGCGCCGACGGCACCAACGACGTGCTGCCCTCTGGCGTGGACGGCGTGACGCAGCCGATCCACCAGTTGACCATCGTGGCGATGGGGATGCCGCTGTTCGACAACCTCGATCTCGAAGCGCTGGCCGCCGAGGCGGCGCGCCAGGGCCGCTGGGAGTTTCTGCTGGTGGCGGCGCCGCTGGCCGTCGAGGGGGGGACCGGCTCGCCGCTCAATCCGCTGGCGATTTTCTGACGGCTCCGGCCGCTCTTTTCGGGTGGCCCGTGCCGCCGCGTGACTCCGCGTGCCGCTGGCGGCCAACCGGCTCGGTGCGGCGTCTCCCGTCAGGGCGCGTTGCCGATGGCCAGCAGCTCGTCTTCGGTCCGGATGTACCACATGCCGTCGACCAGTGCCGGCGACGCGAAGGTTCGGGCGCCGATGTCGTTGGTGTGCAGTAGATCGAACTCCGGCCCCGCCCGCAGGACGAAGGTGATTCCGTCGTCGTTGGTGAAGAACACCTTGCCGTCCACGAGCACCGGCGAGGCCGAGAACCCCTCCCGGACGGCGCGGCCGAGGCGCGCCTGCCACATGACCTCGCCGGTGGCGGCCTTGAAGCAAGTGACGATGCTCGCCATGTCGTTGATGGTGTAGAGGTACCCGTCGGCGGCGAGCGGCGAGGGGACGAACGGCGAGCCGCGCGACGTCGACCACGCAACGTGGGTGTCCGTGACGTCGCCCCGGCCACCGGGCCGGATCGCCAGCGTCGGACCGGCGCGGCCCGAGGTGCAGAAGACGAGGCCCGCCTCGACGACCGGCGTCGGGATGACCTCGAAGTTGTTTCCGCCGCAACGCCACAGCTCCCGCCCGGTGTCCGGGTCGTAGGCGTTGACGGTGCGCTGGCTGCTCACGATCAGCTCGTCGTGGTCGCCGACCCGGATTGCCACCGGGGTTCCCCAGCCGACGGACTGTCCGCGGGAGGTCCGCCAGATCTGCTCCCCGGTCGCGGTGTCGTAGGCTGCGACGAAACCGCCGCGGCGCTGGTCCTGGTAGATGATGAGCTTGTCGCGGTATAACAGCGGCGAGCCTGCCGGCCCGTGGTAGTTGGCGATGCGCCCCACCTCGGTAAGCCAGAGCACGGCGCCGTTGAAGTCGAGCGCGGCCAGTCCGCGGCTGCCCAGCGACACGTACACCCGCTCTCCGTCGGTCGCCGGAGTGGCCGACGCGGGTCCGTTCTTCCGGTGCACCGCCTCGCGGGGGCCCGGCGCGACTTCGGTCTCCCACAACAGCGATCCGTCGCTGCGTCGATAGGCCAGCACGTACAGGCGTCGGCCGCGGTCATCGCCTGCCGTCAGGAAGATATGGTCGCCCCAGACAACGGGTGAGGAGTTGCCGCGCCCCGGCACCGGCGTGCGCCATACGACGTTCCGGGTGGCGCTCCAGCGGTCGGGATAGCCGGAGTCTGCCACGAGACCCTGCCCGGACGGTCCGCGCCAGCGGGGCCAGTACCGCGCACCTTCGCCTTCGACCGGAATCATCCCGACGGCCGGCTCCTGCGCGAGTCCGGTCGGCGCGACGCCGGCGAGCGTGCTCAACGCCAGCGCGATGACCGCTACGAGTCGAAGCTGAGCCTTCATGCTTCCTCCTCGGACATGGTGTGCGCCACCGCTTCCGGCATCACGTGCATGACGCCGGACGGAGCGCCGTGCCGCGCCATCTCCTGCGCATTCACGGTTCCGTAGATGGAGTCGCCGCGGGCGACCTCCTTGTCCTGCTCGTTGGTGACGATGCTCTCGCCGTGGATGATCCGCCGGCCCATCCGCGTCACCGTGGACACGCAGGTCAGCCGGCCGGCGGCAACCGGACGAAAGTACTTGATCCGCAGGTCGATGGCGACGACCGACCCGCCCGCCTCGACCAGCGGTCGGATCTCGTTGCGGGCCAGTATCGCGTAGGCTATTCCGGTGTCGACCAGCGCGGCCGTGACCCCACCGTGCAGGATACCGGCCGGTTGCGCGAGATCCGGGCGGTGCCGAATGGTCAGGAGGGATCGTCCCGGCTGCATGTCCACGACCTCCAGCCCGATGAGCCGAAAGAACGGCAATGCCGTGGCACGCGCGCGGAGTGCGTCGAGATAGCTCGAATCGTGATTCACGGGTGCCGCCTGTCCACGGTTGCGTCGTGGCGGAGCGCGTCGTAGCGTAGCGCAGTCGCGATGCAGCACGCATTATACGTGGCTCGATCGCGCCCCGTGACGGGCGTGGACCCGCGGGCGCCCCAACGGGAGGCAGCTATAATCGGCGCCAATCGGCGCCCGGTGGCGCCGGACACCTTCATGCTGACGATTCCGGTCACGGAGCGCTGCCGGCTTGTCCCGCTCGACCCCGCGGACGCCGATGAGATCTTCTCCCTGACCGACGCCAACCGCGGCTACCTGCGGCAATGGCTGCCGTGGCTCGACAGCGTTCGCCGAGTCGACGACACGCGGACGTTCATCCGCGCCGCGCAGTCGCAGGCAGCCCGCAACGACGGTGTGCAGCTCGCTCTGACCCTCGATGGTCGTATCGCGGGGGTAATTGGGCATCACCACGTCGACTGGCGGAACCGGAGCACCTCGATCGGGTACTGGATCGGCGAATCCTATCAGGGCCTCGGGCTGGCTACGGCGGCGTGCCGCGCGCTGATTTCTCGCGCGTTCGACACCGCCCGACTGAACCGCATCGAGATTCGGTGCGCGTCGGGCAACCACCGGAGCCGTGCGATCCCGGTCCGGCTCGGCCTGCGGGAAGAGGGGCTGCTGCGCGACGCGGAGTGGCTGTACGACCACTTCGTGGATCACGTGGTCTACGCGGCGCTGGCGAGAGAATGGCGGGTGGCGGGTGGCGAGGCCGGAGCCGGGAGGGGACGATGAGAGCTTGCAACGAAGAGCGCGGGGAATCGGCGGCGAAGCGCATTTGGCTCGCGGGCGTCGGAGCGGTCCTGCTGGCCGTCGCGGGGACGACACTCGGTGCACAGGACTGGCCGCACTTCCTGGGTCCGGGCCGTGACGGTCACTACCTTGGCCCGCCGCTCGAGCGCACCTGGCCGGGGGGGGCGCCGCGTGAACTCTGGCGCCGCCCGGTGGGCGAAGGCTTCGCGGGCCCCGTCGTTTCGGGCGGTCGCCTGCTGGTGTTCCATCGCGTACGGAACCGCGAGGTGCTCGAGGCCCTCGACGCCGAGACCGGCGATCCGATCTGGCGGTACGACTATCCGTCCAGTTACCGCGACGACTTCGGGTTCGACGAGGGACCTCGTTCCGCGCCGGTCGTGGCAGGAGATCGCGTCTACACGTTCGGCGCGCAAGGGCAGTTGCACGCGGTCGATCTCGGCACCGGCAACAGGGTCTGGAGCGTCGACACGCGGTCGCGGTTCCGCTTCCGGAAGGCGTTCTTCGGCGCGGCCGGCTCACCCCTCGTCGAGGACGGCAGGGTGATCGCCAACGTCGGCGGGCCGGATGCCGGCATCGTGGCCTTCGATGCCGACTCGGGCGAGGTGCTCTGGACCGTGGCCGGCGAGGAGGCGAGCTATTCGTCGCCGGTCGCGGCGACCTTCGGCGGCGTCCGGCACGCGCTCTTCTTCACGCGCGACAACCTCGTGAGTCTCGATCCCGCCAGCGGCCGGGAACGCTTTCGCCGGAGTTGGCGGGCTCGCATCCGGGCCTCGGTCAATGCCGCCACGCCGCTGGTCATCGACGACCTCGTCTTCATCTCGGCGCAGTACGGCACCGGCGCCGGTCTGTTTCGGGTCGCGGGATCCCGCCTCGACGAGCTGTGGAGGTCGAACGACGCGATGTCCAATCACTACGCGACCAGCGCGTACCGCGACGGTTACCTCTACGGCTATCACGGGCGGCAGGAGTTCGGACCGAGCCTGCGCGCGGTGGCTCTCGATACCGGGGACGTCGCCTGGGACGTGCCTCGATTCGGCGCCGGCAGCGTGTTGCTGGCCGGCGATCTGCTCGTCGTCATGCGCGAGTCCGGTGAGCTGCTGCTCGCCGAGGCCTCCCCGGAGGCTTTCACCCCGCTCGCTCGCGCGCGAGTGCTCCGCGGCACCGTGCGGGCCTATCCGGCGCTGGCCGACGGCCGGTTCTACGTGCGGAGCGACGACACCCTGCTGGCGGTCAGCCTGGGAGCCCGATGAGGCGCCGGCAGGTTCGGATCGCCGCCATCAACCGGAGACAGCCATGCTGGAGTTGCTCGTCGTGGTTGGCCTGGTAGTAGGAACATCCGCGGCCTGCTCGCTGTTCGAGGCGGTTCTGTATTCGGTCCCGGCGAGTCGAATCGAGGCTCTCGACCGTGCGAAGCGCCCTTCCGGCCGCATTCTGAAACAGATGCGGCAGAAGGTGGACCGGCCGATCGCCGCCGTGCTGTCGCTGAATACCATTGCGAATACCGGCGGCGGAGCGCTGGCGGGCGCCCTGGCGGCCGGGGTCTTCGGCGCTGCGCGCATCTGGGTGTTCTCACTTGTCTTCACCTTGGCGATCCTCCTCTTCTCCGAGGTGCTGCCGAAGACGGTCGGCGTGGTCTACGCGCGGGCGCTGGCTCCGTTCGTCGCCAGACCGCTGGCGTGGCTGGTGGCACTCTTCCGCCCGCTCATCGCGCTGACGCAACTCGCCACCCGCGTCTTTCGTGCCGAATCCCAGGAGCACCGAATCTCCGACGACGAGTTGCTGACGATGGTCCGGCTCGGCCTGCGGTCGGGCGACTTCCAGCCGCACGAAGCCCGCGTGATTCAGAACGTCCTTGCGCTCGAGCGGCGGACCGTGTCGGAGGTCATGACGCCCCGCCCGGTCGTCTTCATTCTGGGGGCCTCCTTGACCGTCCGCGATGCGGCGGCGATGACGGAGCTGGACAAGTACAGCCGTATTCCCGTTTACGCAAAGGACCCCGAGGAACTCGTAGGTGTCGTGCACAAGGTCGATATCCTGAAGGCGGTTGCAGAGGATCGTTTCGAGACGACCCTGGAGAAAATGATGCGGCCCATCAATTTCGTGGTCGCCGCGGCGCCGCTCGATCAGGTGCTGAGGACGTTTCTCGCCCGCCGCCGGCACATGCTGGCGGTGATCGACGAGTTCGGCGGATTTGCCGGCATCGTTACGCTGGAGGACGTTCTGGAGGAGCTGATCGGCCGCGAGATCGTCGACGAATTCGACCAGGTAACCGACCTGCGCGCGTTCGCCAGACGGCGGCGATTGATGGCGACGCAGCGCGAGACCGGCGGTGATTCGTAACCGTTCGTGGTCGAACCCCGATTCCATGTCCCGTCCGCGGCTTCCCGTGCCGTTAGGACGTTCCTCCTGCATGCGACGTGCGTGTGCGGCGGCTTGACACACCGGCAGACGAGTCGACGTGCTTCATAGATATGAATTTGTAGTAGACTGTCGCGCAATCGCGAGACGGAGATCCGCACGATGCCGTCGCGGGTCCGGTTCAAAGGGGGCAGTTGACAATGTCGAAGAGCGGAATCCTGGACGCGCTGCGGAACGAAGAGAAGGCGCTCAAGACTCAGCTTGTCGCGATACAACGTGCAATCGAGGCAATAGAGCTGGCGGATGCGCCCGCGCCCGCCGCGCGCGGCAAGAGGAAGGCCCGCAAGGTCGTCGTGGCCGTCGCCGCCCCGCCGAAGCGGAAGCGCGCGATGACCGAGGAGCAGCGTCAGGCCATCTCGGAGCGGAATTACTGGGCGGAATTACTGGGCGTCGAGACGGGGAGAAAAAGCGGAGGGCTGAGGGAGGTGGCGGACCGGGGGGGAGCACCCCCGCCGTTCCCGACGGCGGCGCTCCCCGCCTTCCCGCAGGGTCCTTCTTCTACTGCTCCGTAGAGCTGCCGCGCGGATCCAGCAGCAGCTTCTGAACGCGCCAGTTGTTCAGGTCGGCGACGTACAGGGTGTCTTCGGACCGGCACGAGATGCCGTGCAGCCAGTTGAACTGTCCGAGCTGGCGGCCTGATTCTCCGAGCCACCCGAGGATCTTGCCGTCCAGCGTCATCTTGTAGACGCGTCCCGGTTCCACGTCCGATGCGAACAGGTACTGCGTTTCTCCGTCGGAGATACAGATCGTCCACGGTGCCGTTTCGTCGGGCGCGTTCGGGTTCACGTTGCCGAGGACCGGTTGCCGCGTCTTGTCGTACGGTACGTTCAGATAGATGATCTGCAGCAGGTTGCCGTCCGAGTCGAACTTCTGGATGCGCCGGTTGGAGCGGTCGGCGACGTAGACGTGGCCGTCGCGGTCGACGCCCAGGCTGTGCGGCAGGATGAGTTCTCCATCCTCGCTTCCGTAAGTGCCCCACGACTTGATCCAGTTCCCATGCTTGTCGAACTTGGCGACCCGTGAGTTTACGTAGCCGTCGCTGATGTAGATGTTGTCGTCCTGGTCCCACCCGACGTCGGTCGGTCCGTTGAAGTATCCGTCGACGTGTCGGGCCTCCCGCGGCGAGATGTGCTCGGGTGGCTCGTACCCTTCGGGGCGCCGGCCGAGGTTCATCGTCACGTAGCCGGCCGGGTCGAACTTGGTCACCGCGTTGGTGCCCTTGTCGACGATCCAGAGGTTGTCGTACCGGTCGTAACGTGCCGAGTGCGAGTAGCCGAGCCCGTAGACGCCCTGCCCGAGCTCGCGCAAGAAGTTGCCGGTGTCGTCGAACTCGAGCAACTGCGTCGTCGCGTTGCCGTACAGCGGGCCGCTCGTGGCGGTACCCGGATGGTTGAGCACCAGCAGATGCCCCTTGGAGTTCTCGGCGACGCCGAGGATCTCGCCGAGATTCATGTCGGGCGAATACCTCAGATAGCCCGGCACGGAGACGAACGGGATTTCCGGCGCGTCGCTGTTGTCGATCTGCTGGGCCCCGAGCGGCGCCAGCGCGAAGGCCAGGGCGAGCGCGGCGGCGATGGAGAAGCGTGTCACGATACAACCTCCTGATGGATGAGACGGCGAATTCCGGGGTACGGAAGGGAGCTGTGGTGCCGGAGGTGGGAGCCGAACCCCGGCAAAGAAATCCTGCAATTTAAAGGCTCTTGGCGTTCGCGCTTCACGGTTTCCCCACGTTCATACCCACGACAGAAGGCCACCGTCCAGCGGTCTGATCCTCGGTCGTCTATGTCAGACTCAGGAACTGTGGGGGCGGGCGGTCTGGTCACGCTCGGTCTGGCGGCCGGCCATGAACGACACGTCGCGCGCGATGGATTCGAGCGCCTGACGGTGCGCCTCATCCCGTTGTGCGGAGCGCCCGTCTACGCCATCGATCCGGTTCGTGATGCCCTCGTGTGCCCGGTGGTTCAACCACGCCGTGAGCGCCACGGCCGCGGTCGGCACAACGACGGCAGCGAGTGTCAGCCATTCCTGCGGGGTCATCGTGGTTCCCTACAGCACAATTTAGCACCTTTTGGCGCATCGCGTCAGGGCGCCCGACCGACCACCTCGACGTGCTCGCCGGCCGCCTTCGTCAGCGTCCCGCGCGGCGCCGCGTCGGCCTGGATCAGGTTCTCGCCGTACTTGGCCCACGGGATGAGCCGTTCCAACTCCCGGCACAGGTCCGGCACCAGGGATTCCGCGCGGCCCGCGACAGCGACCGTGATCGGCATGATGGCGAGCCCGCCACGAGGAACCCAGGCGCCCGCGTCGAACGTCACCCGCCGGATCGTCGTCATGGTCCTCACCATCCGACCAGCTCGCGCGCCTCGTCGACCTTGACGCCGGATTCGACGAGCACGTGAACGGCCCGCGCCCTCGAGGCGACGTCCGCCGCGGCCAGCCGATGATGCCGGAGCACGACGGGCCGCTCGAGCACGCGCGAGGCTTCGGCCTCGAGGAGCGCCGCGATCGGTTGCACGGTTCCGACCAGGAACGACCGCCAGCTTTCCCGCTGCCCAGGTCCCGCGGCCGACGAGTCCGCCAGAGCCGGCGGGATGCCACAGCACGACAGCACGGCCGCCGTGACTGCCTGATACATCGCGGGGTCCGCCGGCTGATACTCGGGTCCGAAGCGCCGCGGGTTCCAATCCGACTGCGGCGCGTTCGTCGCCCCGGCGCCGAATCCCTTGGCCGTCGTCGTCGGGAACGCGAGCCGGCCGGGCAGGTTCGGGTCTTGCACCTTGGAGCGCAGATCGCGCACCAAGTCTTCGCCCGCGCCGTCCGGCATCGCGACTATTCGCCCGACCATGACAGACGCCTCTTTCCCGAGCGCGTCTTCGAGGAGCGCCGACAACCGGCCCGTCAGCCGCGCGACTTCGAGCGGCGCCCGCCCGCGCCAAGGGACATTGTGCGTCGTGTTCAGGCGCACGTGAACGACGGATGCCGCGGGCGCCGTGATGGTCGACGTCGAGCCCGGGCCGGGCAGAGTCAACGTGTACGTCCAGGTCCGCGGGTCGGCCGTGCCCTGGACTGCGGCGCCGTCGGTCCGGCCCGCCCGCAGGAGCACCGGCCCGCCGTCGTCAACGCGCAGGAGATGGATGCTTTCGCCGTGGCGCGTCAGGTCATACCCGATGTCGGCGAGCACGTGGGGCGTGAGCAGCCCCAGGTCGCCGTCAGGCTGCGCGGCAGCGAACGCCCGCGCCATGATGCCGCTCGCGGTCTGGAGCGCGCCCGTAGCGGCAGCGCGAGCGCCGTACATCGACTCGGCATAGAGGTAGCCGAGCCGCCGCATCCGTGTAGGTGGCCGCGCGGGTCTCCGGTCGACCGATGCCGAGCGTGATCACGTCCAGAACTCCAGATCGTCAGCCTGGCGCATCTCGACGCGCGTGTGAGGCGAGTAGGCGCCGACCGGAACGAGCGCCGCGGCGCCGACAACCGCGCTTTCGATCTCCCGCACACCTTGCGTCCGAGTCTCGCGCAGGGGCGTGAACTCGACGGAGAGCCCGCGCAGCTCGCCGGCTCGCACGCGCCGCGCCGCCTCCCGGCCCTCGGGGCTGTCGGGCAGCACGTGGTCGACGTGAACGCCACGCGCGTCGACGGTCGGCATCACGCGGTCAACCTGGCGCCCGTCGTGGCCGAGTAGCAGCCGGATACCGTTCGCCGGCATGGTGATCGAATCCGGCCGGAAGACTTCCCGCCGGTCGGATGCCACGGTGCCGAACGGGACGATCATGCCCTGCAGGCGGCCGGGGCCGCGCCGCTCGCGGTCCTCGACAACGGCCACGGCGGATCGAATCTCACGCATTGGCAAGCTCCGATTGGGAAGTACCAGCGGCGCAACGCCTCTTCGCACTCGGGGTCCAGATCGCCAGTCTCGGGATCTATCAGCCGCGCTCGCGCCACCGCGGGGCCGGGGTCGACGGTCTCGACGTCGAAAGATGCGCCCGCCGTCCGGGCAACGTTGCGCCAGCGGTCGACCTCTTCGTCTCCGCCGGTCGAAGTGGTCACGAGGATGCGCAGGCCGCGCTGCACGGCCTCACGCGCCACGACGGCCTTGAGGTAGCTGACCAGCGGGACGGACGGGTCATCGGCCGAGCGGGTCGGATACTTCCCGTCCGGGCCACGGTCGACCGCGCGAACGGCCGACCACAACGCCGTGTAGTCGGCCTGAACGTCGACGGCGCCGTCATCGATGAGCCGCTTGGCCCTCTGAGACTTTCCGGCGCCGGCCGGGCCGCGAAGTAACCGAAGAGCGCCGGGCATCGGGGGCGCCTTACGCGAACCGGAAGTGCAGCTCCTTCAGCACGTCGGTCCCGTAGCGGACCACCGGCGCGCCGATTAGCGCGTTGACCGTCAGGACGATCTGGCCCTTCTTCGCGGCCGTGTACTCGTCCCGGATCAACTGCAACCGGTTCCAGACGGGAACCTCGATGCGCGGCGGCCCGCCGCCGGCCGACAGCACGATCAGCCCCTTCTGCGACGTGTTGCTGTTGGTCGCGGCCGGCATCCGGTCGGAGATGACCAGCGCGCCGAGCTTCTTCATCAGCACGTCGTAGACGGAGTAGTCGCCGCTCGACTGGTAGAGCCCCTCCATCTTCCCGTAGGAGAGCGAGCCGATCGCCGCTCGAAGGTCCATCGCGGAGTAGGCATACCGCCCGTCGACCTTGCCGACGAACTCACTCTTGGCCGCGGCGAACGCTTGGTCGGCGCCCGGCCGCGCCACGTCCGACGCGATGTCGAACAGCCCGTCGAAATCGGGACTCGCGGCCTTGCCGTTGATGGCGTGAACGCGCCAGCCGTCGCCACCGCGTCCGCATCCTTGGCGAGCACCGTGGCAGCCGCCGCCGGCGCCGTCGTCATCGTGACGCTGAAGCAGGGGCCGGTCGGCGTCATCCTGATGCAGCCCGGCGCCAACTGCTCGCAGATGGTCCGCTCGAACACGTACGGCGCGATCGCGTCCGTGGCGTCGTCGGTCGGCCCTGGCGTGACCGCGCGCCGCTCCACCTGTCCGAGCAGGTCGAGGGGAACCTCGTTGGGCTCCGCGCCGACGGCCGCGTTGTACTCGCGATACTCGGCATCGGGCAGGGTCCGCGCCGCCGCCGCCTTGACGTAGCCGGACAGGCTCACCTTGGACCGCAGCTCGCGCCGCTCGCGTTCCTCCGCGTCGACGGTCTCGGTTCGCTCCTGGCGGCCCCAGTCCTCGCTTGCGAGCGCCGCGCGGAACTCCGGCTCCAGCTCCTGGATCTCCTTCGTGAGCCGGTCCCGGTCCGCGGTCTGTTCGTCCGTTCGGTCGGCCACCGGCACCGCGAGGATCGCGTTGAGCGCCTCGCGCGTCTCGCTCATGGCGAGCATCGTCCGCTGTGAGTCAGTCATGCGGACAATCTTACCGAAAAGCGTATTATATTAAAGAAACTAGACAGCAAGACTCCTCACTCGCGAAGAGGCAGAGGACGGTCCGCCGCCATTGCTTCCGAAAGTTAAGTGGGCGGCCCGCGGGTTCAGTAGCACCGCGGCCGACGTCGCGCCAGCCAGCGACGCCAGAACGGACGCAACCGCGCGACAACTTGCTCGCCTTCCTCGCGAAGGTTGCGCTGTTCTTGCAACGCCAGGTCGTACTGTCTCGCGTGCTCGCCGCCGAGGTGTGCGAACAGCCGCAGCTCGGGGATTGACTTCTCGTATCCGTCCAGCTCCCGGTCGATCTCCTCGAGCCGCTGCTCGTCGGTCATTGCAGCCCACCCGCCGCGATGCGCGCGAGGCAATCGTCGCACTGCACGCCCGCCTCGCGCGCGTGCTCGACGGTCAGCGTCTTGTCCCGGTGCACCCCGCCCTTGCACACCGCGAGGGAGCGCCCATCCGCGTATCCCATCAGATGCCCGTCTTGTTGCACGATCAGAACCGTCACGCTGACCCCCCTTCGTCTCGCCATCCTGCACTGCTGGCGCTTGATGCGCGCTGTTCGTCGGTCACCGTCTCTCCCTTCCGCACTTGCAGTGCTTCGTCTTCCGGCCGCACCGCTCGCACCGCCGTCGTCCAGGATTGACGGCCGGCCCGTCCGCGCTGTCGTGCGCGAGGCGCCCGCTCGCGGTCGGCTCGTGGTGAAGCTGGACGACGCCGCGGCCTCGCTCGCGCTGCACGCCGCCGCTCGTCTGCCACGGCAGCCGTCCCTCGCCGATGCGAATCATCTTGCTCATGCCGCTCAGTGAAGTGTGAGCGGCCCGAGCCCGGCCCGGATGCTCACCTCATGATCAGCCTGCATCCACGCCAGCTTCTCGGCTCTCTCGGAATCCGTGAGCCGCCGACAGTCGACTAGGGTCGACGGCTGTCCGGGCTCAGGGTCCGACCAGAAGCACCAACCGTCCTCATCGAGCAGCTCCAGGACGCTTGGGTCGAGCGGCGCGATCTCCGGCGCCTTGGGTCTCTTCGATTCGTTCACGTTCTCTCCCTCCGTCGTGCACAGCTCGCACGGGTTACCGAATGCCGTCTTGCCGGTCCCGAGACACCGCGGGCAGTTGAGCGTCGAGCCTTCCGCCTACGGGCGCCGGGTCCGGCACAGGTTCTTCCGAGTCCGCCCGGAAGTCTTCCGCCCCTTCCGCCCCTGTGACTACGTCACAGGCGGAAGGTCTGGCGGAAGAAGCTTCCACACCTGCCGCCGCATTGTCCGGGACAAAGGTGGACAAAGGTGGCGGAAGCTTCCAGAGGCGATACGGTCGGCCCCCGGATCGGCGCTCCGACGGGTCACGGTCGGCGCCGATTTCGCCGCGAGCGTAGAGGCGATCAACGGCCGCACGGTACGGCTGCCACCATCGTCCGGTCTTCGCTCCTGCGCGGCCGAGCTTGCCGCCGATGGCCCGCTCCAACTGGCCCATCAGCCACGGCGCGTCGGCGGTCCCGTCGAGCGTGTCGAGCACGGTCCGTTCGGCCTCGTCGTCTGCCGGACCGGAGTCGGCCGCGTTGCCGCCCTCGGGATCCAGGTCGGCCCCGTCGAGCACCTCGACGCCGTAGGGCCACTGGCCCTTGTCGAGGCGGAAGCCGGTCACCGTCGGGCATCCATCGCGCCCTACCCACGTCAGCCGCGAGACGCCATCCTCGCCGCGGCGCAACTCGGCCTCAGCGTCGACGGCCGCGCGCCAGTCCCGCGAGCCCTCCCCGCGGCTGGCGTCGCGGTCGCGCGTCTTCGGGTCTCGCCCCGCGTTGACGTTGTGGCGAATCAGCGTCGTCGACAGCCCCCACGCGCGGATCTCGTCAATCGTGCGCCGGACGTCTTCGACCGCGTTCTCGTTGCGGCCCAACGCGGTCATCATCGACGCCGCCGAGTCGATGACCGCGGCCACGATGCCGGCGCCGGGAAGGTGGCGAGCGATGGGCGCCAGCGACCGTGGCGGGAGCATGCCGGCGACGTTCGCTGGATTGCCCCCGGTGGCGGCGATCATCCGCGCGTAGTCGGCCCACCCGAGCGGGCCGCGTTCTGACGGCCCGACGATGGCGAGCACCAGGTGTTCGCGCGTCAGCGGGGCCAGGTCCGTCCAGCACGCGGTGGACTTCCCTTGCTTGCTGGCGGCCGTGACGCTGACGACGGCGCCCTTGAAGAGCACGAGCCCGCGGCCGATACCGCGCCACGGCTCGACACGTGCATCGTCGGCCGAGTCGAGCATCGCCCAGGGCGGCGAGTCGTCGTCAGCATCGAGCCCGGCGCCGTCGGTCAGCCGCGAGACGATGGCCGCGATCTCATCGGCCCCGAGTGTGCCGGCGACCTCGCCGACCGCAGCCTGACGAATCAGGCACGCCCCGAGCACGGCGCGTTCCGCTTCCAGGTTGTGCGGCAGGACATCGGGCTCAGCCATTGGCACTGGACCGGTTGCCGTCGGGGGAGAGCCACGCGTTCAGCTCGTCGAGACGCCAGCGCGGCGAGCGCGGCCCGATGTGGATCGGCTGCGGGAACTTCCTCTGCTTCACCAGACGATGCAGTGTGGGCGCATTCCCGATTTCCCGGTCACGCGCTCACACCCACCGGCGTCATGGCCATCCGCTGCAAACAGTTCCATCTGCCGGACTTATAGAAAGACCGCAGGAGAAGAATCGCGTCGACGCTCTCCGGTAGCCAATAGATGGATGCGCCCTTGATGCGGAGATTGATGACGCGACGGATGGCGCTTTCGACGGCACCGCTGCCGCGCGGAAGCCCGAGCCCGACCATTGTGGTGTAGGCGAAACGATGACGGTTCTCAGGAAGTAGTTGAGGTGCGTGCGGATCTTGCCGGCCGTGCGCCCGCGGCACAGCTCCCGCAGGGCCGTGATCACCTCGTCCACGCGT
Source organism: Vicinamibacterales bacterium (assembly GCA_965222905.1). Taxonomy (GTDB): domain Bacteria; phylum Acidobacteriota; class Vicinamibacteria; order Vicinamibacterales; family UBA8438; genus WTFV01. The sequence continues at coordinate 244,047 of OZ244976.1, read as the reverse complement.
GCTCGCTTGAGCAGCCCCCGCGTGCGGTTGAGCCAGCGGGTGCGTTGGGTCGCGCTCCAGCGGCGCAGCTTGACCGCGTCGGAGAGTTGCTTGGCGGCATGATAGAAGTCGATCAGCCCCAGCACCTGTGTCGGCGAGAGCCCGAGCGCGGCGATGAGGCGCTGGAGGCGTCGCCAGATCCAGGGCGCGCCGTCGGCGATGAAGAGCACCTTGTCAGCGGCGTTGAGGCCGATCTGCCGCGCGTACGACAACAGCAGGGCGAAGACCGCCTCCGGTCCCCGGAGCGTGCCGTCGATGATCGGGGCCCACGTCTGAGACGGTCGCCCGTCGTCGCCGACGACGTACAGGATGAGGAGCTTCGGTTCCTTCCAGTCGGTATGGAATCGGTTGCGCCCCTTCTTCGTCTTGGGGCCACGCTTCTTGCGCCTCACGCGGACGCGGCCCCCGTCGAGGGAGACGACCACCCGCTTCCCGGTCACGCGGTCCAGCAGGCCGCACGCCGCGCTCTGCTGGGCCGCTCGGGCCCGCGCAGCGTAGCGATAGGCGGTCGAGCGGAGGGTCTTGATATCCAGGGCGATGCCGTCGGAGCGGAGCTGCGCCTGCGCTTCGGCCAGCGAGCTGAGCATGGCGACCGCGCGGCTTGCATCCGAGGCCAGCTTCGGCGTGCACCGGTCGTAGATGCCCAGCACCACCAAGGCGGGGTAGAGTCCCGGCCTCCGCTTCGCCCGACGGGCGTGTTTCTCGCGGTAGTACGGCGTCGTGACGGCACCGTCGTGCCCCGGGAGGTGCGAACGTTGACGGTCTCGAGGCCGTCGCTCCGCATCCGCCGGGGCAGGTGGCGCACGAGGGCGCTCGCCGCGTCGCCAACCGCGGCGGAGCACACCGCGCGTTGCAGCACGGGGGTGAGGAGGGCGCCGAAGAACTCGTCCGCGATGACCCGCAGCTGCTCTTCGCACTGCTCCGCTTCCTCTGCCGACCTGGGCGCTGGAGCACGCGCCTCAAACTCCAGCGCCCGCCGGAGGGCAGTGCGCAGGTGGACGGGAATGTTGCCAAGATCGATCTCGCGGCTCGGGGTGTCGATGGTCTTGTCCATTTCAACGCATCATCATGGGCAGTCCGAGCCGTAATGTCCAGTAACACCCTCCCCGTCTGTCCGAAGACCGGCTCAACCTCGCGCAGCCTCACAGTCCATCTTTGCCTACACACTGTTCCGGGAAATCGGGAATGCGCCCATGCAGTGTTGATTTCGTGAAGCGACAGAGCCGCAGGACCTCGGAAGTCGTCAGGAGTTGCGGTAGGTCATTCATGGACTACAGCGTGCCATAGGGGTTCTTGAAATGGCGTCCTACTTATTTCCCTGCGCTTCGTAGGCCGCGAAATATTGGTCGACCGCTGGGCGAAGGAGCACCCGATCGGATGTTGTGCTGTTGTTCCAGACCTTCTCGACAGCCTTGTAATTCATGCCGAACGCAAGTCCGACCGCATCGCACGCGGAGCCGCGTACGGCGCTCGCGCGGCCCCGCGTCCGCTCTGATGTCATCCGCAGTCGCGGGTGTCCTGTGGGATAGAATCCGCGGTCTACCAACGCTTGAACTGTCGACGCGATCACCTTGTCCCGCACGGGCTTCGGCTTCGGGCCTCGCTTCGAGGGTCGCGGTCGTTTCCTTCGCGCCGGGCAGCGTCCCATTCGCCCAACTCGCGCGGCATGGGATAGCCGGAACGAAGATGCGCTTGCGCGATTCTGTCGATGGCGTCCCAAACTGCGCTGTCCATTGCCGCAAGGGGGAGCTCGTAGAGAAGGAGGGCTCTGCGGTCCGCTGCTGTGGCTCCCATCGCGTAGCCCGCGACGATGTATTCCGTCATCGTCGCGGGGGTCTTGTCCCCGATGGCGGGGGTCAGGTGCTTGTGACCCTCTTCGATCAGTTCTACGACCTTCACGGCCTCATCGAACGTGAGATCAGCCATTGAACCGCACCACCTTCGCGGCGCCGTCGGTCACGTACTGCGCCCACTGGTCCATCAGCCGGCGGCGCCGCGCGAATAGGTCCGAACGGAAGTAGGCGCCTTCGACACCGCCGACCGTGTGCGCCAAGGCCGCCTCGGCGATCTCGCGTGGCTTCCCGGTGTCGGCGCACCAGTCGCGGAACGACGAGCGGAAGCCGTGAACGGTCGCCCGGCCCGCCAACCCGGTGACCCGGAGCACCTTCGTCAACGTCATGTCGCTCAGCGTCTTCCCCGGCCGCGTCGGCGACGGGAACGCCAGATCCGACCGATCGCGCAACGGCCGTACCGACTCCAGCACGGCCAGCGCCGCCTCGCTCAGTGCTACGCGATGTTCGGCCCCGCCCTTCATCCTCGACGCCGGCACGCGCCACGTGCGGGCCTCCATGTCGATTTCGTTCCACGTCGCAAGGCGGGCCTCTCCGGAGCGACAAGCAGTCAACACGACGAACCGCAGACACGCCCTCGCCGACACCGACGCCCGCGACGTTGCGATGGTGTCGAGCGCCGCGGCAACCTCGGGATGGGGCAGCGCCCGGAAGTGCGTCTTGACGGCCGGCATCGCCGGCAGAGCGCCGTCGATGGCCTCGCCCGCGACGTTGTGCTCGACGTGGCCGTGAGCCTGCGCCCAGGCGAGCACAGCGCGGATACGGCCGCGCAGCTTCCGCGCGATCTCCGGCTTGTCGGTCCAGATCGGAGTCAGGATGCGTCGCACGTCTTCCCGTCCGATGGCGTCGACGCGCATCTCGCCGAGCACCGGCAGCACCCGCTTCGCCATTCCCCGCAGCCAGTTGGACGTCGTCTTGTTGTTCCGCCAGCGCGCCCGGTTCGCCTCGAACGTCCGCTCGGCGGCCTCGCGGAACGTCGGCGCCCTGGTCCGGCGCTTGGCGGCGAGCGGGTCACCGCCGCGGCGTGCGAGCCGGCGATTCTCGAATGCCGCCTCGCGGGCCTCGCGCAGCGTCACGAGCGGGAACCCGCCCAGGCCGATGTCGTGGCGTTTGCCGTCGATGGCGAGTCGCTGGATCCAGCTCTTCGACCCGCCCGGCGCGATGTTCAGGAACAGCGTTCCGCCGTCGCCGTGCCGGCCCGGCTTCGTCAGGCCGCGCACCATCGCCGCGTTCAGTTTTCCCATGGCCGCCTTTCCCCACGTGGTTACCCACGAATCGCGTGGGACTACAGGATACCACGTGAAACCTGACGAAACCGAATGCTGCCGGAAGGCGCCCTATTTACGGGCGTTTGCGGGGATTTGTGGGGCCGCAGGAAAACAGGAGATGGTGCCGGAGGTGGGACTCGAACCCACACGAGGAGTGAACCCCACTGGATTTTGAGTCCAGCGCGTCTGCCAGTTTCGCCACTCCGGCTGCCGGTCACGGCCTGACGGTGCCGTCATGCCGCCACAAGTAGAGTGTACGCGTACTTCCGCGGGCGTCCTCGAAGCGATCCACGGCGTCCGGATCCCAGTCGCCCATGCTGAATGCGTGCGACACGATCCGGGCGCCGGGTCGAAGCTGGCGCGTCAGGATCGGTTTCAGCCGGGCGTTGGAAGACGACAGCAGATAGAGGGTCACGACCGTCGCTTCGGACACGTCGACCTGCATGGCGTCCTGCTCGAAAAACTCTACGAGGTGCTGCACGCCGGCCTGTTCCGCGTTCGCGTTCGCCTCGGCGATGCGCTGCGGGTCGATGTCCACGCCGACACCGCGCGCCCCGAATTCTCGGGCTGCGGCGATGACGATGCGCCCGTCTCCGCATCCGAGGTCGTATACGACGTCGTTTTCCGTGACCCCGGCCAGGGCCAGCATACGCTCGACGACGTCGTCCGGCGTCGGTACGAACGGCGCCAGGCTCCGGCTGTCCTGCGCGGCCGCGTGGCCGACGCCCGGCGCTGCCATCGGCCCGGCGAGGACCAGGGCTCCCAGCGCGAGCGCGTACACCGTCGTGCTGAAACGTCGTGACCTCATCGTGTCCTCCTGGTGACGTGCGGCACCGGGCCGCGGTTGCACGGCGTTACTCTACAACAGCCGTTCGGGCCGGGGCGCGTGCAGCCGGTCGGGCGGTCGCAGGCTCTCCGGCGTTCGGCTCCAGGCCCGACGGGTGCCGCCGTAGCCGGTGTCGTCGAGCGACGCTGCGCCGTGCGGCGGCCTCGACACGCCGGGAGAGCGGCCAAACCGCTCATTCTGCGCGACTTCCGGTTGGGTATCTGCGCTCGATCGGCTATAATGTTTCCCCGCCTCTCGTAGAGGCCCGTCCAGCGCTGCCGTCCACCTTATACGTTCGGGGGGGCCATGTTGCAGTTCGAGGTCGGAGACAAGGTCATCTATCCCAACCAGGGACTTGGCGTCGTCGAGCGAATCGAGACCCGGACCATCATGGGTACGACGTGCGGGTTCTACTCGTTGCGGATGGCTTCGAGTGACACGACCGTCCTGGTCCCGGTGGACAACGTCGAGAACGTCGGCTTGCGCCGCGCGATCGGCGATCACGAGGTCAAGAAGCTCTTCACGCTGCTTGGCAACGGTAAAATCGACAATCACCAGAACTGGAAGGGTCGTTTCAAGGACAACTCCAACAAGATGCGGACGGGTTCTCTGTACGACGTCGTCGACGTTCTCAAGAGCCTGAATCACCTCAGCCAGTCGAAGAATCTGTCGTTCCGCGAAAAGCGGATGCTCGACCGCGCGAAGTTCCTGGTCGTGTCGGAGATCTCCGAGGTCGCGAGCGAGTCCAACGAGGCGATCGAGGATCGCGTGGAGGCAGCGCTCGATCGCTGCCTCGCCAACCGGGAGCGGCAACTCGCCAAGGAGAGTGCCGCCAAGGTGAAGGCGTCCGATACCGGCGATGCGTCCGAGGCTTCCGAAACGCCGGAGGCCACCGAGGTCACGCCCGCAAGTCCGTAGCGACCGCGCCCGTGGCGGAACTCGTCAGCACCACCGTCGCGACCGTTCGATCCGCGGCCGCGTTCCTGAGCGTTGCGCTCTGGGTCCTTGTCCTCGGTCCCATCGGAATGATCCTGGCGTACGTTCTTCGCCGGCCGGGCATCCTGTACGCGCTCGGCCGCGGTGGTGTGCGTCTGGGGCTCGGGGCCGCCGGCATTCGTTTCGCGGCGGTCGGCGGCGGCCACGTTCAGGTCGAGCGGGGGGCCGTCTACTGCGCGAATCACCGCAGCAATCTCGAGCCGCCGATCATCTACATGGCTCTCGCCGCCATTCACCCCCGGCTGAAGATCCTCTACAAGGCGGAGTTGCGCGCAGCGCTGCCCGTCCTTCGCAACGCCTTCGACCTGGTGGGATTCGTGCCGATCGAGCGCGGCAATCGGGACCAGAGCACACGGGCGATAGACCGCGCCGCGGCGGCGCTGGCGGCAGGCGACTCGTTCATGATCTTTCCCGAGGGCACGCGCAGCCGGACCGGGCGGCTGCTTCCCTTCAAGAAAGGGGGGTTCATCATGGCCATCAAGGGGCGGGCCCCGATCGTGCCGGTCGCCGTGCAGGGTGCTGACGCCGCCATGCGCAAGGGTAGTCCGGTCATTCGGCCGGTGACCGTGCGCGTGCAGATCGGGGAGCCGATTACGGTGGACGGTCTCGATATCGCGGATCGCAACGTGCTCATAGCCCGTACCCGACGGGCGATCGAGACGCTGCTGGCCGCCGGCCGGCCCGAGGGGGCGGGGGAGGAAACCGGAGAGCGGGCTATCCCCCGATGAAGAACGACAGCGTCCAGGACGGCAGGGGCGTGCCGTCGTTCGCCTTCACACCGTCGAGCAGCTCGACGGCGACGCTGCGGAAGCGCTCCAGCTCCTGCTCGAAGCGGATCTCGAGCACGCGGTTCCGGCCGCGATATGCAAGCTCGAACGCTATGTCAGCGGCGCCGGCGTCGGTCTGCGTTCCTCCGGGCACGGTGTAGGCGACGCGAACCTGCCCGTCGAAAGACTCCGGGTCCATGTCCCGGGAGAACTGCACGCGCACGGCGGTGTCCTGCGGCACGTCCACGTCATCGGGCAACGGTGCGCTGAAGATGACCTCCGGCGGCGGCAGGCGCCGCGTCTCGACGGTTGCGGGCGGGGAGCGATCGGCCACCGGCTCCGCCAGGGCCAGCGCACCTGCGTCGACGAGTACCATGCCGTCCTGCACGCGAACGGCACCGGTCACCTGGAGCCAGCGTCCGGTGTCGACGCGGGCCAGCACGTCGAGCTCGAACCCGTCTCCCTTCGGTTCCTTGCCGATCACCCAGGCCGCGGCGTCGGCCGAATGGAGCACGAAGTCCCAGCGGCTCTCGTCCGGCGCCTCCGGCAGGTCCCCGTACAGGTTGCGCCCTCGGAAACGGCCGATGACCGTGACGCCCCGATCCAGGTAGCGGTCGGGATCGAGCACGATGCCGCGGAGCGTCGTGGCGGACGGCCCGGCCGCGGGCCGCGAGGACGTGGCGACGATCAGAGGCAACTCGCCCCTTGCCGGCCACGGCTTGCGCAACAACTCTTCCGAGAGCCGGCGAATCGGCAGGCCGGCGAGGCGCTGGTCGCTCTCGTCGAGGCGGCCCACGTCATAGAACGTGCCGATGACTTCGAGCCGCTCGCGGATGCCGTCCGGGGGCGGGGGGACATCGAGAGCCAGCAGACGTATGCTGTCGTCGTCGCTGACGAGCCAGGTCAGCACCTGCTCCGCGGTCGCGTCCGTGACGAGGATGACCTCCTGACCGTGAAAGAAGAAGGGATGCCTCTCGAGCGCGTCGAGCGTGGTCGCCCGCCGGCCCTGCGCGGCGCCGGGGCCGGGTGTGAGAACGGCGCACGCGCATGTCGCCGCCGCCGCCAGCCGGACCGCTCGTCGCCACCGCTGCATTTCAGGCATGTTTCGCATCTTAGCACGCGGATCCCGGCCGCCGGCCTCCCTTGACCGCTCGCCGTGCGGGCCATAGAATCGCGCCCTTCGGACGCGCCGATGCGTGACGAGATCTCCGAGCTGACGACCAACCGGCTCTCGCTCTACGTTCGATTTCTGAACGAGCTCGACGAGAAGGGCGTGCGCACGGTGTCGTCGACCGTCCTCGCCGACCGGTTCGGTCTCAATGCGGCGCTGATCCGCAAGGATCTCGCCCACTTCGGCGATCTCGGCGTGCGGGGGGTCGGATACGTCGTGAAGGACCTGCGCCGCGAGCTCCAGGTGATTCTGGGGCTGGACCGCAAGCTGGCGGTGGCGATCGTGGGCGCCGGCAACCTGGGGCTTGCGCTCGCCGACTATCCGGGCTTTCGCCGGGAGGGATTCCGCATCGTGGCGCTGTTCGACACGCTGCGGGAAAAGGTGGGGCAGGAGTCACGCAGCGGCGTGCGCATCTACGATATCCAGGAACTGCGCGACGTGACGTACCGGGAGGGCATCACGATCGCCGTCATCGCCGTGCCCGCGGCGTCGGCCCAGCAGGTGGTCGGCACGGTGATCGAGGCGGGCATCAAGGCCGTGCTGAACTTCTCGCCCGGCGCGCTGCGGGTGCCCTCCGACGTCAAGCTGAAGAGCGTGGACCTGACGGTCTCGCTCGAGAGTCTGTCGTTCTATCTGGCGAGTCTCGAGAGCGGCAGGAACTGATCCGGCCTCCGGGAGATGGGATGCAGGAGCACGACAGCGGATCGAACGAGCCGCAGTTGAGTCACGTCGACGAGGCGGGTCGGGTCCGCATGGTGGATGTCGGAGACAAGCCCGTCACCGAGCGTGTGGCCGTGGCCCGCGGCCACATAGCCATAGGCGAACCGGCCCTGCGGGCCATCCGTGACGGGCGTATCGCCAAGGGCGATCCGCTCCAGGCGGCCCGCCTGGCCGGCGTCATGGCGGCGAAGAGGACCGCGGACCTCATCCCGCTGTGCCATCCGCTCATGCTGTCGCAGATCGACGTCGACCTGCAGGCGCTCGAGGACGGATATCGGATCGAGGCGCGGGTACGCACCGCGGGGCGGACCGGAGTGGAGATGGAGGCGCTGACCGCTGTTTCCATCGCCGCCCTGACCATCTACGATATGGTCAAGGCGATCGACAAGGGAATGACTATCGGTTCCATACGACTCGTGAAGAAGACAGGAGGCCGGTCGGGCGACTTCGACGCCGGGTGACGGCGTCGGCGTGTGGTCGCGGCCGCCGGGCGCCGCCAGTCCCGGGCCGGTGAACAACCATGGACGATGAACTCAGGACGTTGGCCGCGCTGCCGTTTCACTTCGTCGGACGCCATCCCAAGCCGGCGCTCTTGCGCCGCTGCCGCGGGGATGCCGTCGAGGAGTTGTCGACCCAGGAGTTCTTCGACCGCATTCGCGACTTCAGTCTCGGTCTCGGCGCACTCGGGGTGGAGCCGGGTGACCGGGTCGCGATCCTGTCCGACAGTCGTCCCGAGTGGCTCATCGCGGATCTGGCGGCCCTGACCGCCGGGGCGGTGACCGCACCGATCTACCCGACTCTGCCCGAGGGGCAAGTGCGCTACATTCTCGCCGACTCGGGCGCCCGGGTCGTCGTGGTGGCCGACGAGACGCAGGCGGCCAAGGTACGCGCCGTCTGGGACCAGCTCCCGGATCTGTCCGCTCTGGTGCTCATGGATCCTGCGGGCGAGCCGAAGGCCGCCGCCGGCGCCGCCTCGGGGCGCGAGGAGCTGAGTCTGGCCGAAGCCACCGGCCGCGGCCATCGACGTCTGATGACGGAAGACGGCCTGGGCCGCGAGTACAAGGAGCGTGCCGCCGCCGTCGCGCCGGATCAGTTGGCGACGATCATCTACACGTCGGGAACCACCGGAGAGCCGAAGGGGGTCATGCTCACCCATGGCAATGTCGCCAGCAACGTCATGGACGGCGGCGCCGTGGTGCGGGTGCACGCGGAGGACGATGCGCTGTCGTTCCTGCCGCTCAGCCACGCTTTCGAGCGGGCGGTCGTGTTCCTTTACCTGTACCACGGCGTGACCGTGACGTTCGCAGAATCGCTGGACACCATTGCGCGCGATCTCGGGACCGTGAAACCGACCGTCATGACCGGCGTGCCCCGCGTCTACGAAAAGTTCCACGCCCGTGTTCACGAGGCGGTGGCCGGTGCCCCGGCAGTCCGCCGCCGGCTCTTCCACTGGGCCGTCGGGGTCGGCCTGCGCCAGGCGCGCGCTCGGCTGGCCGGTCGTTCCGTTGGCCTGTCGGCGCGCCTTCAGCTCGGGCTGGCGGAGCGGCTGGTGCTGTCCAAGATCCGCGGGCGTCTCGGCGGGCGCCTGCGGTTCGTCGTCTCGGGCAGCGCGCCGCTGTCGACGCCTATCGCGGAGTTCTTCTTCGCGATAGGCATTCCGGTGGTGGAGGGCTACGGATTGACCGAGACCTCGCCCACGCTGACGGTCAATCCGCTCGAAAGGCCGAAGCTGGGCACGGTCGGTCCCGCGATCCGGAACGTGGAGCTTCGTATCGCGGACGACGGCGAGGTGCTCGCCCGCGGTCCCAACGTCATGCAGGGCTACTACGGCAAGCCTGAGGCGACGGCCGAGGTGATGCGCGACGGGTGGTTCTGCACCGGCGACATCGGGAGCCTCGACGACGACGGCTACCTGACGATTCTGGACAGGAAGAAGGAGCTGATCGTGACGGCCGGCGGGAAGAACATCGCCCCGAATCCGATAGAGGCCGAGCTGAAGCGTTCGGCGCTGGTGGCCGAGGCGGTGCTCATCGGCGATCGGCGCCCGTACGTCTCCGCTCTGCTCGTTCCCGACTTCGCGGCGCTCGCCGCGCACACTGGAGCTGGAGCCGCGGTCGCGTCCCGTGAGGAGATCGTGGAGCGTCCGGACGTCGTGGCACTGTTCGACGAGGTGGTGGGCCGGGTCAACACGGGGCTGGCCAGACACGAGCAGATCAAGCGGTCGGCATTGCTCCCGGCCGAGTTCGGAATCGCGACGGGCGAGCTCACGCCGACGCTGAAGGTCAAGCGGCGCGTGGTCGCCCAGCGCTGGAGCGACGTGATCGAGCGGCTGTACGCGTCGTAGTCGCCTGGTCTCCCGGCACGATGGAGCCGCCCGTTCCGCCGCTTCAGAACATCGTCGCGTCGGTCAGCGGCCACCAGCGGAGTTGCACCTTCCCGACGATGTACTTCTTCGGAACCTGGCCCCACGAGCGGCTGTCGGAGCTGCTCTTGCGGTGGTCTCCCATGACGAAGTAATACGCGTCCTGCACCACCTCGGGGCCGTAGTCCTCCCTGCTCTGGAACTCGGACGGGATGGCGACGGGGAAGAGCACCTCGTTCACGTAGACCTGGCCGTCTTCGATGCGCACGGTATCGCCCGCCTCGGCGATGATTCGCTTGACGAACGACTTGTCGGGGTCCACCGGGTAGTAGTGCATCACGATATCACCCGGCTGCGGGTCATCGAAGAACTTGTAGATGGCCTTGTTGACGATGAGCCGATCCTGGTCCTCGAGCGTCGGCTGCATGCTCTTGCCTTCGACCCGCGCGACCTGGAATCCGAAGGTGACGATGAGCGTCGCGTAGACCGCCGCCGACGCGAACGTCTTGAGCCACGCCACCAGTTCCTCGCCGGCGCGGACCAGGAAGGCTTCGTAGCGCGGACCGCGCGCCGGCTCGATGCCCGCGGCGGGCGGCGGTTCGACCGGCGGCGGCGGTGCGTCCAGGTCCTGCCGGATCAGATCCTCGACCGAGTCGCCCGGCTCTAGAGACTGAGGTACTCGCGCAGGCGCTTCGTCTGCGACCGGCTGACCGGTATCTCCGTTCCCCTGGAGTCCTTCATCTTCAGAATGTAGTTCCGGCTGAACCACGGGACTATCTCCTTTATCTTGTGGATGTTCACCACGTGCGACCGGTGGACGCGCCAGAAGACATCCGGGTCGAGATGCGACTGCAGCTCGTCCAGGGTCCGGCAACTCGCGGCGCCGTTCAGTGTACCGGTCACGACCGTGATGACGTCGTCCACCAGCGACGCGAACACGATGTCGTGCGGTTGCACCAGCACGAGCCGCTCACCCACCTTCACTGCAATCGGCTCCCGCCGTCCCTGGCGCTGGGCAACCAAATCGACGATCCGTTCGAGATCATCCGCCTGCAGCGCCGTTGGTTGCGCCCCGGATCGCGGCGGCGGGGCCACCAGTTCTCGGACCCGCCCGATCGTCCGCGCGAGCCGCGCCGGCTCGACCGGCTTCAGCAGGTAGTCGACGGCGTTCACCTCGAACGCCTCTATCGCGTGCTGATCGTACGCCGTCACGAAGACCACGCGCGGGGTATCGCCCCGATCCACCAGTTCGCGGGCCACCTCGAACCCGGTGCGGCCGGGCATCTGGACGTCGAGCAGCACCAGGTCCGGATGCAGCGCGTCGATGACTTCGAGGGCCCGCAGGCCGTCACCCGCCTGTCCGACTATCTCCACGTCCGCGAGCTGCTCGAGCTGGAAGCAGAGCTCGTTCCGGGCGAGCCGCTCGTCGTCGACGACCACCGTACGTATGCTCATCTCAGACCGTTGCTCTCCGCGGTGGGGTCGATACGGGAATCTCGATGCGCGCGCACGTACCTTCCCCCGGCGCGCTCTCCAGGCGCAACGGATAGTTCTCACCATATATGACGCGCAACCGCTCGTCGACGTTGCGCAGGCCGATCCCTCCCTCGCGGCTGCGACCGACGTCGGTGTCGGCCATGCCCGCCCCGTTGTCGATCACCTCGATGAAACCGTGTCCGCGCGTGCGCCGGCTCCGAATGATGATACGCCCACCGCCCACCTTTTTCTCTATGCCGTGCTTGATCGAGTTCTCGATGAGCGGCTGCAGCACCATGCTCGGGATGACGAGATCGAGACTGTCCGGGCTGATGCGGTGCTCCACGACGAGAGCGGGGCCGAACCGGACGGCCTCGATGTCCAGGTACTGGTCGATCGAGGCGAGCTCTTCGCGCAGCGTGACGAACTGCTCCTGCGTGCTCAGCATCCGCCGCAGCATCACGGACAGCTTCAGGATCAACGTTCGCGCCGTCTCCGGCTGGGACCGGATGAGCGACGAGATCGACGTGAGCGTGTTGAACAGGAAGTGGGGATGGATCTGGCTCGACAGCGCTTCGACGCGGGCCGCCATCAGCAGCTTGTCCTGTTCCTGCAGGCGATGCTCGATGCGTGCGGTGTTCCAGATCTTGATCGGGATGGCGACGCTCAGTACGGTGGACAGCATCACCAACACGCCGAGCCACAGGTTCTCGATCGCGAAGAAGAAGATCACATCCAATCCGAAGCGGATGCCCAGTCCCTGTCGAATCACTTCCAGGCCGACCGGGGCCGCGGCCAGAATCAGCAGCCAGTCGATGTGGAAACGCCGCACCAGTTGCCACGCGTGGCGGTGCAGGTCCGCGAAGAACAGCGGCGACAGGTGCCAGATGGCCTCCTTCGGACAGACTTCGCGCAGGCCTCCGCCGGCGAATCCGCAGCCCACCGCGAACGGCATGGCCGCCACCTCGCCGCCGAGGAGGGCCGGGGCGCCGACGAGCACGCCGACGATGGCGCCGGCGTACGGACCGGCGATCAGTCCGGCGAGGAACGGGCCGGCGAGCGAGAAGTCCGCCGCGTCGTAGCCGAGCAGCAGCCGGGCGATGATGCCGCCGAGCAGAGGGATTCCGAGGCTGAAGGCAAACACGAGCCGCTCGCGCCAGGCGCGCTGCTCGGTCAGCAGAATCCGCCGGAACTGGCGGAAACGGACGAGCATCGTGGAGAGCGTCGCCACGACGGCGAGCTTCACGATCAGTGTCGTGAGGAGCACCTGCTGGGCGGTGGTCAGGAATCTGGCTTCGGGCGGCACCTCTCGGCCACTATAGCGAATGCAGCAACCGTTGGTCCTTGCGACCCGCGGACCAACCGGGTATAGTCGCCGGAGTCTTGTAACGACTCGACAAACATGCGAGCTTTCTTCCTTTCCGCGAAGCCGATGCGGGCCGCCGAGCACGACGATTGGCGGGCGTCGGCGTGAGTCTGCTACAACGGGATCCAGACGACGATCTGTGCTCCGACCCACAGACGCGGGCGCTTTCCGCCGCGGTCGTGGAGAGTTCCTTCGTCGAAGCCGTCTACAACAAGATCGCGGTCATCGACGACTGGCTCTTCGGTGCGACGTTGCACACCGGCCGGCTCGAGGCGATTCGGAAGCTCGATCTGCAGGCGGGCGACGAGGTGCTCGAAGTCGGAGTCGGCACCGGGATAAACGCGGCGCTCTATCCGGGCAACGTCACCGTGACCGGCATCGACGTCGCCGAGAAGATGCTCGAGAAGGCGGCACGCCGGCTTGCCGCACACAAGGTCGGCAACGTCCGTCTCATGCAGATGGATGCCGCGCACCTCGATTTCCCTGACGATTCCTTCGACCTCGTCTACGCACCGTACGTCATCAGCACCGTCTCGGACCCGGTGGCCGTGGCGCGCGAGATGCGCCGGGTCTGCCGCCCGGGGGGGCGTTTCGTCTTCCTCAACCATTTCCTCAGCCAGAATCGCATCGTCGCCCGCGCCGAGCGTCTCATCTCGCCGCTGACCGTCTACATCGGCTTCAAGGCGGATCTGGATCTGCCCGCATTCCTCGCGCAGGCCGAGTTGAATCCCGACTCGATCGAGAAGGTCAACATCCCCCGCATCTGGTCGCTCGTCACCTGTACCAAGGACTGAGACGTACTGCGTCTCGTCCGTCCACCTGGCCGTTTCCCCTCAGTCGAGCCGTGCCAGCAGTGCGTCTGCGATCACCCGTGCGCCGTCGGCAGCCGGTGGCAGCGGGCGCGGCTGCGCGAGGAGCCGGTCCAGGTGCGGGCGCCAGCGGCCCGCGAAGAGGTCGTCATGGCCGATGAATGCCGCACGCGCGAGTCCAGGCAGGCCCGCTACGAGAACCTCGTACTCCGGGAAGCGCCCGCGCGACGTGTACAGCATCGCGGTGTCGTTGGCGGCGCATTCGGCGATCATGCCGTAGCCCGGCTTGGTGACGACGACGTCGGCGGCGGCGACGAGGTCCTCGAAGGCGATGCCCCGAGCGGCCAGCGCACCTTCGTCCAGCGTGGTGAACGTGTCGCCGGCCGGTCCGCAGCCCGCGTACGGGCCGGTCGTGAAGACGACGTGGCAGTGTCGGATCCGTGCGACCTCCGACCAGTCGACGGTCCCGATGCCGTAGCGGCCGAAGGCGAACAGCGCCAGCGTCCGGTCGCGCGGGAGTCCGAGTTGCCGGCGGACGTCGCCGGGTTCTCTGGTCGAGCGCCGCGCTACGAGGGGGACGTCGACGACCGTCTCGAAGGCATCGAAGCCGCCGTGGAGTGGCAGGCGCCAGGCGGCGGTTGCACTGGAGTAGGCGTCGCGGAGCGTCCGCACGAGGTCGGGGGCCAGCTCCGCCGTCTCCGGATAGCCCGTGTAGATCCAATCCCAGGTGAAGTTGCCGATCGCGATGGCCGGGATGCCCGCAAGGGCCGCGGCGGCGCAGGCGAGAGGCGGGACGTCGCCGACCACCAGGTCGGTTCCCTTGGCGGCCAGCGCGCGAGCCTCCGCGTCGATGCGTGCCTCGAGCGCGCGGTGGAACGCGGCGGCGCGTCCGATCGAGGCGCGGACGTCCACTCCCAGGCTGTCGATCTGCACGACGCCGGTATCGACCTCGACCGTATCGAGGTTGAACCGGAAGTCGAGCGCGCGCTCGAAGAGCCAGCGCGGGGCGGACGTCCTGATGTCGATGCCGACGTCGGGGCGTTGCCGGTGCAGGGCGCGCATGATTTCCGTCTGGCGCGACGCGTGACCGAAGCCATGTCCCGAGATGGCGAAGACGACAACCGGCATCACGCGGTCCGGCTGCGGAGCGCCCGCCGGACGGGGCCGGGGACTGATATCATCCGCGGGTCGGCGTGTGCCAGAAGCGCCGGCGCCGGTTCGACATCCCCTCCCATCAGAATCTCGCGTTCTTCCAGGTCGCGCGCTAGTAGACGCCGGGAACCAGCCGCCAGGGGACCTCGGCGCGGTAGCTTTCGTAGCGCTCCCCGAACCGGGCGGCCATGTCGCGCTCCTCCCAGGGTATGGCCGCGATGATGTACGCCGTACTCAGCAGAGCGAACGACAGCCGGGTGCACGTCATGTCGGGAGCTCCCAGCAGTACCAGGAGCAGGCCGGCGTAGAGCGGGTGCCGCAGGCGCCGGTACGGACCGCGGACCCGCAGCTCCGACGGCGGGCTGCCACCGGCCGCTCCCTGCGGCGACGCCGCCTGTCGGATCCCGGACAGCTCGCGCAAATCGAGCACCCTCCCGCCACGAACGGCCAGGACGATGCCGGCGGCCTGCACGGCGAAGCACGCGGCGCGTGCCGGGCCGTCCGCGCGGTAGAGATCGCCGGGGAGCGGCTGCCACCAGGCGCAGGTGAGTGCGAAGAGGATGCTGGCGATCCACACGTAGGTGGCGCGCTCGAGGCCGTCTGGAAGGTGACGCGCGACCCAGCGTCTGGTGCTGCTGCGCGCGAGCAGGCTATGGTGCAGGGCGAAGAGGCCGAAGAGACCGGCATTGACGGCCAGTCCCCGGGCGAGCGGCGCCGGATCGACGCTGGTGCCGAGACGGACGCCGTACGTGTAGGCGAAGTAGCTCAGCGACGTAATGAAGGCCGCGGCGCTCCCCAGGGCGTAGAGACGCGCCCCGGTCCGACGCACCGCCGCGTTCCGTTCGAGCCGGCGAATCGAAGCCGGGCCTGCGTCGTCCATCGGCGCACGGATTATCCCCGATCGCGCCTGGTCCGCGCCCAGGGTGCGAAAAGCATTGCGCTCGCGGGACGTCTGATCCAGCATGGTTTTCTGCGGTCGATCGCGCGCTGTCGCGCGGCGGCGGACACGTTCAAGGAGGAGACCAGCAACCCAGGCAGCACACGCTTCGTCGCCGTCCGAGTTTTGAGTGAACGTCACGTCGTTTCCATCGGAGATTCGTCTCTTGAGGAGGTGTCACGTGCGGAAGCTCGTTGTACTCACGGCGGCCGTCACGCTCTTCGGCGTGACGGCGACAACGGCCCTGGCCCAGCAGGGCCGGGCCGAACTTCGCGGCCGCGTCACCGACGAGCAGGGTGGCGCCCTCCCCGGCGTCACCGTCGTCATCACCAACCAGCAAGCGGGCACGTTCCGCGAGGTCATCACCAGCGGGGAGGGCAGCTACTTCGCTGCGCAATTGCTCCCCGGGGTCTTCACGATCACCGCGCAGTTGCCCGGGTTCGCCACCTTCGAGCGGACCGACTTCGCCATCGGGGTCGGCCGGACCCTGGACCTCGACATCGTGATGCAGATCGGCGCGCTCGAGGAGACGATCACCGTCTCGGGCGAGGCGCCGCTGGTCGACCTGACGTCGGCCGAGGTGGGCGGCACGGTGTCGACGCGGGAGCTGACGGATCTGCCGACCGGCAACCGCAGCGCGTTCGCGGCGGTGGCGCTGCTGCCCGGCGTGCAGTTCCTGCCCTCGTCCAGCCTGGGCAACGACACGATGATCGTCAACGGGCAGACGCGCAACAGCAACTCGATGGGGATCGACGGGGCCACGAACAACGACGACATCAGCGGGTCGGGCGCGGGCGGCCAGGTCCGGGTGCCGCTCGAGTCGGTGTCCGAGTTCCAGGTGCTGACCAACCAGTTCGACGCCGAGTTCGGCCGCGCCCGGGGCGCGATCGTCAACTCGATCACCAAGCAGGGAACCAACCAGTTCACCGGCGCGCTCTTCGACTACTACACGAGCGACAGGATGACGGCGAGGGACGCCCTGGTCAAGCGGAGCCCGACGCTCACCAAGCCCGAGACCAACAAGACCGAGTTCGGGGGCACGCTCGGCGGACCGATCATCCGCGACAAGGCGCACTTCTTCTTCAGCCTCGAGCGGCAGATCGTCAACCCCAGCCGATCGCGGGAATATGGAGCCCGACCGGACCTCGACTTCACGCTCTCGGAGCAGTGGCGGGCTTGGAACTACCTGATCCGGGTCGACAACCAGATCAACTCGAGCAATTCGTGGGCGTTCCGCTGGCTGCGCGAGCTGGCGCCGCAGTTCAACCTGGTCGGCAGCCGGTTCGCGACGCTGAACACGATTCAGGACGAGACCGACGACGATCAGATCTTCGTCGGGACCTACACGAGCGTCCTCGGGAGCAACCAGGTCAACACGGTACGGGTCGCGCGCACCTACGAGTCGGCGTACCGCGGCAACCCGTGCTGGCGCGCCAACGGCGGGTTCGAGAACCGCGGCAACCAGGTGACCTGCCCGCCCCAGTGGAGTCACCCGAGCTTCCACGACAACCAGCTCGCAGGGTCGGGCGGCCGGGACGACTACAACTGGCAGCTCAACAACACCTTTTCCTGGTTCGTGCCGGACAGGGCGGGAGATCACGATCTGAAGTTCGGGGCCACGTGGCACCGGTCGGTGCTCAACGGGTTCAGCGAGAGCGATCTCAACGGGCAGTTCTATTTCGAGACCGACCGCGTGTTCGCTCCCATGGACCCCTACACCTATCCGAACCGGCTCCGGGTCCGGGTCGGGAACCCCGAGGGGCAGACCATCGAGTACCCGGTGCAGACATGGGAGGCGTTCTTCCAGGACAAGTGGGCGGTCAACGACCGGCTCACGTTCTCGCTCGGCATCCGCTACGACCTCGAGATGTTCCGGTCCGGCATCACGGACAACCCGTTGCTGCCGCAGGGCGGCGATCCGGTCGACAAGAACAACGTCTCGCCCCGCACCTCGTTCGCCTACGACCTGCTGGGCGACGGCCGGTCGGTGCTGCGCGGGGGGTACGGGATCTTCTACGACAAGACGCTGATCGGCTCGGTGGACAACAGCCTGCAGTCGCCGACGTTCGCCGACTCGTTCCTGGTCTACTTCCCGCAGACCGCCGACGATCCGGGTCCGGCGAACGGGATGCTGCCGACGCATCCGCTGCTGCTGAACTGGCGGGCCGGCGACGAGTGCCCGGCGAACCCGGGCGGGCCGTGCCCGTACGTGGATCGCGCTGCGATAGACGCGATGTTCCCGGCGGGTTCGCTGCAGCGGAACGTGAGCGACGTCTACCTCGACTCACCGAACCGCAAGCAGCCCTACATGCACCAGATCACGTTCGGCTACGAGCGGGAGCTGGCGCCGACGCTGTCGGTGTCGGCCGACTACATCAAGAGCATCGGGGGCGACATGCTCGCGCGCATCAACTACAACATGCCGATGCGGCTGGGGATGGCGCGCAGCGACCCGCTGGTCTACAACGACTGGTCCGGGCTGCTGGGCGACGGCTACGTCGACGACGTCCGGGTGATGGAGAGCGTGGGACGGACCGACTTCGACGGGCTGAACCTGATGATGGAGAAGCGCTACGCCGACCGCTGGGGCGCACGCCTCGCCTACTCGTTCTCGTACTCCCGCGGCGACACGTTCGACCAGTGGGAGGGGATCGCCACACAGGTCGGGTCGGACCTCAACCTCGACGAGTTCTGGCAGCCTTCCGAGACCGACCGCCGGCACATCATGTCGCTGTCGGGGAACACGGAGCTGCCGGGCGGGGTCACGATGAGCGCCGTGATGCGGTACATGAGCGGTACGCCGCTGACCATCCACGACGCCAACATCGACCTGAACCAGAACGGCCAGCTCTACGATCCGTCGCCGCCCGGCACCTACAGCGGCAGCGGCCGGCACGCGATCACGGTGCAGAACCTGGGAGGCTACGGCGGGTCGCGCGGCCCGGCCTTCATGCAGTTGGACGTCCGGTTCGGCTACCGCGCTCGGCCGGTTTCCGACCACACGCTGGACGTCTTCTTCGACATCTTCAACATCACCGACCACGCCAACTTCGACAACCCGACCGGGGACCAGCGGAGCGCCGAGTTCCTCAACCTGATCAGGCTGCGGGGCGGCAGCGGGTTCCCGCGGCAGGCGCAGTTCGGGGTCCGTTACGGGTTCTGACCCACGGAGGCGACAGTTCCGACGGGCTTGCAGGAGGGCCAGGCGCGGTTGCCCGGCTCTTCTTGTGTGCTTTCCGCCTGCCATGGCTCGGGGTCAGCCACGAGACCCGTTGCGGCGGGCTCCTACCGCCCGGGCGTTCGCGCCGGTCGCACACGCACGGAAACCGGGTCGTCCGCGACGACGCCCACCTGAACTTGGCGTGGCATCAGCGCGGTCCCGCCGGTAAAGAGGACCTCGTACTGGTTCGTCAATTCCGCGGCCAGCCGTCGCATCGCCGCGCCGATTCCGGATCGCACCGAGAGGTCTATTCGAACCCCGCCGGTCCGCCGCGGGCCGGCGTCGAGGACGTGGTCACGGCCGCGATTGGCCCACGACGGCATGGCCGCGAGGCCGAACGTGTCCGTGAACCGCATCCGGATGGATGCGGTGCGCACCACCACGGCATGCATCGGGATGCCCTCCGCCTGGAGCAGGCGCGCCACTTCCTCCGGATCCTCGTCGCTGAAGTCGACGCCGTTCGTCGTCAGCGTCACGATGACCGGCCGCGGAGCGTCGCGGTCGAGGAAGCCGCGCGCCGTGTCGGACAGCGCGCCCAGCAGGTAGCTCGCCGCCTGCGGGCGGGTCGAGAGCTGCGCGATTCCGTCGCGCAAGCGGTCGGCGTCGACCGTCGCCGCGACCAGGGCGAAGCGCGGCCCGCCGAAGGTGTACAGGGCGATCTGGTTGCCGGCGGACAGATTCTCGACGAACGTCGCGAGACCGCTGCGGAACTCCGACAGCACCTGTCTGGCCGCCGCGCTCGTGTCGACCAGCACCGCGATCTGCATCGGCGCCGTCGCACGCCGGGCGCGCAGGATCTCCTGCTCGACGCCGTCCTCGAGCACGACGAAGTCCGTCTCGTCGAGGCCCGCGACCGGGACGCCGTCCTCGTCGTCCACGCTGACGTACATCAGGCGCTGCACGTTCTGGGCGTGGACGCTCCGTAGCGACACATCGACCCCCGACGGCAGCCCTGCCGAGAGAGCCATGATGAAGACTCCTCCTGCCGCGGCTCGCCGGGTCCAATACTGCATGTGGTCGCCGTGTGTCGTCCGTGTGGAGCGCGACCGACCCTCCAGTGAGTATAAGTCGCGTGGGCTGGCCGTTCGACCGGGAAACGGTCTGCACCGAGCGCAGCCGGACCCTGTCCCATCGATTCACGCGCGAATGCCGAGCCCGCGGACCCTTCGCACTATAATCGCGGAATGAATGGTTCCAGTGGACGCTTGGGGGAACCACGCCGCGGTCATCGGGAGATCCCTTGCTCCTGCGGGTCTCCGGGCCCGCCGCCAGCGGTCCTCGATGCCATTCGCGGCTGCACGGCGGCGGCCGTGTTCGCCATGGCTCTGCTGCTCGCGCCGGCGCCTGCGGCGAGCGCCGGACAGCCCGCCGACCAGATCACCGAGGACGAGCAGTTCCACCGGGACGCCACCCGTGCCCTCGCACACGGGGACCGCGAGGCGGCGGAGGAGCTGGCCGCCGGCCGCGACCCGTCCGATCCGGCTGCCGCGGCGCTCCGCGCCCGGCTGCTGATCGACGTCGGGGACTATGGCGAGGCCGAGACGCTGCTCGACCCCGTCGCCCGCGCCAACCCCGGCGGCGTGGCCGGTCTCGAGCTCGCACGGCTGCTCGTGACGCTCGGCCGCGTCAGCGAGGCGGTGCCGTTCCTCGAGGCGGTCGTCGTCAACGGCCTGAACTCGTTCGACGGGCTGTCGCAGTACTACGGCGCGCTCGCCTCGCGCACCGCCGGCGGCTTCCGGCGGGCCAACACGTTCCTGCGCGGGGCCGCGCGGGCGCTGCCCGACGATCCGGCGGTCCACACCGCGTGGGGCGAGCTGTTCCTCGAGAAGTACAACAATCCCGACGCGCTGCAGTCGTTTCAGGATGCGCTGAAGCTGGACGAGGAATGGGTGCCGGCCCTGGTCGGCATGGCGCGGGTGCTGGCGAACGAGAATCCCCCGGTCGCCCGCGGGGCGGTGGAGCGCGCCCTCGGCATCGACGAATCCAGCATCGGGGCGCATCTGTTCGTTGCGGAGCTCGAGCTCGGCGACCGGAACCGCGACGCCGCGCGCGAGTCGATCGAGCGGGCGCTCGCGGTCAACCCGCGCAGCCTGGAGGCGCGCTCGCTGCTTGCCTCCATCGCCTACCTGGAGGACCGCACGGACGACTTCGCGGCCGAGGTCGAGCGCGTGCTGGCCATCAATCCGGCCTACGGCGACGTCTACCGGATCGCGGGCAGTCAGGCCGCGCGGGCCTACCGCTTCCCCGAGGCGGTCGCGCTCGTCCGGCGTGCGCTGGAGCTCGATCCGGCCAACACCCGCGCCAATGCCGAGCTCGGGATGCACCTCTTGCGCACCGGGGACGAGCCGGGCGCGCGCGTGGCGCTGGAGCGGTCGTTCGAGGACGATCCCTACGACGTCGTCACCTTCAACCTGCTGCAGATGATGGACAACCTCGACGAGTTCGTGACCATCGAGCGCGGGGACCTCGTCGTGCGGCTCCATCCCGACGAGGCGCCGGTCCTCGAACGGTACGTGCTGGACCTCGCCCAGGAAGCGCTCGACGAGCTGTCCGCGCGCTACGAGATGACGGTCCGGACCCCGATCCTCGTCGAAGTGTTCCCCAGCCACGACGACTTCGCGGTGCGCACCCTGGGGTTGCCGGGCATGCTCGGGGCGCTGGGGGCCTGCTTCGGGCAGGTGGTCACCCTCGACTCGCCGCGCGCCCGTCCACCGGGCGACTTCAACTGGGTGTCGACGCTGTGGCACGAGATGGCGCACGTCATCACCCTGCAGATGTCGGACCAGCGGCTGCCGCGCTGGCTGAGCGAGGGGATCTCGACCTACGAGGAGAAGCGCAAGGAGCTCGCCTGGGGCCGCGATCAGGTGCTGGATTTCGCGGCGGCGCTCAACGCGGGCACGCTGCTGTCCCTGAGCGAGCTCAACACCGGGTTC
Organism: Vicinamibacterales bacterium; assembly: GCA_965222905.1. GTDB lineage: Bacteria > Acidobacteriota > Vicinamibacteria > Vicinamibacterales > UBA8438 > WTFV01. The sequence continues at coordinate 222,155 of OZ244976.1, read as the reverse complement.
ACCCGGCCCGAGTCGATCTCGCTGGCATACTTCCACGCCTCCGTCGTGGTCGAGCACCTGATCGAGGCGTACGGCCTGGAGGCCCTCCGGACCCTGATTCGGGCGTACGGGGAGGGGCTCGAGACGGAAGAAGCCCTGGCGCGCATCGACCTCGATTTCGAGAGCCTTCAGGCGAGCTTCGACGCGGCGGTGGAAGAACAGTTCGGCGCGCTCCGGCGCGCGCTGCAGAACGCCCCGCAGGGCCTGCCGGAGGGACCCGAGCGACTCGAGGCGCTCCGCAAGCTGGCCGCCGAGCAGCCGGACAACTTCAACGTGCACTTCCAACTCGGCAGTGCGCTGCGGGCCGCTGGCGATTCGGCTGCGGCGCGCGCCGCTTTCGAGCGTGCGGCGGAGCTGGCGCCGATGGCGACCGGTATCGAGAGCCCGCGGGGGCAGTTGGCGAGTCTGGCCGATGAAGAGGGCGACGCCGCGCGGGCGATGGTCGAGCTGGAGCGCCTGCTGGAGTACGACGAAACGTCGATCGACGCCGTCCGCAGGTTCGCCGCGCTGGCGGACGGAGCGGGAGACGATGCCCGCCTCCAGGCCGCCTACGAGCGGCTGATCGAGATCGATCCCTTCGATCCGATCCCCCACCAGACGCTCGGCCGCATCGCGAAGGAGGCCGGGCGGAACGACGACGCGGTGCGCGAGCTGGAAGTGGCCCTGGCCCTCGGACCGGTGGACCGGGTGGCGGCGCACGCCGACCTCGCGGAGACCCTGTTCGCGGCGGGTCGGCTCGCCGAGGCGCGGCGCCAGACGCTGGCCGCCCTGGAGATCGCCCCGACCTACGACCGCGCGCTCGAGCTGCTGCTGACCATCGTCGAGGCCGACCGGTGAGGCGGGCGTGGCTGCGGGCCGCGGCCGGCGCACTGGCCGCTGCGGCGCTCCTGATGAGCAGCGCGGACGTCGGCGGTCAGGACGAGGCGCTGCCGGAACGGGACGGGCTGACGGGGCTCGAATGGCGCTTCGTCCGCATCCGTTACAGCACGCCGCCGGCTCAGCTCGCGGAGTTCCAGCGCATCTACTGGGTCGATCCCTGGGAGGTCGACGCGCCGGTCGCCGAGCAGAACCTCTCGCGGCGCATGGCGCGGGTGACCAGCCTGCAGGTGAACGAGCCGGTCATCCTGGAGCTGTCCGACGAGACCATCTGGGAGCACCCCTGGATCTACATCGTCGAGCCGGCGAACCTGATGCTGACCGACGCGGAGGTCGACATCCTGCGGGAGTTCCTGCTGCGCGGCGGGACGGTGACGTTCGACGACTTCCACGGGCCGCAGGAGTGGGCGCTGTTCCAGCGGCAGATGGCGCGCGTCTTCCCGGACCGCGAGATCGTGGAGCTGCCCCCCGATCACCCGGTCTTCAGTTGCTTCTACCAGCTCGACGAGTACCCGCAGATCGCCGGCCTCGGGTCGTACTTCAACAACGTCACCTGGGAGAAGGGCGGGTTCGAGGCGCAGCTCCACGGGATTCTCGACGACGACGGCCGGGTGATGGCGCTCGTCAACTTCAACACCGACATGGGGGACGGCTGGGAGTGGTCGAACGCGGAGCAGTATCCCGGCTACATTCGGTACACCGCGCAGTCGTACCGCATGTTCATCAACGAGATCGTCTACGCGTTGACCCACTGAGCGGCGGGGATGTTTCGGGACCTCCCCGCGGCCGGCCGGGTGGCCGGAGAGTGTAAACTGCATTTGTGAGCCATCTCGTCACGGAGGTCTACGAGGCCTTCCGACTTGCCGGCGTGGACGATGCTGCGGCCAGAGCGGCGGCGGCCATCCCGCTCGGCAACGACTTGGCGACCACCGCCGACGTCAACCGGATCGAGACCGAGCTCGTCCGTGTCGAAGCCGATCTGAAAGCCGATTTGAAGGTGTTGAAGTTCGGCTACGGTCCCGCCATCCTCGGGTTGCTCATCAAGCTCGCTTTCTTCCCGTGACGGCAACGGAGGCGCCGGCCGAACGGGTGATGGAGGGCCGGGCGCGGATCTTGGCCGAGCTGCGCAAGGTGATAGTGGGGCAGGACGACGTGATCGACCTCGTCCTGACGGCGCTGTTCGCGGGCGGGCACTGTCTCCTCACCGGGGTGCCGGGCCTGGCCAAGACGCTCCTCGTCAAGACCCTGGCCGACGTGCTGCACCTGTCGTTCAAGCGCATCCAGTTCACCCCCGATCTGATGCCGGCCGACATCACCGGCACCGAGATCATCGACGAGAGCGACGGACACCGCGACCTGCGGTTCGTCAAGGGGCCGGTCTTCGCCCAGATCATCCTGGCCGACGAGATCAACCGGACGCCGCCGAAGACGCAGTCGGCGCTGCTCGAGGCGATGCAGGAGCACCACGTGACGGCGGCGGGGCGCACCTATGCCCTCGAGGAGCCGTTTCTCGTCCTGGCCACGCAGAACCCGATCGAGCTCGAAGGGACCTACCCGCTGCCCGAGGCGCAGCTCTCCCGCTTCATGTTCAACATCGTCATGGACTACCTCGCCGAGGACGACGAGGTGAATGTCGTCACCAGGACGACCTCGGACGAGACGCCCGCCCTCGACCGCGTGCTGCACGGCGACGATATCCTCGCGTTCCAGCACCTGGTGCGGCAGGTGGTGGTGGCCGACGAGGTGGCGCGCTACGCCGTCCGGCTCGTCGACGCCTCGCGCCCCGGGCGGGCCGGCACGCCGGACTTCATCGAACGGTGGGTGAAGTGGGGCGCCGGCACGCGTGCGTCCCAGGCGCTGGTCCTCGGCGGCAAGGCGCGTGCGCTGATCGCGGGGCGCTACCACGTATCGGTGGCGGACGTCCGGGCGCTGGTCCTGCCGACCCTGCGGCACCGCCTCGTGACCAACTTCTACGCCGAGTCCGAGGGCGTCGACGCCGAGACGATCATCACGCGCCTGGTCGACGCCGTCCCGGCCCCCGCGAGCGGCATGTGATGCGCGCCGCCGGCGCAGAGCGTCCGGCGCTCGGCTGCCTCGATCCGGAGATCGTCGCGAGTCTCGGCTCGATGGAACTGCGGGCCCGCGCCGTGGTCGAGGGCTTTCTCCTCGGCCTGCACCGCAGCCCCTGGACCGGCTTCAGCGCCGAGTTCTCCGAGTATCGCCAGTACATGCCGGGCGATGACCTCTCCACCCTCGACTGGAAGGTCTACGGCCGCAGCGACCGGTTCTACGTCAAGCGCTTCGAGGAGGAAACCAACGTCGACTGCCGGATTCTGCTGGATGTTTCGGCGTCGATGAGCTACCACTCCGGCGCGGTGTCGAAGCTGCAGTACGGCTCGTATCTCGCGGCGGCGCTGGCCTGGCTGATGAACCGGCAGCGTGACGCGGTCGGGCTGCTGACCTTCGACGAGTGGGTCGTAACGAACGTCCCGGTGAGCGGGCGGCCCGGCCACCTGCGCCGGATCCTGGTCGCGCTGGAGCAGATCGAGGTCGGGTGCCGTTCGAACGTCTCGCAGGCGCTGAACGCATTGGCCGCTGCCATGCGCCGGCGGGGAGTGGTGGTGTTGATTTCCGATCTGCTGGACGATCCGGATTCGGTCGTCGCCGGGCTGCGGCATCTGAAGTTCCGGGGCAGCGAGGTCGTTGTCTTCCACGTGCTCGATCCGGCCGAGCTGGAGTTCCCGTTCGAGCGCGCGACGCGATTCCAGGACCTGGAGACGGGGCGGGAGCTGACGACGGTGGCATCGGAAATCCGGGACGGCTACGTCCGGGAGATGAAGCAGATGTCGGGACGCTATGCCCGCGAGTTGCGGCTGGCGGGCATGGAGTACTGCCAGGTGCAGACGGTACAACCGCTCGACGCGGCGCTCCGCGAGTATCTCGCAACCCGGAGCCGGCGCTGATGTCGTTTCTCTTTCCCGCGTTCCTGCTCGGCGCGCTGGCCGCTGCCGTGCCGATCCTCCTGCACTTCTTCGCGCGGGACCGGGCGCCGCGGCTGCCGTTCAGCGATGTGCGCTTCCTGGAACGCGCGTTCGTGCGGCGGGACCGGCGCCGGCGACTGCGCGAGCTGCTGCTGCTGGCGTTGCGGGTTGCGGCGCTGCTGCTGCTGGCCCTCGCCTTTGCACGGCCGTTTCTGGACGCGGCCGGCGGGGTGCAGCGGGTCACCGTCCTCGTCGTCGATCGGTCGCTGAGCCTGTCGGCGCCGGGGCAGATGGCGCTTGCCCGCGAACGCGCCCGCGAGGTCATGGTTGCGACGCCGCCGGACGAACCTGTCGCCGTGGTGGCGTTCGACGATCGGGCCGCGGTGCTGCAGGCGCCGGCGGTCGGGCGTCCGGTGGTGCGGGCAGCGCTCGGACGCATCGAACCGACAGCCGGCGGGACGCGGCATGCGGCGGGCCTCGCCGCGGCCGTCGAGCTGCTCGACGGGCGGCCGGGGCGGGTCGTGGCCGTGTCCGACCTGCAGGCGGCCGGCTGGCCGGACGATGCGCGGGTGGTGATCCCGGAGGGGGTGACCGTAGAGGTTGCCGCCGTGGCGCCGGTCGAGCGCAATCTGGCGGTCACCGCCGCCGGCGCGGACGCGGAAGGGCTTGTCGTCACCATGCTGAACACGGGGCCCGCGCCGGTCGAGACGGAGGCGACGCTCGACGTCGACGGGCGCGAGGTCGCCCGACGGTCGGTGACGCTCGCCCCGGGCGCGAACGAGGTGCGCTGGGAGCTGCCGGAGACGGGCGCTCGGGCAGCCGCGGTCAGCGTGGCGGACCGGTACGGGTACCGGTGGGACGATACCCGCTACGCGCTGCTCGATCCGCCGAGTCCGACCGTCGTCCTGGTCGTCGTCAACGGCGGCACGCTCGATGCCGAGGCCTTCTATGTCGCCCAGGCGCTCGCCGTCGCACCGGAGTCGCGGCCGTTCGAGGTCCGTCCGGTAGCGCCCGCTGCGCTGCCCGCGCTGGAGGCGTCCGCCTGGGAGGCCGCCGACGTGGTCGTGGTTGCGGGTACGGACGGTCTGAGCCGTCCGGGGCGGGCGCGCATCGCCGCGTTCATCGAGGCCGGCGGCGGTCTGCTGCTGGCGACCGGGCCGGGCGTCGATCCGCTGCTGGTTCGCGACCTGCTCGGCGAAGCGGTCGAGCTCACCGTCGAGATGCCGGCGGAGACTGCTGCGGACGGCGCCGTGCGCCGGCTTGCGGTCATGGATCCGCGGCACCCGGTGTTCCGGCCGTTCGGCGACCTCGTGGCGACGCTCGGACAGGTGCGGTTCACCGGCACCACTCGCGTCCTCCTTTTCGAGTCCGGAACCCGCGCAGCCGGTCCGGACACCCCCTCCCGCGTGCTGGCCCGCTTCGACCACGGCGATCCGGCGCTCATCGAGTACGGCCGGGGAGCCGGCCGTGCGCTGATCTTCGCCTCGGACCTGGGCATGGAATGGAACGACTTCCCACGGCACCCGGGCTTCGTGCCGTTCGTGCAGGAGGCCTTCCGGCACCTGGTCGGCCCTGGCGAGCCACCGCGCGACGTGCTGGTGGCCGACGTTCCCGCCGGCGTTCCGCGCATGCCCGGGGTAGTCACGCTTCCCGATTCCGGGCGCCGCGTCGCCGTCAACGTGGATCCGCGCGAGTCCGACCCACGGCCGCTGACTGCCGACGGATTCCTGGCGCGTATCGGCGCGGCCCCAGCCGCTGCGTCCGGCGCGGCCCCGACGACCGGCGGTACCACGCGCGAGGCCGAGCAGTCGCTCTGGTGGTACGTCGTGCTGGCAGTGGCGGTCGTTCTGGTCGGCGAAGCGTGGCTCGCGCGCTCCATGGCATAGCCCGGTCGTCCCCGTGACGAGAGTCGGAACGTGCAGCGACCGGCGCGGCTATAATCGGGACGTGATCAGGGCCCGCTCCGCGCCCGCTTCGAGCCCGGCCGAGATTGTTGCGCTGCTGGCGTCGGTGCGCCGGCGGTGGATGACGGCGCGCGCCATGCGCGGCATGGCGCGGGCTGCCTCCATGGCTTTGCTGGCGCTGGCGCTGGTCCTCGGCGCCGACCGCCTGTTCGCGCCGTCCGACCTCGTCATGGCGCTGCTCGCGGCCTGCGCGGCGGGCGCAGCCACCGTTTTCTGCGTCTCGACCCTCTGGCCCCTGCGGCGCAGCCCCTCCGACAACCAGGTGGCGCGCTTCGTCGAAGAGCACTGTCCCGAGCTGCAGGATCGGCTGGCCAGCGCCATCGATCTCGGCGAGACGCCATCGTCCTTCGGCAGTCGGGTGCTGGATGATGCGGCGCGCCGCTCGCGCGGCGTCGATCGGGACCGTGTGGTCGCCACGCGGGCGGTCCGCCGGGCCGTTGCCGGCGGGATCGGCGCCACGGCGGCGCTCGCGACCCTGCTGCTCGTCGGCGCCGACGTGGTGGGCCGCATCGCGCGCGGCGCGTGGCTGTACGCCGCCCCGTTCGGCGCGACGCTGCTCGTCGAACCGGGCGAGGCACGGCTGGTCGCGGGAGAGTCGCTGGAGGTGCGGGCGCGCCTCGCCGATACGCTCGGGGCCTTCGGGCGGTCGGCTCCCCGCGTGACGGTCATCGACGGTGGCGGTGGGCGCTCCACGCTCGCCATGCAGCCGCGCGACGGCGGGTACGCGGCGACGCTGCCGCCCGCCGCGCGGAGCTTTACCTACCGGGTCGCCGCCGCGGCGCTCGAATCCGACGACTACGCGGTGACCGTCCTCCACGCGCCGCGCGTGGAGCGCATCGACGTCGCTTACGCCTATCCCGCGTACACGGGGCTCGATCCCCGCGTAGAGACCGGTGGTGGCGACGTGTTCGCGCCGGAAGGCACCGTGGTGACGGTGACCGTGCACGCCGACAAGCCGATCAGCGCCGGTACGCTGCAGATGGCGGCCGGCGGCGCCGTCACCCTGCACGGGGACGCGCCGGAGGCACTGTCGGGATCGTTCGAGGTGACCCGCGACGATACCTATCGTGTCACCCTCCGGGACGCCGATGGTCTGTCGAACCGGTCCGACGCCGAGTACGTCATCCGGGCGGCGGCCGATGACGCCCCGCTCGTCGAGGTTCGCCGACCGGGTGGAGACCGCGAGATCACGCCGCTCGAGGAAGTCGTGATCGAGGCCCGCGCCGAGGACGATTTCGCGTTGGCCCGGTTCGATCTCGTGTACGCGGTGGCCGGCGGCGCGGAGCGCGTCGTCGACCTGCTCGGGGGGGAACCGGTGGCGCGCGGCGCGGGTGTCCATACCCTCTACGCAGAGGATCTCGACGTCTCGCCGGGGGACGTGATCAGCTACTACGTCCGCGGCGGCGATGCCAACCCGGCGCGCGTGCGGGCGGCGCGGAGCGACATCTACTTCCTGGAGGTGCGTCCGTTCGAGCGAGAGTTCGAGGACGCGCCGAGCCAGTCCTCATTGTCGATGGACGCTGGTACGGTCGGACAGCTCGCCGGCGTGCAGAAGGAGATCATCGCCGCGACCTGGAGACTGGACGGCCGGCCCGATCTGGACGCGGACGACGGAGACCTTCTGGCGGTGGCGGAGGCGCAGGCGGAGCTTCGTCAGACGGCGCTCGGCGCCGCGGCGCGGATGCTGCAGCGGAGGAACGCCAGGGCGGAGCGGCAGGCGCTGGCCGCCGCGGTGGACGCGATGGCGCGGGCGGAGGAGGCGCTGAGGGCCGCCGCGACCGGCGCAGCCCTGCCGGCCGAGATGGAGGCGCTGGCCGCGCTACTGCGCGCCCAGGCCGCGATCCGCCGCACGCGTGTCTCGCGCAGCGGGAGCGGGCGCTCGGCGGCGTGGCAGCCGCAGGAGGATCTGTCGGCGCTGTTCGACCGCGACCTGCGCCGGGAACAGGAAACCAACTACGAGAACCGCTCCTCCATGCCGCCGGCCGAATCGAGTGCGGAGAGCGATGCGTTGCGCCGCGTGCGGGAGCTGGCGGAACGCCAGGCGGCGCTCGGCCGGGCGCAGGACGACCTTGCGCGCCGGCGGGACGCGCTCGGCGAAGAGGCGGCGGCGCGCGTCCTCGCCCGGCTCACTCGCGAGCAGGAGGAGCTGCGCGAACGAGCGGAAACGCTCGAACGGGAGATCCAGGCGCGCTCGCCGGGCGGCGGTTCGAGCCGATCATCCGGATCCACCGGTTTGCGCCGTTCAACGACGTCCTCGGAATCGTCCGACGCGTCCGGGGCATCCGTGCCGTCCGGTTCTTCAGCGTCTTCGGAATCGAACAATCGCGACGGACGCGGAGTTGGCGAGCCGATGCGGCGGGCGCTGGCCGAGTTGCGGCGCGGCGAGGTGGCCGGGGCGGCCGAGCGGGGCCGCGAAGCGCTCGACAGACTGCGCGATCTCGAACGGGCGCTGGCCGCTGGGAGCGGTGACGCACGGTCCGATGACGGCCGGCGGCTTGCGGAGGAGCTGGAGGCGGCCGAGGAGGTGCGCCGGAGCCTCGCCGCGCTGGAGGCTCGTCTCGGGCACATCGGCACGGAACCGGCGCAGGCCGGCGGACCGGGGTCGGAGCCGATCGGTCGACCGTCGGAGGCAGGTGATGGGGCCGGGCGTGATCCTGCGGCCATCCGGGAGGCGGCGCAGGAGTTGCTGCGCCGGTTGGAGCGGTTGCCTGCCCTTGGGGGAGCGCTCCGCGCGGCTCAACCCGGGGTTCTGGAGGATCTGGCCCGATGGGCGGCCCGGCGTCCCGCCGGCGGCGGGCCGGCGCTCCAGGCGTCCGAGCAGGACTTCGCCGCGTGGGAGAGTCTGCGCGACGGTCTCCGGCGGGCGATCGAAGCGTTCGAGGCGGACCGTGCGAGCGCGTTGCAGGCAGCCGAGACGGAGGGGCGTCTGGACGTCGGCGCCGGCGAGGCGGCGCCGGATGGCTACGGCGCGCTCGTCGACCGCTACTACCGCATCCTCGCCCACCACCCGCCGTGGCGACGGCCGGGGCGTCGCTAGGGCTTTGGTCCGGTGCAGATCGGCGTACCGATTCCGGGGTGGGGTGTCGCGGCCGCCGTGCTGGCCGCGGCGACTGTCGCGTGGTGGGCCTATGCGCGCCCGCCGGTCGACCTGACCCGCCGGCAGCGCACGATTCTGACCGCACTGCGCCTGTGCGCCCTCCTGGTCGTCCTCTTCGTGCTGCTGCGGCCGTTGCGCACCGAACCTGTCCCCGCCGCCGGCGGCGTGGTCGCCGTCCTCGTCGATCACTCGCGCAGCATGGCGGTTCGCGATGCCGGCGGAATGCCGCGGATGGAAGTCGCGCGCGAGCTGGTCCGGGATCGCCTGCTTCCCGCGCTCGAAGAGGTGATCGACGTCGAGATGCTGGCGTTCGGCGAGGCGCTGGTCGCGGCCGACGTCGACGAGCTCGTGGCGGAGGCGTCACGATCCGATATCGCCGGCGCCCTGGACGGCGTCCCGGCACGGTTCGCTGGCCGGGCCCTCGTGGGGATCGTCATCGTCTCGGACGGCGTCGCGACCGGGGGGCGCGACGCGGCCGCGGCCGCCGCTCGCTCGCCCGCGCCGATCTACACGCTCGGCGTCGGCAGCACGCGCCCGGGGCCGGATCGGGAGATCGCGGCCCTGGAGGCGGGGCAGCCGGTGGGTACCGGCTCCGTCGTCGACGTGAGCGCCACCATCGTGAGTCACGGGCTCGGCGACGCGCCCTTCGACGTGCGGCTGAGTGTCGGCGGGCGTCTCGTCGGAGTGCGCCGCGTGCGGCCGGCCCGCGACGGCGCACCGATCATCGCGGTGTTTCGGGTCGCGCCCGATCCGGCGCTGCCCTCGGTATACACCGTCGAACTGCCGGTCGACGCGGCCGAACTGGTGCCCGGGAACAACCGCCGGCAGGTCCTGGTGCGCCCGCCGCAGAGGCCGCGCCGCATCCTGCTCGTCGAAGGGTCGCCGGGCTACGAGCACAGCTTCCTCAAGCGCGCGTGGCTGGCGGACCCGGGGATCACTTTCGATGCGGTGGTGCGGAAAGGACAGAACGCGCAGGGAGAGCAGACCTTCTATGTCCAGGGCGACCCCGAGCGGACGGCCACGCTCGCCGCCGGCTACCCGCGGACGCGCGCGGCGCTGTTCCAGTACGACGCCGTGGTGCTGGCCAACATCGAGGCGGAGTTCTTCCGGCCGGACCAGCTCGACATGACCGCGGCGTTCGTCTCCGAGCGCGGCGGCGGTCTGCTGTTGTTCGGACCGGCGAGCCTGCGGCGGCAGGGCTACCTCGGCTCATCGCTCGAACCGGTCGTACCGGCGCAGCTTGCCGACCGCCTCGGGTTGACCGACGCGGGTCGTGATGGAGACAGCGCGGACCGCTTCGCGCCGACCCCGGCGGGGCTCGCCCATCCCATGCTGCGGCTCGGATCCACCGTCGAGGAGACGCGGAGCCGGTGGGAGGCGGTCCCGGCCCTGGCCGGCAGCGTGCGCATCGGTCCCGTCCGTCCGGGAGCCGCGGTGCTCGCGGTGACCACCTCCGGGGGCGGTCTCGAACGGCCGCTCGTCGTCGTCCAGCGCTACGGCGCCGGCCGCTCGATGATCCTCGCCGGACGCGCCACGTGGCGCTGGCGGATGCTGCTGCCCGCGGACGACAGGACCTACGAGCGGTACTGGGGGCAGGTGGCGCGCTGGCTGGCGGCGGGCGCCGGTGACCGGATTGCGGTCGCGACGAGCGGCGGAGACGCGGCCGGCGATCCGTTGCGCGTGGACGTCTCGGTGCGCGACGCGGAGTACCGGCCCGTGCCCGGGGCCGAGGTACGCGTGCGCGTCAGCAACCCCGCCGGGGCGCCGAGCCTGGGAGAAGAGACGGCGGTCGCGGGGCCGGCGGGCGCATACAGCGTCTCGACGCCCCCGCTGTCTGCGGGTGTGCAGCGGATCGACGTGGCCGTCGGCCGCAACGGTGAGGAGCTCGGTCGCCGGCGCGACTGGGTGCTGCAGGGCGGCGCCGATCCCGAGCTCGTCGATCCGTGGCTGAACGTGGATCTGCTCCGGCGCGCCGCCGAGGCCGGCGGCGGAGTCTACCTGGATCCGGATCGGCTCGACGACCTGCCCGCTCTCCTGCGTGCCGCCGCCCGTACCGATCCGCGTACCGTGACGCGCGAAGTCTGGCATCATTCAGCGGTGTTCGTGCTGCTGATCGCGCTGCTTGCCGCGGAGTGGTCGCTCCGCCGCCTGTGGGGCATGAGATGAGCGGACGCAGTTGGCGGGTCGCCGTCGCGGCGCTCGTGCTGCTGGCGGCGCACGATCCGGCTGAAGCACGCGACTACTTCACCCTCATCGTGTCGGGGGCGTCGGGCGGCCCGGAGTACGCCGAACGCTACGACCGCTGGCGGTCAGGCATCATCGCGGCATTGCGCGCGCAGCCGGGATTCCGGGACGACCACCTGGTGGTGCTCGCCGAGGCCGGCGGGGCCGGCGTCGGCTGCGCGTCACGCGACGGCGTGCGGCGTGCGGTCCGGGAGTTCGCGGCGCGCATGGACGAGCAGTCCGTGCTGTTCGTTCTCCTGCTCGGTCACGGAACCTTCGACGGGCAGGACGCCAAGTTCAACCTCGTCGGACCGGACCTTACCGCCTCGGAGTGGGCCGCTCTGGTGGATCCTCTGCCCGGGCGGCTCGTCTTCGTCAACACCTCGGCGGCCAGCGCACCGTTCCTCGTGCCCCTGGCGAACAGCGATCGCGTCGTGATCACGGCGACCGAGTCGCCGGCGCAGCGCTACGCGACGGTGTTTCCCGAGTTCCTCACCCGGGCGTTCGTCGATGCATCCAGCGACTTCGATCGCAACGGCCGCGTCTCGGTGTGGGAGGCGTTCACCTACGCCAGCGCCGGGGTCCGGCGCTGGTACCAGGAGCGCGGGCGGCTGGCGACGGAGCGTGCGCTCCTCGACGATACGGGCGACGGTCTCGGCATCGACGCCGGCGACGTGGCGGACGGCCCGCGCGCCGGCTTGTCGGCCGCGGTGTACATAGGGGCCGGTTCGGACGACATCGCGACGAGCCAGGGCGGAGAGATGGACCGGCTGGTGTCTCGGCGCGCAGCGCTGGAGATCGAGGTGGAAGAGCTCCGGGCGGCCAGGGCGACACTGGCGCCGGAGCGCTATGCCGCCGAGCTGGAGCGGCTCCTGCTGGAGCTCGCGCGGGTCTCACGGGACATGCGCCGTCTCGGCGACGGGCGCTGAACGAAACGGACCGGTACGCATGACGTGTGACGCCTGCGGGCAGGAAATCGCCGACAACGCCCTCATCTGCTACAAGTGCGGCGCCGCGACGACCGCGCGCGAACGCGAGCCGGCGGCCATCGACGAGCACGCCCGGCGCCGCTGGTCCGCCCTGTTCCTCGCGGTCGTGTTCCTGGGCGTGGTTCTCTTCTTCGTCAGCGAGCTCGTGCGCGGCCGGCCGCCGGCGCCGCTCGTCTGGCTGATGCTGGCCTGCGCCGGGGGACTGCTGGCATGGCGCCTCCGGCTCGGCTGAAGCACCGCGGATCTACTTGCGACGGAATGGCGCGCGCATGGAAGACGCCCGACTCGAGCTGACCGGCGCGGCGGAGCGGCGCGTGCACATCGACAAGGCTCCATTCCTGCTCGGTCGTCGCGTCGAGAGCGACCTCGTGCTGCCGCACGCCGAGGTGTCCCGAGACCACGCGGAGATCGTCGAGGCCGGTTCCGGCTATGCGATTCGGGACCGCGGTTCACGTTACGGCACGTTCGTCAACGAGGAGCCGGTGACCGAGTGGCGATCGGATCCGGCTCGGCCGGAGCGGCGGCGCCGAGCTGGTCTTCCGCCTGCCGGGTGCGGCCGTGTCGACGACTGCCCGCGACGCAGGCGGGGGAGTCGCCGCGGCTGCCGATCTGCGGCAGGTGGCGGTGCTGCTGGAGGGACTCCGCGCGCTCAGCTCCGCACGCGTCCTCGACGACGTGCTGGCGCTGGTCCTGGACTCGGCCATCGCGGTTAGCGGCGCCGAGCGTGGGTTCATCATGCTGGCGGACGGCGACGGCGCGCTCGACCTGAAGCTGGCGCGGGCCCGCGGCCGGCAGACACTGCCCGGCAGCGGCTTCGAGACCAGCCGCAAGATCCCCGAGGAGGTCTTCCGCACGGGCCGTACCCGGATCGAAGCCGATCTGCTCGACGGCGACCTCGCCAACGTGCACGCCGGCACGGTGGCGCTGGGAATTCGCCACGTGCTCTGCGTGCCACTCCGGCTGATGCAATTCTCGGACGCGGCAGAGGCGGTGCCGGCGGAGGACGCGGCGCCGCGCCGGATCGGCGTGCTGTACCTCGACAGCCGCGACAAGGCGAAGCTGCTGTTGCCGTCAACTGAAGGTGCGCTCGAAACCCTGGCCAACGAGGCGGCGGTCGCCATCCGGAACGCCGAGCTGTACCGGGCGGCGCTCGAGAACGCGAAGCTGGAGCGCGAGATGCAGACGGCGGCGGAGATCCAGCAGGCGCTGCTCCCGAACCGGCAGAGGTCGGGTGCGTTCTTCGAGGCTGTAGCCGCGACGCTGCCGTGCCGGTCCATCGGCGGCGACTTCTTCGACTATATCGATCGGTCCGACGGGGCGTTCGCCTTCGCCCTCGGCGACGTCGCCGGAAAAGGGCCGCCCGCGGCCCTTCTCGGCGCGTTGATGCAGGGCTCGCTCGCGGCCACAGGAAGCGTCGGGGCGGGGCCGGCGGCGACGATGACCACGGTGAACACCGCCCTCGTCCGCCGCGGCATCCAGGGCCGCTTCGTGACGCTCTTCTACGCCGTGCTGTACCCCGACGGCCGGCTGGTCTACTGCAACGCCGGGCACAATGCGCCGGTGCTCGTGACCACGGCGGGCGTCGAGCGCCTGGAGACCGGGGGGATGGTGGTGGGCCTGTTCGACCGCGTCCCGTTCGCGGAGGGGACGGTCTCCCTCCAGCCGAACGACTACCTCGTGCTGTTCAGCGACGGCGTTTCGGAGGCGATGAACGCGAGCGAGGAGGAGTTCGGCGACGACCGGCTCATCGAGTGCCTGCACGGGACGACCGGCTCCGCGTGCGAGCCCCGCCTGCAGGAGATCTTCGCCGGCGTGGAGCGGTTCACCGCCGGCGCCCCGCAGCACGACGACGTGACGGCGATGGTCGTCACTTATCAGCCACGCGCATCGGCCGCGACGTAGTCGCGCGTGTCCTCACCCATGTAGAGCTGCCGCGGGCGGGTGATCTTCTGCTCCTTGTCCTCCAGCATCTCCTGCCACTGGGCGACCCAGCCGGCGGTGCGGCCGATGGCGAAGAGCACCGGGAACATGCCGGCGTCGAAGCCCATCGCCTCGTAGATCAGGCCGGAGTAGAAGTCGACGTTGGGGTAGAGGCGGCGCCCCGTGAAGTAATCGTCCTCGAGTGCGATCCTCTCCAGCTCGAGCGCCACGTCGAGCAGGGGGTTGCGGCCGGTCACCTCGAAGACGTCGTAGGCGGTCTTCTTGATCACCTTCGCGCGCGGGTCGTACGACTTGTAGACGCGGTGGCCGAAGCCCATCAGACGGCCCTCGCCGCTCTTCACGCGGGCGATGAAGTCCGGAATCCCGGCAACCGAACCGATCTCGCGCAGCATGCGCAGAACCGCCTCATTGGCGCCGCCGTGCAGCGGGCCGTAGAGCGCCGCCGCGGCGCCGGCGAGCGATGCGAACGGGTCGGCCTGGGAGCTGCCGATGCTCCGCATGGCGCTGGTGCTGCAGTTCTGCTCGTGGTCTGCGTGCAGGACGAACAGGACGTCGAGGGCGCGCTCCAGGACCGGATGCGGCTCGTAGGGCTTGCCCTCCTCCTTGTAGAGCATGCTCAGGAAGGTGCCGGTGTAGCCCAGGCCGGCGTCTGGCACCACGTAGGGGCGTCCCGTGCTGCGGCGGGAGGCATAGGCGGCCACGCCCGGCGCGAGCGCGATCAGCCGGGCCATCTGCGTTCGGCGGGTTTCGGCGTCGAGCACCTGCTTCGCCTCGGGGAAGAAAGTGGAGAGCCCGCCGATGGCGGCGAGGAACATGCCCATCGGGTGGGCCCCTTCCGCGAACCCTCCCATGAATGCCTGCACGTGCGAATCCAGCGCCGAGCGGCCGTTCAGTGCGTGGCGGTCGATCTCGACCGTCCAGGCGTCGATCTCGACCGCCGTCGGCAGCTCGCCGTTGACGAGCAGCCACGCCGTTTCCAGGAACGTGCTCCGCTCGGCGATCTGCTCGATCGGATACCCCCGGTAGCGGAGGATGCCCCGGTCGCCGTCGATGAACGTGATCCGGCTGCGGCAACTGGCGGTGTTGAGGTACGCCGGATCGTACGACATCATCCCGAACTCCTCGGGATCGACCTTGATCTGCCGGAGGTCGATCGCGCGGATCGTGCCGTCGACGATCGGGATCTCGTACTGCTTGCCGGTGCGGTTGTCGGTGATGGTCAGCGTATCGCTCATGCCTGCCTGTCGCTCCCCGGTCTGCTCGGTCGGCCCCGCCGGGCGCTCCGTTCAGGAGCCCTGGTCGCCGCCGATCGGATCATGATCCTCGAGCGCCGTCGATTCACTCGGCACCCGGTAGCGCTCGCCGATCCAGTTGCCCAGATCGAGGAGCTTGCAGCGCTCGCTGCAGAACGGTCGCCATTCCGGGGCGACCGTTTGCTGCCGGCAGTGCGCACAACGACGCTCTTTGCTCACGACGTCCCCCTGAATGCGTATACGCGCGCGGGCGGCTGCCGGCGCAGCGCCGATGAACCGCGTCGTGCCGCCGCCACGGAACGCCGGGACGACCGGCGGTGCGGCTGGCCGTCGCGTCGAACGGACTCGCCGGATTGTAGATCGTCGCGCCGCCGTCCGTCAGGCATGGGAAGGCCGCACCGGGACTGCTAGGAGTCGGGATCGCCGGCCGACCGCCCCGGCTCCCGCCGTCCCGGGGTGGGGGTGCGAGGCGCGGTGGGCTGCCGCCGCCCGCCTGTCGACGTCGTGCCGCGGCGCGCCGGCCGCCGCCGCCTCGCGTCGACCTCGCAACGGATGATGCGGCCGAGGGCGGACTCGAGAGGCGCCGCGTTACGTTGGGCGGCCCAAAGCTCGAGCTCGGTGTCGCCGGCCGGCGTCAGCTTCAGCAGGCAGTCGTGCGCTCCGGCCGCGACGGCCACCGAGGCGACGCTCTGCGCATGGCTCCGGTCCAGTCCCTCGGCCACGCGCAGCATCGCCGACAGTGTCCTCACGGTGCGCCGGCGGGCACCGGAGAGGTCGCCGTATCCGCCGTCGGAGCGCTTGGGCAGCCCCCGGCGGTGGTAGCGCGCGACGAGCGCCATGACCTCGATCTCCTGCGGCTCGAACCCTCGCAGATCGCCGTTCTCGATCAGGTAGCAGGAGTGCTTGTGGTGCCGGCTGTAGCTGATGTGCACGCCGATGTCGTGGAGCATCGCAGCGTACTCCAGCCACTCGCGCTGCCGCGCGCCCAGGCCGTGGATTGCAGAAGTCTGGTCGAACAGGGCCAGCGCCATCCGCACCACCTGCTGCGCGTGCGGCTCGCTGTAGTTGCAGCGCTCGGCCAGCTCGATGACGCTGCGCCGACGCACGTCCGGATACTGCTCGACCCTGGCGATGTGGGCCCGGTTGCGGTGGATGTAGTCGAGGGCGAGTCCCTCGCGCAGCGCCAGGTCGCAGAGGGTCAGCTCCCGCGCCCCCAGCAGCCGCAGCATGGTGCAGATCAGAATCGAGCCGGCGACGGCCAGGTCCGCGCGGCGTGGATCGAGCCTCGGGATGCCGATGCGTCCGGCGAGATCCAATGCGGTCAGTTCCTTGCGCACGCGCCGGAGCTGCTTGAGGCTGACACGCCGGTTGCGCAACGCGTCGGAGCCGACCGCCCGACCCTCGCCGACCGCCAGCGCGCCGAGGCTGAGGATGGTGCCCGACGTCCCGACGACGCGGACGAAACCGCGGCTGCGGATCTTCTCGGTGACCGGGGTCAGCACTTCGGTGATGTAGCTCACCATGCGCCGCTCGTCCGCCCCGGTGATCGGGTCGCTGTGCACGAACCGCTCCGTCAGCCGGATCACGCCCAGCTTCAGGCTGTGGGCGAGGCGTACCCGCGACCCGCGCCCAAGAGTCAGCTCGACGCTGCCGCCGCCGACGTCGATGACCAGTGCCGCACCGTCCGAGACGTCCACGCCGTAGACCGCGGCGCGGTGGATGAGACGGGCTTCCTCGGTACCGGAGATGACGCGGACCTCGACCCCGGTGCGCTGGCGAATCGCGGCCAGGAACTCGCGGCCGTTCTCCGCCTCCCGCACCGCGCTGGTTGCCGCGGCCACTATCTCGTCCACCTCGTGCGACTCGGCGAGGCGCTTGAACTTCGTCAGCGCCTGCAGCGCCGAGCGCATCGTCAGGTCGGTCAGGGCGCGCCCGCCGAGGCCGCCCGCGCCGAGCCGGACCATCTCCTTCTCGCGGTCGACGATCTCGAACGAGTGGTCCGGCCGCACCTGCACCACGATCATGTGGACGGAGTTGGTGCCGATGTCGATGGCCGCTATGCGCATGGTAGGAACAAAGGGCGAATACGGTGTAACGTGCGTGCTACGGGTGCCGGAAAGTTCACTATACTCGTGCTTCCCGGCCTTGAAGCGGAGCATCGTAGCATGACCGGTCCCCATGTCCTGAAACGTCCGCTGGAGCGCCGCGTCCGGGCGTTGCTGCGGCATCTGCGCCCGACGGCGGAAGGCGCGGTCGAGCCGCTCCATCAGTGCCGCGTGGCGACCCGCCGGTTGCGCGAGCTGCTGCCGCTGTGCGACGCGGAGCTCGGGGCGCGGAGCGCGGCAAGAGCCCGCAAGCGGGTGGGCGACCTCGGCGGTGCGCTCGGCGCCGTGCGCGAGCTGGACGTAGCGCTGGGCCTGGTCGACGAGTTGGAACGGACGGGCCGGGCACAGCCGGCCGCGGCCGGTCGCCTGCGACAGCGCGTGCGCGAGGAGCGCGAGCGACAACGCGAGCGGATGCGCGTCCGTCTGAAGCCGGCCGGCCTGCGGAAGGTGGCACGGGACGTCGCGGAGGTGCTCAAGGCCATCGGCATGCGCGACGCGACCGATGCGTGGGCACTGGTTCTGGCCGAGCGGCTGAGCGAGCGGGCCGAGCGGCTGAGCGACGCCGTCGCCGAGGCGGGACCGATGTACGTCTCCGAGCGCGTCCACGAGGTCCGTATCGCAGCAAAGAAGCTGCGCTATGCGCTCGAGCTGGCGTCCGAGACCGGAGAGGCGGACACCGCCGACGCGGTGGCGCGACTCAAGAAGATACAGGACTCGTTGGGCCGGCTGCACGACATCGAGATCCTCCAGGAGCTTCTGCGCAGTATCGATCTGCTCGCCCATCGGGACGAGCCCTGGGCGGAGGAACTCGTCGCGCTGGACCGCGATCTGACCGGGGAGTGCCGCCGACTTCACGGCGTTTTCGTCGCCGGTCAGGCGGGATTGGTCGAGGTGGCCAGGATCGCCCGGCGCCTGGCGTCGCGGATCTCGAGTGACCACGGCGGGCGCTCGGGTCGGAGCCGCGTGCTCAAGATGTCGCTGGAGCGTGTGCCGGAGGCGCCGCCGGCCACGGCGCGGCGCTGACCGCGGCGTTTCTGTCGGACCGCCGCGCCTCGCCCGGAAATCGTCGCCGTACGGCCCCGCTTTCCGCCCAACCAACCCTTGCCAGGCGTCTGCCCGTTCCCACGGCGCAGACTCCTAGGTCCGGCGGGGATGGGACTCCGCAAGAGCGATGAACGGGGCTGCGGAAGCGTTGAGGTTGACATGGCCGAGATTTCCGACGGAAGCACTGTTGCTCCGAACCCTTCTGTAGAAGCGCTGATCAAGGCGGAACTGGCGCGGTTCGCACGCCGGCAGCTGTTCGTACAGGTCGCCGTTCAGTTGGTCGTCCAGGTAGCGGCCTACGGCAGCATGGCGTTCTTCCTGTACCGGATCCACCGGACCGTGCAGCAAGTCGCCGCCGGGCTCCAGAACACCCCGCAAGAGATGCTGGACTCGCTGCGGCCGGGCCTCGGCTTCTAAAGGAGTTCCCCCGACGGGTAGGGGACGTGACTCGCCGCCCTGCGAGGACGGCGGCGCTCGGCGTGTGGATGCGCTCTCGCCTTTCCGGCAGAACCTCCGCCGGCGATGTTGGCATCGGCGTGCCGGTGGGTCAGCCTTCTTCGCCTGCGGCTTGTGGCACCGGCGGGTCTCGCGGCGCAGCTTGTCGACGACGTCCTTGCTCGGCTCGCTCACGCGAGCGAGTCGGAGTCTCATCAAGCTCGCCGTGCGGAGCCGGCCACGCCGCCCGCTGCGCGAACGCTAACAAGATTCCGCCTGTGTGACCTGGTTCGCTGCCGTTCTGCGCATTCCTGTGCAGCAGGAGGACCCGATGATGCAGTTGACCAATCGACTTTCGGTCACGGTCACGTTCGCCTTTGCCCTGATGACGGCCGTGCCAGCGCAAGCGCAGTCGTCAAGTGCGAGCGCAGCTCTGCCAGGCTACGAGCTCGGTGGCGGGATCTCGGCATACTTCCTGACGGATCTGGAGGGTGCCGAGGCCACCCAGCCTCCGAGTGCGTGGATCACGTTGCCGATGGGTCGGTTGGGAGTCCAGATCGACTACCTGCGGAGCGTCCGGAGCCAGCCTCTCTACTATGCAGGGTACAGTCACACTGATGATCAGGGTCGGGAGATCAGCTACGACGTTGCCCGTGAGGACCACCACATCGAGGAAGTGTTGGGTGTTGCCATCAAGTGGCCGTTCCCGAGGCTCGGTAGAAACAGCTACCTGCTGATCGGAGGTGCGTGGCAGCGCGGCACGACTCGCGGGTGCGTCGCGGTGTCGCCGGATGACAGGCCGGAGCACGGTGCACGCGTGGACTTCCCGCCTGGGTTCGAGTGCTCCCGCTGGCCGGGGGAGGTGAGCTACATCGGCCTGCCGCTGTACGGAGTGGGAGTGGATTTCCCCTTGGGATCCCGGTTCTTTGGGAGCGTGCAGTATCGCGCGCGGCTGCTTCCGTTGCTCGGCGACTTGCGGGTCGGAGCGGGTGTCCGTTTCTGATCGCTCGGTCTCGAAGGGCGTCTCGTCGCACTCCCGGATGCCTCGAAGGCGGACGGCTCGCAGTCGCTGGACCTGCAGCGCGACGCTCTGCGTGACGCTGGCGTCGACCACGCGAACCTCTACCACGACCTCGCCTCCGGTGTACGCGACGACCGGCCGGGACTCGACAACTGCCTGCGCGCCCGGCGCAAGGGTGACGTGCTCGTCTGGAGATCGCCTCGGTCGCAACCTCGCCACTTGGTCAACACCGTGCAAGACCTGTCCGCCCGCGGCTTGGGCCTGCGGGCGCTCACCGGCCAGGGCGCGCAGATCGACACCAACCAACTGCGGCCGGCCGCCTCGTGTTCGGCATCTTCGCGGCGCTGGGGAACATTGACCAGTTCCCCGTTCGGCTGCGGATCACCCGGACTTTCGTCTGTAACACGAAATTGAAACCCGTGCTCTGGGCCATTTCGTGGCCGTCGAGCGGACCCCAAGGCCCAAGGACCGGCTTCGAGCACGCCTCTGGGGCCGTGGTACGCTGCCGGTCGGATGAAGATCCGGGGCGGGAGACGCGTCGGCGAGGTGCCGACGGGTCCGCCGTGGCGCTACGGTGGGTCGGGTCCGGCCCAGCTGGCGCTGGCCATCCTGCTGTCGGTCACCGACTAGGCGACCGCCGATCGGTTCTACCAGCGGTTGCAAGTGGAGCGTCGTCGCGCCGATCGAGGCGGACCGCTGGGCGCTGGATGCCGGCGATGTCCTCGGCTGGCTCGATTCGGCGGCGGCAGGGACGGACAACGTCGTGCGCCTAGTGGTGGAAAGGTGAGCGTGCGGCGGCTGCTGGGGGCGCATCTGCCGGCGGCGTCTCCGGAACGGCGGGAGACGGCGGCGGGGCAGTGCCCGGGCTGCCTGACGCAGTTCGCGATCGATGTCCGGCTGCCGCTGCCGGCGGTGTGTCCGGACTGCGGGGCCGACGCTCGCCAGCGCGGACATCAAGAGTGGAGCGCAGCCCCGGCTGCCATTCGATCCGTTGCGGATCCGGAGGCCGGAACGGTGACTTGTGCTTCATCGTGGACCGCATCCTGCGGGAGCTGATCGAGCTGGCCGAACGCGACGCGGACGCGGAGCTGGTCGCTGCACGACGCGCTCGATGTGGCGACGCCGGCGTCGTCGAACGTGTGAGTGAGCCTCGCGGTCCCGGTCCGGGGCTTCGCCGGCTGGGAACGTTCCGGCGGGCCGAACGGCAGGTGGGAGCGGGCCTGAACCGGGATTGCCCGCTCGGAAGGATGGTGTCTGAACGTCGCTGGCGCGTGAGGGGGCCGCGGTCGCGGGCTGTTCGCGCTCGAGGTGGACGACGGCGGCGGGTTCCGCGCCGCGACGACGGCCGAGGTGGACGCGGCGCTACGGCAGCGGGAGCTGTTCGGGGCGGCGGAGTACCCGGTGCAGCGCGTCGACGCAGCCGAAGGCACGGTCGACGTAGACCTCGGTTGAACGGCTTCCGCACCTGGTGGCGTTGATGGACGAGCTGTACGCGGTCGGGCGGCGGGCCGGCCGCGGCAGTGGGTGTGGTCGGTGTTCCCGTCGCTGGGTCTGGCGGTCCACTTGGCGCGCGGCTATGCGGCGTGCGACGGCGGCGGCCGGTGGCGGGTCTACGGCACGCGGGTTGCCGGCCGTCGGCGACGGCACGGTCGAGGCGGTCCTGGGCCGCCGGCTGGCCGAGGGGTTCGAGACGCGCCGACAGGACTGATGCCGGAGCAGAAGTTCGTGGTCCCGGCGTGCCCGCGCCGCGAGAACGGGCACCTGTGGCGGTTCGACCGGGAGCGCTCGACGGGTGATTGCCAAGCGGACGTGTGCCAGGCGTGCGGGTTGGTGCGGCTGACGTCGTACCGGACGGGGCAGGTGGTGCGCTACGTGGGTGCAGGAGCGGACGACGACGGCGCATGAACGGATCACCGGGATGAATCGAGGTCGCTTCAAAATGGTCGAGACACCGCTTGCTGACGATGCTTCGGTCAGCCGTCCGCCGTCGCCGCGCGGACAGCGTGCTGGCGGCCCGCAGGCTCCCGAGGGCATCACCAGGATCGGGAGGGGAGTCGTCATCGAGGGCGATGTCAAGGGGGGCGAGGACCTCGTCATCGACGGGACGATCGAGCTGCGACACCATGTCCTGACGGTGGGTCCAACCGGTAGGGTCAAGGTGCAGTTGTCGGCGAAGTCGGTCGTGGTTCTCGGCAAGGTGAGCGGGAGCATCCGGGCGAGCGAGCGGGTGAGCATCGGCGAGACCGGCTCGGTCGAAGGTGCGATCTCGGCTCCGCGGTTGGTCGTGGCCGACGGGGCGCACGTGCAGGGCCGCGTGGACGAGGCATGCTTTTTAAGGTATAGTCAGGGGATGCCTTGGACGGTCACTCGCTGAACACCGCGAAAGGGACGAGACTGGGCGTGTTCATCCAGGGTCTTCGAAGCTCGTGGGCTGACATCAGGGGTTCGGCTGTTTTTCGTGTACGCACCAGGGCATCGGATCATCGTGCTCGACGGGTACGTCAAGAAACGCAAGAAAATTCCGACGAGCACCATGGCACGAATTCGAAAGTTGCAGAAGGACGCTGAGAAAGCGTTGACGACTGAAAAATCGTAAAGTTTCACTGGGTAAACAGGATCTGATACTTTAAAAATCTGACACGACGACAATCAAAAGTTGAATGACGCGTCGTGTCGCATGGATAGGGGAGGATGACACCATGCGACGCTCTCCAACGAACACTTTCAGTAGTGAAGAGCGGAATGCTCGAGCCACAATCATCAGCGAACCTGTGCTGCCCGCCCTGCGACAGCGTAGAAGCCCGGAACACGCTGCACGCATCGCGACGAAGCGTCGCCTCTTCGAGTTCATCCAGATGCTCGAGACGCGGCGGGCCGAACTGGGCATCTCTCGGTCAGCCATCGCACGTGAGCTGGGCGTGACCCAGCCAACGATCTCCCGGCTGTTCTCCGGCCACGTCCAGAACATCGAATTGAGGACGATGGTGCGGGTCGCGGAGGTACTGGACTCCGATCTGGAGCTCGTGATCCGGCCACGGACGGTCGTGGAGATCTTCGGGGAGTCCGAACTTACCGAACGGGACGCACACCTCGAAGATGGTGAAGAGTTGATGCGGAAAACGTCCCCTGCCTACGATGATTTCTGGCGGTCGCGCCTGGAGGAAAACGACGACATCGAGGGAGCACTACGCGCCGTCGCCGATGGTGCTGGCGATCAAGCCATTGACGTACCAGGCTTGACGAAGAAGGGCAAACGTCCAGCTGGATGGGGTGGATCAATGTGTGTATGGGCTATGGGGCTATCGGGCGGAAGAGGAGCAGTACACGTTCAGTCACTCGGTCGCGTGCTGTTCTCCGCAGGAGTCCTGAAGAAATGGCCCGACAAGAAATTCCGGATTTCCGTCAAGAGGACGGGTAACACGCTGACCATCAAAGCGTGAAGTCCGATAGATCAGATCGTATTCGTTTACCGGGTGATTCCTCAACAAACACGGGCCGGAATCGCCTCTGCCAGCCACTCCACATGAGCCGGCCCCAGCGAAGCGATGACGTACGGGACACAAAATTGGCTGCACCTCGCACTCCGCGTTGACGCACCTCAAGTGCCACGGGCACGGCAGTCCGGGGAGCACGAGTTGTCGATAGGTGTGCACGGGGGTGCACGGGAGTTATCGACGTGCCATAGCTTGGATGACGACTCGGTGGCGGCGATCACGGAACCAAGCGAACGAGAGCAGCGAATGCCCCGAGGGCCAGCACGATCCGCCAAGTGATGCGCGCTTCGAGTGCGCCCATGCGCGCGTCGAGCGCAGCAATCTGGGCCTTGATCTCGGACTTGACCGCATCGAGGTCAGTTT
Organism: Vicinamibacterales bacterium; assembly: GCA_965222905.1. Taxonomy (GTDB): domain Bacteria; phylum Acidobacteriota; class Vicinamibacteria; order Vicinamibacterales; family UBA8438; genus WTFV01. The sequence goes on along the minus strand of OZ244976.1, from coordinate 198,330 downwards.
TCGTTATGGGTTCTCCGATCGCGTGGCTGAACACATCCACCAGCGCTTCGGCTTGCTGCTCGCTCAGGTCGGCATTCTGCAATTTCCTGATGGCGGCGTGGGTGTCGAACGTGACGGCATTCATCGTCGGCGATGTCGGCGGGCCATCCGTAGGCCGCTGCGACGGTAGCATCAAGAGCGACGTGCGCGTCGGTAAGCCACTGCGGGCGGGTGTTGTAGAGGTTCGTCAGCGTGCGCTTCCTGAGCGCCTTCGCGGCCTCCGCGTCGCGAGGAACGGGAACGTCGCGGATATCCAGGAGCCGGCTCGTCCACCCACTCGACCCATTCGGGCGGGTTGAGCCAGCGGTCGCGCAGGTCGACGAGTCGGCGCGAGGCCTCCGCGATCACGGCCGGGCGCGGGGTCCCCTCGTAGTCGGCCGCGGGCACATCCGGCGTCAGGCCGGCCGGGAACGGAAACGTCTCGAAGGTCGTGCTCGGCGTGTACCGCGGACGGTCCTCCAGGCTGGTTCCCAGACGGAGCGACCACAGTTCGTGAAATCGGCTGTGCAGGATCCCGAAGGTCGTGTCGTCGTCGCGCACGATGACGATCAGTTGGGAGTCGGGGCGGATGCGCACGTCGTACCAACAAACAGCCGGTGCCGTCTCTGCCTCGAGCTGTACCCGGTGCTTGAGGTCCTTCAGAGCCTGCAGCGCCAAGTAGAGGAAGTTCCCCGAGCCGCACGCCGGGTCGAGCACCGTGAACCTGCGCAGCCGCTCGAGGAACGCCCGTAGCCGGCGCTCGGCCTCGTTCCTCCGCTTCGTCCGCGCCGCGCCGGACTTGGCGGCTTCCGCACGGTCCAACTCGGCCGCGATCGCGGTCTTCTCCGCTTCCCACTCGACCAGCAACGGGCGGATCACCACCGGCTCGACCAGCAGCATGATCTTGTCCCGGTCCGTGTAGTGCGCCCCGAGCTCGGCGCGCCTGCCGGGATCGAGGCCGCGTTCGAACAGCGTCCCGAGGATCGACGGGTCGATCTCCGACCAGTCCAGGTCCGCCGCCGCCAGTACCGTCTCGATGTCGGACTTCTCCAGCGGCAGCGCCGTGCTGTCGTCGAACAGGCCTCCGTTGAACCAGGCCACCGTCTCGAAGCCGACACGGCCGCCGGTGGCCATCACCTCGAACAGGTCGCCGGCCAGTTCGGTGAACCGCTCCGGAGCAAGCCGCGCATGGCGCAGCATCCGCGTGAACATGTGGTCCGGAAGCAGGCCGACGTCGTCGGCGAACATGCAGAAGACGAGCCGGTTGACGAAGTGCGCAACCGCCTGCGGATCGTGCCCGCGCTCACGCAACGCCTGGGCCACCGACGCGAACGATGCCGCCACGCGCTCGATGAGCGACTGCCGGGTCTCCCCCGGCCGCAGCCGATCGGGATCCGAGAACGCCCACTTCAGCCGGTCGCGCGTCGACGCGTCGGCCAGATCGTCGAGCTCGAACTCGTATGTCCGGCTGACGCTGTTCGTCCAGTTGGTACGGATCCGGAACCGCACCATGTCGGAGACGATCAGCAGCGGCGGGTTTTCTAGCGCCAGCGAGTACTGACGGAGCTGGTCGAAGGCGGCGTCGAGGTTCGCGCGCTTCCCCTTGTACTCCCAGGCAAAGTGGTGGCGCTTCCAGACGTCGGCCCAGCCGGCGCCGCCGGTGTCCTTCCGCACGCCTTTCTCGAAGCAGTACGTCTCGCCCGACGGATCCGCCTCGTCCGGCGTCAACTCGCCCAGCAGACGGCACAGGTCGTTGAAGTGCGCCTGCGATCCTGAGCGCTCCTTCAGCGCCGAGGCCCGCCACTTCGTGATGAAGGCGTGGGGTGTCACAGCGCAGCCCTTTCAAGGTGCACGTCACTAGCGAGGCTCCGCCTCAGACCAACAAGCATGTAGGTTGAGCGTGCGCCTCGCCGCGTGGCCCTTTGGCCATTGGGGGCGCTATGGTAGCGAAGAAACCACGATCAAAACCTGAACTTGACTCAACTGTAAAGATCCCGGCCGCTCAAGGAATCTAGTGTACCCGCTGACACGTATACCCAGCATCTCGTATCCGAGCGTTGAAGTATCGCCCTTTGGAATCCGCAGAGCGCAACTCGAGGTAGACCGTCTCAGGAACGGAGAAATACCGGTACTCAGCGCCGCGCTGAAAGCGGATCCCGAGCGTGCGCGTCGAGCGCTCATAGGTAATCGCCGCCACGGTTGAGGACGAGACGTGCCGGTAGCTCCTGGGCCCCTCCGAGTCGCGTGGGAGTGTCATCGTTTCTTCCCCAAGAGCTTGGCGGTGGAAACGTGGGGCTGGCCGGCATGCATGGTGCGCTTGGGCTTCGGCTTCTTGGGCCCGCGGGGATGCTTGCGGTACTTCGCCAGATCCACCGCCCGGGCAAGCCCCATAAGAAGCGTGAGGAAGGCTTCATGCGAGAGGGCCTGCACCTGCGTCCACTGGTCGGCCGGGACGAACCCCAGCAGCGCTTCATAGGTCCGGCCGATCTCGCCCGCGATGTAGTAGCCGGAGACCCTGTCGTGGATCGTCTGCTCGCCGTGCAGGCCGCGAAGGGCCCCCTTCACCACCGCCAGCACGTTATAGGCCACGAGCGCGACGCAGAACGCGAACAGGGCGGCCGCGGGATACCCGAGCGTGTTCACTTCCGAGTGCAGGTGCGCTTCCAGCTGCTGGAACATCGTCTCAATCGTCCACCGCCGCCGATACAGCTCCGCGACTTGCTTCCCCGTGGCGGCCGACTTCGACAGGTCGGTCAGCAGGAGCAAGGTCTTGTCGCCGCCGCGGGTCGCACGGGTGAGTTCGACCCGGACCAGGCGATAGATGCGGACGTCGTCCGCGTCCTCGCCCGGGCGCGGCGCCATGAGGACTTCGACCTGCTGTTCATACACTTCCCCGGTCTCGATCGACCCCACGAACCGCGCCGGCGCCAGCGCGGTCACCGGCAGGCCTTTGTGGTAGCGGCACAGGAATGTGCCGGCGCGGGTCTCGATGCCGGCCAGGAACGCACGGACGCAGAAATTGCGATCCATGATCCAGAGATCGCCCGCTTGGACCGTCGGCACCACCTCGCCCAACAGGGCCCGTTCTTGTGCGTGCCCGTCTTCGCACGGGAAGACATCGATCGCCATCTCCACCGCCGGGTCATAGACCACCAGCGCCTTGCCTGGCAGCGGTCCCGCGGCGGTGGTGCGCAACACCTGCAGGCGATGCTCCGTCGCTGCAATGCAGTTCCCATCCAGGACTTTCACCCGATAGCCCGGCAGCCACGGGCGACAGCCCCCCTGCACGTCCTCGACGAGGTGGCGGAGGTGCCCCGCGGTGTCGCGCACCAACGCCCGGGAGGTCTGGGCCTCCACGCCGTTGAGCTTGTTGTACACCGACGTGACGGAGACCGTGATCTCCCCCGCCGTCCGCTTCGCCTGATACGCGGCATGGACACTCCCAAAGGCTTTGAAGACCACCACACTCATCAGCTCGAACGCCGACGAGAACAGCAGCTCCCGCGTATACTGCTTCTCGGTGACGGCCTCGAACCAGTCGTTGAGGCGGGCGGGTTCGAAGACGCGTTCGAGCAGCGCTCGCAGCATCACCGGGATCGGAAACGTCTCGCTGGCTCGGCGGAAAAACGCATCCAGTACCATGGCACCTCCAATCGCGCCCATCGAGAGAGGCGCTCTCCCAGACGAGTCTGGCGATCGGAGGTGCAAATGTCCAGCGGTTTCTGGGATTGGAACGGCGCATCACGCCCGACGCGGAGGCCCCTCCAAACGCCAAGCGAGCAAGCCGACCGTGCCCTTCTCTGGCAGCCGCAGAAGCCTGGCTAATGACTAAGTCCTTGTATGAGTATCAATTAGCACCTTGAAAGGGCTGGTGTCACAGCGCTACGCTTCCACCACGTCCTTGAGCTGCTTCCCGATGCGCGCCTTGACCACCTGCTTGGCCGGGAGCTCCACCCTCGCCCCGGTCGCCGGGTTCCGGCCCATGCGACGCTCACGCTGCTGCACCACCAGCTTCGCGACCCCCGGAAGCACGAACTCTCCGCACCGCACAGCTCCTGCTCGGTCAACTGCTGCAGCTCGTCGAAGAACTCGCCGGCCTCCGCACGCCGGATGCCGAAGCGCTCGGCAAAGTGCGTGAATAACTCGCTCTTGCTCATTCTGCGGGACTCAGCCATCCGGGATCCCCTCTCCCCTGGTGTCCCTGGTCAGCAGCCGACCCCCGGTCGCGCCCCGACCCGGCTGTAGCGCCCAGCCTCGCCTCACCTTACCGTTCGCAGGCCGGCCGTCGTTGTCGCGGTCATGCGCCGCTGATACGCACAATGGCGGCCCCGCGCGGACGCCGGTGAGATGATCGCGCCGCAGCGCCATGCAGTTGCGGTACGGCCCACACCCGGCTCCAGACGTGCGCGGCGACGCCGGCGGACCTTGTCGGGGGACGCACGCCCGCTGCCGGATTAACACACCAACCCCGTCGCCGTCGCCTTTCCCGCATGGACGGGATGGTCGCGCGTCAACTGCGTCGAGGAGCACCTGGAGGTTGAAGACGGCCCGCTATATCCCGGGAGCCCGGCAAAGCACCTCCAGACGGTTGCACCGACAAGCCGTCAGCCTCGATGTAGAACCCCCAACGTCCGATGTTGAATCCGGCCTTCACCCGGCCGTAGCCCAACCACGCAAAGGTCCCGACACCAACGATACAGGCAGCGGGCAGACACACAAGTACCACGATGAACAGCGTTCCCATCTCGCCCTCACTTGTCCTTCGGATTGATGAGTTCGTTCACCGCGGCAGCCAATTCTTGGGCCGGCGCGACTTGTTTCTTCAGCCTACTCGCCGTGGCATCAGTAGCCTTTACGAGGGCCTCAATCAGGTCCGGAAGCTTATCGACGGCTTTGACGCGCAGGTGGCGTGGTGCATCGCTAAAGGACCATTGCTCGAGAGACATCCGCTCCGGGTCGTGTTCAGGGCCCTCAATCTTACGAATGGCCAAGCACCAACGGCGGTTAATCCTGGGTCGCGGTCGCGGGCTGTTCGTGATCGAGGTGGACGACGGCGGTGGGTTCCGCCCGGCGACAACTGTCGAGGTCGATGCGGCGCTGCGTCAGCGGGAGCTGTTCGGGGCGGCGGAGTACCCATTGCCGAACGTCCGGCCAGTTTGGGTCGTCATGGTCCCCGACAACGCGCAGGACCTCGGCCCCCTTCGCGGCATCGGGAGGTCAGTCAAAGCTCACACCATACGTCGTCATCACACCGCTCGACCCTCCGGTGTCACGTGGTCACCGTGCACGGCCGCGCGGCTCTCGCCTAGTCTGGGCGCGAGCCGGTTTTCGAGCGGTCTACGCACTACCTGTACGAGACGGGAAGGAGCATCCCCATGACGTACAGACACGGACTCACGCTCGCTCTCGCGCTGGTGACGGCACCGCCGGTCCTAGCGCAATCGCCCACGGCGACAGCGGCGCTGCGCTATGAGGTCGGCGTCGGGATCTCGCCGTTCTTCATGCCGTTCCTGGACGAAAGCGGGAGCTTCCCGCCGAGCGGGTGGGTCACGGTTCCGACCGGCAGGTTCCGGCTCCAGCTCGACTACCTCCGAGACGTGCGGAGCCAGTCCCTCTACTACGCGGGATACTACGGCACTGACGAACAGGGCCGGGACTTCAGCTACGACCGTGCTCGCATGGACCACCACGTCGACCAAGTATTCGGCGCGGCGGTCCTCTGGCCGTTCCCGAGGGACAGCACGACGACCTACCTGCTGATCGGCGGCGCGTACCAGCACACAGCGGACCGGTGGTGTGTTGCGGAAGGGGAACCGGAACCTCGCGGACGGTTGGACTTCCCCGCGGGGTTCGACTGCTCCCGCGACCCGGTCGACGTGAACATTCGCGCGCTGGTTCCGCTCTACGGGGTCGGGATCGACAGCGACTTCGAGTCTCGGTTCTTCATCCGGGTGCAGTACCGGGCGCGGTTGGTCCCGTCGCTCGGCGACCTGCGAATCGGCGTTGGGGTCCGCTTCTAGGCTGGGTTCGGCGGCCGGCCGAGGTGGTCGCTCGTCGGGCAGGAGCGGCGGGCGGTCAACCGGAGCTATGCGACGGACCGAGGGTTCGGCGTCCCGCCTGGGTCTGATAATGGCCAGTTATCGGACCCTGGGGGGCTGCTTTCAGCGCGGCGGCTCGATCGAGCTGCAGGCGGCGCTGGCGCGCTGGCTGGCCTCATCGAGGCGCTCGCGCAGCTCCTGCCAGGCCTGACTGCCGCCCTCGGCCGGGACGAAGCCGGGGCACGACCACCACCAAGTCGGTCCGCCCCGGGCGAATGCCCGGTGGCTATGCCGTTTCCGGCTCACCACTACCGGATCCCCTCATTCTGTCCGCCATTGTCGGCCGAACCGCGCCACTCGCGTGCGGCTCGCTGCGCGGCGGCAATCTGCCCGGAACTCATCCTTTCGGCGAGAGAATCGCGCAGTTCGCGCGCGTTCTCGTTGCCCTGCGCACCGGCGAGATTCGCCCACATGTGGGCCGCGACGTCATCCTGCGGAACGCCCCAGCCGTTGGCGTGCATGACGCCGAGGTTGAGTTGCGCGATGGCGTTGCCCTGGTCGGCAGCGAGACGATACCAGCGAACGGCTTCCTCGTAGCCCTGCAGCACGTCCCGGCCGTTGGCGTACATGAAGAAGCGGAGGTTGCGCTGCGCGGCGGCGACACTTTGGGCGGCAGCGAGGCGGTACCAGCGAACGGCTTCCCCGTCGTCCTGCGGAATACCTAGCGCCGCCAAACCCGTCGCAGGGCTCCGTGTCCGGCCCCAGCCCCCACCACCCCAGGAGCCTACGGCGCAGAACTCACTTCGTTGCGTTCTACGGCGCAGACTCCTAGCGTTCCCAGCCTCTCAGCAGCCAGCCGGCCGCCGCGCCGCCCAGGATCAGCCAGGTCGAGTTGGGCCGCCAGCGGAACAGGGCCACCGCTGCCGCGACGACGATCAGCGCTGTCGGCAGGTCGACCACCGCGGCCCGCGCCAACTGCCAGGTGACCGCCGCCATCAGGCCGAGCGACGCGGCCACTACGCCGTCGAGGCAGCCGCCGAGCGCTCGCGACGCGCGCAGCCGCGGGATCAGCGGCTGAGTCACCGCGACGAAGAAGAATCCGGGCGCGAAGATGGCCGCGGTCGCGAGCGTCGCGCCGGCCCAGCCGCCGAGCAGGTAGCCGATGAACGTCGCGGTGGTGAAGACAGGACCCGGGGTGACCTGCCCGACGGTGATGGCGTCGATGAGTTGCTGGTCGGTCAGCCAGCCCCAGCGCTCCACCAGGTCGGCCCGCAGGAACGCGAGCAGGACGTAGCCGCTGCCGAACAGGACGGCGCCCACCTTCAGGAAGAACAGTGTCAGCCCGGTGAGGGTGAAGGGGACCGCGGCGATCGCGGTTGCGGTTCCCGCTGCGACGGCGGCTGCCGCCGTTGTGCCGGGCTGCGTTGCCGCCGCGGCAGCGCCGCGCAGCAGGTGCGCCAGCGCTGCCGGGAGTGCGGTCAGCCAGGCAAGGACTGCCGCGCTTCTTCCCGGTCCGCTCGGCCGCATGGCCAGCGCGAGTCCGAGCGCGCCGCCCGCCGCCAGCACCGCCAGCTCGTTCACGCCGGCGAGCGCGGCGACCAGCGCGGCGCCGCCGACCGGCGCATACACCCACCGGCCGAGCGCCGCCTGCCCCAGCTTCACGAGCGCCTGCGCGACGATGGCGATGACCACCGGTCCGATGCCGTACATCAGCCACCCGACCTGCGGCGTCGTACCGTAGCGGGCGTAGGCCCAGGCGATGCAGACCACGACCAGCGCCGCCGGCAGGATGAAACAGACGCCGGCCAGGGCAAGCCCGGCCAGGCCTCCCCGCCGGTAGCCCAGGTGGATCGCCAACTCGGTGGAGTTCGGACCGGGTATCAGGTTGGTCGCCGCGACCAGATCGAGGAACTCCTTGTCGCTCAGCCAGCGCCGGCGGTCGACCACCTCGTCGCGCATCATCGCGATGTGAGCGGCCGGGCCGCCGAACGCGGTGACGCCGAGGCGCAGGAAGAGAACGGCCAGCTCTCGGAGTGGGGCGGTCGCGGTCACGCGCGGGATTCTACCCTCATCACGGAAAGAGCTTCAGCAGGGTGAACGTGGCCCCGACGATGCCGATGGCCATCACCCACAGATGCCGGAACAGGCGCGCTTCGAGGCTCGCGATCTCCGTGCGCACACCTGCGATCTTCGTGCCCAGGCCTTCAACCCTGCCGTCCACACCGGAGATCTCGGCACGCACGAACTCCTTCGTCGCGAGCGGCTCGAGATCGGCTTTCGTGACTCGCTCGCCAATCGCATGACGGATGACGTCAACCAGCGTTTCCGCCTGAGCATCGTTCACGCCCGCGACGCGGAGCTGCTTGACGGCGGCGTGGGTATCGAACGTAGTGGTCGTCATTTCGCTGCCTCCCCCAGTCTATGGAAGAAGCAACGTTCTTGCCAGCCTCGCTCACTCGTAGTCCGTCACGACCATCGACACGGCGATGATCTCCTCGTCGTTCCGCGTGTAGATGTGCCGGTTGGCGTAGGGGGCGCCATGACGAGCGCCAGCCCGAGCGCGAGGACGCCGGTTCGTTCACCCCGGCGAGTGCGGCGACCAGTGCGCCGCCGCCGGCCGGCGTGTACAGCACCCGGCCGAGCGCTGCCTGTCCCAGCTTCACGAGCGCCCGGCCGGCGGCCTCGCGCCACCCGCCGTCGGCGCGGAGGCGTGTTCGCTACGGTCGCCGCCCGGTTCTCCGCCTTCCGTCGTGTAGAATCCGCGATGTTCGCGCGGTTTGGATGTTTCTGTCGACCGGATCGAGCCCACGTCACACCTCATGATCGCGACCGTGCCGTCTCGCAAGTGGTACTGGGAGAAGACCGACCCCAGTCGTAGCGGTTCGTCAGGCGATCTCTCCAAGCTGTTCAAGAACGAGAACGTCAAGCAGCCCGGCGTGTTCTCGGCCGGCGCGCCGTCGGCGGACGCCACGGTGCTTGCACGCGAGGTGATCCAGAACTCGTGGGACGCCGCGATCGAGTTGCGTGAGGACTCGGATGATCCGCCGCCCTTCGAGATACGCTTCTCGTTCGGATCCGCGCTGGCGGAACGCAAGGGGCAACTGATAGTTCGGCTCGGGCTCGATGAGCTGGCTGAGCGGTTGGATGGTTCCGATGTCGGAGAACTCGGTCTTCATTCGCCCAACTGCCTGGAGCAACTGTCTCAGGGTGGGGTGCTCCCGTACCTCCTGATCGAGGAGAGCGGCACCACAGGCATGTACGGCCCGTGGTCAGGCGACCGCTCCAAGATGTACCTGGCGCTCGCGACCGTCTCGTTCCATGCGAAGCGGGCGGGCACCGGCGGTTCCTACGGGTACGGCAAGAGCGGGTTGATCCGCGGGTCTGCGGTCCGGACAGTGGTCGCCTACACGTGTTTTCGCGAACGCGACGACGACCCGAGTGTGACCCGCCGCCTGCTCGGCATGGTCTACTGGGGTCAGCACCACCGTGGCGATGAGAGCTACACCGGGTTCGGGCGGTTTGGTCATGAGCAAGATCCGCAAGATCCGGACGCCATCGTTCCCTTCGAGAATGAGAAGGCCGACGAAATCGCCGACGGCCTCGGCATCCCCGTTCGGGACCCGGAGTATCCAGAGCAGCTCGGAACGACGTTTCTGCTCATCGATCCCGCCGTCCGTGCGCCGGATCTCGTCAAGGCAATCGAACGTTCCTGGTGGCCTGCCTTCGAGAGTGGGGTGGACTTCAACGCCGTCGTAGAGACGGTGGAAGGACACGAGTCGTGCCCTCGTCCCCGAAAGGACGACGTGCTCGCGACGTTCCTCGACGCCTACGAATCGGCGACTGCGCCGCCGGACAACCGGCGATCCGATCGTAAGCAGGTCGTGCTCAGGCCGATAGGATCGTTTCCTCGTCCCGGCGTACTGGGGTTGGTGGCCGATCCCGCGGAGTGGTCGTACCCCGAACAAACGGAACCGTCCGGCAACGAGGTTATCGAGCACCGCAGTCTGGTGGCCCTCGTCCGGAAGCCCCGCATGGTCGTGGAGTACTACGACGCGGGACGCACTGCCCCGTACGTGCGCGGCGTGTTCGTCGCCGACGAGAGCGTCGACGAGGCACTCCGGGCTACCGAGCCGAAGGGCCACGACGCCTGGCAGACGACCGCGTCGGAGTCGGACGACATAGCGCCGTCCGCCACCCAGTGCGCGAAACAGATCGTCACACGCATCAGGAGCGCGGTGGCCGACTTCCGTCGGCAGTTGAAGCCCGCGCCGCAGCGCGCCGACGACTACGTGCTCCCGCCGTTCGATCGAGCCATGCGGAAGCTGCTCGCCGGTACCGAGCCGGGTCCCAATCCGCCGCCTGCGCCGCGTCCTGTCGCGATTCACCCCGACTGGAAACTCACGCCGGTGGCCGCCGATTCGCTGAAGGTCAGCGGCTCCGTCTCGTTCTTTCTCACCGACCATGTCCCTGATGACGAAGCGGATGTCGCCGTGTCCATTCGCTACGTGTTCGTGGAGGACGATCGGACTGGAGACGATGCCGAGATCACCGTCGATGCGCCAGCGGGCTTCGGGCCGGCCGGCGGGTCCAACGGGTTCGTCGGTCGTCTCGCTCGCGGCGTTGAGGCGCGTTTTCGCTTCGAGACAGCACCGTACCGGAACGACTGGACTGGTGAGCTTCGCGCGAACGCGGAGTTGGTGAAGGACGCGAACGTTGAGCAGTGAGGACGGTCCGTCCGTTCGCGATTTCCAGATCGCTCGCGAACGTGCTCTCCAAGGCTTTGCTCCGCTTCGGCAGCGATACGTGCGAAGCCGGCGGACGCGTCACGATCCTCGATCCTCAGCTGCACGTCCGGAAGCGGGCCGAGATACACTGGACACCGGACGACGAGTCGTTCGAGGCGTTCAGGAAGACGATCGCGGAAGGTGTGGCCACCGGCGGTCTCGACCGGTCGGTGCTGGCCCTGTTGGTGACCGCAGCGACGCCGTACACCGCGGGATTCCGGAACGTGATTCGCTGGCTGCACATAGGAATCCGGAAGAGCGCGGTCAACTCAAACGCACCGAGCTTTCGGCCGGACGCCTCGTCCCCTGCTTTCAGATGCTCGACTGTATTCCTGTCAGCCCGCGCTCGTTCAGGCGGTCTATCGCCACGGAGAGCATTTCGTCGCTGAAGAGTTTCTGCTTGCGTCGCGCCGCTGCGCGACTCGTGGGCCACTGCGCGAGTCCCTGTCGGAGCCTCGGTGTCGTGGCTTCACATCCTCCGGCGGCGATGAGCCAATCGACCGTCGCCAGCAGCTCCATCCCCAGCGGTGATTCGAAGCCGTCGATGAGCTCGGACGTCTCGTTCAGCGGCGATCGATAGGCCGTTGCCCACGGTTCGGTCAGATACCTGGTGACCTCGTCCCGCCGTTCATCGTCGAACCGGATGAGATCCTTTGGACCGGCATCAGCCAACCGTCGCTCGCAATGCAGGTAGCTGCCGTCCATCGCGTCCAGCAGGTGCCGAAGCTGATCGGCGTACGGTCCGTACTTGTTGGCACCGAACTCGAGCCTGAGAGGATTCGCCAGGCCCTGGACGTCGATCCGGCGATGGATGAACCAAGCGAGCTTCTGTACCTCGAGAGTGGTACATCCGTTCCCGAGGACTTCATACCTGCGGATCAGTTCAGCGATCAAGGCGCGGGGTACCGTCAAGCCCCGAATGCCCGCGTCCTTGCGCGTGTTCTGATAGGTGACTGTTGGCCGGTACACGATGCAATCGACTCCCGGGAGCGCATCGAACGCCCATTCGATCTCACGCCGCACCACGTGCCAGTCGAGTCCCCCGTTTCCGCAGCCCAATGGCGGCAGGGCCACGGACTTGATGCCGCGCCGATGAATCACCCGGATGAGGTCACGCAAACCGTCTCGAATCCACGCGAGCTTCGACGGATGCCGCCAGTGCTTCTTGGTCGGGAAGTGGACGAGCCAGCGTGGTCCGACCAGTGAGTCACCTTCTGTCACGTACATCCGACCGACCTGGACTTCGCCGTTCCTCGCGGCGCGCTGATATTCTTGCGAGCTTGTCGGAAATTTCTCTCTGAACATCAAGGCGACGCCCTTGCCCATGACACCGACCTCGTTGACGGTGTTCACCAGGGCCTCGGCCGACGCGTCCAAGAGGTTGCCTTCAGCGTAACGAATCATGGCTAGAGCCTCAGAAGAACCAGCGTCTCCGACAGTCGACCTCGATCTGACGGCCGCGCTCGCTTACCATTTCGGTCACGCGTGTGGTCGTATCATCGTCGCCGCAGACGATTGCGTCGATGGGCTCCATCGGCAAGTGGCGGTGCACCAGAGTCTCGGCCTGATATCGCTCCGTCTTTTCGGGGTCGTTCGGATCTCGGCGGAAGTCCCGTTGCTGCCAGTGCGTCCAGGCGAGATGCTCCAGGTCGTTCAGTGATGTCGAAACCTCGCCAAGCGCATGAACGCATGACGGTCCGTAAACACGAACGGAATTCCGCGAGCTTGCAGGGATCGGAGTGACGCGACGAAGAACACCAACTCTGCGGGTGTCCGACGAGTCATGTTGTTCCATCCCGTACGGAGGTTGTAGAGCATCATCGAGCACGGGGGTGAAGTAGAAGGGGATGTAGTGGTCGAGGGTGTCGCCGGGCGCTATCGGAACGCGCTGGCGTCGGCGGTCTTGGATCAGGTCTGGGTTCCCGATGGAAACGAAGTTCGGATCCTGCAGAGGTGACGCCCTGCAATGCAGCCCGTGGTTGAGAATCCAAGCCACGTTGTCGACGTGGGTCACGCGGAAGATCAGAGCCTTCTCGGGGCGTGAATTCGCTGACGGAGTCGATCACCGCCATTGCGCTCGATCACGTTCATCATGAGAGCAGCCCACGATTTGGATCGATCGTTCAGACCTTGAACCGCCGGATGTTGTCGCCCGGCCGTCACTCGTAGTCCGCCGCGTCCATCGACAGGGCGATGATCTCCTCGTCGTTCCGCGTGTAGATGTGCCGGTTCGCGTACGCGGGGTGGACCCAGTTGACGAAACGCAGCTCGCGGCGGTTGCCGGGCGGGGAGGTGGGCGCGATCAGATTCGTGCGGCTGACCTCGTCGTAGCCCTCGGGGCTGAGGCGCGCGATGATCAGCTCGCCGCGGTCGTTGTTGATCAGCACGCGGTTGCCGTTGCGCACCATGTAGCCGGACGCCCAGCGGCGCCGCTCGACCGTGGCCTCCTGGGTCTCCCAGAGGCGCTCGCCGGTGGTGGCGTTCACGCAGCGGAGCTGGCCGTAGCTGCAGATGCCGTAGATGTACCCGCCGTCGACGATCGGCGTGGCCAGGACCGCGTGCAGGCCGTCGGTGCGGATCTCGCTGTTGCTCGTCCCTTTCCACTCGATGCTCGCGTCGGGCCGGTCCTGGTTGAGGGACAGCATCATCGGGCCGTCGTAGAACGTGGTGAAGAAGAGCTGCGCGCCCACCTGCACCGGCACCGCCACGGTCATCGCCCCGCCGACGACGTACGGCTGCCGCCAGTAGACCTCGCCGGTGATCGGGTCGAGCGAGGCCACCTCCTGCGGGTTCCAGACGATGAGCTGCCGTGCGCCGCCCGCCTCGATGATAATCGGCTGGGCCACCCCGAGATCCTCCTCGCTCGGCAGGGCGCGCCAGAGCTCCTCGCCGGTCAGCTTGTCGAAGGCCACCACCCGCGCGTCGGGGGAGCCGCCGACGAAGCAGATGAGCCGGTCGCCATCGACCAGCGGTGCGCTGGCGAAGCCCCAGTCGAAGCCCCACCGCATCCGGTCCACGCCGTAGTCTTCGCCGTAGCTTTTCCGCCAGAGGAGCTCGCCGGTGTCCACGCGCAGCGCGGAGAGCGTGCCGGCGCGCCCGAGGACGTACACCCGGTCGTCATCGACCGTCGGCGTCGCTCCCGGCCCTACCTCCCACTGCACGCCCGCGTAGTCGGCGGCCCATTCCTGCACCCAGAGCATCTCGCCGGTCGCTTCGTCGAACGCCAGCGCGCGCTCGGTGCCGCGCATCCCGTTCGTCGGCTCCCAGTCCGTGGCGAAGACGCGCCCGTCGGCCACCGCCGGTCCGGCGAATCCCGCCTTGATCGGCACCCGCCAGCGCACCTTCAGTCCCTCCGCCGGGAACGCCTCGATCAGGCCGGTCTCGCGCCATTCGCCGAGCCGGCCCGCGCCACGAAACTCCGGCCAGTCGTCGGCGCGGACGTCCGCCGTACCGCCTACGAGCGTCACCAGGCCGCCGAGCACCGCCGCTTGCCACGTCTTCATGCTGTATCCCTCGCGGCCGTCAGCGGCCCGCCAGCTCGATGTAGATCGCTTCGACGTTCGCCGGGGCCTGGTCCATGTCGTAGGCGGCGTAGCGCTCCGGCAGCGCGAGACTCGCGGTCGCCTCCTCGATGCTCCGGCCGGCCTCGTAGGACGCCCGCACCGCGGCGAGAAAATCGCGGTTGAAATCCGCGTACTCCGCCAGGTCGTCCCAGGTCATCCATCCCGTCCAGGCACGCCGCCCGCCCCGGTCGAGCCGGCCCCGCCCGGCGTAGGTCGTCGGAATCGGCCCGTGGCCGGTGATCACCCGATCGACCCCGTCGATGGCCGACACCGCCCTCGCCAGCGTTTCCGGAAACGCAACGCCGCTACCGCCGTTGGCGGTGTCGATGACCGGCGCCGCCTTGTCCGGGAAAAGATCGCCCAGATACGCGGTCCGCTTCTGCGGGAACACGACCACAATGTCCCCGTCGGTATGGGCGGGGCCGAAGTAGTAGAGCTCGATACGGTCGAGGTCCTCGAGCAGCGCGAAGCGATCGATGAAGGTGGTCGTCGGCAGCCCCGCACCGTCGGAGAACAGCTCCATGCGCGCCATGTTCGCGCCGGTATTCTCGTGCGCGACGATGTCGACCACGTCCGGGAACTCGCCGTTGGCGCCGCTGTGATCGCGATCGGCGTGGGGGCTGATGATCGTCGTCACCGGCAGATCCGTGACCCCGTAGACCGCGTCGAGCACCGCCTGTCCCCAGCCCGGAAGCTTGGTCCCGACCAGGACGATCCCGCCGTTGATCTCGTCGATGAGCGCCAAGCCGTTCGCGCCACCGTCTCCGAGGTGGTAGAGGGTGTCGCGGACGTTCAGCGTGTCGATGCGAACGAACCGGTCTTCCTGCGCCTGCGCCTGCCCGCCGCCGGCCGCGAGCGCCAGCAGCACCGCGCCCAGCGTGATCGGCCCGATCCACCGTCTCATGGCATCCTCCTCGCTTGAGAGTCCGAACCGGGTCCGCGAACGCGGCGGACAGGAGCATCATAACCGCCGCCGCCGGTTTTGACCCGTCCGCGCGGCGCGGATAGAGTGCCACGGGATCCGCCGCGCCCATCCGGCGCGGCGCGGATAGAGAGCGACGGGGTCCGCCGCGCCATGATGCCGCCCCACGCCGTCCGTTCTGCCGTCGGCGCGTGCCTGCTGACCGCTGTCGTGGCCGCGTGCGGTCCGTCGTTCCGACCCGCGATCTCGGCGGACCTGCCCGCGCTGCCCGGCCTCTCGGGACAGCCCGAGGCAGTCCGGACGCACCTCACGGCGGCGGATCGCGCGGCGCGCGGCGACCCGACCTCCGCGGATACGGTCGGTGCGCTCGGGCTCGCCTATCACGCGGACCTCTACTACGGGCAGGCGGCCGGCAGCTACGCCCTGGCCGAAGCCTTGGCCCCGGGCGCCTGGAGATGGACCTACTACCGCGCCATGGCGCACGGCTCCCGCGGGGACACCGAGGAGGAGCGGCTGGCGCTCCGCGCCGTGGTGGACGCCGCGCCCGAGTTCGGTCCCGCCTGGTGGCGGCTCGGGGACGCGGAGTTCAAGGCCGGGCGCCGCGATCGGGCCGTGCGTGCCTGGCGGCGGGTGATGACGCTCCCCGAGCCGGAGGGGCCGCCGGCGGCCGGTGCGGCCGGGCACAACCCGATCGCCCCGCTGGCGGCGTATGCGGCATTCGGCCTCGCCCGCCTCGCCCTTGGGGCCGGCGACCCGATACAGGCCGCGGAGTTGTTGGAGGATGCGACGGTGGAGGCGCCCCGATTCGGGCCCGCCTTCAGACTGCTCGCTGATGCGCTCGCCGCGCTGGGCCGGGACGACGACGCTTCCCGCGCCCGCCGGCGCGCGGGTCGGTCGCCACGCTACGCGCCGTACCTCGACCCGCTGTTCTACGAGCTCGTCGAAGAATCCCATAGCGCCGCGTTCCTGCTCCAGCAGGCCTCGACCGCCGATCTGACGACCAACGCCGCGTGGCGGGAGCACCTGGTACGGCGGGCGCTGGCGCTCGACCCGGATCAGCCGGACGCGCTGTTCGATCTCGCCACCATGCTCCGGGTGCTGCGGCGCTACGAGGAGGCGCTGGAGTTGCTGGAGCGTCATCGCCGGCTCTTTCCGGGCGACCCGCAGGTGGTCGCCGACATCGGCCGCTGCCTCTCGGGGCTGCGGCGCTACGCGGCGGCCGAGCCGGTCCTGCGTCAGGCGCTGGAGGGGTTGGACACCGCCGAGACCCGCTACGACCTGGGTCTGGTCCTCGATCGCAGCGGCCGGCTCGACGAGGCGGTCGGCGAGTACGAACGCGCGCTCGACCGCAACCGCAACCACGTCGATTCGCTGAACAACCTCGGCATCGCGCTGGCGCGCCAGGGGCGGATCGGTCGCGCGGTGAGCCTGTTCGAGCGCGGGGTGGCGGTCGATCCGGGCCAGGCCGACCTGCAGGCCAATCTCGGCGCGCTGTATCTGGCGCAGGGTGCGCGGGAGCCGGCCCGCCGGGCTTTTCGCGCCGCCCTCGAGATCGATCCCGGCCACGCCGGCGCCGGCGACGGATTGCGCCGGCTCGAGCAGCGGTAGTCGGCAGTCGGTCCCGCTCGACCCTGCGTCGCCGTTCGTTGGAGTTCCGCCGCCGCGCCGTTCACCCGCCGGAAACGAGCGGTTGTCCAAAGCCGCGGCTGGGTGTATACGTTGACTCTCGCTCCGGCCGCCGCCGTCGAGCCGCCCCGGCTCGCGCGGCGGACGGTCGTAGTTCGCGCGTCGTCAATCGCAGGCCGTGTCGCCTCGCCGGACGGAGGCGGCAGGCCACACGGGTCGACAGCGTCGGCCCGTGACATCACTAAACCCGTCAGGAGAACAGTGATGAGAGCACGGCGGTTCGTTCGCGCAATCGGTCCCGCGGTCGTCGTCACCTTCCTGTTCGTCCCGTCCGCGGTCCTGGCCCAGGATGCCGAGATCGCGGGTGTGGTGACGGACAATACCGGGGGCATCCTCCCGGGTGTCACGGTCGAGGCGTCGAGTCCGGCGCTCATCGAGCAGTCGCGCGTCGTCTTCACCGACAGCTCGGGTGCCTATCGAGTCATCGCGCTCAATCCCGGCGAGTACACGGTCACGTTCAGCCTGCCCGGATTCACGACGGTGATCCGGGAGGGGGTCACCCTGACTGCCACGTTCTCGGCCAACGTCGACGCGCAGATGTCGGTCGGCGGCGTCGAGGAGACCATCACCGTCACCGGCGAGAGCCCGCTGATCGATATTGCGACCGTCACCCAGACGCAGGCGCTCACCACCGAGGTTCTTGCCGAGCTGCCGACCGGGCGATCGTTCCAGAATCTCGGGATCCTCGTGCCGGGCGTGCAGGTGCCGCTCAGCCAGCAGGACGTGGGCGGGGCCGACGGCGCGAACTGGCAGACGATGGAGGTCCACGGGAGCCGCGGCGATCAGATGCCGCTGATCCTGAACGGCATGCCGTTCAACAACATGAACAACACCGGGGGCGGCTACAACCACTCGCAGGCGATCAACATCGGGACCGTCGCCGAGATGACCGTCACGACCAGTGGGACCGATGCCGAGTTCCGGTCGAGCGGCGTCGTCGCCAACAGCATCACCAAGGAAGGGGGCAACCAGTTCTCGTTCGATCTCTACACGGACTACACCAACGGCGGCCTGCAGTCCGACAACCTGTCGCAGGCCCTGATCGACCAGGGGCTGCGATCCGTCAACTCGGTGAAACAGGTATCGGAGTTCAACCCGTCGTTGGGCGGGCCGCTCGTCGATGACCGGCTCTGGTTCTATGTCGGGTATCGGAATCTGGTGTCGACGCAGTGGCAGACCGGGTCGTTCGAACGCATCGATCCGCTCGATCCGCAGTTCTGCCGCACGGAAGGCGGGTGTCTGTACGACGGACAGATGGTGTCGGATCAGCGCGACTTGTCGAAGCCGGCGTTCGCCGGCGACACCTACTTCCACACGGCGACCATGAACCTGACCGGACAGGTCACGCCGCGGAACAAGGTGACCGCCTTCTACCAGTTCGGCAAGCGGCACAAGGTGAGCGACTCCGGCCTGTTCCGCACGCCGGAAGCGACCGACTACCTGACGTCGGACCCCGACTACATCGCGCAGGCCAAGTGGACCAGCCCGGTCACGAGCCGGCTGCTGCTGGAGGGGGGCGCGACGTTCTACAACGAGACGTGGCGATTCCTGCAGCAGCCCGAGTTTCCCGTTCCGTTCGGGGTGATCTCGAAGCGCGAGCGGTCCACCGGGACCCGCTACGCGGCGGACGAAACCAACTGGGACGCGTACAACCACCAGTACAACATGCGCCTGTCCCTCAACTACGTCACCGGGACCCACTCCTTCAAGGTGGGCATGCAGGACATGTGGGGCACCCGCAACTACACGGCGTCCGGGACCCAGGCCCAGTTCTGGGACTTCAACATGGGCGTCCCCTCGCACATCCAGCAGTACGCGAGGCCGCTCGAGGATCTGCAGAAGCTGCGGGCTGCCCTGGGCATCTACGCGCAGGACCGGTGGACGATCGACAACGTGACGCTGAACCTCGGCGTGCGCTACGACTTTCACGAAGCCTACGTGCCGGCGCAAACCACCGCGGAGCTTCTGTTCGTGCCGTCGACGCGCTACGAGGAGGTGCCGGACACGCCCTCGTGGAGGGATATTTCGCCCCGCTTCGGGGCCGCGTGGGACGTCTTCGGCACGGGACGCACGGTGGTGCGCGCCAACCTCGGCAGATACGTCGCCAGCGAATCGGTGGCGACCGCCACGGCGAACAACCCGGTGAACACCCGCATCAATTCGGCGCGTCGCACCTGGAACGACGCGAACCGCAACTTCATGCCCGACTGCGATCTCACCAACCGGGGAGCGAACGGCGAGTGCGGCGCGATGAACGCGCAACTCGGCGATCCGAGAATCGTCACGACGTGGAACCCGGCGATCGTCCGTGGATACGGCGTGCGCCCGAACGACACCGAGATTCTCATCGGGATGCAGCAGGGGTTGACGCCGCGCGTCAGTCTCGACGTCCAGTGGACACGCCACTGGTACGGGAACTTCTTCGTCACGCAGAACAGGGCCACGCCTGCGAGCGGCTTCGATCCGTACTGCGTCACGGCCCCGTCCGATTCACGGTTGCCCGGCGGGGGCGGGCACGAGATCTGCGGGTTCATGGACATCCAGCCCGAGTTCTTCGGGCGGACGGAGAACTACGTCACCTCGGCCGATGATTTCGGCGACGTGACCGACGTGTACACCGGGGTGGACGTATCCCTGCAGGGCCGGCTCGCCAACGGCGCCATCTTCAACGGCGGCGTGAGTCTCGGGCGCGAGCGAACGGACTTCTGCGGAATCATCGGGCACGCGAACATCGGCTCGAACGCCGCCACGTCGGCAGGCCGGGTCGGAGAGACGCGGGTCGCCTCGTTTCCGAGCACGAACTACTGCTCGGTGCAGCCGCCCTTCCAGCCGGACTTCAAGGCCCTCGCCACCTATCCTCTGCCCTGGGATCTGAGCGTGAGCGCGGTGTGGCAGAACCGCGCCGGGCCGGAAGTGCTGGCCAGCTATTTCGTGACGGACGCCGGCGTCACCGGCATCGACCGGCCGCTGACGGGCGGCGGCCGGAGCATCCATCTCATCCCCCCGGGCACGGAGTACGGCGAGCGGGTCAACCAGATGGACCTCCGGTTCTCGAAGAACCTGAACGTCGGAGGAGGACGGGTGCAGGTCAATGCGGCCCTCTACAACCTGTTCAACACCGACGCCACGCTCTCGTGGAACAGGACCTTCGGACCGACCTGGCTCGCACCGTCCCGGATCATGCAGGGGAGGATGTTCAAGGTGGGCGCTACGGTCAGCTATTGATCGACGCCGGCCGGGCTGGCGCAGCGCGGCCGCGACATGATTCCGGCTGCGCACGGAGGGCCTGCCCCGCACGAGGGGCGGGCCTTTCGTGTCTTCAGGGCCGGGCGACACGATGGACTGGCGCGCGCGTGCGCCTGGAGTGCGGTATATGTTTCGCAGCATGCGCGTGCAGCCGACCGGCGGGATTGCGCTTGCCGCCGCACTGGCGTTCACGTCGAGTGGACCAGGCGGCGCGTCATCTGCATCCGAAGCGGAGTGGTTCATCGACCACGCCGCCGCGGCCGGCATCGACTTCGTCCACTTCAACGGCATGCAGGGCCAATTCGACTTCGCCGAGATCTTCGCGCCCGGCGTGGCGCTGCTCGATTTCGACAACGACGGCGATCTCGACGTCTATTTTCCGCAGGGGCGCCCGTTGTCTGCCGGGGAGGCGGAGAGCGACCTCCCGGAATCGCGGCCGGCGCTCCCGCTGACGGATCGCCTGTACCGGAACGATCTCGTCGTGCACCGCGATGGATCCCGCGCCCTCCGGTTCACCGACGTCAGCGCCGGAAGCGGCCTCGACGTGCCCGGATACGGCATGGGCGCCGCGACCGGCGACTTCGACAACGACGGCTGGATCGATCTGTACCTCACCCGGCTCGGACCCGACCGGCTGTTCCGCAACAACAGCGACGGCACCTTCGCGGACGTCTCGCGGCGGATCGGGTCCGGCGGCGCGCGCTGGGGGCTCTCGGCTTCGTTTCTCGACTTCGACCGGGACGGCTGGCTCGACCTGTACGTCGGCAACTACCTCGACCACCGCCCCGGCGGCGACGCGGACTGCTCGACCCCGACCGGAGTCCGGAACTACTGCGGGCCGCAACGCTATCTGCCGGTTCCGGATCGGCTGTACCGCAACCGCGGCGACGGAACGTTCGACGACGTCACCGCGGAGTCTCAGGTGGCGAGTGCGTACGGGCGGGCGCTCGGGGTGGTCTCCGACGACCTCGACGGCGACGGTTGGGTCGACGTCTACGTCGCCAACGACGGCGACGAGAACCAGTTGTGGATCAACCGCGGCGACGGGACGTTCGGCAACGAGGCGCTGCTGGCGGGGGTTGCGCTGAACCATGCCGGGATGACCGAGGCCGGCATGGGGGTCGACGCCGGCGATTTCGACAACGACGGCGACGACGACCTGTTCGTGACGCACCTCGACAACGAGACGAACACGCTGTACGTCAACGACGGCGCCGGCGTCTTCGAGGATCGGAGCGCGCGGGCGCGGCTCGGGGCGCCGAGCCTGCCGTTCACCGGGTTCGGCGCGCGCTGGTTCGATTTCGACAACGACGGCTGGCTCGACATGCTGGCCGTCAACGGCGCGGTGAGCATCCTGCAGCCGCTGGTGCAGGCCGGGGATCCGTTCCCGTTGCACCAGAAGAACCAGTTGTTCCGCAATCTGGGCGGCGGCCGGTTCGCGGACGTCGGCGGGCGGGCCGGACCGGCGTTCGCGCTGTCCGAGGTCAGCCGCGGCGCCGCGTTCGGCGACCTGGACAACGACGGCGACGTGGACGTGGTGGTGGGCAACAACAACGGTCCGGCGCGGCTCTTCCTCAACGAGGTCGGCAACCGGAATCACTGGCTCGGTCTGCGGCTCGCCGGGGGCGACCCGCCGCGGGACATGCTCGGGGCGCGGGTCGGCGTCTTTCGGAGCGACGGTCCGCCGCTGTGGCGGCGGGCAGGCACCGACGGCAGCTACGCGTCGGCCAGCGATGCGCGGGTGCTGGTCGGTCTCGGGCAGACCGCGAGGGTGGGACGTGTCGAGGTCATCTGGCCCGGCGGCCGGGTCGAGGAGTGGACCGACGTGTCCGTGGATCGCTGGATCACCTTGACGGAGGGGACGGGGCGGATGCTCCGCTAGGAGTCTGCGCCGCAGAAAAACGATGCGACAATCGTAGGCCAGACCGACGACGGAAGGACTTGATGTCGACGACTTTTCGCCCCTACGCACCGGACCAATCGCTGCTGTTGCCGCCCGACGTGCGGGCGTGGTTGCCGGAGGGCCACTTGGCGCACCACGTCAGCGATCTGGTGGACGGTTTGGATCTGACGGCGTTTTACGTCCCGTATGAGGGGGACGGGCGGCGCAACGCGCCGTATGAGCCGCGGATGATGGTGAAGGTGCTGATCTACGCGTATGCGACGGGGGTGTTTTCGTCGCGGGGGGTCGCGAGGAAGCTGGAAGAGGACGTGGCGTTCCGGATGCTGGCGGCGGGCACAAGGCGATGAGCTACGGGCGGATGCAGGAGGAGGAACGGCGCCTGGTCGGCGAGATCCAGGGGCTGCTGGAGGCGGCGGGGGACGCCGACGCGGCCGAGGACGCGCGCTTCGGGGCGGACGAGCGCGGCGACGACCTGCCGGCGGAGTTGCGCCGCCGAGAGGATCGTCTGGCGGCGATCCGGACGGCGAAGGCGCGTCTGGAGGCGGCGCAGCGGGCGGCGGACGACGCGCGACGCCGTGAACACGGGTCCAGCCTGGTTAACGCGACACGCGCCGCCCAAAGTTGATGATTCACCGTTAATCGTGTAATTTAGCGGTGTGATCCGGTCGTTCGCCGACGTGGGAACGGCCGATGTCTACTACGGCCGCGATACGAAAGTCGCCCGACGGCTGCCGAAGCCGTTGTGGCCTGTGATCCGGCGGAAACTGGACGCGCTGCACCGCGCGCGGACGATCCAGGATCTGCGGCTACCCGCAGGCAATCGTCTGGAGGCGCTGAAAGGCGATCGGATCGGGTGCTACAGCATGCGGGTGAACGAGCAATATCGGATCACGTTTCGGTTTGAGGGAGGCTCTGCCGATGCGGTCACGTGCGAGGACTACCACTGAGGGGCCGCTGTCTGTACTGGATCTGAAGCGTCCACCGACGTCGCCCGGGGAGATGCTGCGTGAGGAGTTTCTCCGGCCGGCGAACCTCACGCAAGTCGAGGCGGCCCGGCGCATGAAGATCCCGCTGAACCGCTTGAATGAAGTGATTCGCGGCCGACGTGGGATCACGGCGGATACCGCACTCCGGCTCGCACAGTTGTTCGAGATGTCACCGGAGTTCTGGATGGGCCTCCAGGCCGACTGGGATCTCTGGCAGGCGGCGGCCGCGTTACGCAAGGCCGGGTAGAGCACTTCGATGTAGTCAACGTGTGCACGTTCACGGTCGCGCGCCGCTTGGTCGACGCCTCGGTCAGCCCGAACACCAGGCGCGCCTTCGTAGCCGCAGGCGACGATTTTGGGGCTAGGAGTCTGCGCCGCAGGACGCTTGCGGCACGAAACGGGTCGCCAGCCCACGCCCTGAGCTCCGTGTCGGGGCGGCTTCGCCGGTCGGCCGGGCGGGGTGGATTTTCGGTGGTTGGCGAACAGAGAGCAAAATTTGGTCCTCGCGGGCCGCACGGGCCGCCAGAGACCGCGGTGCGCGTCGATTTGCCGCCGTGGCGAGCCGCATTCCCCGCATCCTACGCCGCCATCAGCACGTGCAGGCGCTTGACGTTCAACGCCAGGCACACCAGGTCCCACTCGCAGCGCACCTTCGCCAGTCCACGCAAACTGAAGCGCCGGAAGCCCAGCGCGTGCTTGATCCAACCGTAGGGAGCCTCCGACAACCACTTGCGCTCCGCATACGCCGTCCGGCCCGCCGGCGTCGCCAGCTTCTCCATCATGCGACCCGTCGCCGGATGGGCCTCCAGATCGCGGGTAGCCGCCTGCTTGCCCTCCCGGCCCGGCGCCACATACCCGTCAACGCCCCGCTTTTCCAGGTCCTTCAGGTCCCGCTCGTTGCAGTACCCCGCATCGGCCAGCACCGTCTCCGGCTGCGCGTCGAACGTTTCCTTCACCGCGTCGAGCAACACCGGCAACTCACCCTGGTCGCTCGCGTTCGCCGTCAGATCCGTCGCCACCACCAACTGGTGCTCCGCGTCCACCGCCGCCTGCGCGTTGTAGCACTGCTGGAACCCCTCACTGCTCGTCTTCATGATCGAGCTCTCAGGGTCCGTGAAGTTGCTCTGCGCCTTCTCGTCCGGCTCGCCATACGCCCGCTTGTACGGCCGACCGCCCTTCGGGTTCCGGTCCTGACCCGGCTGCCGACCCCGCGCGTCGTCTGCCGCCCGTTGCTTTGCTTCCAGACGCGCCTTCGCCGCCCGAATCGCTGCCAAACGCGCTTCCCGCCGGTGCAACTCCGCCGGCAGATCATCGCCCCGAACCTCCGCGCCCAAGCGCGCGTCCTCGGCCTCGTCAACCGCGTCCGCCTTGCGCAACAGCGCCTCGATCTCGCTTTCCAGGCGCTGTTCCTCTTCCTGCATCCGGTCGTAGCTCATCGCCTTGCGCTTGCTCGCGTTCGCACGCACCTTCGTCCCGTCGATCGACAGCTTCCCCAAGCGCGCCAGACCCAACTCCTGCGCCAGACGGACCACCTCCACGAACAGCGCCTGGAAATCCTCCAGGTGCCGACGCCGAAACTCGCACAGCGTCCGGTGTTGCGGAAAGTTTCCCGCCGCCAGCACCCGGAACGCCACGTCCTCTTCCAGCCTCCGCGCCACCCGGCGCGACGAGAACACCCCGGTCGCGTACGCGTAGAGCAGAACCTTCACCATCATCCGGGGCTCATACGGCGCGTTGCGGCGGCCGTCTCCCTCGTACGGCGCGTAAAACGCGGTCAGATCCAGATCGTCCACCAGATCGCTGATGTGGTGCGCCAAGTGGCCCTCGGGCAGCCACTCCCGCACGTCGGGAGGCAACAGCAGCGATTGGTCCGGTGCGTAGGGGCGAAAAGTCGTCGACATCAAGTCCTTCCGTCGTCGGTCTGGCCTACGATTGTCGCATCGTTTTTTCTGCGGCGCAGACTCCTAGGAGCTTGCGCCGCAGAATGCAACGGAGTGGCTTCTGCGGGAGCGAGCTCCTGGGGCGGTGGAGGCTGGGGCCGAACACGGAGCCCGCGACGGGTTTGGCGGCGCTAGTCGAACCTGTGGACGGTCCGCCAATGCGCATGCGAGAAGACCTGCGGCGCGGCGTCGTGCCGGCGGTGCTCGTGCTCGGCCTGATCGCCGGTCCGTCACAGGTTTGCGTCGCGGGGGGATCGAGCCCGCCTCCGGAGCGCGCGCGCCAGGTGCAGGTCCTGCAGACCGTTGCGCTGCCTGACGCCGGTCGCCTGCACCCGGCGGTTCAGCGGCAGCTCGGGGAAGCCTACCGATCCCTGCTGTCCGTCGCCCGCGACCCCGAGGCTCCGGCCCAGGCTCGCGGCCAGGCGTACGGCGAGCTGGGAATGCTGTTCATGGCCGCCGAGTTTCTCTCGCATGCGGAGCGGTGCTTCGGCAACGCGCAGGTGCTGGCGCCGGCCGAGTTCCGGTGGCCGTACTACGCGGCCCACGTGCTGCGCAGGATGGGCGATCTCGAGCGGTCGGCCGAGCACTTGGGCCGGGCCCTCGACCTCGGGCCGACGGACTTGGCGGCCACCGTCTGGCTCAGCCGCATCCTCCTGGAACTGGGACGGCCGGAGGCGGCCGAGCCGCTCGTCGCCGGGATGCTCGCGCGGCGGCCCGGCGCGCCGGCACTCCGGGTCGAGGCGGGTCGCATCGCGCTGGCGCTGGAGAACGCGGCTTCCGCCGTCGAACACCTGGAGGCGGCGCTGGCACTCGATCCCGAGGCCGACAGCATCCACTATCCGCTGGCCATGGGCTACCGGCGCCTGGGCGACCCGAAGCGGGCGGAAGGGCAACTCCGGCAGCGGAGAGGAGGTTCCGGGGCGGGCGTTCCCGTGCGGTTGCCGGACCCGCTCATGGCCGCGCTCAACGGGATCCTCCGGAACCCGCAGTACTACCGCGACCTCGCGTTCCACGCTGCCGCCGGCGGCAACTGGGCGCTGGCTGCGGCGCACTTCCGGACCGCCGCCGGCGCCGCGCCGAAGGTGGCCATGCTGCGGTTGAGCCTGGGGATCGTGCTGGAACGGTCGGGCGACGCGCGCGGGGCGCAGGCCGCGTTCGAGGAAGCGTTGCGTCTCGATCCGCTTCTGTACGGGGCGCACTATGCCCTGGGCGCCCTGCTCGCGCGGACCGGTCGCGACCCCGAGGCGATCGACCGCTTCATGGACGCGGTTCTGCACAACCCGAATTTCGCCGCCGGGCACCTCGCGCTGGCCGACGCGCTGCGGCGGTCGGCGCGGCCCGAGCCGGCCCTGGCTTCCTACCGCCGCGTGATCGCGCTCGATCCGGGCAATGCCGCGGCGCGGTTCGGTGAGGCGATGGCGCTCGTGCGTCTCGAACGGTATGCGGATGCCCGCGAGCGTCTGATCCGGGCGATCGCGGTTCACCCCGGCCGAACGGAGTTTCCGCATGCCCTGGCCCGTCTGCTGGCCGCGGCGCCGGACGAGCGGGTGCGCGACGGCGGGCAGGCGCTGGAAGTGATGCGCGGTCTGGTGGAAACCGAGCCGACCACGGCGGTCGCGGAGACGATGGCCATGACCCTGGCCGAGCTGGGGCTGTTCGCCGAGGCGGTCGAGTGGCAGCGCGCGGCGATGGCAATCGCGGTGAAGGCCGCACGCCCCGACGTGGCCCAGCGGATGGCGTCGAACCTCCAGTTGTACCTGCGGCGACAGCCCTGCCGGACGCCCTGGCGCGACGACGATCCGGATCACGCGCCCGGACCCCCCGCGCACCCCGGAGCGGTCGAGCCCGGGAGGCCGAGGTGACCCGGGGGATGCCGTTCGTCGCCCGCGCTCTGGCGCTGCCGGCGATTGTCGTGCTGGCCGCCGGCTGCGGGGCCGAATCCGGAGTTGCACGGGCGCCGGGGGACATGCCCGCGCCGGGTCCGGACACCGGCGTGGAGTGGTTCACCGACGTGGCGGCGGCCGTCGGTCTCGACTTCGTCCACTTCAACGGGATGTCGGGTCGCTTCTACCAGCCGGAGATCATGGGGCCTGGCGTGGCGCTGCTGGACTACGACAACGACGGCGATCTCGACGTCTATCTCGTCCAGGGGGACACGCTCGGGAGTGACGCGCCGCTTGCGGCGCCGCCGCCCGGGGCGGCGCGGGATCGGCTGTACCGCAACGATCTGTCGATGGATGCCGCGGGGGCTCCGGCGCTGGCCTTCACCGACGTCACGGACGATAGCGGCATCGCGGCGCGGGGCTACGGCATGGGCGTCGCAACCGGCGACATGGACAACGACGGCTGGGTCGACCTGTACCTGACCCGGTTCGGCGCCAACCAGATGTTCCGCAACCGGGGCGACGGCACCTTCGCCGATGTCTCGGCCACCAGCGGCACGGACGATGAATCCTGGGGAGTCTCGGCGGCGTTCGTCGACGCCGACCGCGACGGCTGGCTCGATCTCTTCGTCGGCAACTATCTGCACTATGCCCTCGACATGCACGTACCGTGCTTCCATCCCACGGGTCCGGAGAACTACTGCGTGCCGGCGATGTACCGCGCCCGGCCCAGCCGCTTCTATCGGAACCGCGGCGACGGGACGTTCGCCGTGGCGACGGCCGCAGCCGGCATGGCGCGCGAGTTCGGCCCGGCGCTCGGCGTGGCGACGGCCGACGTGAACGGGGATGGCTGGATCGACATCTTCGTCGCCAACGATCAGCAGGAGAACCAGCTCTGGGTGAACCGGGGCGACGGCACGTTCCGCAACATGGCGCCGCTGTGGGGAGTGGCGCTCGGCGAGGCGGGGGAGGCCAAGGCGGACATGGGGGTGGACTTCGGCGACTTCGACAACGACGGCGACGAGGACCTGTTCGTCACCGAGCTCACCGGCCAGGGGAGCACGCTCTACGTGAACGACGGGTCCGGGCTGTTCGCCGAGCGGAGCGCCGCCGCCGGCATCCGCCATCCCAGCCTGCCTTATACCGGGTTCGGGGCCGGTTGGCTCGATTTCGACAACGACGGCTGGCTGGACCTGCTGGCCGTCAACGGCCTGGTCGTCGAGAGCCTCGACCGTGCCGACCCCGGCGCGGTATTTCCGCTCGATCAACGCAATCAGCTCTTCAGGAACCGCGGAGACGGTGGATTCGAGGACGTCAGCGCTCGGGCCGGTACGGTGTTCCAGGCGTCCGAGGTGAGCCGGGGCGCGGCGTTCGGCGACGTCGACAACGACGGCGATACCGACGTGCTGGTGGCCAACGCTACCGGGCGGGTACGTCTTCTCGTCAACGGCATCGGCCACCGGCGGCACTGGGTGGGGCTGCGTCTGGTCGGGGCCGGCGGGCGTGACATGGTCGGCGCCCGGGTGGCGGTGACCCGATCGGACGGCGCCACGCTGTGGCGCCGCGCACGCGCCGACGGCAGCTATGCGTCGGCCAGCGACCCGCGGGTGCTCGTGGGGCTCGGTTCTCTGGCGGACCCCGTCGACGTGCGCGTCATCTGGCCCGGCGGGCGGGTCGAGGAGTGGCGCGGCGTGCCGGTGGATCGCTATACGACGCTCATCGAGGCGAGCGGACGATGAGGGCGTTCCTTCCGCTCGCCGGCCGGCTGGCGAGCGTGCTGCTTTCCGGCTTCCTGGCCGCCGGGTGCGCCGGGTCGGGCGACCGCGGCGAGGCGGATGCCTCGGCCGTCCCTCTCCCGGCGCCGCTCGATCGCGCTGCGCTGCCGCCGGTCACGATGCCCGACCTCTCGCGTCTCGCGGCGCCGGCCGCGGAGCAGGTTCGCACGCGTTTCCGCACGGTCGAGGACGCCGTGCACGGCGGCGTCCCGACGGCCGAGCTGGCCAACGCCTACGGCGCCTTCGGCCTGGTCCTGACGGCTGCCGAGTACTTCGGGGCGGCGGCGGTCAGTTACCGGCATGCCGAGGCGCTGGCTCCGGACGACCTGCGCTGGCCCTACTACCTGGGCCACCTGCACAGGATGACGGAGGAGCGGGGCGCGGCCGCCGCGGCGTTCGAACGCGCGCTTGCGCTGCGGTCGTCGGACGTCCCGACGCTCGTCTGGCTCGGGCGCGCCCGTCTCGACGAGGGCCGTTCCGAGCTGGCCGAGCGGCAGTTCCGGCAGGCCGTCGCCTACGATCCGCGTTCGGCGGCGGCACTCGCCGGCGCGGGGCGTGCGGCCCTGGCCCGGCGTGATTTCCTGAGTGCGGCCGAGTACCTGGAACGGGCGCTGGGCGCCGCGCCGCAGGCGTCCCGCCTGCACTATCCGCTGGCGATGGCCTACCGGGCGCTGGGGGAGATGGACCTCGCCGCGGCGCACCTCGCCCGGCGCGGCAGCGTGGACGTGCCGCTGCCCGATCCGCTCATGGAGGAGCTCGACGCGCTGCTGCCGAGTGCGATGAAGCTCGAGGGGCGCGGGATCCAGGCGTTGCAGAGCGGCAGGTGGGCCGCAGCCGTGGATGCCTTCCGGCAGGGTCTGGAACTGGAGCCGGACAACGCCTCGTTGCGCCAGCGGCTCGCGACGGCACTGGCCGCGGGAGGCGATACCCGCACCGCCGTGGCGCAGCTCGAGGAGACCCTGCGGCGGTCACCGGACTTCCCGAGAGCGCATTTCAGTCTCGGAGCAATCCTCGCCCTGCAGGGCCGGTGGCAGGAAGCCGTGGCCCGCTACGAGACCGCGCTGCGGTTGCAGCCGGGCTACGTCGAGGCACGGATGGGACTGGCCGAAGCGTTGCGGGGAGCCGGGCGTCTGGCCGAGTCGCTACCGCACTACGCGCAGGTGACCGCGGTCGATCCCGGATTCGCGGAGGCATGGCTCGGGCGCGCGGACGCGCTGGTACGGCTGGGCCGCCTGGAAGAGGCTCGTGCGTGGCTGGCCGAGGCGCGCGACGTCCACCCCGACCGGCCCGACCTCGCGGCGCTTGAGGCGGCGGTCGACAGGTCGCCGGGTTTGAGGCGCTGAGGCCGCGCGCGCTCGACCCACCAACCAGCGGCGCTGGAAGTGCGCGGAGAAGCACCCGTGCCGCCAGTTCACGCTGAAGACCGGGACCGTCTTTGAGGATTCCCCGCTTCCGCTGTCGAAGTGGCTCCCGGCCGTCTGGCTCATCGTGAACTGCAAGAACGGGGTGTCCAGCTACGACCGGGCGATCGGCGTCACACAGAAGACCGCGTGGTTCATGGGCCACCGGATCCGCGCGGCGCTCCACGCCGGGTCGTTCGAGAAGATGACGTGGGAGGTCGAGGTCGAGGAGACGCTCATCGGCGGGAAGGCGCGCAACATGCACACGGCACAGCGCAAACGCCGAAACCACGGGACCGGCGGCATGGACAAGACCGCCGGGCTCGGGATGCTCAAGCTCGGCGGCGAGGTCCGCACGATGGTCATCGGAGACCGCAAGAAGGCGATCCTGCAGGCCGCGGTCAAGAAGCACGTGGCCGCGGGGTCCGCGCTCTACACGGACGAGCTGAAGTCCTACGAGGGGCTCTACGCGCTCTACGCGCACGGCGTCGTCAATCACGCCGTTCCGGTACGTCGATGAGAACGTGCACACGAACACGATGGAGCGCTTCTAGCCCGGAAAATTCGTGGCGTGTTCCGATTCCGGTACAGACACAAGAGCCCCCGTGTGGTACAAGTGCAGTGTTAACAACCACTTGCGCCACCACGGAGGCCCTTGCGTGACGACCGACACTGTAACACAGACTGTTCTGTTCCCGGATCTGTTTGACAAGCCGCTGTTCGCCCGGTTCAACCAGGAGCAGGCCAGTTCCGACGGCGGGGCGATCCTGCTGAAGGCCGCCGAGCGCATCTACGGCCTGGTCAAGGCGTTCGCCGGGTGTCTGTTCGACAAGCGGGCGCCGGACAAGACCCGGCACTCGCTCGCGGACCTGATCGGCCAGCGCATCTTTGGCATCGCCTGCGGCCATCCCGACTGCAATGATGGCGACCGTCTCGCCGACGACCCCATCCACAAGCTGCTGCTCGACAGAGACCCGGTTTCGGGCGAGCGCCTGGCGTCGCAGCCGACGCTGTCGCGGTTCGAGAACGCAGTCAACGGCTGCGCGCTCTACCGCATGGCCGACGAGTTGGCCACGCGGGTCATCGCGCGGCATCGCCGCCGTCTGGACGGGCGGGCGCGGTGCATCACGATCGATCTGGACCCGACGGACGACCCGACGCACGGGGCGCAGCAGTACACGCTCTTCAACGGCTACTACGACAACTGGTGCTACCTGCCGCTGCTTGGCTTCCTGACCTTCGACCGCGAATCCGAGCAGTATCTGTGCGCGGCGCTGTTGCGGCACGGCAAGGCGGTCGCCTCCGAGGGGACGGTCGGGCTGTTGTCGCGGTTGCTGCCGCGGCTGCGCCGGGCGTTTCCGCGGGCGCGCATTCTCGTTCGGCTCGACGGGGGCTTTGCCAGCCCGGCGGTCTTCGCGTTCCTGGAGGCGCAGCCGCGGCTCGATTACGTGATCGCGATGGCGAAGAACGCGGTGTTGGAGCGGTACGCCGAGCCGGCCATGCTGGTGGCGCGGGCGCGGACGTGGCGCAGCGAACAGACCGAGCACGTCTACACCGAGACCAACGAGTACCAGGCCGGCACGTGGAACCACGCGCGGCGGGTGGTGATCAAGGCCGAAGTCGTCCGCCACCGAGACCGCGAGCCACGGGACAATCCGCGCTTCGTCGTGACCAACATGCGGCAGACGCCGCGTTTCCTCTACGAGAAGGTCTACTGCGCCCGCGGGGACGCCGAGAACCGGATCAAGGAACTGAAGGCCCTACAGATCGACCGCACGAGTTGCCAGACGTTTTCGGCGAATCAGTTGCGCGTCCTGCTGACGGCGGCGGCCTACGTGCTGATGCAGGAGTTGCGGCTGCGCGCCGCCGACACCGCGTGCGCCCGCGCGCAGGTGCCTTGGCTGCGCGACCGGCTGCTGAAGCTCGGCGTCCAGGTGGTGTGCTCGGTGCGTCGCATCGTCCTGCGCCTGCCGCGCGCGACACCAGACTTGGCGGCGTGGCGGCATATCGCGTTCGCGCTCGGGGCGCGCGCCGGATAGCCGCTCGGCGAGCGCCGCATCGCTGACTGACGGAGGCTGCCAACCGCCCGCAACGGGGGAAGTGTGCGCTGTCCTCCCCGGCGGCACCCGTCATCACGTCCATTCGGCGCTCAACCACCCTGCCACACGCGGTTGAGACGTTCCAGCGGCCGCCCACTGCTCATTGCCCGTTGTCCGTGACCGAGTCCGGTTCCGGTGCCGCCTCCCAGGGGCCAAGTCACGGTCGCCATGAATAGTCCGGGCTAGAGCCTGCTGAAGCGCGCGCTCGGCGGCACCCACGGTGAGCGTCGAGCCCTTCCACTTGGTTCCGCTACCTGGACGAACAGGCCTACCGCTGGAACGAGCGATTCGGGACCGACTTCGACCGCTTCAAGCGCGCGCTGTCTCGGGTCGTCGGCAAGCGCGTGACGTACCGGAAGCTGACCGGTCAGGACCACCAGCCCGAGCCGGTGTTCGGTTGACGTCCGGCTCAGCGGCAGGGGCGCGGTCGGCGCGGAAGATCGCGCGCATCGCGTCGGTGAACCGCTCGCTCGCCGCTTCCCCCTCGTGGCACTCCGGGAGCTTGGTGTCGTCCGTCATGGGTTCTCCTGACCGTGAGCCGCGAGAAAGGCCGCAATCTCGCCGTGCGTGCGACCTGCGCGCTTCAGGATTCGGCGGGCGCCTTCCTCGGCAACCAAGTCCGTTCGTGGAATCGCGACTATGTCGGTACCGCCTCGGAGACGGTACGCATCAGAACTCCGCTGCTTACCGCTGATGAACCGGAACCCTGCAGCGAATCTCAGACAGCAAGTGCGTGCGCGGAATCTTCAGCATGGCGACGAATGTCCGTCGAGAATGGCAGATCGAACGCCCCCGCCGATGCAATGTCGTCGGGTTCCGCACTGAGCCCGGCCCGAGAAAGCACCGTCTCCAAGTCGCCTGTACTTCGCAGATCCTCAAGCATGGCGTCCAGCGTCGGTACAATGTCTTCGACCAACCCGGAAAATGAACTCGCGAGGATGGTCACGTTCAGCGCGTCGCACTCAGCGACCCACGACCCGTCCCCCACCTCCTCGCACTGAAACCGTACTTGACCGCGGATCCGCACGCGCGACCGCGGCGAACGCGACCGGAACACGTCCAAGAAACCCGTGATCATCGATCTCATGTGTCGCCTCCCTCCTCCTAGGCGATTCTACAGCACTTTTCGTGTCCGTTCCGTGCCCGCGGAGTCCTCACGGTGCGCCAGTTGCCCGGCTCCGGTACTCCGCCTC
This sequence comes from Vicinamibacterales bacterium, assembly GCA_965222905.1. Taxonomy (GTDB): domain Bacteria; phylum Acidobacteriota; class Vicinamibacteria; order Vicinamibacterales; family UBA8438; genus WTFV01. The sequence goes on along the minus strand of OZ244976.1, from coordinate 164,894 downwards.
AGCCGCCTCGACAGCGTACGTCGTCGTGATCGAGCCGGTCCAGCGGTCGTGAACCACGATGTACGCCGAGCGGTCGTCGTTGATTAGCTCGACTTGATGGCGGGGCAGCATCCGGAACACGAGCACCAACACTACGAGAGCTGTAAGCCAGATCGTGATCAGCCGGCGCCGGTGCCAGCGCTCAAGAGCCGACATCCACTCGTCGTCGGCGTCGAAGTCCTCGAGGCGGGGTTGATGCGAGGAGGCGAGGCGCTTCAGGAAGCGCGATATCCAGCCCGCCGTCACGCCGATCGCGCGGCCGACGAACTGGAAGAGTCCAGTAGCGGCAGCGATTATGGCTCCGCCTACGAGGACGAGCAACATCGCGCCGAAATAGGCATCTGCGAACGCACCTTGGATCTCGCCGATGAGTTCGCATCCTGCTGAGGAGAAGGAGCCGACGATGACACCGACGACCGAGATCCGCACGCCCATGGGATCCTCCTTTCGTCAAGTATGTTATTACCCTTCCTTTGCGTGTCCGCGACGTCAACCGGTCACCAGGGGGCCTACACCGAACCGCGATCCGAGCCATGTCCAGAAGTGGCGTTGCTCCTCCGTACGCGGGATCCGATCCTGTGCCAGCACCGCCGCGGCGTCGATCCGGCCGGCCAGGCAGAGGGCGTAGACGCGCAACGGCCGGATGGCCTCGCCGGTCAGACCGCGCCGCTCGGCGCCCGCGAACGCCGCGGCGGCCCCGGGGTAGTCACGACGGGCGAGCGCGGTCAGTCCGCGCGCGTATTCCGCGGCGCCGGTCCCGTCGTCGCCCCGTTGCGCGATGCGCGCCTTCACGTCGTCGCTGCCCAGCATCCAGAGCGGCAACGTGCGCAGCGGGGTCTGGGTCAGGAGCCGGTGCAGGTCCTCGATCTGCGCCAGCGGCCGGCCTCCGTCCCACATCACCCGGTTCAGGACGCGCTGGTGGTCGAACCAGGGCGCCGCCGCGTCGATCAGCTCCGCGGGCCAGAGGCGGCGCATGTAGCCGGAAGTCGTCAGCCCATCGCGCGCTCGTGCGGGATCGAGGACGCTGTCGTATAGCTCCGTCACCCGCGGGTCGCTGCCGTAGCCCGGATCCGACAGCGACGGAGAGTGGGGATCGGGCCGCAGCCGGCGGGGACGGTCGTCGACCAGCGGCGGCGTGTCCGCCGTCAGCTCGTTCAGGTAGGCGGCGTCCCCGAGGAACGTCGCCCCGATCTGCTGCGGCAGCTCGAGGCCGATCTCCTCCAGCCGCGCCCGCAGCGCCGGCAGGCGCCACGGCTGGGCGAACGCCGCCACCGAGCCGGGACCGCTCGCGTTCCGCGTGCCGGCGAGCATCAGGTCGAACGGGGTGGCGTTCCAGAGCGAGCAGTCGGTGAACACGTCGCAGAACGCCCGGATGATCGCGTTGACGTTGGTGCCCGGATCGGGCCTGGCGACGGGCAGCCAGTAGGTGGCGATCCCGCCCTCGGCGAGGCGGTTGCGGATGAGCTGGAAGTACTCGCGGGTATAGATGTTGACCGCGCCGGGGGTCCGGGGCGGCGGCGGCTCGCCGGTGATCAGGTCGTAGCGTTCCGGCGTCCCGTGCAGGAACTGCCGCCCGTCGGCGATGTGCACGGTCACGCGCGGGTCGCGCAGCGGGTGGTCGGCAGGGTAGATGAGGTCGCTCATCGCGACGACGTCCGGGGAGATCTCCACCACGTCGACGGACTCGACGCCGGGCAGATCCAGCGCCGCCCCGGCGGTGACCCCGACGCCGTAGCAGATGACCAGCACCTGCTCGATGGGACCGCGGTGCGCGAACAGCGGCCAGTAGACGAAATAGCGCATGTAGCGCAACCCCGAGACGCCGGTTCCGGACATCGAGAACCCGTTGGTCACGAGGCGGTTGTAGACGGGCTGGTCCAGCCAGCGCTGCTGCATCAGGAGGATGGTTTCGGACGGTCCTTCGCGAGTGGCCACGATCTCCGAACCGTCCACGGCGTAGGGCTGGGCGGACCGCGTGAAGTAGACGTCGTGCATCAGGCCGAACGGGAACCGCGCCAGACCGGCCGCCAGCGCGAGGCAGCAGACGGCGACCGCCGGTGTCCGCAGGTGCGTGCGCCACGAGCCGGCGCCCGGCATGACCAGGATCCCGACGGCCCCGTAGGCGGCGGCCAGCACGAAGAATGCGGCTTCCATGCCCAGCACCGGCAGCAGAACGAAGGCCGCCGCCAGCGTTCCGCACATCGCGCCGCTCGTGTTCCACATCGTCAGCCAGCCCGCCGTTCGCGTCGCGACCCCGACCTGGCGCTGCAGGGCGTCGCCGAGGAGCGTGAAGAACACGCCCGAGAGCAGGGACGGCAGCAGCGTCAGCACGGAGGCCAGCCAGACGATTCGGCGCCACGATTCGATCTGCGTTCCTCCGGTGAGTCCTTCGAACGCGGCGTAGCAGGCGATGACCGCGCAACCGGCGAGCATCGCGACGACGGGGAGACGCGCCGCGGCGTCCGGTTTCCGCCGCAGCCAGCCGGATGCCGCCAGTCCGCCCGACCCGATGGCCGCGAGGACGACCCCAAGCATCAGGCTGGCCGCGAGCGTGGTCGACAGGACGTACATCGTCAGGAACCGGAACCAGAGCACCTCGAGGGCAAGCAGGATGGCGCCCGACAGGAACGCGGAGGCGAGGAGGGGCCAGCGGCGCCGTCGGGGAGAATCGGCGCGCTGCGTGAGGGCGGAGAATCCGTCGCCCGCCTCCGATGCGGCCAACGGCGCCGGGAGCGCTTCGTCCTGCCGCGCGGTCGCGACGGCGATGGCGGCAGCCGACACGCAGAGCAGCGAGGCGCACGCGGCCGCGCCGGTCACCCCGAACCTGTCGATGAGCAACAGTTCCGCGCCCGCAACGCCGGTCACGGCGCCGATCGTGTTCCACCCGTACAAAAGCCCGAGCGCGGAGCCGAGGCCGCTGCGCCGGCGCGCGAGCGCGGCGACGAGCAGCGGCAGCGTCGCACCCATCGCCGTCGCGGGCGCGAGCAGGAGGACGAACGCGAGGGCGAAACGAATCGCACCGACCAGCCAGACCACCTCGGCGACCGGAGCCGTGACGGCGACCACGGCGCGTGTCAGGTGCGGCAGCGCGATTGCCAGGATCGCGCCGGACGCGGCCACCGCCACCTCCAGCGCCGCGTAGGCGCGGACCAGGCGCCGGATTCGCTGACCGCGACGCGCCACGAGGGCGCTCCCGCAGGCGAGCCCGCCCATGAAGCTCGACAGGACCAGGCTGGCAGCCCAGACGCTGCTGCCGAACACCAGGCCCGCCAAGTGGAACCAGACCACCTGGAAGACCAGGCTCGCGGCACCCGAGACGAAGCAGACCAGTCCGAGCCGCCGCGCGTCGTGCGCCGAGCGACCGTCGCCCGGTGCGCCGGTACCGACAGACGTCATGGAAGACATCTCGTCTGCCTGCCGGCGAGAAGACTGCAACCGGCAGGTCGTGACCGCTCCGTCGGCGACAGGCTACGCCGGCGGCACGAACGCGAGCAGCCGCAATGGATTGTCGACCGTCATGACACGGATCTGCTCTTCGGTCACCCCGGCCTCGCGCAGCAGCGGAACGAACTGCGTCACGGTCTTGGCGTACCCCGGCCCCCCGTTACGCTGGATGTCGCTCGCCCGCGCGAAATCGGAGGCCAGCAGCACGTTCTCCAGGTAGCCTGCGTCGATGAGCGCCTGCACCATCGGGACCTTGTGCGCGTCGGCTTCCGGGCCGCCGCCGAGTCGATCGAAGCCGACGAAGGCGCCGCGCTCGGCGAGGCGCCGGTGGACCGCCGCCTCGGGATCGTCGAGCCCTCCCATGTGCCCGATCGCGATGCTGCCGGGCGGGACCCCGAGCGACTCGAAGATGTCGAGCTGCGTCTCGGCTTCCAGGCCGTTGGCGGTGTGCGTGAAGATCGGTACGTTGGTCAGGAGGTGCGCCCTGCCGATCGCGGCGAACACCTTTCGCTCGCCCGGCGTCATCTCCTCCGAGCTCGCAATCTCGCCGAACGCGCCCCAGCGCTCCGCTGACGCGGCCTCGGCAAGGGCGGCCGCGATCTCGTCCTCGGTCCGGTCCGCCAGCTCCGCGGGATGAAACGGGTCCGTGTAGTACCCGCCGCTCACCACGATCGGCATGCCCGAACGCTCCGAGACCTCCCGCAGAAACGCCGCGTCACGACCCATGTCCGCGTGACCGCCATCGACGATTGCGGCAACTCCTTCCCGGGCCGCGGCCTGCAGCTCCTCGACCATCACGGTCACGTCCTGCATGAAGTAGGGGGAGTCCGGCGACCCGATGAAGCTCTCGCGCGCGGGGTTGTCGGCGCCCACGAGCCGATCCCAGAACGGGATGTCCAGCGACATGTGCTCGTGAAAGAGCAGGGCGCCGTGACTCAGGTCGCCAGGCGCGAGGTCTGCCAGAACGGTCCGTACTACGGCGCCGTCGGGGAACGTCGATCCCGCGGGAGCGGGCGACTCCGCCGCCGGCTCCGGTGCCGGGGCGCTGCCGCATGCCGCCGCCAGGCCGGCGCCGCCGAGACCCAGCAGCCGCAGCGCCTCACGCCGGCTCCACTCCGCGATCCGGGTTGGCCCTTGCATCGTCATGAGGTTTCCTCCCTGCGCTGTCCGGTCGCCCGCCGCGCCGTGTTCACCGTGGACTGCGCGTATCATGACACTTGAGGGAGGGACGTGGCATGACGTCGATCCGTATCCGGTTCTCCGGCGCCGCCGCGCTGCTTCCGGTACTCCTCGTCGCGTCCGTTCCGGCGCTCGCGCAGTCGTCCGGCGCGCTCGCCCGCGCAGTGGAGACGGTCCTTCGCGAGGAGCGGGGCCTCCGTCGCCTCGAAGTGGAGGTCAGCGGCACGGAGGTCACCCTGGCCGGTGCCGCGGACACCTTCTGGCTGAAGCACGCCGCCCTCCAGCGCACCCTCGACGTGCCCGGCGTCGGCACGGTGGTGAGCGAGATCGCGGTGCCGGCGGCGGAGAGCGACCAGCGGCTGGCGGAGGAAGTGGGCCGTGTGGTGCGCGAGTATCCGGAAATCACTGTCTGGGATTTCGTGGGAGCCGTCGTCGATCGGGGCGTCGTGACGCTCTCCGGCTGGGTCACGCCGGAGCTGGACAAGGCGGGCGAGATATTCGAGCGCGTTGCCAGGCTGCGCGGTGTCCAGGATATCCGGGGCGGCATCCAGCCGTTGCCCGCCAGCATCCAGGACGCTCGGCTCCGGCAGGCCATCGGGCGCCGCGTGTTCGGGAGCCTGTCGTTCATGCGGTTCGCGCGAATGCGCCCGCCGCCGTTTCGGATCCTGGTCGGCAACAGCACCGTAACGCTGGCCGGGTATGTGGGGAACGACGTGGAGCGCCGGGAACTGGAGCTGTTGGTCGCCGAGATTCCGGGCGTCGTGCGGGTCTCGAACCAGTTGCTGACGTTCAGGTAGGGGGCAGGAGTGGTGGACGCACGGAGACGGTCTCGGCTGCTGCCGCTCAGAACGCGAGGCGCAACCCCCCGCCGGCGTGCGTCCCGCCGAGCTCCAGGGGCGTGGGCGATCGGTTGCCCAAACGGACCGTGGCCGTGCCGCGGCTGTACCGGACGCTGAACCCGAAGCCTAACCGCTCGGTCAGGAACCAGGTGCCGTCGAACCCCAGGTTGAGACCGAGACTCCCGGCGGTGACCGTTCTGGACCGGTGGCTCGTCAGGGCGACCCTGTCGAAGTCGGTGCCGACTTCTCGTGTGCCGATCTGCGACACGAGATCCTGTCTGGCGATGAAGATCGTGGGTCCCCATGTGGCGCGCAGCAGGAAGGTCTCGTCGATGAACCACCAGTACTCCCCCTGAACGTGCAGGCCGATCTCTCTCCGTTTCAGGCCGCTTCGTACGCCGCTGGCCGGGCGCGGGAACCCGTAGAGGTGCGGATGGGGAACCTCTGCATCGACCTGGGCGGTCGTCGGCTCGGCGACGTGCGATACCGCGAAGCCCAACGCGAAGCCCCTCCACAGTCGGATCGCGATCCCGCCGTCGAGAGAATGGTGCCTGGTGACGTCGTAGTGCGACTCGAAAACGCCGGTCTCGTCATCCTGGAGAAACGTGACCCGGTTCATGAACGCGTCGTTGATGAACTGCATGCCCAGGTTGACGCTCACGATGCGCGTCTTCTCCGAAGGCGGTTGCGCGGCGGCGCCGGCGGCCAAGAGCAGCACGGCGACGGCGATGGCGAGCACGGCGGGTTGCGGTCGGTTCTGTCGAGAGGGCATGGGCGCGCGGATCGTAGCGCCGCCGTCCACCACGTGGCAATCCGGTTCCCCGGGACCCCGGGGTGGGCGGTCCGTCGGACACGCGGGGAGGGCCCTACCCGACCACCCGCTCGACCGTCCAGAACAGTCCCACGCCGGCGATCGCAACGGAGAGAGGGACGACAACGCGCGGCCGGTACCACGGGCGATTGCGAACGCCCAGAACCGCGGCGCAGGCGGCGGCGATGACCGCGAGCTGGCCTGCCTCGACGCCGACGTTGAAGGTCAGCAGGGCCGTGATGAACTCCGACCGGGGCAACCCGAGATCGGTCAGAACGCTGGCGAAGCCCATGCCGTGCAGGAGGCCGAATCCGAAGACGAGCACGACACGCGACGGCTGCAACTCGCTGGTGACGAGGTTCTCCACCGCGACGTAGGCGATCGACAGGGCGATGAGCGGCTCGACCACGGACGGCGGCAGTGCGAAGACGCCGTAGATCGTCAGGGCGAGGGTCAGCGTATGGGCGGCCGTGAACGCGGTCACCTGCAGCAGCAGCGGCTTCAGGCGCGCGCTGAGGAGAAACAGACCGAGAACGAACAGAATGTGGTCGAGCCCCTTGGGCAGGATGTGGGTGAAGCCCAGGCCGAGGTACTGGGTGGCGACCTGCCAGCGGGTGAGCGGCAGCAGCGCGCCGATGTCGAACGCCTCGCTGAGCTGTCCCGCGAGCAGCCAGCGGGTGACCGGTGAGCCGACGGCCGGCGCCACCGTCAGGGGGTACTCGTCGACGACCAGGTCGTAGCCGAGCTGAAACGTCGTTGCGCCGGGCGGCACCGTGCCGTTCAGGCGCATCAGGCCGGGCTCGGCGAGCCCCATCGGTGCCGAGCGGTCGCGTTCGAGCGGCGGCAGATACGTCACTGCCCGCGGTTCCACCTGGTTGCCATCGAACAGCAGGGTGACGCCCGTCGCGAAGGTGGGGGCGAGCGTGGCAAGTCGGGCGTCGCGTACGTCCACCGGTGGCAGCTCGGCCGCGCCCGGGTGGAACTGCATCCACAGCCAGTCGGCGTCGTTCAGGACGTCGATCTGGTATTCGTCGTCAGCCAGGAAGCTGATCAGAACGTGCGTGTTCTCGATCTCGTGGGCTGCGGCGGGCGACGCCAGGAGGACGGTTGCGAGCAGCCACGACGGGATGGACGGTCGGCGCCGACGGCGAACGCGGCGGATTCTGTGCGCCATGGCCACTCATTCTAGCGGGCGCGCAGACCTTCATCGCGTATGATCGACGACGGTCGCGGTCGACGGTCGTCGCCGGACATGTCAACAGTACCGGAGGTTCGAGATGAAGCTCGTCCGCATCCTGACACTGACGCTCGCGCTTGCGCTGGCGGCCGTTGCGACCGCAGCCGCGCAGGCTCCGCCGCTGCCCGACGTCGACCGGTTCGGCCCGCAGGTGGGTGAGACCGTGCCTTCCTTCTCGCTCGCCGACCAGAACGGTGAGGCGCGCGACCTGCAGTCGTTGATGGGACCGAACGGCCTGATGCTCGTCTTCAGCCGCTCGGCCGACTGGTGACCGTACTGCAAGACGCAGCTCGTGGAGCTGCAGAGCCGGCATGCGGACCTCCGGGACAGCGGCCTCGGCCTCGCCGTCATCACGTACGACCCGACCACGACGCTCTCGCAGTTCGCGGACGCGCGGGGGATTGACTTTCCCCTGCTCTCCGACGAAGGCTCCGCGACCATCCGCGAGTACGGCCTTCTGAACGAGGACATGGATCCGGCCCGGGCGCCGGAGGAGCGGCGCGCGCTGATGCAGCGGCTGTACGGGATTCCGTACCCGGGCACGTTCATGCTCGATACCGACGAACGGGTGACCGCCCGTTACTTCGAGGCGGCCTACCAGGAGCGTTCCACGGTGTCCAGCATCGCCGTCCGGTTCGGGAACGCGGCGGCGGGCACGGACCGCGCCGCGGCGCGCGTCGAGACCGATCACCTGGAGGCGCTCGCCTGGGCCACCGACGATGTCGTCGCCCCGGGCAACCGCCTGTCGCTCGTGGTCGACGTGACGCCGAAGCCCGACATGCACGTCTACGCGCCGGGAGATCACGCCTATCGGATCATTCGCCTGCGCACGACCGCGCCCGACTTCCTGCGGGGCCACGAAGTGAGCTATCCGCCGTCCGGCCTGTACCGCTTCGAGCCGCTCGACGAAACGGTGGCGGTCTACGAGGAACCGTTCCGGCTCGTGCAGGACGTGACGATCCCGATGCGGCAGGACGTCGCGGAGCTGGCTTCCGCGCCTGACGCCACGGTGCGCGTCGAGGCGGTGCTGGAATACCAGGCCTGCGACCACGAGGTGTGCTATCTGCCGCAGGCGGTGCCGCTGAGCTGGGATCTGTCCTGGCGCCCGCTGATTCGCGACTGAGCGCGGTCGGCGCCGGTGCCGGCGGGGTGGCCTGAGGTTTGCGGCTACAACTCGCGGACCCCGTGGCTGCGGGCGAGGAAGTACAGCGCCACCAGCACGAGCAGACCGCCGTTGAAGGCGATGACCGTCTGGGTCGAGGCGAACGTCGTGAGGTAGCCGCTCGCCAGGCTGCCGAGCGGCATCCCGCCCCGGAAGGCCATCAGGTAGATGCTCATCACTCGACCGCGGAGCTCGTCCGGCACGTTGAGCTGGACGAGCGACGCGGTCAGCGAGAAGACGATGAGCAGCGCCCCTCCCGCGAGGAACAGAATCAGGTAGCTCAGCGGGCTGACCGGCAGGAGCGCGAAGACGGCGATCAGGCCTCCGAACGCCGCGAGCACCCGCAGCAGCAGCAGCCCCATGCGCTCGAAGCTGCCCAGCCAGGCGACGACGAGCGCGCCGGCGACAGCGCCCGTGCCGAGCGACGTCATCATGTGGCTTAGCGTGGTCGGATCGCCCGCGAACACCGGCAGGAAGGCGCGGATTGGCAGGCCGAGCGACGTGGTCGAGACGGCCAGAATCGTCAGGGCGAGCAGTGCGCCGCCGCTGCCGACATAGCTCAGGCCCCCCTTCAACTCCTCGATGACCGGCCGCCGCTTCGCCGGGTCGGGCGGCGACACCCGCAGCAGGCTCAGCACGACGATCACCACGAGGAACGACGCGCCGTTGATCCCGAAGCAGGCGACGAGTCCCAGCGTGGCGAAGACCAACCCGCCTATGAGCGGTCCGACGGACTGCGCCAGGTTGAACTGGATGGAGTTGAGGGCGACCGCGTTCGGCAGCGTCCTGCGCGGCACGAGCGCGGGAATGAGTGACTGGAACGCGGGCCCGCCGAACGCCTGGGCCAGTCCCGTCGCGAACGAGAGAACAAGGATGTAGGGCAGGCGCACCGTGTCCGTGAACACGAGCGCGGTCAGGATCAGGGCGCAGACCATCTGCAGCACCTGCGATCCCATCAGCAGGTGCCGGCGGTCGTAGCGGTCGGCGGTGACGCCGCCGACGAGCGTGAAGAGCAGCAGCGGTACCGCCCCGACGAAGGTGTCGAGTCCCAGGTAGAAGGCCGATCCGGTGAGCTCGTAGATCAGCCACTGCTGGGCGAAACGTTGCATCCACGAGCCGACGGCCGAGGTGAACGCCGCGGTCCAGACGTTGCGGAAGTCCCGGAACGTGAACGCCTCGCCGAGGCGCAGCAACGCGCGCAGCACGCGGCCGTGGCCGGCGGTGTCCTCGCGGACGGCGTCGGTGTCCGGCTGGGCTATCGGCTCGGCCACTGAATGTAGAGCCCTTCACCCAGGAAGACGACGCTGGTCCAGAGTCCCTTGGACAGCCGGTAGAAGGCGAACGGGCCGAGCGCTGCGACCGCTGTCCAGATGGCGATCTGCTGGGACGTCGTGATCGAGGTGAAGGTCTGCAACAGCAGGTAGCCCGTCACCGTGAGCCCGAGGGTGAGTCCGAGATTGATGTAGACGGCGCCGAACCACTGTCCCGGCTCGCGCTCGAAGCGCTCGCCGCAGGCGGAGCACCGGTCGTGCATGCGGGTTGCCGATTTGAAGAGACGCCCATAGCCACAGCAGGGGCATCGAAGCCTGCATCCGCGTCCGAAGAGGTCGGCGATTTCGCGGAGCACTGGGACGCTGCCGACACCATTCTACCAGTCGCTGGCCGTTCGTGGCCGGGGCGCATCTTGCCGGTCGGGCGCGCTGCTGTGGCGGGAACCCGGAGCCGCCCCGAGAGCGGCAGCCGGCGGAGGTGTTCCGGAAGCGCATCGGCCGGAGCGTCAACGATGTTGCAGTATCGTCGAGAGAGAGTCGTCGGCGCGCCGAGCGCCGTGGTGTTCGAGTGGCACGCCCGGCCGGGAGCTCGAGCGGCTCTTCGCGTACCGCCAGCGCGTGACGGCGGTCGATCTGGGCTGGCATCGTCGATATGGAGGAAAGCCGATGAAGGTGGCCGTTACCGGGGCGACAGGTTTGATCGGGTCGGCGCTCGTGCCGTTCCTGCGGAGCGGCGGACACGAGGCGGCGCCCCTGCGGCGCGCGCCCGCGAACCGGTACGGCGCCGACGACGATCCGAGCTGGGATCCGGTGACCGGCACGCTCTCCGCGGGCGCGCTCGACGACGTCGATGCGGTGGTGCATCTGGCCGGCGAGAACATCGCCGGCGGCCGCTGGACGGTGGACCGCAAGGCGCGTATCCGGGACAGCCGAATCGACGGCACGCGCCGCCTTGCCGAAGCGTTGGCCGCACTGCCGCAGCCGCCGCAGACGCTGGTCGCCGCCTCGGCGATCGGGTTCTACGGGGATCGGGGGGACGAGGAGCTCGACGAATCGTCGGAGCCGGGGACCGGCTTTCTGCCCGAGGTCTGTCAGGCCTGGGAGGCGGCGTCGGCCCCGGCCCGCGAAGCAGGGATACGCGTGGTTCACCTGCGGACCGGCATCGTGCTGACCCCGGCCGGCGGCGCCCTCGCGCAGATGCTGTTCCCGTTCCGGATGGGCGCCGGCGGCGTCATCGGCTCGGGCCGGCAGTACATGAGCTGGGTGGCGCTCGACGACGTGCTCGGCGGCATCCTGCACGCGCTGTGCACGGACGGCCTGACCGGTCCGGTCAATATGGTCGCCCCGAGCCCGGTGACCAACGCGGAGTTCACGAAGACGCTCGGCCGCGTGCTGCGGCGTCCGACCATCCTGCCGCTGCCGGCGTTCGGGGCGCGGCTGGCGTTCGGTGAGATGGCCGACGCGCTGCTGCTGGCGAGCAGTCGCGTCCATCCTGCGCGCCTGCGGGACGGCGGCTTCGTTTTCGGGTATCCGGGCCTGGAGGACGCGCTCCGCCACGTGCTCGGCCGTCCCGCAAAGTAACGGCGCGAACGGCCGCGGAGCTGCCCCCGCGGGCTATTCGGCCGATTGCAGACGGACCGACCCGTTCACGGTCCGGATGCGCAGCGAACGGCCGCCGTCGCCGAGACGCCCATCGAAGCGCCGGCGCTGTTCGTCGGTGTCGGTGATCGGCAGGTCGGTGCGGATCGAGCCGTTCGCGGTGCTGACGGACACGTCGGTGTCCACGGTCGCAGGCAGGGTCAGAGTCACGCTGCCGTTGACCGTCTCGATGGACGCTTCACCGTCCCAGTCGGCGCGGCCGATGGCCGCCGTGATCGAGCCGTTGACGGTCTCTACCCGCGCGTGCCCGCCGGCCGCCACGTCGATGCTGCCGTTGACGGTGCGCGCCTCCACGTCCCCGGCCAGGTCGGAGGCCTTGATGGCGCCGTTGACGTGACGCGCCACGAGGTCGACGCCGCTAGGAACGCCGACCGTGAACGCGACGTTGACGTCGTTCCTGCGGGCGCTCAGCCTTCCCTCCTCGCCCGGGAGACACTCGTTGCCCTCCCGCGGGTAGACCGCGCAGACGGTTACCCCGGCCGGATGCTCCACCACCGCGATGCGGACCTCGTTGGGGTCGTTCCTGGCCCCGCGACGGTCGGCGGTCACCTCTACCAGGCCGCTCGTCGACGGCGCGGCGGTGATCGTCCCGCTGACGCCCTTGATCTCCACGTGCTGGCCAGCGGCAAGCCGGCCCTGCCATTCGAACAGCTCGTCGGCCGGGCGGCGCTCGCCGAACACGCGGGTCGACAGGATCGCGAGATCGCAACCGGCCAGGGAAGGGAGCGCGGCGCAGATGAAGACGAACGCGAGCAGGCGTGGCATGAGCAGCTCCTTCTGCTCAGTTGGACGGCGGGCCGGCCGGCAAAGTTTCCTCCAGGCGGAACTCGCGGCTCGCGAGCGGGGCGTTGATGAAGTCGATGAGCGGCGCCAGGTGGGAGAAGAGACGGAGCAGCGACGGGTAGAAGCGCGGTCCGGTCGCGAATACCGCCGGTCGCTCGCAGCCGGCAAGGAACTGCTTCAGCCGGAGCAGATCCGCGGCGGGGTGGTCGGCCGGAAAGCCGCGGGGCACCCGCTTGAGCCGTTCGCCCGACAACTCGCCGAAGTTGCGCCGGAACGCCGGCGCGGCGACGAGACCCCGCAGGCGCTCGCTGTTGGTGGCGATGTGCTCCCGGAGGCGATGGAGCTGCCGCGGCTGCGGCCGGTACAGCCCGCCGCCGATGAACACCTGGTCGGTCGCGACGTGGACGTAGAGGCCCGCGCCCTCGTGCTTGGGCAGCGCGCGGTGCGGGAAGATCGCGGCGACGTGGGTCTTGTACGGCGCCTTGTTCGGCGAGAAGCGCGTGTCGCGGTAGATGCGGTACATCGACGTCTTCGGGTTGGCGACCAGATCCGGCGCGATACCCGGGAGGTCGACCGCCAGGCGCTCGACGAGTTCGATCATCGGTCCCTTGACGTGCGCTTCGTATTCGTCCCGGTGTTCGCGGAACCACTCGCGGTCGTTGTGGCGCGCGAGCGCCCGGAGGAACGAGAGGGTCCGGGGCGTGAAGCAGGGTGCGGGCATCGTGGTGGTCTCTCGTCGAGGTCATTCGGCAAAACGGACCCGCGGGACCAGCGCCCGGTCGAACCGCTCCAGGCCCTCGGGGCCGAGCCGCTCGACCTCGGCGCGGATCCGTGCCGCCTGGGCGAGCAGGTCCGCCACGTCGACGGTCTGGCACGCCGGGGCGAACGGCTGGAGGTACGCCGGGCCCCGGGTCAGCATGTAGACCGCGCCGTGGTGGTTCCGGCGCGTGATGTGGTACATCGCGACGCCGATCTGCAGGATGCCCTGGTAGAGTCGGCGGACCTCACGCGTTTCCTCGCGCCAGAGGTCCTCCAGCGTCTCGTGCTGCTCGAAGAACTCGCCCCGATTGAACTGCTCGATGCCGGCCAGGAGCAGAGGCGGCGGCGGTTCGGCGCACCAGGCGGACATCGGCCGGCATTATAGACGGGCGCCGGCTGAGCGCCGGCCGAGCGCGGGCTGAGCGCCGGATGGGCGGGCACGGCGGGAGCGCCGCTATAATCGGCGCGCGGGGCCGGAGCCATCCGGGAGCGGCGGTATGGCGGAAACGACGGAGTCGACAACCGCGGCCAGGCGCGGCCGGCGGCCGGTGGCGAAAGCGCGCACCGTTCCCGCCCGGCCTCGCGATTACTCCGATCCGTACGCCACCGGTCTCTACTTCCCGAAGATCAGGCGGAAGCGCTCGAAGCTGCATGGCTGGGGGGTATTCGCGCTCGAAGGCATCAACAAGAACAAGCGGATCATCCACTACGCGGGCGAGAAGATCCGGGTGCGCGACAGCCTCGTGCGCGAGGACCGCTACCTCACGCGGGGGGATATCTGGTGCTTCCGGATCAACCACCTGTTCGTTCGGGACGGCCACGTCGGCGGCAATCTATCGAGGTTCATCAACCACTCCTGCCAGCCGAACTGCTACGCGTCCGTGGTGGTCGATACCATCTGGATCATCGCCGCGCGCAACATCGAGGCGGGCGACGAGCTGACCTTCCACTACAACACCGAAGGGGACGGCGAGATCCCGTGCCGCTGCCGGCCGGGTTGCCCGTACCGACTATGACGCCGCAAGTCGTCTACCTGCACGGGTTTGCCTCGTCGCCGGCGTCGTCGAAGGCCGTCTTTCTGGAGCGCCGCCTCGCCGCGCACGGGGCGCCGTTTCACTGTCCGGACCTGAACCAGCCGGATTTCTCCACGCTGACGGCGTCGCGGATGATCGCACGGACGGCGGCGCTGATCTCCACGCTGCCGGCGGGACCGGTGGCGCTGTTCGGGTCGAGCCTCGGCGCCTTCGTGGCGCTGCAGGTCGCAGAGCAGGCGGCGACGGAGGTCGCGCAGCCAATCGCGCGGCTCGTACTCCTGGCCCCGGCGCTCGACTTCGGCCAGCGGCCGGTGGGCGGCCTGGGCGACGCCGGCATGGCCCGCTGGCGCGAGACCGGCTGGTGGGAGCTGACGCACTACGCTTCCGGCGAGCCGACCCGCGTGCACTACGAGCTCTTCCGCGACGCGCAGCGCTACGACGCGTTCGCGGCTCGGCGTCAGGTGCCCACCTTGGTGCTGCAGGGGCGGCACGACGACGTGGTCGACCCCGACATGGTCGCGCGGTACGCGGCGGTCCGCCCGCACGTCACCCTGGTCATGCTCGACGACGATCACCAGCTCGGCGGCAGTCTCGAGCGCGTGTGGTCCGAATCCGCCGCCTTTCTCGGGCTGCCGCGATAGCGGGGAGCGGTCGCGATGATCCCGCCCCCGCCCGGCTGATACCCTGTCGGCGGTGCACCCGGATCGTTCCCGGCCGCTCGTCTCGATCGTCGTGCCCGTGCTTCGGGATACGCCGGAGCTCGGCGGGTTGCTCGACTCACTGCAGATGGACCGCCTCGACGCCTGCGTCGAGGTCGTGGTCGTCAACGGGGACACCACCGACGGCTCGCTGGAGCCGTTGCGCCGGCGCGTGACCACGGTGCGCTGGATCGACAGCGAGCCGGGACGGGGCTGCCAGATGAACGCCGGGGCGCGTGCTTCGTCCGGTCTATGGCTGCTCTTCCTGCATGCCGACGCGCGACTCGGCGCGGGCTGGCTGGCGGTTCTCCGCGAGGCGGAGGAGCGGCCCGAGGTGGCCGGCGGAGCGTTCCGGCTGGCTCTCGCGTCCGCTCACTGGGCGGCCCGGGTCGTCGAGGGCGGCGTGGCGTTTCGGACCCGCTGGCTCCGCTTGCCGTACGGCGACCAGGCGATCTTCGTCCGCCGGGAGGCGTTCGAATCGCTCGAGGGCTACCGGCCGCTGGGGTTGATGGAGGACGTCGACTTCGTGCGGCGCCTCGGCCGTCGGGGGCGGCTCTGGTTTCCGCCGGTGTCGGTGCGGGTCTCCGCTCGGCGCTGGGAGCGCGATGGCTGGCTGCGGCGGACGGTGTTGAACCTCGCGCTGCTGGGACTCTACGTCGCCGGGGTCGCTCCCGACCGACTCGCGCGCTGGTACTACGGTTCGCTTCCCGCCGATCCGGTCCGGCGTGCACGGTCGATTGGCGTACCCGAAGGGCGATGAACTGGAAGACCGTCGCCGGCTGGGTCGTGCTGCTGGCGGCGCTGGTGTTGGCGACGCTGAGCTCCCGGTGGCAGGCCGAGGCGTTCTTCGTGCTGCTCATCGTGGCGGCCCGGATCGTGCGGGCCCTGATCCGCGGTGACGCGTCGGCCCCGGAGACCATGAGCAGACGCATCGTGGCCTGCGGCGTGATGCTGCTGGTCGCGCTGGCCGCGACCGCGGCGCTCGACGCTCGCCGGCAGGCCGAGGCGTTCGTCACGCTGCTGGGCGCGGCGTCGATCGCGTACGTGGTGGCGCTCCGGCTCGTCGACCGGCTTGCCCGCAGCCGCTCGGCTCCGCGGCCGGACCGCCGCGCCCTCGCCGGCTGTCTGCTCCTCGCCGTCCTCTGGCGCCTCGTTCTACTGGGAGCGGCGCCGCTGGTCTCGGACGACGCGTACCGCTACGTCTGGGACGGGCGGGTGCAACAGCACGGTCTCAATCCCCTCGAGACGACTCCGGCCGATCCAGCCCTGGTCCATCTGCACACCGACCTCACGCGCCGGATCGATCCGACGAGTGCCGTGCTTCCTTCCATCTACCCGCCGCTGGCCCAGCGCTTCTTTCTCGGCGTGACGCTGGTGCACGAATCCGTGCTGGCGATGGCGGCTGCGGTTCTGGTCTGCGACCTGCTGATCGTCGGCTTGATCTGGCGCTGGCTCGCCGCGACCGGTCGCAGTCCCTGGTGGGTGCTGGCCTACGCCTGGCATCCCCTGGTCGCGCTGGAAGGGGCGGGAGGGGCCCACGTCGACGTCGCCGGCGCGCTGCTCCTGATCGGCGCGGCGTACGCGCTGTCTCGCCGCCGTTCGCTCCTGGCCGCGGTCGGTCTCGCCGGCGCCGTCGCGGTCAAGTTCCTGCCGGTCGTGCTGTTGCCCCTGTTCTGGAAGCGGATCCGGCTTGTGGACGCCGCGGCCGGCGCGCTCCTGTTGGTGCTGCTGTACCTGCCGTTCCTCGACGGTTGGCAGCTTCCCGTCGGATCGCTCGGGACCTACCTGGCGCAGTGGAGGTTCAACGGCCCGCTCTTTCGGTGGCTGTCGGCATGGATCGGCACGGCGCCGGTAATTGCTCTGGCGGTCGCTGCGGGGCTGGCGGCGGCCGTGCATGCGCGGCGTACGCGCGATCGGGACGATCCCGCGGCATGGGTCTGGCCGCTGGCGGCCGCGATCTGCCTGCTGCCGGCGATCTACCCGTGGTATCTCGTCTGGATGATCCCGTTTCTCGGACCGGTCACGCTCTGGCCGCTCGCCGTCTGGACGCTGGGTTCCATGCTGACCTACACCGTGTGGACCCCGCACCTGGCGGGGGACGGTTGGATCCTGCCGGTGTGGGTCGAGCCGGTCGAATACGGACTCGTCGCGGGCGTCGCCGGGTGGCTGTGGCGGGACCGCCGGCGGCGGAGGCGGCGCGGCGGGGACGCTCCTGTTGACAAGGGATTGGCCGCGGGGCGACCATGAACAGAGAGCACGAGTCTCGACGCACATGCGTAACGAGTCAGAGGTAGACCGATGCTGATCAAACAGGCGCCCGACATCCGTTCGTCCGAGATCACGCCCGAGCGGCTCTATTGCAACCGGCGGCAGTTCATCCACGCGGCATCCGGCGCCGCACTCGGGGCCGCCGGCGCGGCCGTGCTGGGACAACCGGACGGCGGTCTGCAGGCCGCCCCGCAGGAGGACCTCGCCGACCTGAGGCCGAGCCAGTTCAGCACCGACGAGCGGCAGAACTCCTACGAGGAGATCACCAGCTACAACAACTTCTACGAGTTCGGTCTCGACAAGGAAGATCCGAAGCGTTACGCCGACGACCTGACCGTGAAGCCGTGGACGGTGCGCGTCGAGGGCCACATGAACCGGCCGGCCGCCGACTACACGCTCGAGGACATCCTGAGCCCGCACACGCTCGAGGAGCGCATCTACCGGCTGCGCTGCGTCGAGGCGTGGTCGATGGTGGTGCCCTGGGTCGGCTTCCCGCTCCGCGACCTGATCCGGCGCTTCGAGCCGACGTCGCGTGCCAGGTTCGTCCGCTTCGAGACGCTGTACCGCCCGTCGGAGTTCCGCGGCCAGCGCGCCCGCAACCTCCAGTATCCCTACGTCGAGGGACTGCGGATGGACGAGGCGCTGAACCCGCTGGCGATTCTCTCCGTCGGCCTCTACGGCAAGACGCTGCTCAACCAGAACGGCGCGCCGATTCGGCTGGTCGTCCCCTGGAAGTACGGCTTCAAGAGCATCAAGTCGATCGTCAAGATCGAGTTCGTCGAGGACCAGCCGCGGAACACCTGGAACGTCGCGATCCCGCACGAGTACGGGTTCTACGCGAACGTCAACCCGGACGTCGATCACCCACGCTGGTCGCAGGGGATGGAGCGGCGGATCGGCAACTTCTTCCGGCAGCGGACGCAGAAATTCAACGGGTACGGGTACCAGGTCGCCCGGATGTACGACGGGATGGACCTGGCGCGGAACTACTGAATCGGCCGCGGCGTACCGGTCCCCGTCCCGGCGGGGGCCGGAGCCCGGATTCGCAACGCATGGCAACAGCGTCCAGCATCCCCCGCGTCAAGCCGCTCGTCTTCCTCGCCTGTCTGACGCCGGCGCTCCTTCTCATTTGGGATGCGTTCACCGGCGGCCTTGGCGTCAATCCGATAGAGGACGTCACACACCGGACCGGCGACTGGGCGTTACGGTTGCTGCTGGTGACGCTGGCGGTGACGCCGTTGCGCCGCCTCGCCGGTTGGAACGCGCTCGTCCGATTCCGCCGGATGCTCGGGCTCTTCGCCTTCTTCTACGCCACGCTGCACTTCTCGACCTACCTCGTCTTCGACCACTTCTTCGATCTGCTGCTGATCATCGACGACGTCGCCGAGCGGAAGTACGTGACGGCCGGTTTCGTCGGGTTCGTACTGATGCTCCCGCTGGCCGTGACGTCGACGCGCGGTTGGATCCGGCGGCTCGGCAAGCGCTGGACGGCGCTGCACCGACTCGTCTACGCGAGCGCCGTCGCCGGGGTCGTGCACTTCCTCTGGCTGGTCAAGATCGACATCGGGGAACCGCTGATCTACGCGGTCATCCTCGCGATCCTGTTGGGTGTGCGCCTCGCGTATCGGTACCGCAGGCTCGGCGGAGCGGTGCGGGCCGGGGCGGCGGGCGCCGCGCGATCCGTATCTCCCTGACTGCGGGGAAGGCGTTGCGCGGGTTCGGGCGCAGCAACCCGGGTACACGGGCCCGTTCCGGTGCGGCCGTCGGGTCGGGCCGTGCCCTCAGAGAACGGTCCGCTCCTGTTCGGGTGCTTTCGCCGGCAGCCCGACGAGATCTTCGGCCGGGCCGGTGCCGGCGATCCGCGCTGCGATGTAGGCGCCGACAGCCGGGCCGAGTTTGAATCCGTGGCCCGAACCGCCCCCGGCCAGCCACACGCTGTGGTGGTCGGGGTGGCGATCGAGAAGAAGGTCGCCGCTCGGCGTGTTGGTGTACTGGCAGACCCTGGCTTCCAGCAACGGCGCATCGCGCAGCCCCGGCAGCCGGGCGGCGGCGAACCGGCGTGCAGCCGCCAGTCCCTCGGCGGACGGCATACGGTCGCCGAGATCCGGATCGAAGGCCGGGCCCAGCGCCGTGAGTCCGACCTTGGCGCCGCGGCCCTCGACGTCGGGGAGGCCGTAGGCTCCCGCGTGGAAGTCGATCCAGGCCGGCAGAGCCGGCGGCGCGAAGCGGTGGTCGCCGGCAGGAGCTCCGAAGAAGAAGACCTCCTGGCGCGTCGTGCGTAGCAGTGGACCGAGCAGATCGGGGAAGAGCTTCGGCAGCCAGGGACCGGAAGCGAAGACGAACGATCCGGCCGACAGGCGGGCGCCGTCGCCGAGATTCAAGGCTTCACCTCGCCAGGAAGGGCCGGGGGGCACGACCGACGCGACACGGTAGTCGACGCCGTGGCGCACCGCCTGGTTCACCACCGTGCCGACGGCGCGGCGGGCCAGCAGCACGCCGCTGTCGGGCTCGAATACGCCCCGCGAGATGCCGGTGAAATCGAGCGCGGGAAACCGGGATTCCAGGTCCGCCGGGGCGAGCGAGTCGATCGCGATGCCGAGTCGGTCGAGCGTCCGGGCGGTGGCGCTGACGTGCGGGTCGTCGTCGTGGCCGAGCCACAGGACGCCGGTCTTGCGAAAGAGGGCCGGTTGGCCAGCTTCTGCGAGGAGGTCCTTCCACTGCGGGAGCGACTCGATTGCCCAGCGGGAATATAGCGCCCGGTCGCCGTAGCCCATCCGAATGATGCGCGTTTCGCCGCCCGAGCTCGCCCGCGAATGGCCGGCTCCGAAGGCGTCGACGAGCGCTACCGTACGACCGGCCCGGCGCAGGTGCCAGGCGGTCCAGGCCCCGAACGTGCCGGCGCCGATCACGACCGCGTCGGGAGAGCCCGGCATGCGGGTGATGATAGCGGTACGATTGCCGAGCAGCGTCCGCGTGCGATCCCGGCAGCCGGGCAGGGCAGCCTGTGCGGGCGTTGATCCGGACGTTTGCCGATCGTCATGTCTGCCGCTGAGATAGTCGAGCTCGCGCCCGGCGCGTTCCATCTGCCGGGGTTCCTGTCGCCGCCCGAGCAGCGCCGTGTGGTGGCGACAGTGGAGGCGCTCGCCGCAGAGCCGGCGGGCTTCTATCGCCCGCGGGTGCGCGGCGGCGGCTTCATGCACTGCGACATGCTCTGCCTCGGCCGGCACTGGAACGCGCGGACCTACACCTACGAGTGGCAGCGGTCGGATCACGACGGGCGTCCGGCGCCCCCGCTGCCCCCGGATCTGGCGGGCCTGGCGGTGGCCGCGGCTGCGGCCGTCGGTTTCAGCCTCAGTCCCGACATCTGCCTCGTCAACCGCTACGGGGAAGACGGGAGGATGGGGCTGCATCAGGACAAGGACGAGGATGCATCCACGCTCGACGCCGGCGTTCCCGTGGTCTCGCTCTCGCTCGGGGATACGGGCCGGTTCGTGCTCGGCGGGTTGCGCCGCCGTGAGGCCACGACCCCGATCGAGCTGCGCTCGGGCGATGCGTTCGTGATGGGCGGGCCCAGCCGGTTGCGTTACCACGGCGTCACGCGTATCCTGCGCGGGTCCGGCCCGCCGGTGCTCGGGTTGCGCGAGCGAGTCAGCCTCACGTTCCGGCAGTACGCACTGGCCGCGCAGCCGACCTGAACGCCGCGGGATCGGGCGCTCGTGGCACGACCTTCGTGCCCGGCCGTTCGGCGGTGGTCACGCCCACTCAGGCCGTCGTTCCGCCCCTCCGCGACAATCTTGTAGTCGGCAGGAAGAAGCCGCGGGTATTCTCCAGGTGAACAACCGTCGAATGGAACCGCTCCGGCCGCGAGGCCGGCGCGTATCGCGAACCTCTATCGGAGGACAGAATCCGATGCATAAGCCAGTCAAGTACCTCGAAAAGGGATTGTCGGTCGCGGCGAACGGCGCGTGGTTGCTCTATGACCGCTACAACGCGTTCACCCGGAAGCCGTCGTTCACGCCGGCCTGGTCGGACAAGCCGCTCCTGAAGTCGGAGGAGAAGGTCAAGCCGCCGCTCGGTTGGCCGCGCGAGACCGACTCGCTCTGCCCCACCTGCGTGCGCGAGACGCGCCAGGAGATCCTCGACGGCAAGAAGGACTACCGGATCCTCCTGAACGAGAAGGTGGGCGAGATCAAGGCGCAGATCATCGAGCGCGACGGGCAGATCGTCATGGTCAAGGAGTGTCCGATCCACGGGCGGTTCGAGGACGTCATGGCGATGGACACCGAGTTCTTCAAGCATCTCGAGGAGACGTTCCCGGGCAGCGACATCCGAGCCCACAACGACGAGAAGCTGCACAACCACGGCAGCAGCACCATCAAGTACGGCCGCGGGTCGGTGCTGACGATCGATCTGACCAACCGCTGCAACATGATGTGCGACCCCTGCTTCATGGACGCGAACCAGGTCGGGTTCGTCCACGAGCTGTCGTGGGACGACATCAAGACGCTGCTCGACAACGCGATCTCGATCAAGCCGCGGCGCCAGATGTCGGTGCAGTTCTCGGGCGGCGAGCCGACGATGTCGCCGTACTTCCTCGACGCGGTGCGGTACGCTCGCAAGGTCGGCTACAACAGCGTCCAGGCGGCGACCAACGGCATCGAGTTCGCGAAGAGCTTCGACTTCGCCCGCGCCGCGGCCGACGCCGGCCTGCGCTACGCCTACCTGCAGTTCGACGGCATCGGCAACGCCGCCAACTCGCACCGGATGGTGGGCAACCTGTTCGACGTCAAGCTGCGCGCGATAGAGAACCTGCACAAGGCGGGCGTCGACATCGTGCCGGTCATCACCATCATCAACGGCATCAACAACGAGCAGGTGGGCCGGGTGGTGCAGTTCGCCCTCGACAACCCGAAGACCATCAGCTTCCTGTCGTTCCAGCCGGTGTCGTTCACGGGCCGCGACGAGGAGATCACCGACGAGCGCCGGAAGGCGCAGCGCTACACGCTGTCGCACCTCGCGCACGACGTGAAGAACCAGACCGGCATCGGCGAGCCGGCGCGCGACTGGTTCCCGATCTCCTTCATGGGCACCTTCACCGACTGGGCCGACCTGGTGCACGGGCCGGAGGAGAGCTGGGGCCAGCTCAACTGCGGCTGCCACCCGAACTGCGGCGTCGGGATGGCCGTGATGATCGACAAGGAGACGAAGGAGGCGGTGCCGTTCACCAAGTTCGTCAGGGGTGAGCAGCTCGCCAAGGACATCGCGCGGGTCAACGACGCCGCCGGCGGCCGGTTCCGTTCGGTGGTCGGCATGGCGCTGGCGCTGATGCGCAACTACGACCCGTTCAACGCGCCGACCCACTTCAAGCTGACCGACCTGCTGAAGAAGTTCGACAAGACGTTCGGGGCCACCGGCAAGAAGTACGGCAAGGTGTCCGGCGAGCGGACGCACGACGACATCGCCAAGCGCCGGTCGGACCGCTGGAACTTCCTCTTCGTCGCCGGCATGTGGTTCCAGGACCTGTTCAACTACGACTTCCGGCGCACCGAGCGCTGCATCATCCCGTATGCGACGCAGGAAGGGGAGATCTCCTTCTGCGCCTACAACACTGGGATCGGCTGGCGGAACATCATCGAGAAGATGCACATGACGGCCACCCTCACCAAGTGGTACGAGGAGCGCGGCCGGCACGAGATCTTCGCGGGCGGCAAGAACGTCAACCTCGACACGCGGGAGCACTCCCTGGTGCTCGACCCCGAGGCGGTCGCGGCCGGCATCCAGACCGACCTCGACGTGCAGGGCATCGCCAAGAACGCGCGCCAGGAGAAGCTGGCTGCGCGGGCCGCGGCGAAGGGGACGAACGGCAACGGGGTTGCACACGAGGCGAACGGCAACGGGGCCAACGGCAACGGGACCAACGGCAAGTCCGAGAAGGACGCCGTCTACGACGAGCAGATGGCCGCGCTCTACCGCCAGCACGTGCTGAAGGAGGAGGCGCCGCCCGTCGTCCAGATCCAGGGGCTCAAGAGCTCGAAGCAGGACGATCTGGTCGGGGTGAGCTGACGTTCAGCCCGGGCGTTCATCGCTGCCGAGTAGCGAGAGCAGGCAGGTAGCGGGGAGTTTCCCTGCGGCCTGCCTGTCTTCTTTTGCGCCCGCGGGACGGCGTCAATGCACGGGCGATGGCGTCATCCGAGCATCGCCCGCAGTTCTTCTATCCTGGCTCGGACCCGACTGATCTCAACGCTGAGCTTCAGTGCCTCGATGGTGGGCAGCACCTGCTGTTCATAGATTCGGAGCGCTTCGTCCAGTTGCCCACGCTCTTGCATGATCTCGGCGATTCTGCCCTGGGTGATGGCGAGGGAGCGAATGTCGCCAAGTTTTTCGAAGACGGGTAGTTGTTCCTCGGTCAGGATTCGCAGGGCTTCGTCGAGTTGCCCGCGTGTCTGGAGGATGTCCGCGATCTCGCCTTGGGCGATGGCGAGGGAGCGGATGTCGCCGAGTCTCTCGAAGACGGGCAGTTGTTCTTCGGTTCGGATTCGCAGGGCTTCGTCGAGTTGCCCGCGTGCCTGAAGAATGTCGGCGATTTGCCCTTGGGTGATGGCTCGCGAGCGGGCGTCCCCGAGTTCTTCGAAAACGGGCAGTTGTTCTTCGGTCAGGAGACGCAGAGCTTCGTCGAGTTGTCCGCGTTCCTGAAGGATATCGGCGATTCTGCTCTGCGTGATGGCGCGTGAACGGGCATCGCCGAGTTTCTCGAAGACGGGCAGTTGTTTTTCGGTTCGGATTTGCAGGGCTTCGTCGAGTTGGCCGCGTACCTGGAGGATGTCGGCGATTCTGGCCTGGGTGATGGCCTGCTGTCGGATGTCGCCGAGTTTCTCGAAGAGAGGCAGTTGTTCTTCGGTCAGGATACGTAGAGCTTCGTCGAGTTGGCCGCGCTCCTGGAGGATGTCGGCGATTCGGCCGTGCGTGATAGCGCGTCGTCTCGGATCGTCCAACCTTGCGACTGTTTCCAACGCGCGCGAATAGGCGGTTTCCGCCTCCGCCACGTTGCCGAGCGACCTCTGCAGATCGCCCAGATCCAGCAACAGGTCCACGTCGGTCGGGCCTGACGGGGAACGTCCCGCCAGGTACTCCTGCAATCTCTCGATACGCGCTTGGCGCTCGGGTGCGAACACCTCCGGACCACCGAGGTGGGGTTGATGCCGGTCGGTGCGGACCCCCGTGGGCGGCAGGGTGAAATCGAACACTCCAGACCGCCAAGCCCATAGATCCGCGGCGCGCTTCGCCACCTCCGACAGGTGGTTGGACAGCACCCACAAGAGTAGGGGGCGCGGGCACCTCTCCGCGAGCGCCTCCCGGCGCTGGTTGAGGCGGCTCAACAGATCGTCCACTCCCTCAGGCCAGGACTCCAGACCCAGGAGCTGCGCCGGACCAGTGTCTGGATTCGCGCTCAGCCGGTCGAAGAGAACCTCCGTGCCGATGCGCTCCTCCGGATCGATGACGACCCGGACTTGGGCGCTGAGTCGCCCTTCGAGAAAGCCGGCCGCTTCGTCCCGATAGACGCTGTCCGAGTATGTCAGGAAGCAGAGCGTGAACGACCTTCGGCCGTTCAACAGGCGTTGGAGGCGCAGAAACGCTCCGGAATGTTCCGAGCGAAAGGTCCAGTGCGGTGGGCGGCTATTCACTGCCGGCTTCATCGATCAGGCGTCTTGCGTTGCGGTAGGCAACAGTGGTCCGGACCACGGGATGACTGCGCCAGTAGTAGTCGTTGTACTCCAAGAGCGCCAAGTTATAGAGCAGATGGCGGGCGCGTTCGGTGCTCTGCGTTTGCTCCACGCTCGAGGCACTCGAGTCGATCTCGGCCAGAAGCTGGTAGTCCTCGGGTTCCAGGATGCGTCGGAACATGGAGGCCGTTTCCCGCACCGCGCGTCGCGCAGCGGCATCGTCGAACCGATCGTGCTCAGCGTATTGGAACGTCTGCTGCAACAACCGCAGCAGGTCCCGCGGATGCCCGCCGCTATGGTCGATCAGATAGTCGGGCACGCCGTCGTCGAACAGTTCCGGCGCGGCGCGCCGGAACAGCAGTTCCTGCATCGCGCGGCGTCCGGCCTCATCGGCCGAACCGCCGGCATTCCGGATCTTGATCATGGGCAGTCGGAACACGCCGAAGTTCTGCTGGATGGCGGCGGCTTCGTAGATCAGGTGGATTGGCGCGCAATAGAGGAACAGCGCTTGCACCTGTTGAAGCTGGTGGACGTCCGTGATGAAGAACGCACGCGCATCCTCCTCGCTGAGTCGGTCCGTGCCATCGACCATGAAGAGGATCCGACTGCCGTTGCCATCTCTACAGAGTGCTTCCTCCGCCGCCGCAATGAGATGATTGAATGCGTCGGCGAAGTCGCTGAAGTAGTTCTTCAACGTGCGCCGCAGCACGTCCTTGTGGGTGGCGTTCGTCTTGAAGGCGGTGCTGATCTCGGCCAACAGCTTTCCGAGATACGGAAGTCCGGCCGCGACCTGCGCCCCGGCCTTGACCTGCCTCGTCAGTTCCTCGATCTCCGTCTCCTCCTGCACGCGCTGGTCGAACCAGCTCTCAAGCCGCCCGAGGTGTACCGGGTCGATGGCGACCCCATCGTCTTCGAGCCGCTTGGTCAGCGTGGCGGCCAGATGCAGAAGGACATCCTGGTACCGCAAGTTGTTGGGGTCGAGATCCCGCGCCGCGTCCGCGAGGGTGACGTAGTAGACATTCGGCCCGTCCAGGTTGTTCCGAATACGGCGTAGCTCGGTGCTCTTGCCGCAACCGCGGTGCCCGCAGAAGAGGTAGTACCCCCGGTCGGGGGGCGTCCGGAGGCGCCGTGGGAATCGATCTTCTGCGCCCTCCACGCCGAGCGCGCGATAGAGGGAGCGCAGGCTGTACTCTCCTCGCGCCCCTCCCGTGTCCACCCAGCGGGGGTCGTTCGAGCCGTCGAGCGGTTCATCAAGCTGGAGTGTGCGGTTGACCTCCCAGAGGTCGTCAGGCGCCGTATAGGACGAACTCAACGTAGCCCCCAGTCGCAGGCCCGGTCGTGGAATCGAACGTTCAGAATAGTACCAGCTTCAGGCCGGTGTTTCCGGGACGCGCGTCACGATCACTGCGTCGAGCGCCACGGCGCCGTGACTCTCCGGGAGCACCACGAACGGGTTGATCTCGGCGGTCTCGATCTGATCGCCGTGCTTCGCCGCGAACACCGGCAGGCGTGAAAGGGCCGCGGCCAGGGCGGCCACGTCGTACGGACCCCTGCCGCGCGTTCCGCGGAGTATCTTGCCGGCTCGCGTTTCGGCGACCATCCGGCGCGCCTCGGCCTCGCCGAAAGGCGCGACGCGGAAGCTCACGTCCTCGATCACTTCCACGAGGGTCCCGCCGAGGCCGAACATGACGACCGGTCCGAACGTCGGGTCTTTGCGGACGCCGAGAATCGTCTCGATGCCGCCGGTGACTATCGGTGCAATCAGCACGCCCTCGATGTGGACTTCCGGCTCCGCCGCGCGGGCGCGCGACGTCACCGCCTCGTAGGCCCGCCGCGCCTCCGCTGCGTTCGAGACGTCGAGCACTACGCCGCCGAGCTCGGTCTTGTGCAGGAGGCCCGGCGCGCAGAGCTTGATCGCGACTGGCGCGCCGAACGCGATGGCGGTGCGCGCGGCCTCGCCGGCGGTCCGTGCGAGTTTTTCTTCGACCACCGGCACTCCCGCCTCGGAGAGGAGGCGTTTAGCCTCCCGTTCCGAGAGGGGGCCCTCGGGCAGGCACGGTGTGCGTGGCGCGATGGTCGTGGCGTCCGAGGCTCCGCCCGTGCCTTCCTCGGAGATTCCGTCCGCACCCTCCGCGAAGATCCGGCTGAACCGGTGCAGCGCGGCGACGGCGCGTACGGCGCGGGTCGGATCCTCGAACACCGGACAGCCGACAGCCTCGTACTGGCGCACGACGTCCGGCGGGGCAACGATGGAAAGCACCAGCGCACAGCCGGGCCGCCGTTCGCGAGCGGCGTGGATCGCGTCGCGGATCGGCTTGATCATGCCGTCGGCCGCCGCGACGAAGGTGAAGAAGGCGACCACCGCGTCGTACTGCTCCTCCTCGAACACGATCCCGAGGTTGTCGGCGATGAGCTCCACCCGGTTGAAGGCCTGCGCGGTGATGTCGACCGGGTTGCGGGGCGAGGCGTAGGGGAGCGCCGCCCTCAGACGGGTCTGGGCCGATTCGCTCAGCGGCGCCAAGTCGAGGCCGAAGCCCACCGCGGCGTCCGCCATTTGCACGCCGACCCCGCCGGAGATGGAGACGAGCGCGACGCGCGGACTCTCGGGGAAGACGCCGAAGCTGGCTGCATAGGCGATGTCCAGCATCTCGTCCGTGTCGCGCGCCCGGTAGGCGCCGAACTGCCGGAACGCCGCCTCGTAGACCGGGTCCGCGCCGGCGAGCGAGGCGGTGTGCGACTGGGCCGCCTGCGCGCCCACCTCGGTGACCCCGACCTTCTGGAACACCACCGGCTTGCGGCGGGCGCGCGCCGTCCCGAGGGCGTGCACGAGCGCGTCCCGGTCGGTGATGCCCTCGGCGTGGGCCATGATGACGGACACGTCGTCCTGCTCCGCCAGCCACCCGAGCACCTCCGGCACCGAGACGTCCGCCTCGTTGCCGGTCGTCACCCAGTAGCGGACGTCGATGTTGCGCTTGCGGGCCAGCAGCGACAGGTGACTGCCATAGGCCCCGCTCTGGCTGACGAGCGCGACGCCGCCCGGCGCGGGAAAGCCGTCCTCGAGTGTCGTGCTGAACGTAGCGAAGAAGCCGGTTTCCGAGTTGTAGACGCCGAGGCAGTTGGGGCCGACGATGCGGAGACCGGTTTCCGCCGCGATCTTGGTGAGCCGTCGCTGCCGGCGCCGGCCCTCGACGCCCATCTCCGCGAAGCCGGCGCTGTAGATGACCGCGACCTGCACGCCGCGCGCCGCGCACGCTTCGACGGTGTCCACCACGCTCGGGGCGGGTACCGCGACGATCGCCAGGTCGACCGCTTCCGGCACGTCGGAGATGTGCGGAAACGCCACGAGTCCCTGCACGTCCTTGTGCCTGGGATTGACGGGGTAGACCCGGCCGGCGTAGCCCGCGGCGCGCAGGTATCGAATGGGCCGCCCGCCGATGCGCGTGGGGTCGTTCGAGGCGCCGATCACGGCGACCGACGCCGGGCGCAGCAGGGCGTCGAGGGATTCGGTCGGGGGCCTCGTGGCAGTCGGTTCCATCCTGCGCATCACGGGCGAACACGGCGCAAGGCATCTATCCTGGCGTGCAGGATACGGACGATCAAGACTCCGTCTTCATCCTGCATGTAGAACACCGCGTGCGAGCGATGCTCGAAGCGTCGAAGGCCGGGTCGAAGCCGATCCGCGCTTCTGCCCAATCGTGGATTCTCCGCCAGAGTCCGGAAGCAGGCTTCCAGATCGTCACGATACCGGCGTGCCTGCTCGACGCCGAAGGTTTCGATGGTATGGCGGGCGATGCCGCCAAGGTCGGCCGCGGCGCGGGTCGACAGACGGAAGTCAGCCATGCCGGGCTTCGTAGCGCTGCTCCGCCTCCGCCCAAATCTCCTTCACCGTCCTGTCGCTGACACCACTCTCTACACCTTCCTGAACAGCCTCCTTCAAGGCTCGGAAGGTGGCGTTTCGTTCCTGGTCCTGGCGGATCAGGGTGCGAAAGTACTCGCTGTCGCTGCCGTAATCGCCGCTTGCGACATGCGCCCTGATCCACTGCTCCTGGCGGTCGGTTATGGTGATGCTCTTCTTGACCAGTGCCATTCAGGGTCTCCGACGGTTGGTCCGATAAAATCGGATTATATCCTCTCGAAGGATCGGTTTCGCAGCGTGGTGGTCGTTAGCGCCCCGAAACGCCTCGCACGCTCGGAGTCTCGGCCCATCCCGTCCGCACCATGACCTTGCGTCTCAGAACTCCGCTTCGCTGCGTTCTGCCTAGACTACCGCATGCCGCGCGGAGCGGTGAGGATCATCGGGGCGTCGCCGGCAGCAACGTGGATCGCCCGCCTGGAGGACGCCGGGTACGCAATCGACCGGGAGCCGGTTACCGGACCTGACGACCTGAAGCGCCTGGCGCGGCAGCCGCCTCGGGTCGTCGTAATCGACCTGGACCGGGCGCCGGCGCGCGGCCGGGACATCGCCCTCGCCTTGCGCCAGCGGGTGGCGACGCGGCGGATCCCGATCGTGTTCGTCGCGTCCGACCGGGACGCGTTCACGCGGCTCAAGGCGCTGCCGCCCGAGACCATGCACGCGGCGCCGGAGGACGTCGTCACCGCCGTCGCCAGCGCGCTCGCGATGCCGCCGAGCGGAACCGCGCCCACGCCCTCCGCCACCGCCGGCTATTCGGGCACGCCGCTGCCCCGCAAGCTCGGCATCAAGCCCGGGATGCGGGTGGTGCTGGTGAAGCCTCCGGACGGCTTCGCGGCGATCTTCGAGCCGCTGCCGCCCGACGTGACGCTTCGCAGGACGAACCGTGGCGCGCGCGATATGACTCTCTGGTTCACACGCTCCCGGCGGGACCTCGAACGCGGCATGACGCGGATGGCGCAGAGCGCGGGTGATGGAAGGCTGTGGATCGTTTGGCCGAAGAAGACCTCACCGCTGGCCGCGGATCACACCGGAGACGATGTGCGGCGCGTCGGGCTCGCGGCCGGGCTGGTCGATTTCAAGGTCTGTGCCGTCGACGAAGATTGGTCCGGCCTGGCGTTCGTGCCGCGCCGGCGCTGAATGACGCCGGCGGTCCCGCACAGGGTCGGTGAATAGCGTCAGCCCGTAACACGGCAGTGACCTCGCGTAGTCTTGATGAATGTCAAGAACGACTCTTCTGACGCTGCTGGTGGGACTCGCGGCGCCGGGGCTTGTCCATGCTCAGGAGACGGTCATCGCAGGCACCGTCACCGACACGACGGATCTCGTGCTACCCGGCGTGACCGTGGAGGCGCGCGGCACCGAGGCCGGCGGCCCGATCGAAACGGCCGTCACCGATGGCGTCGGCGCGTTCGCGATCACCGGACTCCCGCCGGGGCTGTACGACGTGAGGTTCACGCTGCCCGGCTTCCAAACGGATGTGCGCCGCGGCGTGGCGCTCGACGCCGGGGTTACCGTAACCGTCGACATCGTCCTGGCGGTGCAGTTCGAAGAGCAGGTGGTCGTCGTCGGCAGCCGCGCGCAGCCGCGCTCGGTGACCGAATCCGCGGTTCCCATCGACGCCATCCCATTTCGCGACGTCATGAGCCAGGGCGCCACCACGCTCGACTACCGGTTGCGGAACCTGGTTCCCTCCTTCAACGTCGCCACGCACCCGATCAGCGGCGCCGCCTCGCTCGTACGGCCGGCGAGCCTGCGCAACCTCGCCCACGACCACACGCTGGTGCTGGTCAACGGCAAGCGCCGCCACCGCTCGGCGATCCTCGTCTGGTTCGGCGGCGTGACCGACGGCACGCAGGGTCCGGACATCTCGACCATTCCGTCGATCGCCCTGCGGCAGGTGGAAGTGCTGCGCGACGGCGCCTCGGCGCAGTACGGCTCCGACGCCATCGCCGGCGTGCTGAACTTCCTGCTGAAGGACGCCCGTCAGGGGGGCAGCCTGGAGTTCAATACCGGCACCTACCGCGCGGGCGACGGCGACGCGTACAACGTCGCCGGCAACGTCGGGCTGCCGCTCGGCGACAACGGCTTCGCCAACCTCAGCCTGGAGTACGGCAATGCCGGTCCGACCGACCGCAGCGTGCAGCGCGCCGATGCGGCGGCACTCATCGCGGCCGGCAACACCGCCGTGGCCGACCCGGCGCAGCCCTGGGGCAATACGACCAGCGAGGACGACCTGAAGCTGTTCGGCAACTTCGGCCACCTGCACGCCAACGGCCTGCAGCTCTACGGCCACACCAACTACGCCCACAAGACGTCGACGCAGGGGTTCTACTATCGGAATCCCAATACGCGGGCAAACATCTTCAGCCTCGACGGCGGCCAGACGCTGCTGGTAGGGGACGTGCTCGACGCGCGCGACGGCGTTCGGGACGGCTCGGCGGGCTGTCCCACCGTGAGAATCACCGACAACAGGCCGGATCAGGCGGCCCTGGCGCGGGTGTTCGACGACCCGAACTGCTTTTCCTTTCAGGAGATCGCGCCCGGTGGTTTCACCCCGTCCTACATCGGCGTGATCACCGACCTGTCTACGGTCGCCGGTCTGCGCCGGACCACGGCCGACGGCCTGACGTGGGACGCCAGCGCCGGCTACGGCGCCCACCAGGCGGACTTCTTTCTGTTCGATACCGTCAACGCCTCGCTCGGGCCGGCGACCCCGCGCGATTTCGATCCCGGTCTCTACCGGCAGGCGGAGGTCAACTTAAATTTCGACGTCTCCTACGCCGCCAGCGACCTGGTCCATCTGGCCGGCGGCGCCGAATGGCGGGACGAGCGCTTCACCATCCGCGCCGGCGAGCGGCCGTCGTGGGAGGTCGGTCCCTTCGCGGCGCAGGGCTTCGTCTCCGGCTCCAACGGCTTCGCCGGGTTTCCCGACTACACGGCCGGGACCTGGACCCGCGCCAACGTGGCCCTCTACGGCGACGTGGAGCTGGGTAGTCCCGGTGACCGCTGGACCGTCGGCGGCGCCCTGCGCGTCGAACGCTTCGACGTGTTCGGCGCGACGGCGAACGGCAAGCTGTCCGCCCGCTACGGGCTGGGCGACGTCGTCTCGGTGCGCGGCGGCGCCAGCACCGGGTTCCGCGCGCCGACGCCCGGCCAGCAGAACACGTTCAACGTGCAGTCGACCATCAACCCGAAGACGCTGGATCTGGTCGACAGCGCCACCGTGCCGTCCACTTTCAGGGCCGCGCAGCTCCGGGGCGGCCGGCCGCTCGATCCCGAGACATCGACCAACGCGACGGCCGGTCTGGTCGTCGACACGGGTCCTTTCACCCTCACCGCCGACTACTTCCAGGTCGACGTCTCGAATCGCCTGGCCCTGTCGCAGAACTTCACGCTCGCGGCGGACGAGCGGGCGCTACTGCTGTCGGAAGGCATCACGTCGGCGCGCACGCTGGCGTTCTTCCGGTTCTTCATCAACGACTTCTCGACCCGGACACGGGGGCTCGACGTCGTTTCGACCTGGTCGCCCCCCGGGCTGAGAGGTGACACGGTCTTCAGCCTGGCGCTGACCCGCACCGACACGGAGGTGACGGAAGAATCGGAGCTGCTCGGTCCCGGTGACGTGCTCGCCCTGGAACGGGGCGTGCCGGAGACGCGCTGGAACGTTGCCGTCAACCAGCGTGCGGGGCGGCTCGGCCTGCTCGGCCGCCTGCACTACTTCGGGTCGTGGGTCGACCACCTCGACGCGCGCTCCGCCCGCGGCGCCGACGCGCAGGTTCTCGGCGGCCGGTTCATCGTCGACCTCGAGGCCAGCGTTGCGCTTGCCGGCGACGTCACGCTGGCGGTCGGCGGCCAGAACGTCTTCAACACCTTCTCGGACCGGATGGACCTGTTCGCCGCGCGGTTCGGCCTCCCCTACAGCCAGTTCACGCCGTGGGGATTCAGCGGGGGGTACTACTACGCACGGCTCAACTACGGCTGGGGCGGGTAGCGATATGTAGTCACGGTGTAGTCTTGTCCGGTGGCTGGAACCCCGCTACCGGGTGAATCGACACGCAGGTGGCTGAGGAGGCGGTTCATGGAACTCGCGGTGCGGGAAGCCAAGGCCCGACTGTCGGAGCTCATAGCGGCCGCCGAGAAGGGCGAGCGCGTAGTCATCACGAAGCACGGTGTGCCCGCCGTGGAGCTGGTCCGCTGCCGCCCGCGAGGTGGTATCGACTTCGACAGGCTGGAAGAGGCACGCCGGCGGCTGGGCATCGAAGGCGACTGTGAGCGGTGGCCGGACGAGTTCAACGATCCGTCGTTCAGCCGTCGTGTGCTGGGTCTGGAACCGGAGGACGGATATGCGCTCGTGCGTGTTCTGCTCGATACGTCGTATCTCCGTTCGACGAGTTCCTGTTGGTGCCGGCCCAGGAGGATGGCTTGAAGCTTGCCACGCTGGATCGTCTGCTGGTCGCGCATCCGCTGACGGTTACGCCGTTGTGATGCTCCCATTCGCCGGTACCGCTGATGGAACTCGATCTGGAATCCTGTAGCGTGCGGTCGTTCCGCGACTCGGACGCCGCCGAGCTGGCCGCGCAGGCCAACAACCGCAGCGTGTGGCTGCAGTTGCGGGATCGGTTTCCCCATCCCTACACGATCGACGATGCGCGCGGGTTCATCGCGTTCGCCCGCGGTGCAGACCCGGAGACGGCGTTCGCGGTGACGGTCGGCGACCTGCCGGTCGGGTCCATCGGGGCGGTGCTCGGCCAGGACGTGGAGCGGTGCTCGGCGGAGGTGGGTTACTGGCTCGGCGAGGCATACTGGGGCCGTGGCATCGCGACGCGTGTGCTGCTGGGCTTCACGCGTTTTGCCTTTGCCACCTACGGGATGGAGCGGCTGTTCGCCGTGCCCTTGGCCGCGAACACCGCGTCCTGCCGCGTGTTGGAGAAGGCCGGCTACCGGCTGGAGGGCCGCATGCGTCGGAGCGCCGTCAAGGACGGTGTCGTGCAGGACCAGTTGCTGTACGCCATTCCGCGCGGGGATGGGGCTTCCGTACGAGCATGAGCACGACCCTCAAGTGCATCCGGGCGCTGGTGGCGCGCAACGAAGTGCGAGTCTCGCTCCACGGGTCCGAGGAACTTGCTGCGGACGATGTGCAAGTTCGGGAGGTCATCGCCGGCGTTGCGACGGGCATTATCGTCGAGGACTATCCGGACTATTCCAAGGGTCGCTGCTGCCTGGTGCTGCAACGCGATGCAGCGAATCGCCCGCTTCATGTAGTCTGGGGGATTCCCGCTGGCCGGGAGTCTCCTGCCGTCGTTGTCACGGCATACAGACCCGATCCCGAGCGATGGGATCAGATGTGGCTGAGGAGGCGGAAATGAATGTCAGACCGATCATGAAGTTCGTCCGCGGCGGCGCCTTCGCGGCCGAGGTCAACGTCGAAATCTTCGAAGACGAGGGAGGCTGGGCGCCGTATCTGTCTCTGGAAGACGCGTACAAGCTCGATGACGTTCGAGATGCGCTACGTGCGGGCGACGTGGAGCGCGCAGCTAGGCTCGCGGAGCGGGTGTACCGGTTGACGCCAGTCGATGTCTCGGGGCAGACGGCCGGCGCGGTCGATGACGTCCATCGGAACTCCTGAGACCATCGGATGCTCCTACCTCAACTCGACTCTATCGACGAAGGCCATCTAAACGCCCTGGTGACCAACGGCGTTCGCGAATCCCGGTCTCTCGAGTTCAAGGCGAAGCTCGTGTGGGGAACGGAGTCCGAAAGGAAGGAATTCCTGGCTGACGTCAGTGCACTTGCCAACGGTGGCGGCGGTGATCTCGTCTTCGGGATCGAGGAAGAAGAAGGTGCTGCGTGGAAGGTTGTTGGGCTGGATTCCTTCGATCCGGAAAAGGACACGCTCAAAATGGAGAGCATGATCCGGGATGGGATCGCACCGCGGATCATTGGCTTTCGTGTGCGGTCGGTTGTCTTGAGTAACGGTCGCCGCATGGTAATCGTACGAGTCCCGAACAGTCTGAACCGGCCGCATATGGTCACTTTCAAGAACTGGTCGCGATTCTTTTCGCGCAACTCGGCGGGAAAGTACCAACTGGACGTTCAAGAGCTGAAGTCGGCGTTCGTGGCTTCGGAGAGCGTCGCTGAGAGGATGCGTCAGTTCCGGATCGAGAGAATCGAAGCTATCCTCCAAGGAAATACACCGGAGCGCCTATTGGGAAGAGCTGCGTGTGCGTCCATCTGGTTCCGCTCTCGGCGTTCGACCCCTCGTTCTCGTTTGACCTCGCAGCGGTACGTGAAGGCGGGGAAACATTGCCTCCTATCGCGCACCACGGGTGGAACCCTGGTGTGAATTTTGATGGTTTACTCTTCTACACCACAACACGCACGGGCCAAACCAGCTCCTACGTTCAGTTGTTCCGGAACGGTGTCATCGAAGCGGTCGATTCCCAGACCTTGACACCGCTGAAACCATACCAGCAACAGTCGGACAAGTATATTCCCAGTATCGCATATGAGAAACGAATCATTGACGCCGTCGATAGCTACATTGGGTTCTATAGGAAATACGAGATGCCAACGCCACTTCTGGCGGGGCTCAGTATCTTGAATGTGAAGGGATTTCGTATGCGGGCAGGTGACATCTATGATGTCGGAAGCCCTATCGATCGCGATCATCTGATCCTTCCGGACAGGCTCGCAGAATCCCTCGACCTTGACGCCGCTGAATTACTACGCCCGTCCTTCGACCAGATCTGGAACGCCTGTGGCCATGATCGCAGCCTGAACTACGACGAGAAGAGGAACTGGCACCCCGACCGGTGAGAAATGCCGCTGACGCCGGAACAACAGGCCCGCCAGCAGATCGACGAGGCGCTCGCAGAGGCGGGGTGGATCGTCCAGGACCGCGGCGAGATGAACCTCGCCGCCGGGCTCGGGGTTGCGGTGCGTGGGTTCAAGATGGCGCCCGGACACGGGTTCGCCGACTACATGCTGTTCGTCGACGGGCAGGCGGTCGGTGTTCTCGAAGCGAAGCCGGTCGGGTATACGTTGTCGAGCGTCGAGCTGCAGGCGGACAAGTATGCGACGGGGCTGCCGGCGGGATTGAATCCGCCCGTCAATCCGCTCCCGTTCCTGTACGTCAGCACCGGCGTCGACACGAGATTCATCAACGGCCTCGATCCGGATCCGAAGAGCCGGCGCATCTCGCACCTGCCGCACATCCACCGGCGGGAAACGCTGGCCGATTGGATCAAGGCCGAGACGCTCGATGCCTGGGCCAAACGCCTTCACCTAGAGGGCGGAGGCGTCCACACGGCGGCCGACGAGACGCGTCCGGCGTCGTTGCGCGGCCGCATCCAGACGTTACCGGAGCTGGAACAGGACTTCCTTTATCCGGTACAGGTCGAGGCGGTCGGGAACGTCGACTGGTCACTCAAGCGCAATCATCCGCGCTCGCTGGTCCAGATGGCGACCGGGTCGGGCAAGACGATCTTCGCCATCACGTCCGTCTACCGGCTCATCCGCTACGCCGGCGCGCGCCGGGTGCTGTTCCTCGTCGATCGGAGCAACCTGGGCGAGCAGGCGGAGAAGGAGTTCCAGGGCTTCCGCACGCCGGACGACCACCGGAAGTTCACGGAGCTCTACACCGTTCAGCGCCTGACGTCGAACACCATCGGCGCGGCGAGCAAGGTGGTCATCACCACGATCCAGCGGCTCTACTCGATGCTGAAGGGCGAGCCCGACTTCGCGGCGGAGGACGAAGCGTCGTCGCAGTTCGAATCGACCGGCGGCGGGCTGAGCGAACCGCTCCCGGTCGTCTACAACGCGGCCTACCCGCCGGAGTACTTCGACGTCATCGTCATCGACGAGTGCCACCGCTCCATCTACACCGTCTGGCGGCAGGTGCTGGAGTACTTCGACGCGTTCCTCATCGGTCTCACGGCGACGCCGGCCAAGCAGACCTTCGGATTCTTCAACAAGAACCTGGTCATGGAGTACGACCACGAGCGCGCGGTCGCCGACGGCGTCAACGTCGACTTCGAGGTCTACAACATCCGCACGCGGATCACGGGGCAGGGCGCCACCATCGAGGCGACGCCTGACACGATGGTCGAGTACCGTGACCGGCAGACACGCCAGCGCCGATGGGAGCGGCCCGACGAGGACATCATCTACGCCGCCGCCGAGCTCGACCGCGGCGTGGTCGCCCGCGACCAGATCCGCACGGTGGTCCGGACGTTCCGCGACCGCCTCTTCATGGACATCTTCCCGGGTCGGAAGGAGGTCCCCAAGACGCTCGTCTTCGCCAAGGACGACAGCCACGCCGAGGACATCGTGGAGATCGTCCGCGACGAGTTCGGCCGGGGAAACGACTTCTGCCAGAAGATCACCTACAAGGTGACGGCCGCCCACCCGCGCGACCTGATCCAGGCGTTTCGCAACAGCTTCGAGCCGCGGATCGCCGTCACGGTGGACATGATCAGCACGGGCGCCGACATCAGGCCGATCGAGATCGTCATGTTCATGCGGGCGGTCAAGAGCCGCGTCCTCTTCGAGCAGATGAAGGGCCGCGGCGTTCGCGTCATCGACGCGCGCGAGCTGCAGGCGGTCACGCCCGACGCCAGGGCCAAGACCCACTTCGTCATCGTCGACTGCGTCGGGGTGTCCGACGTTCGGCTCGCCGACACCCAGCCGCTGGAGCGGTAGAAGACCGTCTCCTTCAAGGTCCTGCTCGAGCACGTCGCCATGGGCGGGACCGATCCCGCCATGCTGTCGTCGCTCGCCAGTCGTCTCGCCCGCCTGGACCGGCAGTGCGGACCGGAGGAGGATGAACGGATCGCCGAGGCGTCCGGCGGCGTCGGTATCGGCGCCATCAGCCGCGCCATCGTGGAGGGCCTCGATCCGGATCGCCAGATCGCGAAGGCCCGGTCGATGTTCGAGATGCCCACAGAGGAGGAGCCGACAGAGCAGCAGGTGAAGCACGCCGCAACAACCCTGCTCAAGCAGGCCGCCGAGCCGATCGCCACCAGACCCGCGTTGCGTCGCCTGCTGCAGGACATCAAGCGCCAGATGGAGCAGATCATCGACGACATCTCGCTCGACGAGTTGATCGAGGCGGGCGCGAGCGAGGAAGCGAAGCGCAAGGCGAAATCGCTCGTCGACTCGTTCGAGCGGTTCATCGCGGACAACAAGGACGAGATCGACGCCCTCCAGTGCTTCTACGCGCAGCCGTACGCGACGCGGCCCCGCTTCGGCGACATCAAGGCGCTGGCCGATGCGATCAAGGCGCCCCCGCGCGCCTGGACGCCAGAGAAGCTCTGGCGCGCCTACGAGACGCTCGACAAGGACCGGGTGCGCGGCGCAGCGGCGCAGCGGCTGCTCACCGACCTCGTCTCTCTCGTCCGGTTCGCGATGAACCGCGAGGCGGAGCTGGCGCCGTTCAACGAGCACGTCCGGGCGCGCTTCGAGCACTGGCTCGCACAGCAACGCACCGCAGGCCGCGACTTCACGCCCGATCAGGTCCGGTGGCTGGAGATGATCCGCGACCACATCGCGGCCAGCGTGGAGATGACGGTGGAGGATCTCGACTACGCGCCGTTCGCGGAGGAGGGCGGCCGAGGCCGCGCGGCGCAGGTGTTCGGCAAGGGGCTCGGGCCGCTACTGGATGAGCTGAACGAGGTGCTGGCGGCGTGAGAAGGAAGCGCCTGCTGCTCGCCTGGACCGAAGCGCGATTATCTGAAGTCGTGGAGATCAACCCTCCCAAACCGGAAAACCCGCCGGACGACGACACCCCCGTTTCGTTCGTTCCGATGGCCGCCGTGCAGGTGATGGCGGGGGGCATGGACGCGAGTGAAACCCGTCCGTGGCGCGATGTCAGGAAGGGCTACAAGCGATTCCAGGACGGCGACGTCCTCTTCGCGAAGATCACGCCCTGCATGGAGAACGGCAAGCTGGCGGTTGCGAAGGGGCTCCACAACGGCGTCGGCGCCGGTTCCACGGAGTTCCACGTGTTGCGTCCGTCCGCCGCCATTCGGCCCGACCTGTTGGCGTACTACCTGCTCCGGGCCGATTTTCGTGCGTCCGCGCGAGCGAAGATGAAGGGCACGGCCGGCCAGTTGCGCGTCCCGCAGCAATTTCTCGAAGCGCAGACGCTGCCTGTTCCTCCACTACGCGACCAAGAGCGAATCGTCGAGACCATCGACTCGCACTTCACGCGCCTCGATAACGTCACCGCGACGCTGGAGCGGGTACGGCGGAACCTGAAGCGGTACCGCGCCTCGATCCTGAAAGCCGCCGTCGAAGGGCGGCTTGTGCCGACCGAGGCAGAGCTCGCCCGCGCTGAGGGTCGGGATTACGAACCCGCCTCCGTACTTCTCGAGCGGATTCTCGCCGAACGACGCCGGCGGTGGCAGGAAGCCGAGTTGGCGAGGATGAAGGCGGCGGGGAAAACGCCGAAGAACGACAGGTGGAAGGCGAGGTACAAGGAACCCGTCGCGCCGGATACCTCCACACTGCCGCCGGTGCCGGAGGGATGGTGCTGGGCTTCCGTCGATCAGGCCTTGTCCGAACGGCTCGTGAATGGGCGGTCAGTCAAGACTGCGGAACAGGGTATTCCGGTTCTCCGATTGACATCGCTACGAGATGGTCTCATAGATCCGACCGAGTGCAAGATTGGTGCTTGGAGCGCACCTGCAGCCGAGTCATTTCTCGTTCGCAAGGACGATATCCTTATATCGCGCGGAAACGGTTCCATTCAGTTGGTCGGACGGGGAGGACTTGTGCAGGCCCATCCCGGTGTCGTCGCGTTTCCCGACACCCTGATTCGCATGCGCCTCTGCGCCGGGGTGGATAGGCGGTTCTTTATTGCGGTGTGGAATTCTCGCGATGTTCGCGACCAAATAGAACGCAAAGCCAAGACAACGGCGGGAATATACAAGGTCAATCACGAAGATGTGGCGGCATGTGTGTTGCTTCTGCCTCCCTTGGCCGAACAATTTCGCATACGGGATACGGTTGAAAAGATGATCAATGACGGCCGGACCACGGCCGAGGGCGTGACTTGCGCCAAACAGCGCGCAGCGACGCTGCATCAGGCCGTGCTGGAATGGGCCTTCGGAGGCGTGCTTACGGATCGGGATTTGGAAGCCGCGGGGCGCTATTCTTTCGGCGGCAGCGGTAGTAACAGCGGCGCATGAGGAATGAGTTGTCACGTCTTCGTTTACCGGGTGATTCGTCAATATACACGGGCATGGAAAGGGCCTGGAACGTCGAAGTTCGAGCGACGCCGAGGTTTCCTTTGGCGGGCGTTGCGTCTTGCGCGGGAGGCCGAGGTGGCTGCACTGTTACCCACGCCGCAGCCGGAAGCCGAGGACGGGGTACGTGCGTCGGCTGCCCGGGCACGAAGGGTAAGGTCTGCTGGCTGCGGAGGCCAGCTACGGTTGGAAGCACCCGACCCGGGCATCGGGCTGCTGCGCCTTGGGTGTCAACGTCTCGGCATTTCACCCGGCGCGGCGGTCAGCCGCCGGTTCGCGGTCGTGCGTCGGCTCGATCGTTGTCGCGCTGCCGCTCACGCGGTCGGCGGCGGAAGGTTGAATCCGTCGGGGACGATCGAGTTGGGGGCACGCAACATCGTGGCGACCAGCGCAGGCAGGTCGAGGTGGGCGCATTCCCGATTTCCCGGAGCAGTGCAGTGTGTAGGCAAAGATGGACTGTGAGGCTGGGGGAGGTTGAGCCGGTCTTCGGACAGACGGGGAGGGTGGTACTGGACATTACGGCTCGGACTGCCCATGATGGTGCGTTGAAATGGACAAGAACGCCATCGACACCCCGAGCCGCGAGATCGATCTTGGCAACATTCCCGTCCACCTGCGCACTGCCCTCCGGCGGGCGCTGGAGTTTGAGGCGCGTGCTCCAGCGCCCAGGTCGGCAGAGGAAGTGGAGCAGTGCGAAGAGCAGCTGCGGGCCATCGCGGACGAGTTCTTCGGCGCCCTCCTCACCCCCGTGCTGCAACGCGCGGTGGGCTCCGCCGCGGTTGGCGACGCGGCGAGCGCCCTCGTGCGCCACCTGCCCCGGCGGATGCGGAGCGACGGCCTGGAAACCGTCAACGTTCGCACCTCCCGGGGCACGACGGTGCCGGTCACGACGCCGTACTACCGCGAGAAACACGCCCGTGGGGCGAAGCGGAGGCCGGGACTCTACCCCGCCTTGGTGGTGCTGGGCATCTACGACCGGTGCACGCCGAAGCTGGCCTCCGATGCAAGCCGCGCGGTCGCCATGCTCAGCTCGCTGGCCGAAGCGCAGGCGCAGCTCCGCTCCGACGGCATCGCCCTGGATATCAAGACCCTCCGCTCGACCGCCTATCGCTACGCTGCGCGGGCCCGAGCGGCCCAGCAGAGCGCGGCGTGCGGTCTGCTGGACCGCGTGACCGGGAAGCGGGTGGTCGTCTCCCTCGACGGGGGCCGCGTCCGCGTGAGGCGCAAGAAGCGTGGCCCCAAGACGAAGAAGGGGCGCAACCGATTCCATACCGACTGGAAGGAACCGAAGCTCCTCATCCTGTACGTCGTCGGCGACGACGGGCGACCGTCTCAGACGTGGGCCCCGATCATCGACGGCACGCTCCGGGGACCGGAGGCGGTCTTCGCCCTGCTGTTGTCGTACGCGCGGCAGATCGGCCTCAACGCCGCTGACAAGGTGCTCTTCATCGCCGACGGCGCGCCCTGGATCTGGCGACGCCTCCAGCGCCTCATCGCCGCGCTCGGGCTCTCGCCGACACAGGTGCTGGGGCTGATCGACTTCTATCATGCCGCCAAGCAACTCTCCGACGCGGTCAAGCTGCGCCGCTGGAGCGCGACCCAACGCACCCGCTGGCTCAACCGCACGCGGGGGCTGCTCAAGCGAGCACGGGTGGACGAGGTGATCACGGCCCTGCGGGAGCTGTGCCGCGGGCGCACGGCCGGCAAGATCCGCACGCACCTCAACTACTTCCTGAAGAACCGTCATCGTTTCGCCTACACCACAATGGTCGGGCTCGGGCTTCCGCGGGGCAGCGGCGCCGTCGAAAGCGCCATCCGTCGCGTCATCAATCTCCGCATCAAGGGCGCATCCATCTATTGGCTACCGGAGAGCGTCGACGCGATTCTTCTCCTGCGGTCTTTCTATAAGTCCGGCAGATGGAACTGTTTGCAGCGGATGGCCATGACGCCGGTGGGTGTGAGCGCGTGACCGGGAAATCGGGAATGCGCCCGGTCGAGGTTGCGTTGGCGTGCGGTACGTACGACGCTGGCGAGGACCTGCTGGGTGTCGGCGCCCTTGCGGGTGCGGTTGCCGCCGCACACCTTGCGGATGACGACGGCGGGCCGGATGGCTTGTTCGGCGCGCCAGTTGGTGGCGTCGACCGACGGGTCCCACAGGAACGTGAAGATGGCGCCGAATTCGCTGGCCAAGTGTGCGGCGAAGCACTCGGCGTCGTCCAGCGGCGGCGGGTTGTCGATCAGCCGGCTGAGCCGGGCGAGCAGTCGGCCGCGGGCGGTGGCCAGGCCGTGGTCGCTCAGACCGCCGGCATCGCGCCGGTCGCGCAGCACGAGGCCGGCCAGCAAGGTGTCCTGCACCTGAGCGGCCCACCCGCAGTGGGGATGATCCTCCAGCAGATGCTCGCAGCGTCGAAGCAGGTGCTGCAGACAAGTTTGGTGCTCGCCGTTGATGTAGCGGCGGTAGACCACCCACCCGTCGCGCACGAGCACGCCGTCGAAGTCGGCTCCCAGGACCGCTTGCGCGTCTTCGAATCCGCGGCCCGCGCAGATGGCGTAGACGGTCGTCGTCGGGGTGACGGCCGCCCACAACCAGTGGCTGCGGGCGCCGACGCGCCAACCGGTCTCATCGGCCGTGACCACCGGAGCGTTGCGAACCTGCTCGCGCAACGCCTCGTAGGCCGGCCGCGCGTCGCGTGCCGCACGATGCAGCAGATTCGCGAGGCCCCCCGGCGTCACCTGCAGGCCGAAGCGGGTCTGCAGCAGGTCGGCGACCTTGGCCAGCGGCAGGCCGCCGTGGGTGTGCAACTCGACGACCAGGGCGACCACACCGGGGCCGAGCTGTACGCGGGCCGCCCCCAACGCGTCGGAGGTCTGCAGGGCGTGGCGGCCCTGGATACGCCGCCGACACTGCGAGCAGTGGCCGACCTCGATGTCGAAGCGGCGCACCAGCGGGCGCACCGGGGGGAGGTCTTCCTGATACTGCGACGCCGCGCCGGTCACTTCGACCGCGCCGCCGCAGTCCGGACAGCTCGTCGGCGCCGGCGCCGCGATGGTCTCGTCGACCCGCGCCGGACACGGGCGGCGCCCCTGCCGGCCATAGCGCGCACCGGGCCGCCGGCCGGGATGGCCGCCGCGACCCTGTGGCCGCTTCTTGGCGAAAGGCGCGGCTTGCCGGCGTCCCGCGCGGCGCTCGGCTCCCAACTGCTGTTTCAGGTGCTCGTTCTCGCGCTCCAGCCGCTCGATCTGACGCTGCAAGCCGCCGTTCTGACGATGCACGCCCTTGTGGCTCGCCAGTTCGTCACGCAGTCGCGAGATTTCCCGGTCCTGTTGCTCGATGACAACGTCCCGAGGATCCCGCTCGGATGGGGATTGTTCCAGGATGGCGCGTATGCGGCGCAGCAGGCCCACGCCCCTTTGCTATCGGCACCGCGCAGCAAGACCTTTACCCCCAACACGCGGATTTCTTGCCCGGACCCGCTAAGGACAGTGATCGATATAAAGTCTTCAACTTGATCGGGGTAACAGTTTGTAATTCCATTCCCCGTGAAACGCATCGCGGACCAGCGCGAGTGCGTCCATCTCTTCCTTGGTCACCGTAACGCCTGTGGGATATTCCCCGGCGTCGAGTTCGGCCCGGACCCGGAGCCCGGTGGCTGTCCGGACGTTCCCGATGCGGTCGACGATGGTCTCGTACGTCGTCAGCGGGGTGCCGCGCCAGTTCGCCGTGATGTGACAGAAGAGCCGGTGCTCGATCTTGTTCCACTTGCTGGTGCCGGGTGGAAAATGACTCACCTCGATGGTCA
Source organism: Vicinamibacterales bacterium (assembly GCA_965222905.1). GTDB lineage: Bacteria > Acidobacteriota > Vicinamibacteria > Vicinamibacterales > UBA8438 > WTFV01. Next base: position 121,031 of record OZ244976.1, on the reverse strand, counting down.
GTCCGGTCTCGTCGGCCAACTGTTGAAGCTCATGCTTCCAGGCGCGCAACCGATACCCGTTGCTCCCGCCCGCATCGGCCGTGATGAACAGGGTCGTGGCCTCGGGGTAGGCGCCGCAACCCATCTGATGCCACCAGTGTCGAATCGACGCCACCGCGAACGCCGGTGTGTCGTGGTCCCAGCCCACGCTCACCCAGGCTTCGTTGCGCGCCATGTCGTAGACGCCGTACGGAATCGCCTTGCCCTCGGCGTCGGTCGGGAAATCATGCACCAGCACCGCCGGCGGCGTGCCCGTCGGCTGCCATTCCCGCCCGCCGTTCTTGAAGTTCCCGACCAGCTCCTTCTTCTTCGTGTCGACCGAGATCACCGGCTGGCCGGCGGTCAGATGCTCGTCCGCGGTCTGGTTGATGTGCTCGAACTGCGCGTTGCGGTCCGGATGCGTGGCGCCTTCCTGCCGTTTGCGCGGCGATTGCAGCCGGTAGCCCAGGCGGTGCAGCAGCCGGCCCACAGTGGTCGAACTCACCCGCCACCCCTGCTCGGTCAGCGCCGCCGCCAGCTTCGCGCGACTCTTGCACGTCCAGCGCAGCGGCGAGGTCGGGTCGCCGCGCGTGAGCGGATCCACCAGCGCTTGGAGCGCGGCCTGGATGCCGGGTTGATCCTGCTGGATGCGGGGCCGTCCGCCGCCAGGGCGTCGGATGCGGTCCGTCGGCGCCTCGTCGCGGGAAATCTCCCGGCGCCCCTTGCGAATCGTCTCCCGAGCCACACCGGTGGCCGACGAAACCACCGCGTCGCCGCCGTAGCCGATGGCGAGCGACTCGGCCGCCGCCCACCGGCGGCGACTGCGCTCGTCCAACACGGGCGCGACCACGGCATACTTCGCAACCAGGGTCGCTTCCAGCTCGATGTCTCGCTTCATACCTCCAGTATGACCAGCAACCCAGCAGATGGCAAACTAGTTTCGCGCAGTGTCCTAAATGAAGACGTTGTCACATCTTGTGCCGCCAAGACTCTAAACGGGGCTACGTATGAACGTTTTCCGCAGACTACCAATAACGAAACAAACTCACAACACTCGCGATTGCTCCGAGAATACTTATCAGCGAAAACACCCAGTGCTCTCTGGCTTTCGCAACGCCGAATGCCAGATAGCCGCCGTAGATCTCCGTCGGACTCGCGTCGGTCTTGAGTGTGCCGTCGGCCGCCCGACTGAAAATGTCAGATATGGCATCTACCTTGCGAAGAGTCGACCGATGCAGGTCCACATACTGGCCGTTTACGAATGCACTTGCCTCTTCTTCGCCATTGAGAAAGTCGCGATCAGTGATGTCGTTCTTCTTGACGAGGCTCTCAAGACGCGGATGACTTATATAGGCGACGCCATAGAGTTCTTTCAGCGACCGAGACAAATCGTGCCGACACACTTCGGGGATCTCCGTAGGTTGTCCACCGTGCACCTTGAATCTATGTTCGAGCGCCGCAAATCCATAGTTGCTGTCGCGCATGTTCCAGTGCAGCCAGGTATAGTTGAGACGCCCCTTCGCGTACTCGAAGAACGCCTTCAATATCTGGTTCTCAAGTTCGTCGTAGTGGCCCTTCATGTCATCCAGTTCCCCTGACGTTCAGCAAGCTGATGAATCGAGAAGGATTCCGTATCGGCCGTCGCTAGGTTGTGAACCGCGATTGATGTAATTCTCGGCGAAGTCTTTTCCTGACGATCATAGAAACTCTCGCACGAGTAGTGAATCACGATGACTTTGTCCTGCTTGTCGTATGCCTCGACCAACTGCTTCTTGGCTTCACGGTGACGTCGCACCCTCCTGAACGCGTCGCTCATTGACATGTCCTCTTTGCTCCTCAATTGTTTCCTCTTCCTCAATTGCATCCATTCCAAGGAATCATTGTAACGGGAATCTCCGTTTCTTGCCTGTCCCGCTGCAGAGTGAGCGTCGAGATGGACCCGGTTGCTGGACGGTCTCGGGCTGGGCGAGGCGGAGCGGCGCTTCAATCTGGCCCGGGGCGCTCGCACCGGTGGGTAGCCCTTGCAGGAAGACTTCGTCGTGCTCCAGCGACCGCCGGGCAGAGGCACTTGATTAAGACATTGTACAACGCCCAGGCGGCCCTCCCTGGCCACAACGCCCCTCGAACGTCCAACACGCAGGGGACGCCGATCGTCGGCGCACCCGGTAGCAGCGAGTTGAGGTGGAGTGGACGGTGGATCACTTCGACCTCTGTGGGCTGCCCACGCGTATCCGTTTCGGCAGCGAACGGCATCCTGCAGCCCGCTCTTTGCCGATGAGATCCAGGACCCAGCCCTTTCAAGGTGCTAATTGATACTCATACAAGGACTTAGTCATTAGCCAGGCTTCTGCGGCTGCCAGAGAAGGGCACGGTCGGCTTGCTCGCTTGGCGTTTGGAGGGGCCTCCGCGTCGGGCGTGATGCGCCGTTCCAATCCCAGAAACCGCTGGACATTTGCACCTCCGATCGCCAGACTCGTCTGGGAGAGCGCCTCTCTCGATGGGCGCGATTGGAGGTGCCATGGTACTGGATGCGTTTTTCCGCCGAGCCAGCGAGACGTTTCCGATCCCGGTGATGCTGCGAGCGCTGCTCGAACGCGTCTTCGAGCCCGCCCGCCTCAACGACTGGTTCGAGGCCGTCACCGAGAAGCAGTATACGCGGGAGCTGCTGTTCTCGTCGGCGTTCGAGCTGATGAGTGTGGTGGTCTTCAAAGCCTTTGGGAGTGTCCATGCCGCGTATCAGGCGAAGCGGACGGCGGGGGAGATCACGGTCTCCGTCACGTCGGTGTACAACAAGCTCAACGGCGTGGAGGCCCAGACCTCCCGGGCGTTGGTGCGCGACACCGCGGGGCACCTCCGCCACCTCGTCGAGGACGTGCAGGGGGGCTGTCGCCCGTGGCTGCCGGGCTATCGGGTGAAAGTCCTGGATGGGAACTGCATTGCAGCGACGGAGCATCGCCTGCAGGTGTTGCGCACCACCGCCGCGGGACCGCTGCCAGGCAAGGCGCTGGTGGTCTATGACCCGGCGGTGGAGATGGCGATCGATGTCTTCCCGTGCGAAGACGGGCACGCACAAGAACGGGCCCTGTTGGGCGAGGTGGTGCCGACGGTCCAAGCGGGCGATCTCTGGATCATGGATCGCAATTTCTGCGTCCGTGCGTTCCTGGCCGGCATCGAGGCCCGCGCCGGCACATTCCTGTGCCGCTACCACAAAGGCCTGCCGGTGACCGCGCTGGCGCCGGCGCGGTTCGTGGGGTCGATCGAGACCGGGAAAGTGTATGAACAGCAGGTCGAAGTCCTCATGGCGCCGCGCCCGGGCGAGGACGCGGACGACGTCCGCATCTATCGCCTGGTCCGGGTCGAACTCACCCGTGCGACCCGCGGCGGCGACAAGACCTTGCTCCTGCTGACCGACCTGTCGAAGTCGGCCGCCACGGGGAAGCAAGTCGCGGAGCTGTATCGGCGGCGGTGGACGATTGAGACGATGTTCCAGCAGCTGGAAGCGCACCTGCACTCGGAAGTGAACACGCTCGGGTATCCCGCGGCCGCCCTGTTCGCGTTCTGCGTCGCGCTCGTGGCCTATAACGTGCTGGCGGTGGTGAAGGGGGCCCTTCGCGGCCTGCACGGCGAGCAGACGATCCACGACACGGTCTCCGGCTACTACATCGCGGGCGAGATCGGCCGGACCTATGAAGCGCTGCTGGGGTTCGTCCCGGCCGACCAGTGGACGCAGGTGCAGGCCCTCTCGCATGAAGCCTTCCTCACGCTTCTTATGGGGCTTGCCCGGGCGGTGGATCTGGCGAAGTACCGCAAGCATCCCCGCGGGCCCAAGAAGCCGAAGCCCAAGCGCACCATGCATGCCGGCCAGCCCCACGTTTCCACCGCCAAGCTCTTGGGGAAGAAACGATGACGCTCCCACGCGACTCGGAGGGGCCCAGGAGCTACCGGCACGTCTCGTCCTCAACCGTGGCGGCGATTACCTATGAGCGCTCGACGCGCACGCTCGGGATCCGCTTTCAGCGCGGCGCTGAGTACCGGTATTTCTCCGTTCCTGAGACGGTCTACCCCGAGTTGCGCTCTGCGGATTCCAAAGGGCGATACTTCAACGCTCGGATACGAGATGCTGGGTATACGTTTCAGCGGGTACACTAGATTCCTTGAGCGGCCGGGATCTTTACAGTTGAGTCAAGTTCAGGTTTTGATCGTGGTTTCTTCGCTACCATAGCGCCCCCAATGGCCAAAGGGCCACGCGGCGAGGAGCACGCTCAACCTACATGCTTGTTGGTCTGAGGCGGAGCCTCGCTAGTGTCCTGAATCGGAAATTCTTGCACAGTAAGACTGGAGCGTTTCCAGGATCTGATCGGCCGTCTTGGTCCACACAAACGGCTTCGGATCCTCATTGTAGATGGCGAGGTAGTCGATGATCGCCTGCTCCAACTCCGCCGTGCTGCGGTGGGTGCCCCGGCGGATCTGCTTCTCGGTGAGCAGGGCGAACCAGCGCTCGACCAGGTTGAGCCACGACGCACTCGTGGGGGTGAAGTGCAGGTGAAAGCGGGGATGCCGCGCGAGCCACTGGTGGATCATCGCCGTCTTGTGGGTCCCATAGTTGTCCAGAACGACATGGATGTCCTGGTCGGCGGGCACCGCCTTGTCGATGGCGCGCAGAAACTTGATGAACTCGACCGCGCGATGCCGGCGGTGGCATTGCGCGAGCACTTTGCCAGTCGCCACGTTCAGGGCGGCGAACAGCGACGTGGTCCCGTGCCGCCGGTAGTCGTGCGTGCGCCGTTCCGGCAGGCCCGGGCGCATCGGCAGCACCGGTTGGGTACGGTCCAGGGCCTGCATCTGCGACTTCTCGTCGACGCACAAGACCACCGCCCGCTCGGGCGGATGCAGGTACAGGCCGACGATATCGCGCACTTTCTCGATGAACAGCGGGTCCTTCGACAACTTGAAGGTCTCGCAGCGGTGGGGTTGCAGGGCGAACGCCCGCCAGATGCGGCCGACCGTCGCCGCACTCAGCCCGCACACGCGGGCCATCGAGCGTGTACTCCAGTGTGTGGCGTCGCGGGGCATCGATTCCAGGGTGGTGGTCACGACGCGCTCCACATCCGCGTCCGACACCGTACGCGGCGTGCCGGGGCGGGCTTCATCCAGCAAGCCGTCACAACCGGATTGGAGAAACCGGCGGCGCCACTTTCCGACGGTCACCCGCGTCGTGCCCAACTCGGCGGCCACCGCCAGGTCGCTCTTCCCCGCGGCGCTGGCCAGCACGATTCGGGCGCGCAGGGCCAGCGCCTGGGCGGTCTTCGGGCGGCGCACCCAGCGTTCGAGTTCCTCCCGCTGCATGGTCCTGAGCTTGGGAATCGCACGTGTGTGGTGATTGGCCAACGTCTGCCCTCCGTGACGAGGACGACGGTAGCAGACCGCCTATCACTGATCAATAACTTTAGATTCAGGACACTAGTTCTTGTGACGTGCACCTTGAAAGGGCTGGATCCAGGACCCACTGTCCATAGTGGTCGGGGACACGCATGCGGCCACGATCCAGGGCGTTGAACACCGCGTCGGCGAGACTGCTACGGAGTGCGGCCCGGACATGGCGCTGAGCGAGCACGTCGATTGTGCATCCGATGCCGAGGCTTGGGAAGCGTTCGGTGCAGATCCGAATGGCCTTGCGCTCATCGACGAGGGCAACTGCGGATCGCTTGATAGCGCAGGCGATGGTTGCGGCTTCACCGTCGTCGAGGGTCTCGGATGCCGAGCCGGTGACTAGCATCGCGAAGTGAGATCTGCCGGCGTCCCCGAGTCGCGTGTGCTCGACAAGGTGCTGCTCGATCAGGACGGCTAGAGCGTCGGCATCTCCGCGGCCCGTTTGTCGGCCGATTTGAAGTTCCAGCAAGACATCTTCGACGACGACACAGCGGTTAGGTAGGGATCGCAGAATCGCTTCCGCGCATCCGGTGGCATTCAGATTGATGACGACGCTCGTGTCGACGACGACCGGTGCCGCGCATTCATCGAGGCAACTTCGGCAGACCATCCGTGTCGTTCCCATCGATGTCGGCAGCGTCGAGGATCTTGCGCAACTCGACGCGATCGAGGCGCAACAACCGCGCGAGCTGCCCTTCGCTCAGCAACTCCCGACGCTGGGCCTCGGCGGCGAGGAGGCCGAGGCGAAGGGACACTGGTCGCTGCGCGCCACGGCTATCTGGGTCGACGGCACCCGGCTCGCCCAGAACCTGACGTGCCTGTTCATTGGTGATTCCGCCGTGTGCCTCGAACCAGTCCCACGTACCCCGCTTGACGAGGCCGAGCTCCTCCAGCCGGCGGACCATCGCTTCACGGGACACCCCGAACGCGTGCGCCAGGAGGATGACGTGGCGTCGCGTGAAGCGGGATGCACCCGCGGTGAGGTCCTGAAACCTGACCGTAACGGTTCGCGCCGGCGTAAGGAATGCACGTCCGAACGCGTTGGCGTACCGTTCCTCGCGGGAATCGTCGTGCTGATCGAACCGGCAGACGTCCGGCGTCTGCCGGCGCGACGTCAGATGTCCGAGTTCGTGCACGCCGGTCTGTGCCTGGCGTTCGCGGGGATGGTTGGCGTTCAGCAGGATGCAGGCACCAACCCCGTCTTCGTACGCGAACAATCCGGAGACCCGGCTGTCGAGCGGCCGCACGTAGACGCGCACCCCGAGTTCCAGTTCCAGGAGGCTCATGACATCGTGGACCGGAGCCAGTCCCAGTCCGAGCCACTGTCTGAGCTCGATCGCATCGTTCTCAGCTTGCAGACGCACGTCGCCAGGCAGCAACGGTCTCGCCGGCGGGTGGTTTTGGGTGCGGGTGACGCCCAGCCGGTTCTCAAGCTCGACTTCGGCGCGGACGAGGTCCGTCAACAGGCGCGCTGCCCGCTCGGCCGCCTGGTCGTTGGCGGTGGAGAGCTTTCGAAAACGGGGGACGAGATCGACGTGCACCGCTTCGCGGCGCAGCACCGCATTGACCGAGGTGCGGTACAGGCGCGCCAGATGCTGCATTTCATCGATCCGAACACGGCGTCGACCCTGCTCCATGGCGACCAGCGTCGTCCGCGCAACGCGAAGGTCGGTCGCTGCGTCGGTCTGCGTCAGGCCGGCCGCTTCACGCGCCGTACGCAGGCGGGCGCCGACGTCGGCGGGATCGATACCGTGAAGCGTCATGTCAGTGTCCTCGAGAGATCCACTGCGCCACGAACGAACGTGGTCCGAGGGAATCGATGAAGCCCCGCCATTCCTCTTCATGTCGCCGGAGCATGCCTTCCAGCTTCGTCTGCGTGTCTCGCTCGTCCAATCCGAGGGATCGGTCCAGGAGGTAGGCTTGCCTCCCGATGGCGGCCGCGCTGGTTGGCGACCGGCTCAGGTTGGCCAGGTGGTCGAGATGAAGGACCCCGGCGATCGCGTACTCGTGAAGCGCGCCCGTGGGCTGTCGTTGCATGAATGCCGGGGCGGCGCCGTACTCGAATCGGGTGGCGCTCAGATTCTCCCACACGTAGGTCTCGGGAGCCTCGCACCTGCCGGCGGCGTGAACGCTCATTCGTCTGAGCAGGCAAGCCGCGCAAATCCCGCATTGGCGGAGGCTTCCGGATACCGACATCTGTCGAGGACCTTGCCAGCATGACCGCGTGTGCGCCCAGCCGGCATCGTCCGGGCATGATTCGAGAAACGTGGACAAGGTCTGGCCCTTCGTTCGCCAGAGATGTGGGTACTCATAGTGAACCTCGTGACCGAACAGTGCCCATACGAGCCCTTCCATCTTGGCGGTAAACCGGGGGTGATTTCGGACGTCCGGATAGGCTTGGCCTACCGGGGCCAGTGACGGTCCCAGGGCGCCCTGGCCGCTCTCCGGCAGAATTACGCCGTAGCGTTCCAACCGGCCACGCAGCAGGTCTCGATGCCTGTCGTGTCGAAACTCAGGTGTTCACCAAGCCCGCACCTGATCCGATCCTTTCGAGCGGAACTCGTCTCTTCCACGACATCGACGCGGTGTTCGGGCAGAAAAAGGGTCATGCTACGGCCATCCTCAAGGCAGCGATACTCCGTCGTCGATCCCGGTTCTCTTCGTTGGCCCTCGCGGCGCGGCGGCGTCAGCACATCCGATGCACCGCTTGGCGAGGTCGCTGAATGTTGGCCGCGGCAATCGCGCCGTCGATGCGGTTCCTCACGAACGTGGCGCTCCGAGTCGAGGACTCCCGGAGCCAATGTTCCTCCATTTGGCGCCCGACGCCGCAAGCACGTTCCAGAAGCGCGTCACCGGCTGCCTTGGCAAGTGCTTCCTCGCCGCGGTACCCCTCGTGTAGCGCCTGGGACACGCAGTCCAGTACCGCGCCGGCGAGGGGACTGTCCGCGGTCCCGCCTCTCAGCGCTTCGAGGTGTCGGATCGCCGATTCGCCGAAGAGGTCACCTTGGCGATCAGCGATGATGTTGCGAAGGTGTCCGACGAAGCCTTCGGGAACTTCGGCACGCCAGTCGCCTTGGAGTGCACCGGTCAAGGTCTCGGTTGTCTCCCTGTCGTCGCAGGCGGCGTTGGAGGCGCTCTTCGCGAGCCGCTTCCAGTGGCGCGCATGTTCAGGCTCCTGAGTGGTCCGTCGCAAACGTCGGGTGTCCTTGGGTGTCAGAGATTCTGATCTAGAGGGATGACAATGTCAACATGGCGGCGCCGCTCCATGACAGCCGACAGGCCGTGAACCCGCGCGAGGCCGACAGGGCCAGTGCCGAAGCCAAGCGCGCCTGCCGGCCATCGCTGCCGGAGTGGCACCTCGGTGAGAACGGCTTGAGCGACCTTCGTCATGTCTGATTTCAACCGCGATCGGATGCCGGGTGCAGTACGTTTGACGTATTACATGAACCATCCTACGAATCGCGTCGTGATCCGGTCGTTCGAAGACAGCCGCACACGGCGCCTGTTCGAGGACGGGCGTCGGCGCGGCTTCCGCGGGCTCGACTACGATCGGGCATTGATGCTTCTCGACGCGCTCGACGCCGCACATTCGCTTGCGCCGTTGCGCGTCCTCCAGGCCGTTCGGCTTCACCCCCTGACCGGACCGCGAAGGGGGCAGTGGGCGATGACGGTGAACGCGCGGTGGCGGGTCACCTTCGGATTCGACCACGGCGACGCGGGCGACGTTCGGATCGAGGACTATCACCAGGGATAGACGAGGAGAAGCGTGTCATGGGGCGAACGAGAACCCATCCGGGTGTGATGCTACGTGCGGAGCTCGACGCGAGGGGGATGAGCGCCCATCGGCTGGCGCTCGCCATTCGCGTTCCTGCAAACCGGATCACGGCCATCCTGCGTGGTGACCGCGCGGTGACGGCCGAGACGGCGGTGCGCCTCGGACGCTACCTCGGAACCGGCCCCGAATTCTGGATGACCTTGCAGAGCGCCTACGACATCGCCACCGTCAACCGCGAAAAGGGCGGGGTGATCGAGAACGAAGTGCCCGTGGCCGCGGGCATGTCCTGACGTGCGGGTTCTCGAGATCGAGGACGCGTTGGCGGCCTGGGAGGCGGATGACGGCAGCCGCATCCCGCACGAGGTGGCTCTGGCGGTCATGGGCGGCGAGCGGCCTGTTCTGGCGTTCAGGAGACATCGCGGCATGACGCTGCGCGAGCTGGCGGCTCGAACCGGAATCGCCGTCGGCTACCTGTCCGAGATCGAGCGCGGACTGAAACCGGGATCTGCGGGGGCACTGTCCAGAATCGCCGCGATCGACGCGCTGGTGCAACTCGATTGAGTCTCGGCTCCGAACGTGCTGAGGCCGGCGCCGGCGGCCCAGTCCTGCTGCTGTGACGTACGGTAGATGTGTCAGAATCGACCTGCATGGAGAGACAGTCGACGCGCGACAGGATCATCGACGCGCTACGAGATATCCAGCCGGACTGCCGTGTCGAGGACGCTATCGAGCGGTTGGTCTTTCTCGCGAAGATCCAGGAGGGACTGGCTCAGCTCGACCGCGGCGAGGGCATTCCGCACGACGAGGTCGAACGGCGGCTCGAATTGTGAGCGACGCCGCGAACCGCATCGTCCAGAAGCTCTGGTCCTACTGCCACGTCCTGCGCGACGACGGGCTCTCCTACCAGGACTACCTGGAGCAGCTCACCTTCCTGCTGTTCCTGAAGATGGCCGACGAGCGCGAACGGCTCACCGGCGAGCGGCCGCCGATACCGGCCGGCTATCGCTGGGAGAACCTTGCGTCGCCGACGATGGAGGGCGCGGAGCTGGAGCGGCACTACCGCGAGACGCTGCGCGTCCTCGGCACGCGTGGCGGCATGCTCGGGCTGATCTTCGAGAAGGCGCAGAACCGGATCCAGGACCCGGCCAAGCTGCGCCGGTTGATCGTCGAGCTGATCGGCCGGGAGGACTGGTCGGCGATGGCCGCCGACGTGAAGGGCGACGCCTACGAGGGACTGCTGGAGAAGAATGCCCAGGACGTCAAGGGGGGCGCGGGGCAGTACTTCACGCCGCGGGCGGTCATCCAGGCGATGGTCGACTGCGTGCAGCCGCGGCCCGGCGAAGTCGTCGTGGATCCGGCGTGCGGCACGGGTGGCTTCCTGCTCGCCGTCCACGAGTATCTCAAGCGCAGCGGCGACCTGGATCGCGACCAGAAGCGGCATCTCCGCTTCGAGGCGTTGCGCGGCGTGGAACTCGTCCCCAACGTCGCGCGGCTCTGCGGCATGAACCTCTATCTGCACGGGATCGGTCCCGACGGCGGCGACCGCCGCGAGCCGCCGATCACGACCGACGACGCGTTGCGGGATAAGCCCGGCGCGCCGGCGGACGTCGTCATCACCAACCCGCCCTTCGGCAGGAAGTCGTCGATCACGGTCGTGAACGCGGAGGGGGAGACCGGCCGGCAATCGCTGACCTACAACCGCCCGGACTTCTGGACGACCACCTCGAACAAGCAGCTCAACTTCGTGCAGCACGTCAAGTCGCTGCTGGCGGTCCACGGCCGGGCCGCTGTCGTCGTGCCGGACAACGTCCTGTTCGAAGGCGGCGCCGGCGAGACGGTGCGCCGCAACCTGCTGCGCGAGTGCGAGGTGCACACCCTGCTGCGCCTGCCGACCGGCATCTTCTACGCGCAGGGTGTCAAGGCGAACGTACTCTTCTTCGACCGCAAGCCGGGCGCGAAGGAGCCGTGGACCCGGACGGTCTGGGTCTACGACCTGCGCACCAACAAGCGCTTCACGCTGAAGACGCGGCGCATGACCCGCGCCGACCTCGACGAGTTCGTCGCCTGCTGCCGCCCGGGCGCCCGCCACACGCGCGAGGCGACCTGGTCGGAGCAGGCCCCGGCCGGCCGCTGGCGCCCGTACTCGTACGACGAGATCGTGAGCCGCGACAAGGTGAGCCTGGACCTGTTCTGGCTGCGCGACGAGAGCCTGGAGGACTCAGCCGATCTGCCCGCGCCGCACGTGCTGGCCCGCGAGATCGCGGACGACCTGCGTTCCGCCCTCGGCCAGATGGAGGCGATCCTGGCCGATCTGGAGGAGCACGCCGAGCCCAGGGAGTGACGAGGCGGCCATCGCCTTGTCGTCGTGGATGTTCACCTGCGGGTCGCCTGGCCACGACGGAGGCGGCATCGATTCTGCCGGGGCTGGACCTCAACGTGGCTGGCTCGGGAGTCGGTCGGCCCGCGACAGCACTTGCCACGATGTTCGCCATATGAGAACATCGGTTCGCGGAAGCCGGTCCTTGAGAATCCAGTGGACGACCAGAGCGGTGAGGGACATGCGCCGCCTCAACGGTCCGGACCGGACCCGGGTGGTGGCCAAGGTCGAGCAATACGCGGAGGATCCGACGACGCTTGCCAATCAGGTGATCCAACTCGCTGGCAGCACGTATCGGCGGTTGAGAGTGGGTGACTATCGAGTCCTCTTCACGATCGAACGCAGCGTGCCCGTCGTCCTGGTTATCCTGAGGGTGAGGCACCGGAGGGAAGCATATGACTGAGACCGACACTGTCACGTTGACGCGGTCGGAGTACCAGGCCCTGATTGCCCGCACCGAGGAGCTTGAGGACGCGTTGGCGGCCCGGGAGGCGGATGACGGCAGCCGCATCCCGCACGAGGTGGCTCTGGCGATTATGGGCGGGGAGGGGCCTGTTCTGGCGTTCAGGAGACATCTCGGCATGACGCTGCGCGAGCTGGCGGCTCGAACCGGAATCGCTGTCGGCTACCTGTCCGAGATCGAGCGCGGACTGAAACCGGGATCTGCCGGGGCACTGTCCAGAATCGCCGCAACGTTCGGGACCACGATTGACGCGCTGGTGCAACTCGATTGAGTCTTGGCTTCCAACGCGCTGAGGCCGGCGCTGGCGTTCCAGCACCGCGTGAGATCGTCGTTGGACTGCGTGCAGCCTCGGCCCGGCGAAATCGTCGCCGACCCGGCCTGCGGCACGGCCTGTTTCCTGCTCGCCGCGCACGAGTATCTCAAGCGCCACGCCGACCTGGATCGCGACCAGAAGCGGCATCTGCGCTTCGAGGCGCTGGCCCGCAGATCGCCGACGATCTGCGCTCGGCGCACGGCCAGATGGAACTGAGGCGGCGCCGCCGCGCCGGTGGTTATCGTGCCGCAACGATGCATCACGGTTACCCTCCTCCTCTCGTGTCGGTGGAATCCATGGCGCGGGGACGGTGCTTTCCGTCAGTCGTCGGATTGGCGAGTAGGCGGGTGTGCCGGGGGTCGCGGCGGCGGCGGGGGCGGAGGCGGTTTCGGCAGCGGCGGAATGTGCCGGGTGAGCGTCGTCGTGTCGGAACCCGTGGTCGCGGCCGATTCCCGTATGTCGGGAGGATCTCCTGAAGCTCGGCCGGTCATCGCGCGGTCGCCATGGCCGTCGCTTCGTCGAAGCACTCCAGCAGAATCTTCCGGCGGGTGCGGGTCGTGCTCGCCTGCCGGTCGATGCTCTCCGGCCTCTCCTGCAGTGCCCCGAGGCGTTCGACGACAACCGCCTGCGTGACCGCGTGGGCCTCGATATCGTCCCAAAGCAGCTTGTAGTCCGCGTGAATACGGCCCCAGAAGACCGAGAACTCCGCGAACTTCGAGGCCCGCTGACCGAAGTGCAGCGTTGCCGTCACCGCCGCCAGGATCGCGGACGCCACGGCCAGGACCGTGGCGCCGAAACTGAACAGGCCGAGCACGCCGGCAGCCGTCGTGCCGGAGGCGATGAACAGCAGCACGTGCAACGTGTCGTCCGTCGTCTTCGCCCGTGCGGCCAAGCGGTCGAAGTACCGGTAACGCATGTCGGCGCCGATCATGCCGTCCCAGACATCGCGGCGAAGATGCTCGGTTACGCCAAGGCTCCCGACCGTCATCTCTGCAATCTAGCAGATCCTGCGGGTGGCGAGAGTGGCAAGCTCGGCTACCCGCCGCGCGTGTGCATCTCCAGGTGCGGCTGCTTCTGCAGCGTCTCCACCGGGATCAAAGGCTGGCGGTCTCCCGCGGCAAGCCGGACTTCCGCTCCCCGGTCGGTGCGGGCGGTCCAGATCTCCTCGATGAGGGCACTCAGCTCCGCGCGCGACATCCCGGCGCGCAACGGCCCGCGCAGGTCGGTGCCGTCACGGGCGTACAGGCAGCGGTACCAGAGGCCGTCGGCGGTGATCCGGCTGCGGTCGCAGGAGCGGCAGAACGGCTCGGTGGTCGACGAGATGATGCCGAACGTCTGGCCGTCGGGCAGCCGGAAGCGGTCGGCCGGGGCGGACGACTGCTCGTCGATGGCGGCGACGGGGCCGAACGCCTCGCCGATCATCCGCAGCATCTCGGCGCGGGACAGGACGTCCGCCGTGGACCAGCGGGTGGCGCCGCCGACATCCATGTACTCGATGAAGCGCACCTCGGCGCCCGCCTGCCGGCCGTAGGCGAGCAGGTCGATCAACTCGTCGTCGTTCACGCCGCGGATGACCACGGTGTCGATCTTCAGATCCGTGAAGCCGGCCTCTCTCGCCGCGGCCAGGCCGTGCTGCACGGTGGTGACGCCGTCGAAGCGCGTCAGCTCGCGGAAGCGGTCGGCGCGCAGGGTGTCGAGGCTCACCGTGAGCCGGTGGAGGCCCGCTTCTCTCAAGCCGGCGGCCTGGGCGGCGAGCAGCATTCCGTTGGTGGTCAGCGCCAGATCGCGGATGGCGGGTTTCTTCGCCAGCCGCTGGATCAGCTCCGGGAGGTTCTTGCGGAGCAGCGGCTCGCCCCCGGTCAGCCGGACGCGGTCGGTTCCGGCGTCGGCGAAGGCGTCGACCAGCGCGCCGATCTCCTCGAAGGTGAGGATATCTCCGCGCGGCAGCCAGACGTACTCCTCCTCCGGCATGCAGTACTGGCAGCGCAGGTTGCAGCGGTCGGTGACCGAGACCCGCAGGCTGCACAACGGACGATCGAACCGGTCGCGGGCGGCCATCAGCCCTTCATTATCGCATCAAGCGGGGGCGCGTGGGTCCCCTGCCGGGCCGCCGGAGCGGGCTATAATCTTGCGAGACGGCCGTCCTCCGGCGCCGCGCGTGGCTCCGAAGTACCCGCGTGTGGCATCCGGATCCTCGCGCATGTCCCGTCCGATTCCAGTGATTGCAGCGGTTCAGACCTGATGATTCCGGCCATTCGAGGCACGCACGACATCCTGCCGGGCGAGATCGAGCGCTGGCAGCACGCCGAGCAGGTGATCCGCGACGTGTGCGCGCGCTACGGCTACCGCGAGATCCGCACCCCGGTCATCGAGCGCGAGGAGCTCTTCGCGAAGGGCACGGGGGAGACCACCGACATCGTCCAGAAGGAGATGTACGCCTTCGAGGACAAGGGGGGCGAGCGGGTCACGCTGCGTCCGGAGGCGACGCCGAGCATGGTGCGCGCCTATGTCGAGCATGCGCTCGAGCAGGCGCTACCGACCGTCAAGCTGTTCGGCTTCGGGCCGATGTTCCGCTACGAACGGCCGCAGAAGGGACGCTACCGGCAGTTCCACCAGCTTGACGTGGAGGTGTTCGGGGTCTCGGACGCGACCCTGGACGCCGAGGTGATCGAGATGGCCGCGGCTCTGGTCCGCGCCCTCGGGATCGAGGAGGCGGAGCTGGTCGTCAACTCGGTCGGTTGCCGCGAGTGCCGGCCGGCGTTCGGCCGGGCGTTGCTGGAGGCGCTCGGAGATCGGAAGGCCGATCTGTGCGGCGACTGCCGCCGGCGCGCCGAAACTAACCCGTTGCGGATCTTCGATTGCAAGGTGCCCGCCTGCCAGCCGATCGTCGACGCGCTGCCGCATTCGACGGATTACCTGTGCGACGGGTGCCGCGAGCATTTCGCGACGACCACGGCGCAGTTGGCCGCACTGGAGCTCGACTACCGCGTGTCGCACCGGCTGGTGCGGGGGCTGGACTACTACGCCCGGACGACCTTCGAGGTGCTGGGCTCCGCGCTCGGCGCCCAGAACGCGCTGCTCGGCGGCGGGCGTTACGATGGGCTGGTGCGGCAGCTCGGCGGGCCGGACCGGGCCGGTATCGGCTTTGCGGCCGGCATGGAACGTCTGGTTCTGGCGATGCCGGAGGGGCCCGGTGTGTCGACGCCGGACGCCTTCGTGGTGGCGCTGGGCGAGGCGGCCCGTCCGGCTGCGCACGTGCTGGCCCGCGACCTGCGCCACGCCGGCGTGACGACCCTGGTGGACTACGACGCCCGCTCGCTGCGCGCGCAGATGAAGCGCGCCGACCGGTCCGGGGCGCGCCGGGTCCTCATCCTGGGCGACGACGAGATCGCGCGCGGCGAGGTCACCGTGAAGGACATGGAGTCGGGCGAGCAGGCCGCCGTGGCCCGCGCCGAGGTCGTGCAGCGAATATCCGAGTGATGCGCCGCTTTCGCCGGCCGATACATCCGATAGAGAACGAGTACCGCGACACCCGGCGCGCCGCCGGCCAACCCGATACGAGACGACCGTGACTGAAGAGACACACTCCGCTCCGCGTACCCGCACCCACACCTGCGGCGAGCTTCGCCCGAGCGACGTCGGCGCCGACGTGGTCCTGATGGGCTGGGTCCACAAGATCCGCGACCTCGGCGGACTGACGTTTCTCGACGTGCGCGACCGGCACGGGATCACCCAGGTCGTGGCTCGCGACGGCAGCGAGGTGCTGGGGCGCGTCAAGCAGGTGCGGCCCGAGTACGTGATCGCGGTGGCCGGGCCGGTCGAGCGCCGCTCCGAGGAGACCCTCAATTCCAAGATTGCCACCGGGGAGGTGGAGGTGGAGGCGCGCAGCATCACGGTCCTGAGCGAGGCGCGGACCCCGCCGTTCCAGATCGACGAAGAGACGCCGGTCTCCGAGGAGGTCCGGCTCCGTTACCGCTACCTCGACCTGCGCCGGACGCGGATGCGCGAGAACCTCGGGCTGCGGCACCGGATCACGATGGGGGTCCGCAACAGCCTCGACGCCGACGGGTTCTGGGAGATCGAGACGCCGCTGCTCACCAAGTCGACGCCGGAGGGGGCGCGCGACTACCTGGTGCCGAGCCGGCTGCACGCGGGGGAGTTCTACGCGCTGCCGCAGTCGCCGCAGATCTTCAAGCAGATCCTGATGGTCTCGGGCATGGATCGGTACTTCCAGATCGTCAAGTGCTTCCGCGACGAGGACCTGCGCGCCGACCGGCAGCCGGAGTTCACGCAGATCGACGTCGAGATGTCGTTCGTCGACCAGGAGGCGGTCTTCGCCGCGGTCGAGCACCTGATGCAGGCGGTCTTCCGCGTGGTGGACAAGGAGGTCACGGCCCCGTTCCCGCGCATGACCTACGACGAGGCGCTGGCGCGCTACGGCAGCGACAAGCCGGATCTGCGCTTCGAGATGGAGATTCAAGACGTATCCGACGTCTTCCGCGAGGGCCGCTTCAAGGTCTTCCGCGAGCTGGTGGCGGGGGGTGGGTCGGTACGGGCGCTCGTGGTCCCGGGCGCCGGCCGGCAGTCGCGCGCGCAGATCGACAACCTGGTCGACGAGGCGCTGGCGCTGGGCGCGAAGGGGATGGTCTGGGTGCGGCAGTCGCCTGAAGGGGCCATCCAGAGCTCCATCCTGAAGGCGGCGGGCGAGGAGGCGCTGGCGCAGGTCGTCGAGACCGTCGGGGCCGGGCGCGACGACCTGACGCTGATCGCGGGCGGCAAGGACTACGAGGCATCGGTCCTGCTCGGCCAGTTCCGCCTGCGGCTGGCGCAGCGGGAGGGGCTGATCGACGAGGACCGTACGTCGCTGAGCTGGGTGGTCGACTTCCCCCTCATGGAGTGGAGCGAGACCGAGCAGCGGCTGGTCTCGATGCACCATCCCTTCACCTCGCCGCGTCCCGAGGATCTGGACCGCCTGGAGGACGATCCGGCCGCGGTCCGCGCCCGCGCCTACGACCTCGTGCTGAACGGCAGCGAGATCGGCGGCGGCAGCATCCGAATCCACCAGGCCGAGCTCCAGGCCCGCATCTTCCGGCTGCTGAAGATCAGCGACGAGGAGGCGCAGGCCCGCTTCGGCTTCTTCCTCGACGCGCTGCAGTACGGCACGCCGCCGCACGGCGGCATCGCGCTGGGCCTCGACCGGATCGTGGCGCTGGTGGCCGGCGAGCCGTCGATCCGCGACGTGATGGCGTTTCCGAAGACGGCCGCCGCGGTGGACCTGATGGCGGGGTCGCCCTCGACCGTCGACCGGCGCCAGTTGCGCGAGCTGCACCTGGATTGAACAGCCGGGCGATTCGTGCGCGGGCGCTCTTGACCGGCGGTCGCGCTGCATGGTATCGATTGAGCAGTCTTGCCACACAGCTTTCTCACCAGTCACGGTGTCACGCGGCGTTCCGCCGCGGGCTTCTAGGGGAACTCCGATCGTTACACCTTCCCTCGTGAAGATCCCGGTTCCCGACGAAGGGATCGAGACTCTGTTCGGCTCGCGCGACGAGAACCTCAGGCAGCTCGAGCAGCAGTTCGACGTGCAGATCCGGACCGGGGGCAACGAGCTGCTGGTCACCGGCGACGCCGCCGGCCTGGCGAAGACCGAGCGCGTCATCGATCAGTTGACGGGGCTGCTCCGCGAGGGGTATCGCTTCTCTCGCGAGGACGTGCGGCGGGCGTCCGAGATGGTCGGCGAGGACGCGCAGATCGATCTGCGCGACTTCTTCCTGCGTGCCCCGTTGCGGGCGTCGAGCACACGGCAGGTGACGCCCAAGACGCTGGGCCAGCGACGCTATCTCGATGCCATCGAGCGCTACGACGTGGTCTTCGGCATCGGCCCGGCCGGTACCGGCAAGACCTACCTGGCGATGGCGCAGGCGGTGGCCTACCTGACCTCCAAGCGGGTCAGCCGCATCATCCTGGCGCGGCCCGCCGTCGAGGCGGGCGAGAAGCTCGGCTTCCTGCCCGGCGACGTGCAGGAGAAGGTGAACCCGTACCTCCGGCCGCTGTACGATGCCCTGTACGACATGCTCCAGTCCGACAAGGTGGAGCGCCTGCTGGATCGCGGCGTCATCGAGATCGCGCCGATAGCCTTCATGCGGGGACGTACCCTGAACGACGCGTTCGTGATCCTGGACGAGGCGCAGAACACCACGACCGAGCAGATGAAGATGTTCCTGACCCGCCTCGGCTTCGGTTCGAAGGCGGTCGTCACCGGCGACATCACGCAGATCGACCTGCCCGTGGGACAGACGTCCGGCGTCGTGCAGGCGCTACGGGTTCTGCGCGGCGTCGAGGGGGTGTCGATCATCCACTTCACGGACCGCGACGTCGTGCGGCATCCGCTGGTGCAGCGCATCGTGAAGGCCTACGAGCGGTTCGGCCCGGCGCGGCCCGGCACTGTCCCCGAGTCCCAATGAACTTCGACGATCCCGATTCGGACCCCGACCCTGACCGGCCCCTGCGCCGGTCATTGCGCGTGGTCGTGACGGATGGGCGGGGGCGCGTCCGGCGCGCGGACCGCCTGCGCCGGTGGCTGCTCGAGGTGGCGCCGGCGTCGGCCCGCGGCCGCGAGGTCGTGGTCGCGCTCGTGTGCGACCGGAAGATGCGGGATCTCAACCGCCAGTACCGTGGCATCGATCGCGCGACCGACGTGCTCTCGTTTCCCGCCACGGACGAGGTGGCGTCGGATGCCGGAATCGCGCCGGCGACGCCGATGACGCCCGACGCCGGACCGGATTCGGCAGTGGACGTGGCGGCGGACGCCGGCGGTCCGATCGCGCCGGTCGCGGTGCCGGGAACGGTCGGCGGCGGCGAGCGGCATCTCGGCGACGTCGTCATCGCGACCGGCGTCGCCAGCCGGCAGGCTCGAGCGTCCGGGCACCGGCTCGGCGCCGAGCTGCGGTGCCTCGCGCTGCACGGCCTGCTGCACCTGCTCGGCTACGACCACGAGCGCGACACGGGAGAGATGGAACACCTGGAGCGGCGCCTCCGCCGCCAGGGAGGTCTGGCGTGATCCCGCTGGCGCTGTTCCTCCTCGCCTGCGCGACGGTCTACGTCGGCACGGTCGAGGCGGCCTTCACGACCTTGATGCGCCTGTCTCTGCGGTTGGGCGCGGAACGGCGCGGCCGGCTCGACCGGCTCGGGTATCTGGACGATCCCCTGCGTCTGTTCGTGCCGGTCCGCGTGCTGCAGAGCGTGCTCGTGGTGGCGGTGGCGACGCTCGCGCTCGTGGGGGTCGGCGCGCGCGACGCGGCGTCGGTGGCGCTGACCGCCGGGGGGCTGGTCGTCTTCGTGCTCGTGTGCGGCCACTTGCTGCCGGTCGTTATCGTTCGCCGCGACCCGGAGCGGGTTCTGGAGGCGCTCTTGCCGTCGCTGCGGGGGCCGGTGGCGGTGCTGCAGCCGCTCACGGGTCCATTGATTCGGCTGCTGCGACGGGCTGCCCGGGGGGCGAGCGGCTCCACCGCCAAGAACGCAGGAATCTCGCCGCGGTCGGACGATGACCAGAGCGCCGACGGCCGGGCCGCGATGGAGGAGCAGGAGGAACGCCAGCTCCTGCAATCGGTCGTCGAGTTCGGCGAGACGCTGGTGCGCGAGGTGATGACCCCGCGGCCGGATATCGTGGCCGTGAAGGCCGATGCGACGCTCGACGCGCTACGCGTCCTGTTCACCGAGGAGCAGTACTCCCGGCTGCCGGTGTTCGAGCACAGTCTCGATACGGTGCTCGGGTTCGTCTTCGTCAAGGACCTCGTTTCCCTGTCGGATACCGCGGGCGACGAGCGGGTGGTCGCCAGCCTGCTGCGCCCGGCGCACACGGTGCCGGAGACCAAGCGGGTGGCGGACCTGCTCAGGGAGTTGCAGGAGGCGCGGGTCCAGAGTGCGATCGTGCACGACGAGTACGGGGGGACGGCCGGCCTGGTCACGATCGAGGACTTGATCGAAGAGATCGTCGGCGAGATTCGGGACGAGTACGACGTGGAGGCGGATCCGATTGTCGACGAGGGCTCGGGCAGCTTCGTCTTCACCGGCCGGGTCAGCGTGGGCGATCTGAGCAAGCGTCTCGACGTGGCGATAGAGCCGCAGGGCTTCGAGACGGTCGCAGGATATCTGCTGGCGCGTCTTGGGCGGGTGCCCCAGGAGGGCGAGTCGTTCGAGGTAGACGATTTGAGCGTGGACGTCCTGGAGGCAGAGCGCCGCCGGCTGCACCGCGTCCGGCTCCGGCGCCGTTCCGCAGCCTTGGAGACCCCGGCGTGAAGGCTGGCTACGTCTCGCTCATCGGCCGGCCCAACGCCGGCAAGTCCACCCTTCTCAATCGGATCGTAGGGACGAAGGTGGCGATCGTCTCGGACAAGCCGCAGACCACCCGAACCCGCATTCTCGGCGTGAAGCACGGTTCCGGCGAGCGTCCGGGACAGATCGTGTTCGTCGACACGCCCGGCATCCACCGTCCGATGCACCGCATGAACGTCAGGATGGTGGACCACGCGGTCGAGACCATCACGCAGGTGGACGTGCTGGTCGTGGTCCTGGACGCGAGCATCCGGACGGGGAAGGGCGATCGTTTCGTGCTCGACCTGCTCGACGGAGCCACGGCGCCGGTCATCCTGGCCCTCAACAAGATCGACCTGATGGCGAAGTATCGGCTGCTTCCGCTCATGGACTGGTACCGGCAGCAGCGGGACTTCGCCGTCCTCGTGCCCATCTCGGCGCTGACCGGCGACGGCGTGTCCGACCTCGAGGAGCAAATCTGGAACCGCCTGCCGGAAGGGGAGCCGCTGTTCCCGGACGACTTCGTGACCGACCAGCCGGAACGCGTCGTGGTGGCCGAGACGGTACGCGAGAAGCTGCTGGGCGAGACGCGGGCCGAGCTGCCGTTCGCAAGCGCCGTCGTCGTGGACCGGTTCGAGGAGGCGGATCCGCGCGGCATCATGCGTCTCTACTGCTCCATCGTCGTCGACCGCAAAACCCACAAGCCGATCGTGCTCGGCCGCGGCGGGGCGCGCATCAAGCGGATCGGTATCGAGGCCCGGCAGGAGCTGGAGCGCGTGTTCGGGACGCGCGTTTATCTGGATCTGCACGTGCAGGTTCGGCCCGGCTGGCGGGAGAGCGAGCGGTTGCTGCGAGAGCTGGGCCTGGAGCGATGAACGTGCCCGTGCAGGCCCGGATGCCGGACGTACGTGGTACAATGAATCGCTTAGTGTCTGGACCAGTGGGACAACGATCCAACACCGGACTGTATTGCGCGAGGCCGAGCGACCTCGCGGGCCGGAACGATGCCGCCTCTCCGCCGAATCGACGTCGTGCTCGATTCAGTCAAGCGACTGCAGCGGATTGGTGCGACCGCTAACCTCCTCAATCTTCTTCAGAAGCAGCATCCGGCCGACCTCGCCGAGGTTCTGAGCGGACTGTCGGACGCCGAGCGGCGCTCCACGTTCAACACGCTGATCGAGCAGAACAGCCGCCTCGCGATGGAGGCGCTGAGCGAGCTGGACGCCGAAGTGGGCGACGCGCTCCTGGCGAACAGGCCTCCCGACGAGCTGGCGCGATTGTTCCTGGAACTGGCGACCGACGACGCGGCCGCGCTGATCGATCGGCTGCCGGACGAGTTGTCGGCCGAGGTGCTCGCGCGCATGCGCCGGAAGGACTCGGTCGACGTCCAGCATCTGCTCGGGTACGGGGACCAGACCGCGGGTCGCATCATGAACCCGGAGGTCTTCGCCCTGGCCGAGGACCTGACTGCGGGCGAGGCGATCGAGGCGCTGCAGCGGTCGCGCGAAGTCGAGATGGTCTTCTATCTCTACGTCGTCGACGAGCGGCGCCACCTCGTCGGCGTGGTGTCGCTGCGGCGCCTGTTGCTGGTCTCGCCGGAGACGCCGCTCAAGCGCATCATGACGTCGGAGCTCATCAAGGCCCGCGTCGACACCGACCAGGAAGAGGTCGCCCAGGAGGTGGCCAACTACAACCTGCTGGCGATCCCGGTCGTGGACGACGAGAACCGGCTGGTCGGCATCATCACGGTGGACGACGTCATCGACGTCATCAAGGACGAGGCGACCGAGGACTTCCTGCTTCTGGCCGGCGTGTCGGCCGACGAGCACGTCTTCACGTCGCCGTGGGAGGCGTGGCGCAAGCGGCTGCCGTGGCTTGCCGTGAACCTGGTCGCGGCCACCCTGGCCGCGCTGGTCGTGCGCGAGTTCCAGGCGACGGTCGAGCAGGTCGTCGCCCTGGCCGCGCTCATGACCGTGGTGGCGAGCATGGGCGGCAACGCCGCGACCCAGACGCTGACCGTGATCGTGCGCGGGATCGCACTCGGCGAGCTGACGTGGAGCAACTCGCGGCGGGTGCTCGGCAAGGAGGCGCTGGTCGGCATCGGCAACGGGATCGTGCTCGGCGCCGGCGGGGCGGGCGTGGCCTGGGGCGTGTTCGGCAATCCCTATGTCGGCGCCATCCTGGCCCTGGCGATGGTGATCAACCTGCTCATCGCCGCCATCGCCGCGACGCTGATCCCGATCGCGCTACGGGCGCTGAAGATCGACCCGGCGCTGGCCTCGGCGGTGTTCATCACCACCATGACCGACGTGTTCGGCTTCTTCGCCTTCCTCGGTCTGGCGACCGCGTTCCTGCCCTACCTGCAGCGCGGCGTGTGACCCGCCGTCGACTTTGCCAGCGGTTGATGAAAGAGCCCGGCGTTCGCACGTACAATTTCGGGAACCGGGCTGCAGCTTGACTATCCGGACTTCCGAGGAAAATGCCGTGACCGAAAGGACGGCGCCCACGGCGACAGCGCGCGCAGCGACATCCGCGGGGACCGTCGCAGTTACGCAGGAGCAGTTGACCCACCTGCTGCAGGAGGTGGCGCCGCGGCAGGGGCAGTGGAGCGAGGGCGACTATCTCCGGCTCACGGACTGCACGAACCGCCTCATCGAATGGACCGACGGTTGCATAGAGGTCCTGCCGCCGCCGACCGATGAGCACCAGAGCATTGCAGCCTACCTGTACAAGCTCCTGGACGCCTTCGCGCTGGCTGGTGGAGGGAAGGTCCTGTTTGCACCGTTGCGGCTTCGGATTCGCGAGGGGAAGTTCCGGGAGCCCGATCTCGTGCTGATCCGCGATGCCGGCGACGCCCGCCGCCAGAACCGTTTCTGGCTCGGGGCGGACCTCACGGTGGAGATCGCGAGTCCCGACGAACCGAAGCGCGATCTCGTCGACAAGCGTCGGGACTACGCCGAAGCGGGAATCCCGGAGTACTGGATCGTCGACCCGCGCAAGGAGACGGTCACCGTCCTCGCACTTCGGGGCGCGGGCTACGTCGAGCACGGGGTCTTCAACCGCGGCGCGCAGGCGGATTCGGTCTTGCTGGATGGGTTGAAGGTCGACGTCAGCGCCGTGTTCGACGCGGTCGGCTGAAGTCCCTGGCAGAAGTGGCTCGTCGGATTTCAAGGAGAGTCCCGCGTTCCAGCTCCGCGGTCAACCACCGTCGCGCTACGAGGTGCAACGGACTGTCCGCGTCGTAGGCGTAGAGCAGCAGGTTCACGTCGATGAGCGTCATCGCCGGGTCGGACCGTCGAGGAGATCGAGAGGCCCCCGATGTCGTCGAGGTCGAGTCCGGTCCGCAAACCAGGAGACGCCGGCGGGACACAGCTCGGGTCCGATCATCGCCGACGGCCGGGTCATCTCCGGGCGGAGCTGCCGGCCGCGGGGCGGGCCGGAGTCGTGCGTCGTGGTGGCCCACGACGCGCTCTCCGGCGAGGAGCTGTGGCGGCGGCGGACGGTGCCGGCGCCCGGCGAGCCGGGGGACGAGACGTGGGGCGGCGTGCCCTACGAGGAGCGGGTGCACGTCGGCTCCTGGATTCCGGCCAGCTACGACCCCGAACTGCGCCTGATCTACCAGGGAACCTCGGTCACCTCGCCGGCGCCGAAGTTCCTGCTCGGCGGGGTGGAGAACAAGCATCTCTACCACAACTCGACGCTGGCCCTCGACGTCGAGACCGGCGAGATCCGCTGGTTCTACCAGCACCTGAACGACCATTGGGATCTGGACCATCCGTTCGAGCGCCTCCTCGTCGATACCGCGGTCGCGCCGAACCCCGATGCGGTGAGCTGGATCAACCCGCGCATCCAATCCGGCGAGGTTCGCAAGGTCGTCACCGGGGTGCCGGGCAAGACCGGCCTCGTCTACACGCTCGACCGGGAGACGGGCGAGTTCCTCTGGGCGACCCCCACCGTCGCGCAGAACGTGATCAGCGACGTCGACGGCGCCACCGGCGCGGTGACCGAGAACGCCGAGGTGATCTTCACGGCACTGGGACAAGAGGTGCTCGCCTGTCCCACCTGGGCGGGCGGCAAGGACTGGGAGGCGGGCGCCTACAGCCCGCTGACGAACACGATGTACATGCCGCTGCGCAACACCTGTGCGCGGATGCTCGCGACCGACAACGTGCGCAGCGAGCGGGCGCGCGCGCTGACCGCGGGCGGGCAGGGCGGGCTGGAGATCTACGCGCTGGCCGCGCGGCACCAGTTGACCCCCGGCACCGATTTCCTGGGCACGATCCACGCGGTTTCGGCGGAGACGGGCGAGACGGCGTGGGTGCACGAGCAGCGGGCCGCCACGATGCCGCTGATGGCCACCGGCGGCGGGCTGATCTTCGCGGGCGACGTCAACGGGCGGTTCAAGGCGCTCGACCAGGAGACGGGCGAGGTGTTGTGGGAGATCAACCTGGGCTCGCCGGTGGTCGGCTTTCCGATCGCCTACGCGGTCGGCGGGCGCCAGTACGTGGCGGTCAACACCGGCGCCGGAGGGGGCACCAACCGGCGGCTGACGCCGGAGCTGCGTCCGAGCGTCGGGAGCACGCTGTTCGTGTTCACGCTGCCTTAACGCCTGGTGGCGACATGTAACTGTTCAGCATGGTCCAGCATGATGCAGTAAAGTATTTATATATAGAAACAGTTAGTGCGCCTTGGCGGACAGCGGGCCCGGTCCAGCGAGTCCAAGCTGGTGTTCGAGTTTTTTGTGCTGACCGCGTCGCGCTCGGGCGAGGCGCGTCAGGCGCAGTGGACCGAGATGGACACGACGGGGCAGGTGTGGACGGTTCCCGCGACGCGGATGAAGGCGAAGCGCGAGCACCGGGTCCCGTTGTGCGAACGGGCTTTGGCGATCCTGGACGAGGCGCGCAGTCTCGGCGGCGACGGCGGCGGGCTGGTGTTTCCCAGCAAGCGAGGGAAGCCGGTCTCGGCGACGACGCTGCCGAAGATGCTGCAGCAGCACGGGGTCGCGGCCGTGCCGCACGGCTTCCGCTCGTCGTTCCGGGACTGGGCCGCCGAAGAGACGGATCATCCGCGCGAGGTGATCGAGGCGGCGCTGGCCCACGTGGTGCAGAACAAGGTGGAGGCGGCGTATGCGCGCTCGGACCTGTTCGAGCGCCGCCGACGGCTAATGGACGAGTGGATGCGCTACGTCAACGGACCTCAGCAGGCGTAGGTTGCACGGCTGCCCCCGCGCTAGCAGTGGCGCGTCGTCGCTGACGAGGTGACTCCGAACAGACCGGGCGCCGGGCGGGCTGATGGGATTGGTCTCGCCTACCTTTAGCGTCCCGTGGGTTGCCAATTCGCAAAGGAGACGAGGGGGCACGGTGCCGGACCGGCGGTAGAGCAGGGTCCTCGAGCGCGTGGAGGCGATCGCGCAGCGCAAGGCAGTTGCTCGTGTCATCCGGACGCAGTCGGCGCGTGCGAAGCAGCACACCGTGCCGGCTTTGCTGCGCCGGGCGGCTTCGCGGTCGCGGTGTAGCGTAGCCACGTTGCGGTCAGCGTTCTTGGCCGCTCCGCTGCTCGGACTGGTCCTGCTCGGCGGCTGCGTCCCGGGCGGGTCTGGGCGGAGTCTCAGGGTTCGGCGGTGGGTCTCCGATCTGCGGTGACGTCTTGGGCGCCGGTTGATCCGGCCGTCCGGCGCCGGCTGGAGGCGCACCTCTATCTTGCTCCGACGGCGTGGTCTGCTTCGCGGGTCGAGTGTCGTCGCGGGACGTGAGCAATGAGTCCCTGACGTCCTCGGGCGGTTGCCAACTGCTTCCCGTGCGGGGCGCCAGATCGGCGGGCACGTTGT
This sequence comes from Vicinamibacterales bacterium, assembly GCA_965222905.1. Taxonomy (GTDB): domain Bacteria; phylum Acidobacteriota; class Vicinamibacteria; order Vicinamibacterales; family UBA8438; genus WTFV01. The sequence continues at coordinate 94,515 of OZ244976.1, read as the reverse complement.
GTTGGCGTGCGAGTGCTCGGACTCTGCGCTCGCAGTTGCTGACGATTCGCATTGCAGCGCGCAGGATCTCGGCCGTACGGTTCTCGTCCACGTCTTCGAAGTCGGGTTCCTCGAACTCGGCGTAGGCGTTGAACTCGCGGCCCTTGTCGAGCTTCATCCGGTCGAGATCCTCGACGCCGACGTTCTCGCCGCGGGCGAGCAGGTGGAAGGCGAGTTCCCGTGTGTTGTGTCGTTGTCCCACGCGTCCGTCGACTGCGAAGACGAGGCCCTTGACGGCATACTCGACGGCTCTGGTCGCGTCGCCGATGCGCTGCCAGCGTGACTTGTCGTAGCCCACGTCGGTCTTGCCGACGGCGCTCGCCATCAGGCCGTAGGCGCCGCGGATCCAGCGCGCCGCACTCTGTATCCGGCCTTCGGCTGTCATGGCCTTGTCTCAGCCTCGGACTCGTACAGCACCATCGCCTCGTCGAGTATCTGCATGAAGGTCTCATCCTCCCACTGCAGGCGCTTGGCGACGCCCCCGGGGGTGAGGACCACGATGTCGGTCCACCGTATTCGGTCCGGGAGACTGGCGCCGATGTCCAGCTTCATCTCGAGCACCCCGCGTGGCGCCTCGTCGATGACGAGGATGTCGATGTCGCTGTCGTCGTGCATCTGGTGGCGGGCTCCGGAGCCGAACAGCAGAATCCGTTTCGGTTGCGTCACCTTGAGGATCGCGTCGACGATCTCGCGCAGGTCCTGCGGGTGAGGCGCACCGGCGGCAGGCCGGCGCCACCCGGGGAGCCCGGGCAGATCCGACGGTTCGCGTTCGGCGTCGTCTTCCGCGGCCGGCCGCGGGCCTGGGAATGGTCCGTCCACGATGTCTGGCTCCGGTGCAGGATGTTGCTACCCTCACTATACGGCATGCCGTCCGCCACCCCGGTCCGGAGCACGCCCGGGCGCGGCACGCTCGAGACCGCCCTTCGGCCCTCGTCGAAGCCTGCCGCCGGCCTCGCGCCGTGACCTGCTCGACGCCGCCCGCCGCTGGCGACCGCCCCCCGCCCCAACTGCCTGGCAAGAGCCCGCCGCGCCTCCCAGAGTCGGCGCGGATACGGACCACGGAGGAGCAGACGGGCGGAACGACAATCGAACAGGCAGAAGGGTAGCGGCACAGCAGAACGGGGCGGGCGGGCACGGCGGCGCCCTGCTGTACACCGTTTCTCCGCGCCTGGCCGCTCACGCGCTGCCGTTCAACGCCGCACGCGGCAGGCCGCCGCCAAGACGGCACGCCGCGGGGCCTGCACCAGGGCCTGCACCCCGCTCCAACCCGGCCCGGTCGGGCCACTCTCCCTTTCCGGAGGAAACCCCATGCCCCTGATCGAGTTGCTCCGCCCCCAACAGCGCGACTGGCTGCAAGCTCCGCAAGCGGCTCGCCAACCGCGAGCTGATGCGCCGCGTTCGGGCTGACCTCAACCGCAAGCTCCTGTGTCCCGGGGTCGACCTGCCCATCGAGGCCGGCACCTGCGGGAGACTCATCGCGCCCGAGAGTAGCCGCTGCATCCGCTGCCACAACCGCCGGATGTGGCTGCTGAAGTACGGCTTCAACCAGGCGGAAATCGTTGTGACCGTCCTGCTCGAAACCGCCGCGGCCGAAGACGAGGCGAGCCGAGACGCCGGCGCCGCCGCCCACCTGCCCGACGCCGTGCCCCTGCTCGACGACCTGTCGGCCTTCGACCCGTATCTGCGGTGGTAGCGGCGGCGGGACGCCGAAGTGGTCTGGGGTGACGGCTGCGCCGCGGCGCGAACCTGCTCGGGGACAACGCCTTCGCGCCAACGTGGCCCCAGGCCGTCGGGCGCTCGCAGCCGCTCCCCTCGGACGCCTCGACAGCTTCCCGCCGAGCCGGGGCCGACGGCACGTTTTCGCTTGGTCTTCGCCGGAACGCGTTCCGGTACGTGAAGTCACGCGCCGCGCTCGCCGACACCCGGGCCGCGCTCGACGCGGTGCTGCGGGAGCAGTTGGCATGATCCTGAAGCCGATATCCGAGGGGCGCGGCGCCGCCAGTCTGGTCGCCTACCTCACCCACGACCAGGTGACCGCCGACGACCCGCGGCCCACGACCGACGAGCGCGTGGCGTGGATCGCCACGCTGGGCGGCTCGCCGACGGCCGACGTCGGCCTGTGCGTGCGGATGATGCAGGGAAGGGTCGCCGATGCGCCGCTGCTCAAAAGAGCGGGCGGGCGTGTCCGCCCGCGGGCGGAAGCTGCGCAACCCGTATACGCACTTCACCGCCGCGTGGCCGCCGGGTCAGGCCCCGACCCGCGACGAGCAGCTCGAGCTCGCCGACCGCGCGCTGAGCGCGCTCGGCCTCGAAGACCACCTCGCGGTCGTGGTCGCGCACAACGACACCGACCACGCGCACTGGCACCTGGTCGTCTGCAAGGTGCACCCCGATACGGGGAAGGCGGCCTCGCTCGGCCGCTCCGGCCTGCGGCTGTCGAAGGTCGCCGAGCAGTGGGAACGCGAGCACGGCGGCATCGTGATCGACAACCGGGTCCGGCGCCGGGAAACGCGCGAGCGCTACGCCGAGTACGTCGCCGGGCGGATGAGCTACTTCAAGCCGGACGGCCGCGCGACGCCGCCGCAAGTGAAGGCCGAGCAGCGCGCCGCCGAGCTCGACGCCGCGCGCCGGCGCGCCCGCGACCTGCACCCGCTGCCGCCCGCCGAACGGCCGCGCGGCCCCGGTCGACGACCTCGAACCGATGGCGAGCGCGAGGACTGGGCGCGGGTCTACGAACAGGAACGGCGGACACACACGCCGCCGCCGCAGACGCGGACCGAGCGGTTTCGGCAGCGTCTGCAGCGGCGCCTGCGCAAGGCGGGCACGCCGCGGGACCAGGCGCGCGCCACCGCCGAGCGCCTGGTCCCGCGGCCGCGACCCCGACACGGCATCCTCCGGCGCACCTGGGCGCGCCTGGCGGCCGCGGTCCGCCGGCCCGTCGACCGCTTCGCGGCGCGGCAGGCGCTCGACGCCAAGCTCGCCGCCGCGCGCCTCGAGCGCGTGCTCGACATCCGACGGCGGCTGCGCGATGCCATCGATACCGCGATGGACACTGCCCTCCTCGCCCGCCGCGCCGGCGCGACCGCTGCGCAGATGGACCACTGCCACGAGCGGCACAAGCGCGCACGACGCCGGCTCGACCGCTACGAGTGCTCCGTCGAGCCGGTCGTGCGCGACCACGACGCGGCGGTCCGGCAGGAGGCGCTGGCACGGGAATGGAAACACGAGCAGCGCGAACGCGAGTGGCGGAGGCGGAAGCGCGAGCGCGCCGAGGCTGCCCGCGCCCGACGGCAGCCCGGCCGGCCCGCCGAGCCGACACCGCCAGCCCCCGCACAGCGCCGCTCCCCACCCCGCGCGGCGCCTGCGCCGGCCCGTGCGGCGCCTCGACCCGCGCCCAGCCAGGTCCCCGAGAACCCGGCTACGCCGCCCTCGCCCGCTCGGGGCGCGGGAGACGCCGCCGACCGCAGCCGCGGGCAGGACCGGGACTGGAGGTGGTAGGGCCGCCCCCCACTGTCTCCGGTCAGGACGCAGGCACGCGACGACCGTCACGATGGCGCCCGGTTCCCGCCACGGAACCGGGGGTCGGGGCGCCACTCGTTGGTCACGCCGTGAATCTCGATGTCGCTTGCCAAGCCCGGCTGGCCGTCGGTACGATTCGTCTGGAGGCAGAGATGCCCGGACGCCAAGGGTTTCGCGTGTACCTCGCCGGTCCCATCTCGCGATGCAATGACACCCAGATGCGTCGCTGGCGTGAGACGGTCAAGGGTGAGTACGGCTCGAAGATGACGTTTCTCGATCCGGTCGAGCGCCTCGTAGACCCAGAGGCGAGCCCGTACGAGTTCGTCGAAGCGGATCTTCAGCACATAATGGAGGCGGACGGTCTCCTCGTCAACATGTGGAGAGAATCTATCGGCGCTGCGATGGGTGTGGCCCATGCACATCGCCACGGGCGGGTGATCGTCGTTTCCGATCCGAATCACCTCGAGAACAAGATGCTCACGTTCTTCGCGGATGCCGTGGAGGAAACCCCGTTGCGGGAGCCAAGGCGCTGTGGAATTTGCTGCGCGCCGAGCGAAGTTGGCGTGTCGTAAAGTCGGGAGGGCGGACGGAGGAGCGATTCGACCGCGGAAAGATCATGGAGGCGGTTCGTGCCGCCTGCCGGGAGGCGAAACGGGATGACATCGTGATTCCCCGACTCGTCCTCCCGCGTGTCATCGAACAGCTGCGTGGCAGTGACCGGAGTGTGAAGAAGTCCGTCACGACCACCGACATCGACAGGGCGATAGCAGACGTCCTGAATCACCTCGACAGCGATTCTGTTCATTCGGAAGCCGTCGCAGGGGTGTTAAGCGCTTGGCGGGGTCGCCGGCACAGTCCAGCGCGGGCCGGAGGGCGGGCACCGGCGGAGCGAGACGCGGATTCCCTGCCTGCGGGTCAGGTTCCGATCTCGTGCGGCAGCAAGGCGCACGCGACGATCTGGGGTAAGACTGTCCGGCGTATTGAGGACATTCCATCGACCGCCGCGCGGAGCGTTCTCAGGCGTATCGCATCGGTTCAGGGCATCACGAGAATCACGCTTGGCCAGTTCGGCCACAAGGGTTCACGGAGCGTATGTCAGGCGCAGGTGGGTTTGTCGAGGACGCCCTGCGTCATTGAGGGGAAACTGTACGATAAAGGACCCAAGGGGACGATGCAATCGTTTCGGGTGTGGGTCCAGTCGGACGAGAACACGCCGAAAGTGGCGGCGGACATCGAGCGGGTGCTTCGCAGCGGGAGCACTTGGGCCGGAGAAGCGGCGTAGAACCTCACGCGTGTCAGTGAGTATCGAAGTCATTGTATCGCGCCGCGGTGGCAACGGCCACGTAGATCTCCAGGAGAGCTTGCCGTAGCGGTTCCGGCTCGTGCACGTATCGCACGTCCATCTTGCGAATCCTCGCCGTCGCATCATCGTACGCGGCCCTGAACGTCGGATCGGCAAGGAGGTCGCCCCGTGATCCGGTCTTCTTGTAGGTCGCCTTCCTGCCAGTAGCCTCACGGGCGATGAGCCACGGGAACGAGGCGGCGTTCGGATTCGCACCGATTTGGTTCCGAATACGGTCGCGGATGGCTCGCTTCGTGCGGCCTGCGTAGAGATGCACGTCGCCTTCCGAGAACAGGTAAATGCCCCCGGTCGGCGTATCGCTAGGGACGTTCGAGGCAGGAACCGGCGGTTTGGCCAGCAACTCCTGGAACTTGGCGTCAAGCTTCTCCACCAATGCGGCGAATCGTTGGTTCATCCCGCCCTCGGTTGCCGCCTCCCTCATCGTGTTGGCTCTGCACTCATTGGCCAGCATCGGTCGTCTCGCGCGACAGGGAGAGTCAAGACACGGAGGCGCATGCTACCACAGGCGGCGCTTGGAGGCACTTGGCGCGAGAAGGCGTGGATCGCGACGTTGTACGACCCGATGACGCCTCGGCCGACGACGCCCTTGACGCCGCCGTCACTGCCGCGTAACGTGGCTCCCACACATCGCCAACGACGATGGAGCCGGTACTGAACGCGCGGCGGGCGGTGAACAGCCCCGGTGCAGCATGATTCACGAACGGCTCGGATGGTCCACGGGATTCCCGCGCCGAAAGTGGTAATCAACGGGGGAAGGACAACCCGCCAGTTATCGGTAAGTCCCCTTTTTTGAATGACTTGCGAGAATCAGTTAACTCACCCTGCCGCAGGACCAGTCGGCGCGCGGCGTGGCGGCGGGCGAGCTGTTCGAGTTCGCCTGTCACGAGGGGAACTACGCGATCACCAACGTCCTGCGCGGCGCGCGGGCGCAGGACGACGAGGTGAACCAGGCTCACTCCTGCTTCAACAGGTCCGCGGGGAGCCACGCCGGCGTGCCTTCTTCGTACTGGTTGTCGGTCAGAGGCCGCTGGTTGGAACCGTCGGCGTTCATGATGAACAGCTCGGCATACGGCTGCGGCTGGTTGAGGACGAGCGGCGACTCGTCCTTGTAGCCGAAACGCGAGCTGCTGAAGAGGATGAAGTTGCCGTCGGGCGACCACAGGGAATGTGCGTCGTTCCCTTCCGCATCGGTCAGCCGCGTCAGGTGAGTGCCGTCCGGCCGGATGGTGTAGATGTCGAACTCGTCGTAGGGAAAGCGGTCGTCGGAAGCGTAGCGGGTGAACATGATCACGCCGCCCCGGGGCGACCAGAACGGCAGCGTGTCGTATTCCGTGGTCAGGACGCGGGACTTGCCGGTGGCGACATCGACGATGTGCAGCCCCTCTCCGCGCTCGTTCCCGGTCCAATAGCGATACACGATCTCCGTCCCGTCGGGCGACCAGCTCGGGAACCCGGCATTGCCCGGCCCCGAAGTGACCGCACGTACCTCGGATCCGTCCGCCTTCATGATCATGATCTCGGCGGGTTGGCGGCTGCGACCGAGGAAGAAGGCACCCGCGCCGAACGTCAGCCACCGCCCGTCCGGCGACCATTCCAGGCCCATCACGGTCACGTCATCCTGGTACACCCGCCGCGGGTTGGTCCCGTCGACATCCCACAGGACCAACGCCATCCGGTCGGCGCTCGGCGTGCGCTCGCTCACGACGAGGGTGCGGCCGTCGGGCGACACGGCCGGCCAGCCGCTCGCGTGCACGAGCTCGAAGCCGGGTTTCGCCACGGTGCCGAGCAACCGCCGGCCCGGGGTGTTGGAGTAATGGTGCATCGTCTCCAGTTGGCCGGCGTGATAGACGACGCGTTCGCCGTCCCGTGACCAGGAGGGATTGGCGCGGTCTTCGGGCGCGCTCTCTGCGCCGCTCGTGAACGCGAGGGTTCCGCTGCTCCTGGTCTTGATCAGCCAGGCGATGCGATCGGGCCCGATGAACTGCGGCGACACCTTGAGCCCGGGACCCGCGGCGTGGACGGTACGCTCGCCGGTGGCCACGTCGACCGAGACGATGCTCGACGAGCCTCCGCCGAAGTGCGCGCTCACGGTGGCCCGCACGAGCATCTCGTAGAACACGATCGTGCTGCCGTCCGCCGACCATTTCGGCGATCCCGCCAGCATCTCCGGGTCCGTCGTGAGCTTGCGCAGGCCCGTGCCGGCGACATCGATCACGTAGACGCCGGCCGCCTGCACGTGCTCCCATTTGCCGGCAGGACCGGGATAGTCCTGGTGGGGAAACCCGGTGTCACGGTCGGAGCTGAAGGCAATCGTTTGTCCGTCCGGAGACCAGCTCGGACGGAAGTCGCCGCCCGGCGCATTCGTGAGGTTGCGGAGCTCGCGGCTTGCGAGGTCCATGATGTAGATATCGGTGGAGCCGCCGCGGGACGAGACGAAGGCCAGCGAGCGATTGTCCGGCGACAGCGCCGCCTGGTCGTCGAAGGCAGGGGAGTCGGTCAGGCGCTCGAGGTCGCGTCCATCCAGGCGTACCCGGAAGATATCGGCCGACCCGCTCCGGTCCGAGGTGAAGACGACCCACTCGCCGTCGTAAGAGAACGACGCGTTGTAGTCGATCTCCATGCCGGGTACGAGCTTGCGGGGGTTGCTCCCGTCCGCCTTGGAGATCATCAGCTCGGACCGCAGCGGCATGTACTGGTCGACGTAGATGCGGTCGAGAACCTGGGCCTCCAGCGCCGCTCCGGACGTCAAGACAACAAGGATGAACACCATCGAGGTCGGTACAGCTCTCATCGTCGTGCTCCTGCGTTTGCTTCAACGAACCTGGACCATGCCTCGTCGACACGAGCCGCGACGCTCGCTCGCTCCTGGTTTCCGCCAGGATTCGAGGCGGTTAGTTAGGCCCGAATCCACGACTCCTCGTGACCCGGGACCCGCGTCCAGTTCCATAAAGGACATCCCGTACACACGGGGATCGACCCGTGACAGACACTCGGCCTCGACGAGGATGCCCCGCCCGCGCGGGGATGAACCTTCTCCTTCTATCAGTGGGAGCGGTCACCTGACCGGAATCCTGCGCCCCGCAGGTCGACCCGGACGAGCGCCTTGATGGACGCAACAGCCTGGACAGTCCTGGGTGTCGGAGTGACGATCCTGATCGCCATCGGGGGAAGCTTCCAGAAGTTGCGCAACCGCATCGCCGCGCAGGGCAAGGAAATCAGCGAACAGATGGCACAGCTGCGGGAGCGAAGGGCCAAACTCGAAGGGCTCCTGGAGGGACTGCGCAAAGCGGTCACCGGAAAGCGAGCCACATAGTGGCACCTGCCCCGGGAGTAGGACCGCCGCCGAAGAGGTCCATGAACACTCGCTGTTCCCGCCCGAGGCGCCGGCCTATCCCGCGCTCGATCTCACAATGGGTCGCGGCGCAGGAGGCCTGACCAGATCCTTGATCGGCTCGCGGTTCGGATTCACCAGCTCGGGGTTCCGCCGTTCGAGGGCCCGGCCCAGCATTGGTCGCACGCCGGGTGCATCCAACCCGGTCTCCGCATGCGGCCGGGAAGGCCGCAGTAGATGCACGTCGTCGCGCTGACGTCGCTCAGGATGGCGCCGATCCCCTCGTAGAACGGGCTGTGGTGGCGGTGGTGGAACTTGAGCCTGCCGAGCCGCTCCTTGATGCTGCTGGCCCGCCAGGGCCGCGCGACCCCGGGGCACTCTAGGGGAAATACTGTTGCTTTAGCAGTTACGCCCCTGTATTCTGCTGTGATAGCGGAGATGCGGGGGGCTGAATGTCCCGGACACAAGCGGTTCTGCCAGGTGGCCCGCGGCTGTCGGACTATCTGAGCATCGGCGTGCTTGCGCAGGTGTACCCGATCGCGGCCGTCCGCGAGGCGTTGGCATCGTGCGGCCGGGCAAGCCTTCGGCAGCGCGCTCTGCCAGCCGAGGCGATGGTGTATTACGTGGTGGCGTTGGGGCTGTTCCGGTCGGTGTCAGCGCGGGAGGTGCTGCGCTGCCTGATGGAGGGGCTACGGTGGGTGTCGTCGGACGCGACGCTGCGCGTGTCTGGGAAGTCATCGATTTCGCGCGCGCGGACGCGCTTGGGGTCGGCGCCGTTCGAGGCATTGCGCGCGGCGCGGGTGGGACCGGTGGCGGACCCGGCGACGCGCGGGGCGTGGTATCGCGGCCGGCGCTTGGTGGCGTTCGACGGGTCCACGCTGAACGTGCCGGACGAGGCGACGAATCGGGAGGCGTTCGGGGTGCCCGGCGCGTCGCGTGGCCGTGCTGCTTTCCCCCAGGTGCGCCTGACGGCGCTGGTCGAGGTGGGGACGCGCGCGGCGTTCGCGTGGCGAGCCGGCGCCTATGACGAATCGGAGGCGGCGCAGGTCGAGGCGCTGCTGCCCTGGTTGTCCACGGGCATGCTGGTGCTTGCCGACCGGGGCTACTGCGGCTTCCCGCTCTGGCGGCGTGTGGCCGGCACCGGCGCCGACCTGCTTTGGCGCATGAAGACGAACCTGCGCCTGCCGGTGCTGGAGCGCTTCGATGACGGTTCCTACCGGAGCGTGCTGCGAGGCAGCGGCCAGGACCGTCGGCGCAGTCGCGGAGAATGCCCCGTCCGGGTCGTCGAGTACAGGCTCGACGACCCGAGCGAGGTCGTCTATCGCCTGGCCACCACCCTGCTCGACCCGGCCGCCGCGCCAGCCGCCGAGATTGCCGCGCTGTATCACGAACGCTGGGAGGTGGAGACCGCCTACGACGAGGTCAAGACCCACATCCTGGGACCCGGCGCGATCCTGCGCAGCAAGACGCCGGACTTGGTGTTGCAGGAGGTACACGGTCTGATGCTGGCGCATTACGCCGTGCGGCGTCTGATCCACGAGGCGGCGCGCAAGGTCGACGAGGACCCGGACCGTCTCTCGTTCGTCCACGCGGTGCGGGTCGTGCGCCGCCGTGTCGAGAACCCCGGCGTTTCCCCCCTCGTCTCCGAATGATCGACTTCGTGACCGCGTGCTGGACGAGATTCTCGAAGAGCGGGTGGTCTCCAGTCGCGGCCAGAAGAAACCCCGCGGCGTCAAGCGCAAGATGAGCGGCTATCCACTTCGCGGCCCTGGCCCGCTGTCCCGCCGCAAGTGGGATTGGACACCGCACATCGTGGCGCCAAATACTTAAAGCAACAGTATTGACTCTAGGGGGCAGCAAGACCGCCAGGCCCCCGCGCAGGAGATGGTTCCAGCCGGCTCCACCGATCGGGCAGACGATCCTCATGTCGGGGTCGCTCTGGCTTCTCCTGACCGGCCAGCCCGCGTGTGTCGCCGACGTGTGGCGCGCGTCCATCAGGTCGGCGAGGTCCTGGGCGCCGACGAGGTCTTCGAGGAGGCCGGGGGCCTCGTGCCCGGTTTCGCGCTCCCGGCGCCACGCGGGACGGGGGAGGACCCGGTCGTCGGGCTCGCGGCAGTCTCCGCACCTTGTGCCGCGGCTGCCGCTGCCCAGGGTGACGGGGTCTCCCGGGCCACCGCAGCCTTGGCAGATCTCGGCGCTGACTGCCCAGGCTCCGGTGACGATGCCGCGAACGCGCTCGGCGGAGCGCCTGGTGGTCTCGCCAACCGGCTCGAACAGCAGCCGTCCGTCGGCGGGCCGCCGTCGGAGACGGGTGCCGTTGCGGTGGGCGAGTCGCACCGTCGCCGTGATGAGGCGTCGCCAGCCCTTCATCGGTTCACTCTACCGGCTTACCAGCCGTTCCGGAAGTCGCTCAGGCGGAGGGCTGCGGTTTCGACCGCGATCGCGCCGTTCCAGTGCGCCTCCTCCACCGCCATCCTCTTCGCGTGCTCGGCGGTGTTCATCCCCGCCCTCAACCCAGCGAGGGTGGACGATGGAACCGCGGGACGACCGAAACCGGCGTGCGGTTGCTGCCGATGTCGCCGCCGATCGGATCGCTCGCCGGCTGAGGGTCGTCGAGGCGGAGCGGCTATCCGACCCTTCGAATCTCGGAAGTCCGGCGGGGGCTTCGCGCGCGGACCGGCGCAGCCCGGAATACGGATTGCTCGGAAGGCGCGGCGAAGATGCGACGGTCGGCACCGCGTGGCACGGCGCGCTTGATGTGTGCTCGTCCAGCGAGCGGATGAGCCTTGGCGCTCCCCGCAGATTTCCAGATCGTTCGCTTCTCAGGCGCGTCCGTCGCGTTCTGCGTCGTTCGCCTCGTCGAGCGTACAGTGGGTGCCGTCGGACAGCTCTCCCCACGCCAGTTGGCTGCCTCGTTCCTCGAACTCCTGGATCAGCGCAGCCGTTGCGGGCGTCGTCTCCAGGCTGCGCTCTGGGAGTTCCGCGATTTCTGTGCGACGGGTTGCGTTGTTTCGGCGCCGTACGTCTGCCAGGGCTTGTTCGGGTGTCGTGCCGCTCCCGAAGATGGCGATCTCGTCGTAGGCGATGAATCGCTTGTTCGTTGCCGGCATCGTTCTCGTCCCGGTCTGCTCGGTCTATCGTTGTGATCGCTGCAGCATTGCGTAGAGGCGTGAAGACGCATCACGGCCGTTCATCCAACGCGTGCATCGGCGCCGTGGCCCGACGGCTGGCGTGCCCGGCCTCGTCCTGGGCGAGATGGCACTTCTTGTATTTGCGTCCGCTGCCGCACGGGCAGGGTTCGTTGCGGCCGGCCCTTGGCTGGAACGGCGTCGCCAACGCCGGGGAGTTCAGGGCGGGTTCTGTTGATTCCGTCAGGTCGAAGTCGCCGAACGCCTCGTAGGGCACGGTGAACCGTACCTCCAGGTCGTCGTCGTCGAAGTACGACTCGCAAACGGGAGCGAAGTTGTCCGACTTGAACATCGCCGCGTGCTTGCCGAAGAGCGCGCGGAGCGACAGGGCGCAGGCGGTGGCGATCTCGATGTCCTGCTCGACGAGTCGGCACAACGTGCCGTCTGGGTTTCGCCGCTCCACAAGCGGATAGGCGTCGGCGCTCGCTACCGGCCATGCGTGCTCCATCGCTTCCCGCCGCATCGACGGCGGCAGTTCCCCGGCGCGCAGGAACGTCAGCGCGAGCAATTCGGAACCGAGTGCGTCCGGGTCCTGGCCGATGGCGTCGGTCGTCCCTGCCGCGAGGAACTGCTGGAAGCCGTCGAACGACGTGAAAATCAGGACGCCGGGGCTCTCGTCGAGTTGGCCGATGACGTAGACGCAGGCGCCGTCGACGCCGAGCGCCGGGATGTCCATCCGCAGCACCTGCGAGTCGTAGGCGAACGTCCACGGCTTGATCTGAAACAGGAAACGGCCGGCCGTGAACAGTTTCTCTATCGCATCGGCGGATACGCGCCCGTCCTCGAAGTAGCTCGCTGCGTCGCCCTCACCCTGCATCGACGCGATCACCTGATCGAAGAGGGCGTCGAGTTCCGGCGTCGGGGCGACCGTGACGGGTATTTCTCCTGCCACTTCGGTGCGAACCTGAGCAGCAGTGGCCGCATCGGGAACCCGGATACTATGGGGCTGGCGTGGTAATCCGACCTCGGGCTGCATCAAGGCGTTGCGTAGTGCGCTTGCGACGGCGCCGCGTGCGTCCTCGGGCATGACGACCGTCTGGCCGACGACCAAGCCGTCCGGTAGTTCGAACCAGATCACGATGCAGGGCCGGTAGGGCTCCGCGCGATCGTGGATGAAGAAGGGGGCCGAGAGGCTGCCGCCGACCCATTCGCGGGATGTTCGCGAGTGACTCGACTCGCGTCCCCACCCGGCTCCAGGGTCTTGGGACGTCACGCGGCGACTCTGCCGATCATGAGCGGATCCTATGCCAACAGGATCGCGTTGACGTGAGGGCGAGTCGCCGCCTTCGCGCTGAGGTGCCGCGCGATGTGGTGAAGTCCAGTCAGGATGGACACACGGGTCGTGCACCGTCCATTCCAGTTGGGTCCACGTGGAACCATGAGGTCGCCGTGGAACGGCGTCAGGCCAACGGCGGCACGGATGCTCTTCGTTTCGGAGCGTTCAACCGAACGATGCGCGGCGGCCGAACGAGGGTTGAACGATGAAGTACGACCACGACGGTAGCCGGCGTGCGGATGCTGACGACGCGTCGCGCGAGCGGACTGCGCGCCGCCTGCTGGTGGTACGGCTGCGGGTGGAGATCGCCACCCGCCAGGCGGCGCAGCCGTCAGACCCCCGAATCGGCCAAGCTCGTCGGGAGCTTCGCGTGGTGACCGGGGCAGCCCGAGATACGGATTGACCGGAGAGTGCGCGGTGCGCGACGAGATCTGCGGCAGCGTGGTTGCGGGAGACGCTTTCCTCCATTCACCGTTGGGATTCGGGACGTGGCGATGTGACGTGAGCTACGCCTCTGTAGAGCGAGAACCAGAACTGCCGATAACGGTTTGACGAACACGACGTCGACGTCGGTGAGGACGGCGGGCTTCCGTCAGTGGAGACGACGATGACGTTCCTGCCGTTGTGCGACCAATACGGTTCGTACGAAGCGGCGCTCGAGGTGGTCGCCAGGGGCTGGCGTGCCGTCGTGTCGGGCTTGCCCGGACGTGACGTGTGGCCGGGGTGGAACGGCGCCGAGATGCGTGCAACGGTCAAGTATCTTCAGCAAGCCGGGGCCGAAGCCGGGGCCGCTATGACAGAATTCGGCGCATTGCGTCGGTAGCGAAACTGGTTTTCCCGGGGGTGCGGCTCTTTTGCGTCGGCGGTCCAGAGGGGTCCAGGAGGGGCTGCGAGCGGCATGGCAAGAGCTACTTGACCCGGCGAAGGCGAGGTGAGGAGGGCGATGGGGGCGGCTCGCTGACCGGCGGTGCTATCCCGTCAGCGTAGCGCTGGGCGTGGTTCCGCTCGTACTCGCGCGCTTCGTGGAAGTCCCAGTACGCATCGAAGTCGCCGCTGGCCCGTAGCGCCCGCAGCTTCAGGACCGCCTCGGCGCCGACCAGCCGCCAGCGGGCTCCGGTCAACTCCATCCGGTCGCGGACCAGGTACCGGCACGCCCCTTCGATCACGCCGGTGGCGATGGGATAGCCCGCCGCGAGGTAGCGGTCGTAGTGCAGATACGGCGCGTACTTCTGCAGGTAGTCGGCGCACGTATCGACCGGCTTGCGGGTGTCGCTCGACAAGCCTGCGACGGTCGCCGCCCGCCGCATCGCCGCGGCCACCTTGCTGGACTTGCCCTCGAGAATGCTCTGCACGCGCGTCCAGGCCCAATGCGCCGCGTCGGGGCTCCCCTCGCGATGGAACACGTGCGCCGCCTTCCAGACGTACTCGACCACGTGAATGATGTCGAGGATCACCGTCACGTCGACGCCGTAGGCGGCGGCGCCCGCTTCGACGAGGGCGAGTTGCGTCTCGGCGCCGTCGACGAGCACGACCCAGCGCTTGACGCGCTCCGGGTCGTGGCGCTCGGCTTCCAGCATCGCCTCGGCGACCACCTCGGCCGGATCGTGTTCGAGGCTCGCCCAGACCCGTTTGGCCACCGGGCGAGGACGCACCGCCGCGGTCTTGGCCCGATTCTTGGCCTTGGCCGCCGGCTGTCGGGGCATCAGGCTCTGCAGGAAATCCTCCGGGCTGCGCACCAACGGCGCGACCGCGTAGACGGCGGCCACCGTCGCCATGCGTTTGGCGTGCTTCTTCTCGCCCGGCCGCAGGCGGTTGAACGGGGAGAGCTGCTCGCGTTGCCGCCGGCGCCTCTCGGCCGCCTTGCGCGTCGCCTCGCGCAGGTCCTCGTGATGCAGCACCACGCCCTTGCCGTCGAAGGTGAGCACCACAACCGACTCGTCAGCGACCGGCTCGCCCGCCGCCGCTCGGCGCGCCGCGTAGAAGGCGTCGAAGTCCTCAGCCGCGCGAGCGACCAACTGTTCCGCCTGACGCTTGGGCACATCGGCCCCGCTATGGCGAGACAGCTCGAACAGCGCTTCGTCGAACGACCGCGATGCGGCCGCTTCGGCCACCCGGCGGCGCACCTCGAGCGAGTAACGCTCAGCCGGCAGGTTCAGCGACGCATCGAGCGGATGCAGACTGTCGTGACCGTGCCGCGCGTAGCCCAGGCGCTCGACCGCCACCGTCCCGAAGGTCGTCTCCAACTGCCGGTCGTGCAGCCGCCGCTCCGAACGCTCGACGCCGTCGGCCCCCTCGACCGGACCCGCCGCCTCCCCCGGGCTGCGTTGGTCGAGGTGCCCTTGCAGGAGCTTGCGCATCAACTCCTGACCACGCCGGTTCAACTCCCGTTCGAGGTCGCTCTCACGCATCTGCAGGGCCTCGCGCGAAGAAAGGTAGGCTTTGGTCTCCGCGAAAGAAGCCTCCGCCGCCGCATAGGGCGCCGGGGCGGGTGGAGCGGTGCGGCGGAGAACAACTTGCATGGCTCAACGCTCCCGTAACCCCCGTAACCGCCGCTTGTCCAGGCCGCGCGCCAGCACCGCGCTGGCCAGGTTCTTCCTCAGTACGCATCCAGGCTCCGGCTACCCGCGGCGGCTGCGGACCGCCGCAACTGGAGCCAAGTGTCACCGTGCGCCGGTCGTCTCCCATCGGATCGCGGACCAAATGCCGACAGGCCCTTCGATGAGCCGGCGACGAGCACCGCACGCCGCGTCGCCGCTGCCACGTGGATGATGTCGAGTACCACGGTGGCTTCCAGGGCGTACGCGGTGGTGCCCGCGAGGCGGTCGCGAGGGTCACGCGGCGGCGCATCTCGACCCAGTAGCGCTCCGGCAGCAGGTTCAGCGCGGCATCGAGCCGATGCAAGCCGTCGTGACCGCGCCGCGCGCAGCCCAGACCCACAACCTGCATCGTGCCGGAGGCCGTTTCGGCGTGGCTTTCGTGCTCGCGCGGCTCCGAGCACTCGACACCGCTGGTGCCCTTGCCCTCGGCCGGACCAGCAGCCTCTTTCGGGCTGCGTTGGTCGCGATGTCCTTGCAGGAGCTTGCGCACCAACTCCTGGCCCCGCCGGTGCAGTTCCCGTTCGAGTTCGCTCTCGCTCATCTGCCGGGCTTCGCTGGACGAGAGGAAGGCTTTGGCATCCGCGAAGACAGCATCGGCCGCTGCGCACGGGGCTCGCCTCGGGGGATCGATGCACGGGACGCCGGTTCGGGGCACGTCGAATGTACGTCCCTGGAATCCTGTCGTCACAGCCATCGCAGGCCTGCCTCCCTTCCCACGGCACCGTACCAGAACGCCGCGCGAATGTCCAGAAGGGAGCGCGCCTGTCGGGGAGAAGACCGAAGGTGTTCGGCGCCGTGACGAGGCTCGGCTGGCTGCCGAAAAGACGCCGGTACGCGCTGGCCTGCTTGATGTCCCTCCCGAAATGGCCACTGGGGAGACGCATCCGCGGGCAAAAGAGCCCATGAATAGGGCGAAAAATCCTCTATGAAGAGCCGCACCCCGCGAATGTCCAGAAGGGAGCGCGCCTGAGGGGGACCGGCGCGTGCCGGCGTCGTGGTCGGGTCGGGCGGCGGCCCGAAAAGAGGCGGATGGGGCGCTCGCCGGACGCTGTCACCCCTCAAAACGCACTGAAGAGGGAGTGTCCTCGGACATAAACCCTTATGAATGAGCGAGATAGCAATCTATGAAAAAGAGCCGCACCCTTTTCCCGGCCGGACGGCGGTCGGCGGCGGTAGTGGACGCTCGGGTGTTCGGGGACCGGCGCGATTCTGTGGCGGATCCCATCGAAAGCAGGTCACGATGTCGAAGAGCGGAATCCTGGACGCGCTATCTACGGAACGAGGAGCAATCGCTCAGGAGCCGGCTCATTGCCATTCAGCGTGCAATAGAGGCGATAGAAGGGAATGCGCCGCCGGTCGCCGGACGCGCCAGGAAGCAGGCGCGCAAGGCGGTCGCGAAGCGGAAGCGTTCGATGACGGAGGAGCAGCGCAAGGCGGTCGCCGAGCGGATGCGGAACTACTGGGCTGGCGGGTTCTTCGTCATCCGCGCAAAGTCCAACACGCGTGTTGCGCGACACCGTGTTCCGAATGCCCAAGTGATAGAGCTTGCGCCGCTGGGCCCGCATGCAGACCTCGATGTCGAACCCGGCTCCGAGCGGAGGACCGCGAGCTGCTGGATCTACGCGGTTGCCGCCGTATCGCCGAACGGCTTGGCGGAAGGTGTGCATCTACCTCGTCTACGAAGGGGGCATCCCGGCCGACGATCATCGTGGCGGAGACGATGAGGGGCTCATCGACGAGATCGCGGGGCTATCGCACGGAAGCGAGACGGGCACGATCGTCACCGTGGACCCGATCACCGCCGAGCGCGTCGTCGCTTCGATAGCGGGGCGGACCGGGGAGCGGGCCGCGGAGCGCCGAGGCGGTCGAACGACCGCGGGAGAGCCCCGACGAGGAGCCGCTCGCCAGCGAGAGCCTCACGGGACGACGCGGTTGTGAATGCACCAACCTCGGATTGGTCGGCGACTCGATTCTCTGCGCAGCCGCACAAGCGCCGTACCTGCCTGAGACCCAACAAAGCAATCGGAGAGGCGGGCGGGGCGAGCTCATTCGTCCGGGCGGTTGCAGCCGGTGCACGGAGCGGGCAACAATCGAAGATCCGGACGGACAGCGGGGAGAGCGGAACGGCCGGAACGAAGCCGAGGGGGCCGGCACAACAAGGACGTCGACGATGGAATACCCGGTGGGACTGATACCGACGACGCGACGCCGGCACATCACCGGAACGACGGCCCTCAACATCCCGGAGAGGTACCGGCTGGGAGGCGACTGGCACAAGCACAGCACCTGGTTCTCGCACCGGCCAGAGAGCCTGGACGACCGGGACCTGACGAACGAAGCGACCTACGGGCGGCTCCTGGACCGCCTCGGCCGATGGGGATTGCGGGACGCCCGCAAGGGCCTGGCCCACCTCGGGCACCCAGGCGCGAAGAACAGGGAGAAGGTCTGGGCCGCAAGCCATGACCGAGCGGTGATCGAGGAGGGATGGAGACGGGTAAGCCTGGACGCGGGGGGCGGACTGAGGCACCCCCCGTTCGACCGGTACGAGCTCCAGAAACTTTTGGCACATCCCGACCAGTGGATCCGCCTGCAGTGGTGGGCATGGCGGCTGCGAACGGTGATGACGGCGGCGGAACGCGAGCTGTGGGACGAATGGCGCGAGGAATGGTGGCCATGGGAGAGAGCCGGGAGAAGTACCCGGAGATCGTACTGACCGAGGAGGAGCGAACACGCGAAGAACTCCTGAAGCGGCTCGGACAGAGCTTCCAGAAGCTGATGGAGGCCCAGGGCAACGCGTGTGCGCTGAAAGGCGGGACGGCGATGCGATTCGGCACGGGCCTCCCGCGGCCTTCCACCGACCTCGACTTCGAAGGGGACCGCCGGATCGCGGTCCGGAAGACCATCCAGCAGGCAGTCGCGGCTGCGTTCCCGGGGCGGAAGCGTCGGGTAGGCTGG
Organism: Vicinamibacterales bacterium; assembly: GCA_965222905.1. Taxonomy (GTDB): domain Bacteria; phylum Acidobacteriota; class Vicinamibacteria; order Vicinamibacterales; family UBA8438; genus WTFV01. The sequence continues at coordinate 76,247 of OZ244976.1, read as the reverse complement.
GACTGGCTCCGACGGGGAACCGTCCGCATAACGATAGACGACGCCCAGGGCGGAGATCCGATCGAGGCGACCTGGTGCACGAGCGGCCGGAGCTGATCTCGAAGGACAGTGCAATGAAGCTGAAGGCGTGGATGAACGGCCTGAGCGCGGACCGCAAGGCGAGGCTGAGACGGGAAATGCAGGCCGAGCGGGTAATCGCGCGCTGCGACGTCGACAAGGCCTGGAGGCTGCTGGAAGAGGGGATCACAAGGCTGATCGCCTTCGCGATCGTCTTGTCCGTCACGCTGAACTCCCAGGCGATCGCGTGATCTCTCCGGCCCCTGGCACGCAGGGCGGCCGCAGCACGAGCAAAGCCGCTGGTACGCTGGGGTCGGAACGGAGTCCCGAAGGACCGCCTCGAACGGCTGGCCGGCAAATTGTATCGTTGCGCGTCGGCGATCGCCGTAGCACCCACCGCGTGTCTTTCTGCGCAACGCGACGGACGGACGTGGCGTCCGCACCGAACTCCGCGCATCAGGGGCACCGCGCGGGCTGTTTGTGACCGAAACACTCCTGCGCACCCTGACATGGGAGAGGTGGTTGTGTTGCACATGTGCGTCACTCCTCAATTGGCATCACGTACTCGTAGCGTGCCACGACCTGTCTGTCCAGAGAGTACGGATTGTCCTGTGCTGAGAAATCAATCTATCGAATTGACCCGGTGCAATTGACAGTTGAGGGTCCTGCGGCCAATTCCTGCAGGCCCGCGGCCAGACACGCGGAGGCCAGAAAGGCGCGGTGTTCCCGGCGGGCCGCACGCAGATCGTCGGCCGGAGAGGGGCGAATTGTCCTCCGGAGAGGTCAGTCCGGTGAGCACGGCCCAAGCATGTCGCCGTAAAGCGAGAATGGCTTGGAGAGGCTGAATTCGGCGGTTGAGCGATCGTAGGCGCCGGCTCGACGAGGGGCACGACGTCGCGACATGCCGTCGCGGCCACGCTATTGGACCGTGATGCCGGTCAGGTAGCTCGAGTACGTCTCGTTCGGTTCGGTCGCCTCGTCCGGCTGGGTCGTGAATCGCATCTGCAACGAGTAGCGACCGGCCTGGTCGAATGTCAACGGCATCGAGAAGCGGTTGCCGGCCGGCTCGTCGCACGCAAGCACCACCCGGATGTCGTTGCCTTCGTCGTTCGGCGGGCCGCCGATGTGCGCCTGCCGTACGCAGACCTCGACCGCATCCGGGGCCTCGTCGGATACCAGGCGTCCGGCGAACGTCATCTCTTCACCCGTCGTCATCGCCCCCGGCACCGGCGCTTCGAGCTGCACGCCCCGAAATTCTCGCCGGTCAATCGGGACGTCCGACACTTGCAGCGGCGGATCGTTGACGATGCGCGACCCGCTGAACTTCTCGAGCGTCGTGTCGAGCGGTACGCGACCGCCGGTGGCCTCGTAGAACGCGGGCATCCCGCCGAAGGTCGTCACGCCGGACTGAGCCGCGTGGCGCGCCGCGAAGAAGTTCCAGTAGTCCATCTCCTCGGGCGACAGCAATTCGTTCCGCGAGACGACGATAGTGACTCGCCGCCATGAAGCGTCCACCGGACCGCTGCGTGTGCCGTGCTGCGCGAGGATGTCGCTGATATGGACCGGTCGTCCTTCACCTTCGACGGTGGAACCGATGTCCGGCGCCGTCACCGAGTCCTCGCTGAACTGGCCCTGGTTCTCGAAGACCAGCATTTCCGGCACTTCTTCCGGCCCGATGAGTCCCATGCGGTAAAGGGTCGTCGGGTGGTAGAGGGACGGTGCGGGCGTCCGTTCGATCACGTAGGACGCCTCCTCGCCCTCGTCGCCGCCATCCGCGAGCGCGATGCGTCGAATCGGTCTCAGGACGGCGCCTAGCAGCGCCTCGCCGGGAAACAGCAGGGGCGTATGGCCTGCAGGGTTCCATCCCGCGCGCTCGATGCCGTCCGCGATCTCCGACCAGTCCCAGTAGTCGGCCCACTGGTGCCCGATCTCGTGGTTCGAGGTCCACGCGGCGGCGAACCGCGCGTCGCGATAGAGCTCGACCGAACGCAGGGCGCCCTTGCTTCCAAAGTAGTCGGTATAGTCGAATTCATCCCTTCCGAGGCCCTTGATCGGGTTGCGCACGTTCCAGTGGTAGGCCCCGAACTTCGGGCTGGGGTGCTGCTCGGCGGTGACGATGGCAATCGAGTCGTAGATGTCAGGAAAGATGTCGTAGAACCTCCTGGTGATCTTTTCCAGCTCGAACGCGTAGTCGTCGCCTTGCGCTCGTCCGGTGCCGAAGCCGCGGTGGATGATGTTCACTACGTGGCTTGCGTACTGGACGTCGTCGCCTATCGTCTCCACGCGCGATGTGGGGAGGTTGAGCGGCGCGACCGGCAGGTGGATGCCCACCTCCTCGAAGTCGTCCTCCTCGGGTTCGTCGTCACCGGTGGTTTCGTCGTCCATCTCGACCGGCATCGGGATCCTGAGCGTGCCGAAATAGACGAAGGGACTGTCGAACCCGCGGCGTCGCGTGCCGATGGCGTCCCACAACGCCGCCGCGTCCCAGGTCGGATCGAAGGCGCTCACCATCTGTCCCAAGAAGGTCCGCGTCCCCGTGCGGGTCCACGTCTCGGTCAGGGCCTCGCCGGCGGCGCTCGACCAGCGTTCGAAATCCACCGTCTCGAGGTCGCCCACTATCAGGAATTCCCTGAAGGCGAGGCCCTCGGTGCCGTCGGCCCGAATCAGTCGGGGCCGCGGGTCGAACCAGAGCGGTTGCCCGTACGGCGACTCCTCTTCTTCGTCGGCCATCCGGATGGGCGGGAGCCTGGTGACTCCCGACCACGTCTGCCGGGCAACCAGCTCGGGTGTACCGCAGACGAAGGCCGGCTCATCGGAAAGGTCGGCCAGCCAGGCCGATGCGGCGTCGCGGTCCGTCGTGGCGGTTCCGTCTTGCTCGGCCGGCCGGGCCGTCCCCGGCGACGCAAGCGCCGCCGCGATGCCGGCGCACGCTACGACCAGCACGAACGCTGGTGGAAAAGCCCGGCGCGTCGAGGTCGCGCGACAGCGAACGGCCGGCATGGCGCTCTCCTACCGGGAGGAGCTCTCCTCGTTCTCCAGGGCGCCGGCCAGGATCACGGCCATGGAGTAGTTGCCCTCGTGGCAGGCGTACTCGAAGACCGGCGCCGGGTTCCGCTGCATCGGGACCTCGTACGTCCAGGGGGCGGTCCACGTGCTCGGGTCGTCGACGCTCACCTCGTACAGCAGCACGTCGGACGAAGCGCGGGTGAAGCGCTCCGTCAGCCGCAGGTCGGCAGTGGCCCCGCCGCGCATGAAGCTGGTCTCGCGCAGGAAGTTGACGGTCTCCACGACGAGCGTGTCGCCCTCCCAGCGCCCGCGCGATTCGCCCGCCCACTGCCGCAGGCCGGTGACGGGCCGGCCGTCGAGCGGAATGACCCGGGGGTTGTGGTTCATCTCGTTGTAGATGACGACCGCATCGGGGGTCTGGAAGAGCTGCATGTTGTTGTTGTAGCCGCCCGGCGTCATCGGCGGTCCGGCGTTGAAGCCGACGATGCAGCGCACCTGCAGGCCGTTGGCGCCGAGGTCCTCGACCCAGCCGCCCGGCGTCGGCTGGTGCGGCCCGGTGTTCCTGCGCGCCTCGGCCAGCGCGTCACGCCTGGCCTGGGCCTCGTCCGTCAGCGGCGGAATGCGGCCCGAGGGCGGGTCGATCACGAGCGACGTACGGTTGGTGGCGACGGTCGACGTGCCCCGGTCGAACCAGAAGTTGTTGTACGACCCGGGCGCCCCGTCGACGCCCCGATCCACGTTGCCGGTCGGGTCGGCTTCCGTGCGCCGGGCGGGACGCGCGCCCAGGTCGGCGTTGCGATCCAGCGCCGCCCGTTCGAGCTCGGCCGCCTCCTCTTCGGTCAGAAACGCCTGGCCGGCCCGTTCCTCGGGCCGCTCCATCGGGGTGATGGTACGGAAGTCCCAGACCCCCTGCAGGTCGGGGTGGCCCCACGGCGTGGGGGGCACGTCGCTCTGCGCGCCGACCGGAAGGGGAGCCAACGCCACCAGCATCAGGATCGTCATCGAGCCTGCAATTCTTCGGCGAGCCATCTGCAACCTCCCGCGGGAATCGATGTCCGAAATCTTCCAAGGGTCAGATCCGCACGATAGCACACGGCCACGTCGGTTCCGAATCGCGCCGGGGCACCCTGCGGACCCGGCAGCCGTGGCGAGAGCCCGCTGTATTCGAGCCGCCGCGGATTGCCGGAGGACGGCTTTTGCGCGAGCAGTGCGCGCTTCATGATTGCACTGGTTCCGGTGGTGGGTGTACCCTGCGATTGACAGGGATTGCCTGAGTTCAGGCAGGAGGTTCAAGGCGATGAGAACGCTGGCCATTGCGCTCGTGAGTGTCGGTCTGCTGCTGGTCGCGGCCGCCGGATTCGCGCACCACTCGTTCTCGGCGGAGTTCGACATCGAGAAGCCGATCACGCTCGAGGGAACGTTGACCGAGCTGGAGTGGGTCAATCCCCACGGGTGGATCCACATGGACGTCGAGAACCCCGACGGCACGGTGACGAACTGGGCGGTCGAGATGGGGAACCCGACGGCGTTGCTGCGACGCGGCCTGCGCCGGAGCCACTTCCCCCCCGGGATCGAGTTCGTGGTCGAGGGGTACGAGGCCAAGGACGGCTCTCCGACCGCCAACGGCATCAGCGTGACGTTCCCGGACGGGCGCAACTTCTTCGCCGGCTCCTCGGGGACGGGCGCGCCGGTGCCGCCGGGGCAACGGTAGCCGCAGTCCGCAGTTCGTCGTCGAGAGGATAGTGTGTCCGGCGCGCGCCTTCACGCGTGCGCCACGTCGCGGAGGGTGATCATCGTGTCCACGCGGTCCATGCCGGCCGTCGTTGCGGCCATCTGTTTCTGTCTGTTCGCGTCGCTGCCCGCGGCGGCACAGGCGCAGTCCGGTTCCGCGGAAGCGTACGTCCCGCCGCGCACGCCGGACGGCCAGCCCGACCTGCAGGGCATCTGGCAGGCGCTGAACACCGCCGCCTGGGACATCCAGGATCACCGGCCGAGCGCCGGCGTGCCCGCCGGCCAGGGGGTCGTCGACGGCAACGAGATCCCGTACCAGCCGTGGGCGCTGGCCCGCAAGCAGGAGAACAACGAGAACCGCATGACCGCGGATCCCAACCTGCAGTGCTACCTGCCGGGCGTGCCGCGGATCACCTACATGGAGTATCCCTTCCAGATTCTCCAGTTCTCCGATCGCATCCTGATCCTGTACGAGTACGTGCACGCCACGCGCACCGTCTACATGGACGGGAGCCCGCACCCGGAGGGGCACATCGACTTCTGGATGGGAGACTCGCGCGGACGCTGGGAGGGCGACACGCTGGTCGTCGACGCGATCCACTTCAACGACCGGACCTGGTTCGACCGGTCCGGCAACTTCCACAGCGAGGCCCTGCACGTGGTCGAGCGCTACACGCCGACCGGGCCGAATCACCTGCGCTACGAGGTCACCATCGAGGACCCGCAGGTGTTCACGCGGCCCTGGACGATGTCCATGCCGCTCTATCGCCGGCAGGAAGCGAACGCCCAACTCCTGGAGTACGAGTGCTACGCCTACTCCGAGGAGGTGCTGGCGGCCGACAAGTGATCGGACGGCATTCGGCTTCGATGGAGGATCCGATGAGCAGACGGTGCATCCGAGCCGCGGTCGCGGCAGTGACGTTCGTCGCGTTGGCGTGGTTGGTGCCTCAGCCGGCGGTCGGACCGGGCGCGGCGGGGCAGTTTCTGGCGGTGGTCGAAGCGGCGGGCGCGGGCGGTGGCTCCGGCGCGGGCGGCGAGCAGGCGGCGGATCTGCCGCGCACCGCCGACGGCCACCCCGACATGCAGGGCTACTGGGACGGCGGACCGGGCAATGCCTCGCACAGCATCGAGGACGGCTGCTGCGACGCCATCCACGCGCGGATGCAGAGCCGCACCCCGGACCGGCTCGGGCTGCCTTTCCAGTTGATCGTCGATCCCCCGAACGGGCGGATCCCCTACCGGCCGTGGGCGGCGGAGAAGCGCGTCGAGTTGCTGTTCGACATGGAGACGCCGACCGAGCTGTCGCATATCGATCCCGAGGATCGCTGCGTGCTGAACGGGGTGCCGCGCAGCAACTACCGCGGGGATATCGAGGTCAGGCAGAACTCCACCCACGTGGTGATGATGTACGAGTGGGCGCACGCCTACCGTGTCGTCCCGATGGACGGCAGCCCGCACGTCGGCAGCGACATCGCCCTGTACAACGGCGATTCGCGCGGCCACTGGGAGGGCGACACGTTCGTCGTCGACGTGACCAACTTCAACGACCTGCCGTGGCTCGACTCCCACGGCAGCTTCTACAGCGAGCAACTTCAGGTGGTCGAACGCTGGCGTCTGCTTGACGCCGATACCCTGCGCTACGAGGCGACCATCGAGGATCCGGCCGTGTTCACGCAGCCCTGGACGCTGGCGTTCACGATGGGCCGCGTCGGCGGCGAGGGCTACGAGTTCTACGAGGAAGCGTGCTGGGAAGGGGTCACCAACCGGCGCCGCCTCGCCGCGGGACGCATCGCCGTCGCCGACGGCGTGCGCTTCATGCACACGCACGACGACCCGGAGCAGTAGCTCATCTGGCGCGGAGAGGCGGTTCGGGGCGGCCGGAATCCCTCCCGGTCCTCCCCGAACGGCGCCACGCGCGCGGCGGCTGGAGCGCACGGAACGCCCCCGGTGACCGTGCCCTGGCGATCAGATGCCGCTCCATGCTGCCGACGCGTTGATACTCCGGACCTACAAGCTGGGCGAGGCGGACCGTATCGTCGTGTTTCTGACTGCCGACCGCGGCAAGCGTCGGGGCGTCGCGAAAGGGGCACGCCGGACGCGCTCCCCGTTCTCCGGCGCGCTGGAGCCGATGACGCGGGGGCGCGTCGCCTACTTCGAACGGGAGCGGCGCGAGCTGGTGCGGCTGCGCTACGTGGAGCCGGTCTGCTCGCCGCTGGCCAGCGACAGCGTGGAAGCGCTCGCCCATGTGGGGTACTTCGCCGAGCTGATCGACGAATGGGCTCCCGAAGCGGATCCCAACGAGAAGTTGTTCCGGCTGGGGGCGGCGGTGGTCGAGTCACTTGCGGCCGGCATGCCCATTGGCCGGCTCGCGCGCTACTTCGAGTTCTGGCTGCTGCGGCTGCAAGGCGTCTATCCGCCGGTCACGGCGTGCAGCCGTTGCGGCGGCGATCTGAGCGCAGGCGGCCGGCTGGAGGCCGGTGGCTGGACGCTGGTCTGCGTGCAGTGTGCTCCCCCGGACGAGGGCGGCGGGTTGTCGGCCGCCGCGATGGCGTTCCTGGCCGCGGCGCGGGCGGTCGCTCCGCGGGAGCTTGGCTCTGTCGAGCTGTCCGCGGCGGCGGACCGGGAGCTCACCCGAGTCCACCAGCGGCTGATCAGGACGCATCTGGACAAGGAGCTGAAGTCGCTACGCGTCGTGCAGTCGCTGACGCCGGGCTTCCGCGGCGGGTGATCATCCCGTAGATGCGCGCGTCCCGGTCGCTCAGACCCCGCGCCGCGTACGGTTCGCGATAGGCATCCGACACCAGGTACGGCGAGTGCGGCGCATTGGTGGCCACGTAGGCGAAGAAGGGCCGGTGGCCGCCGTCGCCGATCCACCGCATTGCCTCGTCCACGATCACGTCGGTCACGTAGCCGCTATAAGCGCTGCTGAACACCGTTGTGGAACAGAAACGGATCGAGGTAGTCCGAGCCGCCGGGCGGATCGGACGGCTGGCCGATGCCGCCGCCGCGGTGCACCACGGATTCCTCGAACCCCTGGTCAACGCTCCGCAACGGATAGTTGTCGCCGAGATGCCACTTGCCGAAGATGCCGGTCCGGTACCCCGCGGCGCGCAGCATCTCCGCCACCGTCACTTCGGACGGCTCCATCATCGCCCGCCCGATGTAGGTGTCGACGACGCCGGTGCGGTGACGGATGCGATGCACTTCGTCAAGCCCCTCACGGACGAGATCGCAGCGGCGTCCTGTTCTGATCGATAGCCGTCGCCGACTGCCGGCTGACCCTGGCGGTGTCAGTGCTACACTAGCCCAAGTTTAACAGCCGCAGTACTAAGCAACGCGGAATCAGCAACTTACAGCGACAAAAGCGCTCGAGTGGCACTACAAACCTGCGCAAACCGGGAAATGGGTCGGTCAGATGGTTGTCTTGCGGACGCCTCCCGGTTGCGGGTCGACGCCGAGCGCGTCGTAGATGGCCCGCTGTTCGGGTTCGGCCTGCGTGGCGGTGCGCACGTGCAGGGTGCGCCCGTCGGGGCGCCGGAAGGTGGCGGTGACGCGCTGCTGGCCTTCGAGGATGCGGCGCAGGGTGGTCCAACTGGCGTGTTCGCCGTGGGCTCGCAGCCGGGTGCGGATGACCTGCACGAGCTGGTAGGCGATGACGGTGATGAACAGGTGGCCATCGGCCCGCTGCGGCTTGTGGTGGTAGATGGGGCGCAGGCCGAGTTCGGACTTCAGTGCGCGGAAGACGGCTTCGACGTCGGTGAGGGTGGTGTAGGTGCGCCACAAGGCGTCTTCGTCCCAGTCGGTCTCGCTGCTGCGCAGGCAGTAGACGCCCGGATGGGTGGCCATCGAGCCGTCCTGGGGGCGACGGGTCCAGGTGACGGCGGCGGCCTTCTCGCCGGTCTGGTCGGGGGTGACCTCGATCTGGTAGTGCTTGGCGACGCGGGTATGCTTGGCTCTCAGTCGCCCAATGCGCTGCCAGACCTGTCCGAGGCGCTTGTGGGCGCGGGGGCGCGCCAGCCCCTCGTTGAGCGTGGTCAGCGCGGCCTCGAAGCGGGCGGCGGCCCGCTCAACGATGGCCCGCTCCTTGTGGGCCCGCTCTTCGGAGTAGCAGTACAGGCGGACCTCGCCGGGGTCGGTCGAGACGACCTTGTGCAGATGCACGGTGTGGTTCGACTGCGTGCGGACCGCCACGGCGGCCTCGGCGTCGAACTGCCGGTGGCGTTCACGGCTGACGACCAGATAGCGGTAGCGGTTGTCGCGCAGCCACCCGATGGCGGCCTCGGTGGCGACGCCGCGGTCCATCACCACCAGGGCGCCGGCCGGCGCATCGAGTGCCTCCAGCATGCCGGCCAGGGTGCGGTGTTCCCGGACGTTGCCGGCGAAGACCTGCGAGCGGCGCACGAAGCCGCTGGCGTCGAGCATCAGGCCCAGGGTCAGCAGCGGACAGTCGCTGCGCTTCTCTTTCGAGTGCCCGCGCTTTGCCTGCGGCTGCGCGCCCGCCTCGCCTTCGAAATAGGTGTTGGTCAGGTCGTAGAGGGTCACCGTCGGCTGCAGGTCGAACAGTCCCATGGCCCGCTCGAACAGATGCGCCTCGATCGCCTCGCGGTGCTTCACCAGCGCATCCGAGGCGCGGTAGAGCTGCATCGGGCTGACGGTCTCGAAGTCGACGCCGAGCAACTCGCCGAGGCCGCTGCGTTGCTGCAGCCAGCGGTGCGTGGCGCGCTCCGAGGCCGGCTGGGCCAGGCGTCCGACGACGGCGCCGGTCGCCGCGGTGCGCAACGCGCCGTTGACGCCCAACTCGGTCAGCAGGGCCGGCAGGCCCAATTGCTCCAGGGCCCACAGGCCGACCTGCTCGACGCCGACGCTGCGGGGGCGGACCAGGCGCAACGAGTCGACGTCGACCGGCTGCACGTCTGTCGGCCCGGCTGCCGGTCCCTGCACCGGTGTGCCGCGGGCGACCAACTGTGCGGCTATGCGCTGCGCTTCGCGTTCGACGGCGGCCGGGCAATCGGCCACCAGGGGCGTCTGGCCGGCCAGGATGTCGTCGCTGCGGGAGCAGACCAGCGGCCATTGCGCCTGGGGAATGTCGAAGTGGCGTCCGAGATTGAGCAGGGTGCGCTGGCGGACGGCGTTGCCGATGCGCTCGGAGTGGACGAGGCGATGCGAGAAGTAGGGCTGTCCGTCGGCGGTCCGCCGGGTTTGGGTGCGGCGAATGAACACACGCCCACGATAGCGGGTGCACGTCCCAGAAGCAACAACCACTACACGATTATGGCACTACATTCAGTACCGCCAACACCAGATCCTTTAGAATCAACAAGTTATGGGGATGCGATCCTCGAAATATCGCCTAAATCTACAAAATTGTCGGGAATCTTGCTAAAGATGGGCTAGCGCTGGGCAACCCGGATTCTCCGGGGATATTCGTGGTTCCACGAAGGTCCGTTGGGTCGTCGAGTTTTGCCTGCGAAGGTCGGGGGAACCCGGCCGTGGACCGCGGGAGCGTGGGTCCTCGGGGTGCCGTCGATGTCCTCGTGACATCAAGAAGGAGGTGCAATGCGGTCCCTGCTCATCTTCGCCACCGTCCTGGTGTTGACCAGCCATGTTCCGGCGCACGCGCAGTTTCTGGAGGACTTCGAGGAAAGGCTATGGGGCGTCCAGGTGTCGTTTACGCCTGAATGGCGGTCCGAGGACCTCGGTGGGGACCTGCTCAAACTTCAGAGGCTCGACATTGCGGGGTCCGACTTTACGGTCGGATTCGCGAGAGGGCGCATGCGGTCGGGACACTGGGGGCTGTCGCTCTTGCGGCAACGATGGCAGGCCGCCGAGATCTGCGGCGACTCCGAGTGTTTCGAGTCGACCGGCTCGGCGTGGCTGCAGGGGTTCGCCGCCAACTGGTTCGTGCCCTTCGGGTCCCCGTTCGCGGGCGATCGGGTGCAGGCCGGCATGCACGTCGACGTCGGAGGCGGCTGGCTGCAGGGTACGATGCGTGTGGACGAAGTGGCCGCGGATGGCGCGCCGTTGGCCAGGGCGGGTCAGGAGATACCCGTCGCCGAGATTCTCCCGGATCCCTGGAGCAAGGTTCCGGTGCCGCTCTTCCGAGCCGAGGCCGCGGTCGCGGTGACCGTGGCCCCGGGATTGAAGGTGATCGGCAGCGGCGGGTACGGCCTGCCGTTCAGGCGCCGCATCGGGGTCAGCGTCGCGTACTTCCCCATGGCGGCCCGCGACTGACCAGTTCGAGGAGCGGTCATGAGACGGATGGTCATTGCGGCCTGCGCCGCGTTGCTTGTCGCCCCGGCGCCCGGTTATTCCCAGACCCGTTGGTTCGAGCTGGCCGTGCCCGGCTCGATCGAGCGCATCCTCGGACCCGGGTTCCCGCAACCGGCCGGACAGCGCTTGCTGCGGGATCTGATCGGAATCTTTCACGATCTGGGCTCGCCGGCCGCCAATCCGACGGATGTGGGTATCTTTCGGGCCTGCCTTGCGGACCTGCAGGAGCTGCGCACGCGCTGGGGCGCGGTCGACCGTGCGGCGGGGGAGGTGAGTCTCCGTGCCGCGGCAAGTGACGAGGGCGCTAGGCGAACGCTGGAGAGGTTTCTCGAGCTCTTCGAGTTGCGTCTCGAGCGCGAGGGGGCGTCCTATCGCGTCAGGGCACGGGGAGAGGAGCCGCGGGCAATCTGCGGCGCGGAGGCCGGCTGGGGCTCGGATGCGGTGCAGAGGCGCCTGAACGCGGGCGAGACGCTCGCCTGGGACCTGCCGCACTTCGTCGTGTCGTTGCCGTTGTCGCCGGGGTTCTGGCTGGAGCTGTTGTACGGCGAGCGAGTAGAGCCCGCCGCGCGGGCGGCGGCGCGGGCGGCCGAGAGGGCGGCCGATCTGACGGGGCGGCTGGTGACGGATGCGCGTGCCGCGCAACTCTACCTGGGCCTGTCCGCGCTCGACGACCCGACGTTGGACTGGTTGCTGGAGCATCCGCAGGCCATCCTCCGCCTGAACGACGAACGGCTGGACATGTTCGCCCGATTCGCCGGCGGACTGCGCGTGCTGGACGGCGAGGTGCGAGTGCCGGGCGGCGCCGGCGCGATCCCTTTCTGGGAGCGGCTGGTCGATGCTTCCCCGGCCGATCCGGAGCGGTTCGTCGAGCGGTTGTTCTCGAGGTCCGCGGGACGCGTCGCGCAGGCCTATCAGATGGTGTCGCGCCTGCCCGAGCGGCAGCAACGGTTCGTGCTGGGGAATTGGCGCATGGACGCCCGCGACCGGCAGCGCGGTCAGGCGGAGCTCCAGCGGATTCTGGAGCGGCTGCCGCAGCCCGCTTCGGTGTTCGCCAATCCCGGTGCGGCGCCGCTGGCCGACGTGGACGTAGCGGCTCGGCGCACGCCCGGCCAGACCATCTGCGGCGTTCCGCCCGACGAGGCCATCGCCCTCACTTGGAACATTGGAATACCGGATGGGGATTACGCCTGTAGTCCACGCCAGTGCACCTTCTCGGGAAGGCCGAACGAGCTGGTTGCTCTGGAGCAGGTCGGTGTCGACCTGACGCGGCAGGAATTCCGCTTCGCGTGTCGGATACAGGCAAGGCTGAGCTTCTTGTCCGATGCCGACAAGTTTTTTCCACGTCTCAGTACCCTCGATGTGATGCAGATGAGGTTCACAGCGAGAATGTACAGGCTCGGCTACAGGTTGGGGCGTGACGTGCCCAACGTGCTGGAGTTGCGGGAATTCATCGATCATTGACGGTGAATTCGGGAGGCGGTGAGGCAAGGACAATCCCGACGCGCGGAGTACTCGCCGCCATCTGACGGTGGGTTCGAGAGCTGTAGGTACGAAGGCGACGCGATGCGAAGCACACTCTGCGCAGTTGTGTTGACGTTCTGTGTGATCGGCTGGTCGCCGCAGGCGGCCCGGGCGCAGGGGTTGGATGATCCCGAGATGCGGGCGCTCGAGCCGGCGATGGTGCTGCGCGCCCTGTCGTTCGACGACGCCGGGACGTTCGTCGGCCCCGCGTCCCGCGATTTCTGGGAGCGGGTGTTCGACGACGAGCGGATACCGGACAATCCCGAGCGGGAGCTGCGCGGGCTCGACGCTGTGCCGCTGATCGATGCGGCGTACGTGCTGGCCGCCACCTGCAACGGACCACCGCCGACGGGCCGGGCTCGCCTGCGCGCCCTGGCCTTCGTGCAACGCGTTTTCCGAGACCACGACCGAGGGGAGCTGCCGGCAGTGCTGGTGGCGGCCCGGGTCGCTATCCGGTACCCCATGCTGATGTTGTCGGTGGAGCGCATGGGCATCTCGGACGCGCGCGTCTACTCATCGCTCGCCCGCGCCGCCAGCCGCCTGGAGCGGATCAGGCAGCCCCTGCAGTTGCGCAACGCGCTGTCGCAGTTCCAGGGGGCGGCTGCGCTCGTGGAGCGGGCAAGGCTGGCAGGCGCGATGACGCCGGACGTCGCGGGCGATGCGCTGCTGGCGCTCGCCGAGTTACCGCTCACGCGGAACGGACAGTTCAACGGAGCGGTCGGCGGCTGGCTCGTCGATCACCTGCTTCCCGGCCTGGGCGTGCGGGTTGCGCCTGCGTTCGACTCGGATGTCATGGACCAGCAACTGCTCGCCGCGCTGGCCGGCCCCGCCGACGCCGACCCGCCGGTGGTCGAGTGGGAAGGGCTGGCGTACCGGTTCGACCGCCGCGCGGCGCAGTTCGAGCGCTTCATCCAGGCCCGCGATCGGTTCGGCGGCAACCATCTCGACGCCGTCATCGCGCTGTCGGCGACGGCCGCCGCGCTGGCGAGCGGGGCCGTTGCCGATCCGGCGCCGCTCGTCGAGCAGTTGGAACGGTCGCTGAGCGGTATCGGGACACCCGATGTCGGTATCCACGTGCCGAACACGCGGAGCGTGTCGTACGAGGACACGGTCCGGCCCGTCGTGGAGGACCTGCAAGAGATCGCGCGCCGGGGCCGGCTGCGCCGGCTGCCGGACGCCGCGCGGCGACTGCTACCCGTGGTCGACGTGCTGCTCGCCGATCTGCTGCGCACGTTGCCCTACGTCGTGCACCTGTCGAACAGCTACGGCGTGCGGCTGATGGGGGACGACATCGCGGCGCGGCACGAGTTCGGCATTCGCATCGGCGATGCCGCGGAGCGCGCTCGCGCACCCTGGAGCATGCCGCGCGGCGGGTCCGCGCCGCCGGTTCCGTTCCACCGGCTGGGGGAGTTCTGGATCGCGCCGGAGGGCGACGATCGGTTCACCGGCGTCTGGCACGTCTACGGCGCCTTGATGTCGTTGGATCTGGCCCTGGCGAGATTCCACCTGCCCCGGCTGGCAGGCGTGATCCCGTCGGAGACGCCCGCCATCCTGTCCACGGAGGAGAACTACTTCGCGCACGGAGCGACGCTGTTCAATCCAGCGGTCGTCACCGGGTCTCAGGTCAGCGAAATTGCCGCCGCGATCCGCAAGGGTCGCGGGCGCCTAGAGCAGTTGCGCGACGATCCGTCGCTGCTGCCGGACGTCGCGCGCGAAGCGGGGCTCGGCGCCCTGCGGCGGAACGAGTTCGCCTGGACGTTGCGGCACCGCCCGGATACGGTGGACCGCTTTCTTTCGCGGAACGAGCTGTTCTGGCTGGGGTTGCGCGACGGTGGCGACTCGCAGGTTCGGCCGCCGGCCGGGTGGGGTGCTCCGGCCGTCTGGGTGGATGGCTGCCTGTGCGTGCGCATCCCGCAGCCGGACGCCCTCGATCTCTCCATCGTTTCCGCGGAGCGGTTGGCGTCCGGATTTGCGGACCTGCAACTTGCCCTGGCCGAAGCGGTGGACGATCTGGCGCTCTCGGCGCCTATCGTCGGCGACCTGCTGCCGCTGGCGATGCGCGAGCTGCTCGACGGCGTCGGCGCCACCCGTCGCGGGCGTCTCGACGCGCTGGTGGGCTACGTCCACAATCTTCCGCGGGAGCGCATCGAGGACTACGTGGCGTCCCTGGTCGGTCCGGGACGCCCGCTGCGCCCGATCTAGAGCGGGCTGGAGCCGTGATGGAACGGAAGCCTCGCATGTCGTGGACGTTGGCGGTGTGCATGGCGCTTTCCTGTCCGCTCGCCGGTTCGCTTCCTTCGCACGCGCGGGCGCAGGCGGCGGATCCCGTGCTGACCATCGTCGAGCCGGACCCGCAGACCCCGCTCGCCGGCGTCGTGCGGATGCGCGCGGAGGTGGTGCCGGCGGCGGACGTCGTGCGGGTCGAGTTCTTCGTCAACGGCGTGCCGGCGTGCACGGCGCCGGCGCCGGCGCCGTTCGAATGTGCCTGGGATGCGGGAGACAGTTCCGAGGCACGCATCGTGCGTGTCGTGGCCCGCTTCAGCGGCGGCGGACGGCTGGTGCGCAGCATGCGGGCCCGCGGCCGCCCGGCGGCGCTCTTTTCGGCGGGGACGGACGTGATCCTCGTACCGGTGGAGGTACAGGATCGGCGGGGGCGTTTCGTCGACGGTCTGTCGCCGGACGACTTCGATCTCTTCGAGGATGGTATTCGGCAGGACGCGTCTTTCTTCGAGGCTTCGAGCATGGCGCTCGATCTCGTGCTGGCGGTCGATTTCAGCGCGAGCATGACGGCGGCGATGGGTCCGTTGCGGTTCGCGGCCCGGCATTTCATCAGGGAACTGCCGGAACCCGCGCGTCTGGGCCTCATTGCGTTCAACGATCGGACTTACGTCCTGGCTCGTCAGGAACAGGACCGTGCCGTGCTCATGCAGGCGGTCGACGTCCTGCCCGCGCCGTTCGGTGGCACGGCGTTGCTCGACGCCATGAACTACGCGCTCGACCTGCACGGCGACGGGCAGGCGCACAGGGTGGTCGTACTGTTCAGCGACGGCGATGACCGCCACAGCTTCTCTGCCGTCGGTGCGGTCGAGGAACGGATTCGCGCGAGTCAGGCGACGGTGTACGTCGTCACGATGGGGCGCGGGCGCGCAATCGAGCGGGTCCGGGAGCTGCTCGGTCGACTGACGCGGGTCAGCGGCGGCCGCTCGTTCTCCATAGAGCGGATCGATGAGCTGGACGACGTCCTGGTCCACATTCGAGATCGCTTGCAGAATAGGTACTTTCTGGCCTACCAGTCGTCCAACCCCGCTCGAGACGGTGCGTGGCGTCGTATAGAGGTGCGAACGGGCAACCGGCGGCACGTGGTCACGGCGCGCGAGGGCTACCTGGCCGAGACAGGATTCTGACCCGCCTGACGGGCGGGTCCCGGTCGCGGTGGCGGACCCGCGCGGCAGGACTTGACATGCTCGGGATTGGCGGTGAGACTGCATGCGCCCAATCAGCGCACCCGGCAATCCAGGCTCCGTGCGGGAGTTGACCCATGACGCGCCCATTCGTCTCGCTCCTGGCCGCGATTGCGCTGGCAATCGGAACCGGCCTCCTGATACATGACCCCCCTTCGGCGGGCGCTGGAACGGCGGTCGGCGGACAGGGGGAGACGTCTTCGGGGGGCCGCGTCGAACCGTTCTCGATCGATGTGGCGGAGGAGACCCTGGCGGACCTGCGCGAGCGCCTGATGCGGGCCCGCCTGCCGGACGAGCCCGACGGAGTCGGCTGGCGACTTGGGATGAACCAGGCCTACCTGAAGCAGCTCATCGAGTACTGGCGCGACGAGTTCGACTGGCGGGCGCAGGAGCGCCGGCTCAACGAGATCGAGCAGTTCAAGACGCGCATAGACGGTCTCGACATCCACTTCGTGCACCGCCGCTCGCCGGAACCGGATGCGTTCCCGGTGATTCTGACCCATGGCTGGCCCGGCACGTTCGCGGAGTTCGCCAAGGTAATCGGGCCGCTGACCGATCCGGTCGCCCACGGGGGGCGGTCGGAGGACGCGTTTCACCTCGTGGTTCCGTCGATTCCCGGTTACGGCTTCTCGGACCGGCCGCCGCGGCTGGGCTACGGCCGCGACCGCACCGGTGCGATCTTTGCCGAGCTGATGGCCCGGCTGGGGTACGAGCGGTACGGCGCGCAGGGGGGCGACCTCGGCGCCGGCATCAGCCGCTGGCTGGCCGCCAACGACGCGGAGCACGTGGCCGGCCTGCACCTGAATCTGTGCAGCGCCGACCCGCCCGACCCGGACGATCCGACCGCCGGGGTGCCCCTCGAAGAGATTGCGCTGATGCGCGAGCGCGCCGCGTTCTGGACGGACGAGGAGCGCGGCTACAGCCACATGCACGGGACGAAGCCGCAGACCCTGGGCTACAGCCTGAACGATTCGCCGGTCGGGCTCGCGGCATGGATCGTCGAGAAGTACCGGAGCTGGTGCGACTGCGACGGGAATCCGGAGACGCGCTTCAGCAAGGACGAGTTGCTGACGACGCTGACGATCTACTGGGTCACGGAGACGGCGACCTCCGCGGCCCGCTACTACTACGAGGGCCGGCACGGGGGCAGCTCGCCGGAGCCCGAGCGGATCGAGGTGCCGACGGCCTGCGCGGCGTACCCGGGCGAGTTCCGGTTCACGCCGCGGCGCTGGCTGGAGGCGCGCTACAACCTCGTGCGCTTCACGATGATGCCGAGCGGCGGACACTTCGCGGCCGCCGAGGAGCCGGAGCTGTTCGTCGACGACCTGCGGGCGTTTTTTCGGGATCTGGGGGTGCGTTCCCCGGGAGGTGTCAGATGACCGGTCGCGTTCTCACATCGTTCGGCGTGGTGGTTGTCCTGGCGTGGCTCGCCCCGGCGGGTTCGATGGTCCAGGCGCAGGAAGCGGCGCCCGGCGACTGGGAGCTGTCCCGCACGCCGTGGGGCGACCCGGATCTGCAGGGCGTCGTCTGGTCGTTCGCGACGATCACGCCGCTGGAGCGGCCCGCGACCTACGCCGGGCGGGATCGCCTGACGGAGGAAGAAGTGGTCGCGCTGAACGCCGACGCGCTGACGCGCGGGGATCAGCCGCCCCCACCGGGAGATCCGGGCGCCTACAACGCGTTCTGGTTCGACCGCGGCGAGTCGACCGGCCGCACGTCGCTGATCGTCGATCCGCCGGACGGGCGCATTCCCTTCACGCCGGACGGACGCCAGCGGCTGGACGAGCGCCGCGCGCTGCTCGGCCGTCCCGCTCACGGTCCGGAAGACCGTTCACCCGGCGAGCGCTGCGTGCACCACACGAAGGCGGGCCCGCCGATGTCCGCCGGCGGCTACAACAACCACCTGCGGGTCTTCCAGACGCCCGGCCACGTCGTGATCTGGACCGAGCAGAACCACGACGCGCGCATCATCCCCCTGGACGGCCATCCGGCGGCCCCCGACGCCATCCGGCAGTGGATGGGCGACTCGCGCGGCCGGTGGGAGGGTGACACGCTGGTGGTCGAGACCACCAACTACAACGGCAAGGCCTACTACCAGGGATCGACCCACGGCATGCACCTGGTCGAGCGGCTCACCCGCACCGGGGCGGACAAGCTGGAGTACGAGTACACCGTCTCGGACCCGGCCTCGTACACGCGGCCGTGGACGGCGTCCATCACGATGACGCCGATCGAGGGCGACCTGTACGAGTTCGCCTGCCACGAGGGGAACTACGGCATGGAGGGCATCCTCGCCGGGGCGCGGGCGGACGAGCGGGAGATGGCCGAGAAAAGGTAGCGTGACCCCGGTTCGCGGCTGACGGCTTCGTTTCCTCTGGAGCGCCGGCGGCGTCCTGCGTCGGCCGGTCGTGACGAGGAGGATGGGATGAAACGAATCTGCGCAATCGCAATCGTTGCCTCCACGGCGCTGCTCGGCGCCCAGGACCGCCGGGCGGAGATGGTCGAGTGGCCCTACGTCGGCTCCGAGCAGACGCACACCAAGTACTCCCCCGCGGAGGACATCACCGCGGCCAACGTCGACCAGTTGGAGATCGCGTGGGAATGGGAGGTCGGCGAGCTGCCGTTGCCGGAGTACGGGACGCGGCCCGGCAGCTTCGAGACCACGCCGCTCATGATCGACAACGTGCTGTACCTGTCGACGATGTATACCCGCGTGGTTGCCCTGAACGCGGAAACGGGCGAGGAGCTGTGGGCCTTCGACCCGCGAGCCTACGAGGGCGGATCTCGCGGCGCCAGCGCCGGCGGCTTCAAGCACCGGGGGGTCGCGTTCTGGCGCGAGGGGGACGACGCGCGCCTCTTCATCAACAGCCGCGACCGGCTGTACGCCGTCGACGCCGGGACGGGCAGGCTGGTCACCGCGTTCGGCGACGGGGGGAGCGTGATCCTGACCGACGGCTTGATCCGACCCATCAGCCGGGAGGCGTTCGACCAGACGTCGCCGCCGGTCGTCTACCGGAACCTCGTGATCGTCGGCAGTCGGGTGCCGGACCGGGTGCAGCGACGATTCGACACGCCGGGCTCGGTGCAGGCGTTCGATACCGTGACCGGGGAGCGGCGGTGGGTCTTCTACACGATCCCGCAATCGAACGACGACTTCGGCGCCGACACCTGGGAGAACGAGTCGTGGCGGTATACCGGACACGCGAACGTCTGGGGCCTGATGTCGCTCGATGAAGAACGCGGGCTGCTGTACGTGCCGACCAGCACCCCGAGCGGCGACTACTGGGGCGGACGCCGTCTGGGCGCCAATCTCTTCGCCGAGTCGCTCGTCTGCCTCGATGCGGCGACGGGTGAGCGCCAGTGGCATTTTCAGGCGGTGCACCACGGCGTCTGGGACTACGACTTCACGGCGCCGCCCAACCTGGTGACGATTACCGTCGACGGTCGCACGATTGACGCCGTCGCCGAGGTGTCGAAGCAGGGATTCACGTACGTCTTCGACCGTGAGACGGGCGAGCCGGTCTGGCCGATCGAGGAACGACCGGTCGCCACCGACACGGACGTGCCGGGGGAGCGGCTGTACCCGACCCAGCCGTTTCCGACGAAGCCGCCGCCGTTCAGCGGCCAGGGCGTCTCTCTGGACGACGCCAACGACCTGACCCCGGAAATCCACGCGCTGGCGCTCGAAGAGATGCGGCAGTTTCGACTCGGGCCGCTGTTCACGCCGCAGAGCCTGCGCGGCACCCTCATGCGGCCGACCATCGGCGGCGGCGCCAACTGGGGAGGAGCCGCGTTCGATCCCGAGACGGGGCTGCTCTACGTGAGGACGACGGAGGGGACCAGCACGAACCAGGTGTGCCGGAACGACGGGGCCGATCCGGACGTGGACGTCGACTACACGAACAACTGCCCGCACGGCGCGGCGGCGGGCATGTTCCGGAACCGGCCCGGCGCGACGGCTCCCGCGCGGAGCCGTCTGGGCCCGATTCCGCTCATCAAGCCGCCGTATGCCTATCTCGTCGCCATCGATCTCAACCAGGGGGACATCGCCTGGAGAGCACCGTTCGGCGAGGGGAGCCGGGTCCTGCGCAGCCACCCGCTCCTGCGCGGCGTCACGTTGCCCGAGCGACTTGGGACGCGCGGCAACAACGGACTGATGGTGACCAGGGGCGGGCTGGTCTTCATCGGGGGCGGCGATCCGTATCTGTATGCGTTCGACAAGGCGACGGGGCAGGAGTTGTGGCGGGCGCCGACGACGTTCCGGACCAGCGGGAATCCGATGTCGTACAAGGCGCGGTCGGGCCGGCAGTTCGTGGTCATCGCCACCGGCGCCGGGCCCGACGCCTCGCTCGTCGCCTTCGCGCTTCGCCGGCCGGCATAGGCGTTCGCGAATGGCGGCGCCGCCCCGGCCGTCGGGGCGGCGCCCTACTCAGGCAGCGCCATCGCCACCAGCTCGCTTCCCAGGTCGTCCCAGCCGACCGTCGCGATGATGTACTGCCGTCCATCGACCATGTAGGTCATCGGCGCCCCGCTCGTGCCGCCCGGCAGCTCGATCTCCCAGACCACCTCGCCGGTCGCCTTGTCGTAGGCCCGGAACATCTTGCCGCCGGGACCGTTCCACCACTGGGGCAGCGTCGACACGCCGGTGTTGCCGCCCTCGCCGAGGAAGACGAGCGACTTCGTCACCAGCACCGATGCACGGCCGCCCTGGCCGAGCCACGGCAGGTCGAGGTCGCGGACCGCCGGGTGATCCCGCGGCCCCTCGCCGTTGGCGACCTGCCAGGCGATGTCGCCCTGGTTGAGATCGATGGCGGTGAGGCGGCCGTAGGGCGGCTTGAAGATCGAGAGCCCCCGCGGGCCGATCAGCGGCGTGTAGCGCTGGCGGACCAGACGCATGTCGGTCCGCGGATGCTCGGACGGGGTGAGCGCGACCACGTTCTGGCTGTAGGCCGACGGGACGTAGAGGATGCCGGTCTCCGGATCGAATCCGGCCCCGCTCCAGCTCGCGCCGCCGGCGGTGCCCGGGCTGAAGATGGTCCCTTTCTTCGCCCCGGGGCTCGGGTCGAGCACGATGGGCGCCGTGAACATCGGTCCCCAGACGTACTGGTCCAGGATCTCGATCGCCTCCTGCCGCAACTCGGGCGTGAAGTCGATCAGGTCGTCGATGGTCACCCCCTGCAGCTCGAACGGCGGCGGCCTGGTGGGGAAGGGCTGCGTGGGGGAGAGCTGCTCGCCCGGCACGTCGGACGCCGGGACCGGCCGCTCCTCGATCGGCCAGACCGGCTCGCCGGTGGCCCGGTCGAAGACGTAGACGAAGGCCTGCTTGCTCGGTTGCGCCACCGCCTCGATCAGCCGGCCGTCGACGGTGATGTCCACCAGCACGGCCGACGAGGCGAAGTCGTAGTCCCAGACCCCGTGGTTGATCGCCTGGAAGTGCCAGATGCGCTCACCGGTGCGCGCGTCGACGCAGACCAGGCTCTCCGCGAACAGGTTGTCGCCGGGCCGGTGCCCGCCGTAGTAGTCGTTGGTCGGCGTCGACAGCGGCAGGTAGACGTAGCCCAGCTCCGGGTCGCCGGTCGGGTGCGCCCACATGTTCGTGTTGCCGCTGTACTCCCACGACGCACGGTCGTCCACCGGGTCGGCGCCCCAGGTCTCGACGCCGAACCCCCTGGTTGGTGGTGATGTCCTCCACGTAGGAGCCGATGACCACCACGTCGTTGACGATGACCGGGGCCGAGTTCCAGTAGAACTCGGGGAACGGGCGGATGAGTCCGAGCCGCAGGTCCACCTCGCCGGCCTCGCCGAATTCGGCGTCGCGTTCACCGGTGCGCGCGTCCAGCGACACGAGCTTCGGACCGAGCGTCGCGACGACCCGCGCTTCCTGGCCGTCGGTCCACCAGGCGATGCCGCGCGTCTGCCGCACCCGCACGCCGTCGCTCGGCCCGGTGTTCCAGACCACCTCTCCGGTGGTCGGCTCCAGCGCCGCGATGGTGCCCAGACCGGTGCTGAGGTAAAGCATGCCCCCGGCCATCAGCGGCGTGGTCTGCGAGCCGACCGGCCCGCGCGTCGTGTCGCCGTCGCGGATGGCGTCGGGGATGACCGGCTGCCGCCAGACGATCTCGACGCCGCCGACGTTCTCGGCGTTGATCTGGTCGAGCGCGGAGTACTTCGTGCCCGCCTGGTCGGCGGCGTAGGACGGCCACTCCACGGTCTGGGCGGCCGCGGGCGAGGCGAGACCAAGCAACAGGGCCGGAGCCAGAGTCAGAACACCAGTCGCTCTCCCGGCCGCACGGATTCGGGTTGACACCTGTCGCATCTCGACCTCCCTTCGGGAACGGAAGTCAGTCTACCGCCAACCCGCACCGCGGGGAACAGGAATGCCTCGAAGCGGCAACGGCGCTCCCGTGCATGCCCTGGAGGTATTGATTTCGCCCGGGAGGCCGGGTTTGCGCCGCGGGCTCCCGGACGAGGGCTTCACTCGATCTCGATCGGCAGGCGCACGTCCGTATCGCCGCCGATGACCAGTGTGTAGATGCCCCTGTCCCACGCGCCGGTGGGCGAGGCGAAGTACAGGTCGCCCCGTACACATCTCCCGGTCCGATGAGCGTAGACCACGGACTGTCGGACGCCGCTGTCGACAAAGAACCGGAAACTGTGGTCGGGACAGTGGCCGCCGGGAAAGTAGCCTCTGACCGGGTCCACTGCGAGCGTGTGGAGCTGCAGTTGCAACGGAAGAAGTTCCGCACGGGCGCGCCGGTAGTCTCGCTGCGAGGTCAGCGGTACCTGCACGCCGTCCGGCCGCACGATCGAGAAGTCGCGGCGCGCGACCGTCAGCGGGCGGCCCGACCTGACTTGAACCCCGATGTCGATGAGCAGCCACTTCGCGTCGTGGTCTCCCCAAGAGTAGTGGTGCGCCGCGACGATGTGCAGGCGGTCGCTCTCGTATTCGACCACGTTGCGTTCCACCTGGTTGGCTGCATCCGGTCGATTGACTTCGTCAATCTGCGCACGCAGGTCTCCAGCGGGCGGGACGACGGCAAGCGCGGCGGTGCAGGTGAAAAGCAAGGCTCGCACGGGTTCACCTCAATCGATCTCGAGCGGCAGGCGGATACCCGTGTCGCCGCCGATGACCAGCGTGTAGGTGCCCTGATCCTACGCGCCGGCAGGCGCCTCGAAGAACAGGTCGCCCCGTACGCACGATCCCTGCCAGCTCGCGTGGACCTCCGTTTGTCGGACTTCCCCGGTGGGGACGAAGAACCGGAAGCCGTGGTTCCGGCAGGGAATCGGGAAGTAGCCTGCAATCGGGCGCATGCGCGTGTGGAGCTGGAGCATCATGGGTCTCAACGCCCGGTGCGCCCGCCGGAAGGCCGGCAGGGTGCTCAGCGGCACGCGGAGGCCGTCCGGTCCCTCGATGGAGAAGTCGCGGCGCGCCACCTTGATCGGGTCGCCCGACCTGACGTCGATGGCGACATCGAGGAGCAGCCACTTCGGGTCGTGGCCTTCCGGAAAGTAGTACTGCACCGCGACGACCTGCAGGCGATCGCTGGAGTACTCGACGATGTCTCGTCCCAGGCGATTCACGTCGTGCGGTTCGTCGACCGCGGCTCTCGGCGCCGGCCGCTCGGCTGTGAGCGATGGTGCGGCGAGCAGGAAGGCGGCGAGCACGAGGGCGACAGCGATGAGCGGGGAACGCATGCGGTTACCTCCCAACGCAGGCACGGCATCTCGTACCATCGTAGTGGAATTCGACGGACCTCGATTGGGAGGCGCGTCCGCGTCCGGTCATCTCCTCATTGGGCGCGGCATCTCCGCCAGCAGTCTGCGCCGCAGAGGGGGCAGACTGCTGGACAGGGTTGGTTGGGTCGCAAGCGGAGCCGCAAGGCGACGATTTCCGGGCTATGGTACCGCCGACCGGTCCCGTAGACATTGACCTGTATCTCTCGATGTCGAGAAACGCGCCCCTCGCTTGGCTCCTGGCAGGACTCGGCTGTGCCGCCACCGGTGTGATCCTCGCCCTATCCATCTCACCGGAGACTGGAATCGCGCTCTTCGTCCTCGGCGCCGGCACGCTTGCGGCTGGCGCGGCGGCGCTGCGCCGGGTCGCGTCCGCGGCGGAGCTCGACCGTCTCGACGTCTCGCCCGCGGAGCGGACCTACCACGTGCTCCGTGTGGTCCGCGCCGCCGGGGACGGCGAGCCGGTGCGATTGTCGGCGGCGCAGCTCGACGAGCACGAGCGCCGGCTGGGGGAGCTGATCGATGCTCGTTGCGACCGGGTCTGGGAAGGAATCCGCGAGCGGCGTTACGTGAAGAGCGATGCCGGACGCGTCATCGATCTCGACGGCGGGGCCATTTTCGCCGAGGTCCGGGACATCGTGCAAGAGGTCGCCGGCCTGTACCACGCCGGGTCGGAGAACGCTGTGCTGAAGGCGCGTACCGGCGACATCGCCCTCGCCGTCCGCTCGGCCATCGGAGACCTGTTGCACTTGGCGCACCAGCTCCCCTACGTCGATCCGGCAGCGTGGTCGGTCGAATCGGTCGTTACGCGGCTGGAGCAGGCCGAGAAGGGGCTCGCGTTCTATCGGAAAATCTCCCCGTACGAGCGCTACATCAACGCCGCCTGGATCGCCGCGCGCTTCGCCGCCGGCGCGAGTCCACTCTCGATCGCGGCCTGGTTCATCGGCACAGAAGGCGCCAAGCGCATCGGCGGCCGGCTCTTCAAGCGGCGCGCCGAGGAGTGGGTTACGGAACTGCTGGAGGGCTCGGTCGGGCTCGTCTACCTGCACGTGGCGCGCATCTACGACCCGCAACGCGTTTACCGCGGCCCCGACTGGGCGGCGCTGGTCGAGGCGCTCCGCATCCACACCCGAATCCCCGGCATCGACCACAACCGGAAGCTGCTGCTCGACCGGATCCTGCACGCGCGCCTCCCGGACGAGTTCGCGAAGATGGCGTTGCTGCGGGCGCTGGCCGGCGACCGCGAGCCGGATCGCAGGTCGGGGCCTCCAATCGACCTGGAGCAGCTCGGCGCCGCCCAGCGCGAGGCGGTTGCCGAGCGACTGAAGGAAGTGGTCTCGCAAATGCAGGGGCTGGACGCAAAAGCGGTGCACACGGCAATCGACGACCTCGAGGGCCGGTTGGGAACAGCCGTCGTGGACCGCGAGCAGTCAAACCGGGATGACGGGTACTTCAGCCGTTTACGACGCGTGATGCGGCCCTGACCAGTCCGTGCGGGCGGCCGAGGTGACGGGAATCACCCCGGCCGCCTGGAGAGAGCCGCTACGACAGGCCGGACAGCTCCTTCAACTTGCCCGTGCTGTCGCCGAAGTTCTCCACGCGGACGCCCAGCCGGTGCAGCATGGTGAGCTGCAGGTTGGTCATCGGAGTGGAGTCCGCGTGATAGACGAGGTGGCGGTTGCCCCGGACGGCCCCGCCGTCGTGTCCCGCCAGCAGGAGCGGGACGTTGTTGTACTGGTGGGCGTCCCCGTCCCGTATCGGCGCGCCGTAGAGCAGCATCACGTTGTCGATCAGCGCGCCGTCGCCGTCCGGCGTGCCGGCCAGCTTGGCCACGAACTCGCTGAAGAGCGACACGTGGTACTCGTTGATCTTCTTCACCTTCTCGATCTTCTCGCGATCCCCGCGGTGGTGCGTCAGCGGGTGGTGCGGGTCGGCGACGCCGATCTGCGGATAGGTCGTGCCGCTCTGCTCGCGGCCGATCATGTAGGTGAAGACGCGCGTGGTGTCGGTCTGGTAGGCCAGCACGAGCAGGTCGTACATCAGCCGCGCGTGGTCCTCGAACGAGACCGGGATGCCGGCGGGCGACTCCAGCAGCGGCAGCTCGCGGTCGGCCTGCGACTCGGCGATCTGGATGCGCCGCTCGATCTCGCGGACGGCGTCGAGGTAGTTGTCCAGCTTGCGCTGGTCCTCGCCGTCCAGCCGGCCCTGCAGCTTGGCCACCTTGTCCATCACCGCGTCGAGGATGCTGCGCTGCTGCTTCGCGCGGGAGCGCCGCACGCCGGCGTCGGTGCTGCCGGCGTCGCCGAACAGCCGCTCGAACACCAGGCGCGGATTGGTCTCGCGCGGCATCGGCGTCGTCTGGTCGTGCCACGAGATGTTGAGGTACGCGCAGCTATAGCCGGTGTCGCAGGTGCTGACGCCGTTGAACGTGTCGGCGCCCTCCAGCGAGAGCTCGAGCGACGGCAGGCGCGTCTCCCGGCCCAGGACCTGGGCCGCGAACTGGTCCATCGAGGTGCCCAGATCCAGCTCGGAACCCTGCGTCTGCTCGGCGTGCAGGCCGGTCAGGAACGCCGCAGCGGGACGCGAGTGCGACCCGAGCGCCTCGCCGGGGCGGGCGAAGGCGGCGCGGTTGTCGAGGTTGGTCAGGACGGTCAGATGCTCGCGCACCGGCTCCATCGACCGCAGCAGCCGCGGCAGCTCGAACCCGGCCGTCTCGGTGGTCGGGGTCCAGTCGCCTTCCTGCGTGATGATTCCGTTCGGCACGTAGACGACGCCGAGCCGCTTGGTCGGGTTCGCCGCGGTTTTCGCCAGCGCCGTGAACGCCGGCACCATGCTGTCCAGGAGCGGCAACGCCAGCGCCGTGCCCATTCCCCGCAGCACCGTGCGGCGCGGGATGGCCTTCTTCGTGACGATCATGATCCAACCCTCCTCAACTGAAACGGCGTGCTCTCGATGACACCCATGATCAGGGCGGACCAGCGGTAGTCGCTGGCCGCCGCGTCGCGCACGATCCGCCGGACCACCGGCCGATCGTAGTGCTCCAGCCGCCGGCCGAGTCCGTATGTGAGCAGCTTCTCGGTCACCGTCCGTGTGAACTCCTGCCGCCGGTCGAGCAGGAGCTGCCGCAGCCCGTCCGGCCCTTCGAAGCGCTGGCCGTCCGGGGTGATCCCGGAGGCGTCGATGGGAGGACCCGGCTGTCCCGGGATGCGCGGGTCGTCGGTGGTCCGCCAGCGGCCGATGGCGTCGAAGTTGTCGAGCGCGAAGCCCAGCGGATCCATCAGGCGGTGGCAGACCGCGCAGCTCGGGTTGGCGCGGTGCGCCTCCATCCGCTCGCGCTGCGACCGCGGCGGCGCCCCGGCGTCGGTGTTCTCCTCCAGCGGCGGCACGTCGGCCGGCGGCGCCGGGGGCGGCGCTCCGAGCACCCGCTCGAGCAGCCATTTCCCACGGTTCACCACGGACGTGCGGGTGGAGTACGAGGTGAGCGTCAGGATGCTCCCCTTGCCGACGATCCCAGCCCGCTGTTCGTCCGGCAGCGTCACCCGCCGGAAGTGGTTCCCGTAGATCCCCGAAATCCCGTAGTGGCGGGCGAGCCGCTCGTTCAGGAACGTGTAGTCGGCCCGCAGCAGGTCGATGGCGCTGCGGTCTTCGCGAAGCTGGCTGGCGAGAAACAGCTCGGTCTCCCGCTGCATCGCCTGCCGCAGGTTCTCGTCGAACGCCGGGAAGATGGTCGGGTCCGGCGCCACGTTGCGGATCTTGTGCAGCTCGAGCCAGCGGTCGAAGAAGTTGCGCGCCAGGCCGTCCGAGCGCGGGTCGGCGAGCATGCGGCGCACCTGCCGCTCCAGGGCCGCCGGCTCCGACAGCGTTCCCCGCTCGGCGAGCGCCAGCAGCTCGTCGTCGGGAATGCTGTTCCAGAGGAAGAACGACAGCCGCGACGCCAGCTCCACGTCACCGATGCGGTAGACGGCGACGTCCGGGTCGGCCGGCCGGCGCGGCACGCGGAACAGGAACTCCGGATCGACGAGGACCCGCTCCAGCACCGTCTGGATCCCGGCGTCGAAGGTCCCCGCCTGCCGGCCCGATTCGAAGAAGCCGTAGAGGTGCTCGACGTCGGGCTCGGTCACCGGCCGCCGGTAGGCGCGGCGCGCCAGCGTGCGGATGATCTCCCTGGCGCAGTCGGCTTCCGCACCGTCGACCTCCGGGCTGCAGACGAAGAGCCTCTGCCGGCTCGTCACCTGCTGCGGCGTCATGCCGTCGAACGGGCCCCCGATGACGACGTTTCCCACCGCGGGGTTGCCGTCCATCTCCTCGTCGGTGCTGTACCCGAAGGTCGACATGTCCACCGCCGGCTGCAGGACCCCCTCGTCGAGGGCCGGGTTGCGGACGAAGGCGACCCCCACCGTCCGGAGCCCCGCCTGCGCCTGGACGCGCACCTCGAAGTCGTCGTCGGCGTGGTTCGCGTACCACTCCCACTCGGCCCCGCCCATGCCGGAGCTGCCGCAGAAGCTGGCGATGCAGCGCTCGGCATCCTCGCTCAGGCCGCCGCCGGCGATGAACGTGGCGATCAGGGCGCCGTCGAGGCGTACGTCGAGCTGGTGCGCGGTGTTGCCGATGCCGCGGATGTAGTTGTAGAAGTTGCGGCGCAGCCCGATCCGGATGCTGTATTCCCCGTCGAGCGGGAAGTAGTGGCGCACGGCGATCCCGCCCCGGGTCCCGAACGGCAGGTCGTCGGTGTTGTGCTCGTCCTGGATTTCGCGGTCCGGCACGCGGTAGGTGTCGAAGCGGGCGCGAAGCGCGGCATCGCCGATGGCGAGCTGGCTCACCTGGCGGGCCGCGTACAGATAACGCTCCATCAGCGTCGGCGACACCGACAGCACGTCGGCGATGTTGTCGAAGCCTTCGTCCTCGTCGTCCGGCGGCAGCAGCGCCTCGGGGTCGATCTCCAGCCCGAGCAGGTCGCGGACGGCGTTGCCGTACTCCAGCCGGTTGAGACGGTGCACCGTCGTGCGGCCCGGATTCAGGTCGTCGGCCGCGGCGCGGTCGAGCTCGGCCTCCAGCCAGTCCGCCACCGCGTCGTAGGTGGCTTCGTCGGGGCGCGGCCGGCCGACCGGGGGCATCATCCGGGCGCGGAGCTTCAGCGCCACCATCTCCCAGTCCGCGGCGTGCGCGGCGACGTCGGCCGCTTCGATCCCCTGCAGGGAGATCGGAACGCTTCCCGCCGCGGCGCCCCGGTCGCTGTGGCACCCGACGCAGTAGCGGTTGAGCATCCCGCGCACCTGCGGAGCGGCGATGGACGGCGCCGTCTCGGGCGCGACCGACTGCACGGCAGGCGCCTGTGGATTGCCGCCCTCGGGCCCCGCGGCCGCCCCGGCCGGCAGCCACAGCAATGCGGCGGCTGTGACCCCGAGCCAACCGCCTGTCCGGCGCACCGCCGCGCGTCGCGGCGCCGTCACGATCCGGCTCGCTCTCGCGTGTGACATTGCATCACCTCTTCGTCTCGGGTCGGTCTCGCGGCTGAATCAGGTCTCAACCGGCGCAACGCACGAGCTGGTCGCCCTCGTAGCACATCATCTGCAGCGGCGTGCGCTGGCGCTCGTTCATGGCCTGCATGTCGCCGCCGTGCCCGACGAGCAGGTCGACGACCCCCGGCCACGCCTTGAACACGGCCGAGTGCAGGGCGGTGTCGCCGGCGTCGTTGCGGGCGTTGACGTCGGCGCCCAGGCTCAGGGCGAAGCGCGTCGCCTCCAGGCTCGGCCGCTCGTCCGCGTGCAGCGCCTCGGCGACCTCCGGCGGCACGCGCCGGTAGTGACGGTCGATCTCGCCGTTGCTCCAGTCCGCGCCGGCCGCCATCATCAGCGCCGTCGTTCCGTCGCGCAGCGGCAGGAACGGGTCGCCGCCGTACTCGGCGAGGACGCGCATGATCTCGACGTCGGCGTACTTCGCCGCGAGCAGAAACGGGGTGGCCCCGGCCAGCGATGCCGGCAGGATCCACCAGTTGGTCGCCCGCGGCACGCGGCTTCCCGCGGTGAGCCGGACGTCGGGATCGGCGCCGTGCGCGATCAGTGTCCTGACCAGCGCCGCATCGGCGCGCAGCACGGCGGTGTGCAGGGCCGCGTAGCCGGCTCCGGCCGCGTTCGGCTCGGCGCCGCGTTCCAGCAGGAACGCGGCCAGCTCGCCGTGGCCGCTGAAGCTGGCGGTCACCAGGGGCGAGGCGCCGTCGGGTGCGGGCTCGTCGATGTACGCCCCGGCGTCGAGCAGGTGCCGGGCGCTATCGAGCCGGCCGTGCCGCGCCGCGAACAGCAGCGGCGTGAATCCGCCCAGCGGCAGCTCGCGGGCCCGCTCGTCGCCCCGGCCGCCCACGCTCACCAGCAGCGATCGGCTCTCGGTCCGCGCGTGGACGTCGGCGCCGTGCTCGATCAGGAGCCGCACCACGTCGGCGTGGCCCTGGGCGACCGCCCACATCAGCGCCGTCTGGCCCCGCGCCGCTTCCCGCGCGTTGACGTTGCCCGCCCCGTGCTCGAGCAGCGCGGCGACCGCGTCCGCGGTCCCCGTCCGGGCGCAGGTCATCAGCGCCGTCTCGCCCATCGTGGTGGCGGCGTCCGGGTCGGCCCCGGCGTCCAGGAGCCGGGCGACCAGCGGTGCGCTGCGGTTGATGCAGGCGAGCGAGAGCGGCGTGACGCCGTAGGCGTTCGCGGCGGCGGCGTCCGCCCCGGCGCGAAGCAGCAGATCGACGGATTCGGAATCGTCCCAGCGGACGGCCCAGTGCAGCACCGTCGCGCCGTCGGCCTCGGGCGCGTTGACGTCGGCGCCGTGTGCGATCAGTGTTCGAATCGCGGCGTGGTCCCCGCTCCGGATGGCCACCTTGAGCGGAAGGTCGGCGGATTCGGCGGGCAGACTCGCGCCCGCCAGCAGCACGACTGCCAGCAGGCCGACGGTTGGGGCCCCGGCTCCGGTGCGCATGCTCCCCCCTCGTGTCCCGGCTTTCGCGTTTCCGACGGCGCCTCCGAACGAGCAAGCGACTACCGAACGAGCGACCGCAGGATGCAGAGGATTATACGCGGTTTCCCCTACGCCACCCGCTTTCCGGTGATGGCCTCACGCAGGCCTTCAGCGAACCGTGTAGGTGCGGCTGTAGCCGTTGCGGCCGTTCGTCATCGTGAACGTGCCGTCCGCCTGCACGGACGCCTTCAGCCAGTGGCCCTCGCACTCCTCCGACTCCCCGAAGTTGGCGATCATGTCGTCCGCCGTGTTGTGGCCCTCGGCGGTCAGGGCCAGGTGCCCCTGCCAGATGCCTTCGACCCCGGGCATCTCCGCGACGCGGTCGTACATGTGCGGCGCGGTGATCCCCTTGCGGGGGCCGTTGTTGAACACCACCACCTGCGGGTCGATGGCCCGCAGGTGCGCCGGAGCCCCGGCCCCGTCGAAGGCGCCGTGACGGCTGGTCTGGTAGAGCGTGACCGTCCCCAGCCGGTTGACCGGGCACGACAGCTTCATCTCCATGTCCCAGTCGAGATCGCCCAGGTTCAGGAACGAGAAACCGGCGTAGCTGAACAGCGCCCCCAGGGTCCGCTGGTTCTCGGCCGAGGCGGGCGGCCGGTTCTCGGCTCCCTCGCAGTGCGGGTTGGGCCCGCCGCCGGCGAGCGTCTCGGAGATGAGCTCCATGTTGGAGGAGATCATGCGTACCTCGACGTCGCCCAGGGACATGACGTCGCCGGCGTTGGCGACCATGCGCGCGTCGCCCGCGACCTCAAGGTAGATGTCGCGCCATTGCTGGTTGCGCTCCTCCGTCTCTCCGCCGTGATCGAGGAAGCGCTCCATCGGCACCATTGCGGCCAGCTCCCCGAGGCTGCCGACGTGGTCGGTGTGGAAGTGCGTGATCAGCATGTAGTCGAGCTTCTCCAGGCCGGCGTCCTGCATCGCCGCGACGATGCGCTCGGCGTCCCGGCCCTCCGGTCGCGGCCAGCCGGTGTCGACGAGCATCGACTCGCCGGTCGGGCCGACGATCAGCGTGGCCCCGCCGCCCTCGACGTCGACCCAGTAGATGTCCATCGTCTGGGCGGATGCAGGCCCTGTGGCACCGAACGTCCAGATGAGGACGACGATAGCTACGCCGATCAGAGGTTCCCGAATTCCAGCATGCCGCATCGTGGCCTCCCAGACTGTTGGTGACACAGGCAGTCTAACTCACCGGGTTGGCGCAGGTGTCACAATCTGTCAGCGATTCGTGGGGGAATGGCGGAGCGTCGGGACCGACCCGATGACAGGTGTCCGGAACGGTCGTCGGGCAGGATTGCAGAAGGCCGTTTCCGTGGGGATGACGGAGTCATGTGGAGGACGTGGTTGAGAGAGCACGGCAGGTGGCTGGCAGCCGGGGCCGGTCTCATGGCCGCCGGATTCGGCCTCGCCCGTTTCTGGTGGTTCGAGTTCGGCATGGCGCTCATCCTGCTCGGGGCCGCAGCGCTGGGTTACCTGGTGGGCCTGGCGCGGTCGGCGGTTCTCGACGCCGAGCTGACGGAACGCATCGACCGGCAACTCGCCGAGCTGCGCGAGGAACAACGGCGGGTGCAGGAGGAGAAGTGGCTTTCCGACGGCGTATCGCCTATCGAGCAGAGCTGGCGGGTGTTGGCGCAGCGGGCCGGCGGTGCGGACGAAGACCCGGCCGCGGAGGCCGTGCCGGCGAACGATATCGATCGGCGGCTCACCGATCTGATCCGGCATAGCTGCGACCGGGTCTGGAGCGGCATCAAGGAGAAACGGTACTGGCGGCAGGTGGACGGGAAGACGGTCGGCCCCGATCTCGGTGCGATCGGGAAGGAGATCGAGGGCGTCGTGCGGGAGGTCGCCGCGTTGTATCACCAGGACAGGGACGATCCCGTCATGGAAGCGCGATTGGGCGATATCGTGCTGACGAGTCGCTCGGTCCTCGGGGAACTCCTGCAGATCGCGCGCCTCGTGCCGGTCGTCGATCTTCCCGCGCAGAGCCTGGCGACGGTCAAGACCCGACTGGAGCAGATCCAGCAAGCGCGTGTCCTCTACCAGCAGTATGCGCGCTACAAGATCCTGGTCGACGTCGCGACCGGCGCGACGCGGGTCGCCCTCGGGTCGAACCCGGTCACGGCAGCGGCCTGGTTCGTGGGTGGCAAGGCGTTGAGCCTCGCAGGCGCGCACGTCGCAACGAAGTACGTCGACGCCCTGCTCAGGGACGCCCTCGAATCCTCGGTCGCGCTCGTCTACGAGCAGGTGGCGCGCACCTACGATCCGGGGCGGGTGCAGCGGAGCGCCGACTACGCGGCGCTGGTCGCCGCGCTCGACGTGCACCGCCGCATCCCCGGCGTCGACCACAATCGCAGGCTCCTGCTGGACCGTATCCTGCGCGGGCGGATCCCGGACGAATTCGCGAAGCTGGAGCTGCTGCGCGCGCTCGCCGACGACGGAGTTCCCGATGCCGCCGAGGCGCCGCCGGTCGATCTGCGTTCGCTGCCGCCGGCGAAGCGTCAGGCGATCACGGATCGGCTCGTCGAGATCCTGCCGGCGATGCGCGGACTCGACGAGCCGGAGGCCAGTGAGGCGATCGAGGACCTGGAGAGTCGTCTGGGGCGCGGCCTGCAGGTCAATCTGGTGCTCTCCGGCAGCCGCGCCGCGGTGCGTGTCGGGGAGGGCTTCGTGCGGCTGGCCGTGCTGGCCTGCGACTGGTGCCGGTTCGACCGCGAGAAGGCGCGGAAGGAGATCTGGGACGGTCCGTTCGCCGGCGCCGCACGCAAGGCCGAACGCAGGGACGCCGGGTGGGAGGACAAGGCCAGGGGGCTGCTGAAGAGAGCGCTGGACGTAGCCTTCGACGAGCCGGTCGACACCGGCGGGGCCGTGGGAGCGCCAGTGCGCCGCCTGATCGAACCGCCACGGGATCTGGTGGGTGAGGAGCTGGCGGCGCCGCTCGTCGACTCGGTCATCGACCTGCTGGCGAGAGCGACGCCCGACCAGTGGCCGCTGGAGCACGACCACATGGTGCTGCTCAACGCCTCGGTGCTGCTCGGCGCCCCGAAGCAGGTGGAAGCGCGCTGGGGCAGGTATCTGGCGGTGGTGTCGACGCGGTTGCGCGCCCGGCTGAAGCATTCGCAGGCGTCGTCCTGGCCCAGGCCCGCGGCGCCGGCGATCCTGCGAGCGAGCGGCGATCAGGAGCTCTTCTCGCCGGGAATCGTCGTCACGCCTCCGTCGGCACCCCGGCCGCTGACGGTCTTCGAAGCGGCCGGCGAGCTGCCGTCGCGGTGGGTGCTCCTGTTCGCGGATCGTGCCGTCGTCGGACGCGCACCGGAGGGAATCGTTGCGCTGGACGATGCGGAACCCGAGGTCCATGCCCGGGAAGCCGTGCGCTTTCTGCGCCGGAAGGGCATGCTGTCGGACGATCTCGTCGTCTGTTGCGGTGCCCATCGCCTGACGGTTGCGGGGCCGGTGGCGGGAACTTTCACTGGGTTCTTCGGTCCCGTTCTGGAGCAGTACGGCCTCGACGCGGACGCGCTCGAAATCGAGAAGGAAGCCTGAGCCGTGGACACGAAGACCCGCCGCCGGCTGCCGATCGGCCTGCAGACCTTGCGCCATCTCGAGGAGCGCAAGTGCTACTACGTGGACAAGACCGGCTACATCGCGCGGCTGGTGGACGAGGGGACGCACTATTTCCTGTCGCGTCCGCGGCGCTTCGGCAAGAGCCTGTTGCTGGATACCCTGAAGGAGCTGTTCGAGGGCAACGAATCGCTGTTCGCCGGCTTACACGTCCACGACCGGTGGGACTGGTCGGTTCGTCATCCGGTGGTGCGTCTGGACTTCGGCGGTGGTCATTTCGCGACGCCGGGCGGCCTGGAATCGAACCTCATGGAGCAGCTCTGCGCCGCGGAACGGCGTGCGGAGGTGACTGGCGACTACGCGACGGCCCCCGGGCGCTTCGCAGCACTGCTGGAGGCTCTGCATCGGCAGGCGGGGCGGCGGGTCGTGGTGCTGGTCGACGAGTACGACAAGCCGATCCTGGATGCCCTCGATGCTCCCGACGTCGCCCGCGCCAACCGCGATTACCTGCGCGGCCTGTATGGGGCGATCAAGTCCAGCGACGCACACGTCCGTTTCGCCTTCCTCACCGGAGTGAGCAGGTTCTCCAAGGTGAGCCTGTTTTCGGGACTCAACAACCTGAAGGACATTACGCTGGACCCGCGCTACGCGGCCATCTGCGGCTATACCGAGACGGACCTCGACACCGTGTTCACCCCCGAGCTGCCCGGTCTGGACCGGGAGCGGATCCGCGACTGGTACAACGGCTACAACTGGCGGGGCTCGGAGAGGGTGTACAACCCGTTCGACATCCTGCTGCTGTTCGATACGCGCGAGTTCGCCCCCCACTGGTTCGAGACCGCTACGCCGACTTTCCTGATTGACACGCTGTTCCGACGCCGGATCAGTTCGCTGGCCCTGGACGGGATGCTGACGAGCAGTGAACTGCTCTCCTCGTTCGACGTGGGCGCCATCGCCACCGAGGCGCTGCTGTTCCAGACCGGCTACCTCACGATCAAGGACGTGCGGGACCGAGGCGGCGTCCGTCGCTATCGTCTGGGATACCCGAACCGGGAGGTCCGGCAGAGCTTCAACGAGAGCCTGCTGCGGCATCTCGTGCAGGATGCGGCGCGTCAGACCGCCAACAGTGATCGCCTGTACGACCTGCTGGAAGCCAACGACTTCGCAGGGATGCGGACGCTGTTCCAGGCGTTCTACGCCAGCATCCCCTACGAGTGGTACACGAACAACGCCATCGCCGACTACGAGGGCTACTACGCGAGCGTGTTCTACTCGTACTTCGCGGCGACGGGTCTCGACGTCACCGTGGAGGATTCGAGAAGCCGCGGGCGCGCGGACATGGCGGTCCGCTTCGGAGGGAATGTCTATCTGTTCGAGTTCAAGGTCGTGGAGCAGGCGAACGAGGGCGCCGCACTGGCCCAGCTCAGGGCGCGCGGCTACGCCGACAAGTACCGCGCCTCCGGCGAGCCGATCCATCTGGTCGGGGTGAGTTCAGCAAGGAGACGCGCAACGTGACGGCGTTCGAGGTGGAGCGGGCCTGAGGCGGCAGGTCACCTGCCTGCGATGCCGCACGTGGCGGACGACCAGCCCGCCACGTGGTTCGCGTTCGCTCGCGACTCTCCTGCGCTCGGCTCAGCAGGACACGCAGTTGTCGTTGTTCACCGCGCCGAGGCTCTCCAGGTACGCCAGCGTCTCCGGGAACGGCAGCGTGCGCTGATACGGACCGTTCGCCATATCGGCCGTCGTCTGGCCGCGGCGGCTCACCGCCACGACGTCGGCGCCCTGTTCCACCAGGTACCTCACCAGTTCGGTGTCGCCGCGTGCCGCGGCGTGGTGAAGCACGTTGTAGCCGTCGTGGTCGCGGGCGTTGACGTCTACGCCCACTTCTTCGAGCAGGTACTTCACCGACGGGATCCAGCCGTCCGGTACGTGGCGGTGGGCGTTGGATTCGAAGCCCTCGCCGTAGCCGACGCCGGAGGCGGCGTGCAGCGGCCACACGCCCGGGCCGCCGGGGACGGCCGGCGGCAGCCCGGAGGGATCCGGCTCGCTGCTGTCGCGCCGCCGCCGCGGCTCGGGCGCCCGCGTCGGCACGTTCGGATCCGCGCCGTGGGCCATGAGCAGTCTCATGGCCGCGACGTCGGTGGCGTACGCGGCGCGCCAGAACGGCGTGGCGCCGTCGACGCTCTCCGAGCAGCAGTGGTTGTACGACATGTACCAGAGGTGGTTGGCGAGTCGGACGTTCGGGTTCGCCCCGGCCTCGAGCAACGCCTCCATGACGTCGAGATAGCTGGCCTCCTGCTGGTCGTGCGCTCTGGGCTGCGGGTAGCGCGCCCGCGGCGCCCATTGCAGATTGAGCGCGGCGAACAGGGGAGTGGCCCCGCCGTCGGTCGTGATGTCCGGATCTGCCCCGCGTTCGATCAGCCGCAACGCCAGGTCGAAGTGACCGTTCATCGTGGCGATCTGGAGCGGGCTCGTGTTGTCGCCGCTCACGTGGTCGACGTCGGCGCCGGCGTAGAGCAGCGCCAGCGCCACGTCGGTGTGTCCCTGGCGGGCAGCGTGCAGCAGCGCGGTCAGTCCGCCCTGGGTGCCGACGCGCTCGGTGTAGTCGCGCGGCGTGCCACGCGACAGGCGCCGGCCGTCGCTGTCTGCCCGTGCCGTCTCCGGGAACGCCTGCACCTGGCGCGCAGCCCGAATCGAGGCCTGGACCTGGCTGGCGGTCGGCTGCCAGCCCTGCTGCTCGTGGGGCGGCGCGGCGGCCCGGAAGCCGTCCAGCACCTCCTGCCGCCGGTACGCCGCGGCGCGATCCTCGGAATCGAGCGCGGGGAGATCGACCACCCGGGTGGTCGTCTCCAGCTTCGCGCCCCGCTCCATCAGCACGTTGACCGGGCCGACGCGATTGGCTGCCGCCGCGAACATCAGCGGTGTCTGGCCCCAGGTGTCCTCCTGCGCGTTGACGTCCGCGCCGTGGTCCAACAGGGCCGCGGCCGCCTCGGCGCTGCCCGCCTGCGCCGCCAAGTGCAACGGCGTCGCTCCACTGGTCGTGGTCGCGTGCGGATCGGACCCGGCTTCGAGCAGGGCACGGACGACGGCCGACTGCCCGGTGCGACTGGCGACGTGCAACGGCGTGTGCTGGCCGATGCGTGTGGCCGCCTCCAGGTTGGCGCCGGCGTAGATCAGCGTCTCCGCCAGCTCGAGGTCGCTTCGCATCGCCGCCCAGTGCAGCGCCGTCATGCCGTCCGCCTGCGCCGTCTGCACGTCGACGCCCCGTTCCAGCAGGGTCCTGACCGCCTCCGCGTCCCCGCGTCGCGCCGCGTCCGCCACCGGGGCGTCCACGGCCGCCGCCACGAGCACGGACAGCAGCGCCGGCACGGCGCACAGCGCGATCGTCAATCCCGCGCGCAATGACCACCTGTTCATGGCTGCCCTCCCGGTCAGATGCTGAGCGCGAGCTCGCCGGTGCTGTCGCCGAAGCTCGCCCGGTCGTGCCCGAGAGCGTGCAGCAGGGTGAGCATGCCGTTCGCCATCGGCGTTCCTTCCGGCGCCTTCACGTGGAGGCCGCCCGGGAGCCGGCCGTTGGCATGGCCGAGAACGATCAGCGGACAGCGCTTGTGGTTGTGCAGGTTGGGGTCGCCCATCCCGGACCCGTACAGGATCACGCTCTTGTCCAGCAGGTGCGTGTCGCCCTCGACCGTGCTCTTCAGCTTGTCGAGGAAGTACGGCAGCAGGCTGACGTGGTAGCGGTTGATCTTGCTGAACTCGACGATGGCGTCCTCGTTCCCGCCGTGGTGCGACGCCGAGTGGAACGGCTTGTCCGTCCCGCTGAGCGGGTAGACCCGGCCCGACGCGTCGCGACCCATCTTGAACGAGAAGACGCGGGTCACGTCGCTCTCGAAGGCGAGCGCCTGCACGTCGAACATCAGCTTGACGTGCTCTTCGAACGAATCGGGCACGCCGGCCGGCGCCTCGGGTAGCTCCCGCGCCTCGCCGCTCATGTTGCGCTCCTCGACCCGCTGGATGCGGCGCTCGATCTCGCGGATGTTGTCCAGGTAGCGCTCCATGCGCCGCCGGTCCGTCGGTCCGAGCTCGCGGGTCAACTGGGCGACGCGCGACGTCATCCAGTCGAGGATGCTCGCGTCGGTCTTGCGGCGCGCGGCGCGCTCCTCGGCGGAGCCGCCCACGCCGAAGAGCTGCTCGAAGGCGACTCTGGGCGAGCGGGTCACGGGGAGCGGCTCGGTCGGCGACGCCCAACTGATCGAGTCGGTGTAGACGCAGGTGTAGCCGTAGGCGCAGCCGCCGGCCTGGTCGACATTCTCGATGCAGAGCTGCATCGACGGCAGGGGCGTCTCCTGGCCGTAGCGCTGCGCGTGAAGCTGGTCCAGCGAGGTGCCGGCCAGTACGTCCGAGCCCTGGGTCTGCTTCGGATGGGACTGGGTCAGGAAGACCGAGCTGGTGCGGAAGTGGTCGCCGCCGATCTCCGGGGGCGAGAACGCCTCGGCCATCCCGACGTCGGTGTCGCTGAGGATCGTCAGGTGCTCGCGATACGGCTCCAGCGAGCTGAGGGCGCCTGCGCCCAGGTCGAAGTCGCGGCCCGCGGTGGCGGGGCTCCACAGGTGCTCGGTGCGGCCCCAGGCGTTGGAGCCGGCCGCGCCGTGCACCATCTCGATGCAGACCAGGCGGGTCGGATCGAGCGCCGCCCTGGCCGTCGCCGATACGCGGCCGGCCGGATGCATCGCATCCAGGAAGGGCAGGGCCAGTGTGGCGGCTCCGACGTCACGGAGAAACGTACGACGAGGAATGTACTTGCCAGTGATATACATGAATCTGTCTCCCCACCTGTTCCTGTCGGTCTGTCTCTTGCGCGGCTACTGCGCTTCGGTCTCGATACCGTCCGCTTCCGCCCGCTGCATCCGGAACGCCGGGCTGTTGATGACGCCCAGAATGAACGCGGACATGCGGTGGTCGTTGGCCCGCGCCGCCTCGGTGATCGCCCGGATGGACGGCATGTCGTAGTGCTCCACGCGCCGGCCGAGCGCGTAAGCCATCAGGTTCTCGGTGAACGTCCGGGCCAGCGGAATCGGCAGGTCGAGCAGCGCCTCTCGCAGGCC
This sequence comes from Vicinamibacterales bacterium, assembly GCA_965222905.1. Classification (GTDB taxonomy): domain Bacteria; phylum Acidobacteriota; class Vicinamibacteria; order Vicinamibacterales; family UBA8438; genus WTFV01. The sequence goes on along the minus strand of OZ244976.1, from coordinate 36,811 downwards.
CTGCGGACTCGATACCTGGGTCCCGTCCCACATCTCGCCGCGGGTGTCGAGCGGCACGCCGTTCTCGCGGATCCGCCACTTGCCGATGACGTCGAAGTTGTCCAGCGCCAGCCCGAGCGGGTCCATGAACCGATGGCAGGCGTTGCATGTCGGGTTCGTACGGTGGATCTCCATCCGCTCGCGTGTCGTGAGCGCCCGGCCGTCGATGACCGTCGCCGTCTCGTCGAGGTCGGGGATCGCCGGGGGGGGCGGCGGAGGCGGCACGCCGAGGATCACCTCCAGCACCCACTTGCCGCGCAGCACCGGCGACGTGCGGTTGGCCATCGACGTCAGCATCAGGACGGAGCCGTGGCCGAAGAGGCCCTGGCGCCGGTCGTCCGAATAACGGATGCGCCGGAACTCCGGACCCGCCACGTTCGGCAGGGCGTAGTGCCGGGCCAGACGCTCGTTGACGAACGTGTAGTCCGCGGTGAACAGGTCGAAAAAGCTGCGGTCCTCGCGCACGAGGCTGTCGAACAGCAGCTCCGTCTCCCGGCGCATCGCGTCGGCGAGCTGCCGGTCGAAGTTCGGGAACCAGAACGCGTCGGGCTGGACCTGGTCCATGTCCTGCAGGCGCAGCCAGAGCGCGGCGAACCGGCTGGCCAGCGATTCCGACCGCGGATCGGCCAGCATCCGCCGCGTCTGTGCGTCGAGCACGTCCGGATCCGAGAGCTTCCCGTCCGCCGCCAGCGCGACGAGCTCCTCGTCGGGCGGGCCGGCCCAGAGGAAGAACGCCAGCCGCGACGCCAGGGCCACGTCCGAGATCCGGTAGTTCCGCCCCGGTTCGACATCTTCCGCCGGCCGCTCCAGCCGGAACAGAAAGTCGGGGCTGGCCAGGGTCGCCTGCAGCGCCGTGCGGATGCCCGTCTCCCAGCCATCGTCTGCTGAGCCCGCCTCGTAGAACGCCATCAGGTCGGCGAGGTCCGTCTCGGTCAACGGCCGGCGGTAGGCCCGCGTGGCCAGCCGGGTGATGATTTCTTCGGCGCAGGGGCGCTCGGTCGCGGGCGACGTCGGGCGGCAGGTGAAGACCCGCTGCCGGCTCGGCGTCTCCGACACGCCGGTCACGTCGTACGGACCGTCGATGACGAAGTCGCGCATGTGCGGCAGGGCGGTGATGCCGTACCCCAGGTCGCCGATCTCGGTGTCGACGATCGACCATTCGTGCGGCGCGAGCACGTCCTCGACCGGCCCCTCGAACTGCCGGACGAACACCGCGGAGACGCGCCGGGGACCCGCGCGGACGAAGATCGGCTCCTCTACCTCGAGGTTCACGCCGTTCGGGTCGGAAGTGCGCAGCCACTGGTCCATCGCCAGCAGCGTCACCGGCTCGCCGTCGATCGAGATCTCGATCTGCTCGTTGCGGATCGTCGATCCGGACAGACCGCCCGTGGTCGTGTGCTGGAACGCCATCGAGAAGAGGTAGTCGCCGTCGGCAGGGAAGTTGTGCACGACGGAGAACCCGCCGCGGGTACCGTACGGCGCGCCGTCCACCCGGTCCCACTGCGAGTACGCCCGCGACTTCGAGTAGGTCGTCTGCTTGGGGGCGGCGCGCGGATTCCCGATCGCAAGCTGCGCGACCTCGGTCGCGCCCCGCAGGTAGCCGTCGAGCAGCGTCGCCGACAGCATCTGGACGTCGGCGATGTTGTCGAAGTTGGCGCTCATCGTGTCGAGCGGCAGGTAGTCGCCCGCGTCGATGCGCAACCCCAGCAGGTCGTCGACGGCCCGCTCGTACTCGTAGCGGTTCAGACGCTGGAAGGTTCGGTAGCCCGGATTCGGATTACCGGCGGCCGCCCGGTCCACCACCGACTCCAGCGTCTCGACGAGCGCCGTGAGCGTCTCCGCCTCCGGCCTGCGCACGCCGGGCGGAGGCATCATGTTGGCCCGCAGCTTGCGGATCATCTTTTCCGTGCGCAGGGCTTCCTCGGGGTTGCTCGCCGCCGTACCGACGTCGAAATCCTCCAGCGAGAGGTTACCGGTCAGCATGCGGTCGTTGTGGCAGCTCTGGCAGTAGCGCTGGACGACCCCGGTTAGCTCCGCGTGGTCGGGAACGGGCTCGCCGGGCGCGGGAGCGGCCTCCTGGGCGGGCGTGCGGGCCGCCGTATCGACGGACAGAACCGCGGTCGCAAACAGGGCGGCGAGGACAGCGGCGGGCGCAGCAATTGTTCTCATGGCGTATCGCCCCGGCCGTGCGCCGAAAACGAGCGTGCGCTGACGGCCGGCAAGTTGAATCCGCCCAGTGTAGCAGTCTTTGGCGACAACGCCACGGGAAAACGGGACACGGGCATGTGCGTGCCTGCCTGCCGCCGCATCCCGCGCTGGCGGCCCATCGTCCCGGTGGGACCGACCGCTACCGACCGCCAACCGACCGCGGCTCCCGGCGGCGGTACGTGTAGGATCGAAAGCTCGGTTCGAAGCGGATCGCGAGGCAGCAGATGGACAACCGCAATCGAATGAATGGTCTGGCGTCAGGGCTCGGCAGCGTCGCCGTTGCCGTCGCGCTGGTCGCGGGCGTGCTCGCCGCGGCGCCGGCCGCTGGAGGCGGTGCAGGGCAGAGCGCCGGTTCGATCGCCGGCCGCGTGACGGTGACGGACCCACCGGAGCCGCGGATGGTCGCGGTGACGACCGATCAGGCGGTCTGCGGCACCGAGGTCGAGGACCGGGCCGTGGTGGCCGATCCGTCGGGCGGACTCGCCAACGCGGTGGTCCTCGTCGCCGGCGTGCCCTGGAACGAGCGGCCGTCGGAGCCGTCCATCAACAATGCCGGGTGCTACTTCGTACCGCGCGTCCAGGTGCTGCCGACCCGGACGGTCGTCACGATCCGCAGCGAGGACGATACGCTCCACTCGACGCACGCCTACGACGACCGCCAGCGCACGCAGTTCAACATCGCCATCCCGTTTCCGGGCCTGGAGGTCCAGCGGCCGTTCCGGCGCCCGGGGCCGGTGCGGATCGAATGCGACTCGCACGGCTGGATGCGCGGCTGGGTCTACGTCTCCGACGATATCGGGACGGTGACCGGGCCGGACGGCCGGTTCGAGCTGACCGGTATCCCGTCCGGAAGCTACCAGCTCACCGTCTGGCACGAGCGCTACGAGGGCGCCACCCGGCAGATCACGGTGACGGCCGGGGGGACCGCCGAGGCCGATTTCACCCTCGAGTAGCGAGGTGGGTCGCGACCGCGAGTGGCGCGACCGTCCGCACCGCTAGAGCGACCGTTCGTGAGCTCCACCGACGCCCTGTCCCGTTCCGCCAATGCGTTCGTCGCCTGGGCGGACCGAGCGGTCGCTGCCGCCTGGTTCGGGCACGGCGTCACAGCCGCTATCGCGATCAACGCCATCGTCATCGGACTCGACACTTCCGCCACGTTGTCTGCGCGCTACGGAAGTCTGTTCGAGAGCGCCAGCCAGACGTTCCTGGCCATCTTCGTGATCGAGGCGCTGATCAAGATGGCAGCCAAATGGCCGCGCGTCGAGGACTACTTCAGGGACGGCTGGAACGTCTTCGACTTCACCGTGATCGTCGTCAGCCTGCTCCCGAACACTGGCGAGCTGGCGACGCTGGCCAGGCTGGCCCGCCTGTTCCGCGTGCTGCGCCTCGTGTCCGCGCTGCCGGGGCTGCGGCTGATCGTCGCCACGCTAATCCGCTCGGTGCCCGGCATGTTCAACGTGCTGGCGCTGATGTCGATCGTCTTCTACGTCTACGGCGTGGCCGGCTACCACCTGTTCCACGAGGTCGATCCGACCCACTGGCGTACGCTCGGCATCGCCCTCCTGTCCCTCTTCCGCATCGTTACCCTGGAGGACTGGACCGACATCATGTACGCGGCGTTGGACCACTACTGGTGGGCGTGGGCCTATTTCGTGAGCTTCGTCGTGGTCGGCACGTTCGTCGTGATCAACCTTTTCATCGCCGTGGTGATCAACAGCCTGGATGAAGCGAAGCAGGAGCGCCTTCACGATCTGCAGGCGCCACCGACGCGCGACGAGCTGATGGCGGAGTTGACCCGGACGCAGGACGCGCTCGCGCGGCTCCAGGAGCGCCTGGAGCGCGACGGGCGGTAGCGAAAGGAGGGGTGTCGGCCAGTATCGGCCGGCTTCGAACGGAGCATCCCGGACTGGTGCAGACCGGATTCAGTTCGGCTTGGCCGGCTTCGCGGGTCTTGGCGGCGGTGGCGGCGGAGTGATTCGACCGGGACGCGGCGGAGATCCTCCGGTCCGCTGGTCGGGCGACGCGCTATCCGGCGGCATATCGACCCGCCATGGCCTTGTATGCAGCCTCTTCGCATCTGACGTTCAGTTGTTCATCGGTTGGGACATGAGCGCTCCCGGCGCAGTCCGTCGCGCGAGTAACCCTGCGCGCCAGTTCCGCGAGCGTTCGCCGCGCGTCATCATCGTCGATCGAGTCGGCCTGGATCTCGCCCCACAGCGCGGCCAGCTCGACCTCAACCTCGCCGCACTCACGCCTGATGGAACCCAGCACGGCCGCCTTGTTCGCATAGTCGGCGAGGAAGTCCCACGCGACCAGGATGGCGACGACAGCCCCCGATGCGACCTGGACCGCCTCGGGCAGCGCGTTGGTGGCCGCCGCGACACCGGCAGTTGCCGACACCAGGAGCACGAGCCGAACGCCCAGGTGTTGCCGGTGTTGTCTACTGGCCATCCGTTCGTAGTACCGAACCAGCCGCGCGGTGTCCAGCATCTCCTGCCACACGGCGTTGCGCGTCGCGTCGGTCACCCCCATCATATTATCCAGTGTACCACCGGTCTCGGTGTGTTCCGATGCGAGGTCGCGCGAAGAGACCCTGACCCGGAGCAACTGAGCTGACAGACTGACAGCGGGACCCATATGCAGTAATATGCAGTGGATACTCCAAGTGGGATCAGGGTCGCGGTGAGCACGGCGATGAAGTGGCTATGTGCGCCACTTGTCGAAAAAACGTGCCAAGTCCCGCAACTCCTCGCGCTTGTCGTCGTCTAGCCCGTTGGGATTGAAATGCATGACGTCATTCCGGATTTCTCGCACGGAATGTAGGTACTTGACGAACACCTTGCGATCGATGTTGAGCGCCAGTTGCTCCCAGTTGTCTCTGTTCTCCAGAAGTCGGCAGTGTCCTCCGAACGTAAGGTCTGCCGGGCCTTCTATGGTTTCTGAATCGTCGGATGCGGCCCTCAACTGGCCGAGCGTGAACTTGCCGTGTATGAGGTTGCGCAAATGTCCCTCTATCTCGCCGATGAACAGGAACGGCTCGGCGAGACGCCCGACCTCGGACAGGAGATCCGTTGCCGTAACGATCCCGGTGATGGTCTTGTCTCTCGCCCGCACCAGCACGTATTCGTGTTCCAGAACTGTTTCGACAGTGATCGATATAAAGTTGTCAACTTCATCGGGGTAACAGTTTGTAATTTCATTCCCCGTGAAACGCATCGGGAACCAGCGCGAGTGCGTCCATCTGTTCCTTGGTCACCGTGACGCCCGTAGGATACAGCCCGGCGTCGAGTTCGGCCAGGACCCGGAGCCCGGTCGCCGTCCGAACGTTCCCGATGCGGTCGACGAGCGCCCCCGCCAGCTTCGCGCGACTCTTGCACGTCCAGCGTAGCGGCGAGGTCGGGTCGCCGCGCGTGAGCGGGTCCACCAGCGCTTCGAGCGCGGCCTGGATGCCGGGTTGATCCTGCTGGATGCGGGGCCGTCCGCCTCCAGGGCGTCGGATGCGGTCGGTGGGCGCCTCGTCGCGGGCAATCTCCCGGCGTCCCTTGCGAATCGTCTCCCGAGCCAGACCGGTGGCCGACGAAACCACCGCGTCGCCGCCGTAGCCGACAGCGAGCGACTCGGCCGCCGCCGGCGGCGACTGCGCTCGTCCAACACCGGCGCGACCACGCCATACTTCGCAACCAGGGTCGCTTCCAGCTCGATATCTCGCTTCATACCTCCAGTATGACCAGGAAACCAGTAGGTGGAAAACTAGTTTAGCGCACTGTCCTGTGCGCACGGCTTCGAATAGCCGGCTGCTTTCGGAAACCACATTCACGCGTTCGTCCATGCAGTCGTTTGCGGTCTTGCACTCGAGTCCTTGCGACCTGCGTTTGTTGATTGACCTCCAGGTGACTATGCCGGATACGTCTCGTTCGTGCCTCATCACGGGCAGTTGGGAATAGTTCTTCATCTGCATGGTAAAGGTTGCTTCATTCAATGGACTCTGCGGCTTTACTCTTGCGGGACTCCTTCTGGCGGCCTTGAGTGCCCCGATACGGTGCGTGGGTTCAGCAGGAAGCGGCAGGCAGGGTGCACCCGGAGCGTCCGAATCGATCTCCATGATGACTTGGGAATCGAGCCCGTGGGCCGTGAAATCTTGGACCACGCGGAGCTTGAACTTCCTCAGCCCTTTGCGAATGTGCTTGTTGATGCGATGTCCCCTTTTCTCATAGCCGAACTTCCGGAGCAGGTCTCGTACGGTGAGCGACTCCGGCGAGGCAGCCGCACCTCTATCAATTTCCTTTTTCATGCGGTTGGCAATGGCTTCCAGCCACTGGTAGCCCTCATCCACGGTGCATGCCTCCCATTCTCTTCCGCACGCCGGCGCCGGTCGTCGGACCGGCGCCGGCGATTCTGCGGGGAATAGTGCCATCTACTCTCGCGGCCCGTAGCTCCGGCTGAACCCGTTCCGGCTGTTCGTCACCGTGAACGATCCGTCCCGGCGCGCCGAGACGTGGATCCAGTGGGACGTGCCCATGTGTACGGCGCGCCCGTCGGCGAGCGTCGTGTCCTCCTCCAGGTTGGCGATGAACTGCTCCGGCCGGTTGTGCGCCTCGCCGCCGGGGATGGAGTAGTGGTTCTGCCAGAGGTCCGCCGGATTCTCGGCGGCCTGCAGGATCTCGAAGGTCTGCACCGCGCCGCCCTTGCGCGGGCCGTTGTTCATGATGGCCGCCCGCGGCGCGATGGCGTGGACCAGCGCCTCCGAGCCGGAGGTCTCCGAGCCGTGGTGGGAGACCATGTACAGATCGATGGGGCCCACCTTGTCGTCCGAGCACATCAGCGGGTGTTCCTGGTTCCAGTTCAGGTCGCCCATGATGATGCTGCGGAACGCGCCGAAGCCCACGAAGGTACTGACCGACTGATCGTCCTCCGCGTTGCCGTAGCGGCTGGTGATCTCCTCGCCGTGGAACGTGAAGCCCTCGCAGTGCGGATTGGTGCCGCCGGCGCCGTCGAGCGGCGCGTCGAGCACGGCGCCGCCGGAGGCGATGATCACGACGTCGAGGACGCCCACCGGCAGGCGGTCGCCGGGGGCTACCACGCGGTGCGTGCCGCCGCTGCGCCGCTCCGTGTAGACGCGGAAACCGGCCAGGCGGTTCTCCCCCTCGTCGACGGTGGTGCCGTGGTCGATGAAGTTGCGGATCGGGAGCCGCTCGGCGAGCTGCACCGCGCCGCCCATGTGGTCGCCGTGGAAGTGGGTGACGACAAGGTAGTCGATCTGCGTCACCCCGGCGGCGGCCGCGGCCGCCGCGATGCGGTCGGCGTCGCGCCCGTCGAAGCCGGGCCAGCCGGTGTCGACGAGCATCGACTCCCCGGACGGCGCCACGAAGAGCGTGGCCTCGCCCCCCTCCACGTCGACCATGTAGATCTCCAGCGTGTCGTCCGATCCGTCCTGGGCGGCCGGCGCCGCCGCGGCGAGCGCGAGACAGAGCAGAAGCAGACTGATGGCGCGCATGGGACACCTCCTCCGCGCCATTGTCGGACGGGGCGCCCGGTGTTGGCAATGGCCAGGAGTTTTGCGCCGCACAAGCGGTGCAGACTCCTGGAGAGGCTTGGCTGGACGGAAGGCGGAGCCGCAGGCGACGGTTTCCGGGCTAGGATCTCGGGAGCATGCCGCCACAGTACGTCTACACGATGAAGGGGCTCGGCAAGCGGTATCCCCCGGACCGCACCGTGCTCAAGGACATCTGGCTGTCGTTCCTTCCTGGCGCGAAGATCGGTGTCCTCGGGGCCAACGGGGCGGGGAAGAGCACCCTGCTGCGCATCATGGCCGGGGAGATCACCGAGTTCGACGGCGAGGCGTTTCCGGTTCAGCGGCTCTCGATCGGCTACCTCGCGCAGGAACCGCGGCTCGACCTGTCGAAGACCGTGTCCGGCAACGTCAACGAGGGCGTGGCGGACATGCGCACGCTGCTCAAGCGCTACGACCAGATCGTCAGCGACCTCGCCTCGAGCGGCCCGGGATCGATCGAGATGGACGAGGCGCTCGAGGAGCAGGGTGAGCTGCAGACCAGGATCGACGCCCTCGGCGCCTGGGACCTCGACTCGCGTATCCGGATGGCGATGGACGCGCTGCGGCTGCCGCCCGGATCGGCCGACGTCACGACGCTGTCCGGCGGGGAGCGCCGGCGCGTCGCTCTTTGCCGCCTGCTCTTGCAGTCGCCGGATCTGCTGCTGCTCGACGAGCCGACCAACCACCTCGACGCCGAGTCGGTTGCCTGGCTCGAGCGCTTTCTGGCCGACTACCGGGGCACCGTCGTGGCCGTCACCCACGACCGGTACTTCCTCGACAACGTCGCCGGCTGGATTCTGGAGCTCGACCGCGGGGCCGGGATTCCCTGGGAGGGGAACTACTCGTCGTGGCTCGCGCAGAAGCAGCAGCGGTTCGACGTCGAGGCGAAGCACGAGGCCAAGCGTCGCCGCACGCTGCAGCGCGAGCTGGAGTGGATCGCGATGTCGCCGCGGGCGCGGCAGGCGAAGGGCAAGGCCCGACTGAACGCCTACGAGCGCCTGCTGGCCGAGGACAGCGCACAGAAGATCGACTCGGTGGAGATCTACGTGCCGCCCGGCCCCCGGCTCGGCGACGTGGTCGTCGAGGCGACCGACCTCATCAAGGGCTACGGCGATCGAGCGCTGATCGGTGGCCTGTCGTTCACGCTGCCGCCGGCGGGCATCGTCGGGGTGGTCGGCCCCAACGGGTCCGGAAAGACGACGCTGCTGCGGCTCATCACCGGCGAGGAGGAGCCCGACGCGGGCGAGATCCGGCTCGGCGAGACCGTCCAGCTCGGCTACGTCGACCAGAGCCGCGCGCTGGATCCGCAGCAGACCGTCTGGGAGGCGATCTCGGACGGGTTGGACGAGATCACCGTGGCGAAGCGCACCGTCGCCTCGCGCGCCTATGTCTCGTGGTTCAACTTCCGGGGCGGTGATCAACAGCGCAAGGTGGGAGCTCTGTCAGGCGGGGAGCGGAACCGAGTCCATCTCGCGAGGCTCCTGCGCGGCGGCGCGAACCTGCTTCTGCTCGATGAGCCGACCAACGACCTCGACGTCGACACGCTGCGCGCCCTCGAGGACGCGGTCGTCGAGTTCGCCGGGTGCGCGGTGGTGGTCAGCCACGACCGCTGGTTCCTCGACCGCATCGCCACGCACATCATCGCCTTCGAGGGAGACAGCGAGGTCGTCTGGTTCGCCGGCAACTACGCCGACTACGAGGCCGACCGCCGCCGCCGGTTCGGACGCGCCGCCGACCAGCCGCACCGCATCCGGTTCCGGAAGCTGACGCGGGCCTGACGCGGCGCACCGGCGTTCAACTGTGCCAGTCCACGACCTGGAGACCGCCGACGCGGTCGAAGTGACGGCGGTTGTGCGTCACGATCACCGCGCCGACGGCGAGCGCATGCGCCGCGATCAGCGTATCGAAGACGCGAATCGGAACGCCCCGGCGCGACAGATTCGCAGCAAGCGTTCCGAACCGCCCGGCTGCCTCCGCATCGAACGCCGCGATCCGGATGGCGGACACGAAAGTGTCGACGAGCACCGCAAGCCGGCGTGATTGACGCAGGGCGACGCCGCGCCGCAACTCACCCAGGGTCAGCGAACTGAGGCACGTCTCGTGTCGGGGCGTCGCCCGAAAGTGAGTCGCCGTCTCGCCTTCGTCGCGCAGAATCAGGCTCACCGTGTCGGTGTCGAGCATGAACGTCATTCGCCCCGGTCTCCGAAGGGATCAGGAAAGTCGGTGATTGGCGTCTGATCCAGGCGCGCCAGATCGTCGTCGAGCTTCCCGATGCAGTCGAGCACCGTCTTCGGCCACTCGTCCGAAGGCTCCAGCACGACACGGTCCCCGTCTCGGCGGGCGACCACTTCGGCGGCGTCCCGCGGAAAACGGCATTCCCTGGGAAGGCGAACGGCCTGGCTGCCGCCGGTCCAGAAGATTTTGGCACGATATCCAAGGGTCATTCCTTCGAGTATATATGAGCTGTAGGTACACTGTGGACGTGACCGGGCAGGACGCGTGCAGGCGCACAGAAACCGGCAATCGGCCGCACAGATAACCTGCTCGGCCCGCGGCAGAGCGGCAAGACCACGCTGGCGTAGCAACTGGCGCCCGGTCGCGCGTTCGCCAGTCTGGACGAGCCGAGCTAGAGCTACTTCCGGACCGCTACCGAAGACCCGGCCGGTTTCGTCGCCAGCCTGCCGGACGCCACGACCGTGGATGAGGTCCAACGTGCGCCGGCACTCCTTCCCGCCATCAAGCACGCGGTGGACCAGGACCGCCGGCCTGGTCGTTCCTGCTGACCGGCTCGGCGAATCTGCTGTTGGCGCCGGCCGTTACCGAGTCGCTGGCCGGTCGCATGGAGATCGTGCAACTGCACCCGTTGACCGAGTCGGAGAAGGCACGACGGCCCGGCCGATTCTTGCGCGCGCTGCTGACCGGCGGGTTCGAGCCGGGCATTCGGCCCGGCAGGGAATCCGCGGGCCCGTCGCTGGCGGAGCGGCTGGTCGCCGGCGCGACCCGCGACCCGGATCAGGTGGAGGTCGACGTCGTCGTGACTCGCGGCATGAAGACTTGGGGTATCGAGGTCAAGGCCGGCGCCACCCTCGGACCAGGCGATGGACGGGGACTCCGTCGACTCGCCGGTCGCTGTGGCGAGGACTTCGAGTCCGGCGTGTTGCTCTACGCGGGCATGGACGTGCTCTCGCTGGGCGATAGACGGATGCTCGCCGTGCCGCTGAGCGGGTTGTGGAGTCAGTCACCCATCAGGGTGGCAAGAGGAACCGATGCTCCGACGAATGTTCTGATAGTGATGCCTTTGTACTCCTCCTGGTGCACTCTTTGTGCCGGAGTAACCTTCACTGACTGTTTGGCAAGTTTCGGGCTGATCCGCTCGAACAGAATGGAATAATGTATGGACACTTCGTGTTCATTCAACGTGGTCTCGGACTCGATCTCCCACACCGACCGCAGATACTCTAGGAGCGGCAGAGAGCGTCGCAATTGTTCTCTGGGCTTTTCTTCCTCGGTTTGCGTCTTCTTGAGCTCAACGAAGACGGCGTGGGTCCGATCTTCAGATTCGGTCACAAGCAGGTAATCGCAGACCTGCTTCCGGGAACCGTCTCTGATCTTCGATGCATGACCTATGCGTTCCGTGCGTATCACGATGAACACCGCGGGCAGTCCGACGACGTTCACCCGCATGTCAACTTCACGCCTCTTTTCCCGAAGTTCGATCCGATCCCGGTCCGCCGCCCGCACTACGGCGTCCGGTTTCAGGATACTCCTCAGTCCGGCGGCCAGGGGCATGGTCAATCCGCCTCGTCTACTGTCAGTCGCGCGGCGAGTTCGTTGGCCGCATCGTTGATCCGGTTGATGGCTTCGTCGAAGTTCGGCATGTCGATTCCGAACTTGTCGATTTCGCACTTGGCCAAGCCGTCCTTGTTCGCGATGTACGCCCTGATTCGTGCCGGCATGAGGTGGTCGTCGTCCTCATATTTGAGCCGTTTGACCACTTTCGCCTTGTTACTAAAGGAATGACCAAGCATGATGAGATTGTTGATCTCCTTGATGAGGTAGTCGCTGTGGGTGGTCAACAGTACCTTTATCCCGGATCTCGCTACGCGCGCGAGCAGCCGCGCCAGCAGAATCTGATTGGCCGTGTCGAGATGACTCTCGGGTTCGTCGATGACGAGCAACTGGCCCTTCCGGGCTACATGACGCAGGAAAAAATACAGATCGGAAAGCCCGCGCGCCGAAGAAGAAGCGAGGTGAAGCGGAATGGTGAAGCGACGTGGACCGCGCGCCGCCGATCGAAATACAATCTCGTCCCCGGAAAGCGCGTAGTCGCCGCCCATCAGGGACTTGATGTCGTCGAAGAGCCCGTCGCCGTACACTTCACTCCGTTGTTTGCGGAGATCGGGTATGCTTCGCGTATAGTCGATGTTGTCCTTGATGGGGCGAGCGTATCGGCTGAAGGTTTGGTCCACGAGAAAAAACGGCAGGGAACGATCTTCGTCCTCCTTTCGGCCCCCGAACTTCTGCAACAGATCGACGAGCTGACTCTTGCTGAAGTCGAGTTCTCTGTAAAAGAGCGAGATGCCGAGACGTTCAGCAGAAAGCACGAGCGGATCGAACGGCAGCTCCGGAAACAGGAACCGGAGATAGAGTCGCGAAACGTAGGGTGCGAGTCCGAGATCCGTCAGGGATATCTTTCCCGGTGCGCTCGTAGTGACGAGGATGTCGGGTCCGTTCAACCGGATCGAGAGAGTCTCGCTCGCGCGAATACGGACATCGACGGCTCTGGGGAATTCGGGGAACGCGGGGTCCATATCGACACCGATCGACGCGCCCTTGAATGTATCGTCCGGTGAGTTGAAGATGTCTGCCAGCGCGCCCGTTGAGAAAGAATCGGTCGATTTTCGCAGGATCTCCTCTCGCTGACGGCTGAGTGCATCTCGATCCACGGTCACCCTGGCGTGGCCCCGCTCTTCCACCTGCTTGAAGATCTGTTCGAAGATGGTGGGCGGTCCGGCCTCATGGCCGCCGAAGGGCCAGGCGATCGCACCGGGCCAAGTGTCCCACGTCTTCAGAAAGCCGTACAGCGTATAGGTGAGATACGTCTTGCCGGTGTTGTTGCGACCGGCGATTATCGTGATGTCACCGAGTTCCAGCTCGGCATCCTTGATGGGGCCGATGTTCTTGAACGTGAACGTGAGGGAAGTTCGATCCCTGGGAGTGGCATCGGGCATGACGTCCTACAGAGGCCAGTCGCGGAGGATCCGCTCGGTCTCCTCCAGGTGGCTGCTCTCGTCGCGGATGAAGTCCTCGAGCTGCACGGCGAGGCCCTTGTCGCCGTAGGCCTCGGCCTCCTGCGCCCGCGTGGTGTACCCCTTCATCGCGTGCGACTCGGCTTCCACCACCGCTTCGAGCATCGCCTGGTTGCCCTCCGGCAACGCCACGGCGCGCGGCGTGGTGCAGGGTTTGCCGCCGAGCGAGACGATCTTGTTGGCGAGGAACTGCGCGTGCATCTGCTCGTCGGCGACCTCGGCCAGGAAGAACTGGGAGAGTTGGGGCCGGTACGGGCCGGTGGCGCGGGCGGCGTAGACGATGTACTGGATGATGGCGCCGAGCTCGTCGGCGAGGTCCTCGTTCAGCCTGTCGATCAACTCGTCCTTGGTCAACGTGCCTCCTTCGCGGCTGGCGTCTCGTTATCGGTAGCTGGCGCCTCGGTATCGGATGACCGGAACGCCAGCTCCCGACGAGAACCGCCAAGCCCCGCGTGCGGGATGATGCGGTGGCGCTGGTGACCACCGCCGGCGGGGTCAGTCGACGATCGCCTGGTAGACCAGCGACCGCACCTTCTGCTGATCGTCCAGGTTGATGGCCGGGATGATCTGCGTCAGGTAGACCACCACCATGTCCTCCCTGGGGTCGGCCCAGTAGACGGAGTGATAGGCGCCGGCCCAGGCGAACTCGCCGACCGAGCCGGGCAGGCCGGTGGCGGCCGGATCGTGCGTGATCGAGAAGCCGAGACCGAAGCCCTGGCCGGCGCGGAACGGGATGTCGCCCAGGTGGTCGGAGATCATCGACTCGACCGTCTTGCGCGACAGGATCCGCGTGCCGTTCAGCTCGCCGCCGTTCAGCATCATCTGCAGGAAGGTGGCGTAGTCGGTGGCGGTCGACAGCACGCCGGCGCCCGCGGAGAACGCCTTGCGCGGGCCGTTCACGTAGTGTCCCTGGCCCACCATGTGGCCGGGGTCGGGCGCCCGCTCGAAGCTGCTGCCGCCGTCGACCGACGAATAGACGGTCGCCAGCCGGCCCAGCTTGTTCTCCGGCAGGAAGAAGTGCGTATCGGTCATCCCGAGCGGGTCGAACAGCCGCTCCGTCAGGAACGCGCCGAGCGTCTGGCCGCTGATCTTCTCGATCATCGCGCCCAGGATGTCGGTGTTGTAGCCGTAGATCCAGCGCTCGCCGGGGTGCGCGTCCATCGGCAGCTCGGCGAGGCGGGCCATCGTGTCGCCAACCGGCTCGTCGCGGTCGGCGAAGTACCAGCCGGTGATCCCTGCGTCTTCCCAGGCGTCGGCGGCCGCGCCCCGGTTGGCGAGCAGGCCCATGCCGTAGCTGATGCCGGCGGTGTGCGTCAGCAGGTCGCGGATGGTGATCGGCCGGCGGGCCGGCACGACGTCATAGCCGCCCTCGCCGTTCGGCTCGGCGACCATCGTCTCGGCGAACGCCGGGAGGTACTTGCCGACCGGATCGGTGATCAGCAGCTTGCCTTCTTCCTGGAGGATCATGACGCCGACGCTGGCGAGCGCCTTCGACTGCGACGCGATGCGGAAGATCCCGTCGGACGGCATCGGCGCCTGCGCCTCCACGTCGCGGTAGCCGATCCCCTCCCGGTAGGCGATCTTGCCTTGGCGGACCACGATGGTGACCGCCCCGGCCAGTCGGCCCTCGTCGACGTAGCTCTCGAGCGCCAGGCTCAGGCGGTCGAGCCGCTCGGACGACATTCCCACCTCTTCCGGCGGGACTCGGACCAGACCTTGGGCGACCAGCGTCTGCGGAACGAGCAGCAGCGCGAACACTACGGCGAGCGCCGTCAGGCGAATGCTTGATCTCATGGCTTTACCTCGACCTTCCTCAAACCTCAGCGTGTGCGAACCAGATGGAGCGCGATGGCCGCGCCGAACAGCACCAATCCCATGATATCCGTGACCGTGGTCGCGTAGAAGAGCAGCAGGCCCCCGGCGACGGCCACGACCCGTTCGACCGGGTTCGCGGCCTGCCGCAGCCAGCCGCCGAGCCCCATGGCCAGGGCGCTGACGCCGATGGCGGCCGTGCCGACGGTCCGGACGATGTCGGGGAGCGGCGCCTGCAGCAGGACCCCGGCCCCCTCCGGGCTGACCGTGAACGCGAACGGCACGAGGAAGGCCGGCAGCGTGTACTTCCAGGTCAGCATCATGGTCTGGAACGGATTGCCGCCGGTTATCGCGGCGGCCGCGAACGGCGAGAGCGCCGTCGGGGGGCTGACCTCGGAGAGCACCGCGTAGTAGAAGATGAACATGTGGGCGGCGAAGTCGGGCACGCCGACCAGCGTCAGCGCCGGGGCGATCATGACCGCCGCGATGATGTAGGAGGCGGTGACCGGGACGGCGAGGCCGAGCATCCAGACCGCCACGGCCGCGTAGACGACGGTGAGAAAGATGTTGCCGCCCGCGAGATCGACGATGATGCCCGACAGCTTGAGCCCGAGACCGGTCAGCGTCACCACCCCGACGATGATCCCCGCCGTCGCCGTCGTGCCGGCCACCGAGAGTACCCCGCGCCCGCCCGCCTCGAGCGCGGCCAGCAGGCGGCGCGGCCACAGCGCGTTCTCCTTCCGGATGAAGCTGAGGCCGATCGCCAGCAGCGTCGACAGGAAGACGGCCCGGAACGGTGTCATCCCGGTCACCAGCAGCAGGATGATGGCGAGGAGCGGCAGGAACTGGTAGCCGTAGCGGCGCGTCAGCTCGCCAACCGACGGGACGTCGACGTCGACCGCCTTCGTACCGAGCCTGCGCGCGTCTGCCTCGATCATCAGAACGATCGACAAGTAGTAGAGGATCGCCGGAACGATCGCCATGACGATCACCTGCAGGTAGCTGATCTGCAGGAACTCGGCGATGAGGAACGCCGCCGCCCCCATCATCGGCGGCGCCATGATGGCCCCGATGCCGCTGGCCGAGAGGATTGCGCCGCCGATCTCGGCCGAGAAGCCGGCGCGCCGGAGCAGCGGCCAGACCACGGCGCCCAGCGTGACCGTCGTGGCGACGCCGCTCCCGGACACGGTTCCGAGCAGGAACCCGGACAGCGTGACGGTCCGGCCCGGCCCGGCCCCGCTCTGCGAGCGCCCGAACGCCGCCATCGTCCAGGTGATGAAGAACTGCCCGGCCCCCGACTTGGCCAGGACCGCGCCGAAGATCGTGAACAGGATGATGAACGTTGCACACACGTTCAGCGGGACGCCGAAGATCCCTTCGAGCGTCATGTAGAGCGTCCCGAGCAGCCGCGCGGCGTCGTAACCGCGGTGCGCGAACAGCTCGAGGCCGATCAGCTCCAGGTACCGACCGTAGTAGCCGTAGAGGAGAAACGCCACCGCGGTCACCGGCAGGATCGGGCCGACCGTTCGGCGCGTGGCCTCCAGGACCAGCACCGTGGTTGCCGCGCCCAGCACGAGATCCACCGTCAGCGGCGTGGCGGCGCGGTAGACGAACTGATCGAAGTCGACGAGCGGCCACGCCAGCGCGACTATCGCGGCGCCGGCCAGCGTCCAGTCGAGCCACATCACCCGCGGCCGCCAGCGCCGGTGGGCGGGAAAGACGAGGAACGTCAGGACGAGGGTGACGAGAAGAAAGCTGACGCGGTATTTCTGCGGCTGGACGATTCCGACCACCCAGTAGAGCGCGTACAACGACAGCCCCGCGGCCAGCGCGGTGCCCAGCGCGGCGGTCCAGCCCTGCAGCTTCCGGGTCGGGACGTCCGCCTCGGGATCGTCCCATGTCTCGAGCGGCGAGTCTGGTGTCGTCACTCTGACCAGGCGCCCTGCTCGCGGTAGAAGCGCACGGCGCCGTCATGGAACGGGATGGGCGACCCGACCGTGGCGGACTCCATCGTCAGCACGGCCGCCATCGGGTGCACCGCGGCCAGCTCGTCGTGGTGGTCGAACAGGACCCGCGTCAGCTCGTAGGCGATCTCCTCGTCCAGCTCCGCGTGGACGACGAGGACGTTCGAGACGGCCACGACGGTCACGGTGTCCTCCATCCCGGGATAGACCGACGGCGGGATCGGCGAGTTGTGGTAGACGAGCTCGCCGTACTGTTCCTGCAGCGTCGGGAGCGTTTCGCCGTTCGGCACCACCTTGATGGTGCGGCCCGGCGTGGAGGCCAGGTCCAGGATGGCGCCGGTCGGGATGCCTCCGCTGAAGAAGAACGCGTCGATCTTGTCGTCCTTGATGGCGTCGACCGACTGCGACGCGCCGAGGCTCTGCTTGGTGATGTCGGTCTCCGGATTCACGCCGGCCGCTTCGAGGATGCGGAACGCGCTCACCTCGGTCCCGCTGCCGGGGGCGCCGGTCGAGACGACCCGGTCCTTCAGGTCGGCCACCGTCTCGATGCCGGTCGCGGTGATCGACACGATGTGGTTGTAGTTGTCGTAGAGCACGGCCAGCGCGCGTAGCGGCACCGCGCCGAAATCGGCGAACACCCCGCGCCGGTTCGCGGCGTCGTCGATGGAGTCGGCCAGGCCGAATGCCAGATCGGCCGAGCGGTTGGCGATGAACTTCAGGTTGTCGACCGTGCCGGCCGTCACCTCGGCCGTCGCCTCGACACCCTCGACGTTGTCGCTGATCACCTTCGCGATGCCGCCGCCGTACGGGTAGTAGACGCCGCCGGTGCCGCCCGTGGCGACCGACAGGCGCACTGTCAGGCTGCCGCCCCCGCCGCCCTCACCGCCGTCCGGCGACACGCAGGCCAGCGCGAAGGCGCCGATCGCGGCGATCACGGCCAGTGCGAGCCGCCGCGCGCCGTTCCCCGTCCGACCGGGAGGGTTCTCAGGGTGTCGTGTGGTCGTCATCTGCCGTCTCCTGTTCGCGTGCGACCGCGAGGCCGCACGTTTCGGCATTCTATCCCGATGCGGCTGCCACGCGGTTGCGGGCGCCGGACGGGTTGCCGACTGCGTATCGGAAGCCGTGCACCCGCGGCCCGCGATCAGTCGCGGCCGCGCTGCACCGCGGGTGGCGGCGGCCAAGAGTCTGCGCCGCAGAGAATGGTGCCGACGCAGACGCGGTTGGCCTACTCCCGGCCGGCGGCGCGGCGTCCGACCGCCACCATCTCGGGACCGCCGATCAGCACGCGGAACCCCTCGCGTATCCGGCGCTCGACGTCGTCCGGCCCGGCCGTGATCGCGCACGGGATGCCGGCGGCGGTCGCCGCGCGCAGGACCGTCTGCAGCGCCTCCTCCGTGGCTGCGGCGTCGCCGCCGTAGGCCATGCCGAGATCGCCCGGGGCCGCCATCAGCATGCTGACGCCCGGCACGCGCGCGATCTCCTCGACGTTGGCGATCCCGATCCTGTTCTCGATCTGGATCATGTTGAGCAGCTCGCCCTGGGGATCGAGGGGCCAGACGTCGGCCTTCGCGATGTACTCGGCGCCGGAGACGCCCCAGTAGCGGACGGCGTTGCCCGGACCGGAGCCGCGCAGCCCGACCGGCTCGGCGTCGGGCACGCCGGGGCGCTGCGGGTAGCGCATGGAGCGGACGAGGTGCAGCGCCTGCTCGGCCGTCTCGATGTGCGGCGCGATGACCCCGTGCGCGCCCTGATCGAGCGCGTTCTTGATCATCCACTCGTTCATCTCGCGTCCGTTGGCCGGGATGCGCACCCAGACCGCCTTGTCGGTGCCCGGTCGCCCGCGGCGGAGAATCTGCGCCGGATCGATCAAGTACTGCATGTAGGTGCGCATCGCCCGCATGTCGATGGCGCCATGCTCCATGTCGAAGAAGATGTAGTCGACGTCGGAGCGCGACATCTCGATGGCGCCACTGGCCCCCGACTCGACGTTGGCGAACGACCCGAAGACGACCTCGCCGTTGGCCAGCAGCTCGACGACGGTGTTCAGGTGCCGGGACGTCTGCGCGGCCGGACGATCCGGCGCGGTCACCAGGGCGGCGGTGACGAGCGTGGCGGCGAGGACGGCGGCGCGTCGGGTGGTCAGAGTCACGGGCGGTTTCCTTTCGAGGAGAGGGCGAAGGCTCATTATGGCCGATCCCCGGCGGCGCCTCTGTCCCGCGAATGTCCGGTTGACGATGGCGAGGTCGGCGTCCGCCACGCGTTCCGCGAGGTGCGGGGCGAGCTCACGATAGCCTGGCTCAGGATTCCGAGGGCGGTGTCGATGTAGCGAGTCGCCGCATGCGGCGGGCGAGTCGTTGCCGAATCCAGTTCTCGTCCACCGGCTCGTTCTCCATCGCCATCGACCGGGCTACGCGGCCCGGAATCGCGTCGATGTGACGGCGTCTGCGTTCCTCCGCCGACAGGCTGCGCCAGTGCTCGACGGCTTCCCGCCACGTGCTGGTCGGCATGGTTCTTCTCCAGTAGATGGTTGGCGACAGGCTGATTCGATGCGCGTTGGTCGGCGGCCCGCAGCACGGTTTCCAGCCAGGCAAGGGTAAATGGGCCGAAACGGTCGAGCAAGGCCAGGACGCGTTCCGTCCAGCTCTTGCCGGTACGCGGACTCAGACCCGCAGCCGAAGGCGACAGGTCCAGTACCGTGGCCGGGAGTTGGAGAAGTCCGCCCTCGGCATCCGCCAGTCGTACAGACGGCAGGATGTCTCCTTCGAGAACCCCTCGGACGCGCAGCCTCGCATCGTCGGACTGTTGATCGGCCGGACTCGAATGCCACGCCATGCGCACCTTGCCGTGATGGGCGCAAACGAGGTGAGCCAGCAGGTCGAACTCGTCGCCGTTCAGATCGACGATCTCCCGCTCAATGGGTGTCGGTTCGATGCGCTCGGGGACGGTCGGGGCCGACTGACCGTGATTGGCGATGGTCTGCCAGCGTTCGGTCATGCTGAGGGACTCGTCTTCTTCGGCGTCGTCGGCATGGTCGTCCGGGGCGAGCGGGCGAACGCGGCGCCGGTGCGGACGCCAGCCATCGCCATCCCGCCGCCAACAGTCGCGGCTGCCATAGCGAATCGCATCGCCGGCCGACACGGGCTCCACCGGGTCTTTCGCCGTCGGATCCCAGCCGAGATCCTGGCTGTAGCCTCCGGTGCGGCTCTCCACGAGCAGCGTCTGTCCCGGGTAGATGTCGCGTCGTGTGACGTCGCGCCAATTCCGATTCAGCCAATCCCACACCCAGGCGCGGACGCCGGGTGCCAGGTTCTCGGGCGCCCGTCCACACAACCAGTCTCGGGCCTTGAGAAAAGGAATATGGCAAAGCTCGCTGCGGGTGGGCTTCAAGTCGCTTGGTGGCGCTACGCCCTTGTCTACATCCGCCCAGAACACCTGAACGTCGCGTTCATCTCCCGAGCGGATGAATCGACTGACATCGATGTCGGCGCCGGACAGATCGGCGGTGGTGTCGAACAGTTCGTCCAGCTCATGTCGGAGCAGAAGGTGTTTCGGATCGTATGGATAGAGACGCGGAAGCAGTTCCTCGTGTTCCTCCTCGAAACGCTCCAGATGGCCGGGGGCAACGTCCTGCAACGACCGGCAGGCATCCAGGGCGGCGGCAAGCTCGTCCAGCGTGTAGGGCGCCGCCTCCTTCTCGCTGTCGTGGCCGAAATCCGCAATGACGACGTCGCTGCGGCCGCCCCATCGTGCACAGCGCCCGAAGCGTTGCACCAGGCTGGACCACGGGGCGAGCTCGGTGACCAGCAGCGATGCGGAGAGGTCCACGCCGGCCTCGACCACTTGCGTCGATACGATGATGCGATTCGTGCCGGGCTCGCAGGCGGCGCGGTTGAGGAACTCGTTCCGCCACGCTCCCCGCTCGTGAGAGCGGAACCGGCTGTGAATCAGGCGAATGTCCGTGCCAGAAAGCGTCTTGTCCTTCTTGAGCGCCTTCCACGCACCGACGGCTCGCTCGACCGTGTTGAGGACCACGAGTGTTGGACCCGTCGCGCCGCAGCCGAGACGTGCGTGACGAGTGGCGACGTGGATGGCGAGGGCCCTGGGAGCCTCGAACGCGGCGACCTGGACCGGCTTTTCTACATCGTCCCACAGGTGGCCCACCCGGTCGGCGGACGCGATGCGGTGCGTCGCTTTCTTGAGGCCTTGCATCAGTGCAGTGGTGTCCGGGCTTCGCTCCAGCCAACTGCCCTGCAACGTGGCGCTCATCCACCAGGTGGAGCAGGGCCGCATCATCCGCTCGGCCTTGTAATCCGTATCGCGGAAGACCTGCAATTGGCCGGAGGTGGCGAGGCCGACGTCCATCAACTGAACTTCGTCCATCACCCACAGGGCGTCATGATTCAGCAGGCCGAATTCCATGGGCCAGCGGGCCCTGCCGCATGCATAGCCGCGGTTCATCGCGCGCGACAGCAGCATGTCCTGGGTGCCGACCAACACGGCGTCGGCTTCGGGATGCAGGTGCCACTCGCCGGCGCCGGCTCCGCCCATGAGCAGGTGGACGCCGACTCTGCCCTCATGGACGCGCCGCTTGTCCCACAGGATGCCGGGCGCGTGAGCGGCCGCGCGAACCTCGCTCTCGGTTTGCTCGACCAGCACGCGCATGGGCAGGCACCAAACGAGACGACGCGGCCAGCGAACGTCCCGGTGTCGCACGCGGCGCCAGAGCCAGGCCGCCAGCACGCCGAAGGTCTTGCCGAAGCCCGTTGGTATTCGCACCAGTCGGCTGCCGCACTCTATCGGGGCAGCCAGCTCCGCCTGCCAGTCGTGCGGGCGGCGACCGCCGGTCAGCGTTTCGAAAAACGCGGCGAACGCGGCTTCGGCGTCGCCGTTCGGTTGTGTCATCTTCGGTCGCTCTCCGGCCGGTCGACTGCACCGGATTCTACGGCGTCGGAGGCCTTCGTCGAAGGGTGATTCCAATTGCCGCGCCCATTTCAAGGTTCTCAGCTTTTTCTTGCGGAGGTTGGCCGGCTCCGGGTACTGACGGTCGGTTCGGGTCGCCGGCGAGCCGATCGGCATCACCCGCTGCAGTGCCGCCAGCCGCCGCCGAGCCGGCTTCGACGCTACGCATTCCATAGTGCTTCGCCTATCCTGAGAACATGAGGTTTCTTCCTGTCCGTGCGGCGGCGGTCGCGGTGGCGTGCGCCCTCCTCGTCGCCACCGTCGGCGGCAGCTCCGAGCCTGTGCGCGCCCGCCGGGGCATGGCGGTCGCCTCGGACGGCGTGGCGGCGCGGGTGGGCCGCGACGTGCTGCAGGCCGGTGGTTCGGCGGTGGACGCGGCCGTCGCCACGGCATTCGCGCTCGCGGTGACGCTGCCGGCCGCCGGCAACATCGGCGGGGGCGGATTCCTCGTCCACCGTGGGGCGGACGGATCTTCCGAGGCGTACGACTTTCGCGAGACCGCGCCGGCGGCCGCCTCGCCGGAGATGTTCCTGTCCGGCGGCGTCTACGACGCGGCGCGGCACCACGCCAGCCACGTCGCGGTCGGCGTGCCGGGCACGGTCGCCGGGCTCCATCGCGCCTGGACCGACCACGGCCGCCTGCCGTGGCGCCGCCTGGTGGAGCCGGCGGTGGCTCTCGCCCGCGACGGCTTCGTCCTCACCTACGCGCGCGCCGCGTCGCTGGCCGCCGCCCTGCCGCGGATGTCGCGGTACCCCGCGTCTGTCGCCGCGTTCTCCGACGACGGCGCCCCGTACGCCGCCGGCGATCGCTTTCGCCAGCCGGAACTGGCCACGACCCTGGAACTGATCGCAGACGAGGGGCCGGCCGGCTTCTACCGCGGCCGGACCGCGGCGCTCGTCGCGCGCGAGATGGCCGCGCAAGGCGGGTTGATCACCGAGGCCGATCTGGCCGCCTACGAGCCGCGGGTGCGCGAGCCGGTCCGGGGGAGCTATCGGGGTTACGAGGTGGTGTCGATGCCGCCGCCCAGCTCCGGCGGGGTCACCCTGATACAGATGCTCAACGTACTCGAGGGCTACGACCTCGGCGCCGGCGGCCACGGCTCGGCCCTCAACGTCCACCGGATTGCCGAGGCGATGCGCCGCGGCTTCGCGGACCGCGCGCGGCACCTGGGCGATCCCGACTTCAACCCGCTGATGCCGGTGCTCCGCTTGACGTCCAAGGAGTACGCCGCGGGGTTGCGCGCGACCATCGACGCGGACCGCGCCTCACGATCCGGTCCCGACACCTTCGAGTGGCCGGCGACCGGGAACGAGACGACGCACGTCTCGGTGGTCGATGCCGACCGGAACGCGGTTGCGCTCACGACGACTCTCGAGCAGTCCTACCCCATCTTTAGCAAGATTCCCGACAATTTTGTAGATTTAGGCGATATTTCGAGGATCGCATCCCCATAACTTGTTGATTCTAAAGGATCGGGTGTTGGCGGTACTGAATGTAGTGCCATAATCGTGTGAGTGGTTGTTGCTTCTGGGGACGTGCACCCGCTATCGTGGGCGTGTGTTCATTCGCCGCACCCAAACCCGGCGGACCGCCGACGGACAGCCCTACTTCTCGCATCGCCTCGTCCACTCCGAGCGCATCGGCAACGCCGTCCGCCAGCGCACCCTGCTCAATCTCGGACGCCACTTCGACATTCCCCAGGCGCAATGGCCGCTGGTCTGCTCCCGCAGCGACGACATCCTGGCCGGCCAGACGCCCCTGGTGGCCGATTGCCCGGCCGCCGTCGAACGCGAAGCGCAGCGCATAGCCGCACAGTTGGTCGCCCGCGGCACACCGGTGCAGGGACCGGCAGCCGGGCCGACAGACGTGCAGCCGGTCGACGTCGACTCGTTGCGCCTGGTCCGCCCCCGCAGCGTCGGCGTCGAGCAGGTCGGCCTGTGGGCCCTGGAGCAATTGGGCCTGCCGGCCCTGCTGACCGAGTTGGGCGTCAACGGCGCGTTGCGCACCGCGGCGACCGGCGCCGTCGTCGGACGCCTGGCCCAGCCGGCCTCGGAGCGCGCCACGCACCGCTGGCTGCAGCAACGCAGCGGCCTCGGCGAGTTGCTCGGCGTCGACTTCGAGACCGTCAGCCCGATGCAGCTCTACCGCGCCTCGGATGCGCTGGTGAAGCACCGCGAGGCGATCGAGGCGCATCTGTTCGAGCGGGCCATGGGACTGTTCGACCTGCAGCCGACGGTGACCCTCTACGACCTGACCAACACCTATTTCGAAGGCGAGGCGGGCGCGCAGCCGCAGGCAAAGCGCGGGCACTCGAAAGAGAAGCGCAGCGACTGTCCGCTGCTGACCCTGGGCCTGATGCTCGACGCCAGCGGCTTCGTGCGCCGCTCGCAGGTCTTCGCCGGCAACGTCCGGGAACACCGCACCCTGGCCGGCATGCTGGAGGCACTCGATGCGCCGGCCGGCGCCCTGGTGGTGATGGACCGCGGCGTCGCCACCGAGGCCGCCATCGGGTGGCTGCGCGACAACCGCTACCGCTATCTGGTCGTCAGCCGTGAACGCCACCGGCAGTTCGACGCCGAGGCCGCCGTGGCGGTCCGCACGCAGTCGAACCACACCGTGCATCTGCACAAGGTCGTCTCGACCGACCCCGGCGAGGTCCGCCTGTACTGCTACTCCGAAGAGCGGGCCCACAAGGAGCGGGCCATCGTTGAGCGGGCCGCCGCCCGCTTCGAGGCCGCGCTGACCACGCTCAACGAGGGGCTGGCGCGCCCCCGCGCCCACAAGCGCCTCGGACAGGTCTGGCAGCGCATTGGGCGACTGAGAGCCAAGCATACCCGCGTCGCCAAGCACTACCAGATCGAGGTCACCCCCGACCAGACCGGCGAGAAGGCCGCCGCCGTCACCTGGACCCGTCGCCCCCAGGACGGCTCGATGGCCACCCATCCGGGCGTCTACTGCCTGCGCAGCAGCGAGACCGACTGGGACGAAGACGCCTTGTGGCGCACCTACACCACCCTCACCGACGTCGAAGCCGTCTTCCGCGCACTGAAGTCCGAACTCGGCCTGCGCCCCATCTACCACCACAAGCCGCAGCGGGCCGATGGCCACCTGTTCATCACCGTCATCGCCTACCAGCTCGTGCAGGTCATCCGCACCCGGCTGCGAGCCCACGGCGAACACGCCAGTTGGACCACCCTGCGCCGCATCCTCGAAGGCCAGCAGCGCGTCACCGCCACCTTCCGGCGCCCCGACGGGCGCACCCTGCACGTGCGCACCGCCACGCAGGCCGAACCCGAACAGCGGGCCATCTACGACGCGCTCGGCGTCGACCCGCAACCGGGAGGCGTCCGCAAGACAACCATCTGACCGACCCATTTCCCGGTTTGCGCAGGTTTGTAGTGCCACTCGAGCGCTTTTGTCGCTGTAAGTTGCTGATTCCGCGTTGCTTAGTACTGCGGCTGTTAAACTTGGGCTAGCATCACCGGCCTGGAGGCGCCTCGAAGGCGCTACCGCGCTTCCGCGTCGGGCCGCTTGTGGACCCGGCCGTCCTTCACGACGGCCACGACGTTCCGCAGATCCCGCATGCTGAGCAGCGGATTGCCGTCGACGACGATGATGTCGGCCAGCTTGCCGCGCGTCAGGCTGCCGAGCTCGTCGCCGCGGCCCAGGTACTCCGCGTTGCGCCGGGTGGCGGTGACGAGGACCTCCATCGGCGGGACGCCGAAGCGCACCATCAGGTCCATCTCCTGCCAGGTGGCGTCGGTGTGGAAGTTCAGCGGCGTGCCGGCGTCCGTGCCGACGAGCAGCCGCACTCCCGCGTCCCGGAGTTGCCGGAGCTTCGTCTCCATCGCGCGCATGCGGCTCACGCGCAGGCCGCCTCCGAAGTAGCCGAACCGCCGGGGGTTCTCGACGGAACGCCGCACGTCCGCCCACAGGTCGGGCGGCGTCAACGCTCGCGCCCGCCGGTTGTCGCGCCGGTCCGGCCACTCCGCCGCCAGACCCTGCACCATCGTCTGGATCATCGTCGGGACCACCCAGGTCTGCCGGTCCACCAGGCCCTGGATGACGTCGGGGTGGATCGTCGGGCTGTCTCCGGCGGACAGGTAGAGGTGCTCGATGCCGTCCTGGCCGGCCCGGATCCGCATCAGCAGATCGTCTCGGTCGCCGACGTGCCCGGTGATCCGGAGGCCGCTCCGGTCCGCCTCGGCCGCGATCGCCCGCAACTGCGCTTCCGTGAGTCCCGTATGGACCTTGATGATCCCGGCGCCCTGGGCGATGGCGGTGCGCGCCGCGGCGCCGGCCTCCTCGACGGTGCGGACGTTGAACGTGTGCGTGCGGCGGTGGTGGCGCTGGACCTGCTCGTCCGTCCAATTGGTGATCCAGCCCATGCTCGCGATCACGCGCGGGCCTGGAATATCGCCGCTCTCGATGCGCCGCTGCGTGGCGACGAGGGCGTCCGGGTTGCCTGCGAGGTCGACCGCCGTGGTGATCCCGCTCATCAGGAGCTGACGGGCGGACACCGCCATCATCTCCGCGTAGTCCGGCCGATGCGTGCCGTGCCAGTGCTGGTAGTCGGAGTGTCCGAGGATGTCCAGGTGCACGTGGACGTCGATCAGTCCCGGCATGATGGTCATCCCGGTGGCATCGATGATCTCGGCGCCCTCGGGCACGTCGAGCGCGTCCCGGCTGCCGGCGGCCACGATGCGGTCGCCGTCCACGAGGACGATCCCGCCGGGCAGGGGCGGTCCCTCGTGCCCGTCGATGAGCAGACCGCCCACGATGGCCAGGGTGGCGCGCTCGGGCTGCGGATCCCGCTCGCCGTCGAACGGCTGCGCCGCCGCCGGCCCTGCGCAGGCGACGGTCGCGGCGAGCGCCGCGAGGAGGTTGTTGCACCAGGGGCGTCGTGTCGGGATCATGCGCGACCTCCAGAATCTCATGTGCCGGAATCTCAGCGTTGGAAACTCGCCGCCGTGGTCTCCGCCGGCCGCGCTTCACGACGGCAGTCGGAACGCGAGGTACTCGCCGGGGTAGCCGCGCCCGCTCACCGCGAGGACGATGTACTGCCGTCCCTCCGCCACGTAGGTCATCGGCGACCCCGACTGCGGCGCCGGCATGAACACCGCGCCCACCTCGTCGCCCGTGGCCTTGTCGTAGGCCCGCAGCATCGCGCCGCGGCCGGCGGGCGTCCGGTGAAAGCCGCATTCACCCATCACGACGAGCGTGCCGGTCACGAGCGGGCCGAGCAGGTGCGTGCAGGGTTCGCCGGTGCGCGGTATCTCCAGACCCGCCAGCGCCGGGTGGTTCTTCACCGGGTCCGGCGTGTCGCCGTGCGGCCGCTGCCACAGGATGTCGCCCCGGTCGAGATCGATGGCCGAGAGACGGCCGTAGGGCGGCTCGACCAGCGGCAGCCCGCGCACGTTGAGGTCGCGCAGCCCGCCGTGTCCCACCCCGTGCTTCGCCGTCCCCCTTGACGTAACGCATGTCCGAGACGTGCGGGCCGGGGGTGGGGATCAGCTCCCAGGAGTAGAACCCGGTCCGCGACGGCACGTACAGGATGTGGGTCTCCGGGTCGTAGCCGCCGCCGGGCCAGTTGGTGCCGCCGCTGCCGGCGCCGAGACCGAGCGTGGCGATCGGGCCCTCCGGCCGGCTGACCACCGGCGGTGTGAACATCGGCCCCAGCCTGTAGCGCGAGACCAGCTCGACCGCTTCCGCGCGCAACCCCGGCGTGAAGTCGATCAGGTCGTCCAGCGAGGCGCCCTGCCGGTCGTAGGCCGGCGGCCTGGTGGGGAAGGGCTGCGTCGGGGAGTACCATTCGCCCGGCACGTCGCCGCGCGGCGCCGGGCGCTCCTCGATCGGCCAGACCGGCTCGCCGGTGACGCGGTCGAATACGTAGAGGAACGCCTGCTTGCCCGGCTGTGCGACGGCCTCGATCTCCCGTCCGTCGACGGTGATGTCGGCCAGGATCGGGGGGCTGGCCATGTCGAAGCCCCAGATCGGGTGGTGGACGAGCTGGAAGTGCCACAGCCGCTGTCCGGTCAGCAGATCGACGGCGACGAGACTCTCGCCGAACAGGTTGTCGCCCGGCCGGTGCCCGCCGTAGTAGTCCCCGGTCGGCGATTCGACCGGCAGATAGACGATGCCCAGCTCGGGGTCGGCCGAGATCTGCGTCCAGACGCCGTTGTTGCCATTGGTGCCCCACGAGTCGCCCAGCCAGGTGTCGGCGCCGAGCTCGCCGGGGCGGGGGACGGTGTTGAACGTCCACAGGCGCCGGCCGGTGCGGACGTCGAACGCCTGCACCAGTCCCTTGATGTGGTTGTGCGTCTGTGGCGCGGCGCCGTCCGCGAAGGTGCCTCCCACGATCACCACGTCGCGCGCAACCGTCGGGGTGGCGTTCGACCCGATGGCGCCCGTGACCAGATCGATCCGCCGGCCATCGCCGACGAACGCCGCCGTCTTCAGATCGATGGCGCCGTCGCGGCCGAAGCCGGCGATCCGCGCGCCGGTGGCGGCGTCGAGCGCCACCAGGCGGAAACCGATGGTGACGTAGAGGATCCGCGCCTCCGTGCCGTCGGTCCAGTAGGCGAGGCCGCGCCCCGACAGGCGGCGCGGCGAGGCCGCCGCCCGCTCGCCCTCGTCCTCGCGGTGCATCCAGAGCAGCTCGCCGGCGGCGGCGTCGAGGGCCACCACCGTTCGCCGCGTGCCGCCCGTGGCGTAGAGCACGCCGCCGGTCATCAGGGGCGTCCCCTCCAGTTTGAACTCGGGGGCCGGCCCGAGGTTGTCGGTCCGGAAGCGCCAGGCCAGCTCCAGGTCGCCGAAGTTCGAGGCATCGACCTGATCGAGAGGCGAGTAACGCGTGTGTCCGGCGTCGCCGCCGTAGCCGGGCCACTCGCCCTGCTCCGTGGTCAGGGGCTGATACGAGGGCTCGTCATCCGGCGGCTGACCGGCGACCGCGCCCGGCAGGAGGTCGAGCGCCAGCAGGACGGCGGCGGACTTGAAGAGCAGCCAGCCGTTCAAAGGTCGATCTCGCGAACCGGACTCCGGACGCTCCCGCCGCCGAAGTCCAGTCGATTCAGTGGAGACCCGGACAGGAGCTCATGCAGGCTGCCCTCAGCTCGTTGCGCCCGGAGGCGGTCGAATTCATCCGTTGCGACAACGACCACGGCGTTCCTGCCGTGCACCGTCACCCGGGCAACTTCAGTCATGTTGGAGTTCTCTGGCTTGACCAACATGGTCAAGCATAGATCGAAGCCACGCGTGCTTCGTATCATGGGGCCGAGATGAGCGGATCGGCACGACACGTCGGGCGTCCGGGTGAACGCGCGTGGTTGGGACAACCGATGTTTGGCTGCATGGTCGTGGCCGGTCTGGCCCTGGCCGCCTGCGGTGCACCCGCCGATGGCCCGCCGGACGGCGTCGAGACGTTGCTCGCCCGGGCGGAGCAGGGCGACGCGGTGGCGCAGGCGGCGGTGGGCGATTCGTACCTGGGCGGCAAGGGCGTTGCCCCCGATGCCGCCGAGGCGGCGCGGTGGTATCGCCTCGCGGCGGAGCAGGGCGATCCGGCCGGACTATACGGTCTTGCCTACCTGTACGCGACAGGGCAGGGCGTGCCGCTGGACGAGGCCGAATCGGCGCGACTGATGCGGCTGGCGGCCGAGCAGGGCGAGGTGCGGGCGCAGTACGCCGTCGCGCTCCTCTACGCCAACGGCGAGGGTGTCTGGCGGGACGATGCGGAGGCGGCCCGCTGGTACCGCCGGGCCGCTGACCTGGGGCACGCGCAGTCGCAGGCCGCTCTCGCGGCACTGTACATGGAGGGCCGCGGAGTCGAGCAGAATCCTCCGGAAGCCGCGCGGTGGCTGCGCCGGGCGGCGGAGCAGGGCTATGTCGTCGCCCAGCTCGACCTGGGCTATCTCTACGGCGTGGGGCAGGGCGTTCCGCAGGACGATGGCGAGGCCCTGCGCTGGTTTCGGCGCGCCGCCGACCCCGGCCATGCCAGATCCCAGGCCAACATCGCCGCCATGTCACGGGCGCAGTACCGGATCGCGCTCCTCTACGCGACCGGGCGGGGGGTGGCGCGGGACGACGCGGAGGCGGTGCGCTGGCTGACGTTGGCGGCGGACAACGGGCTGGCCGAAGCCCAGGGCGATCTCGGATTCATGTATCTGAACGGCCGGGGCGTCGCGCGGGACGACGCGGAGGCGGTGCGCTGGATTCGTCCGGCGGCGGACCAGGGTTACGCCCCGGCACAGCGTTATCTCGGCATGCTGTACCGCGACGGGCGAGCCGTCGTGCCGGATCCGGGTGAAGCCACGCGGTGGTATCGGCTGGCTGCCGAGCAGGGGGAGCCTCTCGCCCAGTACGACCTGGGCGCCATGTATGGGGACGGGAGCGGGGGCCGGCAGGACGACGCGAGCGCCTACGTCTGGCTCAGCCTCGCCGCGTCACGCCTGAGGGGAGACGAGCGGGAACGCGCGGCCCGGCTGCGGGATGAGATCGGCCGGCGGATGTCGGACGCCCGGCGCGCCGAGGCCGCGCGCCGGGCGCGCGACTGGAAGCCGGTGTTCGAGCGGTGACGTAGTCCTGCCCCGGCATCGGCCACGGAGTGACCACGACGCGAGCTCTACGCCGTGAGTCCGGGCAGCGGCCCGCCCACGTCGATGAAGTCACCGCGTTGCCCGCGCACCTGCCGCAGGCCGACGTGGTCCACGTCGAGCCCCATCGCGCGCGCCACGCTCACCAGGCCGCCGGCGTCCGGGATGGCCTCCAGGGTGTCGACGAGACGGGCAACCTGCCGGGCGTGGTGCCGCACGTAGTCGGTCATCGCGGCGTGCTTCGCCGCGTCGTCGTAGATGTAGTGGGCGATGCCCTTGTGCACCTTGTCGCTGATGTGGCCGGCGCCGAACTCCGCCGTCGGCATCTCGCCGAGCGAGAGCGAGATCACCCGCGTGATGTCGCAACCGAACGCCGCGGCGATGATGTCGGTGAAGGCGTCGAAGCGCCGGTCGTACTGCTCGAACGCCGCGGCGGGGCGCGGCGGGGCGTCGCATGCGAGTGTCGCGAGTCCTTCCAGCCGGCGGCCCAGGCGGTCGACGAGTCCGAAATGGGATTCCATCCGCGCCCGGCCGACGGCGTCGAGGCCGGACGCGAGCGCGCGGTACTCGCGGTACGCGAAGTCGAGCGTGGTGCGCCGGCGCGCGCCGACCGCGTCGCCGGACGAGGCCGGTCCGAAGACCCGCTCCCAGGCGGCGAGCGGCGTGTTCTCCGCCGGCAGGCGCACGCCGCCCAGGTTGTAGGCGATCGGGCGGCCGGCCTCGAGCGCGGCGTCGACCGACAGCTCCAGGGACGGCAACCGGTCGGGTCGGGCGATGTGCGCGGCGACGAGCTGATCGAGCGACGCGGAGGTCGCGCGCGTGTCCCGCTCGGAGAAATCGGCGTTGTTGCCGGTCCAGGCGTGAATCCAGCCCCGGTCGTGGCGGTTGCCGCCGGCGTCGAGCTCGGCCGTCGCCAGCGAGAGGCCGTCGAGGACGAGCAGGCGGCGCCGGTGGGGGTAGAGGGGGGCCAGCGGCGCGCTGAGCTCGCTCTCGTCCAGGGACGTCAGATCGAGCGACCAGGGCTGCGACTCCGGCATCCCCGCCGGCCGCATCCGCCAGGCGGCGTAGGGCCAGCCGTGGCAGTGGCTGATCACGACGAGCCGCCGGGGCGGGGAGGCGGCCGGTTGCGCAAGGGCGTGCAGCACGCCACCGGGCCACCCGGTCCCGAGTGCGGTGAGGCCGCCGAGCCGAAGAAGACGTCGCCGCGAGATCATCGGGTGCCTCCTGGGGCGTCCGCCGTCGAGCCGGTGCGAAAGAGGTCGCTGCCGGCGATGGAAACCAGCAGATCCTCGATCGAGTCGTCCTCGCGGAATTTCCGCTGAATCGCTTCGAGTCCCGGTGTGGCCGCTTCGATCCGCTCGCCGAGCGCATAACGCGTCCAGTGCAGTGCGTAGCAGTCGCGTACGCGGTCGCTCGCCGCGAGCTGGTGGACGAAGTCGATGCCGTCGGCGAACGTGAGCGTCTCGCCCCTGGGCAGCGCCAGCGAGCCGCTCGCGTCGACCGGCTGCCCGTTGTCGCGGGCGCGCCACGCGCCGAGCGCGTCGTAGTGCTCGAACGCGAACCCGGGAGGATTGATCCGCCGGTGGCACGAGGCGCAGGTCCGCGGCGCGGTGGCTGCGGCGGTCCGCTCGCGGTTGGTGCTCTCGACCGACAGGCTGTCGGGCGGCAGCGCGGTCTCCGCCCCCTGGATCGGGGCGCCCAGCTCCAGGCAGGCGATCCGTTCGAGCACGTGGACGCCCCGCAGGATCGGCCCGGGCTGCACCGCGTAGGCGCCCACCGCGAGAACCGAAGGGTGCGTCAACACCCCGGCGCGCTGGTCTCGAGGGAACGCGGCGGGGTAGAGGGTGAGCGGTTCCTTGCGCCCGATGGACACCGCCACGAACTCGATCTGCCGCGTCACCTCGGGCCGGTCGAAAAGGCGGGTGACTCCGTCTCCGTAGATCGGGGCCGTCGCGTCCGACAGGAAGCCGTGGTGGTCGGTCATCAACGCGGTGAAGGTGCCGTCGCCGTCGAAGACGGTCTGCTCGACGAAGAGCTCGGTCTCCAGCTTCATGGAGTGGCGCACCGGCCCCATGATGGTCGGCCACTGCACGTCGTCGTCGCGCGCGGTCTCGAGCTCGGGTTCGATGCCGAACAGCGGCCCGAACGCTCGACGGGCGGGCGCGATGCGCAGCACCCGGTCCGTACCCAGCCACTGGTTGTGGAAGTGGACGACGGCGGGCCGGGCCTTGGGGTCGTCCAGCATCCGCCGCGCCTGCCGCTCGACACCCGCCCGCGTGGTCAGCTCGCCGGACCTGGCCGCCGCGAACAGCGCCGCGTCGGGCATCGAATCCCAGAGAAAGTAGGAGAGACGGGTCGCCAGCTCCCACGGCGTCGGTTCGCGGCCCGAGGCATCGCCCCGTTCGATCCGGAAATGGAACGCGGGCGCCTGCAGGATGCCGGCGACGGTCAGGGCGATCGCCTCGTCGATCGGACCGGCCGTGAGATTGGCCTGCCAGAACGCCCCGAGCCGTTCGCGCTCGTCGCCGGCGAGCGGACGGCGCCAGGCCCGCTCGGCGAACCGCTCGATGCTGGCCCGGGCGCAGTGCTCCTGCGCGGCGGGGGTCAGGTCGGTCCGGTCGGCGCAGTCGAAGAACATCGGCGACAGCAGAGCGAACGCCGCGAAGTGCATCGCCGCGAGGTGCAGCTCCTCGACCTGGTAGGACGACGGGTTCTGCCCCTGCACGATGCCTTCGAAGCCGCCGGCGCCCGGTTCGGACGGAAACCGCCAGGGCCAGACCGGGGGTGGCGGCGGGGGCAGGAAGACCCCCTTGCTCGCGGCGCGCCGCGGGCTGAGGGTATCGGCGAGGAGCGGCCGCGGCGGCCAGCGCTCGCCGTCCCGCGGAAAGCCGAGCAGGTCGGCGATGGTGTTGTTGTACTCGGTCGGGGTCAGGGCCAGGGGTGGCGTGCGCGGCGCGGCAGACGGATGACTCGCCGGACATCGGTTGCGCTTCCAGGATCCCGTCCGGATTCTACCGGCCGGTCGGCGCGGAAGGCGTCAGGATTACCTGGATAGCGTCGTCGCATGCGGTGGGCACACGACCGGCAGCTCCGCTGTCGCCGACGACGATGTTGCGGAGGTCCAGCAAGCAGACCGCCACGGCGCCGAGCTGTCGGTGCACGGTAGCGAAGGAAACTGCGGTCGAATCCTCCAGACTCTCGACCCGCGCACGGACATCGCGAATCTCTGCGCGGACGCCCTGGATTTCCGTGCGAAGCTCTGCGCGGACGCCTCGAGTCTCCGTGCGAAGCTCTGCGCGGACGCCTTGAATCTCCCCGCGGACGCCTTGAATCTCCCCGCGGACGCCTTGAATCTCCTCGCGGACGCCTTGGACTTCCGTGTGCAAGTCGCCGATTCGCGCGTTCGTGGAGCACGATCCACCGACGAGGGCGGCGACGATCGCCCCGACCCCGAGCAGGAACGTGAGATTGTCGATGGACGTCCCCGGGCCGAGCCCGCGAGACGCCGGCTTGCGTTCGACCGTCGACTGATCAGACATGGCGCCACCTTCGGAATCCGACACCGCGGATTCGGGGGGTGAGGGGAGCCACGTTTCTAAGCGTATCACCGTTCCCCGGCCGCGAAGCGACCATTGAGGGCAGATCTACAATAGGTGCTGTTGAACGACCTGTTGGAGGGGGCTGAAGGATGACCGTCAAGTTCTCCGAAGACTTGGTGCCGTTGACGGGTCTGAAGGCCAACCCCGGCCGTGTGGTCAAGCAGGCAGCCGAATCGCGCCGCCCGGTACTCCTGACCAGCAAGGGACGCGGCGTCGCGGTGGTCCAGTCCGTCGCCGAGTTCGAGACCGCCGAAGAGGCGCGCGCGTTCATGCGCGCGGTGGTCGAAGGGCTGTCCGACCTGGAGGAGGGGCGCGAGCTCTCCCTCGGCGAGGTCAAGGCGCGGCTCGGTCTCCGCTAGCAGCTAGCCGATGGCAGTCGCGATTCGCGTCGCCGCGTCGGCGCTGGCGGATCTCGAGGACGTCCACGCCTGGTACGCAGAGCAAGGGGCGCCGGAGGCCGCGGTGCGTCTGGTTGCCCGGGTAACATCGGAGCGCGGAGCGTGGAACGCGGGCGACGATGAAGACGAGGCGCAAGCTGCCCCTCGGGATCCGGGACAACTGCCGCGGGCGGTGCTGGCGCAACTCGATGCCGCCGCGGAGGACGCGGGGGTCGCCGCCCGCTACGACGTCGCGTCGCCACGATTCCAGGACCTGCTGAAGACATTGCACCGGCGGACCGGGCAGCGGGTGGCGGTGCTGGTTGACGAGTACGACAAGCCGATCCTCGACGCGCTGAAGACGCCGGAGGTGGCCGAGGCCAACCGCGACTACCTGCGCGGGCTGTATTCGGTCACCAAGACCGGCGACGCGCACATAGCCTTCAGCTTCCTGACCGGGGTCAGCAAGTTCGCCAAGGTCAGTCTGTTCTCGGGACTCAACAACCCCACCGACCTCACTCTACAACCCCTTCGACATCCTGCAACTGTTCCGCAGCCGGCGGTTCCGGCCGTACTGGTTCGAGACCGGCACGCCGGCGTTTCTCATCGACACGCTGATGCAGCAGAGAGTCAGCATCCCGTCCCTGGACGGCCTGCGGAGCGACGACGATCTGCTGTCGAAGTTCGACGTACGGTACGCGGCGCCGGAAGCGCTGCTGTTCCAGACCGGCTACCTGACGATCCGGGAAGAGGAGACGGGTTTTCTGGGGGCGCCCACGTACCGGCTCGGCTACCCGAACCACGAGGTGCGGTGGAGCCTGAACAAGAGTCTGCTGGCGGCGCTGACGCCGCCGGACTGCGCGCACCGGAACCCGGACCCGCGGCTGGCGGAGCGACTGCGCGCCCGCGACTTCCAGGGCCTCGGCGCGTTGCTGCGGGGGCTGTTCGCCGGCATCCCGTACGAGTGGCACACGAGCAACGAGATCGCCCGCTACGAGGGCTACTACGCGAGCGTGTTCTACGCCTGACTGGCGGCCGTCGGGCTGGACGTGACGGTTGAGGACAGCGGCGCCGCCGGGCGCGCGGACTTGGCGGTGCGGCTCGACGGGAACGTGTACCTGTTCGAGTTCAAGGTGGTGGAGCAGGCGCCCGAGGGGGCGGCGTTGGCGCAGTTGAAGGCGAAGGGCTACGCGGACAAGTACCGCCACCGGGCGCGGGAGGTTCACCTGATCGGGGTGGAGTTCAGTAGGCGGGAGTGCAACGTCGTGGCGTTCGAGACCGAGCGCGCCTGAAGCTGCGTGAGCAGCCCGTCCTGGCTTGCTACCCGGACGTCGCCTGCGGCTGGTGCTGGAGATCGAGTACCTGAAGCACGGGGAGGCGGCGCATTGTCGGGCCGCGATGATCCGTTGGTTGCCAGTGAGGTGGCCCGGAGTATGCGTCCAAGGGGCCGGCAGCCGGTGCGCGGTCCAAAAAACGGACTTGCAACCGTCGCGCGTCTGCGCTACGGTGCAATTTCGTGATTTGTGCACCATCACGGAGGAGTAGCGAAACCAGTAGGGCCGGAAAGCACGTGTCGTCGTCGTCGTCTGTCTCGACCCCACAACCGTGTGATCGTTCCGGTTTTAGAAGGAGGGTGAAACAGTGCGAAGGCTTACGACGTTCCTGACCGTCGTCGCGCTCGTCGGCGTGACGGCGACCTCGGCCCTGGCACAGCAGGGTCGCACCGAGCTGCGGGGGAGGGTCACCGACGAGACGGGAGGCGCGCTCCCGGGGGTGACCGTCTTCATCCAGAACGAGGCGGACGGCACCTTCCGCGAGGTGATCACCAGCGGTGACGGCAGCTACTTCGCGGCGCAGTTGCTGCCGGGGGTCTTCACGGTCACCGTGGCGTTGCCCGGCTTCACCACGTTCCAGACGACCGGCTACGAGTTGCGGGTCGGGGCGACCGTTCCCCTCGACATCGTCCTCGGCGTGGGCGCCCTCGAGGAGACGGTCACCGTCTCCGGGCAGGCCCCGCTGGTCGACCTCACCTCGGCCGAGGTGGGCGGCACCCTCGACAGCGCGGAGCTGATAGAGATGCCGCTGCAGAACCGCAGCGCGTTCGCCGCGATCTCGCTGCTGCCGGGGATCCAGTTCCTGCCGTCGGAATCCTCGGGCAACGACACGATCATCGCCAACGGGCAGACCGCCGCGGCCAGCAACCTGAACGTTGACGGGGGCTACAACGGCGACTCCACCAGCGGCGGCGCCGGCGGCAGCCAGGTCAAGGTGGCGATCGAGTCGGTGCAGGAGTTCCAGGTCGTCAGCGGCCAGTTCGACGCCGAGTTCGGCCGTTCCAGCGGCGCCGTCATCAACGCGGTGACCAAGCGCGGCACGAACCAGTGGTCCGGCGCCGGCTTCAGCTA